>NZ_CCDP010000001.1:0-2664523 GCF_000723585.1 Virgibacillus salexigens | reverse complement strand
AGAAAAAGTAGAGAATCTAAAAAAAGTCAAACTGAAGGAACATATTCTTATAATTACTGAATTTATGGGACCAGTTCAGTAATATTAGGGAGTATGTTACAGAATTAACAATAAGCACTTGATTGCCTTATTAGGAATCAGGTGTTTTTGTTTTTTAGAAACCTCAAATTTGGACGATGTTGGATATTGCTTTACTGAAACTCATAGCTCATGAAGGTAGTATCATCATGGAGTATTGATTTTATATTTGGATTTTGTGAGAAGTACGATAAACAGGCAAGATAACATTTTAAGTGGTAGGAACACTTATGATACTGCAAAACCCACAAACTAAATACAATGACAAAGCTCGTGGCGATAAACAATGGGTAACGTATATTATAGGTGCTGTTTTATTGTATAAGAAAATTAACTTATAGTTGTATTTTTACAAGAGACGGTCGTATAATACTCGCTATTCGTTAAAAAGCGTTACAATAATTAAAATTTATGTAACGGGAGGGTGAAAAGTTGAACGTTGTTGGGCATATACGAGTCTCCACTCAAGGGCAAGCAAGAGATGGATATAGCTTGAAATTTCAAGAAGATGAAATTAAAGCATACTGTGAAGAAGAGGGTTTTAACTTGATTCATATTTTTAGAGATGAAGGAATTAGTGGCGCAAAACTGAATGAAGAAGCATTAGAAATTGATAGGGTGGGCTTACAAGAAATGTTGGCTCACCTTTCGTCTATCCAAATTGATTATGTGGTGGTGCTGAACACAAGTCGCTTATGGCGGTCAGATATTGTAAGGTGTTGATACAACGAGAGCTAAAGAAATATGGCTGTGATATTAAAAGTATTGAACAGCCATTTTATAGTATCCATAAAAAGATCCCAACGCAATGGCTTAATGGAGTTATTGGACCAATACCAACGGCTTGAAATTGCTCTCAAACTAACGAAAGGGAGAAATAAAAAGGCGAAGGAGGGTGGTTATGCAGGAGGAAGGGCAACATTTGGCTATATGAAACAAAAGGGTGAGAAGGAACTAAAGATACATAACAGTCATGCAGAAGTAGTGAAACGATTGTTTGAGCTTAGACAGATACATATGAAATGGTCACTGTCTAGGTTGGCAGAAGCATTAAATAAGGAAGGTTATCAAACAACGCAAGGAAAAGCATTTACGAAAGTACAATTCTCGATATTCGCTAAAAGCGTTACAAAATTTTTAAATTTACGTTACTTAATACAAGCTAATTATATTAGATATAAATCAAATACACCAGGAAAAGAATCTGGAGACCATGCTGGACATTTAGCTGGTGATAGGGTTGGGGGATCTCCGGATGATAAACTTGTTCCTCAATCAAGCAGTGTTGATTTAAGTAAATATAAGAAGTTTGAGAATAAATGGGCTAAAAGCAATTGAAGAAAGAAAGCACGTTTCAGTTAACGTTAAAGTCAATTATGATGGAACTAGATTAAGGCCGACAAGCTTTGAAATAAAATAAATATAATATGGACGGTGTGATTAAGAAAGTAAGATTAAAAAATTAGGGGTGATTGACTTGAGTAAAGTATTTGAAGATTACTTTTCTGAATTACAAGCAGATATGGTAGGTATTTGTTTAGAATACGTTGAAAATGAAGCAGAGGATATTTACATTTACTGTTTCCTATGAGCCAGAAATGTATGTTTTTGACGTATTTTTTTAAAAATAAATAGTCAGTTTGTTTTTAAGCATAACTTAAATGATGCAGTAAATAGCATAAGCACGAGTAAGAAAGAATTGCTTTATGATACCTCTGAAAAAAAGGCAAGAAGCTGTTTTAGATATTGGACTTGAAAACTTAGAAAAAATTCATGAAAAATGTAAAGAATATGGAAGAGAAATGCCTACAGAGATAAAGTTACATTATAATGTGAAGCAGAATAGTTTAATAGCGAACTATAGATATGACTTCATTTATACAAATGATGACGAACTATTACCTGATGATATTTTTAATGTATGGTTTGAAGAAGTAAATAGGGTGATTTCTAACTTTGAAACGCCCTGAATGGCAGATGTAGGTTTAAGGCGTTTCGTGCTTACTGATTTTGTTTTTACATCCAACTAAAAAAGTTAAAGTGCTAGTAAGTACGTTGTTCTACGTGCTAGAAGACTGTATTTTTTTATCAATAGCAATGATCTTAAATAATTGTACATAGATCGATGCGCTTATGATGGCACATGACAGTATAAATCCGAACACGATAAGTGGTGAGAAAGAAGTGGAAAGGATGACTGTCAATGGCGCTATAAATCGTCCAATAGAAAACTGTAGGTCAGCGGCTCCCATGTATTGTCCTCTCGCAGTTTTAGGGGCATAATTACTAACAAAATTTTGAACTACTGGTCCATGTATGATTTCTCCTAGTGTAAGGATTACTGTAAAGATAAATAATAACCATACATTAGCTGCTAACCCTACCAAAAACATGCCTATGCCTGATAATATTGCTGATAGAACAAGTGCATTTCGATCGCTCCAATTTTCTAATTGTTTGGTGACGGGTATGATAAATAGTACGAATAACAATCCATTTAAACCGATCATCCATCCGAAAACTTTCTCACTATCAAGGGTCAGCGACCATCCTTTCCAGTGAAACAATGCTTGAGAAGGAACATAATCGTTCACGTATATTGCCAAATATAGATCCAATTGCATAATAGAAATAGTTATAAAAACTCCAGCTAAAATATATAGAAAAAAGGCTTTATCACGGAAGATTAATCGGTAGTTCAAGAATTGTTCCTTTAAAAGTAACCACATATTGTATGTATGTTCATGCTTCCTCTGGGGATCTGGCATGGTTTCACGTATCAAAGAGAGGATGGCGAGAGAATATAAAAGCGTTATTAATGTACAAGACCATAAAAGTTCACTTCGGTAATTAAAAAATAACACTGCACCAATCACTGGCCCAAAAACAGCACCAAGATTATTTGCTGTTGCAAAAGTAGCAAACACCCTGCGACGTTTCGCTTTGGGTACCAGATCAGCTACCATTGCTGCACTAGCAGGTCGATAAAGTGATTTTCCAAAACTTATGGTAATAAATGCAATATAATCAATCCAATGCGAAATAGAGAGTGCAAATAATGCAAACATACCTACCTGTAGAAAGGATCCAATTAGCATTGTAGAGCGTCTGCCAAACTGATCGGCTAAATAACCGCCTAACATGCTGCCGATAATACTAATTATAGAAGGAGCGGTCATCATAATACCTGCAGTCATCTTACCTAGAGCCTCACTAAAATAGATAGTAAGAAAGGGAAAATACATCCAAAACAGCATATTAAACAATGTTTCTCCAATTAATCGGATTTTTAAATTCTGATCCCAAGCTACCCATTGCATGTGAACGCCTCCTATCAAATCGGTGTGAAAAAATAAGTACCCTTACATTAAAACAATTTTCTGAAAAAATATAGACTTATATTTAGCTTTAAGTTATACTAATATTATAGAAGTCAAGCAATGGACGGGTTTATTAAACTGTTCCATAAACAGAACATAAGTTCTTTGAAAGTAATGATCTTTTCTATTCAACCACCGTATGGTTTTAAAACGTATGCGGTGGTTTTCATAAATTCAATTCAATCCCCCAATATCATTCTTCTATTTTCCCCAATTCAGCTATGTCTTCAGTTTTCAAGTGAAATAAATCTTTCGTCAATATCTTATGTTTATTCATATACTTTCTTACAAGGTAATCACCAACACAATACCCAGCCATTTTCGGATAAAAATGAAATCCATATAGTAACTGCTGGTGCTTTCGATCGCTTTTGAGAACGTGGTGATTTGGCATAATAATCTTCTCCCACATTTGCTTTAATTCTTCGTCGTTATAACTTCCGGTGTAAATCGCTGTATGTTCATCCCCTAGTCTTTCACGTACTGCGTTTTCTGCTAGCCCTTCCAATATAATCGTATCCAGTAATGTGTAAGCCTGTTCTTGCTTAGGATAACGATTTAAACGACAGGTATGGTTGTATTCATGGGTAAATAATGCCTTGATTTCGGATTCTGTATTTATTTCAGCTAGAAATAGAAAAATCTTATCCTTGAAAGTCAAACCAGCCTTACTGTTATAATCCTGTTTTAATTTACGGTTAGCTGCGTTTGATGGAAAGATAAAAATAGGAATATTGGGACCTTTCCAAATTTCTTTTAAATAATTATAATCTTTTTCAACAATTTTCCAGTGGTTTGTTTCTGTTAATTGCTTGATGTGCTTTGGCTCCAATGATAGGCCAAATTGCGTAAGGTGAGCATAAATGTCTGCTGCATCAACACCAGAAAATGTTTTTTCTAGCTGTTTTATCACTTTCATTGGGTGTTTGTAATTTTTCTCTAACCAGCGATCTGTGCGAATGACACTCATTGAACGATCTCCTTCACTAATAGATACTTGTGATAGCATATGTTTTATAAAGTAGATGTTTCAAAGGTTGAAAGAAAGTGGAGCATGAAAAAAGCCGATTGTTTTTTAAATCAATCGGCTTTTGACACTTGTCATTTTGATTTTTATGAAGCATTTACAGCTTTTCGTTCCTGACTTACATGCAATTTTTTCATCGTAAACCTTGCTATTGGCTGTGCAATTAACGCTTCAACCCAGAATGCAATGAAAAAGTTACGCGGCCAGTCATAAAAGAATGTGCGGATCGGTTCCATACTAATCTCTCTCAAACCAATCCAAGTTCCACTTACTGTTAATAAAATCGAAAGAATCGTTACACTAAATAAGATCGTAAATAAAACTCTCGCATTAAAACCGTCTGCGGGAGCCACAAATTTTTGTACAAGTTGATTAACAATTGGATTTGCAACAAGGGTTACTAATAAAATGACACAAATCCATACAAAAGGAATTACTTGTAAGGTTCTAATATACACATCTTTACTAAATCCAAATTCAAATCCCATAAGGGGCAATGATATTTACAGATAGTATCGATATGATAGCTAAGAATAATGCAAATTCCTTTCCGTTTCGTGGTAATCTTGTTTCTTCATGCATATGATCATCTCCATTTTAAAATTTTTCAGATGGCAGATGTATCATAAGACATATATTTTTGGTCAAAGACCAATATCTCTACACACTGATTTGCTTATTATATCATTATTTTCATATGAATTTCCAGAGGGTAACGAACAAATATTCGTATTCAGATTCTGCTATTCATAAGAAAAAACCATGTAAAGAATGAATTTGCCTCTATAGATAAGTGTCTCTACAAGCAGTTTTAACATAAAGTAATGTAGAAGAATGAGAGGAGATGAAGTGGAATGGGATTAGATTATCTTGAAGGTTTAGCTTTGTTAGGTGTCGGTGGTGCTCATCCAGGTGGTTTGTATTTAACAAAAACATTATTAACAAAAGAAAACATGGATGAACAAACTTCTGTATTGGATATCGGTTGTGGGACGGGTCAGACAGCCGCCTATATTGCAGATACCTATCGGTGCCGAGTTACTGCTGTAGATTATAATCCAGTCATGTTGGAAAAAGCAAAGAAACGGTTTTTATCTAGAGATCTACCAATAACGGTTTTAACGGCTGATGTTGAGTGTCTATCTGTAGACAAACAATATGATATGGTCTTATCGGAATCTGTGCTCTCTTTTACTGATCTCAATCAATCGCTTCCTCGTGTTTCCCATGCGGTCAAACAAGGTGGTAAGCTGTTAGCCATTGAAATGGTGGTGGAACAAGAACTAACGAAAGAAGAAGTTGAAATGGTAACTGCATTTTATCGATTTTCTGAGTTAATTTCTGAATCTGAATGGGAAATAAGATTGAAACAAGCAGGGTTTGAAAACATTCATATGCAGCAGCCAATTTTATCTGCGAATGAACTTGATATAGAGGACGCTAATGATTTCGATCTTTCTCAAGAGGTCAATGACGAAACGTTTGATCTATTGGCTTTTCATCAAGAACTAACGGAAACATTAAAAGATAAGTTAGGTTTTCGAGTTTTTACATGTAGCAAATAATTGGTTTTTTTAACCATCCCCTTTAAAATAAATAAGACCATCATTAGGGGGGATAAAATGCCGATTCGAAAAGAAAAAGCTACCGATTACAAACAAACAAAGAATGTAACCAAGCAAGCATTTAAGTACGCCCCGTATAGCAAAAAAAAGAACATCAGCTGGTTCATGATTTACGTAAATCCAATGAATATATTGCTGATTTAGCTATCGTCTATGAGAAAAATAACGAAGATTATCGGACATATATTGTTAACAAAGGTGCAGATACACGATGATAATCATTCATACCAAGGCTTAGCATTAGCCCCAGTATCCGTCTTACCTGCGTATCAAAATCAAGGTGTCGGTAGTGCATTAATAAATAATGCGTTGCAAACGGCGCAGCAGTTAAACCATGCTGTCGTTATTGTCATGGGCCATGCTACGTATTACCCAAGATTTGGCTTCGAACCAGCATCGAAGTACAATATTGCGGCTCCGTATGAATGAAATGTATATGGTTAAAGAACTGAAAAAAGGTGCTTTGGAGGAAATTCAAGGTGTCGTGGAGTACTCACCTGTATTTTTAGCATAATACCAGTGGAGGAAAGCGAGACAAAAGTATTTTAGATAAAGAAGCATCCGAACGATTATCAACATTGTTCGGATGATTTTGTTCAATTTTAAGCTTGTCCGTAACTTCATCAGAGCAACACGATTCGTGATGGTCCAGGGCTTACCTGAAAATAGCTGATGATATGCCCGCAGAAGCATGCCGTAGTTCAGACAATGCATTCATTCACCATATTTTATTTTAAAGGAATTTAGTGATTTAGGTCGAAATGGTAAGGAAGTAGTTTTTGGGGAGGGGTGTTTGTTGAACCGGTTAAATTTAGTCACATTGGGTGTTCAAAATATGAAAGAGTCGTTACAGTTTTATCGTGATGGTTTAGGGTTTGATGTAGTCGTCCATGGCGATGAAGCAAATCCAGAAGTCGTTTTCTTTAATAACGCAGGTACCAAAATATCGTTATTTCAGATTGATCATTTAGTGAATGATATTGATGAAAAAAATCCGCCAGCAGTTGGAAACGGATTTTCGGGGATTACGTTGGCGTATAATGGGAAAACAAAGCAAGAGGTCGATGATGTATTTGCAGTGGCAGAACAGGCTGGCGCTAAGATTATTAAAGCCCCTGAGAAAGTATTTTGGGGAGGGTATAGCGGATATTTTCAAGATCCCAATGGCTTTTATTGGGAAGTTGCTTACGGAGACATGTGGGAATTTGATGAAAACGAAATGTTAATTATAAAAGAGTAAGCGATATATTTAATGCTATGTATGGTTAATAGAAGTCCTATATGAGGGACTTCTATATTTATCAGAAGTGGTTTTTACGTTGAAAGTGGTTATTGAGGAATTCGTATTAGATGGTTTCCTTATTTAGTTTTTTGGCAACTTGTTTTCCATTTATGAAAACTTCGAATACCAGTATGACGATATTAATCATTCGCTTCATAATTAACCTCCTCGATATATGATAGTCTAATTATAACTGTATGGAAGTGTATTACCTATCTATGTACATGACATAACCTTACAAAGATGCAAGCCAATATTTTTAAAGTTGTTGTAAACCGATTATATTCTTGCCTGCTTTTGTCATTTTTATTTACATTATGTCTTATTTTATTCGAATGGAATTGACAATTTGTCTAATGCTTCAAGTTTAACGAATAGATATACTATAAATAAATTGAAAATATGAATTTTTATAACGATTAGATAAAAATTTAGGAGGTGAATTGGGGTGAGAAAGAAGAAGTATGTAGAAGACACTCGATATAAAGTAGCTCATAGAGAAGCACTGATTGGATGCGGATTAGCAATTATTAATATTCTATGGTGGTACGGATTCGCATATGGTCTTGGTTCTAAGCCACCTGAAGAGTACACATATATTTTAGGGTTTCCTGCATGGATCTTTTTTAGCTGTATTGTCGGTTTTCTAGTTATGGTGTTACTGGTATTTATCGTTGTGAAATTTGTTTTAGTAGATATGCCGCTGGAAGATACTGAAGAAGAGGAAGAGGTGCACTCTGCATGAATTGGGAAGTAGTTACACCATTACTCGTTTTTCTATTGATTGTATTCTTTGTCGGAATCTGGTCTAATCGAAAAATGGCGAAATCAGATTCTTTCTTAAGTGATTATTTTCTAGGTAGTAGAGAATTTGGAGGGATCGTCTTAGCAATGACGATGGTAGCAACTTATGGCAGCGCTTCCAGTTTTCTTGGTGGACCAGGTGCAGCTTATTCCATAGGGTTTGGTTGGGTGCTTCTAGCCATGACCCAAGTAGCTACAGGTTATTTTGTACTGCTTGTTTTAGGAAAAAAGTTTGCTATTGTGACTCGAAAATTTCAAGCAGTAACATTAATTGATTTTCTCAAAGAACGCTATAAAAGTAAGGCGGTTGTACTATTATCCGCTGGAAGTATTATCGTATTTCTGTTTTCTGCAATGGCAGCTCAATGGGTGGGTGGTGCTTATTTAATTCAATCTCTAACCGGATTATCGTATACCGCTGCCTTATTCATATTTACCTTGTCTGTACTCATATATGTAACTATCGGTGGTTTTCGTGCAGTAGCTATCACCGATACGATTCAAGGCTTTGTAATGGTAGTCGGTACATTTATTTTATTAATTGCTGTCGTTGTTTCAGGAGGGGGTATTTCTGCTTTATTCGCAGATTTAGCAAGCGAGAATCCCAATCTCATTACACCTTATGGCCAGGATGGGCAACTAACAGCGTTATACATATCATCCTACTGGATATTAGTTGGTGTCGGGGTAGTGGCGCTACCACAAGTTGCTGTAAGAGCAATGTCTTATCGTAATGCCAAATCGATGCATCGGGCAATCCTTATAGGAACAGTAGTCGTCGGGGTTATTATGTTAAATATGCATCTTATTGGCGTATTTGCAAGGCCGATCATGCCGGGAATTGAAGTGGCCGATCAGGTTATCCCGATGATAGCGTTAGAAGTATTGCCGCCATGGATTGCGGGGATTGTACTGGCAGCTCCATTGGCTGCTATGATGTCTACCGTTGATTCGCTCCTATTACTTGTTAGCTCCTCCGTGGTGAAGGATGTTTATATGAATTATATCAAGCCTACTGCATCAGATAAACAAATGAAGAATATCAGTATGGGATTTACCGGACTTCTTGGAATAGTAGCCTTCCTATTGGCTATACAACCTCCTGAATTACTTATCTTCCTAAATTTATTTACATTTGGAGGGTTGGAGGCTGCATTTATTTGGCCATTAGTGATGGGGCTTTATTGGAAATATGCCAATAAACAAGGTGCTATTGCCTCAATGATAGTAGGAATAGGCACATATATTGTTATTCATTTTTATAACCAAGCATACGGCGATTTACTAGGTGTTCATACAGTTACCTTACCTGTAATCCTATCATTTATTGCTTTTATTGTCTTTAGTCTTTTATTTAAAAAAGAAGCGTATGAATTCCCTGCAACTTCATTAAAAAATGCATAAGGAGAGGCTTATAATGAAAATTGTCCAATCAAAACAAGTGAAAAGAGACACAGAACGTGCTATATCATTGACGCAAAAACTTGTGCGTATTCCTAGTGTATATCGACCAGATAAACCAAATGGCAATGAAGAACAAGTTGCTCAGTTTGTAGCTGCCTACTTAAAAGAAATTGGAATCGATGTATATGTGGAGGAAGTTGCACCAGGACGTCCAAATGTAATTGGGATTGTTGATTCTGGTAAACCTGGTAAAACATTGTTGTTTGAAGGGCATACTGACGTAGTAACAGAAGGGGATCCATCGAGTTGGAATTATCCGCCTTTCGGTGCTGAAATTGTGGATGGAAAAATGTATGGAAGGGGAACGAATGATACAAAGGGTAATCTCGCCTGTATGATTACCGCGGTTCAGTCGATAATTGAAGATCAGGAACATTTTAATGGGAAGATCATTCTATGTATTCCTGTTGATGAGGAGAGTTTAATGCTTGGTATTAAACATTTTATTAATCAGGGCTGGGCTGATGATGTCGATGGTGCAATTATTTGTGAACCAGAAGAAAATCAAGTATGTATTGCGCAAAGAGGTGCTTTACGCCTGAAGGTTACGGTTCATGGAAAAATGGCTCATGGTGCCATATCTTGGAGTGGTATTAATCCAAATTGGCGAATGGCAAAACTAATTACAGCGTTAGAACAATTAGAAAAAGAAGAGCAGGACATTCATGGTGAACACCCCTATTTAAGATGGCCAAGTATAACGCCAACAATTCTACAAGCACCGGTTACAGGAGATGCCCAAATTAATGTAATCCCAGAAAGTTGTATGGTTACCTTGGATATTCGAACTGTACCAAATCAAGACCATCAAGAACTACTTCAGAAAATTGACCACATATATGCAAAGTTGAAAACACAGGATACACATTTTTCGGCAGCCTATGAGATTATCGAAGATCGTCCTGCTACAGAGACAGATAAAGGAAATCCCGTAGTTACTGCTGTCTGTCATGCTGTAGAAAAGGTCTTACATAAAAAGCCAACCTTTAATGGTGTTCCTGGAGCGACGGATGGAACATTTTTGCATATACATGGCGTTCCAATTGTAACCATTGGAGCTGGGGATCGAGATATTCCGCATCAAATTAATGAATATGTTGACATCGAAGAATTAGGGGAGACAACGCAGATTTATCGAACGGCCGCTTTACAATTTTTAAGGGAAGAAGGGGATTAAGTGAGTAAAAAAATCGCAGTTATTCCAGGTGACGGTATTGGTATTGAAGTTATGAATGAAGCATTAAAACTCATAGAGGCGATTAATGAACATGATTCATTTCAAATCGAATACGATGTCTTTGATTGGAATTCAGATTACTATTTACAGACAAACCGAATGATGCCGAAGGATGGTTTAGAGCAACTGCAGCATTATGACGCTATTCTTTTTGGTGCGATTGGGGACGAACGAGTTCCGGATGATATTACAATTTGGGAAATGATTATGCCAATCCGTAAATCTTTTCAGCAGTATGTAAACTTCCGACCAATTAAATTATTAGATGGTATAGATAATCCATTACGTCATCATGTGAATAAACCAATTGATTTTGTATTGATAAGGGAAAATGCGGAGGGGGAATATTCCAATGCTGGAGGGAGGATGTTTGAAGGAGAGAATAGGGAGTTGGCAATTCAGAATAGTGTAATGACAAGGCAGGGAGTTACTCAGGTCGCAGAATTTGCTTTTTCCTATGCAAACAAACATGGCCTTAAAAAATTGACGAATGCTACGAAATCAAATGCAATTATCCATTCCATGAAATTCTGGGATCAAACGATTGAAAGCGTAGCTGAAAAATACCCAACTATCAATTATGAGAAATATTATATTGATGCATTAGCTGCTTATTTTGTCCAAAGACCTTATGATTTTAATATTGTTTTAGCTTCTAATCTGTTTGGTGATATTTTATCTGATCTTGGGTCTGCCATTGTAGGTGGATTGGGGATTTCCCCATCAGCAAATATCAATCCTGAAGGGAATTACCCTTCCATGTTTGAACCTGTACATGGTTCAGCTCCTGATATTGCGGGAAAAGGAATTGCTAACCCCATTGCTCAGATTTGGTCATTAGCATTAATGTATGAGCAATTTGATAGGCAAGATATCCATGATAAGATTCTCGCCGGTATTCAAAACGTAGTATCTACCAAGAAGGTCATTACACCAGATATGGGGGGGACAGCAACCACAAATGAAGTAGGAGATGCAATAATTAACAAATTGTATAAAAAGTAGGTGAATCTATGTCATTTCAAGGACGAACGATTATCGTAACTGGAGCAGGAGGGGGAATGGGGCGAGCTTTCGCCGATTTACTATTAAATGAAGATGCCAATGTCGTAGGTTGTGACCTTCATCTAGACAACGATCGCTATCAAGCAATTGGTAATTTTCTAGCTGTGCAAGGAGATCTCTTGCAGGAGGGCATGATAGAAGATGTACTAAAAGAAACTACCGAAGCGTTTGGAGAAATTGACGGATTAGTTAATTTTGCTGGTACTGCACAGGCGGCATCCCCTGTCGAAGAAGTATCCTTAGCGGAATGGCATCGAATTATGAATATGAATATGACGATGACATTTTTAACTTGTCAAGCAGCTGCTAGCTATATGAAAAAGAGAAAACGAGGTTCAATTGTGAATATAGGATCAGTATCTACAACTAGACCAAGAACAGGTTTACAAGCCTATATTGCGTCAAAAGGTGCAGTTGAATCATTTACAAAGGCATTAGCACTAGAACTTGCGCCGTACCATGTCAATGTAAATATCGTCCACCCTGGACCATCGGATACAGGAATGCTTGGTAAATTTACCAAGGCGGGTGGAGATGTAGAACAATCGAAAAGGCAAGTATTTGAGCAGAGTGTTCCTTTAGGAAAATTATTACAACCGGTCGATATCGCACATACCGTGAAATTCTTATTATCAGATGAGGCAGCTATGATTACCGGTAGTGTTGTTCATGTTGATGGCGGTAGAAATATATAGCTGATGTGGGGGAATATAGGTGTGAAGAATTTAAAAATGTATATTAATGGAAATTGGCGAGAGAGTATAAGCGAGCAATTGATTGAGGTGAAAAACCCTGCTAATGGAGAAGTAATCGCTACGATTCCACGAGGTCAAAAGGGAGATGTAGATTTAGCAGTACATGCTGCCCAACAGGCATTTGAAAAGGAGGCGTGGTGGAAAGTAAAACCTCATGAACGTGGTGATATTCTTTATCATATTGCAGAAATGATTAAAAAAGACCGAGATGAACTAGCAGCATTGGAAACAATTGATGTTGGTAAACCATTATCACAAGGATATGCTGATATTGATGCAGCAATTCGTTATTTTCAGTTTTATGCTGGTGCAGCCGATAAAGTGATGGGAGATACCATCCCTATTGAGTCAGGAATAATCGATTATGTTGTTCGTGAACCAATTGGAGTAACTGCCCATATTGTACCTTGGAATTATCCCATCCAGATTCTCTCGCGGAGTGTTGCAGCTGCAATTGCGATGGGCAATACAGTCATTGTAAAAAGCGCGGAGGATACACCGATGACTGCTATGAAGATTGCAGAATATTTTCATGACGTCGGTTTACCTGATGGCGTGTTTAATCATATTACGGGATATGGGAATGAAGCCGGTGCAGCATTATCTTCGCACTCATTAATTAACCATTTAACTTTTACTGGATCCGTTGAAACAGGGATTGCAGTAGCAAATGCAGCAAACAAAAATATTGTACCAGTGACACTAGAACTTGGTGGAAAATCACCAAATATTGTATTTTCTGATTGCGATCTAGATAAGGCAGTAGAAGGTGTCACTCGAGCAATCATTCAAAACGCAGGACAAACTTGTTCTGCGGGTTCTAGGTTGCTAATTGAATCCTCATTTAAAAACCAATTTATTGAAAGGTTACTGGAACGTTTTCAAACGTTAACCATTGGCCCAGGAATCAAGGACATGGATATTGGACCGATATTAAATGAAAAGCAGTTTAAGCGTATTCAGTCCTATTTAACGCTGGCAAAATCAGAAGCATCCATTTTAGTAGGTGGAAAACAGGTAACCATTGAAGGAAATGAAGGTGGCTTTTACATGGAGCCAACTATTATTGATCAAGTTCAAGAAAATAGCAAGCTTGCTCAGGAAGAAATATTTGGTCCGGTTATTAGCGTGTTTACATTCAATGATACGGAGGAAGCATTAGCTTTAGCAAATAGTACCGAATACGGACTAGTCACGGGTTTATGGACAAAGGATATCAGTAGGGCTCACTATTTGGCAGATCGTATTCAGTCCGGACAGATTTTTATAAATAATTATGGAGCCGGTGGCGGGATTCAAATGCCATTTGGTGGGTATAAGAAAAGTGGGTTTGGCAGAGAAAAAGGGTGGATTGCTTTATATAATTATACGCAAGTTAAAAATGTCGCTATTAAATATATGTCATAAGGACGGGGAAGAGACCGAAGTGATTTAGGTGAAAAATCCGAACTTTGATCCGAGTATACGCAGTTACAATCGGATTCTGGTTGGGATTTTTATTCGTTTTTTTTAAAAAGATGAATTACTATTACGGAAAGCAATGAATAAAATGGTTATTAATAGAGAATGAAAGCATGACTCCTGCGGGGACAGTACAAGTAGTAGTGATGCTTCAATCCGGGAGTGATTTTTCTTACTCGGGTTAGCTGAGACCGTTCCCGCGGAAAGCATGCCATCGGTTTAACGAATAAAATGGTTCTGTCGGTTTGGGACACTCAAGTTCCCCTACCCTTATTTGAATTTATCAAATTCGCATGGTTTACCTTTAACCCAGTCTAATTGATGATCTGAAAGATTCATAACAATACTAAAAACCGTTTCCACCTTGTCTGGTTCTGCTTGATTTGGATCATTATGACGACAAATTGAATTAGGATAATTTTGGTGATCAGCTAGCCAATGGAAAAGGGTAGCTTGATTTATTTGTCCGGTTTGATGCGTATCCAGCAGCTTTACAGCAGTATGTAATCGCTGATACGAGTCAGGCTTTGTTATCTCATCCATATCTTGTTTCATTGGTTCCGAACAAATATGGTTCGTGTGTTGAAGCATTCCAAATCTCGGCCGGATCTTGGCTGTGTGAACTGGGGATACTTCCATACTAACCAATTCTTCTGAATTTGATGCGATAAAAAAATGAGCCGCTGAGGCTATTTGATTATCATCGACTTTTGAAATGGCTTCATCAAATGTTCTTGAATCAAGGATAGCTCTTAATCCAAGATGAATTGGTAGTTTTGGTTGCCATTGATTTGTTTTTAATGCATTCAAACAGACACCAATTCCTGCACTATTACATCCTATTTTTCCAATAATTCCTGCTTCTGTAATCATCTCAATGGTTGGGAGAGATGATTGCTGAATTTCGAGGTGAATAATCGAATCAGCTTGTGACTCCTTCCAATCCCAGTTTTGCGCTAACCAAGTCTTTTTTGTTTTTGGCTTTGATAGAGCAAATGAAGTACAGCCATCAGGAGAGGTAAGTAAAGCTATCTCACTGCGGGTATTTAGAGCAAGAATATCTTCAAAAGCTACTCCTGCTCCATTTGCAATCCCAGTCATTTCTTCTAAATAGTGTGGATAATTTTTCTTGATGGCAGGTACATGTAATAACGCCTTTGTACATGCTTCGTCCCAAGTCATTCCTGCATTTTCGCTAAACATTTTTTCATAGGTTTTAAGGCTATTATTGATTGAGTTCGTAGCTGTTTTGCCATGCTGATAACCGATTTCGTAAGAGGTCCCAACTAGTGTACCTTATTCTGTTTATTCATGTACTGCTTCCTTTTGATAGACCAGTTCTCCATCAATCATCGTCCATTCCACTTGTGCGTTTAGTAAATCATCCATCTCGCAATCCAATAGGGAACGATCGAAGAGCACGAGGTCAGCTAATTTTCCAGGTTCAATGCTTCCTTTGATATCTTCTTCAAATGAAGCATATGCTCCATTAATTGTATACATACGGATGGCTTCCAGAAGAGTAATTCGTTGATTTTCTCCAATTACTTGGCCGTTCTGAGATTGCCGGGTCATTGCTGTATGAATGCCTCGCAGAGGATTAAAATCGGTAACAGGACAATCCGAAGCAATTGCTGCAGGAATCCTTGCATCTAGATAATCTCCTAAAGGATACATTTGAGCAGCACGTTCTCCGTAGTTTTTAACGTATCCATCACCATATTCATAATGAAATGCCGGGTTTGGAATGGGAATAACCCCTTGCTCTTTCATTCGCTTAATTAAATCAGGGCTCGCGATGCCAGCATGTTCAATCCGATGGCGAGGATTGCTTCTTGGGTACTGTTCAGATGCCCTTTCAATCGTCGTAAGCAACATATCTATAGCAGCATCTCCTTGAGCGTGTGCAGTAATCTGCCAGCCTTTTTGATGGGCAGGAATGAGTAATTCATCTACTTGTTCTTGTGTGAAATAATAAACTCCGAAGTTACTAGGGTCACTTGTGTAAGGTGACCTTGTCCACACAGTTGGACCGCTACTGCTTCCATCTAAAAATAGCTTAGCAGGACCGATTCGGAATTTATTGTCTCCTAGTCCTGTGAATATACCGGAAGCAACCATATGCTTCACGATGTTCTCGGCACCACTTAGCGCACCTACCATTGCATACACACGTTGTTTGATTACATTTGTTTTTGCATCTTGTTGTAACATACGAAGATTCTCTAACCCATAACCAGTAGCATCATGAATGGAAGTGATCCCTTTGGCAGCAAATTGTTTTGAAGCAACTGCATGTGCTTTGGTCATTTCTTGCTCGGTAAATGAGGCGATAGAAAATAGCTTCATGTGAGCATTTTCAATCATTGTTCCAGTAAGTTCACCAGATTCATTTTTCTCAAATCGCCCCCCAGATGGGTCAGGGGTGCGTTTGTTAATACCAGCTAAGTCTAAAGCATAACTGTTAACAACAGAGATGTGACCACAAGTGCGGGCTATTAAAATAGGATGCTCTGAAGATATCGTATCTAATTCTTCCTTGGTAGGCAGTCGTTGGTCTTCCATTGTTTGCTCATTATATCCCCATGCTCGAATCCACTCTCCTTTAGGAGTTAGTTGTACTTGCTCTTTCAATTTATCCAGTAAATCGGAAATAGATTTTATTTGTTCACTTTTACAGGAAATCGAAAGCTCATTGGTTCCGTACATCGTAATATGAAGATGAGAATCAATAAATCCTGGTATTACGGTTTGACCTTGTAGATCAATGACCGTACTTGTATCATCTTGTAAGCGTAGAATCTGCTCATTCTTTCCTACAGCGATGATCTTATTTCCCTCAATAGCAATCGCTTCTTCAATTTGATTTTGCTCATTTACGGTAAAAATCTCACCGTTTATATAGATTTGCTTGTTCATCACAATTCCTCCTTACCTATGCTGAAGTTTCTGGCATTTTCTTAACATGTTCATCTTCATATAATTCTTCATATCGATCTGGAAAAAAACGTTCAATTGTAGCCTTAGAAGCAGGTTTGGTAACGAGTGAGACTAGTACAAATACAGATGTATTGATTAGCAAACCCCAAATGCCTGCATGAACGCCTAATGGGTGGGTAATAACGAAAGAAAATAGTACAGTAACTACAAAACCTGCAAATAACCCCCAGAATGCACCGTATTTTGTAGCCCTTGGCCAAAAGAACATCCCAATAATTGATGGAAAAGCTTGGCCAATGAATCCATAGCCGATTAATAAAATATATACAAGACTAGCAGGTTCCATTATGGAGATGGGTGCTATAATAAAAGCCATAATGGGGAAAATTAATCGTCTTGTCCATTTTCCAGCAGTAACCTCATCCCATTTAAATAAAGGCTGTAAAACGTCCTTGCTGTAGCTGAGAGCTGTTGCATGTATACAAGGTTCGCTGGACGACATTGCTGCCGCTAAAGTACCTGCACCTAGTAACCCAGCGACAACTACTGGCATATTATCAACAGCCATTTGAATGGCAACCGTATCAGGATTATTCAGGTTAGGGTACATGAAGATACCAATAAATCCAACGGCAATCATAGGTATAAGCACAATATAAAACGTTGGCAACAAAGTAGCTGCACGTTTAATAGATTGTTTAGAAGCGGCTCCCATCCATTGAATCCAATGGGTTTGCCAAATAGAAAAAACCGAGATTAATATAGAAGTAGTCCAAAAAGTAACATTCATGTCTCCTAATCCACCAGGTAACGTTAAAAATTCAGGAATATCAGCTTGAACACGTTCAAATATTGGTCGAAAAGAATACCCTCCGGTGAATTGATTGGTTGCCCATAGGCCAACGAACCAAGAAACGACGAACATAAGCCCACCTTGGAAGGCATTGGTGATACCGATAGCTTTTAGGCCACTTCGATAAAGGTAAATAGATATCACACCTAAAGATAAAAACACTCCTACCCATGTTGGGATCATTCCATAGCTCATCACATTAAGTATATAAGCAGCGCCAGTGGTTTGAAGTACAGCATAAGCTAGCACGCCGATAGAAGTGACGATGGATGCTAAACCTCCTAATGGTTTGCTCTCATAACGATCGGAGATAGCAGCAGATTGGGTAACATATTTGTATTTATTACCTAATTCCCAAACCTTTGGTCCAAAATACCATGCGATAACCCCCATATAGGTTAAATATACGACCACGTATAAAGCGGGAACTCCTTTAGAATATGCCCAGCCGGGTGAACCCATGAAGGTGTAAGCACTAACCCCGCCGGCAGCAATTAACAAATACATGGTTATCGGTCCCATGCTTCTACTTCCGACACCCCAATTTTCTGCATTATTCATATCTTTTCCCTTGCCTGCTGTATATCCAAGTAAAACGGCAATAATCATATATGAAATGGTAATGAGCAGTGGTATATACATGGTCATTATTTAACCCCTCCTATCTTATTAATGAACCATAAGGTAGAAGTAGTGATAACGATAATAACGATAGACCATACCATGAGCATTGGCATCCCGAAGACGATCGTTTCCTTGTTGAAGAAAGGTATTACCGGCCAGCTGCCGAGAACGATTACGAAAACAATCAAGGCTAAACTGATCCACCCTTTTCTCGTTTTCGGTAACATAAAAGTAGATTTCATAAAACAACACTCCTCAATTGAATTGTAATTTATTACCTTTATTTCCTGTAACAAGCCAATCAATCATTGGATAACCGAGGGTTGTATTATAGTTTATAGTAATTAAAGAATAGATTCTTTTATCAGAATGTTAAAAAATTAATTGCTGTATTTTACTTATTGTCCAAATAATGTCGATTCTTTAATATATAATAAGCCTTTATTGCTGTTTCGATGGCAAGGCGTTTAACAGGATCCATAAAGTCCTTTCCTATATATTGCTCAATCTTTCTTAATCGATGGTAGAGTGTTTGTCTTACAATAAATAACTTCTCTGCTGCTTCCTTTTTTGAGCCTCTGCATGCTAAATAAACTTCTAGGGTTTTAAGAAGTTCACTGTCTGAATTTTCATCAAGGAAAATTAATTCACCTATATAGTCATTTATAAAAAGTTGTAATTGTTTGTCTTTTTGTAAAGGTAGTAAAATCTGATAGATACCTATTTTATCATGAAAATAAGTAGTGCTTAGTTGTTGTTTATTTAAATAAATGACATCGTTTGCTTCGGCATACCCCTTAGAAATATGACTTACATTTTGGTGCAGCCCACTTATCCCTATATACGTTATTTTATTATTTAATAATGTTGCGGATAATAGATTCTTGGTTACCTGTAAAAATTGTTTGGTACTTTTATTAACATGTGTCTCCGCTATAAATGAACAAATAATTGCTATTTCATCTTTTCTAACTGAAACGGCAGGAAAATATCCGGCATGTTTAAATAGGGATCGAATCAAAATGGTACGTTGAATTTTAATTTCTTCCCAATTATCTTCACCTATAACAGAATCTGGAGATTCCGTTTTGATGATAAAAACCCGGAAGTATAAATTTGTACTTGCAACGGGGAGGAATGTGTGTAGATCGCTTTGATTATAAGGTTTTCCCTGTAATAATGTCCGTACACATTCGTCTTCTGAATTTAGCTTTCTTTCTTCGATGGTGCGATTTCTTAATAGGATTTGGGCGATCGCTAATGAGGCTCGGTCCAACACAGATAGCAAGAATTCTTCGTTTAGATTCTTGGTTATGTTTAAACATAAGTAACCCCAGATCTGTCCTAATCCAAATACTGGCGCAATGGCGAATGTTTCATTATAAATAGAAATAATTCCAGATTGTCGTTTGTTTGTTAATTTCGTAGATATATAGGATAGAATGTTTTCTTGATCTATTTTAGATTCTGGAGGATAATAATACGATTTTGAGTCTTCAAGTAAACAGAGGGAATGTTGGCCAAAATAATGATGTAATGCTTGTAAGATTTTTAATATACCATTTGGCGCTAAAGAAAGTTCATTAAATTTATGGGTTAATGTGCTTAGTTGATTTAACATTTGGTGATGCTGGTTAATTAGCAAGCTGTGCAAATCTTGTGTGATATCGACGAATCGAACGACCTCTTCAAAAATGATGATTGGAAAGGCATGTTTATCTGCAAATCTCTTAATATCCGTAGAAATTGTTTTGAAATAGGGCCCTTTCTCAATACATATTCCTGCTACATCTTTTTGCAATAATCGCTCATAGGTTGTTGTTGCACAATTGTCGAGTTCAAGGTTAATTCCAGTTGTAAGTATTAACTCGGATCCATTAATTAGTGAATCAAATGCTTCTGTCTCTAGGATATGTGTCCACTTTATTTGTCGTTTTAAACCAGTTTCTCCAGCTACAACTTTCGCGTTCTTGAATAGATCCCTTGTCAGGACGTCACCTACCGTTAACTCAAATTCACTTATCAACAGACATTCCTCCATAACGTCAAAGTAAAATGAAAATTATTTAACAGATTGTAAAATGATAATATTAAAAATTATTTGTAAAATACAATTATGTAGCAAAGTCAAGAGGGTGTCAAATCCAATCGTAATTGTCTCTGGCCCAGTTATAACAACGATTTCATTTTTATTTGACACGTACAATTTAAGGTTTGGTAAAGATACACAAATTGTAAATAAGAAGGAGAGATGTGTGAATGAAAGCGGTGAGAAATCAAGGGAAATCTATTTTAGAAAAAGATCAAGAAAACGTATGGCATCATATTTCAAAATACAACGACAAATCACATCCACTTATTGCGAAGGAAGCTAAGGGTTCATGGATTATTGATTATCAAGGGAATAAATATTTGGATGGGATGTCTGGATTATGGTGTGTAAATGTTGGTTATGGAAGAGAAGTCCTTGCCAAGGCAGCTTATGAACAAATGAACCAAATGGCTTATATGTCAATGACTCAAAGCCATATACCTGGAATTGAACTTGCGGATAAGTTAAATGAGTTATTAGATGATGATTATATGTTCTTTTATTCAAATAGTGGTTCAGATGCCAATGAAGTAGCGTTCAAAATAGCTCGGCAATACCATGAACAAAAAGGGGACACATCAAGATATAAAATAATTTCACGGTATCGTGCATATCACGGCAGTTCCATGGGGGCATTATCAGCAACAGGTCAACCATTACGCAAGTATAAATTTGAACCGTTAACTGCAGGATTCTTACATGTGGCCCCACCAGATAATTATCGAAAACCCGACCACTTATCCATTGAGGAATATAATTTACAACAGGCAAAAGCAATTGAAGATACAATAATTTGGGAGCAGGAAGAGACAATTGCAGCTGTCATTATGGAACCAATAATCACAGGAGGAGGCATATTAATCCCGGATCCTGTTTATGTCAAGGCTGTTCAAGATATTTGCAGGCGTCATGGAGTTTTACTAATCATTGATGAAGTAATTTGTGGTTTTGGTAGAACTGGGAGAATGTTTGGGCATATGAATTATGATATTAAGCCAGATATTATTACAATGGCAAAAGGGTTAACAAGTGCTTATCTCCCTTTATCTGTGACTGCCGTTCGCAAAGATATATATGAAGTTTTTACAAATGAATCAGCCGATAATTATTTCCGTCATGTGAATACATTCGGAGGGAATCCTGCAGCATGTGCAGTCGCTTTAAAGAATATTGAAATCATGGAAGAAGAAAATTTAACCAGTCAATCAGCGGTCTTGGGCGAACATTTGAAAAATGAACTACAGGAGCTGAACAATCACTCATATGTAGGAGATATAAGAGGAATCGGGTTATTGCTGGGAATAGAACTGGTGGAAGATAAAACATCGAAACAGCCAGCAAAGCCAGAACGTGTTGCAAAAATTATTAAAGAATGTAAAGATCATGGTTTAATCATTGGTAAGAATGGAGATACCGTAGCAGGTTTTAATAACATTATTACACTCTGTCCTCCCCTTTCAATAACGGATGATGAATTAGAGTTTATGATAGCAATTATCAAACAGGTCTTTGAAGCAAATGAAACAAGTAAACTTTAAAATTCTATAAAAAAACGATAGTATATGTATAATATGAATTTTTTAATAAGTATGAAATAGGAGGCATTCCATGACGCAAACAACAAGTAAAACGCTAAAAAACTTCGTTGGAGGTATTTGGATCGAGGCATCATCTAATCAAACCGAAAACGTTTTTAATCCAGCGACGGGCACGGTAATTGCCAATGTGCCGATTTCTACTCATGAAGATGTAAATCATGCAGTAGAAGCTGCATCTAACGCTTTTCAAACATGGAAGGAAGTACCTGTACCGAAGCGTGCACGAATATTATTTAAGTATCAGCAGTTACTTGTAGATCACTGGGATGAACTTGCTGAAATTATTACCATTGAGAATGGGAAAAGCTTCAAGGAAGCACAGGGGGAAGTACAACGAGGAATTGAAAATGTTGAGTTTGCAGCTGGTGCACCATCATTAATGATGGGAGAACAATTACCAAGTATTGCCAATGGGCTTGAATCAGGGGTATATCGTTACCCGATCGGAGTTGTAGGTGGAATAACTCCTTTCAACTTTCCTATGATGGTACCATGTTGGATGTTTCCAATGGCTATTGTTACTGGGAACACATTTGTATTGAAGCCATCAGAACGTACTCCTTTATTAGCTAACCGGCTTGCAGAATTAATTGCAGAAGCTGGTTTACCAAATGGAGTGTTAAATATCGTACACGGTGCTCATGATGTGGTAAATGGATTATTAGATCATCATCAAGTTGCTGCTATATCTTTTGTCGGTTCCCAACCAGTTGCTGAGTATGTCTACAAGCGTGGTACCGATAATCTGAAACGTGTGCAAGCATTAGCTGGTGCTAAAAACCATTCGATTGTTTTACAAGATGCGAATTTAGACAATGCTAGTACACAAATTCTTAATGCTGCTTTTGGATCAGCTGGAGAAAGATGTATGGCTGCTTCGGTTGTGGCAATTGAGGATTCAATTGCAGATGCATTTATTGACGAATTAGTCCAAAAAGCGAATGAAATACAAATCGGTAATGGGCTTGATGATGGAGTGTTTTTAGGTCCGGTCATTCGTGAGCAACATAAGGAGCGCACGCTTCAGTATATCCAGTCAGGAGAGGCAGAAGGTGCAAAAATGGTGCGAGATGGTAGAAATGATATTGAAGCACAACGTGAAGGCTACTTTGTAGGTCCTACCATCTTTGATCAAGTTACAACAGAAATGAAAATATGGCAGGATGAAATTTTTGCACCCGTATTATCGATCGTTAGAGTAAAGGATTTAGATGATGCAATTCGTGTTACAAATCAATCTCCATTCGCTAATGGGGCGTGTATTTTTACAGGTGATGGAGGAAGTGTCCGTCAATTCCGTGAAACAATTGATGCTGGTATGCTTGGAGTTAATATTGGTGTGCCTGCACCTATGGCGTTCTTTCCATTCTCTGGATGGAAACAATCCTTCTATGGTGATTTACATGCAAATGGCAAGGATGGATTGCATTTCTATACAAGAAAAAAAGTAATTACTACAAGATGGGTATAATAGAGAAGGTCAAGGCGAAAGGAGCTTAGATCAAGCGTAATCCAAACTATTATCTGCATATACGAAGGTATATTCGGATCGTGGTTTGGATTTTTTTGTTCGTATTATGAAAGGGTGTTTGCATTCGACGGAATGGAAGTGCTAGACTTCGAAGAGCTACTCGGGTAAGTATTTTTTGCTTACCCGATTTAGCTGCACCCGTAGAAAAACAGAGGGGGTTAGATTGCCGTTAAAGAATGAACGGAGGATTCGAATTAGAGCTACTGGTTTTTGTGAGTCTCAATCACTTCTATCTTGGTTGTAAATAGTCCAAGAAAATGTGTTTGAGAATCGTTAATTGTTTATCGGCAGATAGATCACCTTTTAACAAGGGAATACGTTCATATAATAGAAGTTTCCTTGAAAACAAGCCAAAGGTATTGGTTATAGTTGTTAATACATCATGGACTGAAATATCCGTACGGATAGACCCGTCTTGCTTTCCCTCTTCGATAATGGCTGCCAATATGGAAGAAATTTTAGCCTGAGACGTGTTATAGGCTTTGATATCTTCGAGTGGTTCCGATTGTAAGGATGCATAGCTTTTAAAAACTTCCAGCAGTTGAGTGTTTTCCAATTTCTCATATTGAATTTCCGATGTAAAAAAATCGAACATGGCCTCCAATTTTTCTATACAAGTTCCATTCATACTAGCAAATGATTCAAACACTGGAATATACTTCTCTACAACAGTAATTGCTACAGCTACAATTAATTTTTCTTTTTTGGGGAAGTAACGAAACACTGTTGCTATACCAATATTTTCTTCATCAGCAATATCTTGCATGGTCGTGTTTTCAAACCCTTTTGCAGCGAAAACTTTTTCAGCTGCTTGGATAATATTATTTTTTCGTTTAAGCTTACCGTCTAAGCGTTCTTGTTTCCATCTATCTTGAGGATTCATATCCTAATCTCCTTATCCTTAGATGATCTCTTCTATGTATATCATTTTAAAATGTAGCAAACTAAATGCTATTCGTCAATTTGTTGGACTGGTTTGAGCAGTTTAATTGGCACCTTAGGATAATCGTATTACAATATAGTTATCGTGATGATAGTTAATCTATCATTAAATTATTTAAAAAGTGAGGTAAGAAAATGGGACGATTAGATAAAAAAGTCGTGATCATCACCGGAGCAGGAAGTGGAATGGGGCGTGAAGAAGCACTCTTATTTGCTAAAGAAGGGGCGAAAGTGATTGCTTCTGATATTCAAGAAGATGCGGTAAAAGAAGTGGTAAAAGAGATAAAATCAAATGGCGGGGAAGCCTTGGCTTTAACTCATGATGTAACTTCTGAAAATGATTGGAAACATGTAATAAAGTCCACAATGGATGCTTTTGGGAAATTAGATGTGTTAGTTAATAATGCAGGAATTTCACAACCTGAACCAATGGAAGAATTAACGCTAGAACGTTGGCATCAAATTATAAATATAAATCTTACAAGCACATTCTTAGGAATAAAACTGGCAGTACCACATATGCGTGAAAATAAGGGCGGTTCAATCGTTAATATTTCCTCAATTGCAGGTTTAACTGGTAGTCAAGGAGCGGGCGCTTATACAGCTTCAAAAGGAGGCGTTCGAATGTTAACAAAAGCTGCGGCTGTTGATTATGGGAAGGATAATATTCGTGTGAATTCGGTACATCCAGGTTTTATTAAGACCCCAATGAGTGCAACGTTTTTTGAAAGAGAGGATATGAAACAATGGTTCCTTTCACAAACAGCATTACCACAATTGGGTAGGCCCATTGAAGTTGCCGAAGCAGTATTATTCTTAGCTTCAGATGCAGCATATCATATTACTGGTGTAGAATTACCTGTAGACGGTGGAGTCGTAGCAAAATAACAATACCATATTTGTTAAGGAAGGATTCCCATATGGGCAATCCTTTTTTTATGGGGATGTTGTTCAAAAATTTTCCCTTCCTCACGCCTATATGCATATAGTTTTAGTATAGGATAGTTATATTGGGAAGGGAATGAGTATATGTATTATTATGCACCATATTATATACCAAGCTATGTCTATTATGTACCAACGAGCTGGTTAGTAAGAGAGCTCCCTCCAGTTAATCCAGCGCATTTTTATGAATCGGCAAATGAAAGCTTAAAATTAATGGATGATGTGAAAATGGTTCTTGACAAATTATCTACGTCGAAAGAATTTGATGAGAAAGTAATGAAAGCAGCACAGGAGTCAAATAAAGCAGAAGTAAAACGATTGATTCAAACATTACACCTTACAGCCGATGTTGAAGTGGGATTTACCCCGGATGACTTACAACTGAAATTTAGTAAAAAGGCGCCGTCTACGAATCAAGATTGTTGTAAAATAAACATTTTCTTAAAATGGAGTTGAGGGATAAAAAGAAGCTGAACTGTGGAAATCAGCTTCTTCTTAATTCTATGTGCTTTGCAATAAATCCAGAAGAACAGTTGCAATAATCTTCCCTGCCGATTTAGGTGCTGTTTTACCCGGTAAACCCAACGCATGAAAAGTTGAGATTCCTCGTTTCAATGCAAAATCAAAATCCGTACCACCAGGCTTAGAAGCGAGGTCAATTAGCAGTACTGATGGAGACATAGCAGAAATAATTGACTGATCAACTACTTGAGAAGGAATTGTATTAATACAGATGGTCATTTGACCAATAGCTTTTTCGAGTTGATTCAGTGGAATAGCATGAAAGCCCATTTCTGTAATACGAGCAACTGCAGCTGAACTTCTAGCTGCCACCGAAACATTTGCACCGACAGCAGAAAAAACTCGAGCTACAGTTATTCCGACTCTTCCAAATCCTAATACACAAACATTAGCGCCATGTATCGTTTCATCCGATTGTTCAATGGCAAGTTTTAATGTACCCTCGGCTGTTGGAATTGAATTATAAATAGCTATATCGTCTCTGGCAAAAAGCTTTACTAACTTTCGATCTGTAACATCCGCTATTTGTTGTAAGTATTGGTTTGCCGTACCTGAATAAATAACACATTGTTTAGGTGTGCATGAAACAAGCTGTTCCGTAAGATAAACCTGCTTATCGGAATAGGTTACTTCTATTTTTCCTTTTAGATCCGTACCAGCTACAGGTAGAATAATTGCACGTAAACTAGAAAAATCCGCATTGTCTAAACCAACGTGTTGAATATTGGGTTCATTAAATGACAGTTGCTCATATCCAATTAATGAAATTCGTATCCCTGCTTTGGCTAAGGAATCAATGACATGTAAATACCTTTCATCCCCTCCTAATAACATTACATGCTTATTTGTATTCATAAAAAACACCTCTCTTATAAAATTCTAATTTCAAAATAAGTATCATAAAATAAATAAAAACAGAACGATGATGTAGTTCGTGATGTTTCATAAACTAATAGTCTCACTTTATTAGTTTACCAATGTACGATTGTCCCTTATGACAGTTTCTTTATAGGAGGTTTTATTATCTTAGAGCATACAATAATTTGTAGATGTGAAGAAGTCACATATGGAGAAATTATAACATCCATAGAGAATGGTGCGGGAACAATGAAAGCAGTAAAATTAGCAACACGTGCTGGTATGGGAATTTGTCAGGGAAGAACGTGCCGGCAAATCATTAACGATATCGTACAACAAGATCATGGTGAAGACGGTATTAACGTTATAGAACCATCGTATTCTACGATAATCCGTCCGGTCCGACTAGTTGATTTAGCTCGTCATCAGGAGGATGCTAAATGATGAGAATAGAAAAGCATCCAATATTAAAATCATTAGATCAGCAAGTAATAACGATTATTTATAATGGTGTTAAATATTCGGCATTTGAAAATGAATCGATAGCAGCCGCATTACTTGCAAATCGAATACGTACATTACGATATTCGGAGAAACATGATGAAGCAAGGGGCCTATACTGTGGGGTTGGCCATTGTTATGAATGTCGTGTCACAGTGGATGGTGAGCGAAGCGTACGCGCTTGTATGAAACGTGTGCAAAATAATATGTGTATTGAATCGCAGCGAGGTACAACGCTATGAGCTATGATCTAGTAGTAATTGGGGCTGGACCTGCAGGGATGAGCGCTGCAATAAAAGCAGCTTCGCATGGAGTTAATGTAGCCCTTATTGATGAACAACCTATACCTGGTGGGAAATTAAACGGCCAGTTACATCAAGATGGAAAAGGGGATTGGTGGATTGGTCAAGAGGTTGCTGAAAACTTGGCTAGTACCATTAATAAACTAAGTATCCCTTGTTTTTATGAAAGAGAGGTTTGGGGAATCGATCCAAACTGGAAAGTTATGTTAGATCAAGGTGAATTACTAGAAACGAAGAATATTATTTTAGCTACTGGCGCTGCGGAAAAGTCTGTCCCTGTACCAGGGTGGACAAAACCAGGAGTAATGACAATAGGTGCTGCTCAAGTATTAACTAATTTTCATCGAATTAAGCCTGGTGAAAAAGCAGCTATCATTGGAATAGATGCCTTGTCGTTAACGGTAGCACAGGCAATGAAATTAGGCGGGATAGATGTTGTTGGAATCTTTCTCTTTCCTCCTGAGTCAGGTATTGATTTAAAACCAAAACAAGTAATGAAGGAATTATCGAACCTTTCTCACTTAGCTCCAAATGTTTGGTTGAGAACGATGGGTAAATTGGTTCAAGGTAACAGAATACAGACAATTGCTACTGCATTGTATCCGAAAAGTGGAATGAAGATAGGGGGTGTCCCTATTTATCTAAAAAAAACAATTACGGACATCATAGGGAAAGATAAAGTGGAACAAATAAATATTGGATCCTATGATCATCGTGGTCGGATAAAGCGAAAGTCTCAAATAATAAATGTTGATTGTGTGTGTCTCTCAGGGGGGTTATATCCACTCTTAGATTTGGCGAAAGCTGTAGGATGCGCAACGAGTTATATTCCTTCTTTAGGAGGAGAAATCCCCTTATATAATGGAGAGATGGAAACGAGCCAACCAGGGATTTTTATTGCTGGAAATATTACTGGTATAGAAGGCGCAAAGGTAGCAATGGCACAAGGGGAACTTGCAGGTACTGCAGTCAGTTCAAAACTAGGAAAATTAAAGAGCAGTCGTAATATCCTTCGCAAAGCAAGAAAGCGAGTAGAGAATGAGAGGGACCGAGCTGTTTTCTCATTTCAAGCAAATATCGGGCAAGGCAGGGAAAAGGTGAAGACACTCTGGAAACAATTAGAATAAACGTATGGATGGGGGGATGATCATCATGGAAAGTGCTGATGCTATTGTCATTGGTGGAGGAGTAATTGGTACATCTATTGCGTATCATCTTGCTGCCAATAGGAAGGTGATCCTTCTTGAAAAAGGAGATATAGGAGCTCAGACTTCGGGGGCTTGTGATAAAGCCATTTTCCTTCAATCAAAGAAAGCTGATATTGCAGTGGAATTAGCACGACACAGTAGAAAACGTTTTGCATATCTTGAGCAAGAATTAGATGCACCCATTGATTTCAAACCGAGTGGAGGGATGGTAGTAATTAACAAGGAGTCACACCTCTCTTTTATGAAAAAATATGCGAAAAGTCGAAAGAAAGCAGGTCTTAAAATAGATCTTTTAGATCAACAGGAAACGTTAGAAAGACAACCATGTTTATCACCGAACATTCTTGCATCTACCTATTGTAAAGAGGATGCAGAGGTTAATCCATTGTTATTAACACAAGCGTTCACGAAAGCAGCTAAACGAAGAGGCGCGAAAATCCATACACATACAGAAGTTACTGATATAATTTGTAAAAATGATAGGATAGAAGGAGTGAAGTCTACAAAGGGGAGGTTTGCTACTAAGTTAGTCATAAATGCAGCTGGACCGTACGCTCCTATCATTGCAGGTATGGCAAATGTACATTTACATATGATCCCGAGAAGAGGGGTTATCCTCATCTCTGAAAAGATCAAACCAATCGTGCAAGGGAATGTTTTATGCTCTGACTATTTAGCCGCAAAACACCTCTCCCAGCAAACTAAAACAGAACTCCCTCCATATGGAATTGGACTCTCACTTGGTCAAACAGAAAGTGGTAATCTCCTAATTGGAAGTAGTCGAGAATTCAAAGGCTATGAAAAAAGCATTGATCATAAACTTATTTCTATGATAGCAGCGCATGCTAGCAGGATCGTTCCTACGTTAAATTTTACGCGAATTATCCGTTCAATGGTTGGTTTCCGCCCATTTATTGGGGATGGTCTACCAATTATCGATAAGATTGAAGAGATGGAAGGATTTATTATCGCTACTGGGCATGAAGGAGATGGCATCGCATTGGCTCCAGTAACAGGTGAATTAGTTGAGGGGTTAATTGACCGAGATCCATCTTATCAGCGATGGCTTACATCTCTAAAGCTCTCACGGCTTCAACATACTATTACATAAGAAAGTCCCATACTATTGGGACCTTTTAGTGTTTCGTGTTATCTTCTTCCCATTTTATTAGTTTTGGTTGTTTATCAAGAATCGAATGGTATTGTGCCAACCATCCAAACTCACCTTTAGGGTCAAGCTGTAAATACCGTTTATATTTTATCGCACGTTCTTCTTCATCTGCCCATCCAAAGTGTTTGATTCGTAAAGATGAAGTCGTATTAGGCAAATGAAATATATTGGCTGGGAACCTACCGCAGTGCAAGCGTTTTTTCTGCCATTTGTAGTCAAAATGAGGTTGATAACGGAGGAGAAACGGCCGATAAGATTGATGAGATTTCCAATACTTATCTTCTCTATAGTTTTCTTCATCCCACATATCATAGAGTCGAAAACTATATAAATCCATATCTGATTGATTCATTAGATTGGTTACTTCGGTAGTAAACGCTGCTTCAGGAAGTTCATCTGCGTCTAAATTTAAAATCCAATCTGGGTTGGTTTTAATGGTTTCTTCCCATTGTTGTTTTCGTAATTCAATTTCATTGGAAAATGTTGACTCATGATTTTGCACAAGATGTAATGGGATTCCCTCCAATAGCTTCTGACAAATGGCAATGCTATCATCGTCGCTTCCATCATCAATGATAACTGCTTCATCAATATAATTGCGGTGCATTTTTAAAATACGTTCTAAATAACGTGATGCTTCATTTTTCATGATCATCGAAAGTGTAAGCTTGTTATTTTTAGTTTTGCCTGTTCGGTTAGACAAGATTTCGTTTACTTCAATTGGACTAATACGAACTGTGTTTTCATCCTTATATTCTTGCACTTCATTTAGGTCAGAACTACGATAAATGTGAAATGCTGGATAATGGGTATCTACAAATAATTGAAAACCAAGCGCTTGAGCTCGAACACAGAAATGTCGGTCCTCTCCCCAAAAGGAGATGTTTTGAATGGGGTTAAAATTAACTCCATTTTTTAATGCATTTGCATGAATTAAGGTACAAGCTCCTAATCCGCCAACTTCATACGTTCCTGGGTTTTTAAGCGTATTAATAAATTCCATGCTGCGTCTATTTTTTTCCTCATCAGATAATTGTTCGCCTAAAGCAGATGGATATAATGTATATTCATCCTTCATCCATACTTGCGGAAGTGGATTCGTATTTGGTTGCCATTTCGTCCAAAAGATGGTGGAGATAATATTTTTTTCCATCTGAATCAGGTGCTTAATTGTATTTGGATGAATGATTAAGTCAGAATCAATAAGAAATAAATAATCGTATTCTTCCTTTATTGCATAATCGATGATACGGTTTTTAAATGCTGCTACTTTCCAAATTGCTTGATGATTCCAGATATGAGTATTTTCATCCCTTGCATACCCTTGATGATTCATGTGGGAAGGTTTCAGGATTTTGGTTTGATGAGGTGTATGATCTGAAAATTCTCTTAGTAAATGAATGGATTGCTGATCGGTATTATCGTCGATAAATAAGTAGTCAATGGAAAAGGTAGTATTCTTAATTTCGGTTAACGCCGTTAGGAATTCCTGTAAAATGGGATGCTGTTGATGAATTGGCGAACCAATTAAGACACGAGTGTCCGTCATTGTTGTTCCGTACCTCCTTGGATAATAAAAAAAGTCCTTGTAGTAGTATATTGTCAGTCATATGAAACGTTCTACATCGGATTTAATTTTAATTTTTCTGATAATAAATCATATATATTATCAGAGGTGATTTAACATGTTGATGATTATTATTCCGTTAGGATTGTTGTTCGGCATTGCTTTAATAAAGCAAATACCAAAAATCGGCGGTGATATCCGTGTTGCTTTACTTGCTGCCACTATTTCATCTGCTATTATTTCTGAATTAACTGTTTGGGGAATGCTTGTGGCTATGGTTGATGGAATTGATCGTTTGGCATGGGTAATCATGTTGTCCATCTTTGGAAGTATCTATGCCGAAACACAAGTGAAAATAGGATCTGTGGATACGACGTTATTCAGTTTAAGGGCGATCTTTGGTCGGTCTTCGAGAGGTTTAATCATTGCTATTTTTATGACATTAATATTCGCGGGTTCGTTATTAGGTGATGCTATTGCCGCAGCTACAGTAATTGGTTTCCTTGTTATACATGCATTGTCAGAGTTACGTCTGAAGCCAGAACAAATTGGGATGATTATCTTACTAGGGTCATCGATAGGATCAATTATGCCACCGATTACACAAGGTGTGTTTTTGTCAGCTTCGCTTGTAAATACAGATCCATCTCCAGTACTACATTTAGCTTTTCTGACGGTAAGTGTAGGAGCAATCATTGCGGTAATTGAATCCATTCGATTTGTTAAAAATAAAAAATTGCCGAATGACCTAATCCCAACTGAATCGCTGGGTCAACTCTTAGAGGCAAGATGGACTACGTTAATTCCTTTATTTGTCCTACTAATCATTGTATTAACGCATGCCATTTTTAATTATAATATCTTTACGAATTTCCCAGTCTTATCAATGATTTCACAATTATTAATGAAAGTACCAATTATTCAAGGCGTTACTTTTCCAGTAGTATCTGCAATTATTGTAGCTAGTATCGTGAGTTTCCTCTTTACAAATGTTCGAAACCAAGCCAAAAAAATAGTAAAAGACGGAATAATCAGAGTGCATCAAACGGTGCAAATTCAAATTTGTGCAGGTATGATGGTTGGAGTATTTTATGCATCTGGAGTAATCGATCAAATGGCGATTATGACACAGGAATTGTCTACTTCTATGGTTAAAATAGGTGGTATGCTATCTGTTGTAATTGTGGGAATGATGACAGGCTCTCAGACAACTGCACAAACGGTTAATATTACATTCCTTGGCCCAATTTTAGAAAATATGCATGTCGATCCTACCCTAATTGCATTAGGAGCTTCTCATATTGCAGCAGCTGGACAGAATATGCCACCAGTTGGGCTTACGGCTTTTGTAATATGTGGGTTAATTGGAGGGATATTAAATCAGAAAGTGAACCCACTTAGAGTAATGTTTTTGGCTTTGCCTAATTCTATGTATTTCTTATTGGTCGGCTTACTCGTTTGGTTTTTATAAACGAAAAAAGTATTGCAAACATTTTTTGTAAACGCTATAATTACAATATACAATATTTTGTATTTTAAAAGGAGTAACTATGACTAGAATTTGGGAAAGTTTATTTTCAAAAAACGGACTTGCTGCCAAAGAAATTGCATATCAAATGCTATATATAGAAGAAGGCGAGAGGGTACCTAAGGTAAGCGACTTAGCAGCAGAATTAGATATTGGTAATGGAACGGTTCAAGGAGCCCTGAAGGTTTTAGAAAATTTACATGCTATTCGTCTAGAACCAAGGGGTCATTTGGGAACATTCCTACGGAAAAAAGACATTATATTATTAAGAGAAATTGCAGGTGTTGGATCATTAATTGGCGCCATGCCCTTACCATATTCTTCGATGTATGAAGGATTAGCTACAGGATTGATTGAAGCCTCTGAATCTATGTTAACAAATATTGATTTAGCTTATATGAGGGGATCAAAACAGCGGCTAGAATCATTGAAATCTAGAAGGTCTGATTTTGCCATTATGTCCGAATTAGCTGCCGAACAAGAAATTGTTAATGATGAAAACTTAGAAATTGCCTTAAATTTTGGACCTCAAACCTATGTTTCTACCCACCAAATATTTTTTACAGGTAATCTGAATAATCAAATAAGCGATGGGATGAAGGTGGGGATCGATTATACTTCTGTAGATCAATCACAAATTACATTATTAGAGTGCGAAAACCTTCAAGTTGAATTCGTACCTGTAAATTACATGCAGCTATTTGATATGTTATTAAATGGAGATATTGATGCTGCAGTATGGAATGCAGATGAAAATCGTTCTAAGAGAAGGTTTCAAATAGGTGATTTTAAATCGGAGAAGGCAAAAAAGGTATCGGTCAAAGCTTCTACCTCAGTGATATTAATTGAAAAAGATCGACATGAAGTAAAAGATTACATTTCGGGTTTAGATAAGGATGTCATTTTAGACATACAACAAAAGGTAGTTAAGAAAGAAAAGCTGCCACATTATTAACCGTGGTGGTTTTTTATCATCAATATACAAAAAACTGTATTTTAAAAAAGGGGGATAAGAATTGAATATTCATACGCTGGAAGATAGGTTGCAGATTCTCGTTCTAGGAGATGTTATTTCAAAACAAGCAAGTTATACAACTTCAGCTGCATTTCAATATTTAGTAGATAAACTAAAGCTACATGATTTAGAGCAATCAGAGATGCTTTTCACACATCTACCTTCCGCATTAACACGAATAGAAAAGAGAGAAACAATGGAAGCACCCGCACCTGAAATTATCGAAGAAATTAGACGATCTACGCATTATCGAGAAGCGGAAAAACAGGTCCGTTATGTAGAAAAAGAATGGGGGAACGAGCTTCCACAAGAAGAAAAAGAATTTCTGTACATGCATTACACCAATGTCATATCCATAAATAAAGGAGGAAAAGAAAAATGAAAATAATTATTGGTGGACAAGTAGAGAAGCAAACGATCGAAGCATTAATTAAGGATATCGATCCTTCCATAGATACGTCTGTTAAATCTGATTTGGAGGCAGCAATGGCGATGAAGACAGGACAGGCGGATTATTATTTTGGTGCTTGTCATACTGGAGGAGGGGGAGCCCTTGCCATGGCAATTGCTATGATTGGCAGAGACAAATGTGAAACAGTTTCTATGCCAGGTAAAAAGCCAGATGCTTCTAAAGTAGATGAGGCAGTACGTAATGGAAAGATAGCATTTGGTTTTACCGGTGATCATACGGAAGTTGCTGTACCTATGATTCTATCAAGTATAAAGAATAAAGCATAGAAAGGGGGGGAAAAAGATGGAAATGATGTTTGTGATTTTAATTGGGGCAGTTGCAGCTGTACTAGCCAATATGAATATTGCTGTATTTAATGATGGTCTTCGACCGATCGTATCCGAACATTTAGAAGGTCGATTAAAACGGAGGGAATTAGGGTTAACCGCCTTTGCAATGAGCTTTGGTTTAGTAGTTGGCTTTGGGATCCCGTTTACCATTACTGCTAGCATTATTTTAATTCATAGTATCCTACTTGGAACAGATATTATCGGGTTAATGACACCGAAGAATAAATGGGGTACAGCAGTTGCGGCTATTGTAGGTGGATTGTATGGGTGGGGGCTATTAATTGGGTTAGAAGGATTTGTGAAGTTATTTGAATACCTACCTGTTAATTTCCTTGAACCGATGGGAGAAGTAGGAACACCAGTAGTAGTAACCTTTATGGCTTTTCCAGCTTTAGCTGTGGCCATGCAGTTCAGTGTGAAGAAAGGAATTATTACATTTATTGTAGCAGCATTAATTAGACAGTTAGCAGTATTTGTGAATAATAGTGAGTTCCTACGCATCGGGGATAATGTCGTTACACTTAATCAAGAGGGAATGGCGCTTATTGCAGGAATGATCTTTTTATTTGCATTTGCCATGAGGGAAAAAGCAGATGAAGCTGCTTCTGTTGACTTAGCCTCTATATTTAGTGAAAAGGTTAAGCAGATTAAGAAGAATGTTGCTTTCTTTATGATTATTGGTGCATTAATAGCAGGTGCTACGAATCTACTATTAATGGCTGGCGATCCAATTTCACTTAATCTATTAGCTGAAGGAAAGCAAACAGATGCTGGGATCGCAGCTGCAGCTAGGGCTATTGGCTTCATTCCTTTAGTTGCCAGTACAGCAATAGCAACTGGAGTTTACAGCCCTGTCGGTTTTACCTTGATATTTGTTGTAGGGCTATTTGTACCGAATGTTTGGGTAGCAGTCATCGTTGGTGCCATCGTTATTTTCCTAGAAGTGATGTTGTTAAGTTCTATTGCCAAATTTTTGGATAAGTATCCTGGCGTTAGGAACTCAGGGGAAAACATTCGGAGTGCGATGACGAAATTGTTAGAAGTAGCCTTATTAATTGGAGGAGCAAATGCAGCAAATATGATTGCTCCTGGTTTTGGATTTTTCTTTATTGCAGGCTTCTATCTGCTAAATGAAGTCGCAGGACGTCCTATTGTCCGAATGGCGGTTGGCCCAGTTGGTGCCATTGCAGTTGGTGTGCTTGCAAATATATTCGTATTACTAGGAATAATGCAAGTTTCCTAATAACAGCATAGGAGTGATCGTTAATGATACAAACAGTTCGAGGGAAAATTGCGAAAGAAGCATTAGGAGTATGTGCAGCACACGAACATCTCTCTATTGATCTATCACGAATAAAAGGTGATCCTGACACGATTTTGGATGATGAACAAGTGATGATCGAAGAGCTAGGGCATTTTCATCAAGCTGGAGGCCAATCCATGATCGAGTTAACGAATGATGGGATGGGAAGAGACGTTAAAAGACTGGTTCGATTAAGTGAAACTTCTGGTGTTCATATTGTGACATGTACAGGCTTTTATAAAGACCCCTTCATTCCCGAATATGCTGAAGGGTGGAATCGGAATCAATTTGCTGCACATTTTATAAAGGAATGTGAAGAAGGAGTTGAAGGGACAGAAGTTTTCCCTGGAGTAATTGGGGAAGTAGGAACCAGCATAAATGAAATCAAACCAATTGAAAAAGAGCTAATTATTGGAGCTGGCATGGCTAGTTTGGCTACAGGATTGCCAATATCCACTCATACATCTCTAGGAACGCTTGGGAGTAAACAAGTAGACTTGTTTTTTGCATTGGGAGTATCCAAAGAACAGATCATCATCGGCCATCAAGATTTGAATCCGGATAAAGAAATGGTTTTAGATGTACTTTCATCTGGAGTGTTTATTGGATTTGACACGATTGGTAAGAATAATTATCGGCCAGATAAAGAGCGTTTAGATTTTTTGATAGATTTTATTGAAAGAGGTTTCCATAAGCAAATCCTTCTATCCGCAGACCTAACACGGAAATCCCATTGGCGTAAGTTTGGCGGGGAAGGATATGATCTTGTGTTAAATACGTTTATTCCTGCATTAAAAGAGCGCGGAGTGAGTGATTCCGTGATTTCAGATTTGCTTATCAATAATCCAGCGAATGCATTTTCCATAAAGGAGCGGTAATCATGGCTTATAAACCAGCTGCATTAAAATATGCTTCATCCGTTCTACCAACTTTAACGGTTCCAGAAGCACAACAATTACAATTTAAATTTGTTCATTGTATGAGTAAGCACTTTACTGGTCATCAATTTTTATCAATGGGTGATCTCGGTGTTGCTCCACGTTATAAGAAACCGGAACAGACGGAAAGAGCAGAGCGTGTCATTGCTGATTTCTTCGATACGGAAAAAGCCGCACTCGTTCGAGGTGCCGGTACGGGAGCAATTCGGAATATTTTAAGTATGCTCCTTCAAGCAGGGGATAGCATGTTTATTCATACAGCCCCTGTTTATACAACAACAAAGGAGACGATTCGTCTACTAGGGATTCAAACGGTACCGATTAATTATAATGATTTATCCGCTATAGAGGATGCATTGAGTACTGATCATACATGTAAAGTTTTCTACATTCAACATGCAAGACAACAGCCAACCGATACGTATCAACTTAAGAAAGTGATTCAAACGGTGAAGCATATACGGCCAGAACTTCCTATTGTGGTAGATGATAATTACTGTGCGTTGAAAACTTATGGTATTGGAATAGAGTATGGAGCTGATTATTCTACATTTTCAGGATTTAAATTACTAGGTCCAGAAGGGATTGGAGTTATTGTAGGAAAGCAAGGAGCGATTAATATGCTGCAGGAGAAGAATTATTCTGGCGGCGGAAAGGTACAAGGTTATGAAGCAATGGAACTAATCCGGATGATGACCTTCGCGCCAGTTTCGCTTGCAACTCAAAATGAGCAAGTAGAAGAGCTTTGTAAACAATTAAATGAGGGTTTAATTAAAGGGATTGCAGCTGCTTATATGAGCAATGCACAGTCGAAAAATGTCATTGTTGAATTGGAACAGCCAATTGCGGAAGAAGTAATTCAACAGAGCAATCTACTTGGTGCTGCTACTCATCCTGTTGGAGCTGAGTCAAAATATGAAATAATTCCTATGATCTATCGTGTTTCTAGCAGCTTTATTGAAGCGCAGCCGCGGTTAAAAGAATTTGGATTACGTATCAATCCGATGAAATCAGGAGCATACACCGTTATTCATATTTTAGATAAAGCAATAAAAACAGTCAATAAGCAATAAATCAAGGAGGGGTGCTTCTATGTTTTTGCGAACAACAATGAAACGAAATCCAGAACTATTATTTACTGGGCTTTCCTTGCATCAATCTGGAATGATTCCACCAAATACGTATGTCATTGATGTAGATGCACTAAAGACAAATACTCGTATGATAGCAGATACTGCGAAGCAATATGGAATGGAATTATACTTTATGAGCAAACAACTTGGCCGACTCCCGCAAATTGCAAAATTCATTCAAGAAAACGGCATAAAAAAAGCGGTAGCTGTTGATTTTGACGAAGGGAAAATACTAGCTGATCAAGGAATAGCAATAGGGAATATTGGACATTTAGTACAACCAGGAAAGCATCAGTGGAAAGAGGTTTTGAGCTGGGATCCAGAAGTTGTCACGATTTTTTCCTACGAACGTGGCAAACAATTATCAGATGCAGCAGTAGAAGTGGGAAAAAAGCAAGATATCTTATTAAAAGTGGTTGGAAAAGATGACAGCATCTATGAATCCCAAGAAGGTGGAATTCAATTAGAGGATCTGCAACAAGAACTAGACCGAATACTTCCATTACCTGGTATTCGAATCATCGGCGTAACTACTTTTCCTAATTTGCAATTAGCGGATACCAAGCGTGAAATGATTGCTACTGCCAACCTTACAACATTACTAACAGCAAAACAAATACTCGAAGAAAAGGGAATCACCGTTCGACAAGTCAATGGCCCCAGTGGAACAAGTATTGAAACCATCCCTTATTTAGCTAAACGAGGTGTGACTCATGGTGAACCAGGGCATGGATTAACAGGAACGACACCAATTCATGCTTTTAAAGATCTGCCAGAAATTCCTGCAATGATTTATGTTACAGAAGTATCTCATGAAACATCGCAGCACTATCAAGTTATTGCGGGGGGTTTTTATGGCCGCTCTCAAATGGAGGGATGTTTAGTTGGAAATGAACGTGAATCTATTCTTAATCGCTATGTAACTGCTGAGCAAAATAGTCCTGAAGTAATCGATTATTATGGAGCGATAAAAAAGCCGGATGGTTTTCAAGTAGCGATCGGTGATTCAGTTATTTTTTCTTTTCGAACACAAATATTTGTAACGAGAGCTCATGTGGCACTTGTAGAAGGGATACAGTCCGGTACACCTAAACTGATCCATCTGGAAAGGAAGTGGTGACAATTATGGCGAAAATGACATTAATTGTTATTGATAGCTTTGGGATTGGTGCAATGGAGGATTGTACAGATTATCAACCCTCTGACTGTACAGCGAATACATTCGACCATATACGTAAAGCCAAAAAAGATGATTTAAAAATCCCTTATATGTATGGGGCTGGCATAGGGACGCTCGTTGATAATCAGCCTGCTCCGCAAAAAGCTTATGGTTATTCCAAATTAGCCCATCATGGCGCGGACACGTATCTTGGTCACCAAGAAATAGCTGGAAGTTGTCCGAAAAAATCTACTAAAAGGCTTATGAAAGATATCCACTCGTATATAAAGACAGCATTAGAGAATGCAGGTTATCATGTTGCATATCCATTTACCAATTGTCCTATTTTATTAGTCAATAATGCTGCCGTAGTTGCCGATAATTTGGAATCAGCTTATGGAAATATTATTAATATAACAGCGGATTTTAAACAACTGCCTTTTAAAGAAGTGAAAAAACTAGGACAGGTGGTGAGAGCGCATGTAGATACCACGCGTGTTATCGCTTTTGGCGGACCGTATACATCTGTTGAACATATTCTAGCTTGCGTAGAAGAAAAGCATAGAGGTCAATGGGGCGTAAATACACCAAAAGCAAATGTGTATGGGGAAGGTTATCGTGTTTTTCACATGGGGTATGGCGTTGAAATTGAAAAACAGTTTCCAGTAATTGCTGCTAATCATGGTATAACGGTGCATCGTTTAGGAAAAACAGCGGATGTACTGCATGGAGAAGGTCCAGCCAATCCGATTGTCAATACAAGCAACTTACTTAACTATGTTGGTGAATGTTATCAGCGAGAAGAGGAAGACGCAGCTTTTCTAGTAAATATCCAAGAAACAGACTTGGCGGGGCATGCACAAGATGTGGATTGGTACTGTGATCTATTAAATGAAACAGATAAATGGTTATCTGATATATTTATTCCATTAATGCGAGAAGATGATATTTTAATTGTTATGGCCGACCATGGAAACGATCCTACGATCGGTCATGCCAATCATACAAGGGAGTATGTACCAATTTTAATCTTCGGTGAAAAGGTTAAGAAAACAACGATTGGTCTGAGGAATACAATGGCTGATGTCGGTGCTACATTTTGTGAATTCTTTCACCTTCCTCCAACTGCAGAAGGAAGAAGCTTCTTATCCGAAATTATTGATAAATAGTCTGATTCTAACTAATGCAGTTCATGTTTTACATGAATTGCTTTTTGATGTTGATGAAATGTTTCAAGTTATATAATGTTTCATTTTTTTTGTTCGTGGTACATTTGTAATGTTAGCGAAAATATAGGGAAAAGGGGTTTTATACATGGCAAAGTTTACGAAATTGGGTAAATCTGATATTTCAGTGTATCCAATTGGATTAGGTACCAATGCTGTAGGTGGTCATAATATTTATCCGAATATGTTAGATGAAGAACAGGGAAAAGATGTTGTTAGAACTGCGTTAGATAATGGGATAAATATGCTCGATACAGCGTTTATTTATGGGCCTGAGCGTTCCGAAGAACTAATTGGTGAAGTGATGAAGGAATATAAACGAGATGATATTGTTCTTGCTACAAAGGGTGCCCATAAATTTGCAGGTAAGGACACCTTAATAGATAATTCTCCAGCTTTTCTAAAGCAGGCAGTGGATGATAGTTTACGTAGACTACAAACCGATTATATTGATTTATTCTATATCCATTTTCCTGATAATGATACCCCGAAAGATGAAGCAGTAGGTGCATTAAAAGAATTAAAAGATCAAGGAAAGATTCGCTCCATTGGTGTTTCCAATTTTACTCCAGAGCAGTTACAGGAAGCAAATAAAGATGGATATGTTGATGTTTTACAAGCAGAATATAATCTACTTAAACGCGATCCAGAAAAGCATTACTTCCCATATACAGAAAATGAAAATATTACATTTATTCCTTATTTCCCACTTGAATCAGGCTTATTGGCTGGGAAATATGATAAAAATACAGTGTTTTCAGATTTACGTGCGCAAAACCCGAACTTTCAAGGGGAGAAGTTTCTAGAAAATCTGCAAAAAGTAGCTCAACTCAAAGAAATAGCTGATGCTTATGGAGAAGAGGTTGTGCATATCGTACTCGCATGGTACTTTACTCGTCCTTCCGTAGATATCATTATTCCTGGTGCTAAACGTCCCGAGCAAGTACTTAGTAACAAGCGAGCAGCAGAGATTGCTCTATCTGAAGCAGATGTACAATTAATAAGTAATATCTTTGGGTAATTTCGTTTGAAGTTAAGCTTTTTCCGCACGGTATGATGATTAAACTAAGCATCTGATGGAAGAATAATTACGGCTTGTAGAGAAACTCCTGTGTTTTCTACAAGCTTTTTTTCTCTGGACGATTAGGCGTGAACAACCGATTTCCGCGAGAGAACGGTGGGGACTCATTGTGAAACCTAACATACAGGGGTATCAAATCGCTGGGTCTTTCCCAGGATTCTCGCGTTCGCGCCCTCCAGTCATAGAAATGATCCTCTTCCATCCAGCTAGGGTAGCTAGATGGAAGGGTACCTTTCTATTTTGATCGGTAACTGTTCTTTAATTGAAACCATTCAACCACTACCACTAGGAGTTCTAGCTGTCGAGATCTTTCTGCTTTTCCTAGTTTTTAGTGTTTGAATTCGGATTGTTTCTGCTTAAATTCAGTGAAATTGTATGTCTTATTAAAATCGAATTCCCGTACCATTTCAATTAACTTTATTCTTAGCTCCTGATATAGATCAGCTTGTTCTTGTATCGGTGTTTGTTGTAAAGATGCTTTAATTTTTGGTTCGAACCTTTCCAAAATAATAGAAATGGCTGCTGTATCTGAATTTTGGGCTTGTTTTGTTAGATCTACCAATTTAGCCATGCTATCTCTCCTATCGTTTAAACGTTTATTTAAATAAAACAGTGAAAAGTGATCAGAGAAGGCTTAAAGCATCGTCTTATCTTCGAGTAATTTTCTTCTTAGCTTCGCTAAGACGTTATTTCTTGTCTTTGTAACGGCCTGTTGAGATACATTGTCTTTGGCTGCTATTTGTGTATCAGTCATCTCAAATACGTATGCAGCTTCGATAATGTGTTTTTGTTTTGTTGTTAGAGAACAAATAGCTTGATATAGTGCAGGATTTTCAACTTTGTTTTCTAATTTGTTATCCCGTTCAACAATTGTTTCATCCAAAGGCTTTATTCGTGGATCTTCCCATATTTCTACGTTGGTTATGTCAGAATTCAGATCGTGGGTAATAGGTTGATCTAAGATGCTTTGCTGTCTTTTACAATCTTGTTTTCTTTTTTGATCGTAGCGGATTGCTTCTCTTCTTACCGTATTGGACAATTGGCTAATTAATCGTATTTCTGCGTGATGATCCTTAAAGGCATTATCGAGCTGTCGTTTGGCATTTGTGGTGTTTGTTAGAATGGCCCTCTTCAATAACTCTCTATGCTCTTGTGTTTTTAGAAAGGATTGCATTAATTTGTTCTTAAATAGAGCTTGATTGTCATTAATGAATTGCTGTATTTCTGGTTCTGCTGCTTGTCCATAGGAAGTATTCAGCTTTTCCATTATATTCTCCTCCCCACATAGCTTGAAAAAATCACATCAAAACAGAACATTTGTTCTTATATCATTATATAAAATATAGAGGGACATTTCTAGGTCTATTACATAATTTTAATGTTTAATTTTTTTTAAAAACCCTAAGTTATTAAGTTTGGTTCTAAATTAAAAGAAAAACTTTTTAACAAAGGGTTGTGATTTTAATTATTTATTTGCCTTTATATAGTAAGCGAGTATTTAATATGTAAAGCTCGCAATCAATTCTATGAAAAGATAGGGAGGAGAAACATGATGAACAATAATTTTTCTAAAGGGATGAAAGGTTCACTAAAAACGGTTATTAAAAAAGGGTTGAAGCCTGCAAGTAATGAGTTAATTCGTTCTGTAGTACCTGTATTTAATAATAACCCATTCCAGTTGGGGGTAGCTTCTGGGGATCCTCACCCTGATGGTGTCGTATTATGGACAAGGCTTGCTCCAGAACCACTTGCTGAGAATAGCTGTGGTGGAATGCCTGACTACCAAATACCAGTAGAATGGGAAGTGGCAGAGGATCAAAATTTCCAACTGGTGGTGAAGCAGGGGTTTGCTGTGGCCTTGCCGGAGCTTGCTCATTCGGTTCATGTTGAATTAGAGGGATTAGAACCTAGTCGATATTATTATTATCGTTTTAAAACTGGTTCTTACGTCAGCCCTGTTGGCAGAACAAAAACAGCACCTGCAGCAGATGCTGATATTTCTTCACTCTCATTCGCAATGGCTTCTTGTCAGGCATGGTACCATGGTTATTTCACAGCATACAAACATATGGCTGCTGAGGATTTAGATTTTGTATTTTTCCTAGGAGATTATATTTATGAATATGCCATTAATACTTCTAATTTGATGCGTCCTGTTGAACTTTCAAATGCTCACAATACAAAGGTTGTTACACTGGATCAATATCGACTGCGTTACTCATTGTTTAAAACAGATCCTGATTTGCAAGCAGCCCATGCAGCATTTCCATGGATTATTACTTGGGATGATCATGAGGTGGAGAACAATTATGCCGATGAAGATTCACAATATGGAGCTTCTGAGCGTCAGTTCTTGCTCCAACGTGCCGATGCCTATCAGGCGCACTATGAGAACTTACCACTTCGTAGTATATCGGCTCCTGAGGGACCGGATATGAGACTGTATCGCAATTTAAGGTATGGCAACTTAGCAGAATTTAATGTGCTAGATACTCGTCAATATCGTGATGATTATAGCTCTTCCGTTATTGTGAGTGGTTCAGAGGCGGAAGAACGCTTAGATCCAGAACGAACTATCTTGGGAGAGGAACAGGAACAATGGCTAATGAATAACTTACAGCATTCTAATGCTACTTGGAATGTCCTTGCTCAGCAGGTAGTCATGGCTCAAGTAGATCGTGATCCTGGAATAGGAGAAGAATATAGTATGGATATGTGGGACGGGTTCGTTTGCAGTCGAGATCGAATTTTTTCCGCTTTCAAAGAGTATCAGATTACCAATCCAGTTGTGCTTTCTGGTGATATACATCGGCATGCCGCTGCAAATCTAAAGGAAGACTTTAATAATCCTTGCTCAGAAACCATTGCTTCTGAATTTGTGGTTACCTCTATTGCTTCAGACAGCGATGGTTCAGAAACGGATCATCTTGGTCCAATTTGGCTGGCAAATGAGCATGTGAAGCTATATAATGCTCAACGTGGGTATGTTCGCTGCCATGTTACACCTGATCAATGGCGTACCGACCATCTTGTTCTCCCTTATATTACAAGGAAAGGGGCTCCAATTGAAACCTATGCCAGTTTTATCGTAGAAAATGGACAGCCTGGACTACAGGAAGTCAACAAATTAGTATCTGCTAAGTCGAACACGAACGGTTAATGAATAGGCTGAATTATTTCATTTAAGGTCGAGGTAAGGGTATTTGAATAAGCAAATTAGTAAATCAAATAGGGAGGCTCCAACTGGAACAGCGGGGTCGTGATGATCCACTCGGCTAAGCGATTTTTACTTAGCCGAGTTAGCTGTGGTCCTTTAGATGATTCGTTTTCTTACTATTCCATCCTGATTTGAATGATTTAAGCATAGTGTCCACCGATTTTTTTACTTCTTTCTAATGTAATGCCAGCATCCGTATAACTCACAGCCCGAAGAATGGAAGTAGTACCATGTTTGGCTCGAATCGAATCCATTGTATAACCAATATCAGTCTTTTTAGCTCTATCCTCGAATAGATCAAGCTGTGTATCTTGCTTTTCGTATAAATGATCTAATGTAACATAAGCACGTCGAATACTGCTTATCCCATCATAAAAGTTTAAAAATAAATCCATACAAACATGGTAAACATCCATAGTCACATTTGTCGGAAGTGGAATAGACCGTGAACGGGAGAACCCACCTCCTGTGGCTTTTGAATAACCAATTCCTAAGTGAATCGTTCTTCCGGCCATGTTAGCAGTTCGAGCTCTCCGGCATACTTCTTCACATAAATCAAGGATACAAACTTCTGTTTCTTGTTTGGAGTAATCACGCAGTAAGGAAATGCCATGGCCAAAACCTTTCTGTTCTGTTTTTACGAAATTCCCAAGTACAGGGCTTAAATCAACGCCCCAAGCATGCCAATAAAGTTGTTCTCCCATAACGCCAAATCGTTTTTTTAAATGATCTAAATCGTAGCGAGCCAGTTGTCCAAGTGTTACAATTCCCATACGATTTAGGTTTTTCTTCATTCGATTTCCAATTCCCCATATTTCTTCTATTGGGAATGGCCATAATTTTTCTTCTACTTCTTCGTATTTGCATTCTGCAATACCTTGTTTTTTAGCATGGAGGTCCATTACAACCTTAGCTAGAAATTTATTATCGCCAATGCCAATAGAGCTCGTAATTCCAAAGCATTCTAGAATGTCTTGTTTTATACGATTGGCTACTTCCCAACGATTACCAAATAGCTTTTCCAAGCCATTCACGGTTACCCAGACTTCATCAACTGAATATGGATGAATAGCTTCTTTAGGTACATACTGATTAATTAATTTTGTTATTTCGGCAGACACATATAAGTAATCGGCCATATGTGCTGGCACAATATATATATCTGGATCATCTGGTAGTTCAAAGAAACGACTAACATTACTAATGCCATATTTCTTTTTTAAAGCTGGGGAAGCAGCCAGTACGATACTTCCGGATCGATTCGGATCTCCTACTACTGCAAGTAGTACCTGCATTGGATCCTTTCCTAATTTAACTGCTTCGACACTTGCATAGAACGAACGCATATCAATACATAGAACATCGTTACGTGGGTACGATGCATAATTCATAGTTATTCACCTTCAATAAGAACATTTGTTCTTATTATATGCAAATAGAACTAATTTATACAATGGAAATTTATACATGTATAGGTAATTACTATCAAATTCTGTATACCGTTTATTATGGGAACCACCATTTTGAGGGTGAAGAATATGTTATATTGAAATGGGGATAGGAGGTAAAGCTATGAAGCGTAAACCAATCTATGTAGAATTACCAATTCAGTCAGACATCAATACGCTATGGGAAATAACACAAAACCCTAACTTGCATGAACAGTGGGACCTTCGTTTTTCATCCATTACTTATTTACCAAGGGAAAGTGAGGAGCAGCCTCAAGAATTCTCCTACAAAACGAAAATTGGTTTTGGCTTCTGTATAGAAGGATGGGGGAAAAGTATAGGAAAAGTTCATACAAAGGATAGGACAAGTGTATCTTCCTTACAATTTGGTACAGACCAAAACCTATCAATTATAAAAGAAGGAGGGGGGTATTGGGAATACAAACCACAAGAAAATGCTACGTTATTTTTAACAAAATATAACTATAAAACAAGGTTTGGATGGTTAGGGAAATACTTTGATTTCCTAATTTTTCGCCCGTTAATAAGTTGGGCAACTGCCATAAGTTTCGATGTTTTAAAACGATGGGTGGAAACAGGAGATAGTCCCTCGTCACAATATTTCCGCCTTTTTAGTAGTTGGTTATTCATCTACTTTTTTAGTTTTGTTTGGATCTATCATGGGCTTACTTCCAAGTTAATACACCAACACCCAGCTGAATTATCAATGATGCAAATGACTTTCTCGATAAAAGCAAACGAAGCATCGGTACTAGTTATAGTCACTGGAATGGTAGAGGTAATAATTGGGTTGTTGTGGTTGGGCTACAAGAATAGAGGGTTATTATATAGAATACAGATTGTCATTTTCTTAATATTCGCCATTGTATCCAGCTTAACAGTACCAAGCCAACTTTTTCATCCGTTTAATCCGATAACGTTTAATATGGCATTGTTGGTGATTTCTATTGTGGGACTCACTATTTACAAGAATATTCCCACGGCAAAAAATTGTAAACGAAAGCAAGAAGGAGTTAAAAATGTCCATTTATAAAAAGATTTTAGGGAATGATTTTTATCATCTACACCCTATGTTACAAAAACGGTATGAGTTTAAAGATAGCTATCAATTCAAAGGAAAAGGAGTGATGAGATACATTACTAATAAGTCAAAGTGGTTATTTCCATTGTTCTTATTCAGTCAGAAATATAAGTTATTTTTTCCGGAAACAGGAAAAAGCGTTCCGTTTAAAATTATAAATACACAAACGATAGGGAATAACGGAATGGAGCAGGTGCATTGGGAAAGGGTATTTTATTTTAATGATAAGAAGCGATATTTTAATGCCTCCATGTATCTCGACTTGGAACAAAAGCTTATTCAGGACTATTTAGGTGAGCCTTCTAAATGTTATTCTGATTTATTATTATCAGTAACAAAGGATGGGGGATTACGAATTAATTCTAAAGAACAGCGTCTTATATTCCCGTTTTTAGAAATACCATTACCAAAAATCGTACAAGGATTGGCTACAGTTACGGAAAAATATTTGGAAACAAAAGCGGTATATTATATTCAGGTTAACGTGACGAATCCTTTAATCGGAACCATTTTTTCATACGAAGGGGAGTTCGTAGAAGATGACGTTTCTTAAAGTTGCGGGCGCGAATAGTATTTTATTTATAATAATTGCTTTAACAGGGAATCATTCCTGGTATTTTTTATTGCTAACTGCTGCGCAATTGCTTTTCGTTCCTTGTATGTTACATATTGTTTTGAGGCAGGAAGAAAGCTGGATTTCTACATACTTTCCTTATGCAGGGATAATGGCTTCCATTTCGATCTTTATTTTACAATTTTCACAAGAAACCTCAATGGATACCATACTAGCAATACTGTATTTATTATTTACAGTCATGATTGCGTTATATGGGGTAAAACGTTTTCTTCAAAGAGGATTTGCGTATTTTGAGGAATTTATCATCGATATCGGACTTATATATATCCTTATTGGCGGCATGTGGTTTGTTGCGCATATAGCAACAATAGATACCGGCTTTTCTCCGATGATTACATGGTTAACAGCAAACCATTTTCATTATGCTGCATGCATATTACCTATCTCTGTAGGGTTGTTAGGAAGACTCTATAAATCCAAAATGTACAAATGGGTAAGTAGTATGATTATCATTTCTCCGGTGATAGTGGCATTAGGTATAACCTTTTCTGTCAAAATAGAGTTCTTATCTGTTATTCTGTATATTATCGCTATATATGGATTAATTCACTTATCTTTTAAGGTAGTGTTTAAGAGTAGTCTCCAAAAATGGTTGATCTGCATATCAAATGGAGCTTTATGTGTCTCTATTCTATTTTCACTGTTGTACGCAGTTGGAAATCTTTCCGGATGGTTTTCGGTATCGATAGATTTCATGATTCTTTTTCACGGTATAATTAATTCAATTGTGTTTGCTGGCTTTGGTACAGCTGGTTGGATCATTGCTCCTCCTTTTTCAAACCAAAGGAATAAACCATTTCCACGAAGTAAGATAAAGGGGAAGGGGATCATAGGTGAGGAAATAATCAAAGGGAAGACAGATAACCAATTTTATAATGGTTTAGTAGACTGTATGGAACAGTATGCGAATGAAATTCAACTGGATACATTATCACAAATGATTATTGATTTCTATGAGAATACGAAAAACTATCAGCTATTTGCTGAAGTAAGGTGGAAAAACTGGTTTAAACCGCTAGCGATAATATATAGACAAATTAGTCGTATCATAAAACAATTGAATCTGCCTTTGTCAAGTAGAAGACAGGAAATGACAGGTGCTATTCACTCGATTGATGATCGTATGGATGGAAGAACCAATGTAAGAGCGTGGGTGAGGAAGATCAAAAACGAAGTTATCTTTGTAGCACTTTATTCTTCCCATCAAAATAACGATCAAACGTATATGAACATCGCATTACCTTTACCAGGGACAGCTATGATTGGCATTTTAGAGTTAAGTCAATATGGTGAAAAGTTACAATTATCTAGTAAAAAATTGAAATATGAACAAGCAGATTCTGGTATCTATTTAATTGTTGGAAAAGGCTTATTTAAGCTCCCAATTGAAGAGACGTTTGAAGTGGAAGAAACAAATGAAGGAAAGCTTAAAGCAAAACATCAAATGTGGCTGTTTTCTATTCCCTTTTTAAACATAGATTATGATATTGTGCCAAGCGAACGACAAAACGAGAATATAAAAGAGGCACATCAGAGAACCGTGGGTATTGGGAAGAGAGGTGGTGATTAGGTGAAGAAGTCTATTGATACATATCTGAAACAGTCTCCAAAACTGGCTGGAGCAATTGTTGGTGTTAGTATTCGACGAGCAGATACTGGTGAAACGATTTATGAACATAAAGCAGACACTAGATTACGTCCAGCTTCCAATATGAAGTTGTTGACAGCAGCAGCCAGTCTGGCTGTATTAGGTGAAGCGTATCGCTTTTCGACAGAGATACGTACAGATGGAATAATAAAAGGGGGATGCTTAGTAGGAAATGTATACCTAATAGGAAAAGGGGATCCTACTTTATTACCGAAAGACTTCGCTGGATTTGCTGCCAAACTTAGAGCAATGGGTATTCAGCATATTTCAGGGAAGGTTATTGGGGATGATACTTGGTATGATTCAGTTCGTCTCTCGCCAGATATGATTTGGAGTGATGAAACGTATTATTACGGTGCGCAAATTTCAGCCTTAACAGCTTCTCCAGACAGTGACTATCATGCTGGAACAATTAAGGTGGAGATTAGACCAAATAAGCTGGGGGAAAATCCTATAATTACCTCTTCACCGGAGTCTACATATATTGAAATAGATAATAAGGCAGTTACCGTAGAAACGAATAAAAAAGAAAATATAATATTTGAGCGTCAACATGGAAGCAATTTAATTACGATAACAGGCGAGATTCCCGATAGGCACGAAGGATTGAAAGAGTGGGTATCGGTATGGGAACCAACAGGATACGCTATTGATTTGTTCAAACAGGCATTAACTAAACATCATATTACCTATAGTGGAGGGTGGGAGATAGCTAAAGTACCAACCAATACAAAGTTATTGCATTTTTGTTATTCTATCCCCTTATCGAAATTGATGGTTCCATTTATGAAGCATAGTAACAATACAATTGGTGAAATCTTGATAAAGGAAATGGGCAAGCAGGTGTATGGGGAAGGTAGTTGGGAAAAAGGATTAAATGTGTTAGAAAAACAACTTGTGAATTTTGGGATGGAGACAAAAGGATTGATGTTGCGAGACGGATCCGGAATATCTCATATGAATTTGATACCAGCAAACCAAATTTCCTGGTTACTATATGTGATTCAAAAAAAGGAATGGTTTTCAACCTATTTTCACGCCTTGCCAGTTGCGGGGGAATCAGAAAGGGACATTGGTGGTACCTTACAGCACCGTATGCATGGGTTACCGGTTCAGGCCAAAACAGGCAGTTTATATACCATTAGTACTTTATCCGGTTATGCAGAAAAAGCGAACAAAGAAAAAATTGTATTTTCCATTATGTTCAATAATTTATTAGATGAGGAAGAAGGAAAACGAATGGAGAATCAACTATTGGATATGATGATCCATTCCGAATGATAAGAGTTATCAAAATTGACAGATAAGCATATTTGCGATAGGCTTAATATAGTGAATTAAATATTGTGTTCTTATCCAGAGAGGTGGAGGGATATGGCCCCATGAAGCCTCGGCAACAGGTTTTTATAACCATTTATAAAAAGACTGTGCCAAATCCATCAAGTCCATGTGACTTGAAAGATAAGAAGAGAACTGAAATAACAAGATTTCAAACTCTTTTCTTATCGGAAAAGAGTTTTTTGTTTTGGGAAAAATTCATCTGGGAGTGGAGTCAATGAAATATGGATTTTGGTTACCAATATTTGGTGGATGGTTACGTAATGTAGATGATGAACATATGCCGCCAACCTTTGAATATGCGAAGACAGTTATTCAAGCGGCAGAGGAATGGGGATATGATACAACGCTAATTGCGGAACTTTATTTAAATGATATAAAAGGAATAGAAGCAGATTCATTAGAAGCATGGTCTACTGCAGCTGGGTTAGCAGCAGTAACGAATAAAATAGAAATTATGACTGCTGTGCGTCCAGTATTTCACCACCCAGCGGTTACTGCGAAAATGGCTGCAAATATCGATCGCATGAGCAATGGGCGATTTACTCTTAATATTGTCTCTGGTTGGTGGGAAGAAGAAGCTAAACAGTATGGTGGAGACTTTACAGAACATGATGAGCGGTATGCAAGAACAACAGAATTTATCGATATACTAAAAGGTTTATGGACAGAGGACACTTTTTCTTATCATGGAAGGTACTATCAAATTGAGGATACAAAATTGGAACCAAAGCCGCTGCAACGCCCCAATCCCATGTTATACGCTGGGGGAGAAAGTGAAAAGGGTAAGCAGGTAATTTCCACACTATGTGATGCTTATGTCATGCATGGTGGCACGGTTGAAGAGGTTGCTGACAAAATTAAAGATATGAAATCACGTAGAAGGAAAGCAAATAAAGATCCGATTCGATCATTTGGAATGGCAGCTTATGTAATTTGTCGGGAAACAGAAGCGGCAGCACTTACGGAATTAGAACGAATCACCATGGTAAAAGACACAAGTGGATATAGTGGATTTGGAGATTTCACTTCAAAATCACAGTTAGAACAAGCTGTTCAGTTAAAGGATTATTCTGTATCTAATCGAGGATTACGTCCACATTTAATAGGAACACCAGAACAAATAGCGGAACGAATTCTCGAATATGAGAGGGCAGGTGTTGATTTGCTATTATTACAATGCTCTCCGCAGTTAGAAGAGATGAAACGTTTTTCTGAACAAGTTATGCCTTTAGTCGAACAACTACGTAAAGAACAAACAACGGTATAAAGGAAGGAAGATATGTAATGAGTAAAATATATATCCTACATGAAAATCCAGAATGGACAAGCCATTTAACTGCTAGATTAGAAGAATTGGGATTACCTTATGAAGACTGGTTACTGAATGATGGCACGGTCGATTTATTAAGTGAACCACCTAAAGGAATTTTCTATAATCGAATGAGTGCTTCTTCGCATACAAGAGGGAATCGTTTTGCTCCTGAATTGACGAATGCAGTGTTAGCATGGTTGGAGTATCATGGTAGAACAGTAATTAATGGTAGTCGAGCATTACAGCTAGAAGTAAGTAAGGTCCAACAATATTTGGAATTGGAAAAATATGGAGTGAGAACGCCGAGAACAGTGGCTGCTGTTGGGAAATCGCAATTATCAGAAGCAGCTGAATTATTCGAAGGGAGATCGTTTATTACCAAGCACAATCGAGCTGGAAAAGGGTTAGGCGTACAACTGTTTCATAGCAAAGCAGCATTAGAACAATATATTGAAAGTGAAACATTTGAAGAACCCGTTGATGGTGTAACGTTAATACAAGAATACATTCATTCTCCATCAGCATCTATTACCCGCTGCGAATTTGTAGGTGGAGAATTCGTATATGCAGTAAAGGTTGACACATCTGAAGGGTTTGAACTCTGTCCTGCAGATGCCTGCACGATTGAAGATTTATTTTGTCCGGCAGGGGAACAACAAGCGCAGAATGAAAAATTTCAAATTCGACAAGGGTTCCATCACCCCATTATTGAAAAATATAAAGAGGTACTGGCTGCTAATCATATTCAAGTAGCAGGTATTGAATTTATTGAAGACGAACATGGAACCATATATACCTATGATATTAATACAAATACCAACTATAATAGCGATGCTGAAGCAAAAAGCGGTGTTTTTGGAATGCTTGAGCTAGCAACTTATTTAGGAGAACAATTAAATAAAGTAAATCTCTATTCTGATCAGCCTTCTCTTTCCCTTACCGAAAAATAGAACAAAGCATTAGAATTGCCGATTCTTTATGTACTATAGTCAGGGCTAAGAATTAGTAATCGATCCTTTTCTATTGATTTTCTAGTGATAAACTGTCGTGTTTAATAAGCCGTTACATGGATAACATGTTACGGCTTTTTGTATTTCCACTTGCGTTTGATATTCTTTCTTTAGGGTAAATTTATAGGATAGTTAGTTTTCAAAAGGAAAGAGGATGACCAATGACTGTACACCAGATTTTATTGTTAGTAATCATAGGGTATCTTGTTTTTTCTGTAGATAAAAAACAAGAATTTTTTCCTGCTCCGGTTATCTTAGTATTGTTTGGTTTGTTGTTATCGATGTTTCATTATTTTGACAATATTACGATAACAAAGGAACTTTTATTTCATGTTTTTCTACCGGCTTTGTTATTCATATCTGCTTATCAGTTTCCTACTCAAGCCCTGAAACGAAACAAAATACTTATTGGAACGTTAGGAACATTTGGTTTATTTTTGACAATCGCAATCTTGGCTGTTCTCATTTATGTTATTGGAAATTTATTCATATCTTTATCATTGGCAGCGGCATTGCTGATTGCTGCTATCTTATCTCCGACAGATCCTGTTTCTGTTGTAACGATCCTAAAAAAGTCGTCCGATGACCAACAGGTCGCAGAAATTGTCGAAGGTGAATCCATGCTAAATGATGGAACAAGTATTGTTGTATTCAGTGTGCTGTTAAGTATGTATACAAAAGGGACGAGCTTTGATTTTAGCGGTTTTATTAATGAATTTCTTTTGGTTTCGTTGGGGGGCGTAGCAATCGGCGTAAGCTTTGGTTGGTTAATGAGTAAGGCCATTCATTACACGTACCATCGCCAATATCAAGTAATGCTAAGTATTATCGTTGCTTATGGTAGTTTTTACTTAGGGGAGTTACTCGGAGTATCAGGTGTCCTTTCTACTGTGACTGCCGGTATGATGCTTTCCTATGAATTTGGGAGAAATATTAAAGAAGTGCATTTTAAGGATCAACTGGATGGTTTTTGGGAGATCATTGAACTAACTATTTTATCTTTAATTTTTTTACTTATTGGTGTACAAACCGCAAATTATCTTGCTGCTTCTGAATGGGCCCTGGCTATTATTATTTTTATATGTACATTAATGGTCCGGTTTGTCGTAATTACTTTAATTACTAAATTGCGCATAAATTGGAAGCGAACCATATCTATAAAAGATGCTGCTATTATTACCTGGGCTGGGATAAAAGGCACAATGTCTGTAGCTCTGGTTCTTGGGCTAGAAGCAGCTGTAGATAAAAATAATCCAATCATACCATTGTTATTCGCCATAATATTACTGTCTTTGATCATTCAGAGTGTTGGCGTTTATCCGCTTACAAAGAGACTTAAAACTAATGGACTGAGGCATAACTAAAAATGAATAATTCGGATGCGAATTATTCATTACCTGTCTTAATTCTCTATGTGAAATAGGCCATGCATTCCACGGTCACGCGATACAGCTAACTCGTAAGCAAAAAACGCTTACCGAATGAAATATAACAACGTGCTATTCCCGCTGAAATCAGGCCTGTTTCATTTGAATGATTTACGATAATGCTATCCAATCCTTAGATGGTAATCGTACAGAATTTTTTATCTAGATTGTTTTCGGGTCACCCTCTTGTGTATTTACTATTCATTTGTTAAATGTAATACATCTAGTATTTTAAATAAAATACTAAGGATCATTGCCACGATGGTAGCAAGCCCCATTCCAGATAGTGCAACTGAACCAATTTGGATGGTTGCCCCACTGACACCAATTACTAAGACAATACTTGATAAGATTAGATTTTGGGAACGACCATAATCTATACGGGCTTCTACGAGCATCCGTAGTCCACTGGTAGCAATGATTCCAAAAAGTAATAAGGAAATACCACCCATAACAGCTGTTGGAATGGAAGAAATCAACGCCGCTAACTTACCGACAAAAGATAATATAATTGCAATCATTGCTGCAATCCCAATAATCCAAGTGGAATACACTTTTGTAATAGCTAACACACCGATATTTTCACCATAAGTAGTATTTGGTGTAGATCCGAAAAAACTTGAGATAATGGTAGAAATACCGTTACCTGCTAAAGAGCGATCCAGCCCAGGTTCTTTTGTTAGGTCTTTTTTCACAATATTTCCAGTTACAAACAGATGTCCAATATGTTCAGGTACGAGTACTAGTGCTGCAGGAAGGATGACTAATATGGCAGACCAGTCAAATTTTATCTGATAGAATTCTGGTAATGAGAACCAGCTTGCTTCTTTGACAGCGGTAAAATCGACAAGTCCAAAAAAATAAGCAATAATATAGCCTGCAATGATGCCAATTAAGATTGGAATGATTTTTAAGAAACCGCGTAAAGTAACCCAACAAATGACAGTAATTGCTAAAGTTAAAAACGATACAAGGACCGTATCAGCATCTACCGTCCAATTTGCAGCTGCATCAGCAGGTGCAATCCACCCTGCCATTTCCGCAGCAGTTGGCACAAGTTCAAGCCCAATGACAGCTACTATAGCCCCCATTGCTGCGGGTGGGAAAATAACATTGATCCAATTTGTTCCTGCTATTTTGATGATAAGGGCAACGAGACTCAGTACCACACCTACAGCGAAGAAACCACCTAATGCATAACTATACCCATCACCGCCAGCATAATTTCCTAATACAATTGTTACCGGAGAGATAAATGCGAAGCTAGATCCTAAATAAGCAGGAATTTTTCCTTTGGTTATAAATAAATAAATTAATGTACCGACACCATTCATTAGTAGAATTGTTGCCGGGTTTACACCGAATAGTATAGGAACTAACACGGTTGATCCAAACATCGCAAATAAGTGCTGAATACTTAATGGTAGACTTTTTAATATCGGCAATCGTTCATCTACTTGAATTTCTTTATAATTTGCCATGATGATTCCTCCTTAAAGATGAGCAACAGTTACCGTTTATCAAAGTTCAAATAAAAAGCACCCTGCGGACGCGAGGCAGGGTGCTTTCGTAAAAGTAAGATAGCAAAGATAGACTTACTTTACAAACAGATTCTTATCTGTTCACCTTGGCAGTCTCACGGGACTGAATTAAAGGTAACCGTATCATTTTATCTATCCTATTATCCCAGTATGACTGTAAACTGTCAATCCCATCTTTTTAGGTAATCAGATTGCTTATATCCATTTTTGCAGTTCAACTTTTAATATTTTTCCGCTTGAAGTTTTTGGTAATTCTTCTACAAATGAAACAGAATGTGGACAATAAGCTTCTTCTATATTGTTTCTACAATAGTCCATCACCTCTTGAGCAGTTAAACACTGATTTGGTTGTAACACAACAAAAGCATGTGCTATTTCACCAAGTGATTGATGGGGGATAGGCACGACCGCTGCCTCATTAATCTGTTGGTGTTGTGATAATAATTGTTCCAGCTTTACAGTTGAAATAGTTCCTTGATCATTAGGAATATCTTTATAGGGCTCTTTGACTTGAATATTACCCTGTTCGTCAATAATCCCTTTGTCACCCGTATAGATCCAGCCGTCTTCCATTGAAGAATGGTTTGTTGCATGTTGTAATGTGCCGTGGCCTTTTACAATAATGTCACCTAATTCCATACCGTTATGTGCAACTTCCTCACCCATGCTATTAATCACGCGAATTTTTGTTTGACTCATGAATCTTTCCCACCTTTAATTTCCTTTCTGTTGATTTACATAACTATATATGATTATAGCATATTTTTGTGAAAGCGTTTTATTTCAAGTGTAAAATTTTAACATCAGCGGGTGAAAAGGTTGCTTTAAGAGATAAAATAACTGCTGGAAGGAAAATTGTCACTGGATTATTAGCCTAAATATAAAAATTTTGATATGATTAATATATTGTAAAAATGGGTATAAGCGATTCTGAATGAGATATTGATATCATGATTTATATGAAAGAGCGCTTTTCCTGTAAAAATGAATGTAAAGTATAGGAAGGTGGAAGTTTTATGAGTTTAAACAAACCAAAAATAGTAGTTCTGGGCGCAGGATATGCTGGTTTAACCACAACTAAGCGTCTCTTACAAAAGCTATCACCGGAACAAGCGGAAATTGTATTAGTAAATAAACATAATTATCATTACGAGTCAACTTGGTTACATGAAGTAGCTGCTGGAACGATTAATCCTAATCAAGCACGAGTAATGATTAGCGATGTAATTAATCCAAACAAGGTAAGACTCGTATATGATGCAGTAACAAAAATTAATAAAGATGAACAACGGGTAGTTTTAGAAAATAGTGAGATTGAATATGATTACCTTGTTGTTGCACTTGGTTTTGAATCAAATGACTTTGGAATTAAAGGAATGGCTGAACATGCTTTTGCAATCGAAGATATTGATTCCAGCCGTTTAATTAGTGAACACATAGAATATCAATTTGCAAAATATAATTCGCAAGAGAATGTTGATGATGATAGCTTAAACATTCTAGTTGGTGGTGCTGGTTTTACAGGAATTGAATTCGTAGGAGAACTCGCAGATCGTATCCCTGAATTATGTAAAAAATACGATATTGATCGAAACAAAGTAAGCATTATTAATGTAGAAGCTGCTCCTTCTATTTTGCCGATGTTCGATAAGGAATTGGTTGCTTATGCAAAACAATCGCTTGAAGATCGCGGGGTAGAGATTCGTATTGGCGCCCCAATCTCTGAATGTACTCCAGAAGGATTTATTGTTGGTGATGACAAAGAGCTAATTAAAGCTGGAACAGTAGTATGGACTGGTGGAGTTAAAGGAAGCTCTGTCTTAGGTGCATCAGGATTTGAATTAACAAAAGGAAAAGTTAATGTTGATAGTGACTTACGTATGCAAGGAGAAGAAAATATTTTTGTGATTGGGGACTGCTCTTGGGTTTGGAACAAAAAAGCAGATCGTCCATATCCGCCGACTGGACAATTGGCAATGCAGGAAGCAGACGTTGTTGCTGCTAACTTAAGCGCATTACTTACAAATCAGCCGTTAACTGACTTTGTTTTTAATGATAAAGGGACAGTAGCTTCACTCGGTATGTCTGATGGAATTGGTAATGTATTCGATGATTACAAACTTCAAGGAAAAGCAGCTGCAGCAATGAAAAAGGTAGTAGATAATCGTTCACTATTCCTAATGGGCGGTACTAAATTAGTCCTTAAAAAAGGAAAATTTCGTCCGTTTTAAGACACTCATTTTAAAAAGAACAAGGAAATCAAATGAGGAGGTATTTGGGAAATGAAAAATAAAACATTGTGCGGGATATTTTTTGTAATAGCTTCGGTAATTGGCTATAGAGTATTAAGTGATTATATGGAAGACTCTAGAGACTTTAGGTAAGGAAAAAACCACCTTGTGTATTTACACGAGGTGGTTTTTTATGGTGTTTTGTACTAGAGCATGGTTGTATTGGTAAACAATAACGTTTTACTTCCTAGAAATAATTCTTCGAATGACTTCTCCTAGACTTTCTCATACTAATTGAGGGAGGTCATTAAATGAAATTAATAAAAATATGTTGTGTGTTACTAATCATTTTCTTGCCATATAACCTGTCTGCTGAGGAAACGGAAGATACGAAGCCGATTTATATTGAAAAATTAGAAGTAGATCAATATTCTCTTGATTATACCGATACACCATTTATTAATCAGGATAAGTTAGCGACCCTCTTAACCAATTTAAAGAAAAGGGTCTATGAGGCGCCAACGAATGCGAAGATAGCTGATGATGGTCGTATCATAAGTGAAAAACCGGGATTTACGATAGATGAGGACCAGTTTCATATTCAATTTAGAGAAACATTTTATAATCACGATGCTAAAGGATTCCATGTCCCAACGCAGCCAATTTATCCTCGTGTTGATAAGGCTTTATTGGAAGAAATTCGAACAAATCAATTAGGCAGCTATGTAACTTATTTTAAAAAGGGGAATAAGGAAAGGTCTCATAATATTGCATTAGCTGCAGAAGCAATCAATAATCATGTTATTTTCCCAGGAGAAGTATTTTCTTTTAATGAGGTAGTAGGTGAAAGAACGACTAATAGAGGTTATAAGCGAGCGCCAGTTATTGTAAAAGGAGAATTATCTGAAGGTATTGGAGGAGGTATATGCCAAGTATCATCAACCCTCTTCAACGCAGTGGATTTAAAAGGCATTCAAATCGTTGAACGGTATGCACATAGCCGAAGTGTCCCGTATGTTCCCCCTGGAAGAGATGCAACTGTTAGCTGGTGGGGGCCAGATTTTACTTTCAAAAATAAATATAATCAACCAGTTCTCATTCGCGCGAAAGCTGGAAATGGAAAAATGATGGTGCGGATTTTTTCTTCTGAGTCGGCAGAGCATTTTACAGGAAATAGAAGGTAACCTCTGTTGAACATGAAGATGCTGACAGGTTTTTTTCATGTGATAAATCTTGATGGATAACGCATTGACGTTAAGAAATAAAAAAACAGCACTTCGGTTAGAAGTACTGTTTTTTTATTTTTATTTAAGCTTGTTTATGTGCTTCGATTTCAAAATGAATCTTTACTTCTTCTCCCACTAATACGCCACCAGTTTCTACAGCTGCGTTCCAAGTTAAACCAAAGTCTTTACGGTTAATAGTAGTTTCGCCGCTGAATCCAGCAACCATATTACCGCTCATAGGATCTTTACTTTGCCCTTCAATTACAGCGTCAAGTGTAACCGGTTTTGTTGTACCACGTATCGTTAGATCACCAGTGATATCGTAATTTGTACTAGACTTTTTTGTAATGGAAGAAGCTGCAAATGTGATGTTGGGATGATTCTCAGCATCGAAAAAGTCTGCAGAAAGTAAGTGGTCGTCGCGATCTTTATTACGTGTATCAATGCTATTAACATCAATAGTGACTTCAACTTTTGAATCTGTTAAATCATCTAAATTAGCTTCGATAACTGCATTAAAATCGTTAAATGAACCCTTCGCTTTAGAAATCATCATATGCTTCACAGAAAAGCCTATTTCACTATGAATGGTGTCTACATTCCAAATGGTTTTAGTCATATAAATCCCTCCAAATAAAAATTAATAAGTTACTTTATGTAACTAAGTATAAAATAATAAATTTGTGTTTTCAAGTAATTATTATAATTCGTTTTAGTTGTCCATACCCTGTAGTTTAGTTGATCAAACAGACAAAAGTGGGGTATGGCCGTTCCATTACTAGTACAATTTGAAAATAATATTAATACATAACATGATTTTTAAAAGGGGAGAAACGGATGGATAAGGGGACTGTATTTCGAACCATTGCATTATTAATTGCATTGACAAACCAAATATTAGTCATCTTTGGTAAATCACCGCTGCCAATCAACAGCGAATTGTTAGAAGAATTGATGTCTGTTGTATTTACAATAGGTACAGCGGTAATTGCCTGGTTTAAAAACAATTATGTTACTAGAAATGGCGCGAAGCAAAAACAAATACTTCATGCTCATGGTCTTGCAGCTTCAAGTAAAAAGGGATTAAAAAGTTAACCATGCAGTGGGACTCCATCCCACTGGTACATATTCCTTGATTATGATGTGAGAATTATTTATCTAATGAAAATATTCATTATTTTGGTATACTAAAGAAGAAGCTTGAATTTATTTCATAAGGAGCGATAACATGCAACAAACGAATAATCTGAGGTGGGACCTTGACATCATTTTTCCTGGAGGAAGTCATTCAGCGGATTTTTCTACATATTTACAAGAATTGGAAAGTGAATTGACGGACTTAGCAGATATTGTAAGCCAGTATAATCCCGATAAGGAAAGCGTGGATACCAAAAGATTAAGGATATTGGTTAATAATTTAGAAAAGGTGAATAAAAAGTTTAGAGAAGCATCCGCATTTATAAGCTGTTTAAGTGCTCAAAATGTAAAAGATGAGCAGGCAAGTTTATTAGTTAGTAAACGAAGTGAATTAAAAGCTAAATTTGAAGCAATTCAAACCAGTTTTAATCAAAAGTTAGTTCAGATTCCTGAAGATACATGGCAGAACGCACGCAACCAGGATGATTTAAATGACTTGGAATTTGTACTAAATGAATTTAGAGAACAAGCAAAGGGATTACTCCCGATAGAACAGGAAGCATTAATAAATGATCTAGCAGTTGATGGCTATCATGCTTGGGATCAAATGTATCAAGCTATTGTTGGTAAGATGGAAGTTCGGCTTAAGGAAGAGGAGACTACGAAATCTTACTCTATTGGACAGGCTTCCAATAAATTAGCTAATCCAAATCGTGACTTTCGAAAGCATGTATTTAATCAATTGAATAGGGCGTGGAAGACTAATGAACATTTATTTAGTCAGACGCTCAATCATTTAGCTGGTTTCCGGTTACAGAAATACACACATCGAAACTGGGATGATGTACTTAGGGAACCACTTGAACTAAATCGTATGAAGAAAAAAACACTTGATGCGATGTGGACCGCTATTAATAACAATAAGCACCATTTTGTTACATATTTAAATAAAAAGGCAGAACGTTTAGATTTAAAAAAATTAAGCATCTATGATATTAATGCTCCAATTAATAGAGAAGTAAAAACATTTAGTTATCAAGAAGGAGCAGACTTTATTATTAAACATTTCCATCGTTTCAGCCCGAAGATGGCCGCCTTTGCCCGCATGGCTTTTGATAACCGTTGGATTGAAGCGGAAGACCGGCCTGATAAGCGGCCAGGTGGGTTTTGCACCAGTTTTCCAGAGAGCGGTCAGACAAGAATATTCATGACTTATTCTGGTACGTCTTCGAATATTGCAACACTCGCCCATGAGCTTGGACATGCGTATCATCAACATGTGATGAACGATGTGAATGGACTAAACCAACGTTACGCAATGAATGTTGCCGAAACAGCATCAACATTTGCTGAAATGATTGTTGCAGATGCTTCGGTGACGTATGCGCAGTCAACGGATGAGAAAAAGGGCTTGTTAGAAGATAAAATCCAGCGCAGTATTGCGTTTTTTATGAATATTCATGCGCGATTTTTGTTCGAAAAGCGTTTCTATGAAGAGAGAAAGCAAGGTATGGTTTCTGTTAACAGGTTGAATAAACTGATGGTGGACGCTCAAAAGGAAGCCTACTGTGATGTACTAGAAGAATATGATGAGAACTTCTGGGCTTCTAAACTGCACTTCCATATGACAGGTGTCCCGTTTTATAATTTCCCTTACACATTTGGATATTTATTCAGCCTTGGAATTTATGCAATAGCACAGAAAAGTGATGATTTTGAGGATGAATATATCAAACTTTTACGTGATACAGGCAGGATGGAAGTCGAAGATCTCGCTTATAAACATTTACAAGTTGATCTAACTGCTACCGCTTTTTGGGAAGATGCGATTCAGCTTTGTATTAATGATGTATACGAATATCTCTCGATTTAATTTTAGTTGTAATCGATGGATAAGTCAGGTACAATACTCCTAGAAACAATAACAGAAAAAGCAAAATGTAAAAGTCTGCAGGGGGAGCCGATCGGCTGAGAGTGAACATATACATTGTTCTTACCCTTCGAACCTGTTAGTTAGTACTAGCGTAGGGATGGTGGCTTTTTTGATGGAATAAAAGCAATGTGAGCGGAATCCCCATCAGGAAGTCTTCCCCTTGGCATTGCTTTTTTGTTGTTATATATACCTTGTTGACATTGGCCAACAAGAAAATAACCGCTTTAAAAAGGGGAGAAAAGAAATGAAACGTACATTATTTTTAGTAGAGGTAGCAATTTTTGCAGCTTTTGCATTGTTGTTAGACCTAATACCATTTTTATCATTTAAAATTTGGGCTCAGGGTGGGTCTATCTCATTTGCGATGATTCCTATTTTTATCGTTGCTTTTCGCTGGGGATTAAAAGGCGGCTTGCTAGCAGGGTTTTTATGGGGAGTGCTTCAGGTTGCTGTAGGAACAGGGTATATACTGCATCCGTTACAAGGATTTATTGATTATGCCATTGCCTTTACAGTATTAGGGTTTGCAGGTGTATTTTCAGGAAAAATAAAACAAACTGTACAAGAAGGAAATAGCAAACAGTATCTTTTGTATATCTCGCTAGGTGTGTTTATAGGATCTGCTTTGCGCTTTATCGCTCATTTTATTGCAGGTGTTGTCTTTTTTGAATCAGCTGTCCAAGGGATGAATGTATGGATATACTCCTTCTTATATAATGGTTCGTATATTCTACCTAGTTTTGTTTTAAGTGCTATACTTGTTTTCTTTTTATTTCATAAGCAACCTAGAACGCTACTTCGATTGACAACTTAGTATAAACGACCTGCTCACATAATAATGAGCAAGAAAAAATAGACAACCAATGGGGTTGTCTATTTTTGTAGATAGCTATCTACATTTTCATTATTTGTAACAATTAATAGAACCTTACCTTCATCCATATCCTCTTCATAATTTTCGGCTTCAGCCTGTGAGAAACCTATTTCAGTTAATTTTGTTCGAAGCTCGTCCCCTTTTTTGCTAAAGAAATTACCGACAGCATGGCCAATATCCATTTCTTTGATGCCGATCGTATTTGCATCTGCGCTCCCAGCTAAACGATTGGTACGATCATCATCATGAGATAGAACATATACATCATCTTTATGAATTCCTTTGTCTTTTAGTACTTGAATATCGGCCTTTAATTTTTCATCATTTGTATATTCTTTAATAAATGGTTTCATATTAAAAAACCTCCTTTTTGTCTTCAATATTATGTATTCCCATTATGATAAGAACTAAACATGTACGCTTTGCATAGGCTATAGCACATTCAACAGAGAGGAAGCGATAGATGTGGAGCTTTCGATTTCCCATATATTATATGGTCTATTTACGCTTGCTATTATTATCACTATGATTCTGCGAAAAGGTATTGTATTACCAACGTTACTCGGTACGTTCATTATCGCCTGGGTTTATAAAGGAAGTATTATAGATGGTTTTACAGCTATTTTCAAAGCGAATCTAGTGGCGGCCCAAGAATTGTTTAGTATCTTTTTAATTATTACTTTCATGTTGGCACTATTACATTCGTTAAGGGATTTAGGAGCAGATAAACGTATGATCCAACCGATCCAAAAAATGATGATTAATGGGCATGTATCTTTTTTTGTCCTTGTTGGGATTACTTATTTAATTTCTTTGTTTTTTTGGCCAACACCAGCGGTTCCATTAATTTGTGCTTTACTTGTTCCTGCGGCTATCCAATCCGGTCTCCCTGCGATAACTGCGGCAGTCGCTATAGCTATTGCGGGCCAAGGCATGGCTCTATCCTCTGATTATATCGTTCAGGTAGCTCCTAATCTCTCTGCTACTTCGGCCGGTGTGGATACGGCACAAGTTGCAGATAAGTCTTTAATCCTTTCCCTTATAACGGGTTTTATTGCTTTAGGCATTGCTTATGTAATGTATCGTAAAATGATTCGAAAAAAAGGGGATCCTCGCAATCAACAAGAACTTGAAAACATGCAATTAACACAGGATTCCTCCCAACGAGATTACAGGCTACAGTTTTGGAGTAGACTTTTTGCAATATTAGTTCCTTTAGCGTTAGCAAGTGTCGTAATCTACATGGTATATGAAAAATTGCTATCTGGCAGAATGACTGGTTTGGAAGGTGGAGATGGTGCTGCTTTTGTAGGTGGGGTAGCCGTTATCCTTCTTTTGTTATCAACGATCGCTTTTCGTAAACAATATGCACTAGATTACATTACTACACACATTACGGATGGTTTTGTATTTGCTTTTAAAGCAATGGGCCCAGTAATTCCTATTGCAGGATTTTTCTTTTTAGGAAGTTCCGATTTTTCTGCTGACATTATAGGAGTTAAGGAAAATCCGCCAGCATTTTTATTTGACCTTGTTCAATCAACACAATCGATATTACCGCAAAGTGCCTTATTAGCAGCACTAAGTATTTTAATTATAGGTATTATTACTGGATTAGATGGTTCTGGTTTTTCGGGGTTGCCTTTAACAGGGGCATTAGCTGCTTCCTTACAAAACAGTTCCATTGATGTTACAACGCTTGCTGCTATAGGCCAAATGGGTTCTATCTGGACTGGAGGGGGAACATTGGTGGCATGGTCCTCTTTAATTGCAATTGCAGGTTTTTGTGGCGTGTCCGTGATGGAACTTGTTCGTAAGAATTTTATACCAGTGATGGTTGGGTTAATAGTGGCTACCATTGTCGCGGTATTTATTTTATAAAGTTCAGTCGTATCCGTTTTGAGTGTTCCTTTTAATGAGTGTAAAGCGCTGTTTCCTTTCTGAATAAAGTATGAAAAAGGAATTACCTCCATTTTTCATAGAGATAATCCCTTTTTCATGGTTCTGAATTTGTGATTTATTACTAAAAAAGTACTAAAATGAAGCGTTTACACATAGCGTTAAACAAGGACGTCCATATTTTGGACTGGTTTAATTCTATTTGGGGGAGGGATACTATGCCCGGAATTTTGGTTGCCTTCATAGGGATGTTGGTTTTCGCTTTAGGTTATCGTTATTATTCTCGTTTTGTAGCAGAAAAAATTTTTCGATTAGACCCTAATTACGTTACACCAGCGCACCGTTATAAGGATGGAATTGATTTTGTTCCTACAAATAAATTCGTGTTATGGGGGCATCATTTTACTTCAGTTGCAGGGGCTGCACCGATTCTTGGACCAGCTATTGCGGTTTATTGGGGGTGGTTGCCAGCATTTTTATGGGTGATTTTGGGAACCGTATTTGCTGCAGGAGTTCATGATTTCGGTACGCTTGTTTTATCTGTTCGAAACAAAGGTCAGTCAGTTGGTACATTAGCGCACCGATTAGTCGGTCAACGAGCAAAGATTTTGTTTTTATTTATTATTTTAATTCTTGTGCTCATGGTAAATGCAGTATTTGCATGGGTCATTTCCAATTTGTTTATTTCTTATCCAGCCAGTGTGTTACCAGTGTTCATTCAAATACCACTTGCTATTTGGATAGGATATGCAGTTTACAAACGAAATAAGAAAATGCTTCTACCTTCTATATTAGCATTAGCTATCATGTACTTAACTGCAGTAGTAGCTAGCAAAGTCGATTTCTTACAAATCGATCTTGTGCAGTATATGGGTGGAGAAGGTGGAAGTGGATTATTTGGACTAGGAGCAGTATCGACTGCATTTTTAATTTGGATCGTCATTTTAATGGTCTATGTGTATATTGCATCTACATTGCCGGTTTGGAAATTGTTACAGCCAAGGGATTTTATTAATTCGCATCAGCTTGTAGTTGGTCTGGGAATCCTGTATTTAGGCCTGTTATTCACTAACCCTGAAATGACAGCACCGATAACAAATGAAAATCCGGATACTCCTTGGTTACCATTATTATTTATCACTATTGCTTGTGGAGCTATTTCCGGTTTTCATGGCCTTGTATCCTCAGGAACGTCATCTAAACAACTAAATAAAGAAACGGATGCTAGGTTTGTAGGATATGCTGGTGCGGTTGGGGAAGGGGTTCTTGCATTAGTATCCATTATTGCGGTTGCTACGTTCTTTACTAGTACGGATGAGTTTATGGCAACTTATGCTAGTTTTTCTGATGCGAATGCGGTTGGCCTTGGAACATTTGTAGAAGGAGCTGCAGGTCTAGCTGGCGGATTAGCCATCCCACCAGATATAGCAGTTACGATCGTATCTATTATTGTAGTTAGTTTTGCAGCAACCACGTTAGATACGTCTGTTAGATTGATGCGTTATATTATCGCGGAGTTAGGTATTGAATATCGTCTTCCTGCCTTAACGAAGACACATGTCGCTACAACCATAGCCGTCGTATCGAGTGCAGCTTTAGTATTACTCCCTGAAGGACCAAAAGGCTTTGGCTCAGGTGGATATCAGTTATGGCCATTATTCGGAACAGCCAATCAATTGCTAGCGGTTATCAGTTTAATGCTGATTGCGGTTTGGTTAAAACGATTAGGTAGGAATTATGCAGTGGTAATTATTCCAATGGTATTTGTTATGTTCATGACGCTGTACGCAATGATTCAACAAGTTTTATTTGAATGGTCATGGATGGGAAGTGCACCAAATACGTTGTTATTTATCTTTGGCGCAATTATTTTGATCTTCGCTTTATGGATTATTATTACTGCTTTCTCTGTTTTAACTAAAAAGGAGGAGAATTCGCTCGAAATTTAAAAGGGATCACTACGATCCCTTTTCTTTTTTCAAGGAGGAGAATATACATGCTTGATCAGATGAAGAAGATCCTTCAGTTGTATGAAGAGATGTTGGAAATACCGCATCGTCAGGAAATTGCACGTGAATTAAGAAATGAGGACGATGTGTTTTTATTATTATTATACTCAGAAATGGTCGGTATTCCTAACCCAGTTTTTTATTATACATTAGAACTGTATCCATTTATGTTAGAGAAATTCCACGATTGGCATTTACGTATGGGAATGGAAAAATCACCCTTATCAGGTATTCGATGCTGTTAATATGACATGAAAGGAGATTTGTATGAACGATCTAACAAAGAAAATCCTATTTGTTGGCGGGAAAGGGGGAGTAGGTAAATCTACTACCGCAGCGGCCATTGCATGGAATGCCGCAAAAGCTGGTAGAAAAACATTACTTGTTTCTACTGACCCCGCACATAATATAGGAGATATATTCGATCAAAAGATAGGCGGCAATATTAAACATGTCAATCTACAATTATATGCAATTGAGATTGATCCTGATCTGGAAACAACGACATATATTGACGGAGTAAAGGAAAACATAAAAAATTTTGTTCATACAGGAATGGTTGAAGAGGTGAACCGGCAGCTAGATACTGCCAAAGCATCTCCGGGAGCAGATGAAGCTGCATTATTTGATAAACTAATTTCCATTATTATACATGAAAATGTACATTTTGATCAATTAGTTATTGACACTGCTCCAACCGGACATACGGTTCGTCTTCTAACGCTCCCAGAATTGATGGGAGTATGGATGGAAGGGTTAATAAAGCGTCGCCAAAAGACCAACCAAGACTATAGTCAGTTATTAAATGATGGAAATCCTGTGGAGGATCCTATTTTTGATGTGTTAAAAGAAAGGCAAGATCGATTCGCAAAAGCAAGAGCATTGTTATTAGATCAAAGCATCACAGGATATATTTTTGTCCTAAATCCTGAACGATTATCCATCGCAGAAACGGAAAAAGCAATCCAATTACTTGAGAAGTATCATTTATATGTACAAACATTAATTATTAATAAAGTGTTACCAGAACAGATAGATGGAGAGTTTCTATTACAGCGAAGCATTTATGAGGAAAAGTATGTTGATTTAATTCATCATACATTTTCAAAACAACAAAAAATTTTTATTCCATTATATCCGCATGATATTATAGATATGAAGCAATTAGAGAAATTTGGTGCATTCCAAAGTATGTAATAGCATAGAAGGGAAGGGAGAAATAAATGAAAGCATTTGTACATGGGAACGGTATATTGGAAGTTAAAGATATGAATGAGCCTACTCCAAACGAGAATGAAGTTGTCGTTTCATTGAAAATGGCAGGGTTAAATCGTCGTGATTTAGCAATTCCTGGACGTCGTAAGGGTGCGACAGAGGATTTAATATTAGGGTCAGATGGTGCAGGGATAATTGAAAGTGTAGGGGAGAATGTAGACAATGTTCAGGTAGGTGAGGAAGTTATCATTAATCCAGCCTTGCGTTGGGAAGATAATCGTGATGCACCACCTGAGCGTTTTGACATTTTAGGAATGCCTGATCATGGTACATTTGCTGAAAAAATTTCCATTGATAAGCGGCAAGTAGAGAAAAAGCCGGAACATTTGAGTTGGGATGAAGCTGGGGTACTTGCACTATCAGGATTAACAGCGTTCCGTGCCTTATTCACGAAAGGACAAATAAAAGCAGGAGAAACGGTATTTATTCCAGGAGCAGGGAGTGGTGTATCTACTTTCCTAGTGGCGTTTGCGAAAAATATTGGTGCAAAAGTTATTGTATCGTCAAGAAGTCACGAAAAATTGGAGCAGGCGAGAACCCTAGGCGCAGATATCGGATTGCATAATGATGCAGATTGGAACGAAAGCTTGGCGGATGAAACGGTGGATCTAGTCATTGATAGTGTTGGACAAGCAACATTTAACCGTTCATTAAAACTATTAAAAAAAGGTGGTAGAATGGTTATTTTTGGGGCAACTACAGATGATATCGTGGATATCAATTTACGAGAATTTTTCTATGGTCAGTATCAGTTACTAGGTTCTACAATGGGTAGTAGACAGGAATTTGTAGCAATGCTTGATCATATTCGCCAATTTAAGGTGCATCCAGTAGTAGATACTACTTTCACATTGCAACATATTCAAGAAGCCTTTGATTATTTGCAAGTGAATCGTCAATTTGGCAAAGTTGCAATTAAACTTAACTAGGAAACTGGTTGACGGTAATCGTCAACCAGTTTTAGTTACGTCATCGCTTCAGGCTCTTCCGCCTTTTCCATCCAATCTTTTCCTTCCATTTGCCTTGTGACTAGCATACTAGAAACCGTATCACCAGTTACATTAACCATGGTAGCTGGTGGGTCAACTACGACACCGATTGCAGAAATAATCGGCAATGCTTCCATTGGTAAGCCATAGAGGGTAATTATCATCATTTCGCCCATAAATCCACCACCAGGAATACCACTCATGACGATTCCGGATAGTAAGCAAATTCCAATTGCAGTAAGAAACGTATCTATTCCTGTAAAATCTTTATTAAACACACCAAATACAAACGCGATTTTTAACATAGCAGAAAGACATGATCCATCCATATGTATTGTTGCTCCGAGTGGGAGAATTGTTTCTCGAATGTCTTTTGGAACACCGATACGTTTAGCTGCTTGTAAATTAACTGGTAAGGAAGCGATGCTGCTTCCTGTCCCTAGTGATGTTGCTGCAGGGGATAAAATGTTTTTCCAGAATCGGACAATTCCTTTTTTACCACCAGCGATAAATGCGTAAAGTGTGAATCCAATAGCAAAATACAAGATGGAAACAGGGTAGTATACAAGGACTGCTTTAGCGTAATCACCGATAAAATCTGCTCCAAATTCTCCTACTAAAGCTGCAAAGTAGGCACCTAACCCTATTGGCGCATAATACATTACCAGTTGGATTATTTTCATGAACACTTCAGCGCCACTTGATAAGAACGTAGCAAAAGGGCGCCCCTTTTCACCCGTTAATCCAGTCGCTACACCAATCAGGACAGAGAAAATAATAAGTGCTAACATGTTTTCGCGAGAGAATATATCAACAAAATCAGGAACGGTAAACGTTTCAACGAGCTGTTCAGAAAAGCTTGCTTCTTCTTGTGTTGATTCTGGCTGTGATAAAGGGATATCGACTCCGCTACCTGGCTGGAAGATGACAGTAGCAATTAACATAAATACGGATGCAATAATACCTGTGACAATAAAAACAGTAAGCATGGAACCCATAATTTTACCTAACCGTTTCATACTATCCATACTTGCAATTGCAGATGAAATCGTAAAGAAAACAAGTGGAACGACAATCATAAATAATAAATTAATAAAAAGGTCACCCAATGGTTTTATTACCGCTGCATCTTTACCCAGCAGAAGACCAACTATCGATCCAATGACAATGGAGATTAGTAAAATAATTGGAAACCGATAGGCTTTTACTTTATTTTTCATTGTATGCCTTCCTTTCTGTTTAAAATAATAATAACTATTTTATTCTACACGAAACTAGAGACCGAAAAAAGACTAATAATTAAAACAACCCAATCCAAGTTATGGTTTGGGTTGTTTTATCAGGAGAGATAAGGACGAATCAAGTCAATTGCTTGCTGGAGTTTTTTACTGTTTCTCTCATAAAGTTGTTTTGAATGTTGATTTTCTGTCGCTAAGGCAAATAATTCAAGGTCAGCCTGACATTTATTCATCGTTGCTAGTAAAAGAGGTATTTCTGAAGGAGACGGCACTGCGAGTTTATCATCATAAAGATCCAAATATAATTGACCCTGATTATCTGCTTGTGCAAGAAATACATTTTCAATACTAACATTTTGTTTATCAAGTTCCGTTTCCAACCAATTGACATTTAATGATAAGTTAGCCAATGGCTCTAATAGCATTTCTCCGTCCATGATGACAGTTTGTGGTTCTTTTTCTGGAGCTACGTTTAAACCAAGATCTTTTGCCGTTAATGGTTGATTTTCTTTCTTCGGAAGTACACTCAGTGAACCTGATGGCTCCAGAACGGCAAATTCAACATCGGAAGCTAAAAAAACATTATTGTCTCTTAATTTTTCTAATAGATCATCCGTAGAGTATCCCTCTTTCTTAAGATTGTCTTCCATGATTTTGCCATCCTGAATCAAAACAGTACTTTTCCCCTCTGTAAAATCGCGAAACCGCTTGCTTTTTAAAGAGACATACTCCACACATAATGGAACAATAAACCATATAAACATAGAGAGAAAGGCGTAAACAATGTTTGCATTAGGATCAATGGTATGAATAGCGACGATACCACCCAAAACGATTCCGGATATATATTCAAATACATTTAATTGAGAAATTTGCTTTTTTCCTAGCCATTTTGTCATGAAGAACAAGATAATTAACAAGGAAAATGAGCGCAGGACTACTACTATCCATTCCGGCATGGTTATCTTTCCTTTCTGACTTCAAGTTTATTTATATTGGGGTTCATCTTTTGTTAATTGTATTACTTGATGCTGTAGATCATTTTTTACTTCAGATATGATTTGCTCGACTTGTTTAAACGCAGTTTGCTGTTCTTGATCGGCAGTTTTTGCAGCTAATGTTTGTAAGGTTGCCTCGATGCTTTTTATCGATGAGAAACATCCTTTAACTTGCGATCCAACGGTCATATTTCATCCTCCTAACCTTTTGGTTTGAATATGAGTGCACCAATAACACCAAAGATAATCGCAGCAGATATACCTGCACTGGTTACTTCAAACATCCCTGTTACAACACCTACTAATCCATGTGTTTCTGCTTCAGCCATTGCACCATGGACCAATGAATTCCCGAAACTTGTTATGGGAACAGTTGCTCCAGCTCCAGCAAAATCAATTAATGGTTCATACAATCCAAAGCCATCCAAGATAGCTCCAGAAACAACTAATATGGTTAGTGTTTGTCCAGGATTTAATTTCAATACATCAAGTAATAGTTGACCAATAACACATATTGCTCCGCCAACTACAAACGCCCAGAAAAATATCATCATACATCACTTCCTGACTCTATTGAAACTGCATGTGCGATACACGGAATGGGATCATTCTGTTGAATACTTAACGGAGAGTGGAGTGCACCTGTTGCTACTACTAATATGCGATGAAGGTCACCTTTCTTCATTCGATTAAGAAAATGTCCATAGGTTACCACTGCTGAACATGCCGGACCGCTTGCTCCGGCCAATACTGGTTGACCTTCCCTATAGATAGTAAGTCCACAGTCAACGTATTGGTTTTCCTGAATGGACAAGCCTCTTTTCTTTAATAAATCCAAGGATATCTCTCTTCCGATGTGGCCCAAGTCTCCTGTTATTATCAAGTCATAATAGGAGGGATCAATATTACGTTCTTTGAAATGTGTTTCAATTGTATGAACAGCTGCAGGAGCCATCGCACCACCCATATTAAAAGGGTCAGTTATCCCCATGTCAATGATTTTACCAATGGTAGCAGATGTAATCTTAGGCCCTTGCCCGTCTTGGGATACTAAAGCACATCCAGCTCCAGTAACGGTCCATTGTGCAGTAGGAGGCTTCTGTCCCCCATATTCAGTAGGATAACGGAACTGTTTTTCAGCTGCTGCATTATGACTAGAAGTACCACTTAAAATATAATTAGCACCTTTAGCATTTATAATCATAGCTGAAAGGGCAAGGCTCTCCATTGAAGTAGCACAAGCATTAAATAAACCAAAATAAGGTATGCCAATTGTTTTTGCTGCAAAACTTGTTGGTGTTATTTGATTAATTAAATCTCCACTAATAAAAAATTGAACTTGTTCCTTCTCAATTGAGCTTTTTTTAACAGCTGTTTGACAAGCCTCTTCCATTAATGTTTGTTGTGCTTTTTCAAAGGAATCCTGTTTTAGCCACATGTCATCGTGTAATAAATCAAAATCATTAGGTATATTGCCGTTCGCTTCAAATGGCCCCCCAACCGTACCTGTAGAGATAATAACTGGCTTATTATTAAAAACCCAAGTTTGATGTCCGGTTAACATTATAATCCACCCCATTGGATGAGGATTGTTTTAATTAGAGCAACGACGAAGGCCGAAAATACACCATAAACGATAACTGGACCAGCTAATTTAAACATATTCGTACCTACACCTAAAATAAATCCTTCTGTTCGATGTTCAATGGCAGCAGAAATAACGGCGTTTCCAAAGCCAGTTACTGGAACCGCAGATCCTGCACCTGCAAACTGTCCGATTCGATCATAAAAACCAAAGCCAGTGAATAACATCGTGATAAATATTAACGTTGCTACTGTTGGATTGCCTACGGTTTGCTCAGTGAAATGAAAGAAATAGATGTAAAAGGTTGAAATGATTTGTCCAATGAAACAAATAAAACCACCTACAAAAAATGCCTTTATACAATTTTTTACAATTGGACGTTGTACCTCTCGTTGTTGTTGAAATGCTTGATACTCTTGGGCATCAGGCGGTGCATTTTTCTTCTTTTTATCTGCCATGAATGCTCCCTCTTTTCATTTAAGTTTGTTCTTTTGAAAATTCAACGAGTTTATTCAGTTTTTTCTGCAAATCTTTTTTAGGATAGACTTGCTTTTTTAAGTTTTTTTCAAGCTTATCCAACTCCATAACAATTTTCTTATCTGTCGATAGCTCAACCTTGAGATTGTCAAATTCCTCTTTCATCTCTTTCGTTAACTGTTCTCTGATTTTTGCAAGTTTAAAGCGCTCCATATGCTTAATCTCGATTGCAATAAGTATTTCTTTATCTGAATTCACTGCTTTTATTGTAGTGATTTGGTCATAATGACTTAATATATCCTTTGCTCGATTAGATGGTTCTTGACTTATGGACTGGTCAGTAGAAATCTCTGATAAATCTATGTCTTCATTTCTTTGTTTGCTCGGTGGATCTAATGCAGAATCAGTTCCACAGCCAATTAGTGTAAAAAGGAATGCACTAATCAATAACCATTTACCTAATTGCATTTTTTCACCTACTTTTGTTTAGTAAAAAGAGAGGCTGGTACCCCAGCCTCAACAACTTGCCTACCTAAAAAATTTTAAAATCCTTTATATTGAGGTTCCTCTTGTTCTAATTGTTGAACGCGTGGCTCGACACTTTGTAAGACAGCCATTGTTTGTTGTGCAGCATTCTCATAAAGCTGCTTTGCCTGTTTGTTTTCTGTTTGGAGCGCAAACTGTTCAAAGCTAGCTTGAGCGCTTTTTAGACCTGCAATGGTTTGTTTTACTTGGCTAGATACAGTCATACAGATCCTCCTTTTTGGTATATCATCATTAATTAGAATGAGGTACAACCAAATGAATTATACGATGGTTATTTTTCCTTTTATAACCAGCAATGAAAAATTTTGAAAAAAGTTGAAACATTCCTAACGTATCTATCGTCTTACATATATAGAGCATATGAGGAGGATAGCAGTGAAAAAGAAATTTATCTTAATAATAATCGTTATCGGTGCTGTATTTATTGCTCTTATTTACGGAGGTTTTGGAAATGCAAATGCAAAGTTGGTGGAAAATAAAACAGTTACAAAGCAGGAGGGAGACTTCATTTTACATATAAGCATTGAAAATGCAGATGCCGGTGTTAAGGTTTATAGTTCCATTCAATATGTTGGAGATAATCCCGTAATAATTGAGCATCGAGCACCCTTGGTATCTATATCCCTGGATCAGCAGCAGCACAAATATACAGGAAGTCCTGTATCGAAGGAACTAAACAAAGGAAATATATACCACCCACCATATAGCAATGAATTTGACATTCAAAATAGACCGTGTGCTTCCTTGTATTTAGAAGCAAGGTTTAAAGTAGATGATGAGGAAATACGAATCCAGCATGTTGAGGAGCTTGAATTTAAATAGCCAGCAACCTTCTACATTAGAAGAATGCTGGCTTATATTACTTCTTATTCATGTTTTTCATTTTTAGGAAAGGTGTTACATCCAAACGAATGGGATTGGAAAACTTACGAGTGATTTGTGCAGTCCACGTATCTACACGTTTATTGCTTGTTCGTTTCGCATAATAAGATTTTAGGTTCTCATCAAATTCTTGAATAAGTGGAAGTTGTTTTTCAAATGGCTGATAGAAATTCTGGTGATAAACAACTTCAAGAGGTAAGCGTGGCTTTTGTTCTGGCTGATGATCAGGGTACCCAACGGCAAGGCCGAATAACGGAATAACTTTATCTGGAAGCTGAAGCAGCTCATTTACTCGATTAATATCATTACGCAAACTACCAAGAAAACAAATACCTAATCCGAGATCTTCAGCTGCAGTAGCAGCATTTTGTGCTGCTAACGCTGCATCTACGGTCGCTACGATAAATTGTTCCGATGTTTCTAGACTTTCTTGCATGGCGTTTTGTTGCTCCGAAGTACCTAATTGTTCTGATCGATGTAGATCACCACAAAAAACAAATAAATGACCGTTATCTTTAACATAGGGCTGCCCAGATACGGCAGCTAATTCTTCTTTCAACTTCTCATCTGTTATACCAATAATTGTATAGGCCATCACATAACTAGATGTCGATGCGTATTGTGCTGCTTCTATAATTGTCTCTACTTGTTCAACCGTTAATTTTTGATTTTTAAACTTTCGAATCGATCGATGGTTTAAGATTGTCTCAATCGCTTTGTAGGTCATCATTCTCCGTCCCCTCTATAGTTATAATATGCATGGTATATTAATGATAAGCTTTTCTATTTTTAAATGTCAATTTACTGAGCTTTTATTATGAGGGATATAAGATGTATCAATTATCCATGATTTTTGATACACTTACGATATAAAAACAGTAAGAACGAATCATATATAATTTCGTACATGTAAGGTACTATTTTTGAAGTGTGAAGGGAGGTTCTGCTGTGAAAACTTTTAAATTAAAAGCTTTGAATGTTATGGAAGAACAAGATGGGGAAATTATACCAAATCGAATTCCACTACTAGATGGGTTGATCATTAATCGAGAAGATGATAAAAATCAATGGACAATTGAAGCTTATATCGATCATTCTTATGCAAGTTATTTTCAAGAGCTTCGTCAACTAAAATCCGAAATTTTAGTACAAGTAAAAATCACAAAAGAAAGTAATGATATTGCAACATTCATCACTTCCATGATAAGTATTAATGATATTGGGTCAAATCTGAATGTTTTGTTTGTTGGAAACATTGTAGATAGACGCAAAGCAAATATTGAATCTATGTTGACGACATTAATTGAAGAAGGTTATCAAGGAAAAGAATTATTAAAGAAATTTAAAGAAATTACATAAAAGAAGTTGTGCTAAATTTAATTTCCGTATATCAAAATTGTAATCATCACAGCTAGCAAGGAGTAATTAATATGCAATACCAAAAGTCTATTATTCGCTGGGCCAATCGGTTATCACCTGTACAAATCTTACTGCTATTTTATTTTTTTGCAGTTCTACTTTCTACCATCATCATGTCGCTCCCTTTTGTTTATCAGGAAGGGGTAGAAATGCCATTTATTGATATTTTATTTACTGCAGTTAGTGCTTTAAGCGTTACAGGTTTAAGTTCTATTTCAATAGCAGATACATTAAGCACAACTGGAATTATTTTACTAGCTGCTATTTTACAACTTGGTGCAGTAGGGGTAATGGCAATTGGTACGTTTATTTGGCTGTTACTAGGTAAAAAAATTGGTCTTAAAGAACGAAGATTAATCATGACTGACCAAAATCAAACCACATTTGAAGGAATGGTACGGCTTATTAAGCAGATCGTTTATGTGTTGCTTACAATCGAATTTTTAGGATTTATGATATTGGGAACTTACTTTTTACAATACTTTGATACAGCGAAAGAAGCTTATCTGCACGGCTTTTTTGGTACGATTAGTGCCGTATCCAATGGTGGTTTTGATATTACTGGCAGCTCATTAATTCCATTCAAGGATGACTATTTTGTGCAATTTATAAATATGCTGCTAATTATTTTTGGAGCAATTGGATTTCCGGTGCTAATCGAAGTGAAAGAGTATATATTTGCTAAATCAGATAATCGTAAACATGTACGATTTAGTCTTTTCACAAAAGTGACGACAAGTACATTTTTATTTTTAATCATCATTGGTGCGCTCTTCATGTATTTATTGGACGTGACCCATTTTTTTGCAGATAAATCTTGGCATGAAGCATTTTTTTATTCCCTATTTCAGTCTGTTACAACGCGTAGCGGGGGATTATCAACCATGGATGTTAGCCAGTTAACAGAAGAGAATCATTTGTTTATGTCATTATTAATGTTTATTGGCGCTTCTCCTAGTAGTGCAGGAGGCGGGATTCGTACGACGACTTTTTTACTGGTTGTTATCTTTATTATTACGTATGCAAGAGGTGGAAAGAGCATTCGGCTGTTTAATCGTGAAGTATATGACGAAGATTTACTAAAGGCTGTAACTGTAACACTGATGGCGTTAATCATGGTGTTTACATCGATCATACTTATTTCGATTGCAGAACCTTTCTCGTTAACTCAGATCTTGTTTGAGGTTACTTCAGCGTTTGGTACAGTAGGGTTATCATTAGGCATTACAAGTGAATTAACAAGTTTTAGTAAAGTTATTTTAATGCTATTAATGTTTATTGGTCGAGTAGGTATAATAACCTTCTTATTTATATTTAAGAATAATAAGAAGAGTGGTAACTACCATTATCCGAAGGAGAAATTAATAATAGGATAGTTAGTTAGGAGAGAATGTTTATGAAGGAGCAAAATCAACTTTTGCCAATTCCTCATCGTATTCTAGAGAATCTAAAAGAACCTATCCTCATAACAGACAAGAGTGGAACATTCATAGCTGGAAATGCTGCTGCTTATTCAACCCTTGAAATTGAATGCGCTGAGCCTGGTAATATTAAGCAATATTTGGCTATTAGTATGCAAGAAATATCAAAAGAGTTTCATCAACTGGTTGAACTACAACGAAATGCGAATACGCTCATTGAAGTGAAAGTAATCGAAGCCAAGTATAATTATTTTTGTTTTTTATTAAATAATTTAACGATAAACGGCGCACTTCAGGAGCTTAAATATTCGTTTAGTAATGGAATTAACCATGACTTAGAAGGAATTATTCTGTATGAAGTGAATAATGGAACAATTATTGACTATGATTCCCCATTTGCCTCCATGTTCCATTATGCACCACAAGAATTATTAGGAATGAATATCCGATCTATCTTTCATAAAGATAGCGTTCATCTACTGTATGACCACGTGCATAAACATCCTGAGAAACCTTTTCTATTAACCGGATTAAAGAAGGGAGGGGCTCCTTTTTATGTGGAAGCATACGGACATCCTTGCGAATATCAAGGAAGAATTATTCGGATATGTTTAATTAAAGATATAACAAATCAAGAATTAAATAAAAAACGAGTAGAGTACTTATCCTATTTTGATGCACAGACAGACTTACCAAATCGGAATTATTTATTCCAGGTTTTAAAACATACGATTGCGCATGCAAAAGAGCAAGAAAAAGGAATAGCCATTCTTTCGATCAATATGAACTATGATAAAGAGCGGTATCATACATTAGGCTACGCTTTTGATCAGAAATTTACCAGAACTTGTGCAGATCGATTAACAGCATACGTACAGGAGCATACATTTATAGCGTACATCAATGAAAAAGATTTCGTTCTTCTTCATTCCGGATTGAACAATAGACGAGAGATGGAGGTTTATGTAGAAAAATTAATAAATCATTTGAAGACGCCCGCTTATATAGATAATCAAGAAGTAAATGTAAACGTTCATATTGGTATTAGCGTTTTTCCTGAACATGGGGAGCAGGAAAATGACCTACTCAAACATGCTGATTCTGCAATGTATATAAGTAGAAGCACTTATTTTTCAGAATATACGTTTTTTCAACCTGCATTCCATCTTCACTTTAAATCAATCCTTACATTGGAGCATCAATTAAAGAGAGCAATGCAAACAAATCAGTTACAACTATATTATCAGCCACAAACAGCATTTATGAACAATCAAGTCATTGGGATGGAGGCATTGCTTCGCTGGAAACATCCAAAAAGAGGTATGATCTTACCATTAGAGTTTATAGCAATTGCAGAAAGAAGCGGACTTATCATTGATATTGGAGATTGGGTAATCTATGAGGCTTGTCGACAAAATAAGCATTGGCAAGATAAGGGATTTAATCCTATCGTTATGAGCGTTAATCTGTCTCCAATTCAATTTTATCAACGTAATTTCGTAACGAAGGTGAGACGTATTTTAACGGAAACCAATTTAAATCCATGCTACTTAGAACTGGAAATAACAGAAACAATGGCTATGCAAATTGAGGAAGTTAGCTTACAAATTATCGAGGAGTTAAGAAACTTAGGGGTTTCAATCTCAATTGATGATTTTGGTACAGGCTATTCGTCTTTAAAATCATTATGTTTATACCCGATCACTAAACTTAAAATTGATAAAATGTTTATGAGGAATGAATATAAAGGGAATCAGATGATCGTTCGTTCGATCATAAAGCTGTCGCATTCTTTAGATATGAAGGTAATTGCTGAGGGAGTGGAGACGAAAGAGCAGTTTACGTTTTTACAAAAAGAAGAATGTGATGCATTTCAAGGTTTTTATATCAGTGCACCATTACCCCCGGAAGAACTGACAGGGTATTTTATAAAGTAAACAACAGCTTGTGCCGACAAGATGGCACAAGCTGTTATTGTTTTTATTAGCAATAAAATGCAGCACCTACAATGATCAATAAAATAAAAAGCACTACGATTAATGCAAAGTTACTACCATATCCGCCGCCGTTGCTAGGATATCCGCAGCCTCCGCCGTATCCGTATCCCATTATTTCACCTCCTGATCTTACAGTTATACTATATGCAGACGCGGAGAAATGGTTTGGACGTTTTGCCTAATTTTTTTCTGTTGATTATTTATATTTCATTCACTCAATTCTTCCGTCGATATATTAGAGATCTTTAATTGGTCATTTTCATATTTCGTAGTAAATATGAATTTTTGCTGTGATTCGGTGAATTCCTCTTCACTTTTTGACCTTGTTTCAATGGTTACTGGGACTTGAATTTTTATAATACCATCATCAGATATGGAGCTCTCTAGCTTATCAAAACTTAAATTAATCACATCAATATACCCATCTCTGAAATCTTGATATGAAGTTTTGGATTGCATGTCACTATCTAATAAAGTGTAAGCATTAATATAATCTCTAATTTCAATACTTTCTAGAAAGTAATTAATAAGGTATTCGGCATCTTCTTTTAACTGTTCCGGTTCTTTTGTGTTTATAATATCGGATGTACTAGCAAAATCTAATTTATCCGTTTGTGCCTCATTAGACCATTTTTCAATTTGATCAATTACCTCTGTAATAGGGATACTAAATCCAATAGTTCCATCTTTTGTTCCAACAGAATTTATCCCGACTACGTGACCTGTTTCTCGATCAATTAGTGGGCCTCCGCTATTACCATGTGAAATTTGAGCGGAGATTTGATATACATTCGAATAATTAAAACCATCTACATTAAAGTTTCGTTCCGAACCAGAGATAATTCCTAATGTCACTGTATTTTGAAAGCCGTGTGGGCTGCCTAATGCGATGACTTCATCTCCAATCTCTGAAGTTACCTCTTTTTCTATTTCCATAGATTGTCCGGCCAGTTGTGGAACACGAATCACAGCTATATCCGTTTCTTCTCCAATACCGACAACCGCAGCGGGATATATTTGTGCATCGGCAGTTCGGACATAAAGAATGTCAGCATCTTTAATTACATGGGCATTGGTAATAATATCTCCTTTGGAATTGTATAAAAAACCAGAACCCGTAACAGTACTTTCACTATTTTGCCCTTCGATTTGTATCACGTTCTTTTCAGCTTCGTGTATGATCGATTTTAAATCAAGCTCTTCACTACTCGATGTTACTTTGTTAATAAGAGGGTTGCTAATGGACATATCTTCAGCATCCCATTGTTGATAAATATATATGAGTACAGCTATTCCAATGATTAAAAGTAGTGAAGAAAGTATTAAAACTGGTGATTTTCTTATACGCATGTGCTCACCCCATTCATGTCTGCGATTAGTCGGTATACCAGGTTATTTTCTTAACTTTAGGTTGAACATTTTTTCCTTTGTGCTCAATATCGAAATGGGTAAATTCAAATTTTCCTTTTTCCTCTGGGTATAATTCATCTGGATAAACATACACTTCATTCGTTGTTAATTCATTTCCATTTTCGGTTAAAAGTGCATACTCAATCATAATGGAATTGATGGGAATAGTTGCTACACTTTGAACTTCACCTTTTACTACAAGGTTTCCTTGTTCATCGTCCGTAATATCAATAGATAACATCTCTATGGCATCTGTTTCATTCACTTGTTTTTCCTTTGTGGCTGAAGTCATCGCTTGTTCAATCCTCTTCTGTTGGGCAGTTTCGAAGGCTACTTTTTCTTTATCGATTGTAGTCTGTAAGCTGAGCAATTTCTCCGAATCGGGTGCGTATTTTAACCCATCTTCAACAATTAACTGCGCATCCGTAAATTGTTTATTATTCAACTGTTCATTCGCTTTTGTGGATGTATAGTCAATAATTTGATTACGAATATTTTTTGTAATAGGTTCAGCTTTCTCTGAATCAATGGAAGCAACATCCCATAATAGAACTTTTAATTTATCGATGTTAGGGTTTTTGGCTAATGACTGTTGGACCTGTTGTAATTTGATTGCGTTACGTTGTTGTGTAATTGTTTCGATCAGGTTGTTTACAGCGCTACCGTTAAAATCATTAAGCTTGCTTTCCGATTGATTAATAACCGATAGAGCTTCTTGGTAGTTTCCTTCTTCACTTAGTTTGGTTGCTTGTTCTAATGATGACCGAATTTCAATGGCAATATCCATGAACTCTAAAGAGAAGTGTGCCTGTTGAAAATTCGCTTTGTGGTTTATGGCTTGTTGGAACAACTCTTTTGCTTCTTTGTATTCTTGATCTAGAACCTTTTCTTCTCCTTCATTGTATAGTTCTTTTGCTTTGGCAGAATTTATTTCTAATGTTACGTATAATATAATAGAAGAAAGTATGATACCGGCAGTAATAAAAAGCGGAAACTTCCAATTTCTATTTATCCATTTTTTATTTGTTATTCGATTATATCTGTCTTCTGGCAGAAGCTTTCCGCATTTTATACAGTAATTTTCATCCTCTTTTATCGATGTACCACAATATGGACAATGAAGCATAATAATCACCTGCAATCAAATATGTAATATCCATCAATCATTTTATCATAATTTGTCTTTTATTAGGGTAAGGAAATTGGTATGATATACTGGAAGTAAACTTATAATAAGCAGAGTTTTGAAGTACATATATCTTTCGTTGGGGAGGTGCTCGTATGGAAATGGCTTTAGGTATTGTTTGTTTAGGAATTTTAGTACTAAATATTGGATACTGTATTTACGATGGTGAAAAATAAAACTTCCTATACGGCAAAAAGGGACTAGAGTGATTACAACACCAAAAGTAGATGAAAATACCTTTTGAGTAGTTGGAAACATCCAGTCCCTTTTGTTATTTTCGTTGTTTTTCCATTATCTTGTTAACGACCATTGATCAAATGGAAATATGATAAATTCAGAACGTCCGATAATATCATTTTCATCGATCAAGCCGAGCCCGTTTCTGCTATCTTTACTAATTGCTCGATTATCACCCATTACAAAATAACTGTCTTCTGGTATTTTGGTAGGACCATAATTACCTGTTTGACGCTGGGCGTCCTCATCTAGAAATGTTTGTTCATATTTATTACCATTAATATACAAACTGCTCCCATTAATTTCAATTGTCTCTCCAGGCAGCCCGATAATACGTTTAACGTAATTTTTTGATGGTCTTTCAATAATAACAATGTCTCCACGTTCTGGTTCATCGAGGATGTAAATAATTTTATTAAATATCACTCTTTCTCCATTTTGAAGGGTAGGATCCATGCTTTCACCTTCAACAATCGAAGTTGCAAATATAAACGTTCTTAGAAAGAATGCAATTAAAATTGCAATAATGATTGCTTTTACCCATTCCAACCATTCACTTTTCTTTTTTGATTCTGTCACAGAAGACATCCTTTCCTAAAAAACATCTAATATAATAGTAGCATAGTAACGGGAAGGAATCGAGTTAAAAACCACCTCTATCATAGAGAGGTGTTATATATCAAGAAAAACTTGTCATATTCTGTAATACTATGCTACAGTATAATAAATTAAAGGAGGAGGTATCACTACAATCATAATGAATAAAACAGACCATCTTCTTAAACGCATTGAATTTTTACGTAATAAAATGACAGAGGTTGCATTGGAAAAAGGATTTACTAATTTTGAGTCCGTAGCAATTAGTCAAGAATTGGACAGGCTATTAAATCTTTATGAAAGTATAAAACATTTGGAAAAGCACGAAAAGATCGAATAACCAGTAGTATTATCTTAGATCATTCTTCTTTAAGAATTCTTCTAGTCGGTCAAGGCCACACGCAAGCATGCTATGTTCATATGCGTAGGATAAACGCATGTAACCTTCTCCTAAATGAGAAAAACTCTCTCCTGGTACCAACGCAATTTTCCCTTTTTTAACTAATTCAAGTCCAAGTTCAAAAGAACTTATTTTCTTTATCGGAAACTTAGGAAAGAAATAAAACGCTCCCTCTGGTTTCGTTACTTCTAATCCCATATTCAATAACCGATTATATACATAGTCTCGTCGTTCTTCATAGGATACGCTCATTTTTTTGGTATCTAATAAACCATTAGTCAAGGCTTCTAATGCAGCATATTGGCTTATAGATGAAGCACAGGAGACATTGTATTGATGTACCTTTAACATATGTTGGCTGATCCATTTAGGCGCAAGTACATAACCAATACGAAAACCTGTCATTGAATGTGATTTTGAAACACCGTTAATAACAATTGTCTTATCTTTTACCTCTGAAAAACGAGCAATTGATATGTGTTGATGGTCATAAACAAGTTCACTATAAATCTCATCTGCCAAGATAAATATCTGTTTATCCTTTAAAACAGATACCAAATCTTGTAATTCTTTTTTGGTAAAAGATGCCCCTGTAGGATTGGAAGGATAAGGTAGTACGACACACTTGGTGTTTTCATTGATATGTCGTTCTAATGTTTCCTTTGTTAATTTCAGTTGTGTTTTTGTAGTATCCATATATATTGGATGGGCACCTGCTAAGCGAATTAAGGGTTCATATCCTGGATAAATAGGACCAGGAAGTAATACTTCGTCACCAGGGCTTAAAATCGTACGGAATGCTATATCTATGGCTTGGGATGCACCTGTAGTAACGATGACTTCAGATTCTGGATGGTAAGCAATACCATAGTTTTGTTCATTAAATTTAGAAATAGCGTTACGTAATTCTATTATTCCGGCATTGTGAGTGTAAGTAGTCTTATTATCCATTAATGCTTTTGAGGCTGCTTGTTTTACATGTTCAGGTGTATGAAAATCTGGCTGCCCAATTGTTAATGAAATAACATCTTGTTCGTCAGAGACCATATTAAAAAATCGGCGAATTCCGGATATTTGTATTTCTTGTACATTTTTATTCAATAAGTGATGCATTTCATAACCTCCAGGGATAAATTAATTAAATTGTTAAAAAATATTTAAAAATTTGTGATCTCGTATACATAAAAAATGGGTATACTAGGAATGTAAGTTATAAAAGGAGTGTATCATATGCGGCCAAAAACGTTAAACTTTGAACAATTAGTTGCTCGTAATAAGCGAGAATTACTCGAAGATGAAATTAAAATTTCACAAATAGAGAAGCGTTTAGAAAATAAACAAGCTGAGATTGTTAATAAGAAAAGAAACAAAAAGATAAACATGTAGACGAAAACGAGAGGAAGATAAATACTTTCTCTCGTTTTATTATTTTAACTAATTTGACGGGAAGATGTGTAAGGTTTTTCGGCAATTACTTGAATAAATAAAACTGCTCCGATAATACAGATCATTCCAAGCATTTGAAGTAGCGTAAATACCTCTTGAAAAAGAAAGATACCGATTAAAGTAGCTACGACTGGTTCAACGGTTGATAATATGGATGCTTTCGAAGCCTCTGTTCTATTCAGTCCGTAGGTATAAATGATATATGCAAAAGCAGTAGGGAGGAATCCCAATCCAAATGCATAGAAAAGAACGGCTGGGTTACTGAGTAATTCCCCTTTTTGAACAAAAGGAAAGAAAGGGGAAAGTGTAACTGCTGCAGTAATAAATGTAAATGTCGTAATACTTAAGCTGGAATATTTTTTTAGTGCAAACTTACTAAAAATACTATATAAAGAATAACCAAGCCCAGAGCCGAGTCCAAACAGAATGGCATTGTAGGAAACAGCCGTCAAATTCAACGGAATAACACCGACTACAAGACAAGTCCCGATTAATGTAAGTACTAATGCTATCATTTTTCCTTTTGTTAAAGATTCCCCAAAAAAGATAGCAGAGAAGATAGTAACAAAAGCTGGAGCAGTATAGAGTAAAGCTGTTGCTACAGGAATAGTGCTTAACTCCATAGCTGTAAATAAACAAAAATTAAAAAAAGCAATACTAAAAATCCCTGTACCTATGAAATAACGAATATCTTTTAAAGATGCGAGCTTTAACTTATTGCGAGCAAAACAGAGTAGAAAGATAACTAATAGTATTGCCGTCGTCCAAACACGTAATATGACAACTTCCATGGGAGTGAAACCGTACGTATACAAGTTTTTTACATACCAGCTAATGGTTCCCCATAATCCTGCGCCGAGAATGATGTAGAAGTAGGCAGGTTTCAATTAATAACCACCTTTCTATTTATATGTTTAGGCTATTATATCAAATCAAATTTGGTAAAGGGACAACTATTCTTCTGAAGTATAAAAAAATATAACATCGACTAAACTGCTACCAAAGATACATGAAAGAGGTGAATGCAATATGATGCTTACTGGTCTACAGATGGATGGACTTGTACAAGCAGGTGCAGAGAAATATTGGTATATTTTGTTTTTAGTAATTGGTACTTGGATTGTTTATCGTTTCATTCGATCTTATATTCGTTGGTCTATACGCAGACGGTCTATGACGTTGTTATCCTATATTGTGATTTGCTTGTTACTATTTAGCATCTATTTTGGAATCAGTCTCCTAAATGGCGGTTTAAATGATTCCTTTTATTATTCATTTCCATTATTTTTACAAAGCTTAGCTATATTTGGAGTTATCCTAATTTGTATTTCTGGAATTAAACGGTGGTTGCTTAATAGGTGAAATATAATTAAAAAAGAGCCTCTTCAACTATTGATCGAAGTCAATAATTGAAGAGGCTCTTCTTTATGAATTGTCGATTTGATTTTGTAAGTTTTCAAGCCATGAAAAAACTGGATGATGTTGTTGATTAGGAGTTTCGATATCTTCAGGTGCAGTAGACATGACAAACTCTTTTTCGTCATCTGTTAACTTTTCATATTTATCTTTTAATGTATGGGTCTGATCTGCATAACGATGCAATTCATAAACAAAATCTTTTAATTCAGTCATTCCCAATCCTCCTTTTACATACATATAGCCTTATTGGAAATAGGTTAAACATGTAAAGAGGATGATTTTTTAATTAGCTTCGATGTGATTTTGACGGAGGCCATTCCATCTTTCCTAGAGATGAGGGAGTGAAATAGGTAGAAGCGTAATTTTTTTTAATGGTATTTATATTTTTCTTTGGTTTCCAGTCAATATACCTGTAAATGACTTTCTTGGCTTGGGATAATGACATTTTTGCTTGTGGGTTTCGATAGTTTTCATCTAATGATCCTAGGTGCTCCAATTCTTTAAAGTCGTGTTTGGTTGGAGGGACGTGAAAGTAATAATTAGCAACTTTAACTAAAAGCGTAGAGTGCTGATTACTGTATTTTGGATGCTTAGAAAAATGAAGTCCAACTTTAATAGCTTTCTTTTCGGACAGTAGTCGATGAATTGCTTCTTTCTTAATAAAGTAGAGGTGTTTTGGTTCGGGAGCTGTTTTAGCGTGACGATTAATCGTATAAAGTGCCTTCGCAATGTCTTCTAATTTATCACTCATGTATTCTCCTCCTTTTCATCCTATTATAATAGCTTGTCTTTATCCTATCGCAAAGGCTCTAGTGTTGCAAGAGCCATTCTATAAAAGTGAAAAAGGAGGAAAAGGAACGAACCTTTTGCTCCTACTTAAAGCCTTTAATGGTTTCTACAATTTTTTCCACTTCTGCTGGTTGAATACCAGAGTATTTGTAAATGAAATTGCCTTCTGGTGAAACAAGAAAAAACTGATTACTATGCATTACTTGATCAGAATCTGGGCTATTCTCTAATGGTGCTTTAAAGGATTTGATCGAGAACGCTTTAATTTTGTCAAAATCATAACCAGTCAGGAAGTCCCAATTGTCAAAAGTAGCACCTCTTGATTTTCCAAATTCTTTTAATTTCTGAGGCGTATCATTTTCTGGATCTACACTAAACGATACAAGCCGTACATCATCTAAGCCTTCTTCTTTAAGCTGTGCTTGAAGTTTCGCCATATTTGAAGTCATTGGAGGACAGACTGTTTCACAATTGGTAAAAACAAAATCAGCTACCCAAAACTCTCCATCTAAATCACTTTTCGAGATAGTCTTCCCATCTTGATTTGTAAAAGAAAAATCGTTCACTTCTTCAGAATAATCTCCCTCATATTCGTTTCCGCAGGCAACAAGAAATAATAATACTGTTAATGGTAATAGCAGTTTACAAGAAACTTTCATATGTAAAAACCCCTCCATATGGATGAAATCCCATTTAGTTTAGCATGGGGGAAAAGAAAATACCATGTATAATTTGTTAACGTTTCCCCCTATGCTGCCATTTTAACGCTGCCCCTCAAGTGTATACAAGTGAATTTCTGGTTTACACAAAAATCGGTATGGGAGGCGTGTTGTACCAATACCACTGTTTACATATAAAAGTAATTTGTCTTGACCAATCCAGTATTTTCCTTGAACATACTTTTCTGCATAGGATGGGGTATAAAGATGTCCGATAAATGGGAATCGAACTTGCCCTCCATGGCTATGCCCCGATAATTGCACATCAACAGGATAATGAACGACTGTATCTGCATAGTCTGGTTCATGAGCTAACAAAATGGTGAATAAATCTGGATTCGCCTGATGCAGTGTAGTATCCATGTTTGGTTTTCCAAGCATTACATCATCTATACCTGCAAGAACCATTTTGTTCCCCTTAACGTCGATCGTTGTATGGCTATTTTGCAATAACGTAAAACCAGCGTTTTCCATTACTTCTAACACTACTTCGGTTCCATAGCCGCCATGATCATGGTTTCCATATATCCAGTATTTGCCATGTGGTGCATGTAGTTTTGCTAATGTTTGGATAATTGTTTCATTCCAATGATAGGTATGGGGCTTATCAACTAAGTCACCAGTAAAAACCAGGAGATCGGGATTTAGCCCATTGATTTTTGAGACTAATTCATTTAGTTGTTCCAGTGTATAGTGAAAACCGATATGTGTATCAGAAAACTGCACGATCTTAAAATTGGTAAATGCTTGAGATAACTTATCGGAAACAATTTTATTCTTATTTATATGAAGAAGCACTGGTTCGATTTCCTTAGCGTAGTAATAAGTTCCACCACTTAACCCTAGTAAAGCTAGTAAGCTGCCAAGTGCTTTTTTTAAAAACGATCTTCTATTCATCATAGTCATACCTTTCGGACTTCAATTAAATCTATAAATAAGTTTATCATAACTTGCTGCAAATAAATGTTTTATCTGCAAAAGTAACAGCTACTAGCTTAGGATATCTAGTAGAAAATAGCAATACATATTTTTATAGATATGACAAAGAAAAGGACAAAAAAACATGCTGCACAAAGCAGCATGTTTTTTATAGAAATTTGTTTTATGGACAAGAATTACAATCTTTCTGAATAGTAGTATGGATTCCTTCCATTTGCAGTGTAGAGTGAGATATATTGAATTGTTTTTTTAAGAGTTGATTTGCATTATTTAATAACTCGTCTCGATTAACCGATTCATCCACGACTAAATGACAGCTTAAAGCTGGGAATTCAGAAGTAATTGACCAAACATGTAGATCGTGCACATCTTTTATTCCTGTTAAGCTCTTTAGGTTACGTTTAATTTCTTTAATATCAACATGACTTGGCTTGCCCTCCATTAATATATGAATCGATTCGCGTGTTACTCGATAACCGGAAACCAATATCAATATAGCTACAATTACACTTGCAATTGGATCTGCAATATTCCAGTCAAAAAGCAAGATAAGAATTCCGGCAATAATAGCACCAACAGAACCTAAGAGATCACCAAGGACATGCAATAATGCACTTTTAATATTCAGGTTTTCTTCTGAATCTCCTCGCATCAGCATCCAAGCAACGATGACATTAACAATTAAGCCTACAATTGCGATAATCATCATATTTGCACTTACATTCGGTGGTTCAATAAAACGATGAAATGCTTCATAAAAGATGTATATGGAAATTACAATTAACGTTATGCCATTAATGAATGCTGCAATTATTTCAAACCTTCGGTAACCATATGTTTTAGAAGATGTAGCTTGACGTTCACCGATTTTAAAAGCTAATAAGCTTAGACCGAGAGCAGCTGCATCACTAAGCATATGCCCAGCATCAGATAATAAGGCAAGGCTATTTGTTACATACCCCCCAATTGCTTCAATAACCATGAAAGCTGTAATGAGGATAAAGCTCCAAAAAAGCACTTTCTTATTACTAGTATGGTGATGATGACCATGTGAATGATCGTGGTGATGCTCGTGTCCCATAAAAAAAACCTCCTAACTAGTATGCTTACTATGTTCAATCGATTGTTCTAATAAATTCATCACATGATAATCATCTGGTGAATAATAGTACATCGTTTTTTCGCGCCGATTTTTCACTAATCGTAACTGTTTTAGATATTTTAATTGATGAGAGATGGTTGATTGATTCATATTCAGATGCCCTGCAATTTCACTGACAGAACATTCTTTATGAAATAGCAAATGCAGTATTTTAATTCGTGTAGGATCTGACAATGCCTTAAATGTCTGGGATATGTGATCAATTAACTTTTCATCAATTGGGTGGTAATCCATATTATCCTCTCCAGTACTATATGATCATATGCTCATATTATAACTAAAAGCTTTGGTTTTTTCAATTCTTTTGTAAACATTTCATCTTTTGTGAGTGAATATGGTAAAATATAGATTGACGTTTGTTCCATCTTACTATTTACCAATAGGAGATAAACAATTCAATTGACGATTAACCTTTTAGAAAGAAAGTGATTAAGGGGTGATGTGATGAGTATGTTGCAAGAAAAACAACTGACGGATCTAACTGTGGGTGATGTGATGATTTCTTCAGAGAAAGTAGCTCATGTACAAGTGAATAATCCATTAGAACATGCTTTACTTGTGTTAGTAAAGTCTGGTTACTCAGCGATTCCTGTTCTTGATTCTTCTTATAAATTATTAGGGACAATAGCAAAAACAAATATCTTAAATCAAATACTTGGACTTGAACGGTTCGAATTCGAAAGGCTATCGGATATAATTGTAGAAGAAGTATTGAATGAAGATATTCCATGCTTAACAAAGAGCGATAGTTTATTAAAGGGATTGCATTCCGTGATTAACCATCCATTTGTTTGTGTAGCCGATGAAGAAGGTTATTTTGATGGGATACTAACAAGAAGAGCTATTTTAAAGCAAGTTAAAAAAGATATATATTCAAAAAAGTAATTGTACCATCCCTGTCCAATGCAGGGGTGTTTTTTAATGGTCATTTTTTGTTTCTCTTTTAATGAATCAAGAAAGGAAATAGATATTAATTGTAAGTATAAAAACGATCTGCTAAATTAAGAGTTAGTACATATATAGGAGGAATACAAACATGAATATGATGGATGCAAATGAAATTATAAATTTTATCTCTAATAGTGAGAAACAGACCCCTGTAAAGGTATATGTGAAAGGTGCAGATTTAAATCAACTGCAACTTGATGAATCTGTGCAATCATTTATTGAATCAAAAAGTGGAGTTATCTTTGGTGAATGGGACAAAGTAAAAGAAGTTCTAAACAATAATCAACAGGTTATTACAGATTATGTAATCGAAAACGATCGCCGTAATTCTGCGATTCCATTATTAGACCTAAAGGGAGTTAATGCGCGAATTGAACCAGGAGCAATTATTCGTGATCAAGTAGAAATAGGCGATGGCTGCGTCATTATGATGGGAGCTATGATCAATATAGGCTCTGTTGTTGGTGAGGGGACAATGATCGATATGAATGCTGTTTTAGGTGGACGAGCAACTGTTGGTAAAAATTGTCATATTGGTGCTGGAACGGTTCTTGCGGGTGTTATTGAACCACCATCTGCCAAACCTGTCGTCGTTGAAGATGATGTAGTGATTGGTGCTAATGTAGTTGTGCTGGAAGGAGTTACGATTGGTAAGGGGTCAATTGTTGCTGCGGGTGCAGTTGTAACAAAAGATGTTGCCCCTAACACACTAGTTGCTGGTACTCCTGCAAAAGTATTAAAAGAAATTGACGATAGTACAAAATCAAAAACGGAGATTAAGCAAGAGCTTCGCAAATTGAATGATTAAATAGGGGACTATTAAAATGTTGAACTTGCAACAAATCAGAAGAGACTTGCATCGAATACCAGAACTTGGTTTTCAAGAAATAAAGACACAACAATACTTGTTAAGCACAATTGACCAGATAAAGACGGACCGTGTTTCTGTTCAACTGTGGAAAACAGGAATTTTAGTGTTTGTTGCTGGTAGAGAGCCTGAAAAAACGATTGGTTTTCGCGCGGATATTGATGGATTACCTATAACCGAAAATACGAATTTGCCATTTTCCTCTGAACATTCTGGAAGAATGCATGCTTGTGGACATGATTTTCATATGACTATTGCGCTTGGTACACTTGAGCAAGTAATTGAACAACCTATAAATGATAATTGCTTATTTGTATTTCAACCTGCAGAAGAGGGACCGGGAGGAGCGCTTCCACTCTTACAATCTAGTGAATTTAACAAATGGCGGCCTGATCTGATATTTGCTTTGCATGTTGCTCCAGAACTTCCGGTTGGAACGGTATCCAGTAAACCTGGATTACTCTTCGCTAATACTAGCGAATTGTTTTTAGACTTTATTGGCAAGGGGGGGCATGCCGCCTACCCGCATCTAACGAAAGACATGACCGTAGCTGCGAGTAGTTTTGTCGTGCAAATGCAGCAGATCGTTTCAAGAAACATAAATCCATTAGAAAGTGCAGTCGTAACCATCGGCAAAATGGAAAGTGGTTTTGTCCAGAATGCGATTTCTGAACATGCACGATTAGAAGGAACCATCCGCACACAACATCCACAGGCGATTCAAACGGTAAAATCACAAATAGAGAAAATCGTACATGGGTTTGAAATAGCTTATGATTGTTCGATTCAAGTGGACTATGGGGCTAATTACTACCAGGTCTATAACGAAACAGCATTCGTGAACCAATTTAAAGATATGATCAAATCTTCAAAGATTACTTACAAGGATGCTGCTGCAGCAATGACAGGGGAAGACTTTGGTTATATGTTAAAAGACATTCCTGGTTTTATGTTTTGGTTAGGTGTAAACGCCTCTTTTGGTTTGCACCATGCCCAGTTAAATCCTGATGAAGCTGCATTAGATGTCGGTGTGGAAGCAGTTATCCGTACAATTCAGTGTTTTTCTTGAAAACATGGTATATCTTTATTTCTACTGTACAACCTAAATGTGTAACTAGTATACATTTAGGAGGCAATAAAGATGGCAAGAATCGGTGTTGAAGAAACCTTAACTGATGTGAAACAAGCATTAACCGAAATGGGACATGAAGTAGTAGATTTGAGGAATGAAGATGACGCTGCTTATTGCGACTGTTGTATTATCTCAGGTCAAGATAAGAATGTTTTAGGTATGACAGAAACCCAGATATCTGGTGCGGTTATTAACGCTAATGGTTTTAACGCAGAAGATGTATGTAATATGGTAAACGACAAATTAGTTTAACCACCTCTACATATCCTGTTCAACGTTCAACGGGAACCATTTCTATAAATAAACATATATAGATATGGAGTTGAATGTCAGGATGGAGGTAGTAATATGCGTTTACGTGATGAGATGCCAGAATTACATGGTGGGACGGATTGGTTGAATAGCAAACCCATTACTAAGAAGGACCTGCTTAATTCGGACCCCACTTTTATACATTTTTGGTCAATCAGTTGTGACTTGTGCAAAAAAGCAATGCCTAATCTGAATCGGATACGGGATACTTATTCAGATCAAATAAAAGTTATTTCCATTCATCACCCACGATCAGAAATGGATAAAGATCGAAGGGAGATTCGACGAACGGCTAGTGACCATGGATTGACGGAACCGATTATTATCGATAATCAGGAACGTCTATCAAAGGCTTTTCGACTTCATTATGTTCCATCTTATTTTTTATTTGATCATTCAGGTATCCTACGATTTGTTCAGAGAGGGAACAGCAATACCAGCTTGCTTGAAAAACGTATCAAACGTATAATAACAAATCCATAAATAAGGTCAATCCTCTTACAACCTCGTTGTAAGAGGATTTTTTGTATAAAAACGTTAGTAAATAAATTAAAATTACCAACTTAAAAAAATTTTAAAAAATTGAGTAAAAACAGTAGAAATTTATTTCGTAACCCGTTATATTAGTTATTACGGAATTCAACTAAAGGGAGGGAAAGCACATGGATACGTTTAAAAAACTAAAACAATTTTTTTGGCCTTACAAAAAATATTTTCTTTTATCGATCTTCTTTTTATTCTTTGTCACCGTTATCACCGTTGTCTACCCAATTATTTTACAGCAGACCATCGATATCGTTGTCTTAGCAGACCGTTACGAGTTAATTCCCTATATTTCAGCTGTCTTTTTACTACTGATGATTATTAAAGGGGTGGCAACATTTTATCATCAGTATTTAGGAGATTTATTTGGTATAACGGCTGTATATAAATTAAGAGATGAATTGTATAATAAGCTTCAAAAGTTATCATTTAAGTATTATGATAATGCAAAAACAGGGGATATCATGTCAAGATTAACAGCTGATGTGGAAGGCTTTCGATTTTTTCTGTCATTTGGATTTTCAGAATTAATACGTATTGTACTCCTGATTGTCGTTAGTCTTAGTGTTATGTTTTATTTTTCTACACCGCTTGCATTGGTAACGATGGCCGCCATGCCATTTTTAGGTGTTGTTGTTTATCAGTTTGACAAACGTGTTCACCCTGCGTTTAGAAAAATCCGCAAATCTTTCGGGAGGTTAAATACCAGAGTACAAGAGAATATAAGTGGAATGAATACAGTTAAATCCTTGTCTAGAGAGGATTTTGAAATTGGGCGATTTTCCAATAGTAATGATAACTACCGACAAAACTACTTAAAAACGTCGTATATCTGGTCTAAATATTTTCCTTTAATGGAGTTTATCGGCAATTTTTGTGCAATAGCATTACTGGCATACGGTGGATACCTAGTTGTTGATGGTCAATTATCAATTGGTGCTTTAGTAGCCTTCTTTAGTTTAGTTTGGTATATTATGGGGCCATTGATGAACTTAGGGTTTGTAGTAAACCAATTTTCACAAGCAAAAGCTTCAGCAGAGAGGCTTTTAGAGATTTTGGAAGCAAAAGAAGATATTACAGAAGAAAATACCGCAATTAATCAAAGAATAGAAGGCAGTGTGACATTTGACCATGTTACGTTAACATATTCAAAGGATGATGATTCTGCGCTTAAAGATATTAGCTTTGACGCGCCTTCAGGAAAAGTAATTGGATTGATAGGTTCTACTGGTTCTGGAAAAACGAGTATCACACAACTAATTACCAGATTTTATGAGCCAGAAAAAGGAGAAGTTCGTATTGATGGTAGGCCGGTATCAGATTACCAACTAAAGACGTTACGAAAAGCAATTGGCTTCGTACTACAGGAACCTTTTTTGTTTTCAACCTCGATAAAGGCTAATATAGCTTACGGTGCTCCGGATGTATCTGAAGAACAGATAATTGATGCAGCAAAACGAGCGCAAGCTCATGACTTTATTATGAAAATGCCGAATGGCTATGAAACAATGCTAGGTGAGAGAGGGATGGGATTATCAGGTGGTCAGAAGCAGCGAATTGCTATCGCAAGAGCAATCTGTATAAATCCAAGCATTTTAGTTTTAGACGATGCAACCTCTGCTGTGGATATGGAGACGGAATTCAAAATTCAACAAGCATTAAAAGAAGTAATGAAGGGGAGAACTTCTTTTATCATTGCACATCGTATTTCTTCTTTAAAACATGCAGATGAAATTCTAGTGTTGGAAGACGGCGAAGTAATTGAACGAGGGACACATGATTTTCTCGTGGAAAATCAAGGAACATATCAGCGAATATATAATATCCAATATCGGGATCGGGAAGAAATTATGAAGCGACAACGTGCTTAAAAAGGGGGGATTGTTATGGCTAAAGGATCCAATGAAGTAGAAAGTAAGCATTTGCAGCGCTTTCATTATACGTTAGATCAAGCGATTGAGAAGCCATTTAATTGGAAACAGATGTGGCGATTATTAGTTTATTTAAAGCCTTATTCCAAAAATTATTTACCTGCTGCAGTAATAGCTATGCTTATATCGACTGCGGTGAGACTAATTGTTCCAATCTTAATTGGTAAGGTAGCAATTGATGTGGCAATTGCTGATAAGGATATAACCATGTTAACCTACCTAGTTATTGGTATCGGGGTATTGTATTTATTAAGTTATGTAGGAAATGTATATCGAATCAAGTGGGTAAATATTTTAGGACAAAACGTGATTTATGATATAAGGCAGCATCTATTTTCTCATATTCAACGATTGTCTCATCGCTTTTTTGATTCAAGATCAGCTGGATCGATCTTGGTCAGGATTATGAATGATATTAATTCTCTTCAAGAGTTATTTACAAACGGTATTATAAACTTACTTATGGATGTGGTCACACTTGTTGGGATTATTGTAATTCTATTTGTATTGAGCCCTAAACTAGCATTAGCCATTATGGTAATCTTACCGTTGATGTTTTATCTAACTACAAAATTGAGACGAATGATTCGACGGTCATGGCAATCGGTGCGCATCCAACAATCTCGTATGAACTCTCATTTAAATGAAGGATTACAGGGGATGCGTATCACGCAATCATTTTCTCAGGAAGCAGAGAATGGTGAATATTTTCATGGGGTAAATACCGATAATTTCAATAGTTGGAAAGATGCTACTAAAAAAAGCGCTATGTTTCGCCCTTTTGTAGAAATGAGTAATGCGATTGGCACAATTATTTTAATAGCTTATGGATCTTATTTAATTTTAGTAGGAGTTGAAAACGGAGGAATTGAAATCGGTGATTTTGTCACTTTCGCCTTTTTTATTGGAATGTTTTGGGACCCTATTTCTAGATTAGGTCAGATGTATAATCAAATGTTAATGGCAATGGCAGCATCTGAACGGATTTTTGAATTTCTCGATGAACGTCCGAATGTGAAAGAGCAAGAGGGGGCTCATGAGTTTATAGATATGATTGGGGATATCGAATTCGATAAAGTCGAATTCTCTTATGACCAAGAACGCATCGCATTACATGAAATTTCGATTCATATTCAAGCTGGTCAAACTATTGCATTAGTTGGACATACGGGAAGTGGGAAGTCTACCATTGCTAACTTAATAAGCCGGTTTTATGATCCTACAAAAGGAACGGTAAAAATAGATGGCTATGATTTAAAACAAGTAACGCTAGCGAGTTTACGTAGCAAAATAAGTGTTGTACTGCAAGACACATTTATATTTTCAGGTACGATTATGGAAAATATTCGTTTTGGAAACCCCAATGCTACGAATGAAGAAGTCATTCAGGCAGCAAAGGTAGTAGGAGCAGATGAGTTTATACAGCGATTGGCAAACGGGTATGAAACAGAAGTAGAAGAAAGAGGGAATATATTATCGGCAGGAGAGAGGCAACTCTTATCATTTGCTAGAGCATTGTTAGCAAATCCGAGCATTCTAATATTAGATGAAGCAACGGCAAGTATTGATACAGAAACAGAAGTGAAAATTCAGGAAGCATTGGGACGGTTACTGAAGGGGAGGACTGCAATTATCATTGCACATCGTCTATCTACTATACGTGAAGCAGACACAATATTTGTTTTAGAGCAGGGGCGTGTTTTAGAAAGTGGAAGTCATGAAGAATTAATGGATAAACGTGAAGAGTATTTCAGTCTTGTGAAGTCACAATTTCAAATGTTGGATGCGATGTAGTAAATAGAAAGGGAGCTTGTAAAGTAAAGCTCCCTTTCTTGCTTTTAACTTTCGTTAAAACTATGGTAAGCTATGGATATAGCTAAGTGATGGAGGAACTAGAATGAAACGAGAATTTGCAGTTATTGGACTAGGGAGATTTGGTGGAAGTATTTGTCGGGAGTTAAGTATGGAGGGAATGGAAGTTCTCGCTATTGATAATAATGAAGATCGAATAAATGAATTTAAGAACATTGCTTCACACGCCGTTATTGCTGATTCGACCGATGAAGCATCTCTTAAAGAATTAGGCATTAAGAATATTGATCATGTGATTGTTGCCATTGGTGATGATATTCAAGCAAGTATTCTTACCACGGTTATATTAACAGATCTTGGCATTAAAAAGATTACGGTAAAGGCACAAAATGATTACCATGAAAAGATACTTAATAAAATTGGGGCGAATCAAGTAGTTCATCCTGAACGAGATATGGGGAAACGCATTGCGCATAATATCATTTCCAATAATATTTTAGATTACTTAGAATTATCAGACGATCATAGTATCGTTGAAGTTAAAGTCGGAAATAAAATGCTTGGGAGAACGCTTGCAGATTTAGATATTCGTGCTAATTATGGTTGTAACGTTGTCGCTGTAAAACAAGGGAAGGATATTAACGTTTCTCCAAGTGCTGATCACAGTTTTTCAGAAGGGGATGTTTTGATTGTAATAGGCGCTGATAAGGACATTTCCAGATTTGAAAAACATTTAGTTATCGAGGATTAAAAAACAGCCAGATGTAAGCCATCTGGCTGTTTTTTTTTAAACTTCCATAATGATAGGTAGTACCATCGGTCTCCGTTTTGTTTTTTCATAAAGAAATGGTGCAATTGTGTCTGTAATTTCATTTTTAATTTCTGACCACTGGGACGTTTTGCGTTCCATTACTTTATCTAAATGATTGGAGACAAGTTTTTGTGCTTCGTTAATTAGATCTTCAGATTCCCTCATATAAACAAATCCACGAGAGATGATATCTGGACCTGCAGATATTTTAAATTCTTTCATGTTGATGCTAACAACAACGATTACCAATCCTTCTTCAGATAGAATTCGGCGATCGCGAAGCACAATATTTCCAATATCGCCAATTCCGCTTCCATCTACATAAATAGATCCAGAAGGTATTTTGCCTGCGATAATAGCGGTATCTTTTCCAAGTGCCAGCACATCACCGTTATCCATTATAAATGAATTTGCTGGTTCAACATCACAGGATTCTGCTAATTTCATATGCTCTTTCAGCATACGATATTCACCATGAATCGGCATGAAATGTTTAGGCTTAATTAGTCTTAACATTAATTTTTGTTCTTCTTGGCTACCATGGCCAGAAGTATGAATATTGCTTAATTTTCCATGAATGACATCTGCACCTGCACGATACAATTTATTGATTGTACGACCGACGCTAATTGTATTTCCAGGGATTGGAGAAGAAGAAAATACAACTGTATCACCAGGGATAATTTGGATTTGCCGATGTGTCCCATTTGCAATTCGAGAAAGAGCTGCCATTGGCTCACCTTGTGAACCCGTACAAAGTATGGTTACCTCTTGTGCAGGCAATCGATTGATTTGATTCGCATCGATAAATGTGTTTTTAGGAGCCTGAATATAACCTAACTCTTGTCCAAGGTTGATAGCTGATTCCATACTCCTGCCAAAAACAGCAATCTTTCTATTGTTTTTAACAGCTGCTTCTACAACTTGTTGAAGTCGGTAGATATTCGATGCAAATGTAGCAAAAATTACTCTACCATCTACTCTGCTGAAAATATCCTTTATGTTGCTTCCAACTACTTTCTCAGACATAGTAAAACCTGGAACTTCACTATTGGTACTGTCTGATAATAAACAGAGGACACCTTCATTGCCGATTTCTGCCATTTTAGATAAATTAGCAGGTTCACCAACAGGAGTAAAATCAAACTTGAAATCACCTGTATGCACTATATTTCCAGGGGGTGTTTTTACAACAATACCATAAGCATCGGGAATACTGTGTGTCGTTAAGAAAAAGCTTACGGAAGTTTTACGGAATTTAATAATATCGTCTTCTTGAATGGTATTTAATTTAGCATTTCTTAATAGACCGTGTTCGTCTAATTTGTTTCGAATTAATCCGATCGCAAGTTTACCAGCATAAATTGGCACATTAATTTCACGCAGAAGATATGGGATTCCCCCAATATGGTCTTCGTGTCCATGAGTGATAAATAATCCTTTGATTTTATCTTGGTTCTGCACGAGATACGTATAATCAGGAATGACATAGTCAATTCCGAGTAATTCATCTTCAGGGAATTTAATTCCTGCATCAATTAAGATGATTTCATCCTGAAATTGCACCCCGTACGTGTTTTTACCGATTTCACCAAGGCCGCCTAACGCAAATACAGCAGCCTGGTCATTCTTTACAAATTTCATTGGTTAGATATTCTCCACAGTAAAATCGTCGGATAGCTTTTCATAGTCTAAATGTGCGTCATTCACTTCTTGGATAAATTCGATATTATACTTGCGTTCGTTTAATTTTGTTCTTACTTGTCTTACGGATTCGCCTTCTACATAAACACTTTTTGTACGTTCACGAACTGGAATTTCATCAGGCAGTTCTTGATATAATACTTTATAAATCATCTCATCTCTCCTTGAATATTCACTCTTATTTTTCTTTCTTAATAACACGATTTTGATTTGCTAAATTATTGATATACCTTCAAACAAGAAATCACGAGTGAAAAGGTATTCCGTCAGTTTCCGATATTCCGCTTTATTCGATTTCCGATATTATGATACCTTTATTGTTGTGATTGGTAATATCAATGGTAGTCTTTCTTACAAGTTGTAGGTACACGTCCTTGGCCTAAAAAGTCTTTCCAGCGTTTCTTGAGCTTTTCTTTTAGGCGTTTCAACATGACGTTACAGCTCCTTTCACATAGTTAAGAAAAGCAAGAAAAACGTTCTACCGATCCAATCCCTCTTATCTATAGTATAGTATGAGTAGAGGAATATTGAAATAAAAATACTTTATTTCTTTAAAAAAATATTTATTATTGCTTCACAGACTTCTTTCTGATACACTGCTATACTTAGTTTTAACAGAGAATGAATTCTTATACATCAAGATATAAAGGAGAGTATATTATGCATAACAAAATCGTATTTTTTGATATTGACGGCACTATTTTAGATCACGATAAGCAAATCCCGCTGTCTACAAAAAAATCAATCCAAAAATTGAAGGAGAATGGTGTTTATGTTGCTATAGCTACTGGCAGAGCGCCATTTATGTTTGAAGATATTCGAAAAGAACTTCAAATCGAATCCTATGTTAGTTTTAATGGTCAATATGTTGTGTTTGAAGGAGAAACAGTTTACGAAAATCCAATTGCTACAGAGGAGTTAACAAATTTATACCGAAAAACGGAACAGATGGAATATCCGATCGTCTTCATGAATAACCAGGAAATGCGTGCTTCTGTCGGAAATCATCCATTTATCACGGAGAGTATGGGTAGTTTGAAATTTGATTACCCAAAAGTTGACCCTGAATTTTATCAATCAAATAAAATACACCAAGCATTGTTGTTCTGTGAAAAAGAGGAAGAAGCACCGTTTGTTCAAAGCCATGATCAACTTCACTTTTTACGCTGGCATGATTACTCATGTGATATTCTACCTAGCGGTGGTTCAAAAGCAGTCGGGGTAGAGAAGTTAATTCAGGCCAGTGGATTAGATATAAAAGATACGTTTGCATTTGGTGATGGACTAAATGATATTGAAATGATAAAAGAAACTGGAACAGGTATTGCAATGGGGAATGCTGTACCGGAATTGAAAAAGGTTGCTGATTTCACAACAGATTCAGTTGATCTTGACGGTATTCAAAAAGGATTAGCGTATTTCCAGTTAGTCTAAAATGGCGCTGAAATATTATGAAACCGAATATTCTAATAGAGGAGGTTTTCTCCAGCAGGGTCTTGGCAAATGGGCAAGGGGCTAATTTGTTAAACAACAAATTTATAAATCCGAACTATTCGTACGAGGTATTTGGTATCCTCAGATGATAGTTCGGATCCTTTTCTAAACTATTTTGCGTTAACAGAGTACAAGAGGTTATTCAACTGGTGTTGCATTTTCAGGAACTGCGAACGGCTGCTCTTGATTAATATGATCATAAAACATAATTCCATTTAGGTGATCAATCTCATGTTGAAATACAACAGCCGCATACCCTTTTAATCGCAGTTTCAACGGATTGCCTTCTTTATCAAAAGCTTTAACTGTAACTCTGGCATGTCTAGGAACATAGCCTTCAACTGGACGGTCAACAGATAAGCATCCCTCACCAGTTGATAAATATGACTTTTCAACCGAATGGCTAATGATTTTAGGGTTGACTAGTCCGTAACTATAATGTTTCCCATTCGGGTCTTCAAAATGTACTGCAACGAGCCGTTTGTTTAATCCAAGTTGCGGTGCAGCAAGGCCTACCCCAGCGCGTAGCTGATACTTTTCTGCAATCTCTTCATCTTGACTATTTTTTAAAAACATCAACATATCTTCAATTAACTGTTTATCCGACTCATTTAATGGAATATCTACTTCGTCAGCTACTTCTGTCAAGGAAGGATGTCCTTCTCTGACAATATCTTTCATGGTTATCATGAGTACCACTCCTAATCATTATTACTCTATTTCTATGTTACAATTTCATATTTTATCATATTTACGTTATATTAATCATAGCTTGACTATATAAACTAGTATAGTTTTTTATAATCCAATAGAGTTCGCTTTGTGTTATACTAAAACTCGTACGTATGATGCAATGATGTAGGAGGTAGAAAATCATGCCGATGAAAAAGTCTGTCCTTATTGTAATCAGCTTTTTGCTTTTTATGATGGCAGCTTGCAGTAGCGAAACGACGGAAGAACAGATACAAGGGCATTTAGAAGAAGCTGTTTCATTAGAAAAGGATTTTGAAGAGCAACAAAGTAAGATTACTGAATTAGAAAAACAAGAACAGGAATTATACAGTAAAATTATAAATCTTGGAATGGATGAAATGGATAAGATTAAAGAACTTTCCGGACAAGCAATTGATTCAATTGAAAAACGTTCAGAAGCAATAAAAACGGAGAAAGCAAGTATTGAAAAAGCAGAAGAAGAGTTCGCTGAAACAGAAGATTTAATAGCCGAAATAGAAGATGAGAAATTAAAAGAAACAGCAACATCAATGACTGAAGTGATGCAACAGCGATATGAAACATATCATCAATTAAATGATGCGTACAAAAACGCACTAGCCTTAGAAAAGGAAATGTACAACATGTTGCAAAAAGAAAATTTAGAACAAGAAACCTTGACTCAGCAAATAAACGAAATTAATGAAAGTTACCAAAAGGTAATTGATTTAAATAATTCGTTTAATGAGCATACCGTTGATTACAATGAACAGAAAAAAGCTTTCTATGAACAAGCAGGTATGGAAGTGAATTACGAGAAAAATCCTACCGGAAATAAATCAAAAGAAGAATAATTAGGTTGAGTAAAATACAGCGCCTTGGAGCAACCCTAACTACAGGGGGAGGATCCATAGGCGTTTTTTTGTTTGAAGATAGGTAACTGAAAGATTGATTACGGAATGATGTTAATAATACAGTTTGCAAAAACGATTATAACAGAATAATAAGAAGCAACATATTTTGTTAGCCAAGCCTCGTTCAAATTAAAATAAGTAAATGAGAACAAAGTGTTTGACCAATAGAAATAATTAAGCTAGAATTTACATGAAAAGAAATTGTACTAGTGATTTTTGCTTTATTTATGTAACAGTTTATATACATCATTTTTTGATTAATAGCAAATAAAAAAGGGAACATAGGGTAAGAGCAAAAAGTACAGATTTTTTTCTTATTTTGGGTAGGCTAGAAATGACAATACTATTAAGGATATAAAGAAAGGAAGAGGTGAACTATTTTGAAACACGTACTAGAAAGTGTTGAAAGTCAGTTCGAAATGTTCCAAATTCTTAACGAAGATGGAAAGATTGTCAATAAAGATGATATGCCCGATCTTTCAGATGACGAATTAAAAGAGCTTATGCGCCGAATGGTTTACACACGCGTATTGGACCAGCGCTCTATTGCTCTAAATAGACAAGGACGTCTAGGGTTTTATGCACCTACAGCAGGTCAAGAAGCTTCTCAATTAGGAAGTCAGTTCGCACTTGAAGAAGAGGACTTCTTATTACCTGGATATCGTGATGTTCCACAGCTAATTTGGCAGGGACTTCCATTATACCAAGCATTCCTATTCTCAAGAGGTCATTTCCATGGGAACCAAATGCCTGAGGGTGTTCATGCAGTAAGTCCACAGATTATTATTGGAGCACAGTACGTACAAACCGCCGGTGTAGCATTAGGAATTAAAAAACGCGGCAAAAAGGCTGTAGCTGTAACTTATACTGGTGACGGTGGTACTTCGCAAGGAGATTTTTATGAAGGAATCAACTTTGCAGGTGCATATAAAGCACCAGCACTTTTCTTTGTTCAAAATAACTACTTTGCGATTTCTGTACCAGTTGAAAAACAAACAAATGCTAAGACTTTGGCTCAAAAAGCTGTAGCGGCTGGTATCGAAGGAGTACAAGTTGACGGAATGGATGTACTTGCTGTTTATGCTGTTACAAAAGCTGCCCGTGAACGCGCAATTAACGGGGAAGGCCCAATGCTAATTGAAACGTTAACGTATCGTTATGGACCTCATACAATGGCTGGTGATGATCCTACTCGTTACCGTACGGATGACCTTGACAATGAATGGGAGAAAAAAGACCCACTTGTTCGTTTCCGTAAATTCTTAGAAGAGAAAGATCTATGGTCTGAAGAAGACGAAAACAAAGTTATTGAAGAAGCAAAAGATGAAATCAAAAAAGCAATAAAACAAGCGGATGAATATCCAAAACAAAAAGTAACGGATTTCATTGGCAACATGTTTGAAGAACTTCCATCTCACTTGCAAGAACAAATGGAAGAATATAAAGAAAAGGAGTCGAAGTAAATCATGGCACAAATGACAATGATTCAAGCCATCACAGACGCATTGCGCACGGAATTAAAAAATGATGAAAATGTGCTTGTATTTGGGGAAGACGTTGGTCAAAATGGTGGCGTATTCCGTGCTACTGAAGGACTGCAAGATGAATTCGGTGAAGAGCGTGTATTTGATACGCCCTTAGCTGAATCTGGCATCGGTGGTCTTTCTATCGGTCTTGGATTACAAGGCTATCGACCAGTACCGGAAATTCAATTCTTCGGCTTCGTTTATGAAGTAATGGATTCCATTAGTGGACAAATGGCTCGTATGCGTTACCGTTCTGGAGGTTCACACCATTCTCCAATCACGATTCGTTCACCTTTTGGTGGTGGTGTTCATACACCAGAACTTCATGCTGATTCATTAGAAGGATTAATTGCTCAGCAACCAGGAATAAAAGTAGTTATTCCTTCATCACCATATGATGCAAAAGGATTGCTTATCTCTGCTATTCGTGATAACGATCCAGTATTATTCCTAGAACATATGAAACTTTATCGTTCTTTCCGCGGGGAAGTGCCAGAAGAAGATTATACCATTGAGCTAGGAAAAGCAGAGGTTAAACGTGAGGGTACGGATGTAACGCTTATCTCTTATGGTGCAATGGTTCATGCTTCACTAAAAGCAGCAGAAGAACTGGAAGAAAAAGGAGTAAGTGCAGAAGTTGTTGACTTACGTACAGTATCTCCTTTAGATATGGAAACGATTATCGAATCGGTTAAGAAAACAAATCGTGTTGTTGTAGTTCAAGAAGCTCAACGCCAAGCTGGGATAGCTGCTAATGTGATTTCTGAAATACAAGAGCGTGCCATCTTACACTTGGAAGCTCCTGTATTACGTGTTACAGCGCCAGATACGGTTTATTCATTCTCAGCAGCAGAAGAAGTATGGTTACCAAACCATCAAGACATCATTGAGAAAGTGGATCAAGTAATAAACTTTTAATTAAGAAGATAGGAGGTCATTCGTATGGCATTTAATTTTAAGTTGCCAGACATCGGTGAAGGAATTCACGAAGGCGAAATTGTTAAATGGTTTGTTAAAGAAGGCGACGAAATCAAAGAAGATGATGTATTGTGTGAAGTCCAAAACGATAAAGCAGTCGTGGAAATCCCATCTCCAGTTGATGGCACCGTAGAAAAAGTACATGTGGAAGAAGGCACTGTTGCAGTCGTAGGAGACACTATTATTACATTCGATGCAGAAGGTTATGAATCGAATGATGATGAAGAAGAGGCTCAAGACGATAAGGAAGCTGAAAAAGAAGAAGCTTCTAAATCTGAAGACAAGCAAGTAGAGGAAAAATCACAACCAGCAAGTGATTCTGGTGATAATAAACGAGTTATTGCTATGCCATCTGTAAGAAAATATGCACGAGACAATGATGTGAATATTTCAGAAGTTACTGGTTCGGGTAAAAATGGTCGTATTCTAAAAGAGGATATCGATAGCTTTAAAAATGGTGGCCAAGCAACTACGGAAACATCTGAAGCGACTGAGGAAAAAGCAGAACCTAAGAAAGGGACGACTGCGCCTGTATCAGAAGGTGATTTCCCTGAATCTCGTGAAGCAATGAGTGGCATTCGTAAATCAATTGCAAAAGCAATGGTTAATTCGAAAACAAAAGCACCTCATGTTACACTCTTAGATGAAGTTGATGTAACGGATCTTGTTGCACATCGTAAGAAATTTAAAGCAGTAGCTGCAGAACAAGAAATTAAATTAACCTATTTGCCATATGTAGCTAAAGCGCTAGTATCAGCTTCTAAGAAATTCCCGATTTTAAATGCTGCAGTGGATGATGAAACAAACGAAATTATTCACAAGCATTATTATAACATTGGAATTGCTGCTGACACAGACAAAGGACTACTTGTCCCAGTAGTTAAAAATGCTGATCGTAAATCGATTTTTGCAATTTCTCAAGAAATTAATGAATTGGCAGATAAAGCTAGAAGTGGTAAACTATCACCTGAAGAGATGAAGGGTGCTTCCAATACAATTACAAATATTGGATCTGCAGGTGGCCAATGGTTTACACCAGTATTAAATTATCCTGAAGCTGTTATTTTAGGAATTGGCCGTATCGCAGAGAAGCCAATTGTTCGCGATGGAGAGATTGTAATTGCACCGGTACTCGCATTATCATTAAGCTTTGATCATCGTATTGTTGATGGTGCTACTGCACAGTTAGCTCTAAATCAAATCAAGCGATTATTAAGCGATCCACAATTAATTATGATGGAGGCGTAGGTTTATGGTAGTAGGAGATTTCCCAATTGAAGTAGATACACTTGTTGTTGGAGCTGGACCTGGTGGTTATGTAGCCGCTATTCGTGCTGCACAACTAGGACAAAAAGTAACAATTGTAGATAAAGGAGCACTTGGGGGAGTTTGTTTAAATGTTGGATGTATTCCATCCAAAGCGTTAATTCAAGCTGGACATTTAACAGAACATGCTCACGGTAATGAAGAACTTGGAATAAAAACCGAAAATGTTACTGTAGATTTCACTAAGGTTCAAGAATGGAAAGGAAGCGTAGTTAAAAAGCTAACTTCCGGCGTAGAAGGTTTATTAAAAGGAAACAAAGTCGATATTGTAAAAGGTGAAGTTTATTTCGTTGATAATAAAACGGTTAAAATTATGGATGATAAAAACTCTCAAACCTATACTTTTAACAACTGTATTATTGCAACGGGTTCTACACCAATTGAAATCCCTAGCTTTAAGTTCTCTGACCGTGTACTTGATTCTACAGGAGCATTAAATCTAAAAGAGATTCCTGGAAAAATGGTTGTTATCGGTGGAGGATATATTGGTACTGAATTAGGAACTGCATACGCTAATTTCGGTACGGAGGTAACAGTTCTTGAAGGAACAAAAGATATTCTTGGCGGATTCGAAAAGCAAATGAAACAAGTTGTTAAGAAGCGTCTGAAAAACAAAGGTGTTAACATCATCACGGAAGCAATGGCAAAAGGTGTAGAAGAATCAAAAGACGGCGTAAAAGTTTCTTATGAAGTAAACGGTAAAGAAGAAACAATTGAAGCTGATTATGTATTAGTAACAGTTGGTCGTCGTCCTAATACGGAAGAACTTGGTCTAGAACAAGTTGGTATTGAAAAAGATGACCGTGGATTAATTAAAATCGATAAACAATGCCGTACAAACGTAGAAAATATCTATGCAATTGGCGATATCGTAGAAGGTATGCCACTAGCTCATAAAGCTTCTTATGAAGGAAAGGTTGCTGCTGAAGCAATTAGTGGAGAGAAAGCAGAAATCGACTACGTAGGTATGCCAGCAGTAGTATTCTCTGATCCTGAATTAGCGACAGTTGGATATACAGAACAAGAAGCTAAGGATGCTGGATATGACGTAAAAGCAGCTAAATTCCCATTTGCTGCAAACGGTCGTGCACTTTCATTAAATGATAGTGATGGTTTCATGAAGCTGATCACACGCAAAGACGATGGACTCGTTATTGGTGCCCAAATTGCAGGTCCAAATGCGAGCGATATGATTGCTGAAATCGGCTTAGCAATTGAAGCAGGGATGACTGCTGAGGACATCGCGCTTACCATTCATGCACATCCTAGCTTAGGAGAAATTACAATGGAAGCTGCGGAAGTTGCGTTAGGTACTCCTATTCACATGATGTAAGCTAGTAATCGTCTAGTGTAGCATAATGAAAATTAGTCCGGATATTGATGTTTAAGTCAATATTCGGGCTTTTATTTGTAAAAGGACTTATTTTACATAAAAAAACAATGGCTTATAATGGCCATTGTTTTTTTATATAAAAATACGTGCGTAGACTTATTATCCCTAGTTAGCCGGATAGTAATCCCTTATGAGAAGACGTTTGTGGTACAAAGAAGAAGACTGCCTAGCGGTTAAAAAATTACTTTATAATCCCTTCAAGCTTTTCCTTGATTTCATCTTTCTCCATCTCACCAGATAGGCTTTCAATTGTTCTACCATCTTTGGTAATTAATAATGCAGGTGTTTCTTGCTCCGTTACATTTTCTATATCTTCTATCGTTGTTTCGTTTGTTTGTACTTCACTAAAAGCATGCGGATATTCTGCCTTCACTTCGATAATTGCATCATAATAGATATTTTCTAACGCACTATTTGTTTTATCAGTAAGAAACATAACATCATATTCTTTTGGCTGAAAAGTAATAACGTCAATCATTGGTGACGATTGACAGGCACTTAGTAGCAAAATCATTATGCTAATTAGAGGGATGATTGCGCGTTTAATTTTACTCACCTTCCTGCTAATTATCAGTGTATACTCATAGTTTAACAAAAAGATGCGTGCAAAGTCGGGATGTTATAGAACTGTTAATGGTTTGAAATAGTTATGTTGGATTAGTAATATAGTTACAAATGAAAAGTTATGAACTGTAAAAAAGGTTAGAGCAAATGAGCTCTAACCTTTTCTTCTACTACTTAAGTCCACCTCTTTGGCCTCTTGTTTAAATGATTTAATCAAGGAGAATACGACAAGTATCATGATAATCGCAAATGGAAATGCTGCAATAATAGATGCCGTCTGCAATGCATTTAATCCTCCTTGCCAAAGTAACACTGCTGCTGCACCTGATTGAATGACTCCCCATACAAACTTAACCGAATTCGGTGGATACAAGCTACCGCCAGTCGTTTGCATTCCTAATACGAAAGTCGCTGAGTCAGCCGATGTGATAAAGAAAGTGCAAATAAGCAAGATCGCTATAATAGAAATAAATCCGCCAATTGGGAAATTCTCTAATAAGGCAAACAATGCTACTTCCTCACCAGTATTATTAATATGTTGCATAATATTGACGCCTTCAAAGCTTTCCAGGTGAATAGCTGAACCTCCAAAGACTGCGAACCAAAGCGCACCAAAGATTGTTGGTACAAGTAGTACACCTAAAACAAATTCACGAATTGTTCTACCTCTAGAGACCCGGGCAATAAACGTACCAACAAATGGTGCCCATGCAATCCACCATGCCCAATAGAATATAGTCCAACCATTAATCCATCCAGCATTATCTTCGCTAAACGGAGTCATACGTAAACTCATACTAGGCAAGTTTTGTAGGTAGCTTCCGAAAGACGTTGTAAAAAAGTTCATAATAAAGTTCGTCGGTCCAAGAATAAGAACAAATACTAGAAGTAAGAAAGCTAATATAAGATTGGTATTACTTAAATACTTTATTCCTCTATTAAGACCGGTCATTGCCGATGTCATATATAGAACGGTAACAATAGCAATAATAATTAGTTGTAAAGTGATCGTTGATTCCATTCCTGTTACAAAGGATAAACCACCACTTATTTGAATGGCACCTAAACCAAGTGAGGTTGAGACGCCGAAAATAGTAGCAAATACAACGATGAAATCAACAACCGTTCCCCATGTACCCTTGATTCGATCACCAAACAATGGCTCAAGGATTGCACTTACAACACCAGGTGCCTGTTTACGGAATTTGAAGTAAGCTAGTGCTAAAGCGATCGTTGCGTAGATAGCCCATGGATGGAGACCCCAATGAAAGAAGCTATATTGCATTGCTGTTTTAGCTGCCTCATTCGTTTCAGCATCTCCATACGGAGGAGTATGGAAGTGAGATAATGGTTCTGCGGCCCCCCAGAACACAAGTCCAATTCCCATACCAGCACTGAATAACATAGCAAACCAAGTTAAATAACTATATTCTGGCTTATCACCAGGCTTACCTAATTTAATATTTCCATATTTGGAAAAAATAAGATAGATTGCAAAAATGACAAATGCAGTTGCACTAATTAAATAAAACCAGCCAAATTTATCTACCAAAAAACCTTGAACAATCGTGGTTACATTATCTAAATTTGCATTTGGCCATACATCTTTAGGGATGATCCCCCAAATAATAAATAGTACTGCTATAAATGCAGAAATATAAAAGACTCGTGTTACTTTTTTCACATAAATTATCCTTTCTTTAATTATTTTCAGGCATTATATATGTAGGCACACTTATTGTATTAAAACATAATGAAATAATTTGTTCAAATCTCAACGCTTGTTTTTACTATTCCCGAGGCATAGAAATATCATACTATTTATTTTACTACCCATTCTAGAGCGAGTTTAAACAATTGTCTTTTTTTGTTTAAATTTGTATTGCCAGTTAATTTCCAGGAACTTATAATAGACTTGATAGAATGAATGGTAAGTGGGGAGGGGTAGCTTGAAAAAAGTAATTACTATTCTAATGTTGATCTTAGTGCTAGCTGCTTGTGGAGAAAGTGCTCAACCTGTCAGCGAAAAGCAATCTGAAAATGAAAATCAAAAACCGGAACAAACATCTGGAGAAGAGAGAGAACAACAACCGAATCAACAGGATACTGAATCAAAGCCAACTGAAAAAATGGAAGAACCGAAATATAAAGTTTCAGATGATGCAACCATTGTACCTTTGAAGGAAGGGATAAATGAAAAAGTCGTACTTTTAACGATTGATGACGTGCCAGATAAATATGCTGTTGAAATGGCTAAAACATTAAAAAAGTTAAATGTACAGGCGATTTTCTTTGCCAATGGGCATTTTTTAGAAACGCCTGAGCAAAAAAAACAATTAAAAGAAATACATGAGATGGGCTTTATAATCGGAAACCATACATATAGCCATGCGAATCTAACAACATTGTCTGAAAAAGAGCAAACAGAAGAGATTGTAAAAGTTAGTGATCAAATAGAAGAAATCATCGGAGAACGGCCAAAATTTTTTCGAGCACCACATGGTATGAATACCGATCATTCAAAGCAAGTGGCGAAAGAAGAGAATATGGTGCTAATGAATTGGACGTATGGCTATGATTACTTTGAGCCATATATGAATGTAGAAAAATTAACCAATGCTATGATAACAGGAGAAGGACCAGAGGTAGATATAGACTATTCTCTATTAAAGCCTGGTGCAAATCTGTTAATGCATGATAGAGAATGGACAAATAAAGCATTGGCAGATATCGTAAACGGGTTAAGAGATAAAGGTTATGAAATGGTAGACCCACATCAAGTTAAGACAATTGATTAGCGCTACAAACTAAGGCATGTCTTTACAACAAGCACATGCCTTAGTTTTTTATTTTTGATCATTTCAAGTGAGACAGGTCCATGCAAATAACAAATAAAATAAATATGACATACTAAATAGGGTTGATTTTTCCAATGTGTTATATTATAATATGAATACGCTATCATAAAATATCATCACAAAGGAGTTGGGCCAGATGGGCACCATTGTTTGTCAGGATTGTCAAAAAGTTATTGAACAGTTTGATGATGAAAAAGTCACTACCCTATACGGTACTTGTCCGACTTGTCGTGAAATAATAAATAAATAACTATAAGGTAATCATAAAGCTGCCGTCCAACTTGAAACGGCAGCTTTATTTGCATATGATACGTTTATTACTTGTAACGATTCTGGAGATTCATCTATCAATCCTATACAAGTACCCCCCAATTTTTTGTGAATGTATTGCTAACCTCCTCCGTCATACAATAGGATGAATCCTCATTGATTCAGTTTACCGATGCATCCTTATAAGCATCTTACTTGAAGTCGATCTTACGTACGATCAAAAAGAGTCAACAAATACGAGATAACATGATATCATTAAAATGCTGTTTGTGGATCGTTAAACGTAGGGAAAAATGATCTTGAAGGGAGGAGTTATAAGTGAATTATCATTATCCTATTGATGAAACATGGTCGAAAGAAGAAGTTATTCAGGTTGTGCAATTTTTTTCCTTGGTTGAACAGGCGTATGAAAAAAAGATAGATCGTGATGTCTTTCTAGCTGCATATCGTGAATTTAAAAGAATTGTACCGTCTAAAAGTGAAGAAAAGAAATTATTTAGTTCGTTTGAACAGGGTTCTGGTTATTCTAGTTTTCAAGTTGTTAAACAGGCTAGAAATTCCAACGATACGAGCATTTCTGTTGGATAAAAAAAGCAGCACACTTCGATCTCTGTGCTGCTTTTATCTATATTATTTACTATTCAACGCTTTATTATAAAATGGTAGTAATTGATTCATTGTCTCCTTTGCAGTATGAAGGAATGCTTCTCCATCAAAAACTCGCGCATCATTCTTTGGTAAATGTTGACCGATCAGAAATTCGGCCTTTTTAACATCACGGAATCGTTCTAAATCTTTTAATTCAAGTTCGTTTAATTGTTTCGCTTCCTTTTTCATATGATCAAGGGAAACAACAAAATTCGACGGCAATTGCTTGATTTCGTCATAGCTATCGATAAAGGTATTGGCAATTTCCGTTTTGTGATCCAATTCATAAATTAATGCTAACCAAATAAAAACATGGTCATCGAATAAGCCTACTTGAAAGTGAGGGTGCTTTTTATATCCACGTTTATTATCAGCTATTGCTAACCAAGTATCTTTAGGAGGATTAACCGTCCTCCTAGCATGTTTAGCAATATGTACAAAAACTTCATTACCTAATTCCATGGATAAATAATCTGCTAAGTAATTACCAATTTCCTGAAATTTAGGTTGAATTCTTGTTTGGATTGCTTCCATCCGAGCATCTAACCCGTTAATTAAGAATGTATCAAAATCACTTTTCTTAAAGCCATTAAACGTCATTATATCAACCTTTCTCTTGATGATAATTAATTATTATTTATAATAATTATTAATTATGGTTATACGGAAGTCAAGTTAAAAACATAATGCATAAAAATAATGTTTAAACAAGCAATTTTTTGGGGAATGTAATACAATAATTCGCGGATTTTTAAGAATTATTGAACCAAATTGTAAGAGAGCTCATAAATATATTAAAAGCGATCGAAAGGTTGTGTACAATTTGAAATACGTGATGGAGGCATTACGTCGTAAAGAAGCTCTGGAAAAGCTGCCTGTTATTCGTATGGAAATTGATTATGAACTTGTTACGCTTTATGATGCTATGAAAAACGAGGATACTGTTGGAATAATAAAAAGCAAGGAACGACTTAAACAATTAAGAAGACAATGGTTAGAGATTGATCATGCATAAAATAAAACCTTCATTAAAGCGTTGCTTTAATGAAGGTTCTTTTTTAGTAAGTAACTTACATTTAAAGAATGATGCATATAGGGTATCTAAAAGATATTCGCCCAACCCACTTTAGAACAATGTGACACTTTCTATGAACAACGTATAAAGTACTGTCAAAGAAGTACGAATCCAATGACTTGCTATTATTAATTTGGTAGTATAGGTGATATACAGAACATATTGGAGGGTATACAAATGAATACAGAGGTGCGTGAAACGATTTTTCAGCATGCTTTGGAATGGGTATTGGAAGCTGGTAAAATGATTAAAGCTCATATAAATGACCCTTTAACCATTGATACGAAATCAAATGCAAATGATCTAGTAACCACAATGGATAGAGATATAGAAGCCTTTTTTACTAGTAATATCAAGCAAATATTTCCCGACCATTTTATTTTAAGTGAAGAAGGATTTGGAGATCAGCTTGATACAATGGATGGAACGGTTTGGATTATTGATCCAATTGATGGTACGATGAATTTCGTACATCAAAAACGTAATTTTGCAATATCTGTGGGAATATATCAGGATGGTATCGGTGAAATTGGGTTCATTTATAACGTGATGGAAGATGTTTTATATAGTGCGAAACGTGGAGAAGGAGCATATAAAGGAAATAAGAAACTCCCTGCATTAAATGACAATCTTAACTTTCATGAGTCTATTATAGGGTTAAACCACTTTTGGTTATGCGAGAATCGTTTAGTTGATGAAAGGGTCATGCAACAATTAGTGAAAGATGTAAGAGGTACGAGAACGTATGGTTCTGCAGCGTTAGAATTTGCTTCTGTGGCTGAAGGGATTTTAGATGGATATTTGACACTTAGTCTCTCTCCCTGGGACTTAGCTGCAGGGATGGTAATCGTTAATGAAGTAGGAGGAATGACGACCACCATAGATGGAGAGAAGATTAATATGTTGGGTAATAACTCTGTTTTTACATGTAATTCCAAGATTCATCAAAGAATACTAGAAAGCTATTTACAAGAAGCGAGAAAATGACGGTGCAGATGAAATGAAAAAACATTTCTTCTATGAAGCGCCTACATAGAAATAGCCAGCTACAAGAACGCGCTTAATGAAGAGGCATAAAAAAAGCGAAACGAAGCTACCGTTAATCTAAGTTGACTTCTACAGACATAGCAAGTGACAAGGTTGTCACTTGCTTTTTTTCTTTAATCCAATGCCGTAACCCATAAAACCGAAACCTAATATTAAAAATAATAGGACAAGCCAGATATTTCGGTATGCAATAGAAATACCGATACCAGCAAACATTAGTATAACTAAAGTAGCTAATAAAAGCATTGGGAAGTTTATATTTTTCATGATCTCCACCTCTTTTGCCTTAATTCTAGTATATAAGAAAGCGCTAAATTGATCAAAGAATTGTTTCTAGTTATCCCTGTAATTTAGCTGGCGATATGGGAAAATATTTAGTATGATAAGACAAGAGTTTATGAAAAGGATTTATTATAGAAGGTAGTGGGGGATATACATGGAGAACACTAATTTCACGTTGATTTTTGACTTTGTACTCGATCAATTTGGAACAGATGTAAATATTTTTTGGGTTTTTTATATCTTAAATTTAATTTTTAGTATCATTGCTTATAAACTTGGGTTTGCTCGTAAACTTCCAATGTTAAAGTCAATTGTCGTTTATATTTTATTAGCCATTGGTGTCTATATATTAACGATTTTTAGCATTTTCCAAATGCCGATAACGGAAAGTTTGGTTGTTATTTCTATTGTTCTTGGCATTTATCGGTTTCGATTACATAGAGAAAGAAGCTCACAAGAATAAAGCAAAGCGCCTAGAGGTAAATACTTTGGGCGCTTTTTTATATGCAGATTAAATATAATCATCTGTAGGTTTTTTTTCTTCATATAGTTGAAACTTCCCTGTTGCATGTCGTTGCTTTGTTTTATATTCGATACGATCATAACAGGATTTACATAAATACATATGAATTCTTCGGTTTCGTAATCGTTTTGCTTCAAAGGAGTCGTCCTCTATGCTTTCTATATTGTCACAAATCGTGCACTTGACCTGCATAATTTCACCTCAATATCAAAAAATAAATATATCTAAAAAACAATATATGCTATCTTTGGCTTTCATGAATCTGTCTCTAGTGTATCATAAGATAGTTCCATTCAAGAAATATCTGCCATGTTTATTTTAAATTATATAGGGGAAAACTTCACTAAACAACAATCCAAAGAAAGGGCGATTCGATGAAAAGACGATATTTATATTCTGCTGGTGCAGCAAGTGTGATTGGTGCTACCGTAGCCGGGTTTTTTTTGAAAGATAAGGATAATCGAGACAAGGTAAAACAAAAAATAAAAAATTATCAAGACGGTATTCGATCAACATTTGAAGATGCAGGGGTACCAGATCAGTCTGCAAATCAAGATTTAGCTCAATTAGAAAATGCTAAAATGGTTTCAGAAGGTTCTCAATTTGGAGTGCAATATTATACGGAAAATAAAGAAAAAAATACGAGCGAACAGCAACAATAAGAAAAGCGTTTCCGCAAAACGGAAACGCTTTTCTTATTCGTTATTATGTTGATTGGATTGTTTTTCTTCCGTATCTTCTAACTTTTGTTTATCTTCTTTTGGTATTACTTCTTTGTTTTGGTCTGGTTCTTGTGGGCGGTTTTCGCTAATAGGAAAATCGGGCATATAACGACCGACAATTGCAGCTACTTCGTCTACAACCGCATGAACTGGATGTCCTTGGCTAATCTTATCAGCCATTCCTCTAATTCTTTCATTACCATCTGCATCAGCCACTACGACGGCAGTTTTGCCATATGGATCATGATATAAAGCCTCTAATACACTGTATTTAATGGTGCCAACTCGTGATCGATCAAGGTCTTTGTCGACATCAATACCGACAACTGCATAAGGACCTGCAACGACGGAAGTAGCACTGTTAACATTTGGTACATTACTAGCTATATTGGCCAAATGATCAGCAATTTCATTATTTGAAAGATTTTTTTGTTGGGTAGGGTCTGAATTTTTAACTTGAATCATTTGATTATTCTTTTCTTCATCGGATAATGGTTTCTCTTGACTTTGCTGTTGGCATCCTGCAAATATAACAATACTTACCAACATAATTGTATATAACGGTATCTTGTTCACCTAAAATTCCTCCATCCTATTTAAGCCGATTACTTTTATTTTGGATGAAAAAATATAAATTATGCAGAAGTTATAGCGGATGTGATTTAACTAAAAAAAGAGCTTGTTTGTAAACAAGCATCTTTATTGAAACCTTACAGCCATAATGTGTTTAATTGGATTTTCGCGGTTGGAACCATCTTTATAATATAAATGGACCGGGCCGTCTGCATGTAATGGTTTGCCCTCTTTAGAAAAAAGAAAATAACTATTATATAAATCCGAAATAGGGATCGTTATATCTCCTTCTTTTGTTACGAGGATAGCTGAAGTAGCCTCATCTTCAATCTCTGCATTATTCAGAAAATCATCTAAAGGGATTACATACGAACTTTTTAGCATTTTCTCACGCTCAAATTTCTTTATACTCCGATTTACAGGTGGTTTGCTAAGCTGGGAAACTTCTCTATCCCATCTTTCAGAGACACGCTTTAATTCATCGGATTCTTCAGAATGAGATGCTTCAGATTCAAACGCTTTCTCAAATTCGATTTTTCTGTCATCAAAAATCCATACGGTTGGATCTAGTGTAATGGGATAAGTAACTTTCCCGGTAATTGGTACGATCATTTATATCACCTCTTAATAGTTGTCCTAGTCAAGGATAGCAGAACTAGAATTTTTTTTCACTTCTAATAAATAATATTTTATTTTAATTTTATTTGCATTTTATCGATGCTAACGATAATATAATATAGAAAGAAGTCTTTTACTCGGAGGGGATAGATTTGATTCATGAGGTGACAGTAAATCATCGCGAAAAAGCCCATGCCCTTCTTAAGGCTGATGCTGAAAAAATTTTGCGACTAATTGAAGTTCAGATAGATAACCTCACTATGCCACAATGTCCATTATATGAAGAGGTATTAGATACACAAATGTTCGGGCTTTCAAGAGAAATTGATTTTGCTGTTCGTTTGAACTTAATCAACGAAGATGAAGGTAAAGCACTCCTTGAAAACTTGGAGAGGCAGCTAAATATACTGCATGAAGCAGCGCAAAATTCCGTTTGATTCAACCTTGATCGGCATTTGCGGTTGAACGAAGAAGCAAAAACTTTGCCTACATACCATCATGGCAAGGTTTTTTTGTTTCATCATTCGATTTATATAGAGAAAATAGAAAAAACCGCTTGTATCACATGAAGTAGGGAGAAGGACAATGTTACAAAAATTAAAAAATTACGATTTTACATTAATGATTACACCAATCCTATTAGCCGCATTTGGATTAGTCATGATCTATAGTGCAAGTATGGTATTCGCGGTAGTTCAAGAGTACTCAGCGACACATTATTTAACCCAGCAATCGATTCGGTTCGCAATGGGACTTGCCGGTTTTATCATATGCTGTTTATTTCCATATAAATATTATCAAAAATTGATGAAGCCATTAATTTTGGGTGTTATTCTATTATTAATAGGTGTGTTACTATTTGGATCGAGTGTTAATAATGCTCAGTCGTGGTTTTTGGGAATCCAGCCCGCAGAATTTGCTAAATTAGCACTAATTTTGTATTTAGCTTCGGTTTATTCTAAAAAACAAGATTACATAAATGAGTTTAGTAAAGGTGTTCTACCACCGCTTATTTTAACAGGGATTATTTTAGGTTTAATTGTGATGCAACCAGATATCGGTACAGCTTCGATTATCTTCTTCATTGCTTGTTCTGTCATTTTTAGTTCTGGCATCCGTTTCAAACATTTATTTATTTTAATTGGAATAGGTGTAGCTTTACTGTTATTAGCAACGCCTTATATGATTACGGATGAGCGGCTATCGCGTTTTACAGGCGCCTATCAGCCATTTCAAACACCAGATTCTGATGGATATCAACTAATACAATCCTATGTAGCTATTGGAAATGGCGGTTTACTAGGAGAAGGGTTAGGGCAGAGTGTACAAAAACTTGGTTATTTAACTGAAGCTCACACCGATTTCATTATGGCTGTTGTGGCTGAGGAGCTTGGTTTTGTTGGAGTTGTAATTGTTATAGGAATGCTAGCCATTATCGTGATAAGAGGAATTGTTATTTCCAGAAAAGCACAAGACAGCTTTGCTGCATTGTTGGCTATTGGAATTTCTTCGATGGTAGGCTTACAAGCATTCATTAATCTAGGGGCAATTAGTGGCTTACTTCCGATTACAGGGGTACCACTTCCATTTGTTAGTTATGGCGGTTCATCTCTTTTGGTGCTAATGATATCAATGGGGATTTTAAATAATATAGCAATGCATGTGAAGAAAAGAGAGTTAGAACCAGCAGAAGAAAAACAAGAAGACAAAGAAAACAGAGTACTACAAACCTATCGAGGAGGAAAAACATGGAAGAACACAAGCAGATAAATAAAATATTAGTTGCGAACCGTGGGGAAATAGCAATACGCGTTTTTCGAGCTTGTACTGAATTAAATATCCGTACCGTTGCAATTTATTCAAAAGAAGACTCAAGCTCTTATCATCGCTATAAAGCAGATGAGTCTTATCTGATTGGGGAAGGAAAAAAACCCATTGATGCATATCTTGATATAGAAGGAATCATTTCACTTGCTAAACGAGTAGGGATAGATGCGATTCACCCGGGGTATGGTTTTCTATCTGAAAATATCTTGTTTGCTAAACGTTGCGAAGAAGAAGGAATTACTTTTATTGGACCAACAAGTAGACATTTAGATATGTTTGGGGATAAAGTGAAGGCTAGGACCCAAGCTATTCATGCAGGGATTCCCGTAATTCCAGGAAGTGATGGTCCAGTACATTCACTAGATGAGATTGAAACGTTTGCTGAAAAGCATGGGTTTCCGTTGATGATCAAAGCTTCACTTGGCGGAGGCGGCCGTGGTATGCGGATTGTCCGCAGTAAAGAGGGCTTAGCCGAAGCTTATGATCGAGCGAAATCCGAAGCAAGAGCTGCATTTGGTAATGATGAAATTTATATAGAGAAGTTAATTGAAAATCCTAAGCATATTGAAGTACAAATACTTGGTGATCATGCAGGAAATACCGTACATTTATTCGAACGGGACTGTTCTGTTCAACGAAGACATCAGAAAGTAGTAGAAGTAGCACCAAGTACATCACTACCCGAAGAATTAAGAATGAGAATTTGTGAGGCCGCTGTTAATTTAATGGCCAATGTAGAATATGTGAATGCAGGAACGGTGGAGTTCCTTGTGACAGATAATGAATTTTTCTTTATTGAAGTCAATCCACGAGTTCAAGTTGAGCATACGATAACAGAAATGATTACAGGGATTGATATTGTACAAACACAAATTAAAATCGCTGAAGGCCAAAAGTTACATGACCGATCCATCGGTATCCCCATTCAAGAACAAATTGTCACAAATGGATTTGCCATTCAATCTCGAGTAACGACGGAAGATCCTTTAAATAACTTTATGCCGGATACTGGGCGCATTATGGCTTATCGTACTGGTGGAGGGTTTGGAGTTCGATTAGATGCTGGTAATGGCTTTCAAGGAGCAGTTATATCCCCGCATTATGATTCACTCTTAGTAAAAGTTTCTACATGGGCACTTACATTTGAGCAAGCTGTACAAAAAATGGTCAGAAACTTAAAAGAATTTCGGATACGTGGAATAAAAACAAATATCCCATTTTTAGAAAATGTTATCTTGCATGAGCAGTTTTTATCTGGTGTCTATAACACTACGTTTATTGATCATACACCGGAATTATTTGTTTTTCCGAAGCGTAAAGACCGTGGAACAAAAATGTTGACTTATATTGGTCATACGACTATCAATGGTTTAGATAAAAACGGCAAGAAGGAAAAACCGGAGTTTTCTAAACTGCAAATTCCGAATTTTGATGCAACAGAAAAAATTCCGGCAGGAACCAAGCAGATCCTCGATGAGAGAGGCCCTGAGGGACTTGCGAATTGGATGAAAGAACAAAAAGAAGTTTTATTGACAGATACCACTTTTCGGGATGCACATCAATCTTTACTTGCAACCCGAGTAAGAACAAAAGATTTAAACCAAATAGCTGAACCAACAGCGAGATTACTACCTAATTTATTTTCAGTAGAAATGTGGGGAGGAGCTACGTTTGATGTTGCGTATCGGTTCTTAAAAGAGGATCCATGGGAACGTCTATTAAAGCTTCGTGAAAAAATGCCAAATGTTCTTTTTCAAATGCTATTGCGAGCAAGTAATGCCGTAGGATATAAAAATTATCCTGATAATTTAATCAAAGAATTTGTTGAGAAAAGTGCGACTGCGGGAATTGACGTTTTCCGAATTTTTGATAGCTTAAATTGGGTTGAGGGAATGCAATTAGCAATTGAATCAGTGAGAGAAAATAATAAAATCGCTGAAGCTGCTATGTGTTATACAGGAGACATTCTTGATGTTGGACGCTCGAAATATGATTTAGACTATTATAAGAATTTAGCGAAAGATCTTGAGCGTTCTGGAGCCCACGTTTTGGGTATTAAAGATATGGCAGGCCTATTAAAACCAGAGGCTGCTTATCAGCTTATAACAACGTTAAAAGAAACAATAAGTTTACCGATTCATTTGCATACCCATGATACCAGTGGTAATGGAATTTACCTTTATGCTAGAGCCATCGATGCAGGTGTAGATGTAGTAGATGTAGCGGCTGGCCCCATGGCTGGTATGACATCACAACCGAGCGCACAAACGTTATATCATGCGTTAGAGACACATGAAAGACAACCGAAAATAAATGCAGCTTCCTATGAAAAACTATCCCATTATTGGGAAGGTATCCGTAATTACTATCGTGATTTTGAAAGTGGTATGAAGGCGCCACATACAGAAATATATATGCACGAAATGCCTGGGGGACAATATAGTAATTTGAAACAACAAGCAAAGGCAGTTGGGTTAGAAGAAAGATGGAATGAAGTTAAGTCCATGTTCCGAAAAGTGAATGATATGTTTGGTGATATTGTTAAAGTAACGCCTTCTTCAAAAGTAATCGGAGATATGACATTGTTTATGGTTCAAAATAATCTGACAGAAGATGATGTCTATGAGCAAGGGGAATCCATTGATTTTCCTGACTCGGTTATTGAATTTGCGCAGGGCTATATTGGTCAACCATATCAGGGATTTCCTCAAGAATTACAACGAATTATTTTAAAAGGGAAAGAACCATTAAAAGTTCGGCCAGGAGAATTACTTGATCCAATTGATTTTACACAGCTAAAAGAAACATTATTTAAAACATTGGATCGGCCAGTTACGAGTTTTGATATGATTGCTTACGCTCTTTATCCTAAAGTATATATGGATTATCATAGGTTCTATGATACGTATGGAGACATGTCTGTCTTAGATACACCTACCTTTTTCTATGGTATGAATTTAGGAGAAGAAATAGAAGTAGAAATTGAACAAGGAAAGACATTAATTGTAAGACTAGTATCCATATCAGAAGCTCGCGCAGATGGTACACGAGTAATCTACTTTGAATTGAATGGACAAACTCGAGAAATTGTTGTAAAGGATGAAAGCATCCAGTCTGAAATAGAGGTACGTCCAAAAGCTGATAAAACAAATGAAAAACATATAGCTGCAACGATGCCGGGAACGGTAGTTAAAGTGCTTCGTAATGTTGGAGATAAGGTAGATAAGGGAGATTATCTATTGATTACCGAGGCGATGAAAATGGAAACAACTGTCCAGGCACCGTTTAGTGGAACAATTAAAGGCATCCAAGTCTCAGACGGAGATACGATTGCTGTGGATGATTTATTAATCGAATTTGAATAATAAAAAACCGAGCAGTTTATCGAACTGCTCGGTTTTTTACTTACTGCTGTGTTGTACAGAAGTAGCTTGACTTGTAGTATGTATCTGTTTTGCATATCTTCCACTTCGATTGGCTAATAGGACAAAATATGTAATCATAGCAAAATAAAGGGAGATAACTAATGCATGCATTAATGCAGTTCCAAGGTGTAATCTCGTAAAGATAATCATAGCTCCAAAGAATACTTGTAATGATATAAGCAATAAGACTGTGATCCAGCCCCAATACATAACTTTATTGCTACGATAATGCAGTAACATTTTAAAGACTAAGGTAACTGTCCAAATAAACAATAAACCAGCTGCAAGACGATGCCCCATTTGAATCCACTGAGGGAAGGTATAGGCTGAGAAACCAAAAGGTTCATTGTTATTACAAAATGGCCATCCACCGCAAACTAGATTAGATTCTGTGTGCCGAACTAAAGCTCCTGTATATACAACCAACATGGTGTAAATGGTCAATGCATAAATTTCAAAACGATGTGCCTTTTTTATAAATAAAGCCTTTGCATCATATTTTTTATCGACTTCAAAAACAAGTAACATCAATAGAAAGACAGATGCAAACGAAATAAGTGAGATGCCAAAGTGTGCAGCCAATATAAAATCAGATTGTCCCCACATCACTGCCGCAGCTCCAATCAGTGCTTGTAGCACAAGAAATAAGACAGATAAGACAGATAAGAATTTTACTTCCCTAATATAGCCGATTTTCTTCCACGCTAAAATGGCTAATCCTACTACTGCAAATCCAACAATACCAGTAACCATCCGATGGCTTAATTCGATAATAAGCTCAGGTGTTATCGTGGATGGTACAAATTCTCCTTCACATAGTGGCCAACTGTCACCGCAACCATCGCCTGACCCCGTTTTGGTAACAAGTGCTCCGCCCAGCAATACAAACATCATTCCAACCGTTGCAATTACAGAAAGCCACTTTAAGATTTTGATCATAAGTATAGCCTCACTTTATTTACGTTAAAAATAGTATGTTTACAAATCCGCTAGATTCATCATAATATTAATACCTAACAAAAAGCAATGGGATGTCCTCAAAATAGATTGAGTTGACACACAATTGTTATAGTATCATGTTTTCATTGCATTTTCACTATGGAAATACAAAAAACGCTTGCATTGTTCCCTGTTGTTTGCTAGAAATAGTGTAGAGACTTTGCATTGATGTGTTTTCGAATAACTACTACATACATAATGGATGAAAAAATTGTAATCATTTTGATTTTGTGACAATTAATTCACAAAATCGTCACAAAAAGAAATAGGAATTACAGTAAAATAAAACTGAGTAGTTATTAGATTGTAAAACAATTCCATGATACAATGAACGCTGGGGATACTTTGAAAAGGTTTTATTTTTAATAGGTATACCTTTGTCTTATTATGCCTTGGAGGTATTTGAAGGGGGGATATAAGCATGGATAAAGTAGAAACAGCTACTTCTCAAGTAGTCGGTAATGCGAATGTTGCTGATGAACAACGGTCAGCTTCTCTGTTAACAGATATAAAATCATTGATAAAAGTAGGAATTATAAACTCTAATTTAATTACTGTATTTGCAGGGTTTTGGCTTGCATTATACTTTACTGGTTCATCGTTTGTAGCTAATATTGGAACATTTGCATTAACGATGGTTGGAAGCGCTCTTGTTATTGCTGGCGGCTGTATGTTAAATAATTGGTATGATGCCGATATAGACCCAATCATGACAAGGACAAAATCACGTCCTACTGTTACTGGTACGATCTCGCTTCAAACCGTTTTGACACTTGGCATATTAATATCTGTGCTAGGATTTGGTCTATTACTATTCACATCTGTACAAGCGGCATTATTTGCCTTTATGGGCTGGTTTGTATATGTCGTTTTATATACGATGTGGTCGAAAAGAAAGTATACGCTTAACACCGCAATTGGAAGTTTTTCTGGAGCAGCACCGCCATTAATTGGTTGGTCAGCCGTCGAGCCTAATTTTCATATTGTTCCGTTTATATTATTTCTAGTTATGTTTATTTGGCAAACACCTCATTTCCTTGCATTAGCCATGCGGAAAAGTAAAGAATATAAAGCAGCAGGTATACCAATGCTACCAGTAGTACATGGTTTTGAATTTACAAAGCGACAAATTGTAGTATATATCGCTTGTTTATTGCCTTTGCCATTTTATTTGGCATCACTAGGTACTACTTTTGTTGTCATAGCTTCCATACTAAATGTTGGATGGCTGATAATAGGGCTTAGCGGCTTTTTTATGAAAAATGATTTGAAATGGGCAAATTTCATATTTATCTATTCCTTAAACTACCTAACGATCTTTTTCTTAATGATGGTAGTAGTTACATGGAATACAACATTTAGTTAACTTATGTCCTTAATTAAATTTAAATATAAGGAGCATCAAGAAAAGAAAGAGAGGTATGGATACATGAAAGGTTGGATGGGAAAAGTCAAATCTGTATTCCTTTTAAGTTTACTTGCGCTAGTCTTAGCTGGTTGCGGTAAGGAAAACTTAACTGCCTTTGTACCTAAAGGGTATGGTGCAGAGTCTTCCATGAATTTAATCATTTTATCTTCACTTATTATGTTGTTTGTTTTTATTATCGTATTTTTGGTTTACGTTATTACCCTTGTCCGTTTTCGCAAGAAGAAAGGACAAGAAGATTTCGTTCCAAAGCAGGTAGAAGGTAATAAAACACTTGAAACAGTATGGACAGTAATTCCAATTATATTAGTACTTGTCCTTGCAGTACCAACAGTTGCTGCTACATTTGATTTGGCAGATGAATCTGGGGCAAAAGACGGTATTAATATCGACGTCACTGGTAACCAATATTGGTGGCACTTCAGTTATGCAGGTGAAGAAATTCAAACAAGTCAGGATTTATACATTCCAACAGGAGAAAAAGTTTACTTAAACATGCAATCATCTGATGTGATCCATTCATTATGGGTTCCAAGTATTTCTGGTAAGATGGATGTCAGTCCTGAAAATGAAAACACCATGTATATTGAGGCAAATGAAGAAGGGGTTTATTGGGGAAAATGTGCAGAGCTATGTGGTCCTTCACATTCTCTAATGGATTTCAAAGTGGTAGCAGTTAGCCCAGAGGAGTATGAACAATGGGTGGAAGAAATGAAAAAGGTTGATCCAGAAGCTCAACCACAAGATGCTGTAGCCCAAGATGGTAAAGCAGCATTTGAAGAAAATAATTGTATGAGTTGTCACGCAATTGGATCATCACCTGCAGCAGTTGGACCCAACTTAACTAATTTTGGAGATCGCTCGAAAATCGCAGGTATATTAGAACCTACGAAAGAAAACTTAGTTCAATGGATTAGAGATCCTGAATCCATTAAGCCCGGAAATAAGATGACGGGGAATTATCCTGAGCTATCTGAAGAAGAAGCAAGTAATATCGCAGAGTATTTGCTGCAATTGCAGCCATCTGAGATAACACCAGAGAGTGCAGGTAACTAATAAACTAAAGGGTGGAAGATGTAAAAGGGAGGTTTGAAATTTGAGTATTGCAGCTGCTCAAAAAAAGGGCTTCGGAGCTTTCATTTGGGATTACTTAACCACGGTTGACCACAAAAAAATAGCGCATTTGTATTTAGTTGGTGGTGGTTTTTTCTTCCTACTTGGTGGTTTGGAAGCAATGTTTATTCGTATTCAACTTATTAAACCTGAAAATGATTTTTTAAGTGCAGGTTTATACAATGAAATGATTACCATGCATGGTACAACGATGATATTTCTGGCAGCCATGCCGCTATTAATTGGTTTAATGAATGCCATCATGCCATTACAAATTGGGGCTCGTGATGTAGCGTTTCCATTTTTGAATTCACTTGGCTTTTGGTTATTTATGTTTGGAGGAATTTTACTAAATTGTAGTTGGTTCTTAGGAGGAGCACCTGATGCAGGGTGGACGTCTTATACACCATTGTCTACACAATCTCCAGGTCATGGAGTTGACTTTTATGTTCTAGGTCTACAGATTTCAGGGGCAGGTACCCTCATGGGGGGCATAAACTTCTTAGTAACGATTGTTACAATGCGTGCACCAGGTATGACCTATATGCGCATGCCGCTATTCACCTGGACAACATTTGTTACAAGTGTACTCATCCTTTTCGCGTTTCCAGCTTTAACTGTTGGATTGTTCTTATTAATGTTTGATCGGATGTTCGGCTCTGCATTTTTTGATGTGGCATTAGGTGGTAACGCCGTTATCTGGCAGCATTTATTCTGGATATTCGGTCACCCAGAAGTATACATACTGATCTTACCTGCATTTGGGGTATTCAGTGATATCTTATCAACCTTCTCTAAAAAACGTTTATTCGGATACACAGCAATGGTATTTGCAACCATTCTAATTGCGTTTTTAGGATTTATGGTATGGGCGCACCATATGTTTACCGTGGGATTAGGGCCTGTCGCCAATGCAATTTTCGCCATTGCAACAATGGCCATTGCCGTACCAACGGGTATTAAAATATTTAACTGGTTAGCAACCATGTGGGGCGGAAGTATAACGATAAATTCAGCAATGCTTTGGTCGCTAGCATTCATTCCTTCCTTTACTATAGGTGGAATGACAGGGGTAATGCTTGCTTCAGCAGTTGCCGATTATCAGTATCACGATACGTATTTCGTTGTTGCGCATTTCCATTATGTCATTGTAGGTGGGGTTGTATTTGGTATCCTAGCAGCGCTTCATTATTGGTGGCCAAAACTTTTTGGGAAAATTCTTAATGAAGCAATGGGTAAATGGGCATTCTGGTTATTCTTTATTGGATTCCATTTAACGTTCTTTATTCAACATTTCCTAGGTTTAATGGGGATGCCACGTCGTTATTGGGTATTCTTAGAAGACCAAGGGCTTGATACCGGTAACTTGGTTAGTACGATTGGCGCTCTACTAATGGGTCTAGGTGGTTTAATCTTTGTTATTAATATTATTTATACGGCATTTAAAGGAGAGAATGCATCTGGAGATCCTTGGGATGGTCGTACGTTAGAATGGGCGATTCCTTCACCACCTCCATTCTATAACTTTAAACAGACGCCACTTGTTCGTGGTTTAGATCCATTATGGATTGAGAAAACAGAAGGAAAAGGTGAAATGACTGGTGCTGAACCGATTGGTGATATCCACATGCCAGATGGATCGATTTTACCATTTATTATGTCGATTGGTTTCTTTATCGCTGGTTTCGGGTTTATTTATCAAACGGATCAAAAAGCATGGTTACTGGCAGTATTTGCTGGAATGGGGATAGCACTACTATGTATGCTTATTCGCTCATTAAAAGATTACCATGGCTATCATATCACCAAAGAAGAACTAGAAAGGGAGGCTGACTAAGATGAGTCACGATCATTCCTTAAATCCAGAAACAATGCCTCAAGAACCAGAAAAAGCTACCCTGGAAGGCAAGAATAAATTTCTTGGGTTATGGTTTTTCTTAGGCGGTGAAACAGTCCTATTCGCAAGCTTATTCGGTACCTATCTCGCGCTTAGGAATTCAACCGCAAATGGTCCAACTGCACAAGATTTATTTGGACTTGAGCTTGTTTTCATCATGACAATGTTACTTTTAACTAGTTCATTGACCAGTGTATATGCAATGTATCATATGAAGAACAACGATTTTAAAAAGATGCAATTATGGCTAGGAATAACTGCTTTCCTTGGTATAGGTTTCTTAGCCTGTGAGATCTATGAATTTTATCACTATATCCATGAATATGAATTCACTTTTCGATCATCCGCATTTGGTTCAGCTTTCTATACACTAGTTGGCTTCCACGGTGGACACGTGGCATTCGGGTTAAGCTGGTTAATTGCTATTATGGTAAGAAATGCAAAACGAGGATTAAATCTTTACAATGCACCTAAATACTACACATTTAGTTTATACTGGCACTTCATCGATGTGGTATGGGTATTTATCTTTACAGTCGTATATCTAATGGGAAAGGTGGGTTAATTCATGCCGGATAACACCAATACCAACTCATTTCAAAAGCAGAAAAATAAAGATGAAATGAAGAAACAATTAATTTCGTTTGCTTTAATGATTGGTTTTACCATTATTGCATTCGCGATTGTAGCTGCAGAAGTAATGGATAAAATGTTTGCTGTACCTTTACTGCTAGTACTGGCGGTAGTGCAAGTAGCATTTCAATTTTATTATTTTATGCATATGAAAGATCGGGGACATGAGTTTCCTGCTATGATGATTTACGGTGGTGTTTGGGCAGCTGTATTAACAATAGCGGCCCTTGTAGCTATCGTATGGTGGTAGATAGAATAAAGAAAGGTCGGGGGCATTGATTTCCCGACCTTTTTAAATGGTTTTTGGAAGGGATTAGCGGTTCAGTTACCGAATCTATATTCATATTTGTTGCTTTGTTTCTAAAAGTCGTCACATTATACACGTGTGTTATTGTTTCTTATAAGTTATAATGGTGGGGACAATCCTTTGATTTGAGGTGAATCGAGATGTGGTTAGAGTTGCAGATCTTTGGGTTTCGTGGGTTATGGAGTCCATACTTTCTATTATTTATCATCGGATTAAGTGTTGCCTATTTTCTAATAACAGGACCATATCGGCATAAATTTGGCGGAACAGATAAGCCAACAAATAAACAACAGGTAATGTTCTATACAGGGATGGTTCTTCTTTACGCAGTCAAAGGGTCGCCAATTGATTTATTATCCCATATCATGTTGTCGGCACATATGATTCAAATGGCGATTTATTACTTAGTTTTTCCGATATTATTAATTCAAGGTATTCCTGTTTGGATTTGGAAAAAGGTGATTTACGCACCAATTATTCAACCAATATTTAAATTAGTTACAAAACCATTAATTTCATTATTATTATTTAATGCATTATTTTCTATTTACCATATTCCTGCCGTATTCGATTTTGCAAAATCAAACACGGTGGCACATACATCGATTTCTTTAACTATTCTAATCACCGCGTTTATTGTATGGTGGCCAATTTTATCACCAATTAAAGAGCTAGATACAATGCGGCCGCTTGTCAAAATTGGTTATATCTTTGCAAATGGTGTATTAATTACACCTGCATGTGTTCTAATCATCTTTGCAGACCATCCGTTATTTGCTGCTTATAGCCAAGACGGTGCATGGTTACAAGCCTTAGCTTTGTGTGTACCTGGAGAAGTTCTACAAGGAATTTCTTTTAGTATATCAGGACCAGAAATGTTCTCACCAATGAGTACACTGGAAGATCAGCAACTAGGTGGAATTATTATGAAAATTATGCAGGAAATAACATATGGGATTTTGTTGGGAAGAATATTCTTTAAGTGGTTTAATAACGAAAGTTTGAAAGTCGATCCATTACCAAAAGATGTACAGCATGAACTTCGCTAAAGAAAAAATTCCCGTTTTTCTTTACATAAACGGGAATTTTTTCTATGAAGTGTAATTGCATTTTTGTTACTATGCTATAGAGAAGGGAGTTAGCAAGATGCCTATCTTACCATCAATCAGTACATTCTTTATTGTACTAAGTGGTATCTTAGTAGCTATCGGGTGGCGTTATATTGTAAAAGGTAATGCCAAAAAACATAAGAAGACAATGATAGCTGCTGCTATTAGTGCTTTGATCTTTTTTATCATTTATGTATCACGCACGATTTTTATTGGTAATACTAGTTTTGGAGGACCTGATGATTTAAAAATATACTATACCATTTTTCTAATCTTTCATATCACATTAGCAACAACGGGTGCTATTTTTGGAATTGTAACGTTAACGTTAGCTTTTAAGCGAAAAATTAGGATACATAGAAAGATTGGGCCAGTAACTAGTATCATTTGGTTTTTTACAGCAGCAACGGGTACCGTTGTTTACCTTCTTTTATATATTTTGTATGAGGGTGGAGAAACAACGAGTTTAATTAAAGCGATACTAGGAACATAATAAAAGGGTTGGAGTTCAAAACTCCAACCCTTTTATATTTTAACGTTCCAAGTAATAATACCTGCTTCTTTTGCAGAATTAAATGCGATAACTAATAATGGACCAAGAATGAAACCAAACAGTCCTAATAACTTTAGACCGATAAACATGGATATTAGTGTCGCTAATGGGGATAACCCAATGTGTTGCCCCATTACCTTTGGTTCAACAGTTCGTCTGATCGCTAATAAGATAATAGCCAGTACTGCTAATTGTATCCCCATGTTCGTATCTCCTGCTAAAAACATAAAAATAGACCATGGTCCGAGAATTGCTATGGAGCCAATTATTGGGATGAGGTCAACAATCCAAATAATCAGTGACATAATAATGGCAACTTCAGGTGCAATGAAGAAAAGTCCAATTAGGGTCACGGCTAATATTATTAAGCTTACTAGGAACTGAGCCTTAAAGAATCCGAGAAATACACTTGTCAGTCTTGCATTCATAAAGGAAACTTTTTCGGCTGTTTCTTTTGTCATTAAGTGGTACATCTTTGCTTTAAGTATTGGTAATTCAAGCATAAATAAGAATAAAGCAATTAAATAGACGATGAAGCTAATCAAGTATTGAGGCACTTTTGCAAATACTTGAGCAATATTTTCTAATGTAATGGTTTCTTGAGCAGTTCTACTAAGAGCATTGAGATTTGATTCAATACTATTGGATACTTGGTCGACAAATTCTTTGGGTAAGTTATCCGTATATTGTTGAATATCTGATTCCCAATTTTCATAGATACGATTTAATTCATTAAAATGGGAAGGAACATCTTCAACAAAATTGACAACTTGTGTTACTGCCCTAGTAACTGTAAATGTCCCAGCTACTGCTAAAACTACAAGAAAAAGTAAAAAAACAATCGTTACCGATATTTTACGATTTAATCTCAGTTTTCGCTGCATCATCCGTACAATTGGATTTAGGAAAAGGGCTGTAAAAAAAGCAACGATTAATGGGATTGAAATCGGTAAAATAAAGATGAAAAGCAGGATGGCAATGATACATAATAAGATGATGGTCCAATGGCGTTTTGTAATATTACGAAACAACGTATTACGATGGCTCCTTTCCTCATAAACAAACAGATTCATATACTATACAAAATATAGCATTTCTTTACTTATTTGAACAGAATTACGGATGCGATAGATAATAGAGGGGTAATCTATATTGGACTCATAACCGTGCAACCATAAGAAAAATCATGATAAGTGTAAAAAACCGGCTACTTTTTCCATGGAAGTAGTCGGCTATCGTATTCAAGCATTAAATTGATCGATTTCTGTTTTTACTTTGCTAACTAAATCATTTGCCCGTTCTACTAAGTTCTCCGGGAATATTTCTTCTTCTCCATATTCTACACCATGTGGGTAGTAGTGTTTCCCTAACAATGGGGTCATTAATTTAATGACTGCGTTTCCACGATCAACATCGCCTTCAATTGCATATCCTTGGATCCGGATATAGTATGTAATGTTTTTTTCTTTCGAGTCCATTCGATAATCATACGTAACACGTTCATAATCCCATTGCCCAGCCCGAATAAATGCGTGTTTTGCAGTTAAATGGTCCAGTGGTTTTAAATCAATAACCTTGTCTTCTAATCCAGTATTTTCTAATCTCATTTTATCCACCTCACCTAAAGAGTCCTCATTATCTTATATTAGTATGAATTCCAAAAACTTGCAATCGAAAAGGCTACCAAAGTGTATTGTTTGCTGTGCTACTTTATTTTTATTATGATACGTATAAATAATAGAGAAGATAGCATTGTTTATCTATGTTTTGCATATACATACGATAAAAACGATAAGGAGACCAAGTGATGCGATTTATTCGAAATCTAATTCTTTTATCTCTAGTAGCAGTCGTAGGATTTTATTTTTTGGAACGAAATGATGTGTCTCCAGAAGCTACCATTGAATCCATTAGTCAGACTGTAAAAGAGAAGAAACAAATGCTTGAATCAAAAGTTGTTCCAGAACGAGAGGAAGAAGTGCCTTTAGAAGGGGAATTATTTCAATGGTTTGGAAAATCGTCCGATGACTTAGAACAACAGTTAGGAGATCCAAATAGAAAAGATCCCAGTGCATATGGATATACTTGGTGGGTTTATACAGATCAATCAGAACAATATGTACAATTTGGTGTACAGAACGGTGAAATAAAAACGATCTATGCTACAGGGAATCAATTAAATATGAAACCTGTATCCATTGGTGATTCATATGAAGAAATTGGTAAGGAGTTTTCATTTACGGAAGAAGTGAATTATCGAAATGGTCTGGCTTCTTATACATTCAAGCTGAAAGAAGAAGACCAAAATATGCGTCCACTTGTAAAAATATCAGATTCGATTTTTATGCAACTCTATTTCGATACATTTACAAATAAGTTATCCTCTGTACGTGTATTAGACGCTGATACACTATTAAAGCATCAGCCATATGAACTACAGTATCGTGGAGATATGCCGTCAAAACCAGATTTATCTAATGAAGAATGGCAGAAAGTTGAAGAGGGAATGGAAAAGCAGATTTTCGATATAACGAATGTTATGCGGAACCAGTATGAGAAAGACCAATTAAAATGGGAAGCATCCGTTGGCGAAGTTGCATTTTTGCATAGTAAGGACATGGAGAACAATAATTATTTCTCTCATTCAAGCCAGGATGGAAGAGGATTAAAGGAACGACTAGATGCAGGAGACGTTTCTTTTACTTCAGCTGGAGAAAATATCGCGGCGCAGTATCCAGATGCTGCAGCTGCAATGGAAGGATGGCTTAATAGCGAAGGTCATCGGGAAGCATTGTTAAGCGATAAATTCACGCATTTGGGTGTGGGGGTATATCGGCTATATTATACACAGAATTTCCTAGCGAAGCCTTTTTAAGTAGATGGAGAGGAAAAGCTTACCACATAAAAAACGTGGTAAGCTTTTTTCACATCTATCATGATGGAACATAAAATGAATAGTACAGATGACCATATAAAAGAGGTGATGAGGATGAATGATACGAACTTGCATCCTTCAGTTAGTGAATTTAAACAGTTTATTAATCAACATCCCAAGCTGATTAAGCATATTAGAAAAAATGGCAGGCCGTGGCAAGAAATGTATGAAAAATGGGTGTTATTAGGAGAGGACGACCCATATTGGGAATCATTTAAAAGCGATAGTGAAGACAACAAAGAAGAAAAGAAAGAAAGTAAAAAAGATAAAAACTCGGAACTGTTTAGTCAGTTAGTGAAAATGACGGAGTCCATGGATTTGGATAAATTTCAAAAACAAATGGATCAATTCAGCTCGTCATTAGGAACAATTCAAGAATTGATAGGGCAATTTCAAAAGACAAAAGAAAACAAACAACCCCCAATTAATGAACGCATGGGCTGGTTCCGTGATTAAGGAGATAAATAATGGATCGAATGTGTTATGAATATTTACAGCGTAACCCGGAATTAAAACAGTTTGTTCGACTAAATCCTGTATGGTATCGTTATTTATCCAGAGATCCAAGTCTAATACCTGAGATGAAAAAAGAAGCAAAACGGTATTATGGAAAGACATTTCCCCAACAAGTTGAAAAGGTGAATAACCAAGTGCAAATGATTGGAATGCTTATGCAGTTCGCTGGTGCGATGAAAGATTAGTTATTTCCAGATCTAACAAAAGATGATAAGATGAAAGTGGAGGTGTATAGGATGATAGCGACAATGGAGTATGTAGATATTCTAGATCGTTCTGAGGAATTAGGAAGAATGGTATTGGATTCAGACGTTATGGAAGCCTATAATCAATCCCAAAAAGAACTTAATCAGGACCCTAAAGCACAAGAGCTAATTCAAGCGTTTAGTGATATAAAAACTCATTATGAAGATGTACAGAGATTTGGCAGGTATCATCCGGATTACAATTCAATTATGAAAGAAGTACGCAAAGCGAAAAGAGAAATGGATATGAATGATAAAGTAGCTTCTTTCAAAATAGCTGAACGTAATCTGCAGCAATTATTGGATGAAATCAGTAATTATGTTGCACATAGTGTCAGCGAACAAATTAAAGCACCTAAAGACGGCGCAGCATTGACTGATAGTGGTTGTGGCTGTGGAAGCGGTGGAGGCTGTGGATGTGCCTCTTAAGTTAAAATCTTAATTGTTGTTAGTGAGGATAAATGATATGCGGACAAAACGTCAAGGAATTATCGTTTGGTTTCAACATATGAAGAATCTGAAACAAATTAAACGTTATGGTCATTACCTATATAGTTCAAAGAAAATGAAGTATGCTGTCTTGTATATTGATCAGGATCAGATAGAAGTGATAGAAGCTAAACTATTAAAGCTTTCTTTTGTTTCGAAAGTCGATCGTTCGTATAAGCCTTTTATAAGAATAGATTTTGAAAATGCGAAACCAGACAAGGCTAAACAATATGATTATAAGATGGGCATTTAATCGATAAAAGCTGCGATATCACTCGCAGCTTTTATCGTGTACATGAATTTTACTTAAAAAAAGAAAAAACCTGCAGAAATAAATTATCTACAGGTCCCTTTGTTTTCCTGTTAGAAAACAAAAAGGCAAAGGGAGAGGAGAAACCGGAAGAAGAACTTATGGGGAAGAGTAAGTCTTCTCCGTGTTTGAAACAGCTAAGCTAATATATTAGCTGTTACATTAACCTAGTATGTACGTTGAAAAGAAATTTATACGCTTTCAAATAATATTTTTCTGAAGAATAATTCTTATTTTAGTTTCTTAACTTTTGTGGTAGGATAAATGTCGAATAGTAGTTAATTGAGGTGGAGTTATGCGCATAATTGCAGGAGAGCATAAGGGGAGACAACTAAAGTCTGTCCCCGGAAAGATGACCAGACCAACTACTGATAAAGTAAAAGAGGCTGTTTTCCAAGTGATTGGCCCATTTTTTCAAGGTGGGATAGTTTTAGATCTTTTTGCAGGTAGTGGAGGGCTAGGAATAGAAGCTTTGAGTCGGGGAATGGACAAGGCAGTATTTGTAGATAAACAGCCAAAAGCGATACATACGATTTATGAGAATATTAAACAATTTGGACTCGAAGAGAGAGTGGAAGTATTTAGAGCGGACGCATATCGTGCGATGCAAGCTGCTGCTAAACGTAATCTACAATTTGATTTGGTTTTGCTTGATCCTCCCTATAAAAAAGTTCATTATGAAAACCTACTACATGAACTTATCAAGCTCGATCTATTGAAACCAGAAGCTAGGATCTATTGTGAGCATGATCTATCCGAAAAGCTACCAACAGATTTGAGAGAGCAACACTTAGAGATTGTTAAACAGTCGAATTATGGTGGAACGATAGGAATCACGATTTATAAAAAGAATTAGAAGGGAGCACTTATCTTGACCAGACTGGCAATATGTCCTGGGAGTTTTGACCCGGTGACTTATGGACACTTGGATATCATTCAACGAGGCGCAAAGATATTTGACCATGTGATTGTAGCTGTATTTAATAATCAATCGAAATCACCTTTATTTACGGTAGAAGAACGAATTGATTTATTGGAAAAGTGTACTACTGATTTACCAAATGTTACGATTGATTCTTCTAATGGTTTATTGATGGATTATGCCAAATCGAAAAACGCCCAAGCAGTTATTCGGGGGCTTCGGGCTGTAAGTGATTTTGAATATGAAATGCAAATAACATCGATGAACCGAAAGTTAAATAAAGATATTGAAACCTTTTTTATGATGACCAATAACCAGTATTCGTTTCTAAGTTCGAGTATTGTGAAGGAGATCGCCAAATATCGTGGTAATGTAAGTGATCTAGTACCTGATGCAGTAGAAGCAGCACTAGAAAGGAAATTTAAACAGCTTTAAAGTAAAAGAGTCGAACAGACATTTTGTGTACTTCATCTAATGTCTGTTCTTTTTCTATAGGCAATAATTAGCGCTGCGCATAGAGATAGAATAGTTACCATAGGTCCTATTTCTGCTAATTGATTCAAAATTGTAACCCATAAACTATCACTTGTGCTTATCGATACTGGGATATCATTTGTATCAAAAGCTTGCTTATCTAAATACAATGGTTTGTAAAGAATGATTGTTAGAATGCTTGCAATAACACCATGAAGAATACGAGCAAAGAAGTAGGGAGCAAATCGTATATCCGTTTTTGCTAACACACTAGCAACCTGTGCTTGGACACTAAAACCATTAAACCCTAAAATAAAGCTAACAAGGATAGCTTGTATGAGTAATGTATCATTAACATGGGAAATGCTTTGTGCTCCAATTGTAATTTCAAATAGCCCGGAAAGTAATGGTAAAGCAAAGTCAGGGGACATTGAAAATAGCTGTAAAAGCTGTTCAAAGAAGATGCCGATAATAGAAGATAGTCCTACTAAAAAGAACAGTTTCGTTAAAACTGAAAATAAAACAATGAATCCTCCTACGGTTACTAGTGTTTTAACCGAATTAATCACTGAATCGCCTAAGATCTCGCCCAGTGGGCGTTTATCGCCTAACCTGGTTTGATGCATTTCGTGAAAAGCGGCAGTTAGCGACACTTTTCCTTTATGTTTTTTACTAAGCTTGTCTTGCTTTCTACCATAAAATCGCATGCATATCCCAACGATTGCATTACTGATATAATGACAGGCAGCTAATAAAATTCCGAGTTTTGTATCATGAAAAAAACCGACGGAAATGGCTGCAAAAATAAACAAAGGACTAGAAGCATTTGTAAAGGATACAAGCCTTTCTGCCTCGATTTGAGATAACTGTTGTTCTTCTCTTAACCGACTAGCAATTTTAGCCCCAGTCGGATAACCGCTGGCCATCCCCATCATCCAGCCAAAACTGCCAACTCCTGGTAGGTTAAACAGCGGGCGCATGATTGGTTCAAATAACACACCAATAAACTTCACAACACCAAAACTGATTAAAAGTTCTGCGGTTATGAAAAAAGGCAATAACGAAGGGAAAACAACTTCCCACCAGATATTTAAGCCACGAATGCTTGCTTCCAGTGCTTGATCTGGAAATTTTATTAAGGAAAATGCAATAAATGCAGTAATACTAGAAAATAAAATGGTTTTTAGTATTTGTGTCAATGTTGCGCCTCCTAAATCATTAGCCTTACTCTGTACTTATTCGGATGATAGTAGTAGAATTGGAATATCGTTGTTAGGGCTTTCTTTAATAAATGTACAAGTCTATTTAAATATACGCACATACATATTAATTTTATGCCATACACTTTTTAAACAGGGATGTTAATGGTGGTAGTGGAGGGTAAGAAATGACAAAAAAAAATTTAGCTAGCTTGCTACTGGTAATCGTCGCTGTCTATTTTTTGGCAGTTTATCAGCTCCCGTATTATATTTATAAACCGGGCGGAGCAGATGCTCTAAACCCAATTGTCGAAGTTGAACAAGGTTATGACAGTAAGGGAGACATGCATCTCGTGACAGTCAGTGGTGGACAAGCTACGATTACGCAATACATATTAGCAAAGGTACTACCACATCATCAGGTAGTTCCAATAGAAGATGTATTCCCAGAAGGGGTTACGGATGATGAATATATGCATGTACAATTACAAATGATGGAAAATTCCCAAGAGGCTTCGACCGTTGTTGCTTACGAAGCAGCAGAAAAAGATATTACCATTGATTATAATGGAGTTTATGTTGTTTCTGTAGTGGAAGGAATGCCGGCTGAAGGCAAGCTTGCAATGGGTGACAGGATTAATGGTATTGATGGTAAAGAAATAAATGAAGCAGATGATTTAATAGAATATGTTGAAGGAAAGAAAGCAAATGATACCATTACCGTTGAATTTGTTAGAGATGATAAACAAATGACAGAAGAAATCGTCCTGAAAAAATTATCCGATTTAGGAAATAAACCAGGGATCGGAATTCAATTGGTAACCGACCGTGCTGTATCAGTGAATCCAGAGGTTCATTTTTCTAGCGGTAATATCGGAGGACCAAGTGCTGGCTTAATGTTTTCTTTAGAAATTTATGATCAATTAACAGAAGCGGATTTGACGCATGGATATGAAATTGCCGGTACTGGCGAAATTGACTATGATGGGAATGTACATCGAATTGGAGGAATTGATAAAAAGGTAGTAGCTGCCGATAAAGAAGGCGCAGATGTCTTTTTTGCTCCAAATGAAGAAGCTGGTGAAGAATCAAATTATCAAGTAGCTCGTAAGAAAGCAGAAGAAATTGATACCGATATGAAAATCGTTCCAATAAAAACATTTGACGATGCATTGCAATATTTACAGGATTTAAATTAAATAATAACAGGCCCTCCTTCTCTAGGGGGCCTGTTATTTCGTTTGTATTGGTGGATTTATTTCCTGTCTACGCAAGGTAATTTTATTTGTTGGTGGTAGAATGCTATAATAAGCATTACTTGCGCGTTCTTCGATTTCTAGCATCGGATGCATATGACGGCCGATTTTTTGAATAATTGGAACTTCCATCTGTTTCTTTTGTTGATGGATATAGGCTTGACCTGTTCTGTTAAAGCCAAGAATGCGTACATAAGGCAACTTTGATGGAGTGGATAAAATATCAATTTCCTTCTTTTTGGTATTGGTAAGAATATGTACAAACATGCGCTGTAATCTTGTCCAAGTATAACGCTTGGTTTTTAACTTCTCCATCCATTCGTTAAAGGAGCATACATTTCTGGCTGTTTTTTTAAGGCGATGTTCGAGCCCCTCATCAACTCCTTGAATCAGGGAAAGCTCTTGCAAGGATAATGTCAACACACGGTAATGAATATAAGAGAAATAATGATCCCAAGAATGCCATAACGATGCCTTGCTTTTATATTCCTCTATTTGCAATTTGGTAGCGTCAGGTATCGCATTCGTAATTGATGTTGTCAGTCTATTTTTATTTGAAAGTGTTTTTCGAATACTTGTTGCACTAGCGATCGTACCTGTTATGGATTGATCATGATAGCCACTTTGGCTTCGCTTGATGGTTAGAGGTGTAATTGACAAATTATAATCTAATATTGTCTTAACATAACTGAACCCTAGGATATTATTGGGTTTCGTCAAATCCATTTCTTCAGTGGAGATGTTGGTCTGCTGATAGGCTAAGCTGCTCGCTTCTGGAAATGACGCTCCATCTGCTAAATGACGCTTTAGTGTTTGTTGGTATTGATTTCGTTTTTCTTTAAAAAGGTGATAACTTCGAATAAAATGGGAAGTATCTCCAGATTCACTGCCAAAGCATAAACTTGTAATTCCAAGTTCTTTTAGTGTTAATATAGACCCTTTGGCAAATAAATCACTACTTTGCACCGCAAATGGATAAGGGAGTTCTACAACAATGTCAACCCCATTGCTAAGTGCCGCCTTTGTTCGAGAAAACTTATCAATAATAGCCGGTTCGCCGCGTTGTAAAAACGGACCGCTCATGACTGCAATTATACAGTCTGCCTGTGATGCTTTTTTTGCTTGCTCCACATGATATACATGACCATTATGGAACGGGTTATATTCAACTATTACTCCACATGCTTTCATTTCACCATCTCCCTGTAAGTATGTGTTTTATTGTAGCAGAAAGTTTAGACATTCGCATTATCAAGGTGTAGGATGACTATTGTAAAGAATTAAGGGAAGACTTTTTAAAGATAGAATGAAGTATTGATAAGGTTAAAATCTGTAAAGAAAATATGTTGACAAAAGACGTGTTTTCTTTTAAAATTACTCTTGTTGCCTTGAGGTGATTAAAATGAAATTTGCATTGGCTCAGTTGAAAAAAAGTGCTTACAATGAACCATTCACTTTTAATGAAAAAGTAGATGTTTCTGAACTGGAAAAAATGAATAATGATATTCGTCAGATTAAACCTGTGGACGTCTATGGACAGTGTTTTTTCCAAGGAGATAAAATTATCTTTTCCTTTCATATTACAGGAGAAATGATTCTCCCTTGTGCACGGACATTAGTAGATGTACCATATCCGTTTGATATACAAGCTGATGAAGTCTTTACGACATCATCCTTTATTACAAAAGAAGAGGCGGAAGATGAAATTCATCCAGTTGAGGGGGAAGTGCTTGACTTAGCCCCGCATATAAAGGAAAATGTTCTATTAGAGGTTCCGTATCGAGTATTTTCTAATGAAACAAATAACCAGCAGAATCCTCCTTCCGAAGGGGAAGGCTGGGAATTTATTTCGCAAGAAAAGAACGAAAAGACGATAGATAAGCGTTTTAAAAAATTGGAATCATTACTGAAAGATGACGAGACGGAAAAGTAATAACGCTCGGTTTTCTTATCTTCTATGAAGGAGGTGTAAGTCATGGCAGTACCTAAAAGAAGAACTTCTAAAAAAGTAAAAAATCAACGTCGTACTCATAAAAAATTACACGTACCTGGCATGGTAGAATGTTCAAATTGTGGGGAATTGACAAAACCACATCATGTATGTAAATCATGCGGACAATATGACGGGAAAGAAGTAGTAAGTAAGTAATTTGGAATAATTTAAAATTACGAGTAAACAGGTCACAGTAAGTGATCTGTTTTTATTTTTGTTAAAATATAGTTTGTCTATTTGCTGTAGGGAAAAACTAATAGTTGCTACTTGTATTGACGAAGAATGGGCATGAAAACGGCACGAAATTATTTAAAAATGAAAAAACTGTTAAAAATACATTCTATCACTCCTAGTTTTCGCATACATTGATAGCAAATGTATAAGGAGGGATGATATGAATGCAACGCGACAAGATGCCTGGACAAAGGATGAAGATATTTTACTTGCTGATACAGTCTTACGCTATATAAGAGACGGGAAGACACAATTAGAGGCCTTTAAAGAAGTAGCTAATAAGCTATCAAGAACTGCTGCTGCTTGTGGGTTTCGATGGAATGCTTCTATTCGCAAGCAATATCAGGATGCTATACAAACAGCGAAAGAAGAAAGAAAACAAGGAAATCGAAAAGATATTTGGAGTTTTTCTGAACCGCATGATCATGAAAGAGAAACAATAGAGACAGCTATTTTGTTATTGGAACGCATGAAGTCCAACTTTGGAATTACGAATGAAAATCATCTAAAAGCACATCAAGAGAAGACAGAACAATTAGAAAAAGAAAATGCCCAATTAAAGGAAGTATTGGCTCGTTATGAAAATGCCTGGGAAGAAATGGGGAAACTTTGGAACTGGGTAGAACCAGAAAAGGATTTACAAAAGTTGAAGTGAAAATAGAATGTGGAATTATTTATAGAACTTTTCTTCACGTTTATACATCCATTTACTAAATCAGTGTAAAGAAGACAATCTCTCGTATTTAAACACATCACTTTAAATAGGCAATTAGTGTCTATACTGTTAAGAGGGATGATTTTCTTTTAAAACAAAACCTTGCCTGTTAAAAAAAGACATGAATGCATTCACACATTCATGTCTTTAGTTGTATATGGACGCCATATTTAATTAGTGTGTTCTTGTTCTTTAACACCTTCAGGTAGCCAAATTAACGGATTTTCCCCTAAATCCCTTTCCATTTCGTAGTGAGCTTTTTGGAAGCCCATTTTTTCCCAAAAACCATGAGAATTAATGCGTGGATTTGTTTTAATTGGTATATTGTATCCTTTGGCAAAATCGACAAGTACTTTACCGTAGCCTTCCCCTTGATATTCAGGTAAGACTTCTAATTTCCACAGAGTTAAATAATCTTGGGCTGGCTCAAAGTAAAAATCGTATTTTTTGTTTATTTTATAAAGACTCATGCGGGCAATTAGACTGTCACCAATATAAATTCCGTAAAATGGTGAATCGTTTTGATTCTCGATCATATTGTTTTCAAGATCTTCAAGCATCGATAATTCTTGATTTCCATACTCCTTAAAATGTTTAAACTTTTCAAGTGTTTTATAATTGATCATGAGTTTTTCCACTTTCACAGCTTGCATAATAACTCCCCCTCGTATCTGTGGTGTATGGTTTTGTGAAATTATTTTTGCTTTTCTATATATTTATTATAATATAAAAAGAGGACAGATGAAATAAAAGAATGATAAAAGACCAATAATGGCATTTTTGTGGAGGGATTAGAATGGGGAATGGTCTTATCTATATTTTCGCATTTTTTATTACAGCTCCAATCGTAATTACATTTATTATTTATGTGATTGCTTATATGGCAAGCAATTACCGATTGAAAGCCTTCCATCATGCAGTAAATTGGACAACATGGTTATACATTATTTCCGTGATTGTTTTAACAAAAATGATCTTCGGAGTGCAAATGGTTGGTATCGTCATTGTATTATTGCTAATCATACTAGGTGCTATTATGTTTTCGCAATGGAAAATACAAACAGAAATCATACTGAGAAAAGCTTTGAAAATTATGTGGCGATTTTCTTTTTTATTGTTTGCATTTCTATATATTGGACTTATTTTGATTGGTGTTATTCAAAAGATAGTCAGTTAGCATTTGCTTATAAACAGATGACATGAAATTTTCGTTTTTTTTATGTACAATACATGAAGGACATTACATATAGAAGGAGCATGGGATCTATGCAGGTCGACCCTATCGTTTTGGAAAAACAAAACAAACTAGTAAAAGATTATCGAGATAATGCGGGGCAAATCACCGCTTTTTTTGACTATCCAATACCAAATAAGTTTTATCAGAGGTATCAAGATCTCAAAGAACGATGTTTTAAGCGAGAAGCGCTAAGCCAAGTACTACGTACGATTAATAAGCAGTGGGGTGCTCCGTCATCTACATATCATAATATCGATCGACTTGAAAGAGAAGATAGTGTTGTGGTTATTGGTGGACAGCAAGCTGGATTATTAACTGGTCCAATGTATACCATTAATAAAGTGATATCGATTATCCAACTTGCGAAAGAACAGGAAGAAAAATTGCAAGTTCCGGTGATTCCTGTTTTTTGGATTGCCGGAGAGGACCACGATTTTGAAGAAGTAAACCATGTATTTTTACCACATGAACAACAGATGAAAAAATTCAAGTTGCATGATCAAAATTGGGAAAAACGATCGTTGTCTGAAAAGGCAATCGATCACAACAAAATGGAAGAATGGCTCGACTCCTTGTTTGTTCAATTATCAGAAACAGATCATACGAAGGGTTTGCATGAACGAATTAAACAGTGTTTGTCTCAGTCTAATACCTATGTAGATTTCTTTGCAACGTTAATTTATCAACTATTTCCTGATCATGGATTAGTATTGATCGACTCAGGAAACCATCTCGTGCGTAAACTAGAAAGCGAGTATTTTATTCAATTAATCGAAAATCAACCCAAAATTAGTGAAGGGGTATGCAATGCGTTAATGGGTTTAGATCAATATGGTTATTCAGTATCGTTAGAAGTTGAAAAATCAGATGCGCATCTATTCTTTCATAAAGATAATGAACGAATCCTACTCCGACGAACAGCAGATGGACAGTGGCAGGGAAAACAAAATGAAGTGCTATTATCGACAGAGGAAATAATCTCAGTTGCCAAAGAAAATCCAGAGAGTTTAAGTAATAATGTAGTAACAAGGCCAGTAATGCAAGAGTTAGTCTTCCCCACTCTAGCTTTCATTGGTGGTCCGGGTGAGATAAGTTATTGGTCTGCTTTAAAACCAGCTTTTCATGCACTGGAAATAAATATGCCACCAGTATTACCACGTCTTTCCTTTACTATTATTGAGCGGCAAGTGGAAAAGTTATTAAAGGAATATCATATTTCTGCCCACTATGCAATCAACTATGGGACAATGGATGAGAAAAAGCAGTGGTTTGAAGAAAAGAATCAACCTGCCGTTGACAAAGTAGCGCAGCAAGTTAAAAAAGCTGTTGAAGAAGCACATGTACCGTTAAAAGAATTGGCTAAAGGCATGGGTAATGATTTAGGTGATTTAGCTGATAAAAACTTATATTACTTGAAAGATACGATAAACTTTTTAGAAGATCGGTTGATAAAAGCGTTAGAAGAAGAGCATTCAGAAGAGTTAGCAGCATTTAATTCCTTACACTGTACACTACAACCAGAAGATGGGTTGCAAGAACGAATATGGAATCCACTACCTTGGCTAAATCGTTATGGTTTAGAGGTCATAAAAGAAATTACTGATCACTCTTTCCCACTTGAGAATGAACACTATGCTATTTATTTGTAATAATAGGGATAATCCCCCACTTTCATTTTATTTTATAAATTAAAGCCGTTATACCTTGGTATAACGGCTTTTTTTGTTTGTTTTAAATTAGTGCTTAATGGTTAATTTTATGGCAGAAATAAATAAATTTAAAAAACTAGTGGTGAATAGTGGGGCAATGTGGTAATATAGATTGTACGAAGGTGGGGCGGACTATATGTTCATGGGTGAATACCAACATAACATTGATACTAAAGGTAGAATCATTGTCCCTTCTAAGTTCCGTGAAGAGCTTGGAGAAAACTTTGTTGTGACTCGTGGACTGGATAAATGTCTGTTTGCTTATCCAATGGAAGAATGGAAATTATTGGAAGAAAAGTTAAAAAAACTCCCACTTACAAAAAAAGATGCAAGAGCTTTTACACGGTTTTTCTTCTCTGGAGCTATTGAATGTGAAATAGACAAACAGGGCAGGATAAACATTCCACAAACTTTACGAAACTATGCTGCTTTAGAAAAGGAATGTGTCGTGATTGGAGTATCAAATCGAATTGAAATTTGGTCCAATGAAAATTGGGAAACGTATTTTTCTGACTCAGAGGAATCATTCACAGAAATTGCTGAAAACCTCATGGACTTTGACATTTAAGTGATGAATTTTCATTTCAACTCAGATTACCGATTATGGATAACAAATGCAATCAAAAGCGGCAAGGGTAGAAATGGGTGTATGACATGTTTGAACATTATAGTGTCTTAAAAGAAGAGACGATTAAAGGGCTGAATATTCAACCGAACGGTATATATATTGACTGTACGGTTGGTGGAGGCGGTCATTCTGAAGCAATCGCATCACAATTAGGTGAGAATGGGTTATTGATTGCTTTTGATCAAGACCTAGCAGCTTTAGAGGCGGCAAAACATCGATTAGCTGCTTACCAAGATCGCATTTTATTTATTCATTCCAACTTTAGCCAACTTGAAGAAGCATTGACTAAACAACAAATTAAACATATTGACGGTATTTTATTTGATTTAGGCGTATCTTCTCCTCAATTGGATAGAGGAGAGAGAGGTTTTAGCTATCAACATGATGCGAAGCTTGATATGCGAATGGATCAAACAAAAGACTTAGATGCATATCAAATCGTAAACCATTGGGAATATAACGACTTAGTGAAAATTTTCTTTCGTTATGGTGAAGAAAAGTTTTCAAAGCAAATCGCCAGGAAAATTGAAGCATTCCGTAAAAACAAACCAATTCAGACAACACATGAGTTAGTAGAAATTATTAAAGAAAGTATACCTGCGCCAGCAAGACGAAAAGGCGGACATCCTGCGAAGCGCATCTTTCAGGCGATACGAATTGCTGTTAATGATGAACTAGGTGTTTTTAATGAAGCTCTTCATCAAGCAGCACGATCGATTGCTGTTGGAGGAAGAATTACGGTAATAACCTTTCATTCTTTGGAGGACAGGCTATGCAAACAAGCCTTTAAGAAATGGAGTACTCCGAAAGAGACACCAAGGAATTTGCCTATTTTGCCTAAAGAAAATCAAGCACCATTTCGTCTAATTACAAGAAAACCAATTGTTGCAAACGATGAGGAGTTAGAAGAGAATCGTAGATCACGGTCTGCAAAGCTGCGTATCATTGAAAAAGTGACGGACTGGAACGAACAATTTACGTATGAGGAAGGGTGGAGAAAATAATGAGTGCAAATCATGCAAGAACTTGGGAACCGACAAAACCGCAGCAAACGCCAAGCCAAGAACAATCTACAACTGTAAGGGTTCATAGACAGGGGTGGATAACGAAAGGAGAAAAATTAATATATTCCATTGTAGCAGTCTGTATTATTATAGCAGGTATATACATGGTTTCTTTTTCTTCGTCAACGGACACGGTAAATCGTGAAATGCAGCAATTAGAAACTCAAGTAAACACACAAAAATCAGTCAATGAACAGTTAAGCTTTGAAAAAAAAGAATTAAGCCGTCCTGAACGTATAACAAAAATCGCAAAAGAAAATGGGTTGAAAATCCAAGATGCTAAAGTAAAACAAGCACACGAGATGAACAACTAAATAACTAATTACTCAAGGAGAACATGTTATGAGGAAAAATAAAACTACTCACTTCATGGCAGGGATTCTAATTATCTTTTTTGTTGGTATATTCTTGACGTTGACAGGGCGTTTTCTTTATATACAAGCAACCGGAGAAATTAATGATGTTTCATTGGAGGAATGGGCAGATAAAAAACGAACAGCTTCTTATACATTACCTGCTGAACGTGGAAAAATATATGATAGTAATGGAATGACTTTGGCGTATGATCGGCCAACATATCGTTTATACGCCATTGTTGATGAAGCTTATTCCGAAGATTTAGAGGAGCCAAAGCATGTTAAAGATCCGGAGAAAACTGCGGAAATGCTGGCTCCTCTATTAGATATGGAAGAAAGTGATATTCTTAAGCGTTTAAAGACAGGAATTGAAGAAGATAGGTTCCAAGTGGAATTCGGTACGAATGCGAGAGAACTTTCACAACAAAAGAAAGATGAAATTGCTGCCTTAGACCTGCCAGGAATTAATTTTGAGGAAGAAGCAGTGCGATTTTATCCAAATGGGATGTTTGCTTCACAAATCATTGGTTTTGCTAGGGAACTTGAGCAAGAAAATGAGAATGGTGGCACAACACAGGAAATCAAAGGAATTGCCGGTATGGAAAACCAGATGAATGCCTTGTTAAGTGGAAAAGATGGTCGTATTTCTTACCAACGTGACAATTATAATACAAAGCTACTTCATCCTGAAGAAGTGGTTACAGAACCAGAGGATGGAGATGATGTTTACTTAACAATTGATCAAAAAATACAGATGTTGTTAGAGGATACCTTAACACAAGTGGATGAAGAATATAATCCAGAAAGAATTTCAGCTGTAGTTATGGACCCGAAGACTGGAGAAGTTGTAGCTATGAGTAACCGTCCTAGTTACAATCCAAATAATCCTGAGGATGTAGAAAATTGGTATAATGATGTTGTCTCTACACCGTTTGAACCAGGTTCAACCGTTAAGATGTTTACTTGGGCGGCGGCAATTGAAGAAGGTGTCTATAATGGGAATGACACGTTTAAATCCGGAAGTTATCAACCGAATGAACAAATAAAGCCAGTACATGATCATAATGGTGGTGAAGGATGGGGGACGATCACGTATGATGAAGGTTTTCAACGGTCGTCTAACGTCGCTGCTTCTAAATTAGCATGGGAAAAGATCGGTCCAGATAAGTACTTAGAATATCTAAAGGCATTTCAACTGGATCAAAAAACCGATATTGATTTACCGAATGAAACGGCTGGCGAGATATTATATAAATGGCCTGCTGAAAAGCTGACAACCGCTTTTGGGCAAGGTACAACATTAACACCGATTCAACAAATGAAGGCAGCGACAGCTATTGCAAATGATGGTAAAATGTTACAACCCTATGTGATAGATAAAATAGTTGATTCTAACTCTGGAGAAATATTAAAAGAGAAATCACCAAATGTGGTAGGTCAACCTATTTCAAAAGATACTTCTGAACAAGTGTTAAAACTCCTAGAATCTGTAGTAAATGGTGAAAAAGGTACCGGAAAAATGTATAAACTAGATGATTATACTGTCGGAGGTAAAACAGGTACTGCGCAAATTCCAAATCCAGAGGGTGGTTATCTAACAGGCAATGAAAATCATATCTTTTCATTCCTAGGTATGGCACCAATAGATGATCCACAGTTAATGATGTATGTATCTGTGAAACAACCAAAGCTTGAGCCAAAAGAAGACGGTACGATACCAACAGGTTCCGAACCCGTATCCTTTATATTTAAAAATGTAATGGAAAATGGTTTGCATTACTTAAATATAAATCCGGATAAAGAGAAGACGGAAGGTGTGAATAGAGTTGAAATTCCTTCCCTTATTGGAAAGAATGCAAAAGATATTGAAAAAGAATTATCTGAGAAGGGATTACAAGTAACAGTAGCTGGTAAAGGGGAAATTACTGCAAGTAATGTAACGGAAGGGGATAGTGTATTACCAAATGATCATATTATTTTGGTAACAGAAAATCCAAAGATGCCTAAAATTATTGGCTGGTCATTAAGAGATGCTTTACAACTAGCTAATCTATTGGAATTAAAAACAGAGACATTTGGTAATGGTTATGTTGTAACACAGAATATAGAATCAGGAAAAGCAGTCAAAAAAGGTGATTATTTAGGAATTGAGTTAGAGCTCCCTAATCAAGAACAACAAAGTGAGGAAGAAGCAGAAGAAGAAAATAATGAAAGTTAAAACCAGTAGAGAAACAGTGTTCTAATCCAGTTTCTTTGTTCATATAGTGGATACAAGCATGTCTACGAAAAGGAGATGTACTATGAAACGTGTATCCGCTGTAACGACGAAGAAAAGGATAGTCGCTGTTTTTCTTATTGGCGTATTAATTTTTACGGTTATTGATATTCGCTTGGGCTATGTCCAATTTATGATAGGTGATAAATTAATGGGACAGGCTACTGAACTATGGACAAGAGATATCGAATTTGAGCCGGAAAGAGGAAATATCTTAGATAGGAATGGTGAAGTACTTGCAGAAAATGTTACAGCTCCTTCTGTAGTCGTCGTACCAAGACAAATTGTGAATCCAAAACAAACTGCTGAAAACTTAGCGTCTATTCTAGACATATCTTATGATAAAGCATATGCGTATGTCACTAGGGATGCTTCGAGTGTCAATATCCATCCAGAGGGACGAAAGATTAATGAAAAACAAGAAAAAGCTATACGTACACTAGATATGAGTGGTGTTTACTTAGCAAAAGATTCGAAGCGACATTATCCATACGGAGACGATCTTTCTCATGTATTGGGTTTTGCCGGGATCGACAATCAAGGATTAATGGGCCTGGAGCTATATTATGATGAAAAATTAAGTGGGGAGAAAGGCAGCCTTTCGTTTTATTCCGATGCTAAAGGGAGAAGATTAGATCGATTAGCAGACGACTATTCCCCGCCAGAAGATGGATTAGACTTAAAAACAACAATTAATACGAAGGTCCAAACAATTATGGAACGTGAATTAGACTTGGCTGTATCTAAGTATAATCCAGATGGCGCGTTAGCAATTGCTGTTAACCCTAAAACAGGTGGTGTATTAGGGATGACAACAAGACCCAATTTTTATCCAGAAAATTATCAAGAAGTAGATTCCGATATCTTTGATCGAAATTTACCAATTTGGAGCACATATGAACCAGGTTCCACATTTAAAATTATTACGCTAGCGGCTGCTCTGGAAGAGGATGTAGTAGATTTAGAAAACGACCATTTTCATGATGATGGGGATATTTCTGTTGGTGGTGCCGAGCTACATTGCTGGAAAAGCGGTGGGCATGGACATCAAAGCTACTTAGAAGTAGTACAAAATTCATGTAACCCTGGCTTTGTAAGTCTAGGACAAATGTTAGGTACAGAAAAGCTATTCTCTTATATTCATAATTTTGGGTTCGGCCAAAAAACCGGAATTGATTTGCAGGGCGAAGGTAATGGGATACTATTCAAACCAGAAAATGTGGGTCCAGTAGAATTAGCTACAACAGCATTTGGCCAAGGGGTATCTGTAACACCGATTCAGCAAGTTATGGCTGTAGCGGCTGCTGTAAATGGAGGCTATCTATATGAGCCTTATATAGCAAAAGAATGGGTTAACTCAAAAACTAATCAAGTTACTGAAAAAATAGAACCAACACTCAAGGAGCGTGTGATCTCAGAATCTACTTCAAAAGAAATTCGAAATGCCTTAGAGAGTGTTGTCGCAAAAGGAACAGGTCGTCCGGCTTATGTTGATGGTTACCGAGTAGGCGGAAAAACGGGAACCGCCCAGAAAGTTGGACCGGATGGAAGATACATGGAAAATAATTATATTGTATCATTTATCGGATTCGCACCTGCAGATGACCCGGAAATTGTGGTATATGTTGCAGTAGATAATCCGAAAAATACCGTGCAATTCGGTGGTACTGTCGCAGCACCAATTGTAGGAAACATTATTGGAGATAGTTTACCAGCTATGGGAGTTGAACCTCGAACTGGAGGGTTGGATAAAGAGTATCAATGGCCAGAACAACCTAAGGTCGAAGTACCAGATTTAATGGGGCTAGAAAAGAAAGAGTTATCCGAATACATGACGAACTTATCTATTCAAACAAGTGGTCAAGGCGATTATATTGTGGATCAAGAACCGAGTCCTGGTACAAAAGTGGAACAGGGCTCAAAAATCAGGATATATTTATCGGAAAATAATCGTTAAACAAGTGGAAATTTGCTATAATAGATAAGCAGAAATCAATAAGAGGGTGATACCACCCTCTTAAAAATTGTTATCTATGAGAATACATATGTGGGATATTATTTTAGAATGGGATGTTACGAATGAATTTAGCAGAATTAATAAGCGCATTACCTTTTTATGAAACGAATGCAAGACTGGATCAAATTGAAATTTCGAATATTGTCATGGATTCACGTGCTGTAAAACCAGGCAATTTATTTGTATGTATTAATGGTTATACCGTGGATGGGCATGACTTTATAGTGCAAGCAGTACAAAATGGAGCACAAGCGATTATTGCTGAAAGACCTGTAGAGGCGGAGGTACCAACCATTGTTGTACCTGATACACAACGTGCCTTATCTATGATAGCAGTGAAATTTTACCACAATCCTTCCACGAAACTTCCATTAATTGGTATTACTGGTACGAATGGGAAAACGACAGTTACTTATATATTAGAAAAGATTTTTAATGAATTTAAAAGAAAGACAGCAGTTATTGGAACCATTCAAATGAAAATAGGTAGTGAAACATATCCGGTTACAAATACAACTCCTGATGCGTTACTACTACAGCAATCTTTTAAAAAAATGCTTGATAAAGGTGTAAACCAAGTAATGATGGAAGTGTCTTCCCATGCGTTAGTCCAAGGCCGTGTCTATGGTTGTGATTATGACATTGCAATTTTTACGAACTTATCGCAGGACCATCTAGATTTTCATAAGGATTTGGATGATTATTTACGAGCAAAGAGTCTGTTATTTGCTCAATTAGGAAATACCTATAGCGAAGAAAATCAAAAGTATGCTGTAATTAATCAGGACGATGATGCTAGTACGCTTCTTAAAAGCAGTACTGCCCAACATGTTATCACCTATGGAGTGAAGCATGCTTCACAAGTCATGGCAAATAATATTACCCTTGGTTCAGGTGGAACAACTTTTCAATTACAGACACCTATTGGTGAAATAATGATTCAGAGTAAATTAATTGGAATGTTTAATGTCTATAATATGCTAGCTGCTAGTGCAGCTGCAGTTTGTTCGAATGTTCCGTTGTCCGTTATCCAAGCCGCGTTAGCGAAGATATCTGGTGTAGATGGTAGGTTTGAGCCAGTAGATGCAGGTCAATCATTTGCAGTCATCGTCGATTATGCACATACTCCAGATTCGTTGGATAATGTTCTGCAAACCGTTAAAGAATTTGCTGAGAATAATGTATTTGTGATTGTTGGTTGTGGAGGAGATCGTGATCGATCGAAGCGTCCTATCATGGCAGAAATTGCTTTGAAATATGCAGATCAAGCAATCTTTACATCCGATAATCCACGTACAGAAAATCCACAGGCAATTTTAGATGACATGACAAACGGTCTGCATCAAGATGAAAATTACCAAGTTATTGTTGATAGGAAAGAGGCGATCCATGTTGCAGTATCGCAGGCAAAAGCCGGTGATGTAATTCTTATTGCTGGTAAAGGCCATGAAACATATCAGCAAGTTGGAAATACGAAATATGATTTTGACGATCGCGAGGTCGCTAAAGAAGCGATTCAAATTAAGGAGAAATGATGATGTTTACGTTAGAATGGCTAGCTAGTTTTTTACAAGAATTCACTGGACAGTTAAAGAACCGATCTATCGACCATGTGTACACAGATAGCAGACTAGAGAAGCAGAATGGGTTATTTATACCAATTATTGGAGAGAACTTTGATGGTCATGACTTTGCAGAACAAGCAATTGACAATGGAGCAACCGCCATTCTATGGGATACAACGAAGAAGCTTCCAGCGAATATACCGAGTACCTTTCCTGTATTTAAGGTGGATAACACCATAAATGCGCTCCAACAAATTGCATTTCACTACCGACATGAGGTTAACCCAACTGTGATTGGAATAACTGGTTCTAATGGTAAAACATCAACAAAAGATATTGTAGCTGCAGTTATGAATAGGAAATATCGTACACATTTTACAGATGGTAATCTAAACAACCATATTGGACTGCCGTTGACTATTTTAACGATGCCTACAAATACGGAAGTGTTAGTATTAGAAATGGGAATGAATAATTTTGGAGAAATACAAACACTTTCTGAGATAGCAAATCCGGATTATGCGGTCATTACAAATATTGGTGAATCACATATTGAGTTTCTTGGTTCTCGCGAAGGAATAGCTAAAGCAAAACTCGAGATTACCAGTGGACTTGCGGAGGAAGGTCAGCTAATTGTTGATGGTGATGAAGCATTATTACAACATGTTCATCACAAGCGGAATGTTCAAACATGTGGTTTTCATAAAAATAACCAAAAGCGAATATCGTCTGTACAATTAAAGCATCAGCAAACGATCTTTAAATTAAATGACGAACCATACACGATTCCTTTTTTAGGAGAACATCATGCCAAGAATGCTGCTTTTGCAATACTATTGGGTGAACTTCTTCATATAGAGAAAGAGGAAATACAAACTGCTTTTTCTAACATGGAAAAAACGGCTATGCGTTTTGAGTGGATTACAGGTAGAAATGAAGCTACACTAATTAATGATGCCTATAATGCATCACCCACATCAATGAAAGCAGCCATTCGAGTTGTAAAGCAGTTAGCTCACTTTCAGGAAAAGATTCTTGTACTTGGGGATGTATTAGAGTTAGGTGAACAATCTGAAAGCTATCATCGTTCCATCGCTGAGGAGATTACTAAACCAATTACGAAAGTATTCACATTTGGTAACGATGCGAAATATATTACAGAAGCACTGAAAGCAAAGCAGATGACAGATGAAATTTTGGCAATGCATTATACTAGTCAGGATGCATTAGTGACAGATTTGAACCCATATTTAAATCAAAACACGGTAATATTATTTAAAGCTTCAAGAGGGTTAAGGTTAGAAGCAATTATCAATCAATTAATTGAATATTAGTTGGACGGTTTTGAACAAGGAGGAGAAATAATGAATATTTCCGTTTTATTAATAACTATAGCAATAGCGTTTCTAATTACCGTCCTTTTCTCTCCAATTTTTATTCCATTTTTACGACGATTAAAGTTTGGACAAAGCATTAGGGAAGAAGGACCACAATCTCATATGAAAAAGACTGGGACTCCAACGATGGGCGGCCTAATGATAGTGTTTAGTGTTATCATTACTTCAATTATAATGGCTGCTAAAACTAGTCCGGATGGTATTGGCTATGAGCTGTGGGTATTACTTCTGGTATTAATCGGCTACGGCCTTTTAGGGTTTTTAGATGATTTTATAAAGGTTGCAATGAAGCGCAACCTTGGCCTTACTTCAAAACAAAAAATGCTGGGCCAATTAATTATTGCACTCATTGTTTATTTCATTTTAAGAGACCAGGGCTTTCCTACTTATATTTCTATACCTGGAACTTCTGTTCAATTAGAATTAGGCTGGGGGTATGCTTTATTAATCATTTTCATGCTTGTTGGTGCATCAAATGCTGTTAACCTAACCGATGGTTTAGATGGATTGCTCGCAGGAACTGCCGCAATTGCATTTGGAGCTTTTGGTATATTAGCATGGTACGGTTTCCCTCAAAATGAAGTTACCATTTTTTCATTAGCTGTAGTCGGTGCATTATTAGGTTTCTTAGTCTTTAATGCACACCCTGCGAAAGTCTTCATGGGAGATACTGGTTCACTGGCACTAGGTGGGGCAATTGCAGCCATTGCAATTTTAACCAAATTAGAGATATTATTAGTTATTATTGGCGGTGTTTTCGTCATAGAGACATTATCAGTAATTATTCAAGTAATTTCTTTTAAAACAACAGGAAAAAGGGTGTTTAAAATGAGCCCACTTCATCATCATTATGAATTATTAGGATGGTCAGAATGGCGTGTAGTTACTACTTTTTGGCTAGTTGGTCTCATTTTTGCAGCTTTAGGTATTTATATTGAGGTGGGCTTAAATTGAGGAAACTTAAAAACTTTCCCTATCAACATGTATTAGTTTTGGGGTTAGCCAAAAGTGGTACAGCTGCTGCAGAAGCTTTATTGAAGAATGGGAAAACAGTACGAATAAATGATAAAAAGGCAACGAAAAATGATCCAGAAGTTATTCGATTGGAAGAGATGGGCGCAGAGGTAGTTATTGGCTCCCATCCTATTGATGTGCTTGACGGCATAGACATTCTTGTCAAGAACCCAGGAATATCTTATGAGAATATTATTGTTGATGGAGCAGTCCAACGTGGAATTCCAGTGATTACTGAAATAGAAATTGCTGCCCAATTAACGGATGCCAATATTATTGGAATCACTGGTTCAAATGGAAAAACGACAACAACAACCTTAACAGCAGAGATGCTAACACAAAGCAAGCAGCCTGTAAAAGTTGCTGGAAACATAGGAATTGTTGCCACTGAGGTAGCTCAAACCATAAACGAAACAGATAACCTCGTGCTAGAACTATCTTCATTTCAATTAATGGGAATTCAAAACTTTAAACCAAATATTGCTGTGCTATTGAATATATTCGAAGCACATTTAGATTATCATAAGACACTTGAAAATTATAAACAAGCGAAGTTTAATATCTTTAAAAATCAAACAAGTGATGATTACTTGGTGTACAATGCGAATGATGAAAGTATCATAGAAGCTGTAAAAGCGTCTTACGCAATAAAAATTCCATTTTCCGTTAAAGAAAAGGTAGCAGATGGGGCATGGATGGATGAGAATTCCTTGTATTTTCAAAATGAAAAAATAATTGACCGATTGGATATCGCTTTATTAGGAGAACATAATTATGAAAATATCCTAGCATCGATTGCTGCTGCAAAATTAAGTGGTGCAACGAATGAAGGGATACAAAATGTCTTATCTATTTTTACTGGTGTAAAGCACCGACTTCAATTTGTAGGTAAGCACAAAGAACGGATGTTTTATAATGATTCAAAAGCAACAAACATTTTAGCTACTCAGAAGGCGTTATCTGCTTTTGAAAAACCAGTTATTTTGTTAGCTGGCGGTTTAGATAGAGGCAATGAATTTTCTGAGTTATTACCATACTTAAATCGCGTGAAAGCAATGGTATTATTTGGCGAGACGGCTGAAAAAATTAAAATGTTAGGGGAAGAGGCAGGGATTTCATCCATTTGTTTAACGGATAATGTACAGACTGCTGTACAAGAAGCATATAATATATCGGAAGAAAAAGATATCATTCTTTTGTCACCAGCATGCGCTAGCTGGGATCAGTATCGAACATTCGAGGAAAGAGGAGACATGTTTATACAAGCCGTGCATACATTAGTATAGGGGCTTGTTTAAAGACATGATAAAAATGAATAACACTTTAAACAACACCCCTAGGTTCAATTATGAAGAGGGGTGTTATTTTGCTGGAAAAATTAAAGAATTCCAAATCACATGCCTCACCTGATTATTTCTTATTAGGTGTTATTATTAGTTTACTTTTAATAGGAGTTATTATGGTTTACAGTTCGTCTTATGTTTGGGCGGAATACAAATTCGGGGATGCTTGGTACTATGTGAAAAGACAAGTATTGTTTGCTGGTGCAGGAATAATAGCAATGCTCTTTACGATGCAAGTACCTTATACCACATGGAAAAAATACGCAAAGCTAATTCTACTGGCATGTTTTGTTTTGTTATTCTTAGTACTTATTCCTGGTATAGGAATGGTTCGTGGCGGTGCACAAAGCTGGATAGGGATTGGAGCCTTTAGTATTCAACCATCTGAGTTTATGAAATTAGGATTGATTATTTTTCTGGCTACTTATCTAGCAGCTAACCAAAAATATATCACTTCGTTCAAAAAAGGTTTCATTCCCTCTATTTTATTAATATTTACTGCATTTGGCCTAATCATGCTACAGCCGGATTTAGGTACTGGTATGGTACTCGTACTCACTTGTATGATTATGGTATTTACTGCTGGTGCTCGTTTATCTCATTTTTTTGGACTAGCAGCATTAGGGTTAATCGGTTTTATTGGTCTAATTGCTTCTGCTCCTTATCGGATTAGTCGGATAACGGCTTTTTTGAATCCTTGGGAAGATCCATTAGGGGATGGATTCCAAATTATACAGTCTTTATATGCGATTGGACCGGGTGGTTTAATGGGTCTAGGATTCGGGAATAGTTTACAGAAGTATTTCTATTTACCTGAACCACAAACTGATTTTATTTTTGCTATATTAGGAGAGGAACTAGGCTTCATTGGAGGTACTATTGTATTGTTGCTTTTTTTACTCCTTTTATGGCGTGGTATCAAGGTTTCACTTGAAGCACCTGATAATTTTTCCAGATTTTTAGCATTAGGTATTGTCTCTATGCTTGCGATTCAAGCAATGATTAATATCAGTGTTGTAATCGGCTTAATTCCTGTTACAGGTATTACGTTGCCGTTTTTGAGTTATGGCGGCTCCTCTTTAACACTAATCCTGTGCTCTGTTGGGATATTGTTAAATATTAGTAAGTATACCAAATTATAAGCAAATACAAGCGAATAAAAGCCGTTTTCTGGTAGAGTAAGATTTCAGTGAGATTAAAATCTTGTTTTTACCTTAACTCTACTACATCAAGTAAGGGATAATGTGATATACTCTTTATAACAGTGAAGAAATGGCATTTTTTGTGCCATTTCTTATTGTTAATTTAGTACAAAGGAAGAAATGGAGATGGCTAAAAAAAAGATTGTTTCGATAGAAGATCGTATTCCGAAGTTGAAACAGGCAAGGAAGAAAAAAGCAAATCGACGATTAATATTTTATCTTTCAATTTTTTTCTTTTTAATTTCCATCATTGTTTATCTGCAATCTCCATTAAGTCAGGTGCGAACGATTGAAATAAAAGGAAATATTTTCCTGACAGATGAACAAGTGCGAGAACAAAGTGAAATAACGGAAGGTATGAATATTTGGACGATGGATAAATCTGCAAATGAAAAAGCCTTAAGTAATAATCCTATCGTTGCTTCCGTTGACATCAATCGCCATTTACCCTGGACAGTATCTATAGAAGTGGAAGAGTATCATCGTGTTGGATATATACAAAAAGATACGAGTTATTATCCAATTTTGGGAAATGGAACAATGCTTCAAAGTATGGAAACAGGAACGTTCTATGGGGACGCTCCATTAATTACCAATTTTGAAGAGGAAAGTTATTTACATAGGATGACAAGTGAGCTTGAGAAGTTACCAAAAAGCCTTCTTAAATTAATTTCAGAGATTCATTGGGCACCAACAGATGATAATAAAAATAAAGTCGTATTATACATGAACGATGGTTTTATGGTAGATGCAACGATACGTAACTTTGCTGAAAGAATGGAAGTGTACCCTTCTATCGTTGCTCAACTAGATGAAGAAAGTAGAGGAATTATCCATATTGGCGTAGGTGCCTACTTTGAATCATTTGATAAGGGTACTAGTTCAGAAGAATCAGAAGCGGAAGTTAATGGAGAAACAGAGGAAAATCAAGAATAGGTAATTAAATTACCGACGAAAGTCATAAGTTCCGCTTTGTTTACGAAATAGTTTAATAGAAGTGGCATGCTTATCGACTTCCTGATTAATAGGATGATTCTCTACGAATTGAGAAATTTGCTTCATTTTTTTAAAAAAATACCGAAAAATAAAGGGAATCCTTTGTTTTATGTGGAATAACCTATATATATTTTATTTTTAGGGAAAGTCTATACTATTATCATATCAGGATAATTACAGAAATGGATAGAGAGAAGTTTGCATGAAGCAACTTCTGAAATAGGGGGTGCCTTACTTGAACAACAATGAAATATTAGTAAGTCTTGATATAGGTACATCAAAAATCAAAGTAATTATAGGTGAAGTGTTAAATGATTCACTAAATATTATTGGAGTCGGTTCTGCAAAATCAAACGGCATGAAAAAAGGTGCTATTATTGATATTGATCAGACGGTCCAATCGATTAGAAATGCGGTTGAACAAGCCGAAAGAATGGTCGGTATGCAAATTGATCGTGTTGTAGTGGGAATTAATGGTAGTCATATACAACTACAACCTTGCCATGGAATAGTAGCGGTTCAAAGTGAAAACCGCGAGATCGATGATGAAGATATAAATCGAGTTATTGATGGAGCACAAGTTATGTCTATTCCTCCGGAGCGAGAAATTATTGATGTGATACCTAAACAGTTCATCGTAGACGGGTTAGATGAAATCAATGATCCTAGAGGGATGATCGGTGTACGATTAGAAATGGAAGGTACGATAATTACTTGTTCCAAGACAATCTTACATAACATTTTAAAATGTGTAGAACGAGCAAACCTACAAATAGCTGACATTTGCTTACAACCGCTTGCTGCCGGTACAATTGCATTATCCAAAGATGAAAGGAATATGGGAGTTGCACTGATCGATGTTGGAGGCGGCTGTTCAACGGTCTCTGTATTTGAGAATGATCAGTTAGTCTCTACAAGTGTCATTCAGCTTGGTGGCGACAATATAACAAAAGACCTTTCAATTGGACTCAGAACATCAACTGAAGAAGCAGAAGATGTTAAATTAAATCATGGACATGCTTTTTATGATTATGCATTAGAGGATGAAGTTTTTGATGTGTCAATTATTGGAAGCAATTCGAAACAAACGTATAACCAACTAGAAATTGCAGACATGATTGAAGCACGAATGGAAGAAATTTATGCATATGCAGAGCGTGAAATCAGGAAAATGGGATATCAGGGACTGCCAGGCGGGTATGTGCTAACTGGTGGTACAATGGCAATGCCAGGAGTACTAGAATTGGCAGAGGATTTATTCCATTCCAATGTACGTATTGCTATACCTGATTACATTGGGGTAAGAGAGCCACAATTCACTGCTGGTGTAGGAATCTTGCAATTTGCCTATCGTAATGCGAAAATACAAGGAAAAGAGTTATTTCCTACAGTTATAAGACAAGATCATCAAGAAAATCAACAACCAAAACGAGTGAAAAAGCAACAGAAATCTAATGAACCGAAAGAGAATAAGAAAAAGGAATCTGGGATTGCTAATTTGTTTAAGTACTTTTTTGATTAATTACTTATTCTACGTAAACTAGTTTTAGATATGAAGGTTTATAGTAGATTTAAATGATTATCTATCTAGAACGCTTGTAATTTTGCATATTAGGAGGAACGAGATATGTTGGATTTTGATACAAACATGGAAGAATTAGCTACAATAAAAGTAATCGGAGTTGGCGGTGGCGGGAATAATGCCGTTAACCGTATGATTGAACATGGTGTTGAAGGCGTTGAATTTATTGCTGTTAACACAGATGCTCAAGCGTTGAATCTATCAAAAGCAGAATTAAAAATACAAATTGGCGGTAAATTAACACGTGGTCTTGGTGCGGGTGCGAACCCGGAAGTCGGGAAAAAAGCTGCGGAAGAAAGTAAAGAGCAATTAGAAGAAGTGCTACAAGGAGCAGATATGATCTTTGTTACTGCCGGAATGGGTGGAGGCACAGGAACGGGTGCTGCACCAGTTATTGCACAAATTGCTAAAGATCTTGGTGCTTTAACGGTTGGTGTCGTTACACGTCCTTTTTCATTTGAAGGAAGGAGACGTTCTACACAAGCTATCTCTGGAATCGAATCATTAAAAGGTGCAGTAGATACATTGATTGTCATTCCAAACGATCGGCTATTAGAAATTGTAGATAAAAACACTCCGATGTTAGAAGCCTTCCGTGAAGCGGATAATGTTCTACGCCAGGGTGTTCAAGGGATTTCTGATCTAATTGCTAAGCCAGGTTTAATTAATGTGGACTTTGCCGATGTAAAAACAATCATGTTTGATAAAGGTTCAGCTCTTATGGGGATTGGGGTTGCTACTGGTGAAACAAGAGCAACGGAAGCTGCTAAAAAGGCAATTTCCTCACCATTACTAGAGACATCAATCGATGGTGCACATGGTATTTTAATGAATATTACTGGTGGTACTAATCTAAGTCTCTATGAAGTTCAAGAAGCAGCTGATTTGGTAACATCAGCTGCTGATAATGAGGTAAATGTCATCTTTGGTTCGGTTATTAATGAGAATCTAAAAGATGAGATCGTGGTTACTGTGATAGCTACAGGTTTTGATGAAACGAATAAACAAATGGAGCAACAAGCCAAACAGCAACGTCCTGTAATTAATCATAAGCAGCATGCTGCAACTCGTATGAATGATGATTTACCAACACGAGATAATAGAGAGCGTGAAACAGAAGTGCCTCAACAACAGAACCGTCCACGTCAAGAAGAAGATGGGTTGGATATTCCGACTTTCCTTCGAAATCGAAACCGAAATCGGAATCGTTAATTCGATGATGGATTTAAAAGCAAGTGTCTATATGGACATTTGCTTTTTTATGGAAAATTTTTTCTAATTGTTTCATGGTAATCAGGCAAGCGCCTTTCCCAATTGCAATTTTCAACATAGTTTAAGTAGTAGGTATTAGTACACTCTTCGTCCGTACCCACCAATTCGGTTGCGCCAGATCCAGTTCCAGGGGCCAAACCTAAATGATGTTTGCTACTTTCTAAATAGTACTTGTTCGTCAATGGATTTACAGATGAAGAGTCACCACGGTTTAGGGAATGTCCCAAGAGATTAATCATTGTTGAGCCAAGAAATTTAGTTTATGTAAGGCTTAGTGATGGCACCATTGTGGTGATTAATGAAAGCAATTATGAAGTTTTAGGGACAATAATCTTGGAAACTACCTACTGAAATTGATGTTTTGCCATAGTTTTTAAAACGACTACCTTTACCTTTTCGGTTTCTAGAAGCCACTTGCTGGCTTCTTTTTTTATTTCAATTTTACCCGACAATCTTTCTAATAACTCGGTAAAATTAGTCAAGTAGTTCGTACAGGAAATGACAGACTTTGCTTATTTGCTCCGTTATACTTTAGACACTATAAATTGAATAAAATATCTAATCTTTCAAATGACAGAATACGTGAAAGGAAGGAAAGGTGTGACTATTTATCTGGATGCTGTTTGGGCATTAAATTTTTTAATTGATTTAATGCTTATCATGCTAACTCAGGCTTTAGCAAGAGATAGTACACGAAAGCGTCGGCTAATTAGTGGAGGATTTGTAGCCTCTTTACTTGTGCCGATTTCTATTTATTTTCCTGACTCGTTTTTGACAACTGTAATAGGAAAATTGTTATTTTCCTGTTTAATTATTTATACGGCATTCGGATTTAAAAATTTTTACCGTTGGAGCAAGCTTGTATTCATATTCTATTTCGTCACCTTTGCTATTGGAGGTGGATTAATCGGTATTCATTTTTTATTCCAACAACCATTTAATATTGACAATAATGGTTTTTTAACCTTTCATAGTGGGTTTGGCGATCCAGTTAGTTGGATGTTTGTATTTATTGGATTTCCAATTGTTTGGCTTTTTACAAAATCCCGTATGGACAAGCATGCTGTGGAAAAAATACGCTATGACCAATTATACCCAGTTTCGATCGTATTAAATGGCAACAGTTTTTCTACTACTGGTTATATAGATAGTGGAAATCAATTGACCGATCCGATAACGAAGAAACCAGTTATTCTTTGTGATGAGCCCTTTTTAAAACAATGGTTTTCAGAAGACGAGTGGGAACAATTAAAAAAATGTAACGAATCATTGCAAATAGAAAATCTACCAACGAAATGGGAGAGCTCTATACAACTGGTACCCTATCAAGGAGTTCAAGGTAGCAGCATGTTTTTACTTACCTTACGTCCTGACAAATTAATTGTCTATTATGGCGAACAAAGAATTGAGACATCGAAAGTATTAATTGGAATACAATTTGCGGAACTAACGAAAGACAGAAGTTATCATTGTTTATTGCATCCACAAATTATAAACCTAGCCACAATCCATTCTGCATAAAGGGGAGATAGTATTGAAATTAATAAAATTACGGGTACGTCTGTGGTGGTATAAGGTATTAATTAAATTAGGTATCAAATCAGAAGAAATCTATTACATTGGAGGAAGTGAAGCTCTTCCACCACCCTTATCAAAAGAAGAGGAACAAGAACTTCTTGCGTTACTACCAAAAGGTGATAAATCAGCACGAGCTATATTAATTGAACGTAACTTACGATTGGTTGTTTATATTGCTCGTAAATTTGAGAATACAGGTATTAATATTGAGGACTTAATAAGTATTGGAACAATTGGGCTTATAAAGGCTGTAAATACATTTAATCCCGAGAAAAAAATAAAATTAGCAACTTATGCCTCACGCTGTATTGAAAATGAGATATTAATGTACTTAAGACGAAATAATAAATTAAAATCCGAGGTTTCTTTTGATGAACCATTAAATATTGATTGGGATGGCAATGAATTGCTTTTATCCGATGTGCTGGGAACAGATGAAGATATTATTACCAGAGATTTAGAATCAAGTGTAGATAAAAGTTTATTAAAAAATGCGCTTTCGCAGTTAAATGCACGCGAAAAACAGATTATGGAATTGCGGTTCGGGCTTATTGGCGAAGAAGAGAAGACACAGAAAGATGTTGCTGATATGTTAGGTATTTCTCAATCATATATTTCACGGTTAGAGAAGAAAATAATTCGGCGACTAAAAAAAGAATTTAATAAAATGGTCTAGCCTTGTGGCTCTAAGTTAAATCGATTATTATTGCTTCTTTAAGAAAAAGGATTCTGCATAAAAATCTTTCCAGTCGGAGATACTGTCCATGAACAGCATCACCAACTGGGAGGGTTGAACGTAGATGACAAGACATAAAGTTGAAATATGTGGTGTTGATACATCGAAGCTACCTGTACTAAAGAATGAAGAAATGCGGGAATTATTTAAAAAATTGCAGCAGGAGGATGGAGATTCATCTGCGCGGGAAGAACTGGTCAATGGTAACCTAAGACTTGTTTTAAGTGTAATTCAGCGCTTTAATAATCGCGGAGAATATGTCGATGACCTGTTTCAAGTAGGTTGTATCGGACTAATGAAATCCATAGATAATTTTGATTTATCCCATAATGTGAGATTTTCCACTTATGCTGTTCCAATGATTATTGGGGAAATCAGAAGGTACCTGAGAGATAATAATCCAATTCGAGTCTCTAGATCTCTACGAGACATTGCTTATAAAGCTTTACAAGTTAGAGAAAAACTTATAAGCAAAACATCAAAAGAACCAACACCAATGGAAATAGCTGAAGAAATGGGAATCCCTCATTCAGATATTGTATTTGCATTGGATGCTATTCAAGATCCAGTATCTTTATTTGAACCCATTTATAATGATGGCGGCGACCCTATTTATGTAATGGATCAGATAAGTGATGATAAGGATAAAGATTCAACATGGCTTGATAAACTATCATTAAAAGAAGGGATGTATCAATTAAACGAACGTGAAAAAGATATATTAAATAAACGGTTTTTTCAAGGGAAGACACAAATGGAAGTTGCCGATGAAATTGGTATCTCCCAAGCGCAAGTATCTCGTTTAGAAAAAGCCGCAATTAAACAAATGAATAAGCAAATGTTCGAATAACACTTATTTTATAAGTACGAGACAATAGGGAAGAAAATTCACTCTTTCCTATTGTTTTTTTGTGTTCCATGAAAGATTGACTTTCAAGCGCATATATATAAAGTAAGGTGAGGTGAATAACATGATAAAATTATCCGAGTTACAAATTAAAGAGGTTATTATTATCGATAGTGGCAGAAGGCTAGGTCATATTAGCGATTTAGAGATTGATACGAATAATGGTAGAATCCTTGCTATCGTAATTATTCCTAAGGATAAGAAAAGTGGTTTATTTGGTAAGTCAGAGGAGTTCGTTATCCATTGGAATCAAATTGTTCGAATTGGTTCAGATGTTATCCTCGTAAAGGATGTAGAGAAACCGAAATTATATAATGAGCCAATCGTACAAGAAAGAAAATAAAAATACCTAAATCTGTGGTAAAATAGATCAATAAGTAACTTCAGGGAGGAATAACGTTGAAAGATGCCTTTATTAGACAACATGAGACATGTTTACATATCGAAAAATGGCAGCAATTACATCCCAAATTAGTTGCTGGTTTTACCACAAGAAACGGTGGTGTCAGCTCCGCCCCTTATCAATCTTTAAATGGAGGGTTACATGTCAATGATGATCCGTATCATGTCCTGACCAATCGAGAACGTGTAGGTGAACATTTAGGCTTTCCACTAGATAAGTGGGTTTGCGGGGAACAGGTACACCAAACAAATATTAAAGTTATTGAAGACACGGATAAAGGAAAAGGAGCCTCTGAACTATCGACCGCAATTCAAGGAGTAGATGGGTTAATTACAAATAAGACAGATATACTATGCACAGCTTTCTTTGCTGATTGCGTTCCTTTGTTCTTTTATGATCCAAAAACGTCCTTTGTTGGTATTGCTCATGCTGGTTGGAAAGGGACAGTCAATCAAATTGGAGTTGAAATGGTAAGCGCGTTAAAACAGCAAGGTGTGATATCCAGTAATTTAATGGTGGCAATTGGACCATGTATAACGAAGAATTATTATGAAGTAGATCAACACGTCATTAATCATATTCCGCTAGAGTGGAGAGAGAATGCTGTTTCTTCTAGAGAAGGAGGTCGATATTTGCTTGATTTAAAACAGTTAAATATAGATATCCTTTTACAAGCTGGGGTTTTACGTAATAATATAGATGTAACCAATTACTGCACATTTCGTGATGAAGACTTATTTTTTTCACATCGAAGAGATCATGGAAGAACAGGTCGAATGTTAGGATTTATTGGCTTTTCTTCATGATTATACGAGGGAGGAGAATTGGGAACAATGGATGTAGCAACAAATCTAGAACAAATCCAGCAGAAAATTAGACAGGCATGTCTGAATACTAGCCGAAATCCAGAAGATATTACAATAATTGGTGTGACAAAATATGTTACAATAGAGCGAACAAGAGAAGCAATTGAGGCTGGGGTTACGAATCTTGGTGAAAATCGTCTAGAAGGTTTTCAGCAAAAATACGATTCTTTTCAAGATAAAGCCATTTGGCATTTTATTGGGACATTACAATCTAGAAAAGTAAAAGATGTTATTCAGCAAATTGATGTATTGCATTCCTTAGATCGTATTTCCTTAGCAAAAGAAATCAATAAACGAGCAGAACGCAAAATCGACTGTTTTGTACAAGTGAATGTAAGTGGTGAATCATCAAAGCATGGACTTGCACCAGACGAAGTAGCTAATTTTATTAAGGAAATCGAAAAATATCCTCACGTACGCGTCATTGGTTTGATGACAATGGCACCTCATATTAAAGATGAAGATCGCTTGCGTTCGATATTCAAACAACTAAAAAAGTTACAATTACACATTCAGGATAAACAGCATGCTCACGCACCTTGTATGTATTTATCGATGGGAATGAGTAATGACTATCAGTTGGCAATTGAAGAAGGTGCCACTCATGTTCGAATTGGAACAAATTTAGTAGGGTGAGGTGAACGAAATGAGTATTAAAAATAAGATTAAGAATTATTTTACGATGGATGATGAGTATGAATATGAATATGTTGATGTAGATGAATTTGATAACGAGCAACAGCAGTCTTCATCAAAAGAGAAGCATAGAAATGTCGTCAACTTGACCAGTATGCAAAATCCTACATCTAAAGTCGTACTGTGCGAACCAAGAACGTATAATGAAGCTCAAGAAATTGCAGATAACATTGTTAATCGCCGAGCGGTAGTCATTAATTTACAACGCCTTGACAGTAATCAAGCAAAACGAATCGTGGATTTTCTTAGTGGTACCGTATATGCTGTAAATGGAGATATCCAGAAACTTGGAGCACAAACGTTTCTTTGTACTCCGGATAATGTGAATGTTTCTGGTACCATTACAGATGCATTCTCAGAAGATGAATATGAAAAAGGATGGTAGCAGCAGATGTTTGAATTATACCGTATATTAGATTTAGCGTTTGTGATTTATAGTTACGCGTTAATTGTTTATATTTTTATGTCTTGGTTCCCTGGAGCACGTGAGTCCTCATTTGGAGAAATGTTAGGCAAAATATGTGAACCATATTTAGAGCAATTCCGTAAGTTTATTCCACCACTTGGTATGATTGATTTATCTCCAATTGTAGCGATATTTGTATTGTATTTAGCTAGAATGGGGTTAGGTCAATTTTTCCAAATGTTTGTTTTCTAGAGGGTACATAGGATGGATATATATCAGCATTTTAGAAAAGATGAAGAAGCTTTCATAGACCAGGTTTTTTCTTGGCGAGAGCAAGTATCGAAATCTTTTCAGCTTAAACTAACCGACTTTCTTGATCCACGTGAACAGCAGATTGTGGACATGCTGATGGGGACAAAGGAATCAGATATTCAGGTCATGTTTTTCGGTGGAAATCCACATACCGAAAGAAAACGTGCAATTATTGCTCCCTTTTATGAACAGATTGCAGAAAAAGATTTTCAATTGACGATGTTACAGACCAAGTTTCAAAGTAAATTTGTTAGTCTGACCCATCGCGATGCAATGGGAGCTTTTCTATCTTTAGGAATAAAACGAAAAAAGCTTGGTGATATTTTAGTAGAAGATGGTATTATCCAAATTGTTGTAGCTGAAGAAATTGCAGCTTATGTGATGGCAAATCTAAATGCAATAAAAAAAGCAACGTTACAATTAGAGGAAAAACCTTTAGACTTCCTACAGGTTAAGCAGCTAAATTGGGAAGAAACGGAAAGTACGGTTTCTTCTTTGCGATTGGATACTATCGTTAAAGAAATTTATCGTATTTCTAGAAAAGATGCTGCGGAATATATAAAAAAAATGTATGTAAAAGTGAATTTTAAAGTTGTAGAAGATGGGAAATTCCAATTGCAAGAAGGGGATTTAATTTCATTAAGAGGAAAAGGAAGAAGTAAGGTCGTAGAAGTGAGAGGAAAAACAAAAAAGGACAAGCTAAAACTTACAACTGCAATCTTAAAATAAATTGCAGGACTTAGCAGATATTTGTCGAATAGACATGGTAGGATGTGATGATTCGTTCTTTGATCTAAATTAAAATAGGAGGTGGCTATCGTGCCATTAACACCATTAGATATTCACAATAAAGAATTCACAAGAAGCTTTCGTGGATATGATGAAGATGAAGTAAATGAATTTTTGGATCAAGTAATTAAGGATTATGAAATGGTCATTCGCGAGAAAAAAGACCTACAAGAACAAGTCGATCATTTAAATGAAAAGCTTGGTCATTTTACTAATATTGAGGAAACATTGAATAAATCCATATTAATTGCTCAAGAGACTGCTGAGGAATTAAAAGGAAGTGCCTCAAAAGAATCGAAATTAATCATTAAAGAAGCAGAAAAAAATGCAGACCGTATTATTAATGAGGCATTAACCAAATCGCGTCGGATATCGATGGATGTAGAGGAATTAAAAAAGCAAGCAAAAGTATTCCGTACACGATTAAAAATGCTTGTTGAAGCCCAATTAGACATGATCGATACGGACGATTGGGACCAGCTATTTGATACTGAGCTTGGTGAGGACTTAGATTTAGTTGAAAATGAGTCATAAGCCTTGACGGTTGTTGATATTTTACATATAATTCATAAACAGATAGCTTTACTAAAACAAAATTGTTTAAAAGCAAAGATAGAGCCAGTATAGAAGTGTTAAACTGTTAAGCGAGCTAGGGTATGGTGAAAGCCTGGTACAGATACGCTTTTAGAATATCACTCTTGAGCTTTCATTATGAAAGTAGTAGTAATGAACGGTTATTCACGTTACGAATGCTAAGTGGATTTGACAGGTATGTCAAATTTATAAGGGTGGTACCGCGAGCCTTCTCGTCCCTTTTGGGGATGAAGAGGGCTTTTTTTGTTTAATTCAAAGGAGGAATTAATATGGAGTATAAAGATACATTACTTATGCCAAAAACAGGCTTCCCTATGCGAGGGAATCTGCCGAATAAAGAACCGATACGACAGGCTGCATGGGAAGAAAATAATATTTATGAAAAAAGTTTAAATCGAACAAAAGGCCGTCCGCTATTTATTCTTCACGATGGACCACCATATGCAAATGGAGATTTGCACATTGGTCATGCATTGAATAAAATTTTAAAAGACTTTATTACCCGTTATAAATCAATGAGTGGTTATTATGCTCCATATGTTCCAGGATGGGATACACATGGACTGCCAATTGAAACGGCATTAACGAAGAATAAAAAAATTAAACGTAAGGAATTGAGTATTGCTGAATTTCGTAAGTTATGTGCGGAGTATGCATTAAGTCAAGTAGATAATCAACGAGAACAATTCAAAAAATTAGGTGTCCGCGCAGATTGGGATAACCCATATATTACGCTTACCAAAGATTATGAAGCTGCCCAAATTAAGGTTTTCGGGGAAATGGCTAAGAAAGGATATATTTATAAAGGCTTAAAACCGGTATATTGGTCTCCTTCTTCTGAATCAGCACTTGCTGAAGCAGAAATCGAGTACCATGATAAACGGTCCCCTTCTATTTATGTTTCCTTTGAAGTAACCGAAGGAAAAGGATTACTAGAAGATGGAGAAAAATTCATTATTTGGACAACAACGCCATGGACGATCCCTGCAAATTTAGGTATAAGTGTTCATCCTGATTTGGATTATGCAGTAGTTGCAGTTGGAAGCGAAAAGTATGTTATTGCTCAAGCACTCATAGAAACGGTAGCAGAAACGCTCGAATGGCAAAATCCTGAAGTAGTTAAAACATTTAAAGGTGAAGAAGCAGAGAAAATTGTGGCAAAACATCCATTTTACGATCGAGAATCTCTTGTTATGTTAGGAGACCATGTAACTACAGATGCAGGTACAGGTTGTGTACACACAGCACCAGGGCATGGGGAAGATGACTTTTATGTATCGAAGCGCTATGGGATTGATGCATTATGTCCAGTGGATGAAAAAGGTGTATTTACCGACGAGGCACCAGGTTTTGAAGGTCTATTCTATGATACCGCAAATAAAAATGTATCAGAAAAACTAGAAGAAGCAGGTGCATTACTAAAGCTTGCATTTATTACACACTCTTATCCACATGATTGGCGTACCAAGAAACCAACCATATTCCGAGCAACATCGCAATGGTTTGCCTCTATAAAGGATTTTAGACAAACCATTTTGGATGAAATTAAAGCAATTAATTGGTACCCGCAATGGGGAGAGACACGGCTATATAATATGGTAAGAGATCGAGAAGATTGGTGTATTTCTCGTCAGCGTACGTGGGGAGTACCAATCCCAGTATTTTATGCAGAGGATAAAACACCAATTATTACAGATGAAACGATTACGCATGTGTCCAACTTGTTTAAGGAACATGGATCTAATATTTGGTTTGAATGGGAAGCAAAGGATCTGTTGCCAAAAGGATATACTTCCGAGCATAGTCCAAACGGCAACTTCACAAAAGAAACAGATATTATGGATGTATGGTTTGATTCTGGCTCTTCACATGAAGCAGTATTGTTAGGTAGGGAGGATCACTATCGACCAGCGGATGTGTATCTAGAAGGTAGTGACCAATATCGTGGATGGTTTAATTCTTCTCTGTCTACATCAGTAGCTGTAACAGGAAAATCACCTTATAAAACGGTTATAAGTCATGGGTTTACCCTGGACGGTAATGGTCGAAAAATGAGTAAATCATTAGGGAACGTTATTCGTCCTGCAAAGGTTCAAAAGCAACTTGGTGCTGATATTTTACGTTTATGGGTCTCTTCTGTAGACTATCAAGCAGATGTTCGGATTTCGGATGATATATTAAAGCAAATTTCAGAAGCTTATCGAAAAATTCGTAACACAATCAGGTTTATGCTAGCAAACTTGGCAGATTTTGATCCGAAGCAGGATCGTGTTCCAAATGAAGAATTAGAAGAAGTAGATAAATATATGCTTCATCGCCTGAAGAAATTAGTAACAGAGGTTCGTAACAACTATGATAATTATGAGTTCTCACCTATCTTTCACCAAATTCATAATTTCTGTGCGGTTGATCTTAGTTCATTCTATTTAGACTTTGCAAAAGATATTTTATATATTGAGGCTGCGAATAACCAGCGTAGACGTAGTATTCAAACAGGATACTTTGAAATCGTTACTGCGCTTGTAAAATTATTAACACCGATTATTCCTCATACAACTGAAGAAATATGGGAATATATTCCAGGTGCAGAAGCTGAAAGTGTTCAATTAACGGATATTCCGAACCCTGAAGAAATGTCAACGTTTAATGATACAGCTGAAAACTGGGATCATTTCATGCAAGTTCGTGACGATATCTTAAAAGCGTTGGAAGAAGCTAGAAATGAAAAGGTAATTGGAAAATCTCTTGAAGCAAAATTAACCATTGTTCCAAAAGATGAACAAACGAAAACCATCTTATCATCGATGGATCAGCTTCATCAGTATCTCATTGTTTCACAAGCAGATATTAGTGAAAATGCATCTAATACGAAAGCTTATGAATATGTTGATGTAGCTGTTGAAAAGCATCCTGGTGAAACCTGTGAACGTTGCTGGGTATCTTCTAATACCGTTGGGGAGGATGAAGCACATCCTACCTTATGTACGCGTTGTGCAACAGTTGTAAAAGAGCATTATCAACAATAAATCTTCTGATCTAGGATCATGAATTGCGATACAAAAAGCCCCCTGAATTATTGTTTTACAGGGGGCTTTTTATGTTTCGTTGATACATACGCAAGTAATAAATGGCATCGAACAGTTTTAGTTATGAACAATGCTTTTCGATTTATTGAATGCAATAAATATAAGTAAAGCAATAAAATAATAATGAATTTAGATAATTATTTATTGTAAAACGATAAATATATTGGTAAAATTGAATTGACGATAACTAAGCGAGGTGCTTTTATGAAACGAGAAACACTCTTCTTAAGGGTAGTTGTATTTATTCTTGGAATTCCGATTCTTGGTTTGTGTATAGTTGGATTACCTAGATTAGCCCAAATATATAATTCATGGCTCCCTGAGTTGGCTTATCTACAATATCCTTTACTTATTGTTTTGTATGCTACGGCAATTCCTTTTTTCTTTGCTCTGTATCAGACATTAAAACTTTTAACTTACATTGATAAGAACAAAGCATTTTCGGAATTATCGGTGATGGCCTTGAAGAATATAAAGCACTGTGCAACTACAATCAGTGCCTTGTATGTATTAATTATCCCAATTTTATATCTAATGGCAGAGATAGATGACGCTCCAGGTATTGTTTTGCTCGGCTTGGTGATCATTTTTGCTTCCATTGTTATTGCGGTCTTTGCTGCTGTTCTTCAGAAGTTGTTAAAGAATGCCATAGAAATAAAATCAGAAAATGATTTAACGGTCTGAGGTGAATAACATGGCGATTATAATTAATATTGATGTGATGTTGGCGAAACGAAAAATGAGTGTAACAGAACTATCTGAACGGGTTGGTATTACAATGGCTAATCTTTCTATTTTGAAAAATGGAAAGGCAAAAGCGGTTCGAATATCAACTTTAGACGCAATTTGTAAGGCATTAGAATGTCAGCCTGGAGATATTTTAGAATACCGAAGAGATGAAGATAGTCATGATTAATAAAATTGGGACACTTAACATGAAAAGAAAGGGAAAAATCGTTATAGCTCTACAGCAACTTATTCGTTTTGGGTGGCAACAGGCCATGTCTTGTTTATTTCCTGTCGTTATCTTTGCCTCTTTAGCTTTGACGCAAGTCATTCCACTTCCTTTTCTCCCAAGGTATGACTGGTTACTCCTGATCTGTTTACTAATGCAGTGGTGGATGGTGTATTCCGGGCTAGAAACCAAGGATGAACTAAAGGTGATTACATTGTTTCACGTTATTGGACTTGCGCTTGAACTTTTTAAGGTGCATATGGGTTCCTGGTCTTATCCAGAGGAGGGGTATGCCAAGATTTTGGGGGTGCCTTTGTACAGTGGATTTATGTACGCAAGTGTAGCAAGTTATCTTTGTCAGGCATGGAGGAGGCTAGAGGTTGAACTGGTTAGATGGCCATCGTTTTTGATAGTTGTACCGCTGGCAGCTGCGATTTATTTGAATTTTTTTACCCATCATTATTGGTTTGATATTCGTTGGGTTCTATCTGGTCTTGTAATTATCGTTTTTTGGAAATCATGGGTTATATACGAAATTAATGGGACTCAATATCGTATGCCAATCGTATTTTCTTTTACCCTCATCGGATTTTTTATATGGGTAGCTGAAAATATTGCAACGTTTTTTGGAGCCTGGGAATATCCCAATCAGGCCGATGCATGGAGTATCGTTCATCTAGGGAAGGTGAGTTCCTGGCTGTTATTGGTTATTGTTAGTTTTCTTATTGTAGCGACATTAAAGCAGGTGAAAAAAATAAGCAATTAAACAATAGGCCTGCCATTGGGGATCTTACGTTTATTTTGGGATACGCTAATTCTTTAAACACGCATAAAATATTTTCAATATACACTTATGCGTGTATTATATTTTATAGAATGAAGAGGGGCGTAACTATCTATCTTCTTCATACCTTTTATTTTCTAGTAGTTATTTTTATTCTCTCTATTTCTAGGAATGAATGTAGGTTATGAATCATATTTAAGAATTGGTAGCAACTATGAAAGATGCTTGTGCTTTTGCTTGATTGTGATATATTGAAAATACTTGATGAAACCATTATGCTATTAAGGGATACAAATTAGAATAAATCGGGGGAAAAACAATGTATTGGTACTACTTGATTGCACTAATAATGATATCCATTGATCAACTAACGAAATGGATAATTGTTAAAACAATGGAGCTTGGTGATCAAATTACGATTATTGATAACTTTTTTTACATAACCTCACATCGAAATACAGGAGCAGCATGGGGAATATTAGAAGGTCAGATGACATTTTTCTATATCGTAACCGCTATTGTGGTCATCGTCGTTATCTATTATATGCAAATGTATGCAAAAGAGAGTAAATGGCTTGCAATCGCGTTAAGCTTGGTGTTAGGAGGAGCCATTGGTAATTTCATTGATCGTTTATTTCGTCAGGAAGTAGTTGATTTCTTTGATTTTATTATATTCGGTTATGATTTTCCGATATTTAATGTAGCTGATTCAAGTCTCGTTATTGGTGCATGCCTGATTATCTTGGCAATGATTATGGATGAAGTAAAGAAAGGAAAAGTCAAATCATGACAACATTTGAACATACTGTAACTGAAGAGCAGCATCGTACCCGGATTGACAAAGTATTAGCTGATTTAAATAAAGATATATCTCGATCACAAGTGCAGACGTGGATTGCTCAACAATTCGTTTATGTAAATCATGAAGTCACGAAGGCTAATTATAAATGTCAATCAGGTGATATTATTCAATGGTCGATTCCAGAAGTTGAACCGTTAAATCTTACACCAGAAGCAATCGACTTAGATATTGTGTTTGAAGATAGCGATTTATTAGTCGTTAATAAACAAAAAGGAATGGTTGTTCATCCATCTCCTGGTCATCAACATGGTACACTTGTACATGCCTTATTGTATCATTGTGATGATTTATCTGGAATAAATGGTGTGGAACGTCCTGGGATCGTACATCGAATCGATAAAGATACAAGCGGTTTATTGGTTGTTGCTAAAAATGACCAAGCACATCAGCGTTTAGCAGAACAATTGGCAAATAAGGATATAAAACGAACCTATCAAGCAATGGTTCATGGTGAAATTCCACATGAAAAAGGAATGATTGATGCCCCTATTGGGCGGGATCCTAAAGACCGTCAAAAAATGGCAGTTGTGGACAATGGGAAAGCAGCGATAACCCATTTTCAAATACTAGATCGATTCCCGGGTTATACACATGTCGAATGTCAACTAGAGACGGGAAGAACCCATCAGATTCGTGTTCATATGAAATATATTAATCATCCATTAGTAGGTGACCCAAAATACGGTCCAAGAAAAACAATTGATGTAAACGGACAAGCATTACATGCAAAAGAGATAGCATTTACCCATCCAACCACGAAGGAATATATGCACTTTGAAGTAGACTTACCAGATTATTTTCAGGAATTAATTGCCTATCTTCATAAAAAATATTGACATTCGAATTATCTTTTGTAATAATTAAACAGATGAATTGATAAGGCCCTTTAATAATAGTCCCGTGAGGCTAGAAAGGATACGGAAATGATTCGAGTAAAGAATCCTAATCCCTTTTTTCCTCATGGAAAAGAGGGATATTTTTGTAAGTAGAGGGCCTGTAGGAAAAGTTTTCAAACGATTGGTTGGTGGCAGAATGAAGAAAAAAACGGATATCTTAGATAAGCCGTCAATAAACAGAGCATTGACAAGAATTGCGCATGAAATACTGGAAAAGAATAAAGGTGGGGACGATCTAGTACTTGTTGGAATTAAAACAAGAGGAGTTCCGCTTACCAAACGATTACAGGAAAAGATAAAGCAAATAGAAAATATGGATGTGCCAATCGGTGAATTAGATATAACTTTATATCGTGACGACTTGGATAAGGCTACAGATGGAGAAGATCCAAAATTAAAAGAGACGAATATTCCTGCAGATTTGACTGGGAAGAAAGTCGTTTTGCTAGATGATGTTCTATTTACCGGTCGTACAGTTCGAGCTGCTATGGACGCAGTAATGGATATTGGCAGACCTTCACAAATTCAACTTGGTGTATTAGTAGATAGAGGTCATCGAGAATTGCCAATTCGGGCAGATTATGTAGGTAAGAATATCCCAACTTCTGATAAAGAAATTATTATGGTGAAGCTGGAAGAAATTGATGGCATGGAAGACACTGTTTCAATATATGAAAAGAATCAATAAGATAATACTAAACCTTTAATTAGGTCCGAGAGATCTGAAAGGTTGCCCAGACATACGTGTATCGTTTTACATGTATACCTCTTTGCGACCTTTAGGCAAAGAGGTTTTTTTATGGATTTATATCTTACAATCATTTGCACGTTTCTTTTACAACATCAGTTAGTCAAAATTATTCACTTAAGGAGGATCTATGCGACATTTCTTTTCTGTAAATCAGTTAGATGAAGTTGAAATTATGGAGATATTACGTATGGCAGAACAATTGCAGCAAAAGCAGTGTGCAATTGAACAGCAGAGGTTTGCTGCGAATTTATTCTTTGAACCTAGTACCAGGACAAAAATGAGTTTTTTGGTAGCTGAACGTAAATTAGGAATGGAAGTACTTGATTTTCATCAAGAAACCTCTAGTACGCAAAAGGGGGAATCATTATATGATACGGCAAAAACCTTTCAAGCTATTGGAGCTAACCTATTAGTAATTCGTCATCCGGCGGATGATTGGTTTCATGAACTAAAAGATCAACTCTCCATTCCGATTATCAATGCTGGTGCAGGTAAAGAAGAACATCCGACTCAGTGTATGCTTGATCTATTAACGATCTATCAAGAATTCCAACAATTCAATGGAATTAATGTTGTTATCTCAGGTGATATCTTGCATAGTCGGGTTGCAAAATCAAACGCTCAAACTTTAAAAAGACTGGGAGCAAACGTATATTTATCCACTGTTGATGGTTGTAAGGATGAAACGCTTGATTTTCCTTATATAACCATGGATGAAGCTGTAGAGATCTGCGATGTTTTAATGCTATTAAGAATTCAACATGAGAGACATCAAGAAGTCGCCATAGATCAAAGTAGTTATTTAAGGAAATTTGGTTTAACGAAAGAAAGGGAAAGAAATATGAATCCTAGTGCTATTCTTCTACACCCAGCTCCAATTAACCGAGGGGTAGAAATAGATTCGGATCTCGTAGAATGTGAACGTTCTAGAATATTTAAACAAATGAATAATGGTGTATATATACGTATGGCTATTATCACAAAACTATTACGAGCATGGGGGATATCGTATGAAGCAAATACTCAAAAACGTGAAAAAGTTGTCATCAACGGGTGATTTTGAAGCATGTGAATTATTCATAGATGGTAAGTACATCTCAAAGGTAGATACAAAGATTTCAGAACCGGCTGATCAAATAATTGATGGCAACGGACATCTTCTTGTTCCAGGATTTATCGACGTACATGTTCATTTACGTGAACCTGGAGGGGAGCATAAGGAAACAATTCGAACAGGCACCATGGCAGCAGCAAAGGGTGGCTATACAACCATTTGTGCAATGCCAAACACCAATCCAGTTCCAGGTACTAACGATACGATAGAAAGTTTATTCAGGAAAATTGAAACAAATGCACATATTCGAGTATTGCCTTATGCAGCAATCACGAAAAATTTGCAGGGAAAAGAATTAACAGATATGGAGGAATTATCGAGAAAAAATATATTTGCCTTTACAGATGATGGAGTTGGGGTTCAAACAGCTGATCAAATGCTTCAGGCTATGAAGCTAGCAAAAGCAGGGAATAAAGCAATTGTGGCCCATTGTGAGGATAATTCCATAGTTTATGAAGGGGTCCTGCATCACGGCGAAGTAAGTGAGCGGATGCAAATGCCTGGGATACCTTCTTTGAGTGAATCTGTCCAAATTGCTAGGGATGTCTTATTAGCAGAAGCAACTGGTTGCCATTATCATGTATGTCATGTTAGTACGAAAGAATCTGTCAGGGTTATACGAGATGCCAAACGAGCAGGGATTCATGTATCAGCAGAAGTTACACCACATCATTTAATACTGAATGAAACGGCGATACAGACAGATGATGCAAATTATAAAATGAATCCGCCTTTACGTGCAAAAGAGGATCAGCAAGCATTACTGGAAGGATTATTAGATGGCACCATTGATTTTATTGCGACAGATCATGCGCCACATGCAACAAATGAGAAAGAACAGGGGTTTTTAAAAGCACCCTTTGGTATCGTTGGACTGGAAAATGCTTTTTCATTGCTTTATACACATCTTGTTCAACCAGGTAAGATAACGCTTCAACAACTTATTAATTGGATGACGGTAAAACCTGCAGAAACATTCCAATTGCCATATGGCAAGATGGAAGCTGGCTGCATAGCCGATCTAACTTTGATTGATTTGCATGCAACTGCTTCAATTAATAAGCATGACTTTTATTCAAAAGGAAAAAATACACCTTTCCATCAATGGGAAGTAACTGGATTGCCAGTGTTAACGATGACAGAAGGTAATATTGTTTATGAAGGGGAGCTGATCGGATGAAAAGACAACTCGTATTAGAAGATGGCACCATGTTTGTTGGCAATAGTTTTGGAAGTGAAAAAGAGACCGTTGGTGAATTAGTATTCAATACTGGAATGACTGGCTACCAAGAAATCATTACAGACCCTTCTTATTGTGGGCAGATTGTCATGATGACCTATCCGTTATCAGGTAATTACGGTATTAATCGGGATGATTTTGAAACAGTTACCCCATTTATACATGGATTTATTGTTAAAGAAGTAGCAGAACATCCTTCTAATTTCCGTAATGAAGAAACACTTGATCACTATTTGCGAGCAAATGACATTCCTGGTATTTATGGAATTGATACACGCCAGTTAACAAAAATTATTCGAAGATATGGAACGATGAAGGCAAAGATCGTGGATGCTGCTATCCCTGCTAAGGAAGTAGTAAATCAGCTAAATGAAAGTAAATTAGCTACAAATCAAGTATCCCAAACTTCAACCATTAAACCATATGTAGTTCCTGGAAGGGGAAAACGAGTGGTCGTTGTTGATTGCGGTATGAAGCATGGGATTTTGCGAGAACTAACCAAGCGAGATTGTCACATCACGGTTGTTCCCTATAACTACAGCGCAGAAAATATGTTGCGGTTAAAAGCGGATGGTATCATGCTGACAAACGGACCAGGAGATCCAAAGGATGTCCCAGAAACGATTGAAATGATTAAGCAAGTGTTAGGGAAAGTACCGATCTTTGGTATTTGTTTAGGCCATCAACTATTAGCACTGGCTTGTGGTGCAGATACGGAAAAGATGAAGTTTGGTCATCGTGGTTCGAATCATCCAGTAAAAGATCTTCAGACAGATCGAACCTATATTACGTCACAAAATCATAGTTATGCTGTAAAACAAGCTTCATTATCAGGAACAGAGCTAAAATTAACTCAAATAGCTTTGAATGATCATACCGTTGAAGGAATTGAACACGCAAGATATCCTGCATTTTCTGTACAGTATCATCCAGAGAGTTCACCGGGGCCTGAAGATACCAGTCATTTATTTGATTCATTTTTAACAATGATGGAACAGGGGAAAAAGGAGGAAGTAGTCTATGCCTAAAAACACAAACATAAATAAAATATTAGTAATTGGTTCAGGGCCTATTGTCATAGGACAGGCAGCAGAGTTTGACTACTCAGGGACACAAGCATGTCAAGCACTTAAGGAAGAAGGATATACGGTAATATTGGCAAATTCAAATCCAGCTACAATTATGACAGATCATACCGTAGCGGATAAGGTATATATGGAACCATTGACAGTAGAATTTCTAACAAAAATAATTCGTACCGAGCAGCCGGATGCTTTGTTACCTACACTTGGTGGACAGACAGGGCTAAATCTCGCTGTCGCTTTAAATAATACAGGTATATTACAAGAATACCATGTCGAATTATTAGGAACTTCTTTAGAAGCTATTCAAAAAGCAGAGGATAGGGAAAAGTTTAGAAATTTAATGAATGAATTAAATGAACCCGTTCCAGCAAGTCAAATTATCAATACGGTGGATCAAGCCTGTAATTTTGCCGATTCCATTGGTTATCCAGTAATTGTTCGACCAGCCTATACACTTGGTGGAACTGGCGGCGGAATGTGTAACAACGAAACCGAACTAAGAGAGATTGCCCGTAATGGCTTGTCACTATCTCCTGTTACTCAATGCTTAATAGAGAAGAATATTGCTGGATATAAAGAGATTGAATATGAAGTTATGCGAGATAAGAATGATCAAGCTATTGTTGTTTGTAACATGGAGAATATTGATCCTGTAGGTATTCATACAGGAGATTCGATGGTTGTTGCTCCTTCCCAAACATTAAGTGACCGAGAATATCAATTATTACGAAATGCGTCGTTAAAAATTATTCGAGCACTGGAAATTGAAGGAGGATGCAATGTTCAACTTGCAATCGATCCAGATAGCTTCCAATATTACATTATTGAAGTAAATCCTAGAGTAAGCAGGTCGTCAGCACTTGCCTCAAAGGCAACAGGTTATCCAATTGCTAAAATGGCAGCAAAGATTGCTATTGGTCTAACCCTAGATGAAATAATCAATCCGATTACTGGCAAAACATACGCTTGCTTCGAGCCTGCGCTTGATTATGTTGTAACTAAAATACCTCGCTTCCCGTTTGATAAATTTACTGCAGGAGATCGCAATTTAGGAACGCAAATGAAGGCAACGGGAGAGGTAATGGCAATTGGACGAAATTTTGAGGAATCTTTATTAAAAGGGATTCGATCTCTTGATATAGGAACGGATCAACTATGGATTAGTAGTTTACAAGATGTCAATAATTCAATTCTGTTCGAGCGAATGCAAAAAGCAGATGATGAGCGGATCTTTGTTTTAGCAGAAGCTTTACGACGAAATATATCCGTGGAACGTATTTTTGAACATACGAAAATTGACCGCTTCTTCTTAATGAAGTTAAAGAAACTAATCGATATGGAAGAGCAGCTGAAATATAATAAGCAGGATAGTGAAATTGCCTTAGCTGCTAAGCGACTGGGATTTTCAGATGCACATATTGCCCGACTTTGGGAACAGTCAGAAGATGCTGTTTACAACTATCGCATTAATAACGATATTTCTCCCGTTTATAAAATGGTAGATACATGTGCAGCAGAATTCGAATCCGAAACACCTTATTTTTATAGTACGTATGAATCTGAAAATGAATCCATCCCGTCTAGCCGAAAAAAAGTTCTTGTCCTTGGCTCAGGTCCAATCCGTATTGGCCAGGGAATTGAATTTGATTATGCTACTGTTCACTCTGTATTAGCAATTAAAGAAATGGGCTATGAAGCAATTATTATGAATAATAACCCAGAAACTGTCTCTACTGATTTTAGCATCTCTGATAAGTTATACTTCGAACCCTTAACATTGGAAGATGTTATGCATGTTATTGACTTAGAAGATCCAGTAGGTGTCATTGTTCAATTTGGTGGTCAAACTGCTATTAATTTAGCAGCTGGGCTGGAACGTCGTGGTGTTAAAATTTTAGGCACCAATTTAGAGGCGATTGATCGGGCTGAAGATCGTGACAAGTTTGAAGTGCTGGTTGATGACTTACAATTGTTACGACCAGATGGCAAGACGGTTTTGAATATGCGAAAAGCGAGAGAAGTAGCAGATTCAATTGGTTATCCCGTTCTTGTTCGACCTTCCTATGTTATTGGTGGAAGTCGAATGGAGATTGTTTATAACGAGGATGAATTGGAAACGTATCTTGCTAAAACAAATCACGTGTCCGATGCGCATCCAATTTTAATCGATAAATATATCACTGGTATGGAAGTAGAAGTAGATGCTATTAGTGATGGTGAGACAGTAATTATTCCTGGAATTATGGAGCATATTGAGCGGGCAGGAGTTCATTCAGGCGATTCCATTGCTGTATATCCGCCACAGCGAATAAGTAAAGTAGTCAAGCAAAAATGTTTAGAAGCTGCGACACGTATTGCTCATGCGTTACAGGTCAAAGGACTTATTAATATCCAGTTTATTGTTTGTGATCAAGAAGTATATGTACTAGAGGTGAATCCTAGAGCAAGTAGAACGATTCCATTTTTAAGTAAAATTACTGGAGTAACAATGGCAAATATAGCTACAAAATGTATACTTGGGCAAAAATTAAGTGATCTAGGGTATACTACTGGCATTCTTCCTGAAGATAATCAAGTTTCTGTTAAAGTTCCAGTATTTTCATTTGAAAAATTACGAAGTGTAGACACCATTTTGGGACCGGAAATGAAATCTACCGGAGAAGCCATTGGCTATGATAAGACATTAGAAAAAGCATTATACAAAGGGTTAATTGCATCAGGCATTAAACTGCCGCAAGAAGGAGCGGTTCTATTAACAGTTGCCGATAAAGATAAGGAAGAAATGCTTGGTAATGCAGCAAGATTCCATCAATTAGGCTTCCAGTTATACGCTACAGAAGGAACGGCAGCATATATAAGGGATGCTGGAATACCAGTAACCAAAGTTGAAAAAATTGGAGCTGCAGAACCAAATGTACTGTCCATTATTGAAAATGGTGATGTACAGTATGTTATTAATACATTGACTTCCGGTCAGCAGCCGCGGTCGGATGGCTTCCGTATTCGTAGAGAGTCCGTAGAACACGGGATTGCTTGCTTAACTAACTTAGACACAGCGAATGCAATCCTAAATGTAATTGATTCCATGACGTTTCAAGCTAAACCAATGGTGGATAAAGAGGTAGCCAGCTTATGATGCGAAAAGAAAACATGATCATTAAACACACTAGAATAATCGCATTAGATACAATAGAAATGGTGTTAGAAAATGAATATATAAGTCAGAATGCTGTTCCGGGACAATTTTTACATCTTCTACTAACAGGACATATGTTAAGGCGGCCAATATCAATTGCACAAGTGAATAAACAAGAAAATACGGTGACAATTCTTTTTAAAGTTGTCGGTGAAGGAACAAGGACATTAGCTTCAAATTCCATAGGAAGCACAATTAATGCATTAGGACCAAGCGGAAATGGGTTTCCGCTTGAACCTAATGCTCATTCAACAGCACTTATTATAGGTGGTGGTATTGGTATACCTCCACTCTATTATCTGGCCAATGAGTTAACGAAAAAAAAGATTAATATTGTATCCGTGTTAGGTTTTCAATCCAAAGATTATGTTTTCTATGAGAATAAATTCAAGCAGCTAGGTCGCTCAATAATTGTAACAAATGATGGATCTTACGGGGAAAAAGGGTTTGTAACTAACGTGCTGGATCAGATCGGAGCATTTGATTGTTTTTATTCGTGTGGACCTTTACCGATGTTAAAAGCTATAACGACACAACTCAAGGACATACCTGGATATATCTCTTTGGAAGAACGAATGGGATGTGGTGTAGGTGCTTGCTTTGCTTGTGTTATCCCTGCAGTTCCATCTGGAGGTTATAAAAAGATATGTCATGATGGACCTGTCTTCCATACGAAGGAGGTACAGTTATCGTGAGTTTAGCAGTAGAACTACCAGGTCTATCATTAAAAAATCCAATCATGCCTGCCTCTGGATGTTTTGGATTCGGTAGAGAATATAGCGAATTCTATGATTTAAATAGATTAGGTGCGATTATTATGAAAGCTGCCACCAAACAAGCTCGATTCGGAAATCAAACTCCCCGAGTCGCGGAAACTGCTGCTGGTATGTTAAATGCTATTGGTTTGCAGAATCCAGGGGTAGATAAAATTATAGAAAACGAACTACCATTTCTAGCAAACTATGCTACTCCGATAATTGCGAACATTGCTGGCAGCACATTAGAAGAATACAAAGAGGTAGCATCAGCGTTTAATGCAGTAAAGGAAGTGGCAGCCTTAGAATTAAATATCTCTTGTCCAAACGTAAAAGAAGGTGGTATTCAGTTTGGTACAGATCCAGAAATGGCTGCAAAGGTAACCAGCGTTGTAAAGGAGTCAAGTAATTTACCGGTCTATGTAAAGCTTTCCCCAAATGTAGTAGATATCGTAGCCATGGCTAAAGCTGTGGAGCAAGCAGGAGCGGATGGTTTATCTATGATTAATACGGTAACTGGGATGCAAATTCACTTACCATCAAAACAACCATTACTTGCTAATCAAACGGGAGGGTTGTCTGGACCCGCTATTAAGCCAATAGCCATTCGAATGATTTATGAAGTCAAACAATGCGTTAGCCTTCCAATTATAGGAATGGGAGGTATTACTACTGCAATAGATGTTCTCGAATTTTTACTGGCAGGGGCTAGTGCTGTAGCTGTTGGAACAGCAAACTTTCAAAATCCGTTTGCTTGTACAGAGATCATTGAAGAATTACCAAATACATTGCAAACATATGGTTTTGCATCGGTGAAAGATGCAATTGGAGAGGGGATTAAATGATGAACATACCTATTTTTCTTGCACTGGATTTCCCAGATCTGGATAGAACAAATATGTTTCTAGAGCAAAATAATTTGCAGGGAGTACCTGTAAAGGTAGGCATGGAATTATTTTATCGAGAAGGCCCAAAGATCATTGAAAAGTTAAAAGAAAAAAATCATCCTATATTTCTTGATTTAAAACTTCATGATATCCCCACCACGGTAAATCGTGCGATGCAGAATATTGCCAAACTAGAAATAGAGATGGTTAATGTTCATGCATTAGGTGGCAGTGAGATGATTTTACAAGCAAAAGAAGGGTTATTAAAAGGCAATCCCAATCATGATACAAAGTTATTGGCTGTTACTATATTGACTTCTATGAATAAAACAATCATGAATGATCAGATGTTAATTCCTGGAGACATTCAAGCGAATGTGATGTATTATTCACAGTTTGCTAAGCAAAACGGTGCAGATGGAGTAGTCTGTTCTGTTCATGAAGCAGCTAAAGTAAAAGAAGTATGTAGTCAATCCTTTTTAACAGTTACACCTGGCATTCGTTTGTCCCAATCTAGTAAGAATGACCAAAAACGGATTGCTACCCCTTCTTTTGCTCGAAAAAATGCAGCAGATTATCTTGTGGTTGGTAGAAGTATAACCAAAGCTGATAACCCCTATGAGGCATATCAGCAATTAAAAAGGGAGTGGGAGAATGAATAAGTATCATGACATTACCCGTGAGTTACTTCGTATTCAAGCAGTGCAAATAAAAACAAAAGGATATTTCACGTGGACCTCAGGTATTCAATCTCCTATCTACTGTGATAACCGATTGACAATGTCTTATCCTGATGTACGCCAAAAAATTACCGCTTCCTTTATTCAATTAATGGAGGAGCGGCAACTAACCCCCGATATTATTGCCGGATGTGCTACTGCGGGGATCCCCCATGCAGCATGGTTAGCACAAGAACTAAACCTACCGATGATCTATGTTCGTTCAAAACCGAAAGGTCATGGCAAAGGGAATCAAATCGAAGGAGAGCTGGCAGAAGGAAAGAAAGTACTTGTAATTGAAGATCTTATTTCTACAGGAGGATCATCAATAGAAGCAGCTGAAGCAATTGAACATGCGGGAGGCACAATAAGTGCGGTATTTTCCATTTTCACTTATGGACTTAAAAAAGCAACAGATGCCTTCTTGGAATCAGGTTTTTCCCAATATAGCCTTACAGGATTTGATCAATTAATTGAAGATTTGAGAATAAACCGTGAGATTAATGAACAAGAAGCCGTAGAATTATTAACATGGAGAAATAAATTAGCATAACAACCACATTTCTTGGAGATATTCTTTCTCTGAGAAATGTGGTTGTTACTATGTTATAGCAGTTTTTGAGCAACGACCATCCATTCGTCGATCGTGAATTGTTGGATCTTTCCATTGGCTTGCTTGAATTCAAAGTAGGACTGGATTTCTTGATCTGCCTTTAACATATACTGATGCACTTTTTCTTTAGCTGGAAATTGATGTAATGTTCGATTTATCCAATTAGTATAATTTAATTTTTTCTTACGATATTCTTGTTGAATAACTGTTAAATGATTCTCTTTAAACAAGTGATTCCATTCATTCACGGACAAGCAACGTACATGACTATAATCCCGCATTTTCTCCAATCGATTCAAAAAGGATGCATATCGGGGTACTTCAGGAACGGTATTATCAATAAATAGAAATTTACCATTTGGTTTTAAAACACGATTCACCTCTTGAATAAACTGTTCTGGATGTGGAAAATGATGTGCAGCTATACGGCAGGTTACCATATCGAATGTAAGATCTAAAAAAGGGAGATTCTCTGCATCAGCAATAACATATTTAATATTCGCATATGCTTGTAGATGTTGTCTGGTATTTTCTAGCATCGCTTTTGTTATATCCGTTGCGAAAACTTCTCTAACAGATGGTGCAAGACGTTTTGCAGCATGCCCTCCGCCTGTAGCAATATCAAGTACCGCCATTGTCGGATCTGGATCTAACCAGCTTTCCATTTTTAATAAATCATCCCCATATGCATGGGTTGAGCTTGTAACATAGGCATACTTGTTCTTTGAGAAAACTCGTTTCACATTGTCTTTTTCGTTCATTTTCCATCTCTCCTAAAAAAATATGTGCTTTATCACATGCACACACCCCTTGGATAAAGAACATCTTTATTACTATTAGTTTATGTAATATAATGCAATAAGTAAAATATTAAATTATAATCATGATAGATAATTAAAAATTATCAAAAGGGATGGTGAATATGAAAATTGATGATTATGAACTTCTGTTAAAGCTTAGCGAAATCGGAACAATACGAGGAACAGCTAAGGCAGTACTTATTTCTCAGCCTGCAGTAACACAACGCTTAAAGTATATTGAAGAATATTTTGGGCATCAGGTGTTTATTCGAACGCCTAAACGATTACTACCTACACCAGAAGGAGAAATTGTTCTCAAACATGCAAAAGAAGTAATTGATGGTGAAAGGTCTCTAAAGAATCAATTGGCCCAATCCAGTGAAGATGTTCAGGGGACCCTGTCTATTGCATGTTCATCGCTGATTAGTCAGCGTTTTCTGCCAGCTATACTGGGGAACTTCACTGCACTTTATCCGAAAGTAGCCATTGATTTAGTTACTGGAATTAGTGAAGATATTAAGCGAGATCACAAAAACTATCATGTTTGTATTATTCGTGGGGAAAAATTAAAAGAAAGTACGTGTATTCAACTTTTTGATGATCCACTTTACATATTTGATACGGAACCTTTTCCACATGATTCTTTAAAAGAAAGACCGCTTATTTCGTTTAGTACAGATGATAGTATGCACGAGCTTGTCGATAATTGGTTATATGCCCATCAGGATAAGATGAAACCAGTAAAGACCATTACAGTTGATCAAATCGAAACATGTAAACAATTTATGAAACAAGGTTTAGGCATGGCCGTACTTCCTGAAAGTGTGTCTGATACCATGCGCGAAGAGTACCCTAATCTGCCTTTAACTTTGAATAACCAAGTTGTTTCTCGTCATACTTGGGTTTGTTTTCAAGAAGGGGTTCGAGCGTTACCGCAAGTAGATCATTTTATTGATAAACTAGTAGAACTATTATCGACTTGAAAAGGGATGTTTAAAATATCGCTAGAAAAGGTATACCATTATTAGATTAGAAAAAGGGAGTGTTAGATCATGAAAGATGTTATTTTTACATCAAATGCAACAGCAAAAAACGGTCGAGATGGACATGTTAAATCTGACGATGGATTAATTGATTTAAAACTAGTAAACCCAGCGAATAATAAAGAAGATAAAGGTTCTAATCCGGAACAGCTATTTGCTGCAGCTTATTCTGCTTGTTTTGATGGAGCTTTAAATTTGGTAGCATCAAAAGCGAAAAAAAACATCGACTCAGAGACGACTGCGGCAGTCAGCTTTTTAAAAGACCCTGAAGATAATGGATTTAAAATCAGTGTAGAGCTAACGATTAAAATAAAAGGTGTCGAGCAATCAGAAGCAGAAGAGCTTGCTGACAAAGCACATCAAGCTTGTCCATATTCAAAGGCGACGAGAGGGAATATTAAGGTTCAATTGAATCCACAGGCAGTATAGTTTGTAAACAAAGAAGGATGATCCAGTTATCATGGATCATCCTTCTTTTATTTTTAATTTCGTAACGAGTGCTTCACTTGGAGTAACAAAAACCGTTTTTTGATTATCATACGTAACATATCCTGGTTTTGCTCCGTTTGGTTTTTTCACATGACGAATTTTTGTGAAATCGACCGGTACTGTTGAAGAATGACGGGATTTACTAAAATAGGCTGCTAAAATAGCTGCTTCCTGAATGGTTTCTTCACTTGGATCTTTAGTCCGAATAACAACATGTGAGCCAGGAATATCTTTTGTATGAAGCCAGATATCATCACGTGCTGCTAATTTCATTGTTAAATATTCATTCTGTTTATTGTTTTTGCCGACTAGCAGCTCTGTACCATCTGATGACCGGTATTTTTCTAGTGTTGGTTTTGACGGTTTTTTCTTCGCCTTCTTTTGTTTGGTTTGTTTCTTTAGATATCCTTCTTCACGAAGCTCTTCACGAATTTCTTCAATATCCGCCATGCTGGCAGCATCAATTTGCTGAATTAGTTGCTCCAGATAAGCGATTTCTTCTTTTGTTTTAATAATCTCTTTCGAAACGATTTGTTCTGACGTTTTCAGTTTTTGATAGGTTTTATAGTAGCTTTGTGCATTCTCACTTGGAGATTTATTGGGATTTAACTCGATATTCAGTTCAGACTGGTTTGGATCATAATAGTCGATTACTTTTACTTGTTTATCCCCAGGCGAGATAAGATGCATATGCGCCGTTAATAATTCCCCTATTTTTTGATAGTGTTCCTTGTTTTCTGCTTTTTTAATGGTCTGTTCATGTTTTTTTAATTTACGCTTATTTTTGTCTTTCTCATTTTTTAAAAATCGATAAAGGTCTTTCGCTTGTTGTTTAACACGATCCCGTTCAGCTTTTCCTGTATAGTAGTCATCTAACATTTTGTTGGTGGAAGCATATGTGATCACTTCCCCGGGACATGAATGTATGGGTATGACATGAAATTCTTCTTTTTTGTCTATATATATAGCTGGTGTGTACTCGGATTGAAGTAACTGCGTTTGTACCGTGTTAAAAACTTGTTTATACGTATTAGCTGAACCAAGATTGGCGCGACTCACTAGTTCTTTAGCGATAAATGGTGAAAAGCCGATAAGATTTTGGACAATTTGTGTATCTAACTTACCAGCATTAAAGTCTAATCGCTTGATAAATTGTTCTTCATTGATATGAAGTGGATTTAACTTATCTGGTTGTGGGGGCATTTGATATGGATGTCCAGGTAATATGGTGCGATGCCGGTTTTGGGCCATAGAAATATGTTTCAAACTATCTATAATGTGATTTTGTTCGGCATCAACTAACATAATATTACTGTGCTTTCCCATTAATTCAATCACTAATTTTTTAGTTGTCAAATCACCAATTTCATTTCTTGTCTTTATCGTGAAAGAGACAATTCGCTCCAATTTGTACTGTTCTATATCTTCAATGATTGCTCCTGAGAGATGCTTTCTCAACACCATACAAAACATTGGCGGCTCTTTCGGATTATCGAAACTAGCAGCTGTTAAATGAAATCTCGCATAAGAAGGATGAATGGATAATAACAAGTTTACATTGTTACCTCTACTTCTTACTGTAAACAACAACTCTGTATTGGTGGGCTGATATATTTTAGTTATTTTTCCAGGAATAATGTCTTTATTCAATTCCTCTGTTACTGCGTGTGTAACGATACCGTCAAATGGCATAAAATCACCTCAAGCGCAATTATAGCATTTTTTGGGACAAGTCTGCATATATATCCATTAAAGACATGAAAAACATCGAAACTAACATAGAAACAAGCGCTATGATTTGGAGGAATGAGGAATGAATTGGTATCAATTGGATGTAGAAAACGTAGAACAAAAATTACATGTTACAGCGAATCGTGGGTTAAATGATAGACAGGTAGAAAAGAGACGGAAACAATACGGAACCAATGCATTAGAAGCTCAGAAAAAGGTACCGAAGTGGCTAATCTTTTTGAAACAATTTCAAGATTTTATGGTACTTGTTTTATTAGCGGCTACATTAGTTGCTGGGCTGCTTGGTGAATATATTGATGCGATTGCCATTATGGTAATTGTACTTGTTAATGGTTGTATCGGTTTTTTCCAAGAACAAAAAGCGGAGAAATCGTTAGATAAATTAAAAGAACTATCTGCTCCAATGGCTCATGTTTTACGTAATGAAAAATGGAGTAAGATTCCTTCACAGCATGTAGTTGTTGGAGATGTGGTTCGAATTTCCAGTGGAGACCGGATTCCTGCAGATGTTCGTATCGTTAAATCAAATAGTTTAGAAACAGAGGAGTCTGCTCTAACTGGGGAATCTTTACCCGTTATGAAACACGCCACTGCGATTAGGAAAGATAAGCTAGATGCACAAGACCAAGTTAATATGGGATTTATGGGGACATTGGTTACAAGAGGAACAGGAGTAGGCATAGTTGTTGGTACGGGAATGAATACAGTAATGGGACAAATCGCTTCTTTGATGGGAAACACAAAGAAAATATTAACACCATTGGAGCGGAAATTATCGGAATTAGGTAAGATATTAATTGTTGTTGCGTTATTATTAACAGCGCTCGTGGTAGTCTTAGGCGTATTACAAGGTCACCCAGTGTATACCATGTTTTTAGCAGGTGTATCATTAGCTGTTGCAGCTATTCCAGAAGGATTACCAGCTATTGTTACAGTGGCCCTATCTCTGGGTGTTCAACGGATGATACGTAAAAAAGCGATTGTAAGAAAACTGTCTGCAGTAGAAACACTTGGATGTGCTTCGGTTATTTGTTCAGATAAAACAGGAACGATGACGGAAAATCAAATGACAGTAAAAGAACTGTATTTAAATGAAAAACAAATCTATGTAACTGGTGATGGGTATGATATACGTGGTGATTATTTCATCGATAAACAAAAGGTAGATCATACATTTCCGAATATGCAATCGATGCTTTTATATGGCATGCTTTGTAACCAGGCGTCGCTCATAGTAAAAAAAGGGAAATATTTTATTGATGGTGATCCAACTGATGGTGCTTTACTTGTCGCTGCACGAAAAATCGGGCTAACTGTTTCAGATGAGGAATCGTATAAAGTAATAAAGGAGTTTCCGTTCGATTCAGAAAGAAAGCGGATGAGTGTGGTGCTTGAGGATTCTAATGACCGACGATTTTTAGTAACAAAAGGTGCACCTGATGTTTTATTGCCTCGATCCTCGTTTCATATGAATGAAAGTGGAAGGCAGTTATTAAAAACAACCGATCAACGTAACATTGAACATGCCATCGATCATATGGCGGCTAAAGCGCTGCGAACATTAGCCATTGCTGTTAAACCATTATCTAAACAAGATGACTTGGAATCATCCATGTTAGAGAAAGATCTAACGTTTATTGGTCTATATGGAATGATAGATCCTCCAAGAAAAGAAGTGAAAAAGGCCATTGCTGAATGCCGAAATGCAGGTATTAAAACAGTAATGATTACTGGTGATCATGTAAAGACTGCTCGCGCAATTGCGCAGAGTCTTGATTTACTGCCCAATCATGGACAAGTGTTAGAGGGGTATCAAATAAATGAAATGTCAGATACGGAATTAGAAGATATAATTGAAGACTCGTACGTTTTTGCTCGAGTGACACCTGAACATAAATTACGTATTGTTCATGCTTTCCAAGAGAAAGGCCATGTTGTAGCCATGACAGGAGATGGGGTTAATGACGCTCCGGCTATTAAAGCTAGTAATATAGGTGTGAGCATGGGAATGGGTGGTACAGATGTAACCAAAGAAGCATCGTCACTTATTCTTATGGATGACAATTTTGCTACAATTAAATCAGCTATTCAAGAAGGACGTAATATATATGAAAATATTAGGAAATTTATCCGTTATTTGCTAGCATCCAACGTTGGAGAGATATTGGTAATGTTGTTTGCCATGATGCTTTCGTTACCACTCCCACTAGTTCCCGTCCAAATTCTCTGGGTGAATCTTGTGACAGATGGATTACCGGCAATGGCACTAGGACTGGATAAACCAGAAGGAAATGTGATGACACGTCGACCAAGAAGTTTACAAGAGGGTGTGTTCGCAAGAGGGCTTGGTTATAAGATTATTAGTAGAGGAATTCTAATAGGGATAGTGACGTTAATAGGCTTTATGACTACGTATCAAAATGATCCAGAAAATTTAATTTATGCGCAAACAATTGCCTTTACAACCCTAGTGATGGCTCAGCTGATTCACGTGTTCGATTGTCGAAGTGAAAATTCTATTTTTTCACGAAATCCGTTTGAAAACCTTTATCTCGTATTTGCGGTACTTTCATCGCTATTACTTTTACTAATTGTAATCTATTGGGAGCCATTACAACCTGTCTTCCATACAACTTCCTTAAGTATTAGAGATTGGATGTATATTGGTGTATTAAGTGCCTTACCAACCGTGCTATTTGGATTCACTAAAAAATAAAATAACAAAATATCATCTACTAATTTTTGACCTGCCTCTATTTGAAAGGGCAGGTTCTTTCATTTAAATAACATTATTTTATAATCGAAAATAACGGAAAATGTAAACATAACACTTTTCAAATTGTATTCCATCCGCTTATAATTAGATGTGGAGTGATTTTAATGGCCTTTAGTATGACTGGATATGGAAGAAGTAGTATTTCATTTGAACAAACAAATATTACGGTAGAGATGAGAAGTGTTAATCATCGATTCTTAGATGTTAGTGTGAAATTACCACCTTCTTTTTTATTTATGGAAGATAAAGTGAAGAAAATGGTACAGTCTTTATTTCATAGAGGAAAAATGGAAGTGTTTATTCGTATTGAGGGAAATGACCTTATTCAAAGGCGTCTAACAACAGATTGGAATCTTGTTGACCAATATATGAATGAAATGAAGCGAATGAAACAACATTACGATCTCAATGATCATGATATTCCCCCAACGATTATTACAGCGCTTCCCGAAGTGTTTACAGTACAGGAAGAAGAAACACAATCCGATCATCTTAAAAAGGAAATACTAGCTGTTGTTAAAGATGCATGTCATCAGATAGTTGAAATGCGCCAAAGTGAAGGTGCGTACTTAATTACTGATTTGCAACATCGACTACATACGATGGAAGCTACGATCGATAAAATTAAAATGAGGCGATCTGTAGTGATTCAAGAATATCGTGAACGGATAAAAAATAGAGTAGAACAGCATTTAACAGATGAAATAGACTTGGATAATTCTAGAATCCATCAAGAAATCGTGCTTCTAGCTGAAAAAGGAGATATTTCTGAAGAAGTAACTCGGTTATTCAGTCATATTTCTCATTTTAAACGTACGATGGTATTAGAGGGTGCCATTGGCAGAAGACTAGATTTTATTGCTCAGGAGATGCATCGAGAAGCAAATACAATCGGTTCAAAATCAATGGATGGGATGATAAGTGAGCATACAGTAGCATTAAAGAGTGAAATTGAAAAATTAAAAGAACAAGTACAAAATATCGAATAATATTTGAGTTTTGGGTCCTATTTTACGTATAATGATACTAGAATAGAGAGTAAGAATATACGGAGGGTTCATTTTGAGTTTACGATTAATTAATATTGGTTTTGGAAATGTTGTTTCAGCAAATCGAGTAATTTCCATAGTTTCTCCGGAATCAGCTCCTATCAAACGAATTATTACGGTAGCAAGGGATAATAATAAGTTGGTAGACGCTACATATGGAAGAAGAACAAGAGCCGTTATTATTACAGATAGCGACCATGTCGTGTTATCAGCTGTTCAACCTGAAACGGTAGGGCAGCGTGTATTAAGTCATGAGGAAGTATCGGACGAAAATTAGGAGGAAATGTTTTGATAGAAGAAAAAGGAATCCTTTTTATTCTTTCCGGGCCTTCCGGTGTTGGAAAGGGAACAGTTAGAAAAGCACTTTTTAGTCGGGATACGGATTTAAAATACTCAATTTCGATGACTACTCGTCAGCAAAGGCCTGGTGAAAAAGATGGCGTAGATTATTTCTATAAAACAAAAGAAGCATTTGAAGCGTTGATTGAGCAGAATCAACTACTAGAATACGCAAAATATGTCAATAATTATTATGGCACGCCTCGTAATTATGTGGAAGAAACATTAGCGGCAGGTCATGATGTGTTTTTGGAAATCGAAGTCCAAGGTGCACTTCAGGTAAAGGAAAATTTTCCTGAAGGTGTTTTTATCTTTCTGTTTCCCCCAAGTTTGGAAGAGTTAAAGAATCGCATCGTCCATCGAGGCACGGAGTCCGCGGAGCTTGTACTAAATCGATTAAAAGAAGCGAGAAAAGAAATAGAAATGATGGATGCTTATGATTATGTTGTAGTAAATGACCATGTAGATCTTGCTGTTGAAAAAATACAATCGATTATACAAAGTGAACATTTAAAGCGTGAAAGAATAGCAAAACAATATAAACAATTATTGGAGGATGAATTGTAATGTTAGAACCGTCTATTGATTTACTGCAGACTAAAATTAATTCAAAATATACACTTGTAACCTTATCGGCCAAGCGTGCAAGACAGATTAGTGAAACAAAAAAGGTATTGGTTGATAATCCTAAGTCGCATAAGTATGTGGGCATGGCACTTGAGGAAGTGTATGCAGAAAAGCTTTATTTAGAAGAGGAGTTATCAATATAGCCGGTCATAAACAAGTACCCTCGCGATGTATAAGCGAGGGTTTTTTCTTCTACTTTTAGTTTGTGTTATAACTATTAATAGAGAAAACCGTTTATGTATGGAATGTAGAAAGGGGATTTGAGGTCAATGGTCAATCAAAAGAATATTCTGCTCGGTGTTACTGGAGGAATTGCAGCATATAAAGCTTGTGCACTTACAAGTAAACTAACGCAAAAAGGTGCGAATGTAAAAGTTGTAATGACAGAAAATGCAACTAAATTTGTATCTCCTTTAACTTTCCAAGCGCTTTCTCGTCACGCTGTCTATACAGATACGTTTGATGAAAAAGACCCTGCTAAAATTGCACATATTGATATTGCTGATTGGGCTGATATAGCTATATTAGCGCCAGCAACTGCTAATGCTATTGGGAAACTTGCAAACGGAATTGCGGATGACATGCTATCCACCATCTTATTAGCTACGCAAGCAGATGTTTATATTGCTCCAGCGATGAATGTACATATGTATGCACATCCAGCAGTAATTCAAAATATGAAGCAATTAGACGGATGGGGATACCACTTTATTGAACCTGGAGCCGGATATTTAGCTTGTGGCTATGTTGGTAAGGGGAGGTTAGAAGAACCAGCAACCATTATTGAGACAATAGAATCTCATCAGTTATCAAAAAAGGCAGAAGGCAATGTTGACGACAAAGAAAGGTTTTTACAAGGTAAACATGTTTTGATCTCTGCTGGACCGACTAGAGAAAAGGTTGATCCAGTACGTTTTTTCACAAATCGTTCCTCAGGAAAAATGGGGTTTGCTCTAGCGGAAGCAGCTGCTCAAGCAGGGGCTGAAGTTACTTTGATAGCTGGGCCAACTTCGCAAGTTGTCAGCCACCCTCAAATAAACCGAATTGATATTTTAACGGCTGAAGAAATGTATCAAGCGATGCATGCGAACTTTGCAAGTAATGACATTGTTATTAAAGCAGCTGCGGTAGCAGATTATCGCCCAAAAATAATCTATGATCAAAAGATGAAAAAGCAAGATGGTGAATGGCAAGTGGCCATGGAAAGGACTAAAGATATATTACATTCGCTTGGTGAACGAAAAGAAGGTCAATTTCTCGTGGGTTTTGCTGCGGAGTCCGAAGAACCAATTGAGAATGGATTGAGGAAGTTAGCATATAAAAATTTAGATGCTATTGTTATTAATAATATTGCAGCAGAAGGTGCAGGGTTTGAAGGAGATACGAATGTAGTCACGTACATCAATAAGCATCAAAACACGGAATCGATTCCTTTAGCATCAAAAAAAGAAATTGCTACACAGTTATTAACATTAATTGCAAACGATTTGAAGGATGAGGTCGTGTGAATATAGCCAATGTAATTGTTGATGTGCCTGCAGCTTCGATTAACCAAACCTTTGACTATAGAGTCCCTGATAAATTTAAAGATATAGCAACAATAGGTATGCGGGTAATTGTTCCGTTTGGTCCTAGGAAAGTGATGGGTTTTATTGTTGGTGCTACTGAAAATTCTTCGTATAATAGCTTGAAGTCGATTATTGATGTGTTGGATCTTCATCCTGTACTAACAAAGGAGTTATTAGATTTAGGGAAATGGCTAGCCAATCAAACGGTAAGTTTACAGATTACTGCATTACAAGTGATGCTTCCACAAGTATTAAAAGCCACATATAAAAAAGAGATTGTGCTTAATACCGAAGCGTTGCTTTCTAAAGAATTGGAAGCCTTATTTGCTGGTAGAGATAGCATCGCCTACGAGGAATTTACTGCGTCAACCTTAAAATACGGGGTTCTTTCTAAAGCTGTGAAGGATGGTGATGTATCCATCGAGTATTTGGTTAAATCGAGAATCACAAAAAAATTTCGAACCATGCTCAAACCAGCAAAGCAGCTGCATGAACTAGAAGAGCAATTGCTCGATTTACCAAAGAATGCTAAAAAGCAAAGGCAGCTCGTAAACCATTTTTTGGAAAATCCAAATCCAATAGAAAAACAAAAACTGCTAAAAAAAGTTCAAACAACGGCTAATACAGTTAATATATTAAAGGAAAAAGGATTAATAGAAAGTTATCAAACCGAATTATTCCGTAACCCTTATGAGAATCACCTTTTTTCACAGACAACTGATTTACCCTTAACAGACCAGCAAGCAGCCGCTATAAAGCCGATGAAAGAAGCAATTGCTGAAAATGAACATCATGTTTTCCTGCTGCACGGTATAACTGGTAGTGGTAAAACGGAAATATATTTACAGGTTATTCAAGATGTCATTCATAAAGGAAAAGAAGCAATTGTATTAGTGCCGGAAATATCACTAACTCCACAAATGGTTAAACGATTTAAGGGAAGGTTTGGATCTAATGTCGCGGTCATGCATAGCGGTTTATCTGCGGGTGAGAAATATGATGAATGGCGCCGTATTCAACGAAAAGAAGTGCAGGTAGTAGTAGGAGCGAGGTCAGCTATATTCGCTCCATTTGAACAGATTGGTGTCATCATTATTGATGAGGAACATGAAACTAGCTATAAACAAGAAGATCAGCCTCGTTATCATGCGAGAGATGTGGCCATATATAGAGGAGAAACACATCAGTGTCCAGTCATCTTAGGTAGTGCTACACCGACTTTGGAATCCTATGCTAGAGCCATGAAGGGTGTCTATAAGTTAGCTACTTTGGATAAACGAACGAATAATAAGATGCTTCCTCCAGTCGAGATTGTTGATATGCGTGATGAGCTTCATGCTGGAAACCGCACGATGTTTTCGAGAAAACTGAAAGAGGAGATACAGCAATGTATCCAAAAAGGAGAGCAGATCGTATTACTTTTAAATCGTAGGGGTTATTCTACTTTTGTTATGTGTCGGGATTGTGGACATGTAAATGAATGCCCGCATTGTGATATTGCACTTACTTACCATAAGAAAAGCAGCCAGTTAAAATGTCATTACTGTTCTTACGAAGAAAAGGTTCCTGTGCACTGTCCGGAATGCGGAAGTGATACCATCCGTTATTTTGGAACGGGGACGCAGCGAGTAGAAGAAGCATTAACGCAATTGATACCAGAGGCCCGTGTAATAAGAATGGATGTAGATACAACTAGACGTAAAGGAGCTCATGAAAAGCTTTTAAATCAATTCGCTAACAAAGAGGCGGATATTCTATTAGGTACGCAAATGATCGCTAAAGGCTTAGACTTTGAGAATGTAACTCTAGTAGGAGTTCTTACTGCAGATTCAATGCTGCATTTGCCAGATTTTCGCTCATCTGAAAAAACATTTCAAATCTTAACTCAAGTAAGCGGACGAGCTGGCCGTCATGAATTGACAGGAAAAGTAATTGTTCAAACCTATACACCAGATCACTATAGTATTGAACTTGCAAGCAAATATGATTTTATGACGTTTTATAAACAAGAAATGCAAATGAGGAGAACATTTCAGTATCCGCCTTATTATTTTTTGGCACTTATAACAATCTCTCATCCTAATCAAGTTAAGGTAGTTCAAACGACGCAGCGTTTTGTTCAAATGTTAAACAAATTGGTGAAAGACGAGACGATAATTTTAGGTCCAACTCCTTCTGCTATCCCGCGTATTAAGGATAGATATCGTTACCAATGCATGATAAAATACAGAAATGAACCAGAGTTGCGAGGGTATTTAGCCAAAATTTTAGATCAATTCTCTGCTGATATTCGGAAAGAAGATATTCTAATCACCATAGATATGCAACCATATCATCTCATGTAAACAACCCCAAAACCAGAAAGTAGGTAATAAGATGAAACGAATTGTTTTTATGGGAACACCAGATTTTTCTGTTCCAGTTCTTCAAACACTCATTCATTCCCCTTATGAAGTGGTACTCGTTGTAACACAGCCTGACCGCCCGAAAGGAAGAAAGCGTACGATTACTCCTACACCTGTGAAACAAGAAGCATTACAGCATGATCTGCCGGTTTTTCAACCAGAAAAATTAAAGAATAATTATGAGGAGATTCTTGCATATCAACCTGATTTGATTGTAACAGCAGCGTATGGTCAAATCCTTCCAAATGAATTATTAACCACACCGGAATATGGATGTATTAATGTACATGCTTCATTACTTCCAGAATTACGTGGTGGTGCTCCGATACATTATGCGATTTTACAAGGGAAAAAAGAAACAGGTGTAACCATTATGTATATGGTGGAAAAGTTAGATGCTGGTGATATATTAACACAGCAAAGTGTCCCGATTGATGCTGATGATCATGTAGGGATACTACATGATAAACTTTCAAAAGCCGGTTCACAATTGTTAGAACAAACCATTCCAAAGCTTTTCAAAAAACAAATTCAACCAATACAACAAGACAATGATAAAGCTACCTTCGCAAGAAATATAAGACGGGAAGAAGAAAAAATTGATTGGAGTAAGAATGCAGAACAAGTCTATAATCATGTTCGAGGTTTGCATCCGTGGCCTGTTGCATTTACGAACTATGAAAAAAAGCCAATGAAAATTTGGTGGGGCAAGCCAGTAAAAGATAGGAATAACGGGTATACTGCTGGTGAAATTATTGATAAGCCAAACAATGCAAGTATTGTTGTAGCATGTGGACATCAACAGGCTTTTGAGATTACGGAGATACAGCCTGCTGGTAAAAAGCGGATGACTGTAAAGGATTATCTGCAAGGTAATCCAGATCGAATTAAAATCGGACAAATAATGGGTGAATAATTTAAATGCAAACAAATCAGTTAAGAAATTCAATTTTAGATGTGCTTATACGTATTGACAAAGACCAAGGGTTTAGCCATCTTGTTTTAAATGAGGAATTAAAGTCTGGAAGAATTCTTGCGAAAGATGAAGGTTTATTTACCGAAATCGTGTATGGGACGATACAACAAAAGATGACGTTGGACTTTTATTTAGAAGCATTCGTCAAACAAGGGAAAAAGGTACAGCCTTGGGTGAAAATGCTATTACGCATGTCGATATATCAGATGGTATACTTAGATCGGATTCCAGACCATGCAATCATACATGAAGCTGTAGAAATTGCTAAAACACGGGGGCATAAAGGAAGTGCTTCTTTTGTGAATGGAGTACTACGGTCGATTCAACGGAAAGGTGTACCTGAAACAAATCAAATTCAAGATAGGAATAAAAGAATAGCAATAACTACAAGTCACCCTATGTGGTTAGTCAATCGTTGGATTGATCAATATGGATTAGAGATTACCGAAGAAATGTGCAAGACCAACACGAAACACAAGCCAATAACCGTACGTGTTCAACCCTTAAAAGTAACCCGAGAGAAAGCCATACAGCAGTTGACTAGTGAAGGATTAGAAGTTGAACCATCACTCTTCTCACCTCAAGGTATAATTATCGTGGACGGAAATATCTTGAAGAGTAAATTATTTACAGAAGATTATGTTACTATACAGGATCAAACTTCCATGTTGGTTGCTGAGATTCTCCATCCTGAACAAAATATGAAAGTATTGGATGCATGCAGTGCGCCAGGCGGTAAAGCAACACATATTGCAGAAAAGATGCGCAATCATGGAGAAGTTTATGCACATGATCTCCATGCGAAAAAAGCAAAATTGGTTAAGGAAAAGGCAGATCAATTACACTTAACCAATATTCAAGCTTTAGCCTATGATGCTAGGAAATTACAAGAGTTGTATCCTGTTCATACGTTTGATCGTATTTTGATCGATGCTCCTTGTTCAGGATTAGGTGTGATTAGAGGGAAACCGGAAATTAAATATCATAAAACCGAAAATGACATTGAAAAATTGTCCTCTATTCAATTGGATATTCTAAATCATGTCTCTACATTATTAAAAGAAGAAGGAACTATGGTTTATAGTACGTGTACAACCGATAAACTAGAAAATGAAACCGTTGTAAGACGGTTTTTGGGCCAAAATGAATGCTGGCAAGTAGATAAAACGTTTTTTGATGAGTTGCCGGAACCATTACGTGGTTCAATTGGCATTAGTTCAGTTGGACTTCAGATTTTCCCTCATACATTTAATACAGATGGCTTTTTCCTTACAAGATTGAAGCGAAAAAGTAGTGAATAGACTTCTTTTATTACAAAGATTGTGTAATACTGTAAGTTAACAAGGTTATTGGATGAACAAAAGGGGTGAAATAATGAAAGCTCATTTTTTAACTGACCGGGGACTGGTTAGAACACATAACGAAGACTCTGGCGGGATTTTCTACAATACATCCGGCCAATTTTTAGCAGTAATAGCAGATGGAATGGGAGGACATCAGGCCGGAGATGTAGCAAGCCAGATGGCGACCTCTTTATTAGAAGAAAAATGGGAACAGAGTGGAAAATTACATACACCAGAAGCGACAGAAACGTGGATTAGCAATGTAATGATTGAAATAAATGCCTCCATTTTTCAGCATGCTCAAGAAAACGAAGAATGCCACGGAATGGGCACTACAATTGTTGTAGCTATTGTTATCGGAGATTTTATGACAATTGCACATATTGGTGATAGCAGATGTTATTTTTATACAGAAGAAGGTTTAAAGCAGGTTACTGAGGACCATTCTCTTGTCAATGCGCTTGTACAATCCGGCCAAATTTCAAAAGATGATGCAATAAGTCATCCACGAAAAAATGTGGTTTTAAGAGCATTAGGAACGGAAGAAGAAATTGATAGTGATGTTAAAACCCTAGGATTAGAAGAAGATGATAAACTCTTATTATGTACAGATGGCTTAACAGATAAAGTGCTTGATGAAGAATTATTTGAATTAATGCAAACAACAGATGGGTTATACGAAGCCGGTGAAAAAATGATAGCTCTAGCAAATGAACGTGGTGGAGAAGATAATATTTCCCTTATTCTATTTCAGTATACCGCTGCTGAGGAAGAAGGTGAATGGTTATGTTAAACGGCCATCTACTTAGTGATCGTTATCAAATTAAAGATACAATTGGTGGCGGAGGGATGGCGAATGTTTATTTAGCAAGAGATATAATCTTAGAAAGAGATGTTGCTATTAAAGCGCTGCGATTAGAGTATGCAAATGATGAGGAGTTTATTGCTCGTTTTGATCGAGAGGCTCATTCAGCAGCAAGTCTTTCCCATCCGAATATTGTTAACATATATGATGTAGGTGAAGAAGATAGTCTTCTCTACATGGTAATGGAATACGTAGATGGTATGACACTTAAGGAATACATACAAAAGAACGGTCCGTTAGATGTTCAGGAAGCACTGGACATTATGAAACAGATAGCGGCAGCAATTGCTCACGCTCATGCTAACGATTTAGTTCATCGTGACATTAAACCGCAAAATATCTTAATTGATGCATATGGTCAAGTAAAAGTAACTGATTTTGGTATTGCGATTGCTTTAAGTGCTACGGCATTAACACAAACAAATTCTATCCTCGGCTCGGTCCATTATTTATCACCTGAACAAGCCAGAGGAGGAATGGCTACGAAAAAATCTGATATATATTCAATTGGGATTGTACTATATGAGTTATTAACTGGGAGGCTGCCTTTTTCTGGGCAATCTGCCGTTTCGATTGCATTAAAACATTTACAGAGCGATACACCATCTGTTAGGAAATATAACCAGGATGTACCTCAGAGTGTGGAGAACATTGTATTAAAAGCAACTGCAAAGGATCCGTTCCATCGTTATGAGACAATTTATGATTTAGAAGAAGCACTGGAAGTCGCGTTGCATCCAGCGAAACTAAATGAGGAGGTATTTACACCTCCATCGGAAGCTGGTGAAGAAACAAAGGCTATTCCAATCATAACGGATGATGTCGGAGACAATGTAAATGATGGAGATACAATCATTCATCAGACCAATGGGCCAACCAAACCTTATAAAGAACCGGACAAGCCGACTTCAAATAAGAAAGCAAAAAAACAAAAGAAGAAGAAAGACAAAAAGGCAAAAAAGCAACAAAGGAAAAAAAAGAAATGGGTAATTCCAGTCATTGTACTGCTATTATTAGTAGCAACTGCTGTTACCTTATTTGCGTTTCCTGATTTATTTCAGCCAAAAGATGTAACTATTCCCGATGTAACGGATAACTCATATACGGATGCAGTTAGCGAATTAGAGGAACTAGGACTGGTTGTTAACCGCGAAGAAGTATTCTCGGAAGATATAGAAGAAGGCAATGTAGTTAGAACGAGTCCTGAAGCTAGCAGTACAGTAAAAGAGGGGTCGAATATTACCGTATTTATTAGTAAAGGAAAAGAAAAAGTAACGTTTGAGAATTATGAAGGAAAGGATTTTGATCAAGTAAAAAGACTCTTGGAAGATGAAGGATATGAAGTTCTAGATCCATATGAAGAAAATTCGGATCAACCTGTTGGTGAAATTATCAATCAGATTCAACCTACAGCAGATAGTGAAGTAGTCCCAAGCGAAACAAAAGTTATATTTCGTGTGAGTAGTGGACCGAAGACCATTAATTTAAATAATCTTAAAGGAATGACTGAGGCAGAGGCAAGAGATTATTTAGAAAGCAATAATTTAACTATGGAAGTTGTAGAGGAAAATTCGGAAACGACACCGGAAGGGGAAATTATTCGTCAAGATCCAGGTACGAACACGGAGTTAGAAGAAGGTCAGTCAGTAACTGTTTATATTTCTACAGGACCAGAGAAAAAGCCTCCAGTTTCACATACAGTCACATTTACTGTACCTTATAACCCAGATACATCAGGAGAAATAGATGAAGAACCAATCGAACAAACGGTCCAAATTTATATTGATGATATGGAACATGATATATCAGAAGTATATAAAGAAGATACAATTACTGAAGATACAGAGTATGAATTTACATTGACAATTGCTCCGGATAGTAAAGCAGAATATATTATAAAGCGCGATGACGATACGATATCAGAGAAAACAGTAACTTATGAAGAAGGTGAATAAATGGCAACAGGCAGAATTAAAAAGGCTTTGAGCGGATTTTATTATGTTGAATCAAAAGAAGGCGAAACATATCAGTGTAAAGGCAGGGGGGTATTCCGTAAAAGGAATATTACCCCACTTGTCGGTGATATGGTGACCTTTGATATTAGCGGACAACATGAAGGATATATTGTAGAAATACATCCACGAGAAAATGAACTGGTTAGACCGCCGATTGCCAATATAACTCAGGCTATTATTGTCTGTTCTGCAATGAAGCCAGCCTTTAATACGACCTTGCTTGATCGGTTTCTTGTATTAGTGGAATCAAAGGATATTCAACCGGTTATTTTTCTAACCAAAATGGATATTGCAGGTCAAGAAGAAGCAAATCTTGTCTCTTATCAACGTGACTATGAAAATATCGGCTATCAGGTGGAGATGCTTTCTGTAGAGAATATCGAAACACTTTCCGTTGTTGAAAGTTATTTTAAAGATAACATTACTGTAATTGCGGGACAGTCTGGTGTGGGCAAATCTTCATTATTAAATGCTATTGATCCGTCTTTATTATTAAAAACAGGAGAAATTTCCGATAGTTTGGGTAGAGGGAAGCACACTACTAGACATGTTGAATTAATTTCACTGTATGGAGGGTTGGTAGCAGATACCCCTGGATTTAGTTCTTTAGACTTTCAAGATATATCATTAGAAGAATTGGCAGATTGTTTTCCTGAAATAAGAGAGAGAAGGCAAGGTTGTAAATTTCGAGGATGTATGCATCATAAAGAGCCCAAATGTGCTGTGAAAGCAGCGGTAGAAGAAGGCGAAATTCCCAGCTATCGCTATGACCATTATTTACGTTTTTTCGAAGAAATACAAACAAGAAAGCCGAGGTATTAGTAATGACAAAAATTGCACCATCTATTTTATCAGCGGATTTCGCAAAGCTTGGTAAAGAGATCAACGACGTAGAATTGGGAGGAGCAGATTATATACATGTAGATGTGATGGATGGTCGTTTCGTACCGAATATCACTCTTGGTCCATTAGTGGTAGAAGCAATTCGTCCAACAACGAAGCTACCGCTAGATGTCCATTTAATGATTGAAGATCCAGATCGTTATATTGAGGAATTTGCAAAGGCAGGAGCAGATATTATTACCGTACATCAAGAGGTAAGCCCTCATCTACATCGAACCATTCAATTAATCAAGGATCAACAAGTAAGAGCCGGTGTAGTAATTAACCCAGCCACCCCAGCTGAATTATTATTACCAGTTTTAAGTGATATTGACATGGTATTAATTATGACTGTAAATCCAGGGTTTGGTGGGCAGTCATTTATCGAAAATACGGTTAAAAAGATTAGACAAGTTGCCCAATGGCGTAAAGAACAAGGACTTGAATTTGAAATTGAAGTGGATGGTGGAATTAAAGCATCTACTGCTAAATTATGTTCCGATGCGGGTGCTGATGTACTAGTAGCAGGGAGTGCCATCTTTTCTCAGCAAAATCGTCGACAAGCGATTGAAGATATTAAAGCGGCATTAAAGGAGTAAGTATTGAAAGTGAAAACTATTGCTATAATTGGAAATGGTCCAGAGTGGTACCCTGATTTTTCTAGCTTACGGAACACCGTTGACTTTTGGATAGGTGCTGATCGTGGGGCATTATCAGTCATTAAACATCGGTTACAACTGGAATATGCAGTTGGTGACTTTGATTCCACAACAGATGAAGAGAAAGCAACAATCATTTCCTATGCCAATTATTTTAACGAATATCCGTCTGACAAAGATGAAACAGACTTAGAGATTGCATTGAATAAAGCGTTCGAGCTAGAACCTGATATCATTTATTTAATTGGTGTTACTGGTGGAAGGATGGATCATGAGCTCATTAATATTCAATTACTATATGAAATCGCTCGTAAAGGTATAAAAGGGATCATTCTGGATAAAACAAATTATATTGAATTAACATTTGCTGGAGAATATTCTATCGAATATGACGATACCTATCCCAACATCTCGTTTGTTCCGTTTTCGCACGAAGTTAAAGGGCTTACCTTATCAAATTTCTATTATCCATTGATGGATGCGACCGTTACATGGGGGTCCACACTTTGCATATCAAACAAGCTTATTGGAAATAGTGGTACTTTTTCGTACAACGAAGGCATACTATTATTAATAAAGAGTCGTGATACGATTCCTAGATAGCTTTGTTTGTTAAAAGAGGAGGGCGAACTCATGAAATTTTATACGATTAAGCTCCCAAGATTTATCGGTGGATTTGTCAGAGTTATTATTGGTACCTTCAAGAAAGAGAAGTAAAATTGAATTTGCTTTTGTCAGATGACAGAAGCTTATTTTTTTCTTAATGCATAGAAACAAGCACCTTTTATTCAAAAGGTGCTTGTTTCATAACTAATGTGATAAGTGGTATTTTCGTATATTAAACGCGCTCTACTTTTCCTGACTTTAAGGCACGTGCAGAAACATAAACTTTTTTCGGTTTACCATCTACCATAATACGTACTTTTTGTACATTAGCTTTCCATTTACGCTTATTGGAATTCATAGCGTGAGAGCGTTGGTTTCCACTGCGAGTTTGACGTCCAGTTACAACACATTTTCTGGCCATGTTATCCCTCCTACTTTTCCATGTAATTGCATTTTCATACTTATACAATTTACCATAACTCCTGTTAGAATGCAATGAATCTTTTTCTACTCAATCCATGAGAATAACATTATTTCACATATCAAGAGAAAAGCCTTGACAGATTAACGTAAATCGTACATTGTTAAAGGGGTATTTTTTATATACGTTTATCTTTACTTTTAAAATGGTTCTGCATGTAGTAGAATGTTTTTAGGTAATGTGAGCAGGTATTATAAGGAGGATTCATATGTCCATTGAACTTCATACAAATGATGGTCAAGTAACAATAACGAATGAGGTTATTGCCACAATCGCCGGCGGTGCGGCAGTTGAGTGCTATGGTATAGTAGGGATGGCATCTAAAAGTCAAATTAGAGATGGAATTGCTGAAATATTAAAGAAAGAAAATTATTCCAAAGGAGTAATTGTACGTCAAGAAGACAATAACTTACATATTGACATGTATATTATTGTAAGTTATGGAACAAAAATATCTGAAATTGCGCATAATGTTCAATCGCAAGTAAAATATACGTTAAGTCAATCATTAGGATTAGAAATTGACTCTGTTAATATTTATATTCAAGGAGTTCGCGTTTCACAAGAGTAAGTTACCGAAAGAATCGCACTAGTATTCATTTTAACCGTATGGAGTGTCGGCTCTGACGTTTGTTATAAATTAGTCGTGAAAGCTCTTGTTTATAGAGGAGGAAATATAAAAGTGAGTTTACAGAAGATTGATGGCTCGGATCTGACCCAAATGTTCCTGTCCGGAGCACATCATTTATCAAATAATGCAAAAAACATTGATGCTTTAAATGTATTCCCTGTTCCGGATGGTGATACAGGAACAAATATGAATTTGACGATTACATCTGGTGCAAATGAGGTTAAGCAAATTAACAGCACCAATGCTTCCGTTGTGGCTGAGGCATTCGCGAAAGGATTATTGATGGGAGCTAGAGGCAACTCTGGAGTGATTTTATCCCAAATTTTTCGCGGATTTTCAAAAGGGTTAGAAAAAAAAGAAGCGGTTACATCAGACGAACTTGCTAAGGCGTTTGAAAGCGGGGTATCTACTGCTTATAATGCTGTAATGAAGCCTGTTGAAGGAACGATCTTAACAGTGGCAAAGGATTCAGGTAATCAAGCTGTTGCCATTGCCAAGAAAGAAAAGGATATTATCCAGTTAATGGATCAAATTGTAGTTGAAGCGAAAGCATCTCTAAAACGGACACCTGATCTGCTTCCTGTATTAAAGGAAGTTGGCGTTGTTGATTCTGGTGGCCAAGGTTTGGTAACTATATATGAAGGGTTTTTAGCTGCACTAAAAGGTGAAGAACTTACAGAGGATAATTCGAACATTGATATGGATGAAATGATTAATGCGGAACATCATAAAGTCACACAAGATTTCATGGATACCTCTGATATAGAATATGGGTACTGTACAGAATTCATGGTTAAATTTGAAGATGAAAAATTAGCGGAGCACCCTTTTGATGAAACTACTTTCCGTAACGAACTTAGTGAACATGGAGATTCCCTATTGGTAGTTTCAGATGATGAACTTGTAAAAGTCCACATCCATGCCGAATACCCTGGGGACTGTCTAACGATGGGACAACGGTATGGAAGCCTAGTCAATATGAAAATCGAAAATATGCGTGAACAGCACACCGCTCTTGTCGGAAATAAAGATAAATCACAAGTATCAACAGAAAAAGGAAATTATGCAATTGTGACAGTTGCTATGGGCAAAGGATTGAAAGAGCTTTTAGAAAGTCTTGGAGCGTCTGTCGTAATTGAAGGTGGACAAACCATGAATCCAAGTACTCAAGATATTACAGATGCAATCCAACAAGCCAATGCAAAAAATGTACTCATCTTGCCAAACAATAAGAACATTTTAATGGCTGCTGACCAGGCAGCTGAATTAGCTGATGAAAATGTACGAGTTGTACCTACAAAGACTATCCCTCAAGGTATTAGTGCAATGCTTTCTTTCCATCCTGATGCAAATCTAGATACTAATCAGCAAGCAATGGATGAAGCTCGAAAACAGGTTAAGACTGGTCAGGTTACTTATGCAGTTCGAGATACACAGATAGATGGAATTACCATTGAAAACGGTAATTTTATGGGGATTGAAGATGGAAAAATTATTGCTACAGACCCAGATAAACTAGAAACAGTGAAGTTACTACTTAATAAGATGATTTCCGAGGAAGACGAGATATTAACAATTCTTCAAGGGGAAGACGTTGAAGATAAGGAAGTTCAAATATTAGTTGAATATATTGAAGAAACCTATGAAGATATAGAGATTGAAGTACACAATGGCAATCAGCCGATATATTCTTATATTTTTTCTGTAGAGTGAATGACAAGACTGGCGAAACGCTTTCGCCAGTCTTGTTTTTAGTTATTTTCTGAAACTTAATTTATTAGAACGCTTAAGTGTTGGGGCTGAGTTGTTTCGATCATGGAACAGGCGATGAAGACAGTGATTGTCGAAATATAACATTTTAGGACTAATTAAGGAGCGAAGGCACCTTCCACTTTGCACTGGAACGAGTGAGCGGAGCCGAAATCACCTAACGTAGGCTTTACAAAGAATGCGCTTATCCATGGGAAAGAGAATGATTTGTACTCCTAATAGCAAGAAAAAAGCTTGTAGCAAAACAACTGTGTGTTCTCTACAAGCTGAAATCGCCCAAATAAACGGCAATTTTCATATTCCGATAATCTTCATGATGAAATCAAATAGGAATAAACCAGATATAACAACTAATGCTGTTGATAATTCGCGTTGTTTTCCAATCGCAAATTTCACGATAGGGTATGCAATAAATCCAAATGCCATACCGTCAGCAATGCTATACGTGAAAGGGATCATGACAACAATTAAAAAAGCTGGAAGAGCTTCTGATAGATCATCTAAAGGTAAGTGACGGATATTTTGCACCATTAGAAAGCCAACAATAATTAGAATTGGGCTGATTGCAGTATTGGGAATCATTGTAATCCAAGGTATAATGAATAATGTTCCTAAAAACAATACTCCTGCAATCACAGCTGTTTTTCCAGTTTTCCCTTTGGAAGCAATCACAGCAGCATTTTCAGCAGCTGATACAGTTGGTGAAGTGCCGAAGAATGCGCAAGTAATTGTTGAAAATGCGGTGACTTGATATGCTCGTTTATAGCTTTTATCACGTTGCAACATGTCAAGCTGTCCATGTAATAGACCCATGTTTTCGAAAATTAGGATCATCGCCAATGGAAATACCGCAAGCCAAAAAGAGAGCTCATTAATCGCTGAAAAGGAAGGAAGAAACAGCAGCTCATCCCAAGTAATTGATAGAGCTTTATTTCCAGTTTCAATAATACCTGCAATGGATGCAAGGATCGTACCTGCTATCATTGTTAGCAAAAAGTTAGCTGGGATATTCTTTACAAATAAGAAAATGGCAAGGAACAATGTTAATAAACTAACAATTACGGTTGGAGAAGTAAAGTCTCCAATTGCAACGATGGTATTCGTGCCACTCTTAACTAATCCGCTTTTTTCTAAACCAATTAAGATAAGAAAAAAACCTAAGCCAACTGTAATTGCATGCTTTAAAGAGCTAGGAATAGCGTCTTTTAAGATCACACCTAATTTAGTAAATGCCGTTATTAGAAAGATAACAGCAGCAATTAGAATGACGGCTAAGCCTTCCTGAAATGATAGGTTTGTTCCTTGTACAATGGAGTACGCAAATAAAGCGTTGATTCCCATTCCTGGTATAAGAATTAACGGAAGCTTCCCTACGATTCCCATGATTAAAGTGCCAACAAAGCTTGCAAGAATGGTTGCGATCATGCCGCTTTCAATGGAAATACCTGCCTCACTAAGAATTGATCCATTAACAACAATGATATACATTGTTGTTAAATAACCAATAATACCAGCAATCAATTCTTGCTTTAAGTTTGATTGCAGATGATCTTGGTGTTTACTATCAGGCATATTAACTCCTCATTAAATTCCTGTCCCTCTCCCACCCGATTATAAACGTATAATCCACAAATTAATATTATAGCTTTTTTATTAAACTTCGTCAATTTCCCTTATACTGAAGTGGAATTGCAACCCACGCATACAATTTCATTCGTTTATAATAATAACGAAAATGATTATTAATCGTTTTTTTGTTATAATTTAAAGAGGGAATATATCATATAACGAAATTTTAGTTGCAGTTTTTAAATGTTCCCAGTAAGTTGATTAAACGTGTAAATGGGCGGTGGTTAATAATGAAATATAATTCAGTTTTTGATATTATTGGTCCGGTAATGATTGGGCCTTCTAGTTCACATACAGCCGGAGCAGCTAGAATTGGAAAGGCTGCAAGATCTCTATTTGGAAAAGAACCAACATGGGCAAAAATTCATTTATATGAATCCTTTTCCAAAACATATAAGGGTCACGGTACCGATTTCGCATTAGCTGGTGGCCTTTTAGGTTTTGATACAGATGATCCACGTATGAAAGATGCCCTGGAGCTAGCAAAAGAGCAGAATCTTAAGATTGAATTTATTGAGGATAGCGCTGCAGTTGATCATCCTAATACAGCTCGTATTATAGTTGGAAATGACACAGAATCTCTTGAGTTAGTAGGAATATCCATAGGTGGTGGAAAGGTAGAAATTACAGAACTAAATGGATTTGAACTACGTTTATCTGGAAATCATCCAGCTATATTAATTATGCACAACGACCGATTTGGAGCAATCGCTTCGGTAACAACGATCCTAGCTAAGTATCAAATTAATATTGGTCATATGGAAGTTAATCGGAAAGACGTAGGAAAAGAAGCACTCATGGTAATTGAAGTTGATCAGAACATTGATGATTCGATATTGAAAGAATTGGATAATGCAGATCATATTATACAAATCTCAAAAATTGTCAGCTAGATTTTAACAGGAAAGGTGGGAATCTTATGTTTCGTACGGTAAAGGAATTAGTGGAATTTGCAGAGAAAGATAGCATTTCGATCTCTGAGGTAATGATTCGCCAGGAAATGGAAGTAAAGGAAAAGACACGTGAGCAGTTATTTGAAGAGATGGAAACGAATCTACAAGTAATGGAAAATGCAATTGAAGATGCGTTAAAGGGAGTTGAATCAGTAACAGGTTTAACCGGTGGAGACGCCGTCTTAATTCAAAATTATATGAAAGAAAAAACCCCGTTGTCTGGTAACTTATTGATGGATGCAGTTAGTAAAGCAATGGGAACAAATGAAGTTAATGCCGCGATGGGAACAATTTGTGCCACTCCGACAGCTGGAAGCGCAGGCTGTGTACCTGGGACACTATTTGCGGTTAAAAACCAACTTCATCCATCAAGAGAACAAATGATACGTTATTTATTTACAGCAGGCGCTTTTGGGTTTGTGGTTGCTAATAATTCATTTATCTCTGGTGCAGCAGGTGGGTGTCAGGCAGAGGTAGGTTCAGCAGGAGCGATGGCATCTGCTGCTATTGTTGAAATGGCTGGAGGTACTCCGCAGCAATCTGCTGAGGCTTTCGCAATGACATTAAAGAATATGCTTGGTCTTGTTTGTGACCCTGTTGCTGGATTAGTGGAGGTTCCTTGTGTAAAACGAAATGCAGGTGGTTCATCATTAGCTATAGTTTCAGCAGATATGGCATTAGCAGGTGTTACTAGCAGAATACCATGTGATGAAGTTATCGGTGCTATGTATCGTATTGGTAAGCAAATGCCTTCAAGCTTACGTGAAACTGGCGAGGGTGGACTAGCAGATACCCCAACCGGACGTTTTCTAAAGGATAAATTATTCGGAATAACAAGTTAGAAGAGTGGAAAAGAGTGATTGTCATGCTACTAGATCCCGTAACAAATGTAAAAGGAATCGGAGGGAAATTCGCAGAAAATCTTGCATTATTGAATATTTATTCGGTTGAAGATTTATTAAACTATTTCCCCTACCGATACGATACATTTGAAATAAGACCACTTAGTGAGTTGGTTCATGAAGATAAAGTTACGATTGAGGGAAGGGTGATTCATGATCCTTCTCTTACTTTTTATGGAAAGAAGAAATCAAGACTCGTTTTTACTGTTGAAGTAGAAGGAGTTGCAGTTAAAGCTGTAATGTTTAATCGGGCATTCGCCAAAAAGCAATTAAAACAAGGTGATACGGTGACGTTAACAGGAAAATGGGATGCACACCGATTGCAAATTACGGTTAGCAATTATAAAAAGGGGCCAGCAAGTCAACAAGCGGAAATTCAGCCCTTCTATTCCTTGAAAGGTGATATTTCTAATATTAAATTAAAAAAGGCAATTCAACAAGCTCTCTCTTCGTATGCCGATCGCATACAAGAAATTTTACCAGAAACCTATTTAATAAACTATAAGCTGCCATTAAGGAAAGATGCGTATCAGTCCATGCATTTTCCTTTAAATCGTGTTGATTTAAAACATGCTAGGCGCCGATTTATATACGAGGAATTTTTATTGTTTCAATTAAAAATGCAATTATTACGGAAATTAAAACGTGAGGCGACGACAGGAAATGCACAGCAATATAAATCGGATCTTGTTCAGGACTTTATAAAAGGTTTTCCCTTTACACTAACTGCTGCCCAACAAAAATCGCTAAACCAAATACTTGCTGATATGAAATCCTCGTATCGAATGAATCGCCTGTTACAGGGGGATGTAGGTTCAGGGAAAACAGCGGTAGCTGCCATCTGTTTATATGCTTCGATTACAGCCGGAAAGCAAGGTGCCCTCATGGTGCCGACTGAGATTTTAGCTGAACAGCACTTTCACTCATTAGTGGAACTGTTTAAAGATAAAGCGAAAATTACATTACTCACAGGTTCAGTAAAAGGGAAAAAGAGAAGAGAAATTACTGAACAAATTAGAGAGCATCAAATACATATTGTTGTCGGAACACATGCATTAATTCAAGAGGATGTCGTTTTTAATGACCTTGGATTTGTTATTGTGGATGAGCAGCATCGCTTTGGTGTAAAACAAAGGCGAGCACTACGTGAAAAAGGGCTGTTTCCAGATGTGTTATTTATGACAGCTACGCCAATACCCAGGACTTTGGCGATTACTTCATTTGGTGATATGGATGTATCGGTGATTGATCAAATGCCTCAAGGACGAAAGGAAATAGAAACATATTGGGTGAAAGAAAATACATTAGATCGTGTGCTGCAGTTCATCGAAAATCAAGTTGCGAAGGGAGAACAGGCTTATGTAATTTGTCCACTTATCGAAGAGTCTGATAAATTAGATATTCAAAATGCTGTCGACGTTTTCCATCAATTACATAGTTTCTATTCAGAAGAAGTGAAAATTGGATTAATGCATGGAAAATTATCGACCGACGAAAAAGATGCGGTTATGAAAGAGTTTGCTGAGAATAAAGTACAAATCCTTGTTTCGACAACGGTTGTTGAAGTTGGGGTGAACGTTCCAAATGCAACTGTAATGGTTATTTATGATGCGGAACGATTCGGGCTATCACAATTACATCAATTACGCGGACGAGTTGGTAGAGGAGCTAAGCAGAGCTATTGTATATTAATTGCTGATCCTAAGGGGGAAACAGGAAAAGAGCGAATGCGGATTATGGCGGAGACTACTGACGGATTTGCCTTATCGGAACAGGACCTGCAATTACGAGGTCCAGGGGATTTTTTCGGGAGAAAGCAAAGTGGTGTTCCAGAGTTTAAGGTTGCTGATATGGTCCATGATTATCGAGCTTTAGAGACGGCTAGGAATGATGCTCAATGGATTATTGAAAACAATTTACTCGATAAGCCAGAGTACCAGTATCTTCAGCGCTATGTAGAAAATAATGCTGCTTTTAAAGAAAAGTTAGACTAAAGAAATATTTGCATAAACAGAAAAGGTATTATATATTACTATTAGGACCAAGTCATAAATAATGATATGGACGGTGCAAGAATGAAGCGACCAAAGGCTGATCGGCAACGATTATTAAAAGATACAATAGAACAAACCCCATTTATAACGGATGAAGAATTAGCGAAGAAATTTGAGGTTAGTATTCAAACCATACGTTTGGACCGAATGGAACTGTCTATTCCAGAATTACGACAACGCATAAAGTCAGTTGCGACGGATCAGTGGAATGAAACGGTAAAAGCATTACCATTGGAAGAAGTTATTGGTGAAGTCATAGATCTTGAATTGGATAGCCGTGCTATTTCTATCTTAGATATTGGATCGGAGCATGTATTTTCTCGTAATAAGATTGCGCGTGGTCACCATTTATTTGCGCAAGCAAATTCATTAGCAGTAGCTGTAATAAACGATGAATTAGCATTGACGGCTAAATCTGAACTGAAATTCACGAGACAAGTAAATGAAGGAGAACGTGTTATTGCTAAGGCTACCGTAGAAGGAAAAGCGAAAGGTTTAACACTTGTTCAAGTGCAAAGTTTTGTAGAGAATGAAATGGTGTTTACAGGCAATTTTCATATGTATCAATCCAACGAGCATAAAGGAGAACACTAAATGAAAATAGCAATAGATGCAATGGGAGGCGATCATGCTCCAAAAGCAGCCGTTTTGGGTGCCATGGAGGCGGTCTCCCAGATTGAAGCATTAGAAATTACGTTAATCGGTGATGAAGAACAAATTAATCAGTACCTAACAAATGCAACAAATATCCATGTCTTACATACCAAAGAAGTAATTACTTCAGAAGATGAGCCTGTGCGCGCTGTTCGCAGGAAAAAAAATGCTTCCCTTGTATTAATGGCTCACGAAGTTAAAGAGGGTAACGCAGATGCTTGTATCTCAGCAGGAAATACAGGAGCGTTAATGAGTGCTGGCCTATTTGTTGTGGGAAGAATTAACGGTATCGATCGTCCAGCTTTAAGTCCAACTTTACCAACGATTGATGGACAAGGTTTCCTACTGTTGGATGTCGGGGCAAACGTTGACGCAAAGCCTAACCACTTACTTCAATATGCAATAATGGGATCCATTTATGCTGAAAAGGTTAGGGGGATTAAACATCCAAGAATAGGCTTATTAAATGTTGGTACCGAGAATGGTAAAGGAAATGATCTTACCAAAAGAACTTTTCAGCTATTACAAGATGCCCCTCTCCATTTTGTCGGAAATGTAGAAGCAAGAGATGTCTTAGCAAATGTTGCGGATGTCGTCGTGACAGATGGTTTTACAGGAAATATAGCTTTAAAAACAATTGAAGGTACAGCTGAATCCATGTTTTCTATGATAAAGGACACATTTATGACATCAACGAAAACAAAGATTGCCGCAGGATTAATGAAAAACGATCTAAAAGCTCTGAAAGGTAAGTTGGACTACTCGGAGTATGGGGGTGCTGGCCTTTTTGGTCTGGCTGCTCCTGTAGTTAAAGCACACGGATCCTCTGATCAACGAGCTATCCTGAATGCAATTAAACAAACTTGTCATATGGTTAATAACCATATAACAGATACAATTAAGCAAACAGTGGAGACAATGGAATTGGATAAGGAGGATTAATCATGAAAAAAGTAGCTTTCATGTTTCCCGGACAAGGGTCTCAAGAAGTAGGAATGGGAAAAGAGTTATATGAAACATATCCAGATATGAAACAGCTATTTGAAGAGGCAGATCGTACGCTTAATACAGATTTAACCAAAATAATGTTTGAGGGGCCGAAGGAAAGATTAACAGAAACAGAGAATGCCCAACCTGCTTTACTTTTAATGAGTGTAGCACTCCACACACTTTTGTTAAAACATGAGGTACAACCAGTTATGACCGTTGGACATAGCTTAGGGGAATATAGTGCATTAGTAGCCGCAGGTGCTATCTCATTAGAAGAGGCACTTCCGTTAGTATCAACACGTGGTAAGCTAATGGAACAAGCTTTCCCAAAAGGACAAGGGACAATGGCGGCTGTATTGGGATTAGATGTCGAAACTATTCAAGCAGGATTAGACGAAATAGATGATGAGATTGTAGATCTTGCAAATTTAAATTGTCCTGGACAAATCGTTATTTCTGGATCTGTTAAAGGAATAGAACAAGCTACAACTATACTAAAATCTAAAGGTGCAAAACGGGTCATGCCATTAAATGTTAGTGGGCCATTCCACTCTCGTCTAATGAAGGCTGCAAATGAATCATTCGCTAATTATTTAAATGAAGTGTCGATTAAAGATGCAACCATACCGGTATATGCAAATGTTTCAGCTTCACCTGTTCGCGAAAGTAATGAAATCAAGAATTTATTAATTAAGCAGCTTTATTCGCCAGTTCGTTTTGAAGAATCGATAATGAATATGATGGACCATGACATGGATGCATTTGTAGAAGTCGGAAATGGTAAAGTATTGAGTGGTTTGGTTAGGAAAATAAATAGAAGAACAAAAACATTTGCGGTCCAAGATACAGCGTCTTTAGAAGAATTCATAGCTTGGTATAGGGAGGATATTTAATGCTTAACGGGAAAAATGCGCTAGTAACAGGAGCTTCACGTGGTATTGGTCGTGCAATTGCATTAGAATTAGCAAAGCAAGGTGCAAATGTTGCCATTAATTATTCTGGGAATGAGGCGAAAGCCCAAGCAGTAGCTGAAGAAATTAAACAAATGGGAAGAGAAGCATTCATTGTACAGGCTGATGTTGCAAGTGAAACAAGTGTAAAAGATATGATGAAAGAAGTAGTATCTCAGTTTGGATCATTAGATATACTTGTTAATAATGCTGGAATTACGAGAGACAATTTATTAATGAGAATGAAAGAAACTGAATTTGATGAAGTTATAAATACCAACTTAAAAGGCGTATTTGTTTGTACAAAGGCTGTTACCAGACAAATGATGAAACAACGATCTGGGAAAATTGTGAATGTAGCTTCCATTGTAGGTATTAGCGGCAACCCTGGACAAGCAAATTATGTTGCTGCAAAAGCAGGAGTAATTGGGCTAACAAAAACAACTGCGAAAGAGCTAGCTTCCAGAAATATCCATGTTAATGCAGTTGCGCCTGGGTTTATTTCGACAGATATGACGGACGCTCTTACAGAAGAACAACATAATCAGATGTTGCAGATGATACCTTTGGAAAAACTAGGGGAACCAGAAGATGTTGCTAAAGTCGTCCGCTTCTTAGCAAGTGATGATGCTAATTATATTACCGGTCAAACGATTCATATCGATGGCGGCATGGTTATGTAATCATCCATTTACTAATTGAAAGGAGGTGAAATGCCGTGGCAGATGTATTTGATCGTGTAAAAGATATGATTGTTGATCGTCTTGATGTGGAAGAGTCAAAAGTAACTATGGAGGCATCTTTTAAAGATGATTTAGAGGCAGATTCATTAGACGTTGTTGAACTAGTAATGGAACTGGAAGACGAATTTGATATGGAAATTGCTGATGAAGAAGCTGAAAAAATAAATACAGTAGGAGATGCTGTTAACTACATAAATAACATTAAGGGTTAACAGTTGAAGAAAGTCTCGCATGAAGCGAGACTTTCCGTATATTTTTAACAAATTGAGGTGCCGACATGAATATTGCTCAGTTAGAACAACAATTGGATATTCAGTTTCGAGATCATAATTTAATAACGCAGGCATTTACGCATTCATCCTATGTGAATGAGCATCGTGATGAAGGATATGCTGATAATGAGCGTCTGGAATTCTTAGGAGATGCTGTATTGGAACTAGGCGTTTCCCAATACTTATTCCGGGAGCATCCGCATATGCCAGAAGGAGAAATGACTAAATTACGCGCCTCTATTGTTTGTGAACCTTCGTTAGCAAGTTTTGCTAGAGGATTAGAATTGGGGCAGTTTATTCGTTTAGGGAAAGGTGAAGAACAAACAGGCGGCCGTGATCGCTCCGCTTTACTAGCAGATGTTTTTGAAGCTTTTCTAGGCGCCTTATATTTAGATAAAGGATTTAATGCGTCTTTACAATTTCTTGAAACGTTTGTTTTTCCTAAGATAATAAATGGTGCTTTTTCCCATGCGATGGATTACAAAAGTCAATTGCAAGAGTTAATTCAACAGGTGCGAAACCATTCCGTGTCTTATAAGATTGTCGAGGAAAGAGGGCCTTCACACCATAAAGAGTTTGTTGCAAATGTATTTTTGAAGGACGAAGTATATGGTTCAGGTGTAGGCAGAACCAAAAAAGAAGCAGAACAGCGTGCCGCCAAAGCAGCGATAGATAAGTATAATGTTTAGAAAAAGGCTGTACCAAAATACAGCCTTTTTCTATGCATTATGATGATTGTTTCCGTACAGCTCTTAATTCTTCAATGAATGCTTGCGTTTCTTGTGCACTTAAATGGCCTTTTTGGTTAATCATATCATACATGAGCTTTAATTCATTATACTTGTTTAAGTCATAATCCTTTGGATCCATAATCGTGCGATTAACGACATCTAATCGTTCTGCAATCCCATCCAATAGTATTTTCAGATTTTCCTCTGTTGGTTGCTCTAAGTTCAATATTCCCCACTCCTTCCATATAAACTTGAGTATGTATAGCATCATCTCTTCTTTTGTTCCTATGTTTATGATAAAATAAATGCGGTAAAAAGCCAAATTGTATTATTTAATATTAATAAAGTATATTGTAATAGTTTAATGAGAATCTTCGTAAGTAAAATTGAAGATGTTCTTTAAGATAAATAGGAGAATGTAATATGTATTTAAAAAGGCTGGAAAGTGTAGGCTTTAAATCTTTTGCTAAACGGATAAATGTTGATTTTGTACCTGGTGTTACGGCAGTAGTAGGACCAAATGGCAGCGGGAAAAGCAATATAACGGATGCCATTCGGTGGGTGCTTGGAGAACAGTCAGCAAAATCCTTACGAGGATCGAAAATGGAAGACATTATTTTTCAGGGCAGCGATACACGAAAAGCATTGAATGTAGCAGAAGTTACATTGGTACTCGATAATCACGATCAACAACTTCCATTGGATTATGAGGAAGTAAGTGTTACGAGGCGTGTTTTTCGATCTGGTGAAAGTGAATTCTTTATTAATAATCAGGCTTGTCGATTAAAGGATATTGTAGATTTATTTATGGACTCTGGGCTCGGGAGAGAAGCATTCTCGATTATTAGTCAAGGAAAAGTTGAAGAAATATTAAGTTCCAAAGCTGAGGAACGAAGAACGATATTCGAAGAAGCTGCTGGGGTATTAAAATACAAACAAAGAAAAAAGAAATCGGAATATAAATTAGCAGAAACACAAGAAAACCTGAATCGTGTAGAAGATATTATTCATGAAATTGAACAACAAATTGAACCATTAAAAGCGCAGGCAGACACAGCCAGTAAATATTTGCAATTAAAAGATCAGTTAAAAGAAAAAGAGATAGCTTATTTGCTAGCTGAAATAGAAGTACTACATAAACAATGGGAAACCAAACGAAATGAATTAGAACAAGCAAAACAAAAAGAACAACATATAAAAGCATCCATTGAACAAAAAGAAACAGCCCAAGAAGAACGACGACAAATGATCGAGCAAATAGATGAAGCGATTGAAAAATTACAAGCAGATTTGTTAGCAGCTACGCAAACATTAGAAAAATACGAGGGAAAAAAACAGCTTTTTCTTGAAAAGAACAAGCATTTTGAAGAAAATAAAACAAAATTAGAGGCACAGAAAGACGATACTTCAGTTCGAATTGGAAAATTACATGATGAATTAATACAAGAAAAGAAGCATTTGGCTGAACTAGAACAGACGAAACAAGAAACAGCGGGTATAGTAAATCAATTAGATCAGAAACTCCAATTAGGTAAAGAAAACTTAGAAGAGAAAATAGAAGATTTAAAGTCGGAATACATTGAGTATCTAAATAAACAAGCAGTAAAACGGAATGAAAGACAATCGATCGAAGAGAGACTTCAACAACTGAATGGTAAAAAAGAAAAACAGGAAACGAAATTCGCTGATCTCGTTCAGGAAAGAGAAACACTTCAACAGCAATTGCAACAAATAAGCAAAGACTTACAAATACAAGAAGCCACTTCTTATGAAAAAGAAAACAAAGTAAAGGCATTAAAACAAACATTGGAAATGAAACGAAATGAGTTTCAAGATGCACAAACGAAATTATATCAAGGCTATCAATATGTAGAAAAAATAAAATCAAAAAGAGAAATGTTAGAAGAAATGAAAGAAGACTTTCAAGGGTTTTTCCATGGCGTTAAAGCTGTGTTAACGGCTCGAGAGAATGGTAAATTATCGGATATCTACGGAGCTGTCATTGAACTCATAGAGGTCCCCAAACCTTATATTACTGCAATTGAAACCGTGTTAGGCGGGCAAGCACAACATATCATCGTAAAAGATGATAAAGCTGCAAGAAAGTCAATCGGCTGGTTGAAACAAACCAATAGTGGTCGAGCAACGTTTCTTCCATTAAGTACGATTCAAGAACGATCTATACCAGAGAATACGGTCCGTAACATAGAGGAACATGCGGGTTATATTGGTATCGCTGCGCAATTAATCGATACGACTAACCACTATCAAAAAGCAATTAATCATTTAATGGGGCATGTGATTATTGCTCAATCATTAAAGGATGCAAATGAAATTGCCAACATGGTGATGAGACGTTTCCGTATTGTTACATTGGAAGGAGATGTGGTTAATCCTGGAGGTTCAATGTCTGGTGGGGCACAAAAAAAGACCAACCAGTCATTGTTTACTCGAGAGAAAGATTTACAGGAAATGACCGAGAAGCTAACAGAATTCCAAGAAAAAATCTTGCGTTTTGAACAAAATCTTCGTGAGCAAAAACAAGCTGTTCAAGAGGTAGAACGTCAATTAACACTTGCTGAGTCGTCACAACAATCGGAGCAGCAGCATTTACAGGAATTGCAATCCCAACATCGTGAATTGGAAATGAAAATACAGACGATGAATGAAAACTTACAATTGTATGATCAAGATAAGCAGCAATTTGATGAAGACACTGTACAAATGAACAAAAGGCAAACAGCTATCGATCAAGAACTACAACAACTAACTGTCAATGCAAAAAATCTAGAGCAGGAGATCGAAACCTTAACGAAGCAGCAAACAGAGGTTAAAGAAAATAAAGAAAAACTTCAGGAAGAGATGCATCGTAATCAAATTCTCCTTGCAGAGCAAGATGAGCGAGTGAAGAGCCAACGAAATAAAACAAGTACGGTTCAAAAACAACTGACAGAATTACAGAATCAATACGATGCTTTCCAAGAAGAAATACAGCAGTTACTCGGTTTCCAAGAATCAAATGAAACCGAAGAAGAAATTGATGAAACGATTACAGTGCAAATGGATAACAAAGCGCAAATCACCAATGAAATCCAGGAGCAAAAAACAAAACGAGCAGAGCAATCGCAACAATTACAAGATAAAGACCATGATTTAAAGCAAGACACAAAGCAGTACGAAATAATCAGGCAAGATATTCAACAGAAAGAAGTCCAGTCAAATCGAATGGATGTCGAACTAGAGAATCTTCTATCGCATTTGCAAAATGAATATACGATCAGCTATGATAAAGCGAAGCAATCCTATGAAAAAGCTAAAAATAAAGAGGAAGCTCAAGCTATAGTAAATCAACTAAAACAACAAATTGAAGGTTTAGGTACTGTTAATTTAGGTGCAATTGATGAATATGAGCGAATTGCTGAACGTTACAACTTTTTAACGGAACAGCAAACAGATCTAGTAGAGGCAAAGCAAACATTATATACCGTAATTGCAGAAATGGATGAAGAGATGATCAAACGATTTGGGGAGACGTTTACCAAGATAAAAGACGAGTTTGCAATTGTATTTCAGCAGCTTTTTGGTGGTGGACATGCGGAATTAAAATTAACCGATCCTCAAAACTTATTAGACACAGGAGTCGACATCGTTGCACAGCCACCAGGAAAGAAACTACAGCATTTAGGATTATTGTCTGGTGGAGAAAGGGCACTAACTGCAATAGCACTACTTTTCGCGATTTTACGCGTTCGTCCAGTTCCATTTTGTGTCTTAGATGAAGTAGAAGCTGCTTTGGACGAAGCTAATGTAGTTCGATTCGCTAAGTATATTAAGTTATTTAGTCAAAATACCCAGTTTATCGTAATAACTCATCGTAAAGGAACAATGGAAGAAGCGGATGTACTATATGGTGTAACGATGCAAGAATCCGGTGTATCAAGGCTTGTGTCTGTGCGCTTAGAAGATACCGAAGAATTAGTAAATGCTTAAGGAGGCGGTTTTATGGGATTCATGGACAAATTAAAGAATAAATTCCAAAAAAGTGAAGAAGAAGTAGAAGAAGTATCAGCCAAATATAAAGATGGAATGAAAAAGTCACGCCAAACGTTTTCTGGGAAGATTAATGATTTAATCGCCCGTTATCGTAAAGTGGATGAGGAGTTTTTCGAGGAATTAGAAGAAGTTTTGATCTCTGCTGATACGGGTGTTGCCACTGTAATGGATTTAATTGACGAACTAAAAATGGAAGTAAAGCGCCAAAATATAAAGGATTCTGAACAAATGAAGGAAGTAATTTCAGAGAAGTTGGTTGAGATTTACTATGGAGATGAAGATCCTAAAACGGAAAAGCTTCAATTACAAACAGGTCAATTATCCATTATTTTAGTTGTTGGTGTGAACGGTGCTGGAAAAACTACATCAATCGGAAAGCTAGCTCATCAATTAAAAAGCGAAGGGAAACAAGTTATACTTGCAGCTGGTGATACGTTTAGAGCAGGTGCGATAGAACAACTGGATATTTGGGGAGAACGAGCAGGCGTCGATGTCATTAAGCAAACTGCGGGGAGCGATCCTGCTGCGGTGATCTATGACGGAATTAAAGCTGCTAAGTCTCGGAAGGCAGATGTATTAATTTGTGATACAGCAGGTAGGTTACAGAACAAAGTAAATTTAATGAATGAATTAGCGAAAGTAAAACGAGTTATTGAACGTGAGGTTCCCCAGGCACCTCACGAAGTATTATTGGTTTTAGATGCAACCACTGGTCAGAATGCACTAAATCAAGCAAAAACTTTTGCTGAAGCTACAGATGTTTCTGGTATTGTATTAACGAAATTAGACGGCACAGCAAAAGGTGGCATTGTCTTAGCCATTCGCAATGAATTACAAATACCGGTTAAGTTTGTAGGACTTGGAGAAGGTATGGAAGATTTACAGGAATTTGATGCACATGCATTTGTGTATGGATTATTTGCGGACATGTTAGAAGAGGATGAATGAGTCATTGCTTGACACGTAAACGTATCGTTCGTTATTATAATTGTAAAGGTAAATCACTTAACAAGGGGTGTGGATTATGCTAGAAAAAACAACACGTATGAATTATCTTTTTGATTTTTACCAGGCATTACTAACACCCAAACAGCGCAATTACATGGAAATGTATTACTTGGAAGATTATTCTCTAGGTGAAATATCAGAAGTGTTTCATGTATCCAGACAAGCTGTCTATGATAATATAAGACGAACGGAACATATGTTGGAAACATATGAAGAAAAGCTTTTACTGTACGATAAGTTTCAGCAGCGTCTAAAAGTTATGGAAAGCTTAGAAGAATTAGTAAGGGATAAAGATAATCAGATACAACACCTTATTGATAAATTAAAAGAATTAGATTAGGGGGACACCTTCTATGGCATTTGAAGGCTTGGCCGACCGTTTGCAAAGTACAATCAAAAAAATTACTGGTAAAGGAAAAGTTTCTGAGCAAGATGTTAAAGAAATGACAAGGGAAGTACGTCTTGCCTTACTTGAAGCCGACGTAAACTATAAAGTAGTAAAAGATTTAATTAAAAGAATTAAAGAAAGAGCTGTTGGTCAGGAAGTAATGGATAGCCTGACACCAGGTCAGCAAGTAATTAAGGTAGTAAAAGATGAATTAACCATATTAATGGGTGGAGAACAAAGTAAAATTGCCGTCGCTGATCGAGGTCCAACGGTTATAATGATGACTGGTCTGCAAGGTGCTGGTAAAACGACAACTTCAGGTAAATTAGCTAATCTACTTCGTAAAAAGCATAATCGTTCGCCATTACTTGTTGCTTGTGATGTGTACCGGCCGGCAGCGATTAAACAATTAGAGACACTTGGTCAACAGCTTGATATGCCCGTATTTTCTATGGGAACCGAAGCTGATCCGGTGGATATTGCGACAAAAGCGATTGAAAAAGCAAAGGAAGAACATCATGATTATGTCATCATTGATACAGCAGGACGTTTGCATGTTGACAATGAATTAATGGAAGAATTACAAGATATTAAAGCAAAGGTCAACCCTGAAGAGATTTATCTAGTTGTTGATTCTATGACAGGACAAGATGCAGTGAATGTTGCTGAAAGCTTTAATGAGCAGCTGGATATTACTGGAGTTGTCTTAACCAAATTAGATGGTGATACACGTGGTGGTGCTGCTCTTTCAATTAAAGCTGTTACCGACAAGCCAATCAAATTTGCTGGTATGGGAGAGAAGTTGGATGAATTAGAAGCATTCCATCCGGACCGCATGGCCTCGCGTATCCTAGGTATGGGAGACGTACTTTCGTTAATAGAAAAAGCACAGACCAATGTAGATGAAAAGCAGGCGAAAGAATTAGAAGAAAAAATGCGTACGATGTCATTTACTTTTGATGACTTTTTAGAACAAATGGGACAAGTAAAAAACATGGGACCTTTAGAGGATCTAATGTCTATGATCCCTGGTGCAAATAAAATGAAGGGTCTAAAAAATGCCCAAATTGATGAAAAGCAAATTACGCATGTAGAAGCTATTATTCAATCAATGACTAAAAAAGAGCGTCAAGATCCAAGCTTAATGAACGCAAGTAGAAAAAAACGAATTGCAAAGGGTTCCGGAACTTCTGTATCACAAGTTAATCGGTTGTTAAAGCAATTTGATGAGATGAAGAAAATGATGAAGCAAATGACAAACATGCAAAAAGGAAAAAAGGAAAGGGAATGAAATTTCCGTTTATGTAAGACTGTATTCGTTTAGATTGATGAAAACTTTTCTTGATAGACGGCGTTATAACATTGTAATGCAAAAACACTTTACAGACTTTTAGTTTTCTGCTAAAATCTAAAAATGTGTTAAATATTTATTTTGGAGGTGCAAGTACATGGCTGTTAAAATTCGTTTGAAACGTATGGGATCTAAAAGAAATCCATTTTATCGTATTGTTGTAGCTGATTCACGTTCTCCTCGTGATGGACGTTCTATTGAACAAATCGGAACTTATAATCCTGTTGTAAATCCAGTTGAAGTTAAAATAGATGAAGATAAAGCACTTGACTGGATGACAAAAGGTGCAAAACCTAGTGACACAGTTCGTAATCTATTCTCTAAAGAAGGCATCATGAAGAAATTCCACGAGCAAAAAAATCAAGTTGCAAAGTAGTGTGATATCATGAGAGCCCTTATTGAATCTATTATTACGTCACTTGTAGATCACCCTGAAGACATTAAAATTACAGAAACGGAAGAAAATGCTAAAATGGTTTATCATCTCTCCGTTCACCCTGATGATGTTGGTAAGGTGATTGGAAAAAATGGACGAATTGCTAAAGCAATCCGTACGGTTGTCTATGCAGCAAAAACAGATAGCAATAAGCGTGTTTATTTAGATATTATGTAAAGGGAAAGGGGGAAATCCTTTCCCTTTTTACACATTACCTGCAAATATATTGATGTTTTGTGAGAGCGAGGAATAATTGTGAAGATAATCAAAAAAGTCCTAATCAAGCAAATAATCACAGAGAAAAGTAAAGAGAAATTAAAAGCTAATTTTCATGATCATAAAATGCGACTTGAACAAGAGTGTCAACAGCTTCTGTTCGAACAAAGAAAATTACAAAATAAAGCAGGAATATCAAAACCAGAGGTTAATGAACGTTTTCAGCAAGAAATTAATAATCGTAAGGAAAAGATTAAGCTTGCTGATTTTAAAATGGAACAGTTGGACATGTTAGAATTGGGAAGCGAAATTACGGAAAAAGAAGTTGAAGCTCTTGTTGAGGTCTCTGAAGGTTCGCATTGGGAAGAAGTAATGGGAGAACGTGCTATCGTTATTAAAGATGGTATTGTCATTCGAATTGATGAATAGCAGGTGAGAATAATGACAGATAAAATGTTTACAGTAGGAAAAATAATTAATACACACGGAATTAAAGGGGAAGTCAAAGTACTGCGTATAACAGATTTCGAGGAACGATTTGAAATTGGAAATACCCTTTATATTATAAGAGCTAATGATGATCCTCTTACAGTGACCATTACTGGTCATCGCATGCATAAAGGATACGATCTTCTTCAATTTAAGGGGTTTACAGATATAAATGATGTTGTTGGATTTAAGGGATTAGAGTTAAAGATTACTGAGAAACAGTTAACCGAGCTAGGTGAGACTGAATTTTATTATCACCAAATAATTGGATGTAAGGTATATACCCAAGAAGATAAAGAAATTGGGACGATTAAAGAAATCCTTTCCCCAGGCGCTAATGATGTATGGGTGGTAGGAAGGCATTCACGTAAAGATGTGTACATTCCATACATTACAGATGTCGTGAAAGAAGTTGATGTTCAATCCCAAAAAGTAATGATTGAACCAATGGAAGGACTGTTGGATTGATGCATATTGACGTATTGACATTATTTCCCGAAATGTTTAATGGTGTGTTACAATCCTCCATTTTAAAAAAAGCACAAGATAAAGGCAGATTCACTTACCAATTAGTTAATTTTCGAGATTATACAGTAAATAAGCATCATAAAGTGGATGATTATCCCTACGGTGGTGGAGCTGGGATGGTTTTAACCCCACAGCCGGTATTTGATGCGGTTGATGCAATTATGAAAGGCAAAGAATCAAAACCAAGGGTTGTACTAATGTGTCCACAAGGTGAAACCTTCAATCAAAAGAAAGCGGAAGAATTGGCCAATGAAGAGCACCTAGTGTTTATTTGTGGTCATTATGAAGGATATGATGAGAGAATTCGAGAATATCTTGTTACAGATGAAATTTCAATTGGAGACTACGTCTTGACCGGCGGAGAATTAGGTGCGATGGTCGTAATGGATAGTGTCGTTCGGTTACTTCCTCAAGTATTAGGAAATGATACCTCAGCTCCTCAGGATTCATATTCAACCGGACTGTTGGAGCATCCCCATTATACAAGACCAGCAGATTTTCGAGGGATGAAAGTTCCGGAAGTTCTGTTATCAGGGAACCATGCTAAAATCGAAGAATGGCGGAAAAACCAGTCATTACAACGGACATATCAACGCCGAAATGATTTATTACATGATTATCCTTTAACAGAAAAAGAAAAACAACTTCTAAACGAATGGAATACAAATAAGTAGTTGAAGTCTATTATTTCATATGGTATATTAAATGTTGTGCTTAAAGTTTCGTCTTTAGGTACTATAAACGATGTTCCGCTGTCCCTTAGGAGATAAGAGCATTGGTTTGGAAGGAGTGAAGCAGAATGCAAAAAATTATTGAAAACATTACGAAGGATCAATTACGTACAGACCACCCTGATTTCCGCCCAGGAGATACAGTAAAAGTACACGTTAAAGTTGTAGAAGGTAGTCGTGAACGTATTCAGGTATTCGAAGGTGTCGTTATTAAACGTCAAAACGGTGGAATTAGTGAAACATTTACTGTAAGAAAGCTTTCTTATGGTGTAGGTGTAGAACGTACATTCCCAATGCATTCACCTCGTATTGATAAGATAGAAGTATCTCGTCGTGGTATTGTTCGTCGTGCGAAACTATACTACCTACGAAATCTTCGTGGTAAAGCAGCTCGTATTAAAGAACGTCGCTAGTCGAAAAACGCATGTATACGAGTAAGGTAAATTCTTTTAGAAAGGAGCTTGGCAAATGTGCACAAGCTCCTTTTTTGCACATGAATTTAATGGCAATAGTCTCATACACTAAATAAGTAGTATAAGTAATTATTTTGCCAACAAAGTTGGAGGGGGAAATATGCCAAAACGGAAAAAAGAAAGTAAGAATGAATGGTTGGACTGGTTAAAGGCTCTATTGATAGCTTTTGGTATAGCGTTTATTGTTCGCATGTTTTTCTTTGCCCCTATTGTCGTTGACGGACCATCCATGTTGCCAACTTTACATAATGGTGATCAATTAATTGTAAATAAATTTACGTATCATTTACATGAACCAGAACGTTTTGATGTGGTTGTTTTTCATGCGTCATCCAAAAAAGATTTTATTAAACGTGTGATCGGTCTGCCTGGAGAACATGTTGAAGTGAAAGATAATGTGTTGTACATTAATGGAGAAGAGGTAAAAGAACCATTCTTAAAGTCCAATGAAGGCAAGTCTCAGCCTTTTCAAATTCATACCGAAGATTTTACATTGGAAAATCTTCCAGGTGGATATCAAGAAATTCCAGCAGACCATGTTTTGGTATTAGGTGATAATCGTGGGAATTCAACAGATAGTCGAGTGATTGGCGTAATTCCAATGGATCAAATTGTTGGTAAGACTAGCTTACTGTACTGGCCGTTAGATAGAATGCAAATGATGGGAAAGTAGGTTAAATAATGACCATACAATGGTTTCCCGGGCATATGGCAAAAGCTCGGAGAGAAGTAGAAGAAAAATTAAAGCTTGTTGATTTTGTGATGGAGTTAGTTGATGCAAGGGTGCCTTTATCATCACAAAATCCAATGTTGCAACAAGTATTACAAAATAAACCAAAAATGATTGTTATGATGAAAAAGGATTTAGCAGATCCAGATATTACAAATCAGTGGATAAATTATTTTTCAGAAAAACAAATTCCTGCTATCGCAATTAATGTTAATGATAAAACCGATATAAAGCAGGTTATCCAGCTAGCAAAGGCACAGGCCCAAGCAAAAATGGATAAATTACGTAATAAAGGAATACAACCACGGGCAGCTCGTGCCATGATTGTTGGTATACCAAATGTCGGTAAATCGACATTGATTAATCGATTAGCAAATAAAAAAATTGCTAAAACGGGGGATAAACCAGGTGTCACGAAGCAACAAATTTGGATTAAAGTAAAAAACGACTTTGAATTACTTGATACGCCTGGAATACTGTGGCCAAAATTCGAAGAGGAAATTGTTGGGTATCGACTTGCGGCGATAGGGACAATTAAAGATCAATTATTATCATTGCAGGATATTGTGGCTTATGTAATTACCTATTTGCAGAAGCATTATCCTGAAAATCTGGAAAACCGCTATGTCATTAATCGAAACATGGAAGATATGTGGGAAATATTTGTCCATATCGGCAAACAAAGAGGCGCTTTAGGGAGTGGTGGTAACGTAGATTTTGCAAAAGTTTCCGATATCGTAATGAGAGACTTACGGACTGGAAAACTAGGTAGAATTTCCTTGGAAACACCTGCAGAAGTATAATACCGTTCATAAACCATAAGGCATGCATCTATTGATGGATGTCTTGTTTCATGTAACGGGTAGTTTTTTGAAATTATAGTCCTTAACATTTATTGCTATATCACCGATACTAAATAGAGAGATGGTGTGATGATGAATAAACATTCAATATCTGTATTAAAACAATTATTTGAAGCTGGAGAATTAAGTGAAGAATTAATTGCTAACTTGCGTTCCGATGAACGAAAAGGTGTTCAACAATTAATAGCGAGTTATGAAAAGAAACAGCAAAAAAACAAGGAATTGCAGGAGAAATTTTTACAAATGTCAAGTTATGAACAAAATTGTTTTGCAAAAGGAATGGAATATATTGCTGGAGTTGATGAAGCTGGCAGAGGTCCTTTAGCAGGGCCAGTAGTTGCTGCTTCAGTGATATTACCTGCGAATTTTGAACTGCTTGGTCTTAATGATTCAAAGCAGTTAACGGAATCCGCTCGAAATCGGTTTTACCAAACAATTAAAGAAAATGCGATAAGTTACGGTATATCTATTGTAAATAGTGAAACAATCGATCAAGTGAATATATATGAAGCTGCAAAGCTAGCAATGAGGGATGCTATTAAGCAACTACGTCCATCCCCAGAGCATGTATTAATTGATGCTGTTGAGTTGGACAAGCTTTCATGCCCATCTGAATCCATCATTAAAGGAGATGCAAAAAGTATTTCCATTGCAGCTGCAAGTATCCTAGCAAAAGTAACCCGAGATCATTATATGAAAGCATTACATAGTGAATACCCCATGTATGATTTTGCTTCTAATATGGGGTATGGTACCAAACAACATATGGAAAATATAAAGAAATACGGGGTTTGTCCTTATCACAGGCGTTCATTTGCACCAGTTAAACATGTTGTCTCTTAATCGTAAAGGAGGAAGGGCTCTGTGCATGTATCTAGCCTTCATCGTCAATTTATATCCAATCCCGCTTTGTTGACGAAGCCTTTAAAACCAGGGCAAATTGTGCAAGGGAAAATTACTACCATATATCCAGATAATCAAGCACAGATTCAACTAGGTAATCAGCGCATCATTGCTCAATTACAAGCCTCCCTAAAGCTTGGCGGCAATTATCATTTTCAAGTCCAAAGCATGGATGAAATTTTGGTGTTAAAGGTTTTAGGAGAACATAATAATTCACAATCAAAACGAAGTTTTCCATTGTTAGATCAAGTAGGATTGAAAGCATCTAAGTATGCTGTATTGCTGATGGAGCAATTAATACGGGACCATATCCCTTTTGACAAAAACCAATTAAAGCAAGCATTTGAGTTATTGTCAAAACGCAAAGATAAAGGACAGGCAATCCTAACACTCAAAGAGATGATACGATTTCAGTTTCCAATTACTTCAGCAGTGTTCGAGGCTTTGCATGCGAAGCGAACGATTTCATTGACGCGACAGATGCAAGGGCTATTGGACTTTATCCAAAAACAAGAAGAACAGCACGCTCCGTTGCTAGAAAAACAATTGATGCAATTGCTCCGACCTTCTGCTAATACAAATCTTGTTGTACAACAGTTTTTAAGTCGAGCTTTAGCAAAGCAACCAAACGTACATGTATTGTTACAGCATATAGGATTCACAAACAATGAGCGTTTGAATAGGAGTAATTTAATTTCTAACTTATATGGATTAATTATAGATAAAGGTTTAAACATAGATAAAGCAGCATCCATTCTAAATAACTGGGAAAAGCAACTTATACTTTCTAAGAATAATCCATCTGTTTTCACCAAAGGAGAATGGCAACAATTCAAGCAACAAGTTATGGAGTCATTTCCACAACTGCAAAACATCAACTCTATGCAAAACATCAACTCTACAGGTGATATTGCTGAAGGGCGGCTTTTAGATACTTTAAAGTTGTTGCAAAAGCAAGATGTATATTCAGAATTAAAAGATGTCTTGCTACTGATTCAAAGACCAAATCATTTGCCATTTCCAAAGGAACAATTCTTATCTTTATTAAACCAGTACTTACATGTATCTGGGATGGATTATGAACATGGCTTAGTTAATAATAAGCTGCAAGAAGCAAGCATCAAAGGAAACTTGCTATCCCTGTTGCGTAACAGCGAAGGTATATTTCATGAGCGTATACAGCAAATACTCCATGGAATAAATGGCATACAAGTACAATCCGTAATGGAGTTAGAAAGTAGTTTCTTGCAATCCCATTTAATCGTTCCCGGAAGTAAATTAGGGTTCAAAAATGATATAGAACTAAACATAGAGGGGAGAAAAACGAAACAGGGTAAGATTGACCCTGATCATTGTCGAATACTATTTGTTCTCGATCTCATGCAGATGAAGGAAACGATGATTGAAATGCATATTCAAAATCGACATATTGCAATCACGGTATTTAATAATCATAAAAAACTGCATGAACTTTCAAAATCTCTCCAACCGTTATTAAAAACCGGATTACAACAGATGAAGTATACGCTAACTTCTATTTCATTTAAACCTATTGAAAATGCCGAAGACAACAAGCAATCATTAGATAGGCAGGTTTACCATACTCAAGGAGTGGATTACAAAGTATGACTGGCAAATATAGCAAGGCAGCAGCTCTTCGATACGATGAAACGAAACAAGCAGCTCCAGTTGTTTCAGCAGTAGGTAAAGGGTGGGTAGCAGACGACATCATAGAAAAGGCAAAAGAATATAATGTCCCTGTATTAGAAGATGCTACGTTAGTAGAATTAGTAGCACAGCTGAATATTAATGAATCAATTCCTGAGGAATTATACGAGGCCGTAGCAGAAGTATTTGCCTTTATTTATCGAATGGATCAACAGCTAGAGCAGTAAATACTAATAGGAGGTACAATATTCGACATAACATTGACAATAAATTTCGGTAATTCTTGTGAAATTTATTGTTTTTTTATACAATGGAAATGCAGTGAAATTTGATGGGAGGATTAAGGATGAACATTCATGAGTATCAAGGCAAAGATATTTTGCGAAAATATGGTGTTAATGTTCCTAATGGATATGTTGCATATACGGTTGACGAAGCTGTAGAAGCTGCAAAAAAATTAGGAAGTGACGTCACAGTAGTAAAAGCACAAATTCATGCTGGTGGACGTGGTAAAGCCGGTGGGGTAAAAATCGCAAAAAATTTAGATGATGTGCGTACATATGCAAATGAAATACTAGGTAAAACATTGGTAACACATCAAACTGGACCAGAAGGAAAAGAAGTGAAACGCCTTTTAATTGAAGAAGGCTGCGATATTAAAAAGGAATACTATGTTGGTGTTGTACTTGATCGCGCAACTTCTCGTGTTGTTATGATGGCATCAGAAGAAGGCGGAACAGAAATTGAAGAAGTTGCAGCAGCAACTCCAGAGAAAATATTCAAAGAAGTAATTGACCCAGTTGTTGGATTATCAGGCTATCAAGCTCGTAGACTTGCATTCAATATTAATATTCCAGATGAATTAATTGGTAAAGCTGTCAAGTTTATGACAAGCTTATACAATGCTTTTGTTGATAAAGATTGTTCAATTGCAGAGATCAATCCATTAGTGACAACAGGAGATGGAGAAGTACTAGCTCTAGACTCGAAATTAAATTTTGATGATAACGCTTTATTCCGTCAAAAGGATGTGGTTGATTTACGTGATCTAGACGAAGAAGATGAAAAAGAAATCGAAGCTTCCAAATATGATTTAAGTTATATTCCGCTAGATGGAAACATCGGCTGCATGGTAAATGGAGCTGGTTTAGCTATGTCTACCATGGATATTATTAAACATTATGGTGGCGATCCAGCAAACTTCCTAGATGTTGGTGGCGGTGCAACAGCAGAAAAAGTAACGGCAGCATTTAAAATCATTCTTTCAGATGCCCATGTCAAAGGAATTTTTGTGAATATTTTTGGTGGTATTATGAAATGTGATGTTATTGCTGAAGGTGTCGTAGAAGCTACGAAACAAGTTGGACTTGAAATTCCATTAGTCGTACGTCTTGAAGGTACGAATGTTTCAAAAGGGAAGCAAATTCTTGAGGAGTCTGGATTAAATATTACATCAGCGAATTCAATGGCTGATGGAGCAGAAAAAATTGTCTCCATGGTGAAGTAATAAATAGAATACGATTGACGTTATTATCAGATCTTGCGGAAAGGACGGACGAAGATGAGTGTATATATTAATAAAGATACAAAAGTAATTGTCCAAGGGATTACTGGTGGTACTGCAAAATTTCACACCAAACAAATGCTTGATTATGGCACGAAAATTGTTGGTGGTGTTACTCCAAAAAAAGGTGGTACTGAGGTAGAAGGTGTCCCTGTATTTAATACTGTACAGGATGCAATTGACGAAACTGGTGCTACAGCTTCGGTTATATATGTACCAGCCCCATTTGCTGCGGATGCTATCTTAGAAGCTGTGGATGCAGAACTTGATTTAGTAATTTGTATTACTGAGCATATTCCCGTAATGGACATGGTAAAAGTGAAACGTTATATGGAAGGGAAAAAGACACGTTTAGTTGGACCGAATTGCCCAGGAGTAATTACTGCTGATGAAAGTAAAATTGGTATCATGCCAGGCTATATTCATAAAAAAGGTCATATAGGTGTTGTTTCTCGTTCAGGAACATTAACTTATGAAGCTGTTCATCAGCTATCTGAGGAAGGATACGGACAGTCTACTGCCGTTGGTATTGGTGGGGACCCAGTAAATGGTACGAACTTTATTGATGTACTAGATGCGTTCAACCAAGACCCAGAAACATATGCTGTAATTATGATCGGTGAAATTGGTGGAACAGCGGAAGAAGAAGCTGCTGAATGGGTAAAAGCAAATATGAAAAAACCAGTTGTCGGATTTATCGGTGGTGCTACTGCTCCTCCAGGAAAACGTATGGGTCATGCTGGTGCCATTATTTCAGGTGGAAAAGGTACTGCTGACGAAAAGATTCGTATCATGACAGAATGTGGCATTAAAGTAGCAGAAACGCCTTCTGTAATGGGCGAAACGATGATTAAAGCTCTTGAAGAAAATGGCATTAAAGAAAAGTGTAAAACACATTAAGAAAACATTAGGGAACTCAATCAAGGTTGGGTTCCCTCTATACTATTGGAAAAGGAAGTGTCAAATTGAATGATCAACAAATTCGACTTCTTCATCTGAGCAGATGTCGAGGTGTCTCGCGAGCGTGGTTACGCAAATGGTGGGATGATCTCTGTTTAACAGAGTTATATCACCTAACACCTCAACAAATTTGCCATGATTTTCAAATGCCTTTAAAGAACGCTATTGTGCTTCAAAATGATCTACATCACTATCCCCTCTTACGTCAAATTGAAAAAGATATAGCCAATTATCAGGTAATTACAATACTTGACGATAATTATCCCCCTATGTTAAAAGCTATTAAAGATGCACCACTTGTGTTATACGCATCCGGAAATCTCTCATTAATAAATCAGCTTCCATTATTAAGTGTAATCGGTACGAGACTGCCATCAGGTGAAGCAATGAAGAAGGTAATTAAAATATTACATCCCTTACTGCTACAAGAATGGGTGATTGTCAGTGGAATGGCCAAAGGAATAGACAGTTATGCACATGAGGTTACTTTGAATAAAAATGGGTATACAATAGCTGTATTAGGTGGTGGATTTCATCATATTTACCCAAAGGAGAACACAAGTTTATTTCAACAAATTAGTAATCGTGGATTAGTTCTTTCTGAATACGCCCCTGAATCCCCTCCTGCAAAATACCATTTTCCTGAAAGAAATCGAATCATAAGTGGCTTGAGTTTTGGCACATTAGTGATTGAAGCTAAAGAAAAGAGTGGGACATTGATTACGGTTGAGCAGGCATTAGATCAAGGAAGAGAAGTTTTTGCCGTCCCAGGTTCTCCATTAAGCTTACAATCCACAGGCTGTCACAAAATGATTCAAGATGGTGCGAAACTAGTAACGAAAGCACAAGATATTTATGAAGAATGGGAAACGATGAAACATGCATACGTATAACCGTAATGATGATGAAAGGATAAAAAATAAAATATATTCTAATGAACCCTTAAAATCCTTTGACAACAATGGATTTATAAAAGGAAAATCTTTACAAATTTGCGTTACTTTTATATGTGTATGTTTGACAAATGTACTGTATATATTTAATATTAGTGAAGATTTCTAAATTTTTTCGATTGAATGGGTTTGCATATAAAATAGTTATATTGTAGAAACAATCCAGTAATAAATGAAATAAGATTATACTATCACCTTATAGTTCTATGTGATAGTTCATGGTTTTCTATTGATAACCTCATTTTGGGAGGAAATGTTATGTCAGATTATCTAGTAATCGTCGAATCACCTGCAAAAGCAAAGACGATTGAACGTTATTTAGGAAAAAAATATAAAGTGAAAGCTTCAATGGGACATGTCCGTGACTTACCAAAAAGTCAAACGGGCATTGATACAGAAAATGGTTATGCTCCTAAGTATATTACGATACGTGGTAAAGGCGATGTTGTAAAAGAATTAAAATCAGCAGCAAAGAAAGCAAAAAAAGTATACCTTGCAGCCGACCCTGATAGAGAAGGTGAAGCGATTGCGTGGCATCTTGCTCATATTTTGAATATTGATGGGGAATCTGAATGCCGTGTAGTATTTAATGAGATTACCAAGGATGCTATCAAGAATTCGTTTAAACATCCACGTTCGATTGACATGGACCTTGTCGATGCGCAACAAGCCAGAAGAATCTTGGATCGTTTAGTCGGATATAATATTAGTCCTTTACTATGGAAGAAAATAAAAAAAGGGCTTAGTGCTGGAAGGGTTCAATCTGTAGCAGTAAAACTAATCATTGATAGAGAGAAAGAGATAGAGAACTTTAAACCAGAAGAGTATTGGTCCATTGAAGGACAATTTCAAAAAGACAAAGATGCTTTTGAAGGATCTTTTTACGGCGTAGATGGGAAAAAGAAAGAATTGAAAACAGAAGCGGATGTTCAAGAAATACTTCAATTAATAAAAGGGAAGACATTCTCTGTTAATAAAGTGAACAAGAAGGAACGTCGGCGTAATCCAGCGCAGCCTTTTACTACTTCATCCTTGCAACAAGAAGCAGCTAGAAAGTTAAATTTTAAAGCGAAAAAAACGATGATGGTTGCGCAGCAATTATATGAAGGAATAGATTTGGGCAAAAAAGCAGGAGGAATTAATGGTTTAATTACGTACATGCGTACGGATTCAACACGTGTATCTGATGCAGCAAAAGATGAAGCAAAAACATATATTAATGAACAATATGGAAAGGAATTCCTTGGTGTAAATAAGAAACAGAAAAAATCAGAGGGGGCGCAAGACGCGCATGAAGCAGTTCGTCCCACTTCGGTTGCCAGAGATCCAAAATCGCTAAAAGCTAGTTTATCCAGAGATCAGTTTCGTCTTTATAAGTTAATTTGGGAACGTTTCTTAGCAAGTCAAATGGCACCAGCAATCATGGATACAATGACCGTGCACTTATTAAATAATCATGTTGAATTTAGAGCAACTGGGTCAAAAGTAAAATTCAAAGGGTTTATGAAAGTTTATATAGAAGGTACGGATGATAAGAAAAAAGAAGAGAATAAATTTCTCCCTGCTTTATCTGAAGGGATGGAAGTGGAAGCGAAGGAAATTAAGCCGAATCAACACTTCACACAGCCTCCTCCAAGATATACCGAAGCTAGACTTGTACGAACAATGGAAGAATTAAGCATTGGTAGACCGTCTACGTATGCACCTACTTTAGATACAATACAACGACGAGGTTATGTAAGTATTGATAATAAACGGTTTAGCCCAACAGAACTTGGTACCATCGTCACAGAAGTGATGGAAGAATTTTTTCCAAAGATCATCGATGTCGATTTCACTGCAAAAATGGAAGGTGATTTAGATGCTGTTGAAGAAGGGAAAACCGAATGGTTCATCATTATTGATCAATTTTATAAAGAATTTGAGAAACGATTAAAAAAAGCAGAAGAGGAAATGGAAAAAATAGAGATAAAAGATGAACCGGCAGGAATTGAATGTGAAAATTGCGGCCATGAAATGGTATATAAGATGGGACGATACGGGAAATTCCTTGCCTGTTCTAATTTTCCTGAATGCAGAAACACCAAGCCGATTCTCAAAGAAATTGGTGTAAAATGTCCGAAGTGTAAAGAAGGAAATGTAGTAGAAAGGAAATCAAAGAAACGCCGCGTATTCTACGGTTGCGATCGATTTCCAGAATGTGATTTTATATCATGGGATAAACCAATAGCTCGTCCTTGTCCAAAATGTGACTCCATGCTTGTAGAGAAAAAAGCTAAAAAAGGTACACAGATTCAATGCACAAATTGTGAGTATAAAGAAGAAGCTCAAACTTAACTGCTCGTACTACACGAGCAGTTTTCTTTTTGCAAAAATATACACATTCATTTCAAAAGTTTGAGTTTAATTAAAAAAGGATACATAGCTAATAAGGGAGGCGCTAAACATGGCGGATAAAAAACATTATTTTATAACTGTAGATACCCAAGATATTCGAGAGTTCTCCGTGCCTGGAAGTGGTGTAGAATATGAAATCATTGCAGATACAAGTGATATTGAAGAAATGAAAAAGTTATTTATGAATAAGGATAAATACGCTGTTAATGCTGTTGAGTATTTAGCGAAGCCTTTTGATGAATGGGGAGCAGATGACGAACGTGATGGGTATAGTGAATATTTAGTGAAAATTTATCAAGAATTATACCGTTTAGGGACAATTGAAACGAAAGCAAAAATAGATGAGTTAGGCATTTTAAAGTAGCAAAATAGAGGGAGTAGACGGATTCGGTAAGGTGTAGAAAATTTCTTTTTTTCATTATAGATGTAAATTGTTGACTTACTATCTCGAAACAGATATAATTACGCATTGGTAAGGATAATTACTTGACAGTAAGAAAATGGAAGTATGTCAAAATAAATTCATCAAGCATGTTAGTAAATAGCTTGGGGTGACATCAATTCAGAATTTTGTTACAATTTAGTTAAGTTTATTGCTTATCACTATTTTCTATGTTATGATTTATTCGCTGCTTAACGGGGTGAAATTTTGAATAATTACATGAATTATTGGCAATCCTTTAAGGAGTATTTGCAAATAGAAAAAAATGCTTCGCCTTATACTGTTAAATATTATCTGAATGATCTGGAAATATTTTTCGATTTCCTGAATTCAGAAGGTATAGCTGATTTAAAAGATGTAGACCAAAGGGTTGTTCGTTTATTCCTTAATCTATTGTATGACAGGAGGTTAAGTAGAAGATCCGTTTCAAGAAAAATATCAACGCTTCGTACTTTCTTTAAATATCTAGAAAGGGAAAACCTAAGCGCAGGTAACCCATTTGTGCATATTCATTTACCGAAGACAGATACGGCAATACCGGGTTTCCTATATAAAGAAGAGTTGAAGAAATTATTTGAAGTCAGTGATCTTACTAAACCACTAGGTCAACGCGACCAAGCAATTTTAGAGCTTCTGTATGCTACAGGAATGCGAGTAAGCGAATGTCAACAGTTAACCATAGACAACATTGATTTTTTTATAGGCACCGTATTTGTTAAAGGTAAAGGCAGAAAGGAACGCTATATTCCTTATGGTAAGTTTGCCGAAATTGCCCTGGAAACATACATACAGGATGGTAGAAAAGCGTTACTGTCGAAATCAAACCAAGCAACGAATGCTGTCTTCCTGAATCATCGTGGTACGCCTATTACTACTAGAGGTATTCGCAATTTGTTGAATAAAATGGTAGAAAAGGCGGCTCTTACTGTGCATGTACATCCGCATAAATTACGCCATACATTTGCTACACATCTCTTGAATGAGGGAGCCGATCTCCGAAGCGTTCAGGAATTACTAGGTCATGAAAATTTGTCTACTACACAAATCTATACCCACGTAACAAAGGATCATTTGCGCAGCGTATATATGAAAAGTCACCCAAGAGCAAATGATTAATTTATGGAGCGAAAGAGGTGAGAGGTGTGACCAATGAAATGCATGCCACCACAATTTTTGCCATAAGGCATAACGATCAATGTGCAATGAGTGGTGACGGTCAAGTAACGTTAGGAAATGCAGTTGTTATGAAACATAAAGCTAAAAAAGTCCGTACTTTATATAAAGGGCAGGTGCTAGCAGGCTTTGCCGGTTCTGTAGCAGATGCATTTACGTTATTTGAAAAATTCGAAGGTAAATTAGAGGCATTTAATGGAAACCTTCCTCGAGCAGCGGTTGAACTTGCAAAGGAATGGCGAAGTGATAAGGTATTAAGAAAACTAGAAGCAATGCTCATTGTAATGAACAAAGACAATATGTTTTTAGTTTCAGGTACAGGAGAAGTAATTGAACCGGATGACGGGATATTAGCGATTGGGTCTGGTGGGAATTATGCACTTAGTGCTGGTAGAGCGCTAGCTAGATATTCTAGTCAAATGACAGCAAAAGAGATAGCTCAATCAGCATTAGAAATTGCGGGAGAAATCTGTGTGTATACGAATGATCATATCACACTTGAGGTGCTTGATTAAAAGGAGGCCTTTTGGCATATGGGTATTGATTACACACCGAAGCAAATTGTTGGACAGTTAGATAAGTATATTATTGGACAGAACAGCGCGAAGCGTTCCGTAGCTGTAGCTTTACGAAATAGATATCGAAGAATGCAGTTAGAAGAGTCTTTAAAAGATGAAATTGTTCCCAAGAATATCTTAATGATTGGTCCGACGGGTGTTGGTAAAACAGAAATAGCAAGAAGGTTGGCGAAACTAGTTGGAGCCCCTTTTGTTAAGGTGGAAGCTACCAAATTTACCGAAGTAGGTTATGTTGGTCGCGATGTTGAATCAATGGTAAGAGATTTAGTAGAAATGGCTTTGCGTATGGTAAAAGAAGAAAAAATGAAAGAAGTTATGGGCAAAGCTGAAAAAGAAGCGAACAAGAAATTAGTTAAACTGTTGGTCCCACAAGCGAAAAAAGACAATAATGCAAGAAATCCTTTTGAAATGTTATTTCCATCACAGTCTAATGATGAAAGTGATGAAGAAAACGAACCTAAAGAAGAAGAAATTCGTAATAAGCGGCAGCGAACCGAACACCAATTAGCATTAGGGGAGCTGGAGGATCATATCGTAACCATTGAAATCGAAGAACAAAGTCCTTCGATGTTCGATATGCTTCAAGGCTCAGGAATGGAACAAATGGGCATGAATATGCAGGATGCATTTAGTCAGTTTATGCCAAAGAAGAAAAAGAAAAGAAAATTACCAGTATCAGAAGCCAGGAAGGTTTTAACACAACAAGAAGCTAGTAAGCTTGTTGATATGGAAGAAGCTGCACAGGAAGCCATTCAGCGTGCAGAGCAGTCAGGTATATTATTTATTGATGAAATAGATAAAGTTGCTGGCAAACAAGAAAACAGTGCAAATGTTTCTCGCGAAGGTGTGCAGCGTGATATCCTTCCTATCATTGAAGGTTCAACAGTTGTAACCAAGCATGGTGCTGTGAAAACAGACCATATGTTATTTATAGCAGCTGGGGCTTTTCACATGTCTAAGCCCTCTGATTTGATTCCTGAGCTTCAAGGAAGATTTCCAATACGGGTAGAACTTGACAAACTTTCAACCGAAGATTTCAAGCGCATTCTGAAGGAACCTTCAAATGCATTAATTAAACAATATAAAGCTTTATTGAAAACGGAAGGTATAAATGTTACGTTTACAGACGATGCTGTAGATAGATTAGCCGAAATTGCTTATGAAGTAAACCAAGAAATGGATAACATTGGTGCAAGAAGGCTTCATACAATTTTAGAAAAACTATTGGAAGATCTATCATTTGAAGCACCTGAAGTAAATATGGATACAATTGACATAACTCCAGCTTATGTTGACGAAAAATTAAGTACTATCGCTAAAAATAAAGATTTAAGCCAATATATATTATAATTACAAAGATCGAATGGAGGATCCTTATGGAACTATTAAATCGTGCAAGAAAAATTAATGCTATGTTGCAAAAATCTACCGGAAAGTCAGTTGATTTTAATGACATGTCTGCTTCGCTAAGGGAAGTAATTAAGGGGAATGTTTATATTCTTAGCAGACGCGGTAAACTATTAGGGTTTGCAATTAATCAAGAGATCGAAAATGAGCGAATGAAATCAATGCTAGAAGACCGTCAGTTCCCTCAAGAATATACAGAAGGATTATACAATATTCATGAGACGACAGCGAACCTTGATATTGACAGTCCTCAAACTGTATTCCCTGTAGAAAACCGTGAGTTATTTAAATCTGGTTTAACGACGATTGTTCCAATAATCGGTGGCGGGGAAAGATTAGGCACACTAGTGCTTGGACGTCTCACAGAAAGTTTCAGTGAAGATGATTTACTACTAGCAGAATATGGTGCAACGGTAGTTGGTATGGAAATTCTTCATGAAAAGACGGAAGAAATTGAAATGGAAGCTAGAAGCAAAGCTGTTGTACAAATGGCAATTAGCTCCTTGTCATACAGTGAACTAGAAGCAATTGACCATATTTTTGAAGAATTGAATGGCAATGAAGGATTACTAGTGGCAAGTAAAATCGCTGATCGTGTTGGTATCACAAGATCAGTTATCGTAAATGCATTAAGAAAACTGGAAAGCGCAGGAGTAATTGAGTCTCGTTCTTTAGGTATGAAAGGTACGTACATTAAAGTACTTAACAACAATTTCCTAGTAGAATTAGAAAAATTACGTTCAAGATAAGTTGTAAAATTACATTTAATTTTAGCCAGAGCATAGAATGCTCTGGCTTTTTTGTCGTTCATAATTTTAGTGTCGAATTTATGAATATTTCAGGACTTTTTATATAAGGGATTTCTGTTACATATGAACTAGCAAACAAAAAGAAAATCAATTTTTCTTTCGTTTTTAACATAAAAAAGGCAATTTCACTTACACTTTAAAAGTGAATATTTAATGATTAGTAAAAAAAGGTAGATAAATAGTAAATATTACCTATTATAAATTAACCATATTTTGTTCTTTCTGAGGAAAATGTCGAAAAGTAATAGACTTTGTTAAATATATGACTTAAACTGTTCGTAGATAATTGATTTTTTTTGGCTGTTGTTAACAATTTGAAACAGGTACATTTTGGGAGGTTATGTTATGAGTTTATTTAGTGGAACAATACATACACTAGAAAATTCGTTAAATTACGCTACAGCAAAGAATCGAGTGATTGCACAGAATCTTGCAAACATCGATACGCCTAATTACAAAGCAAAAGATGTAGCATTCAAGAAAGTTTTGTCGGATGCATTAGATTCACCATTGCAAGCAAGACAAACAAATTCAAAGCACATACCGTTTAACCAAGAATCTACTAGCGTATACCAAACAGTTACTAATTCTGCTACATCTTATAACCATAATGGCAATAGCGTTGATGTAGATAAAGAAATGTCGGAGCTTGCTGAGAATCAAATTTATTACCAGGCGTTAACCGATCGGATTAATGGGAAATTTAATAGTTTACAAACAGCGTTAAGAGGAGGAAGCTAAGATGTCCATATTCCACGCACTCGAATCTAGTGCAAGCGCACTAACTGCTCAAAGACTACGAATGGATGTCATTTCCTCGAATATTGCTAATGCTCAATCTACGAGAGCAACGGTAAATGAAAATGGGGATTATGAACCATATCGAAGAAAAATGGTTACAATGCAGTCTGAATCAGCCAACTTTAAGTCTTTGTTAAACCGTGCGAAGAATTCTGGACAGCCAGGAGGAGTAAAGGTAACAGATATAACGGAAGACGAGACGCCGTTTAAATTCGTTTATAATCCTTCACATCCAGATGCGAACGAGAATGGATACGTTCAATTACCAAATGTCGAGCCTTTAAAAGAAATGGTAGATTTAATGAGTGCCACAAGATCGTATGAAGCGAATATTACGGCATTAAATGCGAGTAAATCAATGTTAATGAAGGCGTTGGAAATAGGAAAATAATCGAAAGGAGTATTCGTAATGATTCAGTCTATTAATAATCAAATACCGCAGCAAGCAGTACATAATAATGGGTTAGAAGCTCAGGCAACGGTGGGAGAAGCACAAGCTAATTTTGCGTCTATGTTGAAAACGGCCATTGATGGAGTGAACCAAACACAAGTCGCCTCTGACCAGCAAACAAAAGCTTTAGCTAATGGCAGTGTAGACGATTTACATAATGTGATGATAGCAGCACAAAAATCTAGTATAACATTAGAAGCGACCGTACAAATCCAGAAGAAGGTAGTAGATGCCTATAAAGAAATGATGAGCATGCAAGTTTAGTTGTTCACAAACAGTCAGAAAGGGTATTTACACTTAGCACGTTAGTGGGGGAAGTCATGAACGAGAAAATAAAAAAATTCAAAAACACTACTACGGCTTTCTGGACCGATCGTACCAAAAGTCAGAAGCGGATTTTTATAGGAACTATGATCATTATTGTACTACTTATTACGGCAATTTTATTATTTGCCTTTCATTCTAAGTTCGTACCGTTATACAACAACTTATCCGTTCAAGAAGCAGGGCAGATTAAAGCGGAATTAGATACACGAGGTGTTCCTTATGAATTACAAGAGAATGGAACAACAATACTGGTTCCTGATGAACAAGTAGATAGCTTGCTAGTTGATTTAGCAGGTCAAGGGATCCCTAATAGCGGCAATATTGATTATTCATTCTTTAGTGAGAATGCTTCATGGGGTGTTACCGAGAATGAATTTAATGTGATGAAGCTGGATGCAATGCAAACAGAATTAGCAAATTTAATGAAGGGAATTGACGGTATAAATGATGCTCAAGTGATGATCAATATGCCAGAGGAAGCGGTTTTTGTTAATGATACACAACAAAATGCAAGTGCTTCGATTGTATTGAATACAAAGCCTGGTTATCAATTTCAAGAAGGGCAAATTAATGGTTTGTATCATATGGTATCCAAAGCAGTACCAAATTTACCAATAGAAAATATAGCGATAACAAATCAATATTTTGAGAGTTTTGAACCTGGTAACACGACTGGAAATGTACAAGACACTTATACATATCAACAGCAGGTTAAGCAAGATATTGAGCAGGATATTCAAAAACGTCTACAACAAATGTTAGGTGCCATGGTGGGACTAGAAAATGTGATCGTGTCGGTTACTTCTGATATTGATTTTACGCAAGAGAATCGTACAGAAGAAATTGTCGATCCTGTAGATTTAGAAAATATGGAAGGTCTTCCTGTAAGTATTGAAACCATCCAAGAAACATATACAGGTGACGGTGCGGCTGCAGCTGGAAACGTTGGTACAAGCGATCAAGACACAGCAGGATATCAAGGTACAGACGAAGAGGATAATGGCGAGTATGAGATGGTGAAAGAGACGATCAACAATGAGTTCAATCGAATTCGAAAGAATATTGTTGAGAGTCCATACAAAGTAAGAGACTTAGGAATACAAGTGGCTGTGAACGCTGTGAAAAATGAGAATGGCAGTGAAGTAGAGTACTTAACACAACAAGAGGAAGCGACGGTGGAAGAAGGAATGAATTCCATTATGAATTCCATTATTACTACTTCTATCGATAGAGAATATGTAGAAAATATAGAACCTGAAGAGAAAGTATCGATTGTTTTTCAAGAATTCACAGGTAAGCAAACGGCATCATCAGCTACAACACCAGTTATTCCTGCGTGGGTTTATATCGTAGGAGGAATTGTACTTCTAGCAATCATTATTCTTGTGATTAAATTACTTCGCAACAGAAAAGCAGAAGAGGTTGAGGAAGAAATTGACAGCGAGGAACCAATTAATGTTCCAAATATACCAGAAAAAGAAGAATCTGAGTCAATGGTTAGAAAAAGACAATTAGAAAAAGTTGCAAAAGAAAAACCGGAAGATTTTGCGAAACTATTAAGAAGCTGGATCGGAGAAGATTAGGAGGTAGTTGATATGGTAAGACAGAGAGGCGTATTAACAGGAAAACAAAAAGCAGCAATACTTTTAATCTCCCTGGGTCCAGATGTTTCCGCACAAGTCTATAAGTATTTATCAGAGGAGGAAATTGAGAAATTAAGCCTAGAAATTTCCTCCGTAAAGAAAGTAGATAATGAATTAAAAGATGAAGTATTAGACCAATTTCATCAAATTGCTGTAGCACAGGATTACATATCGCAAGGCGGGATAGGTTATGCCAAGACGGTTTTAGAAAAAGCTTTTGGTAAACAGGAAGCTTCTAATATTATTAATCGGCTAACATCTTCCTTGCAAGTGCGTCCATTTGATTTTGCTAGAAAGGCGGATCCTCACCAGGTTTTAAATTTTATTCAAGGTGAGCATCCACAAACCATTGCATTAGTACTTTCTTATTTAGATGCTGAGCAATCCGGGCAAATATTATCTTCATTGCCACAGGAAATGCAAGCGGATATCGCGAAGCGAATTGCTACGATGAGCTCTACATCACCGGAGATTATTTCTCAAGTTGAAGAAGTCTTAGAAAAGAACTTATCTACCTCCCTGACGGAAGATTATACACAAACTGGTGGTATCCAAGCCGTTGTTGAAGTATTGAATGGTGTAGATAGGAGTACGGAAAGAACCATTTTGGATGCATTAGAAATTCAAGATCCGGAGTTAGCTGAGGAAATCAAGAAACGAATGTTCGTGTTTGAAGATATTGTTATATTGGATAACCGAGCCATTCAGCGGGTTATCCGTGAGGTGGAAAATGAAGACTTACGGTTATCATTAAAGGTTGCAAGTGATGAAGTAAAGGATATTGTATTTAAAAATATGTCTCAACGAATGGCGGAAACATTTAAAGAGGAAATGGAATATATGGGGCCAGTACGTCTTCGTGATGTAGAGGAGGCACAAACAAGGATTGTTGGGATTATCCGAAGGTTGGAGGATGTTGGCGAAATTGTAATTGCTAGAGGTGGAGGTGACGATATTATTGTCTAACGATACGAACCAATCAACTAGGCAAATTAAAATCAAGCCGGTCCATTTACTAACAAATCAAACATCAACCACGGATGAATTAGCGAGAATGCAGACAGATGTTAACGAGGAAGTTCATAAAGCCCAAGCACAATTAGAACACATAAAGGTAGAAAGTGAAGAGTTACTGAGGCAAGCTCGGGAACAAATTAATAAAGAAAAAGAATTGTGGCAGCATGAACGTCAGTCCTATATAGAAGAAGCGAAGAAACTAGGATATGAAGAAGGGTTCTCTACTGGTGAAAAGGAGAGTAGAAGCAAGTATCAAACTGATTTAGAGAAAGCAAATCAAATTATTACAGCAGCCAGAAGAGACTACCACTCGTTGATTGATGAAAATGAAGAAGCCATTTTAACACTTGCGATACATACAGCTGAAAAAATAATGAAGCAAATGATTAACCAACATCCCACATCATTCCTTCCTATTATTAAGTCAGCAATCAAAGAGCTAAAAGATCAATCCATTATTTCCATCTACCTTCATCCCAATCAATTTGAATTTGTACTTCAACATAAAGATGAATTGAAATCTATTCTTGAGAATGATGCAAAGCTATCCTTTTATGTGAATGAAGAATTGGATGAGTATGGATGTAAAATAAAACATCCATTCGGACAAATGGATGCAGGTATTGATACACAACTGCAAGAGCTTCGACAAGTGCTATATGAAATTGTGGGTGAAAAGAATCAATGAACGTGTCGACATATTTAGATGCTATTGATATGGCTGACCCATACAAGCGTTATGGGAAAGTTTTACGTGTGGTGGGAATTATGATCGAATCCAAGGGACCAGCTGCTAATGTAGGAGAAGTTTGCTATATTCATCCAGCCAAAAACCGTAATTCCCCAATCATCTCAGAAGTTGTCGGTTTCAATAATGAAAAAATTCTATTAATGCCATACTCTGAAGTTTCAGAAATTGGACCGGGCTGTCTTGTAGAATCTACCAAAAAACCATTAACTGTAAAAATTGGCAGAGGTTTGATTGGAAAGGTAGTTGATTCTTTAGGAAATGCTTTAGATGAAACGCCGTTACCAAAAGGATTGACTCATTATTTGACTGAACAATCTCCGCCAAACCCAATGCTTCGGCCGCCTATTGAGAAGCCGATACAAGTAGGTGTAAAGGCAATTGATTCGTTATTAACGGTTGGAGAAGGCCAACGAATTGGGATCTTTGCTGGAAGCGGCGTTGGTAAGAGTACATTATTAGGGATGATAGCTCGTAATAGCAGCGCCGATATAAATGTCATTGCATTAATTGGGGAAAGAGGTAGGGAAGTAAGGGAATTTATTGAAAAAGACCTCGGAGAACAGGGATTACAAAAATCAATTGTCGTTGTTGCAACATCTGATCAACCAGCGTTAATGCGAATCAAAGGTGCCTATACTGCTACAGCAATCAGTGAGTACTTTCGCGATCAGGGATATCGGGTGAATTTAATGATGGACTCGGTAACAAGGGTTGCTATGGCACAACGAGAGGTAGGGCTGGCTACAGGGGAACCACCAACTACTAAAGGGTATACTCCTTCTGTATTTGCTACATTACCAAAGTTACTAGAACGTACGGGAACTAATGAAAAAGGAACGATAACTGCCTTTTATACCGTATTAGTTGATGGCGATGATATGAATGAACCGATTGCTGATACAGTTAGAGGGATTCTTGATGGTCATTTTGTCATGGACCGTAAATTAGCAGAGCGTGGTCATTACCCGGCAATTAATATCTTAAAATCGATTAGTCGAGTAATGAATCAAGTTATTAATAGCACACATAAACAAACAGCTAATGAAGTACGGTCTCTAATTGCAGCATATGAAGAAAATAGGGAACTGATTCAAATTGGTGCTTACAAACGAGGTACAGATAAGGAAATAGATCGAGCCATTTCTTATTATCCAAAGATACAGTCGTTTCTCAACCAAGATATCTATGACAAAAGTTCGCTATCGGAGTCTATTGAACAAATGATGGATGTACTAAACGGGAGGTAAACATGAATGGCAGAAACCGTGGTTCTAAATAAACTATTACATGTCCGAGAAAGGGAAAAAATCGCTGCTCAAAAAGTATATCAGCAATCGATTGATTTCTTTGAAGCAATTGGAACACAACTATACGAGTTATTAAAAAAGAAAGAAGCAGCAGAGGCGTCTTATGAAGCATCACTTTCGGATATGACAACACTTGAAAAGTTAAGAGAACAGGTTAGATATATTGAAGAATTAAATCATCATATTGTCCGCTTGCAGGAAGAGGTTAATCAAGCAAGAAATAATATGGAGTCAAAACAAGAGCAGTTAACGAATGCGCATATCGAGATGAAGAAGTTTGAGAAACTGATTGAAACGAGAGAAAAGAATGAAATAGAAATACAGCAAAGAAAAGAAAAAGCATCAATGGATGAATTATCGATTTATCAATTCTTAAATCATAAAAATAGGTGAAGTGCATGGTCAAAAAATACGATACGGATAAGAAAAAAATGAATCCTGTTCTTTGGTTTTTATTTGCAATTGTCATTCCGATTACTGTCACAATTACACTTGTATTAATCATATTAAGTGTCGCTGGAATTGATGTAACAGGATGGATGAAGGAAAAAGCGAATGGGATTCCGGTTGTTTCGAATGTAATTGACACAGAAGATGAAGCAACGATACAGCATGAACAAGAACGCATCCAGAACCAATTAGACAAAAAAGATGCAGAAATGAAGCAACTTAAATCAGATCTTAATGATAAAGAAGCTGCGGTCGAACAATTAGAGCAAGAAATTCTTAAACTGGAAAATAGTCAGAAAGAAAATAAAGAATCAGAAACTGCTCAAGGTGAAGAAGAAATAAGTTCTGTTAAAACAATGGCTAATTCGTTTAAAGATATGGATAAAGAGCAAGCTGCATCAATTATTCAAAATTTAGATAATGAGATTGCCTTAGCCATATTAAAAGAAGTATCCAATGAAGTACGTGGAGAAATCCTTGAGGCAATGGATTCCAAGGCAGCTGCTGCATTAACGCAGCAATTTATTCAAAGTGAAAATTAACTTTTGATGAAGGTGAAAGGAGGTGAAGGCATGAACAATGGGGCTGCTCACATATTTCAGCAATTACAATCGTCACCGAAGTTGATGAATCCATCAAAAAACAGTCAATTATCGAATGAAGCGCGGCCATTTCTGTTTCAACAAATTCTAGGTAAACATCATGCTTCTGATGATACGCTAACAAAACAAGCATTTGCTAAGGGCGAAGCACCGCAGCAAGTTATGGGTGAATTACCCTTAATGATAACTGCGAAACAATGGGAGGATATCCAATCAGAAAGTTCTAAACAGGTTAATAAGAATCTGACTTTGGAAATGGAAAGTGCTTCTGAACAAGTCGAATGGATGGGACATGTCAATGGGTCGTCTGAAAAATGGAAGCATATCCAATCAGATAATGTATTTATGCAATTATTTGCTGAGGTGAAGGAAATACTTGGGTCTTTAACAACGATACAAGAAACTTCCAAAGTTGCTCCAAAAGTACTTCAGCTTTTACAGAAATGGACAAATGAAGTAAATAAAAATGGGGCCCACATTTCAAAAGACCAAATACCTTTGCTGTCTAAAACAAACTCCAAAGAAGCAGCTATTTGGCAAAATTTCGTCCAAGCTTTTGCAAAACGAAACCAATTAGTCCAAAAACAGCAATATAATAGCGACGCAAAAGTGACGGTTCAAGATGTGGCAAAGTGGTTATCGAATACGTTAGAACAACAAGGAATGAAGGATACTGTTGGAGGATTAGCTTATTCATCAACGGTTCCTAGTGCGAAAATTGAACAACATGCAATTTATATCAATCCGACTCAACAGAGCTCAAACAGCACGGGAAAACAATTCATGGAACAGTTTCAACATATTATTAAGTCCAGTCGATTTATGGCTATGCCTAATGGTACGAATCAACTCAATATATCGATAAGACCTCAGAACTTAGGGGAAATGATCATCCGTTTAACGCAAGTTGAGGGAGAAATGACGGTTCGAATACTTGTAAGTTCACAAGCAACGAAAGACATGCTTGAATCAAATATGCAGCAATTGCGCCATATGTTTTCTCCACAGCAAGTTGTTGTCGAGAAACAGGACTTCCAGTCGCAACAACCATCACAACATATGCAAAAACAGCCTGATACGAATTCAGAACAATATTCAGATCAAGACCAGCCAAAGGAAAACCTGGAACAGGAACAACAGGAACATCCATTTAATGATGATTTTGATACCCAATTGAAGGAATTACTAATAAACGAACAAGCATAGGAGGTGTAAGAAATGGCGAAAATTGATCCTTCATTATATTTAAACAACCAAGCAACTAGAACTCCTAGTCCCGATCTTGGGAAGGATGAGTTTCTTAAGATATTAATGACTCAATTACAAAACCAGGATCCAACCAATCCAATGGACGATCGTGAGTTTATTTCTCAAATGGCACAGTTTTCTTCGTTGGAACAGATGATGAATATGACGAATTCTATTGACACGCTCGTTCAAAGTCAGCTTGTCTCTCCAGTAATAAAGTACAGCCACATGATTGGTAAACAAATATCTTATCAAGCTTATGATGAGGAAACAGGAGAAAAACTTGATATTGAAACAGGTAAGGTAGTGGCTGTGAGTCAGCAAGATGGATGGGCGATATTAGAACTTGATAATGGAGAAAAAATCTATGCCGATGCTGCACTTGAAGTAAGAGATCCAACCGACTCTGAAAGCAATAATAATCAAGGTGATGAAGCAAATGAGTAATGTGGATCATCGGATTCACCAAATTTCAAAACATGCAATGCAACCTCTTTATAAAACAGATAAACGAACGGAGGGGGCAAGCTTTAAGGATATTCTTGCTTCACAGCAGCAAGAAATCAAAGGGCTGACTATTAGTAAGCATGCAACAGATCGATTACAGGAAAGAAATATTCAAATAACCGAAAAACAGTGGAGAATGATCGAAAACAAGGTAGCTGAAGCGAAGGAAAAAGGGATTACTGATTCTCTTGTTGTGCTGGAACAAGCATCTCTGCTAATTAGTACAAAGAATAATACAGTAGTCACCGCGATGGATCGAAATGATGCAATGAATAGAATCTTTACCAATATAAATGGAACAATCTTAATTGAAGAATAGGCTGGACCCTATTGGGAAGCCAATTAGCTGTTGACTGATGGATACAGTGTAGTTAAAAAATAACGAAAAGGGGTTACGAAGATGTTACGTTCAATGTATTCAGGTATTTCAGGTATGAAAGGATTTCAAACGAAGTTAGATGTGATTGGTAATAACATTGCCAATGTTAATACTTCCGGGTTTAAAAAAGGTAGAGTAACGTTTCAAGACATGATGAGTCAAACTACCGCAGGTGCTCAAGGACCGACAGCTGGTAGAGGAGGAGTAAATCCTTCACAAGTTGGTTTAGGCTCTCAGCTAGGGTCCATTGACAACATACACACACAAGGCTTCCGTCAAACAACAAATAACCCACTCGATCTAGCGTTAGAAGGTGATGGCATGTTCGTATTAGAGGGAAATGGAACGACTTATTATACACGTGCTGGAAATTTCTACTTAGATGATAATGGAGCTATTGTGAATGCAGATGGTTACTACCTTCAAGATATGAACAATGAAGCGATAACTATTCCAGAAGATGCGAAGAGTTTCAGTATCCAATCTGATGGTACCGTTAGTTATATTAATGCAGATGGGGAAAGTCAAGAAGCTGGTCAAATTGCTTTAGCAAATTTTTCGAACCCAGCCGGTCTTGAAAAAGCAGGAAGCAACCTTTTCTTAACGAGTGAAAATGCCGGCTATAATGGCATAACGACACCTGAAACAGAGGGTACTGCTTCGATCGTTAGTGGAGCTCTAGAAATGTCAAATGTTGACTTATCCGAAGAATTCACGGAAATGATTACTGCCCAACGTGGTTTTCAAGCAAATACGAGAATTATTACAACTTCTGATGAAATCCTTCAAGAATTAGTAAATCTAAAACGTTAGTAAGGGGGGAGGGGGTGTTTTAAAAGACACTCCCGCCTATAAGATGATTTCGTTAACACGTTTAAATGGAGAAGTTTTTACATTAAATGCAATTCTAATTGAACAAATTCAGGAATTTCCTGATACTACGATTACGTTAACAAATGGAAAGAAATTGGTTGTTAACAATAAACAAGATGAGGTACTCCAGTTAGTCAAGAATTACTATCAGCAAATCGGACTCGTAGTTACACAGAAGGAGGTCAATGACCAAAGTGAGTAGATTGGTGAAAACGATGATGATTTCAGTAGCTATATTAGCTATTGGCGGAATCGCTGCGTTCATGATCTTTTGGAATATGGATCCGAATAACCACAAAGGGAGTGCAGCATCTATAAAAAAAATAGAAGATTATGCTTATGAGACTCCCGAAATTACAACGGATCTTAATGATGACAGCTTTGTTCGCATTCAATTTCAAGTCATTACAGATAGCAAAGAAGCAAAGGAGGAGTTGGGTAACCGTGATTTTCAATTAAAAAATATACTGATCAAAGAACTAACTACAATGGAAGAGGAAGATTTCAAAACAGGTTTAACAAACTTAGAAGAAAAAGTAAAAACCAAAATTAATGAAGTAATGACGTCAGGGAAGGTCACAGATGTTTATACAATTAATAAAATCTTGCAATAAAATTACGTATTTGAACTCCATAATGGAGGTGAAATCAATTGGCAGATGAAGTTCTTTCTCAAAACGAGATTGATGCACTGTTATCCGCTCTTACATCAGGAGAAATGGACGCCGAAGAATTAAAGAAGGAAGATAAGGAAAGAAAAGTTCGAGTTTATGATTTCAAGCGTGCCTTACGGTTTTCTAAAGACCAAGTTCGAAGTATCTCGCGAATTCATGAGAATTATGCACGTTTACTGACCACTTTCTTATCTGCAAAATTAAGAACATATATTCATATTTCAGTTGCATCCGTTGATCAAATCCCTTATGAGGAATTCATTCGATCTATACCGAAAATGACGATTCTTAATACATATAGCGTTTATCCATTAGAAGGAAGACTAGTAATGGAAGTTAACCCTAATATAGCTTATGCCATGCTTGACCGCACACTTGGAGGAGCAGGAAGTGGTCTAAATAAAGTAGAGAACTTAACAGAAATTGAGACCATTTTAATGTCACAGCTGTTTGAAAAAGCAAGTGAAAAACTGAAAGAAGCCTGGGCATCTATTGTAGAGATTGATCCGGTCCTTGAAGAATTTGAAGTAAATCCGCAGTTTTTACAAATGGTATCTCCAAATGAAACAGTGGTTGTAGTCTCATTAAATACAACGATTGGAGAAGCTACAGGGATGATTAACATATGTATTCCTCATATTGTCTTAGAACCAATTATCTCTAAACTTTCTGTACATTATTGGATGCAAACATCTAGTAAGGACAGAGATGAGGCTGCATACGAGAAATTAACAAAGAATGTTCAGCAAGCAGCCATAGAATTAAAAGCTGTACTTGGTGAAACCGATATTTCGATAGAGGAATTTTTACAGCTAAATAAAGATGATGTGATTCGTTTAAATAATACGATAGAAAGTCCACTTACTTTAGCAGTAAACAACCAACCAAAATTCTTCGTACAACCAGGTACTTATAAAAATAGATTGTCTGTACAGATAATGGAAGAATTTAAAGAGGTGAACGAAGGTCATGAATGATGGAATGCTTTCTCAAGAAGAAATTGATGCACTATTGAAAGTTAGTGCAGAACAAGATAATGAATCTGACAATAAATCCGACACAGTGCAGTATTTAACGAGCATAGAAGAAGATACACTCGGTGAAATTGGAAATATTTCATTTGGTAGCTCTGCAACTACTTTATCAACGTTATTAAATCAAAAAGTTGAAATTACTACACCGAAAGTCTCTGTGATGGAGCAGCAAGAATTAGAAGCTTTTACATTTGAACCAGTTAGTATTCAAGTGAACTATGTGGAAGGCTTCACTGGGAAAAATGTGTTTGTAATTAAAGCCGAGGATGCTGCAGTTATTTCCGATATTATGCTTGGTGGTGATGGTACGAACCCCACAGATGAATTGAACGAAATTCATATTAGTGCGGTACAGGAAGCGATGAATCAAATGATGGGGGCCGCTGCTACGAGTATGTCTACGGTCTTTCAGAAAAAAGTAGATATCTCACCTCCAACCATTCATTTAGAAAATCCTGATAATCAATCGGAAATTGCCTTAGATGGAAACCCATTTGTTAAAGTATCGTTTCAATTAAAGGTTGGTAATTTAATAGATTCGAATATTATGCAACTAATGCCAGTCCAGTTTGCTAAGGAACTTGTTAATCAATTATTACATGAAGAACCAGCGGAGAAAGAATCTTCAGCTGCGTTGGAGCAAGTGGAGGTGCCTATGTTTAATCACGAACAAAGTCAATCACTTACATCCGAACAAAAAGATGAAACGCATGTTTTAGGGAATGCAACAACTTATCAACAATCGATCGAGCAAGCGAATTTTTCTGAATTTGAACCAATCCAATTATCTAATAAAACACAACGTAATCTAGACATGCTGTTAGATATTCCACTAAAAGTTACTGTCGAGTTAGGAAGAACCAAACGTTCTATTAAAGATATTTTAGAATTATCCTCTGGATCAATTATTGAACTAGACAAACTAGCCGGTGAGCCAGTAGATATTTTAGTAAATGAGAAATTAATTGCAACTGGTGAAGTTGTCGTTATTGATGAGAACTTTGGCGTGCGAGTTACGGATATTGCTAGTCCGACAGATCGAATAATGAAATTAAAATAATCAATGAATAGATTCATAGGAGGAAGTTAAAATGGCAAATCGTATTTTAATTGTAGATGATGCAGCTTTTATGCGAATGATGATTAAAGATATCTTAACAAAGAATGGATTTGAAGTAGTGGCTGAGGCGCAAGACGGAGGCGAAGCGGTAGAGAAGTTCGAGGATGTTTTACCTGATCTAGTCACCATGGATATTACCATGCCAGAGAAAGATGGAATAAGTGCTTTGAAAGAAATAAAAGCAAAACATCCAAACGCAAAAATCATTATGTGCTCAGCCATGGGACAACAGGCAATGGTCATTGATGCCATTCAAGCAGGAGCAAAAGATTTTATTGTTAAGCCATTCCAGGCAGAACGCGTGATTGAAGCAATTCAAAAGGCATTGCATGAATAAAGTGAGTGAAGAATATTGAGAAAATATATCTGTTTCTGTAGCATCATTTTATGTTTCTTTATTCTGATACTGACACCAAGAGAAATAGCTGCAGAAACAACATCTGTAAATGATTGTATTGAACAACAGAAAGATTGTGAACAAACAGAAGAAGCACCTACGTCGAATTCGGAAAATGAGAGTGAAGTGAAGACACAGACTGACCCATTATGGTTAAGTATGGTGAAGTTAGTATTTGCATTATTGCTCGTATTGGGACTGATTTATCTCCTGTTACGATTTATCAAAAAACGAAATGTTTTATTCAGTCAAGTGAAGACGTTGGAGAATCTTGGTGGTATATCACTTGGGCAGAATAAGTCCATACAAATTATTCGCGTAGGTAATAACTATTATTTAATCGGTGTAGGCGAAAATGTGGAGTTATTACGAGAAATTACAGACCAATCATTTATTGATGAATTAACTCGAAGAAATAGCTCCAATTCGGATGATGGATTCTTTTCATTGTTTCATAAAATAGGAGTAAATGGGAGACCCCATAGCTCAAAAGGAAAAGAAAGTTTTGATGGTCTTTTTGCAAAGGAACTGGATAAACTCAAGCAAAATCGAACTGACTTAATAAAACAATTCAACAAGCAAAAGGAAGATAAGCATGAATGAATTTATCGATATGTTTTCTGGTTCCGATCCGACAAATGTAGCAACTTCGGTTAAGCTTGTACTCTTACTCACAATTTTGTCACTTGCTCCGAGTATTTTAATTTTAATGACAAGTTTTACTAGAATCATTATTGTACTGTCATTTGTACGAACTTCTTTAGCAACGCAACAAATGCCACCGAATCAAGTGTTAATTGGCTTAGCTCTTTTCTTAACCTTTTTTATTATGGCTCCGGTGTTTAATGAGATTTACGACGAAGCCTTAGAACCATTATTTAAAGAAGAAATTTCGCTAGATGAAGCCTATGAAGGGGCTAGTTTACCCATTAAAGAATTTATGGCTGAACATACGAGACAAAAGGATTTGGCACTGTTTTTGAATTATGCTGAATTGGAGCAGCCAGAATCAGTACAAGCGATTCCACTTACTACGTTAGTACCGGCATTTGCCATTAGTGAATTAAAAACGGCGTTTCAAATGGGGTTTATGATATTTGTACCATTTTTAATTATAGATATGGCAGTAGCTAGTGTTTTGATGTCAATGGGAATGATGATGTTACCTCCTGTAATGATTTCATTACCATTTAAGATTTTATTATTTGTCTTAGTGGATGGCTGGTATTTAATTACGCATTCACTACTAGATGGTTTTTAAGAAAGCATTAAAGGGGGATCTATTCGATGAGCAGTGAGTTTGTTTTAAGTCTTGCTGAAAAAGGCGTATTTACAATCTTGTTAGTGACAGGTCCATTATTAATTTTAGCATTGGCGGTTGGATTGTTAGTGAGTATTTTCCAAGCGACAACACAAATACAAGAACAGACCTTGGCCTTTATCCCGAAAATTGTTGCTGTATTAGTTGGCCTGATTTTCTTTGGACCATGGATGCTGACGGAAATGGTAGAGTTTACTTCCGATTTATTTCAAAATATAAATCAGTTTGTAGGGTAATGTATGTTAGATGTTATTGATGTTAATAGTCTTCCAGTTTTTTTATTAATTTTAGTACGTGTTGTAGCCTTTTTTGCAACGATGCCATTATTCTCATATCGTACTATTCCTAGACCGTTTAAGCTTGGTCTTAGCTTCTTCTTGGCTTTCCTCATATTTTATACAGTAGATGGAGGAAGTATTGCCTTTGATGGGACCTATTTGTTTTTGATTATGAAAGAGGCGCTAGTGGGCCTTCTAATCGGTTTAATTGCCTATATCATTCTTTCCGCTGTACAAATTGCTGGTGGTTTTATTGATTTTCAGATGGGATTTGCAATTGCTAATGTAATTGATCCGCAAACAGGCGCTCAGAGTCCGTTAACCGGCCAGTATTTTTATATTATTGCTTTATTATTCTTATTATCGGTGAATGGCCATCACATATTAATAGATGGAATAGTAAATAGCTATCATTTTATACCTCTCGATAGGTTCATTCCTTTTCAAAACGAAAACATTGCTCAATTTGTAATAGAAACGTTTAATCAAATGTTTTTAATAGCTTTTCAAATAGCGATACCTATTGTGGGCTGCTTATTTCTTGTAGATGTAGCCCTGGGCATTGTGGCAAAAACTGTACCACAATTAAATGTATTTGTTGTTGGTCTCCCATTAAAGATATTCGTTAGTTTTGTAGCTTTATTGTTTTTTATGAGCTTATACGTTGTTTTAGTAAAGCATTTATTCGAAATACTATTCACTACTATTCGAGGTTTAATGCAATTATTCGGAGGTGGATAGCATGCAGCTAAAAATAGATTTACAGTTTTTTGCTGGGGAAAAGACTGAAAAGGCCACTCCAAAAAAGAGACAAGATGAACGTAAAAAGGGTAAGGTAGCTAAAAGCCAAGATGTAAATACCGCGATTTTATTATTATTTTCATTTATCGTTCTTTTTGTGTTTGGAAGCTCGATGAAGGATGGAATGACTTCCTTATTTGAACATACATTTACAGAATTCATTCATTGGGATGTTACAGAGGCAACGGTACATCAATTGTTTACTGGGGCTACTGTTGAAATTGCTAAAATCTTAGCGCCAATTATGCTGATTGCATTAATTGCAGGAATTGCCTCCAACTTTTTGCAAATCGGATTTCTGTTTACTACAGAATCGATAAAATTTGATTTAAAGAAAATTGACCCAATTCAGGGAGCGAAGCGGATTTTCTCCGTGCGCGCTTTAGTAGAATTACTAAAGTCATTATTAAAGATTGTTTGTATTGGTGCAGTTACGTTTGCGGTTATTTGGATTTACAAAGATGATATGATGATGCTTGCTTTTAAAACGCCCGATAGCGCCCTTGCTTTCTTTGGTCAGGTAACGATGGTGATGGGGATTACGGCTACAATTGTTCTACTAGTTCTATCTGTGCTTGATTATGTTTATCAGCGTTACGACTATGAAAAAAACCTGAGAATGTCAAAACAAGATATTAAAGACGAGTATAAAAATATTGAAGGGGATCCTTTAATTAAATCTAAAATAAAAGAAAAACAAAGGCAAATGGCAACTCGTAGAATGATGAGTGAAGTTCCGCAAGCTGATGTAGTTATAACAAACCCAACTCATTTTGCGATAGCGATTAAATACGATGAAGCAAAGGCAAGTGCACCTTATATTCTTGCTAAAGGTGCAGATGAAGTCGCCTGGAAGATTAAAGAAATAGCTAAGGCAAATGAGATTATTACTGTAGAAAACAAGCCGCTTGCCCGTTCCTTATATGGTTCGGTGGATATCGGTGAAGTGATTCCCGAAGAATTTTTTAAAGCTGTTGCAGAAATATTAGCTTATGTATACAAGCTGGAGAACAAAGTTTAGGCATTAAGGAGAGACCTCAATGAAAGCAAAAGACTTATCCGTCCTTTTAGGTGTTATTTTAATTATTATTATGTTAATTATTCCATTACCAGGATGGATGCTAAGTGTACTTATTCTATGTAATATTTCTTTGGCACTTATTGTAATTTTAGTATCAATGAATACACAAGAAGCTCTGCAGTTTTCTGTATTTCCAACACTTCTTTTGCTATTAACATTATTTCGTTTAGGTCTGAATGTTTCGACCACTCGATCCATTTTGTCGGAGGCAGATGCTGGAGGTGTTGTTGATACATTCGGTTCTTTTGTTATAGGTGGAAACCCCCTTGTTGGGTTCGTTGTTTTTGTTATTTTAGTGATTATTCAATTTCTTGTAATTACCAAAGGATCAGAGAGAGTTTCTGAAGTTGCTGCGCGTTTCACTTTAGATGCGATGCCAGGTAAACAGATGAGTATCGATGCTGATTTAAATGCAGGGTTAATCTCAGAACAACAAGCAAAGGAGCGCCGTGAAAAAATAGAGAAAGAAGCGGACTTTCATGGGTCCATGGATGGTGCCAGTAAGTTTGTTAAAGGGGATGCTATTGCAGGTATTATTATCGTTTTAATTAATATTATTTTTGGATTAATTATCGGTATGGTTCAAATGGATCTGTCATTTCAAGAAGCGATTAATACCTTTATGCGTTTGACCGTAGGGGATGGTTTAGTTAGTCAAATACCAGCACTTCTTATTTCTACTGCTACGGGTATTGTGGTGACCAGAACGGCTGGACAAGGCAATTTAGGTACGGATGTTACTGGACAGCTTATGCAATATCCTAAGTTATTATTTATTGCTGCGGGTACCGTCTTTTTACTAGGTTTAACGCCAATTAATTTCTTTTTAACAACGATCTTAGCTGGTTTACTCGCTTTAAGCGGATACATGTTATTAAAACAATCTGAAACAGTTATTCAACCTGATGTAGAGGAAGAGGATCAGACAGAGAGCTCTGCGATGAAGTCTCCAGAAAATGTCGTACATTTATTAAATATGGATCCAATTGAGTTTGAATTTGGCTATTCATTAATCCCGCTTGCAGATGCGAACCAGGGTGGAGATCTGCTTGATCGAATTGTCATGATTCGCAGGCAATTAGCAATTGAACTAGGAATTGTAATACCGGTCGTACGAATTAGAGATAATATTCAGTTAAATCCAAACGAATATCGTCTTAAAATTAAGGGCAATGAAGTCGCTCATGGTGAATTGCTACTTGATCATTATTTAGCCATGGCACCTGATATTGAAAATGATGACATGGAAGGGGTAAACACAACAGAACCAGCTTTTGGTCTTCCTGCAAAATGGATAAATGAAGAGGTAAAGGATGAAGCTGAATTATCGGGATACACCGTAGTAGACCCACCGTCCGTTGTATCGACTCATTTAACCGAGGTAATTAAACAACATGCGCATGAGCTACTAGGTAGACAAGAAACAAAACAGTTAATTGATCATTTAAAAGAATCTTTTCCAATTTTGGTAGAAGAAGTAACCCCAGAGCCCTTAGCAGTGGGCGAATTACAAAAAGTATTAAGCAAATTATTAAAAGAAAAAGTTTCCATAAGAAATTTACCTATCATTTTTGAAACACTTGCAGATTTTTCAAAGTTAACGAATGATACCGAATTACTAGCAGAGTATGTCAGGCAATCCTTATCTGCACAGATTACCAAGCAGTATACCGAAGCAGATAAAAGCCTAAAAGTAGTGACACTGTCAGCGCAGGCTGAAAAGGCAATCGCTGATAGTATTCAGCAAACAGAGCATGGCAGCTATTTATCAATGGAACCAGATATCCAACAGAAGTTGATTGAGCAGACACAAGGAGAGGTAGAAAAGCTAACGTTGCAAGAAGAAAATGCACTCCTCCTATGTTCACCAGCAGTACGTATGTATGTAAAACAATTAATCGAACGCTTTTTACCACAGGTGGTTGTCTTATCCTTTAATGAGTTAGAACCGAATGTACAAGTACAAAGTGTTGGGGTGGTGAATATTGCTTGAAGGTGAAAAAATATGTGGCTCATTCGATGCCGGAAGCTATGAAACAAATCAGAAAAGAGTTAGGTAAGGACGCAGTTATTCTACATTCTCGAGAGGTGAAGCGGGGGAGCCGTATCTTTGGGCTTGGCAAAAAAACGAAAATTGAAGTTGTAGCTGCGAAAGATTCTGACCCGCTGATTTATAACCAAACCCGTCAAGAAGGATTGACTGCAGAGAAACGGCAGGCGAAGGAACCAAAACAAGAATCTAACTCAAATGTATTAGAGGAATTACAACAAGTAAAAAAGCTTTTATTTCAATCTTCGCTTCAAGGTATCCAATACCCAGTTGATTTTCAAGTAGTATATAATCAATTACTTGAGCAAGAAGTTGAGGTTGAAATAGCAACCTCCATCATGGAAGCAGTTATCGAGCGAGAAAAAACAGCAAAGATCCATCATTCATCTTCTGAGCTTGCTGAAGAAGTGAATAAGGAGATTGAAAGGCGGTTGCAATCCACTCATTTTGAAGGTATATCAGAACAAAGTCAAATTATCTATTTTGTAGGGCCAACTGGTGTTGGCAAAACTACAACATTAGCAAAAATTGCTGCAACATCCAAATTACAGGAGCATAAAAGTATTGCCTTTATAACAACAGATACGTATCGAATCGCTGCTGTAGAACAATTAAAAACGTATGCTCAATTATTAAATGTACCTTTAGAAGTAGCGTATTCAAATGAAGAATTACAAAAAGCGATTATGAAATTCGCTGCCTATGATCTCATATTTGTTGATACTGCAGGTAGGAATTTTCGAAATGATCAAGATGTAATTAACTTCCAAGAAAGTTTACCAACGAACGAAGCATCCGAAGTATTTTTAGTATTATCCTTATCCGCTAAACCAAAGGACATTCTAGATATCTATGATCAATTCAGAAGTATCGCAATAAAAGCAGTTATTGCTACGAAAATGGATGAGACGAGACAATATGGAAGTTTATTAAATATTACTTTAGGAAGAAAAATAGGGATTGCCTATATTACGAACGGGCAAAATGTACCTGATGACATAACGCGACCTGATGCCAAAATGATCTCCAACTTTATCTTAGGTGAACATAATGAAACATGATCAAGCGGCGATACTTCGTCAAAAGATGCAAACGTTCAACCAACCGTATAACTCAAAAACGATAGCTGTACTAAGCGGAAAAGATGGAGTTGGAAAGTCGAATATAACCGTTAATTTCTCCTTGGCGCTAATAGAGAGCGGTAAAAAAGTTCTGGTTGTTGATATGGATATAGGAATGGGGAATATTGATATTTTATTGGGGTTGCAGGTAGAAAAAACAATGATTGATATGTTCGAGGATAATCTTTCTCTTTTTGAAATTATTCAGACCGGCCCCCGAAACCTTGACTATATCGCAGCAGGTTCAGGTTTATCTTCTATTTTTTCCATGAAGGATCATCATAAACAACTGTTTTTCAATCAATATGGCCAAGTTATAGGTCTTTATGATTACGTTATATTCGATATGGGGGCTGGAGTCACCCGGGATGCAATGTCTTTCGTGTTAGCATCAGACGAATGTTTTATTGTAACCACACCAGAACCAACAGCTATTACTGACGCATACAGTATGATAAAACATATTCTTCATTATAATCATACCATTCCTATACAGGTTATAATGAACCGCTCCCAATCAGGGAACAAAGGTTGGAAGCTGTTAGAACGGTTTACAAAGGTTGTCGATCAATTTCTTCATGTTCAAATTGGTGCATTAGGTGTACTTCCATATGATAAAACGGTAAATCAGGCAGTTATTAACCAGACACCGTTTTTCGTTGAAAAAGAAAGGTCTACTATTTCTAAAGCGATGAGGAAAATGGCAGGCGATTATCTTAAAACACAGAATAATAGACAGGATTTCACTTCCTCCTCTTTTTTACAGAAGTTAAAACAGATCGTGAAAGAAAGGTAATCTTATATGCACTTCATACGAGTTATTATTATTGATGATTCTGCGTTTATGCGTAAGGTCCTTACAGACATGTTACACAGCGATGATCGAATAGAAGTAGTTGGTACAGCTAGAAATGGAGAGGATGGGCTTAAAAAAGTAAAAGAGCTGCGCCCTGATGTTGTCACGCTGGATATTCAGATGCCAATTATGGATGGGATTACAACGCTAAAGGAGTTGATGAATCTATATCCAGTCCCTGTAGTTATGTTGTCCAGTGCTACGAATGATTCTACGAAACAAACAGTCCAAGCCATCTCAAGTGGCGCAGTAGATTTTATCGAAAAACCTTCTGGTCCAATATCTTTAGATATTGAGTCAATGAAACAAGATATTATTCAAAAAGTGGTTATGGCTTCAAGAATAACCTTTCCAGTCGGTGAACGAAGTAAAAACAATAGAATGACTGTTTCAAAATTAGAAGCATTCTCTACGAACTACAAAAAAAATATTGTAGCAATCGGAACTTCTACTGGCGGCCCGCGAGCGTTACAACAAATTATCGCTCGTTTACCAGCAACAATTAATGCTCCGATCCTTGTCGTACAACATATGCCTGCGGGGTTTACAAAGTCACTTGCCATACGATTAGATCAATCATCTGCACTGAAGGTAAAAGAGGCGATTCACGGTGAAGTTATAGTGAATGGCACCGTATATATAGCACCTGGTAATTTACATATGAAACTTAAAGTCGTTGGAGCAACTACCTCAATTGTTCTTACGAAAGAAGCGGTGGTAAATGGACATCGTCCCGCTGTTGATACGTTATTTCATTCGCTTGCTGAAATAGAAAGCGTGAATAAACTAGCGATTATTCTAACGGGAATGGGAAGTGATGGGACGAAAGGAATAAAAAAATTAAAGGAAACAGACGAAAACACGATGGTTATCGCGGAGTCTGAAGAGACGGCGATTGTACATGGAATGCCAAAAGCAGCGGTTCGGACAAATTTAGTTAATCAAGAATTGCCTTTACTAGAAATAAGTAGGTTAATTACCAAATTAGTATAAATGGAGGGGAAATAGGTGGATACAACGGAATACTTGGGTGTCTTTATTGATGAAAGTAACGAACACTTAGAAGTTTTGTATAATCAATTATTAGTGTTAGAAAAGAAACCGCAGGATAAATCGATTGTTGAAGAAATATTTCGTGCTGCTCATACATTAAAAGGGATGTCTGCCACGATGGGTTACAATGATCTAGCTAATTTAACACACAAGTTAGAAAATGTGTTTGATGCAATTAAAGAGGGCAACGTAGTCGTCAATGCCGAAGTAATTGATATTTTATTTGATGCAGTTGATCATCTGAATGCAATGGTAGAACATATTTCTACTGGGGGAGATGGATCCCGTAATGTAGAACAAATTGTTGATCAATTAAAGCGGATTGAAACAGATGAAGCAGTGACAATATCCAGTACAAGTAAAACATCAACCATTGAAAAAAAGAAGCAATATTTGCAGGAAGTAGATGAATTTGAGTTAACCATATTAAAAGAATCAGCTGATCGTGGATATACGAATTTTGAAATAACAGTAACATTAAGAGAAGACTGTTTATTAAAAGGTGCGAGAGTATTTATGGTCTTCGAGGTACTCGAAAAAATGGGAGAGATTATTAAATCGGAGCCTAGTGTTAATCAGTTAGAAGAAGAGGAATTCGATCAATCATTTACCGTTTTATTCATATCGGAACATTCAAAAGCGTATATTGCGAGCAGTATCAACAAAGTCTCGGAGATTGAAAAAGTGGATGTTTGTCCTTTCTCTGTTACAGCTTATGAAGAAAATCTGGAAAAGTCGAAGGAACTGAGAAATCAAGAGAAAGAGACAACCAAGGATATCACTGATGGGACAAAGAACCAGACGAAGACTGCTACGCATAAAACAGTCCGTGTAAATATTGAACGATTAGATATACTAATGAATTTATTTGAAGAACTTGTTGTGGATCGAGGAAGATTAGAGCAATTAGCAGTTGATTTAGAACATGCTGATTTACAAGAAACAGTAGAACATATGTCACGTGTATCGAATGATTTACAAAATATTATCCTAACGATGCGTATGGTGCCAATTGAACAAGTATTTAATCGATTCCCAAGAATGATAAGACAATTAGCAAGAGATTTACAGAAAGACGTGGACATAGAAATTATTGGTGCAGAAACAGAATTAGATCGAACCGTCATTGATGAGATTGGGGATCCTTTGGTTCATTTAATTCGAAATGCAATTGACCATGGTATTGAGAAGCCTGAAGAGCGACTAACAAAAGGGAAACAAGAAAAAGGAACCATAAAGCTAGAAGCATATCATAGTGGAAATCATGTATTTATTGAGATAAAAGATGACGGGGTCGGCATTAATAAGGAGAAAGTTTTATCAAAAGCATTGAAGAAGGGGATTATTACAGAAAATCAAGCTGAATTATTAACGGATCAACAGGTGTTTGAGTTAATTATGGCTAGCGGATTTTCTACAGCTGATACAGTTTCAGATATATCAGGAAGAGGTGTGGGGCTAGATGTGGTTAAGAATACGATTGAGTCATTAGGCGGTCGAATTCAAATCGATGCTAAGCAAAATCAAGGTTCGACATTCTCCATTCAGCTGCCATTAACACTCTCAATCATTTCCGTTTTACTGATTGAATTGCAACAAGAAAAATATGCGATACCACTATCCTCAATTATTGAAACGGCAATTATACATCGAGATGACATTATGCATGCACATAACACAAAAGTAATTGACTTTCGTGGGAAAGTCGTCCCGCTTTCTTTTCTTAATGATATTTTTGAGGTACCTACTACAGATGAAGAAGACCCGTACCTTTCTGTAGTAATTGTTAAAAAAGGGGAGAAGTTGACAGGGTTAATTGTCGATTCCTTTATTGGACAGCAAGAAGTTGTACTAAAATCATTAGGAAACTATTTATCCAATACATTCGCTATCTCAGGAGCAACCATTCTTGGAGATGGGGAAGTTGCTCTAATTATTGATAGTAACTCTTTAATTAAATAAGATGGAGGGATTAACATGGAAAATGAAGTAATGAGTAATCGAAAAGTAATTGTTTTTCAACTAGGAAATGAGGAATATGCAGTATCTGTATTACAAGTAGGATCAATAGAAAGAATGATTCCCATTACCAGAGTTCCGCAAACAGCAAATTTTGTGAAAGGTGTCATTAATTTAAGAGGAGTAGTCACGCCCATTATCGATTTGCGGTTGCGCTTTGGGATGGAGGAATCCGCTTTTAATGAATCTACACGAATTATTATTGTTTATGTAGATGACATGGAGGTTGGCTTAATCGTTGATGCAGCAAATGATGTGATCGATATTCCGGAAAGTGAAATAGAGCCAGCACCAGAAGTAATAGGGTCCGTTGATGCGGATTATATTGAAGGTGTAGCCAAACTAGAAACTCGTCTACTTATACTTCTTGATTTACAGAGTGTATTAACAGAAGATGAAATTCACGAATTAAAATCTGTTGAAGGATAGTAGAAATGGAAATATCAAACTTAACCATGTTACAAAAAGATGTTCTGCGTGAGATTGGTAATATTGGAGCAGGAAATGCGGCAACTTCTCTTTCTAAGTTAGTTAATAGAAGGATTGACATGCAAGCCCCGGTAATCAAAATGGTGAATTATGAAGAAATAATGGGTTTGATAGGCGGACCTGAAGAAATTATAACGGCAATTGTTTTTCGAATAGAAGGGGAGGCACCAGGAACAGTATATTTCATCTTATCGGTTAACGAAGCAGAAAACTTAATTCAAGAGATCATTCAAAAGCCAGAAGTGAAATTATCGGATTCGCCATCTAATACATTAGCCATTTCGGTCTTAGAAGAAGTAGGTAATATACTAACAGGTGCTTATATATCAGCTTTATCTGATTTGACACAGATCAATATGTACCCATCTGTCCCTTATTTTAGTTTAGATATGGCTGGAGCAATATTAACAGCAGGCTTAGTAGAGTTATCACAAATTACTGACTGCGCGATTATTATTGATACAAAAATGAACCCTTCTACTTTACAGGATGAAATTAACGGTAGCTTTCTATTTGTTCCCGATCCAGATGCATTCCATGAACTATTTCAGTCCTTAGGAATTAATGAACATGAATAAAACAGAGAATGTAATTAAAGTCGGCATTGCTGATTTACATGTTATAACAGTTCCGAATATAATACGCACTTCTGGTCTAGGTTCTTGTATTGGAGTAGTGATTTATGATGAGGGTATACAAGTGGCTGGCTTAGCGCATATCTTATTACCCAATTCAAAGCTTGCTAGACAAAGTAATGCCAACCCATATAAATACGCGGATACAGCTATTGAATCTTTAATTCATCAACTTGTGGCAAATGGTGCCCGAAAAGATTATTTAAAGGCAAAGATTGCTGGAGGAGCGCAAATGTTTCAGTTCTCTAAAGGGTCTAATTTAATGAGTATTGGTTCTAGGAATACAGAAGCTGTTCAAACACAATTAAGTGACCTTCATATTCCAATTATTTCTTCTGATGTAGGTGGTAACACTGGAAGAACGATAGAATTTGATCCAGCAACAAGTAAGTTGAAGATAAGAAAGGTAAATTGTGAGGCTGTCTATATATAATTGCTAAGTATATTGTAAGAGGAGTGAATGGAATGACCGTAAATGAAACTCTTCATGAACAGAAACTATGGGATTATTGGGTAAATGATCAAGATCAAAATGCTGCTAATATGCTAATTGATAAATATATGTATCTAGTAAGTTTCCATGTGGAGAGAATTGCAAGTCATTTGCCGAGTAATGTTCAAAAGTCAGATGTAAGGAGTTTTGGGTTAATTGGGCTATACGATGCATTAAAGAAATTCGATGTAAGCAGAGAACTGAAATTTGATACATATGCCTCTTTTCGAATTAAAGGCGCAATCATGGATGGATTGAGAAGGGAAGACTGGTTACCGCGATCATTACGGGATAAAACCAAAAGAATTGAACAAGTATCTCAACGATTAGAGCAGGAAAAAAATCACAATCCAAGCGTAGCAGAAATTGCAGAGGGAACAGGAATGTCAATTAAAGAAGTAGAAGCTGCTATTCGTGACTCACTTGTAGCGAATATCCTTTCAATTGAAGAAAAACCGAATGATCAGAAACTAAAATTAAAAGAAGGAATTGGTTACACGATCCCTGATGGCACAGCAACTACTCCTGAGGAAGAATTACTAAAAAATGAATTAAAAGAGGAATTAATGGAAGGAATTACTTCGTTGAATGACAATGAACAACTGGTTATTAGTCTTTTCTATCACGAAGAATTGACGTTGACGGAAATTGGACAAGTACTCGGATTAACCACGTCTCGAATCTCACAAATACACAAAAAATCGATCGTAAAGTTACGAGCGACTTTGCAAAAGATACAAGCCTTATCTTAATCGCTTGCGATAAATTTGTTTACACATAATAGTATAGAAATAAAGCTCAAAGGGAAGGATTTAATGACTTCATTCTTATTAATTATTAGTTTTCTGTTACATGGTATCTCTTTTATCACCATCTATTATTTGTTAAAGTTAAGTCGATCCCAACAAGTGAATGCCAATGAATTACAAACACTATTGGCATCTTATCTAGATGAAATTAAAACGGAAAATCAGCATCTAGAAAGACAGCTATCACAGGGAGTTACAAATGAGGCCAATTATTCGAAAGAGCAAATAGCTGCTAACCCGGATGCAGCAGGTGAACAATCAAATGAAGAAAATATAGACTTGCCTATAAGCGAAATGGATCAAGTAGAAGCCTCGCTACAAGCAAGAGTATTACAAATGTATTCAAATGGAAAATCAATTACTGAAATTGCTAGAGAGTTAAATTGTGGAAAAACAGAGGCAGAATTGATAATTAAATTTCAGTATCACCAATCCATTCGTTAAATAATGCCATTTATTACGAAAATTTGTCATTACTACTTGATAACCTTCATGCATTATGATATATTATTTTTTGGTGTGAATACTATGTTCATAGAAAGAACAAGTACGTAATTACACACGTTCAGTAATTTATAATTAGGGTGCCTTTGATTGAAAGGTCTGTTTATGAAGATGATCTGAACGGAGGATAAAAACCAATTAGGAGGAATTTTTAATGTCAGCAATTTCAATGAAACAGCTGCTTGAAGCTGGTGTGCATTTTGGACATCAGACACGTCGCTGGAATCCAAAGATGAAAAAGTACATCTTTACAGAACGTAACGGAATCTATATCATTGACCTACAAAAAACAGTGAAGAAGGTTGATGAAGCATACAATTATGTGAAGGAACTTGTTGCAGATGGCGGAACCATCTTGTTTGTTGGAACGAAGAAACAAGCGCAAGATTCTGTTCGCGACGAAGCAACGCGTTCTGGAATGTTCTTTGTGAATCAACGTTGGTTAGGTGGTACACTTACGAATTTCCAAACAATCCGTAAACGTATTAACCGTCTAAAAGACATTGAGCGTATGGAAGAGGACGGTACTTTTGAAGTACTACCGAAAAAAGAAGTCGTTGATTTGTTAAAAGAAAAAGATCGTTTAGTTAAATTCCTTGGTGGAATTAAAGAAATGAACAAATTACCTGATGCGTTGTTTGTTATTGATCCACGTAAAGAACGTATTGCGATTGCAGAAGCACATAAGTTAAACATTCCAATTATCGGAATTGTGGATACCAACTGTGATCCTGATGAAATTGATTATGTCATTCCAGCTAATGACGATGCAATTCGCGCAGTCAAGCTTTTGACTTCAAAAATGGCGGATGCTATTTTAGAAGTGAAACAAGGAGAAGAAACAGAAGTAGTTGAAGCTGAAGAAGAGCAAGTGGTAGCTACTGCTTCTGAAACTGAACAAGAGTAATTCAATTGAAAGGTGAGGGTGATAAGAGGATGAGAGCCTTTTATCACCCTTTTTAAAGAAAACATTGTCTATTTCTTAAGGAGGATTTTTGAATGGCTATTACTGCAAAATTAGTAAAAGAGTTACGTGAAAAAACTGGCGCAGGAATGATGGATTGTAAAAAAGCACTACAAGAAACAGATGGAAATATTGAAGCAGCCGTTGACTATTTACGTGAAAAAGGTATTTCTAAAGCTGCCAAAAAAGCAGATCGCATTGCTGCTGAAGGGGCTACCCACATCGCCGTTGATGGTAATGTTGCTGTATTACTTGAAGTAAACTGTGAAACGGATTTCGTAACAAAGAATGATCAGTTTAAACAATTGCTTCATGACTTAGGAAAACAATTGCTTAACAAACAGCCAAATACGGTTGAAGAAGCGATGCAACAAGAAATGGAAGGCAGCGGAGAAACTGTCGAAAACTTTATTAATTCTGCAGTTGCAAAAATTGGAGAAAAACTTTCCCTTCGTCGTTTCACTGTCTTAACGAAAACAGACAATGATGCCTTTGGTGGATACTTGCATATGGGTGGACGTATTGGCGTACTTACATTACTAGAGGGAACAACGGATGATCAAGTAGCTAAAGATGTTGCTATGCATGTAGCTGCAGTAAATCCTCGTTATGTTTCTCGTGATGAAGTATCTGAAGAAGAAGTCAATAAAGAACGTGAAGTACTGAAAACGCAAGCTTTAAATGAAGGTAAACCAGAAAAAATTGTTAAAAAAATGGTTGAAGGCCGTCTCGGCAAGTTCTTTGAAGAAATTTGTCTGCTCGATCAAAACTTTGTAAAAGACCCTGATCAAAAAGTGAAAACATACGTAGCGGATAAAGGTGCCTCTGTGAAGACCTTTACTCGTTATGAAGTTGGCGAAGGTATGGAGAAACGAGAAGAAAACTTCGCAGATGAAGTAATGAATCAAATCAAAAAGTAAATTATTGGTCAGGTAGGGAGCACATTTGTTTGTTGTTCCCTATTTCTCCATATATCCTCAAAACAATCAACTACAAAAAAATATTTTCTATGGAGGTTATTATGACAACAGCTCGTTACCGTAGAATCGTACTTAAATTAAGTGGAGAAGCTTTGAGTGGCGAAGAAGGGTATGGCATTGAGCCTAAAATAATTCAGTCCATCGCTAATCAAGTCAAAGAAGTCGCAGAACTAGGTGTAGAAACTGCTATTGTTGTAGGTGGTGGCAACATCTGGCGTGGCAAAGTTGGCAGTGAAATGGGTATGGATCGTGCTACTGCTGATTATATGGGAATGTTGGCAACAATCATGAATTCGCTCGCCCTTCAGGATGGACTTGAAAATATTGGCATTCCTACTAGAGTACAGACATCAATTGAAATGCGACAAGTAGCAGAGCCATACATACGAAGAAAAGCAATTCGTCATTTGGAGAAAAAGCGTGTTGTCATTTTTGCTGCTGGTACTGGAAATCCATTCTTTTCAACAGATACAACTGCAGCATTACGTGCTGCTGAGATAGAAGCAGAGGTTATTTTAATGGCTAAAAATAATGTGGATGGAGTTTACACCGACGATCCTAAGATTAATAAAGATGCAGAGAAGTATGAAAACCTATCTTACATGGAAATGCTTAATGAAGGGCTCGGTGTCATGGATTCTACTGCTTCCACATTATGTATGGATAATGATATCCCATTAGTTGTGTTCTCAATCATGGAAGAAGGAAATATTAAACGCGTGGTCCAAGGCGAAGTTATTGGAACCACAATAAGGGGGAAATAATGATGTCTGATGACATTATGAAGCAAATGAAAGACAAAATGGAACAAGCTGTTCAAGCTTTTTCAAAAAATTTAGCTACGGTTAGAGCAGGTCGAGCGAACCCGAATTTATTAGATAGTGTTTTTGTAGAGTACTACGGAATGAATACACCGCTAAATCAGTTGGCGTCTGTAACAGCTCCGGAGGCGAGATTACTTGTAATTACCCCATTTGATAAATCAGCGATTTCAGATATTGAAAAGGCGATACAAAAGGCTGACTTGGGAATTTCACCATCAAGTGATGGTAATATCATTCGGATTAATATCCCGACGTTAACGGAAGACCGTCGTAAAGATATAGTTAAAGTGGTAGGCAAGTATGCAGAAGAAGCAAAAGTACAGGTCCGAAATATTCGCCGAGAAGCAAATGATCAATTGAAAAAAGCGGATGGGCTTTCTGAGGACGATGTACGTGGTGCACAAGATAATGTACAAAAAGCAACAGACAACCACATAGCTAAAATAGATCAACTAGCTAAAGATAAAGAAAAAGAAATTATGGAAGTTTAGTCCAAGACCATGTAAAATAAGATGTATTAGCCCTCTTGTTTAAGGGGGCTTTTGTATTCTTACGCAAAAATCGTTATAATATTAAATGATTTGAGTGAATAACGATGATTTATCCAATGGATTTCATAGAATCAACATTTACGACATATAGATAATATGGTAGAAATGACATGGATAATCAACAGCATTCGGAGGACAAAAAATGTCAATAAGACTTCCTTTTATAAAAAATAAACAAAAAGAACTAAGTCAATTAACTACAATTGATAAAGAGAATACTCCAGATCATGTAGCTATCATCATGGATGGAAACGGAAGATGGGCAAAACAAAGATCTTTACCGAGAATTGCTGGGCATAAAGAAGGTGTTAATTCAGTTGTAAAGGTGGTAAGGGCAGCTCATCAATGCAATATAAAAGTGTTAACACTCTATGCATTCTCTACTGAAAATTGGAAAAGGCCAAAAAAAGAAATTGATTTCTTAATGAAATTGCCGAAGGAATTCCTGCATGTTCATTTACCGGAATTAATGGAGAAGAATGTGAGGATTCAAACAATAGGGGATTTTGAGGCTCTCCCCAAGCATACGAAGGACACCATTCAACATGCAATGAATAAAACGAAGAATAATGATGGATTATTGCTTAATTTTGCTTTAAACTATGGAAGTAGAGACGAAATCATGCATGCGATCAAGAAAATTATGGAAGATGTTAATGGAGCAAAAATTTCAATTGATTCCTTAGATGAACAAGTTTTTTCAAAGTATCTGTATACGCGAGGGCTTAGTGACCCTGATCTATTAATCCGTACGAGCGGAGAACAGCGGTTAAGTAATTTTCTGCTATGGCAGTTAGCTTATACAGAGTTTTGGTTCACAGATGTTCTATGGCCAGATTTTTCTGAGGAAGTATTTCAACAAGCAATTGAGGAATATCAACAACGTCAACGACGCTATGGCGGAATTTAGGTGAGAATCGTATGAAACAACGGATTATAACAGCTATCATAGCACTAATTTTGTTCGTACCCTTTGTCATCATTGGAGGGACGCCGTTTAATCTCTTTGTTTATGTAATGGCAACAATTGGTTTTTTGGAATTAATTAGAATGGGGAGTATTGCAAAGTACTCGATCCCTTCTTTATTAGGAATCGGTCTTTTATGGACCTTTTTATTAAGTGAACGTATAGACTTAGCTTGGTTAACAAAATCAGACATCCTTATGTTAATTGTACTTTTACTATTATCGTACACCGTCTTAGTTAAAAACAAGTTTACCTTTGATCATGCAGGTGTTGTCTTACTTTCTGCTATCTACCTAGGAATGGGTTTTTATTATTTAACTATTGCTAGAGGAGAAGGGATAGAGGGCTTAGCTACAATCTTATACATCTTTTTAATTATATGGGCAACAGATACAGGAGCTTATTTTTTTGGACGAGCTTTCGGTAAACATAAGCTATGGCCAAAAATAAGTCCAAATAAGACAGTAGAGGGTGCATTAGGTGGTGTAGCACTCGCAGTACTAGTCGGTGTTATTTTTCAGTTTATTTACCCAGTCGAGAACACATTCATTGGAATTATTTGTGTATCCATATTGGCATCGGTTTTTGGGCAAATTGGTGATTTAGTTGAATCTGCGTTTAAGCGGCATTATGGCGTGAAAGATTCCGGCAATGTTCTTCCTGGTCATGGAGGGATTTTAGACCGATTTGATAGCTTATTATTTGTGATGCCTATTTTACATTTCGTTGGATTTTTTAACTAAGCAATGACAAATATTTAGAGTTGCAAGGGAATATAATGAGAATGAAGCTATAAAAGATTAATACTTCTTTAAAGGAAGGTGCTCTATTTGACTACAGTTATCGCGTTTATATTGATGTTCGGGCTACTTGTATTTATTCATGAATGGGGCCATTTAATTTTTGCTAAACGCGCTGGAATGCTGGCTCGTGAATTTGCAATTGGATTTGGCCCGAAAATATTCTCGTTCACCAAAAATGAAACAGTATATACCATTCGTCTCCTTCCGATTGGTGGATACGTAAGAGTAGCTGGTGAGGATCCAGAAATTATAGACTTAAAGCCAGGTCATCATGTCGGTCTTGAGTTTAATGAATCTGGAAAAGTAGATAAGATAATCGTCAATCATAAATCAAAGCATCCAAATGCTCGAATTATTGAGATTGAAGAATCAGATTTAGATCATAAACTACAAATTAATGGTTATGATGTAGATGATCAAGAGGAAAGGTTATGTTTTGAAGTTGATCCAAAAGCATCATTTGTGATGGACGAAAGGGAAACACAAATAGCTCCTTATGACCGTCAATTTGCTTCTAAATCAGTTGGACAAAGGGCAATGCAGTTGTTTGCTGGTCCAATGATGAACTTTGTGCTTGCGATTGTTATCTTTTTAATCCTTGGTGTTATTCAAGGTGTCCCTGTTGAAGAAGCGAAAATGGGACAAATACAACCAGATAGCCCTGCACAAGAAGCAGGTATAAAAAGCGATGACGAGATAATTCAAATTGAAGATCAACCTATTTCAACATGGGAAGAATTCACTACGATTGTACGAGATAATCCTGGTGAAGAGTTAGATATAGTTGTTCAACGTGAAGGAGATGAAGTACCATTAACAGTAGTACCTAAAGAAGTACCAGCTACGGAAGGACAACCGGCATTTGGCCAAATTGGTGTTTACCAAGCGTTTGAAAAGTCACTTTTAGGTACGGTCACATATGGTTTTACACAAACTTTTGATACAACAAAACTAATCCTGACAAATCTAGGAATGTTAATTACTGGACAATTACCGATCGAGACGCTTTCTGGTCCCGTTGGAATCTACGATGCAACGGATCAGATAGTGCAAACTGGCTTTATGAACTTCCTGATGTGGACAGCGATGTTAAGCATTAACTTAGGAATCGTCAACCTAGTACCATTACCAGCGTTAGATGGTGGGCGCTTATTATTTGTTGGCCTGGAAGCGGTGCGGGGAAAACCCATTTCTCCCGAAAAAGAAGGTCTCTTTCACTTTGTGGGCTTTGCATTGTTAATGCTACTCATGATTATTGTAACTTGGAACGACATTCAACGATTATTTTTATAACAATTGAAACGAGAAAACCCTTGTCAAAGATGTGCAGGCAGGGGTTTTCCATCTTTATAATAGATGTGTTATTTTAAGACTAGAGAATCATTTGATTCGTTGACGGTACAGGAGGATGAAAATGAGTATTTCAAGGAACGAGAAAATGGATGTACTGTTAGAACAATTACAGATCTCAGATGATCATTTACCTTATTTCTCTGGCAGCTATTTAAATAAATTGGAAGTGTATAAACAGACGAAATCATGGCATTTTCATATTTATACAAAACAAGTACTTCCTTGGGAAGTGTATCAAGTTTTTAGTAGTAAATTAAAAGAGAGCTTTCAGCAAATAGCGGAAGTGGATTTATTTATTGAAGCAGAAGATAAAACATGTGATGTAGAAACAACTTCAAAGTACTGGCAGCATTTTATACAATCATTTACCAACCTTTCACCTGCCTACAAAGAAATGGTCCAGAACCAAACTCCTCGGGTTGAAAATAATAATATTATGTTAACTGCAAGAAATGAAGCCGAGGCTACGGCTTTAAAAAAACGTTTAGAGGAAACATTTAGGCAGTATTGCTCCAAGGCAGGCTTGTCCACGTATTCTTTACGAATTGAGGTCAAAACCGAAGAAGCAGATTTTCAAAAGTTTAAAGAGCAAAAAGCATTAGAAGATCAGCAACTCGTTCGTAAAACTGTTCAAGAGAAGGAAAAGCGTGATCAGAATAAAACGCAAAATGACAATAAGCCAGTTATGCTTGGCTATAAAATTCAAGATGAGCCGATTTCGATGGAAGAAATCCTTGAAGAAGAGCGTAGAATTACCGTGCAAGGCTATATATTTTCCGCTGAGATTCGAAAATTACGTTCAGGTCGTAGTCTACTAATTATAAAGGCTACAGACTATACGGATTCACTACAAATTAAAATGTTCTCTAAAGGCGATGAAGATGCTGAAAAATTTGAAGCTGTTAAGGAAGGCATGTGGGTTAAAGCAAGGGGCAGTATTCAAACAGATATGTACACAAATGAATTAGCCATGATGGCTAATGATATACATGAAGTAAAAGTAGCCCCCCGTAAGGATCTTGCTCCAGATGATGAAAAGAGAGTTGAGTTGCATGCTCATACGACAATGAGTCAAATGGATGCGGTAGTCTCACCAGCAAATTTAATTAGTCAAGCAGCGAAGTGGGGACATAAAGCAGTTGCCATTACGGATCATGGTGGAGTACAAGGATTTCCCGATGCATATGCAGCAGGTCAGAAACATGATATAAAAGTGCTGTATGGAGTAGAAGCAAACCTAGTCGATGATGGTGTACCTATCGCCTATAACGAAAGTGATTTGGATTTAGAAACAGGTACATATATTGTATTTGACGTAGAAACTACTGGATTATCTGCAGTGTATGACACTATTATTGAGCTTGCCGCAGTTAAAGTTCACCAAGGTGAAATCATAGATCGTTTCGAATCTTTTGCTAATCCACATCATCCACTATCACAAACGACGATAGACCTTACTGGGATTACAGATGATATGGTAGAGAATGCACCTGAAGTAGACGATGTAGTAAAAGACTTTCATGAGTGGATGGGTGATGGTATTCTCGTAGCACATAATGCTAGCTTTGATATGGGCTTCTTAAATCAAGGTTTTAAAAAAATAAATTATGAAAAAGCTAGCAATGCTGTTATTGATACATTGGAATTGGCAAGATTCTTATTCCCACAATTAAAAAATCATCGATTAAATACATTATGTAAGCATTTAGACATTGAACTTACCCAGCATCATCGAGCCATTTATGATGCTGAAGCAACGGGCTATTTATTGTGGAAACTAGTACAAGCATTGTTGAAAAAAGAAATTATAAATCATAATCAACTTAATAATCATATGGGAGAAGGAAATGCTTATCAACGATCCCGACCATTTCACTGTATTTTACTGGCTCAAACACAAGAAGGGCTTAAAAATATTTATAAATTAGTATCACATGCACATATTGATTATTTTTATCGCGTTCCACGAATCCCGAGGTCGTTAGTACAAAAAATGAGGAATGGGATTCTTATTGGATCAGCATGTGATCAAGGCGAAGTTTTCGAAACGATGATGCAAAAATCCGAAGAAGAAGCTGAAAGTGTTGCTGATTTCTATGATTATATTGAGATTCAGCCACCAGCAAACTATTCCCATTTGATTGAAAAAGACCTCGTACAAAATGAAGCACAAATCATGGATATTATTAAAAAACTAGTTAAATTAGGGGAACGCATAGAAAAACGTGTGGTAGCAACAGGTAATGTGCATTACCTTGATGATCATGATAAAGTCTACCGACAAATTTTAGTAGCTTCTCAAGCTGGAAATCCATTGAATCGAGTAACATTACCGGAAACACCGTTCCGAACAACAAATGAAATGGTAGAAGCTTTTCATTTTCTCGGTGCAGAGAAAGCGAAAGAAGTAGTTGTTACCAATACATCACTGATCGCGGAAGAAATTGAATCTGTTTCGCCAGTGAAAGATGGCTTGTACACACCTACGATTGAAGGTGCAGACCAAGAAATGCGTGATTTATGTTATGCGCGTGCGAAAAAAATTTATGGGGAACCTGTTCCCGAAATTGTTACGAATCGATTAGAAAAAGAATTAGAAAGTATTATCGGTCATGGATTTGCAGTAATCTACCTGATTTCCCATAAACTTGTTAAAAAATCGTTAGATGATGGCTACTTAGTAGGCTCACGTGGATCGGTTGGATCTTCTTTTGTAGCAACGATGACCGAGATTACAGAGGTGAACCCATTACCTCCACATTATGTATGTGAAACCTGCCATTATAATGAGTTTATTACGGACGGTTCAGTTGGTAGTGGATTTGATTTACCGGATAAAGAATGTCCTAACTGTCAAACACCACTTACAAAAGATGGTCAAGACATACCTTTTGAGACGTTTCTTGGATTTAAAGGGGATAAGGTTCCAGATATCGATTTGAATTTTTCTGGTACGTATCAACCCCGCGCCCATAATTATACAAAAGAGCTGTTTGGGGTGGAAAATGTTTACCGTGCAGGAACAATAGGTACAATAGCTGAGAAAACAGCATATGGCTATGTGAAAGGATATGCGTCCGATAAACAGCTCGTCTATAAAAATGCAGAGGTAGATCGACTAGTTCAAGGTTGTACTGGGGTGAAGCGAACGACTGGGCAGCACCCTGGTGGAATCATTGTGGTACCGGAAGACAAAGAAATTTTTGATTTTACACCAATTCAATTTCCTGCTGACGATCGTACAAGTGAATGGAGAACAACCCATTTTGATTTCCATTCGATTCATGACAATTTGTTAAAGCTAGATATTTTAGGACATGATGATCCAACCGTAATTAGGATGCTTCAAGATTTAAGCGGAATAGATCCTAAAACCATCCCCACAGATGATCCTGATGTCATGACGATTTTTTCGGGTCCAGAAGCACTTGGGCTAACTGCAGATCAAATTAATTGTAAAACAGGAACATTGGGTGTTCCTGAGTTTGGAACAAAATTCGTACGACAGATGTTAGAAGATACGAAACCAAATACATTTGCAGAATTAGTGATCATTTCCGGGTTGTCGCATGGTACAGATGTATGGCTAGGTAATGCGCAAGAGTTAATAAATGATGGGATATGTGAATTACCTGACGTTATCGGATGTCGTGATGATATAATGGTATATCTCATGCATAAAGGGTTGGACGCTTCATTAGCATTTAAAATTATGGAATTTGTACGAAAAGGGAAAGGCTTGCAGGATGAATGGATAACAGAAATGAAGAAACATGATGTACCAGATTGGTATATTGAATCTTGTAAGAAGATTAAATATATGTTCCCGAAAGCTCATGCTGCCGCCTATGTTTTAATGGCTGTACGAATTGCCTATTTCAAAGTACATCATCCGATTTTCTTTTATGCTGCATATTTTACTGTTCGTGCTGATGATTTTGAATTAGATACGATGATTAAGGGTTCTCAAGCTATTCGTAAGCGTATGGAAGGGATTACTGCTAAAGGAAACGATGCATCTCCAAAAGAAAAAAGTTTATTGACCGTTTTAGAAATTTCATTAGAAATGTGTGAAAGAGGCTTCTCCATCAGCAAAGTTGATTTATATAACTCTAGCGCTACAGAATTCATTGTTGATGGTGATAAACTAATTCCGCCATTTAATGCTGTAGATGGCTTAGGAACGAATGCTGCTATTAATATAGTAAAAGCAAGGGAAGAAGGAGAATTCTTATCAAAAGAAGATCTTCGTGAGCGTAGTAAAATATCTAAAACGGTATTAGAGTATCTAGATAATCATGGATGTTTAGAAGGAATGGCAGAACAAAATCAATTATCTCTTTTTTAAATAGGAAGCATAGATTAGTAGAAAAAATCATGTTTATTATAAACCGAACTTGGAAATAGTGATAATAGAGCTGATAAGCTTGCGTGGTTTGTAACCGTATGGTATACTTATTTTGGTAAGTAATGATACGAACTTTTTGAAAGAGTGGGTCTATGCCCACTCTTTCTTCATACCTCTTTTCAACTTTTGTTTATTGCCCCCTTGCCACAACTCTCGGCAGGGGTTTTATATTGAAATAAGGTTATGAAAATGAAAATACAAATAGTTGTCTATACTAGTATGTAAAAACAGCATAAAGGAGGATATGAGTTGAGTTCTCAAGTTATTAAAACAACTGAAGAATTAGTTCTTCCTATCCTGGAACAAAAGAATCTTGAGTTAGTTGATATTGAATATGTAAAAGAAGGTCAAAATCGTTTTCTCCGAGTTTATATTGATAAGGATGGTGGTGTCGATATTACAGAATGTGGAGAGGTATCTGAGGAACTAAGTGAGAAGTTAGATCAAGCAGACCCAATTACGAATGCTTATTTCCTAGAAGTATCTTCACCTGGTGTGGAACGACCGTTAAAAACGAAGGAAGACTTTGAAAAACATGTAAATCAAAATGTTTATGTTAAACTGTATGAGCCAATCGATGGCGAGAAAGTGTATGAAGGAATACTTAAGGATTTTCAAAACAATGTATTAACCATTGAATATAAATCAAAAACGCGTAAATTATCAGTAGAAATTCCATATGACAAGGTGGCTAAAGCCAGACTTGCTGTTACGTTCTAAAGGGGGAGAAAAAAGGTGAGCACGCAGTTGTTTGATGCAATTGATCATTTAGCAAAAGAAAAAGGTATTGATAAGGATATTCTATTGGAAGCGTTAGAAGCAGCTCTAATTTCTGCTTATAAAAAGAACTTTAAATCAGCGACTAATGTTCGTGTTGAGTTGAATGAAGAGACTGGTAAAATGGGTGTGTTTTCCAGAAAAACGGTTGTTGAAGAGGTAGATGACAATCAAGAAGAAATAACCGTTGATGAAGCAAAAGAAATAAATCCTAATTATGAAGTCGATGACGTTGTAGAAGTTGAAGTTACACCGAAAGACTTTGGGAGAATTGCTGCTCAAGCTGCTAAACAAGTAGTTACACAGCGAGTAAGAGAAGCTGAACGCGGTGTCATCTTCTCGGAATATTCAGATCGAGAAGAAGATGTAATGACTGGTATTATCCAGCGGAAAGATTCTCGATTTGTTTATGTGAACTTAGGAAAGATTGAAGCTAAACTTGCCGAAGCGGAACAAATGCCAACTGAAGAATATTATATACATGACCGAATTAAGGTATTTGTTACAAAAGTAGAAAACACGAGTAAAGGTCCACAAATTTATATTTCTAGGTCGCATCCAGGTCTATTAAAACGTCTATTTGAGATGGAAGTGCCTGAAATATATGATGGTATTGTTGAGATTAAATCTGTTGCAAGAGAAGCTGGAGACCGCTCAAAGATATCTGTGCATGCGCCAGATCCTGAAATAGACCCAGTTGGTTCTTGTGTTGGACAAAAAGGACAACGTGTACAAACGATTGTGAATGAATTAAAAGGCGAAAAAATAGATGTAGTCGAATGGTCAGAGGATCCGACCGTCTATGTATCAAATGCGCTAAGTCCGTCCAAAGTTGTTGAAGTATTAGTTGATGAAGAAGAAAAAGCAACAACCGTAATTGTTCCTGATTATCAACTATCATTAGCAATTGGGAAACGTGGTCAAAATGCGAGGCTTGCTGCTAAATTGACCGGCTGGAAAATTGATATTAAGAGTGAATCAGAAGCGCGTGAAGAGGGGCTTCTAAATGAAGAAGAAGCCTACTCTAATAACGAAGAAGACATTTTTGAATAAGGGGGATATGACGTGGCACAGAAAAGAAAAATCCCTACTCGGAAATGTGTAGTTACAAATGAATTGAAACCAAAAAAAGAATTAATACGCATTGTGCGTAACAAAGAAGGAGAAGTCTTTGTTGACCCAACAGGAAAGAAAAATGGGAGAGGCGCTTACCTATCTAAAGATATAGGCGTAATTGACAAAGCTGAAACTTCAAATATTCTTAGTAGACATCTCAATGCGGAAGTGGATGCTTCATTGTTTGATGAGTTACGAGAGTTTGTGAGTAATCAAAATGAATCAAAATAAATATTTAAATCTTATAGGTTTAGCTTTTCGTGCGGGTAAATGTTCAATTGGAGAAGACTCCATTCTTAAACATATCCGATCAAATCGTGCAAAGCTTGTCTTGATTGCAAATGATGTTGGTCCTCAAACAAAAAAGAAACTAACAGACAAATGCAAATCCTATAATGTTCCATTTGCCATAGTTGATGATAGAGATACACTGTCTAATGCTATTGGAAAAACCCATAGAGTAGCAATTGCCATTTTAGATGCAGGGTTTGCTGATAAGATAAGATCGTTACTTGGGTAATAAATTCGGGGGTGAACGTATGAGTAAAATGCGTGTATATGAATATGCAAAACAAAATAACATATCCAGTAAAGAGGTAGTATCCTTTTTAAAAGAGCAAGGCGAAGAAGTAACAAATCACATGTCAACGATATCTACAGAAGTGGTAACAAAATTAGATAATCAATTTAAGAAAGCTAAACAGCCAGAACAAAAGGAAGCGCCGAAACAACAAGATGCAAAACCGGCTGGTAAGAATGGTTTTCATAATACGCAGAACAAACAGAAACAGGCACCAAAAGATCAAAAGAAAAAACCAAATAAGCCAAATAAACATCAGCAAAAACCTCATGGGAAAAATCAAAAAGGTAAAAAAGGCAAAGGGAGTAATAAGCCTGCTGGTAAACAACAACAGCAGCAACCTGAAAAGAAAGAGACACCGAAGCAAATTACTTACCATGGTACGTTAACGGTAAGTGAATTAGCAGAGAAATTGAATAAAGAGGCTTCGGAAATAATTAAAAAATTAATGTTTCTAGGTGTAATGGCTACTAAAAACCAGGATCTTGATGATGATTCAATCGAACTTATATGCGATGAATTTGGGGTAGAAGTTGAGAAAGAAATTATTTTAGAAGATACTGATTTTGATAAATATATTAAAGAAGATAAGCCTGAGGATTTGGTAGAAAGACCAGCAGTTGTCACTATTATGGGGCATGTTGACCACGGGAAAACGACACTCTTGGATTCCATCCGTCATACAAAAGTAACTGCAGGGGAAGCTGGTGGAATCACACAGCATATCGGTGCCTATCAAGTAGATAATGATGGCAAAAAAATCACGTTTCTTGATACACCTGGTCATGCTGCCTTTACTAGCATGCGTTCACGTGGTGCGCAAGTAACAGACGTAGCAATTCTAGTAGTAGCCGCTGATGATGGTGTTATGCCGCAAACCGTTGAGGCGATCAACCATGCTAAGGCTGCAGAAGTACCGATTATCGTCGCTGTAAATAAAATGGATAAAGAAGGGGCTAACCCAGATCGTGTGATGCAGGAATTAACAGAATATGAACTGGTTCCCGAAGACTGGGGTGGAGATACTATTTTTGTGAACCTTTCAGCAATAAAAGGGGAAGGTATTGATGATTTACTAGAAATGATTGTACTTGTTTCAGAAGTAGAAGAATTAAAAGCCAATCCGAATACTACTGCATTTGGAACAGTTATTGATGCCCAACTTGATAAAGGGAGAGGCTCTGTTGCTACCCTACTTGTTCAAAACGGGACATTACATGTAAGTGATTCGATTGTTGTAGGAAATACGCATGGGCGTGTTCGAGCGATGGTAAACGAGCTTGGTAAACGTGTTACAGATGCTGGGCCATCGACACCAGTGGAGATCACTGGATTAAACGATGTTCCTCAAGCAGGTGATCAGTTCCTTGTCTTTAAAGATGAGAAAAAGGCGCGTCAAATTGGGGAGGCCCGTCAACAAAAACATATTCAAGAAAATCGAAGTGAACAATCGAAAGTTAGTCTAGATGATTTATTTGAACAAATTAAACAAGGTGATATGAAAGAAATTAATATCATTATTAAAGCAGACGTACAAGGTTCTGCAGAGGCGCTTGCTTCTTCTTTACGAAAAATTGAAGTAGAAGGCGTCAATATTAAGATTATTCATACTGGGGTCGGTGCAATTACGGAATCAGATATTATTCTTGCAGCTGCTTCAAATGCGGTCGTGATCGGATTTAACGTACGACCTGATGCAAATGCGAAGAAGGCTGCCGAATCTGAAAAAGTAGATGTAAGGCTTCACCGAGTTATATACAAAGCAATCGAAGAGATCGAAGCAGCGATGAAAGGTTTACTTGATCCAGAATATGAAGAAAAAGTAATTGGCCAAGCTGAGGTAAGAGAAACATTTAAAGTTTCGAAAATAGGTACGATTGCGGGTAGTTATATTACAGATGGAAAACTAACCAGAGATTCAGGTGTACGCCTCATTCGCAATGGTGTTGTGTTATTCGAAGGCGAAATCGCAGCATTAAAACGATTTAAAGATGACGTCAAAGAAGTAGCCCAAAATTACGAGTGTGGCGTAACAATCAAAAATTTCAATGATATTAAAGAAGGAGATGTCATTGAAGCATTTGTAATGGAAGAAATTGAGCGCAAATGATCCTATATGCTGAAGTAGAGTGCATGTTGTATGAGGGACGTTCTTTAAAGCAAAAGCGCTCCGTTATTAAACGGTTAATCTCGAAGTTAAAGCATGATTTTAATGTAGCTGTTACTGAATTGGATTATCATGACTTGTGGCAACGCACAAAGCTTGGCATTGTGACAATTTCTACCGAGCAGAAACATGCAGAACAAGTGATTCAGGGAGTATTACGCGTAATTGATTCATATACTGAACTTGAACGAACAATTACCGATGTGGAAAAAATCTAACTTACAGCTCCCTTGTTCTGTAAGGAGTTCAATGACGAGGTGATGGAAATGGCAGATTTACGTTCAAACAGAGTAGCTGAACAAATGAAAAAAGAGCTTGGTGAAATTTTAACTCGAAAGATCAAAGATCCACGCGTGGGATTTGTGACGGTAACTGATGTGGAAGTTACTGGTGACCTGCAGCAAGCTAAAATATTCATATCTGTATTAGGGGATGAAAAACAAAAGCAGGACACATTATTAGGCTTAGCAAAGGCAAAAGGGTTTATCCGCTCTGAAATAGGCCAACGGATTCGTTTGCGAAAGACACCAGAGTTAATGTTTGAATTTGACGAAGCTTACGAATATGGAAATCGAATTGAAACCATTCTTCGCGATTTAAATAAATAATGTCTTCAAAAAATCTGACCTATGATAGGTCAGATTTTTCCTTCATCCCAGTAAAGAAAATGGAGGTACTATAATAGATGAATGGAATATTGTCGTTATGGAAGCCGAAAGGATTAACTTCTCATGATTGTGTGGTTAAAGTAAGGAAATTATTCCAAACGAAAAAGGTTGGTCATACTGGCACATTGGATCCAGATGTAGAAGGTGTATTGCCAATATGTATTGGACAAGCTACTAAAATTGTACCCTTCTTAACAGACACCAGAAAAACATACACGGGTAAGTTAAAATTAGGCATATCAACCGAAACGGAAGATGCTTCTGGCGATATTGTAGATAAAAAAAAGGTAACTACGTTCCCAAGCTCAGGTCAAACAAAAGCGGTTTTTCAAGGATATACTGGTTCCATTAAACAAAAACCACCAATGTATTCTGCAGTAAAAGTAAAAGGCAAAAAATTATACGAATATGCTCGGGCAAATGAAGTTGTTGAACGGCCTGTGAGAGATGTAACTATATTCAAGTTAGAACTTATTCAGCAAGAAGAAGAAGAGAATTGCATATCTTTTCGGGTTGAATGTTCAAAAGGTACCTATATACGCACGCTTTGCGTTGATATTGGTAAATCAATTGGATATCCTGCTCATATGGTCTCATTAACAAGAGAAAAAACCGGTGCATTTTCAAAGAAAAATGCAGTTACATTTGCTACAATAGAAGAGGCAGTCGAACAACAGAAAGAATCTGAACTTTTATATCCCTTACAAAAAGGGCTTTCTCATCTTGATTGCCTTTATGTAAACCATGAGCTTATGGAAAAAGTACTTCATGGACAAAAACTAATCCGTACGAATGAAATGCATACGGATCCATTTACGGTAATGTATCAAGATAGGGTTCTAGCTATATACCAGGTTCATCCTGAAAAACCAGCGTATATAAAGCCAGTTCGGGTTTTCAGTAAATAATAAAAGTGCAGGTGAAACACGGTGCGAACATTTGAATTAAAATACCCGCATTCTTTAGCTTTGGCAGATCTACCAGAGACTGTAACAGCAATTGGTTTCTTCGATGGCATACACAAAGGACATCAACATGTTATCCGAACTGCTGTCTCAAAAGCAAAAGAAAAAGGTATGGAAAGTGCTGTTATTACATTTTATCCGCATCCCACTGTCGTATTAAAAAAAGATGTACAGCACGTCAGATACATAACTCCCTTGCGTGAGAAAAAGGAAATTCTTAAAAGGCTGGGTGTCGATCGACTTTATATCATTAATTTTAATCATGACTTAGCAGCTTTATCACCACAGGATTTCGTTGATCATTTTATTAAAGGCCTTCACATCAAACATGTTGTAGCTGGGTTTGATTTTTCCTATGGTCATAAAGGGAAAGGAAACATGGATACAATTGCAGAACACGCTGCGAATGCGTTTACAACTACCACAATTAGTAAAGTAGAATTAGATGATAAAAAAGTCAGCTCTACAAGAATTCGTGAGTTGTTAAGCATAGGAAATGTTAAAAAGGCGAATGAATTGCTTGGTCGCCCACTGACAGTGGATGGTATCGTTGTTAAAGGGGAACAGCGGGGAAAAGAAATGGGGTATCCAACTGCGAATATTGATACAAATACAGAAGCGTTGCTACCCAAACCAGGAATATATGCGGTAAAAGTTATATATAAGAATGAAAAATATGAAGGAATGGCAAGCCTTGGATTCAACCCTACCTTTGATACCGGTTTAACCGAACCTGTACTCGAAGTGAATATTTTTGATTACAATAATGACTTATATGGTGATGAATTGTTTGTAGAGTTTCATAAATTCATACGTGATGAAGAAAAATTTGCTAGCATAGAGCAATTGATCACAGAATTAGATCAGGATGAAGTAATAAGTCGTAGTTTTTTTTCCAAGCCGCATTAACGAAATTACTTGCATTTTTGCTAAAAAAATTGTACGATAAGGTACGTGGAACCATCGCTTGGCAAAACGTAACTCCGACGTTTGCTAGGGGAATGGGGATAAAAATAATATTAGGAGGTGAGCCAGATGGCTATTACACAAGAACGTAAAAATGAAATTATTAATGAATACAAAATTCATGATACGGACACTGGTTCTCCAGAGGTACAAATTGCTGTACTTACTGAAGAAATTACCAAATTAAACGAACATTTACGTGTTCATAAGAAAGATCATCATTCACGTCGTGGTCTTTTGAAAATGGTTGGTAAACGTCGTAATTTATTAAATTATTTACGTAATAAAGATGTTACACGTTACCGTGAACTAATTAAAAATCTTGGCCTACGCCGATAGATGTAAAAAGCAGGAGAGATCCTGCTTTTTTTATACATTAAGAACATTCTCTATCTAACCCGCTTTTGTCTTAAAACATGTTTAGATCGTTGGTAAGAAATTAGATGGCAGATAGTTACTGTGTAAGCTTTTTTACATGAAAATTGACATTTTATCGTATGGATCTTATCCTTTTCTTTTACTTTCTTGCACCTATTTGTATAAAATAGTGCATGGGTGATTGTTTAAAAGGTGTGTAATCATAAAAATAGTTAATTATCTACATAAAATTTACAATCATGCTTATAAACTATAGAATGAAGGTTAGAATGGTTAATTGAAAGGAGTACTTAAACTAATGGCAGAAGAAAAACACCTATTTTCTACCGAAATTGCCGGTGAAAAATTTACCGTCGAGATAGGCGAGTTAGCAAAACAAGCAAATGGCGCTTGTATGGTACATTATGGTGATACGTCTGTATTGTCTGTAGCAACTGCGTCAAACGAACCAAAGGACCTGCCCTTCTTCCCGTTAACGGTAAATTATGAAGAACGGCTATATGCAGTTGGCAAGATCCCAGGAGGGTTTATTAAACGAGAAGGAAGACCAAGTGAGAAAGCTATTTTGTCATCACGATTAATTGATCGTCCGATTCGTCCATTATTTCCAGATGGCTTCCGAAATGAAGTACAAGTAATTAGCACCGTTATGAGTGTAGATCAGGATTGTCCATCTGAAATGGCAGCGATGATTGGATCATCGATTGCATTAAGCGTTTCTGATATCCCTTTTGCGGAACCAATTGCTGGCGTAAACGTTGGTCGTGTTAATGGTGAATTTGTAATTAATCCTACCATCGAACAAGAAGAACAAAGTGATATTGAACTAACCGTTGCTGGTACGAAGGATGCCATCAATATGGTAGAGGCAGGAGCTAACGAAGTACCTGAAGAGGTAATGTTAGAAGCAATTATGTTTGGTCATCAAGAAATTGCTCGTTTAGTTTCCTTCCAAGAAGAAATTGTACAAGCCGTTGGAGCAGCTAAAAAAGAAGTTATTTTATTTGAAGTTGATGATGAGCTGGCTACAAAAGTTGAAGCTGAAGCTTCCACAAAACTGCTCAATGCAATTCAGGTGAAAGAGAAGCATGCGCGTGAAGAGGCAATCAGTGCGGTGAAAGACGAAATTCTCGAAGCTTATGATGAAGAAGACAAGGAACAATATACACAAGTCAAGGCTGTTCTTGACAAAATCGTTAAGGAAGAAGTACGCAGACTAATAACGAAAGAAAAAATTCGCCCTGATGGACGTAAAATTGATGAAATTCGTCCATTGTCTTCACGAATTAATGTATTACCAAGAACACATGGATCTGGATTATTTACAAGAGGGCAAACCCAAGCGTTGAGTGTTTGTACATTAGGCGCTCTCGGAGATGTTCAGATATTAGATGGGCTTGATTTAGAAGAGTCTAAACGATTTATGCATCACTATAACTTCCCTCAATACAGTGTAGGTGAAACAGGACCGATTCGAGGACCAGGTCGTAGAGAAATTGGTCATGGTGCATTAGGTGAACGTGCTTTAGAGAAAGTCATTCCTTCTGATAAAGACTTCCCTTATACTATTCGTCTTGTTTCTGAAGTGTTAGAATCAAACGGTTCGACATCACAGGCTAGTATTTGTGCATCTACGTTAGCGATGATGGATGCTGGAGTTCCAATCAAAGCACCTGTTGCAGGTATAGCTATGGGGTTAGTTAAATCAGGAGACGATTACACAATTTTAACTGATATTCAAGGAATGGAAGATGCCTTAGGAGACATGGACTTTAAAGTAGCTGGAACTGCTAAGGGTGTTACTGCATTACAAATGGATATTAAGATTGAAGGTCTTTCTAAACAAATATTAGAAGAAGCATTAACTCAAGCAAAACACGGACGTATGCAAATCCTTGATTCCATGCTTGCAACGATTAAAGAACCAAAAAATGAACTATCTGAATACGCTCCTAAGATTTTAACGATGAAAATTAATCCAGATAAGATTCGTGATGTTATTGGCCCAAGTGGTAAACAAATAAACCAAATCATTGATGAAACTGGTGTTAAAATTGATATTGAACAAGATGGCAGTGTGTTCATTTCATCTACAGATGCAACGATGAACGATAAGGCGAAAAAGATTATCGAAGATCTTGTACGAGAAGTAGAAGTTGGACAAATGTATCTTGGAAAAGTGAAGCGTATTGAGAAATTTGGAGCATTTGTTGAATTATTTAAAGGAAAAGATGGGCTCGTCCATATTTCAGAATTGGCCGAGGAGCGAACAAATAAAGTGGAAGATGTCGTTTCAATTGGCGATGAAATAATGGTTAAAGTCAAAGAAATTGATAATCAAGGCCGGGTTAACCTTTCTCGAAAAGCTGTGTTAAAAGAAGAGCGGGAAAGAAAAGAAGCTGCAGAATCTCAATCCTAATAATGAACGAAAACAAGAAGCTGGCCGCCCAGTTTCTTTTTATTTTTTAAAAATGGAGATGCATACAAACGCTACAAAGTTAATCATACCTTGTCCCTCTTACTCATATATATGAGTCAAGGGAGGGATATGGATGTACAGATATCGGCAATTGATTCATTTTTTTGTATTTATCATTTTAGTCGGATTAACGTTTGATTTAGGGACAACTCCTGTTGCAAATATAAAAGAAACACCAGAAATAATGGAAGCCGTGAAAACAGAAGATGTGTTATATAAGGAAATTGAAGCAAAGGCGAGGGAATTTGAAGAAGCGCCCCAAAATGCTTATATTGATAGAGTTTGGAAAAAAACACCTGGAAGAAATGGTTTACAAGTCAATATTGAAAAGTCCTATGATAAGATGAAAGATAAAGGGGAATTCGATAAGTCATTATTGGTGTTTGATCAAGTTACTCCTGAAAAAAATTTAGAGGAATTACCTGCATCGCCTATTTATCGTGGTCATCCAGAAAAACAAATGGTGGCATTTTTAATTAATGTCTCTTGGGGAGAGGAATATGTACCTGAAATTTTATCTGTATTAAAAGATAATAATGTAAAAGCTACGTTTTTTATTGAAGGAAAATGGGCAAAGAATAATGCTGAGTTAGTAAAAATGATTCATGAACAAGGGCATGTCATTGGGAATCATGCATATAATCATCCAGATATGTCTAGAATGACAAATCAGCAAATTTTGGATCAAATCGTTCAAACGAATGATATTATTAAAGCAATAATTGGTAAAAGCCCAAAGTGGTTTGCACCGCCAAGTGGCAGCTTTAATGAACATGTGGTTCAAGTTAGTCATGAATTAAACATGCAGACGATACTATGGACCGTCGATACAATTGATTGGAAGAACCCATCCGTTTCTGTTATGATTAACCGAGTTAATACTAAAATCCATCCAGGTGCAACGGTGTTAATGCATCCTACAGAAGCTACAGAACGAGGTCTTGATTCGCTTATTAAGGCAATTAAAGCGAAAGATTTTAAAATCAATACGATTGAGAAGCTTATAGAATCCCAACGATAACATCTAGCTAATCACTTAGGAGGAAAAATCTTGATAGAAAAACATTCGTGTAAAAACGGTTTACGTGTCGTATTAGAACGTGTACCAGCAGTTCGTTCAGTAACCATTGGTATATGGGTGTTAACTGGATCTAGAAATGAAACAGAAGATAATAATGGCATCTCTCATTTTTTAGAGCATATGTTCTTTAAAGGAACTAAGAATCGTTCCCCTCAAGATATCGCAGAAGAGTTTGACGCAATTGGTGGACAAGTAAACGCCTTCACGTCTAAAGAATATACATGCTTTTATGCAAAAGTTTTGGATACACATAAAGATGCTGCATTAGAAATCCTTGCAGATATGTTTTTTAATTCCACATTCGATGAAGATGAAATGGAAAAAGAAAAGAAAGTAGTATATGAAGAGATTAAAATGTACGAAGATACACCAGATGATATTGTACATGACTATTTAGCAAAAGCGTCATATGGTAGCCATCCTTTAGGGTATCCAATCCTAGGGACAGAAGGGCATTTAAAGTCATTTACACCAGAAAAGCTAAGAAATTATATGAATAAACGATATACACCAAAGAATATTGTGGTTTCAGTAGCTGGAAATGTTGATTCTTCATTTATACAGTCCATCGAATCATTTTTTGGCAGTTATCAAACCTCGAATCAACCTACGGAAATTACAAAACCAACATTTATCAGTGGGAAAATCGAGCGTCAAAAAGATACGGAACAAGCACATCTGTGTATGGGATATGATGGTCTAGCTGTTGATGATGAAAATATTTATAGTTTAATTATTATGAATAATGTCTTGGGAGGTAGTATGAGCTCAAGGCTATTTCAAGATGTAAGAGAAAAACAAGGATTGGCGTATTCCGTTTTTTCTTACCATTCCTCTTTCATAGATAATGGCTTATTAACGATTTACGCAGGAACAGGGAACGATCAATTAGAACGTTTAACCGACGTCATAAATAAAACAATCGAAACATTTATTTCAAATGGGTTAACCGATAAAGAATTACAAAATAGTAAAGAACAATTAAAAGGGAGTTTATTATTAAGTTTGGAAAGCACAAACAGCCGCATGAGTAGGAATGGGAAGAATGAATTAATCTTACATGAACATCGTACATTGGACGAGATGGTACAGGTTATCGATGCGGTAAATCATAGCTCCATACAGCAAGTAATGGAAACGTTATTTAAACAAGATCCCTCCATCGCTTTAATTGCTCCAAGTCGATAAAAATAACCTATATCAACATAGGTTGATTTTTTTTGCATATACTTGGTAATAACCACGTTAAGAAGGGGTGAAGAGCGGTTTGCGGTATAAAGATATAAGTGGCAAAGAAATTGTTAATGTAAATGAAGGATCACGATTAGGTGTTTTAGGACAAACTGACCTAGAAATAAATGAAAATACCGGTCAAATCGAAGCATTCATTATTCCGAATTATAAATGGTTTGGTTTGAAAAAAGAAGGAGAAGAAACAAAGATTCGCTGGAATGCAATTAAAAAAGTTGGCGAAGACATGATTATTATTGATACGGAGAAAATAAACTAAAAAAGAATGAGAAAAACATAAAATCTTTTATAGGCTGGTGTCCCGACAGGGGATACTAGCCTTTTTTCTTGTCCATATACGAAAACCTAATCACTAACATGCTTCAGGCACATAAGCTATAAAGAAATATGAATTAAAATTGTACGTTTGGAGGGTGTTCACAAGAATGAGTCAAACAATTGCAGTTATTGGTGGAGATGCCCGTTATCTAGAATTAATTCGGCAGCTTCAAGCCTTGACTGAAACCACAATTGTGCTTGTTGGTTTTGATAAATTAGAACAAGGGTTTACTGGTCTTAAACAATTAGATATATATGATGTCGAACCAAGTAAGCTAGATGCTGTTGTGTTACCAATAACTGGTATTGATCAGGCAGGGCGTGTAGAAGCTGTTTTTTCTGAAAAACCAATTTATTTAACATCTGACTGGTTTCAACAATTGCAAGAGTCAACGCTCGTATTTACTGGGATTACGAATAGCTATTTAACCGAAGCAGCAGAAAAAGCTTCCATTCAATTGATACCATTATTAGATCGAGATGATGTTGCTATTTATAATTCGATACCTACAGCAGAAGGTACCATAATGATGGCAATTGAGCATACTGATTTTACCATCCATTCCTCTCGGGTAATGGTTGTCGGTTTTGGAAGAGTTGGCAACACCGTAGCTAATAAATTTTCTTCTTTAGGTGCAAAAGTATCTGTAAGCGCAACAAGGATTAAAGATTTAGCACGTATTACAGAAATGGGGTTAACAGCAGTACCATTAGAAGCATTAGCTGATCATATGCAGGAATGTGATTTATTAATTAACACGATTCCTGCTCCAGTCGTTGAAAAAGATGCAATGAAGCATTTACCATCCCATGCTGTCATTATTGACTTGGCATCAAAACCTGGTGGTACAGATTTTCAATATGCAAATCAACGTGGGATAAAAGCAATATTGGCTAAAAGCTTACCGGGTATTGTTGCTCCAAAAACCTCAGGGAAAATTCTAGCAGATGTTATCAAACAATTTATAACGAAATAAGAGTTAAATTGCTTTTTAAAAACATAATAACGAACATTCAGAAAGGCTGTATTAAAGCCATTCTGAATGAAGTTTTATGTCACTCACACTAGATGAATGATAAACCTTTTGGGAGGCGATTAGATGGATTTAGCAGGTAAAAGAATTGGATTTGGTTTAACAGGATCGCATTGCACATATGATCAAGTTTTTCCGCAGATTGAACGATTAGTAAAGCAAAAGGCAGAAGTTGTACCGATTGTAACGTATACTGTGCGTACTACTGATACAAAGTTTGGCGAAGCAGCAGACCATATCGAAAAAATTGAATCAATTACTGGTAAACGTGTGATTACTACAATGCCTGAAGCAGAACCATTGGGGCCGCAATATCCGTTAGATTGTATGGTTATTGCACCTCTAACAGGTAATTCTTTAAGTAAAATGGCAAATGCATTAACGGATAGTCCCGTACTCATGGCCGCTAAAGCAACGATGAGAAACCAACAACCAGTTGTGTTGGGGATATCTACCAATGATGCACTTGGATTAAATGGAGTTAATTTAATGCGTCTAATGGCAAGTAAATTTATTTATTTTGTTCCTTACGGGCAAGATGATCCATATAAAAAACCAAATTCACTTGTAGCTAAAATGGATCTATTATCTGAAACAATTGAATCTGCATTGGAATTTAAACAACTTCAGCCGGTTATTGTTCCTCATAACAGCTGATCTATGATAAAATGATAAGCTAGAAGTCTATTAAACTTGTATTTGAAGGGAGCAATAGGAGAGATGCCACAAAAATCAGCATATAATGTAGCGGTAGTAGGAGCAACAGGTGCAGTTGGGCAAAAAATAATCCAATTATTAGAAGAGAAGGATTTTCCAATAAATGAATTAAAGCTGTTGTCTTCCAAACGTTCAGCAGGATTAAAACAATTATTTAAACAAACCGAAATTACAGTCGAAGAGGCTACTCCTGAAAGTTTTGCTGGGGTGGATATTGCGTTATTTTCAGCTGGAGGCTCTGTATCTAAGAAATTAGCACCGGAAGCGGTGAAACATGGAGCTGTCGTTGTTGATAATACGAGTGCCTTTCGCATGGATGAAGATGTGCCATTAGTAGTACCTGAGGTGAATAAAGATGATCTCCTTAAGCACCAAGGGATTATTGCTAATCCAAATTGTTCAACCATTCAAATGGTAGCAGCTCTAAAACCATTGCAGGATGCATTTGGCCTTAAACGTGTTATCGTTTCTACTTATCAAGCTGTTTCAGGAGCAGGTAATGAAGCAAATAACGAGTTAGCACAGCAATCAAAAGATTATCTTGATGGCAATGAGACAGAAGCGAATATTCTTCCGGTTAAAGGTGATGAAAAGCATTTTCAAATTGCGTTTAATGCATTACCACAAATTGATGTGTTTCAAGATAATGGATATACCTTTGAAGAAATGAAAATGATTAATGAAACCAAAAAAATCTTACATTCGAAAGAATTGCCTGTAGCAGCTACTTGTGTACGTCTGCCATTCTTCACCTCGCATGCGGAAAGTGTTTATATTGAAGTAGATAAGCAAGGATTAACTGTTCCTAAAATATGGAAAGAGCTTGAAAATGCAGATGGTGTGGTTGTAGAAGATGATCCGACTTCACAGGTCTATCCAACGCCTTTAAGTGCGACGGATAAGGAAGATGTATTTGTCGGCCGTGTTCGAAAAGATCCAGACCAAGAAAATGGGTTCCATCTTTGGGTTGTATCCGATAATTTATTGAAGGGTGCAGCATGGAATACGGTTCAAATTGCTCAAACATTAATTGAAAATAATTGGCTGCAACGATAGAGGTGTTACCATGGGAATATTAGTCCAAAAATTCGGCGGTACTTCCGTACAATCAGAAGAAAATCGCGAACATGTCATTAAACATATAAAAGATGCATTAATGAAAGAATATAAACTGGTGGTTGTTGTTTCAGCATTAGGGAGAAAACCTGATCCTTATGCTACGGATACGCTATTAGGTTTAGTTGACTTTCCAGCAAATAAGAATTCAACTCGTGAATTAGATATGCTCATGTCTTGTGGAGAGATTATTTCATCTGTCGTATTATCAAATGAATTGCAAAAGCATCATATAACTGCCACAGCATTAACTGGTGCTCATGCAGGCTTTGTTACGACAGATGATCATACCCAGGCAAAAATAAAAGAGGTTCAGCCGGATCGAATTTTAAGAGAGTTAGAATCACATGATGTTGTCGTTGTTGCTGGTTTTCAGGGAATTACTCCCGAAGGTGATATCACAACCATTGGAAGAGGAGGTAGTGATACAACAGCAGCTGCGCTTGGAGTTGCATTAGATGCAGAACGTATTGAAATTTTCACTGATGTAAATGGAATTATGACCGCAGATCCACGTGTAGTGGAATCAGCTAGGCCACTCGATATCGTAACCTATACGGAGATCTGTAACTTAGCTTATCAAGGAGCGAAAGTAATTCATCCAAGAGCGGTTGAAATAGCGATGCAAGCAAAGATACCGATGCGTGTTCGTTCAACTTATTCACAAGAGGAAGGGACGTTAGTAACTTCATCACGAGTAGATGGGATGGATGTTATTGATCGATTAATAACTGGGATCGCTCATATTTCCTCTATCACGCAAATACGTGTGCAGACAAAAGAAGAAGCGTATGGGATGCAATCAGATGTATTTAAAGCAATGGCAGAAGCTGGAATATCTGTTGATTTCATTACGATTTCTCCTACAGGGGTAATATATACAGTACCTAATGCTTTTACTGAAAAAGCAGTCCATATATTAGAAACGCTTGGTTTTCACCCAGAGATAACAGAGAACTGTGCGAAAGTTTCTGCCGTAGGTGCAGGAATGACTGGAGTACCGGGTGTTGCTGCTAAGATTGTGCAAGCATTAACGGATGCAAATGTCCAAATTCTTCAATCCGCAGATAGTCATACTACCATTTGGGTATTAGTACAAGATAAAGATTTGAAGACAGCAGTTAATGCGTTACATGATGTTTTTGAATTAAGTGATGCAGGCAGTCCTGCTAATTAACTGAAAAAAGGTGATAAGAATGAACTTTGGTCAGGTACTAACAGCGATGGTTACACCATTTGATGCTAATGGAAATATCGATTATGACCAAACAACGGTGCTTATTGAATATTTGCTAAGTAATGGCACAGATGGTTTAGTAATTGCAGGTACAACAGGAGAATCACCAACTTTAACAGCGGATGAAAAGATCAACCTGTATAACCATGTTGTAAAAACAGTTAATAAACGTGTACCTGTTATTGCCGGGACTGGAGGTAACAATACAAAAGCTTCGATTGAATTATCGAAAGAAGCACAACAATGTGGTGTCGATGCAGTAATGTTAGTGACACCATATTATAATAAACCAAATCAACTTGGTTTATATCAACATTTTCGTACGATTGCCGAGCAAACTGAATTACCGATCATGCTTTATAATATTCCAGGTAGATCGATCATTAACCTAACTGCAGAAACGACAATTGCATTAAGTAAACTGAGTAATATCGTTTCTATTAAAGAATCGAGTGGAGATTTAGATCAGGTCTCGGAAATCATAGAAGGTACAGAACATGATTTTAGTGTTTATAGTGGTGATGACAGTATGACATTGCCAATGCTTTCTATCGGTGGTTCAGGTATTATTTCTGTTGCTTCACATATTATCGGAAAAGAAATGCAAGAAATGGTAACATTTTTTAAAGAAGGTAATGTAAGAAAAGCAGCACGCCTGCATCGAAAATTGTTACCGATAATGAAGGGCTTATTTTCAGCTCCTTCGCCTTCGCCAGTAAAAGCAGCATTGCGCCTGAAGGGGATTGAAACTGGCGGCTTAAGGTTACCGCTAGTCGAGCTTTCTGATCAAGAAATACAACAATTAAAAATGGTAATAAAAAATACCGACTAATATTAGTCGGTATTTTTCTGTCTACACTACATAGGAATAATACTTTCTGGAATTTAAATGCATGCAGGTTGTTATTTACGCTCATACTAATGGAAGTTATAACAATTAAGGAGTGTGCATAAATGAATAAAGAACCGGAAAAGAAAGATGACCAAAATCAAGAGAATAATTCTTCTGCCTTGGTTCAAAAGATTCAACAATTAGGACAATCCAATGTACCTCAAGCTCCAGATTCCAATATCCATGTATTATCGATTATTGGACAAGTAGAAGGTCATGTACAATTGCCACCTCAAAATAAAACAACCAAATACGAACACTTATTGCCTCAACTCGTTGCCATTGAACAAAATCCTAAGATTGAAGGGGTAATTATCTTACTTAACACAGTTGGTGGGGATGTAGAAGCGGGATTGGCATTATCTGAAATGATTGCTTCCATTTCTAAACCGACAGTATCTATCGTACTGGGAGGCGGTCATTCTATCGGGGTGCCAATAGCTGTAGCAACGAATTACTCATTTATTGCTCCAACAGCAACAATGACGATTCACCCTGTCCGATTGACAGGTTTGGTAATTGGTGTACCGCAAACGTTTGAGTACCTTGATGAAATGCAGAATCGTGTTGTCGATTTTGTAGTAAACCATTCTAATATTAAAGAAGAGAAATTCAAAGATTTAATGTTTGCTAAAGGGAACTTAACAAGGGATATTGGTACAAATGTAGTAGGAAAAGATGCAGTTGAGTATGGATTAATTGATGGTGTCGGTGGGGTAAAAGAAGCAATGGAAAAAGTAAATGAACTTATTAAAGAAAATGGAAATGGTAACCAAGAAGCACAGGTGATTCAATGATTTTATATACACCACTTGCAAATGAGGATGTTTTTCCACCGGCTAATGATAATAGTAATCGGCTTACGATTGCTTATGAAGGCAGACATATGTATTGTGAACAAAAGACGGATGGATCTTATGAAGTATTACAATTGCTTTCTACCGATCCACAAGATTTTTTAAACGAAAAATATCAACCTGGAACAATTTTATCGTAAATCACGATATCCAATATTTTCATACAGCTGTTTTATGATATAATCAAAAGTAAATGCTGTGTAGGACCCTTGCCATTTTTTGGGCAGGGGTTTATTCTTCTTGTATAGTTGCCAAGATAGATTGAGGTGAGATAATGGCAAAAAAACGCAAGAAACGCAAAACCAAATTTAAAAAACAGCTGAAACTAGAGTTGATTGGTTTAGTGTTTATTTTTTTGGGAATATTTGGTAGTGGAGCCAGTGCGATCAGTGATGGCGCAATACCTGGAGGGCTAGAACATTTATTTCGGTTTTTATTAGGAATATGGTATTTTGTTGCGTCAGTACTATTACTTATTACCGGTTTTATTCTTGTAGTCAAGCGTAGATTTCCAGACTTTGCGAATAAAAAATTAATTGGGTTTTATATTGTTTTTGCAGGTATACTATTATTAACGCATATTCAAATGTTCGATGAAGCAATAGCAACAAATTCAAACCTTTCGATTATCGGCACCACTTGGGAGAATTATTCAGAATTTCTAAATAGCCAACTAACCTCTGGATATTTAGGTGGGGGGATGGTTGGTGCATTATTACTAACATTTTCTTATTATTTATTTTCACTTGCTGGTGCAAAAATAGTTGCTGTCTTTTCCATTGGTATTGGGATTATTTTTATGACAGAACTATCTGTTGGTGATATCTTTTCTAAGTTTTGGAAACGAATATCGACAACCATGAAGCAGGCAAATGAAGCTAGAAGGGAAAAACGAGAAGCAAGGCAAGCTAAATCAGAAACTCCTTCTAAAGAAGTAGAAGAGCAAGCAGATGATGAGGTCGTCTATCATATAGATGAAGAGCCGGTAATTCAAGATTTTACGGATGTAGCCTATTCAGGTCAGGAACCTGTACCTGAGTCACCCACTCCATCAGAACCGGTTGATGTGACGCCAAATCAAGAGAAAACAGAGGATGCTCTTGAAAACATGCCAATGACAGAAACAGAAAACTATGAATATGTATTGCCATCAATGAAATTGCTGGCGGAACCTGCTCATAATTCACAGCAGCAAGAAAAATCACAAATCCAGGCGACAGTTAGAAAATTAGAGCGTACATTTACTAGTTTTGGGGTTAAGGCGAGGGTAACCAAGGTACATGTTGGACCAGCAGTTACCAAGTATGAGGTTTATCCAGAAGCAGGAGTTAAAGTAAGTAAAATAGTCAGTCTTCATGATGACTTAGCACTAGCTTTAGCAGCAAAGGATATACGTATTGAAGCACCAATACCAGGGAAATCAGCAGTGGGAATTGAAGTACCGAATCAAGAAGTTGCGATGGTTTCATTACGAGAAGTACTTGATAGTATGGGAAGTAAGGAGTCAAAACTATTATTCGCTTTAGGAAGGGATATTTCGGGAGATGCGATAGTTTCAGAGTTAAATAAAATGCCGCATTTACTTATCGCAGGTGCTACTGGTAGCGGTAAGAGTGTATGTGTGAATGGAATTATCACTACCATTTTAATGCGTACCAAACCACATGAAGTAAAAATGATGATGATCGACCCGAAGAAGGTTGAATTGAATGTGTATAACGGGATTCCACATCTATTGGCACCAGTTGTAACGGATCCGAAAAAGGCATCTAGAGCATTGAAAAAAGTTGTTTCCGAAATGGAAAGAAGGTATGAATTATTTTCTGACACAGGGACCAGGAATATTGAAGGTTATAACGAATATATTCGGAAGCATAATCAACGTGAGGGCGATACGCAACCGAATCTACCATATATTGTTGTTCTTGTAGATGAACTCGCAGACCTCATGATGGTTGCTTCTAATGATGTGGAGGACGCGATTACACGATTGGCTCAAATGGCCAGGGCAGCTGGTATTCATTTAATTATTGCAACTCAAAGGCCTTCTGTAGATGTTATTACTGGTGTGATTAAGGCAAATATCCCATCAAGAATTGCTTTTAGTGTATCCTCATCAACAGATTCAAGAACGATACTTGATTCTGGAGGAGCAGAGAAGTTATTAGGAAGAGGAGATATGTTATTCCTACCAGTTGGTGCATCCAAGCCTACTCGTGTTCAAGGAGCCTTCTTGTCCGATGAAGAAGTAGAACGAATCGTTGATCATTGTATTGAGCAGCAAAAAGCATCCTACCAAGAAGAAATGATCCCAGAGGAAACAAACGAGGTCGTTGATGAGGTAGATGATGAATTATTTGATGATGCCGTACAATTGATTACGGAGATGCAAAGTGCAAGTGTGTCCATGCTACAACGGCGATTTAGAATTGGTTATACACGTGCAGCACGATTAATTGATGCCATGGAACAACGTGGAATTGTAGGGCCATATGAAGGTAGTAAACCTCGTACAGTTCTCGTTAGTCAGCCGACAGAAGAGCAGTCTTCTTAGAAAGGGCAGTATAATACCAGTGCTGGTATTATACTGTTTTTATATTTTTTCTTTCATACGATTATACATTCGGGGTCTTTTTGTCGATGGATGTCAAAATTGGAAGAAAATTTTTAAGGAATTTGTCCTAGAAGTATTTATTTATTAAGTAATACATGATATGATTTATGACGAATAAACCAGTCAAACGTCAGATGTCGGATTTCTTGATGTAAGAAATGATTTTGTAAGGAGGGATACAGCTTGTCTATCAAAACCGATTCGAGGCACTTATATTTACAAGTAATTGATGAAATTAAACGTGATATTGAAAACGGTAAGTATAAAGAGAAAGAAAAACTACCTTCTGAATTTCAATTATCAAAGCAATTAGGTGTGTCCCGTGCAACATTAAGAGAAGCATTACGAATACTAGAAGAAGACAACATTGTTAATCGCAGACACGGTGTTGGGACGTTTGTTAACCCAAAGCCAGTTTTTTCTTCAGGTATAGAGCAGTTAACCAGTGTAACGCACATGATTGAACAATCTGGTAAATCTGCTGGTTCACAATATTTATCAACAGAAATCATTGACCCAACAAATGAAGATAAGCGTAAATTTGGCCCAAAACGTATGAATCGATTAGCAAAAATTGAGAGGGTTCGTACCGCAGATGACCAACCTGTCGTTTTTTGTATCGATAAAATACCCGAAAACTATATACCAATGGATAGGGTGCATAAATCGGATTCTATCTTTCGTCTGATGGAAGAATACGCAAATAAACGAGTTGCTTATGCTGTCACATATATTGAAGCAATAGGTTACCATGATCGAATATACGATATACTGAACTGTCATCCGGAACAAACGCTCTTATTATTAAAGCAAATGCATTATACCGAAGATGATGAACCCGTACTTTATTCTGCGAACTATTTTCGATCCGATATGTTCAGTTTCCATGTTTTACGAAAACGACTCTACTGAATCCCCGATTAAAAAAATGAAGCTTTACTCAATATGTAACGGCTTCCATTTTTTTAAATATATTTTTCCTAATTTTTTAAAAATTAAGGAGGTGATCTTACATAATTGATAGGAAGGATTAGATGATTCAAACGTAAGATGAAAAAACATAACAGGGGGGCTTTTAAGTGAAGAATCGTACATTTATTTTACTATTTGCAATTATGGCGAGTGTCGCTGTCGTTCTTTCCGCTTGTGGTGGAAACGAAAGTAGTAACAAAGATAATGCAGCTGCAAATGAGAGTGAGTCCGAAGATTATTCAGTAGCGATTGTTACGGATGAAGGCGGTGTCGATGACAAATCTTTTAATCAATCATCTTGGGAAGGCTTGAAAGCATGGGGAGAGGAACAAGGATTATCGAAAGGGAACGGATTTGACTACGCGCAATCTTCTGATGAATCCGACTATCTGCCGAATTTAACTCGGTTAACGAGAGATGGTTATAATCTTATTTTTGGAGTGGGCTTTTTATTACAAGATGCAGTTACAAAAGTAGCTGAGCAAAATCCAGATACGAATTACGCTATTATTGATACGGTAGTAGAAGCGCCAAATGTTGCAAGTATAACATTTGCTGAGCATGAAGGATCTTTTCTGGCAGGTGTAGCTGCTGCTATGAAAACAAAAACAGATAAGCTTGGTTTCATTGGAGGAGTGGATTCAGACTTAATCAATAAGTTTGAGGCAGGTTTTGAGGCAGGAGCAAAATCAGTGAATCCGGATATTGAAGTGGATATACAATACGTAGGTAACTTTAGCTCGGCGGCTGATGGTAAGCTAATTGCCACCCGCATGTACGAAAATGATACGGATATTATTTATCATGCTGCAGGTGCAGCTGGTAATGGGGTGTTTGCTCAAGCTAAAGACTTGAAACAGAATGATCCAGATCGTGAAATTTGGGTCATTGGTGTTGATCGTGATCAACATGAAGAGGGCAAAATCGGTGAACATAATGTTACCTTTACATCTATGGTAAAACGTGTCGATTTATCGGTTCAGGAAGTCAGCGATATGGGAGCAAAAGATGCATTTCCTGGTGGTGAAGTGCTTGAGTTTGGTTTAGTAGATGATGGGGTGTCTCTTGCAAAAACAAATGAAGAAGCAATGAGTGATGATATCATATCCGCTGTTGATGAATGGAAAGAAAAAATTACGAATGGCGATGTGACCGTTCCAAAAACGAGAGATGAATTAAAGGAATTCGAAGAAAGCTTATAATATAAAACGGAGGCTGGATAGCCAGCCTCTTTATATGTACATATTTTTTCGGAAAAATAGCAATTATTTGTCTTTTAAAAAGGGGGCAGCAATTGAATGGAATACGTCATCGAAATGTTAAATATAAGAAAAGAATTTCCTGGAATCGTTGCCAATGATAATATTACTGTTCAACTAAAATCTGGTGAAATACATGCACTATTAGGAGAAAACGGTGCTGGAAAATCAACTTTAATGAATGTGTTATTTGGATTGTATCAACCTGAACAAGGAGAAATACATGTAAAAGGTAAAAAAGTAAACATTTCAGATCCAAACGTCGCAAATGATCTAGGGATAGGAATGGTCCATCAGCATTTTATGTTGGTAGAACCGTTCACAGTCACCCAAAATATTATTTTAGGAAGTGAACCAACAAAAAAAGGGAAAATTAATCTAAAAAAAGCAGAAAAAGAAGTACAAGAATTATCCGATAAATACGGATTGCGAGTCGATGCGACTGCGAAGATAAGCGATATCTCGGTAGGTATGCAGCAGCGAGTTGAAATATTAAAAACACTTTATCGAGGAGCAGATGTGTTAATTTTTGACGAGCCTACGGCGGTGTTAACTCCTCAAGAAATAACCGAGCTTATTGAAATTATGCATGCTCTAGTGGCTGAAGGTAAATCGATTATTCTAATTACGCATAAGCTAAAAGAAATCATGCAAGTGTGTGATCGGTGCACTGTAATCCGTAAAGGGAAAGGGATTGGTACCGTCAATGTCGAAGATACCAATGTTAATGAGTTAGCATCATTGATGGTTGGTAGAGAAGTTTCTTTTAAAACAGAAAAAAAACCCGCGGAACCAAAGGAAACGGTACTTGAAATTAAGAATTTAATTGTAAAAGATACAAGGAAAGTAGAAATGGTAAAAGGGCTGAATTTAGATGTGCGAGCTGGGGAAATTGTAGGTATTGCCGGAATTGATGGCAATGGTCAAACGGATTTAATAGAAGCCATTACTGGCTTAGCAAAATCTAGTTCAGGTAGCATTCAATTAAATAATAAAAAAATAACGAACCTCTCACCTCGAAAAGTAACAGAAAGCGGAGTTGGCCATATCCCTCAAGACAGGCATAAATTTGGACTTGTACTTGATTTTCCAATTGGTGAGAACATGGTGTTGCAAACGTATTACCAAAAACCGTATTCCAAATATAAGGTGCTGAATTATAAAGAAATTTACCAAAAAGCTAAAACACTAATTGCTGAATATGATGTACGTACGCCAAGTGTGTATACGAAAGCAAGGGCGTTATCCGGGGGAAATCAGCAAAAAGCTATTATTGCAAGGGAAGTGGATCGTTCTCCCGATCTGCTGATCGCCGCCCAACCTACTAGGGGCCTTGATGTAGGAGCTATCGAATTTATTCATCAAAAATTAATTGAAGAGCGGGATAAGGGAAAGGCAATTTTGCTACTGTCCTTTGAATTAGACGAGATATTAGATGTAAGTGATCGGATTGCTGTTATTTTTGATGGAAAGATAGTAGCAGATGTTCATCCTGATGAAACCAGCGAACAGGAATTAGGTTTATTAATGGCTGGCAGTAAAACCAAAGAGGCAGGTGATCATCATGCATTCGAATAAATGGTTTAACATTTTGGTTCCAATTATTTCTGTCATCATTGGACTATTGTCTGGTGCAATTATTATGCTTGTCTCCGGATATAACCCGATACAAGGCTATGTCGCTTTATTTAATGGGGCATTTGGTGACCTGTATTTCTTTGGAGAGACAATTCGTCAAACAACGCCGTATATATTAACTGGACTTGCGATCGCTTTTGCTTTTAGAGCGGGGTTATTTAATATCGGGGCAGAAGGCCAGGTAATAGTAGGCTGGTTAGCAGCTGTTTGGATAGGTACCTCAATGGAAGCACCTATGTATATTCACCTTCCATTAGCCTTATTCGTAGCAGCATTGGCCGGAGCATTTTGGGGATTCATCCCAGGTTTATTAAAAGCACGCTTAGGTGTTCACGAAGTTATTGTTACTATTATGATGAATTATATTGCTTTATATAGCGCCAATGCCATTATTCGTCGTGTATTAACAGATAGTGCAGATAAAACTGAGACCATTGCTTCCAGTGCATCATTGGCATCTGAATGGTTAGAAGGATTAACATACTTTTCTCGCATGCACTATGGAATTATGATTGCTTTATTTGCAGCAGTGATTATGTGGTTTATTATAGAACGAACAAATATCGGTTATGAACTTAAGTCGGTTGGTTATAATCAACATGCATCTAAATATGCAGGGATGAGTGTAAAACGGAATATCGTATTAGCAATGGTTATCTCAGGGGCTTTTGCAGGTTTAGCAGGATCAATGGAAGGGTTAGGTACTTATGGTAATATGACCGTTAGCTCTGGTTTTTCCAATATTGGCTTTGATGGTATTGCTGTCGCTCTTTTAGGAGCAAATACGGCAATTGGTGTGGTACTGGCAGCATTTTTATTTGGTGCATTAAAAGTTGGAGCGCTTAATATGCCAACACATGCTGGCGTCCCAAATGAATTAGTAGATATTATTATTGCATTGATTATTTTCTTTGTAGCATCTAGTTATATTATTCGGTGGATAATACTTCGCTTTAAAAAGGAGGAGAAATAAATGGGGGTTATTGAATTATTGCAATCGATTATCCCAACTGCATTATTTTATTCTGCACCTTTAATTTTCACAGCTTTAGGCGGAGTATTTAGTGAGCGCTCCGGCGTCGTGAACATCGGTTTAGAAGGATTAATGGTCATGGGGGCTTTTGTTGGAATTGTATTTAATCTGACATTTGCGGATGTGTTGGGAGCTTGGACACCTTGGGTGTCGATTATAGTCGCTATGATCGTTTCCGCACTGTTTTCTATTATTCATGCCGTGGCATCTGTTTCATTTCGCGCAGATCAAGTAGTTAGTGGGGTCGCAATTAACTTTCTCGCATTGGGATTGGGTGTATTTTTAACAAAGCAATGGTATGACAAGGGACAAACAGATATGGTAAGTCAACCATTCTATACAACTGACATTCCATTACTAGCAGATATTCCAATTATTGGGTCGATTTTCTTTGAAGGGATATATATTACCTCATATGTAGCGATCATCCTAGCTTTTTTTGCATGGTATGTATTGTATAAAACGCCTTTTGGTTTAAGACTTCGAGCAGTAGGTGAACATCCGATGGCAGCGGATACAAACGGTATTCATGTTTATAAAATAAGGTACATTGCCGTGATTATTTCTGGTGCAATGGGGGGACTAGGCGGTTCTGTGTTTGCTTTAACGATCGCTCTAAATTTCTCTCATGCTACTATTGTAGGGCAAGGTTTTATGGCGTTAGCAGCTGTTATCTTTGGAAAATGGCATCCATTAGGAGCAATGGGCGCTGCTCTTTTCTTTGGGTTTGCACAAAGTCTAAGTGTTATTGGAGCCGGAATTCCTTTCCTTGCAGATGTACCACAAGTATTTCTGTTAATCGCACCATATGTCCTAACGATATTAGCATTAGCCGGTTTTATTGGCCGGGCAGAAGCACCGCGAGGGAATGGAGTACCTTATATTAAGGGAAGTAGATAAGTTATTACATTTACGGTTTGCGTATTATATTCGCAAGCCGCTTTTTTTTACTTTATAATGGATGATAAATGGAAAATTTGTGAAGAATAAATAAGTAAAAAATTATCAAGTATACAGGAGGATGGTTATGCGTGAAATCACCGAAATTGTAAAGGACATGGATGGATCACAGCTTCATCTTATTCCCAATAAAAAATATAAAACCATAACTTTAGTGATTAAATTAAAAGCACCATTAACGAAAGAAACAATAACTAAACGTGCGCTGCTTCCATATATTCTCAAGCAGGGAACAGAGAAATATCCTACCAAGCAAAAATTGCAACTCAAGCTTGATGAATTATACGGGGCTTCTATTTCCATTGACGGTGCCAAAAAAGGTGAGAATCATATTATAAGTCTGCGTCTGGAAATAGCGAATCCTAAATTTCTCAAAGATGCGTCTACGATTGTAGATGAAGGCATTCATTTATTACACGAAGTCTTATTTAATCCAAATATCGAAGGCTCAGGATTTGAACCAACCATTTTTAATCGAGAAAAGGATACACTAAAACAAAAAATACACGCAATTAAAGATGATAAGATGAGTTATGCAAATATGCGATTAATGGATGTAATGTGTGAGGGTGAACCCTATCAATTACATGTACATGGTTATTTAGAAGACTTAAAGGATATTACTCCGGAAACGCTTTATACTTACTATCAAGAGATGCTCGTATCCGACCGAATAGATATCTATATGCAAGGTGATATGGATGAGCAGCTGATGGAAGAAAAAATAACTACAGTCTTTGAACGCTTAACATCAAATAATTCAATCGTTAAAAAGACAAGGACATCTTCTGTTTCTAGTGATAAGCAACCAAAGGAAGTCATCGAAACCGATCAGATTCAACAAGCGAAATTGCATATTGGGTATCGCACGAATGTTACATTTGAAGATGAGGCATATTACGCCTTGCATGTATTTAACGGTATTTTCGGCGGTTTTCCTAGTTCAAAACTATTTATAAACGTACGTGAAAAGAATAGTCTAGCATACTACGCTGCTTCTCGAATGGAAAGTCATAAAGGATTATTACTTGTATTTAGCGGCATTGCTCCTAGTGATTTTGAAAAAGCAAGAGAAATTATTCGAGAACAAATGGTTGCGATGAAACAAGGGGATTTTACAACAGAGGCATTAGAGGAAACGAAAGCGTTAATAACGAATCAATTATTAGAAACCATGGATCATCCACAAGGCACAATTGAATTCTTATACCAGCAAGTATTATCCGACAAGCAAGTAGAGCCATTAACATTTATTGAAAAAATTAAACAAGTAACCAAAGAAGATGTCCTTCATGTTGCCCAGCAAATCCAAGAGGATACACTGTACTTATTAACTTCTGCGAAAGGAGATACCCATGAATAAACATACGTATCAAGATATGGATGAAACTTTGTATACGAATAAATTAGATAACGGTCTTACCGTGTGTTTACTGCCAAAACCTGAAATGGCTAAAACACATGCATTATTTACAACAAATTATGGCTCCATCGATTTACATTTTACTCCCATCGGGAAAGAACAGGTTATCTCTGTGCCAGAAGGGGTTGCCCACTTTTTAGAACATAAGCTGTTTGAAAGTGAGAAAGGGGATGTATTTGCTGATTTTTCAAAGCAAGGAGCTTCTGCAAATGCGTATACATCATTTACGAAAACGGCTTATTTATTTACGGCCACGGATCAAATTGAAAAGAATGTAGAAACGCTAATCGATTTTGTTCAAGATCCTTATTTTACGGAAGAATCCGTAGAAAAAGAAAAGGGAATCATCGCACAAGAAATAAAAATGTACGATGATCAGCCAGATTGGCAATCGTTTATGGGAACGATTAAAGCAATGTTTAAGAATCATCCAGTAAATGTTGATATTGCTGGTACAGTAGATTCAATTAATCAGATTACAAAAGATGATTTGTATACCTGTTACAATACGTTTTATCATCCAGAAAATATGATTTTGTTTGTTGCTGGGAATTTTAACCCAGAAGATATGATGAAGTTAATTGAGCGAAATCAAGCGAAAAAATCATTTAAGGAAATGGAATCATTAAAACGAGAGTTCCCAGAGGAACCTTCTGCAGTTGCTGCGAAAACGAAGAAAATTACGATGCCTGTCTCGATTGCTAAATGTACGGTGGGCATTAAAAATCTAGCTAATGGTCTTTCAAGTGATGCGTTCTTAAAAAAAGATATCCTCCAAGACATGATCATGGACCACTTCTTTTCGAAAGGTGGCGCATTTTATCAACAGCTTTATAGCGAGCAACTAATTGATGATAGCTTCTTTTTTGAAACCAATTTAGATCGTGACTTTGGTTATACCTTAATTGGTAGTAACACCGAGCAACCTGAAGCATTTGCATCATTATTGAAAAAAATGTTACTAGAAATGAAAAACACGACACTTTCACAAGCAGAATTTGATCGTATGAAAAAGAAAAAAATCGGTCAATTGCTTCGTTCCATGAACCGCTTAGAAAATGTAGCTAATGCTTTTACACATTATCATGCAGCAGGAATCGATTTTTTCTCCATTCTGCCAGCAGTCAGAAATCTAACATTAGAAGATGCTCAGCAATTTGTGAAGCAATGGATAGATGAAGAGCGTTTGGCAGTATGCACGATTGCTCCGGAGTAATAAGTCATGGGGAAAAATATTTTAATCGTTGGGGCAAGCGGTGATATTGGAATGGCAATAGCTAACCAATTAGTTATCGAAGGTTATCAATTGCTGCTTCATTATCATCGTAATAAACAAGAAGTAGATCGGATTATAACAGAATATCCGACTTCAATTGTAGCGATGATTGAAGCAGACTTAAGCTCTCAAGCAGGTTGTAAACATTTTCTTAACCACCTTGTATTTACAATTGATGGGGTAGTGTTTGCAAGTGGCAGAGGAGAATACGGGTTATTTCAAAACACAGATGAAACCGTTATGGACGACATGATACAATTGCATGTGAAATCCCCATGGATGATTACCAAACAAGTTTTACCGGCAATGATCAAGCAGCAGGCTGGGAAGTTTATATTTATAACGTCTATATGGGGTGAACAGGGCGCTAGTAATGAAGTGATCTATTCTTCTGTAAAAGGCAGTCAAAATAGTTTTGTTAAAGCACTGGCAAAAGAAGTTGCACCTAGTGGTATTTCTGTTAATGCAATTAGTCCAGGTTTTATAAATACGAAGATGAATCAGCATTTATTGCCAGGAGAAAAAGCCGAAATATTTGCTGATATACCAATGAACCGTGCTGGAAAGCCGCAAGAAATTGCTGACATGGTATCTTTCCTATTATCGAATAAAAGCAATTATATCCAAGGAGAAGTAATTAATATTACAGGCGGCTGGTAATTTTCTTCTGCCTACATGTATAAACTAGGAAGTATTTCAAATACTATGCATGTATAAATTGAGAAGGAGGAGAAAAGTATGTCAGTTCTTGATAACTTTGATTCATGGAAAAGCTTTCTTTCCAGCAAACTTACACAGGCGCAGCAGCAAGGAATGAGCGACAAGACCATTCAAAATGTAGCCCAAGAAGTAGGCGATTATCTTGCACAGAATGTAGATGCTAAAAATAATGAAGAAGCAGTGTTACGTGATTTATGGAATGCAGCATCTGAAGATGAGCAACAAGCGATCGCAAACACAATGGTTAAATTTGTTCAAAATCAAGGAAACCAACAGTAAACAATATGTCGATACGCTGAAAGAAGCTGTTCAAAAGCAGCTTCTTTTTAATTTTTTGGATAATCACTTTTCACATTAGGGAAAATCCTTTATTATATATTTAGATAGTATCAAAAAAGAAGGCTCATAAGTAAAGTCTCGGTAAAGGAGCTTTATATGGAAAAAACAGAGTGGTATCTTGAATATGAAATTCAAATTAATCGACCTGGTCTATTAGGTGATATATCTTCTTTATTAGGTATGCTATCCATTAATATTATTACGATAAACGGTGTGGAAAATGCTCGTAGAGGAATGCTTTTACTTTCCAAGTATGACGAAAACATAACACGATTAAAATCCATTTTGCAAACCATGGACATGATTCAGGTCACAAAACTGCGGAAGCCTAAGCTTCGAGATAAGATGGCAGTACGTCATGGAAGATACATACATAGAGACGTAGATGATCGCAAAACGATTCGTTTTGTACGAGATGATCTTGGCCTGTTGGTCGATTTTATGGCAGAACTTTATAAAAAAGATGGTCATAAATTAATTGGTATTCGAGGAATGCCCAGAGTAGGTAAAACAGAATCAATTGTTGCCGCAAGTGTATGTGCAAATAAACGATGGTTGTTTGTATCCAGTACCTTATTAAAACAGACCGTCCGTAGCAAATTAATTGAAGGGGAGTATAACCCTGATAATATTTATATTATCGATGGAATGGTGTCGACAAGACGAGCGAATGAGCAGCACTGGCAATTAATTCGGGAAGTCATGCAGCTTCCTGCTATTAAAGTGGTAGAACATCCAGATATATTTGTACAATCAACAGAATACAAAATGGATGATTTTGACTATATTATTGAATTACGAAGTCATGAAGAAGAAGAAATTACTTATGAACCTGTTCAAAGACAACAATTTGGTCAAGAAGATGGTTTTTCGATGTTTGATTTTTAAATTGGATGGTGTTTGGAATGGAAATTGGAGCAAGACTAAAAGAGGCAAGGGAGGCAAAAAACCTCTCTTTGGAAAGCCTACAAGAAACAACAAAGATACAGAAAAGATATCTAATTGCAATTGAGGAAGGCAATTTACATATTCTTCCTGGAAAATTTTACGCAAGAGCTTTCATAAAAGAGTATGCCAATGCAGTAGGGGTAGATCCAGATGAACTAATGGAAGAATTCAAAGAAGAAGTTCCAAAAACGGAAGAACCGACGGAGGAGCATTACAGTCGGATGCAGCGATCGCGTAAAAATAACAATACCGATAAGCCATCATCTAACTTTTCCTTATTTCCTACCGTAATTGTAGTATTATTGATTGTCGGTATTATTCTTGTTGCCGTATTTTTTATTTCTCAAAGTATGTCTGGTAAGGGAGAAAATGAGCCTATTAATCAAGATGGGGATGAGGATGTCATTATTAATGATGACACAAGTCAAACGCAGGACTCCGAAACAGCTAGTGACGAAAACGAAGAAAACAAGGACAGTGCAGCGAATGAAAAATCGGAGGATGCATCTATTGATGATGAAGCAAGTCAAGAGGAAACAGAACCGAAGGGTGAATTTTCTACTGTAGAAAAGGGAACAGGAAATACGCCTGAATCAATTGTAGCATATAATTATACAGGTGAAGAAGTTACTGCAACCTTAGAAGCAGAAGGAGATACTTGGCTTGGAGTGAAATCGGAAAGTGATGAAATTTTCTTTGAAGAAGCTATGTTCAATGAAGAAAAGTCACCACTTGAAATCGATCTAACAGGACAAGAGCGTGTATTTTTCAAAATCGGTAATGCTTCTGTATTAACGATTACGGTTAATGGGGTTGAGATGGAATATCCTGTGGATTCAAGTACTGTAAGACAAAATATTTGGATAGAATTGAATCAAGAAGCTGAATAAATCAATTGACCCTTCCTTTCAACTTTTTGGAAGGGTTTATCACTTTTCGTTGAAATACTAGGAGGATAAAAACAAATGAATATACCGAATAAAATTACCATTTCTCGTATCCTATTAATTCCAATCTTTATCATTCTTATGAGTGTACCGTTTAATTGGGGAACATGGAATATTGGAGAAGCAGAGCTACCCGTATCTCATTTTATAGCTGGGCTGTTATTCATTATAGCAGCAGCAACAGATTGGGTAGATGGTCACTATGCCAGAAAATATAATTTAGTAACGAATTTAGGGAAATTCCTAGACCCGCTAGCAGATAAATTACTTGTATCCGCAGCACTAATTATTTTAGTTGAAGTGGGGGTAGCCCCTGCATGGGTTGTTATCATCATTATTAGTCGAGAATTTGCTATAACTGGACTCAGACTTGTTGCTGCGGGTGAGGGAATTGTGTTAGCAGCGGGTAGCATGGGGAAATTAAAGACAGCTACACAAATGGTGGCAATTGCTGTTTTACTGCTTCATAATTTTCCATTTTCCTATATTGGCTTCCCTTTTGGAGAAGTGATGCTATATATTAGTCTTCTATTCACTGTCATATCTGGTGTTGACTATTTTGTGAAAAATTGGCATGTGATGAGGGATTCTAAATGATAAAACAAGTGAAAGCAGAAATTGTTGCGGTTGGAACCGAATTATTGCTTGGACAAATTGCAAATACGAATGCTCAATGGCTTTCTCAGCAATTAGCCAACTATGGAATTAATGTCTATAACCATGTGGTTGTTGGTGATAACCTCACGCGTGTGGAGGAATCGTTCTATCAGGCACAGCAGCGATCTGATCTGATTATTGTAACTGGTGGTCTTGGACCAACCGATGATGATTTAACTCGGGAAGCTTTTCAAAACATCAGCCAACTTTCCATGATCGAACATCAACCATCCATGGAAAAGATAACAGCATATTTTGCCAAACAACAAGCAACAATGACGCCAAATAATCGGAAACAAGCAAGAGTATTTGAAGGTGCTGAGGTTTGGTTAAACAATGCTGGTATGGCTCCGGGGATGTGTGTGTCTTTTCAAAATAGAACATGGATCTTCTTACCTGGTGTGCCAAGAGAAATGAAAGCATTGGCAACGGAGCATCTGTTCCCGCTCGTTCAACAATTAGTAGGAAAAAATGAAATTATTAAGTCGAAAGTGTTGAAGTTTATTGGTATTGGAGAATCTAAATTGGAGCATGAATTGAAAGATATTATTCAAGCTCAAACAAATCCAACGATTGCCCCGCTAGCTCAGGATGATGGGATTGTCATTCGCTTAACTGCTAAGAGTGAGTCAGATCTTCAAGCTAGTCAACTAATTGAACATACAGAAGACCAGATAATAAATCGAGTAGGCTCATATTTTTATGGATCTGATCAAGACACGTTAGAAGGGAAAGTGATCGACCTTCTAATAAAGAAACAGAAAAAACTTGCAGTAGCTGAAAGTATAACTGGAGGTTTATTTACAGGGAAAATATCTTCTGTTTCTGGCGTTTCTTCTGTTTTTGAAGGTGGAATCGTCAGTTATGCTGCGCATGTTAAGCAACATGTATTAGATATTTCGGAAGAGACATTGACCGACAAGGGTACCATTAGTGAAGCATGTGCACTTGCCATGGCTAAAAATGTTGCTGCTAAGCTAGGAGTGCCTGTTGGAATAGGATTTACTGGTGTTGCTGGACCGGATGAGGTTGAGGGACAACCTGTAGGGACCGTGTATATCGCTATCTATGATGATGGAAAAGAACAAGTAGAAAAATGGATGTTTCAAGGTGATCGTAATACGATTAGAAATAGAGCCGTATTAAAGGGAATGGAACTTCTCTACAAATGGCTAAAATCATAAAATATAAGTTTAAATGATTATCATTTTAAATAATTTCATTACTTGGGTTAGCTGTAAATCTATTTTTATCTCATTTTCGCTTCAGAAAAAGGGAACATTTATTCGATTTATTGCTTGGCAAACGATGAAAAAGCATGTATGATAGAACTAGATTATTAAAGGAGGACGACGCTTTGAGTGATAGAAAACAAGCTTTAGATATGGCGTTAAGACAGATAGAGAAACAGTTCGGTAAAGGGTCTATTATGAAACTAGGCGAACAAGCAGAACAAAAAGTGGCAACCATCCCTAGTGGTTCATTAGCATTAGATGTAGCTCTTGGAATTGGTGGGTATCCTCGTGGCCGAGTTGTTGAGATTTATGGTCCGGAATCCTCTGGTAAAACAACCGTAGCGTTACATGCTATAGCTGAAGCACAACGTCAAGGGGGACAAGCCGCTTTTATTGATGCGGAACATGCGTTAGACCCTACTTATGCACGTGCTTTAGGTGTTAATATAGAAGAACTTTTACTTTCACAGCCAGATACTGGCGAACAGGCCTTAGAAATTGCTGAAGCACTTGTGCGTAGTGGTGCAGTCGATATTATTGTGGTGGATTCAGTTGCTGCCCTTGTGCCAAAAGCTGAAATTGAAGGTGAAATGGGTGATTCCCATGTTGGGTTACAAGCTAGGTTAATGTCACAAGCCTTACGTAAATTATCTGGAGCAATTAATAAATCAAAAACGACGGCGATATTTATTAACCAAATTCGTGAGAAAGTTGGCGTTATGTTTGGAAATCCTGAGACTACACCTGGTGGACGGGCGCTGAAATTCTATTCCTCCGTTCGATTAGAAGTACGACGAGCAGAGACGTTGAAGCAAGGGAACGAAATGGTAGGAAATAAAGCAAGAATAAAAGTAGTTAAGAATAAAGTTGCCCCGCCATTTAAACAAGCAGAAGTAGATGTCATGTATGGTGAAGGGATATCTAAAGAGGGCGAAATTATTGATATTGGCTCCGATTTAGATATTGTAAACAAGAGTGGTGCTTGGTATTCTTATAATGAAGAACGTCTTGGTCAAGGACGGGAAAATGCCAAGCAGTTCCTAAAAGAAAATACTGATATGATGGCAGAAATACATGCTGCAATTCGAGAGCACTATGGTTTAGACGAAGAGCCGAAAGAAGAAGAACAACAAGTTGGTCAAGAAAGCTTAGATGTATAATGCTATTTACATCCCCTTGCGATAGAAGCAAGGGGATTTTTACTATAAGAATAATGTATTACCAATATTTTCAATCAATATGAGGTGAAGTTGTGACGTTTCCTTGACATTCGTATAGTACACAATTAAAATTAAATTTGTATAGATTTATCATATCAATGATATAATTTATTGTTATTACACGCATTAAAACTGTTACATGCCGACAATAATGAATTGTACAATTTTATAGCAATAGGAGGTGAAATCATGGACAGTCTTATACTCATCTCCATTTTGCTTGTAATCCTAATCGTCGGTATTGTTGTTGGTTATCTGATTCGTAAATCTATTGCAGAAGCAAAAATCTCTAGTGCAGAAACATTAGCAAAGCAAATCGTTGATGAAGCACATCGAAATGCTGACGCTTCCAAGAAAGAAGCGCTTCTTGAAGCAAAAGATGAAAACCATAAGCTTCGTCAACAAACGGAAGACGAACTTCGTGAACGGAGAAATGAAGTTCAAAAGCAAGAAAATCGTCTGATGCAAAAAGAAGAAAATCTAGACAGGAAAAGTGAGTCACTAGATAAGCGTGAGCTTATGTTAGAAAAGAAAGAACAGTCTCTAACAGAAAAACAACAACAAATTGAAGAAATGGAAAGCAAAGTGGAAGCTATGATACAAGAGCAGCAAACGGAGCTTGAGCGCATTTCGGGATATACTACAGACCAGGCTAGGCAGATTATTTTAGAACGAATTGAACAAGATGTTGCACATGAATCAGCATTATTAATCAAAGAAGCAGAAAATCGTGCAAAAGAAGAAGCAGATAAGAAAGCTAAAAACATTCTATCATTAGCTTTACAACGCTGTGCTGCTGACCACGTTGCTGAAACAACCGTATCGGTTGTTAATCTTCCTAATGATGAGATGAAAGGACGTATTATTGGTCGTGAAGGTCGTAATATTCGAACACTTGAAACGCTGACAGGAATTGATTTAATTATTGATGATACACCGGAGGCAGTAATACTATCTGGATTTGATCCAATTCGTCGAGAAACTGCTCGTATAGCGTTAGAGAAACTCGTACAAGATGGGCGTATTCACCCGGCTCGTATTGAAGAGATGGTGGATAAAGCAAGACGCGACGTCGACGAATATATACGTGAAATCGGGGAAGAAACAACATTTGAAGTGGGAGTGCATGGCTTACATCCCGATTTGATTAAGATTCTTGGGCGTTTAAAATATCGTACAAGCTATGGACAAAATGTCTTGAAGCACTCAACGGAAGTAGCATACTTATCAGGTTTGCTTGCTGCTGAACTTGGTGAAGATGAAACATTAGCAAGAAGAGCTGGATTACTGCATGATATCGGAAAAGCAATCGATCATGAAGTAGAAGGAAGCCACGTTGAAATTGGTAAAGAGTTGGCTGTTAAATACAAGGAGCATGAGGTTGTTATTAATTCAATAGCTTCTCACCATGGTGATGAAGAGCCTACTTCGATTATTTCCGTGTTGGTAGCTGCAGCGGACGCGCTTTCTGCGGCTAGACCTGGAGCTAGAAGTGAGACGCTAGAGAATTATATTAAACGATTAGAGAAATTAGAAGAAATTTCGGAATCGTTCACAGGTGTAGAGAAATCATTTGCTATTCAAGCTGGTAGAGAAATTCGAATTATGGTGAAACCAGATGAAATTGATGATGTAGAATCTGTTCGAATCGCACGAGATATTCGTAAGCGTATCGAAGGAGAACTTGATTATCCAGGTCATATCAAAGTAACTGTAATTAGAGAAACGAGAGCAGTTGAATACGCAAAATAAAAAGTGGTCTGAGGGCCGCTTTTTATTTTGCGGTGGAATCAAGCTATGCTTTGACAATACATACCCATTGTGGAAAACTGAAAGTACTATAATAGATAGGATGATTGAATAAATGAAGATATTATTTATAGGAGATATCGTTGGATCTCCAGGAAGAAATATGGTACAAGAATACCTACCAAAATTAAAAGAAAAATACAAACCAAACCTAACAATCGTAAATGGAGAAAATGCAGCCTCAGGAAAAGGGATTACCGAGAAAATATATAAACAGTTATTAGATTGGGGAGCTCAAGTAGTAACTATGGGTAATCATACTTGGGATAAAAAGGAAATATATGACTTCATCGATGATGCTTCGAATATGATTAGACCAGCAAACTTCCCTGAAAACAATCCAGGAAAAGGAATCATTTATATCAATATTAATGGTGTGGAAGTTGCGGTAATTAATCTACAAGGAAGGACGTTTTTGCCGCCAATTGACGATCCCTTTACAAAGGCTGATGAATTAATAAAAGAAGCAAAACAAAGAACAAACATCATTTTTATCGATTTTCATGGTGAGGCAACCAGTGAGAAACAAGCGATGGGCTGGTATGTTGATGGTAGAGTAAGTGCTGTAGTAGGTACCCATACCCATACACAAACAGCAGATGAACGTATATTACCAGCAGGAACCGCATATATATCTGATGTAGGAATGACAGGCCCGTATGATGGTATACTGGGAGTTGATAGAGAATCGGTAATGAACCGTTTTTTAACTTCTATGCCAGTACGTTTTGAAATTACAAAAAAGGGAAGAAGCCAATTAAATGGTTTTTTTGTTACCATTGATGATAAAACGGGAAGGGCAAAAAGTGTAGAACGTATTTTAATTAATGATGACCATCCGTTTTTCATTTGATTATTTGAATGTTTTGAATTATTAATGCATAATAGGGTAATAAGCTAACATCTCCAGGAATATAGTAGGTATAGAACTATAATAGTAAATGAAGGAGGTACTAGTAATGGAAGTATTAAAAGTGTCAGCAAAATCAAATCCCAATTCAGTAGCAGGTGCACTTGCGAACGTCTTAAGAGAACGTGGATCAGCAGAAATTCAGGCCATCGGAGCTGGTGCACTAAACCAAGCTGTGAAGGCAGTAGCAATCGCCAGAGGATTTGTTGCACCTAGTGGAGTAGACCTTATCTGTATTCCAGCTTTTACTGATATTTTAATTGATGATGAAGAACGTACCGCAATCAAATTAATTGTAGAACCTAGATAGATATGACGGAAGAATAGAAAATAAAAGTGTTACGACTAATCGTAGCACTTTTTTTATGACAATAAGGAGATATAACTTATCTGATAGATGTCTTTTTATTGGAAGGCATCAGATTAATATTGTTAAAATAAATAGAAACGTTTATACTGTAATAATGGGAAAATTATCTTCCAATCAATAGAAAGGAGATATATCATGAACGAAGAACAGCGTAATCATCAAGCGCAAATTAAACAGGTCGATCCAATGGACAAAAGATCCAGTCAAGATAAACCTTTAAGTGAAAAGACTAGTGCAGATTTTGCGAAGTATTTTGAAACTACCTATGAACCACCAAATTTAAACAAAGCTAGAAAACGTGGTCGCGATAAAGTAAATGTTCATTATGATTTTGGTATTCCTGAAGATATGGAAAATATCGGTAAAGGCAAAAAGTTTTTAATACGTACATATGGCTGCCAAATGAATGAGCATGATACGGAAGTAATGGCGGGAATATTAACAGAAATGGGCTATGAACCTACTTCTGAAACCAATGAGGCAGATATTATCTTATTGAATACTTGTGCAATCCGAGAGAATGCTGAGAATAAGGTGTTCGGTGAAATTGGTCATTTAAAGCCGCTAAAGTTAGAAAAACCTGACTTGATTTTAGGAGTGTGCGGCTGTATGTCGCAGGAAGAATCCGTTGTAAACCGGATTATGAAGAAACACCAACATGTTGATCTTATATTCGGAACACATAATATTCACCGCCTGCCGCACCTTGTAAAAGAAGCAATGTTCGGTAAAGAAAAAATTGTTGAAGTATGGTCAAAAGAAGGCGATGTTATTGAAAATTTACCGAAAGCTAGAAAAGGAAAGATTAAAGCTTGGGTAAATATTATGTATGGTTGCGATAAGTTTTGTACATATTGTATCGTACCAATGACTCGCGGAAAAGAGCGAAGCCGCTTACCAGAAGATATTATTCAAGAAGTACGTCATTTAGCAGCTCAAGGTTATCAGGAAATCACTTTGTTAGGACAAAATGTAAATGCCTATGGAAAAGATTTAGAAGATATGGAATATGGCCTTGGTGATTTAATGGATGATCTTCACCGGATTGACATCCCAAGAATTCGATTTACTACCTCTCATCCAAGAGATTTTGATGATCGACTAATCGAAGTGTTAGCCAAAGGTGGTAATCTTCTTGATCATATCCACCTTCCTGTCCAATCTGGGAGCAGTGAAATATTGAAGAAAATGAACAGAAAATATACCAGAGAATCCTATTTGGAACTCGTTCGCAAAATAAGAGAAGCCATGCCTAATGCAACCTTGACAACTGACATCATTGTCGGATTCCCAAACGAAACCGAAGAGCAATTTGAAGAAACAATGAGTTTAGTTGAAGAAGTAGGTTTTGAAGCTGCTTATACCTTTATTTATTCTCCACGTGAAGGAACACCAGCAGCACGTAAAAAAGACGATGTTCCAGAAGAAGTAAAAAAACAACGGTTATATCGCTTGAACGAGTTAGTAAACAAACAATCTGCTGAATCAATGAAGAAGTATCAAGATAAAGTAGTTAAAGTCCTTGTGGAAGGTGAAAGTAAGAAAGATCCAGATATTTTAGCCGGTTATACAGAGAAGAACAAATTGGTTAATTTTAAAGGACCAACGTCTTCAATTGGTAAGATTGTAGAAGTAAAAGTAACAGAAGCGAAAACGTGGTCATTAAATGGTATAATGGTAGAAAAAACAGTTGAGGTGGAGTAGTATGGCTGAATACACACGAAAACAAGTACTTGATGAGGCCAAGAAATTAGCAGGCATGCTTGCAAGCACAGAAGAAATTGACCGCTTTAAGCAAGTCGAGGCTAAAATTAATGAAAACAAAAAAGTACAGCAGTTAATTACAAAGATAAAAGCATTGCAAAAACAAGCAGTTAATTTACAGGCTTATGGAAAAAAAGAAGCTTTAAAACAAGTAGAAGAGCAAATAGATATTTTTCAAGCTGAGATTGATGCTATTCCAGTAGTTCAGGAATTTAAAGAATCACAAGTGGTAGTAAATGATGTATTGCAGCTTGTTTCTGGAACCATCGCAAGAGAGGTTACGAATAATGTTATAGAATCAACTGGTGGCGATATCCTAGCTGGAGAAACAGGGTCTAAACTAAAAAACAAATCCGGTTGCAGCCATTAACAATTGGACAGGAAAATAATTTCCTGTCTTTTTTCCATCCTTTCTTCCTTTTTCATAAATAGCTATGCACTTTAGGTATTTGTCTTGCATAAAATGACTATGAAAAAAGAGGAGGTAAAGGTAATTATGAGTTTTCTAGATAATGAATATAGAGAGATCATTACGAAAGCGGTATGTGGCAAAGGTCGCAAATTCTCACAAGAAACACATTCCATTTCGCCATCACATAGACCTTCAAGTATTCTAGGATGCTGGGTAATTAATCATTTATACAATGCAAAGAAAAAGTCCAAAGACACAGTAGAAATCAATGGCAGCTACGATATTAATATTTGGTATTCGTATAATGATAATACAAAAACAGAGGCAATTACAGAGCGTGTAACTTATTGCGAAAAGGTTCCATTGTCTGTAAAAGATGACCACTGTTTAAATGATGACTTTGATGTGATTGCGAAAGTGATTCAACAGCCTAATTGTCTAAACTGTAATATTGAAAATAAAGGGCATAAAATTGTGGCGGAAATTGAGCGGGAATTTATTGTGCAAGTAATTGGCGATACGAAAATAGCCGTTCGTGTAGACCCTAAACGGGAAAAATTTGAAGATGACGATGACCATGTTTGGGATTATGAATTAACCGATGATGAACTCGAAGAAGTAGAACCAGATTTTCTTCATAAAGATTAAATAAAATTACGAGGGATTCTATTCCTCGTAATTTTTTTGTTTTGTGAAATGTGAATGATCGATCGTATCGATTCATCGAATGTCTGCGATATTATATGCTATAATAGCAGAAGAATACTTGGGATTTTTGGGGGATAAAACATGACAAAGAATACACCAATGATGGAACAATATTTAAAAATTAAAGCGGAGCATCAGGATGCATTTCTTTTCTTTCGATTAGGCGATTTTTATGAAATGTTCTTTAATGATGCGATTGAAGCGGCTAGAGAACTAGAGATAACTTTAACGAAGCGAGATTCAGGCAAGCAAGAACCGATCCCAATGTGTGGTGTTCCATATCACTCTGCAGCGAATTACATAAAAGTATTAGTTGATAAAGGATATAAGGTTGCTATTTGTGAACAGGTGGAGGATCCCAAGTCTGCAAAAGGCGTAGTTAAACGAGAAGTTATTCAATTGATTACACCTGGAACAGTAATGGAAAAGAATATGTTAAATGAGAAGGAAAATAACTTTATAGCGAGCCTATCCCATTTTAATCATTCCTACGTGATCGTTTATAGTGATTTATCAACGGGGGAAAATCGCTTGGTTCTATTCGAAAATGGGTGGGATGCCGTCCTTCATGAATTATATCATCAGCCAATTAAAGAAATTGTAATATCCTCCGATTTACCCGAGGGATTGCAGAACCAATTGCGTGAACGGCTTCATGTCACCCTATCTTATCAAGATGAAGTAACTTTTAATGCTGAATATCGCAGTCTTTGTGAGAATTTACATGATGATCGTCTGTTAACATCACTAAGTAGACTGTTAAATTATATACAGTATACGCAAAAACGATCACTTGAACATATGCAGCCAGCAGAAATAATTCATTTGAGTTCCTATTTATCATTGGACATGTATTCCAAACGGAATTTAGAGCTTACAGAAACAATGATGAAGAAAGAAAAATACGGGAGTTTGTTATGGGTATTGGATAAGACGGTAACAGCAATGGGAGCAAGAATGCTTAAAAAATGGTTAGAGCGCCCATTGTTGAACAAACAGCTGATAGAAGAGAGACTTGAAATCGTCGATCGTTTTTATCAGCAGTTTATGGATCGTGATGATTTACGGGAGACCTTAAAGTCAGTGTATGATTTAGAAAGACTCGCAGGAAGAATCGCATTTGGCAACGTGAATGCACGTGATCTCCTACAATTAAAGGAATCATTATCAAAGGTTCCTCGATTAAAAACGATTTTAAAACAATTTTCACAGCCTGTTGTCCAAAATCTGGCAGATCAGTTTAATTACCCGGAAGCGGTTGTTGATTTATTAGAAACGAGTTTAGTAGGGGATCCTCCCATTTCTATTAAAGAGGGAGGGATCATTAAAGACGGCTACCACCAACAACTTGATACTTATCGTGATGCTTCGAGAAACGGAAAACAATGGATAGCGGAACTCGAACGGAAAGAAAAAGAAGAAACAAATATAAAATCATTAAAGGTAGGATATAATCGAGTATTTGGCTACTATATAGAAGTAACTAAAGCCAATTTACATCTGCTTCCTGAGGGGAAATATGAACGAAAACAAACCCTAACAAATGCAGAAAGGTATATTACTCCAGAATTAAAGGAAAAAGAACAATTAATATTAGAAGCGGAAGAAAAGAGTGTCGAGTTAGAATACCAATTATTTATTGATATTCGTGAAAAGATGAAAGAACATATCCCTGCATTACAGCAATTAGCCGAAGCGGTAAGTTATGTAGATGTCTTACAAGGATTTGCTACGGTAAGTGAAGCGAATAATTATGTACGTCCTACTTTTGTAGAGAATCAGTTATCCATTGAAAAAAGTAGGCATCCAGTTATTGAACAAGTAATGAAAGAAGGTACCTTTGTTCCAAATGATATTGTCTTAAATGAGGATAAAAGTATTCTATTAATAACTGGTCCAAATATGTCCGGAAAGAGTACATTCATGCGTCAATTGGCGCTAACGGTAATTATGGGTCAAATCGGCTGTTTTGTTCCTTGCGCGTCCGCTGATTTACTTTTATTTGATCAAATCTTTACGCGGATTGGAGCGGCTGATGATCTTGTAGCTGGACAGAGTACTTTTATGGTAGAGATGCTTGAAGCAAATCATGCTATTTCGAATGCGACAGATCGCAGCCTTATCTTGCTTGATGAAATTGGCAGAGGGACTAGTACGTATGACGGTATGGCCTTAGCACAAGCAATTATTGAATATATCCACAATCATATTCATGCAAAGACGCTTTTCTCTACACATTATCACGAATTAACTGATCTGGAGCAAACCTTGCCAAGGTTGAAAAATATTCATGTTCGTGCTGAAGAGTATGAAGGGAATGTTGTCTTCTTACACCAAATTAAAGAAGGAGCGGCTGATGAAAGTTATGGCATTCATGTTGCTAAGTTAGCTGAACTACCACCGTCATTAATTGAACGTGCCAGTTCGATATTACAAGAATTAGAAGGTACAGCTAAGTCACAACTATCTGTTCAACAGTCAGAGACAGCTGCAACCGAGGAATCGGGACAGCTATCCTTTTTTATAGAAGAAGGGAAACAAAAACCAAAACAGCATACAACCGAAGAATCTGATATTGTACGTGATTTAAAAGATATTGATTTATTTGATATGACACCGATGGACGCCATGAATGAATTGTACCGATTGCAGAAGAAGCTTAGAAAGTAGAAAGGATTGTTTGCATGAAAATTATGCAGATGCCAGATGCACTTGCTAATAAAATTGCTGCTGGGGAAGTAGTGGAGCGACCTGCTTCTGTGGTAAAGGAACTAGTAGAAAATAGTATAGATGCAAACAGTACATGGATAAAAATTGACATAGCGGAAGCAGGCTTACAAGAAATTAAAGTAACAGACAATGGTGAAGGGATGTCGGAAGAAGATTGTGAACATGCATTTCTCAGGCATGCCACAAGTAAAATAAAGAACGAAAATGATTTATTCCATGTTCAAACACTTGGTTTTCGTGGAGAAGCACTTGCTAGTATAGCTTCCGTTAGCCGATTAACGGTCCAGACTTCTACTGGTGATGAAGCAGGTACGTATTTGGAATTGGAAGGCGGCAAAATTACTCAGAAACAAAAGACCACTGCCAGACAAGGTTCAGAAATCACCATACGTGATTTGTTTTTCAATACACCTGCTCGTTTAAAATATATGAAAACCATTCATACCGAGTTAGGTCACATCACAGATTTACTGAATCGATTGGCTTTATCTCATCCTGAGGTTCGTTTTGAAGTGACTCATAATGGAAAAGGATTATTTAAGACGGCAGGAACAGACGATTTATTACAGGTTATTTCACAAGTTTATGGAATGAATGTTGCGCGCCAAATGCTTTATGTAAAACTTGAAACATTGGATTTTACAATCGAAGGCTATATTGCAAAGCCGGAAGTGACTAGAGCATCAAGGAACTATGTTTCTACGATTATTAATGGAAGGTATATTAAGAGCATCCCGTTAACCCAGGCGATCATGCGGGCATATCATACGCTATTACCAATTGGACGTTCGCCTATTGTCGTCTTATCGATCCACATGGATCCAATACTGGTCGATGTAAATGTTCATCCAACCAAACTGGAAGTTCGCTTTAGTAAAGATAAGGAGTTATTTCAAGCGATCGAACATACCATAATTTCCAAATTCAGACAGCAGACCTTAATTCCAGAGGTTCAACATAAGCCGGAACCAAAAGAAAAATCCGTACAGCACCGGATGCATTTTGATGATCATGACTCCTATGCTGCATCCAATGTTTCAACTGATTCAGTTCAACCTTCTTTCGTTCAAAATGAACCGTTGATCAATCAATCCGAAGTTCCAATAATAAAAGAACCTCAAGAAGAAACGTATACGGATGGTCAAGAAGCGCAGAACGAAATGCAAAGCAATGTCAATTGGAATAAGGTAAACGACTTCACTTATCAGCAAGAAGATAGTCCTTCAATACAAGATACACATGATCCACGGATACCTATCATGTATCCCATTGGACAATTACAAGGGACCTATATATTGGCACAAAATGAAAATGGGTTATATATGATTGATCAGCATGCAGCACAAGAACGGGTAAAGTACGAATTCTTTAAAAAGAAACTAGGAAAGCCAGCGAATGAATTACAAGAGCTACTTATCCCGTTAACTTTTGATTTTTCTAAAGAAGAAGCAATATGGATCGATCAGTATAAAGAAGAATTAAAAGCTGCAGGTTTATTTTTTGAGTCATTCGGGCAACAAACATATATTATTCGCTCCCATCCTAATTGGTTTCCAACTGGATTTGAAGAAGAAGTCATTCGAGAAATGGTTGATCAAATTATGAATGAAGAGAAGATTAATGTTGAAACCATTCGTGAAGAGGCTGCAACATTAATGTCATGTAAACGATCCATTAAAGCAAATCACTACCTGAATCAAGATGAAATGTACCATTTACTTGACGATCTGAGGAAAACCAGTGATCCATTTACATGCCCGCATGGGAGACCAATTATCGTCCATTTTACAACCTATGAATTGGAAAAAATGTTTAAACGTGTCATGTAAAGTATAAAAATAGCTTCACCTCCAAACACTAATAGAAAATAAGTGAGGTGTACGCTATGGAAAACCAAAAATTAATCCAATTCCTGAATCAATTACTTTCCAATCAATTTGTACTATATGTGAAACTCCATCGTTATCATTGGTTTGTTCAAGGTCGTCATTTCTTCCAGTTACATTCCCAGTTTGAAGAAATGTATCAAGAAATGGCGAAAGACCTTGATGAAGTAGCTGAGCGAATTCTAATGATCAATGGGAAGCCATTTGCAACGATGATAAAGTATTTAAAAGAAGCAACACTAGTGGAAGCCAGTGCGGATGATAAAGAGAATGAGCTGATGAGCCAATTAATTCATGATTTTGAACAAATAATTACGGAAATTCGAAATCAAGGATTGCCTGAAGCGAGACAACTAAATGATGCTCCATCAGAGGATTTACTTATCGGTATTCAAGCGAAATTAGAGAAATATATTTGGATGTTAAAAGCTTACATTGCATATGAATAATGAGATAAAAATAGGGGAATACTCATGAAAAAAAAGGTTATTGCAGTCGTAGGGCCTACGGCTGTAGGCAAAACAAAATTAAGTATTGCAATTGCAAAGCAATACAATGGGGAAATTATCAGCGGAGACTCTATGCAGGTTTATAAAGGAATGGATATTGGGACAGCAAAGATTACCCACGAAGAAATGCAAGGGGTGCCTCATTACTTGATTGATATAAAAAAGCCAGATGAGTCTTTTTCGGCTGCTGATTTTAAGCATTATGTTATGGAGTATATTGATCACATAACAAGTAAAAATAAAATTCCGATTATTGTTGGCGGAAGTGGTTTATACATTCAAGCAGCTCTATACAATTATAATTTCCCAACGCATAAAAAGGATGATAGAATAATTCAACGAATCGAAAAAGAAATCGAAATGATGGGGATTGAACCTGCTTATCAGCGTTTACAGCAAATTGACCCACAACAGGCAAGCAGGATTCACCCAAACAATCATCGGCGAGTAATTAGAGCATTAGAAATCTATGAATCAACAGGAAAGACGATGACAGCTTATCAAAAACAACAGCAAACCGAATCACCATACGATTTAAAACTGATTGGTTTAGAAATGGATCGGACCATGTTATATGACCGGATTAATCAACGGGTCAACGAGATGATTGAAAAGGGATTAGTTGAAGAAGTTCGTTCCCTTTACCAAGCTGGGTATGCACAGGAACAGGCAATGAGAGCAATTGGCTACAAAGAGTTTATCCCTTATTTTGAAGGTGAGAGCTCCCTCTCTGAAACAATCGAAACATTGAAACAGAATTCCAGAAGATATGCAAAACGGCAATATACTTGGTTTAGGAACAAGATGAATGTTGATTGGTATTCAATCATACCTGAAACAATTAATGAAAAATTTAGAAAAATTTTGTATGATCTTGCAGGATTCTTAAAAGATAGGTAGAAACTAATATATATAGACAGAAATGAGGAGGAAGTATGATGGCGCAAACCGTTAACATTCAAGACCAATTTTTAAATCAGCTAAGGAAGAACCATATCTCGGTTACCATGTTTCTAACAAACGGTTTTCAATTAAGAGGGGTTATTAAGGCTTTTGATAATTTCACAGTGTTAATGGAAACAGATGGGAAGCAACAATTAATTTTTAAACATGCGATTTCTACCTTTTCCCCAGTCAAGAACGTTGAACTGGAAAAGGAATAATATTGAGAATATGGGAATAGCCCAGTAAATAAAAAGGGTGGCACGTACTGCTGGATTAGTCGGTAAAGGTGCCGCTCTTTTCTATTGGCTACAACATATATCTATATTCTGTAATAGGGTGCTTCCCTCGGATAAGAACTGGGTCAAACGGCTATTTTGATGATTAATGGATAATTTTTAAGCAATCGAGAAGAAATTTCGAGCATTTATATGTGATAAACTAAAAAAGACTCAGTGACATAACGAAAAAAAGGAGGATTTCATCATGGCGAATCCATCCAATAATAAGAGAATAGATTCTGCTTCAAGAGTGATTATGGCTTCACCACAAACCATTTATCAGTCATTCATAAACCCGGAAGCATTGGTTTCTTGGCTTCCACCGAAAGGAATGGCGGGTCATATTGACATGTTTGACCCCCGTGAAGGCGGAGCTTATAGAGTAACCCTTACGTACGAAATGAATCACTCAAATTCTGGAAAAACTTCGGAAAACACCGATGTAGCCCAAGGGAAATTTTTGGAACTAGTTCCAGACAAGCGAATTGTTCAATCCGTAACGTTCGATTCCGAGGATCCAGAGTTCTCAGGTGAGATGACACAAAAATGGTTTTTGGAAACCATTTCAGAAGGTACAAAGGTCACTATCGTTTGCGAAAACGTACCTGAAGGAATACGAAAGGAGGATCACGATGCAGGTTTAATGTCCACACTGGAGAATCTCGCTATCTTTACCGAATGACATACTATAAAAATCATTATGACTTTATAAATAGGATCGATCTTAAGTAATCGGGTACAATGCTCGATTATAGAATTGTCCCTGATTTTTGAGAACAGAGCCATATTCTGGAGTAAGTCATTGTAAAATGAATTTTTGCAAAAATGAGATTTCCTGAGGGATTATCTTTAAAAGGAATAAATTGGAGGGAATAGAAAATGGAGGCAAAGACACTTTTGTTACAACAATGGGCAAGCTGCTTAGATGAAAGAGACTGGTTTCCGCCACTTGAAAAAGCGCTAGAGGATATTACTTTTGAACAGGCAATTTGGAAACCAACTGATGGGGCAATGAATTCCATTTGGGAATTAGTGTGTCATTTACTTTTCTATGAAAAGAGATTTCTGATGCGATTTCTTGGTGAAACTGCGAATGAACCACAGGCAGAAAACAATGAATCTACTTTTCGATTACCAACGAAGACGGTAGATAATTGGAAGAAAACAAAACAAGAATACTTTTATGTTCATCGTGAGCTTGGAAAAATATTAGCAAAATCAGAACATGAGGATTTGTATAGAAAGGTTCCAGGAGAAGATAATTCATTAATGCTTGAACTGAAGAGTTTAGCAATGCACGACGCCTATCATATAGGGCAAATTGTATTCCTAAGTAAAATGCAAGGAGCTTGGGCAGGAAAATCCAGCTCTTAAAAAGCTTCATTAGCTTTACAGTCAGATTCTTGAATTACTAAAAAAAGAAAGTGAGGTTCGTATATGGTGGTTGCTAGCATAGAAATCCAAGATTTATCCATTAAATCCTTGGACTCAACTTTAAATAAACTTTCAACTGCTTATAAAAGCATGACTGAAAAAGTGTCAAATATAAGTCTTGTTAAAAAAAGGCGAAACGCAGTAAAAATTGGTTTAGAAAGTTTCAAAGACGATTGGAAAGGGGAAGCGTTTTTTTATGACGAAGAAATCATATTGGCCCCTAAGGATACTTTACAAGGTTTTATTGCATCTATCGAAAAACAGATAGCAAAAGCAAAAGAAGGCAGTTCGCAAAAAACAATAAATGAGCGTCGCTTAACTGCACTTAAACTGGCAACTGAATCCTTGGAAAACCGACTTAAATAATGCTATTCCACGATTTTTAGGTGTTTCAGAATAAGGTGCGAACCAGGTAAAGGATTGTGTTTGAAATATAGTAATGGGTATTTTTCATGAATTAGTAAGGAGTGAAGAAATCGTGATTCACAAGATGGGATTATTTGAAATACCATTTAACTCCATTAAATTAGGTAGAAAAATTGTTGAAGTTCGTTTATATGATGAAAAAAGAAGAAAGTTAAATATTGGAGATAAAATTGAATTTGTACAAATCCCTGACAAAAACGATGCTGTAACAGTGAAAGTTACAGGTCTAAGAAATTATAATACATTCAAAGAAATGTACGAAGACATTTCCCCTAGCGATTTAGATACGGTTGGCGAGTCTGTTGAAGAAATGGTGGAAAATACATATAAAATATATACTCCAGAAAAAGAAAAGGAATGGGGGACATTAGCCATATCAGTTAAGTTAGAAGCGTAATATTATTCTGCGATCGGTGCGCAAGTGCCACTCTTTTAATGTGATATCCCCTCGATTCGATATACTAAACAATAATTTTAGGAATACCCCCTTTTTCATCAACTGCTGTGCTATAAAATAGAGAGGGAACAGAATAAATTGGTCGTCCATTTTAGAGAGTTCTCGACCATAGTATAAGGTTACTCATTTCTATATGAAATAGGTTAAGTAAGAAGTGAAATATCTAAAGAGATTTGGGATTTATTGGAAGTGATGATGATCTAGTATAATGGGCTTGTACATGAAGGTTTATTTTCTGTTTGAATGAATACGAGACTTAATTTTAGGAACTGATTCAAAATATCTTTTGAAGAATTTCTTGTCTCCTCTATTGAATTCGTCTTCGACTTAGCGTTTCCCTTTTAAGATACATTTCATTAATTCAACTGTAAAGGGGAGGTTTAATGAGCAATTACTTGCTGGGCTTTATCCTTGTAGGGTTGGTTGGTACTCTTAGCTTAGACATACTCATCAGGAAAAAACATAACATTGTTTTTGGTATCCGTCTATATAAACCGGTTAATAATACCCATAAATGGATAGAAAATACTTTGTTGATTGTTTTTATCTTTAGTGTTCTCATAGCAGCTTTGTCTCTTTCCTATATAGCAATTTATGTATTATTGTTTTGTTTTCTAACAATCCTGATGAGTATTCGTACTGTGATGGAATATAAAAAAGGTATAGAGGAAGAAAAAGAATATATAATTAGCTTTGTTTGGGCTATAGGTTATAGTGTAATCTTTATTGGTTCAGCTTTTTTTATGTTTTAGTTGCAGCTTTTGGTACTCCCTTTTAGCATCCTATGTTAAAAAGCTATTTGATTGTTCAAGACTCGGGACAGATCGTGGAATAACTTAAAAATTGGTCAATAATATGATGAAAAATCAAATTAAAACAGAACAATCGACGTATATCTGGAATAACCTTCGTCAGAAATAGAGTGATGCTTTTTATAGGAGGTATTAGCAATGAATTTAAAGAGGTTTTTGCCAGCTATTCTAGTAGGATATCTAATTACGATGTTGCTATTATATTTTATTTTTCATTATTTTTCTGGATTTGTTTTGAGTTCTATACTCGGTTTAATCTTATTCGCGCTTATAATAACGTTATCTAAGAAAGCGAACTAAATAAAGTCGCAATTGGGCATTTTTTCTGGCAAAAGAAACATCCTTCTTCAGTTGGCCTAGGTTATGAAAGAAAAGGATAATATTAGCAAGCGAATACATCATCAGTAGCATCTTACTTTTACTAGGATTTATTGGAATATTTCTAGTCTTTTTTACTATTCAGGCTATTTATCTTTTAAGCGAAACGTTACTATTAAACTAAATAGCATTTTAAAGAATAAAGTTTAATGAAGGAGATTCTAAATGGGGTTTTTTATGGCAATTGCACTTGTTGTAATAGCTGGAGGAATCGGAGTATTTGTAATTGAAAGACTTAAATATAAATATAACCAAGGTACCCTAGGTAAGAAAAAATTAAAAAGCATTCAATATTTATTAGATAGTTTAATACCTTTAGGAATGTTCTGCGGTTGTAGCATAAGCATAATTTCAGGCATATTTGTCCCTGTTTTTTACTAATCACAGTTAGTTTAGGAACTGGATTAGGTTATTTATTTAGATATTTTGCTTATGAGATGTTTAGTAAACAAGAAATAATCATTGATAAATAACTACTTTTCTATATCGAGTGTTAAAATTTAAGAACGGGGGATCAAAGATGTCATCGCCGAAACATATTATATCAGCAGCAGTTATTGTATTAAATGACCATAAAGAAATACTATTAATTAAAGGACCTAAAAGAGGATGGGAAATACCTGGTGGACAAGTTGAAGTAGGTGAATCCTTAAAGAATGCGGCAGTTAGGGAAACAAAGGAGGAATGCGGTTTAGATATTGAGGTTACACAGTTTTGTGGTGTATTTCAAAATGTCACTGCTTCTATATGTAATACATTATTTTTAGGTAAACCAATAGGAGGAGAATTAACTGCGACTTCAGAAGCATTGGAAGTCAATTTCTTCCCTATCGAGAGAGCATTGGAAATAGTAACTTGGAAAAATTTCAAGCAGAGAATTCAATATAGTTTAAATGAGAAAAGCCACCCTTTTTACGTTGAATTTTAAAATAATTTGTTTTTAAATAAAGGCTAATTTATAAAATTATTTTAAAAGTGGGGTATGTATGTGACTAATCAGAGGAGATGGTTTATTGATTAATCTGTTGGAGAATATATTTCAACTATCGGCGATACTACTACTCCTATGTTCTTTCTACTATTATAGACATTTTAAGAAAATAAAGCGAGAAAGAAAGCTAACTTTCATTGAATTATCTATTTATATCCTAACTCAAGCTGCAATCTTTCTCTGCTCAGCAAGTTATTTGCTTCTTTTTTTAGATAGAAATTATTGAACAAATGTATTTCTTAAGAAGCGGACAGACTGCTAAATAAATTTGAATATCTAGGGGGATGTATTTGAGTGGGAAAAAGGTAACTTCTTTGATATTTATTCTTGGCATTTTATTAGGAATGTTTATTATTCCGTCCATTTTATCCTTCTTTGGAATCCCTACGTTTGGTTATCTGTTAGCGAGTGTATTCGGAAAAGGTAACCCTTTGGTACTGACCATTTTATTATTAACCATCTGCTTGGTAATCTTTAGTGTTTATAAAAGAACAAGAATGTAGGTTAGGATTAGAATGAATTTGTAAGCGATTTATTCCCTATCTTTAGATATATACAAACAGGTTTAAAACGCGATTAGATGATTTTATCAAAGTTAAGAGGTTGCAAATTTGCATAAGGAAAAGGCAAAGAGTGTATAGGGGATTCTATCACTATCAACAGTGGTAGTGAGTGTTTTTTTCTTCTTAATAATAAGAGGTCCTAATGCAAACTTGATTCTAGTTATCTATGTATTAAGCAGGACTTTCAGTATTTGGGATTATTTTTGCTGTAATATCTAAAAAATGGTAGTTTGTGATAACAGGAATCGTACTGAATAGCGCAATTTTAGCAGTGGCTTATTTTCTTTTGCTTGCGGTAGGTATTAGTGAACCATAAAATATTCAAGTATTCTGGTATTATGCTGACTAATTATTACAATACGAAGAGTCAGGGAAGAAAAGATGACCAGCTAAACGTCGACTATGTATCTGCGCCTTTCTTGAATAAGAGCGGAAAAGGAGGAAGTTTAAAATGAAAAAAGCATTACCAGTTAAGAACCAAATGAATGGGGTGTTTGTTCACGTAACTAATCTGAAGATCTCAACAAAATGGTACACGGAATTGTTAGGGTTAGATGTTGATTTAGATAAAGTCGTTTCACCAGTCTATAATATACCTTTAGTCGGGACAACTTCTCTAACTCTAGATGACCATACGTTTGATCCTGAATTCAAACATAGTATAAGCCCAAGCCCAATTTTTAATTTATATGCTCCAAATATTGAGGAAGCGTATAAATATATTAAAGACAAAGGCATTGAAATTGTGAGAGAAATAGAGCGGGTAGGCGATACAGCCTGGTTTAATATAAAAGATCCAGACGGAAATGTCGTTATGATTTGTAATTGCTAAATATTCCTTTCTAAAAAAGCCCAATTATTATTAAGCAAACGTGCGGAAGAAATCAGTCATTTCCTTTGTGAAGATTAATATAAAGGGGGATTAAAAATGCCAATTTGTCAAAATTGCGGTGAAAAATGGTCTTGGAAACAAACCATTAGAACTACCTTTAGATTAAAATGTCCATATTGTGGTAAAAAACAATACGAATCCGCTTCATCCAGAACAAGAGCTGGCGTGTTCGTGCTTATTCCTATAGTGTTTTTACCTATAAACGCTTGGTTAGAAATTTCTGTAAGCGCATCATTAATTATTGCCATTTTTATTTCATTTTTAGTATTAGGTTTGTATCCATTTGTTTTAAGTTTGTCTAATGAAGAAGAGCCTTATTGGTAAAAGGATGTTGTTAGAGTTAATTTAAATTAATGGACGAATCGCAAATAGGTAACACCCTAAGAAGGGTGCAATTTAAATCAAACAATCATGCGATTCATAAATTAAATCAATTTTCTAACTTTAGATGTAATCCATGAATATTTAAGGGGGAGTTTGTTTGATATTCTTTGCAGAAATATTGCTGGTAGTCGCTTTAGCAATATTAGTTTTTAGCTCCTTTATGTATTTAAGAGATTTGACAAATAAGAAGAAGCATAGGAATCTTTCATCTTTTGAGTCTGTCATGTACATAATCATTGGGGTTGCAATTCTTACACTTGCTGTTAGTTTGCTGGCTTTAACATTTGTTGGGTAATCGTTGTGTCTGGCGGGTACATTTCTGGAAGAAAGGATATGCTTTCAGTATTGTTGAAACGAATCAGATTGCTAAAAGGAGGTTATTTTGCAATAGGGGATTCTGGAATAACTAATTGTGGGGAATCATAAAATTTTAATGCTGTTCTTAAGAGAGGAGAACAAAATGAAGTTTTATGTTGCATCAAGTTTCAAAAATATAGATAAAGTACGTTACGTTAGTGAACAGTTGAAAAATAAGGGTTATATCCATACATATGATTGGACTAAAAATAAAAGAGCTTCGACATTTAAAGAATTAAAACAAATTGGTCAAAAAGAAAAGAATGCTGTGATTGAATCTGATTTTATAGTGATTCTATTACCAGCAGGAAAAAGTAGCCATATTGAGTTAGGGATAGCCCTAGGACTAAATAAGAAAGTTATTCTCTATTCACCAAATGATCAAAGGAATGACTTTGCATAGTCAAGCACTTTTTATCATTTATCAGAAGTTTTAAAGTTTACTGGGATCTTAGATGAGTTGGTGAATTTTCTAACTGTAAAAGAAAAAGATTAAGACTATTGGATTTAGAGAAAAACTAAAAAGAAGGAAAGATGAAGACTCTTGTTAAAGCTAATATTGAAGATTTGGATGAAGGTAATTTTAAAATCATATACTTTAAATCAAAGTCGTAGTTATTCCTGAATAGAGGCATATTGTTGCTTGAAATATAGCCAAAGAGATAATTTCATTTGCTTATTCAAGGGTAGAGCTAGATTGGTGAAAGAGGATTCCAGCGGCCTCATTGAGAATTTTAACAAAGGCGTATCTTTTTATTTGAAATATTCGTTTACATAAGTAAAGCGAAAAAAAACGAAAACATTAGATTGGAGGACTTAGTATGAAAATTGCTGCACTTTATGATATTCATGGGAACTTACCAGCGTTGAGTGCGGTACTAAAGGAACTTAAAGAAATTAAACCAGATTCAATTGTCGTTGGAGGGGATATAGTTTCTGGACCTATGCCTAGGCGGTCTTTAGAACGGGTTTTATCATTGGCTGATACGGTTAATTTTATTCGTGGAAATGGAGACAGGGAAGTGGTGATGGCTTTTGATGGTAAACCACCCCCCTCTGCTATGTCGGAAAAGGGACGTGAAAACCAACAATGGGTAGCTAGTCAGTTAACCCGGTCTCAAAGGGATTTTCTATCAGAATTACCAACAACGATAACGCTTCCCGTTGGTGGATTAGGCGACGTTTTATTTTGTCATGCTACGCCGAGTAGTGATGAAGAAATATTTACGCCGCCTACCTCGCAGGAACGGATCACCAATATTTTCTCAGATGTCCAGCAAAAGATTGTCGTTTGTGGTCATACTCACATGCAATTTGAGAGACAAGCAGGTGATATACGTATTTTAAATGCTGGTAGTGTAGGGATGCCATTCGCTGATGAACCAGGAGCATACTGGCTTCTACTTAGTCCAATGGGAGTTGAATTTCGTCGGACGACATACGATTTTGAAATGGCTGCAAAATGGATCAAAAGAAGCGGAGACCCACAGGGGAAGGAGTTTGCTGAAAAGAACGTGCTTGAAGTTCCAACAGCTGCTGAGGCTGCAAGATTATTGGAGAAAGCATAATATACATTTATTTCAATATAAGGGCGCAGTTGCTGAAGAAAAGTCTAATCTTTGGAGGGGAAATATAAATGTAGCTCCACTAATTAAAGGAAATGAAGTGTTTTTACGGCAACCAATAGAGAAAGATGTTGAGGATTTTTTTAATGTTGAGGTAAGCAAAGAACTTGTCAAAATGTACGGTGGAGATACAAAAAATATATCCCCAAAGACTATGGAACTAGCGAAAAATTTCATAGATGCCATAAAATCAAATAAGCTGGAATGGTGTGTAGAATTTGAAGGACGATTAGTTGGACAAGCAAGGCTATCAATTAATAAAGCTGATAATCGTGACGTTATGCTGTGGGTTTATTTGACCCCTCCGTCTGGAATTTAGGATTAGGAACAGAGATTACACAATTAGTATTACAGTATGCTTTTTAAGAACTTCACCTACATCGAGTCGATTTGCGGGTGCTTCAATATAATAAACATGCAATAAAGTGCTACGAAAAGTGTGGTTTTATTCAAGAAGGTGTAGAAAGAGAAGGAGCTTTAATTGAGGTAAGTATGAAACAGATGTATTTATGAGTATCTTAGACAGAGAATACCAATTTATAGAAGATACATTTATAGAAATGAGTTAACGGTAAGTTAGTTCGACAGGATAGAGTAGCAATCATTATCATTTTTGACTTTCTACAATCGTGCCCGTAGAATATATTTTAGCTTCATGAAGTAAATGAGCAAAATGGAAATTGCAAGTTAGAAAATGTGTTATTCGGACATTCCTTCCCTTTTTTAAGAATTATTTGTATAATTAAATTTGTTGGATATTAGGTGAGGGAGGGGATTCAAATGAAAAACTATAAAATTATAACAAAAATCCATACGATGGTTTATGCCCCCTCATTAAGAAGTTAATAATATTGAAAATTTAAAATTATTTTTTAAAAAGACCTTCGTATTAACGGAGGTCTTTATTTATTCCAAGAGTATCTAACAAAAAATAACAATTTAAGGAGAGAAGTAATTATGAAGATTAGGAAATACAGTGTAGATGATGAATTGGGATGGGTTCGATGTAGAGTGCTTTCTTTTTTGGATACAGCATATTATGATAACGTTTTCAGTGAAAAGGAAAAGTATGAAAATCCATCAATTGAATTAGTGGAATAATGCAAAAAGGACGATTGAAGCTGCAGCATCTCGCTTTGAAAATGCCGGCATTCCCTTACCGGAAAAAGTTGTTGTAGGAATCTTTTTAGGAGACCCAGAACACTTAGCAATGTTTGAAGGATACACGGGTATGGGATCTATACCTGGATATATATTAATAATGATAGATCCGAACGAAAAGAATCTTCCAAAGCTGAATGCATGTATTGCCCACGAGTTTCATCACAATGTGCTTTTCCATAATACAAATTGGAATTTTATGACTGACATAACAGTTGGAAGATACCTTGCTATTGAAGGCTTGGCTGAAAGCTTTGCAGCTAGTATGTTTGGAGAAGAGCATATTGGCCCCTGGGTAACAGGTGTACAAGGAGCGGATTTGGAAACCGCGAGAAGAATAATTTCAAAATCACTTGATGTCAGAGGGTTTATGGAAGTTCGTAAATATATATTCGGGGAGCACCCAATGATGCCAGAGACTCAAGACTTCGGAATGCCTTTCTGTGGAGGCTATGCTGTAGGATATCATGCAGTACAGGCATATCTGAGAAAGCCTGGTATTTCAATAGAAAAGGCTACGATTACTGATGGCGATGAAATCATAAAGGCATCTGGCTATATTGAAAATTAAATTAATGTAATAAAGCATGCTGATTGTGCAGCATGCTTTATTACTACCTAATAGTTTTGCAATAATACATAATTGCTCGATAAACGAATCCACTCAAATCTTCATCACTAAATTGGTTGATATAGTTTTTCCATCTCTTATCAGATTTATAGGTATTAGCAATACATTTTAAAATTTCTGTATCACAAGTCATATTTTGTTCCATGTAATTTTTCCATTCTACTATTAGTTTCTGTATATCCTTAGAAGAAGGAAGTTTATGTATTTGTTCTGCTAATTTTTTAAATACTTTTTCCATATTGTTTGCAAATTCATCATATAAATTTTCTTTTTCCTTATCAGATAGTTTTTCTATATTCTTCTCATACTCTTTATATTTCTCTGTTTCACCAAATACCATTTTGGCTTCACGGCTATATTGTTCTGATAGTGGCAAAATTGGTGAGTTATTAAAGATATTCAAATTAAATATATCTTTTCCTGATACATAATCCTCTAAGTCACTAATAATTGCACCTAAACGTTGTTGTTTTTCGATCAGTGTTTGATCATGTATTTTTAAAATTTGTAGTTGTTCTTGTTTCGATAGCTGCATAATATCTGATATTTCTTTTAAAGAAATATCCATTTCTTTAAAAAATAAAATAGTTCGAAGGCTTTCCAAATCTTCACGGCTATATGCTCGATAACCATTATTAGACAAGCGAATTGGTTTTAATAAATCTATTTTATCATAGTAATGTAGTGTTCTAGCAGTGACACCTGTTATCCGTACAATATCTTTAACAGTAAAAATATGCTTTTTCATTTCGAAAACCCTCTAATTAATTTTAAAATTATGTGTATTTATATATTTCACTCATTTTGTAATATATATTATACTTTAACCTTACGTCACTGCAACAGGGTTCGGACTTTTGTTTATTTTATAAGTTCGCCTAAAAGGTAAAGGAAAGTTCTTATTAAAGTAAAAAGTAGCTTTAATAATATTTTAGTATCGGGCGCTTTAACGGAGTAACGAAAAAGGCGTATATATATGTTATAAATTGGGCTTTTTAATTTGGGAATTTCCTTAACTTTGTAAATCCGCATTTTCCTGACGCTACCCCGTAAATTAGATGAACTAGGAATGGTAGTCGTACCAAAAGAACTTCGAGATAACGAAATAAATTTTACACTTGACAATACCTAACTGGGGTATGGTAAGGTAAAAAAGAATTAAAAATAGGAGGTAATTTAAATGACAAATAAAACACTTAACGTACAAGGCATGTCTTGCGGACATTGCGTGAACTCTATTGAGGAGAGTGTAGGAGAACTGAACGGTGTTGAAACGCTAAAGGTTCATTTGCAAGATGGAAAAGTCGATGTAATCTTTGATCCAGATAAAGTGAATTTGAAAGATATTATAGAGGTTATTGAAGAACAGGGATACGATGTTGCCTAAGTAGGATGATCGTGCTTACGCAGAGCGATCCCAAAATTTTGTACCTTTATGGTCAATAGCAATTGACCTGGGGCTATTTTTAACGCGCATTTTTATAAACTAAAGGGAGGTAAGGGTAGAGTGAAAAACTTTCACCTTGAAGTCTACACCAGGCCCACTTGCTCTGATTGCCAAGACTTGAAGAAATTCTTGCAAGTTCATCATATTCCTCATAAAGAATATGATTTAGCAAAACAACCATTAAAAGAGAAGGATCTTATAAAGATAACAGGAAATAGAATCGTTCCGGGGCTCGTATTTTCTAAGCCGTCCCTTTTGGGTTTGAGGAGAAAACCGAAGAGCATGATAGGGTTTGAGAGAAATAAGGATGAAATTAAGCAGTTATTAAATGTAAGATAGCTGACATTTAATAACTAGGTATGTTGGGGAGGTTTTTTTATTAAATTATACCCTTCCTATGTAAGGTAATTTTAATGAAAAGAGGGAGAAATTATATGAATACCGATGTCAAAAAAACGAAAATCGCGGTAAATGGTGGAATAGGGTTCGGGGCAAAACTAAATCCCAAGCAACTTGTGACAATCTCAAAATATATGAGTGAAGATGATGAACTTGAGTTAACTACTTTTCAACAACTCTATATAGAAATTCCGGAGAATAGAAAAGAGGAAACCATAGAAGAATTTGAAAGTGTTGGGTTGGCATGTTATCCAGTTGGAAACTTTGTAAAAAGCTTGAGAACCTGCAATTTCTGTAAAGGAGAAGAACGGGAAGGGATGCCAGTAGCAAAAGAATTAAATAAACGCTTTGCTGGAAAACCTGTACCCTTTACCCTAAAGATCGCCTATACAGGTTGCCCAATAGGTTGCGGAGAACCTATGCTAAGCGATATAGGTGTTATGAAATTTAAGGATCATTACAATTTATATGTTGGTGGAAAAGCAAAAGGAAAAGACGCTGCGGTTGGTTTCTTGCTGAGGGAGAATCTAACACCAGAGGAATTGTATGATATCGTAGATAAGATTATTTCTGCCTATTCACATCTGGGTAAAAAAAGGGAATCATTCTTTAAATTTTGGAAAAGGATAGGTAAGGATCAATTGATAAGTTAATATAAAATGCTTTATCCGTTGTGGATTAATAATAGGTAAGGACTTATAATTCACCTTTTCACAAACAATTATTTTAATATTAAAACAAAGATTAAACTGTAACACTGGAGGTAATATCATTATGTCTACACATTCACAGACACTTTCGCAACCTGACCCTAAAAGATGGAAGGCACTGTTTTTATTATGTTTTGCAAACTTTCTCGTAATAATGGATGCGTCTATTATTCAAATCGCATTACCGTCAATTCAAGAATCACTCGGATATACCCAAGAAAGTTTACAATGGGTGATGAGCGCTTTCCTTCTTATATTTGGAGGTTTCCTGTTATTAGGGGGTAAATTAGCCGATTTATATGGTAATCGCCGTATTTTTAACTTAGGTGTTTTTATTTTGGCTGTTTCGTCCTTGTTTGCAGGTTTAGCCTGGAATGAGATAAGTTTAAATATATTCCGTGGGATTCAAGGATTGGGTTCAGCATTAATTGCACCTTCAGCTTTGTCTATGGTAATGCGACTCTTCAATTTCAGCACTCCCGAAAAAGAAAAAGCACTTGCTTTTTGGGGCTTATCCGGTGCAGCAGGTGGTGCATTCGGAATTGTTTTTGGCGGACTCATAACCGGATTCTTCGGATGGCGCTGGACATTGTTCATCTATGTACCATTAAGTATTCTTGTTTTGATTCTTAGCCCTAAACTATTACAAAAATCCGGGCAAAGACTTAAAGGACGTATTGATTATGTTGGTGCTGCTTTAGCCACAGCATCTTTGATGTTAATTGTTTACGGCATTGTATCAGCGGAACACAGTGGCTGGACATCAAGTAATGTTGTGATTTCTCTTATTGTCGGAGTAGTTCTATTTCTGATTTTTCTTATCGTAGAATCCAAAATGAAAGAAGCGCTATTACCACTCAATATATTTAAAACACCTAACTTAGGTATCGGTAATGTCGGTGTCTTTTTAACACAGGCAGCATGGTTCCCATTAATATATATGTTGATCCTTTATCTGCAACAAGTGTTACAATACTCTCCGACAGCCGGCGCAATGGCAGTATTGCCTGTACCTTTGTTTATGGCTTTCTTCATAATTGTCGTGGCAGAAAAAGTATTGGCCAAATTGGGTATAAAAATGACTATGGTTGTTGGTTTCGTGATTCTCGGCTTAGGTAATATTTTATTTTCGCAATTTGCAACAGTAGATGGTACTTACGTCATAAGTGTATTATTCCCTTCATTTGTAGCAGCACTCGGTAATGCACTTGCTTATTTAGCGTCTACGACAGCGTCTGTATCGGAAGTAGAGCCGAAAAAATCAGGACTTGCTTCCGGTTTATACAATACCAATTTCCAAATTGGTTCCGCAATTGGTCTAGCTATACTGGTGGCTATTGCTGGAGTAGCAACTGCTTCCAGTACAGCCGGGTCTCAGTTAGTTGCTTTGAATGAAGGTTTTCAGCAGGCATTTTTCTGGGGCGGTATCATAGCCTTTTTAGGTGCTGTATTAGCACTTCTGTTTACCCGTTCACCAAAGCAGGAAGAATCTAATAGGTAAAAATAGGGTAAGTCCCAGGGTTATATAGCCGGGACTTGACCTTGAAATAAAAGTGGTAAATTAAGCCTGTACTTTCAATCTAATATTAAAGAATTTTCTAGGTTATTTTACAAAATATGAAGCTTTTGTTGACAAATATACCATATGGGGGTATAGTATAAGTATAAACAAAAAGGAAGTGATTGAGTTGGATAAATTCTTACGTAATCAACCAAGTAAACCAAGAACACGAGATGAAAAGGAGAAAACCATTAACCGTTTAAAGCGAATTGAAGGTCAAGTTCGTGGAATACAGAAAATGGTGGAAGAGGATCGATATTGTGTAGATATTTTAGTACAAATTAGCGCCATTCAATCCGCATTAAAAAATGTAGGTTTCTCTGTCACGGAACGACATATCAATCATTGTGTCAGTGATGCGATCAGAGAAGGTGAAGGTACAGAAACGATTGAGGAATTAATGAGTGTATTGAAGCAGTTTTCCAAGTAATTAAGGGAGGGAACGATGATGAGCGAAACAAATCATGCAACACTTGGTATAACAGGAATGACCTGTGCTGCTTGTTCCAATCGCGTTGAAAAAGTTTTAAATAAAATGGATGGAGTAGAAGCCCAAGTCAATTTAACAACAGAAAAGGCGACCGTCGATTACGATTCAGAGAAGGCTTCTATTGAAGAGATTACAAAGAAAATAGAAAATACTGGTTACGGTGTACTAACGGAAAAAGCCGAATTTGATGTTTTTGGGATGACTTGTGCAGCTTGTTCTAACCGTATTGAGAAAGTTTTGAATAAACAGGATGGTGTTAAGCTTGCAACTGTAAACTTAACGACGGAAAGTGCAACGGTTGAGTATAACGCTGGATTAGTCGATCAAAAGGCTTTGATTGAGAAAATCCGAAATGTTGGCTATGATGCAAAACCTAAAGCTGAAGCATCAGAAAAGCAAACACACAAAGAAAAGGAACTAAAACATCAGAAGACGAAGTTAATCATTTCAGCTGTGTTAGCTTTACCGTTATTAGTAACAATGTTGGTTCATTTATTTAATATGACGATACCAGATATATTCATGAATTCGTGGTTCCAATTTGCTTTAGCAACACCCGTTCAATTTATCATCGGATGGCAATTTTATGTTGGCGCCTATAAGAACCTTCGTAATGGTGGAGCGAACATGGATGTACTTGTTGCATTAGGTACGAGTGCTGCCTATTTCTATAGTTTATACGAAGCATTTAAGACTATCGGTAATCCTGAATATATGCCGCATTTATACTTTGAAACGAGTGCTGTATTAATTACGTTGATTTTATTTGGTAAATATTTGGAGGCAAGAGCCAAAAGCCAGACAACGAATGCACTATCCTCTTTGCTAAATTTACAGGCAAAAGAAGCTCGCGTAATAAGAGATGGAGAGGAAATCATGACGCCAGTTGAGGAGGTTGTCGCCGGTGATCGGTTAGTTGTAAAACCAGGCGAAAAAATACCGGTAGACGGTATGGTTATAAAGGGGAAAACTTCTGTTGATGAATCGATGATTACGGGGGAATCCATTCCAATTGAAAAGGACGTGGACGCAGCTGTTATCGGATCAACGATAAACAAAAATGGCTCGATTGAAATGGAAGCGACAAAAGTAGGGAAAGATACCGCCCTTGCATCGATTATCAAAGTCGTGGAGGAAGCTCAAGGGTCAAAGGCGCCAATTCAACGGTTAGCTGATGTTATTTCAGGTTATTTCGTTCCAATTGTAGTAGGTATTGCCATCCTAACATTTATCGTTTGGATTTCATTTGTCCAGCCTGGTCAATTTGAGCCTGCCTTAGTTGCGGGAATTGCTGTACTTGTTATTGCTTGTCCATGTGCGTTAGGGCTTGCAACACCAACTTCTATTATGGTAGGTACAGGAAAGGCTGCTGAAAGTGGAATTTTGTTTAAAGGTGGAGAACACTTAGAAAAAACACATCAGTTAGAGGCAATCGTTCTTGATAAAACTGGAACGATTACAAAGGGAAAACCTGAAGTAACAAACTTTACAGGTGATGAGGAAACATTACAGTTGCTTGCGAGTGCGGAAAAAGGTTCAGAACATCCACTTGCTGAAGCCATTGTTGCTTATGCAACAGAGCATGATGTTGATTTTGTGGAAGTAAAGGAATTTGATGCTATACCTGGTCATGGTATTGAAGTTAAAATTTCTGGAAAACACGTTCTTGTTGGAAATCGAAAATTAATGCAAGATCATCATGTCGACGTTGGTGGTGCGGAACAAGAATTGATTGATTACGAAGTTGAAGGAAAAACAGCGATGTTAATTGCCATTGATGGAAACTATCGTGGAATTGTCGCGGTTGCTGACACCATTAAAGAAACCGCACCACAAGCAATTAAAGAATTGCAGGAACAAGGCTTAGAAGTGATCATGTTAACAGGGGACAACGAACGAACAGCGCAGGCTATTGCAAAACAAGTAGGAATCGACCATGTAATTGCGCAAGTATTACCTGAAGAAAAGGCAGATAAAATCAAAGAAATTCAGTCACTAGATAAAAAAGTGGCAATGGTAGGTGACGGTGTGAACGATGCACCTGCATTGGTTACTGCAGATATAGGAATCGCCATTGGGACCGGTACAGAAGTGGCAATTGAAGCTGCTGACATTACAATTCTAGGTGGTGAGCTATTACTCATACCGAAAGCAATTAAAATCAGCCATTCAACGATTAGAAATATTCGTCAAAACCTCTTCTGGGCATTCGGCTACAATACAGCAGGGATTCCAGTTGCAGCTATTGGGCTACTTGCACCGTGGATTGCAGGTGCGGCAATGGCATTAAGTTCGGTAAGTGTTGTTTCGAACTCCCTTCGCTTAAAACGAGTGAAACTATAAATAGACAAATTTAAAGGAGGTGAAAAAGTCATGGAGAAAACGTTAAATGTGCAAGGCATGACATGCGGTAATTGCAAAATGTCAGTTGAAGGCGCATTAAAAAAACTAGATGGCGTATCAGCAGCTGAAGTTAATTTAGATACTGGTAATGTAGAAGTTGCTTTTGATGAATCAAAAGTACATGTTGATGCCATGAAAGAAGCTATTGAAGAACAAGGTTATCATGTAAGTGCCTAAATATAAAATAGGAAAGCTGGTTTTCTGTTTGGAAACCAGCTTTTATAAAATAAGATGGGAAAAATATAGCCATGTGTTTCCCCCCATTAATAATACCTCCAGCATTAGCCAAAGCCAACCTTGATTCCACAAACTTTGAGTCAGACGAGACATTTAAAATTTTGATTAATAAAAAGGAAGAACAGATCGAGACAGTTGACAATATGGATTTTGACAATGCAACAAACGGGCCAGATTGTGGAGCAACATCTTTAAAGAAAACAGAATATAAATGAGATTCAAATGTACTTAAACTATCTTATAGAATAATTGAAGAATAGAATTATGCAATAAGGCATTGGAGAAAGCAATAATAGTAATTAATTTGCTCCTGATGTAGAAGATAATGCTAATGTTTGTACCCCAAAAATTAGATTTTGACTCTAACTCTTGGGAACATTGATAGTTAGGACACGTGTTTACTTTTGGTTTTTGATAAATTTATTGTATTATTTTTTATTAAATGAACTAATAAGGCGATTAAAGGCAAAGCTGCTCCAATGAGTAAAGTTACTTCACTATTAAATTTATAGTAAGCATAACTTCCAATCCATGAACCAAAGGCTCCTCCCAAAAAGAAAATAGTCATATATAATCCATTAAGTCTATTTCTTTTCTCGGCGTTCAAACCAAAGATAACCTTTTGACCTAATAACATATTTCCTGATACACCAATATCGATACCGATGCCTGAGATAACGATTAAAATTACACTAAATGATGAATGATCTTGAACAAAAAATAATAGTACGATAGATAATAGTACGAATGCCATTGATACATTAGTCATTGTAAAAATATAACCTTTATCTGCTATTTTACCGATAGTAGGAGTTAATAAAGCCCCTGCTATTGCAACAAATCCAATTAATGCAATTTCATTATTTGAAAAATGTAAAGACCTTAATAAAATTGGCATAACTGTCCAGTAAAGACTAAACGTTGCAAATAAACATGCGTGATAAAACGCTCTTTGTTGTAACGGAGATGTATTTATTAGTAGCTTCACCATAGAAGCTAATAAATTTGAATATGACATGTTACTAGTTGATGCTACTTCATAGTCGGGCAAAAATTTTATAATTAACAGTAATACGGCAACTAGCGTTATTAATGAAAATAGAAATACCATTCTCCAGCCGAACCAGCCAGTTATTCCGATAGATAATGGGCGAGCAATCATAATCCCAATCAATAAACCGCTCATCACTTTACCTACATATTTACCTGTCTCTTCAATGGGCACAATCCTCATTGTGAGTGGAACTAATATTTGAGCCGCACAGGCCCCAATGCCAATTATGATTGTTAATATTAAAAAAACAATACCATTTGTCGAAATAAGAGTACCCATTAATGAAATAATAGAAAGCACGATAAGAATACCAACGATTTTCTTACTTTTAAATAAGTCAGCCATTGGTACGATAAAAAATAATCCCAATCCATACCCAATTTGTGTCAAGGTAGTGAGCAATCCGGATAAATCAGAAGAGATGTTCAGATCTTTTGCAATGAATTGTACAATTGGTTGTGCATAATAAATATTAGTAGCCAGTGAACCACAACTAATTGCCAAAATAAATATTAAAAGGTTTGCTTTTTTAGTCAACAGTATCATTCCTTATGTGTTTATTTTTATTTTCTGGTACGATCATTCCAAAATACTTAAAAAAAGAAAGACTATAAATCTGCAATAGCCTTATCTACTAGACCCTGTGCTAGATTTTTTTCTTTTTTATATTTAGACATTAATTTAATGCTATGATTTAAACTTAAAAAAGAATATGCTACTAATTCAGAGTTAACCTGTTGTGAAATCTCTCCTTTCTTTTTTCCTTCTTCAATGACTTGCTTAATTATTTTCTCAAGCTCATTAAAATCATTTAAAAGGATTTCTTCTATAGAAGGATCAATCTGTCCAATAAGCAGTGAAGAATTCGTTATAATACAACTTTTGGGGAGGTCATCTGAATAACATTCTTCAATAAGTTGATAAAAATAGGATTTTAATGATGCTTTCGTGTTGATACCACTAAAAAGCAAATTTCTCTTTCGATAGCCATAGTTTTTATAATGATCTAAAACCAGTTTAAATAGTTCATCCTTATCTCCAAAACTATCGTAGAGAGTGGATCGACTTATTCCCATCGTTTCAATAAGATCTGAGACATACGTAGCGTCATAACCTTTTTCCCAGAATAAATACATAGCTTTATCCAATGCCTGTTCTTTGTTAAAACTAATACTTCTACCCAACTTACAACACCCCCATTCATATAATTTAGTATAAAGTTTACGGAACGATAAGTCCAGAAAAACTTATCTTGAAATCAAGTCTTCCGTTAAAGGGCGCGATTGTGGAACAAAAAGTTGATAAAAACTTAATCACTGCATATAATAAGAATAGAACAAACGTTCTTTGAGGTGATTCCATGAATGAGGAATTAAAACAGTTAGCAAAAGATTTCATCATTCTTCCCTTCGCAGTGAAGGTATTTGAACAGGATAAAATACTTAAGTATTGTTTATCAAAGTATGACCGTACTTCAACTTTCGTTATATCTTCTGCTTCCATAAAATATCTTCTCTTAATATTTTTTCTACATATTACCATAAATACGATATCTTAAGCCTACAGTTTCACAAGATTCTTTTAATTTTCCACTTCGTAAATCAGATATCGTATACCATATTAATATCGGATGATGCTTATAGTGAGTAAAGTAATATTGATTAAATATTACTTTACTCACTTCTTTATACTTCTTGATTTTATCTTTGTTAGTCGCCATTGTCTGTTGGGTGCGGAGTTGTCTGGTAAGGTAAAAACAAGATTCTTTTATGAATCCTTTCAAACTAAAACGAGAGATAAGTAATAGAAAAACATGGAAAAACTATAAAAGTTAAAAAATAGACATTTTTTTACCTTTATGGGAAAAATCCCTTCTTTTATCATTTTATGTATGCTAAACTTTCAGTGAACTTAATCGATTGGGGAGGGGGAAACGTTAAGGATTAAGTTTTAATTTAAACTTGGGGGAGTATACTATGGCTAAAAAAATCTTATTAAGTTCAGGACTTTTACTTGGTGTATTATTATTGTTTCAGACTTCTGTTTTTGCAGAGGAAGCAAAGTTAACTAATTCTCATGGAATTAATATTAGTGATGAAGAATATGAGAAATTAATAGATTTAGGTTTCTCTGATTTGACTATTAGAACTATGGAAGAAAGTGAATTTAATGAATTAATTGAACTGGACCCCGAATCAATGTCCAGAGATTCTAAATTCTTTGAAGTAAAAGATTCTAGTATAGAAACTAGCAATGCATTTATAAGTAGTAATCTTAAACCTAAAGTAACAGAACTTAGTAAAGAAGAGTACTTTAAAAGAGTAAAAGAACAAAAAAACAAGGTTACTACTTTCGACGATGAAGACTCTACGTCAACTAGCTACAGAAGGCTTATTACTCAAATAGAAAAGTACCCTTCTGGTATTAGGCTACATTCAAGATTTGTATGGGACATAATGCCCAAAACTCGTAGTATCGATGTTCTTAGTACTTCCATTGATGATTTATACACCCCGTTACCTGAATCAGAGTACGGGAAACAATCTTGGAAAACTATACATCCTATTGAAAACGTTGTTGATTACGGAAGTGCCAATTATAGCTCGTCAAGTTCCAAATGGAATAGACAAGGATCAGGTTATGGAGTAAAAATGAATTTGAAAAATTCCCATGCTGCAGAAGAGGTAATCGAATTAGAAGGATATGCTTATTTTTGGATTGCTAGAAGTTCTAGCACAAGACCAAACTTCATAAACGCTTATGGGAATTATTCTCACCAAGCAACTAGTACTGAGACTAATTTCTCGTATAGCCTTACATATGGGGCGCCATCTATAAGCTGGTCAGGTGTATCTAGTACTGATATAACTTCAATAACTACTCACGCACAAGATGATTATTACTAAAGATTCATTTTTTCTGTTATTAATGAAAATCTCCCTTATTTCTATACCAATAAGGGAGATTTTCATTTTATTTTAGTCCTTAATCTTTCTTTTCAATTTTTTTATAAACTTCTTTAAGTATTTCGTTTGTCTTTGATGCATCAATACCTCTTCTCACTGCTGTTTCAATAACAATATAAAGCACGAAATAAAAGATGATACTAAGAAATATAAGTAAACCTAAAGAAATTTCCATATTTACACCTCAAGTAAAGTTTAACTAAATCTACTTTAGCATATCTAATTCAATTATTAAATAATATATCAGAAACTATTACATCCTAACACTTCAAGATTAGATTGATATAAGTTTAGGCTCTAATCTATCCAGGCACCAGTTAAACTATCTAACGGTAATGTCTGATCGTCTATTGTTACGAATTGATTAAGTACACCTACACCTAACAGCTTACCTTTAATCTTATGGTAGACATGGTTCTTAAAATACTCTAACTCAATGGTAAGGTCATCTTTCAAGGCAAGTTGTAAAGCCAGGTTCATTTTTTCTTTTTGAAAATCAGAGATAATGGGCTTTTCTTTCCAGTCCTGCTGATCGTTAATTTCTTTTAAGATCTCAATATGTTCAGCCATCATCATCGATGTCCATTTAATTGTTCCTCTGTCATTAACCATTAAGCACTTACCTTCCTTCTTACTACTCCTGCTGAAAGGATATTATCTAACTTAAATTTTCTAGATATTATCAATAAATCTGAATTTTTTAAGAATTTAAGATAACAATGCCACCTTCTTCTAACTTGTTTCGATAGTAGTTATAAGGGGGTGTTATTATGTATGAGGATTATTATGATGATAAATTTACTGATGCAGGAATGACGGAGATTATAATTAAGGATAAGCTATATGCAAAGGAATGGGATGTAATATGCGCTGAAAAATCTGGAGACATATAAACTTGTAACCCTTACTCCTATTCAAGAATAGGGCCAGATTGTTTAATAAAAATTAACTAAAGCTCTTTATAAACTTAGAGAAAGGTAACTCTAAAATACTGTTTTTTGATGCTAGCTTCATTAGAAAAAATAAGATGTAAAATGAATATTCTATTCAATAATTCCAAATAATATTGGAGAGTAAAACGCTGTAATGGAGGATGGGAAATAATGGAAAACGAAAAGAACATAAGACTAACCTCTGCAGAGCTATCCCAACTTTGGGCTTCATACCAAAATGACACCGGCTCCATATGCGTGTTAAAGCATTTTTTGAAGAACGTTGAAGATGCTGATGTTCGTCCAATTTTAGAACATGCTTTGGAGTTATCTCAAACTCATATCCAAAAACTAACGGCCATTTTCACTAAAGAAAATTACCCATTGCCAAAAGGATTTTCAGAAGATCAAGACTTAAACGTGAATGCTCCACGCTTGTTTACCGATAATTATATGCTGCAGTTTATGAATCAGATGGCGCAAATATCTCTAAATGCTTACGGTGTGTCAAAGTCTTTAGCCGTACGTTCAGATATTGACCAATATTTTGGGCAATGTCTGACAGAATCGAATGAAATGGATACAATGGTAAAAAAAGTTCTTTTGCAGAAGGGACTTTATGTACGCTCCCCGTATATCCCTTACCCTCAAAAAGTAGACCTTGTTAAGAAGCAAAGTTTTCTTACAGGTTGGTTTGGCGAGAGAAGGCCACTATTATCACTGGAGATGACCAATCTTTATGCTAATTTCCAGCGTAATGCTTTAGGGGGTCGCTACTTTGATTGGTTTCAGTCAAGTAGCGAATTCACAAAAAGTAGTACAATTCTTTATTCGTGGAAAAGGAATCGCTTCCAAGCATAATGAAGTATTTGGATCAATATTACGAGAAGATGACCTACCAGTTCCAATGACTTCAGATACTTATGTGACAGAATCCACAGTTTCCCCATTTTCTGATAGAATGATGATGTTTATCATTACTGGTTTAATCGCATTGGGGATTGGATATTATGGAACAAGTATATCGACTAGCATAAGGCGTGATTTAACAGCACACTATGATCGATTGATACATGAAATCCTTAAATATTCAGAAGATGGTGCGAACATTCTTATTGATAACGGTTGGATGGAAGAACCTCCACGTGCAAGTGATCGTGACGAATTAGCTAAGAAAAAATGAATGGAAGAGTTAAGATACATTTATTGCATATAAACCACTTTACGCAAATTAATTGGGGGTTTTAAAGTTGGAAACTAATTATTACTATCAAGAAGAATTAACAGTAGCAGAGGTTTCAACCCTTTGGACATCCTATCAAAATGACACCATGTTAATTTGTGGATTGCGTCATTTTTTAGCAAATGTTACCGATGAAGAAATCCGTTCCATACTAGAACAATTTTTAGCAATATCGGAGGAACATCAAAAGAAAATTACTGATATATTTAATGCTGAAAACTATCCAATTCCTCAAGGTTTTACAGAACAAGATGTTAATTCGGAAGCACCAAGACTTTTTTCCGATCGCATATATCTTGATTTAATGTTAAATGTAACTAATTTTAGTATGGCTATTTACGGATTAGCCTCATCTCAAGTTGAACGAGATGATATTATTCAGTTTTATATAGAAGCTGTAGACGAAACACAGAGAATGTACAAAATAACAAAAGATACAGCCAAAGCAAAGGGCCTTTATATCCGTTATCCGCAAATTCCAAAGGCGAAGCAAATCGACTTTGTAACGAATGATAGCTTTTTGGCAGGATGGCTGGGTGAACGCAGGCCATTACTGGGTGTGGAGATTACAGCACTTGTATTAAACACCAGGCGTAATGCACTTGGCCAGGCACTTGTTGCTGGATTCGCTCAAGTAGCACAGTCAAAAGAGGTTAAAAAGTATTTTGAAAAAGGACGTGATATTGCCGCAAAACATCTAGAAATTTTCTCATCCATCTTAAACGAAGAATTTATCTCTGATGGATCCCGTATCTTGACATCCGAAGTAACTAACTCAACAACTGCACCTTTTTCGGATAAATTAATGATGTTTCTAGTTACAACACTTATTGCTTCAGGTATGGGCCAATATGGGTCCTCCATGTCTATTAGTCCAAGACATGATTTAGGTGTTCATTACGGGCGACTAATTGCTGAAATTTCTAAGTATGCCAATCAAGGAGCAAATATTATGATTAATAATGCTTGGATGGAACAACCACCAATTGCAGCTGATAGAAAAAACCTGACGAAATAAGGCCACGTTATGTCAGGTCGTATGAAAGAAAAAAGCCACAAATTGGAAGCATTATTATGGAGTGTTGCCCTTCCTGGGTTTGGACAAATCCTCAACAAAAAATATCTTAAAGGTATCTTATTGTTTCTTTTAGAAATTTTGGTCAATGTACAAGGAAATTTTAACGAGGTCATACTTCTAAGTTTTCATGGAGAAATTGAAGCAGCGATTCAACAAACCAATTACCATTGGATCATGTTTTATCCTTGTTTGTACTTTTTTGCTATGTGGGATGCCTATAAAGATGCAGGCGGTGGGAAAAAGCCATATTCTTCTTTACCATTTGTATTTTCAGCTTATTTTGTGGCCGTTGGAACCATATATTCGTCTAGGCTGACTTTATTTGGGCTGTTGTTGGGGCCAATTTGGCTTCCAATATTAAGTGTGATTCCGGGTTTGCTTTTGGGATTTCTATTACAATGGATTCTAAGGAAAAAGCTAATTACTTAAACGGTCAGCTTTTTTTAAAAAGAATTATATAAAAAAGAAATTTGAGAGTTGATAAACCAGAAAGAAAGTTTTAAAAAAACACTCTCTCGGCGGTTGTCCAAAGGTCTACTTATAGGAGCTAAAGTAGCCAGGAATGCTACTTAAATGCTTAAATGCCTTAAAGTGCCTAAAGTATCTCAATTCCCTTTAAAACAACCGATAACCACAAACGGTATCAGGACCAACTATGGAATAACGTGTAAGTTAGTCATTGATTAACACTTTGTAAGCTATCAATCCTCAAAATAAAATAAATACAATTAAACTTTAAATATTTTACTTCAATCCCCCCCTTTTAATGGGGGTGTTGGAATAATAATCGACTAGTTTTCTTTCTGGGTTATAAGCTCACATACTATTTTCTAATTAATTACCTTGCTGTCGTAACCATCAAATTAATAATTATATTTCCTTCATTTTAGGGAATTTCTAAGATAATAACTTATATATTTCTGAAATTATAAAGCCGATATAGCTTTAAGGAGTTAGTTAAATAAAATGAGGAAATACCACTACTTTGAATTTCTTCTTTTTATCTTAATTATTTTACCATTCTTATCTGGATGCTGGGATTGTGTAGAAATTGAAGATCGGGGCTTTGTTGTTGGTTCTGCCATAGATTTAGTAGATAAGAAATCGGATGGTACATATGAACTTATGCTCACAAATCAAGCAGTTGTTCCTTCTGGGGTAGGAACACCAATGGAAAGTAAAGGAAACCAAGAAGCTTATATGAATATATCAGCCACCGGAGGTAGTCTTTTTGAAATTACTCGAGAGATGTCTTCATTAACAAGCCAATCCCTATTTTTTGCCCATATAAAGTTACTTCTTCTTTCGGAAGACGTTGTAAAAGAACCGAGATTATTTGAAAATATCATGGATGTTCATCTTCGTGATCATGAAATGCGTCGAAATTTGAGGATAGTAGTTGTAGAAGGAGAAGCAAGGAAGGCTTTGAATATCAAACCCGAAAATGAAAAAATACCTGCTCTATATATCCATTCGTTGATGGATAACAATTATAAAAATTTCGGGGCATTAAAAACTATGCATATAGAAGATATTCATGAGAAACTATTAAGTGAAATAAGCTATGTTGTTCCAGAACTACACATATATAATAACAAATTTCTTCAGTATAAAGGAGCAGTTGTATTTCGGGGGATAAGTAATGAAATGATCGACTCTCTTTCAGAAGACGAAACAAAAGGCTTAGAATTTATGACGGAAAAGGATGAGGGTGGTGCCATAGAAGTAGAAGTAGATGGCCAAAAACTTACCGTTGAGATATCAAAAATAAATCAAACTATACAAATTAAGGATGAAAACAGAGAAAATCTTAGTGTTGAAGTAGCAATTAACATAGAAGGGGACGTTGGTGAAAGGTTTGGACAGGCAGAAAATGTTATGGATACATCATATTTAAAAAAAGTAGAAGAAGCAACTGCAAATAGGGTTAAAGAGCTAGCTGAAAAAACAATCGAAAAAGCCCAAAAAGATTTAAAGGTAGATATATTAGGGATTAGTGACATTCTTTATCAGAGACACTACGATCTTTGGAATGAGATAAAGGATAATTGGGTTAGAGGGGGAAACTCCTTTACGCAAAGTAATATACATGTATCTACAAATGCGGTCATTGAATCTGTTGGTTCGATACGTAAGGATAAAGCAACTGAAAGTGAATAATTTGTATAGGTTAGCTGCCTCTTTTTTTGGGTATGTTTACATTCTCTGAAGATCTAAAAAAATGACTAACCAAACAATGAAGCGATATATGCAAGGTACGGACTTTGAAGTGAATGATGCTATTTAAAGTCTGTATATTACAGACTTTTTTTATAAAGAAAATAGAAAAAATGGTAAAAAGTTCTTGTTAATTTATACTATTAATAGTATAAAAGGAGTATAGACAAGGAGGGAGTAAATGTTAGAAGGTCTTACAAAAATAACAGAAGCGATAGCAACGCTCATCACGGCTACCGCTTCACTAACGGACAAGACACTTTAAGCCCAATTCTTTCATAATACGTTGACCCGGGTGTGTTTATTTAAATTGGGTACTTCCTATCGGTTTAACTATTGGAACTTTTATAGGGGTATATTTACAAAATCAATCTTTTCACAAGCACTATCTGTAGCATTAGGTGCATTGGTATCTGGAATTGTGATTTCACTAATAATAAAAAATCAAAGGAGGTTGTAAAAACCTCTTTTTAATTTGACTTTTTTCACCAATGGTGTAATATATAAATTGCATATGTTAAATATATATTGCTCAAACGTAGGTGAACTTATGAAAAATAATGTGAAGATTGCTCGTATTAAAGCTTCTCTTAAGCAAGAACAATTAGCTTCGCAAACAGGAGTAACGCGACAGACGATTGGCTTAATTGAAAAAGGAACCTATAATCCAAGTCTTCAGTTATGCGTAGCAATAGCCAAGGCACTAAACAAAACGTTAGATGAATTATTTTGGGAGGTTGAATAATGGTGAAATCTTGGATACCATTTTTATTGCCAAAGGACGAATATAAAGAAAAGATGATGCTGTACTTTTATTCGGAAGGCGTAGTAATTCTATTGCTTTCACTTATCGGAATGATTATATACAGTAATTATTTCGATATGTCTGTCGTAAATGCTTTATTAATACCAATCGTCATTTCTCTATTCTATATCTTAGTAAGATACATCATAGCTGGTATTGAATATACTGATGTGGCAACTGATAAGCGCTATAAAAGAAAGTTAAAAGAAATAATGATGCGTATCCTCACGTTTTTTGTATTGATGTTCGTGTATTTAGCCATAGATGGATTTGATAAATGGCGCGGGGTTCTAGGACTAGTTGTTAGCATTGGTATCGTTTGGTTTTTTGCAAGTTTCATATCTTTAAACCGTTCTTATCGTAAAAATAGGGATTTATTATAATTAGGTTTTGGAAGTGAATTGTAAAACAATCGGGCGCGTTTGTGGCATAAAAAGAATGAGTCTAATTATTACTACCCAATCAAGTGGTATTAGTAACCGGCACGTACGCGCGTACATCGTGCCGGTATTTTTCATGCTTGCAGGTGTTACTCTTGGCGTAATTAAAAAAAGATGGATAGCGATTTGGAAAAAATTTGATACAATTTATGTGTGGTGCATGGAATACTTTGAATTCAACCATCAAGTTATTTAGATGAGGAAACAATAATTTTATAAAAATCCCTAAATTAATTACTGGAACTATTTAATCGTTTAAAAAGTTAATAACGACAGAAAGTGGTTAAAATGCAGGAATATTATTATGCAATAAAATTAAATGGTTTCTCTACAAAGTAATATCAATAGAGGGATCAGTAAATTGGCGTCATTCAAGGATATTTTGGCAATATATTAAAGAAAGTGATAGATGGGCTCGTAGCTGATGTACCTATGTACAAAAACCTAGAACATTTAAAGGACAAATTGCTGTAACTTACTCTGACGGTGACTGCGGTAAATATGAAATTCTCATGAGAAACAGTAAGGCTGTCACATTCGGTGCCAATAAAGTAAATTTTAAGTACAGTGATAAACATTATATATTATACAAAAAGAGGTCATTGAAAAAAGGTTTGACTCTAACACCTGATCCAGCAAAACTATTTTAGGAGAAAAATTAATAGCTGATTGAAATATACAAGTTGGCGAGCAAAAAATACTTGAAATTTTTCATGCTATTCTTTTCTATACGCAACAAAGGAGGAATGCAATGTTCTCTAGCGTCAATATCGTATATAAGGATCATTTTGCGGAAAAGAGAGGGAAAATATGAACTGGACAATCGGAGTTAAGATGTGGATTGGTATTTTATTTTTTGTTGTTTTATCTGCTGTTGTTTTCTATTCTACCTATGTCGTGGAGCAAAAAAGTCTAATTGTATCCTTATTTGGATTCTTCTTTGTGTTAGTTTTGGGTATATTTGCTTTGATGTTGGATCGTTCGCCCAAATGGAAAAATTATAATTTATTGTTGAGGACAGCAATAGTCTTACTTTTGGTGAACATCACATTTTTTATAATAGATTTCGTTTTATTTTCTGGAGGTTTATCCAATTTTCTTATTTCTTCAATAACCTTCACAGTGGTTTATTCCGGTGTGATGTTTTTTAGGTATAAGCGTGGGTTGGAATAAAACGCCACTTAAAAGTCTTCTAATCTTTAAACCAATCTTCTTCAAATCAGGTGCTATTCTTAATATAGAGATGCGTTTAAATTGCTTATAAAGACTAGTTTATGGAGGGATTAGTGATGAAGCTAAAGCGTTTTTTGCTGGCTTTTGTGGCAGGATATCTTTTATGTATGTTAATTGTATATCTTGTTTTTGATTTCATTTCTTTAGGTTTTGCTCTGGGTTCTGTATTAAGTATAGTTTTATTTGCGATTATAATAACCGCATTAAAAAAAAGAACGAAATAAAGAAACAATCGGAAGCAAGAGTGTGAGAAGATTTTGTGTAGGATAACACTACATGAAATAATTCGGGGTGATAATATGGGCTTTTATCAAAATTGAAAAAACACTTGTGGTACTTGTGAAGAAATTAAACTTGAAGAGTTCATGGCAGCAATCGCAAAATCGCCGGAAAAGGGTGCTCTGGAATAACAGAGTCGATCACTAATTAATGGGTGGAATCCACAAATGGGAGTATTTATTGTGAAATTTGCTTTACAAACAAATATAAACAAATTTAAGTTACTTCGATAATCTTTCAGCTATTGAGCGAAATCTGGAATAGAAATTGAACAATAGGATCAGTTAGTGGAAGAAATAGCAAAAGGATAAAAATATTAAATATTAGGATTGATATAGTTGAGTAAGAAGGCATTTCATTATATAACATTATTATTTTGCTTTTATTATTGTCGTATATCGTATTAGGCTTATTCGGGACTGGAATGAGTGAAGGGGGAATTGGCTCCGAGATGTATATGCTACTGAAGTTTCTTTCGCATCTTAGTCATCTTTTATATTATTCAATTTAAATACCCCAAAAAGACTTGGCGATTTCTTGGTTTCTCATTATGGTAAAATTTTTATGTTCTTGGGCAACAGATCTTGGTGCAAAGGTTGGTCTAATGATTGCATAACAATCGGGCCAGGTTTTGAATATGAAGCTTGATATTTATGTTAAGATCATAGTTACATTGTGAGACATGAACTTAAACTAACGAGGAAGGATTGCGAAAGGAGAATTGAATATTAGGAAATTAAAATCTAAAGGGTGAGAGCGGAGAGGAAAGTGAATTGGGTGAAAAATTATAAAATGAAAGACATAATAATAAGGATTGCTGCAGTGTCGGCTTCAAGTATTATCATTTGGAATTTTATAACCTATCTTAGTGATACGTTTATGGCTCAACAATATAGTCCTCTTAGCCACTTCATAATTGCTCTAATCACAACTGTTTTAACCGTTATTCTCTTACAGATTGCACTAAAAACTGACAAAACTTCATGGAACCAACTTGGGCAGTTAACTGTTAAAACAAATATTTTTTCATTTCTTCTTGGTTTTTTTCTCTGGACAATTCCTGCATTTATTGGCTTATATATTTGTTTAATGCTTGGGTGGGTTGAAATAAAAGTTTATACAGATTTGAGTTACCTATTGATGAGTATTTTGATTTTATTCATAACTGTATTTTTTATAGAAGCCTTGCCTGAAGAACTTGTTTTTAGGGGATATATCTATCGTTACTTAAATGCGTTATTCCCTCATTGGGGGACAATCATCTTACAAGCTTTGTTGTTTTCCTTATTTGCCTCTTTTATAGGGGCGATGTATTCTGTTGAACAGCTTCAATTTATCCCAGGTTTTGCAATTATTTTAGGTGTGCTTAGGGCTATATCTGGAAGTGTGTGGACATCAATTGGATTTCATGCTGCAATTATGACAGCAACACAAATTTTAGGACCTATTCACGGACATTTTGATGTGAGTGGGATGTTCACACTTCAATTTTTATCATTTATTTTGCTACCAAGTGTTGTTGGAGCGATTGTATTGTCATTTATTTATTCAAACCACAATTGGAAAAGAAAAGTACCTTTTAATTAAAAACAAAATGGATTTCTTCAACAAAGGGCGCGTTAACGCAATTAGGCTATGGAATTATTTTGAAAAGGGAGATATAGTTTGTTATTGTGGATACTTATTATTAAGAATAAAACTATGATAGAGAGGCAGAGAAGTAAATGGAAAGAGAAAATGCAGAGATCTTGTTAACGGGGAACATTACATATGAGGATTTTAAACTGCATAATGCTTAACATATAAGAAAATATCTTATGGGGAATTTTATATTTCAGGTAATCATATTAAGTGCTATAATTGTCTTACTTTTTTATAAAATAGGGATTTTCTTATCTTTCTTATTTGGGTATTCAATTTTCGTGGCTTGGATTACTATAATATTATCTTCTTTACTTACAGCTTCTTTTATTACGGTTCCGTTAATATTGATACTTAAATTCATACTACGGATAAGAGTTCGTAAAGAATTTCAAAGCGATACACAAATAAGACACGATCTTTCTTATTTGATTAGTGAACAAAGAATTCATCAGAAAAGAGGAAGTTCGAATACATATTTTGAATGGGGAGATATTTTTAAAGCATACGAACATAAGAAAATGTTTCGTTTATATGTTTCTAGGAATAAAGCCATTCTTTTACCTAAGAGATTTTTTAATACTAATAAAGCCATCGAATTATTAAAAAATATGGTCCATAAAAATTTAGACGATAGAAGTGTAATCATGAAATTAGTCTTTCATTAAAGGGCGCGAATCAGGAATAATGTTGGAAAAATTAGGGGTGTTTTTATTAAATATTTAGTTTCAATTCTAATCCTTTTTGCAATTATATTAAGTGCCTGTTCTGATAATGAAAAAGTTAAACAAGTAAAGGATAAAGATTTATCGGGGTCGTTATTGATTCAAAAATCGGTAAATAATTCATCATCTGAAGAATTGACTAAAATGGTGAATGAAAAACAAAAGATAAAACAAATATTAACTATTATAGAGGGACTTAAGGTAAAAAGAACAACTTCTGAGAAGGTATTTGAGAAAATGAAAACACAGGATAATTATACGTTTGCCTTTTCTGAAGGCAAAGAATTAAAAGTAGGTAAGAAAGCTTCGTATGCTTTTTACGTATTAGATGATGGAACCTTTATATTTCCATATAGTGATGTTAATTCACTACAAGAACCTCTAATTACGATTAAAAAACACAAAGAACTATTAGGTGAAATAAAAGAGCTAAGTGAAGTAGATTTCTAGAAAATGTTTACTATCCTCTCAAAGTTAAATCGTAGCTGAAGGACATCAGGCAAATAATACTGTACCTTCTTATAAACGGATTTTACGAGTTACCATAGGTGTACCGCAATAGCCTGCATATCTGGAATCGAAATAGAACCTCCGAATAAATCGTTAACTAAGGGTAAATATAACTATAAATAAAGTGAATGTACCTAGGAGGTCTACGGTTGAATAAACGAATTGTTAGGAAAATAACAGTGCTGCTGTTAATAGGCTTCGTTGGTCTTGACTTTACCGGATTCAGTGAAGTTACGTCAGCAAAAGTTAAAGGCAGTTCAAATCAATTAATTACCCATTATGAAATGATTAACGAAAACATCAAATTGGAAAATGCTATACACGACTCTTTAAAAGAGGTATTTAAGAAAAAAGGCTTTCCAGATGGCCGTGAATTAACCATTTCCCATGCCCAAAAAGAAATTATTTTTGTATATAGGCCTTATGCCAAGAGTGATTTAAATTATTTATACGACCTTAAACAACGTATTGAACAGGTCCTGAAATCAAAAAAATATAAGGGTTATGATGTTAAAGTTCTTGCTTATGCCAATGACACCAATGTGACAGAAAGGTTAAAACGAGAGCAAAAAATGATGAAGGAAGTTGCACAGAAAATGGAACAGATCCATCAAATACAGGTTCACGCAGGAGGTGGGATTACATCCACCGATGGCCGCCATGAAACACTTAATTTGTCTTTTTATAAAAAACATAAAAAGATTAAGGACCCTCAAAAGATTAACAACTATCATAAAGAATTTATCAAGCTTGCTGAAGAAAAAGGGCTTAATGTTAAGGACTTCCCAACATATTTTACTGATGGTATAAAACGAAACTGGGAGTTGAAAATTATTCCAGCCATCAACCAGGGATTGAAGGATATAGAAGGTCTTCAAATTACGTCTACGACCGTATTAACTCCTAATGATCCTGTCTTTATTAATACCTCGATAAACAGCTCAGATCCAAGTGCCAAGGAAATTGGAGAACATATTGAGAAGCTCGTGAAAGGATTATTTCAATACGACAATGTAAGAAAATCGTTTCCCGGCACTCAAAAAATTTATGTTCTAAGTGAAGATAATAAGAAAATAAATGAAGGGTAATTAAACGGGCGCAAGATTAGAATAAAGAGGTGAAAAGACTCAAAAAATTTTGTCACTATTTGATAAAATAGCGCAGCATAATAAAGCTTATTCTTTAGGTAGAAGTATTCTTATACGCCCCATTATTAAAATGATTTCTCGATCACCATAATGCTTAGTAATTTATTCATATAGGAATATTTGGTTGAATGGAAAGAACGGAAAAGCGTATTAGTGTAATGAAACCAACGGTAGCTCCAAATGAGCTACCGTTATTTTAGTTGAAATATCCTGTTTTTATTTAAGAATTATTTAAGAATTACCTAAGAGTGATTTTATATTTGGTTTGTATGATTGATACAGTGTTCAAATACAGGGAGGAAACAATTTGCGAAAAATAGATCAGAGAGTTCGTATAGGTAGGATTGTCTACCTTGTATTAGCCATTATTTTTACATTAAGTGTAGTCACTCAAATCTTTTTGGCAGGCATGTCTATTTTTATAAGTCCGGCGAATTGGATGAAGCATATGACATTCGTTCACTTATTTGGATTTAATATACCGGTTTTCATGTTGGTCTTTGCATTTATCGGTGCCTTACCACACTGGGCGTATTGGCAAGTGTTAGGGATTCTAATTTCGATGTTCCTAATGTATTTCACCGCGAATATTTCAGCTAACTTACCATTGTTAGGTGCGATGCATCCCGTTTTTGGTGTTCTATTTTTTGTAATGTCCTACTCAATGGTTTCAAAAGTATGGAAATTCACATTCGATAACAAAAATAATCTGAAGGGAAAGGCGTAATATGAGAATATTTCTAGGAATACTTGTCGGCTTAATCGGAGGATTTGTTCTTGGAATTGCGTTATCAAGTTTTATTGGAGTATTGGGAATGATATTATTTAACGAACCAATTGGTATTAAGTATCTTTCGTATTTTACGACCATTATTTGTGCAGTTATCGTACCGATTATTGACAAAAAACAATCTGAAATTAAATAAGTGATATGCTAAACTCATCTTAACGACTAGTTTAAATTCATAGTTGATAGTAACAATAATGTAAGTAGGTGAAGGTCATGTCCATTAAGCAACGATTAATATTATCTAACATAGGGATGGTGATGCTTCCGATTGTTGGGTTTTTATTAGTAGAAATAGTATTAGGATACGTTATGTTTGTTATTCTTAATGGCAGCATAGAAGGTTCGGATTTACAGTTATTTTTTAATTTGCGATTGATTTCGATTGTACTCATTTTGATTGTTACGAATGGTTTACTGACGTATTACGTGTCCAGGAGTATTATTATACCGATAAAGCAACTAATCTTTTCGGCGAGGAAGATTAGTGAAGGCGATTTGGAATATAGAATTGTAACTAATAAGAAAGATGAGCTTGGTGAGCTTTCCAATACGTTTGAATTGATGAGGTTAAGGCTAAAACAGGCAAAAGAGAATCAAGCAAGGTATGAACGCAACCGCCAGGAGCTGATTGCGAGTATTTCACATGATTTATCGACGCCATTAACATCGATAAAAGGCTACGTAAAAGGAATTCAGGATGGAGTTGCAAATAACCCGGAGAAACTGGAACGGTATATGGATATCATTTATAAAACGGCTAACAATATGGATGGTCTTATCGATAATTTATTTCGATATTCCAAATTAGATATCGAACAAATCCCGTTTACGTTTGAAGAAGTAGACTTATATTCTTTTTTCACAGATTTTATTGATGAATTGGCTTTTGACCTGGAAAAAGAAGAGGGGATAGCTGCTCTGAGGGCTGATAAAAATGATGATTATATCGTGAAAGCAGATCGTGAGCAATTAAGGCGGATCGTGACCAATATTGTTCAAAACAGCCTGAAATATATGGATAAAGAGTATAAGAAGATTGGGGTCTACTTAAAATCTGAGTCCCGACAGGTCAAAGTTGAGATTAATGATAATGGAAGCGGGATCGCTAAGCAAGATGTTCCCCGTATTTTCGAAAGCTTTTATCGAACAGACACTTCAAGAAATTCCTCTACAGGGGGCAGTGGACTTGGGTTAGCGATTGTTAAAAAAATAATCGAAGAACATGGTGGTAAGGTTTGGGCTGAAAGCGATCAAGGGGAAGGGACAAGTATTTATTTTACACTTAGGAAGGTGTCGTCTTGAAAAAGATTCTAATCATTGAGGACGAAATGCATATTGCTGAATTGGAAAGAGATTATTTAGAAGTAAACGGATATTTCTCTGATATTGCAACTACTGGTGAAGAAGGAATAAAACTAGCTTTACAAAACAATTACGACCTTATTATCCTGGACTTATTGTTGCCAGGTGTTAATGGTTTTGACATTTGCAGACAATTGCGAGATTGCTTGGATATTCCTATTTTAATGGTCACTGCACGAAAAGAAGATATTAATAAAATACGCGGATTTGATCGTGGTGCTGATGATTATATCCAGAAGCCTTTTAATCCTAGTGAACTTGTCGCTAGGGTGAAAGCCCATTTGTCCAGATACGAACGGCTCGTTGGAAAGAATCATAAACCAAATGAAATTCGTATAAAAGGTCTGCACATCGATTTGAATTCACGTAGGCTTTTTGTTAACGAAGAGGAAAAAGAGTTACGTGCGAAAGAGTTTGATTTATTAATATTGTTTGCTTCAAATCCAGACCGCGTGTTTGCGAAAGAAGAATTATTTGAACGGATTTGGGGGATCGACTCATTCGGAGATATTACAACTGTAACCGTCCATATCAGAAAATTAAGGGAGAAAGTAGAGGAAGATCCCTCCAATCCAAAGTATATACAAACAATATGGGGAGTAGGCTACCGGTTTAAAAAATAAATAAGGAATTATAAGAGCGAAGTTCATCGAGAGCTTCTTTTTTTATACCTAAAATGAATTAAGGATTCGTTAAGAATTGTATAAGAAGAATTTAAGCTTTATTGATTATGATGGTTTTAGAAAAATAACAAAGGGACACATCCTTGAGTGTCAAATAAAGGAGCTTTGATTATGTTAATAAAATTTACGTTTGGAACAGTACTAGTCCACCTCTGGGTTCAATGGCTTTTGTTGGGAAGTATTTTGGTGGATACGTTCTTGTTGTATCCGAATATTTTTCATAACATTCCCAAGTCGTTGGAGCTCGGAATGGAATTTATGGCAGTGGCAAGCCCGCATACCTATTTTCCACCCTTAGGAGCAGCAAGTATTTTAACAGGAATTCTGGCGTTGATGCTAGCCTGGAAGACCGAGCCAGTCCGATATTGGATTTTATTCAGTATCCTTATGATTGTGTTAGAAGGAGCGACATCCATTGTATTTGAATGGTCACGTAACGAGATTCTGTTCATCGAAGGGGTAGATGTTCATTCTGTTGAATTCTTAAAACGAACAGCACAAGAATTCCTTATCGTTCACGGATTCCGCGTTGCCTATAACATCATCGGTTCCATTTTAATGTTTGTTGGATTTATCAAGTACTACAAACACAATTTTATATCTAAAGAGGCGGTTAAGGGAAATGTTTTATATTGGACAGGTAATAGGTTATAATAAAAGTAAATCAGAGAGATGTTTGTCTTGTCATGATAAATAGGAGGATGAACCATGTCAAAATTGACGAAGGTTGTAAAATTGCTGAACAACCCCAAAGTGAAAAAAGCAGTTAAAGAAAAAGGTGTACCGATGATTAAAAAGGAAATTGAAAAGAGGAAAAATAGATCGAAGTAAGGCGATCGCAGATTGTTGCGGTTGTCTTTTTTGTGGGGAAAATTAGCGTCGTTAAGGGCGCTATAAAACAGGTCCGATTTTGAGAATCTTGGTTTGACTATACCACAAACGATGCTTTTCTGGAATAAGAACTTGATCAATCGGGCTAAGTTTTGGAATAGGCTTAGGGTTTAAAATACATATTTATCTGATTTTATGTTAAATTTTGGATAAATACTTTTTTATGAAGGTGGTTGTATGAAGAAAAAAATATTTGGACTCTCATGTATAGGTATCATAATTATGGGATTATTTTTGGTTAATGGAATGATTAGTACATCAGAAAATGAATCCAACGTAGCGAAAGCAAAAGAAGAAAATAACATGGATAACAAAATGAACGAAGATAATGAACAAGGGCCAGCAACAAAACCTTACGGTGATCAAGAGCGTATGGAACGATTAGAAAAGGAGATTATGTTGTATGGTGAAGGATCTAAAGGTGGTTATTATGGCACAACAGTAAATAGTGCTTATTCTGAAAAAATAAAACCAGAAGAATCAACATCTAACAATAATTATTCTGTCGTTGTTAGTTTTACTGTGAAAAATGTTCGTGATGATGGGAAGACAGTTAACCCTTCGGAATTACAGTTTGAATTGCGTGAAGAACCATGGGACAAATCTTATGAAGGACAAGTTCTTCCTGACAAAAACGCTTTAAACGTTCAAATCGAACCAAACGAATCAGTGACATTGGATGTTTCTTTTGAAGTTCCAAATGTTGCAGATGAATACATGTTTTATGTTGTAAGTTCTATTGACCCTACCGATGTACACTGGAAAGTTAATGATTTAACATCAAGCACAAATTAATAATAAGTAGTAAAAAGGCTCTTTTCAGGGATCACCACCAGGAAAAGTCTTTTTTATTGCTTATAAACGTCATTGTATTACTTGATTTGTTTAGAGTAATCAAATCTAGCTTCTCTTCAAGATGTTTCATTTAATCCTCCACAATGGAGGCAGATCTGGAATAAGAACTTGATCAATCGATCCGATTTGACGGAAAGATAGCATCTTAAAGGATATTTTATTCATTTGTCGAATTTCTTACTAAGGATAATAATTAAGGGAGTTGATCTCTGTTAAAAGAAAATTGGAAAATTACTTAGGTTCTATCGGGATATAGGCTTTGAGTCATCCTTCATGGGTAGTGAAGAACAGCCTGTCATTGTGTTTGGAATATTAGGGGAGAATCAGTTTGCAGTTTGGTATTATTTCAAATGTACTTATGACTTTTAGTTTTTTACTTTGGTTATTTAATTGCTGGAAATTCTAATGTATAACTCTTTACATTAACGGGCGCCTATCTGGGGTAAGAGGCGCCCTTTCTTCTGTATTTGTAGAACAAATTTATGATAGCGCTGGAGGAAATAAGGATGAAGATTAAACGGATTGTTGCCAATGTGGAAACTCAGGATTTTACAAAAGCTAAGCACTTTTACGAGGAAGTTCTTGGACTTGATCAATTAATGAATATGGATTTTATTGCAACATACGGATCACATGAAAAAATGGAAACGCAAATTAGTTTCCTTTCAGAAGGTGGTTCCGGCACTCCGGTGCCCGATTTGTCAATTGAAGTTGATGATCTTGATGATGCATTAGCCCGCATAAAAGAAGCAGGTATTCCAGTTGAGTATGGACCGGCTAATGAGCCATGGGATGTACGCCGTTTTTTCGTTAGGGATCCGTTCGGAAAGCTTGTCAATATTTTAGTCCATCTATAGATGAATGCTTTAAAACCTGTATATCAAGATGCTATCGAGCCAAACTCTAAGAGTCAAGAGAATACCTTTAAAGGGGCCCTCTTAGCCTATCTTTCCGAATTGGTTCAGCATATTGTCAGCCACGGCACATATCATCGCAGAAATCTTACGGATATGATATGTCAACATGGTTATTCGAGTTCACCTACTGAGTATGCTTTGTATCCTTATGAAATCAACTCAACGAAAAAGTTTTTTAAATTCTATACGGATGGTAAATAAAGTTTATATCTAACTTTCGCAATCGAGCGCAAGAACAGAATAAGGGGAAGGAGGGTTATTTCTTGTCAAACGGATTACTTCATCATATTGAGATATATGTTTCCGATTTAAAAAGGTCAATTGATTTTTGGTGTTGGTACCTTGAGGAACTAGGATACGAACCTTTTCAAAAATGGGAAAGTGGACAGAGTTGGAAAATTGAGGATACCTACATTGTTTTTGTCCAAACAGAAGAACGATTTCTTGACGTTCAAGGGTTGCAAAGGAGATGAACTTTTCTGAATATAATATTAGGATTACAAAAGAATGGGGGATATAATGTGATATAATGTAAGGTTTTTACCCCTGATTCACAGATACCATTTGCAGGCCATCCGACAATTGGTACTGCTTATGTCATTCAACGTGTGATTGAGAAAGATAAAAAATGAAATTAAACTGAATTTTAAGGTTAGAACAAGTCCCAGTGGAATTTAAAGACCAAAATGTATGGATGGCACAGAGGTAGCGATTAATCCGAATTTAGCATATTACTAATTTGAGAAAGTACTAAAAGATAATGTTTTATTCATTGATTTAAAAGAAATGGTAAATAGATATAAAACACAAGGCCTTTGTGGGGATCTTTGTAATCAATTATTAGAAAGTTAGCTGAAAAAGTAATTGTTCCATATAGGGCTCGTTTATTAATAACGTGTTTTTTTCCAAACTTCAATTTTTAAAGGAGAAAGAATGTACATAAGAACAGAAAGATTAATTATACGTAATTTTGAATTACTTGATTGGGAAGAAGTACATACGTATACTTCCCAAAAGAATGTGATGAAATATATGCCAGAAGGTGTATTAACGAAAGAAGAAACAAAGGAGCTTATTAAGAAAAATCTTGGTGATTCAGCTGAGAAATTCCCAGTAATACTAGCTGATGAAGATAGTTTAATCGGGCATTTAGAGTTTTTTAACTATTTTGGTAATCATTCTTATGAAATAGGGTGGGTATTTAATCCTGAATATTATAATAAAGGTTACGCATCCGAAGCTGCATCTGCAGTAATAAAATATGGCTTTTCGGATTTAAAGATACATAGAATTGTAGCTACATGTCAGCCAGAAAACATTCCTTCTTATCGTGTAATGGAAAAGATTGGAATGAGAAGAGAAGGTTATTTTAAAAAATGCATCCCTCATGGTGATCAATGGTGGGATGAATATTCCTATGCTATTTTAAAGGAGGAATGGGATAAGTAAATGTTTTCAATGCTTTTTATGTATTAAGTGATATAACTTCTAACCTTTTTCCTTACAAAGATTTCAATTCTTTGCAGAAGCCTTAAATCTTTACTGAAAAAACATAAGAAACGATTTAAAGATATCAAGCGGTTACTAGATATACGTTTTTAATATTAATCCATAAATAAAAGGGTGCATTCCTTAATAATAAGGATCCCTTACGCCATAAAGAAGGGAGAAATCGATGTTTAGATTACGTATAGGCTTGGCTATTATTTTCTTGTTACCTATTTTGGGGTGTTCAAGTTCAATTAATGGAAGTGATGAAAAAACTAATGACATTTATACAGGAAGTGTCTATTTCACTGGGACAATCAATGAAATTACAGGTAACACGGCGCTCGTGTACGGTAAATTAGGAAGTACAGAAGGAAATGTATATGTGGATCTTTCCGTGAATAAAGTTGATAAATTTCAAGTTGGGGACAAGATAAATGTTGAATATGATGGTATTATTTTAGAATCGCATCCCGCTAAAATTAATACACTTTCTGTCGAATTGATGGAGTAACTATAAAGAAGGTTTCCTGACAGACAAGGAACCTTTGTTGAATAGTAAAGTCTGCGGACGCTGCAATAGCTGTTTTTTGGACAACATTTGGTTCTCCTACAGATGATTATAGATCAGGTACAGAAGAAGAAATTGAAATTTTACTAGAAAGCAACAAGCAAGTATTTTTATACTTTAGTAGACGTCCGATAGATCCACATCTGATCAAAGAAGATCAACGTCAAAGAATAATAAATTTCCAAGATAAGTATTCTGATAGAGGTATATATTCAATTTACAAAGAGCTACAGGAATTTAAAACAAAACTATTACAACATCTACAGATGCATTTTTTTAAGGAAATAGCCAAAAAAACAGAGACAGTCGAGAATAAAGAAAAAGTTTTTACGGTAAAAGGAGCACAAAATGGTAAGATTAGTAACCCTCCATTGCTTTATAAATCAGAATTTATAAAATCACAGTATTTATCTGATTTAAGAGAAAAAGCTATTGAAATAATTCATAAAATTAAAACATATAAGCTTATTAGATCAGATGAACTTCTTAATTCAAAAAATCCAAACACACTAAATTTAAATATACAGTTATTTAAAACTATAGATGTAGAGATAGATGTAGAGAAGCAGAGTGAAATAAAAAAATTTGCTCTTAACAATCGAATAAATATAGAATCTAGCTTCTTTGAATTGGGAAACCTTAAGAAACAACAAAATTTAGTAGCAATCACTGGTAGTGGAAATAAATATGAACTTATTGGATCAGACGATGAGACGAAAAAATACCATCTAATATTGGATTTGTACAAATTAGTTATAGCAATAGGTCATTTCGAAGACTATTTTGAAAAATTGGATTCAAAATACCGACTTGATCTAGCAATTGAAAATACTGGAACTGAATATGATGAAGATATTGATATTAAATTAATTATGCCATCCGGCTCTTTATGTGAATTGAATGATTTTCCAGTACCAGATGATGAAATTATTAAATTATCTTTTGAAAATACACCCAAATATATTTTGAAACAAATAGAATCTTCTTCAATAAAGAATTATAAATTCAGTCCTACTGAGACTGACGCTAATTTAGATATAGCCTACTATGAAGACTTCTACAAAAACGAATATATTAGTCGTATAAAAAGTTTTTATATATACAAATTATACGAGGAAGATCAACAAACCATAATAACTTTTAATCAATCATATATGAAAGCCAAAGATAAAGTCTATTTTCCGTCAGTATTATTATTTAATAAGGTTCCAGAATATATTCGATACGAGATATCATCTAAGCATTCATCTAATATAATTAAAGGCAAATTAGAATTCGAAGCAAACGAGTAGTGGGTATTAATACCACATAATTTTTTACCCTTAGTGATAGAGGTAGTTTTAATCTTTATGCAAATAAGGTAATGGAAGAAGTACGGGAGGCCTTTATTTTCCTCTCGTCCTTATTACTTTTGATAGGAATGACTAAAGATACGTCGGGATAAACATAGAAAAAAGTGAGGTTTTATGATGGATGTTAGCTTTTTCTCTAGTCCTCTTTTCTGGGGAGTATTTGTATTTAAAGTTTTTATTACGTATCATAAGTCTTTTGGGAATTGTAAATACACATTGGTAGAAGAACAAATACTAGCTCTTTTTGATAAAAGAGTACGAGTGTCGAACGAGTTTCCTCAAACGGTTTTAAAGTGGATATCAAAATTACCTTATTTTATTGCGGTTTATCCGTTCCAATCATGGGGATTATTTCTTTTCATGATAATATTTTCATTACTTTTCCAAATAGTTGTCGTTACACCTATATTTCACAACCGTATTGTTTCGAGTGATTCGTTAAACCAAAACATAGACATTATGTTACGTAAAGCAGTAGTAGAAAATGGACTAGGTAATCAAGAGGATATTAACATGGGACTATTAGATAAGGGCTTAACGAAATATAAAGATTATTTATAGTAAAGAGCTTTAATCATAATATAGTAATCAAAAAAATAATTTAAGGAAGTGATTGGTTTGCCAACGAAAAATTTTTCTGATGAAGAACTGAAAAATATGTCTATTGATACTTTTAAATCACAATTGGGGACTGAAAAATCCTTTCATTCCTTTATTCAACACCACATTAAAAAGTATAATGATAATGATATGATTATGACTTTGAACGGTTTGTTATCTACCATGTCAGATAAAGAAGATAAATGTCGTTTAGCAATAGCTGAAGATTTAAATGAAAACTATATTAAAACAAAGAAGATTTGGAATCAGCCTGCATATAAGGCTTTTGAATTGATAGAATATAAGGTGAAAGAACGATTAGATGGAATAGTCCAAGACGGAATTATTATAAATATCTTCTTATTTTTTGTATATTCTTTTGCCCTTGAGGCAAGGCAGAATTTTAATTTTAGGAGATATCATCAATTTAAAATAGGTTCAACTCTAGGGTGTTTGTTATTATTATTGGTATTAATAGGTATAGGTACTTTTATATACCTACTTTTTTAGCAAATACAACATTAATGATGAGGGTCTAAGGAGGTGACGTATGGATACACAAACTCTAAATAAACTAAATGAAATTACATCTGTTGGTAAATGGAAAGAGGTTGAAAGTTATCCAAATTATATGGTAAACACAGATGGCGATGTACTAAATAAAACTAATGGTAAATTATTAACACATCATATTAACAATGGAGGTTATAAGTTTGTTCGTTTAAGAATTAATGGTAAACCTAAACAGCTATTAGTTCATAGACTGGTTGCAAAAGCATTTATACCTAATCCTGATAATAAACCGGTTGTTAACCATATAGATTCTGACCGATTAAATCCTAAAAAAAGTAATTTAGAATGGGTTACTCACAAAGAGAATTCTGAGCATATGGTTAATAGTTTTCGCTGTCCTAATCAAACTTTAACAATTTTGTTAGATAAGATGGGGAATGAGATATGTGTTTTTCCATCCCGTATTCGATGTATAAGATATATAGCTAATCGATTTCGCATTGAACATGGATACGATGAGGGAGAGGCAATAGTTGAAGACATAGAATTCTACACTGAGTTATCACCTGTATCAAGAGACGGAAGACTAGCAAGACTTTTCAAACTTAATTTTTAAGTAAAACAAGCAGTTACTAATTAACTAATTCTATTTTTTAAATAATCACAATATAACTAAGTATAAAAGGGGAGCTAAATAGCTTCCCTTTATTATTAGGTCAGCAACAATGAAGGAAATGAAGAAGACTGGAAAGTATAGTGTCGTAAATAAATAAAAATTAATCATGCTGCTTTATTTAATAATCACATGATCTTTCCTTGCATTCCTTTTTTCTCCTTGGAAAATCCTTTTTCTCTGCTAAACTATTTACAATATAATTTTCGGGGTCAATACTGACAGAAAATCCAGCCTCACCATTCACTGTTCCACGAATCATTAAACCTCCCATAGGATCACTTGTATCATCACTAAATTCAACTTTATTTATATTTTCGTAATTGTTTTTCAAGTAACTTTCGACTGTATCTTTAGCTCTATCAATAGCTTTTTCATCATAATTTTGGTTAGTTGAATTCACATTACACCCAACAAGTACTATGCTGACAATTATAAAAAGCACAAGATATTTCCACATTCTGAATACCGTCCTATTTAATAATCACAAACCTTTTCTTTACACTCTTCTTTTTCATCTGGAAATCCTTCATTTTCTCCAATTCTTGATACTGTAAAATCCTCATTCAAACTTATCGAGAATCCAAATTCACCATTCACAATTCCATCAACTGTCATACTTCCCATTGGTGCCTGGTAAGGCTCTTCTATTTCAATAGATTGAACGCCTTTATAGTTGTTTTTGATGTAACTTTCAGCTGTTTCTTTAGCTTTAGAGATTGTTTCTTCATCGTACTTATCATTATTTTGGTTCAAATTACAACCTCCTAATAGTATAATAATAATCATAATAAAAATTAAAATTGATAAGTTCGACCTATTTTTCAATAAAATCACCTCTGTATTTAAAGAGTATACAAGAGAAAGGAAAATTTATCTATGGGTCAAAGCGTTACAGATTTTGAAGCAAGTGGTATTTCAGAGGAAACTTATAAAGATAACAAAAAAGAAATCAAATTTACCAAGAGTAACGGTGATAAAATCATTTGGAAAAATATCGAAACCATCAAAGATAAAGATACTGGCCTTCATGGCTATGTTCTACAGAACGCCGAAACAAAGGAAGTTGTTATCAGTTTTCGTGGAACAGAAACCCCAAAGAGAACGACAAAACAAGTGGAACAAAAGTATGTTGGTTCACCCTCTCAAGATGCTCGTTTAGCCGGAGCTGGTGGAGGGGCAAAACTAAAAGATGGTAATCTGATTTATGAAACGAAAGACACGGACTTTTCCGAATTCGCAAAAGATGTTTCGTTCTAATAAAAAGCGAACCAATCAACTTAATAGAATTGAAAAGAAAATTGATGATGAGAATCATAGAATATTGATGATGAGAATCATAGAATAAAAAATGGTAATGAGTAAGAATTGTTTTATTCACCAATCGGACGCAAGAACGGATTAAGACCTGTTCCACTTTTGCTTATAAGAGACATTAATTGAACAACGATTTAAAAGGAAGTGATTCAATGTTTAAATCTGAAAAAGACAATTTGATAGCCAGCATTCTTGGTTGGATTGCAGTACTTATAATTATTTATAATGCTATCACTTTTGAACCATCTCTATGGTTTATTATTGCTTTTATGTTGATAATGGGAATACCAACATATAGATCTATCCGTAGAATTCTCAAAAAGGATGATTGAGTGTTACTATTTATTGAGTTAACCGTAGATTTTAAGCAAGGATTTTTCCTCAATCAGGCGCATTCCGGAACAAGGGGTGTTTAAAATAGGGGGGGGTGTCAAAAAGTGAATTTATTGTTTTTAATTTTAATTTTTGTTGGCATCTTTCTTGTATTTGATGCGATACGGAAGGTTAACAACAACATACTTGAACAGACCAAATTACTAAAAAGGATACGTGAGGAATTAATAAATAATAATAAAGATTAGCCTATTGTTTTTCTGCATCAATATGGGTATTGTTCAAGAAAAGGGCCGCCGTGATTGAATAAGCTGAAAGTTAATTAAGATTCATTTATTCAATTATCGGGCGCAGTTGTAGAAGAAGCACTGTGACTGAATTGGGCAAGGTTGTGAAATAGAGAGAGGGGTGTATTTACTTGTGAGGAGAGCAGAAAAAAATAGAAAATTCATAACCAAACTGGATATGGTTAAGTCACTTTCAAAGGTTTATCAGCTGTATTTAACAGATGAGTTACCATTAGGAAATGTACATATATTACTTGATGATTTTCTATGGGGTTGGACTGAATATAATGGAAAACATAAAGGTTGTAAATGGTGGTCCGATAGAGCCTATGAACAATACGCCAATAGGGAAAAAAACAAAACGAAAGGGTTAATTCACGATCATGTTGTCCCCCGTAATGTAATTAGACATGAAGTTTTAGAAATGTTATATAATAAATGCAGTAATGAAGACTTATATAAATTTCTTGAGGAGAATCTCATTGGGTGTGTAATCACGAAAGAAGAAGATAATATGCTAAGGAATTTAGGTTTAAGAGATGTATTGGGTAGCAGTTTGAATAGCGATACAGTTTGGAATAGATACGAAACAGCTAAGATATCAATAACAAAAGTCATATGGTAAGGTTTAAGGACACATTTTAGATATACCTTTTGTTCCAGAAAAGGGAGCTTTAACGGAATAAAAGGCATTCAAGTTTACATTATCGGGCCATTTTGCGGAATAATTCCTAGTAGTGATTATTTCTGTTTAAAATTAATTGTTATTAAGCAAACGGGCAGTATACTTCAATAAAAAACCTGTTTTTAAGACTACAAAGTCAACTATATAACGTATTTCTAGGCTCCTGCATAAATTATTTAGAATGAATAAATTATGCAGGAGGAAGTCAAATGAATAATGATTACCAAAATTATATAGAGCAAATTTTAAGTACTTGGGAAAAGAAACAACGAGAGGGAGCCTTAAAAATAATAAAAAAGTATGGGTATCCTCAAGAAGCCATAGCAAGCAGATTGATTTGGTATAATAACGGACCTTGGAAGCGTACGGTTGTATTACGTGACGCTGTACCACATAACTTACCGACTAATCATATGGATTTCCTTGAGCAAACGGTTGATTATAGAACTCCAGTAGAATTATTTGATGAAATTGCTCGCTTTGATGGTAGTTGTTACCCTGCTAGAACGAGAGGTGAAGTTACCGTAATTTGTGATAAAGAGGAAGCGAATTTTTTGTTTGTAAATTTGTTCCACGATATTGTGACAGGAAGACGTACTGTGGATGAAGCAAAATATACCTTTGAAAGCATTTCATCACCCTATTTAGAAAAAATACTATTCCCAAATCAACGTTATACAAATGACCCTGGTATCCAATACTTTGGAAAAGAAATGTAAGGGCTACCTTCTTAAATAAACGGGCGCTTCAACGGAATGAACTGCACCCCAATTGTTAGACACAACTAACAATTGGGGTGCAGTTCAAATAAGAAGGAACGCCTTTCTAATGCAGTAATTGGGAAGTATTTTAAAATAAAGTTGGATTATTGAAATAGGGTTTTTCTTTTTATTGACGAATATATATTGGAATTGAACAGATTTGTAGAGGTGAAGTGAATGAAAAGGTCTGATCCAGTTGTAGCAGCAAAACAATTTATTGATAAGCACTTTTCAAATTGCCAAGGGGCTTTATTAGCAGGAAGTGTAGTTAGGGGAGAGGCAACAGAAACTTCTGATCTTGATATTGTCATTTTTGATAAAAGACTTACTTCATCATATAGAGAGTCTATGTTTGACTTTGGATGGGCAATAGAGGTTTTTGTCCATAATTTAACTTCATACAAATACTTTATTGAAATGGACTGTAAAGCTGCAAAGCCTTCTATGCCAAGGATGATTTCTGAAGGGATTATTTTAAAAGATGAAGGAATATTAGAATCTATAAAAAAAGAAGCGAAAGATATATTAGAGAAGGGACCTGAAATATGGTCTGAAGAAACTGTTAGAACAAAGCGATATTTTATAACTGATGCTCTTGATGATTTTTTAGGAAGTAATAACCGAGCTGAGGAAATATTTATAGCTAACACATTAGCTGATCTTGTTCAGGAATTTGTTTTAAGAACTAATCGTCAGTGGATTGGTTCTTCTAAATGGATTTTTCGTGCTTTAAATCAACATGATGAGAAATTTACCGAAGAGTTCGTAGAAGCCTTTAATGTTTTTTATAAAACGGGTGAGAAAAATAAGGTTGTTCAATTAGTAGATAAGGTTTTGAATCCCTACGGTGGGCGTTTATTTGAAGGATTTTCTCTAGGAAAAGGAAAAGATAATCCATAAAACTTATTAAGTAATCGGGCGCATTTCCTGAATAAGAATTATCATCAATGTTGGACAATAGGGCCATATTGTTGAAGATCAACAGGGATTTTTGGTAGGGAAATCGAAGATAAAATTATGTTCTTTTAAATAATGGTTTTATTAAAAACCTCGTAATATTTGGTGGTGGATATTTGTGAAACAACACTCGCTAGAGTTAAATGGTAGAAGGCTGTTAAAATGGCAGGTTCGAGAATTACCCCCTTTAGACAAGAATGAAGTACTAATTAAAACAATCCTTGGCTCGATAAGTGTTGGGGCAGAAATGCCGCAGTATAATGAAAGTGATATTACTGATGTAAACCCCAAATATCCAAAGAACACTGGATATGAAAATTACGGGGAAGTAATAAGTATTGGGGCTAACGTTCAGTCGTTACAAATTGGTGATAGAGTAATTGCGTTTTATGGCCATAAGGATTTTTCAATAGCAAAAGAAAATAACGTGATTCCGGTTCCTAAAGATACCCCTTGCTCTCCAGCATTACTCACAATTTTATCATGTGATTCAGCAAAAGGCGTCTTAAAATTAGACCCGAATAGAGAAGAAAAGGTATTGGTTACAGGGATGGGGGCAATGGGGTTATTGGCTGTCTACTTTTTAAAAAATTATGTTGGTGTTGATCAGGTCGACATCATCGAACCAGACGTTTGCCGGAGAGATATAGCCAGGAATTTTGGTGTGAAAAGTGCCTTTGAAATCCAAAACCAATTGGGATATGAGTATGATTTCGGAATAGAGTGTTCAGGAAAATATAGTGCATTTCAAGCGTTGCAAAAATCGATCAAAAAAGATGGGGAGATTTGTATTTTATCTGATGGAAACAAAGAAGAATTTAGATTACAACCAGAGTTTTATGAAAAGGAGTTACGTATCGTGGGTTCAAGTGATGGATGGGATTATAAAAAGCATTCACAATGGTTTTTTAAGCATGTTAAAAAAACTCCCTATATTGATCAATTATTTCAATATGAAACATCTAAGGAAAATCTCATTCAATGCTTTAAGGATTTAAGTAAAGGAACAATTAAACCTTTAAAGGTGCTTGTACATTATTAGCAATGAAAGTTTTAGGAATTAACTTTGTTCCATTAAAGGGCGCTTCCTCGTTAAAGAGGATTCTCTTTTGCTGATGATGTAAAGTATATTTAACATTTTAAGTACATATGATATGATGAAAATATGTAAAATATTTTTGACATTTCGGATGAGGAGGAATGAAATATGGATTGGATTTTTTTCACTTTATTCATCATTGCTTTGATGATTAGTGTGATTTTAATTATTTTTACGCTTGTATCTTTGACGCCTTTGGGAGACGAAAGAAAAAACTTTATCAAAATGAAAACCCAATCTTACACGTTTGCAGTAGTTATCGGATATGTATTAATCGAGCTTTTTAGAAAAGGATATTTGAACATTGAGATAGAAGGGGCATACGAAGGGATAAATCCATTTACTTTTCTTGTGACAATATCAATTGTGTATTTGATCTCATTATTATTTTTCAAAAAGAAGTACGGTGGTTAAATGAAAAATTATATTAAAGAGTTAAGAAGTTCTTCTAAATTATCTCAAGCAGAATTGGCTAAAATTTGCAAAGTATCCCGGCAAACAATTAATGCAATCGAAAACGACAAGTATGACCCTACCTTACAATTGGCTTTTAATATAGCAAATGCATTAGATACTACGGTGGATAGGCTATTTGTCAATAACCCCAAATATTCAAAAACCTGAGACCGGATGTTTATCAGTATGCGAAGTAGAACTTTGCCAAAGTCCCCCCTTAACCAGACGGTCGCGATAATCGAACAACTGTATGCTGGGATAGAACCGTTTTATTGAATAAGGCTTAAGCAGTGGGTTGGATTCTAATTTGAATCTGCCCTTTTTTTGTTTTTAATATTGACCAACAAACAAACACACACATATATAAACTTTTATACGATTATATTTTATTTTAATTTTGTATAATTTTACTTTACTTTTATATAAAAATAATTTATGATGCGATTATAGAGGAAAAAGGAGGTTAGCGACTTTGAAGGAGGATTTTGAAGATTATATTGAAAACAAAGTGTACGAACATAGGGTTTTAAAGAGAATGTCACAAAAAGAGTTGGCGGATGCTGTTGGCGTGTCTAAACAAACCATATTTGTTATGGAAAAAAATAATTACTCCCCTTCTCTTGTTTTAGCTTTTCGAATAGCTGATTTCTTTAACGTAGATGTTAACGATATTTTCACTTATGTGAAAGGCAGTGATCAAAATGAAAATTGAGTCTGTTTTTAATCCTTTAAAAACCTGGGTGGAAGAATCAACTGCTAATTGGAATATGCTTATTGGCATCGGTTTTGTAATGCTTTTAATCGGATTGGCTCTAACGTTCGTATTTCTACTAAAAATGGGAAAAGCTGATGAAAGAACAATTCAAATACAATTAAAAAGTACCCTTATTATGTTATTTGGAGTAATTTTATGCGATATCATTTTCCCAAAAGAATATATGTGGCAAATTTTCTTCTTATTTAAATATTCATTTGCATTCATCGCTTCAGGAATATATCTAGCTTTTCGATATAAAAAAGATTTTTTAAACTAAACAAGAGGATCAGACATTTGAAACGCAATTATCTAAACACAAAAACACATAACATTATGCTAGCTGAGGCTGATCATCAATAAGAGGAGACGTAGAACTTAACAGTTCAACTAAAGGGCCAAATTGTGGAGTAGCGCTTAAGGAAAATACAGTATTTTTCAAAGATATGGTTAAGGATTTAATGGAAATAAGGGAAGTTTAGTTGAAGAGCTGTGTTTATTTTAAGCCCAATAATACGTCCATTTTTTTGGAAAAAGTTAAGATACAATAGAAAGTGAATAGAATCTATATGCTAAACTTTATGTAGGGGTGTAAATATGAAAAATATTTCCATATTAATTGCTGATGACGAGGAGGAAATTGCTGATTTAATTGCTTTTCATTTAGAAAAAGAAGGGTACCAGTGTTTTAAAGCATCGGATGGACAAGAGGCTGTTCGTTTTGTCGAGACTCAGGTCTTTGATTTGCTGATTTTGGATATTATGATGCCGAAAATGGATGGATATGAAGTAACTCGTCGCATTCGCGAACAGCATAATATGCCTATCATATTTTTGAGTGCTAAAACTTCTGATTTTGATAAAGTACAGGGGCTGGTAATTGGAGCAGATGATTATATGACTAAACCATTCACCCCCATTGAATTGGTTGCTCGTGTAAATGCTCAATTGCGACGCTTTATAAACCTGAATCATCCCCAAAAGGATAATAAAACGCAACTAGAATTTGGTGGGTTATTGATTTCCCCTGACCAACGCACGGTTACTCTATATGATGAGGACATTGAGCTAACACCAAAAGAGTTTGATATTTTGTATCTACTGGCCAGTCATCCAAAGAAGGTTTACAGTGTAGAAAATATTTTTCAGCAGGTGTGGGACGAAGCATATTTTGAGAGTGGGAATACCGTTATGGTCCATGTTCGTACAATAAGGAAAAAGCTTAAAGAAGATAATCGAACACACAAATGGATTAAAACTGTGTGGGGCGTGGGGTATACATTCAATGGTTAAATTCTCAAGAAGTTTTCGTTCCAAAATGATTATAATATTTGGCTTAAGTATGCTACTGTCAGGTACCATCACGTATATCATTTATAAAACCCTTCAATATTTTTATTACACGGTTGTTGATTATAAAAGTCCATTAGCCCATTTCCGTCAAATCATTGGAGAAATTGGAGACATTAACTTTTTTTTACTAATATTTATCCCACTTTCGATATTGTTTTTCTTCTTACTCACGAAGCGCTACGTGACCTATTTTAATAATATTTCTAACGGAATTCACTATCTCGCTCAAGGCAACTTTAATCACCGTGTTCAAATCCTTTCAGATGATGAATTCAGAGATATTGCGCAAGATATTAATTTAGCTAGTGAAAAATTGAAACAGGCAACTGAAAAAGGAGAATTCTCGGAAAGCAGTAAAGATCAGTTAGTTGTAAATTTAGCTCATGATCTGCGTACACCGCTCACCTCTGTATTAGGCTATTTAGATTTAATCCTTAAGGATGAAAATTTGACGAAAGACCAAGTTAAACATTTTTTAACGATTGCTTATACTAAATCTCAGCGTTTAGAAGGTCTTATTGATGAATTATTCGAAATAACGAGAATGAACTATGGCATGTTGCCAATTGAACAAAAAAATATTAATTTAAGTGACCTCCTTAATCAATTGAAAGAAGAATTATATCCTGTCTTTACGAAAAATGATTTGATCGCCCGAATGAATATGACTCCTAGCTTACCTATTACCGGTGACGGAGAGCTGTTAGCACGTGTGTTTGAAAATCTTTTGATCAATGCGACTCGGTATGGATACGATGGTCAATTTGTAGATGTTAATGGCTATATTGAGTCGGGAGAAGTGGTTGTACAAGTTGTGAATTATGGAGATAGTATTCCTGCGGAGGAACTCCCGCATCTCTTTGATATGTTCTATACTGGAGACAAAGCAAGAACTCAACACAAAAATAGCACTGGTCTTGGATTGTTCATTGCGAAGAATATTGTAGAGCAACACAGCGGATCAATTACTGTTCAAAGCAGCTTAACACAGACAGTTTTTGAAGTTCGATTACCAAAAGGAAAGTGAAGCTTTACGAAATAATGAAGATAGAATAACTTCAGATACCTGATTTAAGAAAAATTTAAAATTTACCCCACTCTTTTTTTAAGAAGTTTTCGCTATCCTTTTAAGCAAAGAGAAAATAGGAGGAAGCTAAAATATGAAGAAGTGGGGATTTTTAATTTTATTACTAGTGTGCTCATGTTTCGTTTTCGCAAATAATGTTTCTTTTTTTGAATCAAAAGAAGATATAGCAAACGTAGAAGTACAAGAGTATGATCAAGAAGAGGATAGAAAGGCTTATGATAATATCCAAAAAATAAAGATTATAGAAGAACAAATCTATCAAGGAAATCTGCTTTTAGTCAATAGTGAATATCCTGTTCGCCAAGAAGGTATTAAATCAGATGTCGTCAATCTTTTTACGCACAATGAATTGGTAAAGGGATTCGGATTGTTATATAACGATACGTATTTGTCAGTGGATATAGCACGTGAATTTTCAGAAATGATTACTGCCGCAGAAAAAGAAGGAGTTGATAATTTTTGGATTACTAGTGGCTATCGGAATTTTGATGATCAAAGGCAACTTTATCAAGAAAAGGGCTCTGGTACTGCTTTGCCAGCCGGATATAGCGAACACAATTTGGGCTTATCGCTTGATGTAGGAACCACTCAAACGACGATGGCTAAAGCACCTGAAGGGAAGTGGATAGAAGAAAATGCTTGGGAATACGGGTTCATTTTACGCTATCCAGAGGATAAAACGGACATTACTGGCATTCAATATGAACCGTGGCATATCCGCTATGTTGGTTTGCCTCACAGTGCGATTATGAAAGAAAAGAATTTCGCTCTAGAAGAATATTTGGATTACTTAAAAGAAGAAAAAGCCATTTCTGTTAGTGTGAAAGGGGAAAAATATCAGATCTCTTATTATGCTGTTAATAAAAATACGACCATTCATGTGCCTTCCAAACTTCATTATGAGATATCAGGCAACAATATGGATGGTGTGATTGTGACAGTGTTTCCCTGATAGGCATGCACTAGCATCAGCATCGCATCAATGTTGATATCAATATCAATTTTGTCGATAATCAAATTACAAAAAGTGCTTTTTCCACTACCGTTATTACCTGCAAATAAAAAGAATCACCGTCTTTATTTAAATATATCAGATTGGTGGTTTAGTTATAATATTTTTTGTCTTTTAATTTGTTTTCTTCACATTCTAATGAGTATCGATCAGTGTTCAACAAAAGGCGCGCTTGTCGAACAAGGCGTCCTTTTTGAATCCATATTCTGGGGTAAGAAAGATAATAAGATAGTTCATCTTGAATTTGTAAGTATGCCATTAAAGTTGCGGTTTAATTTTAAATGAACTGAATATTATTTATAATTAAATTAGGAAACGAAAGGAGGGAAGAAATTGATTAAAGGAATTTATGAAGCACATTTACCTGTCAGTAATCTTGAAACATCTATTGAGTTTTATAAATAATTAGATTTAGAAATTGCATACCAACAAGAAAACTTAGTATTTTTCTGGATTGAGAAAGGGAGAAGCTGGTTAGGGTTATGGGAGACAGATAAAGTTAATACACCTTACCATCCCTCATTAAGACATTTAGCCTTACAAATAGATAGAGAAGATATGAAGAGTATTAAAGAGTGGTTAGAAAAAAGAGGAATAACTGTCTCAACTAATTTTGGCTTCCCACCTGAAAAACAGCCATTGGTACTACCGAATAATCCTCAGGCTCATGCAGCTATTTATTTTAAAGACCCCGATGGTAATAGTCTTGAATTAATTACTCCTTTGAGGATAGATTTCGAAGAACAATTTAACATGATGACTTTAGAAGAATGGGAAAAAGATAATAAGGTTGAGAAGTAATGTACGTAAGCTATAGGGGAAAAGCAGTAGATTGTTTTTACTATTATCTTGAAATCAAGTCTTCCATAAGGGCGCAAAATGGAATAAGTATTTGCTCCTGTATTGTGCATAAGGGCCTAAAAAGGAGTTTTTACTTATGATGGAGAACCCTACAATATAAAACTATTCTTAACAAAGAGAAAAAGAAAGTAGGAGTCGCTATGGTAATACTGGGAAAAGTGGTGTACTTAAGACCAATCAAAGATGAAGATTTCGAAAGTATTTATAATTCTTGTCAGAATGAAGAGTTCCTTTATATGACTGGAACTCGTAAGACATTTACACTTGATGAAATCACAGAAAAGTATAAACAGTTCAGCAAAGACCCTACGCGCTATGATTTCGCCATTTGTCTGTTAGATAATGACCAGATTATAGGTGATTTATCCATTTTAGAAATTGATTCAGATAATAAAAAAGCAGGGTTTAGAATATCGCTACATAGTCGAAATACTGTAAACAAAGGTTATGGTACTGAAGCAACTCAGCTTGCACAAAAGTTTACTTTTGAGGAGCTTAATTTAAATCGTTTAGAATTAGAGGTGTTCTCTCACAACATTCGTGGCATTAAAGCATATGAAAAAGCAGGGTTTAAAAAAGAAGGGACACTAAGGCAATCACTATATATGAACAATACATACTCTGATGAAATTCTTATGGGAATGCTTCAAAAAGACTATAAACAAGGTTTGTCGTAGTTCTTGTGATACCAGTCGTATTTGGATAAACTACAGTTAAGCAATTGGGCGCTTTAACGTAATAACACAAGCAGAAAATGATCAAACTTTTTTATGAAAATTCTCCGGAACGAAATATTTTGAGAACCTGTTTTGATCAATCTTTTTTCAAAAACAGGTTCTGATCTTTTTATTGAATCAGACTTTACAGCCCTATTTTAAACTAACAAAAGTTTCCTCTGTTCGATTTTATTTCGTTTCTGATAGAGGTTAGCTTTGCCATTTTGTTATCGTTCGGTTGACAAAACCGTCAAGCTTTTTTATATCTTTTTTACCTTCGGTAAACGCATAAATAACGGCAATAATGATTAAAATTTGAAACGTATTAAAATGTCCTGTTCTCATAAAATCGAGAATAACGAGTGTCAATAGCCACAAATCACTTAGCAACCATAGTAAAATAAGGTATTTATTTAGCCGGTTTAGTTTGAACACATATCTTAACAATAAAAATCCAATGATACTGCCCCAAAAAATAATTTCCCCTGCAACAAAAAAATACCATTTGTAATCAAGAATGAAATCGATCACCAATCGTTGCCCTCTTGTTTAATTGTATTTTTAATAAAAAATACATAGAACCCTTGTCCTATTAGAATAACAAACCAAATAAATGTGATAAAGATCCCTGTTTGCTCCTGGTAAAACCATATTTCACCTTCCAAAATAGATTGTTGTATACTAGAAAAAAATTGAGGCATAGATTCCGTTCCCGTTCGTAACAACATATTGATGATGATGTGAATAACGATAAACAACGTTATATGTTTTATAAAATCCTTGTGAGCGCTCGTTTCTCTTGGTAAACTCATGATTTATCAATCTCCTCTTGACTTAAGTAATACAAAGTTTGGTCCATATATTTAATGAGCTTTTCATCTAATCCAAATATAATTTGGTTATTTTTGTTGGTGGAATCAATAAAGTTAAAATATTTTTCTTGTAGTTTTACATCTCCTTTGAACCAACTAGATATACAATGCTTCCATTGTTTTGCAAGTTCTTGCGCGATAGGTGAGCTGGGGTGGGCATGCATATTCTTACGTGTTTCTTTAATAAGTTCGATTGTCCATTGTATACGTGAGTCGTCACTTCCTATTAAGGGTAGCTGTTCAAGAATTTTTATTTCATCAACAGTAAATATATCTTGTGGAAAAGTTGCTGGTATTTCACCATCAGTAAAATCAGTTCTATCCAATCTCTTTATCAATTCAAAAATATGCGCTTCATTATAGTGACCAGACATTTCAATTGTTTGGGACATACTCCTTAAGATAAATTGTTTTCGTCTTAATTCATCAATCTTGTTTGATGCAAAATTTTTTTTGTTCACTTAATGAATGAATCCAAGCATCTTCCGGTTTTATAGGAGCTGCTTTTTCACTTTTGTCAAGTAATTCTTTAATCTGATCTAACGTATAGTCCATTGATTTTAACGCTAGAATAGTCTGAAGTTTTATTAACGCTTTAGTATCGTAATAACGGTAACCACTATCTTTGACTTTGGTCGGTTTCAAAAGTTCAATTTGGTCATAATAATGCAATGTTCTTCTGCTCACATTTACTCTATTTATGATCTCTCCAATCGAATAAATAGGATTCAACTCCTCATCCATCATTCTTATTTTATAGCGCTTATTGTTATTATTAACATTAACGTTAACGTGAAAGTCAAGTTGAAACAAACATTTTATCAGCTAATAAAATCTAAGACTATCAAGAATTGTGCACAAATCTGGAATAAGAACTTGAACAATAGGGTCATTTAATGATGTAAATTATATTAAAATTAAAATAATTGAAAAGTGAAGAAGGAGCATTTTAATATGGGCCCAAATTTGGAAGTTATGCGTATTTTATTACCTGTTGTAATAGCAGGTGGAATTGCAGTATTTGTAGTTATTAGGGTGAAACATAAATATAAGATAGGTAAGCTGGGTAAGAAAAAATCAAAAGGTACTCCATATTTATTAGATAGTTTAGTACCACTTGGAATGATGGTCGGCTGTGCTGCTGCTATACTTCTTAGCCTATTTTTCTCAATCTCCCTACTATCTACAATTGGCTTAGGAGCAGGGATAGGTTTATTATTGGGGTATTTTGCTTATGAGATTTATAGCAAAGAAAAAGAGAATTATTCATAAATAGCTTTCTTCCAGAAACGGGCGCAGTTGAAAAGATGGTACTTTCCTCTTTGAAATGTATACTAAATATTACAATTTTTATTAAAATTAATTAGTTTGGGAAGCATGCAATTGGACTATAAATAATCACCATTCATAAAAGGGCCAGTTTGTGGAAGTACCATTTGTTTACCACAGTTCTACAATAATTTTTAACACGTTAGAAAATTTGCTTTTCCTTCCAAAATTCATTTCAAGAACTTATCCGACTTTTTCAGCCGCTTCTGGTTGTTTTTAATTTTGATGATTTTACAATTAATTTTTTCTTATCCTGATAAGATGTGTTAGATTGTTGATTTATTAGTAAACTTAACTTTTCAATAGAAAAGCCTACAGATAAAAGTGATTTCATATCAACTAGAAAGTCAACAATTTCTTCAGTATATGTACGATAATTTCAACCCTTTTAACTAATGAAGATAAATCCAAATTTGGTGGCTAAGAAGAAGGGTAGGGGACAAGCGAGTTTGGATGGAAAATCCAGAAAGAAGAGGATGCAATGATAGCAAATGTTGGTGTCGTAAAAGGACTAGATTGTGAAATACTATTTTACTGGAATCGCTGCTGTACTAAAAAAGGATTGCCTTGGTGGCAATCCTTAATCCCCACTGTTTTTAACGGCATTTCCAACGGATTTTTCATTTCGGTAACTGGCAGCTGTTCAATTAAAATAGCTGGTATTTAAAGCATGAAAAACATTTGAGCTCACGTAGCGGCATTGTTACTTTTAATGTAATTGAATCATGCCCATTTTGTAGTTCTCCTTTATCTTTACTATTTAAAGCGACAGTATTTGTAGTGATTATTATTTTATTTTATCCTCTAAATGTGCTATGAATTTTGCGGGATTTCCGCCGACAATGGTATTAGGTTCGACATCTTTCGTAACGACTGACCCAGCCGCAACAATGGAATTTTCACCAACTGTAACTCCCGGAAGAATGGTTGCATTAGAGCCGATCCAGGTTCTCTCCTTCAATATAATTGGTTTCAAATACATGGTTCCTCTATTTAATGGATTATAGTTATGGTTTATGGTTGCCAAAACAACATTATGGCCAATTAAACTTTGATCTCCGATGAAGATTTGGCCTTGATCTTGAAAACGACATCCAGAATTAATGAACACGTTTTTCCCTATTTTAATATTTTCCCCGAAATCAGTCGTGAATGGTAAAAACAACGAAAAGTCTTCATCTAACTCCTGACCGACAATTTGTGAAACTTGTTGCCTGATCTGCTCATTTGTATAAACACCATTATTCAAGTGTGTACACAAACGTCTCGCTTCATCGGATACTGCTACCATCGCCTTATTTACTTCTGAACCAGCATGGATCACACCCTCATTTCTCATTTTGAATAAAAGCTTTTCTAGTTCCATTTTATACGCTCCCTTCTAGTCTGTATTTCTCACTTAAATAAGTGCTCGCTACCCGCTGAGTAGGTAGGAATTTTGTGCTGAATCGATGATTATTCCCATCTATTTATTCACTATTTGGCTTTTTTAATCGCCAATTATGCTTCTTCGCGCGGTGTGACTTTCATTGTCGGACTGATTGGTCACTGAGTCATCATTGGAGGTACATATGGACTCTCCCCATACTTTTCTCGATAAGCTTGATTAATTTTTTCCGTTAATTCTGCGCCCGTTTCAATCGGTATATAGTAAACGGAATAGGAAACTTCTTTGATAACCATTTGTCCCACGCCTTATTCAATGGCGGATTGATACCATCTGGAACATTGTCCGTTATAAGCGCGAACATATAAATTGCTATCAACTACAACTGACCAAATCCATGTCGGTGTTCTATACGTTTTGCCATCACTATAAAAGGGATACATGAAAATCGTCTTGATTACTAAAAAATTCTAATTGTTCATCTGTCCATCTAGTCATCGCTGCCTTCCTCTCGTTAATTAAATCTGATAGCCTCTTTATTACCAAGGTTGTGTGGTCGGCCCAATCGTAAATTCATTCACATTGGTATCCTCCGGCTGATCGATTGCAAATGCAACAACATTGGCAACACGGTCTGGACCGATTTGATACTGGTTGTACATTGCATTTGTCCCCTCTGCGGTTTCTTCATCTGTGATCGTTTCCAATAACTCCGTTTTGATGGCAGCAGGGTAAATGGTTGCTGTTCGGATATTGGTTCCTTCTTGTGCGGATTCCATACGCAACACTTCCATTAAATCGCGAACAGCCCATTTCGTTGCACCATAGACGGCACCACCAGGATAAGCTTTGAGTCCAGCTACTGAAGAAGTTGTAATTACATGACCAGATTTTTGTTTCTTAAATTCCGAAAGAACTGCTTCAAGACCATTTAAAACACCTTTTAAGTTTACATCAACCATTTGATTCCATTCATTGCTCTTCAGTTCGGACAATGGGGAGTTCGGCATTAAACCGGCATTTAAAAAGATGACATCGACTTTGCCAAATTCCGTTTTGGCTAATTCAACTAATTTCTGACTATCTTCTATTTTTGTAACATCCGTTACCTGGTAAATGGCTTCTCCTCCGTTATTTGAGATAGCTTCCGCTAATTCGTGTAATTTATCTTCACGACGAGCCCCTAATACGACTTTCGCTCCTTTTGATGCTAATAATTTTGCGGTAGCCTCGCCAATTCCTGAGGAAGCACCTGTAATAATAATTACCTTGTCTTTGATTGCCATAATACTCTCTCTCCCTTTTAGCTATAATTCCAAGAGAATACGCTTGTATAAATTTGAATAAGAATTTAAGTTAAAAATATCCTCTATTCATTTCACCCCTTACGTTTTTCTCTTAAAAAAAGTTTAAACCTTATAGTTAACTCTAGGTCAATAGATAAGTTTATGCATTTTTCAGATGGCTTTGACTATTAGCAAGTACCTTGATATAATCACTTTTATGTTTAGAGTTAACGCGAAATCTAAATTGTGAAAAAGAAAAGGGGGAGAAATGATGAAGACATATTCTATAAGCGAGGTTGCTAAAGAATTAAATCTTACCGTATATACCTTGCGTTACTACGACAAAGAAGGACTTCTGCCTTTTGTAGAGCGTACAGCCAGTGGAACAAGAGCGTTTAAAGAATCCGATATTGACGCTTTAAAAGTAATTGAATGTTTAAAAGCCACTGGAATGCCTATTAAGGAAATAAAAAATTTTATTGATTGGTGTTCTGAAGGAGATTCCACTTTGCGACAGAGATTTGACATGTTTATGGAGCGAAAAGCTACGGTAGAATCACAACTGGAGGAATTAAACAAGACTATGGAACTCATCAAGCATAAATGCTGGTATTACAAGACAGCTTTGGATGCCGGGACGGAAGATATTCATAAAAATGATAAAATAGAAATTCCTATTAACTAATGAACAAAATATAGTTTTCAATTATTCCTTAGAGACCGTCAAGTGCGATGACTTGAGGATTGGGAAAGTGCAACAGAACGGCAGGATTATTAAATAAACGAGAATTCTGATTATAAAGGTAGAAGAACGATCTTCCGTTAACGGGCGCTTATCAGGAATAAGAACACATCTATTATTGTCTCATCGCACCGGAAATCATATTTTTTTGAACTTTTTAATGCTCGGATCGGCCCGTTTTTTCTTAATTATTTCAGAGATAATTTACGTGATCCTTAGGGAAACAATCGAAACAAACAATCTTTCAGAAATTAGATCACTTATTGTGTAGTATTTTGTATTGTTATAATAAAATACTTATTGCAGGAATTTTCCATTGAAACATTTTTACTATAATGCTAACATAACTTTAATTGAATATTTCCTTTAATGCAGTCCAGAGAGGCTGAAAAGGGTGATATAAGCTAAACATCTGATTATGGTATATCGATGGATATTTATGCCCTTTTGTCCTTTATGACAATAGGGCATTTTTTATGTCTGCATGTTGGCTGGGGTATTTATTATTAACTTAGTCTTGTGAGGCTTGGATAGAGAATGGTAGAAAAATTCACACCCCATTCCCTTCAAAGCAAGGATCAAAATTTATTTCAAAAAATTGGAGGGGAACGTATGAATTATCAGAAAAAAACAGTAATAGCATCTGTAGCAGGTTTAACATTAGAAGGTATGGACATTATGTTTATCTCTTTTGCCATGTCGATGATTATTACACATTTTAATGTCGATTTAGCAACAGGTGGACTCATATCCTCTATTACAAACACAGGAATGCTTGCTGGTGGAGTGATTTTTGGAGTTTTAGCAGATAAATTTGGTCGAGTACGAATTTTCACTTATAGTATTTTTCTCTTTGCAATCGGTACTGCTTTAACTGGGTTTGCCACAAATATTGAACAGATTTACGCTTATCGATTTATTGCAGGTCTTGGTGCTGGTGGAGAATACGGAATTGGCATGGCACTGGTTGCAGAGGCATGGCCAAAGAATAAACAAGGTAGGGCATCTTCATATGTAAGTCTAGGTGCTCAATACGGTGTCATTCTCGCAGCGCTGCTAAGCGCTATGATCCTTCCAGCCTTTGGATGGAGAGCATTGTTTTTTGTTGGATTAGTACCGGTGATTTTTGCATTCGTTGTGCGAAGAAATTTAGATGAGTCACCAGAATGGGTAGCTGCTCAAAAACAAAAAAAGCTAGACAACAGGAAAGAAAAAGGCAGGTTAATCCAGTTATTTGATACACCTAGAGCTACAGCGACGACAATTTCTTTAGCGATCATGGCAACTGTTCAGATTGCGGGTTATAATGGTTTGATGATTTGGTTGCCATCCATGTTGCAACAATCACAAGGATTATCAGTTTCAAGCTCCGCGATTTGGACAGTTGCTACTGCAGCTGGAATGATTATTGGAATGCTAACCTTTGGACGATTTATGGATAGATTTGGGGTAAAACTTTCCTATGGAGTGTTCCTTCTTGCTTCTGCATCAGCTGTATATTTATACTCGTATGCGGAAGGAAGTGTAGGCGTACTAGTTGGTGGGGCCATCGTAGGATTCTTTGCAAATGGAATGTTCGCCGGGTATGGAGCTTTAATTGGTAGTCTTTATCCAGTTCAAATTCGAAGTACTGCTACAAATGCAATTTTTAACTTTGGTAGAGCTTTAGGAGGCTTGTCTCCAATCCTGGTTGGGTATATTTTGCAAGAATATGATATGGCATTAGCGATGAGTTACTTAGCAGTTTTATATTGCCTATCCTTTATTATTATGCTTACTTTAAAAAGTAAACAGTCAGAGGGTAGCGTCGAATCGCAGCGTTCTGCTTAATTGAATTAATAACCGTTCCGTGTTGATAAACATTTCATAATGGTCGTGCGAACAATTAAGTGCTTCCTTCTGAAACGGGCCAGATTGTGGAATAAGTGCTAATGATATATTGAGTAAAATAATGTTTCAGCCTCTAGTCTGAGGAATTTGAGTTCAATTAATAATACAATTTATTATGAACGATATATTTATGGGGGCGGATCATTATAAATGTAAAAAAAGCATTAAAAAGACCATTAATAAGTTTTGTTATCACAAGTTATGTAATATTTTTTGTGTTTTTTATGGTAATCGGTATAAGTATCATTTTAGGTGCACCTGAGAGCGTAACAAACATCTTGCAAATCATCTCTGCATGGTCAACAACCTTAGCATTTGTTATATTATTCAAAAAGATCTATCCGGGATTAAGATTAAAGGATTTTGTAAAAGAGCAATTTGCTCCAAAAATTAGGCTTTCAGTTCTTAGCATAGCAGTAATTATTCAAGTAATAATCATCGCTGTGACTATATTTCTTCTATCTATTACAAACGATACTCAAAACTTGGCTTTGTCATTTACAGGTCTTGGATTATTGTTTTTTGCATTCCTAGATACTTTAGTAAGAGGACCTTTAGGCGAGGAACTAGGTTGGAGAGGATATGCTTTAAATGAACTTCAAAAGAAGTACTCTCCTTTAAAATCAGCCCTAATAACAGGTGGTTTATGGGGGGGGTGGCACACGCCACTATGGTTTGCCTCGGGCTATACCGGAATGAATTTAATCAAGTACATTGCGCTTTTTTTGATTGGAATTATATCTTTTTCGATTATTGTGACGCTGTTCTACAACCTAAATAAAAACCTGGTGATACCTATTATTATTCACCAACTATTTAATTTTTCTCTGGTGTTGATTAAAGGAGATTTATTAGACATTTTGGTATATGTTATGCTTACTTATTTTGTTACCGCAATTATATTAATTGTTATAAATCCTAAGGAAGTTCTATACAAAAAAGGCATATGGAATTGATGTTAAGAAATTACCAATTTAATTATGGAGGTCTTGTGAGATTTTACATCAAGAAATAAACATAAATCAATTTTGATTGTAGTTTCTTCAACAATTGGGCACTTTACCAGAGTAACGAAAAAAAGTCCAATTTCTCAATTTTACTGAGAAATTGGACTTTTTATATTGTAATTTCCTTAACGTTGTAAATCCGCATTTTCCTGACGCTACCCTATTAAGTCCTTCCTTTCTGGAGATAGTTTACCGTACGGTCATTATTCCTAGAAGCCGGATTCTTTATGCATTCAATTTTGAATATTTATGAGTTTTGCAACACCCTATCCTCCTAAGATATAATTTTAAAAAAAGATATTTAGTGAGGTAGTGTTATGACAGGTGATATGCTAACAAAAAGTTTGGATTCTAGCTTTGGTAAAGTAAAATATGATGTACAGGGACAAGGGCCGAATATTGTTCTCGTTCATGGTACTTCATAATCTACATTTAATTGGAGACATATTATTAATGCCTTGAGTAATTGGTTTACTGTTTACTACTATGACCTTATAGGGGATGGAGAGTCAGAAAAAGGAGATATCGATGTTTCTTTAGGATCCAAAATGGAGCACTTAGCGAACTTCTATCTCATTGGAAGCTAGAAAACCCTTACATCATTGGGCATGATTTCGGCGGTTCAACAGTTTTAAGAACCCATTTATTAAATGAAGTTTCATTCAGTAAAATAATACTTGTAGATCCTGTCGCTGTAGCACCGTGGGGATCAACATTCTTCCGTCATGTAAAGAACTATGAGGATGCTTTTCAAGGTATACCTGAATATATTCACGAGGAGATCGTATCGACTTATGTGAAAGGAGCAATGCACAAAGAAGTAAGTGTTGAAACGCTTGAAGGTATAAAGAGACCTCGGTTAGGTAAACAAGGTCAAGAAGCTTTTTATCGACAAATTGTACAAGCAAATCAAAAATATACAGATGAGGTAGAGCCACTGTACAAGTCAATAAACGTGCCAGTGTTAATCTTATGGGGCGAAGAAGACACTTGGATTCCCTTAGAGAGGGGTCAGAAATTGCATGAGAGGGTTTCAACATCTTCATTTGTAACAATACCAGAAGCAGGACATCTGTGCAGGAAGATCAACCAACAACCTTGTTATCTCATATATTGAAGTTTCTTCTATAATATTCTTTCAACAATCGGGTGCGATTGTCGTATTATGCATATAAGAACTTTGGGGTTGGAGAAATGGGTAGAGATAATGAAACTCCTGAATTAAGGCGAGAAAGAATAAGACAGCATGAATTGAAAAAATCTTTTAGCAGTATTCGCGGAAGTAATCTTTCTGATAGTTGGCGGATTGAATTGGAAGGTAACTGGAATAATTATTCTTGTATTAATATTAGGCATTGCGGTTTACGCTACTTCGTTCCATTAAAGCGCTTTCACCTAATACGTGTCAGTATCACAATAAGGGCAACTTGTTCAATACGCAATGGGGGATTGATATGTCGAGTCAAACTGGTAGCGATTGGTTATAAGATAAAGGGTTATCTAATACGGATATTGATTTTTTCGAAACGTTTTTAACCTTTATACCTACTGCTAGACTACTTAGATTTTAAGTAATTTTAATTCTTTTGTTAGAAAATTCCGAGGAATATGGAACTTAATCAGTAATAGCTACGTAAAAGCGTGTTAAGGGAGAGAGCGGTCAATGAAAAAAATTATTAGCTGGTCGATAATATCATCAATAATAATTGCTATAGCTGTGTGGGTTGCAAGTATCATTTTCACTTTTTCATATAGTGAGTGGAGTTTTTTTATTGGTCTAGCCTTATCAGTGATAATTTTCTTTTTTAATAGTAGTAGTGGAGGAGCCTTTTCAAAAGGAGCGGCTTTGGAGACAAGCGAGTTTGAATGGAAAAACCAGAAAGAAAAGAATGAAATGAGAGCAAATCTTGGTGTCGTGTTCTATGGATCTGTTCTTTATACGATTATCAGCTTAATCGTTATAATTACCTTATATTAATAAACCTAAGTGCAAAATCGCCAGCCATTATGTTTATTACCGAAGAACAAAACGACAAGATTTAAATTATAATTAAATAAAAAGTAACCTTTGGTGACTATAGGGAACCCTGAAATAACCGTTAATAAGTTAAAGTGCGCAATTATGCAAGAATCTAAATTCGAGAAAATAATTTTTGGGTGTTGAAATCTATGCATTTGTTTTAATTGTAGACATTTTGGAAACTTTAAGGATTCCAACCAACAGAGTCACACAACTTAATAATGTATGATAGAAATAAAGCCATTCTTCAATTGAAGAATGGCTGATTATTTAATATTCTTGTTCTAATGAACTATATTTAATATTTATTAAATAGCCACTTTACAAATATCTTAAGTCCCGTATTGCTAATCAAGATACCAAAAACCAGGTAAACAAAAAAACCAATAGTATACGGATGATAATATTCTTTACTATCGCTGGCTTCAATCCAAAACCAAATGTAAGTAGATACACCTAAATTGAAACTATTAAAAATTATTACTATCCCTATAGTCGTTAAAGAAAGCGCCAAAATCAAGTGTTTAATTTTATTGGACATCTAATTGTACTTCCGCATATATTAATTTATCAAATGTTTCTTTAGGACTTTTGGTAGAATAGTTTAAAAGTAAATTAGGTGCGCTTCCAGAGAAATCAATAAAAAAGAAAATTAAATCCACCAATTAGGCTCTTATTCAAAAAATCATCCTTTCAATAATAGACTATTAAATATAATAAGTTAAACTAGTGAAAAAATATAGATCTAAAGTAAATTCTTTTTGTTAATAATTAGGAATTACTAACTATTAGGAGTGGTTCTGTAATATCATATCAGTGTAGACAATGAAGAATAATATACATTTATAGGTTAGTAATTTCTCACTAACATTGTACTTAATTGAGTGTAAGGGGATAGATAGTAGATGGATAAAGTAAGGTAGTGGAATAAAAGTGCTTTTCTAATAAAAAACAAAAGGGGAAGAGTATGGGGAATTGGTTAACTGAAATTATGAGTGAGTTTGGTTATGTGGGAATTATGTTTTTAATTGCTTTCGAAAATATTTTTCCTCCAATACCATCTGAAGTAATACTAACGTTCGGAGGTTTTATGACAACCACATCTAAACTTAGCATTATCGGTGTAATTACATCAGCAACAGCAGGTTCCGTTATTGGAGCTATTGTACTATATATGATTGGTTTACAACTTGATGTAGCAAGGCTAGAGAAGATTGTAGGTAGATGGGGGCATATTCTTCGTATAACAAAAAATGATATTCGTAAGGCTGATTCTTGGTTTGATAAATATGGTCCTTGGACGGTCTTCTTTTGTCGTTTTGTTCCTTTAATTCGTAGTTTAATTTCTATTCCTGCTGGTATGTCAAATATGAACGTTGGCTTATTTCTGTTATTTACCACAATAGGAACTTTGATATGGAATATAATTCTCGTGTATCTAGGTGCTTCAGTAGGGGACTCTTGGGAAGTGATTGTAGAATATATGGAAATCTACGCAAGACTGATTTACGCTATACTATTTTTAAGCGTTATTATTTTATTATATTTATTTATAAAAAGAAGACGGTAGGGGATGAGTTACTTTCAATAATAGTTAAATGCAATTCGTTACCAAAAGAAGAAATTTTAACAGACGTGCGTCCTTTATGGTTAAAAATCTTCTTAGATAAGGCAGGTGATAAAATGGGAAGATGGCTATATGTATTTTATGCAGTAGCATTAGCGGTGATCTCTATATTTACAGGTGAAATAGTAACCTTTATTATGCTTGGGTTTATTTTGATTAGTCTTCAAAATATTCATTCCACCTTAAAAGAGTTAGTGAAAGTTAATAAGGAAAAAGTTTAAGTAGTAGAAGCTGTTTTGTTACATTTCGTACATTCAAACAGCAGAAGCTTATTTAAATAAGTAACTGTGTCCAATTTTGGTAAAGGGTTTTTAATAGTGGCCTGTAATCTGAATAAAAATCAGCATCTAAACGACATTAATAAAGCCTTATGATAAATTGAAATGGAAAGAGTTTTTGACTTTTTAACGAGGTGATAGCATTGGATATAATCAGATGGATTGTTCCGTTATTTGTTGCTCTAGTGATATTCCTGATAATTGGCTGGTTCACTGGAAATAAGGAGTATGGCGCAAAAGATGATGAACGATCTCAACTCATCAAACAGAGGGCTATCGTAGGGAGTTGGATTTTTTTATTGATAATGTTAGTTATAAATATTATTTTTAGCTTTTTCGGCTTAAGAACTGGATTACTTAAAGGCGCACCGTTTAATCATCCGGAAATATTTTATTTGATTATTCTGGTCGTTAGCTATTTTATTTACTATCGGATTTACAGTAGACGGTTGAGCAGCAATGAATAATAAAATTCAAGAACTTCGAAAGGCAAAAGGGTTTACACAAGATGCCCTAGCAAAAATTAATTTGAGTAAAGAATACTCAATAAATCTAATCAATGTACTTATTGTCGTAGGTATATCAATTTCGTTATTCCAAGCATATTTATAGTACCAAATAAAAAAGAGAAATTAATCTACATGTACTAGAGAAAAAGAAGATCAAAACCAATGTACGGATACATAAAAGTAGAATTATACGATTTATCGGGAATATTGGTCTCAAGCGAAAGCTGTCTACCATCTATCGACTGATGAAAGGGTTGGCTGGAGAAATTATTACAATGTATGTAGGTGAACTGATCGGTTTTCTGTTACTTTATATGTCTATAGAAAATAGATAATGCTTCAATCGTTAAATGAAAGTACATATAAAAGGGGGCATCATATGCTTAATATTGGAAGTTTATTGTTAGTACTTATAGCATGGATACTTCCTATTGTAAATATGGCAAAATATAATAATAACGATTTTCAGAAATGGGCTATAGTTTCTTTAAAATAAGTATTAGCTTTTTGTGTTATATCATTATATCTACAAATTTTAAGTGGAAGTTTGCTAGTAACAATTCAGGATTGGAGCGCACTAATGGATATAAGGTCAAGTGTTGTGCTAGCAGTAACAATTCTTCTTATCGTTACGTTTATATTAAATATTGTGTCTCTAATGCTACGTCGTACTAAATCAAATGATTAGTAGGTCCCTAATTGCTTTCTACAGAATTGCTTTCTACAGATCTATTGATAAGCTAATGATATGGAACAATACATATTAAAAAGCAAAGCAGTTTGAATGAAGTAACACCACTTATCCTACGAAAGCACAGACTTCTCATTAAAGAGGGGGAATGTTTATGGCGTGGGCCATATTAATTGTCTGTTTTAGCTTGAGTTATTTATTATAAAGCAAAGGGCGAAGCTAAAACTTAAAGTGTTTTCGTTATTGGCTGTGATCTGTTTCGCATGCAATTCATTGTTATGGAATGAAAAAATCTTTATGTTCGTCACGGATATAAACCCATTTTTACCAAAAGACTTAATTATTACTGAATTAGGGTAACGAACTTTTCTGGTGTTAATAAACAAGAAATAAATTGGTGGTACGTGGAGAAATAGATGGAGAAACATATGACCACACGCCTTAATCAGGAGGAAGAAAAATGGCTATCTTTTTTTATCTTGTAGCTCTTTTACTAGGTACGTATGGAGTTTGGAAACTGTATCAACAGAATCTCAAAAACAAATCGTTTTTTAGGAAGCTAGGACTTATACTCATCGGATCTTATATATTAATTGCCGGTGTATTCTTTTTTGTCCTCATTTGATTCAAGAATAATGAAGGACATTAAAAAGTCGAACTAGGTTAATTCGACTTTTTTACTGATTTTCTAGAAGATATTCTCAATCTGTGAATTAAAAAACTTATATGAGTTAGTAGTTCTAAAGTAGGTTTTTAAAGTGGAAAATAAAATATTTATTCATTCCCTGCTAATTATCTAATTTTGTAGCATTGTTTAACATTACAGTTGAACTACCCCCGCCCAAACTTAATACAAGTCTCAAAGAATGGTATCAGTGAGGATTCTCCAGATAACCCCTCAACCTAGTAATAAGAGCCAGCTTATACCAAACATAAATGAACCACCTCCAGTAGGTGAATTGAACTGGTTCTCACGTTATTCCTCACGTTATTCACAAAATTATATGGCCAAGAAAAAGTGGTGCAAATTACATCAAATTAAATGAAGATACACAAGTAATTTACTGGGGGGGTCAATACAAGTACCTTCTTTTTAATATTCTTGGCTAGTTGTATCCAATATCTTTTTAAATTTTTTAGGCAGATGTCACACCTTTTGTTTTTATACGTATACTAACAATGACAGAGGGGTGATGACATGGAAACACAAATGGTAAAGAATAAGAATGGGCAAGTAAACATTATTTTAAACAATAAACATACCTCACATTTATCGTATTCGCATGCGAAAGCTCCGACGAAGAAGAATCCTTTTAAACATATTGATCAAGCTTTTTCATCATTTGTGGGAATGAAAGACCTAAAAGAGCGTATTAAAGAAATATATGCTACGGTAGTGATAAGTGAAAAAAGGAAGGAACTTGGCTTATTAAATAACAAGCAGGTACTTCATATGTTATTTAAAGGAAACCCCGGAACAGGAAAGACAACAGTCGCTCGGAAATTAGCGAAGTTGTACTTTGAAATGAACTTATTATCAAAAGGACATTTTATAGAAGCAGAAAGAGCGGATCTAGTCGGTGAATATATTGGGCAAACAGCTCAAAAGACGCGCGCCATCATTCAAAAAGCACAGGGTGGTGTCTTATTTATTGATGAAGCGTATTCGTTAGCGCGAGGTGGTGAAAAGGATTTCGGAAAAGAAGCTATCGATACGTTGGTCAAACACATGGAAGATAACCAACATGACTTTGTATTAATACTTGCTGGCTATCCGTATGAAATGGAACGATTTTTAACATTGAACCCTGGATTAGAATCAAGATTTCCATTTATTTTGGATTTTCAAGATTATGATTCTCAAGAACTACTTTCTATTGCCAAACGAATGGCTGCAGAAAGGGAGTATCAACTAACGAGAGAGGCAGAATTGGAGTTGAAAGCTCATTTACTTAAGAAAACCAAGGAGTATAATCGGAACTTTGCGAATGCTCGCTATGTCAGAAATATAATTGAAGGAGCTATCCGTTTGCATGCAGTACGACTATTAGAAAACGAACACTTTACTGCTGATGATTTAATCCATCTAACTGCAAAAGATTTACGATTATAATATATCTTACGCTAAAGATAGCAACGGTGTATTCTAAACAAAGAATGCACCGTTGCCTTCTTTCCTATGAATTTTTGGCGATTCTTTTTGAGAATTGGTACATGTTTGGTATGATAAAAAGATAAACATGTTGTAGTAAGTGAAGATGCAGAGAAGAAAGAGGTTCTGTTTGTGACGAAAGAAAAAATTGTAATTATTGCCGTAAGAAAAGCAGATCAAGATGAAGAACGATTCACTTCATCCATTGAAGAACTTAAATCTCTAAGCAATACAGCTGGTGGAGAGGTCATTGAAGTGATGACGCAAAAACGAGAACGAATCCATCCTGCTACATACATTGGTTCTGGAAAAGTGACTGAAATCAATACAGTGATTGATGAATTGGATATTGACTTAGTTATTTCTAATGATGAATTATCACCGGGACAACTACGAAACTTAGCGAGCTTGTTTGGCATTCGAATCATTGATCGCAGTCAATTAATTTTAGATATTTTTGCAAAACGAGCTAGAACAAAGGAAGGGAAACTTCAAGTAGAACTAGCACAGCTTGAATATATGCTACCAAGATTACGTGGACAAGGGACAGAGATGTCAAGGCTTGGTGCTGGGATTGGGACTAGAGGACCTGGGGAAACAAAGTTAGAAACCGATCAACGTCATATCCGTAGGCGTATTTATGAAATAAAACAACGATTACAAACAGTGGTAAAACAAAGAGAGCAATATCGTAAAAGAAGAAAAACCAATGATGTTTTCCAAATTGCAATTGTTGGGTATACCAATGCAGGTAAATCTACTCTATTCAATCGCTTAACAAACAGTCGTTCTTTAGAGGAGGATCAGTTATTTGCAACGTTAGACCCTTTAACTAGACAAATAAAGCTGCCATCAGGTCTTGAAATACTAATCACCGATACGGTTGGATTTCTACAAGATTTGCCAACATCTTTAATTGCAGCATTTAAATCAACATTAGAGGAAGTCACGGAAGCAGATTTCTTAATCCATATGGTGGATGGTTCGGATCCTGATTTACATCAACAGCAAGATACCGTAATAAAATTATTGGAAGAATTAGATGCGGATACGATTCCAATGCTTACCGTGTATAATAAAAAAGATCAGATGAATACAGCTATGATTCCAATTAATCACCCAAATATATTAATTAGCGCGCTTCAACCTAACGATATTGATCGACTATTACAAAAAATAGAAGCGTTACTAAAGACGGAATGGGGATATTACGCTGTTTCCATTAATCCTGATCAGGGCAAATTACTACTTCAGCTAGAACAACAAACCATTATTGAGTCAAAACAATTTGATGAGACGGATCAAGTGTACCAAATTAAAGGATATATGCGGAAGCACATCCCATTAAATCGGTTAATAGAGGAGTAAGAGACAGCCAATGATAGAACGATTCATAGAACAAGCAGAAATAGATTGTAAAGCACAGCACGAACGAATAACAGCCACAGTAGAGAAAAACCAACGAAAGGTACTACAAGCTTTTAAAACCTATCGAGTCAGTGATTCTCACTTTCAATCGACAAGTGGTTACGGTTATGACGATCTTGGTAGGGAAGTATTGGAAAGCATCTATGCCGAAGTTTTTGGTGGCGAAGATGCGCTCGTACGTCCTCAAATCGTATCAGGCACCCACGCAATCACAACCGCTTTATTTGGCGTTTTACGTCCTGATGATGAATTACTGTATATTACTGGAAAGCCTTATGATACATTAGAAGAAGTAATTGGAATTAGAGGCGAAAATACAGGATCGTTACGAGATTTTCGAATCGATTATAAGCACGTAGAATTAAAACGAGATGGGATAATCGACTTTCTCGGTGTTAAGCAAGCAATAACAAAAAACACAAAGATGATCGGTATTCAACGATCCAAGGGGTATGATGATCGCCCTTCATTTACCATCGATGAAATACAAGAGATGGTCCAATTTATTAAAGGAATTGATGAACAGTTAATTGTTTTTGTGGACAATTGTTATGGTGAATTTGTTGAAGATAAGGAACCCTTACATATAGGGGCAGATCTAATAGCAGGATCACTTATCAAGAATCCCGGCGGAGGTTTAGTTAGAGCTGGTGGCTATATTGCTGGTCGTAAAGATCTTATTGAACAATGCGCCAACCGACTAACAGCACCTGGCCTAGGGAAGGAAACAGGAGCAACCTTACATACACTCCAAGAAATGTTTCAAGGATTTTTCTTTGCCCCCCATGTAGTTGGAGAAGCATTGAAGGGCGCAATATTTACAGCGCGAATTATGGAGCTGACTGGATACAAAACGACGCCAGCTTATTCGGAAAAGCGCACCGATTTAATTCAATCGGTTACCTTTAATGACCGTGAACAAATGATTGCCTTTTGTCAGGCTATTCAAGAATATTCTCCTGTAAATTCCTATGTGAAGCCATATCCAAGTCCAATGCCGGGATACGAAGATGAGGTGATCATGGCAGCAGGTACATTTATCCAGGGAGCTAGTATTGAATTATCAGCGGACGGGCCATTACGTACTCCTTATATTGCTTTTGTTCAAGGTGGGTTGACCTATGCGCACGTAAAAATTGCTGTAACGGAATCATTAAAAAAGTTGATAGAACAAGGTTATTCCTATATAAATGAGGGTATATAGACAAAAGAGCGGTTCACGCTCTTTTTATGTAAGAAAACCTAACATTTTATTGACATGTTATTTTACATAACATATAATGGTAGTGAATTAAATATGAGGGGGTCATGAATTGAATGATCAAGATCGCCGTTCAATGCCCTTATTTGGAATTGGAATTGTCATAAAATTAACAGAATTGACTGCTAGGCAAATAAGGTATTATGAAGAGCATGCGTTAATACATCCAGAACGGACCAGTGGAAATCAACGTCTATTTTCATTTAATGATGTAGATAAGCTGCTTGAAATTAAGGATTTATTGGATAAGGGTTTGAATATTGCTGGAATTAAGCTCCTACTTAGTGGGGAAGAAGAAAAAAGGGTACTAGGCAATAAATCGTCTGAATCATCCGATTTATCCGACAAAGAATTACGAAGAATCTTGCGAAACGAGCTAAAAGAGCCAGGGAGATACGGTAAGACAAATTTGCGTCAAGGCGAACTCTCCAGATTTTTCATTAATCATTAGTGACGTTTAGGAAAACAAAGATGTTTAACTTGAATTTTTATAGACCTGTTTTTCTATTCAAATAAATAAAGTTCATAGGAGGAGAAACAATGGGAAAGAGCTTAACGAAAGAAGAAATATTACAACGAATTAAAGAGGAGAATGTTCGATTTATTCGTTTACAATTCACGGATATGTTAGGAACAATTAAGAATGTTGAAATCCCTCTAAGTCAGTTGGATAAAGCACTAGATAACAAAATGATGTTTGACGGATCTTCGATTGAAGGGTTTGTACGTATTGAAGAGTCAGATATGTACTTATATCCAGACCTAGATACGTTTGTTGTATTCCCTTGGACCTCAGAAAAAGGAAAAGTAGCACGTTTTATTTGTGATATTTATAAACCTGATGGTACACCATTTGAAGGCGACCCGAGATACAATCTAAAAAGAAATCTTCAAAAGATGGAAGAGCTAGGATTTGATGCGTTTAATATTGGTACAGAACCAGAATTCTTCTTGTTTAAACTAGATGAAAAAGGCGATCCTTCTCTTGAATTAAATGACCATGGTGGATATTTTGATTTAGCTCCAACTGATCTAGGTGAAAACTGCCGAAGAGATATCGTTTTAGAGTTAGAAGAAATGGGCTTTGAAATTGAAGCATCACATCACGAAGTAGCACCTGGACAACATGAAATTGACTTTAAATATTCCGATGCAGTAAAACATGCAGATGATATTCAAACATTCAAATTAGTAGTTAAAACAATTGCTAGAAAGCATAATTTACACGCAACCTTTATGCCAAAACCATTATTTGGTGTTAATGGATCAGGAATGCATGTAAACATGTCTCTATTTAAAAATGGCGAGAACGCATTTTATGATACAAAAGGAGATATGGAATTAAGCGAAACAGCATATCAATTTATTGCTGGAGTAATCAAACATGCGAATAGCTTTACAGCTGTGACAAACCCAACGGTAAATTCCTATAAACGTTTAGTGCCAGGTTATGAAGCACCTAGTTATATTGCATGGTCTGGTTCCAACCGCAGTTGCCTCATGCGTATCCCGAATTCTCGTGGTGTAAGTACGCGTGTAGAAGCTCGTAGTGTCGATCCATCAGCCAACCCGTACTTAGCGCTTTCTTCTTTATTAGCTGCTGGCTTAGATGGTATTGAGAAGTCTATGACTCCGCCTGCTGCAGTTGATCGTAACATCTATGTGATGACAAGAGAAGAACGTGAAGAAATCGGTATTCAAGACTTACCTAGCACCCTTGCAGATGCCTTAGAAGAATTGAAGAAAAACCAAGTTATTGTGAATTCACTTGGTGAACATTTATTTGAACATTTTGTAGAAGCAAAAGAAATCGAATGGGATATGTTTAAGACACAAGTTCATCCTTGGGAAAGAGAACAGTACTTGAGCACGTACTAAGACTAGCCTCATAGTGGTGTTTAAGCGAGTTGTTATCTTCGTCTGATTAAGGTTTCTACTTCCCTGGAAAACTACAAGATAATAATATTTTAAAAATATCGCCCATTAAGCTTTCTGTTGGGCGATATTTTTTTGCGATTTTTTTGGAAACATGAGCGGTAAACATCGGAGGTTATTTTCATGCTTCCACTGTAAAAAGAATAATTTTATGAAGGTAAAGCAGCGTATCTTTGCTTAGGAAGCTAAAAAAAACGATCCCTAAGCGTTGTAAAAGTAACGATTTTTTATAGGTGGTTAATGTATATGATTTCATTTGTTAAAAATGATAAGAATAAAATAGAAATAGAAAAGAAAATCTTCAATTCAAATATGGAATATAATTTAATCGCATTCAGTAAAAAACAATTAAAAACAAAAGACATTTTAGACCAGTACTCTGAATCAAAAAAGTTAAAAACAGAAAGATACTTAGTAAAGAAAGATGGTATTTATATCGGTATATTAGAATACGGGATGGTAAGCCCCCGTACAAGAAAACCTTGGTTAAGCTTGCTAATTATTGATAAACAGTACCATAGAGAAGGGCTGGCAAAAGAGGCTTATAACACTTTTGAAAACCAAATGAAGGATAGACAAATTGATCGTATTCAAATTGCAGTCCACGCTGTAAATAAAAAAGCATTCGTTTTTTGGACAAAGTTAGGGTTTAAAACATACGATCAAAGAATGCTTGAAGGTCATCAATTCTACAGTTTAGAAAAACAATTAAACTCCACTGAAATGAAATGAACTACTGGTTAAAGATAAGAAATATACAAAATACTTCATAATTAATGACTTTAATGCATGTTCAATTCATACAATGCTTTTGAGGTGAGAAAAATGCCAAGAATTAATTACAAAGATTCAGATGTTGCCTTAATGGCAAGGATGATGCGAGCAGAAGCCGAAGGTGAAGGAAAACAAGGTATGTTGTATGTTGGGAATGTCATTGTTAATCGTGCGATAGCGGATTGCTTAGACTTTAAAGATGTGAGAAACATTCGCGATGTCATTTTTCAGGTACAAGGCGGTAATTATTCTTTTGAAGCAGTTCAAAAAGGCAACTTATTTTATAACAGAGCACGATCTACTGAAAAAAGATTAGCTAAAAAGAATTTAGATTATTGGAGACAACATCCCGGGAAATATGCTCTGTGGTATTTCAACCCATATGCTCCATGTCCTCCGACATGGTATGATCAACCCTTTTCTGGACAATTTAAAAACCATTGTTATTACGAACCAGCAGCCGGATCCTGTGACAGTGTTTATAGTGGTTAAACATGCTTTTTATACTTGCACCCCCATAAGGTAGTGTGAAACCTACTTTTTTGGGGGTTTTACATGTACCCATTTACTAAGGAGTCATTTTCAATAAAACCCTCATTAAGCATAAAACTAAACTAAATGAACAAATTATTATATAAATCATTCACTAAGCGAACTAGGAGATTTATATGGAAGAAATAATTGCTACTTTGTTCCGTACACCACTGATGTTTCTGATTATTCTTCTCTTTTTTAGATTAACCGGAAAGAAAGACGTTGGTGAGGTCAGTGTCTTAGAAATTGCCATAACATTAATGGTCACAGATTTAGCCGTGATTATTATTGAAGATACGGAATTATCTATCTTAAATGGTCTCGTCCCCATCGTAATTCTAATTATCATTCAATATATACTCTCGTATGTTACATTAAAAAATCAAAAGACACGGGATATTATGGATGGCAGACCTTCCTTAATTATAGAAAATGGTCGATGTAACCAAGTTGAAATGAAAAAAATCGGGTACACCCTTGATGACCTATATACTGAACTTAGGAATAATAACATTGCTGATATTTCAAAAGTTCAGTTTGCAGTACTTGAATCTTCCGGAGACTTAAATGTTTTTGATGATCAAACCAAATTTAGTCTACCTTTAATACTTGACGGTGTGGTTCAGACAGAACAAGTTAAAATAATGGGAGTGAACGAAATGTGGTTAATCCAACAGTTAGAACAGAAAGGGTACACAGATTTATCATCTATTTTTATTTGCAGTTACACAGGTGGGAATCTATACATTGAGGAGAAACAAAAATAGTTGGTAATAAGAACAAAGTGAAGGGAACTAAGCGAATAAATTCTTTAAATAATTGGCCGCTTTTCTCTCTGACCCTTAGAGGGATTTTGGATGAAAAATGCTACATTCTATAATAATTGTACAGTAATCAAGTAGACAATATGCGGGTGAAAAAAATGACATCTATATTTTAGCATTCAATATAAAGATTTTTGTTTGAAAATTTTGTCAAAACGATGCTTGTAGAAGAGGATACTTTTACGAATTAACAAGAAGAAAAATGGCGGCTTCCATAATTTAAATTTTAGGAAGCGTACATTAGGAGATGTTCAACTTAAGATATTTTATTTTCCATATTAAATAGCTAATATGTGAGGTTCTTTAATATAGCCGGCATATTTATATAACCTAAATATGCGTTTTTACTCTTAACTTTTAAAAATAATACTTTATTCAATATGAGCGCAATTAGTAACAATATTAATATAGCTAAGCTTATTTGCTTTTTATTCTGCAAAGTTATGGAAGATCATTTCTAAATGAGGAGATTTTATATGCCGTTTGAACAATGTAAGCACATAAAAACCGTAATGTCAGGTTTCAGCAAAAATTGGTTCTTTGTAGGTGGTTGGGCAATTGATCTTTTTCTAGGAAAAGAAACTAGAGTTCACCATGATATTGAGATTGGTATATTTAGAGAAGATCAAATTGAATTGAAACATTTTCTAAGCAGCTGGGAATTTAAAAAAGTTGTACATCGTGAATTTATACCTTGGTACAACGAATATTTAGTATTACCTGTTCATGAAATACATGCTATAAATAAAATGGATAAGCATGAATTAGAAATTCTCTTAAACGAGTCTGACACCGTTAATTGGAGGTTTAGAAGAGATTTAAGAATTTTATATCCTTTAAAATCCGTGTTGAAGTATTCTGAAACAGGCTTACCTTATTTGGCTCCGGAAATAGTTTTATTATATAAGGTAAGAAACACAAGAGAAAAAGACCATATTGATTTTTTATCTGTTAAAGATATTCTTCACGCTAAGCAGAAGTATTGGCTCCGAGAAGCAATAGAAATGCATGAACCAAAGCATGAATGGCTCCAACTATTAGGTTAGATATATTTCAAAAACGGATGTATTTCTGGAGGAAGGATATGCTTTAGTATTGTTGAAACGGGAAAAATTACGGAATAACTCTAAAAAAGTAAGGTCTCCTAGGATGTTGTTAATTATGATGGACTTAAAGAAGAATTCTTGAAGAACAAATTAGAAGGGAAAATGAAATATGAATGTTCTTTTTAGATTATTTGTATGTAAAGGACATTGAGGAATCTTTGAGATTTTATCAAGACATTATCGGGTTAAAATTATACGGTAGAAATGAACGGTGTGGGCGTTTTAAATATGATTGTTTTTCATTATTAATTACTTCTGATTCAAACTAGAGGATTAAACCGCTATTCGAAAGAATAGATACAGCATGAATTGAGCAAGATCTAAGGATTCTACAAGAAGGTCTTGATGACCAATAAGTTATTCCAGAAACGGGGGCTTTAATTAAAGAGAAGATAGAAAAAGGGCTTGGTTCTGTGAAACGCAAGCCCTCTTTCTATCTTTTATTTCATAGTATACAATCAACAGATTTAGTAGAGGTAGGTTGATTATTCTGCTGCTTTTTTATGTTTGACAAAATGACTCCAACTAACGTGATAAGTCCACCAATTAATGTATAAGTAGTTGGAAGTTCTTCAAGCCAGATCCATGCTATAAGAAAAGTAATAGCAGGGGTTAAATAAAGTGCACTTGTTGCTTCTGATGCTCCAGTTCGTGAGGTAATATACGCTAGAGTAAAGTAAGGAATAACGGTTGGGAAAACGCCTAGATAAATCACTGTTAGTGTTATATCTATGGGCGCATGAATAACTGCCTCTCCAAGACCTGGAGAAAATATCATCATGAAAATCGTACCTGACCAAATCGTGTACATCGTAAAAGCAATAAAACCGTATTTTTTTAGATAAGTATTTTGAAAAACAAAGTAAATACTTTCTGAAAGGGATGCAACTAAAACTAGAATAATTCCGATATTTAAAGAAAAATTTTCAGTTGTCCCAGCTAAAGAAATAAACGCAACACCACAAAATCCAGTCAACGAACCTATCCATCCCAAAAATCCAAACTTTTCACGGAAAAAGAGAAAAGCCAACAAAGCTGTGAATATAGGTGTTGTTGACACCAATAAACTAGCAACTCCTGCACTAACTGTTTGTTCTCCATAATTTAGTGCTGTCTGATAGGCTGAAAAGCCTAAAAAACCAAGTAATAAAATTATTGGAACATCGTTTCGTTCTGGTAAACGAATTCCTTGAATAACTGCTACAAGAACCAATGTTAATGATCCAATTAATAGTCGTAAAAGGGATAAATGTTCAGGTGAATAAGCAGTCAATGCAGCTCTTATCCCAGGGAATGCTGACGCCCATAATATATTTGTAAGCAAATGAGCAGAAGTGAGTTTAAAATTTATAGATTTTGTCATCAATACACCTCATCTTATATTTTAATCCAACCAGTTAATTCAGATATTTCTCATCTTAATATCACTTTGGTAAAATGTCTTCAACAGGTTAAACAGAAAAATACCAACCAATTTTAACTGGATTACGAAAAAGGAGTACTAATGAAAAAGCCAAAATACCAATTGATTGTTGATTTTATAAAAGAAAAAATTTCCAAGGGTGAGTGGGCGATAGGCGGTCGGATACCAAGTCAACGTCATCTAGCAAGAATGTTTGATGTCAATCGAAGTACAGTCATAACAGCACTAGAAGAACTAATGGCAGACGGACTGATAGAAGGAAAAACAGGAAAGGGGACTGTCGTAATCAATAACACGTGGACGTTGATGGGAAACCGAACCTCAACCAATTGGAATGAAAATGTCACATTAGGTATTCATAAACCGAGTGTTTCGACGGTACAGGAGATCAATAAAGCTGAATCTAATAATAATTTGATTCAATTAAGTAAAGGAGAATTATCTCCAGAGATGTTTCCTTTAGAAGAAATGAGGTCCATTGTACAAAGGGTTTCGAATCAACTGACACCCTTTGGGTATGAAGAACCAAAAGGAAATATAAAGTTACGCCAAGCAATTAGTAATTATCTAAAAATGAGAGGAATGGACATTTCCCCCTCATCCATTCTTGTGGTTTCAGGTGCACTTCAAGCTTTACAGCTTATTTCAATAGGACTTCTACAAAGAGGGTCAACTGTATTTTTAGAAGTGCCATCGTACCTTTATTCGTTGACTGTTTTTCAATCTGTGGGTATGGAGTTGAAGGGATTACCAATGGATAAGGAAGGGATTAAGGTGGATTCAATTTATCAGACAAAGGAAAGAGGAAAGAGTATTTTATATACTATTCCAACCTTTCATAATCCAACAGGTACGTTAATGCAGAAGAAAAGAAGGGAGGAACTCATTAAATACTGTGAAAGAGAACAACTTCCCATTATTGAAGATGATGTGTATCGTGATTTATGGATGGATTCCTCACCGCCAGAATCATTGAAATCAATGGATTGTCATGGGAATGTATTATATCTAGGGAGTTTGTCAAAAACATTGAGTCCTGGTTTGCGAATTGGTTGGATAGTTGGTTCAGAATCAGTTATTAACCGATTAGCTGATTTAAAAATGCAGTCGGATTATGGATCAAGTACGTTGTCTCAGCACGTTGCAACAGAGTGGTTATCTAGTGGATTATATGATCAACATCTTGAAACTGTAAGAGAACAGCTTAAAGTTCGAAGAGGTACGGCTTTAGAAGCTTTGAACAAACATTTAAGGTCTTATGCTACATGGGATATCCCAACAGGTGGGTTCTTCATTTGGATTAAAATAAAACCTATGTTTAAAGTGAAAAGACTGTTTGATAAAGCATTATCCAAAGGTCTGCTTCTTAATCCTGGTAGTATTTATGCAGAACACTCAGGACAGTTTATACGATTGTCCTTTGGGTTTGCTTCGCTAGATGAAATTAGAATAGGTATATTTCAGTTAAGTCAAATCATTAAAAACTAATAAGGACTTGGAGAGAATAGAAGAAATAGTTGGTGTAATAATAGAATTTGGTATGTTGACAGTACAATTCAATGAAGGAGGGCTTTAGCGAAATAGCCTTTTCTTTTAGAATAATGATCCTCTTGAATCATTACATTTAAGGATTTTAGTAGTTGATAAGAGAGGTTGTATCTATCCAGAGCTATAGTTTTTATAAAAAATGCATTAAAAAAGAGTAGAACAATTAATATTTAGGACAAGTATCAGACACTGTGTTAGGTGTTGCCTGATTAGTTTTGTGATAAAATGAAGAAAACCATAAACGAGGATGTGTATCATGACGAAACATCGGATTTATACAATGAGTTTCGCAAGTGTCTATCCGCATTATGTTACAAAGGCGGAGAAAAAAGGAAGGACGAAAGCAGAAGTCGATGAAATCATCCGTTGGTTGACAGGATATAGCCAGGGAGAGTTAGAAGCGCAACTGGAAAAGCAGATAAGCTTTGAAAACTTTTTTGCGGAAGCTCCTCAACTGAATGCTTCTCGAACTTTAATCAAAGGTGTAATTTGCGGTGTTCGAGTGGAAGACATTGAAGAATCAACAATGCAGGAAATTCGCTATTTAGATAAACTGATCGATGAATTAGCGAAAGGTAAAGCGATGGAGAAGATTTTACGAAACTAATGATAAACCAGAGATCACTGATTCTGTAATAGAAATAGAAAGAAGCGGTGTTTTTTTTGCGGATTAGATGTGAAGGGTACAAAAAAGCGTATATTGAACTGCCACACCCTCAACACAGAATTCTTTAGACGTAAGAGCCGATGGAAGACAAAATCTTACATATAGGTTACAAATTATGGTGTAAGTAGCATCTATTCTAAATAATAGTTTCGACAATCGATTTAAAACAGTTTTGTTGAAAGAAGCTGTTAATCCTAGTAATTAATAAAAGTGGTGAAAGTTTGAAACCAGTACCATGTATTATATCGGTTTTTCTTTGCATTTTCGTAGCATTTTTAAATTTTTCAGGACAGCATTATATATACGGCATCTCTATGGCTGTTACTTCTTTGTTTACCCTAAAGGAATTAATAAAGCTATCAACTAACAAAAATAGCAAACCATATTAGGGACAAACATTGGAAAAGAATTACCTTTTTTGATCTAGCTATAGATAATACAATTGTAGGTTAGAACTAGCAGGTAGTGTTACGGTAAAACGCGTTTAAAATATAGGATTTCAGAAAAAACGACAACCCTCTATTTCTCTCTATTAGTAATGGGTTCTGCTATAAGATTTGATAATGAATGTTCTGCATTCCTATTTCCATTTCGCGCTTCGATTTTAAATAGATAGACCATAATGCCACGAGGAACAATACCAATTAGTAACATGGAAATAAAATCAAGGGTTGTCGCAGATGGTTTTAAGTAGGCAAAAGCATTTATGTTCACTAAGACATAATTGTAGTATCCAAATATAAGTAAAACGGAAAAACCTATATATATAAGTAGAAATTTTTTCCATGAAGATGAGAATTGATATATTAACATAGTAATTAAGGGGACATCTGTAAAGACATCTCCGAAAAAATCTGGTTTAACAGGAGACAAAGTTATATAACTCGCCCAGTAACCAAAGTAATCTCCAATTGAATGATAAACTATAAATAACACGGACACGAAAGAACCAAAAAGGAGTATCTCTATTAATCGCTGTTTGTCCACAAAGTAAAAAAATAAGACATAACAAACAAGTACTAAAATGACAATTAAAAACCACTGAAGGGAAAATAATTCCTGATTAAGCCATTTATTTAAGTCTAAGTTGTTCAATTCTTTAGATTTTTGAAGTATTTCTTCATTGGTAACCATATGAATCTCCCTCATAAGCAAAGTTGTTTTTATTATTGTCAAGTCCTTTATATGTATTCAAAGTAAATCGAAGGTTTTTAAATTAGATTGCCATCTTATTGACAGGCGAATTACTCAGTTCAAAGGAAGAGTATTAGGTCAGACGATGGTGAAAAATTGATTTATATAAATAACACATAAGACAACTATTATACGACATATTGTAAGTTGGAAGTATAATGACAATTTACAATAAGGGAGTGTACCGCATGTTTTATCATGTGAAGGAATTACAATACCATGCTAAACCAGATCGACCTGATCCTGTATATGCCAAGAAACTGCAGGAAATTTTAGGAGGGCAGTTTGGCGAAATTTCGGTTATGATGCAATACTTATTTCAAGGCTGGAATACAAGAGGGGATGGGAAGTATAAAGATTTATTAATGGATACAGGAACGGAAGAAATTGCTCATGTTGAGATGATTGCAACCATGATAGCTAGGTTATTAGATGGTGCTCCAGATGTAGAATTGGAAGATGCAGTGAAAGATCCGGTAGTTGCTGCGATTATAGGTGGAACGAATCCGCAGCAAGCTATTGTTTCTGGGTTAGGTGCTATGCCTGTAGATAGTGTAGGAAACCGATGGACGGCTAGTTATGTAGCGGCAAGTGGAAACTTGTTAGCTGATTTCAGAGCAAATCTAAATGCAGAATCTCAAGGCCGCCTGCAAGTAGCTCGACTATATGAAATGACGAATGATGCTGGTGTTCGTGATATGCTCTCCTGGTTGTTAGCCCGCGATACGATGCATCAAAATCAATGGTATGCAGCTATATGTGAATTGGAAGAAAAAGAAAACATTGTAGTACCAAGCACGTTTCCTAGAGAATTAGAGAAACAACAAGTTTCCTATACGCTATTTAATCTATCTCAGGGAGACGCAAGCGCCGAGGGACGCTGGGCTCATGGCCCGAGTATGGACGGATATGGTACATTCAACTACGTAGATCGACCAATTGCTTTTGGAGGAGTACCTCATTTAGAACCAGCACCACCATATATTTACGATACACCGCTGTGGGCGCTTCGTAAATCTGATGATCCGCCCGGACCAAGTATGAAATAATAGTTTTTCATCATTTCCAAAGATACCAATTTTCTTCTTTTTTTATTTTATATAATTCACCTATTCTTTCTTCCACGAATCCTTTTTCTTTTAAACATTTTAAATAATAGGCAATATGATGTCGATCCTCATTGCTTTGTACATCATCTATTGCAATAAATTTGGGATAATTCTTGTTTAGTTCAATAAGTAAGCTGATCTCAATTAAAGAACATTTCATATGTATAGCATTTTTTAAATATCTTTCCATCATTTAATCACTCTCTTACGATGTAAATACCAAGTAATTATAGCAAAGTGGCTGCATATAAAATAGCTATATAACCTATTTTTTACAAAAATTTAAAAGTGTAGATATATGTAGAAATTAAGAAGGGAGCCTTCTTAATTTCATCGATTTGTTTGATTTGGTCGGATGATATCATTAACTTCTTTGACAGATGGTTTTTTTCTTTTAGAAATTAAATCGTCTAGCTTCTTCACAGCATCATCAAACTCACGATCGGATATCTGCTTTGAAGCTAACATTGAGCAAAGCATAGCATAAGCCATCGGTGTTGTATCTACAATTACATTTACATCTACATCGGAATTACCGCTGTGTCTTACGGTAGATTTGTTTGAAATTTGATTATCGGAGTGACCATTTTCATTCGGCCGGATTGGAAATAAATTGTTTGCTCTTGGCAATGAGTTTCCCTCACTTTCTAAATAAAGGTAGTGGGATATGAGACATATCCCACTTTCTTAATGCTTAATAGTCACATTTCTTCTTTTTCTTCTTCTTCTTTCTATCTGAATCACCAGCTTCGGATTCTTCATCAGAATCTGAACCACATTTCACATAGGAATTACCGCTATTAGAGACTTTTGCAAAGTTAAAATTACGATTTTTGTTCTTTAAATCGTTGTCGTTATCATTGTCGTTATCGTTTTCGTTAAAGAAGAATTCTCCGTCGAAGCTATCACCATTAGCATCAGTTACACCTTCTACATCGTCATTAGAGTTGTCAAAAACGCGGTTGTTTCTTCCACAGTTATGCTTTCTCCACATATCATCTTTTCCTCCTTTTCATTGAGATAATGCTATTATATTCAAGCAACGAGAAGCTGAAATGGCTTGTGTCTTATGTCAAAAGTTTGTTTTACTAGAAAAGATGACGTAAATCCATAGAATACAAGGTTTTGGTAATTGAAAATAAGGTAACTGTCTAGGAAGTATTTGGCTCATTTATGGGTAATAGAGGAGAAACTAGCGAAGATGACCAGCCCGTAATAGGCATTCATATAAGGGAAATATGTAAAACAGCTGTTAGGAAAAAGGCAGTTGTCTTAATTAATACCTTCAATGATAATAGCTTGTAGGTCGGACATGGACCGACAAGCAATAGTTTGTCTTTCATAAACAGCTCTCCTATACTTGGTCTTCCTTATTTGAAGATGCGGTTTTTGTTTACCACTTGATTACTGTTGTAGCAAAAAAACTGCCAAGCGGCAGTTTTTAATGAATAGTACGATATAATCCAATTACCTTCCCTAGGATGGTAACATTATCATAAATTAATGGTTCCATCATTGCATTTTCAGGTTGGAGACGTATGTGGTCTTTTTCTTTAAAGAATCGTTTCACAGTTGCTTCATCTTCATCTGTCATCGCAACAACAATATCACTATTTTGTGCTGTGTTTTGCTGCTTAACAATAACCATATCCCCATCTAAAATTCCCGCTTCAATCATACTTTCACCTTCAATCACCAATACAAATAAATTATCTTCTGGATTGGCACTAGTAGTTGGAAGCGGAATAAATTCTTCAATATTTTCTACCGCTGTTATCGGTAATCCAGCCGTAACTTTACCAATAACTGGGGCATACCTCGCTTCCTCTCTAGGAATTTGACTATCGTCTGAAAGATCAATCACTTCAATTGCTCGTGGTTTCGTAGGGTCTCTGCGAATATACCCCTTACTTTCTATTCTTGATAAATGTCCATGAACAGTTGAACTAGATGCTAGACCAACAGCTTCAGCGATTTCACGGACAGAAGGCGGATATCCTTTTTTCGTTACTTCATCTTTAATATAATCAAGTATCATTTGTTGTCTTTTTGATAGTTTGGTCATGCATTGATCACCTCGCGCATAGAATTAATTATTACTAGTTTACCATCGGGTAATTCTAAATGCAAACGTTCGTTCGAAAAATCGGTTGACAAGATCATATGTTCGTGTAATACTATAAACAGGAAAACGAACAACTGTTCTAAATGATGAGGAGGGATTTTTGCAATGTTTCAGAAACTGACAAAAACAGACGCATTTTACCTCATAGCCTTTGCACTAACTTTAGGTTTCTTATATTATTCTATTATTACAAGTTAAGGAATTTGGATAGGAGATTGGTATTTTGCGCGCCATTATATACTGTAGAGTAAGTACAGATAAAAAGGAACAAGAAACATCATTAGCAAGACAAAAAGATGAGTTATTAGAATTGGCTGCAAGCCATCAGTTTACAGTGGTAACTTGTATTCAGAAACAAGAAAGTGGATATAAAGTAGATCGTGAAGGTATATTTGAGATACTTGAATTAATTTCTGATGGGAAGGCAGATTGCTTACTTATTCAAGATGAAACTCGTTTAGGAAGGGGAAACACCAAGATTGCGCTTTTCCATCATTTACATAAATTAGAGATACCTATCTATACCTCTTATCATGAAGGAAAACTGGAATTATCCGAGGCGGATTCAATGGTATTACAAATTGTTGGGATTGTAGAAGAATACCAACGTAAAATACATAATGCAAAAATAAAAAGAGGGATGAATAAAGCAATTCAAGATGGCTATGATCCAACTAAAAATCTAGCTAACCAAAATAAAGCCCCAGGAAGAGAAAGAAAAACATTCCCAATAGAAGAGGTAGTACGATTAAGACAAAATAACTTAACCTTCAAAGAAATAGCCACAACTTTAAATGGTTTAGGTTATTCTGTATCCAAGGCAACGGTTCATCGCAGGTACCAAGAGTTTCAAAATACTTGAATATATGATAGGGTATAGGTAAGATATAAAGGCAAGAGCAACGTTTGTGTTCTTGCCTTTTTATGTTGAACAACACTAAGAATTCGGAAGTCACTGATAAACTCTAATGGAGGTTATATATATGCTTTCTAAAGAAAAAATCGAACGTATTAATGCGTTAGCAAAAAAGGCAAAAGCTGATGGGCTAACCGATAAGGAGAAGAAGGAACAACAAACATTACGCCAAGAGTACTTAAAAAATGTACGAAGTTCCTTCAAAAACCAATTTAAATCAATGAAGGTGGTAGATCCAAAAGGGAACGATGTAACACCTCAAAAAGTAAAGGATATGCAAAAAAAAGATAAAGAATAAAAATAAAGGAAAAGAAAAACAAATTAACGAAAATGTTGTTTTTGCTTGTGGCAACTAATGTTTCGTTATAAAATGATAAGAGTACAATGATGAAAAAGTGGAAGGGGTTTATTATGTCGAATACTATTGAGCAACAATCTATTAATACAATTCGTACGTTGTCGATTGATGCTATTGAAAATGCTAATTCTGGTCATCCAGGTTTGCCAATGGGTGCAGCACCTATGGCTTATACACTTTGGACTGATTTTATGAATCATAATCCGAAGCATTCTAAGTGGTTCAATCGCGACCGCTTTGTTCTTTCAGCTGGACATGGTTCAATGCTGCTTTATAGTCTGTTGCACTTATCAGGGTATAATGTAACCATTGATGATCTGAAAGGCTTCCGTCAATGGGGATCTAAAACTCCTGGGCACCCGGAGGTACATCATACGGATGGGGTAGAAGCGACAACAGGTCCACTTGGACAAGGTATTGCAATGTCTGTTGGAATGGCAATGGCTGAAGCGCATCTTTCAGCGAAATTCAATAAAGACAACTTCAACATTGTTGATCACTACACCTATGCTATTGTAAGTGACGGTGATTTGATGGAAGGTATTTCCCATGAGGCTGCTTCCTTAGCAGGCCATTTAGGATTAGGGAAATTAATTGCCTTATATGATTCGAATGATATCTCACTTGATGGTGATTTAGATCGTTCTTTCTCTGATAATACAGAAGAGCGTTTCAAAGCTTATGGATGGCAAGTCTTAACAGTAAAAGATGGAAATGATCTAGATGCTATACGAAATGCCATCAAATTAGCTCAAGAAAATACAGAACAGCCTACTTTGATTGAAGTGAAAACCATTATTGGATATGGTTCACCGAATAAATCAGCATCAGCTGCATCTCATGGCGCACCATTAGGTGGAGATGAAGTAAAATTAACAAAAGAATTCTATAAATGGACCCATGATGAGTTTCATGTCCCTGAGGAAGTTTATGAAGATTTTAATGAAAAAATTGTAAAAGATGGTGCTGAAGCGGAAGCATCATGGAACAAGTTATTGGATTCTTACAAGGAAACATATCCGGAACTTGCACAAGAATTTGAATTAGCATTAAAAGGTGATTTACCAGCAGGATGGGAAAAAGAATTACCAGTATTTGAACCAGAGCAGGATACATTAGCTACTCGTGCTTCATCTGGGAAAGTACTTAATGCCATTGCTGATACAGTTCCAAACTTCTTTGGCGGCAGTGCTGATTTAGCAGGTTCAAATAAGACGACGATTAATGAAGAAAATGATTTCTCACGTAATCATTATGCAGGAAGGAATATTTGGTTTGGTGTCCGTGAACATGCTATGGGCGCTGCATTAAATGGAATGGCATTGCATGGTGGATTGAATGTTTATGCTGGTACATTCTTTGTATTTAGTGATTATTTACGACCTGCAGTACGACTATCTTCTATTATGAATATGCCAGTAACCTATGTATTCACTCATGATTCGATCGCAGTTGGTGAAGACGGTCCAACACACGAACCAATTGAACAATTAGCTTCATTACGAGCAATGCCAGGTCTATCGCTAATCAGACCAGCAGATGGGAATGAAACTCAAGCTGCTTGGCGCTTAGCATTAGAATCAACTGATACGCCAACAGCGCTTGTATTAAGCAGACAAAATCTTCCTACTTTAGAAGGAACGAAAGACAATGCATATGAAGGTGTAAAACAAGGAGCATATGTTATAAGTGACGCTGAAAAAGCGACACCAGATGCAATCTTAATTGCAACAGGCTCTGAAGTTCAATTAGCAATTAAATCTCAAGCTGCATTAAAAGAAAAAGGTATGGATGTACGAGTTGTAAGCATGCCATCTTGGGACCGTTTTAATTCTCAAGATGATACGTATAAGCAAAAGATCCTTCCTGCAGAAGTGAAGAACCGTGTTGCAATCGAAATGGCTTCTCCATTTGGCTGGGAACGTTTCGTAGGTGAACATGGAAAAGTAATTGGTATTGATACATTTGGCGCTTCTGCTAAAGGAGAAAAAGTAATAGAAGAATATGGATTTACTGTAGATAATGTTGTTAAACAGGTAGAATCTTACGTAGATTAATGCATATATAAAGATGGTCTATATTGTTTAGACCATCTTTTTTTGGCTTCGACAAAAGAAGTGGTTTTTTGTAATACAAACTGACAGATTTTTAAATTAGAATACGTAATAATAGTTTTTATAGAGGAGGAAAAGACTATGTATACGTATTCTATATTTTGGATAAAAGAAGAAGTAGCTACCCATTACTTCCATAAAAGTGGCATCTTATATCGATTCTTCAAAGATTATCAAACAGATCCAGAAAGAGAGGATTTATCTAAACAGTTTAAATTTATTACGTATGAATTTAATGAAAATGTAGTCATTGATTACCTCAAAAAAAATGAAACATTTACTATGATGAAGCAAGATAACCATCATACTTTAAAAATATATAACAAAGAAACCTATATTTCTTTACATATGAGTGAAAAACAATTAAAATTTCGTTGTAAAACATTACAGGATGCAGAAGCGTTGCTTTTCCCGATGTTACGCCAATTTCAGCCATTACTCTTCATCGTTGGAGATAATATTCAAAATTTTGGTTGGATAGCACCACTTCTGAGATACAGTAAAACAGGAAGGGAACAAGTATTGTATTCTTTTCTTTGATTTACTATACTGTATAGGAGACAACACGAAGGAGGAAAGCTTTACATGGACACGATTTGGGTCGTACTAATTGCTATAGCAGCATTAATTGCTGGTGTTGCTCTTGGATTTTTCATTGCGAGAAAATATATGATGAGCTATTTAAAAAAGAATCCGCCAATTAATGAGCAAATGCTTCGTACGTTAATGATGCAAATGGGGCAAAAGCCATCACAAAAGAAAATTAATCAAATGATGCGTGCAATGAACAATCAATCAGGAAAATAGGCACTTATTGATATACTTAGAAGCGTTCATAGCGTCAAATATACCCCTTACTTTTGTAACTCTATGAAGTAAGGGGTATTCTATTGAAAAAAATAATGAATTTTTGGTTTATTGTCAAATATAAATAACGTAAGCAGGCTTGTCATTTGATACAATGGACACATCAAAATAGAAGGAGGGGGACAATGTCTGAAATAAATATATTTATTGCCTTTGGAGCAGGATTTCTCTCTTTTATCTCTCCTTGTGTATTACCGCTTTATCCAGCTTTTCTTTCTTATATAACAGGGATGAGTGTAAGTGAATTAAAAGATGATAATAAAATGCTTAACGTCAGAAGTATCTTACATACACTGTTCTTTCTATTAGGTTTTTCTGCAGTGTTTATTATGATGGGCTTTGTAAGCTCCAGCTTTTCGCAATTCTTATTAATGTATCAGGATATTATTCGGCAAATAGGTGCAATCCTAATTATCTTTTTCGGACTAGTAATTATTGGTGTATTAAATTTTGATTTTTTGATGAAAAATAAAAAAATCACTTTTAAAAATCGGCCTGCCGGGTTTGCTGGTTCCTTTTTAATTGGGTTAGCGTTTTCATTAGGGTGGACACCTTGTACTGGTCCTATATTAGGAATTGTACTATCGTTAGCAGCTACTAATCCGGATACGGGTATGCTCATGATGATCAGTTATATCTTAGGTTTTTCTGTACCTTTCTTTCTTTTGTCTTTCTTTATTGGTCGACTTACTTGGATCAAGAAACATAGCTCAAACCTAGTAAAGATTGGTGGTTATATTATGATTTTTATGGGGGTTGCTCTCTTCTTTGATTGGATGACCGCTTTAACTTCCTATTTGGCTGGATTATTTGGCTTTACTGGTTTCTAATGGATTTTCTTTTATTTTTATATTAAAATAAATAATATATACGCTATAAAAAGGGGCAACACACTATGTACAAAACGAACGATCTTATCCTACGCACCACTACATCTCTAATTGCCTTTATATTACTAGGATTTGCTGTTTATTTACTGCTTGCTGGTCATAATTCTCCGGGCGGTGGATTTGTAGGTGGTTTAATGACATCAGGTGCCATCCTACTAATGAATATGTCTTATGGGTTTGACGTTGTTAAGAAAGTATTACCAATTAATTTTACAAAATTAATTCCAATAGGGCTTGCTATTGCTGTTGGTACTGGAGTAGGATCTTTCCTATTTGATGTTCCATTTCTATCACAAACATTTGATTACTTTCACTTTCCTATTTTTGGGGAGATAGAATTAGCAACGGCAATGATCTTTGATGTAGGAGTTTATTTAACCGTCGTGGGTGTTATGATGACAATTATCTTAACGATAGCCAATGATAAGAAATAGTAGGAGGGAAGGCGATGAGCAAGATTTTAGTTGTGGATGATGCTAAATTTATGCGAACAACCCTTTCTACCTTATTGAAGCATAAACAACATGAAATAATTGGGGAAGCAGAAAATGGAGAAGAAGCGATCAGTCTCTATCAAGAATTGCGACCAGACTTAGTACTGATGGATATAACTATGCCAGTCATGAACGGCATAGACGCCATTAAAGCAATTATGAATATGGATGAAAACGCAATTATTATTGTGTGCTCTGCAATGGGTCAACAAAAGGTTGTCGTTGAAGCGATAGAATCGGGTGCCAGAGACTTTATTATGAAGCCTTTTGATGAGAATCGTGTAATTGATACAGTCAATCGCGTGCTGAATTTACAGGATGAATCCATGACGAGTAATTAGGCAATAGAAAGAGTGATTACATAATGTTTTGGTTCATTGCAACGACAGTAGGTGCTGCTATTATGGCGGTATCTATGATTTTTATACGGCTAAAAGCTGCTAAGAAACCTGCTTCCGTAAAGAAAATTATTCTACCTCCATTTTTTATGAGTACAGGTGCGCTAATGTTTTTGTTTCCCGTATTTCAAATAAGCTGGTATCAGGTAGTTGAAGCAATTGCAGTTGGAATGATTTGTTCTATCTTTTTAATAAAAACATCCAAGTTTGAAATAAGGGATCAAGATATCTATTTAATCCCTTCAAAATCGTTTATTTTTATTCTATGTGGTCTACTTATTTTTCGAATTGCTGTTAAAGTTGCGATTGGAAGCCATATATCAGTTGGAGAAACGAGCGGAATGTTTTTCATGTTAGCTTTCGGAATGATTGTAACTTGGAGGCTGGCTATGCTTTATAAATATCTACAACTGGAGAAGCAGTTAAATATGAAAATAAATTCATAAAAAGCGCCAGGATAATCCTGGCGCTTTTATTTGCGATAATTGGTTTCCCAGTTATTTTGGTAATCTTCCTTCGATTGAAGAAAAAATTGCTCATAAGGGGCAGTATCAATGTTCTTCTGTGCTAATTTCTTTCGTAAGAACTTATGGTCACGCTTAGGAGTTGCAATGATATAGCCTTCAATTAATGTTTCTTGATTAATCACTTGCTGATTCTTCATAAGCGCAACTTCTCCAATTTTACTAGCTATTTTATGTCGAGCTACATCACGGAATAATTCCGGAACCGGAGCTACTAATTCTTCTAATAAATCTTTCTCCTTTTCATTCCACATATCCTTTGTTTTATTAACATAGTATTCCTCCCAATCCATCGTTGATTTACCATCTTTTTTTGGGAGTTTTTTAAGAAATTTTCGGAACATGAAAAAACCACCGATTGTCATAAGCCCAATCATCAAAAAGCACCAGATAATTATTAAATAATCAACAATAACCGACATAATTTCACCTTATTCTTCTATTTTTTCCCAAAAATTCGCAGGAATGTGACAAAATTTTTAATTATTTAATTTATTTTTTTGATCACTTATAGTAAGATTACTAATAATTGGATGTTTAGTTATGTACGTAGATAATATTATTATAAGTTGAAAAAGCTTTACAAACAAGTGTCATACTATCAAAGATTACATCATATCATAGTCTGTAGAAGAAAGGAATTGTTGAAATTTGCGAATAAAGGGGGAAAAATGATGGGGTACGATAACCGAATGAGGGATGATAAGGAGACTATCCATATTGCTGAAACAGAACCAACGCAGCTGAATAACCCACAATTATCCTCACTGCCTTCATTTATGCTTGCATGGGTTGAAAATAATAGTCATGATATCATTCTAGTTTTGGATGCATTAGGGAGGCTTACTTATGTTTCTAAAACAGTCGAATCGATCCTTGGATACCACCCATCTGATTTAGTGGGAAAGTTATGGCATGAGTTGATTTCTGCTGAAGACGCAAGTTATATGAAAGACAATTTTGATGAAACACATACTCAGACGCAAAGTTTTACAATGAACGTAGTAAATAGGGATGGAAAGTATATTTGGTCTGAGTGTTCTGCTGCAAAAATCGTAGATCAGGAGAATGGTAGAACTTATTATTTAGCCACAATTGCCGATATTCGTGATAAAAAAGAGGTAGAGGAGATGATGATTCGATCTGAAAAGATGTCAGTTGCTGGTCAACTAGCAGCTGGGATTGCTCATGAAATCAGAAATCCGCTAACTTCGCTAAAGGGGTTTTTACAATTACTGCAGGCTGGTGTAAAACGTAAAGAAGAATACTATAACATTATGATAGAAGAAATAGAAAAGATGGAAACCATCACTTCAGAGCTGCTTTTCATTTCAAAGCCGTTAACAGATAATAAGAAAATGGAATCCATAGCTGCGATGATTCACGATGTCGTTGTCTTATTGCAACCCCAGGCAAAAATGAAGAATATTGAAATTGAATATACGATATCTAAGAAAGAACAGATATTCTGTGATCGATCACAAGTAAAACAAGTACTTATAAATTTAGTGAAAAATGCAATTGAAGCTATGGATGATGGTGGGAAGATTCGGCTAATTACACATTCCACAGATACCCATGTAGAGATTAATATTGTTGATGAAGGTCCGGGCATTCCAGAAGAGATTATACATAAATTAGGAGAACCTTTTTTTACAACAAAACAAAGCGGTACTGGTCTGGGTATCATGATTACAAAACAAATATTAGAAAGACATCATGCATTTCTTGAGATTAAAGCGAATGAACAAATGGGTAGTACATTTCGCATCCTTTTTCCTGTGATTATGAATTAATATAAGTTTCCTTGATAATAAGTTATGAGGAGATGCAGAATTATGTATAAGTAATACTTATCGCATCTCATAAATTATTGCTATAGGGATTAAAGGGTTAATGGTTTGTTTTATGTTGCCATATCCTTTAATATAGAAGAAGTGAGTAAGAGTTTTTTGATTTTTATAGTTTCAAAGATAGTGATAGTATCGCCGATTGTTACAATTTGCGACAACGTATGATGAAAGGGGTACAAACATGGGGAAGAGTAATTCATTTAATGCGAAAAAGCAATTTGAACTCAATGGAAAAACTTACAATTATTATCAACTGAAAACATTGGAAGAAGCTGGATTAGGGGAAATTGGACGTCTGCCATTTTCAGTCCGCGTCCTTTTAGAATCCCTTGTTCGCCAGCAAGATGGGCATCAAATTAAAGAAGAACATATTGAAAAACTAACCAAATGGGGTAGCAAAGAGGGAGATGGAGTAGATGTACCATTTAAACCATCTCGTGTTATCTTACAAGACTTTACTGGCGTACCAGCCGTAGTTGATTTAGCTTCGTTACGAAAAGCAATGGTTGATATGGGTGGCGAACCGAATGAGATTAATCCAGAGGTTCCAGTAGACTTGGTTATTGACCATTCTGTACAAGTTGATCAATATGGTACAAAAAATGCACTTAAAGCAAATATGGATTTAGAATTTGAACGAAACGCAGAACGATATGAATTCTTGAATTGGGCGCAAAAAGCATTTGACAATTATCGTGCTGTTCCACCTGCAACTGGTATCGTGCATCAAGTAAATCTAGAGTATATTGCCAATGTAGTTCACGGATTGGAGAATGAGAACGGGGAATATGATGCTTTTCCAGATACACTTGTGGGAACGGATTCACACACTACGATGATTAACGGCCTTGGAGTACTTGGCTGGGGTGTTGGAGGAATTGAAGCTGAAGCAGGTATGCTCGGACAGCCTTCTTATTTCCCTGCACCAGAAGTTATTGGTGTTAAGTTTACTGGGAGCTTCCCAAATGGAACGACTGCTACAGACTTAGCATTGAAGGTAACCCAAGTACTTCGCGAAAAGAATGTGGTAGGTAAATTTGTCGAATATTTCGGTCCTGGATTAAAAGATATGCCACTTGCAGACCGAGCAACGATATCAAATATGGCGCCAGAGTATGGAGCAACTTGCGGATTCTTCCCTGTAGATGAAGAATCATTAAATTATCTTCGGTTAACTGGTAGAAGTGAAGATCAAATTAATCTAGTAGAGAAGTATTGTAAATTAAACAACCTATGGTATTCTTCTGAAGAAAAAGATCCTGAGTATACAGAGTTAGTAGAGATTAATTTATCAGAACTCGAACCAAATTTATCTGGTCCAAAGCGACCTCAGGACTTAATTGCACTATCTAACATGAAAAAAGAGTTTAATAAAGCAGTTACTGCACCTTCTGGAAACCAAGGCTTCGGTCTTGATAAATCAGAATTTAAGAAAGAAGCAGTAGTTGAGCATCCGAATGGTAATTCTTCGGTTATGAAAACAGGTGCATTAGCAATTGCAGCTATTACTTCATGTACAAACACGTCCAATCCGTATGTAATGCTTGGAGCAGGTTTGCTTGCAAAAAATGCGGTAGAAAAAGGATTATTGGTTCCTGATTATGTGAAAACCTCACTAGCACCAGGTTCAAAGGTAGTTACCCGTTATTTAGAAGATGCAGGATTAATGCCGTATTTAGATAAATTAGGTTTTAACTTAGTTGGGTACGGTTGTACAACTTGTATTGGTAACTCCGGACCTTTACGTGAGGAAATCGAGCAAGCAATTATGGATAACGACCTGACAGTGTCATCTGTTCTATCAGGAAACCGTAACTTTGAAGGAAGGATCCATCCATTGGTGAAAGCAAACTATTTGGCCTCTCCTCCTTTAGTTGTGGCTTACGCACTTGCAGGTACAGTTGATATTGACCTTACGAAGGATGCGTTGGGCACAGATAAAGACGGAAAGCCTGTTCATATGAATGAGATCTGGCCAACAATGGATGAGATTAAAGAACAAGTGGAGAAAGTGGTTCAACCAGAAATTTTCCGTAAAGAATATGAAGATGTATTTAGCTCGAATGAGCGTTGGAATGAAATTGATACAACAGATGAACCATTGTTTGATTGGGACAGTGAATCTACCTATATTCAAAATCCACCGTTCTTTGAAGGACTGGCAAAGAATGCTGATTCTGTAAAGCCATTAGAAAATTTACGTGCAATTGGTAAGTTTGGTGATTCAGTAACAACAGACCATATCTCTCCAGCGGGTGCAATTGCTAAAGATATGCCAGCAGGAAAATTCTTACAAGATAAAGGTGTTTCTCCACGTAACTTTAACTCCTATGGCTCTCGTAGAGGAAATCATGAAGTTATGATGCGTGGTACTTTTGCAAACATCCGAATTCGTAATTTACTTGCACCAGGAACAGAAGGTGGCTATACAACGTATTGGCCAACAGAAGAAATCATGCCTATTTATGATGCAGCGATGAAGTATCAACAAGATGGTACAGGTCTCATCGTTATTGGTGGAAAAGACTATGGTATGGGATCTTCACGTGACTGGGCAGCTAAAGGAACAAATCTTTTAGGTATTAAAACGGTTATCGCTGAAAGCTTTGAACGAATTCACCGTTCCAACTTAGTAATGATGGGTGTACTGCCATTACAATTTGAAAATGGGGAAAGCGCAGATAAGCTAGGTCTAACAGGTAAAGAATCATTTACTGTTGATATTGATGAAAATGTGAAACCACATGATCTTGTTAAAATTACTGCCGTAGATGAAGATGGTCAAACAACGGTATTCAATGCTGTTGCACGTTTTGATAGTGAGGTAGAGGTTGACTACTATCGTCATGGTGGTATTTTACAAATGGTTCTACGTAATAAGTTAGAAGTATAGAAATATATATCTGGAAAAAAGTCTCTGTTGAGTCATACTCACAGAGACTTTTTTGTAGAATGAAAATAGCAGGAAAACATGACTATTTTTCGAAAGTTAATGTAGTGAGCTTTACAAAGCATTGATTTTTCCATACTATTTGAATTAGCATTTATATATCTGAATAGAGGTATTATTAAAAGCAAGGAGTCCTTCATATGTATAAAAAGATATTTGGAGTTGTAGTAATTGTAGTATTGGCTGGTATTGTTCTCTTTAACTATATAGAGCAACAAAATCAAACCGCATCAGACGAATCCAATGCGTATAATGATAGTGGTGATTCAGAAACACAGGGAGGCTCGATTTCTTCGGTGGATGAAGAAAACATGCTAAAAGTAGGTAATACTGCTCCTGATTTTACATTAGAAACATTAAATGGAGAAACACTGCAACTGTCTGAATTACGTGGTAAAAAAGTAATCTTAAACTTTTGGGCAACCTGGTGTCCACCTTGCCGTGAAGAAATGCCTGCTATGGAAAAATTTTATAATGATCATCAAGAAGAAGTAGAGATTGTAGCTGTTAATTTAACAGATTCTGAAAAAAAGGAAGAAGATGTACATACGTATAATGAGAAATATAAATATTCGTATCCAATTCCATTGGATCGGAAGTCCGATGCTCGTAACGCTTACCAAGTAGTAACTGTTCCTACCACTTATTTTATTGATAGTGAAGGCAATATTCAGCAGATTAAGCCTGGCCCAATGGATTATGAATTTATGGAAGATACGGTTAATTCATTTAATTAACACGTATAGATTGTTAAAGAATTGGAAATGCTTCTTTTAAAAAGGAGTGAGTAGCCATTTCTTTAAAGAAAAAACGAACATTTGATGAACTGGTAAAAGAGAATAGACAACAGATTTTAAAAGATAGGTATTTATTAGATCGAATTGAAGATCAGTTGGAACGCAAACGAAAATCGAACCAACAAAAAGAAGCACAATAATTAGTTAACCGTTACCAAAAGGGAGCGGTTATTTTTTTGTGGAAGTTTTTTCTAGGTATAATGAACAGCATACTTGAAAAAATAGGAGCAGATAATTGAAAGGAGTGAAACAAATGGCCGAAGATAAGTACCGAGCAAAGCCGGATGATCGTAGTGATAATGAAGAAAAATTGCAAGACATGGTTCAGAATACAATTCAAAATATAGAAGAAGCACATGAAACCATGCAATTTTCATCAGGTGAAGAGAAAGAAGCAATAGAAGCAAAGAATAAACGGAGAGAACAAGCGATAGAAGGAATGAGAGAAGAAATCAAAGACGAACATCGAGATAATCAATAACTTGATTCCCGAATGCAGCATGCATTCGGGTTTTTTGAGTCTTTCTAAATTACGATCTTCTCCATTTATGTTAAGCTAATTAGGGAGAACGACTACGGGAGGAAATATCGTGCAAAAAGTAAAGACACCAATTGAAGTAAGATATCAAGAAACAGATCAAATGGGAGTAGTCTATCATGCAAATTATTTAGTTTGGTTTGAGATAGGCAGAACAAAACTGATTGAAAGTCTTGGATTTCAATATACAGATATGGAAAAGCATGACATTGTTTCTCCTGTTACCAATGCGAATGTTCAATTTAAAAAACCTATTCGTTATGGCGAAAAAGTTTGTATAGAAACATGGTTGGAAGCTTACAATGGCATTCGAACCACATACAGCTACTGTATACGAAACGAAAAAGATGAAATAGCGGTAAGTGGAACTACTGAGCATGTAATTGTTAAGAAAGATTCATTTCGCCCTTTATCTTTAAGAAAAACTTTTCCAGCTTGGCATCAAGCATATATGAAACAACTCAAAGGAGAATAAATATGGCATTTGGAATCAATCGCCAGGAACTAAGGAATTGGAAAAAACAAGTAGAAGCTGGAGAAATTGCTTTTTTAACGCATTACTGGTTGGATGAGCGATTTCCTGATTGTACAACCGTAACAAAGGTGGGGTGTCAGGATATACATAAATTACAGGCGTGGGGCAGAAATTATCATCTGTCACCACAATGGATTGATCAAAAGGACAATTACCCACATTTCGATTTATTTGGAGAGAAACAGCGTTTTATCTTAAATAAAGAACAACAGTGGGAACAAATAAATCGGTTTCAATTATATTAAAAAGAGCTTGTTTCAAGCTCTTTTTAATATATAGGCTTATTTAGTTTGAATGTATTTCATTTCTGGTTCGTATTGCTTATGATTAAGATTAATTTTAAGGTCTTTATCATCGAAATACCAAGCATCTTTTCCTTCTATAAAGAATGTAATCCCTTCTACTTCCGTAGAAGTATGCATATCAACGGGCTGTTCCTTGCTTACCCCTAATGAAAACCCAGGCACATTTCCTCCAATACCGCCATATCTCACGAAAAAGCGCATATGAGATTCATCTTCCTCGATATCAAATTCTTTTTTATACCATTTTGCAGCTTCTTTGCTAATTTGTATGTTCATGAAAAACAGCTCCTTTATGACTGGAAGTACCTTATTTCTTTTTTTCTTCTGGTACGTAGTCTACACCACCGCGATGAAAAGGATGGCATTTACTGATTCGTATTATTGTCAAGTAACTTCCTTTAAAAAAACCAAATCGCCGATAAGCTTCTAAACCATACTCAGAGCAAGTCGGATAAAATCGGCAAGTAGGAGGCTTAAAAGGACTAATCGCCGAACGATAAAATTTTATTAAGCCAATGAAAATATACTTCATATTTACCCTTCTTTTTATCATTCATTATCTTTATCGTAGGTAACAGAAGCCACTGCATCATGCATATGAATCGATTCTTCATTTTGACAAGTTACTTTGAACTGTCTAATTTCTGAGACCTCATATAGATCAGCAGCAACTAATCGTACCATATCTTCCACAAACCGGGGGTTTTCATAAGCTTGTTCTGTTACCATTTTTTCATCGGTACGTTTCAGAATAGGGTGCAGCCTTGCACTTGCGTTACTCTCAGCAGCTTCCAGTAAGATTTCTTTCCAGTCGGATGTTGTTTCATCAAAATCTTCAATAATCTTCACATCCATCGTTACATTGCCTCGCTGATTATGTGCACTGTATTCACTTATTTCTTTAGAACAAGGACAAAGTGTTGTAATAGAAACAGATAAAGATAAACGAATATCATAACCTTGCTGCTTGTCGTAGTTTACGCTAATCGAAACATCGGCATGGTTTAGTCCCGCAAGTTGTGTGTCTGGAGCATTGCGCTCATAAAACCAAGTATAATCGACTCTTAAAGACGCATCTTGCTGGTCCAAACGTTCAGCTAACTCTTTTGTAAAGGTTTTTAATGTCGTTAGATCAGTGGAAAACCCTTGTCGATGATACTTAGCTAATTGTTCATTAAATCGACTCATATTGGTTCCTTTATTGGAATGGCTTAAGCTAGAACTAAAAGTAAACTCACCGATACTTGTTTGAACAGTTGGTGCTATTGAACTATATATCGTAATTGGATGTTTAACTTTCGTAATTCCGACGGCATCCAAATCAAACAAAAAGTCTTTTTTTGTATTCTGTAAATCTGCCATATGAACTTTATCAACAGGTTTTGATCTTGGGACCGGCATTACAGAACCAAATAATTTATGACGTTGTGCTTTGCTAGGTAATTTTTTCTGTGGGAATGTTTTTGTGTTTTCCATAACATCGTCCCCTTTCTCTTCAATAATAAAAGTATACTTTACCGCATTTTAAGATTCAATTTTCTGGCTTGGTGCTCCTACATCCATGTGATTTTTGGTTCTGTTTTGTTTTTAATTCGCTTTAAGTTATCCCAATGCCGATAAATGACAAAAATAGTTAGTACCGTAATAACAATAAAAAGTCCGATATTATGAAAGAAAATCGAAGCAATAATTGAAACGACTCCAGTAATGATGGATGAAAGTGAAACATATTTTGACAAATACAGACTAATAATAAAAGTTAAGATCATAATTAAAAACAATAATGGGTTAATACCAAGTATAATCCCGCCGGAAGTGGCAACGGCTTTACCGCCTTTGAATTTAGCAAAAATAGGATACGTATGGCCTAATACAGCAAATAGCCCGATGACAAGCCGATAAACATCCGCATCCATGAAGAGAGGGATTAGAGTTGCTACTGTACCTTTTAATATATCGGCTAAAGTCACAATTATTCCAGCCTTGATTCCAAGTACACGAAAGGTATTGGTTGCTCCTAAATTCCCACTTCCATGCAACCGAATGTCTTTATTATAACCAACTTTTCCAACTATAAGTGCAGAAGGAATGGATCCTAATAAGTAAGCAATAATAGCAAAAATAATATATTCCATATGCATTCCTACTTTCCCAATTATGATAATTTATCAACGATATGTGAATCAATCTCTGTTTAAAACTATAAAAAATAGGCTTTTCTTATTTTAGCATGAAGTCAAGGTTTTAAGAACCATAATTTCAAATATGTTTGGAATCGTTTCATTGTGGGAAATCACTATAATGCTCTATGATAGTGTTAAAAGGAGAGGCTAAGGAGGAAGTTATGATTGAATTTAATCATGTGAAGAAAAAATATCCAGATGGAACCGAAGCGATTAAAGACATTTCTTTTCGGGTAGATAAAGGAGAAATGGTAACCCTGATTGGACCAAGTGGTTGTGGGAAAACAACGACGATGAAAATGGTAAATCGATTAATTGAACCAACATCGGGGGAGATATACATAAACGATCAGAGGATTAATGGTTTTAATATTCATGAACTTCGCTGGAATATTGGTTATGTACTTCAAGAAATTGCACTTTTTCCACATATGACAATTGAAGAGAACATTGCAGTTGTTCCTGAGATGAAAAAATGGAAACAAAAGGATATACAAAAACGCACGAGTGAATTATTGGATATGGTAGGACTTGAACCAAGTACCTTTAAAAAACGGATGCCTAGAGAATTATCAGGTGGTCAACAACAACGAATCGGTGTAATTAGAGCATTGGCAGCTGACCCAGATATTATTTTGATGGACGAGCCCTTTAGTGCATTAGATCCTATCAGCAGAGAACAATTACAGCAGGATATTCAATCATTACAGAAAGAGATTAAAAAGACAATTCTGTTTGTTACACATGATATTGATGAGGCAATGGCTTTAGGGGATAGGGTATGCTTAATGAAGGGTGGAGAAATTGTCCAATTTGATAAACCACAAGATTTAATTCTTCAACCTCAAACTCAATTTGTTCAAACATTTATAGGAGAACGAAAATCGCCATGGCAAACAGCGGTAGATGTGATAGCCGATCAGACACAGCAATTTGTGATATCGAAATCTGTATTTGAAAAAGGCGAATGCAATGAAATGACTACTTATATCGTACGTGATGAAAATAACATGTATGAGGGAATTGTACAAAATGGATCTTTCATAGAAGGTGTTACGTTAGAAAATAATCTCCCTCTTTATAAAGCAGTCGAAATAATTGAAGCTTCAGAGCAAACAATCTACCCAGTGATCAAATCAAGTAAGCTCGTGGGTGTGATTCGCTATCGAGACATTGTTGCGTACTTAAAGAGTAAGACCACTATGGAAAATGGGGTGGTCCAATCATGAGTGATTTTATTACGGTATTCCAAAATCGACAAGGTATGTTGTTGGAGACCATTTGGGAACATTTACAGATATCGTTGATTTCTTTAATTATTGCGATTATCATCGCTGTACCGTTGGGGCTCATGTTAACAAGGTATCCAAAAATAGCGGAACCCATGATAGGCGTATCTGCTGTTTTACAAACGATACCAAGTCTTGCTGTGTTGGCCTTCCTTATACCCTTTTTTGGGATTGGTACATTACCAGCAATTATAGCTTTAACAGCTTATGGACTATTACCTATTCTACGAAATAGCTATACTGGAATTAAAGAAGTCGATCCAGCACTAAAAGAGGCTGCTACTGGAATGGGAATGAACTCACTCAAGCGGTTAACAAAAGTAGAGTTACCAATAGCAATGCCTGTTATCATGGCTGGGATACGTACATCAATGGTTCTAATTGTAGGCACCACCACTTTGGCTGCATTAATTGGTGCTGGGGGACTAGGCGAACTTATCTTACTTGGACTGGATCGAGGGGCAGATGTTAATTTAATACTTCTAGGTGCTATTCCAGCGGCATTATTAGCAATTATTCTTGATTTTATTCTAAGAGGTTTCGAACGTATATCTAGAAGAGCAGGATTTAAATCATTTATTTCCATGCTTATTATCGCTGTTTTAATTGTTGTTTCCCCATTAATTTTTAATAATTCAAAGCAAGCGGATCTAGTTATTGGGGGGAAATTAGGTGCCGAGCCAGCAATATTAATCAATATGTATAAATTATTAATTGAAGAAGAAACCGATTTAAATGTGAAATTAGAACCAGGTCTAGGGAAAACTGCTTTTGTATTTGATGCACTTCAGCAAGGAAGCATCGATATCTTTCCAGAGTTCACAGGCACTGCAATCGTAACGCATTTAGAAGAACAAGCAGAAAGTAATGAAGCGAGTGAAGTGTATACACAGGCAAAAAAAGGAATGGATGATCAATATGATATGGCGTACTTAAAGCCAATGGCTTTTAACAATACCTATGCGGTTGCAACTACGAAAGACTTAGCAGATCAGTATCAATTAAAAACCATTGGTGATTTAAAACAAATCGAAGACCAAATAACAGCTGGATTTACATTAGAATTTAAAGACAGATATGATGGTTATGTAGGAATGCAAGATGTATATCAATTAGATATTGCAAATGTACGGACAATGGACCCTGGGTTAAGACAAGATGCGCTAACAACAGGAGATGTTGACATCATTGATGCTTATGCGACTGATAGTTATATGGTAGAATTAGACTTAGTTTCCTTGGACGACCCTGAAAATCTATTTCCGCCTTATCAGGGGGCACCGCTTATGCGTAATGAAACACTTGAGAAGTACCCTGAATTAGAAGAAATCTTAAATCAACTTGCTGGAAAAATTACCGATAATGAAATGAGACAGATGAATTACCAAGTAGACTATGAAGATCAAACACCACATGAAGTAGCAAAACAATACCTTCAGGAACAAGGTTTACTTGATAAAGAATAGAGGGGTGTGTATAATGGTTTGGGAAAATCCATCAAATGAAACTCTAAAGGATATACTAACGAATGCCAGGACAATTGCTGTCGTTGGTTTATCTAATAATCCGGGTCGGACTTCTTATCAAATAGCTAAAATAATGCAGCAGCAGGGATACCGGATTATTCCAGTAAATCCGACTGTAGAGGAAGTATTAGGAGAAACATCATATGCTTCCTTAACAGAGGTGCCAGATAAGATTGATATTATAAACGTTTTCCGAAGACCGGAATTCTTACCGGAGATTGCAAACGAAGCTGCACAAACCAATTGTAAAGTCTTTTGGGCACAACAAGGAATTATTAATCAAGAAGCGTTTGATTTTTTGAAACAGCGAGATTTTACAGTAGTTATGGATCTCTGCATTAAAGTAGTCCATGCAGTACTAGTAAAATAATGATCTGTACACAAGGATGGCAACTGATTGTCATCCTTTTCGCATTACCATGCGGAATATCAATGAAAGTTAAACTTATGTGTAGTATACTTAGGTACATGTTTATGGTTAATGTTGACAAATAGCGTTGAAAAAGTAATAAAATAGGATAGTAACGCCTTTGATGAAACTTTACACAAACAAACATTCGTTCTATTATAGAATATACAAGAGAGCGTAGAAGGGAGCAGGTATGGAGTGACGCAACAACCCATTCAATATAGCGATGACTCGATACAAGTACTTGAAGGTCTGGAAGCTGTCAGAAAAAGACCTGGTATGTATATAGGAAGTACAGATCTTAGAGGGCTTCATCATCTCGTTTTTGAAATCGTTGATAATGCTGTAGATGAGGCCTTAGCTGGTTATGGAGAGGTTATAAAAGTTACCATACATAAGGATAATAGTATTTCTGTTGCGGATAATGGACGAGGTATACCTACTGGTATGCATCGGACAGGAAAACCTACACCAGAGGTGATTTTCACTGTGCTGCATGCTGGTGGGAAATTTGGTCAAGGTGGCTATAAGACAAGTGGTGGATTACATGGGGTTGGGGCTTCTGTAGTTAACGCTCTTTCAGAGTGGCTGGAAGTTACCATTCATCGAGATGGCCACACGTATTTTCAGCGATTTGAGAATGGTGGTAAGCCAGTAGGTTCTTTAGAAAAACAAGGGGCTACGAAAAAGAAAGGTTCGATTATACACTTTAAACCAGATCCAGCTATTTTTAATTCCATTATATATGATTTTGAAACATTATCCGAACGGTTAAGAGAAGCCGCTTTTCTTTTAAAAGGTTTAAAAATACAGTTAACTGACTTAAGAAAAAATCAAACGGAAGAATATCAATTTCCTGATGGCTTAAAAGCATTTGTTCATTACTTAAATGAAGAGAAAGATACGCTGCACCAGGTTGTATCGTTTGAAGGAGAGCAACAAGGTATCGAAGTTGATTTTGCTTTCCAATTTAACGACGGATTTGCAGAAAATATGTTGTCATTTGTTAACCATGTACGAACAAAAGATGGAGGAACCCATGAATCTGGAGCACGCACAGCGATTACGAGAACGTTTAATGATTACGCGAAACGTGCTGGATTAGTAAAAGAAAAAGATAAGAATTTGGAAGGAACGGATATAAGGGAAGGCTTTACTTCGATTGTCTCTGTACGTGTACCTGAAGAAAAGTTGCAATTTGAAGGGCAAACCAAAGGGAAATTAGGATCACCTGAAGCGAGGTCCGCTGTTGATGCCATTGTTTCCGAAAAACTATCGTACTTTCTTGAAGAAAACCCGGATATATCCGGTCAATTAATTAAAAAAGCGATAAAAGCGAAAGAAGCAAGAGAAGCAGCTCGAAAAGCAAGAGAAGATGCTCGAACAGGGAAGAAAAAGAGACGAAAAGATACATTGTTAAGCGGGAAGCTTACTCCAGCTCAATCTAAAAACCCAAAACGAAATGAATTGTATCTAGTAGAAGGGGATTCAGCTGGCGGCTCTGCGAAACAGGGTAGAGATCGAAAGTTTCAAGCCGTTCTACCATTACGAGGAAAAGTAATAAATACAGAAAAAGCGAAACTGCAGGATGTATTCAAAAATGAAGAGATTTCTACGATTATCCATACCATCGGTGCTGGAGTCGGAGGAGATTTTGATTTAGAAGATGTACAATATGACAAAATTATTATCATGACTGACGCTGACACAGATGGTGCCCATATTCAAGTCTTGCTGCTAACATTCTTCTATCGTTATATGCGAACATTGGTTGAAGCAGGTAAGATTTATATTGCTCTTCCACCTCTATATAAAATCTCCAAAGGAAAAGGGAAGAAAGAAAAGGTCGTTTATGCTTGGGATGAAGAGGAAATGAAGCAAGCGATCCAAACGTTTAAAAATGGATATACTATCCAACGCTATAAAGGACTCGGTGAGATGAATGCGGATCAATTATGGGAGACTACTATGAATCCTGAATCGAGGACACTTATCCGCGTTACGATTGACGATTTAGCTCGAGCAGAACGAAGAGTTACCACGTTAATGGGAGATAAAGTAGAACCGCGAAGAAAATGGATTGAAGGCAATGTTGAATTTGGTTTAGACGACGAAAGTAATATATTAGAAAATGAGAGAATCCATACAGAAGAGCAACAATAAAATATCAATTTTTAGGGGGGGTTGGATTGTCACAACCAGAAGCTTATTTAGACCTTCCATTAGAAGAAGTCATTGGCGATCGTTTTGGAAGGTATAGTAAATATATTATTCAGGATAGAGCATTACCAGATGCGAGAGATGGGTTGAAACCTGTCCAGCGTAGAATCCTTTACGCTATGCATGAAGAAAAAAATACACATGATAAAAATTTTCGAAAATCGGCTAAAACAGTAGGTACCGTAATTGGTAATTATCATCCACACGGTGATTCGTCTGTTTATGATGCAATGGTTCGTTTAAGTCAGGATTGGAAAGTTCGTAATGTTTTAGTAGAAATGCATGGGAACAATGGAAGTATTGATGGAGACCCTCCTGCTGCCATGCGTTACACGGAAGCAAGGCTGTCAAGTATTTCATCTGAATTATTACGGGATATTGAAAAAGATACAGTGGATTTTATTCCGAACTTTGATGATACGATTCAAGAGCCAGTTGTACTCCCAGCTAAATTCCCTAATTTACTTGTGAATGGTTCAACTGGAATTTCATCTGGTTATGCCACAGACATTCCGCCACATAATTTACAAGAAGTTTTGGATGCAGTCATTCTTAAGATTGATAAGCCTTCTGTAACAACAGAAGAGCTAATGAATGTTATCAAAGGACCAGATTTTCCTACGGGCGGAATCATTCAAGGTGTTGAAGGAATTAAAAAGGCATACGAAACAGGCCGTGGCAAAATAATTGTACGAGGAAAGACTAAGATAGAAGAAATACGAGGCAATCGTCAACAAATTGTAATTGACGAAATCCCATATGAAGTAAATAAAGCAAATATGGTTAAGAAAATGGACGAGCTTCGTATTGATAGGAAGGTAGAAGGCATTGCAGAAGTACGTGATGAAACAGATCGTACTGGCCTGCGCGTTGTCATCGAACTTAAAAAGGATGTAAATAGTGAAGGTGTTTTAAACTATTTATTTAAAAATACAGATTTACAAATCACCTATCATTTTAATATGGTTGCTATACAAGATAAAACACCAAAATTGCTCTCTTTAAATCAAATACTAGATGCATATATAGCACATCAAAAAGAAGTAGTTACTCGTCAAACCAAATATGACTTAACAAAGGCGAGAGATCGTGCGCATATTGTTGAAGGGTTAATGAAGGCAATCTCTATCTTGGATGAAGTCATTTCTACGATACGTTCCTCAAAGGATAAGCAAGATGCAAAGCAGCAATTAATTACTAACTTTACATTCTCTGAGGCTCAAGCAGAAGCAATTGTTATGTTACAGTTGTATCGTTTAACAAATACGGATATTACATCTCTACAGGAAGAAGCAGAGACACTCCGAAAACGAATTCGAGAGTTAGAGAACATTTTACAAAATGAGAAAATACTACTACAAACAATCAAGAAAGATCTAAGAAAAATAAGAAAAACGTTTGCCACATCTCGTTTAACCGAGATTGAAGATGAAATTGAAGAATTGAAGATTGATATCGAGGTTATGGTGGCAAGTGAGGACGTATTACTTTCTGTAACAAGAGATGGTTATATAAAAAGAACGAGTTTACGATCCTATAGTGCTTCGAATGGCGAAGATTTTGCAATGAAAGAAGACGATCATTTAGTTCGTTTAATTGAGCTAAATACGACAGATAAAATTCTGTTATTTACCAATAAAGGGAAGTATATTTATTTACCGGTGCATGAATTGCCAGATATTCGTTGGAAAGATATAGGGCAGCATATTTCCAATATTGTATCCATTGAAAAAAATGAACGGATTATTGAGTGTATTCCCGTTCGAGATTTTAAAGAAGAAAACTATTTACTTTTCTTTACGAAAAATGGAATGGTAAAAAGAAGTCAGCTAAAGCTTTATGATGCCCAACGATACTCGAAGGCATTAATTGCATTAAACTTAAAGGGTGATGACGAAGTCGTCAATGTACATCGTACTTCAGGCTATTCAGATGTGTTTATTGCCTCGGATAAAGGATATGGCTTGTGGTATCACGAAGGGGATATATCATTAGTCGGCCAACGGGCTGCTGGTGTAAAAGCAATTCAATTAAAGCAAGGTGAGCACGTTGTAAATGGACAAGTATTTGATGATTTATCGGAGCCTTCTCTTGTAGTGCTTACACAGCGGGGTGCATGTAAACGAATGAAACTGCAGGAGTTTGAGAAATCAACTCGTGCAAAACGAGGCGTTGTTATGCTTCGTGAACTCAAAACAAAAGCCCATCGGATTCGAGGATTTTTCTTAGCAAATGAACACGATACGATTAACTTTCAAACGAAAAATGGTGAAATACATCATGTTTATCCATTAGAGCTATCGAATAGTGATCGATACAGTAATGGTTCGTTTATTGTTGATACAGATACACAAGGTGAAGTAATTCAGGTATGGAAGCATGCGCAGTACCAAAAACCTTTTGAAGAAAAAGAAGAATAAAAGTTAGCTTCTGTTAACTGCCTGTAGAGAACGGATAGTTGGTTTCTCTACAGGTTTTTTTGTATGATTGTGTGAATACCATTCTGACATCCTTTATAACTAGTAATAACACTTTAAATTTTCAGGTAACTATGGTATGTTAAAAAAGAAATACAGGGGGAGGGATTGAAACGGAATTACGAGATAAAATTATACAAACGTCCTTATTACTTTTTGAAAAATACGGTTATCATGGAGTAACAGTAAACCAAATTGTAGAAGATGTAGGTACATCAAAAGGGGGATTTTATCACCACTTCTCGTCAAAAGATGAATTACTTTACCTTATTCATGATACATTCATTACCTATGTTTTGGATAAGGCAATGCAAGCAAATAATATGTATCAATCGCCAACTAACAAATTACAAGCTATCATTAAGGATTTTGTAAAGGTATTTGATATTTACAAACCACAAATCTCAGTCTTTTATCAAGAGAACATCTATTTAAAGCAAACATATGAATCGTTAATAAAAGAGAAACGCGACCGCTTTAAACAGCTTATCTTTCAAACCATTCAGGAGGGAAAGGCCAATGGGGAATTTCGCCAGGATTTACCTGTTGAAATAACTGGTATGGCAATATTAGGAATGGTGAATTGGACATATAAATGGTATCAACAAACTGGCAAATACTCCATTGAAGAAATTAGCGACATTTTCGTCGACTTGATTCTACATGCGATTCTCCAACAAGACATTAATAGCCATGCGTATGAATCAATATTAGTTGATAAAGGGTAATTTAGTTGAGTTACAGACCAACCAGTCGGTCTATATCATTAAGGAGGAGTGACATGGATTTTGAACTAACGAAAGAACAAGCAATGATTAAAAAGATGGTAAGAGACTTTGCTGAAGAAGTTATCCTTCCAAGAGCTATAGAAATTGATAAGGAAGCACAATTTCCCCTCGATATCTTCAAACAGATGGGCGAGCTTGGTTTATTAGGAATTCCTTTTCCTGAAACATATGGAGGCTCAGGTGGAGATACACTCTCGTATGCGCTAGCGGTAGAAGAAATTGGGAGAGTTTGTGGAAGTACCGGACTAAGCTATGCAGCTGCTGTTTCACTAGGTGCTAGCCCTATTTATTATTTTGGAACGGAAGCACAAAAACAGGCGTTTTTACTGCCATTAGCAAAAGGGGAAGCATTAGGATCTTTTGGTCTAACTGAACCAAATGCTGGTTCAGATGCAGGTGGTACAAAAACAACCGCTACTTTAGATGGAGATCATTATATTATTACTGGTGAGAAATGCTTTATTACAAATGCAAGTTTTGCTAAAACATTAATTGTAACCGCTGTCACAGGTAAGAATGATCGAGGAAGAAATATTATCTCTGCCATTATAGTCCCTGCAGACACAGAAGGGGTTACCATTACAAGTAACTATGACAAAATGGGAGTTCGAGGTTCTGATACAGCGGAAATCGTGCTTGATCGGGTTCGTGTACCAAAAGAAAATTTACTTGGCGACCCAGAAAAAGGGTTTAAACAATTTCTTCATACATTGGATGGAGGGCGAATCTCAATTGGTGCATTAGGATTAGGGATCGCCCAAGCATCACTTGAAAAGGCATTGGCTTATGCGAAAGAAAGAAAGCAGTTCGGGAAACCAATATCTGACTTTCAGTCGATCCAATTTAAGCTAGCAGATATGTCGATGGAGGTTGAGCTAGCTAGGAATATGGTACATAAAGCTGCTTGGCTGAAGGATAATAATAAGCCGTTTAGTAAGGAAGCAGCTTATGCGAAACTTTATGCAACTGAAACGGCATTTCGTGCTGCTAACCAAGCAATACAGATTCATGGTGGATATGGTTATATGCGAGAATATGAAGTGGAACGTTATTTACGTGATGCCAAACTATTAGAAATCGGAGAAGGAACGTCAGAAATTCAACGATTAGTGATTGCAAGACAATTGGGTTGTTAATTGAAATAAAGGAGGAATAACGTTCATGGCTTTATTAAATTTAACTGTTGGCGAGTTATTAGAAAGACAAGTAGATTTATATCCTGATCATGAAGCAGTTATCTATCCAGAATTACAATTACGTAAGTCATATCATGCATTCAATGAAATGGTAAATGAGGCAGCTAAAGGATTTATGTCTCTAGGAATTGAAAAAGGAGAAAATGTGGCAATTTGGGCTGATAATCAACCTGAATGGTTAACTACCCAATTCGCAACTGGAAAAATGGGGGCAGTCCTCGTAACTGTAAACACCAGTTATCAGGCAAGTGAACTTCACTATTTATTAGAACAATCGGAAGCAACAACACTGATATTAGCTGAAAGCTTTAAAGGTACATCTTATGTAGACATTTTAAAGAAAATCTGTCCAGAACTCGAAACTGCTGAAAAAGGACAGCTTATTTCTGCAAATTTACCATACTTAAAGAATATTATTATATTAAGTGATACAAACGAGCCGTTTGCATATAGCTGGGATGAAGTCATTGAGCTTGGTAAATATGTGAGTGACGAACAGTTAAGTAAACGCAAACAATTACTGAATGTTCATGACGTTATCAATATGCAGTATACATCTGGTACAACAGGTTTTCCAAAAGGAGTTATGTTAACACATTATAATATTGTAAACAATGGCAACCAAATCGCAGACTGTATGAAATTATCCAATCATGATCGACTTTGTATCCCAGTACCATTTTTTCATTGTTTTGGTTGTGTACTTGGTGTCTTAGCAGCTGTATCAAAAGGAACAACGATGGTATTATTAGAACAATTTCAGCCGGAGAAGGTACTAGAAGCAGTAGCTGCTGAACAATGTACAGCGCTTCATGGAGTGCCAACGATGTTTATATCAGAATTGAATCATCCAAATTTTGACCAATATAATCTATCCAACTTACGAACGGGAATAATGGCGGGTTCAGCTTGTCCAATGGAAGTTATGAAAAATGTAATGGAGAAGATGGGGGCACACGAGATAACCATTGCGTATGGACAAACTGAATCATCTCCTGTAATTACTCAAACCAAAACCGACGATCCAATTGAATTACGGGTAAGTACAGTAGGGAAAGCACATCCAAATGTTGAAGTAAAGGTGGTTGTTCCAGGTACGAATGAAGAACAAGAGGTTGGGTTACCGGGAGAATTACTGACAAGAGGATATCATGTAATGAAAGGTTATTATAATAATAAACAAGCCACCAATGAAGTAATAGATAAAGAAGGCTGGCTTCATACTGGAGATATAGCTGTTCAACATGCAAATGGTTACTTAAAAATTACTGGGAGAATAAAAGATATGATTATTCGCGGTGGTGAGAATATTTATCCACGAGAGGTTGAAGAATTTTTATATCAACATCCAGATGTATTAGATGTTCAGGTTGTTGGTATTCCTGACCAAAAATACGGTGAAGAAGTCATGGCCTGGATTGTGAAGCGAAACGATAACATGATCACCGCAGATGAAATAAAAGCATTTTGTGAAGGAAATATCTCAAAGCATAAAATACCGAAGTATATTGAATTTGTTTCGGAGTATCCGATGACAGCGAGTGGTAAAATTCAAAAGTATAAATTGAAAGAAATGGCTATAGAGCAATTTCAGAAGTAGGAGGGATTTGAAAATGATTGAAAAGATACTAATTGCTAATCGTGGTGAAATAGCGTCTCGAATCATTCGCACATGCAAACGACTTAACATACGAACAGTAAGTGTGTATTCGGAGGCTGATGTAAACTCTCCTCATGTGGATATGGCTGATGAAAGCTACTTGATTGGTCCTCCACGAGTAAATGAAAGTTATTTAAATGTAGAAAAAATTATAACGGTTGCAAAGGAAGTAAAGGCAGATGCTATCCATCCCGGGTATGGCTTCTTGAGTGAGAGCGGAACGTTTGCTGAACAATGCGAGCAAGCTGGGATATTATTTATTGGTCCTAATAGTAAAGTTATTAGACAAATGGGCAGTAAAATTGCGGCAAGGACTGCGATGGAGCAGGCAGGAGTTCCGATTGTACCAGGAACGAAAGAAGCAGTAAATTCAATTGAAGAAGCTAAAAACATTGCCCGGGAGATCGGGTATCCAATTATGTTAAAAGCATCTGCGGGCGGAGGCGGCATAGGAATGCAAGTGGTTCATTCAGAAAACGAGCTGCAGACCGCTTTTGAACATAATTCAAAACGTGCTTTAACTTTTTTTGGTGATGGTTCCATGTTTATCGAACGTAAGATTGAAAATGCGAGACATATAGAAATACAGATTTTAGCAGATCATTTCGGAAACGCAGTTCACCTATTTGAACGAGAATGTTCAATTCAACGGAGGAATCAAAAGGTCATTGAAGAAGCGCCATCCCCTTTTATTTCGGAGCATACAAGAAATCTAATGGGAGAAACCGCAGTAAAGGCTGTAAAAGCCATACAATACACCAATGCCGGAACGATTGAATTCCTAGTAGATGAAGAAGAGAATTTTTACTTTCTAGAAATGAATACTCGTATCCAAGTGGAACACCCTGTTACTGAAGAAATTACGGGATTAGATATTGTCGAGCAACAAATTCAAGTCGCAAATGGGGAAACATTATCTATCTATCAACAAGATTTGTCAATGAATGGGCATGCATTAGAAGCACGTATTTATGCGGAAGACCCGAATACATTCTTCCCTTCTCCTGGACATATTACCAATTTCGAATATCCGGAGGGTCCCTATATACGAAATGAGGTTGCTGTAAAAAATAGCTACGATGTTACCCCTTTTTATGATCCGATGATAGGAAAATTAATTGTCTATGGCAGAACCAGAGAAGAAGCTATAAAACGATTAAAAGAAGCGCTTATGAACTACAGAATTGATGGAATTAAAACAAATCTGCCGATGTTAAAAGTAATTGCTGATCATGAACAGTTTAAACGAGGGAATACGGCTACTAATTTTGTAGATAAATATTATTTAACGGAAGTAGAAAATACTAAATAGGAGGAAATCGAGGATGGAAATAAAAGCAACAATGGCTGGAAGTGTATGGAAAATTGCAGTAGCTCAAGGAGAATCTGTTGGAGAAGGTCAGGATGTTGTCATACTAGAGTCGATGAAAATGGAAATTCCTATCCCTGCAGACTCACCTGGTACAGTTAAGGAACTGAAAGTTGCTGAAGGGGATTTCGTCAACGAAGGGGATGTCATCGCAGTTATTGAATAAATCGACTATCTAATAATTAGGGGGAGGTTTTGAATGAATTCTCTTGTAAAATTGGAATATATTGATTCAATTGCCATTGTCACATTAAATCGGCCGGAAGCCGCTAATGCAATGTCTAAATCTCTGTTAGAACAACTCTATTCAGTTATTCAACTAATTGAACAGAATCCATCAGTAATTTGTACCATAATTACTGGCACTGGTGATAAAGCTTTTTGTGCCGGAGCTGATCTAAAAGAAAGAGCAGGGATGTCTGACCAAGAGGTGGTTGCAGCAGTTACATCCATAGGAGAAACAGTAACTGCGGTTGAGAATATGTCGATGCCAGTCATCGCCTCTCTAAACGGGGTTGCTTTCGGTGGCGGTTTAGAATTGGCATTAGCTTGTGATATCCGTATAGCTGCCAACCATGTAAAAATGGGATTAACGGAGACTTCTTTAGCAATTATTCCAGGAGCCGGCGGCACACAACGATTACCAAGGCTTATCGGTACTGGGCAAGCAAAGCGCCTCATCTATAGTGCAAAACGGGTTACAGCTGATGAAGCTTTATCCATTGGACTAATAGAAGAGTTATGTGCATCAGAACGGTTAGACGAGACAGCTCTACAGCTTGCAAAAGCGATAGCTAACAATGGTCCAGTTGCATTAAAACAAGCAAAAACAGCAATTAATCAAGGAATGGAGACTGATTTAAGGACAGGGCTAGTATTGGAACAACTAGCTTATCAGCAAACCATTTCTACTAAAGATAGAACAGAAGGATTACTTGCATTCCGTGAAAAACGAATGCCTAACTATGAGGGAATTTAGAATCAGGAGGCTTGGGCAACATGTCTTATTTGGAAGAATTTCAAGATAGAGTGAGCAAAATCAGCCAAGGTGGGCAAGCAAAATACCATCAAAAAAATGAAGAAAAAGGTAAATTATTTGTTCGTGAGAGACTTCGCCGGTTATTTGATGAAAGCATGAATATAGAAGATGCGTTCTTTGCAAATTGTATGGACGAATCATTACCATCTGATGGCGTAGTTACAGGCATTGGCAAGATTAATGGCCAATCTGTCTGTGTAATGGCGAATGATTCCACGGTTAAGGCAGGATCTTGGGGAAAAAGAACAGTAGAAAAGATTTTACGCATCCAAGAAACTGCCGAGAAATTGGAAATACCAATGATTTATTTAGTTGACTCAGCTGGTGCACGAATAACAGATCAAGTAGAAATGTTTCCAGGAAGAAGAGGTGCTGGTCGAATTTTTCACAATCAAATCAAGCTTTCTGGTCGTGTACCACAGATTTGTTTATTGTTCGGCCCATCCGCTGCTGGAGGTGCGTACATACCGGCATTTTGTGATATTGTTATTATGGTTGAAGGAAATGCATCGATGTACTTGGGCTCCCCCCGTATGGCAGAAAAGGTAATTGGTGAAAAAGTATCGTTGGAAGAAATGGGTGGAGCAATGATGCATTGTTCTGTGTCTGGCGTTGGCGATGTACTAGTTAAAACAGAACAAGAGGCCATTGCATATACACAAAAATACTTAGACTATTTTCCAAAAAATTTCCGAGAAAAACCTACAGTTAAAGATAAAAAAGGGGTTAAACAAATAGAGAAAAATTTGGCGGATTTAATCCCTACTAATCAAAATGTGCCATTTAATATGTATGATCTCATTGATCAACTTATTGATGAAGGAAGTTTTTGTGAAATTAAGAAAAAGTTTGCTCCTGAATTAATTACTGGACTTGCTCGAATGGATGGTCGAGCTGTTGGGATTATTGCTAATCAACCACGTATGAAAGGGGGCGTTCTTTTTCCAGATTCTGCTGATAAATCAGCAAAATTTGTGCAACTATGTGATGCATTTAATATCCCGCTTCTGTTTTTAGTTGATGTACCTGGATTCATGATTGGTACAAAGGTGGAGCGTGCTGGTATCATTCGGCATGGAGCCAAAATGCTTGCAACAATGAGCGAGGCAACCGTTCCAAAAATTTCTGTTATTGTCCGTAAGGCCTATGGAGCAGGGTTATATGCAATGGCCGGACCAGGATTTGAGCCGGACTGCTGCTTAGCTTTACCAACTGCTCAAATTGCTGTTATGGGTCCAGAAGCGGCAGTAAATGCTGTATATGCCAATAAAATACAGGAATTACCGGAAGCAGATCGTGCAGCATTTATTAAAGAAAAACAAGAGGAATATAAAGAAAACATTGATATTTATCGATTAGCATCTGAAATGGTAATTGACGGAGTCATTAAACCGGAGCAATTACGAGATGAGTTAATTCAACGATATTCCCTTTATGATTCAAAAAGCGTTACATTCACAGAACGTAAACATGGGGTATATCCCGTATAATAAGAAGGTAGCACTTGATGGTGCTACCTTTTTATACTTTGTATCAAAAGTAACTAAATCAACATACATTATGTTATCATCAACTATTTTGATTAACCATAAAAATATTATGTAAACTAATGATAACTTTTAATTCTATCTATATAAATGGTATTCTAGAAGTAGAATCACGAAGGAACGGGGGAGCAAAATGGTGGATAATCGAAGTTTCAGGAAAGTGATGGGACAATTTGCAACTGGTATTACTGTTGTATCGGCAAATTACCATCGTGAAATAATCGGCATGACAGTAAATGCATTTATGTCTGTATCATTAGACCCTAAGTTAATTGCTATTTCCATTGATGAGAATGCACGTATGTATAAGAAACTGCAAGAAACAAAGGCATTCGGCATCAGTATCCTAGCAGAAGAACAGGCAGAGCTATCAAAGGTGTTTGCCAGACAGCTGGATCAAGGAAACCGAGTTATCCCATTTGTGCAACAAGCAGATGTTCCAGTCATCAACGGTTCGTTAGCTACCCTATCTTGTGAAGTAAACGAAAAAGTTGTAGCAGGAGATCATATGATATTTATTGCGGAAGTGACTGCAATAAACCAAAATGAAGGGAACCCATCTATATTTTACGGAGGAAACTATCGCAAGCTAAGTGAAATACTTAAATAAACATAACTACTTGCTAAATGCGATAGCGGTAGTTATTTTTTGACTTGTATATTTTTCCTCTGAAAGTCAATAACAGTAATATATGCAAGCGATAATGGAGGGATTTACATGAAGATTAGCGATTTTATGATAGAGGATGTCATATATGTGACACCTGCAACAACGATAAAGGAACTTTTAACCGTTCTTTCAACAAATAAGATAGGCGGCGTACCTGTCATCAATCAAGATAAGAAATTAATTGGTATGCTGACAGATGGAGATGTCATCCGGTATTTACAACCAAATGGGAGAACAGTGTACGATTTATATGCACATGTGATGATTGATCGAATTCAAAATTTCCAGCAAAAGTTAGATGCTGCTTTAACGATGAATGTTACGGAGCTAATGAGAAACAAGCAGATTATTACGGTGCATCCAGATTCAAACTTTGAAGAGGCCGTTAAGATATTCTCCAGCCATGCATTTAAAAAGATTCCTGTTGTTACAGAAGACGATGTAGTAAAAGGAGTTATTAGTAGAGGGGATGTTATTCGGTTCATTACAGATCAATTAGTTCGTCATGATGAATCGTAGATATAACCAGTAGAAATATATACAGTTATCTCGTATAATAGACGCTAGTAAAAAGGATAAGGGATGCGTGAGGAAAAAATGGGCCGTTATGTAACAATGGATTCGACTGAAAAATTATTACATCAATTAGCAGCATTATATCAAAAAATACTTGATAATAAGGATACGGAACATGCAAAGAAAATACTTGACCTTTATGATAAATATAAAAAGCAGGAACTAATGATTTGTTTTGCCGGACATTTTTCTGCTGGAAAGTCTTCCATGATTAATGCATTATTAGGAAAAGAAATCTTACCCAATAGTCCAATTCCCACAAGCGCTAATATTGTTAAAGTTATGTCTGGTAATGGGACACTTCGTGTATTTTATCATCATGAACAACCTGTAGAATATCAAGAGCCATATGATATGGATATGGTTAAACAATATTCAACGGATAAAGATACGATCCGTAAGTTAGAGATTCGATCTTCACAAGCGTTATTACCAAAGGGAACAGCATTAATTGATACTCCAGGGATAGATGCAGCGGATGATGCCGATCGTTTGATGACAGAAGCATCCTTACATCTAATGGATGCTTTGTTTTATGTCATGGATTATAATCATGTACAATCAGAGGTCAATTTGCAGTTTTTAAAGGATCTACAACAAAAATCGATTCCTTTCTACATTATTATTAATCAAATTGATAAACATCAGGAAGAGGAGCTGGCTTTTAAAGATTTTGTCGCCAGTATTAAACAAACGTTTGATTTATGGCATATTATGCCAGAGAAAATTTTCTATTCTTCTTTAAAGGATGAGGATGTACCTCATAATCAATTTCACCAAATAAAGCAGCAATTACAACTATTGCTAACCGATAACAAACAAGAGCTGTTACATTCCGTTCACGCAGTAGATAACATCATTAACCAACATAGTGCTTATTTGCAATCTCAATACGAAGATCAACTAGCCATGTATCGGATTAAGCCTGAACAACAGCAAGAATTATCCAAGGTAAAAGCATTGGAACGCGAAATAAACGATTGGAAAAATAAAGAAGATCACGTAAAGGATGTATTCTTTGAAGAATTAAATCAATCATTGAAGAATGCGTATCTAATGCCAGCCGATTTAAGAGATAAAGCTGCTTCCTATTTAGAATCAAAACAACGAGACTTTAAGGTCGGATTGTTTGGGTCAAAGAAAAAGACCGAAGAAGAAAAAAGACAACGAACAGAATATTTTTTAAATCATCTACAGCAAACGGCAGATACTTCGCTGCAATGGAAGCTTCGCGATAAATGGATGACTATGCTTAAGCAATATCACCTAGATGATGCTAAATTACACGAGGTATTACAGCACTTTGTTATTTCCATCGATCAAAAAGATATTGACAAGGTTATGAAACAAGGAGCTACTTTAAACGGCGACTATGTGATTCATTACACCAATGACCTTGCAGCTACAATCAAAAGTAAATATAAACAAAAAGCAAATGATTTATGGGAAGAAATAGCGACACATATTCAGCATACAAATAAACAAACGATAGATGGTCTACAACAACAATTAACAAATTTACAAGCAGTCCGCAGCAGATTACAAAATTATGCTATGGTTGAAGAGGAACTGGAGAAAAAGCAAATAGAAATTAAACAATTATGGACGGAAGCACAGCCTTCCATGACATCGAGTATTCAGGTGATGGAAGATCAATTAAGTGAATTGCAGCAATCCATTATTCAAGGACAACAATTAACGAAATTATCAACCAAAAAATCTGCTTCGAACAAAGGGAATGATAAGGAGGAAGAAGCAAGCACATCTATTCAGTCAACGAATACGGTAGATGGAATCATTGATGCACTCGAACGTACAACGAACACAATTTATCATCTTCCTGGATTTCATTCATTTGTTTCAGATTTACATGCTAAAAAAAGCCGGCTCCAGGATCGTTCTTATACAATTGCATTATTTGGGGCATTTAGTGCTGGGAAATCATCGTTTGCTAACGCATTATTAGGGGAAGGTGTACTTCCTGTATCACCTAATCCTACAACAGCAACGGTAAACCGAATTAACCCAGTTAATCAAGAATTTGAACACGGCACGGTTCAAGTAAAGGTGAAATCACAAGAATCATTGGAAAAAGATATTAAAACCATTACGCAGAAATTCGCTCCGAAGGTTGATCAACTTCCTGAATTAATAGACTGGATTACAGAACAGGAGTTATATCTTGATGATTCTTTAGATTATATGTACCAAGCATATTTAAAAGCAGTTGTTACCGGTTATCAAAATATGAAACACCGTATAAATGACACGATTGCTTTGAGACTAGATGATTTTCCTTCTTATGTAACGGATGAAACCAAAGCATGTTATTTGGAGTCAATTGATCTTTATTATGACTGTGAATTAACACGTCAAGGTATTCGATTGGTAGATACACCAGGTGCAGATTCAGTTAATGCTCGTCATACGAATGTTGCTTTTGAATACATTAAACATGCGGATGCTATCCTTTATGTTACTTACTATAACCATGCACTTAATCGTGCAGATAAAGATTTCCTGATGCAACTAGGAAGAGTCAAAGAATCATTCCAATTGGATAAGATGTTCTTTATCGTCAATGCTTCGGATTTAGCGGAAGATCAACAAGAGTTAGAACTTGTTATGAATTATGTAAAAGGGCAACTAGAACAACTAGGGATACGTTTTCCCAGATTGTATCCGATATCTAGCCGAAATTCACTAGGTGATAAACAAAACAACAAACCACTGAATCCAGAGATGCAGCATTTTGAAGATGCGTTTCATCAATTTATTCACTATGACTTAACTCAACTGACGATTGCTTCGGCAAAGTGGGATATAGTACGAACCTATGATCAATTGACCTACTATATCGAATCACAGCGACTCGATCAGCAACAAAAAGGTACGCTAAAACAGGAGAAGGATGACAAACAAAGGCAGATCCAAGAGGTGATAACGAATTACCATACCAAAACATATTTGACACAAATCAATCAAAAAATTGAAAAACAACTATATTATGTGATGGAACGACTTCGCATTCGCTTCCATGACATGTTTAAGGAGACATTTAATCCAACAACAATTACCGAATCAGGAAAACAAGCAAAGCGGCAATTATGGGATAGTTTACAAAACCTAATTAATTATTGCGAATCTGAACTTATCCGAGAATTGCAAGCCGTTTCTCTCCGTATAGAGTCCCTGATGAAAGAATTGGCTCAGACTGTTTATGCTGAAATCAGCCAAACAAGTAAACAGATAGATCGTTCCTTTTCTCTTCCCGGTGCAGAAATAATGGAGATAGAAACGCCAGCTTTTCAGGGTACTTTGCATGACGATATTGACTTACAACAATTTGAACGTCCTTTAGGATCGTTTAAAAATACCAAATCTTTCTTTGAAAAGAATGAAAAGGAAGTTATGAAAGAAACGATCTACGAAAACTTCCAACCTTTTGCCAAGCGTTATATTCAAGACAATCAATCGATGATGGAATCATTTTATGAAGGGCAATGGCATGGTATAATAAAAGAGATGAAAGACAACCTTTCGTCAGAGTTACAGCAGCATGTAACAAATTATTTAGCAATGATAACTTCTACAATATCGATAGAGACATTATCTACGAAAGAACAAGAACTTAAAATCATTGTAGACAATATAAAGAAAAAGGACGGGGAATCATGAAAAAGCAGCAAATCTTGCTTGTTGATGGAATGGCATTGTTATTCCGTGGCTTCTTCGCCACCGCATTTCGTGGAAATTTCATGAAGACAAGTGAAGGAATACCTACAAATGGCGTCTATCAATTCTTACGATACTTCTTAGATGCAGTACAAACCTTTGAACCAACCCATGCCATCTGCTGTTGGGATATGGGTAGTAAAACATTTCGAACAGAGATGTATGAAGGCTATAAAGCCAATCGCGATGAACCGCCAGTGGAACTCATACCACAATTTGATTTGGTCAAAGAGGTTGTTGAAAGTTTTGATATGCCTAATATCGGATTGGAAAATTATGAGGCAGATGATTGCATTGGAACATTAGCTAGAGAATATGCGATCGATAATGAAGTAACGATTCTAACAGGTGACCAGGATATTTTACAATTAGTTGATAATGGCATTCGTGTAGCAATCATGAAAAAGGGTCAAGGGAATTATGAACTATACGATCATACGAACTTTTACGAAAAGAAAGGAATAACACCAAGACAAATAATCGATTTAAAAGGGTTAATGGGAGATACATCGGATAACTATCCCGGCGTAAAAGGTATTGGGGAAAAAACAGCACTCAAATTAATTCAAGAACATGGCACGATCGACGATATTCTTACTAATATAGACAAGCTTCCAAAAGGTGTCCAAACCAAAATAAATGCAAATTTGGACATGCTCCATTTATCTCGAACATTAGCTGAAATTAAATGTGATGTGCCGATAAGCTGTACTTTAGATGATGCAATCTGGAAGTATGATAAGACAAAAATTACTGACAAGTTTCAGTCCCTTGAATTTAAAAACCTAGAAAAATTAGTTTAATTTTATATAATCGTAATTTTTAATAACTCACGATGTTGTGAGTTATTTTTTTATGCATGGATGAATCCATCACAAAAGGGGGTATAACTCATAATGGTTAGGGGTATATCGCATACCCCTTTAGGGTATAAGTGGAAGGACTGGGGGTATTGGTTATACGCCATAAGGTACTTCTGCACCATATGTAATGAAGGGTTGGCGAAATCATCAAAAATAATTTATAGTTAATCAGGAATACTATGCAATAAGATAATTAAAGGTGGTATCGGGTAAATTGCTGCAAGTTGAAAACTTGAAAGTAAACGCTATTTTAGAGATGGATCAAGTTAAAATAGAAGCAAATAAAGTAACATGTATCATTGGCAAAAGCGGAAGTGGTAAATCGACTTTTCTAAGGTTGCTAAATCAGTTAACTTCTCCTGATGAAGGAAACATCTATTTTAAGGAGCAAGATATTACTGAGTTGGATCCAATTCAACTACGTCGGATGATTACCATGGTTCCTCAAACACCTGTAATTTTCCCCGGAACTGTGAGAGACAACTTATTAGTTGGGCAGACTTTATCAGGAATGGACCCAACAACAGATAGTCAGTTAATGCAGGTCCTCAATCGGATGTTTTTAAATAAATCACTTGACATGCCTGCCGATGATTTATCTGGAGGAGAAAAGCAACGTTTGGCATTAGCTAGAGCCATGTTATTGAGTGCAGAAGTGTTTTTATTGGATGAGCCTTCTTCAGCATTGGATAATACGACTGCGACTGAAGTCATTGATGCCTTTACAGCATTTGTAAAAGAATCAAATAAAACGATGGTAATGATTACGCATGATTTGCAATTAGCTGAAAGAATTGCTGATGCAACGATCGATATGAATCAATACTCTCTGTCGCTTGATCGAAAGGAGTATTCGAATGAGTGAGTCAGATGCAATTGATCTTACACTTTGGCAATTACTCTTTGCTTATGTATTTATTGTTATTTTATGGATCATTGTTCGAGTAAAGGGAATACCGAGAGAGAAATTAATTATTATCTCCACGTTACGTATGACCGTACAATTAATTTTAGTCGGTTATTTATTAATGATAGTTTTTGAACATCCACACCCGATTGTTACGATTGTCATCGTACTGTTTATGTTGGGATTTGCAATTTATAATGTGTTTAAGCGAGCGAATGTCATTATTAATATATCTGTGAAGAAAACAGTAGCAGTAGCAATGGTTCTAGGTATTTCGATTAGTATGATTTATTTTTTATTTGTCGTATTACAACTAGATCCATGGTATAATCCTCAACTCTTTATCCCGATTGGGGGAATGATTATTGGTAATGCAATGACGGGGATCACATTAGGAGTTAATCAACTATTAATAGGAATGAGAGAACAGAAAGCAAAAGTAGAGGGAGCATTAATGCTTGGAGCGACACCGAAGGAAGCATCCCATTCGATTATAAATGAAGCTTTTGATTCGGCCATGCTGCCAACTATTAACTCCATGGTTGGCATGGGTATTGTATTTTTACCGGGGATGATGACTGGTCAAATTATCGCTGGTGCCTCACCGGTGAGTGCTGTTAAATATCAAATCGCTATCATGCTTGGTGTTGCAGGTACGGTGTCTATTACTGTTATCATCTTTTTGCATTTAGCTTATAAAACTTTCTTTAACCATCGCGCGCAATTACAAGAAACAAAACAAAATGACTGATTATGCAAAGAACGTACGTTTCAAGCATAATTACGTTTATCCTGATAAGTAAAGTTGGAAAAAAATAAGCGATGCTTTTATAATAAAAGAAGTAAATATTATTAACAGGAGGAACTGTAATGGTGTTCCCTTCCAAGAAAGATCGATGGCTATCCACCTTATTATGGGTGATCGCCGGTTTGGGCTTTTTCATTCCATTAGTTAATGGAGATATTATATCCGCATTCGTTATTCTGCCATTTGCATTATTTTTATTATGGTTCTGGTTTCGAACGGACTACTGTATTAAAGAAGATAAAATCAAAATTCGTTATGGACCGATTCGACAAACCGTTCTAATTAAAGATATTAAAACGATTATAAAAGCGAGAAAAAATCCTTTCGCCGCTGCTCCTTCATTATCACTGGATCGTATCGTTTTACATTGCGGCAAGTTTGATGTAACTTCTATTTCACCTCGAGATCAAGAGGAATTTCTGAAATCGGTATTAGAGATAAATCCTGAGATCGAAATAGATAAACGGTTAGTATGAATGAAACAACAACTAAAGGTGGTTTTACAAGATGAGAGTTGTTAATAATGTTAGTGAATTAATAGGTAATACACCAATGGTTAAACTAAATAAAATTCTGCCAGAAGATGCTGCAGATGTATATGTCAAATTGGAGCTTTATAATCCTAGTCGAAGTGTAAAGGATCGTGCAGCATATAGTATGATCAAAACTGCTGAAGAAAAAGGCTTACTTCAACCGGGTGATACGATTATTGAGCCAACAAGCGGAAATACAGGAATAGGACTTGCAATGAATGCAGCAGCTAAGGGCTATAAAGCAATTATTGTTATGCCTGATAACAGCACAGAAGAAAGAAGAAATATATTACGTGCCTACGGGGCAGAGGTAGTGTTAACTCCAAGTGAAGAAAAAATGCCTGGAGCAATAAAAAAAGCATTGGAATTACAGAAAGAACATCCAGGCAGCTATATACCACAACAGTTTGAAAACGAAGCGAACCCTGCTATCCACCGTACGACAACGGCTGTAGAGATTTTTGAACAAATGGGTGGCGAGTTAGATGCATTTATTTGTACGGCAGGAACAGGTGGTACAGTAACTGGCACGGGAGAAGCATTAAAAGAGAAACTACCCGATCTTCACATCGCCGTTGTCGAACCAAAAGGATCGCCAGTACTATCGGGTGGTAAACCCGGAAAACATAAGTTAGTGGGTACGAGTCCTGGATTTGTTCCAGATATCTTAAACACAAATATTTATGATGAAATTATGCAAATAGCCGATGAAGATGCTGTGAATATGTTTAAGCAAATCGCTAAGCAAGAGGGCATTTTCATTGGTCTTTCAGGAGCTGCTGCCGTCTATGCCGCGATACAAGTAGCTAAAAAATTAGGCAAAGGAAAACAAGTTGTCTGTATTGCTCCGGATTCTGGGGAGCGTTACCTAAGCATGAATTTGTTTGACAACGAATAGTAAAAAACCAATCATCTTCATTTAGATGATTGGTTTTTTATATGGTAAGATAAAGGAAATCATAACAAACAAGAAATAGTGGTGGAATTACTGTGCGACAAAAAGTTTTCTTTATCATAAGCAGTACAATCATAACCTGTTCCTTACTAGCCGTTATTGAACATACACTAGAAATAAATTATGCGATAAAGTCGTTTAGCAAAATTGGAATGTTCTTTTTAACCATTTGGTTCTATCAAGCAATTTTTAAAGATTATCATTTAAAATCGGTTTTGAGCTTAAAGAAACTAAAAAAACAGGATTTATTTCGTCTTTTAGCTTTGGGGATTGCTTCAGCAAGTATTGTATTGCTAGCATATATTTTCTTACAGCCTTTCTTTGATATAGAACAAATTAAGCATGATTTAACAGATCGCTTAGGTATCACAGCCACGGGATTTATTTTTGTTGGTGTATATATCACTTTTGTTAATTCTTTTTTAGAAGAATATTTTTTTCGTGGATTTGTATTCTTTCAGCTTCCACGAAAAGTAGGATATATATTCAGTCCGTTATTATTTGCTTCCTACCATATCCCAATGATCGCTTTATGGTTCAGCCCCTATCTAATTGGCGCTTGTTTTATTGGACTCTGGCTTATCGCATTTATATTTCACAAAGTAAATGAAAAAAAACAAACCATTTGGTCATCGTGGATCATTCATATATGTGCTGACATAATGATTATTATGATCGGAACTACGTTATTTTACTAAGAGTGGAATAAGAAAGATGCATGGAGACCAGTTCCTATTTATATTATAAATTTGAAATGGAAGGAGGGAGGACCTATGCAAAAACAAACGAAATGTGGAAAGATCATTATTCTTAATGGAGCGCCAAGATCAGGCAAATCAAGTATCGTCAAAGCTATACAAAATAGCTTTGACGGTATATGGATAAATATCGGTGTAGATACATATATGCAAATGATTCCAAATGATCTGCAACCAGGCATTGGATTACGCCCTGGAGGTGAACGTCCGGATTTAGAAGCAGCTATCGTATCCATGTATCAAGCCATGTATCAGTCAATTCGAGTGCATAGCACGTTAGGGCTAAATGTCGTTGTTGATGTAGGTCATCATGATAGTTATTCAACTTCACTGGAACTGTTACCTATCTGCGCCAATATCATAAAGGAATTACCGGTGTTACTTGTAGGGATTTATTGTCCAATTGACACCATCATGGAACGTCGAATAAACACTTGGCAGAATAAATATGAAGAAGATGGAACGATTCCTCCTAACGTTAAACGTTGGCAAGAAGCTGTTCATAAAGTTGGTATTTACGATTTACAAATAGATACATCGGTTTACTCTCCAAATGAAGCCGCTTTATTCATTCAATTCGAACTTAACGACCTATCGAAGCCATCAGCTATAAACCGTATTGCTAACCTCAGTCAAAGCTGAAAAATGTTTATCCAATGTGAGTAGGTTTTCACTTAGAATTGAATTCCGTAATAAATTTGTTGATTTTTTTTACGTTTATATCTTTTATAGGTTGATCAGTGAGCCGATAAGATTCCTTTAAATCCAGAATACGCTTCACACTTTGATTAATCCGTTCCTCCGATATTTCCCCCGATTGAACTGCTTGCTTCAATGCTGTTAATACATCATTAGCTTCATCATAGCCATGACCTACCATAACTAGGTCGCTTCCTGCTTGAACCGAAAGCACTGCAGCATTCCCTAGATCATAGTTTTCTTTGATTGCACCCATGGTCATATCATCCGTTACGATGAGGCCATCGTAGTTGAGCTTTCCGCGTAATAATTCAGTTACAATTGGCTTTGATAGGGTAGCAGGATATTGTTTATCATATGCTGGCACGAGTAAATGGCCAATCATTATCGCATCTACATTTTGTTTAATCGCAGCCTTAAAGGGCGCTAATTCGAAATCCTCTAATCGGGATTTATTATGTTGAATGACTGGTATTTCAAGATGAGAATCAACATTTGTATCTCCATGACCTGGAAAATGCTTTGTTACTGAAATTAATTCTTGTGAGTGCATTCCTTCTATTTGCTTTAACCCAAATTCAATCACTTTATTTGGAGTCGATCCGAATGATCGATCTCCAATAACGGGGTTATTAGGGTTACTATTGATATCAAGTACTGGAGAAAAATTAATATTGAAACCTAGTGATTTCACTTTCTTGGCAATGGATTGACCGGTGTGATAAGCCCAGTCAAGATTATTAGAATTCCCGATTTCTTCACTAGAAGGAGTAGCAAGAAAATCGTTTGGCAGACGAGTAACACGACCTCCTTCTTCATCTAACCCCATAAATAAGGGAACTGAATTAGTTGTATTTGCTTGTTTTAATTTATTAATCAACATTTTCGATTGATGGATAGATAATAGGTTTTTACTAAAAAGGATAATGCCGCCAACTTTCCGTTTTTTAATTAATTGATTAATGTCTTGATCCATCGTATCTCCATCAACCCCAACTATTACTAGTTGTCCAATTTTTTCATCTAAATTCATATCTTTTATGGTAGCTTGTAGGTTATTTTTTGAATTACCTATTCGAAGTTCATTATCTTTGTACTCTGGTGTGAGATCGGATGAAGCTGCTTCCTCGATCTCTACATTTGTGCCATTACAAGCACTTAAAATGAAACAAATGAGCAAGCTGCTTAATAACGTTTTAAAGAAGATCGTCATTCTATTCGTATTCTCCTTTCTTTCATACATGGTTTACTTTAATGATGTATGTGTTACAATACCCATACTACAAGATTGTTAAAAAGCTTATTATATCATCGCAATGTTTCGTTTAATACGGAAACCTTTAAAAAAGAGAGAGAAGGTGAAAGTATGAAGCATTCTATTGCATATCTTCTTACAATGATCGGAGCAAGTTTCTGGGGATTAACAGGCTTATTTGTGGAGACATTATATAGTTATGGCTTTACTGCTTGGGAAATCGTAACCATTAGACTTTTAAGTTCTTCCATGATTCTACTTGCCATTTTAGCTTTGTTCTCTAGATCCTATTTAAAAATCGAGTGGAAACATATTCCGCACTTTATCGGGTTAGGTGTGTTTGGAATTGTATTATTTAATTGGTTTTATTTTAAAGTAATGGAACAAACCTCTATTTCTATAGCTGTCGTTCTCCTATACACATCACCTGTATTTGTTGCTATTCTATCAAAGATAATCTTTAAAGAAAAATTCACCATTCAAAAACTGCTGTCAATCGTTCTTACAATTGTAGGGTGTTCGTTTGCGGTCCAACTCATACCACTTGGCGATTTTCATATGTCGTTTCATAGTATGTTATTGGGAATACTTTCCGCTTTTTTCTGTGCGCTTTATAGTGTGATAGGGAAAATGGTTAGTGCACATTATAATTTTATTACAATTACGGTTTACTCATTATTCATGGGAAGCCTATTTATCGCTCCGACAAGTAGCTTGTGGAAAAAAGCTGAGCATTTCCAATCATCTGAAGTTTGGTTAAGTATTATTGGTATTTCTATCATTTCTACCATATGCGCCTATACACTCTACACCTTCGGACTAACGTATATCGAATCAAGTAAAGCAGCGATATTAGGTGTTTTGGAACCGATTGTAGCTATCTTAGTAGGTGTATTCATCTATAGTGATTCATTAAGATTATTACAAATAATTGGAATTATACTTGTTTTATTTTCTGCATTTATAACTGTTTTTCAGAAAAGGAGAAAGGTTAAGAAACGAATGCATGGATATTACGCTTATAAAAGCAGGGGAGAATAGAATTTTTTAAATTAACCCATTTTATAATTAGGAGGTGTATAAAATGGGTAAAGATCGTCAAGAAAAGAAATTAAAAGAAAGTGGACGTGTTGAGTCTGATCGAGATGTTGGCCTTCGCTATAAAGGTTCTACGAAAATGTCGAGTCCAGAAGAAGCAAGGAAATTAAACGATGGTGAAAAATAATACAAAAGCGGCTCTTGAGAAAAGAGAGTCGCTTTTGTTTTTTACGTTGAGGAATTAGCAACGATATAATATTATACCGTACACCTGAAACAAATTCCAGATTTAATCGTATATCTATAAAGGCCATCGATAACATATATATACGTATTATAATCATTGAATTGGGTCGATGATATATTCAGATGAGAGGAAGAGAAGCAATGGGGAATTTTACAAAAATAAAAGAGTGCCCTAAGTGTGGTGAAAGAGAAATAGGGATTGGCCATCAACGAGGATATTCCGATATTACTCCGAAAGGAAAGGTTTTAGGATCAGCAATTGAGTACATTGTTTGCACAGAATGCGGCTATATTATCGAAGGATATGTCAAAAAACCAAATCGATTCAAAGGTACATTATAGTAATGAAAAATCCGTATTCAATTTAGAGGTGTATATAAATGAAGAATGGTGGAAGAAAAAGAAAGGAAAAACAAGAAAGAGGAAGAAAGATAATGATCATTATACTTTTTGGGATTTCGTACTAGATGTACTGTTCTGGATACCTGAGCTGCTATTTTTCCCTTTACGATTAATCTATTGGCTAATAAAGGGAATCGGAAGACTTATTGGGAATATAGTTGACTTAATCTAAACTTGTACGGAGTGGTAAATGAAGCAGGGGAGAGTGTAGATTGTCCATCTTAATCTTTCCATAATCTCAACCTTAGCTGCGTTCCAGGAAAAATCTCGATAATTTACACAAAACAGTACGAATTTTTTTGTTATTTAAATAAATTTCAATGCAAACTTTTACAAAAAGACGGAGTTAAAAGGAGTTAATGATGGATAAGCAAAGAACGATGAAGGAAGTCGATCAGTTAATAGATGATTTGCCAGATAATATTCAAACGATTACGATTACGTTAAGGAAAATGATTTTAGAAGCTTCACCGAAACTTGTGGAAGTATGGAAATGGTCGATGCCAAATTATATGTATAATGGATTGGTTTGCTATATACAAACCGCAAAAGAACATGTTAATCTTGGTTTTCATAAAGGAAATGAACTTCAGGACAAGTACCATTTGTTACAAGGTACAGGAAAAACCATGAGGAGTATTAAAATCCGAAAGCTCGAAGACATTCAATCAGAGGAATTCACTTCAATTATTAAAGCAGCCATCACATTAAATGAATCATAATAGAAAAGGGGAATGGGATAAAGTGAATGGATGGTTCCGATTGTTTTATATTTCCTAGTTTACATAATATATATTATAGGAAGTTAAAGCAAAGAGGTGAATTTTATCTCAAAATAAAACTATACTCTTGATAGTGAGACGGAATAAAAAAAATCACTATATGATTTGATCAATATAGTGATTTTTGCGATCTATTTATTTAATTTAGCTGGATCAATTTGCTTTAATGATTTATTTGCTGGTCCTTCGATAACTTCACCTGTATAAGAAAAACGTGAACCATGACATGGGCAATCCCAACTGCGTTCACCTGAATTCCATTCAACTTCACAACCTAAATGTGTACAGGTCGTATCAACAACATGAAGCTGATTTTCTTTATCTTTATAAACACCTGTTCGATTACCATTAATCCTAGTGACTGTTGCTTGATCTGGCGCTAATTGATTAAGCTGATTTTCCGTGTTATCCAATTTTCCTTGAATCATGTGTTTCGCTACATCCATATTTGTTTGAGCGAACTTTCGAATCGATGGATCGGCTTGGAATCGTGTTGGTGTAAACAATGCTGTATAGTCACTATGTTGTTCAACAATTTGCGAAGAAATAATTTTAGCAGCGACTGTACCATTTGTCATTCCCCATTTACGGAAACCGGTTGCAACCAAAACTGCATCTTCTGATTTTTTAATTGGTCCAATATACGGCAATTTATCAAGCGTAGTTAAATCTTGTGCTGACCATCGATAATCACAAGATTTCATCTCAAAATTTTGCTCAGCAAATTGTTGAAGTGCTTTGTAATGATGCAATGTGGATTTTCCTTGGCCGGTTTTATGATTCTCTCCACCAATTAACCATAAGTCACTCCCTCCCCACTTCGTTGACCGAATTGATCTGGTTGGGGTTTCCGCATTAATATACATACCACCAGGATAAGGCTTTCGAGATTGGATTCCAAGAACGTAGGCTCTTTCGGCATACATTCTTGCAAAATAATAACTATCTCGGTCATAGAAAGGAAAATGAGTTGCACAGATAACATATTTGCAAGTTATGCGATGTCCCTCTTTGGTTACAATTGAAGGATATTTGTTATATTCGATATCAATTGCAGTTGTGTGTTCGTAATAGGCTGCATCCTGGTTGCAACTTTCTTCAATTAATGTTAATAGATATTTTAACGGATGGAATTGTGCTTGATCCTTCATTTGTAGTACAGATTTCACTGGAATATCTAAAGGCATTGTTTCACTTAAAGTACTATTAATATTTAGTTGCCTGTAGGCGTTATACTCATTTTCTAAGTTATCTAACCATTTATCGGAGTTGGTATAAATAAATGCATCTTCTTTTTTATAATTACAATCAATGTGGTGTGTTTTGATAATCTCTTCAATAAGTTGTTTAGCTTCATCGGCAGCCTTTAAATAAAGACCGGCGTTTTCAATGTCCATATGCCTAATCAATTCATCATAAATTAAACCATGTTGAGCGGTGATTTTTGCTGTTGTATGTCCAGTTGTTCCGTTTAATAATTCATCTGCATCAATTAAAGTTACTTTAATATTTTGCTTCGAAAGTAAGTATGCTGCTGTAATTCCAACTATTCCCCCTCCAACAATACCGACATCTGTTTTAATGGAGGTATCTAAAGGCCGGAATTTGGGTAATGATAACGTATCTCTCCAAAACGAGGTTGATTCAGAAGGGATTTGTGATTTATCCAATGGATGGCCACTCCTTTTATTAACTATACTATTATTAGTAGTATAAACACTCCTCGTTATTTTAACCGATTAAATCAGGTTTACCTTTCAAATAAATCGGATATTGTGTTAAATGAGGTGATATGCAATGAACGTACATGCTAAGATAAGTGGAAAAGTTCAAGGAGTTGGCTTCCGTTTTTCTGCTAAGCAGAAAGCAGATGAAATAGGAATAACTGGCTGGATTCGAAATAATCCGGATGGAACGGTTGAATTGGAAGCTCAAGGAGAGAATAAGCAATTAGATCAATTCTTAAAAGACTTATCAAAAGGATTAAATCCAGCTATAAAGGTTCAAGAGGTAGATCAAAGCAAATTTGAAAGTTCAACGAATTTTAATTCCTTTAAAATAAGCTAAATAGAAAGGATCGTTGGTTGATCCAACGATCCTTTCTATTTATTGCTCTTCTTATTGCTCTTCAAAGAACTTACGGTTAAGAGCGATATATTCATTTTCTTCCTCTGGTACTTCATCTTCCATATAAATTGCTTCTACCGGACATACAGCTTCACACGCCCCGCAATCGATGCAAATGTCAGGGTCAATGAAAAACATATCTTTTCCTTCTTCTATACAATCAACAGGACATACTTCAACGCATTCTCCTGCTTTTTCATCTTTACAAGGTGATGTAATAATAAATGCCAAGTGGTTCTCCTCCTTTTACCGTTCTGTTAAATTATGTTAAGTGTATATAATAATTTAATTGTAATTATAACGCATTTACAATGAAAAATAAAAGCCATTTTGCTGAAATAGCACTTGTTAATTCCATTATTCTACACATTTTTCATGAAAATAGCCATATAATTTAGTATTCGTAATATAGGGAGAGAAATACAATGGAAATAACTGTACGGCAAGGAGACACATTACACTATTATAGTCAGCTTTTTGATATTCCGTTACCATTAATAGAAGATGCCAATCAAAGGTCACAAGTTTTTGCTGAAGAGACGGTGTATATACCAGGGTATCAATCCATTCCTTATATAATTCAATCCGATGATTCATTTCAAACAATTGCTACGAACAGAAATATCCCTGTCGACCGGATTGCCTTACTTAATCAAACCAGCATTGACAACAGTTTAACTGTTGGGCATAGCATATGTCTTCCTAAAAAAGTAACAGAGCTAATCGTAACAGACCTTAATGATTACACCTATGAAAAAATGCAACAAGATCTACATAAAATTGCAAAACTCTATCCATTTATTACGCTGCAATCCATTGGCTCATCCGTAATGGGCAAAGATTTGATTGAGGTACAAATTGGAAATGGTTCAAAACAGGTTCATTTAAATGGTTCTTTTCATGGAACAGAGTGGATTACGACATCGGTTATTCTAAAATTTATTAATGAATATGCCATATCCTTGACGAATCAGTTACCAATGCAAGCCATTGCCACATTACCTCTTTATCAAGCAGCTCGCCTATCGATTGTTCCTATGGTTAATCCTGACGGAGTCAATCTTGTTATAAAAGGTTCTGCATCTGCAGCAAAATATGAAGCGAATGTATTAGATATAAATCATAATCAGGATGATTTTTCTAATTGGAAAGCAAATATTCGAGGGGTGGATTTGAATAAGCAATTCCCTGCATGTTGGAATGTGGAAGCGAACAGAAAGCCAACTTCACCTCAGCCCAGAGACTTCCCTGGCTACATGGCATTAACAGAGCCAGAAGCGATTGCGATGGCGAATTTAGCGAAGCAACGTCATTTTATGCGGCTTCTTGCTCTACATACGCAAGGAGAAGAAATATACTGGGGTTTCGAGGGATTTGAACCAGCCATTTCCCAAAAAATAGTTAATGAATATGCGCAGGTTAGTGGTTATCAACCGGTTCGTTATCTCGATAGCTTTGCTGGTTATAAAGATTGGTTTATTCAAGAATTCCAAAGACCTGGTTTTACGTTGGAATTAGGGTTGGGAGTAAATCCTCTACCTTTTGAACAGTATCCAATTATTTATCAAAAGACACGAGGAATTTTATTGGCAAGTCTTTATTTATAAAGATCTTGCCAAATTATGTGTTGAGGCGATTCCAATTCCTCGCAAAACTGTAATGCGTAAATATCTGGATTTCGCATCGTCTTCCATTGTTCAAAACCAAACGTATGATCAAAATGATTTAGTAATAACGCAATTAAGTTCCCATGACTGACGATAATAATATTTTGGTAATCATTTTGCTGCACTATTTCATCTAGTATTGGATACGCTCTTTTAAATGCATCATTTGATGATTCCCCACCAGGTAAAGCAAAATCAGGTTCTTGAAAAGAATGCTCCAACACCTCTAACCAGTCATCAATTGGCTGCACACTCAACATACGTTCTTGAAGTCGCTCATCAATATGTATAGATAGATCTTGCTTCATCGCAAACGGTTTAATACTGTCGATTGCCCTTAAATAAGGACTAGAGATAATACAATCAATTCGTTTGTCCAATTTGCTGAAATAATACGCTAATTGTTCTGCCTGTTTTAAGCCATTTGTTGTTAAAGGAGAGTCTCGATGTTGACCATGAGCATGACAATGCCTTACGAAATAGATTTGTTTCTGTACTTGCACGGAATAATCCATTACCCAACCTCCATTCTTAAAACAGAATAATACGAATTGACTAATACATGTTTAGTATACCATTTTTAGTAAAGAAATAGTACGATGCATAAAAAAACCAGGGTAGTTTATCCCCTGGTATTTCCATTCAACAAGTAATTTTTATACTACTTCAAAATAGTCTTTATGAAATCCACCGATTCGATCACTATTGTCAATAATAAAGTAAAATTCTTCTGTTTCATTTTTTACGTCGTAAATTTTACCTGGTGTCAATTTATTATTTACTACGAATTTCTTTGCATCAGCATGTACACATTTTAATTGTTTGATGGTTTCTCTATTTTCCCAGTCTAAATGAATCATTTCACTTCTCCTCTATAGTTTACATAATATGATTATCGTTTACTTGTTTTCGCCAAATAATCGTTGATACTCGCCATAGCCTGCATCCTTTAATTTATCTTTTGGGATAAATCGCATAGCAGCGGAATTCATACAATAACGGAGTCCTCCCTCATCTTTAGGGCCATCATCAAATACATGTCCTAAATGAGAGTCTGCATCCTTACTTCTTACTTCTGTACGAACCATCCCATGGGAAGTATCTGTGTTTTCTTTTAATTGATACTTATCAATTGGTTTTGTAAAGCTTGGCCAACCACAGCCGGCGTCATACTTATCTTTGGATGAAAACAGCGGTTCTCCAGAGACGATATCTACATAAATACCTTCTTGCTCATTATCCCAGTATTCATTATAAAAAGGTCGCTCCGTACCATTTTCTTGTGTTACTTGATATTGGATTGGCGATAATTTTTGTTTTAAATCTGTGTTATCTTTTGCGTTCTTCCAATTCTGATTAATAAAATCTTCCCTTCCAGATCCCTTTTTATATAAGCGGTAGTGGAAGGACTGTTTTTTGTAGTAATCTTGATGTTCTTCCTCCGCTGGATAAAAAGGCTTTGCAGGAAGAATTTCAGTAACAATTGGCTTGGAAAATTTACCGCTATTCTCTAAGTCTTGCTTTGATTGTTCCGCAATTTGTTTCTGTTGCGGATTATGATAGAAGATCGCTGTTTGGTAGGACTCTCCTCTGTCATTAAATTGACCATGCGGATCAGTTGGATCGATTTGCTGCCAAAACGTTTCTACCAGCTTCTTATATGGCATGATGGTTGGATCAAATTCAATTTGTACTGCTTCCACGTGGCCGGTAGTATTCGAGCAGACTTGTTGATAAGTTGGATTTTCTACTGTTCCTCCTGTATATCCCGAAGTCACCCGAATAATACCTGGTCGTTCATCAAAAGGTTCAACCATACACCAGAAACAACCTCCAGCGAAAGTTGCGAATTCTTTTGTTGTTTCACTCATGCTATACATCCCTCCTGAGCATTTTCTTCTATTTTTCCCTTTATAGAAGAAAAAATCAAGCTAGGCGTCTTAAAAGTTAAATAAACAGTTTCGGTACGGATTGCCCTTTTTTTTGTTCTGCGATATCAGAAGGTTCACTATCTGATGACTCTATCCATTCCGAGCTGCTTTCTTCTTCCTTTGCATCTAGACTTTCCTCTATTTCATCTTTTTGTTCATCATTCGTACTCTCCATTGAATTAAAGGCCTTCATCATACGATACATTGCTGGCAGGTTTTTTACCATTGGTCCATATTCCTGTACAATAGGAGCTGCGTTTTGAACTACTTTAATCACTTGTTGAACATTATCTAATGTTCCAGAGAGACCACCCACTCCTTTGCTCAGAAATCCAGTTCCGGAACCAGATTGAGGCTGTAGAAAGCTTAAAAGATTTCGTAAATTACCTCCTCTAGTCTGAGGTTGTTGTGGTATCATCCCTGAAAATGGCCGATTAGGAAATGGTGTATTAGAAAATGATTGATTACCAAATGGACGCATGAAGTTACCCGGGTTCCCCTGAGGCGGCGTATCAAATGGGAATTGCCCTTGTTGATTTGATGGAAATACCATCCCGATTTACCCCCTTCTTATAACAAATCATCTGTAAATAGTGTACGTAAACCCATCCAAAAAGTGTAGGCATATATGAAAATAAATTGATTATTTCCCGGGCAACCGCAAGAACCAACAGAATCCCTTAAATTCAAACAACGTAATGGCAAAAAATTGCTAAAGTGTGTCAAAACGAAAGCCTAATTTCGATCCTTGCGGCGTTGGTGTAATCTGAAGTTTTGCATGTATTTCATTTTTTAATTGTGGGACGTGGGAAATGATCCCTAACAACCGATTATTATCTTGCAAATCTTTCAGACAATCAATTGCTTGTTGTAAGGATACCTCATCGAGTGTTCCAAAGCCTTCATCAATAAACAGCGTATCAAGTTTCACCCCGCCTGTATGTGCTTGAACAACATCTGCTAATCCTAATGCTAAGCTGAGTGCGGCTTTAAAACCTTCCCCACCTGATAATGTCCTAACAGATCGCTGCTGTCCTGTATGGTGGTCTAGTACCTCAAGGTCTAATCCACTTTGAGCTCCACGTTTAGCAACTTGGCCACTCCGAATTAGCTGATATCGATGATTTGTCATACGATCTAAACGTAAATTGGATTGTAGCAAGATCTCATCTAAAAAGGATGCAAGTACGTACCTTTCAAAAGAAAGCTTTAATTGATTATTTCCATTTGCTAATTCTGCCAATTCACCGATAGTGTAGTATTCCTTTTCTAATGCTTCTTTCGCTTGTAAATGTTCATCAAGCTGCTCTTTTATTGCTAAATCATTTTTTCTTTTCATGTGAAGCGCATATATATGGTCATTTAACGCTTGAATTTCCTCTTGTAAGGTTGAAACCACATTCTCTAGATACGTAGAATTAGGACGGTCTTTTCCTTTAATTTCATTGTTTAATTCATCGATACGATAATTTAGTTGCATCACTTGGTTTTCAAAAGTAGTTATCTCGTTTTCTAATTCTTTTATTTCATCGGGTGCACGTTTCGCTTTATGATAAGCTTCTATAGATACGAACCCATTATCTTCGATCGTTGTTAGGAATTGGCGGTGATAATAATCGAAATTTTCTTTTGTGTTTTTTTCAAATTGAATCCGCTGTTCCATAATTGTATTCTCTCGTTGTAATTGCTCAGATACCTTTTGGTAATGCTGCTCTACTTGTAACCATGTCTCCATTAATTGAGAAAGAATCGCTTCTTTATTCTGTAATTCTTTTTCAACCGATTCTGGGTCGCTCATGGTTGAAGGTAAAAGCTTGGATAACTCATCAATACTTGTTGATAGCTTCACATCCTTTTCAACCGTCTGTTGCACGGTTGAAGAAATTTGATCAAACGTTTGTTTGAATTCTTCATATTGCCGTTTTAACTGATCCCTTTTTTCTTTTAATTGCTTATTCTTCAATAATTTATTCTCTATGACAGCAAGTTCTTTTGATTGTGTTTTATGAAGTTCCGTCTGTTCTAGATACGCTTGTTTTAATTGTTGTATGTTTAATGTTGGGATCCATTCTTTTATCTCTTCATACAGTTTATCTACAAGCTCTTTCTGATATTTGCCATTTGATTGACAAGCAATAAAGCGTTGTTGTTCTTGTTGGAAATCTGCTTCCTTTCTTTTTACTTCCTGTTTTAATTGATCTATTTCAGTAGTTGGATCTTCCTTCGCCCATACAGTTTCTACCTTATGCGGATGTGCTTCAGAACCACAAACAGGACATGGTTGACCTGGTTTTAGCTGATGGACCAGTATGGATGCATAATGCTCATGCTGTTCTTGTTCCATTTTCTCTAATTTATTTCTAATTGCCGTTAATTGATTGTGCTTTGACCGATAAATATCTTTCAATTTTTGGTATTCTTGTCTTAAATTCACTAATTTTTCATACTCGATTTGAAGCTTTTCTAATTTAAACAAGTGATCTGCTATACTTTCCGTTTCTGCTTTCTTTTTATAATAGGCTTCCGTGATGTTTTCATCTTCCTTTAGGGATACTTCTGCACGGTCGATGTTTGTTGATATTTGTTTTAGTTGATCATTATAAGAAGCGAGTTTTTTCTCTTCGTTCATTCGTTCTTGCTTCATTTGAGAGGCTTCCTGCTTCAACTGAATTAAATGCGTAACTTGATCACGATATTTTTTTGTCTGATTAACCTCTTCCTTTAGCGTCTCTCGTTGCGTTTCATTTTGTTTTTCTTGATTATATTTCGATTTTACTTGTTCAAACTCAGCTTGAATATGATTGATTCTCTCCTGTTGTTTCTTCAATTCTTCCTTCTGTTTGTTCCATTCTGCCTCTCTAGCCTGTTTTTGTTCCTCAAAAGGGATAATATGTTGTGCTGTCTTTGCCTCAGAAAGTATTTCTTTGTTTGTTTCTATTGCTTCCACACGTTGGTTTAATTCTTCTTTTTCCTGTTTACGTTTTTCTAACTCAATAAACTTTTCTTCCAATCTTTTTGCTGCATCCAATCTTTCTTGAGCTTCTATTAACTCTTTTTGCTTGATCGTTTTGTTTTGGGTTTGTTGTTCAATTACTCTAAGGTTTTGGTTGATTTCATTTTCTAGATATAGCAGATGATCACGAAACCGATGGATTTCTTCCCCTGGTGCATGATGTGTCCATTCTATTTTATTTAATTCAAATTCTATCAACTGTTCATGCTTACCGATTTCTTCTTTCATATCTTTCGCATCTGCTTTGAGTTGTTCTGTCATTTGCTCGTAAAGATGAGTATGAAAGATTTTTTGAAGGATGTTTTCCCGCTCTTTACTGTTCTCTGAAATCAGCTTACGAAATTCACCTTGGGGGATGAGCACCATCTTTCGAAATTGTTCATAATCAAATCCGAGGCGATTTTCAATAGCTTCATTTACGTCTTTAATACGAGAAGTAATTAATGATTTTGTGTTGTTAATCATCTCGTATAGTTCTGCTCTAGCAGGTTCATCCGTAAATCCCTCGCCACGTTCTTTTGGTTTAACTTGCTTGGGATTTCTTTGTACTACGTACATGCGTTCGTTAAGTGAAAAACAAAACTCTACTTCCGTTGTATCCGACATCCCAGCGAAATGACTACGTAATGTATCCTGATCCCTATCGGAACCACTTGCTTTTCCGTATAGGGCATAACAAATGGCATCGAAAATCGTAGTCTTTCCAGAACCAGTTGGACCGGTTATCAAAAAGATAGATTCGTCCCCTAGCTGTCTAAAATCGATCGTCTGCTTCTCTAAGTATGGTCCAAATGCTTTAAAACTTAGTGAAATTGCTCGCATATTATGACCTCCTCTCCTTATCTATGATTGTTGCAACCACTTTATCGATGTGTTTCATACTGCTTTCAGGTATTGGTACTCCTTTAATTTCTTCATAGAAAGAAGCGAATAATTCGGTATGAGAGCGAGACTGTTTCTCGCGTATTTTTGGTAGATCTAGTAAACTATTTCGTGAAGTTTGTACTTTTCGTTCTAGCCGTAAAATATTTGGGTAAATTTTTCTTAATTTATTCATTGGATCAATAATTTGACCTTCGTCTAACAACTGAATATGTAAGAAATCTTCCTTATTTTCTAAAGGATCTTCAAGTAACGCATGAAAATAGCCCTCTACGATCCGCATATCATGTTTAGGAATTAAAGGAATTCGATTAATTTGGCAGACACCTTCCTGATCTAATTCAACGATGGTTATTGATTTTTGTTGATTAGACTCAGAGAAAGAATACTTTAAGATGGAGCCACTATATCTTATCGTCTTACGATGTATTCGCTGCGGTTGATGCAAATGCCCCATTGCTACATATGAAAAAGGCTCGAATAGCCTAGCATCAACATATGGAGTACCTCCAATCATAGATAATCGTTCTTCAGATTCTGTCTCCATTCCCCCAGCTAAAAAGGCATGTCCAATAAATATATGACGTTCACTCAAGTCGTATTTTCTGTTCATTTTTTCGATAATTGCTTCCAAGGCTTGCTGATGCGATTGAATAGAATCATCTTCAAATACACTACGTACTTCAGCAGGTTCCGTATAAGGAACTAAATGAAAATAAACAGGTCCATGTGCATCATGAAGAACTACTGGCGAAGAATTCCCTTTAAACTTAGCTTCTAAATAAAGATGCTGTTTACGAAACAGATCACTCCCAAATTCAAGTCGATCGGGACTATCATGATTACCTGATATTGCTAAGATGGGGATGTGGAGTTCTGTAATTATTGTTGTAAAAATTCGGTTTAATAGTTCGACTGCTTCTTTAGGAGGGATCGCTCGGTCGTAAAGATCACCTGCAATAATAATAGCATCCGGTTCCTCCCTTCGAACAATATCAAGAAATTGTTCTAATACATAAGCTTGCTCTTCGGTCATATGAATATTGTTAACTATTTTTCCTAAATGCCAGTCGGCAGTGTGTATGAATTTCATCGTTTTCCTCCTATAACACATAGTTTAACAAATCATTTGCTGGAATAGCTATAAATCAGATATCCTTTTGTATTCAAGTCACCATACAAATGGTTCTTTTTATATAAAAAAGACGCCAGAGATACTCTCAGAAGCGTCTTTTAATCTTCGTGCATTGTATATGTATCCCAAAGATCATCAAACACCATTAAGGCGGTTGGAAATGGACTATTCCACTCTAAGTAATTACTAAGCTCGTCATAATCTTTTGATTGCTTTGGAAAATAATGATCTGCAAAAGCCCATTCTGCTAAGCGACTTGCATCATCTACTTGTTTACTTCCACGATAAGTCATTAAAAAATGATAAAATGATCGCAATCCTCTTCTCCTCCCGATTAATCAAAGGTATCACTTTCCATAAACTCCTTATGCTTACGCTGTTTCTTTCGATAAACAATAGCAGCCAGATAGATACTTATTTCGTAAAGTAGAATTAAAGGTATTGCTACAACGAGTTGAAGTATAAAATCTGGTGGTGTCACAATCGTACCAATTATGACTAGGATAAGATAGGCATATTTTCGAGTTTTCCGCATGTAATCAGGAGTTAAGATGCCAATGGCTGTTAAAAACATGGCAATGATCGGAATTTCAAATAATACAGCAAATGGCAACGTTACACGTATTAAGAATTTGAAATATCTGTCCACGGTAAACATTTCATTAAACATACCATCATTTAACGATAATAAAAAAGGTAGAATTAGTTCAATGAACATATAATAACCAAACACAAGCCCACCAATAAATAATATAAATACAGCAGGTATATATGCCAATGTTGCTTTTCTCTCTGTATTTGTTAATCCTGGTTTTACAAATAACCATACTTGTAATGCAAAAATCGGAATTGTACATGCAATAGCTACAATCCCAGCAAGCGTGAAATAAATCCAGATGATTTCACCCGGACTAATTACAGTCAGCTTCATCCCAATGTCATGTTGAAAAAAAGCATAAATCTCTTTCGAATAAATAAACCCAACAATAAAAAAAACGATAAAGAAAACCGCTGTAATAATAATTCGATTCCTTAATTCAGATAGGTGGTCCGTTAGATTCATTTCCTTATCTTCAAAAGATTTGTCAGTCATTCTGTCACTCTCCTACTACCAAAGCATGTACATTCTGTTAACATCTTATAACAGCTTTAACACAAAAGAAGATGCAAGGGTTGTACCTTACACCTTCGCTTATCAGTTTTTAGACGATTTCTTTTCTGTTTTGTCAGATGAATCTTCATCCGATACGATACCTTTTGTAGCATTTTTAAATTCTTTTAACGAACTCCCAAATGCTTTTCCGATTTCCGGAAGTTTCGAAGGTCCAAAGACAACTAGTGCAATAATTAGAATTAGGATTAATCCAGGAACACCTATACTTGAAAACATTCCCCTTCACTCCCTATGATTATTTACTGCTTTTTTCATCCGTAATCATATCTTTTGTTTCGTTAATCTCATCTTTAACATCACTCGTTAGTTCATTAGCAGACGTTTTAAATTCCTTTAATGTTTGTCCAGCAGCTTTTCCGATTTCCGGTAATTTCTTAGGACCAAATATCACTAAGGCAATGATTAAAATTAATATCAATCCTGGAAAACCAATACTAGATAACATGGTAGCACCTTCTTTGAATTAATAATTTTATTATAAGCAACTTTTACCAAAACATAAATTTATTTCATTTAAAATTCATAGAACATCCAATTATTAATGAAGCGCTTATAGTGTAACATGTTTCCTTTTCTAGAAACAAGCCTCTTTCTATAGCCTGTTCCATTTATTTCCCCTTATTCATGAAGTAATTACTTTCTATCATATTGAAGGAAATAGTATTCATAGGGATTGGTCTCATTTCTTTCTCCTTTTACTTTTGAAGATAGTATCCAATCTTCCGTTGAAAAACTTGGGAAGTAAGTATCTCCTTGAAAACGATGATCGATCCATGTAATATACATTCGATCTGCATGATGTATGACTTGCTCAAATATGTTCCCGCCACCAATCACAAAATATTCGATATCCGGATGTTCCTCATTCCATTCATAGATGGTATGAATGTCTTTGATAACTTCTAGATTATCTGAAGTAGGTAGTTCACTTTTTGTAAGTATGACATTTCTTCGGTTAGGTAAAGGTCCGTTCATTGAATCAAATGTTTTTCTTCCCATAATAATGGTTTGACCCGTTGTTTTTTCTTTGAAAAATCGTAAGTCTTTTGGCAAACGCCACGGAAGATCATTGTTTGATCCAATTACATGATTTTTATCCATCGCTAGTAATAAAGAAATCAATTGCTACACTCCTCTCTTAATTAAACAGCAATAGGCGCTTTAATGGAAGGATGCGGATAATAACCGATTATTTCAAAATCAGAAAGCTCAAAATCAAAAATAGAGGACTTTGATTTGTTTATTTGTAATTGAGGCATTTCTCTTATTTCTCTAGAAAGCTGCGTCTTTATTTGATTGACATGGTTGGAATAAATATGTGCATCCCCAAGAGTGTGAATGAACTCCCCAGGTTTCAAGTTACATTCATGTGCAATCAGTAACGTTAACAATGCGTAGCTTGCTATATTAAACGGAACGCCTAAAAACACATCTGCACTACGTTGATATAATTGACATGAAAGTTTACCATCAGCAACGTAAAATTGGAATAATGTATGACAAGGTGGTAAGGCCATTGTTGGAACATCTTCAGGATTCCAAGCAGATACAATATGCCTTCTAGAATCTGGTTTGTTTCTGATCGAATCAATGACATTCTTTAATTGATCAATCGTATTATTTTGAGAAGTCTTCCATTGTCGCCATTGTTTTCCATAAACATCCCCAAGTGTGCCAAACTTGTCAGCAAAAGTATCGTCACTCAGAATTTTTTCTTTAAATCGTTCCATTTGTTGCTGGTATTGTTCATTAAATTCTTCGTCTATCTGCGAGCGATGCCCAAAATCCATCATATCTGGTCCTGTGTATTCATTGCTCTTCACCCAGTTTTCGAATGCCCATTCGTTCCAAATATTATTATTATGTTGTAGCAGATAACGAATATTTGTATCGCCTTTTATAAACCAAAGCAGTTCACTCGCAATTAATCGAAAAGGGACTTTTTTCGTTGTAAGTAATGGGAAACCATCTTCCAAATTAAAGCGCATTTGATGACCAAAAATGGAATAAGTTCCCGTATTCGTCCGATCATGTTTGTTCACACCATTGTTTAAAATTTGATTACAAAGGTTTAAATAAGCCTTTTCTCCAGTAACCATATGTATCCCTCCAGATTTCTTCTTCCATTCTATTTATTGTACCACAATCCATAGCTTGGCTCTAAATTTGTAACATAATCGTAACTCATAAACACCTAAATCCGACATAAACCTGATAAAGAGTCAGAAAAAGAAAGGGGATAGCTTGATGAATCAGACTGTCGAACATATGGCAAAGCGTTCATTACTTTATGGTTATGTGCTAAGTCAACCATTGGTTAACTATGTCGATGCACATCCTGAACTGCAAAATAAGCTATTGTTTGAGTCGGATCAGCTTGAATTTGGAAAACATGGAGAAGCTGTTAGGCATATGCAGCAAAAATTACATACGCTATCCTATTTTGACAAAGAAATAGATGGAAGGTTTGGGGTCTTAACCGAACAGGCAATTAAAAATTTTCAAGCTGAACATAATTTAACCATTAATGGAAAAGTAAACAAAGATACATTACGTGCCATGGTAAAAGATGAGAAAAAAGCATATAAAGAGCAATTAGAAAACTTTTCTGATGAAATAGAACCCGGTATGTATAATGCTAAAGTGAAAATTGTCCAAAAAGCACTGCAATATTTTGGTTATTATGAGGGAGAACTAGATGGTATTTATGGACCATTAACCAAAAAAGCATTAGAAATTGCCGAAGAAGAGCATCACATGGAATTAATTGATGACCATCAACAAGCAGTTTCTCCTGCTCCAACCGAACAAACGAAGTCAGAACAAGTAAAAGCTAAGGATACCTCCCCGGCTTCTGTAAAAGAACAACCCAATAAGGACGTTGAATCAAATGAAGTGAAAAAAGTTACTGTACAAGGCAATAATGCAGCATCAATTGTAGAAGAGGCTCGAGCGCAGCTTGGAACTCCCTATAAATGGGGAGGAGAAGATCCAGGAGGTTTCGATTGCAGCGGTTTTATTCAACATGTGTTTACAGAACAAGGGATCCAAATTCCTCGTACCGTTAATGAAATTTGGAATTTTTCCTCCGCTATTTCTGATCCTTCTATCGGGGATTTCGTTTTTTTTGAGACCTATAAACCTGGACCGTCTCACATGGGAATTTATGTCGGAGATGGAAAGTTTATTCACGCTGGTGAATCAAGAGGTGTGGAAATAAGCAAATTAACTAATCCTTATTGGGAAGAACGTTACATTGGTGCAAAACGAGTAATGCAACAATAGTGTTCTTTATGATACGATTAGTAACTGAAAAGAGTTGCTACATTAGCAACTCTTTGTCTTTGACCATTCTTTTTCAAATTGTAGGAGATAGACCTCCATAAACCGATGACGTTCATCAGCGATTTTCTTAGCTGCCTCCGTATGCAACAGCTCTTTGATTTTCAAAAGTTTATCATAAAAATGCTGTATTGTATTATTTTTATTTGTATCATGATTAATATAATTCCGATTTGCTCCACCATAGGCAAATGCTCGTGCTATTCCAATAGCTCCAATAGCATCTAACCGATCAGCGTCTTGCACAATTTTACCTTCGAGCGTTGTGGGATTGCCACCCTTACTAAATGACACGTCTTGAATAGCTTCTTTCACTTTGTTAATTTGATATTCGTTCATAGCAATACGTTGTAAAAATAGATCTAATTCTTTAATGGTTTCCTCTGGATCTGTAAATAGTTTCGCATCGCCAACGTCATGCAACCATGCAGCTGCTTCACAGATAAACAAGTCTGCATCTTCTATTTTAGCAATCTCACCCGCAGTTGTTGCTACCCTCTCCATATGAAAAAAATCATGGCCAGTGTAATCATCGCTGAATAAATTACGAATTAATTTCTGGATTTCAATTAATTGACTTAATTCTTCCATTAGAATAAACCAACCGCCTTTCCATCTGACGTAACATCCATTTCTAATGCCGCTGGTGAACTTGGTAATCCAGGCATGGTTAAGACATCCCCAGTCAAAGCGATGATAAAACCAGCACCGATAGATGCACGTAATTCACGAATGGTTATTGTAAAACCATTTGGACGACCTAATAATGTTGGGTCATCTGACAAAGAATACTGTGTTTTAGCCATACAAATTGGAAGGTTCCCCCACCCTTGTTCTGTAAAGAATGCAGCTTGCTCACGTGCCGTTTTTGTCAGCTCAATATCTTTAGCACCATACACTGTCTGAGCGATTATTTTCATCTTTTCTTCCAGAGGGTCGTCTAGATCGTATAATGGCTGATAGGATTTCGTTGAACCTTCCACTTTTGCTATTAATTTATCGGCTAATTGTACCCCGCCTTCTCCCCCATCTGCATGTACAGTAGTTACGGCAACATCAATATCTCTTTCTTCGCACCATAGTTGAACAAATTCCGTTTCTTTTATCGTATCGGTTGGAAATTGATTAATGGTTACAATATAAGGAACTTGAAAAGCTTTAATGGTATTTATATGTTTTTCTAAGTTTGCCATACCGTCCGCTAATCCAGCTAAGTTTTCCGTATCAAGATGACCTTTTTGTACTCCGCCATGCATTTTTAAAGCACGAATGGTAACTACAACGACGACGGCAGCCGTGTCGATAGTGCCAATCCGTGATTTAATATTAAAATACTTCTCAGCACCTAGATCTGCGCCAAAACCAGCTTCAGTAACTACATAATCCCCTAGTTTTGCCGCGGTTTTTGTAGCAATAATGCTATTGCAACCGTGGGCAATATTAGCAAATGGTCCCCCATGAATAATTGCAGGCGTATTTTCAATTGTTTGTACCAGATTTGGCTTCATCGCGTCTCTTAAAAGCAATGTCAGTGCTCCTTCTGCTTGAAGATGCTTGGCCGTTATAGGTCTACCGCTATATGTATATCCTATTACAATTTTAGCCAATCTCGCTTTTAAGTCATCAATATTAGTAGCAAGACATAAAATGGCCATGATCTCTGAAGCTACAGATATCGCAAATCCATCTTCCCTAGGTATGCCTTGTTTTGTACCGCCGAGGCCAATTACAATTTCTCTTAAGGACCGATCATTCATATCGATAACACGCTTCCACTCCACCCGTCTAGTATCTATATTTAATTCATTGCCTTGATGAATATGGTTATCGATAATAGCGGATAATGCATTATTAGCTGATGTTATCGCATGAATGTCTCCTGTAAAATGAAGATTAATATCTTCCATCGGCAATACTTGAGCATAGCCTCCACCTGTTGCTCCGCCTTTAAGGCCCATCACTGGTCCTAAAGATGGTTCCCGTAAAGCGACAATTGCATTTTTCCCTAGTTTATTAAATGCTTGTCCAAGTCCAACAGTGACCGTAGACTTCCCTTCTCCAGCAGGAGTTGGATTTATAGAAGTGACTAGAATAATTTTCCCGTTCTTCTTATTTTCTAGTTTGGTTAATAGTTGATCGGATAGCTTTGCCTTATTACGTCCATAAGGCTCCCAATCATCGGAGCTTAGTTTCAATTTCTCTGCAATCTTATGTATAGGTTCTACTATTGCCTCTTGTGCAATTTGAATGTCTTTCTTCATGATGCTGCTCCTTTCCTATTTCAAAAAGTTTCAGATGGATGATCATTCAACAGCTATTATTATACCTTTTCATGAATTAAATTAATAGCTTGAATTATTAAAAATGTCGAATTACCACAGCGTATATTCTTGACTCTAAAAGTGAAATGAGCTATATTAGACACAAGCAAAGAAGATGTACGGATTCATTAATGACTCAGGCGGCTTCTATAGAAGTGGATGCACTAGTGATCCTACTCTTCTATAGGAACTGCCTATTTTTATGTTCTGTTATCTGCTTTGTATTACCACGTTTTCAAAAAAGAAACGTGAAGGTTTTTAGGAGGATTAATTCATGGAAAATGGAGTAGTAAAATGGTTTAACGCTGAAAAAGGATACGGTTTCATTCAGCAAGAAGAAGGAAACGACGTATTTGTACACTATTCAGCAATTCAAGAAGAAGGCTTTAAAACCCTTGAAGAAGGCCAAGAAGTTTCTTTTGATATCGTTGAAGGTGAACGTGGACCACAAGCAGCTAATGTTGTTAAAAAATAACTAGAAACAAAATTATATAAAGCGGTAATCTGTTTTGCCAGATTACCGCTTTTTTTGATATCCTTCTATAAGTTCTTGCTTTTTTCATCCAGCCTAAGTATAATAACATTTGTGTTTTTCGCGGTTCGAGAACTCCCGCGTTACCAAAACTAAGGAGGAATTCGATGCCAAACGAACTGATTTGGTTATTATTTGCAATTGTAAATTTCTCATTACTTCTTATCTTCTATCGATTATTTGGACGAACTGGTCTTTACGTATGGATCGGTATGGCGACCATCATTGCTAATATCCAAGTATTAAAAACTGTAGAACTTATTGGATTAACAGCAACCTTAGGTAATATATTATATGGTACTGCGTATTTAGCTACCGATATCATCAACGAGAAACATGGCAAACAAGAGGCCAAAAAGGCAGTCTGGCTTGGTTTCGCTACATTGTTATCAATGACAGTTATGATGCAAATTGCTCTAGCCTTCCAGCCTGGCGCCGACGATATTGCTCATGAGGCACTTGCTACACTTTTTGGTATCATCCCTCGGGTCGTTCTTGGCAGTCTGGCCGCGTATATGATCAGTCAGTATTTTGATGTTTGGATTTATGATAAATTAAGAAGTTTATTTCCAAGTGGTCGACAACTTTGGATAAGAAATAGCGGAAGTACAATGATAAGTCAACTTGTTGATACAATGGTCTTTTGTACAATCGCTTTTTATGGAGAATATCCAACAAGCGTGTGGTTGGAAATCGTAATTACAACGTATGTTATCAAATTTGCAGTTGCAGTAATTGATACACCATTTATGTATATTGCAAAACGAATGCATTCAAATGAGCAAAAGTAAACGGAGCTAAGATCAGCTCCGTTTTTATATCTTCGTTTCTTTCAATGCTTTTTCTTCTATTGGAATACGGACAAATAGCAAAAAGATGTGCAACAGTGGAAATAGCATCGCTGTAAAATAAGCATGAAATAACAAGGGAATGACAAATAATTCAACCCCAACGATAATATAGTTTGGATGCTTCACAAACTTATAGGGTCCTTCATTTACAATCGAAAATTGAGGAGAAATAATAATCTTCGTATTCCAGAATTTTCCTAAAGTAGTAATACACCAAATCCGAATACATTGAGTGATGATAAATAATACAAATAAAGAATAACTAAATTGGAACGGCTGATTATTTCTCCATAATGCCTCCGCTATTAAAAAAACGAAAAACAATGTGTGAACGATTAGAAACCATTTGTAATGGTCCCTCCCTTTTTCTACTCCACCATGCTCTTTCATCCATTTTTCATTACTTCTGGCAATTCTTAATTCAATGATGCGTTGAAGTACTATACAACTAAGAATGAGCCACATATAAATCGGCATTATGTTATCCACTCCATTAATAGTAATTCCGAACTAAATCCAGGTCCCAGTGCAGAGATAATACTTTTCGTATTTTCCTGAATAGGTTCTTGCATCCACTCTCTTAACACATAAAGAACGGTACCAGAAGACATATTCCCATGTCTTCGTAGAATACCAATCGAATGTTTGAATTTGTTTAAATCAACCTGAAGTACATTGCCCATAGCATCGATCACTTTTTTTCCACCTGGATGTGCAATGAAATGATCAATGTTCTCGGGACTCAGATGATATTCTCTAAAGAATTTCTCCAGATGTTCCCGCCAGAACGTTTCCACTAAAGCGGGGATACTTTTGGAAAAAATCACCTCAAAGCCACTATCTGTAATATCCCAGCCCATGACTGATATACTGTTTTTCTTTGTATAGGAGTGAGAATGTAAAAGGCGTGGAATTGGTCCTTTTTTGTTTTGAATCAGTGTTGATTTTTCGCCAACTGCTAATACAGCACTAATCCCGTCTCCGAACAAAGCGCTTCCTATAATATTGCTCTTTTTAATATCCCCTTTTTGGAAGGTTAGACTACATAGTTCACAGCAAATTATTAATGCAGACTTATCCGGATTTGCAGTTAACCAATCATGTACTCTAGCTAATCCTATTGCTCCACCAGCACAACCAAGCCCCCATAAAGGCATCCGCTTTACATCTTGTCTGAAAGGTCGTTCATTCATGACATGTACATCTAAGGACGGCGTAGCAATTCCAGTACTAGATACAAAAATAATCATATCAATATCTTCATAGGCAACAGATTCTGTTAGAAAGGCTGAATTATCTAAACAATCATCCATCGCCTCGATGATATATGATTTGGCCAATTTAATAAACAACTCATTTCTTTCTTTAAAGGAATGTTCTTCTAAAAACCAATTTGGAGGTACGACAAACTGACGTTCATCAACCTGCGCATTGTCAAAAACAGGTAATAAGCGTGAAACATGACGTTTTGATTGGTTAAAGATTTTTTGAACAATCTGTTTCACTTCTGCTTGTTCCATATGATATTTAGGAATACCGACACCTGCTGAACAAATATACGTCATTTAGTCCTCCTTACCAAGTAAACATCACATCCCTAAAATTGATAGATGGTTGCATACTTTTCTTGTAGGTAACAAATTAAGTGATCGGGATTCAATGGTTCTTTGGTAACGTCATGTATGATCTCTAATGGATTTTTCACCTTACCATATTGATGAATCGATGTTCCTAACCACTGTTTTATCTTTGTAAAATCAGCCGACTTTACAATTGATTCAATATCTAACTGTTGATTCATCGTTTGATAAATTTGTGCAGCATACATATAGCCCAACGCATAGCTTGGAAAATACCCAAAATCTCCACCAGCCCAATGAATATCCTGTAGAACTCCTTCTTTATCAGAAGGAGGTACAATTCCTAGATAATCTTTCATTTTTTCATTCCATAGAGCAGGTAAGTCTTTAACTTGAATGTCATTGTTTATCAGTGACTTTTCTAATTCATAGCGAATCATAATATGAAGAGAGTACGTTAATTCGTCTGCTTCAATTCGAATAAACGATGGTTTTACTTCATTAATAGCATGGTAGAATTGATCCCGATCTACCTGTTGAAAAGCTTTTGGTGCGTACTGTAAAAAAAGATCATAATTTGTTTCCCAAAATGATTGACTCCTTGCTATAAAGTTTTCCCAAAATAATGATTGTGATTCATGTATTCCCATAGAAGTTCCAGTAGCCAAAGGAGTTCTCATCAAACGATCATCTATATTTTGCTCGTATAGCCCATGTCCGCCTTCATGAATCGTACCAAAAACAGCCATTCGAAAGTCCTGCTCATCATACCGAGTCGTTATTCGAACGTCATTTTTATTCAATGCAATAGCAAAAGGATGAATCGTTTCATCTAGACGTCCAGCCTGAAAATCATAGCCCATTTGTTCTAAGATTTTCTTTGTAAAAGTTTCCTGGTCTTTCTTTGGAAAATGGTTTTGTAGCAATGCTGGGTTCGGCTGATTTGAGCTGTTTGTAATTTTCGTTAATAGGTTAAGTAGCGATTTGCGAAGACGTGGAAATACCTCGTCTAGCATTTTGGTTGTTACACCTGGTTCAAAATTATGTAAAAGTGCATCGTAGATGTTATCTTCATACCCCCAATACGTAGCGAATTTACGATTAAAGTCCATTAATTTTTCTAAATCGGGTTGAAATAAACGGAAGTCCGCTTTCTCCCTAGCTTCTTGCCAAACCGCTTCTGACTTTGTTTGCGCCATTATAAATAATCGATATTCCTCTGTAGGAATTTTTCGGTTTCGCTCATAATTTTCTTCACAAACTTCCGCTATTTTCAATAAGAGAGGGTCAGTAGAGCTTTCTTTTACAGCATCAATATAATACTTCATTTCATCAGAAGTTTCTAATTTATGTATTTTTTCACCTAATAATCCAGCTACTTCTGACCTTTGTTCTACTCCTTTTTGCGGGATTTTTGTACGCATATCCCAATGAATTAACATAAGTGCTTCTTGATAAGCACTTATGTTACCCAAATATTTTTTAAATTTTTCTATGACATGTGTTATTTCCCCCATTATAGTTCCCCTTTCTCTTTTTTTCCGAAGTACTGATAATAATCTGTACGTATAAAACCATTAAATAATTTTCGCTTTTTTGTAGCTTTCTGACCATATTCTTTTTCAAATTGTTCAAATGCTGTCAAAATATAAACACTCCAACTGTGGTGATTCTTCATAATTGAACCAAGGTCTTTCGCTAACGCTGCCGCAATTTCTTTGTCACCTAATCTTTGCCCATAAGGAGGGTTACCAATTAGATAGCCGTTAGCATCTTTTATGGTCAGATCACGAACTTGCATTTGTTTCCATGAAACTAAGTCGCCTAAACCCGCTTCAATTGCATTTTGTTTTGATATTTCTACCATTTTATGGTCAATATCTGAACCCACGATTGTTAATGCTTGATCGTAATTTGCCAAATCCTCTACTTCTTCAAAGGCCTGATCCCAATATTTACTTCTAATGAGACCCCAATCCTCACTAACGAATTCCCGATTAAATCCTGGTGCGATATTCTGTCCAATTAGTGCCGCTTCAATAGGAATTGTTCCCGAACCGCAAAATGGATCAATTAACGGCTCATCCGGTTTCCAATTCGTCAATTTCACCAAGGCTGCGGCTAGCGTTTCTTTTAATGGCGCTTCTCCTTGACCTACCCGGTATCCTCGTTTATGTAAGCCTGTTCCGGATGTATCAATGGTCATTGTCGCCATATCCTTTAATAACGCAATTTCTACCTTATATACAGGTCCTGTTTCTGGCAATTTCGATACAATTCCATGTTTTAATTTCAGCCTTTCTACAATTGCTTTTTTTGTAATTGCTTGGCAATCTGGTACACTATATAATTTGGAATGAACAGATTTACCAATTACTGGAACTTGGCCATCCTCTGGTATATATTCCTCCCATCGTAACTCCTTCACCCCTTCAAATAACTCATCAAAGGACGTAGCATGGAACGTACCTATAAGTAGTCTGACTCGATCTGCAGTACGAAGCCATAAATTGCATCGTGGAATTGCCGAGATTGGTGCATCAAATAGTACTTTTCCATTTTCCACTTTTGCTTCATATCCTAATTCTCTTACCTCATTGGCTACAATCGATTCTAAACCCATAGCAGCCGTTGCAATCAATGTTACTGTGCGCATGTAATAATTCCTTTCTACCGTGTAGATTATTTTCCATTAGTTTATCATATCCTGTGCTAGAATATGAACTTTCTGTTACACTAAAAAACCTTTCTGATACCTCAGATGAGATTCAGAAAGGTTTTAATACAAATAATATTGTTATGGGACCGATTAAATACTCGATAAGCCATGTTCTGTACCATTGTACTACAAACGGTGGTCAAACCTCGTACGTCGGTTGCGATCATCTATCTACAAGTAATAACTTGTCCCTTTTTCGGTTCAACTTCCCTACTAAAGGATGCCCCTACCATTATTTGGGTTGCTCACTCGTGGGGTTTACCTCGTTCCACCCAAGAAGTTTCCTTCTCAGCTACGTCACTGTGGCACTTTCAAGGATATTTCCATATCTTTTAAGACTTAGGAAATAAACCTGCCGTTAACCTACTGGTTACCTTGACTTATGATTTCGTCAAGCACGAACACTACAGACATCGCAGTCTGTGTGAGCATGGACTTTCCTCTGTATTAAATACAGCGATCACATGAGTATTTAACGAATAACCTTATAAATAATACCATAAACAATTAAAACTTTCAAGTGTTAGCTACAACAAAATAGATTAACTTTCTGTTTCAGCGAATTTTTTACCGAATACTGCTTTTTCCAAATTAGACAACCGTTTTAATACATCATAATTCACTTGAGGGTTTGGATTTGGTTGAACAGATCGTGTTTTAGGTTGTTCTGTCGTTGTTTTCTTCAAGCGATCATTCTCTTGCTGTAATCGTTCCAATTCTTGTTTAAATACATCATAATCTTGGATAATTAGATCTAAAAACTCATCCACTTCCTCTTGATTATAACCACGCATAGCCGTTTTAAAATCTTTCTCAAGTATATCTTTACTACTTAACTGTACTCGATTTAAACTCATTTCATCACCTCGTCATGTTTACATGGTTCATTATACTTGTACCACTTTTATTTACCATTGTATTAATTCTAATTCCTTTTATGTCTATTTTTCTTTTCACTTATTATAGCATTAAATGATCAACCTGAAAAATGAATCTCCATTTCATCCTCCATCCCTCAATTAAGTTTCCCTTTTTAATAGTACATATAATAACATACTTTGCGCAAAACAACCTAAATCAATTTGAGTTAATGCTTCAATTTTATTCAGCCGATAAATTAGTGTATTTCGATGGATAAATAGTAATTTTGCAGCTTTGCTTAGATTTAGGTTGCAATCACAATAGGTTAAGAAATTCTGCTTTAATTCAAGGAAATTCTTCTGATGGTATAAATTTCTTAACCGTAATTGAATAATTGAGTGAATATCATTTGTATCGTAAAAAGGAAATAGTTGAGCAAGTACATTCCAATCATAAAAAGAGTAAATTGCAGGATTAATTTTCGTTTGTTTCCCCAACTTTATTAAATTCTCCGCTTCTTCATAAGAAAAGCATAGTTTATCCATCGATTCATATTTATTACCAACGGCAACCGTAAAAGCATTCAAATGATAAACGTTAAGCATTTCCATTAGCTCTAAGCTATTCTTTTTAAAATCTGCCATAAATGAATGGTAGTCAGTTATATCATTAATGGCCTTTAAAAGGACAATCTTTTGCGGATTTAAGAATGCACAAGCAGCCGTTTCAGCTTGGTATGCCTTTCGTATGCAATATAAAATTTCCCTTCTTAAATATTCCATTGAAAAAGCATGGTTTTTAGCTGCCTGTACCGTTGTGATTAACGAATTTCCGATATCTATGACAATGCAGCAGCGCGGTAACAAGTATTCCATATGCAAAATAGAACAGTACTCTTTTAATTTTTCGATATTCCTTTTATTTTCCAACAGGATATATTGTATGAATGATTCTGTAATTTTTGATTCTAATTCCTCAATATGGGAATGAATCGTTTCATGCCACATTGTTTCAACATAGTTTTTGATTAATTCTGCATACGGCATTACCTGATGTGGATCACCTATAATTCCTAGTACACCAGCCGTTTGATGCTCAAAACAAAGAGGTAAAGCAATGCCTGGAAGCACATTTTCCATCGTTGAAACCGTATTGTCATCAAATAAAATAGCCTTGTTTAATTTGATGACTTCTACAGATGGTTTATGTATTTTACCAATTCGATCTGAGTTGGTATCTCCAATTATATACCCCTGTCTATCACTCAGACTTATTGGAAATGGAGATATTTTTGAAACCGTTTTCACTGTTTGTTGTGCAAATTGTACAAAACGTTCCACCCTAATCCCCTGCCTTATTACATGCTTTTTTATTATTTTAACATAATTTAGATTATTTAAAATAATCTAGTTTACCTCCAGAAATTTGTTGAATTTATCCCTAGATTTACAATCTGTTTTTAATTTATAACCAATGTATAGGTTACTAATTTACATATGAGGTGAATGCTAATGTACAAATCGGACATTATTATTGTCGGTAGCGGAGTAATTGGCTCAAGTATAGCTTACAATTTGTTGAATGATGGGTATACAGGGGAAATTGTTGTCTTCGAGAAAGACTCCCTTAACGAATTTTCATCAACTTCAAGAAGCGCAGGAGGAATAAGGCAACTTTTCACCACAACTATTAATATTCAAATTAGCCGCTATAGCTTACAAAAATACAAAACATTTCCAACAGATATGGCTATTCGTGGAGAAAAAGCAGAAATTGATTTTAAGCAACGAGGGTATTTATTTCTTGCAAAAGCAGAAAATACCGAAACATTACAAAGACAATGTGCTCTACAACGACATTTTGGTGTTCCTTCCGATTTCCTATCCCCATATGAATTAAAAACACTTATTCCAGAATTAACTATTTCTGATTTAATAGGTGGACTTTATTGTTCGGAAGATGGTTATCTAGACCCTTATTCAGTAATGCAAGGATATATAAAAAAGGCCAAACAATTAGGCGCATCTTATGTATATAAAGAAGTTGACTCGATTTTGAAAGAAAATCATCGAGTAACTGGGGTCCGATTAGCAACTGGAGATATATACAAAGCTCCTATCGTAATAAACTGTGCTGGTCCTTGGGCTGCTGCGTTAAGTGCAAAGTTAGATTTACCGCTACCAATTATTCCCTTAAAGCGGCAAATTATTCAATTTGATACTGCCGAACCTTTATCGAATGAATTGCCATTAACAGTTGATCCTACGGGTGTTTACTTTCGGCATGAAGGAAAACAGATCATTACTGGTTATTCTGAAAAAGTGGAACCAGGTATTGATTTTTCATGGAAACGATCTTTTTTTCTAGATCAACTATGGCCTATATTGGCCGAAAGGATGTCTCATTTTGAGCAAGCTAAAATTATTAGCGGCTGGGCTGGTATGTACAGTTTTAATTCAATGGATCAAAATGCCATTATTGGCGAACACCCTCAGTTAAAAGGTTACTTTACTGCATGTGGTTTTAGTGGTCATGGAATGCAGCAAGCTCCAGCTATAGGTAAAGGAATATCCGAACTAATTCGATTGGGGCAATACGAAACACTCGATCTTCGTCCGTTGAGATTTGAGCGTTTTAAAGAGAAAGATCTAGTAATTGAAGGTGCCGTTGTCTAACTTCAGTTGGATAATGTATATAAAGACGTTTCTATACGGAACTGATTATGAGGAGGATTTATGAATATTATTGCTGTTGAATTTTTTATCTATTGTCTTGTCCTGCTTACGATTGGATATGCCTTTAGCAAACGGAGTAAAACCCATTCTGAATTTTTATTGGGTGGAAAGAAGTTACCAGGATGGGCACTTGCGTTTTCGGAACGGGCTACAGGGGAATCGGCATGGCTGCTTCTAGGTTATACGGGATTTGTATTTATGACGGGATTATCAGGGATATGGGTAGCGGTAGGCATTGCTATTGGAATTATATTTGCTTGGTTATTTTTAGCGAAGAAATTTATGCAGGAAACAGATAAGTATCATGTACTGACTTTACCAGATTATTTAGCTGTACGATTTGGACAAAAAGCGAAAGTGATTCGTTGGCTGACAAGCATTTTAATTGCCAGTTTTCTTATGTTTTATGTAGGTGCGCAAATGGCAGGAGCAGGTAAAATGTTATTCACTACATTTGGTATCCCGCATGCTGCAGGAATAATCTTAGCAACCATTGTTATTATCATTATAGCTTTTGCTGGTGGATTTATTTCGGTAGTATGGACAGATATGATACAAAGCGTCATGATGGTGATTACATTAGTTGCCCTGCCTATAATGGCATTCTTTTATATTCAATCACATGGTTTGTCCATAACAGAATCACTTTATCAGGCAGGACCAACCTTTAACTCCTGGTTTGGTGGTCTCACCGGTTTTTCAATCGGAGTATTGTTCTTTAATAATTTTTCATGGTTTTTTGGGTTTCTAGGAGGTCAGCCACAACTGAGTGCTCGGTTTATGGCACTGAAAAATAATAAACAGGCAAAACAAGGTAGCATTGTAGCCATTACTTGGACAATTCTTGCATACGGCGGTGCCTTTATGATAGGACTAGCAGCAATTACTATGTATGACCAAGGTTCATTTAAAGATGTTGAAATTATATTACCCACCATGATTTTAGATCTTTTCTCTCCATGGATAGCTGGATTACTCTTGGCAGGAGTGTTAGCTGCTATCATAACCACAGCTGACTCCCAATTAATGGTTATAACGAGTTCAATTAGTGAGGATATTATCCATAAAACCTTTAAAATGGAGTTTTCAGAGAAACAATTTGTTTGGATTTCTCGGCTCACTATAGTCGTATTCGGAGTAATAGGAATGATAATCGCATTAGTTTCGGAGTCTTTGCTTTATTTAGTTGTAAGTTGGGCATGGGCTGGTGTTGGTTGCACCCTTTCCCCTGCTATCCTCTTAACGTTTTTCTGGAAAAAGTACTCTAGTGCTGGAGTAGTTGCAACGGTGGTATCAGGTCTGATTTCAACGATTATATGGATTAGTACACCATTGGAAGGAATGATTACTTCTAAATTTACTACTTTCCTTATTGCTGGGTGTTTAGGGGTTATCTTTAGTTTAGTTCTTCCAGACCAAAACGACGCAAACGTTCCTAAAGAAGAAACAATCTAAAAAGAGCTAGTCAAATAATATTAATAAAGAATAATCCGAACGATCGAACTACACCAATTTATAGACAGATCATCGTTCGGATTTTATTATAACCTCTTGCTAGATTATAATTTAATTTTTGTTTAAATCGGAAGGCTGAAATGAGAAAGGCAATAATTCATTCATTGAGACTGTCTTTACCTCATTTTTTAAATTCGTTAAATGGATAATCATATCACCTTTGAAAAATTCACTCATTACTTGCCGACATGAACCACATGGCGGTACCGGCCGTTCCGTATCAGCAATAACAGCCATTTCTATAAATTCGTCCTCTCCATCAGCAATTGCTTTAAAAATAGCAACACGTTCGGCACAACAAGAAACTGGATACGCTGCATTTTCTATATTACATCCAGTGTATAACTTTCCGGATTTGGTAAGCAATGCTGCACCAACGGGAAATTTGGAATATGGTACGTAAGCTTTCGATAACATCGTATGTGCTTCATTTAATAAATCTTGTTTATTCAGCATCTCATTTTCTCCTCCCAACTTGTGGAAGGATATTATAAGAAAAAAATCGCTACTTGTAAAGCGATTACAGATCCACCTTGTTTAATTCGTCCATCAGTTGATCAAAAATATATATAACAGAATGGTTTAATTCCATATATCGTTTTCTTCTGACATCAATGTAATAACTATGCATAAGTAATAGCTCCATATTTTCCTTCGTTGAAACGATTTGTTGTGGATGAACATTTACTTTACGTTCTTTAACGAATTGTAATGCTAACGTTTCCCATTGTTGTAAGCGGTCGTATATTGGTGTCGTTTCCTCTTTAACTTGTAGAAACAAAGCTCGATCTTTTCGGTTTTCCGGAGGATCATTCTGTTCATAATGGTATTTTAAATTATCTAAATAGCGTTTTAACGTTTCTGTTTGTTCAATTAAATTCATGTTGAATGCCGCCTTTTTATGATTAGTTATTAAGCATATTTTAACATATAGACAGCTATGCGAACGATTTAAATACTTACTTTCTTCCATGTTGTTCTAAATGCATTTATCTCATTCATTTGATCATGGTAATGATCAGAAATATCATTTTCTATTTTCATCATTAATTTTTGATCCATCCAACGGATTTGATCAGCTAGATGCTGTAACGATACTTCTACCGTTCGTCGATCCGCCCCTTGCTCACTTGCATCCATTTGCTTTGCTGCGTTGTTCATGAATTCCCCTCCTTTCGTTCGTACTTCATTATTATATTTATTCGAGAGGATCAATTTCTCTCCTGCACGTTCGACAAAACTAGAAGAAAGCTTACAAAACGAATAAAATTGCTCATTTTTTTAAGGATTTTTGACAAACTATTCTATAAGGGAGGTAGTTACCTATGAAGGAATCCAAGAAAAAACCCGCAAAAACGGAAAGCATTCGCTCAAAATCATTAAAAAAGGGAGATAAAAAACTTGATGGGCCTAATCGTCCATCAACGTAAAAGGGATATGAGTTTCATATCCCTTTCCTTATCCTTTGAACACGCGTTTTACATAGTAGTAGGCAAAGATCAGCGAGCGCTTTTTATAGAATTCCTTTCCTATCCAATTACAGCCGTTCCTTTCTTCTGAGTTCCACCATTTCTTTTTGATACCCCCCCATTTGTACCAGTCCTTTCGAATTTTATCTTGATGTGAGATAACAGGGTATACCATTCTTAAGAATGGAGACGCTGGAAATGGGAGGTTTAGAAACCGTTCATAATCATAGCGTGAACCTGTATGTTCACATTGTCTTGCAAAGGCAAATATTTGTTTAAAAGTGGATGGGGAATATAAAATGGATGCTAATTGTTTTCCAAGTTCAATACGCTTTGTTAAACTCGTGAATTGATGTACAAACGCTCCATAAAGTTGAGCCGATTTTGTTGGTAGCAATACTGCATTCATCGTGAGTAAATTCTGTAGAAAATAAGGAGCCTGATGAAAAACACGTTTTTTGAAAAAGGATTGTCTAATTACTGGCTGCTCGATTACATTTTGTTCATTAATGATTAATGCTATCATTATTCGATTCGTATCAGCAGTCTTCCAAAAGTAATTCCATTCTTTCACCATAAAGGAAGAAACGTGAAAATAAGGTAATAAATGAAATAATGGTTGATTTAATTGCAAGGAAAGTCGATAGACGAGTAACTGTGGATAAGCATCCGAAAAAATGAGCCAATTGGCACGTTCATATGTCATGAATAGTCTTTCCCTTTCCTGTTCACCTAGCATCAATTGAAATGGGGGTAAATATAAATCGGTCATATTATACCCTGCATTTCTTGATACAAGACTTGCTAAGAACGACCATTTAATCTCAGGAAATTGTAAGTAGAATGTAAAATAGGCATCAGTACGTGTAATATTATCTACATTATGAGTCTTGGTAAGATTTGTTATATAATGGATGTAGTGTTGCAGAACTTGGTCATCGTACATGGCTACCATCCTAGTTTTAAATTTTTGTTTTAACATGTACGACTTTTGTAATATTTATGCGTTATTTTAAATGGTTTTTCTTTTCTTTTATGATATGGTAATAGGCAAGGAGGATCCAAGGATGAATTACCCAAATGGAAAGAAAGTAAAGACCAATCAACCAATTAACGCAAAACAAAACACAAATATATTTAGTAATCGGGGAATGACATTAGAAGAAGATATCAATAGTACAAATACGTACTATAGACAATCGAATAAAGCAGTTATTCATAAAAAACCGACCCCAGTCCAAATTGTCAAGGTGGATTATCCTAAACGAAGTGCAGCTGTGATTACGGAAGCGTATTTCAAACAGGCTTCGACGACAGATTATAATGGAATCTATCGGGGCAAATATATTGACTTTGAAGCAAAAGAAACAAAAAATAAGACACTCTTTCCGTTAGCAAATGTTCATGATCATCAGATTGAGCATATGAAAGCTATTGATGCACACGGGGGAATTTGTTTTATCATTATTCGCTTTGCTGCACATGACCAAACATTTTTGTTACCAGCGGAGAAACTTTTTTCGTATTGGAACGTCAAATTAAATGGTGGAAAAAAATCGATATCTTTTGACAGCCTGCAAACTGAAGGATATCCTATCCCTTTTCAATATAGGGCAAGAGTTGATTATTTAGCTATCATCGATAAGCTTTATTTTTAGAGACGGAGGAATGAAGCGATGGCAGACAATAGCCAATCTCGTTCAGCGAGAAGAAAACAGAAAAAAAATAAAAAGAAACCGTTATGGAAGAAGATCGTATTATCTTTATTAATTATTCTTATCGTAATGGGAATTGGAGCTGGAGCGACCGCAGCCTATTGGATTGCGACAGCACCAGATATTAATGACGCGAAGTTATCAGATCCATTAGCCTCCCAAATTCTGGACAAAGATGGAGAAGTATTCGCAGTCTTAGGGGAACAAAAACGAACGAAAGTCAATTATGATGAATTGCCACAAGGATTAATTGATGCTGTTACCGCAACGGAAGATGCAAGATTCTTCGAACACTCTGGAATCGATCTGCGGCGGATTGGTGCAGCAGTTATTGCTAATATCACTAATGGTTTTGGATCAGAGGGTGCCAGTACCATTACTCAGCAAGTAGTAGAGAAGTCATTTTTAACACCTGAAAAAAAGATTAGCCTAAAAGTACAAGAGCAATGGCTCGCACTACAATTAGAAAGAGAGTATTCTAAAGAAGAAATCTTAGAGATGTATTTGAATAAGATTTATTACGGAAGCGGTGCATATGGTGTAGCAAAAGCTGCTGAAACGTATTTTGGTAAAAAAGATTTAAGTGAATTGTCATTAGCGGAATCAGCTATATTGGCTGGGTTACCACAACGACCAAGTGCATATAACCCATTTGAAAATCCAGAACTAACAAAAGAAAGAATGAATACTGTGCTAACGCTCATGGTCCGCCATGGAAAGATATCAAAGGAGGAAGCGGATAAAGCAAGAGAAGTTGACATCCCTTCCCTATTACAAAAATCTAGTCCCGATTCCACTCCATATGAAGCATTCTTACAGCAAGTTCAAAAGGAAGTTGAGGAAAAAGTGGATGGCGCGGATATTTATACAGATGGATTAACCATTCATACAACCCTTGATACCGATGCACAAGAACATGTTGAATTCTTGCTAAGTAATCAGGAAGATAATCCAATTTCCTATCCAGATGACGAAATGCAAGCAGGAATGGCAGTGCTCGATACGAAAAGCGGAGCGATCAGGGCGATCGGTGGAAATAGAGGAAATGATCCAGGAGACTTTAATTATGCCCTGCAAACCAAACGACAACCTGGATCTACAATGAAGCCAATAACAGCTTATGGACCGGCTATTGAATATGATAAAATCTCAACCTACCATCAAATTAACGATGATAAGCCATATCCAATTCCAGGTACCGATGCTTCTATTCGAAATTGGAACAGACAATATGGTGGATGGATGACTGCCAGACATGCATTGAACCAATCATTAAACGTTCCAGCAGTTAAAACGTTAGAAGAAGTCGGCTATGAGAATGCGAAGAAATTCGCTGAAAGCCTAGGAATTAAATTTGCCGATGATAAAATGACAATAGGTGACGCAATTGGTGGTACAAGTACAACTGTAAATCCGCTTCAGATGGCTGGGGCTTATCGCGCCTTCGGAAATGAAGGGATTTATAATGAACCTTACGCCGTGACAAAAGTTGAATTCCCAGATGAGCGCACGGTGGAGACAAAGCCAGAATCAGAAGCGGTCATGGCTGATTATACTGCTTATATGATGACGGATATGTTAAAATCAGCTATTTCTGAAGGTACCGGTAAACTAGCTGATATTCCAAGCTTACCAGTTGCAGGTAAGACAGGTACAACAAACCTTTCGGATAAAGAAGGAAGCCCAGATTCGTGGTTTAGTGGATATACAACCAACTACACTATATCGGTTTGGACGGGTTATAATGATAACCAACGCACATTACCAGATACAAAAGTACCGCATGCATTGTTTAAAAATACCATGGCAGAACTATCCAAGGATATAGAGACCAAAGATTTTGTCAAACCAGACTCTGTTGTTGAAGCTAAAGTAGAAAAAGGTTCTAATCCTGCAGCAAAACCAAGTGAATACACACCATCAGCTTCGATTATTACTGAACTGTTTGTAAAAGGTACAGAGCCTAAAGAAACATCTGAGAAGTTTGATCAATTAGATCCAGTCAGTGGCTTAGAAGCAAGCTTTAATGAAGACAGCAATACCATTGATGTAAATTGGAAATATGATTCAGATGCGGATGTTTCATTTGAAGTTAGCATGAAGGTAAATGATGGTGAAATGCAAACACTGTCTACTACAGAGGAAAACGAAATGGAAATTACTGAAGTAGAACCAGGAGCTAATTACACCATCCAAGTAGTTGCAGTTAATAATGAAGACGAATCATCACGAAGTGAACCGAAGACCGCAACTGTTAAATCTGGTACAGAAGAGGAAGATGAAAACGAGGAAGGCAATATTCCTCCAGTTGAAGGGCTATCCGCCCAATACAATGAAGGTAATTCAATTATTGATGTAAATTGGAATTACAATGGTCCCCCTGCTTCCTTTGAAGTCTCGGTCAATGGGCAGACACAAACGGTAGATTCCAATGGCCTTGAAATCAGTGGCGCCACACCTGGGCAAAGCTATACGATTACTGTAACACCAGTTGGAAAAAATGGTAATAATGATGGTGTCAGAGGTCAAAGTCAAAACACCAGCGTTACGGTGCCAAATGAAGAAAATCCTGATGAGGGCGGCGGTGGCGATCAAAGCCCTCCACCAGATGAAAACAATCCAGAGGAGCCGCCAGCTGATGATGGTGAGCAAGAGCAAGAACAAGAATCTCCTGGAGAAGGAGAAAATCCAGACAGTCGACCCGGTCAAGGTCAAGAAAACCAATAAAATTATGATGGCCAATACTAATAAAAAGAGGTAAATGCTAATTCGCATTTACCTCTTTTCGTTTTCGCATCCGTTTTTGTCCTTCTCTGCAAATTTCTAAAAGAGGACATTCTGGACAATTTGGATTTCTTGATTTACAGTGATAGCGTCCAAAGAAAATCATACGATGATGGGTTACACTCCATTCATCCCTTGGAACTTTACGCATTAATGTTTCTTCTACTTCCGTTACAGAATCTTTCCATTTACAAATTCCTAATCGCTTAGATACCCGTTCTACATGAGTATCTACAGCGATTGCTGGTTCATCAAAAGCTACAGAGGCTACAACATTGGCAGTTTTTCTCCCTACACCAGCCAATTTGACCAGCTCCGCTTTTGTTTGAGGGACAATCCCACCATATTCTTCTAACAACATGGTACAAAGTTTCCGGATATTTTTTGCTTTGTTACGATAAAGCCCAATTGATCTAATATCTTGCTGTAATTCTTCAAGGGTTACAGCTAAGTAATCCTCAGGTGTTTTATATTTTTTAAATAGTTCTTTTGTTACTTTATTTACGAGTGTATCCGTACATTGTGCAGACAGTAATACAGCAATTACGAGTTCAAATGGATTCTTATGTTCTAATTCACATTGTGCATCTGGGAACATCTTTTTCATTTCATCTAAACAAAATCTAATTTCCTTTTTTGTCAGCATACTACTATTCTTCCCCTTCTAACCAATTATAATAGAATGAGGTATCCCTCTTTTTGCTTGTTTCTTGTGTACTTGATTGTCTTGAATGGAATTGCTTACTTGAATTTCTTGCTTGCTCCACCGTATGAATCCCTTTTTTCTTCCACTCTCTCAGTATTCGGTCAATGTACTTAAAATTGAGTTTTCCCATTAATACAGATTCTCTTAGCCCCGCTTTGATTAATGCTGGAGAGATATGATCCTGATCAAGCCAGGCATTAATTGTTTCAATTTCAAATGGAGAAAGCGGTCTACCAAACTCTTGTTCAAATAATATAAAAATGGTCCCATCAGTAGGAGCTTCTTCATGCTCAACCGCATGATCGTTTTCTTCGTCTTGGAATAATTTTTCCCAAAGTGGATTTAAACAATATGCCTCTGTTAATTTTTCGCCTTGCATTTCTTGCTGTTTAATTGTAAGCATTCCTTTTTGGATTAAACCTCGTAGTAAATTTGCACATTCTTTTTCATTCATTGTTACATGGGCGGCTAACTGGTCAGGGGTTGGAAAGTCAACTTTATCTTGTATAAAGCGTTGCAATTGTAATAGAAGCATCACTTCTTTCTCATCAAGATCTAGTGATGTATATGATGTAAGTAACCTTGAAGGAATCGATAATTGATTCAATAATACGTCCTGAATATATACTTGTTGCTTTAACATGATTAAGCACCTCTTTTAATGTATCAAACGTAATGATAAAATCCCTTGCTTATTTTGGCAAGGGATTTTATACAAAGACTTAAGGATATAGCCGATTAAGCAAGCGAGGAAACGGAATCGTTTCACGTACATGTTCCACTCCAGAGATCCAGGCAACTGTTCTTTCCAATCCAAGTCCGAATCCTGAATGAGGTACACTACCGTATTGTCTTAATTCTAAATACCATTGATATGCATCTCCAGTTAATCCATGCTGCTGATACCGTTCCTGCATTAGTTCTAAATCATCAATCCGCTGAGAACCTCCAATAATTTCTCCATAACCTTCCGGAGCAATTAAATCAGCACATAATACAACATCTGAGCGGTCAGGATCAGGTTTCATATAGAAAGCCTTGATCTCAGCAGGATAATTCGTAATGAAAACAGGCTTATCAAAACTTTCAGCTATCGCTGTTTCGTGAGGTGCACCAAAGTCTTCTCCCCATTCAATATCCGTAAATCCCTTTTCTTTCAATAATTCGATTGCAGCATCATAAGATATTCTCGGAAACGGTGCGTTAACTTTTTCCAATTTGGAAATATCTCTGTCTAAGGTGTTTAGCTCCAACTTGCAATTTTCTAGCACACTTTGCACGATAAAGCTAACATAGTTTTCTTGAATTTCGAGACTTTCGTCATGATCGACAAATGCCATCTCTGGTTCAATCATCCAAAATTCAATTAAATGCCTGCGTGTTTTGGATTTTTCTGCCCGAAATGTTGGCCCAAAAGAAAATACCTTACCAAAAGCCATCGCAGCAGCTTCCATATACAACTGTCCACTTTGTGATAAATAAGCTTCCTCATCAAAGTATTTGGTATGGAATAATTCCGTCGTTCCTTCTGCTGAGGAACCCGTTAATATTGGCGGATCAATCTTAACATAGTCATTGTCATTAAAAAATTGATACGTAGCACGAATAATCTCGTTACGAATCTTCATTACGGCATGTTGTTTTTTGGAGCGTAACCATAAGTGACGATGATCCATTAGAAATTCGGTTCCATGCTCCTTTGGTGTAATTGGATAATCCGTTGATTCATGAATCAGTTCAATATTCGTAACTTGCATTTCATATCCAAAGGGTGAACGAGTATCTTCAACAATCTTCCCCGTTATATAAACAGACGATTCTTGCGTTAAATTTTTTGCTAATTGAAATGTTTCTTCGCTTACATCGTTTTTCACAACAACGCCTTGAATAAATCCAGTTCCATCGCGTAATTGTAAAAACGCAATTTTTCCACTAGAGCGTTTATTGGCAAGCCATGCTCCGATTGTAACTGATTGTTCGTTGTATATTGGTGCCTGTGAAATAGTTGTTTTCAAAAAAATAACCTCCCAAAAAAGCCTAAGATTGATGCCTTATAATAAATTGCTTGATACGTTGAGCAGCTTCTTTTAATGCCTCAGTAGAAGTTGCATAGGATAGTCGTACATTATTTGGTGAGCCAAAACCAGATCCAGGAACAAGCGCAACCTTCTCCTCTTCCAACAATGCACGGACCCAATCATCTACAGTTGTAAATCCATTACTTTTTGCAGCTTCTTCTACATTAGGGAATAGATAGAAAGCGCCTTTTGGTTTCACGCAAGTAACGCCTGGTATATCAATTAATAAATTATAAAGCATGTCTAAACGCTCTGCAAATACTTGCTTCATTTTTTCAACTGGCTCGTCGTTCATCGAGTATGCAGCTAAAGCGGCATACTGCGCGATAGACGTAGGATTTGAAGTTGAATGAGAAGCTAAGCTGGTCATCGCTTTAATAATCTCTGAAGGCCCAGCAGCATAACCAATTCGCCATCCGGTCATCGAATGGGATTTTGATACACCGTTGATGACCACCGTTTGTGCTTTTAATTCATCGGATAGTTCTGCAATGGATACATGATTATCGTCTGAATAAATTAACTTTTCATAGATCTCGTCGGAAACAATAAGAACATTATGCTTTAGACAAACTTCCCCTAATTGTTTCAATTCTTCCCTACTATACATCATTCCTGTAGGGTTACTAGGGGAATTAATGATAATGGCTTTTGTTTTTTCTGTTATTGCTTCTTCAAGCTCTTTCGGGGTCAATTTAAATTCGTTCTCTTCTTTTGCTTCAATAAACACGGGCTTACCTCCGGCTAGCTTCACTTGCTCCGGATAACTTACCCAATATGGTACAGGAACAATTACTTCATCGCCATCATTTAATAGTACTTGAAATAGTGTATATAAAGCGTGTTTTGCTCCTGTAGTAACAATTATTTGATCCGTGGTATACGTAAGCTGATTATCCGATTTAAATTTATTAACAATTGCTTTCTTTAATTCTACAATCCCGCCAGATGGAGTGTATTTAGTCATACCTTCTTTCATTGCCTTTTCAGCAGATTCCAGAATAAATGATGGAGTATTGAAATCTGGTTCACCGGCGCCTAAAGCAATGACGTCATACCCTTGTTGCTTGAGTTCTTTTGCCTTTGCTGTGATTGCTAATGTTGATGATGGAGTTAATGTTTTTACTCTGTTTGCTAATTTCACTATGATCACCTTTCTAATTAAACATACTTTTTAATCGATATTGTTCATAACGGGAACCATCATAGATCGATACATAATCAAGAACGTAACGATTGGAAGCGTCAATATATGTAAGTTCCCATAATTTATTATCTTCTACAAGTGCAGGTGTTACTTTAACTAGTTCACAATCACTGCACTGTTGTTCCCATTCATTAATAATAGCATCCTTACTAATGATTTCCGATTGATTAACGGTTGTGAGATTCTTCTCTTTTCCTTCTAATGGATAGAAGATAATTTTATCTTGTTGATCATCTGTCCCAAACACCACATGATATGCTTCATCGCCATGAAATGTCTCCACTTTGGATATGTCAGTTAAGGTATTTGCTTTTAACAGCTGTTGTTTGGTTTCTTCATACCCAGCTGTTTTACTATCTTTTAGATCAATGTATAAATAAATCATATAAATAAAACAGGAAATAAGGAAAATTATTATAATTAGTAAGCTCCAAGTTAACCATTTAGGTCCGGTATATAGTGAAGATGGCCTGATCTTCATGGTTATCATCCAATGCTAATCCGAACATTAAATCCTGTTCTTTTAATGTTCTATTTAATGTATCAACAATTTTATATATTTCTGATGAATAGCGGAGCTTTACGGTTGATAAAATCTCAACATTATTATCCATCTTTTCCCCTCCAGTAAAAATACTTCTTGTTTTATCAAATTTTGTTAGACATACAAATGCGAAACATGCGAAAGCTATATATGCTGTTGTAAATAAAACCATAATCTTAGTATAACAAGGTTAAGCGAAAAATTGTTTTGTTTTTATTTATTTCGGCAAATTTTTCTTACCCCATTCCACTTTCTTTTAGCTGATACTCTAAAAAAGAGTATCAGCCTTTTTAAAACCATTTTTTTGCTTTTTCCATAAGCAATGGTGTGGTCTCATAGGACAAGGGAACATTCGGTATGGATTCAATAAAGTACTTTCCATATCGTGCCTTTATTATCCGCGTGTCACAAACAAATACAATTCCTCTATCGCTGGTTGAACGGATTAATCTGCCAAACCCTTGCTTAAAACGAATAACTGCATTTGGCAATGAAAATTCCATGAACGCATTCTTTCCCTGCTCTTTTAAATAGGTTGATTTTGCTTCATGGACTGGATGATCAGGAGGCTGAAACGGTAGACGAACAATCATTAAGCAAGAAAGAGCTTCACCAGGAATATCTACCCCTTCCCAAAAGGAACTAGTTCCTAGCAGTATCGCTTGATCAAAGGTTTGAAAGTTTTTCTTTAGGCGAGTCCTACTACCGCTTGATATCCCTTGGGCAATTAGCGCATATTTTCCGATATCCAAAGATTCTTTTAAAATCGTATGTGATTTTTTCAACATATCATACGATGTAAAAAGGACAAGCATTCTTCCTTTTGTAATTTCTGCTAATGATAAAATAGCTTCACAAGTTGCATAAATAAAATCATCCATTTTTCCGTATTTAATGTCGGGAAAATCATTTGGCACCATTAATTGGACCTGGTCTTGATACGAAAATGGGGAAGCTATCTTTTGGGTAATAAGTCTTTCTGAACTTACACCTAAACGAGCTTGAATAAAATCAAAAGACTGCTTCATCGTTAACGTTGCACTAGTCAAGATAATACTGTCTTTCACTTGGAAGAAATGATCTGCTAACACACGCGCTACATCTGTCGGTTCACTGTATAAATAAACTGCATTTTTTGCTCCATAGGTTTCAATTTCAATCCATTTAATTTGTTTATCTGTTTGTGCGATTAAAAATAGTTGCTCTAAACGGTCGATACATTCTTGAAGATGCTCCGTATGAACTTGAATCTCTTCTTTATCCTCTGTCTGAAAATCGAATTGCTTAACCAAATGGAATTCAATTAAAGCTAGCCCATGAATTAGATCACGAAGATAAAATGTAAGCCGCGTTACCATTTCCTTAATAACATTCCATTTATCTGGTATCTCTTTACCATCTTCAAATCTATATTGCGTTCTTCCGATATCGCTTAATGATTTATCTGACTTATGCTGATCTAATACATACTGGAATAAGTGTCTAAACAGATCATCTGTTTCATGCTTTGCTTCTTCAAGCACAATATCCCAATTTTCCAGAGGTAATTGTTCCCGCGCCCCATTATAATGACTTAGTATTTTACTAATAAGTTTATTATCTTCGACTTTTCCTAATTGGTTTAACATATATTGCAGATGAACATAATCCAACTTTAACCCATAGTGCCGTGATGCAGTATCTTCTAAATGATGAGCTTCATCTATAATGGCTTTATGGTAGCTGGGTAATAGCTGATAATCATTAAACATATCCGTACATAGAAGAGCATGGTTTGTAATGACAATATTGGCTTGCTGTGCTCTTCTTCTTGCCTTTTGATAATAAGATCTTGAAAACCATGGCGACGATGGATCGATATTATCTTCCATATCTGCAGAGATCCGTGAGAAAAACATATAACCGCTAGAAGGTAACTGGATTTCGTCAATATCACCGGTCACAGTATCTGTTAGCCATACAACGATCATTGCTTTCGTTAAGGTAATATCATAATTATCATGCTGTGTATGAGACAGCTCCTGTTCTAGTCTCTCTAGACTAATATAATGTGATTTTCCTTTCAGTAAGGTAGCTTTAAAAGGAAAACGAACGAGTTGTCTTATCATTGGGATCTCATCTTCTAATAATTGCGTTTGCAGCTGTGTAGTAAATGTACTAATAACAATCCGTTTATTTTCAGTTATCGCTTCATAAATGGTAGGAATAAGATAAGCTAGCGACTTGCCAGTTCCTGTCTCTGCTTCAATGAAAGCATGTTGGTGACCCTGAAACGCATCAAATACAGTTTCAGACATCACTCGTTGACCTGGGCGCTTTTCATAATTTACAATCTTTTGCTCCATGGTACCGTTATCTTCATAAATTTCATCCAATAACTCTCCAAAAGAACAATCGGGAGTCATTGGACTTTCTTTATCTTGTTTTGAACGTCGATAGGCTATCCCATGATACGAGTCCATGTTAGGATCCTCTTCTGTTTGAAACATGAGCTTTTCTTGACAATTATGTAGTAATTCATACACGTCAGACTTTAATGTTTTTTCTAGATGTAGTAACTGAACAATGGTTTCATATGGCAATGATTCCATTTTTTCTTTAAGCTTTAGAAATAACTTTGCCGTTACAAATGCATCCGATAATGCACGGTGAGGTTCATTGTGGTTAATTTCCAAATATTCCGTTAGCTGGCTTAATTTGAAACTTGGTGAAGTTGGAAATAAAATTCTTGATAGTTCAACCGTATCCAGTACTGGATTGATCAATTTGGGTTTACCGCAATTTTCGAGCTCTACGTTTAAAAATCCAAGATCAAATGGCACATTATGCGCAATTAAATAGCTGTCCGTAAATAATTGGATGATCTCATCAGCGTTATCTTCAAATGATGGTGCATATGCGACATCGCTATCGGAAATTCCTGTTAGATTTGTAATAAATAATGGTATTTCTTTTTTGGGATTGAGTAAGGTGGAATAACTATCAACAATGGAATCATTCTCAATAACAACAATTCCTACTTCAATAATTCTATCCTCTTTACCAGGTGCGTTTCCGGTTGTTTCTAGATCGATAACTACATATCTATTCATAAATTACCACCTCACTTCTCCATGCATTTGCTCAGGTCCCTTTACATCATAACAGGATTTTGCTCTTGGTCAACCAATGATAAATGTTAACTAATAATTATCGATCACCTTTATTGAACCAATCTATTTCTCCAGAATACAACTTTTCTAAACTGCCATCTTCATTTTTTATTAGTAAAGCCCCATCTTCAGCAATGCCGCTAAAAATGGCTCTTCTTGTCTCGTGTAGGTTTTGAATCGTAATTAATTCACCTAATTTAAAACCATAAGCTTCCCATCTTTTTTTAATTTCCGAGAAACCTTTCACCATGTAATTATCATATGTCTGTTCAAATTCAGAAAGAAAATGCTGCATGATTGATTGAATTTCCCATTGTTTATTTGTTTCAATAGACAGAGAAGTTGCTCGCTCTTGAATCTCATCTGGCCAATCTGACAACTCCTGATTTACATTTAACCCAATTCCTATAACAACATACTGAATTTTATCTTGTTCAGCTTGTAGTTCTGTAAGAATTCCAGCACACTTCTTTTGATTTGAAAATAATATATCGTTTGGCCATTTAATCAACGGTTTCGTATTTGATATCTCACTAATTGTATCTGCCAAAGCTACAGCTGTTAACAAGGTCAACTGTGGCGCAAGGTAAGGAGGTAATTCAGGTTTCAATATCATACTAAGCCACATGCCGCTTCCTTTTTTTGAATGCCACGTTCTGCTCATGCGTCCTCTGCCAGTTGTTTGTTCATCAGCTACTACAATCGTACCATGTCCTTCGTTCTGTTTTGCAGCTTGATGCGCTAAAATTTGTGTGGAACTGGTCATTTCACGATGAATTACTTTTTTCCCTAGCCAATTCGTTTTAAGCCCCCATAGAATAGTGTTTTCTGTTATTTTTTCTGGGGACTTAATGATTCGATAGCCTCTTTTTGATTTTGCTTCAATTTCATAACCGTCTCGTTCAAGTTCCTTCATATGTTTCCAAATCGCACTTCTCGATATATGTAATTGATCAGAAAGCATTTGGCCGGAAATGTAAGATTCTTTATTCTCTGCTAAAAGTTGAATTAATTTATTTCGGGTGGATTCCATTTTATCCACTCCTTTATCGCTTGATAGTTATTAGGTACTCCACCTGTAACAACTTGCTTTTCAATTTCATTTAATAATAGCTTCATCCATGGCCCTTTTGAATAATCCGGATAGAACCGTATAATGTCATTACCATTTATCGCTAATTCCTTACGTGATTGAATAGGGAGCAATTGCTTGATCCTTTTCATTTTTTCTACTGTTATATTTTCCTCGGGATAGAATAAATGAATGATTCTTTGAAAGCTAGTAAATAACGAAGTAGGTAATTGGTAAATTAGCCATCGGCTTAGTCCTTCGCTTTTAAATCTGTCGATGTTATGAACAATCAACTGTGCTTCATTCTTCAACTTATTCGAACACTTCCAAGATTTCACCCAGTTTACCACCGATATCGAAGGGTCTAAAAGGTGAAATACAGCAATTACTTCACCAAACGAAGATAGCGGTTCTATAGTTGTTGGTAATTTGTAAATTAATTGCTCATGATCTTTAAACACAGGTAAGTGCTTGTAGATTTTCGTTTCAAATAAATAATGTAAACCATGGCCAACGTATTTACTAGCAAAAAATTTGGTGAATTCATTCGTGATCCGCTCAATCGCAAGACTCTCTATATCTTTTTTTACTTGTACCATATGATCAATTGTTACTTGATCAATCGTGAAACCGAGCTGACTACTAAAACGTAGTGCCCGAATAATTCGCAATGGGTCTTCTTTAAACCGTTCTTTTCCATTACCGACGGTTCGAATAATTCCATTTGTTAAGTCTTGCTGCCCATTAAATAAGTCAATAATATTTCCATTTATGTCCATAGCTAACGCATTAATTGTGAAGTCACGCCGCTCTAAGTCTTTATCAATATTATTTATATACGTTACCCCGTCTGGATGACGTTGATCCGTATAAGTTCCATCAACTCGAAAGGTAGTAACCTCATAGGATTCCTTATCATAGCGAACAATTACTGTTCCATGTTCAATTCCAACAGGAATAATGGAATGGAACATTTCTTGTAAAGCTTCTGGCTTAGCAGAAGTAGCAATGTCGATGTCTCCAATCGGTCGCTGTAATAAATAATCTCGAACACAACCACCTACAAAATAGGCTTGATGTTGATGATTTTCAATTGTTTCTAGAATTTTAATTGCTTTATTAAACGGTGTAGAAAACATTATATTCACCAACTTTATGGACTACTTAGAATATCATTGTATAACTTTTCATACTGTGCGACAATTTTTTCTGAGTGAAAATGGTTATTTGCATGTTTTATTGCATGTTCAGAAAAAGCATGCAATTTTTTCTGGTTGGATAGTAAATCAATCGCGTAATTAGCTGCCTGATCCGTTTCTCCCAATTCAACAATGTATCCTGTTTTTCCATGTTCAATTACTTCAGGGATGCCGCCAATGTTTGTACCAATACAAGGTACACCACAAGCCATTGCTTCTAATAATACGAGGCCGAAGCTTTCTTTTTCTGACATCAGTAATTTTAAATCACTGATACTTAATAAATCATTGATATTTTTTTGTTTCCCTAAAAATAATACGCGATCTTCTATTCCTAACTGTTTCACATATTGAAATGCAGAGCTATATTCAGGCCCATCGCCAATTAACAGTAGTTTACTTTGAACCTGCTTGTGTATTTCATAGAAAGTCCGGATAACATCTTTAAGGCGTTTCACCTTTCTAAAGTTTGAAATATGAACAATGACTTTCTCATCTGGATGAATTCCATACTCTTGTTTAATAGCGGGCATTGACTTTGGATAATATACCTGTTCATTAACAAAGTTATAAATGACATGGATATTCCGGTTTACGTCCAGTAGGTTTGATGTATGCTCGGCTAAGTGTTCGGATACTGCAGTAACTGCATCGGATTGCTCGATTCCATGCTTAATCATGTTTTTAAAAATATCATCAATAGCTAACACCGTAATATCTGTACCATGTAATGTCGTTACAATCTTAACTTCATGATCCGCGATATCCCTTGCTAAAAGAGCACTAATTGCATGAGGCATGGCATAATGTACATGTAATATGTCTAACTTTTCACGATTAATCACTTCAGCCATCTTAGCTGCTAACGCTAAATCATATGGTGGATACTGAAATACAGGGTAATGGTTTAACTCCACCTCATGATAATAAATTCGCGGATTAATTTGATTTAATCGAAAAGGTAAGCTGGATGTAATAAAATGTACCTCATTTCCTTTTTCCGCTAGAAGCATCCCTAGTTCGGTAGCGATAATACCCGAGCCACCAACGCTAGGATAGCACGTAATTCCTATCTTCTTCATTCTTTGTTTTCCTTCTCTTTCTGTTTTACAATCTCTCTCCATTGAAAATCACCATTGTGTAATCCTTTGATAAATATTTCTGAAGCAGCAATGTTTGTAGCAAGTGGGATTTGATATACATCGCATAGTCGCATTAATGCACTTACATCTGGTTCATGAGGCTGTGCCGTTAGTGGATCACGAAAGAATATCACCATATCCATTTCATTATTAGCAATCATTGCCCCAATCTGTTGATCACCGCCTAATGGACCTGATTGAAATAAATGGAAATGAAGTCCTGTCGCATCTGAGATCATTCTTCCTGTAGTTCCAGTAGCGTATAACGTATGTTGTGTTAAAATATATTGATAAGCCGTACTAAAATTTATAATGTCTTGTTTCTTTTTGTCATGCGCAATTAATGCGATATTCATAGTATCCCACCTTATAATATATTTTCTAAACCATACGTAAGCCCTTTGGATTCTAAGACGCGTTCTATACAAAATTTAACTCCATCCATAAAGGATGCGCGGTCAATTGAATCATGTTTAATTGTTAGTGTTTGGCCCGCACTACCAAAAATAACTTCTTGATGTGCAACTAATCCTGGTAATCTGATGCTATGAACTTTCATTCCATCTACATCAGCTCCCCTTGCTCCTGTAAGCGTTTCTTTTTCCTCTGGATGACCTTGTTGTTTAACAGTTCTGTTTTCACTAATGAGTTCCGCCGTTTTAATTGCTGTTCCGGATGGTGCATCTAACTTGTTATCATGATGTTTTTCAATGATATCAACATCAGGAAAATAAGAAGCGGCCATTTTTGCAAATTTCATCATTAGTACAGCCCCAATAGCAAAGTTTGGGGCGATAATACATCCAATATTTTGCTTCTTAGCAAGCTCGTCCAATTCAGCGAGCTGATTCTCAGTAAAGCCGGTTGTACCTACCACTGGGCGTATTCCATGATTAATCGCACATTTCGTATGTTTATACCCTGCTTCTGGGACAGATAATTCAACAAGAACATCAACTTCTTTTTGTTGATCTAAACAGGTTTCAATATCATCGTAAATTGGTACCGTTGCATCTACAGACGATATTATTGAGTTCAGTGTTTTCCCATCATTTTTTCGATCGATACATGCAACTAACCGAAAATCTTCCTCATTTAAAACCATTTTAACAGCTTCTGAACCCATTTTCCCTCTAGGTCCAGCAATTACTACATTTATTGCCAATTTGTCATTCTCCTTTGTATGTAAAACTAGTCTTTTTTCGTCCAACGATCTTTATCACGTGTTTCAATTTTCGATATGGATGTATGAAATGCTTCTGAAAGATCTATTTCTAGTGAATTCGCAAAACAAGTTAACACAAAGATAATATCACCTAACTCATCTTCCACTGTCTTTTCTTGCTCGGTTGACTTTTTTGGTTTTTCTCCATGGTAATGATTTACCTCTCTAGCTAATTCACCAACTTCTTCTGTTAGTCGAGCCATTAGACTTAATGGGGAAAAATAGCCCTCTTTAAATTGTGAGATATACGTATCTACCCGTTCTTGTATCTCCTTCGTTGTATATATGTTACTTTCCATGCTTCATCCCCCCTTAATCTATATTAGTTGCTAATATAATGTTAGCTAATCCCTGCCGTTTTGACAAATCATTTATTTGAAGGATGAAATGAAATTGTTCTTTTTAAATAGATTGACTATACTAATACTAGACATAGCATTAAAAACATAGGAGGTAATTAATTGATTTTTGGCTTAAAAATTAAAAATATAGCATTTATTCTATTTGGATCAGCCATTTTCTCCTTTGGAATCGTTCATTTTAACATGCAACATAATTTAGGAGAAGGCGGTTTTACCGGTATTACATTATTACTATACTTTTTATGGGAGTGGGATCCCGCTATAACGAATATTATATTAAATATCCCATTGTTTTTAATTGGATGGAAATTTCTAGGGCGAAATACATTTATATACAGTATCATTGGCACTGGTGCGGTATCATTATTTCTTAGTATATTTCAAGTGAAACCTTTTGCTATTCACCTTGAATCAGATATGACACTTGTCGCGCTGTTTGCAGGTGTGTTTATCGGAATTGGTTTAGGTATTATCTTTCGATTTGGTGGAACAACAGGTGGCGTTGATATCATTGCCCGATTAGTTAATAAATACGTGGGATGGAGTATGGGAAGAACCATGTTTCTCTTCGACTTTGTCGTCATTATGACATCCGTATTTGCTATATTAGATTTGAAACAAGGAATTTATACGTTAGTAGCAGTTTACATCGGGGCGCGAGTGATTGATTTCATTCAAGAAGGAGCTTACTCAGCTAAGGGTACCACTATTATTTCCAGTCATAGCGATGCTATAGCTGCCAAGATACTTAAGGAAATGGACCGTGGTGTAACTGTATTAGAAGGAAGAGGTAGTTTTTCTGGCGACAAACGTGATGTACTGTATTGTGTAGTAGCAAGAAACGAAATTGTCCGTTTAAAAACTATTATCCACAGTATAGATCCGCATGCGTTTGTTGCTGTAAGTACCGTTCATGATGTATTAGGAGAAGGTTTTACTTTAGATGAAAATAAGAATCCGATTGAAGAATAAGTTTCTGCATTCGCTCCTTTCACTCCGAACACTAGCAGGCAACCATCTTCTTCATAAAACAGGACTAAAGGTCCACCCCATTTTTGCTTGTAGAGAAAACCCGTGTTTTTCTACAAGCTTTTTTGTGCGCCAGTGCGGACAAATACCAATCGCCTATTATTATAGTTACCAGATGATTTCTGGCAGCCACAAACACCTCTATGGACGTTTGCAGGTGTAACATGAACATCCGTAATACTGTTGTACTTCAAATCCGTGGTACGGTGATCAAGATAAAAGAACCCTTCTGGCTTATTTTCCGAAGGGACATAGTTTTTCATGGATAAAGGAGAAATCGATGTTGTGGTCAATCTTCCGGAGTAAGTGGTCTTCAGGAACAAGTTTCTTCAATCGTCACATCTCCAATTCAATTTGTTGATCTTTTCTTGATTGGAACATAACCATCAGCGCCTTTAGAAATTCTATCTTAAGAATAACAAAAGAAAGATGGAATTTCAGAAAAAAAAAGACTGTCGGATTACTTTCTCGACAGCCTAGATGGGATGACTAACCCATTTTGCTTATTATTCGTTGTTTGCTGCAACATACATCAAAATGAATCGAACCAATTCAGCAACAGCTACAAGTGCAGCTGCAACATAGGTTAACGCTGCTGCATTGAGTACTTTCTTTGTTTCTCTTTCTTCGTTATTTCGTATGACACCTGACGAAACAAGTTGAGCCATCGCTCGATTGGATGCATCAAATTCAACAGGCAATGTTACAAGCTGGAATAACACAGCTGCTGACATGAAGATAATTCCGAAAAGGAATAAACCAGATAGGTTAAGCAGTATGCCGCCTATAATTAGAAAGAAGGAGATATTTGAGCCGAAGTTAGCTACAGGTACTAAGGCACTTCTAAATCTTAGAAAGGCATAGTCTTGAGCATCCTGAATAGCATGTCCTACTTCATGGGCGGCAACAGCAGAAGCTGCCATTGATTGTCCATGAAAGTTTCCTGTGGAAAGTCGTACAACTTTTTTTCTTGGGTCATAGTGATCAGAAAGGGTCCCTTTCGTTTCTTCAATACTTACATCGTAAAGCCCGTTTTCATCAAGTATTCTTCGAGCCACTTGAGCACCTGTCATATAAGAAGATGTCGCTTTTTTAGAATATTTTTTATACGTGTTTTTAACCTTGGACTGTGCCCAAATTGGGATAATCATTAACAAGGCAATATAGATAAGGTAACCACCAAAGCCACCTAGCATGTGCATTCCTCCTTATTTAAGGTCAATTTTAGTCAAAAAATGAATATTAGTCAACTGTTTTGTCTTGTTTCGTTTTTGTTTTTGTTTTTGTTTCCTTTTTTGATTCCCCTCTATATTTTCTCCAACTAACATAAGTTAATGTAACACCAATACAACCCCCGACAATCGCTACTGTCCAAATTAGCGGAAGCAAATCATTATTTTGTTCTGATGATGTACTTGCTTGCAAGAACACTCCAGCCTCCGTGGAGGCAGGGTGTATGTAAAAACTACCAATCATCCCTATGACCGTAATTAAGCATGCCATTACCAAACGCTGTTTATTATTTTTCATAGAGATCACCCCATATTTTTCTTATAACACTAATGTATGATCTGGAGTTATATTATATAACAGCGAGATAATGGAGTTCTGATACTTTTATCCTTTCTGCCGTGATGCACTTGTTAGAAAATAAGCAAGTGCAATGGAAAGGATACTTAGCCAAAATGTGAAATAGCCAATTTCATTCATATAGTTTGTTAACGAAGCATACACGGGCATCTGTTCAAAGACATAATCAATCACGTCATTATGCAATGTCCAAATTGCAGCTACGACAATATGACGTAATTTTAGCTTATAATAAGGAGCATATAATAACCCTTGTATCGCCATTGCACCGTGTGAGGCCATCAACATATACCCTTGCCAGCTCAAAGAACCGTCTATTATTAAAGTAAGCAGATTCATGATTACAGCCCATACACCATATTTAAATAGTGTAATCATAGCTAATGCTTCTATGTATGGAACATTCTTGCGAAAAATGAAAAATAAAAGGAATATGGTAAAAAATAAACTCGCTGTTGGACTATCAGGAACAAAAATGAAAAATATCGGTAATGTCTCACTTAATTGACTTTCGTACCACATATATCCATAGATCGTCCCTAGTAAATTAATAACAAATAAAAGAATTAAAAAACGGCGATCTAATAAGATGTACTTGATCAAGAAATCCCTCTTTTCTTACATCATAAATTGTTCATTGGCTTAAAAAACACCTTCACCAACTAGTGTGGCAAAGGTGTTCTTCATTTTAATTATTCTGATTGCTCTTCATTAACAGATACAATAAAATCAGTTAACTGTTGAAGTTCTTCATCGGATCCACTGAATTGTCCAGGAGGCATTGATCCGATCCCTTCTTGTGCAATTTGAGCAATCTCTTCAGCAGATTTATCGATTCCGATTAATGATGGAGCTGCTGCACCACCCTGCAGGTCATCTCCGTGACAGGACATACAGCTATTTTCATAAACTGCATATCCTGGATCTTCCGTGTCAATTTCCACCTGTTCGCCAGGCGGAATAGGTTTATTGGCTTCTGCGCGTGACTCCCAATCCACGTGAGAAGCAGATTCATACGTAAGCCAAATAACAGAAGCTAGTGCAAGTAACATCATACCAACAGCGACAGGACGCTGATGTGGTCTTCTTCCAGGTCCATTATCTAAGAATGGTGCAATTAATAACGCACCAAAAGCAATACCTGGCAATACTAGAATTCCCATAATAATGAAATCGCCACTTGCAAATTCATATTTGAGTAATTCATATAGGAACAAGAAGTACCAGTCCGGCAATGGAATGTAAGATGAATTTGTTGGGTCAGCCATTCCTTCTAATGGTGAGGGATGTGCTAATGTTAAACATAAATATCCAACTAGAAACACAGCACCTACTAACCATTCTTTTAATAAAAAGTTGGGCCAGAAAGCTTCTGTTCTACCAGGATATTCAGAATAATCTTTTGGTACATTTGGTTTTCTTTCAGCAGAGATCCGAGAATCTCCGACAAACTTCATACCTTTACCCTTATGCAATGCTTTCCCCTCCTTTTTATAGCGGTCCAGATATTCCTTGTCTACGTATTAAGATAAAGTGTACTGCCAATAGCGCAAATAATGCTCCTGGCAAGAAGAATACATGAATGGCAAAGAAGCGTGTCAACGTTTGTGCCCCTACAATATTCGCATCACCAGCTAATAGCGTTTTCAATTGTTCCCCAATAAAAGGAACTTGTTCAGCAATTTCAAGTCCGACTTGGGTTGCAAAATATGCTTTGTTGTCCCATGGTAATAAGTATCCAGTGAATCCAAGACCAAGCATGATAAAGAAGATTAGAACTCCAACCATCCAGTTAAGTTCACGTGGTTTTTTATAAGCTCCTTGGAAAAACACTCGCAGTGTATGTAATAACAGCATTACGATAACCACACTGGCACCCCAATGGTGCATCCCACGTACGATTTGTGCATGTGCTACTTCTGTCTGTAAGTAGTAAACAGATTTCCATGCATTTTCAATATCAGGTACATAGTACATCGTTAAAAACATTCCAGATAGGATTTGAATGACTACTACAAAGAATGTCAACCCTCCAAAGCAATATACAAATGCAGAAAAATGATGTGCTGGGTTAACATGCTCTGGTACCTCGTGGTCTGCAATATCGCGCCAGATTGGCGTAATGTCTATGCGATCGTCAATCCAATCATAAATTTTTTGCAGCATAACTGATTACGCCCCCTCTCTTGGTACTGCGTCGCCTAGGAATAGCATTCCATCTCGTACTTCTTGTTCATAAACATCCAAAGGTTGTAAGGGTGGAGTTCCAGGCACATTTGTTCCATCCTTGTAATATCGTCCATCATGACATGGGCAGTAAAACTGATCTGGATATTCATCACTTCCTTCCCAGGATACGACACAACCTAAGTGTTTACAAATTGGGGAAAAGGCTTGAATTTCGTCATTTTCATCTTTAAATACCCAAGCTGATCGATTTACTTCAGATTCATACCAACCATCCACTTGTTTTACTTTCCAATCAATACGCTGTGGATCCGTGGTAATATCTTCGACAGCTAAACTGACGTTTGTCAAGTCTCCATGACCAGATTCCTGCAAAACTGGGTCAACCGCCATACGCAACATTGGTGCCAGCATGCCTGCTGCCATGAATCCACCAACCCCTGTAAGCGTATAATTTAAAAACTGTCTACGGGATACTTGCTGCTTCTTTTCACTCATGATTTTCCCCCCTCTTTTTACAATAATCACGGACAATAATAGTTTAATCAGATTACTAGGACATTAACCATGATAGCGCAAACTGTTTGTCCGGTCAATAAATATTGCCATTTGTTAACAAAAGATTTTTAATTATTTTTACCAATATGAACGGATTAATTCACTTACCTGTTCTACTTGATCTCGGATGAATCGATGCATCTCTGCTGAATGCAAATCACCTGACTTCATTCCGGGTAACCATAACAGTGTGCCATCCAAAGCTTGTTCATGTTTTTTCCATGATGAATCAAGTGTTAACAAGAAAATATGCGGAAACGGCTGCTGCTGGATTTCCTCGATCCACGAATGAATTCGATTTACTTCCTCTTCCCTATCCGCAGCTTTCACATAGTTGTAGGTAGGGGTTAACATGATACGACCTGTTAGTTCTTTCTCCAGTTCGTTTGCTAGCACCGAGGTTAACTCATTTTGAAAAGCGTTTTTTTCAAGTTCTGTATCCCCAGTCATTTGATAAGGTATTAATGGAATGAGAATGGTGTCGATATATTCTTTCGCTTCTAAATATTGTGCTACATCTGCCTTCTTCCATTTCATGTACGAATCAGCCTTTCTCTTAATGTTTGACATCTTTTTCAAAAATATTACACCTTGAGTAAATCTTATCTTAAAGATGCAAAAAAAATCAACCTATTGCCGAAGCAAATTCGGTTGATTATCGTTATTCTCTTCAAGCATCTTCAGTTGTTCTGAAAGTTTTAGGAATGCTACTTGATCCATATCATCGAGTGCACGGTCTATCTGTTCATTCAATTTCTTCTTTTTAAATTCAAACAATGACATATCTAATAATTGCTTTGCTAATTCTTGGTCCTTTTGCGTTATAAAATATTCATCTGGGATAAAGGGGTTCTCTTCCAGTACAGAGATATATAATTCATTTTGATACGATTTACTAAAATTCAATTGTAAATACAAAGCTTCATTCTTATTTAATCGAATATCATGAAATGATTTTTCAGCGTCTGTCGTCACCAATTGATTTTTATAAAAACGAAATGCTGTTTCTTCTGAACAATGGCTTGTCATAATTATACCTCTTGGGCAAAACTTTGCTTCCCTTACAAAGTGAACATTTGCAAGTAACTCATCATGATTAACCAAGTAATTTAAGATCCATACACTCTCACGTTTTTTTAACTGGTAATGATTCAAAAACCACTGGATGAAGCTTTTTTTATCTTCTACGGATACTGGAGTATGCATGTTTATTAGCCCCCTTCATAATCCAAGTAAAGTCTATCTATAAATCTTCTCTATCTGACTGCTTTAACCGATGTACAAATTCGCTGATGTCATCATCAGTTGGTTGCTGTTCAAGATATTTTTCAAAGACGGGAATTGCTTCCTGTATCCTCCCTTCTTCTGTTAAAAAGTAACCATATTCCTTTAAAAAGTCGCTATCATCTTTAAGGTTATTATATGCAGCATGATAGTGTTTTAATGCATCTTTGAATGATTCTGTTTCATTATACGCTCGAGCAAGTTCCCATTCATACAGGGGATCATCTGCTCCTGTATGTTTTATTTCGATAATCAAGTCAATAATTCCTTTAAAATCGGATTTATTTTTTAGTAATTCAATTAAGAATAAGATTGCTTCTTTAAAATCTGGGTCGATTGCTACTGCTTCCCTAATATATTTCTCACTTTCTTCATCCTTATCCAATTGATGGGCTAAAGTTCCAACCATGAAAAAGAGCTCTTTATTAAATTCATCGACTTTTATTCCTTTTAATGCTGTATCATAGGCTTTTTCTAATAACCCTTCTTCTTCATAAACTCTCGCAAGCTGATAGTATACAGTGTGATAATAGGTGTCTATTTCAATTACATGTTCCCATGCTTTTCTTGCAATATCGCTGCGCCCTGCTTGATAAGCAGTAAACCCATATTTAAATAATGAGTCAGGGTTTTCGCTATCTTCATCTTGATAGTACGTAAGGGCTAATTCAAATTCTCCTGATTCGGCATAAGCTTCCGCTAATCGATCGTTAATGGAAATATTAGCAATTTCCTTTGTTCTTGAGAGAATCTTTTCATAATAGGTGGTTGCTTTTAAATAATCTCCTGTTGAAAAATATAATTCACCTAATGCAAAATCAATAATTGGTTCATTTGGTTCCGCTTGTTTCGCAGCTAGCAGTTTTTGTTCAGAGACTTCAAATAAACCTTGAGCTTGATAAAGGTCGGCTAATTGGATAAGCGTCTGTACGTAAGCTGGGTCCTCTTCATCATTTATTTCATTTAACAATTGAATGGCAGCTTCATCCTCTTCAAGTTCAGTATAAATATCTGCCAGTGTTACTTTTAATTCTCCTTCATTTGGGTACTGTTGTACTAATTCTTCCATTAACGCTTTGGCTTCATGAAGATATCCCCATTGTATAAATAATTCAGCAATGGTGTACCTTTCTTCTTCATCTGCCATAGGTAGGTAATCTTCTAATAGCTCGATCGCCTTCTCACTTTGCTTTGCTTCCATTAGTCGAACAGCTTCCATTATTGTTTCCACGTTTGACTTCCTTTCTACACATACATCATCATGAACCTAATCATAACGAAAAAAAAGATGATGTTCAAAATAAAAGCATGGGCATAGCAAATAAAGGAGCTGTATTAAAAACAGCTCCTTACCACTATACCCACAATTCATAACCATTTATTCATTTCTTTCAGTTGTTTAGTAACTGATTAGTTATTAAAAAAGATCAATACCCTACAAGCGATCATTCTTACTTGATCAAATGATCTAAGTCCTTATAGAAATTTGGATAAGAGGTGGCTACAGGCGAAATGTCGTCAATGATTACTTCGCCATTAGTTATTAGAGACGCAACAGAAGCCATCATTGCTATACGATGATCGTGATAGGAAGCAACTTCATTGCCGGTTAACGGTGTTTTTCCGTGGACGATTAACCCGTCGTCTGTTGCTTCAACATCTGCACCTAAACGAGTTAATACTTCCGTAACGGCAAGGATTCTATCCGTTTCTTTCACGCGTAATTCTTCTGCATCTTTAATAACCGTTGTTCCCACTGCTTGCGTTGCCAGTAGAGCAATGATAGGAATCTCATCGATTAACCTAGGTATCATTTCCCCTTCGATGGTAGTACCAATTAAAGGAGATTGCGCAATTCGGATATTCCCTAACAGCTCTCCTCCTTTAGAATGAACTTCTTCTACTATTACATTAGCGCCCATCGCTTTTAGAACATCGATTATTCCTGTTCTCGTCTCATTTAGACCAACATGCAACAAGCGGATACTGCTTCCTTGCACAATTGCAGCTGCCGCTAAAAAGAATGCTGCTGAAGATATATCTCCTGGTACATAAACATCATTAGCAGATAGCGTTTGATTTCCTTTAACAGTAATTTCTTTCCCTTCAATCTCTATATCGGCACCAAATGCTTGTAACATGGTTTCTGTATGGTTCCTCGTTAAGGAAGTTTCTACAACTGTAGTTTCACCATTTGCGTACAGACCCGCTAATAATACGGCTGATTTCACTTGAGCGCTCTTCACTGGTAAATGATAATGTATTCCTGATAAGGTGTCACCGTTAATTGCCAAAGGTAGATAATTTCCATCCTTTCTCCCATCAATATGAGCTCCCATTTGACATAGTGGGTCTACGACTCTGTTCATTGGCCGTTTGGTTAGAGAAGCATCACCATAAACTGTTGTAAAAAAAGGAAGTCCAGCTAATATACCAAGCATTAATCGAGCTGTAGTACCTGAGTTCCCAAAATAAAGCGGAGCTGTCGGCTCTGTTAACGCTTGACGACCTTTTCCAACAATTTTTAATTGAGAACCTTCTTTATCTATCGAAACTCCCATAGCACGAAAAATATCTACTGTACGCATACAGTCTTCTCCATCTAAAAAATGACTAACAGTAGTTACGCCGTGAGCTAATGCGCCAAATATGACAGAACGATGAGATATAGATTTATCACCAGGTACTTCAAGTTCACCTTGTAACGGTGCATTCACAGCTGATAATTTTAATTCCTTCAATTGATCACGTCCTTTATTCTACCAATGGTTCATCCTTATTTTTCGATCATTGTTTCGTATCCATGCTGCTGTAGTATTACTTCACTAGATTTTTGTACTTGTTCCGTAGAAAAGCTTAAACGTAATGCCCCCATAATTCCTTCTCTTATCTCTAATATTTGTATATTATTAATGCTGATATCGTGGGTTGCAAGTAATTGGGTAACATTAGCTAATGCACCCGTCTGATCTCGAATATCGACATATAGATCGTAATAGGATGGAATGGCTCCTTTATCAGCAGATACTAAACCATCCCGATAATTCTTGGCTAATTCTAAATAGTGAATCATTTCTTTTTTTTCATTTTGGTCTAAGAGCTTTTTTAACGTTTGCATTTCAGTGATCCACTCTTCTAAAAGCTGGGACATTTTCTGTCGATTATGGTAGAAAATGTCCTGCCAAAGAATCGGATTACTTGAGGCTATACGAGTTATATCACGAAAACCTCCTGCTGCTAAATTAGGTAAATATGTATGTGTTCGCGCCCAATTTTTCGCTTGATGTACAAGTGATGAAGCGATTAAATGAGGGAAATGGGAAACTACCCCAGTCATCTCATCATGCTCTTCAGCATTTAAGGTGATAAACTTGCTTCTCGTGGGCAATAATACTTGCTTTAGTTCTTCTACATCTTGATCGGAACTACGATTAGTCGGGGTCAGTACATACATCGCATTTTCAAATAAATGCGGTTTAGCAGCTTCAACCCCTTTTTTATGAGAACCAGCCATCGGATGCCCACCTATAAAAGCAATCTGTTTATTCGTTAAGCGGTTTGCCGTTGTAATAATCGATTGTTTTACAGAAGAGACATCACTTACGATGATGTCCTTTTCTAATGCCATATTATCCATTTCATTTAAGAGAGTAATCGATTCTGAAATTGGTGCCGCCAAGATTACGTAATCCGATTTCTGTACAGCCGTTTTAAATTCACTAGATGATTCATGGATAATTTCGTTTTTCTGGGCAAAGTCAACCGTATACGGATTTACATCGTATCCGATAACTGTATTCTCTTTTACTGTAACAAGTGCTCTTGCTAATGAAGCTCCAATAAGACCAAGCCCTGCTATCATTATTGTTCGTTTCACACTGACGTCTCCTTAGCTTTTATTATAACTTACCAATAGCTGTTGAAATCGCTCCATATCTTCTTTCAATCCCAATGTTAACCGAATGGTATTAGGGATACCTAATAATTCCCCCGGTCTAACAATAAACCCATGTTGTATTAAATATTCGAACAACTCCGTTCCACTATTTGGTGTTGAAACAAGCATGAAATTAGTTTCAGAAGGATAATACCCCCAGTCAATATCATGTAAAAACTGTTGAAAAGAGAGCTTTACTTCAAGGTTTTTTGCTTTCGTATCCTGAATAAAATCATCATCCTCTAAGGCGACCAGTGCTATCTGTTGCGCGATTGAAGTTGTATTAAATGGTCCCCGTACGATGTTTAATTGTGTAACAATTGCTTCATTTGCTATACCATAACCAATTCGTAGTCCAGCAAGACCATACGCCTTGGAAAATGTACGGAGAACGATTAAGTTTTGGTAGTTATTGATTTCATTAATTGCTTGGATATCCTTATTTGGATCAACATATTCATAATACGCTTCGTCTAATACAACTAAGACATTATCTGGACAATTATCCATAAATTGAATAAATTCCTGTTTTGCCATAGGATTACCGGTTGGGTTATTAGGAGAGCAAAGCCATACCACATTTGTCTTCTTATCAATGGCGGCCAACATTGCTGGTAAATCATGATAACCCTCTACCGTTGGAATCTCTTTAACCTCCGCTCCTTCAATAATTGCATTATGTTTATATTGCGGAAAGGTTGGTGTAGCCATGACGGTATTTACGCCCTCATATAAAAACGTACGGCAAATCATTTGAACAATTTCCTCTGAGCCGCTTCCAAAAACCAGTTCTGTCTCTTGAGCATTTAACTTTGCAGCAAGTACAGAACGTAATTCTTTCGTATAGCCATCAGGGTAAATATCAAATGATGGGATATATTCATTTAGAAATTGCTTTACTTTATCTGAATATCCATAGGGGTTCTCATTTGAAGACAGTTTTACAATACGGTCTAAATTGTACATTTGTTTGATTTCTTGGATCTGTTTTCCTTGTTGATACGGAGCCAATTGTTTAAGTGCTGCTTTTCCTTCCATCATTGCTTCTCCACCTTTCCCGCTAAATCTGGTCGTAAATGAACCGCCTCATTATGAAAAACATGTTGAATAGCAGCTTGATCTATATCTGTATTAACAATCATCATGACCCGAATACACGATGGTAAACTATTTGGTACTTCAATCTCTGCCATACACATTACCGGTACATATGTCCAACCAGATAATTTTCTAAGCGCCTTTGCCGGAAATGCAGCATTTAGATCTTTCGTTACAGAGATAAAAACATGAGATACATCTTCTGGCTCTACATTATTTTTTGTTACCATTTCTTCAATTAACTGCCTCGTATTCTCAATAATCATGTCAGCTTTATTTTCTGAAATTGTTGTTGCCCCTCGAATTCCTCGTGTCACTTGGTCACCAGCTTTCCTATAAAAGAATTTAAATGACGTTCCATATCCTTATCCGTTACCGTACGTAAGGTTGGTTCACCAATGTCTTGCAGCAATACCATTTGAATCATCTTACTTACATTCTTTTTGTCCTTTTTCATTTTCATCATTAGTGATTGGATATCTTCCGTTTGGATGATCAAAGGAAAATTATTTTTTTTAAACCATTCATGTAATTGATCATACGGTAAATGAGTAGAAAGTATGGATTCACTTATATGAAACGAGAATAACAAACCAATAGCTACTGCTTCTCCATGTGTTAGAGATCCATATCCTAACTCCGCTTCCAAAGCATGGCCTAATGTATGTCCCAAGTTTAAAAACTTACGAATACCTGATTCTTTTTCATCCGCTTCCACAATACTAGCTTTTACCTTTATTCCCATACGTAGATGTTCTTGTAATTCCTCCGCCGAAAGTGATGTCAAATCTGTTTTTAACATAGCCCGAAATGTAAGTTCATCTGAGATTAATGCTTCTTTAATTAGCTCTGCATACCCAGATCGTATTTCCTGTTCGCTTAATGATTGCAATGTTTCAACATCATAAATAACTGCTTGTGGAGGATAAAAGCTGCCAATCAAATTCTTCCCTAGTCGGTGATTAATCGCTACTTTCCCACCTACACTGCTATCGTGAGCTAATATCGTCGTTGGCACTTGGATATAGTCGATTCCCCGCATAAAAGTAGAAGCCACAAAACCTGCTAGATCTCCGATAACTCCTCCTCCTAATGCAATGATAAGTGAATTACGATCTAGACCATATTTAATTGCTTCCGTTTGTAATTGATAATAATACTCTATACACTTTGTTTTCTCTCCAGCAGGTAGTATCGAAGTATACACGTATTCATGTGTTAAACCCGATTGTATATCAGACAAATATAAATCAGCAATATGCTCATCTGTAACGATAAAGATGGAAGAGTATGCCTTTGTTACAAATGTTGAAATCTGTGATCGAATTCCATTCCCAATCATAATACGGTATGAATGCGAGCTTGAATTTACTACGATTTCATCCACCTTCATCTTAAAAACCTCTGATCTCTTCACGGTATACTTCTAACGCTTGTTGCAGCATAGGAAATTGATCACTTGAAAATTGTTCTGTAATGGCCTTTGCCAATTCAAATGCGACGACATGCTCCATAACTACCGAAGCCGCCGGTACTGCACAGGCATCCGAACGTTCAACACTTGCTTTAAATGGTTCTTTTGTTTCAATGTCTACACTTTTAAGTGGTCGTTTCATTAGCGTAGGGATTGGTTTCATAACACCTTTAACAACAATCGGCATTCCCGTAGTCATTCCACCTTCGAAACCGCCCAGACGATTTGTTGTTCGATAATATCCTTGCTCTTCATTCCAGGCAATTTCATCATGTACTTCGCTGCCATTTCGTTTTGCAGCTTCGAATCCAATTCCAAATTCCACACCTTTAAAAGCATTGATGCTTACAACACTACCAGCTATTCTACTATCTAATTTACGATCATAATGGACGTAGGAGCCTATCCCAGCAGGCATACCTTCGACATATACTTCTACAACACCACCAATAGAGTCACCTTCTTGCTTTGCCTCGTCAATTGCATGCATCATTTTTTCTTCCACCGATTTATCTAATATACGGACTGGTGAATCTTCAGAACGAGTCTGTCTATCTGCCATAGACAGCTCCTCTTTATCTGCTGCTACAATTCCAGCTATTTCTTTTACATATCCTGCAACTTCAATACCAAGATGTTTTAATAGTGTTTTTGCAACAGCACCTGCAGCCACACGTGCAGCTGTTTCACGAGCGGAAGATCGTTCAAGAATATTCCGAATGTCACGATGACCATATTTTAAAGCACCATTTAAATCTGCGTGTCCGGGTCTTGGTCTCGTAACAACCCTTCTTATCTTGGTATCGGCTTCTATTGGATCTTCTCCCATGATATCTATCCAATGTTTAAAATCATCATTATGTATAACAAGAGATAATGGAGAACCAAGGGTATAACCATGTCTTACTCCACTAGTAATCTCAACGAGGTCTTTTTCAATCTGCATCCGTTTTCCCCGCCCATGACCCTTTTGTCTCCGAAGTAAGGAGTTATTTATATCTTCTTTTAAAAGAGGCATTCTAGCTGGTACGCCTTCTATTATTGTTGTTAATTGTTTGCCGTGTGATTCTCCTGCAGTTAAATAGCGCACATTACATTCTCCTTTATGAATTTTTTCTAATTACTATATCATATCTTCTCGTATTTTTGGCAACAAAATCAGAAAAAAAATAATTTGTCATAGAATCTTGGCATTTATCGGGATAGTGTATGAGCAACGTAAAAAACTCCTATCGGTGAGATAAGAGTTTTGAAAGATCCTTTTGATAGAAAAATGTTTCTTTTAATTTTAAGTTATACTTTTCCGGGTTAAATATTTGTTCTGTGCTGCCTACAAATAACACTCCGCTTTCTGTAAGCGTGTTACTGAATTTATGATAAATGCTTTCTTTTGCTTGATCAGTAAAGTAAATTAAGACATTACGACAAATGACTAAATCTACATTATTTGGATATTTGTCTGCAAGTAAATTATGCTTTTTGAACGACACTTTTTTCTTTATCGTTTGATCAAGGTAAAATAAATCATTTTGTTCAGTAAAATAGTTAGACAAAAATGCCTCGGGCAGGTCTTTCAGAGCAGCTTTTTGATAGATAGCTTGCTTTGCCTTATCTAAAACTGTCTCATCAATGTCTGTAGCTAATATTTGGTACGTTGCATTAGGATAGTGAGTCGCAAGTAACATTGCGATACTATACGGTTCTTCCCCAGTCGAGCAAGCGGCACTCCAGATAGTAAAAGACTGCTTATTAACTAAGCTAGGTAGTATTTTTTCTTGAAGCACTTCCCAGCGTTTTGGATTTCGATAAAACTCAGAAACATTTATCGTCATACGATCAAGGAATTGCCTCATCAAATCTTGATTTCTACACAATGCTTCATAATATTCGGCAAAAGAAGCATACCCATATTTATTTCGTAATGAAGTTAACCTTCGTTTCATCTGGGACTCTTTATATAATTCTAAATCAATATCTAGCTTTCTTTTTATATTTTCTTTAAAAAGATGATAATCTTTTTCCATCCGTTCCGCCTCTTTCACATCATCCAAATAATCTTCAAACATACATAAAATGAAAACCCCCGTTTAAACGGAGGCGTTCTTTCCCATTAATAGATCCATGCTGTATCTTGTTTCGTATAACTCGACAATTCATCATTGTTAAAAAATAGTCCAAGCTCTCTGTTTGCGCTTTCAGGAGAATCAGAGCCATGGATTACATTTTTACCAACAGTCATCCCGTAATCTCCGCGAATTGTTCCCGGCAAAGCCTCTGACGGATTCGTTTTCCCCATCATTTCACGAGCGATTGCAATAACATTCTCACCTTCCCATGCCATTGCAAAAACAGGACCAGATGTAATAAATTCCACTAATTCACCGAAAAAAGGCCGTTCTTTATGCTCTGCATAGTGCTGTTCTGCGAGATCTGGCGTTATTGTCATTAGTTTTGCCCCTACAAGCTGAAAACCTTTTGACTCAAAACGCTTAACTATTTCACCGATTAAATTACGTTGTACACCGTCTGGTTTTACCATTAAAAATGTTTGTTCCATGTTTCAACACACCTCATCATTATGTATTTTATCTAACCGATAAAATTCTATCAAAATTATGTAAAAATTACAACGGGGCAAGACAGTTATGAACGCCTTTTTCCGATATACTTACCAATTTCTAATAAGGTGTTTTTAGAACGACTATTTGGGATTTCATTTAACTTCTGCAAGGCTTTATTGAGATAACGTTCACTTATTGCATAGGAATCCTCGATTGCACTTGTATTTTTAATATCCTGAACAATCACTTTCACTTCTGCTTCCGAGACGGTTTGATCTGTATGAAATAAGTTCTTGATTTTGTTACGAAGTGATTCATCTTTCATTGCCATGAAAACAGGAAGTGTTAAATTACCTTGTAATAAGTCATTTCCAGCAGGTTTGCCAAGTTCTTTTTCAGAACTAGTAAAATCAAGAATATCATCGATGATTTGATAAGACATGCCAATATTATATCCGTACTGATAAAGCCGATGCGCATCCTTTTCATTTACACCAGAAGCAATTGCTCCTAATTTACAGCTGGTAGCAATTAATAGCGCCGTTTTACGCTTAATTCGCCGTAAATAAGTTCGTAAATCCTGATTCCAATCAAACTTATCCTTGATTTGCTCTATCTCACCTTTACATACTTCTACAATTGTTTTTGAGAGTAGGTGATGGATCTTAGGATCACGAAGAAGTGTAATTTCTTCAAGCGCTCGAGCTAAAATATAATCGCCGGTGTACATGGCAACCCGATTCCCATACAATTGCCTAACTGTAGGCATTCCCCGTCGGATTTCCGCATCATCAATTACATCATCATGTACCAGGGTTGCAGTATGAATCAATTCTAATGTTACTGCTACGATTTTTAACCTCTCTAGATCATACGTACCTATCTGTCCAGATAACAAGACAAAAACCGGACGGATTCGTTTACCACCGGCTTTAAGTAGTTCAGTTGATGCTTCACGTAAGACAGGATGATCTGCCTGTATCATTTGATTAATACTTGATTCTATTTCTTCTAAATCTTTTCTTAAATATCCATAAGCTTTAGCTAATTTCATGTATGTCACCTTTTTAACTTATTAAACATGCCTCTTACCTTTGACACCCATATGCATGGCAGCTACTCCGCCTGTATAACTTTTGATTTGGACGTTAGAAAAACCAGCTTCCAAAAACATTTGCTTCAACCTTTTTTTATCAGGAAAATTCTTAGCTGATTCATTTAACCAGGCATACTCTTTATAGCTTTTGGCAAATAATTTTCCAATTAATGGCATAATATGCTCAAAATAAAAATAATAGAATTGCCGATATATTGGTAATGTTGGCTGCGATGTTTCGAGACAAACAACTTTACCTCCCGGTTTTAATACCCGATACATTTCCTTAATAACCGTCATATAATCTTGAACGTTACGCAAACCAAAACCGATCGTTACATAATCAAAGGTTCCTTCTTCAAAAGGAAGTTCCATTGCATTTCCTTGTATAAATCTTACTTGCTTTATACCTTCTTGTTGCCTCTTTTGCTCTGCTACCGAAAGCATATTGTTACTAAAGTCAAGTCCAATTACGTCTCCAGATTTACCGGTTTGTTCTGCAATGGACAGAGTCCAATCACCAGTGCCGCAACATACATCCAATGCGTTTGAACCGGTTTGGACATTCATCTGTTTCATTACATCTTTTCGCCATGCTTTATGACGTTTAAAAGAGATAATAGAATTCATAGAGTCATATTTAGAATAGACTTTTTCAAACACATGATGAACACGCTCTTCTTTCGATTGTTCTGACATTGTCTTACCCTTCTTCCACATTAGATGTATTTATTGGCAACTGATGATGAATATATTGAATAAGGCCCGTATTATCTTTGTTAACCTTGTTTAAATCTTCTTTTAAATGATTTATCGCTTTATTCAAAAGCGTATTTAACTGACTTATCTTAACCACAGTTGCTGACTCATTTCCAAATCCGTTAATCGAAATAAGGGGATAACCTGTTTCTGTCAATCGCTGCCGTTCTACGTTTAATTTTGTTACAAATAACCACTGTTCTGCAACTTTGCCAAGTATCGTAACATGCAGGTAGGAAGCCACATGAATAATTAATAAAGCATCTATTCTCTGGAATAGTTGCAAATAATCTTCAAAAGAGGATACTTCATTATAATAAAGCTTCATTTTCTGTTCATTGATCTCTTTTATCGCAGTTGCTAATTGGTGAATAAAATCAAAATCATCAATTTCCGATAATAAAAAATAGTAAAGACCACTATAGTAATCACCAGCAAGGACATGAAGCTGTTTATTTAATTTTATTTCCTTATTCTCATTTTCATCTGTATTGCTAGGAACATAATCATGTGTATCTAGGGCAATCTGCACGAGCATTGTAGTTACGATATACCTTTCTTTTTTATAATCAGGTAATTTCGTATTAGCAATTATTTCTACTAATAACCGCAGTTTGTCCTCATTGATGACGGGCTTATTGATATATCTTTCTAAAAATGAATGTTGTATTTTATCTTCTATGTGTTGTTTAAGGTATCTAATGTCCATACCTGAAGTATTCAAAGAAATCACCTGAGCCCTTTCATCCAATCTAATCATGCTTTAGCTATTATAGCATAATTTATGTAGCTTCGTTAATCAAGCATTCTGGATAAAAGCAGAAATTATAATTCCTGTTTCTAACTACACTTCATCATTCTCTATTTCCCCATGACTCGTTTGGATCAACGCTTTCCCTCGAACTTTAACTGCGGAAGTGTGTTCCGTAAATTGTGCAATCATTATTTCGCCCTTATCAAGCTTTTCAGAATGATGGAATCTCGTATCATTACCTCTAGTAAGACCAATAACATTAACACCATCTTCTAATGCCTTAATAACAAAAAAGTCTGATGGAATAGTTGCTTTGTCCATTTAACCCCTCCTCAATCGATATCTACATAAATAATGAATTATCTCCAAACCAATGTCAATTTTTCGCACAAAACTAAAAAAGAGGATACGCTAGTTGCGTATCCTCCCGGCCCTATGTAAAATATATTATTTTACGCTGTCTTTTAGGGCTTTTCCTGGTTTAAATGCAGGAACTTTGCTTGCTGGAATTTCGATCTCTTCTCCTGTTTGAGGATTACGACCTTTACGAGCTGAACGCTCACGTACTTCAAAGTTACCGAATCCGATTAACTGTACTTTTTCACCTTTTTGTAGTGAATCCATGACAGAATCGAAAACTGCATCAACTGCTTTCGTTGCGTCTTTTTTTGAAAGTTCACTTTTCTCAGCTACAGCATTCACTAAATCTGTTTTGTTCATGACATTCACCTCCTCCCATTAATCATCAATCGACATTGGAACAAATAATGAAACTATCATCATTTGTTCACCATTTTGCCAGTTTTTATACTTCATGTCACGTAATTCATTTAGTGACAAGGCTTATATTAACCGAGTTTGCAGCAAAATTCAACAGTTAGCACCCAAATTTTACTTATTTCTTTATGAATTGCTTTGATTTTAAAGTAAAATTTACATATTTAACCAAATATTAGAGGCGCAACCTGAAGTCAATGCCAGCAATACTTTTCGGCTTTATTAAAGATATACGACACCTTATAAAAATATCCTGCCGTTATATCAATTTTTTTTTGGGAGAATGGTATTTTCATAACTTTTTTATTGGTAAAGAATTAAGGATCGGGGCGACCGTTACATAAACGCCGACTAAATTCGGCTTGTACTAGGATCAGCGTTACCACACAAAGCGCAATGGCGAACTTCATTGATCATGACTTCCGCGGGAGATAATAAAAGAATGTTCGGATATTCAAGATCGACTAGTCTTTCTTTATCGCACGGGAGTTAAGGAAGCCTCACTAGACGCTGATGAACTTAAACCGGAAGCAGTTAAGCTACATTGCTTGATTCGCAATCCAGCATTGATTGAAAGGTTTTATGCTTCTAGAAAATAAAAAAGCAGCTTATAATCAGCTGCTATAAAATAATTGCTATGAGACCACCAGATCCTTCATTAATGATCCGCTCCAGCGTATCTTTTAATTTATATCTTGCATTTTCAGGCATTAATGCAATTTTAGCTTGAATTCCTTCCCTAACAATCGAACTTAATGATCGTCCAAATATATCGGATTCCCAAATGGACAATGGATCCTCTTCGAAGTCTTGCATCAAGTATCTAACAAGCTCTTCACTTTGCTTCTCTGTTCCAATAATTGGTGAGAATTCAGATTCCACTTCTACTTTAACCATATGGATAGAAGGGGCTACAGCCTTTAATCTTACGCCAAACCTTGATCCTTGCCTAATGATCTCAGGTTCGTCTAGAATCATATCCTCCAATGCAGGTGCAGCGATTCCATAACCTGTCTGCTTGACCATTTGAAGAGCTCCAGACACTTGATCATATTCACGTTTTGCATGCGCAAAATCTTGCATGAGTTGCAATAAATGATCCTTGCCTCTAATTTCCTCTCCTACAATTTCCTTTAAAACTTCATCGTATAGGTGATCTGGTGCGTGTAAATCGATTTCTGCGACCCCTTCACCCATCTCCATTCCAGCAAGCTTGGCTTGGTCAATATATTCAAACTCTGAAAAGTCTCCTACAATTTGATCAACATCTCTTAATCGTTTGATATTTTTTACTGTGTCTTGAATAGCTTCTTGATAATTTTTTCGTAACCAATGATTTTCATTTAATACCATTACCCAACTAGGAAGATTAACATTTACCTCTAATACTGGAAATTCATATAATGCTTCTCTAAGCACATTATTAACATCATGTTCTGTCATGGACTCAATACTCATGGAAAGCACTGGAATATCGTATTTCTCAGAAAGATCTTGACGTAATAACTCGGTTTCTTGGCTACTGGGTCTTTCAGAATTGACAACCATGATAAACGGTTTTCCGACTTCTTTCAGTTCATCCACCACTCTAGCTTCTGCATCTATATAGTCATCTCTTCCAATCTCGCCAAAAGAACCATCTGAGGTAACTACAACACCGATAGTGGAATGTTCTTGTATTACCTTTCTTGTACCGATTTCAGCTGCATCATGAAAAGGGATTGGCTCTTCATACCAAGGTGTATGAATCATTCGTGGACCATTTTCATCCTCAAACCCTTTTGCCCCTTCAACTGCGTATCCTACACAATCGACTAACCGTATATTGACATCGAGACCCTCATCTACATTGACAGTAACTGCTTGATTAGGTACAAATTTAGGCTCCGTTGTCATAATGGTCTTACCTGCAGCGCTTTGCGGTAATTCATCATGTGCTCGTGCTCGATCACTTTCTTCTTCGATATTCGGTAACACAACCAACTCCATAAATTTTTTTATGAAAGTTGATTTTCCGGTACGGACTGCTCCAACAATACCAAGATAAATATCTCCATTCGTCCGTTTCGAAATATCTTTAAAAATATCAACTCTTTCCAAAAGATCCCCTCCCGATCTCCGTTCTTTTTTCATTACGAACAAACTACGAATAATTGACATTACAAGTCTATGATGTTGTCCTATCAAAATATGCCTTAAATATGTGTAAAAGATTTAAAAAAGATAATTTTGATGACAATTTACAATGGTAGTTTGACAAAAGGATTACTAGTTCCTTCAAATTCCATCTCTAAACCGTATAGGCTACGGTAACGATGGATATAGCTGTTGATATGTTCGTAAAAGAAAAAGCAAATAAACCCTTGAAACAATATATGTTACAAGGGTTTTAATATGATATATTTTTATTTATTTTCAGGATTAAATACTGGTTCACCATCTTTTATCGTATAAGGAAACGAATAAACCGGAACAAATGGTGTATGATCTGTTAGTATATATCGAATATCATCTCCGGGCTGATAATGATGCTCATAGTCAGACAGCGCATTATTTAAATCAATTCGATAGTCAACATAGAGATTTCCATCAACATCCATAACAATAGGAAGTGACTGATTAGAATATGGACTATTTACTGTAGGAGCACTTTTCATTCCTAACTTTTCATAATCGATCGTATATATTCCTTGATTAATTTCTTCTCCAAATGGAGGATATATATGATCATTTCGATACATGTCTAGTTTTACATTGACGCTTCGAATCGCTTCACTTGTTTGTAAATCGATTAATTTAACTTGCGGGTTTTCCTCTGGATTGATTAAGGTATATTGATATACACCGCCATTTTCGTAAGCATTACCTGGAATTTCTGTTAAAACATTCGCTTCTTTTAACTTCGAAAAATCGATTAAGTATTTTTGAAAAATAGGGGTGTCACTTGGTTTCGTCCGAATTGGCACCAATCCTTGATTTTTTTCTTTATATTGGTCTACTGCAGATTGAACCGTTTCCAATTGATCCTGATTTGGTACTTGATTTTTCGATAATTCATCTTGAGGGTATAGGCAACCACTTAATACCATTGTACATACAAACGCTAACATTATATTTAAATATGTATACTTCAAAAGATAGCCTCCTTAACTTAACCTGTTGGGCCACTAAACACAATATAAAAAATAATTAAACCACCAGAAATTAATGATAGATAAGCTAAAATGGACACGATTCCCGCAAACCAACCATTAAGTTTATACCTAGCTAATAAAATCAACCCCATGGCTATTAGTAATAATAACATCCCCGCAAAAGAAATATACATTTTTAACATGGATAGTGACATTCTCTTCACTCCTGTATGACAAACTTTTCATTGCATCATGTATTATAACATAAAGGCTTGTGCTCTCGTCTAAAAATGAATTAATTCGAAATAGTTTGTATCAAGGGGCAGATTGCAAATAAAAATCCGAGATGAAGGGGGCTTACTCCATCTCGGTTTGACTAAATAATTATCCACAGCAACTCTATCCATGAATGCTTGTGCGATTTATTTTATGCGAGTATACGGTTGATTGTATCCTCACTTGCCCAAGTACGCTTATTTTTTAAATATTTTATTCAACGAATTCATATCCATTGGCATATCGTTTTTGACAATTGACTCAACAATTTTGTCTTCTTTTTCTTTAGATATTGGTTTATTAGCCAATTTACTTAAATGACGTACAAGTTTTCTTACTGTTTTTTCATCAGAAAAATCAGCATGCTTTACTGAGTCTGCAACTTTATAAACGTCATCTGCATTGATGTTTGATTTTTGTTGTATTTTGTCAAAAAGACCTTTTTGAAAATTATTCACGTACTCGCCTCCCTGCTAAGTTAACTCATCACATTATATGCAGGAAGAGGTGCACGTGTTATCAGGAATACCTCTCCATTAATAATTTAGCTAAATCATCCATCTCTTCTCGTTTTGTCCGATTCATGAGCTGTTCAACAATATCTTTTGGATCTTTATCTTCAAATAAAACTTGATAAATCCCAGTAGTAATTGGCATTTCAACTTGTTGTTCTTTGGCAAACTGGTATGCAGCTTTTACTGTTCTAACTCCTTCAACGACCATTCCCATTTCTGTAAGCACATCATCTAATTTATGCCCTTTACCTAGTAAATTGCCTGCTCGCCAATTTCTACTATGTACACTTGTACAGGTTACAATTAGGTCACCAACACCAGGTAAGCCTAAGAAGCTTAGTGGATTTGCACCGAGGGACGTGCCCAATCTTGCGATCTCTGCCAAACCTCTAGTGATTAATGCTGCTTTGGCATTATCTCCATAGCCGAGACCATCAGAAATACCTGCACCTAAAGCAATAATGTTCTTCAAGGCCCCACCTAGCTCGATGCCTAATATATCTGGGCTAGTATATACGCGAAAAGCTTCATTAATAAATAAATCTTGAGCTATTTTAGCATTTTCAAGATTGATCGAAGACACAGTAACAGTTGTTGGTTGACGCAATGCGACTTCCTCAGCATGACTAGGTCCAGACAGAACAACGATATCTTCTTCTTGATAGCCTTCTAGTTCCTCACCAATCATTTGAGAAACTCGCTTTAACGATAGTGGTTCAATTCCTTTTGTAGCATGAATAATTGTGACATTGTCGTCTTGGGTTACTTCATTAAGTTGTTGACATACCTCACGTATTGCTTTTGTAGGTACCACAATTACAACTGCTGACACATTGGATAAAGCATCTTTCAAGTTACTATAAGCATCTATTTGTGACGGGATTTCGACATCCAAATATTTTTCATTTCTTCTCGTTTCATTTATTTGTTGTGCCTGTTCTTGTCTATGTGTCCACAACCGTACATCATGTCCATTATCTGCTAATACAATACTTAATGCAGTTCCCCAACTACCTGCTCCTAATACTGCTATTTTAGACATGTCTTCTCCTCCTTTATTGTCGCTTTCTTGCAAACAATTTTATTGGTGTACCAACAAAACCAAATGCTTCTCTTATTTTATTTTCTAAAAAGCGTTGATAAGAAAAGTGCATGAGTTCTGGATCGTTTACAAACACCACAAAGCTTGGTGGTTTGACAGCTACTTGTGTACAATAGAGAACCTTTAACCGTTTTCCTTTCAATGTAGGAGTTGGATTCATTGCAATAGCATCCATAATGACATCATTTAATACATTCGTTGGAATTCGCTTCGCATGATTCTCACTAGCTAATTGAATAGCGGGGATCAATGTGTGCAACCTTTTTTTGGTTTTTGCAGACAAAAATACAATTGGAGCATAGTCTAAATATTGAAAATGTGCTCTAATGTTCTTTTCAAAATCTTTCATGCTTTTTTCATTCGCATCTATTGTGTCCCACTTGTTAACTACAATTACGATTGCTCGTCCCGCGTCATGTGCGTATCCAGCTATCTTCTTATCTTGTTCTCTTATTCCTGTTTCCGCATCAATTAAAACCAAAACAACATCGGAGCGTTCGACTGCTTTTAGTGCTCGTAGAACACTATATTTTTCTGTCGCTTCATAAACTTTTCCACGTTTACGCATTCCCGCAGTATCAATGATAACATAATCCTGATTATCCTTATGAAGCTTTGTATCAATGGCATCACGAGTTGTGCCTTCTATTTCACTTACGATCACACGTTCTTCATTTAGCATTGCATTTACTAATGAAGATTTGCCGACATTCGGTCGCCCAATTAAACTAAAATAGATGGTATCGTCGTCCTCATTATTCAATTCTTGTTTGGGAAAATAATCAACGACAGCATCTAACAAGTCACCTAGACCAAGTCCATGTGATCCAGAAATAGGGTATGGTTCACCGAAACCTAATGAATAATATTCGTAAATCGTTTCCCGCATTTCCGGATTATCCATTTTATTAACACCTAATACAACTGGCTTATTTGATTTGTATAGCAATTTAGCTACTTCTTCATCCGCTCCAGTTATTCCTTCCCGACCATTTACCAGGAAAATAATGACATCGGCTTCATCAATGGCAATTTCTGCCTGATAACGCATTTGCACTAAAAGCGGTTCGTCTCCTAACTCAATTCCACCAGTATCAATCACATTAAAATTTGTTGTTAACCATTCTGCTTGTGCATAGATACGATCTCTGGTTACGCCCGGAATATCTTCAACGATCGAGATCCGTTCGCCAACTAATCTATTAAAAATAGTTGATTTTCCTACATTTGGTCTACCTACAATTGCTACAACAGATTTCCTCATGAAAGGAACATCCTTTCTCTTTACATTCAATTTAAAAGTAAATATGTTTAAAACAGCTTATTCAGTGGTTCAAACAAACAATTACCGATTATTTGAACAACCTCTATAATAGCAAAACTAGTTCATATTCACAATTAAATTTGCAAGACGAGTTAATGTTTCACAATGATAAATAATTCATCACTAAGCTCATGTGCTATACCATCCGTAATTGCTTCAAGGTTTGCGGAGATTTCCTCTGCTTGTTGTCTATTTTCGCAAATAAAAATGGGAGCACCGCCATCGATGTTTGCCTTATTGGTGGTTATGACTGCAAGTATTGCCTTTTCAATTTTCATTTAGTACTGCCCCCTTTTATTTGTAAACCCTGATTCTGAAGGCATACGGATGGCATTTTCTAAGACAGGAACTGCGCCAATCACCTTTTTTGCTTTTGTTACCTCTCGAATCTGTGGTAAGATAAAAATTCCAATTCGGCCATCATCTAGGTCGCGTTTAATTAACGGAGTTAGGGCTGGTGTACCAGAATCTCTAAATACTCCTAGTGTAACGGATACATCATGTAGAACTGCTTGACGTTGACCAAGATTAGCAATTGTTGTAATTACATTCATATTTTTAGGCGTTAGAACAAACCCCATACCATATTTTAATATTTCTTCTTGTCGTTCAGGTAACCCAATATTCATGATGTATATATTATCTACATATAATCCTGCACCTTCAAAATGAAGATCATGATGATCAATTTCAACTATATCTTTCATTGTTTTCCCACTCATTAAAACTTTAGAAATCATGAAACATACAACTGCTGCAAGTATTGCTAAATAAATATTGAAAACGATAAATACGAGTGTACCAATAAAGGAAGTAAATATAACTAAATAGTTCCTACTTTCAAAGGAAATGGCAATACCTTCTATATATGTTTTTCCTCGAGGCACTAATTCAAAACCATCTACTTCTGTTAACGTATTACGTTCCATATTTCGAACTTCTCTAAATTGTGTTGCGGCAACAGTTAAAAAAGTTACAGCGGTAAATTCTAATTCCATAATTGCAGGAATAGCTACAGAACCTAGAGATGCAGCGATAAAACCTAAAGAAACATGTATTACTTTACCATGTAAATATGTAGGGTATTGTCTATAATCTGTTCGTAACATTAAAATACGTACGACTGTCCCGATAATAACTCCAAATAAAATTGGTAACGTATATTCATTCATGCTGTCACCTCAATGCATGCTTTTTTTATAATATATCCATTTGTTCCTCCCTCTTTGTAGTATGTCTAGAATTAAGATTATTACTATAACAAAAAGTAGAATATCAAAGAATTGTAAATCTCCAATTATTTCTGGAAATCCATAACTTGACATCGTAAGGCTGTACATTAGCTCACCGAATGTCAGTCCCGTCAAACAAATAGCAAATCGTTCTTTCGTGTATTTCGTACATAATACGATTAAGAGAATGATTGCAAAAGAAATAAGAATTACGCGAGGCATAATTATCCATACAGGCGCATTTTTTTCCCATAGGAGGATTCCTGCATAGCCAATAGAAAGGGTGAATGAAGCAAATAAAAGGTAAGCTAAATGCTGCAACTGTATCATCCATAAAACAGCCGTAATAACTAAACCCAAATAGGATAGTGAAACGGTATAGATCTGAAAAGAGAGGATAACATTAGCCGAAATGATAATAATTAATATAGCGAAGGAGAGATAACTTCTCATTTGATTTTTTTTCATCATAAATACGATTATAATCCAAAGCATCCAACTGAACCAATAGAATAATAATCCACTGCTCATCACTACCACCCATTAGCATTATAGCTGGTTCATAAACTTCTTATACAAAAAAGCATCCCATCTTATCTATGGGATGCTTTCGTATCTTTATTTATATTTATTTAGTTTATCTCCAATAAAGTCTCCTAATTGGAATCCAGATTGTTCTTCATCTTTTTCATACTGTTTATATTCTTTCGTTTCTTGTTCCTGTTCTAATTCCCGAATGCTTAATGAAATGCGCTCGTCATTTTCATCTACATCCAGTACTTTTACTTTAACTGATTGACCAACTTCTAGAATTTCTTGTGGTGTTCCGATATGTCTAGTAGCAATTTGAGAAATATGAACAAGACCTTCTACTCCAGGTTCTATTTCTACAAAGGCGCCAAAGTTCACAAGGCGTTTTACTGTACCTTCAACTACGTCACCGCTTGTGATTCGTTCTTCAATGCCGGACCAAGGGCCCGGAATCACATTTTTCCTAGAAAGGGATATACGTTCGTTGTCTTGATCAACGGATAGCACTTCCACTTTTATTTGGTCACCTTCTTTGACAATTTCAGAAGCATGATCAACATGTTCATGTGCTAATTGAGAAATATGAACAAGCCCATCTACACCTCCAATATCCACAAATACACCGAAGTCAGTTATCCGCTGTACTTTTCCTTCAATTACTTGTCCTGCTTCAAGAGATTGTAATAATGTCTTTTTCTTTTCTACTAGCTCTTCTTCTTCCACAGCACGGTGAGAAAGAATAACTCGATTTTGTTCACGAACTAAATCTACAATTTTAACCGAGAGTGTTTTTCCTTTGTAATCAGTAAAGTCTTCTACGTAGTAAGTTTCTACTAATGATGCTGGAATAAACCCCCTCAAGCCAACATCAACTACTAACCCACCATTAACTATTTCCTTTACTTCTGTTTCAAACACTTCTCCTTTATCGTATTTTTCTTGAAGTGCTTCCCAAGCTGCATCTGCATCAACTGCTTTTTTAGACAGAATAACATCATCTTCATCTATTTTCTTAATTTTTACCGTTAATGTCTCCCCTTCACTTACAGCATCACCTGCTGTTTCAATATGAAGGTTAGAAATTTCACCTATTGGTAGAATACCTTCTGTTTTATAACCAATATCTACAAGAACCTGTTTATCGTCTACTTTAACCACGGTTCCAGTTAGTGTATCGCCTACATTCACATTGGTTAGTTCTTTTTTTGCTTCACTCATATCGATAGCCCTCCTAAATACAATTCGAAACCCCAAATAACTTTCTCTCTATTGTTACTTAAGATTCTTTCATTAACCCTAATACTAACAGAATAATAATAAAAAATATTCCTTTTTTATAACTTCTAATAATTATAAATATTTGTCAAGTAAAGTAGTTTCATTTATTGAAATCAATTAATTTTTTAATTTCGCTCATAATAACATCTGCTGTTTCTTTAGCAGTTGCTTTTGATGTTCTTAATTCTTCCATAGGAATCGGTTGACCGTATACTACTTTCAATTGTTTAAGCGGTTGGTATGTTCCTATGATTGCGCAAGGTACGATAACCGCATCTGATCTTAGTGCAAAAAAACCAGCTCCAGAAAGGGGTTCTCCTAACTCTCCTGTTTTACTTCTCGTCCCTTCTGGAAATAGACCGAGGGTATGCCCATCTTTTAACGTAGCTAAGCCTTTTCTTAAAGCATTACGGTCACTCATGCCTCGCTTAACTGGAAAAGCTTGAATATTGGATAATAACCATCCAATAAATGGTTTTTCAAATAACTCATCTTTTGCCATAAAAGAGATATCTCTGGGAGAGGTAATCCCAACCACAGGAGGATCCAAATTTGAAATATGATTAGAACAAATAATAACTGGTCCCTTATTCGGTACATTTTCTTTTCCAATTACTTTTATACGATATAAAGGATAGAAAATCAATGCAACCACAGATTTAGCGATTTTATAAAGATTCATTAGCTATCCCCTTTAGCGTTCCGTTTTATTCTTTTTGATTTTTGCTGCTTCATTAAATATTCGTTGAGCTACTTCCTGAATCGATAACGAAGTTGTATCAATTTCTATCGCATCACTCGCTTTTACTAGAGGGGATGCTTCTCGCTTAGAATCAATTTTATCTCTTTGTTCTATTTCCCGTTTTAATTCATTTAAATCAGATGAAATACCATTATTTATGTTTTCCTCATACCTTCGTTTCGCTCTTTCATCGACCGAAGCAATTAAAAATATCTTTACTTCTGCATTTGGTAATACATGGGTACCAATGTCTCTACCATCCATCACTACATCTCGTTTGTTTGCCAAGTTCTGTTGGCGTTTTACCATCTCTTTTCGGATAGCTGGATGTTGGGCAACAAAAGAAACATTGTTGGTAACTTCGATGGAACGAATAGCAGCCGTTACATCTTGATTATCCAATAAAACAAGCTGCCCTTTATCGCTTTGTTGTAACTCGATTATCGTATTAGATAATAACTCTACTAACGCATTTTCATCATTTACATTAATGGAATTATTGATTGCTTTTAATGTTAGGGCACGATACATGGCTCCAGTATCTATATAAACACACGAGAGTTTCTCTGCTACTATCTTGGCAACAGTACTTTTCCCTGCAGCCGCTGGCCCATCAATTGCAATTGTTACAGTATAGTTTTTCATGAATAATTTCCATTCCTCTCAATACGTAAAGTTCAGTTTGGCCATTGAAAAAACTTGGCATAGCCAAGTTTTGATAAAATAAACCTATAATAAATAATAACATATTCTATAAAAAATGGTCTATTCCAACAAAACGCCCGTTGACTTTATTTTATGATAATTCCTTTTTACGTGCTTCCCTCTGCTTTTCAAAGCAATAACGAATAATCATTTGCTGATCTTGCTTAGCAATGTTTAGAAATTTCATAGCAGCAGTAGGGTTTTTATGTTTCTTTTCTTCAAGAATAACAACCTCAGCAATTGCTTTCAGATAGGCAAACCCATGATTCTTTAAAGGTAATGATAAAAAGATTTCTACGTTATTCTCTTTTAAATCCACGTCTTTCGGAATAATCACAGAGATACCGCCTCCACTTATATTCCGTGTAACCGTAGTAAAGGGCTGAAGACGATCATCCAGAGGATGAACAGCCACGTCAATAGCAGTATCCACTCGAACAAATTCCCTGCGCTGTATACGCTGTAAATCAGATGGTAATTCAATTGCTAGTGCAGGAACATTTAATTTCACTTTCGCAACCAGTTTTGAAAGAAAGCTATATATGTTTTCGTTCTCATCTACGTAGGTTATTAAAAACGATGTCCCTTTAGGGAAGAAAGAAGTTTTATGTGTCTTTATATCTATGGGATAATCGATAAATAAAAATGTTTCATTTTGTTCGATAACTCTACTGCGGAACTTTTCTGTATAAAATTCACCGGATTTCCGAAGCTCTATATTAAGTAATGTCCCTATTTTCATCTATTTGTCTCCCCCTATATGGTTTTTAATATCAACTAAAAGTAATTCAATATACCTATTATTACAGAAAAATTCGAAAAAAGGAAGACAGATGTATGTCTTCCTTTTTCAGCATTAAATTATTATCGTTATTATCCACTTAAAGCACTTGTCTCGATAAAGCCACACATGGGTGACTTTATCGAGCAATATAAAGAAGTGACTCTCTCCTGTTATGTTGCACTTGCATAATTAATTTCCGAACCGCTTAATTTTTCAACACGTTCTTCTCTACCATCTTTTGCATTTATAAATATGCGATATGTTTCATTCCCCAATGTTCCAAGGAACTCATAGGTAAGGACTTCTTCACCTAAGTCATTGTCAATAACAGCAAGAAACTGTTCTTGAATCTCAACATTAGGATTCACCATTTTTTTTGCCTCTTCTTCACTTATTTCTGGCTCTGGTGCCTCTCTTTCGCTATGGTTCATAAAGTAATCATTTGCCGTTAACCCTAATACGTCGCCATTATCTAATGCAACTTTTACTTCCATTGCATCTGAGTAGTATCGTACCCCATCTTTCGAATACAAGAACGAATATGCGCCAATATTATCAAACTGATTACTTTGAAATACCGTCATATTTTCAAAATTGAATTGCTCCAAATATTTTTTTGCTTTTTCCATACCAGCATTTAAACTAATTTGTTTCTTTCCCACCGGACGGTCTACCAATAACGTAATTGGGTGCCCTCCTTTTTGTGAAAGATCCATATAGGCACTTTTCTTATCGTTACGGTAAGAAATACTATATAAAGGTACGTCTGCACCTTTACCACTTGTGCTAATATTCAGCTTGTCTCTATTCTTGACATTGAATAACTTCTGCGCTTTTGCCAGGGCTTCATCTTCACTAATTTTTTCCCCATTTAGGTACTTATACTCATGCTCTTTTACTGTTGTATTCGATATAGAAGAATCGCCATTCCCTTCAGAGAAACCTTCTACCGTTTTTTCGATCGTTTTTAATCCATCAATGATTGTATTATCTAATTGTTCATCTTCATTTGCCATTGCTAGTTGTACATCCATCCAACGTAGATTATTATCTAGCGCAACATGCTGAACTTGTCTTAATTCGTCTTTGATATCACCGGATTGTTTGTACAAATTCTCTAACGATTTGGTTTCTTCATCAGATAACGGCTCAGATTCTAAATTTCTCACTGCAGTTCGATAGGTGAAATCACCAATTTCAGAAAGAAATTCCTCGGTTTTATTAAATGGTAATAGACCTAAGGGTAATTGACTTACATCTGATAACGCTTCTGAAGTAATACGCCAAATCTCAACCAATTGTGGAGATAAGCGTTGTTCCGAATTCATAGCTAAAGCAGACCCAATTTTGTCATTTAATAAATCAACATGATACGTAAGCTCATGGAAAGCACGTTGATACGTATTTTCCGCTTGGATCAGTACTGCGTTTTTTTCTTGATGTTCCTGATAACCCCAAAATGCTGTACCTGCAATTCCAATAGATAAAACAGCTATAAGTATCCAGCGAATCATTATTTTCACACCTTTCTATTTACAAAATATGTGTTTCCCTATCTTTTTAATTTGCGGTCTAGACCAAATCCAAGCAGAAGTTGCAGTATCGGGGTTGAAATAATACTGTGCATTTCCCGAAGGATCCCAACCATTTATCGCATCTAATACTGCTTCTTTTGCAGTTTCATTTGGTGTTAACCAGATTTGCCCATCGGCAACAGCTGTAAATGCACGAGGCTCAAAGATAACTCCGGATACCGTATTTGGAAATGTTGAACTTTCTACACGATTAAGAATAACTGCAGCTACTGCTACTTGCCCTACATACGGTTCCCCACGAGCTTCACCGTAAACAGCATTTGCCATTAATTGGATATCATTTTGTGAGTAACCTTGAGGGACATTAACTGCGGTATTGCTCTCCGTATTTCCAGTATTATTACCACCAGATTGGTTCGTACCACCTGTACCCTCTGTACCACCATAATGAGTAAAATCTTTGCCTTGATTAATTTGATTTTTAACATATTGTTCGTTATATTCAGTGGCTTGTGTTAACTTTTGCTTTGTAGTTGCACCAGCTAGACCATCGATTTCCAAACCAAATTCATATTGAAAATTACGTAAAGCCCAATAGGTGCCCCATCCAAATACACCATCTATTTTCCCATTATAAAATCCTATATATTGGAGTCTCGCTTGAAGCTCAATTACATCATCACCGACAGCACCTTGTTGTATTACTTGGGAACTAAATGCATGAACCGTTTTTGGTGGTTGAGCAATATGAAACCCAATAAATAAAAAACTCATAATTAAAAGTGAAACCGGTAGTTTTTTATTGGTCATACGTTTTCCTCCTGCCATACATGTATTATGATACCTATTTTTTGATTAAATCTTGTTTTTATTCATAAATAGATATAGAAGGATTTAGCTATAATTGGAAAATCATATTATCTTAAAAGCTTTTACGTAATAAAAAACCCCTGTACAACAGTACAAGGGTTTTTTATCCTTCTTTTTTTGTCTTAGCCATAATCAAATGGTACGTTGATTCATTGGCTATTTTAACTCTACGCAACCCGATAATCCATAACCCAATCATAAACGGTATGAGTATAATAGCCCAATAACTTGATACCTGTATGAGTATATAATTATAGATTCCGTGTAAAACATAAGGGAAGAAAAACGCATAACAAACATTCTTTCTCCGGTTATCAGGGTTCATTTTTGCTTTACCAAAATAATAGCCCATTATTACTCCGAATAGAGCATGAGAAGATACTGGAAATAAAGCTCGCGTGAATGCATAACTAATTCCATTTGTAAATAGATACAATATATTTTCAAGTGTAGCAAATCCTAAGCTAATTGCTACCGCGTAAACAATTCCATCGTAATGAGCATCAAATTCTGAATGATGATATATGGTATACATGAAAATAAACCACTTAAAGAACTCTTCTAAGAAACCTACAATTAAAAAAGATTCCAAGAAATTATTCGTAATGATTTCTTCAGACTGTATCACATATTGGATAAACATAATAGGAAAAACAAGCAACATTCCAAGAACGAATGTCCTAATTATTAATGGTAATGGCTCTGAAAAGCGATCCTTTAAATAGAAAAATGACATTAAAGCTAAAGCTGGTGCTATACCAGCAGAGAAAATAGCAAACATGGCCTTTAACCTCTTTCACATCCAATACCATTATCGTACCATTAAGTACTACCTTCTGAAAATAGCAAATCAAGCAGATTTTAATTAACTTACGTGCTATTATCTGTCTGGATTAAACAGACGCTCCATATTCATGTGCTTACTGGCTATTCCAACCATTAGTCTAATTCTTGCTTTTTTACTGTCATAATCTCTACCTAAAATAACCCCAGCTTTTTTTAAGTCAAATGTACTGCCTTCATAATCATAGGTTGTATATACTTCACCTTCAACAGCAGAGGTTGTAATCACAACGTATATTCCTTTTTGAATGCAATGCGCTATTTCGGCCATCATATTCGGTGTAACCTGACCTCTTCCTACTCCCTCTAAAATAATTCCATCAACACCGGCTTCCCTCGATGCTTTAAGAAATCTATCGTTTGCTCCCATATAACATTTAATGATATCGATCGTAGGCAATGCAGTTGAAATAGATATAGGATAGAATTCATTCTCTAAAGGTTTTTGAAACATATGTACGGTTTCATTGTCAATAATACCTAGATATCCAAAGCCAAACGAATTAAATCCTTGAATATTTGAGGCATGTTCTTTCTTTACATATCTTGAATGAAAGATTCGCTCATTAAATACTACCACTACTCCAACATCATTCAAGTCTTCACTACAAGAAGTTAAAATAGCATGCTTTATATTAATAAAAGCATCTGTGCCAACTTCACCAGGTGAGCGTTGTGATCCAGTAAATACAATTGGTTTTTTATGATTTGTAATCAAATTAATGAAATATGAAGATTCTTCCAATGTATCTGTTCCCTGAGTGACCACTACTCCTGATACATCATCTTTAGCTAATTGATAATCAATTCTATTCTTTAACTCCAATAGATCTTCAAAGAGAATATGCATACTAGCCTTTTGGAATAATGATTCCACTTCAACATCAATGTAACCTGGTATGTCACATAACTCCACAATTTCTTCTCCACTGATGACACCTGATTCTAAAAGGCCACTGTCAGCTCTTTTTCTACTTGCGATGGTGCCTCCAGTAGCAATCAAAACGACTTTTTTTTTCTCCATTAGAAATACCTACTTTTTAACTAAAATTTTTTGTTCCATTCTATGCAGAAACATATACAACAATAGCATATTTGTTTTGACAGAATTCGTCAATGTGATAGAGAAAGTCTAGAAGAAACAGGACGATAAAAAAAAAGGATGATAGCAAACACTACCATCCTTTTTTTCTTATCGAATTCGCAATGGCTTCCCCATGAAACCTTCCATTTTCAATAAATATTTTATTATTATTGTATCCTGCAGCTACAACGCCCGCAATATATATACCAGGAACATTTGTTTCATAAGTTACCTCATTAAAATATGGCTGGCCTGATGCTTCATCAATTTTAACGCCCATAAAAGATAGTAAGGATAAGTCAGGGTGATATCCTGTCATGGCAAACACATAGTCGTTATGAAGTGATTGTTTCTGATTGTTTTGCTGATAAATTACCTTATTATCTGTTATTTCGAAAACGGTCGCATCAAACAGCATTTTAATCTTTTCTTTACGAACAAGAGAATCAAATTCAGGAAGAATCCACGGTTTGATGCTTTTCGAATATTCACTCCCACGATAAATTACTGTAACGTTTGCTCCTGCTTTGTGAAGCTCAAGTGCAGCATCTACCGCTGAATTCTTGCCGCCAATAACGACAACATCTTTTCGGAAATAAGGATGCCCTTCTTTAAAATAATGCATCACTTTTTCCAATGTTTCGCCGGGGATATTCATCATATTAGGTTGACCATAATATCCTGTAGCAATAATCACCTGTGCAGCCGTATAGGTTTGTTTATTTGTAGTAACATAAAATTGTTTTTCATCTTTCTGAACACCTGTGACTTCTTCAAAAGTATGAATACGTAACTGTTTTCGTTCTGCCACCGAACGATAGTAAGCAAGTGCCTGATTACGAACTGGTTTATGTTTTTCCGTAATAAATGCTACATCCCCAATCTCCAATTTTTCGCTAGAGCTAAAAAATGTTTGGTGTGTTGGAAAATTATAAATGGCATTAACAATATTTTCTTTTTCAATAAGCAAAGGGTTATATCCATTTTTTTGAAGTTCGATTGCGCAAGACATTCCACAAGGTCCTGCACCAACCACGATTATTTTTTCTGCTTGCATGCTTCATCACACTTCCTTATCTAAAAACTCGCTGCTTTTTAGTCGCCATAACCAAAAAAACTCTTATCTTACTACACAGGATAAGAGTTTTTTCGTCATAATTCGCGCTTCGTACATTTCTAATTATACCCAACCACGGAATCTCGAAGCTTCAGCCATCTTTCTAACTCCAATCATATAAGCAGCTAATCGCATATCTACCCGTCTGTTCTCAGCGGTGTTGTAAATGGAATTAAACGATTTTATCATAATTTCATGAAGCTTTGTATCAATTTCTTCTTCCGTCCAGTAGTAGCCTTGATTATTTTGTACCCATTCAAAGTAGGAAACGGTTACTCCACCAGCAGAAGCTAGAACATCGGGTACTAATAAAACTCCTCGCTCGCTCAGAATTCGAGTAGCTTCCATTGTTGTTGGACCATTAGCCGCTTCTACAACGATGCTTGCTTTTATCTTATCAGCATTTTTCTCCGTGATCTGATTTTCAACTGCTGCCGGCACTAATATATCACAATCTAACTCTAATAGTTCTTGATTGGAAAGAGTGTTGTTAAATAGCTTTGTAACGGTACCAAAGCTATCTCGTCGATCTAATAAGTAGTCGATATCAAGGCCTTCTGGATCATGGAGAGCACCATACGCATCAGAAATACCTACAACTTTTGCACCAGCGTCATGCAAAAATTTAGCCAAGAAACTACCAGCATTACCAAAGCCTTGAACAACGATTCTTGCCCCTTTTACATCAATACCTTTTTTCTTGGCAGCTTCGTTTATACAAATTGTAACCCCTTTTGCAGTTGCAGATTCCCTACCATGTGAACCCCCAAGCACAATTGGTTTACCTGTAATAAATCCTGGATTATTAAATTCATCAATACGACTGTACTCATCCATCATCCATGCCATAATTTGTGAGTTAGTGAATACATCTGGTGCAGGAATATCTTTGGTTGGACCTACAATTTGACTAATTGCTCGTACATATCCTCTACTCAATCCTTCTAACTCGCGAAATGACATTTCTCTAGGATCACAAATGATTCCACCTTTTCCACCACCATAAGGTAAATCAACAATACCAGCTTTTAAGCTCATCCATATAGAGAGTGCTTTTACTTCCGTTTCCGTAACATCCGGATGAAACCTTACGCCACCCTTTGTAGGTCCTACAGCATCATTATGCTGCGCACGATATCCAGTAAAAACCTTTATAGAACCATCATCCATTCGAACTGGGATCCTTACTGTCATCATTCTTATCGGGTCTTTTAATAATTCAAAAACTTCATCAGGGTAACCCAATTTCTCCAATGCAGTTTTTACAACAGTTCGTGTTGAGCTCAATACATCCATTTTTTTGTTCGTTTCTTTGGTAGAGTCTGCTGCGTTATCGGCTACCATGAATTTACCTCCTAGAATATCTCTAAAATATTTATTAATAGCTTTACTCAGAGATTAGTATACACCTTCACTGTAAATATGCAATAAAATAACTACATTTTTTATAACTTCATGAGACAAAAATGTATATTTACTATGCTGAAGAAAATCACCTCATGTAATCGGTGTCTTCAGTTTAAAAAAACTTTATTTTAACACCAGACCTATCGTAACATTTTCCTTAAAAACCATCTAGACTTACACTATAATTTAATGGAACATGTGATGAATCTGCTCCACTGCTTGATTAGCATAGATCACTTTACCGTATTCCTTTAAACGATAAGAGGTGATTATACTTGGATATGCATATTCAGACATTACTGCGATAATATCCTCTCTGCTTTGTCCTTTTAAATCATCATCATTTAGTAACATATAATAGGTATCATCCATATGGTATACTTCACCACCATCTATTGATAGTGCTGTTAGGTAAGAGGCAACTTGAATAATATTCTCAAAATCTGTAAATGAAAACAACAATTCTTTACTTTCATCAAGCGTGACTTTCATTTCAATAAAATCATCTTCTGGGTCAAATTCTTCTATTTTTTGTGTAACAACAACGTGCATTCCTTGTGCTTGCATTAGATGAACTTGTACGAGTAATGCTCCTTCAAGTTCAAATCCCAATTCTGTACTCGCTTCATACATCATATCACTAAACAGGCTGCGGACACTTGACGCATCATACCATAAATCATCTTTATTAAACCCTCGTTCCATTAAGTCGTCAAAGGTTAAAAATATCGTAAATTGATTATTAGACACTCTTTCAATACGCATATAGTATCCTCCTTTTGAGTCGCATTAGAATATACAACTGAAGCAAAGCATCATTTTTGCAGTAATATTACACTTCATATTAAACATCACTTACTACACTATATGCTCAGGATGTTATTCTTGAACTTGGCAACCTTACTTTTATGTCTTTTTCTCTAAAGTAATGACATGACACTGAGATCTGGTACCTAAACGAAAAGGCAAAGTTGTAAAACCATACCCTTCACTTACTAATATAGATGTATTTTGCACATTTTTAAAGCTTCCTGACTCGTATGGCCCGAATCCAAGGAATCGAATTTGCCCCCCATGTGTGTGGCCTGATAATACAAGCTGAATGGCTGCTTTTTGTGTATCACATAATGTATAAAAACCCATTGGATCATGTGTCAGTAATATTCTAAAATCCCCAGTAATACCTTTGTTTGCCATCTCGAAATTAGGTTCTCCGTATTTCATACAATCTAGTGCAAGTAAAGTGATTTTTTTTTGATGGTTCATTAATTCTTCATTTGTATTTTTTAGTATCGTAATGTTCTCAGCCAACAGCAATTCGATTAAATCATTCGTATTTACTTCATAATCATTATTACCCCAGATAAAATAAATCGTAGGACATAGTTGTTTAAGTAAATGCAAATTCTTTCTTGTTCTGCTTAGTGGAACATATTTTTCTGTTAAATCTCCACCAATCACTATAATATCCACATGCTTCTTTATTTTATCAATCGTCTTCTTATTTATTCTACGTCGATGAATATCTGAGATGAAAAAGATGCGAAACATATGAAATTCTTCTGGTAAACAATTATGCTGTATGGAATGATAATGCGTAGTATCCAAATATGCTAAATAAATCATGGAACCTATTATAATCAGAATCAACAATGCGCTGCAAAAAATTATCAACCTACACTTACCCCTTTATCTACTTTACCTTTTTATATAAGTTCCTCTAATGGTAGAGCATTATTAATCATTTGTATTAAATCTTCACCAAACCAAAGATATGCACCTAACATAAGAATTAACAAAACTGTAAGAATCAAAAGGAATCGTTTAAATGGCACACTTATTTTAATATGTGTGGGTGCTTTTTTATTACTATGAATTTCCTTACGTGGGGGTAAATTAAGGATATCTACCTCTCGCGACCGATGTCCTTCGTTTGCTTTTTTTTCATCGGAGGCATTTTCTTTATCTGTATTCTTTTCAACTTCATTTAATAAACTTCTGAGTTCTTCTGCTTGATCTTCTAATTTTTTAGCCTGTTGACTCATTTTTACCAACCTCGCTTTTCAGACGAATAACTAATCCAAGTAAACAATCTACAATAAAGTGAGCGACAATCGTTACAACTAAATTTTCCGTTAAGTGAAATAAATATCCAATATAAAAACTTATTAACAATACTCCAATGAGCAATACGGGTTTTCTCAGGTATCTTAAATGAACAAGCGCAAAAATAAAACTAGCTATGAGATACCCGAATGACGTCTGAAGTACACCACGAAATAAAATCTCCTCTGCAAAAGCCACCATTAAGGATATAAGAGTAATGAACGTAACTGACTGATTACGAAAAAGTCGATCATTAATTCCACCATCATCATAGTAGGAAGGCGGTAAAAACCGAATCAGTAATAGATCAACACCAACTATGATAAGACCTGGTAAGACACCATAATAAAGGATATCTTGATTATCCCACGCAAATAATCGCAGCCAATCACGAAAGAAAGAATCAAATAAAATAAAGCTGCCTGCCAGACTAATAAAAATTAACACGAATTGCGAAATAATGAGTTGTGTTCTTATTTCATGATCTTCCATATGTTTTATTTGTTCACTCTGTTTCATCTTTAACTCCAACTAGTAGTTTTCCTTTTAACTTGTCTTGCCATGTTTCTGTCATTTCTTCCATTGGAACTATTTGTACTGGACTCCAATGATCCCAACTGAAACCACAATTAGTACAGCATTGATATTTAGGCGTTTTATAACCTGATTGAAATTCATGATAAAGATACTTTCTAAGACAATCTTTCTGATGTACCCAAGTTAAAAATTTATTTAGTTTTGCTTGTTTCATGGTAATTCTATGTTGACAATATTCATTAATTTGTTGCCTGGCACGAAGCCAAACATTATTTTTGAAAAAAATCGTGTTATCTTTTATTATCCCGTGGTGTTCAAGTTGATAACAAATAAAACGCCACTGTACTTCATTTATATGAAATCGATTCATCGCTTCGTCCTTGACTGGCAACGGCTGATCTGCCATGTACAGATTATATAAATGTTCAAATATAACCATTACATCATGTTTAGTTGGCAGATCCTTCTTAATAATATTCTTCGGTAAATGGATATCTTTTTTGGAATATAGTAAAAAACTAACACTTGCCTCACCGTCTCTGCCGGCTCTTCCAATTTCTTGAATATAGGATTCGACCTGAGTAGTTAAGTGATAATGAATGATGAGACGTATATTTTGCTTATTAATCCCCATACCGAAGGCGCTGGTACAACAAACAATATCCAATTGATTATTCATAAACTGTTGCTGAATAGTTATTCGATCATGTTGGTCCATGCCACCATGATAAACAGCAATGCGATAACCTAAATTTTGAATTAAGATCTGCGATACTTTTTCAGCAGCCTGTCTACTTGAAAAATAAATTAAACTTGGGACGCGGTATTTTTTACACAAAGCGATGATTTTCGCATTCTTTTCCTGATCATCGTTCACTTCCTTAATACAAAACGCAATATTATCCCGATCCATGTCATATACATGCTTTACCATTTTTTGATTACCTAAAGCTTGAATAATATCTTCTTGAACTTTTGGAGTAGCTGTAGCACTTAATGCTAATACAGCTGGATAATTACACACATGAATAATTTCGTGTAACTTTAAATAATCTGGTCTGAATTCATGGCCCCATTGTGATATACAATGGGCCTCATCAATCACAAATAAGCTAACTTTTACCTCACCGAGCTTTTGTTGTATCTGATCATGCTGTAATAATTCTGGAGAAACATAGACCAGCTTATAATGACTTAGGTTACGGAGCACATCGTTACGCTCCCTATAGTCCATAAAACTATTGATCGCTACCGCTTGCTTAAAATTCATCGCTTTTAATTGTTTAACCTGGTCAATCATTAGCGAAATAAGCGGTGAAACTACAATAGTTAAACCTTCTAATAATCGAGCTGGCAATTGATAACAGATCGACTTCCCTGATCCAGTTGGCAAGATTCCTAAAACATTCTTCCCTTCCATTATGTCTTGAATAATTTCTTTCTGACCTAATCGAAAAGAAGGATAGCCGAAAAACTTATCTAATTGGTTTTGTAATAAAGTATATTGTTCAGCTAATTGATCCATTGGATTCTACCTCATTTTGTAAGACTGCCAATACTAAGCGAATTTGAAAATACGATATACGGTTATCAACGAAGTCTTTAATCGTTTTTAGCCTATATGAGTTTGTCTGATAGAAAGCTTCGATAATTTCTTGTTGATCAGCTTTAGAGACATAGTTTTCTATGGAAAAGTCTGAATCGTAAAGTGCTATTTCAACAATATGGTCATAGATTGTATTGACTTTTAAATTTCTTTCATTCGCTATTTCCTGTATTGTATTGCCATTATGTAAGAATTGATGTGTTATTTGAGCCGTATTGGTTAAATAAACGGAAGAAGTTAAATCTTTTGCAATAAACCTTAATATCGGAAAAGGCTCTTCTTTCATAACTATATCCATAAGAAAGTGTAGAAAACCAGTGATGATTAAATGAACCGTTTTGGTAGATCGGTTATGTTGTTTAGCTAATTGATTTATACTTTTTCCATAAGATTTATATCCCGTCAAGCGATCCACAAACATTTCTGCTACTTCTACTGGAAATCGATGTAATACCTGAAGTAATTCTTCATAAAGCTTAGATAAGAATTGATTGGTAACTGGCTTTATTGCACTGTAATTGCGTTTTACCCAATTCTCAACATCTTTATTTTCAATGACTGGAATAAATTGAAAGTAGCCCATTTTACTATTTGTAAGTGTTTGTATTAACAATCGTAATCGATCAAAATAAGTATGGGAATTAGCTCCATATTGCGCCCCTTTAAATAGGTTTAAATAGAGTTGATCATTTTCTTTAACTAACCAGCGTTCTCCTTGCCTCGATATTCGATACAGTTGCTTTTCATCATCTACCTTTATAAGTAATTGCTCCGCTTCACATGCTTGAATAAGTTGATCATAATCAGACTTATCTATATTAGTATCAATTCCAAAAAAATTCTTTAATTGATAAATGTGCATATCCTGTACCGTTTGAATCGATCGTTTCCCTGTTATAATATAATAAACAGCCGAAACGGATCGTTCCGTTTCAATTTGCGAAACACAATATAAAATGATTCCTTTAAGTATCATAAAATCGACTCTCCTTGATATTCATGACCATCTTCTTCGTATCGGGCTGTTTTTATTGAAAGAATTCCATTTCAGCTTTACACTAAAAGAAGATATAAAGACTTTACCGATAAGGAGAAATAGGAATATGGCGTATTATACAAGAATAGACAAAGAAACATGTATTGCTTGTGGTGCGTGCGGAACTGCAGCTCCTGATATATACGATTATGACGATGAGTGTATAGCATTCGTAAAAACCGATAATAATCAAGGAATTACGGCAGTTAAAAACGAATATATAGACGATATGATAGAAGCCTACCAAGGATGTCCTACAGATTCAGTAAAAATTTCGGAGCATCCGTTTAAGGCTGCCTCTTGTAATAATCAAGCGTGATATATATATTTATATTCTACAATATCCATATCCATAGAAAAAGTGTTTTAGCAGAATCAAGTCTAAAACACTTTTTTATTCGCATTAGTTAACTTCTACCGGGTTCACGGCTTTAGGAACAGGGACAGGCTTGGTTAAGTCATATTCTCCTATCTGTTCGCTGGAAAAGTTGTTAAACTTTACTCTGTTGTATTCATAACTTTTGGCAGTCATTAATATAGATTCAATCAGTAATATCCCGTTCCTATTGGTAAGCTCTACATTATTTGTAAGTGTAAATTGCAGTAGGTCATTAGCAGTTGACACTTGATATTGAAGTTCTTTTGGTATCGTTTGTTTAATATACTTATTTTTACCCCTCGTTTGCAACTTTTGAATGGCAGCATCTATCGATTCAGATTCATTGTTCGATATTTCAATTAAATGACGTTGGTTGTTTCTCTCATATAACTTATAACTATACTTCACTGTATCCTCTATCGAAAGTGAGTTCACGTTCCCTAAAGCTCCTAGGTCCACTTGATCCTTATTTCCTTTACTGAAATAAGCCATATCGATGCCATAAGGTCGAAACATGTTGCCGACCATTCGTTCAAACATCCTTGGCACCGCAGACCCTTCCCCTAAAGCAAAATGATCAGGTAATTGCAAAGTGACACGCTTTGCATCTTCATCTATTTGATAAGTAATGCCATGAAACAAATATTGGTTTTGATTTATCTTAAGTCTATCTATATATTGATCCAAATGATTGTAAGCAGTATCCAGTTCCCTGTTTGCTGAAACAACAAAAGCAAAGGGAATCGTATGTTGTATTTGTTCATCTGCGATGGAAGCATAAAGAACACGATGATTAGATGGTAGTTCATGGAGAACATATGAATCATTTTCTTTTGCAGGATCAACTGCCATATGTTCCTCTTTCGTTTCTATGCGGTTAACATCTCTGGAAGCATCAGTCTCAACACTTGATCTGTCTTCTTGATTGGCGGTCCATTCACTTGTATTATCTTCACTCGTTTGAAAAGAATTAAACAAACCAGGAACAATAAGAATTAAAATAATAGCAGCTGTTATAAGAGCTGTCACCGGTAATAATCGTTTATTACGTTTGTTTTTCTCATTCTTTTCCATTTGTAATAAGAATTTTTGATAAACCTCTTTTTTTGATCGATGATCCGTAACTTCAGGAAGGTGCTTAAGCCTATTTTTTAAGTTTTGCTTCTTTTCGTCTTTATTCATCCACGATCCCTCCCTTGCTACGAAATTCTAATTGTTTCCTTAACTCTTTTAACCCTCTATGTTGTGTGGTTTTCACTTTACTCTCGGTAAAATTTAATATTTCTGCCGTTTCTTTAATGGAAAATGATTGTATGTATCGCAATATAATGACGCTTTTTTGGTCGAACGTGCAATGATCAAGACACTGGTAAATAGCTTGTATTTCTTCATTCTGAATAGCTAATTCTTCTGGTAAAAAAGCATGATCTTCCACAAGCTCTTCTTTCACTGACCAGTCAAAGAAGGATAAGATTCGTTTTTTTCGTCTGGTTTGTTTTCGAAAATAATCGATCGTTACATGACGAGCAATGGAAAACAGCCAGGTTTTAATACTGCTTTCTCCCTTAAAGCTTTTATGTGATTTTAAAACTTTAATGTAAACTTCTTGAACCAAATCCTCCGTTGTAGATTTATCCTTCACCATATAAAATATGAATTGATAAAGATCATGATGGTAGTTATCATATAACTGATCAAAAACGATCTTCATAAAGGTCCTCCGTTCACCTAAATAGTCGATGATTCCATAAAAAAGTTACATAGTGAATTATACTTCATACTATAAATTGACTAAATCAGTAGTGCAATACTTATTCAAATAGTGACCTGTAGTAATTTTAATTCTCTATTCAAATAAAATCAGCTTGTGAAACAAGGTAGTCTCACAAGCTGTCCATCATCTTATTTTACATCAATCCACGTCATCCTATATTTTTTAATTAAATAGTTTATGATTGGAAAAAAGAAACTCATAAATAAAACATTGCCGATTGCATGATTAGTATCAAAAGGGATTCCAGCAATATAATACGGCCAAAATGCACCACTGATTTGATAGGTAGTTAAAGAAATAATAAATCCATAAAAATAACCACTCAAGAATGATAATAACAGGATATAAAGAAATGGCAGCCGGGGAAAAAATTTACCGATCCATCCACTTATTATTCCAATGATTCCCCAAGATACAGTTTGCCATATTGTCCATATTCCCATGCCTAAAAGTATATTCGAGACAAAGGATATAATTAAAGCTAATAATACACCTGCTATTGGCCCTAGTGTCAAACCAGATATAATGATAATTGAAGTCACTGGCTGTACATTCGGTATAAAGACAAAGAAGTACCGACCAACAATTGCCAAAGCTGCTAACACTGCTAATAACGTTATTTTATATGTGTTCACTCAAATTATTCCCAAGCCTGGAAATCAAATACAACCTTATCATCTGGTTTTAATTTATATTCTGCAGCTCCAACGGTAGGCATGTCCCCATTTACAGTATAAACCCACCCTTTTTGTTCGCCTTCTTTCGCTGATAAACGTTCAATTGAGGTTATAAATGTACCATCTTGTTCTGTTTCAATATAGAAATTCTCTTCCATTACATCCATGAGAATGGCGCCCTCTTCAATAGGGATTTCTTTTTCATGTAAGTATTCCTCACCATTATCTTTTGAGATTGTTATCAAGACTTTTTCTTCATTTTGCTCGGTTTGGGTTTGCTGGTTCTCCGACGTTTGATTCGGTTCTGCAGGAGCACCTTGTTCCTCTGTTCCACAACCTGTTATGAAGACTAGAATAACCAGTATAGGAACAAACCGTTTTAGCCATGTTTTCATCCGGATCATCCTTTCTATTCCTAATCATCGTAACCATACCATAACCTGGATCAGGATTCCATATTTTTCGGAATACGGAAAGTAAAAGCAGTTCCCTTGTTTACTTTACTATTCACATTAATTGAACCATGATGGGAATCAACAATATTTTTGGCAATCGCTAACCCTAACCCAGTACCTTTTTTCTTCTTATCCTTTACCCTTGACTTATCTGCTTTGTAAAAACGTTCAAATACAAATGGAAGATCCTCTTCTGGAATTCCACTACCACTATCTTCAATCTCAACCTGAAATGCACGTTGATCATTTATTACTTTTACCCGGACAAACCCATGTTTACTTGTATGACGAATGGCATTATCAATAAGGTTTGTAAATACTTGTTCGATTCGGTCTGGGTCAAAAATTGCATAGGATTGGATAATTTGTTTGTCTAAGGAAAGAGAAATTTGGTTATCGTATGCTAAACCATTGAATTTCTTCATAATTCTTTCTACATATTTTTCTACATCTACCGATTCCATACTTAAATGGATGTGACCTGCTTCCATTCGAGCAAGGTCTAATAACTCATTGACAAGCCTTCCCATCCGTAATGATTCATCATGAATGATTTGTGCTAATTCATTTTTATCTTCTTTTGACTCTGCAATATCATCAACAATGGCTTCGCTATAGCCTTGTAGCATTGAAATCGGTGTACGTAATTCATGAGAAACATTTGCAATAAAGTCCTCTCGTAATTTGTCCATTCGCCTTTCTTCTGTCATATCGCGAATAACTGCTACCGCACCACGCACATAATTTTGATCATATAATGGGGTCATCAGCATGACCCAATTTCTACCTTGCAAGCTGATTTCATGAATGGCTTCCTTTTCTCCATTAATCACTTCTTGCAATACTTCTAGTAATTCTGACGGAAGTGTCCTTTCTTCGGTATCATTTTGTAAATTATTCTCATAATACCAGTCTTCGATAAATCGATCTGCTGGACTATTGGTAACAATCATGTCTCCCCTTCGATTTAACGTAATTACTCCATCAGCCATCGAGCTTACAATACTTGATAATTGCTCTTTTTCTTGTCGTAACGCATTTAAATGAAACTTAAGCTGCCTACCCATTCGGTTAAACGCTAAAGCTAATTCTCCAATTTCGTCATGCGTTAATATTGGGACTTTTGTATTGAATTCTCCCTTTGCAAGATCAAATGCAGCTTCTCGCATCTTTATAAGGGGAGAAGTAATTCGTGTCGATAAGAAAAATGCAAATATAGTTGTTAAAACAATCGCAATTCCTGCTGCTAAAAAGATAATTTTCGTTGTTTCTGCTTTTGTTTGATCAATAACGTCTAATGATTGATAAACATAGATAGCTCCATCCTCATTTTCAATTGGAATACCAACAATCATTGCTTCCATCTGATTTCCAGGGAGAAGCATCTGTTTCCGTATTTCTTGGTTATTTGTTAATACATCGGATAATCCCGCCTCATTCTCAATCCAACTAGATTTTAATTCGGGTAAACGATTATCCTTTCCATCGTCAGATACCCATAGATCGCCATCATTAAATACTACGGCAACCCTACTTGCTGGATCTTTAACTCGTTCCGTCATTTCTTTTACAATTTGCCGATCATCATGCGTATTAACAAGTAAAGAAACCTTGGTCGCAGTTTGCAACATATCTTCTTCTGCTTCTTGTATATGAAAATCTTCAAAAAACTGCAGCAATAATATTGTTAAAATAAATAATACAAAAGAAACTAGCAATAAGATGGTTATTGCTAGTTTCCCCACCACACTTCTCCAAAACATTATTGATCATCCACCTCGAATTTATAACCGACTCCCCATACGGTTACAATCATCTTGGCAGCTTCTTGGGAAACTTGATTTAATTTCTCGCGAAGACGCTTTACATGTGTATCAACTGTTCGCAAGTCCCCAAAAAATTCATATTGCCATACTTCTTTTAATAAGAGCTCTCGGTTAAATACTTTATCCGGCGATTTGGCAAGAAAACATAACAATTCATATTCTTTTGGGGTTAAACTTACCTCTTCGCCATCCGCTGTTACTCGATGTGCATCATTATCAATTGTTATATGTGGGAAAACCATAATATTTTTGGTTGTTGTGTCAGTTTCGTTAAATGTTGAGCTTGTCACTCTGCGTAGAAGGGCTTTCACCCGTAAAACAACTTCTCTTGGACTAAAGGGCTTCACAATATAATCATCTGCTCCGATCTCAAACCCTTGTACGCGGTTTGCTTCCTCTCCTTTAGCAGTTAACATAATAACAGGTGTATCTTTTTGTTTCCTAAGCTCCTGGCATACTTCAACCCCATCCATTCCCGGCATCATGATGTCTAACAAGATCACATCATAGTCATTATTTAACGCTAAATCCAGTGCAGCTGTACCGTTTTCTGCTTCTTCAACAATAAAATTATCCCGTTCCATATACATTCGAATTAATCTTCGTATTCTATCTTCATCATCTACTACTAATACTTTTGCTTCTGTTTCCATGTTTGAACCCCCAATCATACCTATTCACTTATGAGTATAAACTATCCGGTGTTAAAAGTATAAGAAAAAACAAGGCATCACTTTCGAACAATGATGCCTTGCCTTCAATATAGGTTAAGCATACGAGTGTAAACCTGCTAGCACAAGGTTGACAACAATTAAATTAAACATGATAATGGCGAAACCAACAACTGCCAGCCAAGCTGACTTTTCACCATGCCATCCTCTTGATAATCTTAAATGTAAGTACGCTGCATAGAAGAACCAAGTAATGAGAGCCCATACTTCTTTCGGATCCCATCCCCAAAATCTCCCCCATGCTTCCTCAGCCCAGATCGCAGCAAAGATAAGTCCACCTAACGTAAATACCGGAAACCCGATAGCTACTGCTCTATACCCTATCTCATCTAAAAGATCAGGCTTGGCATTTTTCACAAGCGGTTGAATTGCCGCACCAATCCGTTTTCTAAAGACAAGCCTTAATAATAGATAAAGACCTGTACCAAAAATAAATGACCAGATTAATGTGTTAAACTTCCTTCCTGCATCTGCACCATGCATCCAACCAGGTGTTTCAAACCAAGGCTCCATCACCCCATCTGTAAGTAACGTACCATCCGTTGGCCCAGCAATAGCAGGCATATGATATTCCGTTTCGACGGTAGTATTACCAGTAGTTGGGTATTCGAACGTTGCGTTATAATTCATCACATTAAATAGTGTTGAAGCTAGAATAAAACCGACGAACAGGATTAACGAATAAATCGTTATTTCCAGCCAAGTCGTTTGTTTTGTAGTTTTGGTTTGATCGACTTGTCTAATTAAATAAATTAAACCCGCCACAAAACTAATGGTTAAAATACCTTGTGCTAACGACACTGTAGTTACGTGAATATATAACCAATGACTTTGTAATGACGGTATGAGGGGTGATACCTCGGTAGGAAACATACTTGCATAGGCAATAATGATTAATGCCACAGGCAGCGCAAATAAACCTAGAACTGATAATTTGTAAATAAAGTAAATAATAATAAATCCTAGGACAATTGCCATACCGAAGAAGGTCATAAACTCAAACAAATTACTAACTGGAGCATGACCACTCCCCATCCACCTCGTTATAAAATAAGCGAATTGAGAGAGGAAACCGATAATCGTTAAAGTTATCCCAATCTTTCCTGCTTTTCCATCCGACTTACGTTTGTTGCCAATTGTAAAAGAAAAAAATACTGTCGCAATTAAATAGAGAAAGAAAGCGGTATAAAGTAATGTACCGCTTAATTCAATTAAGTTATTACTACTCATGAAACCCCTCCTAATTAGCTAACATGTGAAGCTATTCATCCAATTCCTGCTGGTCTTTTACCATATTTACATTTGTGCCGGAGATTGATTTTTCAATATCCTTTGTTACGCCATGCCAATTCTTATTAGTATGGGCAGCAAGTAAAATCCCGTTATCTTTCGGACGAATCCACACCCTGCGATGCTGCCAGTACATTCCTTGAATTACCCCAATCATAAAGATGATTGCACCTACTAGGAAGTATGGTAATGAATAGTCCTTTCTTATACTTAAACCACTCACGTCATGTGTTTCAAAATTTGTTATGCCCACTTTATAGTCATTTTCACCTGTTGCATCTATATTTTTACCAATACCTAGAAAGCTGATCTCAGGTTCACTACCATCAGGTGGATGTACCATCATAACAAATGCTGGGTTTCGCGGATAGTTGGTTTCTGATGCAGGTTCCCCATTATCATCTAAATAATAATCTGGATAATAATTCGTTACTTCTACTCGAAAGCCATTCTCCAATTCATATTCTGATTCTGGGGAAGTTAAATCTACCGTAAATGAACCCAATTCATCCTCATCAGGGTCATCGGTTTCATGGATTTTAAATGACATACTGGAGAATTCATTTAATTGATATCCAGATTGATAAACCGCATAACCATCAAATTTCGCAGGTTGATTCATTCGAATATTGGAATCAATAATCTTTTGTAATTCTGGCTCTGCTCCTGTTACTTCTGGTTCTTGAGCTTGGTAGATAGCAACATTAGTCTGGTAATTACTAGGAACTTCGCCACCCTCTTCGGCGATTGCTTCTTCAAACCGCTCATCGTTTGGATTATGGTTTTCTATAATAAAATCTTTATTTTCGATATAATACGCTTGGTCTGTTCCTGGTAAAACCACCTGTTCACCTTCACGAACCCAAACATACTCATCCATATAAAAAAGCGGAGTTGTTCGCAATAAAGCCGCTAATAAAATAATAATTAAACCAATGTGGTTAACATATGGTCCCCACCTGGAGAATCTACCTTTTTCAGCAAGAATATGGCCATCTTCTTCCGTCAACTTATATCGTTGATTCTTCAGACCTTGTTTAACACTTTCTAGATCTTCATTAGTAACCTCGTCTGTCTCACTAAACAATCGTTGCCTATTTAAAAATGTCTCATGCCTTTTGGCTTTTTGATTGCGTAGCGCCTTGAATAATGGTACAAATCGATCTAAACTACAGATCACTAATGATACACCTATCAGTGCGATTAAAATCATATACCACCAAGAACTATATAGATTATGAAAACCTAATTGATAAAAGATTAAGCCAAATATTCCATATCTTTCCTCATAGAAGATAGCTGGATCGCGAGAAGCCGCATCTGCTGGTATGTATTGTTCTTGCGGAAATATGGAGCCTATTGCAGAAGCGATTAATGCAAGAACGATTAACCATACTCCCACTTTTACGGAGGAGAAAAAACTCCAGATCTTGTCCACTATGGACTTATTATAAGTCTGAGATCGACGTGCTGTTCCATCGTAACGCATATTAAGTAATTTTTTCTTATCATTGCCATCGATATGTTGATTTTCTTCAATCGGTTTTCCGCATGCTTCACAAAGTACTGTACCCTCTGGGTTAACATGACCACATTCACATTTAATTCTTTTCATATAAATCCCTCTCCATAACCATTGTCCATTACTTTGGCTGTATTTCCTGAAGATATCCTTCTAACCGCTCCAAGGTTAAGGCACCATTGATTACTTCGACAATTTCACCTTCAGGATTTATAAATATTGTGCTAGGGATGGGGCCAACTTTATACAAGTCTTGCACTTGGCTATCCTTATCATGAGGTATTGGAAAAGTAAGATCATATTTTTCTATAAAACGGTTTACCACTAATTCTGTAGAATCCAAGCTAACTGCTACAATCTCTACTCCTTTCTCCTTGTATTCTGGATAAAGTTTCTGCATATATGGCATTTCCGACTCACACGGCTTACACCACGTCCCCCAAAAATTCAACATAACTCCTTTACCTTCTAACTCACTTAAGCGAATGGTCTCCGCTTCATTATTACTATTAATTTGTTTTAATTGAAAATCTGGTGCTTCGTCCCCTTCTTTATAGACAATTTTATCCTCCTTCAAATTAGAAACAACAGCAAAAACTACTGCCCCTACTAAAACGACAAGAATGATTGACCTGAAAATTAAGCGGTTTCGCTTTTTCGTTTTCTTTTTTTGCTTCATTTCTTCTAGACCCAAATGAATCAACTCCCAGAGTCATTATACCATTAAGATTTTCATGTAATTTTGACTATTCTTCAACAATTTTAGTTGCCATATTTCGCATCTGTTTCACTTCTTTTGGTGTTAATGGTCGATACTCCCCTGAATTCAACCCATCCAATGTTAGCATACCGTATTTTTCTCTTTTTAATTTCATGACTGGATACCCTAATCCATCCATCATTCTTCTTACATGACGGTTTTTTCCTTCTCGTAATGTCAGCTGCAAAATCGTATGATTCTTTTTCTTATCCGTAGACAATATACGGTAATTAACTGCCTTTAATAGGTCATTATCGGATCGAACCCCTTTTCTTAGTTGATTCAATTCACTCTTTTCCGGGGTACCTTTAATCTTTGCAACATATACTTTATCTACTTGATATCGTGGATGCATTAAAAGGTTTGCAAATTCACCATCATTCGTTAGTATCAGTATGCCAGATGTATCATAATCTAATCTTCCGATAGGAAAAACACGTTCCTCGATCTCACCGAGTAAATCAGTTACAACTTTTCTGCCTTTATCATCAGATAAACTGGAAATAACTCCTCTTGGTTTATAAAGCATAAAATAAACAGGGGTTTCTTTTTCTAAAGGAACACCGTCTACCTCAATTTGATCATCCGGGTTAACCTTCGTTCCCAATGTAGTGATTACCTTCTGATTAACTTTTACTTTTCCATCTTGAATTAGTTTTTCTGCTTTCCGTCGTGAAGTTATTCCACTTTGTGCTATTACTTTTTGTAAACGTTCTTGTGTGTTCATTATTATCACCATTACCTTTATATTTTCAACCATAATAATAGCGTTAACTCTCTGTTAACGCTAGTTTAAAGTCTTATCCAAATAATATGGATACAATTACGATTGAAGCTATTATACCAACTAAATCAGCTAATAGTCCAACTTTCAATGCATATCCCATTTTTCTAATTCCAATTGCTCCAAAATAAACCGTTAATATATACAGAGTGGTATCCGTACTCCCTTGCATTACAGAAGCTAATCTTCCAATAAATGAGTCAGGGCCATATGCATCAATTAGCTCCGTTGTCATCCCTAAAGCTGCTGTACCGGATATTGGTCGTACAATAGCCAGCGGAATAATATCAGGCGGTATTCCTATAAACGATAAAAATGGTGAAATAAGATTTATAAACGCATCTAATGCTCCAGAACTTCGTAAAATCGATATAGATACAATCATACCTACTAAAAAGGGAAGTAAAGAAAAGGCCATTTTGACTCCTTCCTTCCCCCCTTCAACAAACAATTCATAGGATGGTACTCGTTTAACGGTTGCAGTAATTAACACAACTAAAATGAAACAAGGTATTAACCAAATACTCATTGAAGTTATAAATCCCATAAGTTAAATCCTCCGCCTGCTATGATAATAGAAAAATCGATCAATTAGAATTGCACTAATGGAGGAAATGAGCGTCGCTAGTATCGTTGCACCGACAATTTCAGTAGGTGAGGCAGAATCATACTGCATCCGAATTGCAATAACCGTTGTGGGGATTAACGTTAGACTAGAAGTATTCAAAGCTAAAAATGTAATCATTGATCGTGATGCAGTATCTCCTCCACTTATTTGTTTCATTTGCTCCATCGCTTTAATCCCCATCGGTGTAGCAGCATTACCTAAGCCAAATATATTTGCAGTAATATTAGATAATATATATCCTATTGCTGGGTGGTCTTTTGGAATATCGGGAAAGAGACGGACTACAACGGGACGAAATAATTTCGCTAATAATTCTAAGATACCTGCCTTTTCAGCAATCTTCATGATTCCTAGCCAGAATACCAGTACACTAATTAATCCTATTGTCAGTGTTACCGCTTCATTTGCACTCTCGAATATAGCTTCGTTGACCTTGTCCATTGTTCCATTAATCATGGCATATATAATTCCAATAGCGGCCATTCCTGCCCAAATAATATTTACCATGTTGCACTCACGCCAGTAACTTCTTGTAATGCAGATAGGAACGATTCAATAATCGATTGATGATTTATATCCTGCCCATGATCTTCCTGCAAGATGTTTGTTTCAGCAATTTGCTTTCCATTTAAATAAAAAACGTTTTTTCCAATTATTTGCTCTTCCCTTTGCTTGGCATTTTCTAAAATATAGAGTTGGTTCGTAACTTGGGAGACTTCTTCATCACGTAATGGGTATGTTATCTCATGTTGTATATATCCAGATTTTGCTTCTGTGTCTTGCGAAAATCGATAGGAAATCGGTTCTTCCTCAGCAATTGTTTCCATATTATAATTGTCAAATCCCCACTCAAACATGGAAATATGATCTCTCCAATCGTCCGGAGCGTCTAATGTTACAGCGATTAGATTCACCCCGTCCTTCTGCGCAGAAGAAACCAACGTTCTTCCAGTTTTCTTCGTGTAACCTGTTTTACCACCTGTGCAATATTCATAAAATTGTGTAAGGAGTTTGTTTTTGTTTTTCCAACTATATGTTCTATTTTCAGATAAATAGGTTTGCGAACCGGTTATATCTTGAAATGTTTCGTTTTTCATGGCATAACTCATTAATATTGCCATATCATACGCTGTCGAGTAATGATTCTCTGAATCTAGTCCATGTGGATTATCAAAGTGTGTATTATCCATTCCAAGCCATTTTGCTTTTTGATTCATTAAATAAACGAACCCTTCTTCACTTCCACCAATATGTTCACTTATAGCAACTGCCGCATCATTTCCAGAGCGTAGCATCAATCCATAAACAAGATCTTTAATAGTCATTTTCTCACCCTGCTCTAGATAAATAGAAGAACCTTCCGTATAGATTGCTTTTCGACTAGCCTTCGCTTTTTCTTGCATTTTACCAGACTCTATCGCAATTATTGCCGTCATAATCTTTGTAATACTGGCAATCGATTCTTTATCATGAGCTTGTTTTTCAAATAATACTCGACCAGTTGATTGTTCTATCAAAACTGCATTACGCCCCGAAACCTGGGGATCAGCTTGTCCTATGGAAGGGAAAATCAATGAAAATATAAAAATAGCGATACAGACAATTGCAATACGCATGAGCAGGTTCCTCCTACATTGGTGTTGTCTGTATAGTTTATGCATGTACAAACAAGATATGAACAAAAAGTACGCTATCAATAGAGATAGATCGCAGACAAATTAATAAGACAGGCAGAATAACCTGCCTTATTAATATAATTCCCACTTTACTTTCATTGCTTTATTGAGTCGATTAGCTACATCTTTCCAATTTACGACATTCCACCAATTATCAACATATGCTTTTTTATCTGTTTTATATTGTAAATAATACGCATGTTCCCATACATCTAAAACGAGAAGAGGTATAATGTCAGCTATTTGGAATAATTGATGTTTTTCAAATGATTGTACGCCTAATTTTCCATTTCTAGGATTCCAAAATAGGATAGCCCAACCATCGCCTTCGACAGAGTTAGCTGTAGCAGTAAATAATGCTTTAAATCGATGCCATGATCCAAAGTCTGATTCTATCGTTTGTAATAATATACCAGAAGGTCGTTTTGCTGCATCAGGTGTCATATTAAACCAAAATATCGTATGCAATTGGTGACCAGAGCCATGAAATGCTTGTTCTCTTAACCAATATTTTATGAGATCCTTATTTAGCTTTTTTCCGTACAGTTCTTTTTCTGCTTTATTTAAACCATCTACATACCCTTGATGATGGACATCATGATGTAAACGCATAATTTCTTCACTGATGTAAGGTTCCAGCGCATTGTATGCATATGGTAATGGAGGCAGCTTATGCTGTCCATAATCAATACTATCCTCCTTAGAACCTTTATGTTGCGATTGATGGATCTGATATAAGATTCTTTCGCCTTCATTATGAACAGTAGTCAATTTTTCTGCTGATCGTAATTGCTGCATTTGTTTCAATTGATTCACATCATGCTGCCAATTATCCAGCTGACTTAACAGTTGTTCTTGATTTTCAATCTCTGATTTTTCGATTGTGGCTCGTGCTTGATTTCCCCATTGGATAAGATTATCTAGGTATTCATTAACCGAACGATCCATATCATCACCTCAAGGTAGCATATGCCTATATCGGGTTGATGTGAATCAAAAAAATGTAGTCCTATGCTTTCTTCATGCGCAAACGACACGAGAACCCGTTTAGAAAGGCTACATTCGTACAAAAGTATCTTGTTCCTATAGTAATCCAAACGATTTCACTCGACGCCGTTGGGATTAGTTGTTTTACATCCCCTAAAGGTTTATTTTCACACAAACAGAGCCTGTGGTTTAAAAAGACATAATTAAAAAAACTGGCGGTTTGCCAGCTTTACTTCGGTTCATTTTCATTTATATTTTCACTAAATCGTTCAAAAAACAAATCTGCCTCTGACTCCAGTTCTCCTTCAGTTTCTGGATTTTCAGGTAGAGGAGGCAAATCTTCGAGAGAAGTTAGTCCGAAGTATGTTAAAAATTCTTTTGTGGTAGCGAAAAGCATCGGTTTACCTACCGTATCTTTTCTACCAACTTCTTCGATTAATAATCGGGAAAGGAGCGTTTGAACAGGGCGATCACTCTTAACACCCCGAATATCTTCAATCTCTGTTCTCGTAATTGGTTGCTGATAAGCGATAATTGCTAATGTTTCAAGAGCAGCTTGAGACATTCGTGATGTTTGAGGTGTTTCTAATAATCTTTTATAATATTCGCTATGTTCTGGTTTTGTTGTCAAATGGAATACTTCATGTGCTTGCATTAGCATGATACCACGGTCTGTGCTTTCATAACCATATTTTAATTCTTCCATTAAATGTTCAATTGTTGCTTCCGTTACTTCCATTATTTTTGAAAGCTGTTTTATGGTAATCCCTTCATTTCCGGAAGCAAACAATAATCCTTCTACAATCGCTTTTAATTTTGATATTTCCACCCTTATTCCTCCATACGAAACACATATAATGCATCCAATTGTTTTTCTTGTTTACAATAAACTTGATTATTTTTCATTAATTCTAATAATGATATGAAGGTTACTACAATATGGGATCTAGTTTGCGTCGTAAATAAGTGATCAAATAATATTCCTTCATCTGACAGATTAACAACTTCAAGTACTTCTTTCATACGTTGTTCTATAGATACTTCCATACGCTTAATCTTCGTATCTAAAGGAGTATTCCATTTCTTACGTTCAAACATTTTTCCTAGAGCATTAATCATATCATATACAGATAAATCGCCTTGGACAACCGTTGTTGTCTCACTTAGGTAGTTATCAAAGTTTGCAGGTGGCCTTGTATACAGTTGATTAGCCTCTCTTTCTTTTTCCTGTAATTGTGCAGCAGCTTCTTTATATTTTCTATATTCAATTAATCGATACATTAATTCTTCACGAGGATCCTCCATATATTCTTCAACTTCGTCATCTATCTCCGGTTTTGGCAGTAGCATTTGGCTTTTAATTTCCACCAGCGTTGCCGCCATTACAAGATATTCGCTTGCTACATTTAACTCAAGCTGATGCATGGTGTGAATATAATTCATGTATTGTTCTGTGATTTGTGCTACAGGAATATCATAAATATCAATTTCGTATTGATTAATTAAATGGAGCAGTAAATCAAGCGGTCCTTCGAACGCATCTAATTTCACCTGATATGCTTGATTCAATTTATTTCGTCCCTTTCCTTCTAAAAATTAGTGCAATAATTATAAACGCCCATACACGATTGAATATCCCGTCATACGTTATTACTGTAAGATAAATGTTATTAAAGACATTTAGGCAAAGAAGAAAAAGGAGGTATTTCATCATGAGTGGTGGATATGGTTACGGCGGAGGTTTCGCGTTAATCGTAGTATTGTTCATTTTATTAATTATTGTCGGTGCTGCTTGGCTCTAAGTCATTGATTACATGGAGCAGCACGAAAATAAAAGCCGGCCCTTAAGAGGGCTGGCTTTTTATTCATCGTTTTCCTTCTCTTCCTTTGAATCACCATCGCATTTCATATAAAATTGCTGAATTTTATCACTTGCACAAACAGCATATTTGTTATGATAAAGCCTCTCAATTTCATTGACCATTTTTTTGCCAATTCCGAGATTACGATGAGAAGGATTTACGGAAACATGCTGAATAACAGCATTTATTTCATCTTCTATCTTTACCCCGACAGCACCAAGTATATCTTCTTCTTTCCACAAATATAGATGCCAATCTGGATTCGTTTCATATTCTTTTATCGTTTGTTGCAATTTCTTTACATCTTTTTCTTCTGGCATAAAAGATAATAAACCCATTGCGATTTTTTCTTGATTCTTCTTATAGCGAATTAACATAAATACCCCTCATTAACGTAATAACTTACGTATACATCGAAAGCTTGAATTCATTTGATGTTCGTTTAATCATTTAATGTATTATCAAATTAGCTACTTTTGGAGTTTGTAATTATATTTATGCATGTTTTATCTAGTTTGTCAAATTTAGCTTTTTTATAGATACAACATGGTTCAATTACCTTTTATTTGCTTTAATAATAAGTTAAAAACGACATATCCGTCTGTTCTTTTCCCTTGATAGCGAAATGGTATCAGATTAATAATAGATAACCAAGCATTAAATAGCAAAAATAACTGAATTAATGAGTTAGCATTCATTTGATAGAAAAACCAACAGATAATGACGACGACGCCACTCACAAATGGTCCAAATATGGAAATGAAGATTATTTCTAAACGAGTGTAGCAAGGTTGTCTCTCACTTGTTGCAACTCCTCCCAAAAAGAACAACGGATAAATTATCATGTGGACCTTACCCACTATAACGGTTTTTCCTTTTTTTCCAACCCCAATAGATATGTAGATTCGATCTGCTCCAATGAGCCATGCAGCAATAGCATGGCCAAATTCATGTATGAATATACTTACTGGAGCTACTAACAATAATAAATATACAAGCTTTACGAATTCCATATACGTCGTCATCCTTCAAGAAAACAAAGCATGCTTATGCAGGATAAATGTTTACTTCTTTCATAACATCCCCATTTTGCATGGATTTAGCAAATTCAATTCCTGAAGTAACCTGCCCGAATACGGTATGGACACCATTTAGATGAGGTTGAGATTCATGTACAATGAAAAATTGGCAACTTCCAGTATTTTTTCCGGCATGTGCCATTGATAGCGATCCCTCTTGATGTTTATGTGGATTTCCTTCTGTTTCACAATCGATGGTATAACCCGCTGAACCCGTTCCATTTCCAACTGGGCATCCACCTTGACTAACAAACCCAGGGATCACGCGATGAAACGTCAATCCATTATAAAAACCTTCATTTGCTAGCTTTTCGAAGTTGGCTACTGTATTCGGAGCTGCTTCTTCAAAAAGATCAAATTCAATTTTATTATCATTTTCCATTAAAATATACCCTTTTTTTGCCATGCTATTAATCACCTTTTTCTATTAGACTATCGTTTATTTTATCATTTAATTTCAACGAAGAAAAGAATTGTTACTATCGGTCGTTATTCATAACTCAAATCATTCCGCGTAATGTCCTGATATGTTTCCCGTTTTAATACTAACTTATCCTCACCATCTTCAATAAACACGATCGCAGGTTTTGCAATCCGATTATAGTGGTTAGCCATCGAATAACCATAGGCTCCTGTAGAAAAAACAGCTAATATATCATTCGAATGTACTTGCGGGAGCGGGAGATCCCAAATTAGCATGTCACCAGATTCACAACACTTGCCTGCTACTGAGACTTCACTATCTGGAGCTTGATTTGCTTTGTTTGCAAGGATTGCCTCGTATTTTGCCTGATATAATGCAGGCCTTAAATTATCGGTCATTCCTCCATCAACTGCTATATAATTCCTGATTCCTGGGATCTGCTTAATAGCCCCAACTGTATAAAGTGTAATACCCGCATTCCCCGCAATAGCTCGGCCAGGTTCTAACCATATTTCTGGCATTGGAATAGCTAATGCTTCCACCTGTTTCTTTACCTCATTTACGAGTTCCTTAACGTAAACTGCATATGGTATTGGTGCGTCCTGTGAAGTATAGCGAATTCCATATCCGCCCCCTAAATTCAATACTTCTGGAATAAATTGATACGTATCTTTCCATTTTTTAAGCTCTTGAAATAATACTTCTGTAGCAATTAAAAAACGATCTGTTTCAAAGATTTGGGAACCAATATGACAATGTAACCCTTTGAACTGTATGTGAGAATGTTGAAATAATTGTTGAAATGCTTGCTCTGCCTGTCCGTTTGTTAGATTAAAGCCAAACTTAGAATCTTCATTCCCAGTCATAATATATTGATGTGTTTTAGACTCAATTCCTGGAGTAACACGCATGAGTACATCCATCTGCTTGTCTTGTTCTTGTAATAATTCAGCGACAAGCTCTATTTCTCTAAAATTATCTACCACAATACAGCCAATATTATGATCAATTGCCATCCGTAATTCATTCATACTTTTATTATTTCCATGTAAGTGTATGTTTTCAGTTGGAAAATCCGCCTGTAACGCGGTAAATAACTCACCTTCAGAGACAACATCCAAGCACATACCTTCTTGTTTCATCACTTGTAACATAGCTACCGTTGAAAAAGCTTTGCTGGCATAGGCTACTTTAGCAGGTACATTCAATTCTTTAAACGTCTCAATAAACGCGCGACAATTCTCTCTTATAATATGTACATCATAAACATAAAGTGGGGTACCGTATTTATTTACAAGATCTATACTATCCACCCCACCAATTTCCAAATGTCCATGCTGATTAACTTGAAATGGGTGGTTATCAATTATCATGGTATATGTCCTCCAAGCAATTCTTTCGCAATTATATTTTAAAACTTTATCATATTGCTGTACAAAAGAAAAGAGCTAACCTTAGTAGTAGCTCTTAGTTATTATTTTTTTCAGGCTGTCGGTAATTATTCTTGGGATGCACTATACTCGGACGACTATTCGTGAATGGCATCGGAATCCTTACCAACGTATGCAGCATCGCTCTAGGATTAAATGGTATAAATGGCCATAGGTAAGGAGTTCTTAATGACTTTAAGCTTGCTAAACCCAAGAGGTGTACTAAGAACATGCCGATAAATCCGTAAAGCCCATATAACCCAGTAATAATAACAAATAAAATATTAACTATCTTATTCGAAACACTCAACTCATAACTTGGAGTAACATATGTACCCACTGCACTAATGGACACATATAAGATTACTTCTGGACTAAACATACCAACATCGATTGCAATTTGACCAATAAGCACAGCTGCGATAAGCCCCATCGAAGTTGATAAGGGTGTCGGTGTATGAATAGCAGCCATCCTTAAAAACTCAATTCCGACAATTGCCATTATGATTTGGATCGGAATCGAAATATTACCGTCTTCATTTGGTCCAATAAACGCTAATTCTTTTGGCAATAAATTTGGTTCCATTACAAACAATAACCATAATGGAAGCAAGTACATCGAAGCGAAAACAGCTAGAAATCGAATCCAACGTATAAAAGTACCAATTGCTGGTGTTTGCCGATATTCCTCTGCATGCTGTAAATGGTGAAATAAAGTAGTCGGTAAAATAATCACACTTGGGGACGTATCTACTGTTATTAATACATGCCCTTCTAATAAATGGTTGGCTGCAACATCGGGCCTTTCAGTATATCGTACTAGTGGAAACGGAATCCATTTGCGATTAATAATAAATTCATCAATTGTTTTATCAGCCATCGAGAGGCCATCAATTTCAATTTGTTCAACCCTGTCTTTAATAAGATTGATTAAACCTTCATCTGCCACATCATCAATGTAGCTGAGACATACGTCTGTCTTTGATCGCTCACCAACCTTTAGCATTTCATTTCGTAAACGTGGATCACGAATCCTTCTTCTAGTTAGTGCTGTATTTTCAATGATATTTTCTGTATACCCATCACGGGAACCTCGAACAACACGTTCAGTATCAGGTTCTTCAGGCGTCCTGCCTGGATAATTCCTAACGTCGATGATAAATGCATACTTCTCTCCATCAACAAAAAGAACAATGAGACCTGACAGCATTTGATCAATTGATTCATCCATTGTTTTTACTTTTTCCACCTGCTGATGAAGCAGCCGATTTTCAATGATCTCTGGAAGTTTTTTGCTGTTTGACTCGTGGTCATTCAAATTAACCAGTTCTTTAAGTAAATCCTGAATAATAATGGAATCACATAACCCGGTCACATAATATACTTGAACTTTACGCTTTAACAACACAACTTCACGAAATCCCAAATCAAATGAGACTCCAATGCCCAATCGTTTCTCCATATATTTTTCTGTTTCTTTAATATTAGGAGAGACATGGATTTTTTGGTCATGTTCTTTCTTTTTCATATGTATCCCTCCACTCTCATTGTTTAACAAAGTATATCCATTGAAATAATGAACCAGCTATTTTACCAAAGACAATCGCCATCAACAGCCAAAGCATATGTTTGTCCACTCCTATTCGCTTGTAAAGAATCGGAAAAACATTTAATACTTCTGTTAGTGCCGCTGCAAGCATGCCATTAAATATTCCCTGTAATAATCCCCAAATGGCGAGAAAAATCACCGAATAATTCCATGTTGAATTGGTAAACGATAAATACGTCCCAAAGATACTCGCGAACAGAATGCAAGCAGTATATATATTTAAAAACATCTCTGTTTTGCTTAATTGGATTAGCCTGGGAACAATCCCTAGCACCGTGATAAAAGCAACGTAACCAGCCCCTACAGCAATACCTGCAGAAAAACCAATGATAACCTCAATGAAGTTACTTAGAAGTATTGGCATCGTTTAATTTATTCTCGTATTGAATGACATAATTATCTAGGTCTTGCTGATAATTATAAATCTCAACTTCTAAGGGGCTTGGTTCTTCGTTAAATCGTTTATTAAACCAATGATTAAAAAACAATAACATACCGACACCTAGTCCAAATGAATACGGTATTTGAATCCAAAGTGGAAACTCTTTTACTTCACCTGTTAATAAATAATGAATCTTTTGCTGTACTTCTTGCATACTTACATCATAATGAAAGTTCATAATTGTCATAGCAGTACCAACAAATAATAAAATCCATACGCCAATCGATAATAATAAAGAAGGGGATTTCTTTTTTGGTTGTACCCGAATAATCGTCTGCGTCGGGCCGATTAATTGAAATTCTAAATCAGCATAATCCTTTATTAAGTGATCGATAATCAAAAAGCTATCGATAATGATAATATTTTTATCTTTTTTGGTTACATGATAAATCGGCGTGTTTTCTAATCTCCTTTTGACATTTCCGTTAGTTGAAATAAAAGCAATATCCTTTAATTTGATTTCTTGGTATCCAGATAGCTCTATATTCTTTTTCATACGTAAATAAACTTGTTCAGCCATAATGATTCTCCTCAAACAATTTATGTATCAAATAGTATTTGCCAAATATCCATTAATTATCACGAATTCTATACTTTCGTTTCGAAGAAATCTTTCCTACAAGACAATTGGCAGCATGTTCGAGTATATTGGGGCTGGACATAACTAAAATTCGTCTCAGCAATCTCATACTATTACCACAGAAACACACCCCGATTAACCGACAATGCCATCCACTTCAAACATAACGAAAAAAATCATCACCAAGGTGATGATTTTTATGAATCTATATTGATTTTCATCTCTTGCAGTATCTTTTTTTCTAATCTAGAAACTTGAACTTGAGAGATACCTAGCCTATCAGCCACTTCAGATTGTGTTTGATCCTTATAATATCGCAAGTAAACAATTAATCTTTCTCTTTCGCTTAAGCCTCGAATTGCCTCTTGTAAAGTAAGTTTCTCAAACCACTTTGAGTCTTGATCAGATATTTGATCCAATAAGGTTATTGGATCGCCATCATTCTCGAACACTGTCTCGTGGATGGATTGTGGTGATTTACCAGCTTCCTGTGCGTGTACAACATCTTCAGGTGAAATATCTAATTCACTGGCAATTTCATTAACAGTTGGTGACCTTCCTAGTTTTTTTGTCAGCTCATCTTTTTTCTTTCGAATACGATTACCAGTTTCCTTCAAGGATCTACTAACTTTTACTGTCCCATCATCTCTAATAAATCGTTGAATTTCACCGATTATCATCGGTACGGCATAAGTTGAAAAGCGAACATCATAAGATAGATCAAACTTATCTATTGATTTAATTAATCCAATACTTCCAATCTGGAATAAATCATCGGGGTCATATCCTCTATTAATAAATCGTTGCACAACGGACCAAACGAGACGGATATTTTTTTCGACTAATATATCTCTAGCTGTTTTATCTCCCTTTTGGCTTTTTTCGATGTATACTTTTACTTCTTCATCCGTTAACGTCTCGTTTTTATTATCACCTTTCACATTAACATTCATAGGCAAGACCCTTCACTAGGAACACACCGTCTTCGTATTAGTAAGTTGTTTTGTCATGTGAACCGTTGTTCCTTTTCCTGGATTAGATATGACCTCAACCGTATCCATAAAGTTTTCGATGATTGTAAATCCCATACCAGATCGTTCCAGTTCAGGTTTGGAAGTATAGAGGGGTTGTCGAGCTTCATTAATATCATTGATTCCAATACCTTCATCCTTTATAGTTAGCTCTACTTCCCCATCTATTAACGTACAAGTAATATACACTTGATGATGAGGCTCATTATTATAGCCATGGATAATCGAATTCGTAACGGCTTCCGATACTACCGTTTTTATTTCCGTTAGCTCGTCCATTGTTGGATCAACTTGACTTACAAACGCAGCAACGGTAACTCTAGCAAATGATTCGTTTTCACTGATACTTGAAAACGCTACAGCCATTTCATTTTTCATGATGCCACCCCCAAGGTTTCCAATGCGAATTCCTCATTCTCCTCTAGTCGCACGATTTTAAATAAACCTGACATTTCAAACAACCGTTTAACTGGTGGAGAGATGGAACAAACGACCATTTCTCCGCCTAGTTGTAATACTTCTTTATACCTACCTAGAACAACACCTAATCCAGAACTATCCATAAAGGTCATTGCTTCAAGATTTAATAGCACATGTTTAACATCGTTTTTGTACATAATTTCTTTCCATTCATTCCGTAATTGTTCTGCTTCGTGATGATCTAATTCGCCTGAAAGCCGAACAATTAGCACCTCTTCTTTGATAGCAAACGTTGAACTAAGACCCATGGCCTTTCCTCCTTTATTACATTTCTGTATATAAATCTTTCTGGATTCGCTGGGTCATTTCCTGCTACATGACAAAAGAAGAACTTTTTCTTAAAAATTAGCATGAATTATTCATTTTTCGCCATTCTTTGCAAGGTTCGCTTGAATAATGTCAGGTAAGATGCTTTTTCAACATCTTCTTCTACTGTTAAATCGGATCGAGAAATGATTTTACCTTCATTTTTCACCAATAATTCTCCGATTGAATCCCCTTTGGAGATAGGGAGGGTATAATCTTCATGTAGTTTAATCTCTGTAGTAACTTTATCCATGGATTCTCCCTTTTTATGAAGGGTGCTTATCGACTCGGAAGCCACCACATCGAGATGATTGTTTTCAGCTTTTAACATATTTAGCTCTGTTATTTTATCCCCTTTTTCAAATAGTTTATTGGTTTGAAAATGGTTGAATGCATAATCAAGCATTTGAGTTACATCAGCATTTCTATCCTTAGTAGAACCAGCGCCCATAACAACGGCAATCACGCGCATATCTTCTTTTTCAGCAGTGGCTGTTAAACAATATTTTGCGTCATTTGTGTACCCCGTTTTTAATCCATCGACTCCAGGGTAAAATTTGACTAATCGGTTTGTATTAACAAGCCAAAACTCATTATCTTCCCCTTTACGCAAATAATCCTCGTAGATGGAGGTATAATTAGTGATGGTCTCATACTTCAATAGTTCTTTTGCCATTACAGACATATCGTAAGCGGTACTATAATGATCTTCAGCTGGAAGTCCAGTTGCGTTTTGAAACTTTGTATTCTTTAGATTAAGTTCCTTTGCTTTTTCGTTCATTCTTTTAACAAAAGATTTTTCACTTCCAGCAACTCTTTCTGCTAATGCAACACTCGCATCATTCCCTGATGCTACTGCTACCCCTTTCAGTAAGTCATTGACACTCATCTCTTCTCCCGCTTCTAAAAATATTTGTGATCCCCCCATGGATGCAGCTCGTTCACTCACACGAATGGTTTCATCTAATTTTAATTTCCCTTCATCAATTGCTTCCATAATTAATAGCAGGGTCATTATTTTTGTCATGCTAGCGGGAGATAACTGCTCATGCTCATTTTTATTAAAAATCACTTTCCCTGTATCACGTTCCATAAGGATTGCTGACTTTGCGTTTTCAGCAAGATTTTCTGAATCGGGTGCAGCTTGGTTGTTCTCCTCCCCATATACAGTGAAGCTAAGGTTTGACATTAAAAAGACAACAATGGTTATAACTAATAGACCTTTTTTCATTCTTCTACCTCCAATAGATACTGAAACTAATGTGCAACTTCATTCAATAAGGATCTCTCCCCAGAAATGAGTCCAAGCTATATCATAAGCCTTCACATGAAGTAGGTTTTCCCCCGTGCAAACTGAGTAGTATAAAAAGGGAATTTACACTTATTCAGGTGAGTAAACTATCTACGATTAGGATAACCATTTCCTCCTTCAAATATACTCCTATATGATAAGATAACACCGGCTAACATCCCGGCATTTGATAAACGAAAAAACGGTTTGAATGCCATTCAAACCGTTTGGATGAGATAAATCTATTTTGTCACTGTATCATAAATTAAAGTAGGTGCTTCAACTGCCTCTTTCGTGATTGAAATACTTTTATAGAGTTTTTCTTTCACTTCTTCCACTTCCTCTGAGTTCGAATGAATAGTTAACAGAGGCTCACCAGCATCAACTGTATCACCAATTTTTTTATGAAGGACAATACCAACTGCTAGATCAATTGTCGATTCTTTTGTAGCTCTCCCTGCACCTAACATCATCGCTGCTGTTCCAATATCATCTGCGATGATATTGGCTACAGAACCTGAAGTTTTTGCTGGCAGTTCTACTTTATATGTCGCTTGTGGTAATGAATCTGGATGATCAACAACTGTCGTATCTCCGCCTTGTGATTTAAGAAATACCTTAAACTGTTCCAGTGCTTTCCCGTTATTAAGATTATCTTGTAATTTCAGTCTTGCTTCTTCTAACGTCTCTGCCTTATTCGCTAACACAACCATCTGACTACCAAGTGTTAAACAAAGCTCTGTTAAATCGTCTGGCCCATTACCTTGTAATGTTTGAATTGCTTCATGTACTTCTAATGCATTGCCGATAGCATTGCCCAAAGGTTGACTCATATCAGATATCACGGCCATTGTATTTCTACCGACTTTATTACCAATGGTAACCATTGCTTCAGCCAAAGCCTTTGCATCTTTTAATTCTTTCATAAATGCCCCTGCACCAGTCTTCACGTCTAATACGATCGCATCTGCCCCAGAAGCTATTTTCTTACTCATGATGGAGCTTGCGATTAATGGTATAGAATTCACTGTTGCAGTAACATCTCTTAAACCGTACAATTTTTTATCCGCAGGTGTTAAATTACCGGATTGTCCAACAACTGCCACTTTATTCTTATTAACAAGATCAATAAACTCATTGTTGTTGATCTCTACATGGAATCCAGGCACAGCCTCTAATTTATCAATTGTTCCACCAGTGTGTCCTAATCCTCTACCACTCATTTTGGCTACAGGCACACCTACCGAAGCAACTAGTGGAGCAAGGATAAGTGTTGTCGTATCCCCAACACCACCAGTTGAATGTTTATCCACTTTAATACCAGCAATATCAGAAAGGTCTATTTGGTCCCCTGACTCAACCATTGCTTTCGTAATTTGAGCACGTTCTTCATTGTTCATATCCTGAAAATAAATAGCCATTAATAATGCACTTACTTGATAATCAGGAATTTCTCCATTTGTATAACCATTAATAAAATAGTTAATTTCCTCTGTTGTTAATGCTTGACCGTCTCGTTTCTTTTCAATAATGTCATACATCCTCATTGTTATCACCTATTATCTTTGTGGTAGTGTTTCTATTACTTGTTTTACAAACTTTAAGAACGATTCTTTTACTTGTTCTGTGGTTTCAATAACTTCATCATGCGTAAGAGGCTGGTCTAATATTCCTGCTGCCATATTCGATATACAGGAAATCCCTAGCACGCGAATCCCCGCATGTCCAGCTACCATAACTTCTGGTACAGTAGACATTCCTACTGCATCACCGCCTAAAGTTCGAAGCATTCGCACTTCCGCAGGCGTTTCATATGCTGGTCCAGTATTTCCAACATAAATCCCTTTTTGTACGTTTATATGAATTTGCTTCGCACATTCCTCTGCATGGGCAATCAACGATTGATCATATACATTAGACATATCTGGAAAACGGACACCTAATCGATCATCATTTTTACCGATTAACGGACTGTCCCCCATATTATTGATGTGGTCCGTAATGATCATAAGATCTCCTGCTTGGAAATTCTCGTTAATCCCACCTGCTGCATTTGTCACCATAATAGAATCAATACCAAGTTCCTTTAATACACGTACCGGGAACGTAATTTGCTTCATGGAATAGCCTTCGTAATAATGGAAACGTCCTTGCATTGCTATTACTTGTTTCCCCTTTAATTGTCCTGCAACTAACTGACCTTTATGACCAGCCACCGTTGATTCAGGAAAGTCGGGTATATCTTTATAAGGTATAGTTACTGGATTTTCAATTTCTTCAGCAAGCACACCTAAACCAGAACCTAAAATTAATCCAATTTCGGGCTTTTCCTCTAATTCCGTTTGCAGATAAGTACTTGCTTGTTTTACAGCATTGTAATTCATGATACTACTCCCCTTTTGGTTGAATATTTTTTAGAAAGCTTTCTCCATGCTCTGGCATGTCCACCCCGAAGTTTTCTGAAATTGTTGCTCCAATATCAGCGAATGTTTGACGAATTGGAAGTTCTTCTCCTTTTGATATGCCATTATAATAAACAAGTAAAGGTACGAATTCTCTTGTATGATCGGTACCATGGTGAACAGGATCATTTCCATGATCGGCGGTAATAATTAATAGATCATCATCCTGTACTTCTTTCAATACTTCAGGTAGACGGGCATCATATGCTTCTAGTGCCTCGCCATAGCCTTGTGGATCTCTACGATGACCATATTTCGCATCAAAATCAACTAAATTTAAGAAGCTGATTCCATTAAAATCTTTTTTCATGGATTCCACTAATTTTGTCATACCATCATCGTTATCTTTTGTTCGTATAGCTTCAGTAACACCTTCTCCATCATATATATCTGAGATTTTCCCTAAGGCGATAACATCAAAATCATTCTCCTGTAATTCGTTCATAACGGTTTTACCGAAGGGTTTTAATGCGTAGTCATGACGATTAGATGTTCTTTCAAACTCACCAGGTTTACCAATAAAAGGACGAGCAATAACCCGACCAACCATATACTTTTCATCTAAAGTCAATTCTCTGGCAATTTCACAAATGCGATACTGCTCTTCAATTGGTATTATTTCTTCATGCGCGGCTATTTGCAAGACAGAGTCAGCTGACGTATATACGATTAATGCTCCTGTTTCCATATGTTCTGGACCTAGTTCATCGATAATTGCTGTTCCAGATGCCGGCTTGTTACCAATCACTTTTCTCCCTGTTCTTTCTTCAAGATGGTGAATTAATTCATGTGGGAATCCATCTGGAAAAGTGCGAAATGGCTGTTCAATATGCAAACCCATAATTTCCCAATGACCGGTCATGGTGTCCTTTCCATTGGATGCTTCTTGCATTTTTGTATAATATGCCTTTGGTGCATCCGCTTTAGCGATACCTGCGATTTTCCTAATATTACTTAACCCAAGGCTTGCCATATTCGGCATACGAAGCCCCTTCATATGCGCAGCAATATGCCCTAATGTATCTGCGCCTTTATCATTAAAATCTTCTGCATCAGGTGCTTCTCCTATTCCAACAGAATCCATTACAATTAGGAAAACACGATTAAATTTCTTCATGTTATATAACCTCCTAAATATTATATTCCCATTAAAGCTATTCACTATGTTAACGAAATCATTTTGTTGTATGATGTCAGACAACTAAAATCAAAAAATTTAAGCTCTTGGGTGATAGCTTTGGTAAATATCTTTTAATCTTGATTTTGTCACATGCGTGTAAATTTGGGTTGTAGATATGTCTACATGTCCTAGCATTTCTTGAACTAGACGTAAATCCGCGCCATTCTCTAGCAAGTGTGTTGCAAAGGAGTGTCTCAGTGTATGGGGAGTAATCGGTTTATTTATATTTGCCTCTAACGCTGATTTCTTCAAGATCTTCCAAAATCCTTGTCTTGTTAGCGGTTTACCATGTTGGTTTACAAAAAGGATTTGGCTATCTGTTTGTCGTTTAACCAATTTCCCTCGAGCATGCTGCAAATATTTTTCGATTGCCTGTATAGCGGCATTCCCCAATGGAACAATTCGTTCTTTTGCTCCTTTTCCAAAACACTGAACAAAACCCATCGTTAGATGAAGATCAGAAATTTTTAATGCAATCATTTCGCTTACACGTAACCCTGTCGCATAAAGTAATTCAAGCATCGCTTTATTTCGAATATGTAACGCACTATCCTTGGTTATATTTAATAAACGATCTATCTCTTTCACAGATAATATATCTGGTAATTTCCGCTCTTTCTTTGGTGTTTCAATGTGCAGACTGGCATCATGCGATACAATCTGTTCACGTAATAAAAAGTGATGAAAGGAACGGATAGAGGCTATATGCCTAGCTATTGTAGCAGAAGATTTATTTGTATCCTTTAATTGATAAAGGAAGCTGGTAATATCTTTCCTAGTTACCTGCTCCCAATTCGTCTGTTGAGCAACAGTTTTCAAATAATGGATATATTGCGTTAAATCTCTTTTATATGAAGTCAATGTATTATCTGATAGACCTCTTTCAATCTTTAAATAATGGAAAAAATCCTCTGCATTTTCTGTGAGCATTGTTCTACTCTCCTAAACGGAAAAATAAGTTCAATCGATCAAAAAAACTAGGCTCTTCGTTAAATACTTTCACCGCTGGTCCTTCAGGAGGATCATACCGATGATATTGTTCATATTCTGTATGCATTACACGTAACCCAAAATAAAATAAAAACGTACACGCAATAAAGATGATAAATACTTTTATCATATCCCACAGTATTCTCTTCATGAACTTTTGCTCCCCTAATCAAAATATATCCTATTAAAAGATATGCCAGAAAAGAAGAACAATATACATATTCCTATCATTCTATAGAAAAAAATCCTGTAATCAAAATGTACCGTTTTTATATAGGTTTGTAAATGATTTTCTTTTTTAAGATGAACAGTTTACATTCTCTCACAAAAATAGAGGCAACTTATTAGCTAGATGCATTGACTGTAATTGTTTGACATTGTTTACAGATTCCATGAAATGTCAAACGATGGTCTTTCACTTGAAAGCCCCATTCATTTTGTACAATCCGTTCTACATCTTCTAATAGATCATCTTCAATTTCTTCTACTGAACCACATTCTGTACACACCAAATGATGATGAAAATGTTTGGCTCCTTCTTTTCGCAGATCATAACGCGATACACCATCACCAAAATTAATTTTATCAACGATCTTTAACTCGGATAATAATTCTAAAGTACGATAAACAGTTGCCAAGCCAATTTCTGGTGCTTTTTCTTTCACTAATAAGTACACGTCTTCCGCACTCAAATGGTCATCTTCTCTTTCCAATAACACGCGTACAGTCGCCTCTCTCTGAGGCGTTAATTTATAGCTTTGTGAGTGGAGCTGTTTTTTTATCCGATCAATTCGATGTTCCATGGCAGGTTCCCTCCCTCATATCCCATCTTTATTATATGCACCTATATGAACTGTGTCAAAACAAAATATTATTATTTTATATTTATAATAATTATAGTTTAAGTTTGATTATTAGTAAAATGATCGGATTAAGAGCTGCATGGCTTCATTTGCAATAAAGGTTTCCAATATTGCAGCTACACATGAAAATGCGATGAGCAATGAGAAAACCACAACATATTTTCCAAATGGCTGAAAGACGGGTTGAGCAATTTTTCGTGTGAATAATTTATTTAATAACGTCAAGGAGAAAATCATGGATAAGCTACCTGCAATAATGTAAATCGGTATAATTAATATATTTTGCGGTGCAATCGATAAGGCAGAAAGAAGCAAGCCGTCAAAGCCTAGCTGATTGACGATAAATCCTACAGAAAAACCAACTACAAGTCCCTTAATAAAGATAAGTATCCAGATAATGGGAAGACCAATTACGGATAGACCAAGTACAAAAATAAGCAATAAATATTTCATATGGTATAAAAAACTGCTCTTAAAAATAGCTAATTTTTCCATCTCTTGATTATCAACGATTTGTCCAAAAAAGCGCTCTAAATAAAAAAATAAATCCTGTTTTTGGACAAAATTCATACTATTAACTAGGATTGCTCCAAAGATGATCCCTGTTAAAAATAAAATAACCATAAATAAATAAATCGTAGCATGTTCCTTTATATGATTGAGTAGCACCGTTTTGTTTTTATGCATTGGAATCCTCCATTCGATATACTGCTATAGTAAAAACTATGAAGAATTCCATTTAAAAATACCAAATTTTCCATATGAATCTATCGAAAACTTAATTATTTGATAAACCCATATCTTCCTCCCCCACCTGTCTCAATACGTTGTTTTCCATTTCGCATCTCAACAATACTGCTGGCAACTTGTTCTGGGATAACTTTTTTCAGCTCTTCTAATGGTGCATGGTGAATGACATTCATTTCCGTCCCAAAATTTCTCAATAGTTTCTCATACGTTTTCTTTCCTAGTTTTGGAAGATATTCTAACGGAACTTGATATACATAAGGAGGTCTATTTTTCCTAGAATCGTATGAATTTTTTATATCTTTTAGTTCATCAATACGATTTACAACTCCTTTAATAATCTTGGTATCACCACAAAACGGACATGTAGTGCTTTTACTTGTTACTTTATTAAAACAAGTACTGCATACTGTTGTATGGTACTTGCCAAGCCGGGGATTCATACCATAATTCCTTGTAACTTGTCTCCCTTTTAAACGATGCAGCGCTAGGTAAAATTCTCGAAAAGATGGGAATTCCATGGATATTTCTTGATATTCTCTTGCGATTTTACTTAAAGAATGACTATCTGAATTAGATAAGTAAGTAAAGTCGTGCAGTTCCTGAATTTGATCAGCCATTTGGGAATCCGAACTAAGCCCCAACTCGATCCCATCGATAAAACGTGGGTCGAATACTTCCTTTAATGTATTGTAAACACCTTTTCCGTATAAACTTTTAAATGGTGTAAATACATGGGCTGGAATAAACACCCCACCAAGTTCCTTTACTTTTCTTTGTAATTCTATACCAGAACCATAATACCGTTGGGAACTTAAAGTTATATTTTTCATTCGTTTACATAACCACTCGGAAAAAGCCTGCATCTGGGCTAACGTTGGAAGATAACATAAAACATGAATTGGACCATGACAGTGCTCATCATATATTTCAATTTCAGAACCTAGAATTAATGTAACGGATTCAAAACGAATACCTCCGTCTTCTAATTCCATAGCTTTGTTTGTTTCTATAAGCTGAGTAATTTCCTGCTGCACTGCTGGTGATTGACAATCAATCACACCTATTAAGTGAATACCTTTATTACGACTGGATTCTTCTAGTATAGCTTGAATGGTTAAATTTTTTGACGCCGTTATTTTAACTGGTTGATTATATATATCCCTACCAATATGAATGTGCATATCAGCAAAATACGTAGATAACACTTATTTCATCCCCAATGCATGTAAATAGAGAATAGCATAGTTCGTCTTCGCATCGTGAATTCGCTCTGCTTCCACATACTTTTTTGCCTCTTCTAATGTTAACGCATGTATCTTAATGAATTCATCTTCATCCCCTGCTAATGGTTGATCTACTACCTCCAATTGATCAGAAATATAGATATACATTATTTCGTTTGCAAAACCAGGAGACGTGTAAAAGGATGTAACAAATGATAATTCATTCGTTGTGTATCCTGTCTCTTCTTCTAACTCCCGAATAGCCGTCACTTCTGGATCTTCCCCTGGCTCTAGTTTACCAGCAGGAATTTCCAGTAACGATTTTTCTAATGGTTTGCGGTACTGTTCAACAAAAATGATTTTATTATCAGCTGTTATTGGAATTACTGCTACAGCTCCAGGATGATTTACAATCTCTCGTTTAGCAGTTTTTCCATCAGGAAGAAGCACGTCATCTACTTGTAAATGAACAACCTTCCCATTATAAATAACTTGTGTATTTGTTGTCTTCTCTTCAAAATTTCGCATTAATTATCACCCTTAAACATTTTACTTTCATTCTATTTTAGCATATTTTCTTCCATTTACACTTCAATCGATTGTTTTGCTTTATCGTTCCATATCCATTTACAATAGAATTAGAAGTACAATATTCGCAATTGGGGGTTGTAACAATTGAACAAAAATAAGCTTGGAAATTCAGGAATTGAAGTATCCCAGCTTACCCTTGGATGTATGTCATTAGGAACAGATTTCAAGGAAGCTAAGAACATCATTGATTTTGCGTTGGATCAAGGAATTAATCATCTAGATACGGCAGATTTATATGATTTTGGAATAAATGAAGAAATTGTTGGAAAAGCAATTAACGGGAAACGAAAAGAAATTGTTTTAACTTCTAAAGTAGGAAATCATTTTAATAAGCAGACTGGTGACTGGTTTTGGGATCCATCTAAAGAACATATCATTCAAGGTGTTAAAGAAAGTCTGCAACGATTAAATACTGATTATATAGATTTTTATATGCTACATGGTGGTACTATAGATGATCCTATCGATGAAACAATTGAAGCATTCGAATTACTAAAGCAAGAGGGGACAATACGTGCTTACGGTATTTCTTCCATACGACCAAATGTCATTCGTGAATATGTGGGGCGTTCCTCGATCGACGGGGTAATGATGCAATACAATCTATTTGATCGCAGGCCGGAGGAGAAAATACTAGATTTTCTCTATGAACACTCTATCAGTGTGCTAGCTAGAGGCCCATTAGCAAAAGGAATGTTAAGTAACCATGCGAATCAACAAATAGAAAAGAAAGGGAAGGATGGCTATTTGGGTTATTCCAGAGAAGCATTACTACAAATCAGCGAGCAGCTAAATGAGTGGAATCCTACCACGAATCGAAATGAATTATCACTTAAATATGTATTAAAACATCCTGCTGTAGCTAGTGCAGTCTTTGGAGCTAGTTCGGTAAACCAATTAAAAGAAACAATTGATGGCGATTTCCATTCCGAATTACCAGATGAAATTTATTCTGCATTGCAACATCTGTCAAGACCGATTACTTATCAGACACATCGATAAAAAATAAAAAGCATATCTAGTTTGTTATAAAAATGGCAACTGTTGCACTTATGAGAACAGTTGCCATCGCTTATTTTGTATATTGAATTTGCTGCATACCAATAAATGGATTTAATATACCTTCCGGACTTGAAAGGCGTAACATGTTATTATTTACCACTTGTAACGACATTTGCTCTGCAAAGAAAGTAGTTTGTTGTTTCTCAATATATATTTGGAAATAATGATTATTCACTGCTTGATACGTTGATTTAATTTGATCTGTTAATCGAATAATTGGCACTCCATTCACCCCGCATCCACATCCTTCCGTATCATACCATAATAATAAATACGGAGCTTCTGAGCTTAATAGGGGTTCCAGCAAATCATATGCTTCCTTTGAAATTGTTAGTTTCATGCTTCAACACTCCAGTGAATTCACTTTTTGGTAAATTGTTTCTGTAAAATTCGTTCAAAAGCAACTGGAAATAATTGGTATAACCTGCTTCCTATTTCCATCCACAATGGTAAATTAATTTCACGTTTCGATTCAAATAAATGGTTTACTATTTTTATAGCTACTTTATCTGGATTTAGCATGTACTGTGATACATTTTCTTGATATGTTCCATTCGGATCAGCTGTTTGAAAGAAGTCTGTTTGCACTGGACCAAGATTAACCACAGTAACAAACACATTGGTTTTTTTTAATTCAAGCCGCAGTCCATTTGAAAAACCAATGACTGCATGCTTTGTCGAACTATATATAGCTGCTTTAGGCGTAGCTATTTTTCCAGCTTGTGATGCGATATTAACGATATGTCCTTCATTAAAAGAGTCAAAATGAGCTAGAAACCGCTTTGACATTTGAATTAATGCATGAACGTTTAATTCAAACATATTATCCATTTCTTGCTGACACATTTCTAAAAAATGCGCAAACTTACCGATACCTGCATTATTTATTAATCCATGTATTTGTTCATGTTCAATGAGGATAAATTCGATAACTGCTTCCCTATCCTTTTTTACAAGCAAGTCAGCTTCGTATACATAACTTTCTATTTGATAGTGTTCCCAGATACGCTTCTTGATAGCAGTCAACTTACTGATAGATCGTGCTATCATTAGCGGCGTGCCCCCAGCTTCAGCAATACGCCAAACCAATTTTTCTCCGATACCGCTAGATGCACCTGTAATAATGATTTTCTTACCAGTTAACTGTTTTTGCATAAACCAAATGCCCATCCTTTACTGTCTTATAAATACGAGCTTGATCCTCTAAATAGTCTAATTGTCCAAATGTGACGGACATTGTTAAATCAATCTGACTTTGAAATTGTTTTGGAAATAGTTCCATACACACTTGGTATGGTGTTTTTTCACCATTATCTAACAGATGGTATACTTTTTCTGCCCTTTCCTCGTGTTTCTTTAATCGTTCCTGTATTAAGGAGATAGGATGCCGAACGACTTTGCCATGTCCTGGGAGCACATTTTCGATTCCAAGTTCCATACACTTTTCTAAGTTTCTTCTATACTGAAGCATCGGCTTAGGGCGTTGATCGATAGATTGGCCAACTTCTTGAGGCTCCATTAGTGGGTTGGACGAGATATGCTTCAATAAATGATCCCCTCCTAATAATATCTGATCTTGTTGTCGTAAAAAAGACAGGTGACTTTGGGCATGTCCTTTAGTTTCAATGACGGTCCATTCTTGGTGTCCAGGTAGTATATCACCATCATCTATCGTATTCGTTAATTCTCCTTCTCCAATAAAAGCCAATGTACTTTCCTGTAGTTCCAACCCAGCTAATAAATCTTCTGGTACGCCTGATAATGTAAAATACTGCTTAAAGAATTGACGATAATGTTTAAAATAAGCAGTATCACGTGTAATCCACCTATTTACCTGGTGATGAGCGATAATATGTTGAACTCGTGGAAATTGTTCAATTAAGCCAATATGATCTGGATGATGGTGTGTCAAAATAATTTGCTCGATATCATTTGGACCATAGCCTATTTCTTTTAATTGTATTTGAAAGGCTTCCCATGCTTCCTTCGTTTTTACACCTGCGTCAATCAAAGATAGAAGTTCCCCTTCTAAAATATATACATGAACATCTCCAACTGCAAAAGGGGTTGGTAATGTTATCTGACTTATTGTTTTATCGATTACTTTCATCTAAAATTCCTCCACTGAATGATCATTCATTTTCTGTTATTTTACCCCTTTTATATTTAATTGTCGATTCATTTACAATGAAAGCATTACGTATGATACAGATGATGGATAGCCTGTGTTAGGATTTTCGGCAAATATTCAAAGCTATATGTCAATTCTAAACGTTCCGTCCATTGATGAGGATCCCTACCTAAAGGTCCGATATTTAAAATTGGCATGGTCAGTTGCTGCATCACATCTTCTGGCAAATTAAAACCATTATTTTGTAATGGCATATTTAATGTTAAATGCTTCATTTGACTGGTTGTTGAAGGTGGTCCAATAAAACTAAGGTCAGATAAGCCTGTGAAAAACTCGGAAACAGTTAAGGCAACTTGAAAGTTTTTCTCTGTGTAGTCCTTGATATGTTGCATTACCCCACGTATATACGGGTCATTATCTGAAGTAACCGCTGGATAAAATGGAGGACTATAAAATAAAATAATCATGGGTGCTAAATCTTTACACATGGACGCTAAATCCTGAACAAGTAGAGTAGAGAAATCACGATCCCCTTGATTGCGCTGACTTACTAACAAATTCTGTCTGCGAACGACTTCATCTTTTCCATTACGTTTAACCGCTTCCTGATATAATTCTTCATACATCATGACATTTACGGTTACTGGTGGCATCTTTAAATCAGTTGCAATTTCGGAGAAGTAATCTGCTTTTTCAAGTACATAACTCTCAATTTGACTTGCAGCAACCATTGCACCATGAAGCAGCTTCGAATTAATCTCATGAAGGGATTGTTTAAGATATAAAATGTTGTACATCGCGATCGCAGCTTGTGGAGTTTGTACGGAATAATTCTCTTTTAAGTCTCGTTGCATTAAGCTTATTGGAGGAGGTGTTATTTCCTCGCCTATTTTTTCAATAAATGCTTCATTTAATTCTAGTTGTTGAGATAAGAAACTAATCATTAGATTTGGATTAATTCCAGAAAATGGTTCACTTACATGTGATTCTTTTCCATAACAATAAAACCCGGGTAATATTTTACCGATAGAGCCAGTATATACATAGTAAGCGGAATCTCCAGGGTACTTACTAAACATTGGCTCTCCATTTAAGCAAGCAAGATACGTTAATTGCTCTTTTTCTTTTATTTCCTGCAAAACAGGCAGTGCCGTTAACATCCCTTTCGAGTTGACTTCTTCATCAGGTACCGTAAGCAATAATAGATTCCCTTCAAACTCACCATGCATTGCTTTTTCAAGCATGGATAAATGTAGACTAAGTCCTGCTTTCATATCCATCGTCCCTCGACCGAATAACCAATCTCCATTATTTAAATCTTGCTGTATGGTTTCCGAAAGCTTGTCTTTGATTTTCAACATCTCTTTTGTAAGTTCCTTCGGATGAAAGGCAAGGTTTTGTAAGGAACCATAATCATTGACTTCTACCACATCAAAATGACTTAATAATATAATTGTTTTATCTGTATTAATCTTGCTTCTAACAAATGCCGTAAGTAATCTTCTGCCATCGTTAAGCGGATGTAAATTCAAATCTGAAGGATTAGCTTGAAAATATGGCTTTTGCTCGAAAAGATGATACATATATTCCGCTAAAGCAATCTCTGCGTTTGACCCTGTAATGCTTTGATAGTTCACAAGCGAACATAATAAATCGGTTAGCTCTTCTTTCGTCTGCCAATTTTTCACTACAATCCCTCCACCTATTCTTTAATATTGGTAACACCATAAAGAAAGATAAATTGACTTTTTATCAATCATCCAACACAATTTATAAGAGGTGAACCGTATGAATACCAAAATATTCGCACATCGTGGAGCAAGTAAATATGCACCTGAAAATACAATGCCTGCTTTTAAGTTAGCCTGTAACATGAACGCAGACGGCATTGAAACAGATGTTCAACTTACAAAAGATAATATTCCTGTCTTATTCCATGATGAACAGCTTAAACGAACGACGGGTACAGTAGGTTACGTAAAAGACTTTACCTATGAACAATTAAAACAGTTGGACGCAGGAAGATGGTACTCGAACGAATTTGAACATATAACGATTCCATCATTAGATGACTTTCTAAATTGGATTAAAGCGAAGCCGTTATATTTAAATATTGAGTTAAAAAATTATAAAATAGACTATAAGCATATTGAATCCATTGTCTATGATGCCATTGCATACCATCAGTTACTAAATCGTACCACAATTTCAACGTTTAATCCAAACAGCATTCGGAGACTTAGAAACAAAAAAGACACGATCGGTGTTGCTTTTTTAACTTCTAAAAAATACAAGCGCCTTGTCTCTTTTGCTGAAGAGATGGGAGCAAATGCGATCCATATTAAATATCGACTTTTAAACAAACGACTCGTTGAAGAGAGCCACCGAAGGAATATGAAACTGCGCGTATATACGGTGAACAAGCCAGCAAGAATAATAAGATCTTTAGAGACGAGTGTTAATGGTATTATTACAGATGTTCCTGATCAAGCAATCCATTGTAAGAAAATAATTAAAGAATAATAACTAGGAGGTTACTACACCATATGTCGCTTTTATTAGAACCTATAGACGTTAAACATGTTACACTTAAGAATCGTATTGTCATGTCACCAATGTGTATGTACTCTTGTACTGCTGAAGATGGAAAAATCACACCTTTTCACATTACACATTATACGTCTCGTGCTATCGGCCAAGTAGGCTTAATCATGTTAGAAGCTTCAGCAGTCCAAAAAGAAGGACGAATTTCCCCTTACGATTTAGGGATTTGGGATGACCACCATATCAAAGGGTTAAAAGACCTTAACGCTACTTTACATAGTTATGGTACAAAAACAGCTATTCAGCTGGCACATGCTGGTAGAAAAGCAGAACTGCCAACATCCATTTTTGCACCATCAAACATTGCCTTTAATGAAAATTACCAACAGCCAATTGAAATGAGCCTTAAAGCAATTTATCAAACAATTGATGCGTTTAAACAGGCAGCAAGACGAGCTTCTGAGGCAGATTTTGATATTATTGAAATTCATGGTGCACATGGATATTTAATTAATCAATTTTTATCTCCGTTAACCAATCAACGAAATGATGAATATGGCGGGAGCGTTAAAAATCGATATCGATTTTTAAAAGAAATCATTTCTTCCATAAAAACCGTGTGGCAAGGACCGATTTTTGTAAGAATTTCTACAGATGAGTACCATTCAAAAGGAAATACCTTGGATGAGATCCTTTATTTTACAGAACAATTAAAGCAAGATGGTGTTGAATTAATAGATTGTAGTTCAGGTGGTGTTGTTCCAGCAAAAATAAAAACTTTTCCAGGATATCAATTAACACGCTGTGAACGGATTAAACAGCAAATAGGAATATACACCGGTGCAGTCGGTTTAATTACAACTGGAATTCAAGCAGAAGAAATACTACAAAATGACCGTGCAGATCTTGTTTTTATTGGAAGAGCTTTATTAAGAAATCCCTATTGGGCAAAAGAAGCAGCTGATCAATTAGGTGATAATATTGATCCACCCAAGCAATATGTAAGAGCATGGAAATGATTTGGAGGTTTGGCAATGGAGTTAGTTTTTCTTGGGACAGGGGCTGGTGTTCCCTCCAAAGAACGGAATGTATCAGCGATTGCACTGAAATTATTACAAGAACAGAATTGTATTTGGTTATTTGATTGTGGTGAAGCGACCCAACACCAAATTCTTTATACATCAATCAAGCCTAGAAAAATTACGAAGATTTTTATCAGTCATCTGCATGGAGATCATATTTATGGTCTCCCTGGACTCTTAAGTAGTCGATCCTTCCAAGGCGGAGATACTCCTCTAACAATTTACGGCCCACAAGGATTGAAGTCTTTTATAGAAACAAGTCTAAATATAAGTGGTACACATCTTACTTATCCTTTAACGGTTATGGAAATAAGTCATGGTTCTATTATCAAAGACGAAGAAATTACGGTTTATATAGAGGAATTAGATCATGTCATTCCTAGCTTCGGTTTTCGAATCGTGGAAAATGATAAACCTGGAGAATTACTCGTTCATAAATTAAAAGAAATGGGAATAGAACCCGGTCCAATTTATCAAGAAATTAAGGAAAAAGCGTTTGTTGAAACTTCAAACGGGAAACGGATTTACAGAAAAGACGTTATAGGAGAAAATAAAAAAGGAAGGATTATAACTATCTTAGGTGATACGAGGCTATCATCACGCTTTACTTCCTTTGCAAAAAATGCAGATGTCCTTGTTCATGAATCTACCTTTAGAGAGGATAAAGAAGCACTTGCAGAACAATATTTCCATTCTACTACTTCACAAGCTGCAAGGCTTGCAAAAGAAAGTAATTGCAAACATTTGATTCTCACTCATATTTCATCACGCTATCAAAAGGAAGAAAATGAGCAACTTTTACAGGAAGCCCAAGCCATCTTCCCGCAAACTGATTTAGCACATGATTTTTCTACTTTTACAATTAAATAAAGGAGGGCTTTCCAATGACACAAGTATCATCTATTATTTCTAATCAGCGCGCATTTTTCTTAAATGGGAATACAATGGATTATACAATTCGAAAAGAACAATTACAAAAACTTAAGCAAATGTTAAAGGAAAATGAAGCAGCAGTATATCAAGCTCTGCGATCAGATCTAAATAAATCGAAACATGAAACATTAACGACGGAACTTGGTTTTTTATTAACCGAAATAGATTACACAATGAAACACTTACGTGATTGGATGGAGCCTACAAAGGTTTCTGCCCCTATCACACATAAAGGTACTAAAAATTTGATTTTGAAAGAACCCTATGGTGTATGTCTGATTATTGCCCCATGGAATTATCCTTTACAATTAGCTCTTGCACCAGCGATTGGTGCTTTAGCAGCCGGAAATTGTGTAGTTATTAAACCGTCTGAAGATGCACCTGCGACTTCTTCATTATTAAAGAAACTAATTGAAAATACGTTTGATCCTTCTTTCATAACCGTTGTTGAAGGTGCGAAGGAAACGTCACAAGCACTTTTACAAGAACGATTTGATAACATATTCTTTACAGGAAGTACGGAAACTGGAAAAATCATTATGCATGAAGCAAGTAAACATTTAACACCAGTAACACTTGAACTTGGCGGGAAAAGCCCAGCAATAGTAGATAAAGATGCAAATATCAATCTAGCTGCAAAACGAATCGTCTGGGGAAAATATACCAATGCAGGTCAAACTTGTGTAGCCCCTGATTACTTATATGTGCATGAGAAGGTTAAATTTAAATTATTAAAAGCGATGAAAAAATATATAAGAAGTTTTTATGGTAAGAATCCACTAATTAATAAAGATTATATTCGAATTATTAATGAAAAACATTTCGACCGATTATCTAATTTCTTATCGAATGGATCAGCTTTGCATGGTGGTGAATCTGATCGTATGTCCTTAAAAATAGAACCAACGATTCTTGATAAGATCACTTGGGAAGATCCTGTAATGCAAGAGGAAATCTTCGGGCCTATTCTTCCCGTATTGACATTCAAAGATATTGAAGATGCAGTTAGTATGATTAGATCCAAAGAAAAACCACTTGCATTATATTACTTTGGAGAAAACGACAATACGCAGCAGCAAATAATGCAATACCTCTCTTTTGGCGGCGGTAGCATTAATGATACCCTTTATCATTTAGCAAATCCACATCTCCCGTTTGGTGGTGTTGGCTCTAGTGGTATGGGAGCCTATCATGGCAAATATAGTTTTGATACATTTTCTCATAAGAAAAGTATTATGAAACAAACAACTAAATTTGATTTTCCATTCCGATACCCTGGTAGTAAATTATCAGAAACAATTATAAATAAAATAATGAAGTAATGACATAAAGCAAAAGAGGCTTTTCTAAACAAATGAGACGCATGGCATATGACCTTGCGTCTCATTATTTTCTAAAGTCATCTAAAAAATCCTTTTGAAAGCTTGTCGTTGGTTTTTGATCGTCTATCGTTTGGGAATCCCATGAAACGAATGTATTCTTTCCGTATTTTTCAGTTAGCTCATCAATTGTTTCATACAGTTTTTCTTTACTGGCTTCTTTTTCATAAGTGAATAAATCCAACTGTTGGATGATGGAATGCTTTTCTTCAACATCTTGAACAGTAATCCCCAATAACCGAATCGGCTCCAAGTTCCAATGCTTTTGTAATAATTCATGGGCTACCATCATAATATCCTCTTTTGTTTCAATATAGTCTCCTAGTTTTTTGCTGCGCGTAATCGTTTTTCGATCATGGAAACGGATCATTAACTGAACACTTCTGCCTACTGCTTGTTTTCGTTTCATCCGTTTTTCTACATTTTCACTAAGTTGTTGGATAAGTGAATGCAGTTCTCTCTCATCCGTCGTATCAAATGGAAGCGTCTTGGAATTGCCGATACTCTTAAATTCATAGACAGCATCAGGGTCTACAGGGCTAGTATCAATACCGTTTGCTTTATTCCGTAACCGTTCTCCATTGATCCCTAGCACCTGTTTTAATGAATATACATCTTTCCTTGCTAAATCACCAATTGTATTTATGTCAATACCTTTCAACTTTGTTGCCGTTTTCTCTCCTACGCCATACATCTCATGAATAGGTAAGGGCCATAGTTTTGAAGAAATTTCTCGCTTTCTTAGGATCGTTATTCCCTGTGGTTTTTTCATATCTGAAGCCATTTTAGCTAAAAATTTATTCGGTGCAATCCCAATACTGCATGGCAAATCAAGCTCTTGCAGTATCCTCTCTTGCAGTTGGACAGCTGTTTTAATTGGGTCTCCTCCACTTTCGGTAATATCCATATAGCCTTCATCGATCGAAACAGGTTGAACAAATGGAGTAATATCCGATAGCATCTTAAATATTTCTCTTGAAGCTGCACGATATCTATCAAAATTGGGACGCATAACAATTAACTCAGGGCATCGTTTTTTTGCTTCCCAGAGGTTCATTGTTGTTTTTACACCCTTCGATCTTGCCTCATAACTACTGGTTACGACAATACCTCTTCTTTCTTCGGGATTACCAGCAATTGCTAGTGGCTTCCCTTTCAGTTCTGGATTATAGGCCATTTCAACCGAAGCATAGAAACAGTTCATATCAATATGAAAGATGACTCTTCGCCTACTAACACGGTCTTTCATAATTATACCCCTTTATAAACTAGATAGCTTCGTATTTATTATAACATACAAACAGATAAAAACCCTCTAAGCACTATGCTTAAAGGGTTTCATGAATCCTATTTAGCTGATTCCTGAATAATCGCAGTTACTAATTCCGTAACCTTCACTAAATCTTCTACTTTAATTCGCTCATTCGTTGTATGGATCTCTTCATAACCCACAGCTAAATTAACCGTAGGTATGCCATGGCCAGAAATAACATTTGCGTCACTACCTCCACCGCTTTGTAATAACTTACTTTCTCTACCTATGGTTTTGGCAGCACTACTAGCTACTTCAACGACCTTATCTCCAGCTTGTTGTTTAAAACCTGGATACATCACTTTGATTTCAACTTCTGCAGATCCACCAAGTTCTTGTGCAGTGGTTTCAAATGCTTCTTTCATTTTAGCAACTTGCATTTCCATCTTTTCTGGTACTAAAGATCGAGCTTCCGCCAAAATCTCCACATGATCCACAACAATATTTGTTTGCTTTCCTCCTTCAAAACGTCCAATGTTCGCAGTCGTTTCTTCATCAATTCTTCCTAACGGCATTTTAGCAATTGCCTTTGCTGCTAAGGTAATTGCTGATACTCCTTTTTCTGGAGCTACACCGGCGTGAGCTGTTTTTCCTTTAATGATTGCATGCACTTTCGCTTGCGTAGGTGCAGCAACAATAATATCTCCAACATCTCCGTTACTATCTAAAGCATAGCCATATTTCGCATTTAACATAGAAGCTTCTAAAGCTTTAGCTCCCACTAAACCGGATTCTTCACCAGCAGTGATAATAAACTGAATATCTCCATGTTCCAGATTATTCTCCTTCACAGTTCGAATTGTTTCCAAGATTGCCGCCAACCCAGCTTTATCATCTGAACCTAAAATAGTAGTGCCATCAGATTGAATATAGCCATCTTTTATCATCGGTTTAATCGATTGTCCCGGTACGACAGTATCCATATGAGAAGTGAAATAAATTGGCTCAACACCTTCTTTATTTCCTTGCCAATTACAAATCAAGTTTCCAGCGCCATGACCGGTTATCGCTTTACTGTCATCTTCTATCACTTCAAGCCCTAGTTCAGAAAACTTCTGCTTCAGTAATTTTGCAATTTCTGATTCATTTCCTGTTTCTGAATCCACTTTAACTAACTCAAAGAATTCATCTACGAGTCTTTGTTCATTAATTTGTACCATTTTAATCCTCCTAAATTCTAGTTCGTTCTCATAATGGGATATTACCATGTTTTTTAAACGGGCGATTTTCTTGTTTATTTGCTAACATATCAAGTGCTTCAATTAACTTGCTCCTTGTCTCACGCGGATCAATAATATCATCAATCATCCCTAAACTTGCAGCTTCATATGGATTGGTGAAACGTTCTTGGTATGTATGCATTTTTTCCTGTTTCAATTGATCAGGGTTCTCACTCTTAGCTAACTCTTCTGCAAATAAGACATTGATCGCACCTTCTGCTCCCATCACAGCTATTTCAGCATTCGGCCAAGCATAAACAATATCTGCCCCAATTGATTTACTATTTAATGCCACATACGCTCCACCATATGCTTTCCTTAATATGACTGTTATTTTGGGCACGGTAGCTTCAGCATAAGCATAAAGTATTTTTGCACCGTGTCGAATTATTCCTGAATGTTCTTGTTTTACTCCAGGGATAAAACCTGTTACATCTTCCAATGTTAACAAAGGGATTTGAAAAGCATCACAAAAACGGATAAATCGAGCAGCTTTATCACTTGAATGTATGTCTAGACCTCCTGCCAAATACTTCGGTTGATTACATACTAGTCCAACTGACTTACCATTTAGTCGCGCAAACCCGATAACTATATTTTTAGCAAAATAGGGTTGCACTTCCAACAAGCTATCCTTGTCAATAATATGATGGAGCACGTCCTTTACATTATAAGGAATTCTACTGTTAACGGGCACTATATCTATTAAATCATTTTCTCTTTTCTTTTCATAATCATTTGCAGTTTCTTGCGGCTTTTCTTTACAATTCGATGGGAGGTATTGTAAAAGCTGTTTAACTAACTTCAAAGCATCTATTTCCGTTTTTGCTTGGAAATGGGCATTGCCGCTTTGGGAATTATGAATGGCTGCTCCACCCAATGCTTCAACAGAGATTTGTTCGCCTGTTACAGTCTCAATAATCTTTGGACCGGTAATAAACATTTGTGATGTTTCCTCTACCATAATAATAAAATCAGTAATTGCAGGAGAATAAACGGCCCCACCAGCACTTGGACCTAGAATTACAGATATTTGTGGTATCACACCAGAGTATAGGACATTCCGATAGAATACTTGCCCGTATCCATCTAATGCAGATACTCCTTCGTGAATACGTGCTCCACCTGAATCAATTAACCCAATAAATGGCATACCGTTTTTCGCTGCTAAATCCATCGCATTTGCAATTTTCTTACCATGCATTTCACCAAGCGCTCCACCGTATACAGTAAAATCTTGCGAAAATAAATAAACTGGTATCCCCTTTATTTTACCATAACCAGTTACAACACCTTCTCCATTTGCTTCTTTGTTAGGGGAACGTTGCATCATAAAAGGATTTAGTTCTACAAATGTATCCGTATCGACTAATTCACGAATACGCTCTCTAGCTGTTTGTTTCCCTTTTTGATGTTGAGTAGCAATTCTTTTTTCACCTCCGCCTAATTCTAGATGACGTCTCTTTTCATAAAGTTCTGTAATTTTATCATACATATCCATTAGCTTCACCCTTTTCACAAAGCTCTACAAGTACACCGTTTGAAGACGCTGGATGGATAAAAGCAACCTTTGTATTACGAGCTCCAAATCGAGGGTGGTCATCAATTAACTGAATGCCCTGTTGATGCAGAGAAGTTAATTGTGAGGAAATATCGTTTACAGTAAATGCAATATGATGAATCCCTTCCCCATATTTTTCAATATAAGTATAAATTGGAGAGCTTTCATTTAAGGCATGCAACAATTCAATTTGCATTGTTCCATGTTGAAGGAGTACAATTTTCACACCCTCTGTTAAAATCGTTTCTGTAGTAATAATATGTAAACCTAAGCGATCGACGTAAAAAGAAAGAGCTAGATCTAAATCCTTTACCGCTATTCCTATATGAGACAATTCATTTGTTGTTGAATGTGTAAAATCTTTCATGTTTTTCCCCCTAATCGGTTTATAGTTACATCCTATTTTTGTCGGACTAGGCACAGAACAACAATTAAGGCTAGTACTTGTCCAATTTTCGATTTCACTGTAAAATGTGGATATAGGATACGGTAATAAAGGGGGACTTTTGTATGGCAAAAAAGTCAAAACGAGAACGTACAACAAAATTAATTGTCTACATTATGATAATTGCGATGCTCCTATCTACATTAACTGCTGGTTTAGCTATGTTTATTTAAATAATTAATTGCAATGTGATGTATATGAAAACGTAGCATAAAAAAAGACTAGACTTTACGTAAAAGTCCAGTCTTTTTATTTTGTTAATTTTTTTCTTATATTTATATCACTTTCTTTATATCTCTTTTTTAAAAGTAGATAATCTTCTATATCATGTAATAATCTAAATAAATTCGCCCTTGTTTCAAATTCTTCTCGTGAACAAGGAAGATCCTCATTATCAAATTCTTTTTTTAGCTGTTCTAACTCTTCTAAGTAAATAACAGCTGTATTTCCTGGGTGAACAGCTTCTGACAGCCCTTCAAAAAATGCTGCTATCTTTTCAGTAATGGAATCTTTTTTTGGTAATTTTGTTACAAGGGGTAGCATCCGTTGTAGTAATTCGTATTGCCTAGACCGCATTCGGAAGTAATCACGATATGGATGCTTATTCCTTAATAGATGATTTTCTTTATCCCGCTCAACTAAATCTGCTGCTTCTTCCAATAACTGCCCGATCTTTGTAATTTCTTTACCATCCCAAACAATATTTCGATTACGTACGTATAGAGCAATCTCATACAGTACAACTTGAAAATTTTGCTCTAACTCTTTTTGTTTTGCCTTTAATTTATTATCTAAGCTTGGCATATATATATTTAATAGTAAACCTGTTCCTATCCCTATTACAATGAGTAAAAATTGATCTACTAAAAAGGCATAATCTAAATATTGAGCGCTGTATAAGTTTAGAATGATGACAGAGCTTGTTGCAATACCTTGGGTAATATTTAAGAATACCGTTACTGGAATGAATACCATTAGTAAGACCCCAACAACCGCAGGATGGTACCCAATATAATGAAAGAATACAATAGATAACATACTAGCAATGATGCATGCTAAAAAGCGATTCCAAGCACTGAGAAACGATTGTTTTCTTGATGGCTGGATACATAATATGGTTAAAATACCTGCTGAAACAAAATTTGATAGTCCCAATAATTGAGCAATCCAAATCGCAATAGGTGTGCCTATCGCAGTTTTGATTGTTCGATAACCTATCTTCACGCTCTATTCTCCTTTATGCTGCTCAATTATCCTTAAAAATAAGTTGAAAGCTAAAACTTCGAAAAAATAAGGCTGACCTACGATAACATAGAGACAGCCCCATATACGAATTACCCAGATTTATACTTCTTTACAATGTTGATCAAAAATAGCTTGAAGCTTGCCGATTACATCCATCGCATTATGCCCTTCAATATCATGACGTTCTAGCATTGTAACGATTTTACCATCTTTTAAGAAAGCGAAAGATGGTGACGATGGCGGATATCCTTCAAAATATTGTCTTGCTTTTTCAGTTGCCTCTTTATCTTGTCCCGCAAATACAGTTACAAGTTGATCCGGGCGTTTATCATAGTGAATGGCGTTTGCAGCCGCAGGTCTGGCAATCCCACCAGCACAACCACAAACAGAATTTACCATAACTAACGTCGTGCCGTCCTGAGCTAGTGCTTGATCTACATCTTCAGGAGTTGTTAATTCCTGATAACCAGCCTCTCTAATATCCTTACGCGCAGCATCTACAACATCATTCATAAATATATTAAAATCCATTCAAATCAAACCCCTTATTTTAATGTTCTCTCACCTATAGATAGGATACCAGCATCCTGCCTATATTTCAATGATATACATTTATGTGAGATAGCATTAATAATGAAATACTAATAGATGTTTATTGTATTTTCATTCATATTTTCTAAGAGCTCCTTCACACGTGCAAGGAACTGACCACATACTAATCCATCCAATATACGATGGTCAAGCGATAGTGAAAGGTTTACCATATCACGAGCTGCAAACATATCATTGACAATCATAGGACGTTTTACAATCGATTCTACCTGCAAAATCGCTGCCTGCGGATGATTAATTACCCCCATCGAATGGATCGAACCAAAGGATCCTGTATTATTTACAGTAAACGTCCCTCCTTTCATATCATCACCTGTTAGCTTTCCTGATCTAGCCTTCATAGCTAATTCATGAATTTGCTTAGCAATTCCTTTTATACTTTTATCATCCGCATGATGAATAACTGGTACAAATAATTCTTGATCCTTAGCTACAGCAATCGAAAGGTTGATATCTTTACGTTGAATGATTTTATCTTCTGCCCACGTACTATTTAGTTGTGGAAACTCTTTTAAAGCTTGAGCAACAGCTTTTACAAAGAAAGCAAAGAACGTAAGCCCGTACCCTTCCTTTTGTTTAAATGAATCCTTGATTTGATTCCTGTAAGTAACAAGATCCGTTACATCTACTTCAACAGTCATCCAGGCATGTGGAATTTCTTGTTTAGAACGTACCATATTCTGAGCAATTGCTTTACGAACGCCTGTAACGGGAATTTCAACATCTCCAGGTTGCGACGTAGGTCCCGATTGCTTGGATGCAGCAGTTGTTGTATCTGTTTTTTTATTTTCTTCCGATGGAGATGATTCCATGGTAGTCGTTTTTTCTTTCGTCGGTTTCGTACCTGATTCGATGATCTTTTCAAGGTCCTTTCTGGTAATTCTTCCATGCTTACCTGAACCTTCTACTTGTTCTAAATCAATATCATTCTCTTGAGCGAGTCGTAATACCGCTGGTGAATAACGTTTTTTCATGGATTGATCCTTTACAGTGTCCTCTTGGACGTCTTCTAATTTTGATTCCCTCTCTTGATGTGTTTCTTTTGAAGTCTTTGCTGTATTACTTTCTTCTGTCTCGATGTAACACATTAAATCTCCAACTTGAATCGTATCGCCTTCTTGAGCTACTAGCTCTTTAATTGTTCCAGTAAATGATGATGGTACCTCAGCATTTACCTTATCAGTCATTACTTCTGCAATAGGATCGTATTTATTGATCTTATCTCCAACACGAACGAGCCATGAGCTAATCGTACCTTCTGTAACACTTTCACCTAATTGTGGCATGTTAATTTTTTCAGCAGCCATATAACAGCCCTCCTTGTATTAAAATTCCGCTAGTTCTTTCATTGCTTTTTCAACTTTATCAGGGTTAATCATAAAATATTTTTCCATGGTTGGTGCATATGGCATGGAAGGAATTTCGGGACCTGCTAATCGTTGCACTGGTGCATCAAGATCAAACAAACAATTCTCTGCAATAATTGCTGCTACTTCACCAATAATACTTCCTTCTTTATTATCTTCCGTGACTAATAGCACTTTACCCGTTTTCGTTGCAGCGTCAATAATTGCTTCCTTATCTAGTGGATACACTGTGCGTAAGTCTAAAATATGTGCGTCAATCCCTTCCTCAGCTAATTTTTCTGCTGCCTGTAGAGCAAAGTGAACACATAAGCCATACGTAATAATTGTAATATCGGAACCTTCCCTTTTTATATCTGCCTTACCAATCGGTAATACATAATCTTCTTCAGGAACTTCTCCCTTCAATAAACGATAAGCACGTTTATGTTCAAAAAATAAAACGGGATCATTATCACGAATTGACGCCTTTAATAAACCTTTAACATCATAGGGAGTAGAAGGCATTACGATTTTCAATCCTGGTTGATTCGCAAAAACAGCTTCGACGGATTGAGAATGGTACAGCGCCCCATGAACACCGCCACCGTATGGTGCACGGATCGTCATTGGTACATTCCAGTCATTGTTCGAGCGATAACGTATTTTCGCAGCTTCAGAAATAATCTGGTTGACGGCAGGCATAATAAAATCTGCAAATTGCATTTCTGCTACTGGGCGTAATCCATACATTGCCGCACCAATTCCTACCCCTGCAATGGCAGATTCGGCAAGGGGCGTATCTAATACTCTCGCCTCTCCAAACTCATCAAACAAGCCATCAGTAGCACGGAATACGCCTCCTTTTTTACCTACATCTTCTCCTAATACAAAAACATTTTCATCCCGTTGCATCTCTTCTCTTAAAGCAGCGGTTACTGCCTGAATATAAGACATTACTGGCATGACAATTCTCCCTCCTTACTCTTCATATACATATCTTAAGGCATCCTCAGGCTGTGCATAGGCTGCATTTTCAGCATAATCAGTAGCCTCATTTACTTCTTTAGCAATTTCGTCATTTACTTGTTTTTCAACGTCTTCGGATAATATATTCTCATCTTGTAAGTATTTAGCAAACGTAATCAGTGAATCTTTCTTCTTCGCTTCATCTACTTCTTTACTTTCCCGATATGTCCGATCATCATCATCACTAGAGTGAGCTGTTAATCGATAAGACACAGCCTCAATTAATGTTGGACCTTCTCCATTAATCGCTCGTTCACGAGCATTCTTTACTGCTTCGTAAACGGCTAACGGATCATTCCCATCAACCGTATAACCCGGCATTCCGTATCCTTGAGCACGGTCAGCAACTGTTTCACTTGCAATTTGCTTCTCAATCGGTACAGAAATAGCGTATTTGTTGTTTTCAACCATTGTGATCACCGGGAGTTTGTGCACTCCTGCAAAGTTCAACCCTTCATGGAAGTCTCCTTGGTTCGAGGAACCCTCACCCAAAGTAACGAGCGATACAATTGGATCTTTTCTCATTTTTGCTGCTAATGCAACACCTACAGCATGGGGTAATTGCGTTGTAACTGGTGATGAGCCGGTTAATATACGATTTTTCTTTTGACCAAAATGGCCTGGCATCTGACGACCACCTGAATTTGGGTCTTCCGCTTTTGCAAAACCTGAAAGCATTAATTCTTTTGAAGTCATACCAAATGCAAGTACCACACCCATATCACGGTAGTATGGTGCAACATAATCATGTTCTCTATCTAACGCAAAAGATGCGCCAATTTGCGCTGCTTCTTGGCCTTGACAGGAAATCACAAACGGTATCTTCCCTGCTCTATTGAGAAGCCACATTCTTTCATCGATTTTTCTAGCCAATAACATCATTTTATACATATGAAGAACCTGTTCATCTGTTAGTCCTAATTCTTTATGACGGTTTTGTGACATGCAAATTCCCTCCTTTAAAATTATCCATGTATTTGTTTTCCATCAACGGCTAACGCTGCTTCTCCAATTACTTCTGACAATGTTGGATGAGGATGGATAGAATCAGCTATTTCCCATGGGGTTGCATCAAGCACCTTCGCTAATCCTGCTTCAGAAATCATATCAGTTACATGAGGGCCAACCATATGTATACCTAATAAATCATCTGTTTGCTTGTCTGCAATGATTTTCACAAACCCATCTGCCTCCCCATAGACAAGCGCTTTACCAACTGCCTGAAAAGGAAACTTTCCGATTTTAACATCATACCCTTGGTCTATTGCCTGTTTTTCTGTAAGACCAACACTAGCTGCTTCTGGACTAGAATAAATACATGAAGGGACATGATTATAATCAATAGGCGTTGGATTTTTATCAGCCATATGCTCAACTGCAGTAATTCCTTCATGTGATGCCACATGTGCTAATTGCATGCCGCCAATTACATCTCCGATTGCGTAAATATGCGATTCCTTCGTTTGATAATAGCTATTGGTTTGAATCGAACCGTTTTCAACAATTATATCTGTATTTTCTATACCAATATTAGTGGTGTTTGGTTTTCTTCCAACTGAAACGAGCATTTTATCAGCTGCAAATTGCTGATTTTCACCATCTACCTCTGCCTCCACTGAAATTCCATTTTCTTTTTCAATTGTATCTGCTAATACTTTGGCATTTTTAACAAATGAAATTCCTTTTTTCTTTAATAATTTTTCAACTTCTTTGGCTACTTCAAGATCTTCTGTTGGAAGGATGTGATCTAAGTATTCAATTACCGTTACATCAACATCAAAGTCGGCAAGCATGGAGGCCCATTCTATTCCAATAACTCCGCCCCCGACAATAATAATTGATTCAGGTAATGCCGTCATTTTTAAAGCATCGTCGGAGGTCATAATATATTCATGGTCGATTTCCAACCCAGGTAATGTTTTTGGAGAAGAACCTGTAGCTATAAGAACATTCTTAGGGATAAGCATAGTGTTTTCCTCCCCGTTTGAATATTCAATTGAAATTGTACCAGGCATAGGCGAAAAGATACTAGGACCTAAAATGCGACCAAAACCATGATATATCTCGATCTTTCCTTTTTTCATTAATCCTTGTACACCTTGATGCAGCTTTGTTATAATGGAATGCTTACGTTCTTGTACTTTGCTAAAATTAACAGCAGTCGCCTTCGTTTCAATACCGAATTCATTAGCGCTTTTTGTTTGTTTATATACTTCAGCACTTCGTAATAATGCTTTCGAAGGTATACAGCCACGATGTAAACATGTACCACCTAGTTCTGCTTTTTCTACAATAGCTACACTCATACCGAGTTGCGATGCTCTAATAGCAGCAACATAGCCACCCGTTCCCCCACCAAGTATTACTAAATCAAATTCCTTAGCCATTTCTTACACTCCTTTGCCAATTAACGTATTAGGGTATGTTTTGGGAACTTCTTCATCTCGCAAAATACGCAATACTCCTTCATTTAAGGCTTTTAATTCATCTTCACCTGGATAAACAACCGTATCTGCAATCCAATCAATTCGTTTAATAATCATATCTGTAAATTCTTTTCCATAGGCTAACCCACCAGTTAGGACAATAACATCAACTTTACCTGAAAGTACTGCACTAGCCGATCCTATTTCCTTAGCAATTTGATATGCCATCGCTTCATAAATTGCTTTTGCACGATTATCGCCTGCAGCAATTCGTTTTTCTACTTCTCTGGCATCGCTCGTTTCTAAATACCCCATTAATCCACCATGACCCACGACCATTTTCATGATTTCTTCGCGAAAATATTCACCAGAAAAACATAAATCAATTAAATCCCCAGCCGGAACAGTTCCAGCTCTTTCTGGGGAAAAAGGGCCTTCTCCATGTAAACCGTTATTTACATCGATTACTTTGCCTTGTTTGTGTGCACCAACAGAAATTCCGCCACCCATATGTGCCACAATTAAATTCATATGTTCATACTTTTGTTGAAGGTCTGTAGCAACTTTTCTAGCAACTGCTTTTTGATTAAGCGCATGAAAAATACTCTTTCTTGGTATTTTGGCAAATCCTGAATAGCGAGCAATGTCATCTAATTCATCAACAACGACTGGATCAACGATATATGCAGGTATATTTAATCCAGTAGCTATTTCATTCGCAATAATTCCACCTAAATTTGAGGCATGTTCCCCATTATACCCGATTTTTAAGTCAGAAAGCATCTGTTCATTTACTTGATACGTACCGCCTTGAATTGCTTGTAACAATCCGCCTCTTCCACAAACTGCACTTAGCTTTGAAATATTGATCCCTTCGTAATCAAGTTGTTCCAAAATGATTCGCTTGCGATACGCATATTGTTCAATAATGGTAGAAAATTGATCTAAATCATCTGGATGATGTCGGATCGTTTTCTCAAAAATACAGGAATCATTATCAAAAACACCAATTTTGGTTGAAGTAGAGCCTGGATTAATGATTAGATTTCTAAATTGATCTTGCAATAACATTACCTCCAATATCTAGTTGTACCTTAACGTCTGCTTAAAATATGATGTCCATTAAGTAGGAACTGACTTCTAGAATTTCTTTCGGATTCGATCCGCTCTTCAGCCATTCGATCCGCTGCTACATACGTAGGAATATTATCCCGATTAGATATTTCGAATACTTTTTGTAAGCTGTCGTAAATCGTTTCTACTTTTTTCATCGCTCTATCCCGATTGTAGCCTTGTAATTCATCCGCTACATTGATAACACCACCGGAATTAATGACGTAATCTGGAGCATACACAATACCTTTCTCGTGAATAATGTCACCATGTTTGGTTGATTTCAATTGATTATTTGCAGAACCGGCAATTACCTTCGCCTTTATTCTCGGAATTGTATCATCGTTAATGGTAGCTCCCAAAGCACATGGAGCATATATATCACAATCCACATCATAGATATCCTCAGGTTCAACTGCTTGTGCATCAAATGCAGTTACCGCCTTTTCAACTGCATCTTTATTAATGTCCGTTACAATTAACTTGGCACCTTCTTCATGTAAAAACTCACATAGCGCATAGGCTACGTTTCCAATTCCTTGTACTGCAACGGTTTTACCTTCTAAAGAATCATCTCCATAGGCTGCTTTAGCGGCAGCTTTCATCCCTTTATAAACTCCGTAAGCAGTCACTGGTGAAGGATTACCTGAAGAGCCTGATTCGGGAGAAATCCCTGTAACAAAGTCCGTTTCCATATGAATAAGATCCATATCATGTACAGTTGTTCCAACATCTTCTGCAGTAATATATCTACCATTTAAACCTTGTATATATCTACCGAAAGCCCGAAACATTTCTGGACTTTTATCTTTTTTGGGATCACCGATAATGACCGTTTTTCCTCCGCCTAAGTTTAAACCAGCTGCAGCATTTTTATAGGTCATACCCTTAGCTAGTCGTAAAGCATCTTCAATTGCTTCTTCCTCCGTTTTATATGTCCACATTCTTGTCCCGCCTAGCGCAGGCCCTAGAGTAGTATCGTGAATTGCGATAATCGCCTTTAATCCAGAATTCTTATCTTGACAAAAAACCAATTGTTCATAATCATACTCTTCCATATAACTAAATAGTTGCATTATTAATTCCTCCTAGAATGATTTCGATGAGACAAGGGCTAATGAAATAGAATACAGTTTGTTTTCAGCTGTATCTGCCCTCGATGTTAAAATGATTGGTACCTTAGCACCGCTAATGACTGCAGCAACTTTTGCTTGTGCATAATAAACAAATGATTTATATAAGGCATTCCCCGCTTCAATAGACGATGCAAGTAAGATATCCGCATGACCCGCTACCTCTGAATCGATTCCTTTTTGGTTTGCTGCTGTTATTGAAACAGCATTGTCAAATGCTAGTGGCCCATCAATGATACATCCTTTTATTTGATTTCTTCGCTGCATTTGTGTAAGTACGGCTGCATCTATCGTTGAAGGCATAGCTTGATTCACAACTTCTACCGGCGTTATTGCTGCAACCTTAGGCACTTCAACACCAATACCTTGTGCAATTTGAACTGCATTGTTTATTATTTCTGCTTTTTGCTGCAAATCAGGAGCAATATTCATTGCAGCATCTGTAAGAAAAATCAAGCGTTCTTGATTTGGGATTTCAAACAGTGCGACATGAGACAAGATTTTCCCTGTTCGCAAGCCATATTCTTTATTTAATGCTGCTTTTAAAATATTCTTTGTAGCGATATCGCCTTTCATGAGAATATCTGCTTCTTTACTCGAAACGGATCTAACTGCAGCAACTGCAGCTTCGTCAATTTGTTCTGTGTGTTCGATTATGAGTTCCTCGGATGGCCATTGATCCATGACAAACCCTAATTCAGCTGCATCCTTTTCCATTTTATTCTTATCTCCGAATAATTTAAATCGACATAAACCATCCTCAAGAGCCATTTTCACTGCTTGAAGAATTCCTGTATCAGCAGCATTCGCAATTGCAATCATTTGTTTTCTTTCTTGCTTTGTTTTATCTTTTAATTCGTTTAATGTTTTTATTGTTCCCATATCGGCCTCCTTAGCTCCCATTCTTACTATGCAAAAATCATGCCAAAATAAACTTATTGAAAACGCTTCATTTATTAAATGTTTATCCTGCATATCTTTGCGGGTATCGCAAATTATTGCATGCTATTTTTTTCAATTTCGTATTTATCCATTTTATAATACAAACTTCGAATAGATATATTCAGATCTTTGGCAGTCTTCGTTTTATTATAATTATTGCTCTTGTATATACGCTTAATATATTGTTTTTCATAGTTCTCAACAGCAGTCTGTAAGGAATTATTTTGTTCTGTCATTTGTACCATCTCTTTTTCATTCGATTTCCCTAAAAGATTTGGCAAATGTTTCTGTTTTATAACTTCTTCGTTCATATCCATATAAATCATTGCCCGTCCAAGAATATTCTCTAATTCCCGAATGTTCCCCGGCCAATGATAATGTTTTAAAACATCAAGTACTTCATTTGAAATAGAATGAACATTTCTTCCATAATCTTGATTTATCTTCAATATAATATGATCAGCTAATAGAGGTAAGTCAGACAATCTTTCCTGTAAAGTAGGAATAAAGATAGGCAATCGATTCAAACGATAGTATAAATCTTCTCTAAACGTTTTAGCCATTATCGCTTTTTCCAAATTGATATTTGTTGCAGTGATGATTCTTACATTTATGGCAATAGGCTCGGTTCCACCAACTCGTACTATTTCATTTTCTTGCAGTACTCTTAGTAGTTTAGCTTGCATATTTAACGATAATTCGCCTATTTCATCCAGAAATATACTGCCGAAATTTGCTTCCTCAAAGAGCCCCTTCTTTCCACCAGCTTTAGCACCTGAAAAAGCCCCCTCTTCATAACCAAATAACTCGCTCTCTAAAATGGATTCCGCGATAGCTGCACAGTTTACTCGGATAAATTTATGATGTTTACGATCGCTTTCATTATGTATGGCATGTGCAAACAATTCTTTTCCAGTACCTGATTCACCTCTCAGAAGTACCGTGGCTGGTGTTTTTGCACCAACCTTTGCTTGCTCAAGAGCTAATTTCATTTCCGTAGAATTACCAATAATGTCATCAAACGTATACTTTGCTTCCAAATTACGAATAATTTGTCTTGCCCGTTTTAATTCACTCGTTAATGCTTGTATTTCAGAAATATCATGAAGTACACCTACACTCCCTTTCATTTTTCCATCCACAATCACAGGAGCAACATTAACATATACCTCTTTTTTATTTGGTCCTACCTTCATCGTGGCCCCTCGTACACCGCGACGTGTTTGTAGAACTTTCAAATGCATGCTTTCTCCTTCAGAAATATCAGTAGTTGCTGGTTTTCCAATAACATCTGCTTCTTCTAGACCAGTTATCCGAGTATACGCAGGATTTATCATGATTCCTAACCCATTCTCATCTGCTACACTAATTGCTTCATCAGATGAGTAAATAATTGCTTCCAGCATTGTTTTGATTTCTTTTAAATCCGTGTTTTCTTCCGCTAACTTCACGACCTCAGTAATATCCTTAAATACTGCGAAAGCACCTACCAGCAAGTCATCAGCGCTAATAATTGGAATTCGAGTCGTAATAACCTGCTTTCCATTCTCTAAAGTAAGCTTTTGATTTACCTCTTTCCTTCGATTTCGCAACACATGTGGTAATCTCGTATTCGTGATTACTTGTTCAATTGATTGACCTTCGAACTCCGGTTTTGCCTTTCCGACAATAGATTCCGCACTGTGATTAACAAAAGTTACTCTACCTTCATTATTTACGACAATCATACCATCGCGAATATTGTTTAAGATCAATTCCTGATTTCGCATTTGTAGTTTAACTTTATCCAAAAGCGCTTCTTTCTCATCTACCAATTCGGAAATAATATAAGCAACACTACCAGGGATAACGACTGTTTTCCGGTTTCTTGATTCAATTAGATGATCAAGAACAGTTTCATTCCCTGTAGCTTCTATAACAATATCTATATCCTTATTTATCCAATTTTTCCAACTATTATCAATAGGGATGTTGTATCTTTTTGCTAATTCAATACCAGGTGCATTATCTTTTGGATCAATTACCGCTACAATCTCCATGGTTTCAGTAGCATATAATATATTTAAAAGTATGCTACCACCTTTACCTGCGCCAACAATAAGCACTCGCTTCATCTCATCCCACCTTGCATAATTTTGCATACTATTATCATACGATAGCCTGCAATTGAATGCAAATTGTAACTTCATTCCTTTTTTAGAATTGTTTTGATATACTACAATGAGACACTAGATAAGGGGAAATAGCATAATGAGAATTATCGCAGCGCTTTTATTGTTCATTCCTGGAATCATATCTGCTATCGGAATTAAGTTAATGAGGGACTCCTTATTCGCTTCCTTTTATCCGATATTTTTCCACACAAGTATTCAGTTTATTATTGGCTTGATTCTATTTCTTGCCGGAATTGCTTTTATTGGTGGATTTATCATATACCGTGACCGAAAGCGACAACGAACCAGAGAAGAAATAAAGAAGAATAACTAACGAATTAGTCGTAATATGTACCGCTTGGCCTTTTTTTATTTTTCTAAAAAACAGAATTTATGTTATTATTTAAATTAAAAATATCATCGGGAGGAATTTAGCGTGAAAGTAGCAAAATTTGGGGGGAGCTCTGTAGCAAGTGCAGAACAAATAAGAAAAGTCGCAAATATAATTAAGACTGATCCCCAAAGAAAATTCATAGTAGTATCCGCACCAGGGAAAAGATTTAAGGATGACGAAAAAATAACAGACATGCTTATTCAATTAGGAGAAGCGCATCAACGGAACGAAACGATAGATGAATACATATATCCGATTATGAAACGTTTTAATGAAATAGTAGAAGAATTAAACCTGGAGGGGGAAATTCTTGAAAATATAAAAAATACGATCTATGCCATCCTAGAGAGAAATACAACAGTTCTTGAAAAATTAGATGCATTAAAGGCAGTCGGTGAAGATAGTTCGGCCAAAATTCTTAGTGCTTACCTTACGTTATCGGGAATAGAAGCAACTTATATGAATCCTAAAGTCGCCGGAATAATTGTTAGTAATAATCCAGGGAATGCAAAAATCTTGCCAGAGAGTTTTGATAAATTATATGAACTAAGAAATACGGATGAAGTTATGGTTATCCCTGGTTTCTTTGGTTATACCAAAGAAGAGAAACTGATTACCTTTTCTAGAGGTGGTTCTGACATAACAGGGTCAATTGTTGCAGCAGGAGTAAAAGCGAGCCTGTATGAGAACTTCACAGATGTTGATTCTGTTTATTCGGTTAACCCGACCTTCGTAGATAATCCGCAAGAAATAACAACATTAACCTATAAAGAAATGCGTGAATTATCCTACGCTGGCTTTTCTGTATTTCATGATGAAGCTCTAATTCCTGCATACAAAGAAGAAATCCCTGTTTGTATAAAAAATACGAATAATCCAGATGCACCAGGCACGTATATTGTATCTGAAAAAAAACCAAGCGAAAAATGTGTCGTTGGCATTGCTAGCGATAGTGGCTTTTGTAGTATTTACATCAGTAAATATTTAATGAACCGTGAAGTAGGTTTCGGAAGAAGGCTATTTCATATCTTGGAAGACGAAGGAATTTCTTTTGAGCATGCACCATCTGGGATTGATGATATGTCGGTTATCCTGCGAGAAAATGGTTTACCCATCGAAAAAGAAAAAAGAATTTTGGCTAGAATACAAAATGAATTAAACCCTGACCTTATCTCTATTCATCGCAATCTTGCGATGATTATGATTGTAGGAGAAGGTCTAGTAAGAACCATCGGTGTTGCCCAAAAGGCAACAACTGCGATATCAAACGCAAATGTCAATATCGAGATGATTAACCAAGGATCCTCAGAGGTGTCTATGATGTTTGGTATTAAAGCAGAAGATCTAGATAAAGCTGTAAAATCATTGTATTATGCTTTTTTTGAATAGAAAGTAAGCGGCATCTATTGTAGATGCCGCTCTTTTTAACTTGCTTTATGTTCTAAACGTAAATGGTCTGCAACCATTGCAATGAATTCTGAATTGGTCGGTTTTGCTTTTGTAATACTTATCGTATAGCCAAACAACGCAGATATAGAGTCAATATTTCCACGACTCCAAGCTACTTCAATAGCATGTCGAATGGCCCTTTCGACACGGGATGCCGTTGTATTGTATTTTTTAGCAATATCAGGATAGAGCACTTTGGTAATCGATCCTAATAATTCAATATCATTAAAAACCATTGTGATTGCTTCCCTTAAATACATATATCCCTTTATATGAGCAGGTACACCAATTTCATGAATAATATTAGTAATGCTCGCTTCTAAATCCTGCTTTTTCTTTTCTTTCCGATTCACCTTTGTTACTCCTGTACTAATTGCACTCTGACCTTGTACCTGTCTAATTTGGTCAGCTAAATTGTCTAAATCAAAAGGTTTGAGAATAAAGTAAGCTGCGCCTAGATCGACAGCCTTCTTCATGACTTCTTCTTGTCCAAAAGCTGTAAGCATAATAACATGTGGTGATTTACCTTCTGATGAACGAATTGCATTTAAAACAGCAAGCCCATCGATATGCGGCATAATAATATCTAGAACAAGCACATCAGGTTCAGACTCTTCTAGCATTGCAAGACAATCTCGACCATTATATGCCTTGCCTATAACTTCAATATCTCCCTGATCTTCGAAATAATCTTCCATTAATTGAACTAATTCCCTATTGTCATCAACTAAACAAACTGAAATATTCTCCACTAAAGCTCCTCCTTTTATGTAATACAAAACTTATCACTATTTTACATATTCTACAGAACTCCCAAATATCCTTCTTTTATTTAAAAAACTTTGGTTTTTTTGAAATTTACTTTAATTTGCTTTCAGATTCTCTAAATTACGATATGATTCGATAATTATAGACAGGTTTGTCGAAAAATATTTGACTAAATTATACCATATTTAACCATAAAGAAGCATTGTTTTCTAATAATTTAAATAAAATTTAACAAAAGAGAGACTTGTAATGGATGGATTCCAAAACAAGTCTCGATATTAACCAGCTTTATTTGTTTCTTCCTGTTCCTTATAAATGTCAATTCCTGCATCTTGAAGCATCCATTCAATATGCACACCATATCCAGAAGTTGGATCATTAACAAAGACATGAGTCACTGCACCAATTATTTTACCGTTTTGTATGATTGGGCTTCCACTCATACCTTGTACAATGCCGCCGGTTTTATTGAGCAGTTCTTTATCGGTTATTTTAATTACCATTCCTTTGGTAGCAGGAAATTTCTGTGGTACGCTACTTACCACTTCTACGTCGTATTCTTCAACTTTTTCGTCATCTAATACGGTTAAAATCTTGGCAGGCCCTTCTTCTACTTCATGGGAAAGTGCAATGGGCATTGGTTTTTTCATTCTTCCATTTTCCATATCGTTATTTAATTTACCGAAAATACCAAACGGACTATTTTTGGTTATATTCCCAATTTTGTCATGTTCCGATGAAAATTTCGCTTGTTTTTCTCCTGGAATTCCATTATTCCCTTTTTCAATGGAAGTCACTGAAGAACGAACAATGGAACCATCATGAATTTCAATCGGTTTTTTCGTATCCATATCTGAAATCACATGACCTAATGCACCGTATTTTTTTGATTCCGGATCATAAAATGTCATTGTACCAATACCTGCGGCAGAATCCCTAATATATAACCCAATTTTATAATCATCTTCGTTATTGTCTAAAGCAGGTTTTAATTCCGTATTAATTGTCTCTTTGCCCCGTTTTAATTTTATATCTAAAGCTTCTTTATCTTCTCCAGCCTCCTCAACAAATGGCTTAACATCTTTCATCTTTTTTATTTCTTTCCCATTTATCTCTAAAATTACATCTCCTACTTTAATATCTGCTTCTTCTCCAGGAGATGTATTTCCGTTTTTTGCATTAACTAAATGATGGCCAACAACTAAGACCCCTTTGGTATGCAATTGTACTCCAATTGATTGACCGCCAGGTACAACTTTAATATCGTCCAAAACATTAACGTCTACTTTCTTAATTGGCAGTCCAGCAAATTCATAAAAAAGCTCGCTGTTTCCCGATTCTTTCGTATAAAATTCGTTGGATTTTGCAGCTTGTACTGTCTTGTTCGAACTATTAATTGTTATATTTTCACCCAAGGTTGGTAAGTCAATCGGAGCCCGGCTATTAACCGTAACAATATCATTTGGGATGGATAAATATTTTTGAATAGGGGTTAAAAAAGGAATTGTAACCACTGCTAAAAGGAGTATTAATCCTATACAGAATCGTAATTTATATTTTTTTCCGTCCAATTATTTCACTCTCCTCGTTCCTTACCCAAACCACCTTTTTTGTTTCTCTGTACTTCTAATTTGACCGAAGCATGTTCGTTTTAAACTGGTGAAACATAAGCAGTCTACCTAACATTTCCTTAAAGTAAGACAGTATTCTATGTATATGTCGGCAAAATGGGAAAGTTCAGTTGCATACATGTATGATATTACTAACGTTGGAATGAAGTATATAATAAAAAAGCCAGATATTTTATTTTCTGGCTTTTTCTTTATAATTATGCTTATTTTTTGATTTAAAGTTAACAGCCATTTCCAACATCTCACGTCCATGCTCGATAGCTGTCTCTGTAAGTTTTGTTCCAGTAATCATTCTTGCTAATTCATTTACTTGATAATCAACGGATAACTCGATCACTTTTGTTGAAGTATGGTTATTATCCACTTGTTTTTCAATTAATTTATGTGTATCAGCCATTGCAGCTACTTGAGGAAGATGTGTGATGCACAATACTTGGGATTGTTGTGATATATGATGTATTTTTTCTGCGATTGCTTGTGCAACTCTTCCACTGACTCCAGTATCAACTTCATCAAAGATAACACTCGTAACACCTTGATGCCTTGCAAAAATTTTCTTTAAAGCCAGCATGATTCTGGATAATTCACCACCAGATGCTACTTTACTCAACTCCTTAATCGGTTCACCCGGATTCGTTGAAATCATAAAATTGATTTGGTCAAAACCGTTTTCATGAAGACGTATATCCTGATAGTCATCTCGCTTTACGCCTATATCTTTATCTTGTAACAAAAAAGAGACAGAGAATGTAGCTTTTTCAAGATAGAGGCCTTTTAATTCTTCATGGATTTCTTTGGTTAAACTATCTGCTGCTTTTTGACGTAAATCATGTAATTCTTTCGCTTCAAGGTAGGCATCTTTTGCCTTATCATTAATTTGATTTTCAAGTTTTGATAAATGAGAATCTTTATTATTTATTTCTTCGATTTCTTCTTCAATTTGAGACATATATTGTAAGATCTCATCAACGGTAGCACCATATTTTTTCTTTAAACGGTTTATTTCATCTAGTCGAGACTCGATCTCATTAAGTCGTTCAGAATCGAATGCTAATGTTTCAATATGATGTCCGATGTCATGGGTTAATTCTTCGAGACCGAAATAATAATTAGCAATTTCCTCTGATTTTTCAGCAATAAATGGGTCAATATTAGAATTATCTTGTAAGGCCATTTGTGCATTATTCACCCACTCAAGACCTCTTTGTTCTCCGTAAAGAGCATTATAAGCATGTTGCAGAGCAGCATGAATACGTTCGAAATTCGCTAAGGAATTCCGCTCTTCTGCTAGAACTTCATCTTCATGAGGCTCTAATTTAGCATTCTCTAGTTCATTCATTTGAAATTGAAGTAAATCAAGCCTTTGTGCTGTTTCTTGTTCATTTTCACTCAATTTTCGATACTTTTTCTTTAAAGTTGAAAGCTGCTCATATAGAATGCTGTATTCTTTTTTAGCTTGACCAATACGCTCTGGATCATATAAATCCAATAAATGGATATGATTATCTGTATCCATTAATGATTGCGTTTCATGTTGGCTATGAATATCGATTAGTGTTTTTCCGAATTCTTTGAGAATAGCTAATGTCACCAATTTACTATTGACACGACAAATACTTTTTCCATTAGCAGTAATAGTTCTTCGAAGTACAATGTCATTTTGGATTTCTATTCCGTATGCTTGACTCTTTTCATATATGGGATGATTGGGATTATCTATTGTAAACAATCCTTGAATATCTGCTTTCTTTGCCCCATACCTAACAAATTCCACAGAACCTCTACCACCAGCAAGTAATTGTATAGCATCAATAATAATTGATTTTCCAGCTCCCGTTTCACCAGACAATACCGTAAGACCCTCATCAAACGTTATTGAGATTTTATCTATGATAGCAAAATCTTGGATGGATAACTCTGTTAACACGCGACTCTTCACCTCACATTTATCACAGCATTTGAATAAAACGATCTTTAATCGATTCTGAATCAGCCTCTGTTCTACAAATGATTAAACAGGTATCATCACCACAAATCGTCCCCATAATTTCTTCCCAATCTAAGTTATCAATTAAAACTCCAACCGCATGAGCGTTACCAGGAAGCGTTTTTAAAACGATAAAATGGCTGGCATGTTCGATTTTTACAAAAGCATCCATAATTAAGCGTTTAAGCTTGTCCAATGGGTTAAAGCGTTGGTCTGCAGGTAAGCTGTATTTATACTTTCCATTGCTTGCTGGAACTTTAACTAGGTGCAGTTCTTTAATGTCTCGTGAGACAGTCGCTTGGGTTATTTTGTACCCAAGGTTTTTAAGATGATCGACAAGCTCATCCTGAGTCTCTATTTCATTTTCCGTAATTAATGCTCGAATTTTAATATGTCGTTGAACTTTACTCATAGGGCGCCCCCATTTCAGTTTACATCCGTTCTTAATCTTTTTTATTAGAATCAAGCAGGTCTATATGTGCTTTATTTACTACTTTGCCTATTTCTACATCTGTGATACGTTTTCCTTCAAATTGTTTTTTCCAGCCAAAGTGAGCTAGAAACTCAATATTTCCTTCTCCACCTGTTATAGGAGAATAGGTGATATCGAATAATTGGTACTCTTCTGCTTCGGCAAAAGCAACGATTTGTTTAATCACTTGTACGTGAATATCTTTATTCCGAACAATCCCTTTCTTGCCTACTTGTTCTCTGCCAGCTTCAAATTGCGGTTTAATTAGTGCAACAACGTCACTATCAGCCTGAAGTAGTTGCTTTAATACCGGCAATATTAGACGAAGAGAAATAAAAGAGACATCAATTGAAGCAAAATTAGGTTTATCAAAATGCAGCATATCGGGGGTTACATATCGAAAATTCGTTCGTTCCATTACGACCACTCGATGGTCATTACGCAATTTCCAATCCAATTGATTATACCCGACATCAATTGCATAACATAATGTAGCGCCATTTTGTAAAGCACAATCGGTAAACCCGCCCGTAGATGAACCAACATCAACCATAACTTTATCTGCCATCGTTAAATTGAATTCGTCAAGTGCTTTTTCTAATTTTAACCCCCCTCTACCAACATAGGGATATAACTTGCCTTTAACAGTTAGAGGGGTATGCTCATCTATTTTCATCCCAGGCTTATCCAGGCGCTCATGTTCAGAAAAAACAAGGCCTGCCATGACTATCCGCTTAGCCTTTTCACGGGTTTCAACAAGTTCTCTTTCTACTAATAGTACATCTAATCGTTTTTTACTCATCGTCTTTTCCCTTATTTCTAATTTTTAGGTAGTACTTTTATTTTTAACTTTCTTTCTATAATTGAGATTACCTTCCCTGCAAAGAAAATAATTTTAGTGGAGGCATTAATAGCAAAGAATTTACCTAAAGCCTTTCCGCCAACTGTTAATGCTGCAACAATACTTGTTAAGATAACTGAAATCGTTATTTGAACGGTCGAACCTTCGCCGTGCCCTAACAAGTTAGCCATTTGCAGAACAACAATTGCCGAAGCTGTACCACTTACAATTCCTGATATATCACCAATTACATCGTTACAGAAACTGGCAAATCGATCGGCATTTCTTATAATTATTACGGCCTCTTTCGCCCCCGCTATTTTCTCGGCTGCCATTGCATGAAATGGTGCTTCATCTGCTGCAGTAGAAGCTATACCAAGCATATCAAATACAACCCCTACAAATACAATCATAAAAACAATAAGTAGACCAATAATCCAAATAACTCCACTTAAAATCGAAGAAGAGATTATTGAAAAAATAGCCGCTAACACAAAAGTGATAACGGCAATAGTTAAACTAAATTTAATCGATCGTTTTACATGTGGATTCATTTCTTACCTCTATTATATATAAATTAGTGTTATTCCATTATGTAATAGGAATGGTCATTTAAAAGGTAAAAACTGCGGCTTAGGTCCAGTAGGTTTTCCCAAATGAATACCCCATGTTACCATGAAAGGCGGTTCCCCTTTAAATTCATCTTAGCTTTGTCACCAATAGCTAGACTGGATTGCCACTTAGTCCGCACTATAATCCCTTTTACACGTCATATAGAACAGTCTAGGAGATTTCCTCAACAGTTCTTTACCGTCCCCTAGCCTCTTTTGCAGTGTTGATTTCATAGAATGTAAATAAGCAAATTATTGGCCATCTAACTTGCCATTTAAAGCTCTAATCCCCTCAAGCACCACTCAAGGCAGGCTACGCTGCATATTAGGTGTCCCTTACCATATCTGCAGGTTCATACCCCATTCCATAATAATTACTAGGCTTAGCAAATACTACAGAGATGGGCCTCCGCGGTAATCGGGTCAACGCCCACATGCCTTTGTGGATCGCCCAAAAACCTTAACTCCCAGCATAGACCCAAGGCTGGGCGCCTCAAGCCTACACAAGGAACTTCATCGATGTGCCCTTTGGCGGATTTTTAGGCCCGCCTTCAGGATACGGAGAACTGACTAGAATACTGCACCATTCCTTAGTTATCTTTATTATAGCATATCTTAATCATAATTTCTAATTCAAAATTAATGATCTCGTTCACTAAAATAGATGGTCAGATCCATCAATACAGAGTCGGCTGCATTCGCGTTAGCTAACGAACGTTTTGCCTTCTCAATATACCATTGCTTTTTCTCAATCGCTCCTTCCAAACCAAGCAATTTAGGAAAGGTGCTTTTTTGATTGATCTCATCACTACCAACTGGTTTGCCGAGTTTATTTTCGTCTCCAGTAATGTCTAATATATCATCTTGAACTTGGAAAATTAATCCTAAATAGTATGCAAATTCGGTTAATGATTGTAATTCTTTTTCAGTTGCACCGCCTAGGTATGCGCCTGCATAAACAGCAAATCGCAAAAGTTCGCCAGTTTTAAGTGCGTGAATTTGTTCTAACGCTTCTAGTGTAACCGGATGATCTTCTGCTTTCATGTCTAAGATTTGACCGGCCACCATACCTTTTGGCCCACTTGTCTGTGAAAGAAGCTGTAGCAATATTGTTTTTTGCTCATGATTTAATTGATGATCATTTGCTATTATTTCAAAACTATAGGTTAGTAATGCGTCGCCAGCCAAAATTGCAGTAGCTTCATCAAATGCTTTATGATTTGTTAGTTGACCACGACGATAATCATCATCATCCATAGCAGGCAGATCATCATGGATGAGCGAATATGTATGAACGAATTCTAACGAAGCAGCTGCTGGCATTGCTATACTGTTATCTTTACCATACACATTAAAACTGGCAAGTAATAAGATTGGTCGTAATCGTTTACCCCCAGCATTAACGGAATAAATCATGGATTGTTTTAATTGTTCAGGAATCGTTAATCTGTCTATGCAATCATGTAACAGGTTGTCGATAAGAAGCTTTTGGTTATCCAAATACTCCTTGATACTATATTCCACTATTCTTCCTCCTGCATTTGAAACGGGGCAAGGTCACCCTGTTCATTCATTATTTTCGTCATTTTTTCCTCTACATTGGTTAATTTATCATTACAAAGTTTAGAGAGCTTCATCCCTTCTTGATAATAGTCAATCGCTTTTTCAATAGGTACATCGCCTGTTTCTAACTTCCCTACAATTTCTTCTAATTTTTCCATTGCTTCTTCAAATGAAAGTTCATCATTTTCGGCCATCGTTCTGTTCCTCCTTTACGTCTACTACCCGACAATTAATTTGACCATCTGTTAGTTTTAAAATAAGTTCATCTGACTTCTTTACCTGCCTTACCGATTTAACGATGGTTCCTTCTTGTAAGTACGGAATAGAAAAGCCTCGTTTCATTATTTCTAATGGATTTAATAAACTTAACTTTTCTATTTTATTCGCTAATTGATCGGTTTTTTTAACGAATGATTGTTGCATCAGATATTGTTGCTGCTTTACCAATTGTTTCAACTGATCTCTTGATCGTTGAACTTGTTTATCCGGTTGTTGAGTTAATAATCGGATATGCAGATGATGATATACTTGTTGGTGTTCAGCCAACTTCGTTGTAATCGCCTTGGATAGCTGATCTGTTTTTGTATCTAATTCTTGTTCTTTCTGTTTAAGTAATTGCTCTGGATAACGAAAAGCGTAGGATTGCTTCACACTAGCTACTTGTTGTCTTTTTTGCTTTACTTGCTGATCTAGATCTTTAGCCAACATCCGTTTCACTGTTATAAGTTTGTCTACTAACTCCTGCTTCGATGGTACTGCTAACTCAGCAGCACCTGTTGGAGTAGGGGCTCTTAAATCTGCTACAAAATCACTAATCGTTACATCTGTTTCGTGACCGACTGCAGAAATAATTGGAATTGTCGAGTGATATATTGCTTCAGCTACGATCTCTTCATTAAAACTCCACAATTCTTCAATAGAGCCTCCACCTCTACCTAATATTAAAACGTCAAATATTGAAGAGGCATTTGCAATCTCTATGGCTTCTTTTATGGAAGCAGGTGCAGTTGTTCCTTGTACAAGTACAGGGATTACAGTAACCTTGGCAATTGGATATCTGCGTTTAATAGTTGTTATAATATCGCGAACTGCAGCTCCAGTTGGTGATGTTATCACACCTATATGTTTGGGTAACACAGGGATTGTTTTCTTATATTGTTCATCAAAATATCCTTGTTTTTGTAATTTCTCTTTTAATTGTTCATAAGCTATATATAATGCTCCAATACCATCAGGTTCCATTTGTTGTATATATAATTGGTACTGCCCATATACTTCAAATACGCTAATTTCACCTTTAATCAGGACATTCATTCCATTTTCAGGTGTAAATTTAAGCCTTCTGTTATTTCCAGCGAACATAACCGCTTGTATTCGTGTTTGGTCATCCTTTAGGGTTAAATACATATGTCCTCGAGAATGATGCTTAAAATTAGAGATCTCCCCACGTAACCATACTTCACTTAAATGTGGATCTGTATCTATTTTTCGCTTAATATACTTCGTAAGCGCAGTTACTGTAAGATATTTATCCTTCACTGTTCTCGATTCCTTTTGCTGCTTTTATGGTATTTTTTAAAAGCATCGTTATCGTCATGGGCCCTACTCCTTTGGGCACCGGTGTAAGGTATGATGCTTTTTGTGCAACACTTTCAAAGTCCACATCACCCGTTAATGAGCCATCTTTTAATCGATTAATCCCAACATCAATTACAGCAGCACCTTCTTTTATGTAGCTTGCATCAATTCCATTAGCTCTTCCGACAGCTACGATTAAGATATCCGCTTGATTCGTATACTGTTTAAGGTTTTGTGTTCTTGAATGACAATAGGTGACAGTTGCATGATTGTTTAATAATAGTTGTCCAACTGGCTTACCAACGATATTACTTCTTCCTACAATAACAGCATGCTTACCTTCTATTTCAATATCTTTAGATTGGAGCATCGTTAGAATTCCATATGGGGTGCAGGGTAAAAACGTATCCATTCCAGTCATCATTCTCCCAATACTTACCGGGTGAAATCCATCAACATCTTTTTCAGGACGAATTGCTTCAATTACTTTTTGTTCGTTAATATGTTCTGGAAGTGGGAGTTGAACAAGTATTCCATGAACGGAATGATCATCGTTTAATTGATCAATTTGGTTTAATAATTCCTCCTCCGTTATGGTCGTAGGTAACTCAATTAAATCCGAAGAAATACCTGTTTCTAAGCAAGCTTTCTCCTTCCCTCTCACATAGGACTTTGAGGCAGGATTGTCACCGACTAAAACCACGGTCAAGTGTGGATGAATACCATCGTTCTTTAGTGACACTACCTCATCTTTCATTTCCGTTCTGAGTTGCTGTGCTAATTCTTTTCCATTAATTATTTCTGCTGCCATCGTAGACTTCCCCCTCTGTATAATTAATTTACAAATTTAGATAGTACACCATTGATAAATTTGCCTGAATTATCATCACCATATGTATTCCCTAATTCAATTGCTTCGTTTATTGAAACATTCGTTGGAATATCTTCTAAATAATTTAGTTCGAAGATAGCAATTCGTAAAATTGTCTTCTCAACAGAGGCAATTCGGTCAATTGTCCAATTTTCAAGCTTCTCAGATATTAAATCGTCTATCTCAACTTTATACTTTGCTACCCCTTCCACGAGAATGGTTAAAAAAGCATCTTTTGTCTCGTTTTCTAAAAAATGATTCATTGCTTCGATTGGTTGATTATCATTAATATCTAATTGGAACAATATCTGTAATGCCTTTTCTCTTGCCGTGTGTCTGTTCATTATTGGTAACTCCTTTTAACGTATCTTCTACAAATAATAACACGATTATTAACCCAACGCTACAATCAGCAAATGTATCATATATAAAAAAGGATTTCAGCTTATTGATACCTGCTCCGAACCAAACAAATCCAAGGCAATGTGCAACATACATTTGTTGTGGAGGGCTAGGTATCTAAATGAATAAGAGGCCAATCGGATATAAATCCGCTTGACCTCTTGAATTAAGCTTCTATTTCATCGGAGCCTTCTTCCATTTGGATCCCGACAACATGAACATTGATTTCATCAATATCTAAAGCAGTCATATTCTTTAATGTTTGTCTGATATTGGATTGAAGCAATTGAGCTACTTGGGGGATAGATACTCCAAAGTTCAAGATAACAAAAAGATCGATACTTATTCCGCTTTCTGTTAATTCAACCTTTACCCCTTTACTATGCGCTTTCTTTCCAAATCGTTCTGCTACGCCGGACGCGAAATTCCCACGCATTGCGTAGAGACCATCAACTTCTGTCGCAGCTATTCCAGCAATAACTTCGATTACTTCAGGCGCTATTTCTACTTTACCTAGATTATCTTCACTAACGTTCAGTAGAGGTTGTTCACTCATGTGCTCACTCCTTTATTTATAATCGATTCTATTCCGTTTTGTCTTGTACGATGGGATTTTCTTCAAGAAATTTGGTATTGAAATCACCATTAATAAATACTTTATTCTCCATGATTAACCGATGGAAAGGAATGGTTGTATGAACACCTTCCACAATAAATTCATCTAATGACCGTTTCATGCGCTTAATTGCTTCTTCACGGGTATTACCATACGTAATTAATTTGGCCACCATTGAATCATAAAAAGGTGGTATCCGATAATCAGAGTATACCGCTGAATCCACCCTTACCCCAAGTCCTCCTGGTGGTAAGTACATGTCAATAGTTCCGGCAGAAGGCATAAAGTTTTTAAATGGATTCTCAGCATTTATTCTACACTCAATCGCCCAACCTTCCAGCGTAATATCGGATTGTTTAATAGACAGCTCTTCATTATTCGCCACATTAATCTGCTCTTTAATTAGATCCAACCCAGTTACCATTTCTGTTACTGGATGTTCTACTTGAATTCGGGTATTCATTTCCATAAAATAAAAGGAATTACTTGTACGATCAAAAATGTATTCAATTGTTCCTGCACCTTCATATCCAACTGCTTTAGCAGCTTTCACAGAAGCCTCTCCCATTTTCGCTCTAAGTTCTGGTGTTAATGCAGGAGATGGAGATTCTTCAATCAACTTTTGCAACCTTCGTTGAATACTGCAATCACGTTCTCCTAAATGAACGACATTTCCATGTCTGTCAGCCAATATTTGAATCTCAACATGTCGAAAATCTTCTATATATTTTTCGAGGTATACACCAGCATTACCAAAAGATGTTTCTGCTTCTTTTTGGGTTAGTTCAATCCCTTTAAGCAACTCTTCTTCTGAGCGAGCAACTCGAATTCCTTTACCACCACCACCAGCAGTAGCTTTTATAATAACTGGATAACCTATTTCTTCTGCTATCGAAATTGCTTCGTCTTCATTTTCAATAATTCCTTTTGAGCCCGGAACAATTGGAACATTCGCTTCGTCCATTGTTTTTCTCGCAACATCCTTAATCCCCATCTTTTGTATTGCTTCAGGGGTAGGGCCGACAAAAGTAATATTGCATGCACGGCAAATCTCCGCAAAATCAGCATTCTCTGCCAAAAAGCCATAACCAGGATGAATCGCATCGACTTCGGTTAATATTGCTACACTCATGATATTTGTAAAGTTAAGATAGCTGTCTTTACTCTGTGTTGGACCAATACAATAAGCTTCATCGGCCATTTGTACATGTAGTGCTTCACTATCTGCTTGGGAATATACAGCTACGGTTTCGATGTCTAACTCTTTACATGCTCGAATAATCCGAACTGCTATTTCTCCTCTGTTAGCAATCAACAGTTTTTTAATCACTCTTTACATCCCCTTACTTTGTGTTTACCCGGAATAATGGCTGGCCATATTCAACAAGCTCACCATTTTCAACTAGGATTTCTACAATTTCTCCTGAAACTTCGGCTTCGATTTCATTAAATAATTTCATCGCCTCAACTATACAAACAACCGATGATTTGTCCACTTTACTTCCCAATTTTACAAAATCATCTTTTTCAGGGGATGGTGCAGTATAAAATGTTCCTACCATTGGCGATACAATTTCATGATCATATGCAGGCTTACTACTAGGATCCTCTTTCACAGGCTCTTCTACCTTACGTTCCACAACTTGGCGCTCTGCTGGTGTTGCAGCTTCAGCTGGCTCAGGAGAGAGTGAAGCCGGTAAAGCGGGAGCATCTTGTAGTTTTTTCGTTGTACTTGTTTTCTTCAGTGACACTGAAGTTCCATGTGATTCGTACGTGAATTCTTCAATGGTCGATTTGTCAATCAGTTTTATAATTTCTTGTATTTCATTTACATTCATGATTGTTTGGCACCCCTTCATCGTTAAACTTGTTATTAGGTACTAATAACTCCTCTTAATATTCTACGATAAATACATAACAAACTTCAAGATTTATTATGAAGAGGTCATGCACCATATTCATAGCTTTCCGTTTTATTATACCAATGTTACTAGTGGAAAGCGAATGTTTGAACAATCAATGTAAATGAAAAATCCGGGTAACTCAAGTTCCCGGATCGTCAAATAATAATTATTGATTGCTTTCGGTTTCTGTATTTTCAGTTTCGCTGCCTTCCGTTTCATTGTTTTCAGTTTCAGCTTGCGTTTCAGAAGGAACATAGGATACATTAACTTTCTTATCTCCTAATTCATCTTTAACCATTTGTATAATAGAAACAGCGTCTGACTTAGGTAAGCTCTCTTCTACTTTAACTTGTACCGTCACACTATCTTCTTCTGAACGGACTAACACGTCTTCATAATTCGCAGAAGCAATAATGGATTCTTCTAATATTTTTTCTTTCGATGAACGGTCTTCAATACTATCGATTGCTTCTAAAGCTTTGTCTTTTTCTGCAGGCGTTGATGAACTAGACGCTACAATATCTGTGAGTCTTTCTTTTTCCATGTCTCGTTCATCTTGTAATTCCATTCGAATTGTAGTAAATAGCTGATCTTGTCCAACATTCGAAATATCGTCTACTTCTGCATTACCATCTGAATCGGTTGTATCTGAATCTGTTGGTACCGCTTCATTACCATTTCCTTGCCCTTCATTAATATAAGCGAGATCTTCATTGTCTGGAGAAGTCATATAATAAACACTTAATACAATCATTAAACTTAACATCGTTAATAACCAAACTGTTTGCTTTTTTAACATAAAATCATTCCTCCCTTTAATTCTTCGGCATTACAGATACTCTATGCGTAGGAACATCTAATACTCTTGAAACAGCTTCAACTATCCATTTTTTTACAGTTGCATGATCAGCTCCTTTTGCTACGATAAATACACCCCTTACTTCTGGTTTCTTTGTCTGAATAAGCAATGGTACCTCTTTTTCACCTTGTCTAACCAATACTGTTTGCGCTTCTTCTGTTGAATCCTCTACCTCTCTGGTGCCACCATTTTTATCTGTTTCTTTCGTTGTTTGTTGCCCTTTTACTAGATTTTTCTCATAAACTTTTATATTTGTAGATTCTAGATTGACCATTACTTCTGCGTCAGAAACGCCTTTAATTTTGTTTAATAACTCTTGTAAATCTTTGGTGTAAATGGATTCTAGTTCCTCCATATTAGAAGTTGTATTCGTTTTATTGGATGCTGTTTCTTGAGCTGGTTGTTCGGTAGGTGTTTGTTCTATTGGTTGCTGTTCATCCATTGACTCTGGGGATGAAGAAAAGATATTTCCTACAATAAGTAACATTATACTTACCAATCCTAAAATAACGATATATCCTAGTTTTTTAGGTGGTTTCTTACTGCCATCTGCCTTTTGGAAAAGTTTTTCTAATTTTTCTTTCAAGATGCCCCTCCCTCCCATTGCAGTGTAAGTTTTTTATCTTCGAGCTCCCATACATCCTTAAGCAATGCTTTTATCTCTTCATTCTGCTCATTTTCTTTTGCCGTATCAGGGTTGTCCGTATTAATTACAACATCATCAACTATACTCACTGCTCCCTCCCCATCATTTGATTCTCGTAAATAAACAATGACTTCATCCAAATTTTCAAATGTCATCTCCTGTTCATTAGCAAACAAAAACTGTATATCTCTTATCTCTGTTTGAAATTCCTCTTGAAGTGGTTGTTCTGCTAAATCATTTAGTTGGACAGCCATTTGTTCTAAAATATATGCATCTTGTGTGCCATCTATTTCATTTTTTTGAGATTCAATTAAATTTTCCATTGATTCTTCTTCTATCCTGCCTTCCTCAACCCTGTCTATAGAAGCTTCCAAGGCACTTTTAATATCAATATTAAATAGGAAAAAAATTGGTTTTAATAAAATGAGTATAAGAATTAAACCTACTACCAATTTGATATATTTTTTCATTGATCCTGATGGAATAATTAAATCTATGATTGCTGCTAAGAGTAAAAACAAGATAATTTGTGTAACCCAATCAATTAACATTTCCATACTTATCACCCTATCGTAATAGCAAAGTAAGATTACTTGCTACAATTATAATAACGATTGCTAAAAAGAACATAAACGAAACTGCCAAAAGACAGGCTAGAATAAATACGATATATTTACTAATGGTATTTAGTGTCGTTATCACAGGGCCATCGCCAATTGGCTGTAGGACGGCGGCGGCCAATTTGTAGATAATGGCAATAGCAAATATCTTTAATGCCGGGAATAGTGCAATGAATAAGATAATGAGTACGCCTACAATTCCAATTGCATTTTTTAATAATAAGGAAGCACTAAGTATTGTATCCGCAGCATCCGTAAATGTTCGACCGACAACAGGGATGAAATTTCCTGTAATGAATTTTGCTGTTTTCATTGCTACGCCATCTTGAATTGCACTGGCTGCACCTTGAACCGACATCACACTTAAAAAAATCGTTAAAAATACACCCAATGTGCCTAAACCAACCGTTTTGAATAGATTAGCAAGATGTGTAACCTTATAATTTTCATTTAAGCTACTAACAATGACTAATAAAGCAGATAAGAATAGTAAGGGTAAAACGAAGGAAGAAATAATTAAACCACAAGCATGAATAAGAAAGATAATAATTGGATGAAAAAAAGAAACAGCTACGACATTACCAAATGATGCCATAAGACCAAGTACCAGTGGCAACAGAGCGATCATAAAACTACTCATACTATCAATCGCATCTTTCGCATATGTAACTGCTGAATAAAAGCTATTTAATGCTAAAAAAATTAACACGATATAAACAACAAAATAAGCAATCTTGCTTACAGTGCTCTTTTCAAAAGCATTATGCATGGTTTGTAGCATAATGGAAAACAGAGTTAACATAAACAAAGAGCCTAGCAATTTTCCATTTAGAATTAATTCATGAAATAAAAATTCTACAAATCCAATTAGAATATTCTTTAAGGAGATAGAACCTTGATCTTTAATGAATTCATAAACACTTGTTTTTTCAAGTTCAGGCAGATAACCACCGTATTCTTGAACCAGTTCCCCCCAATATTTTTGTACACCTTCCAACGAGATCTCTTTGAGCATACTATCTTGTATTTCAGGAACGTCCGTACTTGCTGAAATCGATGCTTGTCCCAGAAAGAAAAAGAAAAAAGTGAATAACAGGAATACCATTTTTTTAGTTGATTTCATTCCTAATATTTACTCCTTTCTGGAAATTTACGTGGCAGGTAAGAATCGTAAAATTGCCTCAATAACAGCTGTAATAATTGGAACCGCTAATAATAAAATAAATATTTTACCTGCAAGCTCTATCTTAGATGCTACGGATGCTAATCCCGCATCTTTCGTAATACTTGCACCCAGCTCAGCAATATATGCAATCCCAATGATCTTTAGAATGGTTTCCAAATACATGCCATCTACTTGAGCCTTAGCACCTAGTGTTTGAATTAATTGAAAAATACTGCCAATTTGTTGGATAATAGAAATAAAAATAATGATGCCTGTTATAACAATTACAAAAAAAGCAAAGGTACTATTTACATCTTTTAAGATGATAAATAGCAAACTAGCTACAAGGCCCAATGTTACTATTTGTAAAATATCCATATAGCATTACCCTTGATAGAGAAATACAGATTTGATTTGCTGAAATAAATCGGATAAACCATCTATAACGAGTACGAGCACGATAATAAATCCAATTAAGGTGGCAAATTGAGCAATTTCTTCTTTACCCATTTGTTTTAAAATCGTATGAATTAAGGCTACAATAATTCCTATACCGGCTATTTGAAACAAGATAGTAGCATCTGTAAACATCGGGTTAACTCCTTTCCCCTATAGAAGCAGCAATACAATAAATAATCCACATAATACCCCTAAACTCTTTGTCATCTTGCCATATTTCTGATACTGTTCGCTGGCGTCTTCTAATTCTCGATCCAAATGACTTGCAGCTAATTGGATATGCTTTTGTTGTTGAAGAAAATCATGTTGCCCTAACGTTTGTCCAAATTGGAGTAAGATCTCTTTTTCGTTATTTCCTAAACAAGAAATATCCATCAGCTCATCTAAACTATTCTGCCAAACAATACCAAAATCTTTACTTTCCTGATTCATATTTTTATACAACCGATCGAAGAAAGCATGTATTGGAAACGGGGTTTGATTTTTAATCGTGTGAAAAGCATCTTGTAATGGCAATTGACTATACATCATTTCAGCTTCAAGAATCTGTAAAGCATTTTTCACCTGGCGAATATGCTTTGGGCGATTTGCTAAACGATTACTCCATTCAAATCCAATCCACGTCGTTGTACAAATAAACAAAAGTGCACCAACCCATTGCATTGGATCAAACCTCCATTGTATTGTTATGACATTCGTTTTCCCTCTGCATCGTGTATCCCTCGAAAACGTCCCATCGATAATGTGCTGTCTAAAATAAGATAACGATGAAAGATTCTTTGATTTATAAGTGCTTGTATCGTAGGACGCTTTTTTAGTTCTTCTAGTGTTTGTCCATGTACGCTACATACAACAACCACACCAGCGTTTAAAGCTTCCAATAACGCATCCACATCCTTCTTACCGCCGATTTCATCAACAATAAGTATTTCCGGTGACATCGACCGTATCATCATCATCATTCCTTCGGCTTTAGGACATGCATCCATAACGTCTGTTCTTAACCCTAAATCATGTTGAGGTACTCCTTTAATCGATGCAGCGATTTCAGATCGTTCATCGATAACACCTACTTTTTTAGCAGGGACGTTCTTCCAACCTGTGGAAATAATTCTTGCGATGTCTCGAATAAGCGTTGTTTTTCCGGTTTGTGGTGCACCTACGATGAGTGTATTCAGATACCCTTGGTGATAGAGATAAGGCATAATTTTAGTTGCAACACCAATTTTTTCCTTAGCAATACGTATATTCAAAAAAGTGATGAATTGAATTGCTTTAACAGCACCATTTAATGTATTTACTTTTCCTGCTAAACCGACACGATGTCCACCTTCAATTGTCATATATCCTTCTCTAAGCTCTTCTTCCATACGATATAAAGAATATTCACTAAGTTGGTTAATAATGTGTACAAAATCAAGCTTGTTTGGTAAAGCTTGATTGAGCCACTCTTGTTTGGAATGAAAGATTAATTCCAAGGGCCTATTTAGTCGTAAGCGGATTTCTTGTAGCTGATCCCATCTATTCCCAATTCTACTATTTAGTTCATGTTGTATTCCTTCTGGGAAGAGTCTAATTATTTCCTCCATAAATTTTCCTCACTTTTTATATCACTTACTAGTCAATGTATGCTCGCTTGGACAAATTATGACCTATTTACACTAGCCATTACGAAGCATTTATTAATAACCTACTATTATTAATAGAAAGCAGTTAATTAATTGACTATTCTCTGTATTTTTGGAATGCACAAGCAATTAAAAATGGAACAAGAATGTATAGTTGAGACAGAAGAAGACTCAAGAGGGGTTTACGCCTAATGGAGAAATGGAAGTCTAACTTCAAAAGGGAGTTCAACAAGGGGCTAATGTAAAGTGGAAGGAGCCTTTCTAGTACGATGTGGAAAGAAAAAAATGATGATAGAAGCAGTCCGCCGATATTTCTGCAGATAAACAAAAAGCTGTCGAGTAATACCCGACAGCTTTAACAATTTGATTAAAATTCTATCATTATGCTCTTGATACATATTTTCCATCAGAAGTATTAATTACTAATACATCACCCTGATTAATGAAGAATGGAACTTGTACGATATGTCCTGTTTCAAGGGTTGCTGGTTTAGAACCACCACTTGCAGTATCCCCTTTAATCCCTGGTTCAGTTTCAGTAACTTCCAATTCGACGTTATTCGGAAGCTCTACTCCTAAGATTTCACCTTCATAGGTAATAACAGATACTTCCATATTCTCTTTTATATACTTCAGTTCTTCTTCGATCTGACTCGAAGTAAGCTCAATTTGTTCGTACGTATTTGTATCCATAAAAGCATGTGAATCTCCAGATGCATACAAGTATTGCATTTTTCTTGTTTCTATATGGGCTTTGCTAACTTTTTCCCCAGCACGGAATGTCTTTTCTTGAATACTTCCATTACGTAAATTGCGTAACTTAGAACGTACGAATGCAGCTCCTTTTCCCGGTTTCACATGTTGAAACTCAATTACTTGCCAAATTCCATTGTCTACTTCTATCGTTAGTCCTGTCTTAAAATCATTTACCGAAATCAATTCCTATTCCTCCCATTACAAATAAATTAACTCTTTTGGTGAATGTGTTAACCGCTCGCTTCCAGTTTCCGTCACAACGATATCATCCTCAATACGACAGCCTCCTACAGCGGGAACATAGATACCTGGTTCAACTGTAACGACCATACCGGCTTCTAAATTTTGATCATTTCGAAATGAGAGTGCAGGTCCTTCATGAACTTCAAGTCCTAGCCCGTGACCAGTTGAATGACCGAAATAGTCGCCGTAACCGTTCTCTTTAATATAATCTCTCGTAACAGCATCCACTTCTTTTCCTGTTACACCTGGTTTAATGTAGTTTACACCTCGTAACTGGGCTTCAAGAACGGTATTATAGATTTTGGTTAATTCTTCACTTATTTCACCAACCGCTACTGTTCGAGTTGTATCTGAACAATAACCTTGATATAAAGCACCGTAATCCAAAGTAACTAATTCTCCTGTCTGGATTTTCTTATCCGAGGCAACCCCATGTGGTAAAGCCGAGCGTTCACCAGAAGCTACAATTATATCAAAACTAGAGGAAGTAGCACCTTGTTTACGCATAAAAAATTCCAACTCATTAGAGATATCAATTTCACTTACCCCTGGTTTAATATAATGTTGAATATGGTCAAATGCATCATCCGCAATTTTTGCCGCTTTCTTCATTATATCTAATTCATCACTTGTTTTAATTAGGCGTAGCGACTCAACTATTCCGCTAACAGGTACTAACTCTGCATCAAAAACGCTTTTAAATTGCTCATATTGCCGGTACGTGACGTGATCTTTCTCGAATCCAAGACGTGTAATTCCCATTTCCTGCAATTGATCTTGAATTTCGAGATCAATGCCTTGTTTATGTTCAACTACCTGAAAACCTTTAGCTTGTTCACTTGCTTGTTCTGTGTATCGAAAATCAGTAACGAATCTTGCATCAGAGCTGCTAATAATTACAACCCCTGCCGTACCAGTAAATCCAGTAATATAACGTCTATTAATTGCACTTGTTATTAAAATGCCATCAACATGATTACTTTCCAATGCATTTCGCAATTTAGTAAGCTTTTCCATGACCTCATCCCTTCCCTGTTATTCTCACTTCATTTATCTAAAACGCAGACTGTATTCAGTTTATCATAAACCTGCACGTTTGAATAACATAAGCTAAACGAAGTAGGTCATTATGCTTTCGCGTTTTTACTATCCTCTTTCGCTCTTTGCAGATCATGATAATCATAGGAAATGGAATATCCGATAAAGGTTCCATATAGAATAAATACGCATAAAGTTGTTACAATGGTATCCATTTCCAAATCAGCTACTTGTGGAACAGTAGAGAATATTGGATTCATAATATAAAATATAATGATCCAAAGAACGATACCAAAGACAACCCCCATCCAGATGGAACTGACTTTTTTTAATAATCCATAATAAACAAGTGCGGTTACTAAAGAAAGTAAGCCGATTGCTATAATGGTAATCACCGTACCCAGCCATGTATCTATCCATTCGGCATGAAACCATGAACTTAATATAAACGATTTCGGAGCAACTTCCGTAAAATTAAAATAGTATAGAATTGTAGCGAATATGCTCCATATAATGCCTCCAATAAAACCTGTAAGTAATGATCTTGACAGGATTGTCATTGGATTTTCATGTTTGTTCTGTTCAAGTTGTTGATTTTGCTGTTTCATTCTAACCACCTCTAATTATTATTATGACCATATGACTTACAACCAATCCTATAAAGTTTAATAATCAGGACAATACTACTATTACAGCGTTCTAACTGAATAGTTCACGGATATAAATATTATTTTCACTTGATTTGATCTAGTTATCTAAGTTGATTTCCAGTAAAATGTAAGAAAAGACTTTCCGATTGGAATAATTTTGAGAAAACAGGAAAGAATTTATATTAAGCTAGCTTAAAAAAAGCGTAATATGCATTCTTTGAAAATCTTTTGTAAAAGCCTGATATAAATTTTTACAGAGTGGTATACACATAATAGGTGGGTATAATGTGAATGATGAAGGAGGACATATGTGATGACTAGAAAATCGATCTCTATACCTGTTTTAATTATCCTTTGCTTAGCCGCAGTTGGACTAATCTCACAATTGTTTACAAATACAGCAAATTTCTTTAGTAGCCTTTTCGTTTCAATCGGAGTTGGTATTGCCATATTCGCTGTCTTTTATTTTGTATTTATAAGAAAACGAACATCTCCCAATGAAATGAAAAAATATAAACAAGCTGTTAAACAATCAAAAGCTAAATACCATCAAGTACAACCAGGAAAAAATACAACAACTACGCCAAAAGTACAACAACCGTCCTCTCCAAAAAGAAAACGAAATAAAAAGGCTGCCCATTTACGTGTTATTGATGGAAATAAACATAAAAGAAAGGATCGAGCTTCTTTTTAAAGCTTGATCCTTTCTTTACATTCATATGTAACTATTTCGGCCAATGGGGTAAAAAAGCTTTTGCACTTTCATAGCCTTCATGAATAAGGGAGTCTTTTACTTGTTCACTAATATAAAAATTCGTACTTGTTACACTTTCAACTGGAATGAAAATGATATTATTACTCTGTGATTTAGATATGTACCTTGCATCATGAGCTTCCTTCATTGTTGCAAATAACGCATGTAGCATATCAATTGCATTGGATATTTTTCTTGGTTCCAATTTATCAATTGCTGAAGTACTCAATTTTACACCTAAAATAGGTCTTTTCTTTCTTCCGTGTCTATCTTCAAACACCCATAATGGGAAATTACTTAACAGCCCTCCATCTACGATAAAACTTTTTTTGCGATTCTTGCTTATCATTTTTTTGGGCATAAAAAAATAAGGAAATCCAGCGCTCATTCGAACTGCCTTTGCTACTGAGAAATAAGCTGAATTAATCCCGTAAATACGTTCCAAATCATCTGGTATTACAACAAGTTTTCCTAAAGAAATGTCACTCGCAACTACCTTTAAGTAACTGGGATCAATATCTTTAAATGTATATATACCTTTCGTTGCAAGCTTTCGGTAGATCCATTTCTCCAGTTGATTCCCTTTATGAATACCTAACTGAAAATATAAAAACAACCATTTCGTAAAAGGAAACATTTTTGTTAATGCAGGCGGATCCAATAATTTCTTGAGGTCTAATTCATCTAATAGTATTTCTATTTCTTGATGATCGTACCCTGCGGCTAATAACGAAGCGATAATAGCACCTGCTGATGTACCTGCAACACGTTCAAACGATAAACCTGCATGCTCGATTTGTTGTAAAGCGCCGATAAAAGCATAAGCTTTTACCCCACCACCAGAAAAAACACCATCAATTTTCATATGCTTTCCCCTCTATCGCTTGTTCCTTCCAAACCAGCATATACTGGATAAGGAAGTTTCTCTTATATTTGTAAGCAAAGAAAGGAGCATTTAGAACATGATTTATAATAAACGTTACTGTTCTGCTTCTTGATGCATTTTTTTCAATTCCTCTACGCGTGAACCATCTGCTTTAAAATAGTTAACAACATCACCGATTCGATCAATAGAATTCCAACTAAGGTGATGTTCAATTCCTTCGACATCTACATAAATATTTTCATTATCTACACCGATAATTTCTAGAAATTCTTCTAATAATTCATGACGAAATACTAAACGTTCACCAACCTTTTTACCTTTTGCTGTTAAAATGAATCCTCTATATTTTTCATAATTTAAGTAATCGTCTCGATCTAATTTTTGTACCATTTTTGTTACGGAAGAAGGATGAACCTCAAGTGCTTCTGCTATGTCCGAAACTCTTGCATATCCTTTCGCTTCCATTAAGTTGTATATTTGTTCGATGTAATCTTCCATACTAGGAGTAGGCATTCGCTTTCCTCACTTCCAAGAATAAATTTTAGTCTTATGCAAAACTGTTTCAATACAAAGGATACAGGAAATAAGTAAGTGATACAAGCAATATAAGACGTTTAACAAAAGATTATCTACTGCTTTTGCAGCAATAACTTTTGAAAAATCATGGTGTACCGACTATAATAGATAATGTATAAATGTGATAGACGGGGGAAAAAGCATGGAATTTTTAGTAGTACTCATCGTTGCTTTAGTTGTCTTCGGTGTTTTCCGATACTTTAGACAACGTATGTATTTAAAAACATTAACAGAAGATCAATTTAAAGAAGGCTATCGAAAAGCGCAACTTATTGATGTAAGAGAACCTCAAGAATTTAAACGCGGTCACATACTAGGTGCCAGAAACATTCCAGTTACCCAAATGAAGCAACGATTAATTGAATTACGCAAAGATAAACCAGTGTATCTTTATTGTCAAAGTGGATCACGTGCAGCACGTGCAGCACAACTCCTCAATAAAAAAGGATATAAAGATATTAATGTCTTAAAAGGCGGATTCAAAAAATGGACTGGTAAGATCAAATAAATTATGTTTTTATATAGCCAACAGCCTGGTAGCAAGAAATTTGCCACCAGGCTGTTATTATTTACTGATTTATTTTGATTCGTATTTGAGGATTGGTTTTCTTGCTGCAGTCGTTTCATCCATCCGTTTCACGATGGTATGATGAGGAGCTTCTTGAACCAATTCCGGTTCCTCTATTACTTCATCCGCTATTCTGAGCATTGTTTCTACAAAGCCATCCAACGTTTCTTTTGATTCTGTTTCCGTTGGTTCAACCATTAATGCCTCTTCCACATTTAAAGGGAAATAAATGGTTGGTGGATGATAGCCATAATCGAGTAAACGTTTTGCAATATCTAATGTCCGCACACCTAATTTTTTCTGTTGTTTGCCAGATAGCACAAATTCATGCTTACAATGCTGCTTAAACGGCAGTTCATAAGTTGATTCTAATTTTCTCATCATATAATTAGCATTTAGTACCGCGTATTCACTTACTTTTTTCAATCCTTCTGCACCCATTGTTCGAATATACGTGTATGCTCGTAAATTAATACCAAAATTCCCATAGTAAGGCTTGATTCTTCCGATAGACTGAGGGCGATCATCATCAAACGTATAAATGCCATCTTTTTTAATTAATAAAGGTTTTGGTAAGAAAGCTTTTAATTCTTCCGTAACTCCTACAGGACCAGAACCGGGACCACCACCGCCATGAGGCCCTGTAAATGTTTTGTGAAGATTTAAATGAACTGCATCAAATCCCATATCGCCTGGTCGAGCGTAGCCCATAATCGCATTTAGATTGGCACCATCATAATAAAGTTTGCCCCCAGCTTCATGAACGATTTTTGCCATTTCCTCGATTTCCGTTTCGAATAACCCAAGGGTGTTTGGATTTGTTAACATGAGCGCCGCCGTATCTTCTCCTACGACTCGTTTTAAGTCTTCTAAATCTACTAACCCTTTGTCATTAGATTTAACTGTTACAGCCTCAAATCCTGCAACTGTTGCTGATGCTGGATTCGTTCCATGTGCAGAATCAGGGACAATTACTTTTGTACGGCGGAAATCACCATTTGCCTCATGAAAGGCACGGATCATCATTAATGCTGTCCATTCACCATGTGCACCAGCTGCTGATTGTAAAGAAACCTCAGCCATTCCTGTAATTTCACGTAATGCTGTTTGAAGGTCATACATCATTTCCATTGCACCTTGAACACTCTTCTCTGGTTGATCTGGATGTATATGACTAAAACCATCCAAACGAGCAATGTCCTCATTTAACTTAGGGTTATATTTCATTGTACAAGATCCTAATGGATAAAAGCCTGAATCAACACCATAATTTCGATTAGATAGACCGGTGTAATGACGAACGATATCTAACTCGCTTACTTCCGGTAGTTCGGGAGGTTGTTCACGAAGATAACGCTCCCCCAACTCTGCATCTAAGTCTATATCTGGGACATCTAATTCTGGCAGACTATAACTCGTTCTGCCTGGTTTACTATGTTCAAAAATAAGTGGAAAATCTTGGTTATACATTGAGCTCCCTCATTTCTCTAACAAACTGGTCGATATCTTCGATTGTACGGTTTTCTGTGACAGCTACAAGCATGTGTCCAGTCATTTCAGGAAAATCTTTCTCTAAGTTGTAGCCACCTATAATACCTATGTCAAGTAATTGATCATTCAAATCAGCAATTGATTTGTTCAATTTAATAACAAACTCATTAAAAAATGAACCATTGTAAACCACTTCCATACCTGCTTCTTGGAATTTTTGTTTTGCATAGCGTGCTTTTTTCATATTAATTGCAGCCATTTGTTTTAAACCATGCTTTCCTAATGAACTCATTGCCACGGAACTAGCTAATGCATTCAACGCTTGATTTGAGCAAATATTAGACGTCGCTTTATCTCTACGAATGTGCTGTTCTCTTGCTTGAAGGGTTAACACGAATCCTCTTACGCCTTCCTCATCCGTTGTTTGCCCTACTAGGCGGCCAGGAACTTTCCGCATAAGTTTTTTTGTCGTGGCAAAATAGCCGCAGTGTGGACCACCGAATTGAGCTGGAATTCCAAATACTTGTGTATCACCTACAACAATATCAGCACCAAAATCCCCTGGTGGCGTTAAATATCCCAATGCCAACGGATTACTAGAAACAATAAACATGGTTTTCTTTTGGTTTACGAGTAGTTCCTGAATCTCTTCCATTGACTCTAATTGCCCGAAAAAGTTAGGGTATTGTACGACCACACTTGCAGTCTGTTCATCTAATTCATTTGCAAGCTGATTCATGTCGGTCTTACCATTCTGTACATCAATTTCAACTATCTCTAGATTAGGGCCTTTTGCATAAGTGTCTATAACTGCTCTACTTTGTGGATGTACAGCTTTCGAAACAAGAATTTTCTTTCGCTTTGTTTGCGCTGCGCTTAAGTTAACTGCTTCTGCTAAAGACGTGCCTCCATCATACATCGAGGAATTGGCTACATCCATACCAGTTAATTCTGATATCATCGTTTGAAATTCAAAAATTGCCTGTAATTCTCCCTGTGAAATTTCCGGCTGATACGGTGTATATGCTGTATAAAATTCAGATCTAGAAATAACATGATCAACAACGGATGGAATGAAGTGATCATATACACCCGCACCTAAAAAAGAACGATAATCATTTAAATTAGCATTTTTCGAAGCTAGTGTTGCTAGCTCCCTTTTTAACTCAGCTTCATTGGCTGGTTTCTTTAATTGCATTTCTGTCTTAAGACGAACCGATTTTGGTATATCAGAGAATAAAGCGTCTGTACTGTCAATTCCGATACTAGCAAGCATTTCTTGTTTATCCTCTACCGTCATTGGTAAATAACGAAATTCCATTTGCAACTCCCCCTATTTTTGCCTTTGATAAAATGGTGTCTGTACCACTTTAGCTACAGCGCTTCTCTTTCTTACTTGGACAACTAATTCTGTTCCCACTTGAGCTAGATCTGTATTTATTAATGCTAGTCCAATATTTTTCTGTAACGTTGGTGATTGTGTACCAGAAGTCACAAAGCCGGCATATTGGCCATTATGATAAATTTCATATCCTGTTCGGGGAATCCCTTTATCAATTATTTCTATTCCAACTAGCTTCCTATCCGTTCCGTTTTCAATCTGTTGTTTTAAAACGTGCTTGCCAATAAAATCAGCATGTTTATTTACTTTTACTGCAAAAGATAAACCAGCTTCAATTGGACTAATATCCTTGCTAATCTCTTGACCATAGAGTGGTAAATTGGCTTCGAACCGCAATGTATCTCTAGCACCTAATCCAATCGGTGCAAGACCACTTTCTTTTCCTTCCTGTAAGATAAGCTCCCACAAATCAATTCCATTTTTCTGATCAATGTAGATTTCAAATCCATCTTCACCTGTGTAGCCTGTTCTAGACACAAGTGCTGGCTGTTCAATCCCCCTAAAAAACACTTGATCTTTGAATCGGAAAAATCGTATATCTGCTAAGTCCGTCTCGGTTAATGATTGCAGAATTCTCTCTGCCACAGGCCCCTGTATAGCCAATTGAACAAGTGATTCTGAAATATTTTGAATTACTAGTTCAGTTGGTTCAAAATCATTATGATCAACGAGCCATTGATAATCTTTGTCCGTATTTGCAGCATTAACAACAAGAAGATATTCGTCTTCATCCAACATATAAATAAGAAAATCATCAACCGTACCGCCGTCTTCGTAGCACATTAACGTATACTGTGCTCGATTTGGTGTAAGTTTACCAACATCGTTTGTAACCATTTTTTGCAGAAAATCTAAACTTTTACGACCTTTTATGATAATTTCTCCCATATGCGACACATCGAATAAACCTGCTTTTGTTCTAGTAATTTCATGTTCATGCTTAATTCCAGTAAATTGAACGGGAAGGTCCCAGCCACCGAAATCAATTGTTTTTGCTCCATACTTTGAATAAGCAGGATACAATGGCGTCTGTTTTAATTCACTCATCTCAGTCACTCCCTTGATTTTCGAATTATTCAGCAATCTGAAAATTAAAAAAACAGAGATTTCATTGGTTGTCAATGAAATCTCTGTCCTTCTACCAGAAAGTTTCATACAAATCGCCATAGGTAATTTGTATTTTCTTCTTGGGTGGTTTACTTCTTACGTAAACACTCTCCAGAGTTGCGTCCTACAAGAGTCTTTTTTGCCTGAGAGATTCGCTGTAGCTTGCTCCTTCGGCGTTACTTAGAAGCATATGGCTTTTCTTCCTAGTAAACTCTCCCCTTGTAATCATTCGCTTTTATGAAAATATGTATAATTGGTTATACTATGTTACAAAACCAATGAAAAATCTATTTTATTGTGAATTATTATACCACATAATATAAAAGATAAAATAGCTATTCTGAATAATCTATAGAAAAAGGAAGGATGTAATGAATTCTATTCATCTAGACAAAGATACAATATTTATTAATGAATTAGAAAACCGTTTAGATATGAATGACCCGGTGTCCTCTTGGGAACTGTTTTCCATGGCTTTTCATGCAGAGAAAACAACGATGACACCAAGTTTTAAAGGGTTACGAGCATTAGAATTCCTCCCCCATGTTGATTTTCTTAAACATCAAATCGCTTCAGCAGAACAAGTAATCGAACAAATGAATGGAAGGGCAATTCTGGCAGATGAAGTAGGTTTAGGTAAAACAATAGAAGCAGGATTAATTTTAAAGGAATATATGATACGTGGTTTAGTCAAAAAAGCATTAATTCTCGTTCCAGCCTCATTGGTAAATCAATGGGAGAAAGAACTTAATGAAAAATTTTATATTCCAGCTGTTGCTCATCGGAAGAATATGAGCTGGGAACATGGAAATATTATTATTTCCTCCATGGACACGGCAAAAAGGGAACCTCATCGTGAAACCATTTTGGATTTGGACTACGACTTTGTCTTAGTAGATGAAGCACATAAATTAAAGAACCATAAAACCAAAAACTATGCATTTGTTCGCGCCTTAAAAAAGAAGTACTGCCTATTACTAACTGCAACACCAGTGCAAAATCAATTAATAGAAATATTTAATTTAGTTTCTATTCTCAAGCCAGGTCATCTGGGTAATTATGACTCTTTCTTAGAGAGTTACGGAAAAGATCGAAAAAATATGAAGCAAGATATCTATTTAAAACAATTAGTACAAAAAGTAATGGTAAGAAACACTCGAAGAGAAACTGGGTTGAATCAAGTAAAGCGTCATATCGAAACGATTTGGACAGAGTTTTCTGATGAAGAAAAAGATGTTTATCAACAATTAGAGAATAGTACTGGCTTACTCCCTTCTTTCTCAAAGATTACTTTTCTTAGAGAATTTTGCTCGTCAAGGGAAGCATGTTATTTATCGTTAAAGAAGATGCTGTCAGAACAACCTGAACTTGATACATTTCACCAAATTACCGAAAATATCGAACAATTACCGAATCATAAAAAAGCAGAGAAAGTGGTTGAACTAATTCAAGAGATTGGCGACGAAAAAGTGATTATATTTACCGAATATAGAGCTACTCAACTATATTTGCAATGGTATTTACAACAAAATGGAATATCCTCTGTGCCATTTAGAGGGGGATTTAAACGAGGGAAAAAAGACTGGATGCGTCAACTTTTTAAAGATCATGCCCAAGTATTAATTGCAACCGAAGCAGGTGGAGAAGGGATTAACCTACAATTTTGTAACTATATGATAAATTACGATTTACCCTGGAATCCAATGCGATTAGAGCAAAGAATTGGTCGTATTCACCGATATGGCCAAGATAAAGATGTGCATATATACAATTTTGCACTTAAACACACGGTGGAAGAACATATTATGAAACTTTTATATGAAAAGATTAATTTATTTGAACAGGTGATCGGTCATTTAGATGATATATTAGCGGATCTGTCTATTCCCGATATTGAAAGCGAATTACAAGAAATTTATGCTGAATCGACAACTCCTGGTGAAGCCAAAATCAAACTTCAAAACCTATCTGCTGTAATTAAACAGACACATGATACAAATTATGGGGAGGAGCAAAAGTATGGTAATTGATGATTTGAATCACTTTCTAAAATCCTTTTTTCAAGCACATCATTGTTCCATTCTACGAGATGATAATGGTATATTATCTGTTCAATTAACGGAAGAAATGGATAAAGCTTTAATGAACCGTCCATTCTATTGGCATTATATGAAAAAAATGGGCCATCCAGGGGAGCCGATGCGATTAACGTTAATTACTAATCCTGAAATGCGGAATGAGCAAGGGGAATGGATTCATTTTGGAAGTCCGAGATTACAGCAGATCATACATTATTTACAAGAACAGGAAAAATACACAAAGTTATTTCAACAAGTAAATCCAACGATGAATACCCCCTTATATCCATGGTTAGTAACAAATCTTAAAATCAGTTATAAGGGGAAGTATAAACGGGATGAGCTTTTTTCCATTGGATTAAATTTGATTAACGGAACCATGAAATCAGATATGATGGAAACATTAGAAAAGGTTCCACTGCAAACAACTATATCTGATTTTTGTTATACGCTTTCCCCACTTGTTAAATTGAAAAGCGGCTACCTGCGAATTGAATCTGTTCTTGATAGCTATATAGAGAATCAGGAACATAAATGGGCTGAAGATTCGCTTAGAGAGTTACAGTCAGAAGCGGAGTTACTAAGACACTTTTATATAGAAGATACAGAAGATAAACAAATGGAAAAAGAAATTCAGGAAATTACGGAAAGATATCAGCCTCGGATTACATACCAAGTAATCAATGGAGGATTATTTTATTTAACTTCAGACATAGCATAAGCAGGCTCAACTCTGAGCCTGCTTGTTTTTGTTTATCATCATTCGGAATGCAAATGGCAACAAACCTAGCCATCGATTCCCAAATAGAACAGACTTTCTTTGTCTTTTGGTTTTACGTTTTTTCTTTTCTTCTGCAGGCAAATCGATATATGTTACTACTTGCTCTGTCATAAATTTAATGTAATCATTCGTTGACATGTATCCTGCCTCCTCTTATTTTTTATTAGCTTTGCCAATCCAGTTAACAATATTACTGAAAAATACAAAATAAATTTTAAATTGCATGCAGGATTTAGCAATCTATTGTCGAATAAAGTAATATAAAGGAGGTGACAATGTATTGAAGGCTGCAGCAGCCATTTCCAATAACATACTTCAGCAAGCGATTCGGAAGGAAGCTTCTGACATCCACTTTTCTCCTCTTCCGGACAGAATAGATATCTTTATTCGTACACAAGGGAAACGAACGTTCCTTAAATCAATTCCTATACCTTCATACAACATATTGCTAACGTATTATAAATTCACTTCAGCAATGGATATTGGCGAAAGTCGAAGACCACAAAATGGTACCATGCGTTTTCAATTAAACAACGACACCTATTCCCTAAGGCTATCAACTCTACCTGTCAAACAAATGGAAAGTTTAGCTATCCGTATACTCCCGCAAGAAGAGAACCTGCCGATCCATCAGTTATTCCTTTTTCCAAGCCAATTAAATAAAATAATGACATGGATTACCAAGCGATCTGGACTAATCCTAATTACTGGACCAACGGGTAGTGGTAAAACAACAACGCTATACGCTATTTTAGAAGCTATTTTAAAAGAAAAATCCTATCAAGCAATTACGTTAGAAGATCCAGTTGAAAAAGAGATAGCTCAAATTTTGCAAGTTCAAGTAAATGAGAAAGCTGGAATAACATATCAAACTGGCTTTAAAGCTGCCTTACGACATGATCCCGATATAATAATGGTAGGCGAAATACGCGATGCAGCTACGGCTCATTTCGCTTATGAAGCATCTTTATCTGGACACTTAGTTTTAAGTACCATACATGCAACACATGCTTTAGGAACAATCCATCGCTTAAAAGAATTTGGTTTAACATCTTCGGAGTTGAAGCATTCATTAGTTGCAATTGCAGCCATTGAGCTACTAGCATTTGAAACAGTCAAGCACGGAAGAAGAAGAGCTGCTATAGTGGAGCTTTTAGATCGTCATCTGCTTGATATTTACTTTAACGAAAATGACCTTTCGTTCACCGGCTATCAAACATTTCATCACTTACGAAAGAAGGCATTTGCATATGGATTTATACCTAAAACAATTCCTAGTGAAATCTAAAGATCGTATCTCAGATGATGATCAATTACAATTTTTAAAACGTATGCACCGACTCTTAGATAATGGCTATTCATTACTAGGTACACTTGAAGTGATGACATGGGATAAACAATTAGCTAATACAGCAGAACAAATAATCAATTCGTTAAAAAATGGCTTTTCCCTTGAACAAGCACTTTCCAATTGTTCCTTTCATTCATCCATCGTTAACTATATTTCCTTTGCTAATACAAACCAGAATATTGAAGAAAATATCCAGCGGTGCTATATGATGTTTGAACAAAGGTTAAATAATTTAAAGAAATTCAAGCACCTCTTGCGTTATCCACTTATCTTACTTAGCCTTTTCCTACCTCTTCTATTTATTCTTAAGCAGTCGGTTTTACCATCATTCCTAGAATTGTACCAGCAAAGCCCCAGCTCCTCATCCCTAATTATCTTCTCTATCTTTCTGATCGATTGGCTTGGTCTGCTCCTTATTTTGACCTGTCTTGGTATTGGCGGAATCGCCATTTTATGGAAAATATATAACCAGCGTCTTTCCATTGAAAAAAAGCTTCGTGTTTACCAGAGAATACCTATTTTTCGTACGTATATCAAACTACAAACTTCCTTTCTCTTCGCCAGTCAATTTAGTACGTTAATAAAAACTGGAATGTCCTTCAAAGATGTTTTAGATCAAATGATTTATCAAGAAAAACAACCGATTATCTCCTACTATTGTCGACGAATGGGGAAACAGCTCTCTAATGGACACCCAATTCCTACACTCATTTCCCAATTCTTTTTTTTAGAAATGCAATTAACAGCCATCTTTCAACGAAGCAATAATAACCAAGCCTTGGAAACAGATTTATTTCTATATGCGGAAATACTCCTAGAAGAAATACAACGTAAACTTGTTAAGTATTTAACATATATCCAGCCAGTATTTTTCATTATTATTGCCTGTTTTATTTTATTTGTGTATATAACGCTAATGTGGCCAATGTTTCAGCTTGTAAAAACAATATAGAAAGAGGTTAATATAACATGCTTAAGAATAATCGTGGGTTTACTTTAATCGAAATGTTAATTGTGCTGATGATCATATCCGTGCTTATTATACTGACCGTGCCCAATTTAAGTAAACGGAGCCAAGAAGTTAGTAACAAAGGATGCGATGCACTTCTTGCTGTAGTTCAAGCACAAGTAGATGCATATTACACCGAACATAACAGTTATCCTATTAGTTTGGAATCGATGATACCTGCATACATTAACGAAGAACAAACAAGCTGTAATAACGATGAGGCATTACTCTATGATAAAGACACAGGAAAAGTTCGTGCTCCAGCCAGCTAAACGAAACGGATTCTCCCTGATAGAAATGTTAGTCGTGCTTAGTATCGTAATGGTTTTATTAGGTATTAGTGTGCCCCCGGCACTATCTATATTAGAGGAGCTCGAAAGTCAATATGTACTTCAAACCTTTGAAACAGACGTCATGAAAATTCAGCATATGTCAGCAATACATCAATCAAGAATCCGTATTTTTCTTTACGAAGATAAATACGCGATTTTGCATAATTCAGCAATAAAAATAACAAGATTATTGCCAACTGGCTGGAAGATTGACAGTACCATCTCTCGGAATATTGAATTTGAAAGGAATGGAAATATTAAACAACCACGTACGTTTTATATTCAGGCTCCAAATAAAACATATAAAGTTGTGTTTCCATTTGGTAAAGGAAGATTTCGTATTGAAGAAACATAACGGGTTTACATTGATTGAAGTTACTATAGCTGTAAGTATTTTATTTAGTACCATCGTCATCTTACTCCCATTAATCTCTCTATTACAAACAGAAAGGCAAGTTTTAAGTGACCGAAGAATGATTGCATACAAATTACATGATGAATTACAGCCCTATCTATGGGGTGTAAATTCAGACTTGCCAAGTCATTTTGAGAAAAAGATAGAATCAAAAACAGTTCAGTTTTCTATGGTCACCATTACTGAATCATCGCTGCTTAAAGGATGTGCAAAATGGAATAATGCAAAGCAAACGAAGGAAGTTTTTTGTTTATTTGGTAAGCCATGATGAAAAAGGTTTTACTCTGATTCATTCCTTATTCATGATCGTTATCTTGTCTTTTAGCCTGCCATTCTTAAGCTATCTCATTAATTCTGCAAATAATTTCCAAGCATCACCAGATGAGCTTTCCGCCCAGCAGTTTTTTTTATTTCTTAGAAATGAAGTGATGCAAGCAACAGATTACCGGATTAGCCAAAACAAGCTATATCTTGCGTTACCTAATAAAGCGGAGGCCACTTTCAGCTTATATGGGAATATAATTCGAAGGCAAGTAAACGGATTAGGACATGAAATTTATCTTCGTAATGTGAAAGAACTTCACCTTTCTCCTCTTCCCTACGGTTTTACTATTAGGATAACGACTCTAGGCGGTGAACAATATAAAAAAGATATTGTTTTCTATGAATAATGAACAGGCTTTTATACTACCATTCGTTTTATTTGTGATTGCCTTAACGTTTATGCTGATCACCACGAACGTGCAACAGTACCAAAGTAATATTTCAATGACTAAAAACCAGCTACAGCAAATCACTATTGAAACGTTAATACAAACTGCCAGGGAAAAATTAAAAGAGAAGCTAAACGAGGATATTAATAACATCTCCCCTCGTACGTTTCATCTACCTCAAGGAGATGTTCGCATTCAATTAACAGATATAGGAAAAAGTAGTTACCGAATCCTATATATCGTAACTATTCAAGAATCTAAGTATACAACGATTGGTTATTTAGCCATTCCTAATAAAAAAGAATAAAAATATTATAGGATGGAGAAGCTATTCGTGATGAAAAATTTATTTTAAAAAGATTAAAAATTATATGTATGTAAACGATAAATGTTTCAATGGTTTCATTTACAAGAAGGATTTCCTCGTTTATAATAACTATGATAAGGTAACCAAAGGGGGGGAAAGCATGGATCGAATGTTTCGTGTGCTTGCTTTTTGGACAGGTATTTTTACAGTAATGTTCTACGTGGGCGAGATGCCAAAAACTTCATTACTATTCCTCGTTCAAACAGCTTTTTTCCTAACAGTAAGTTATTTAAAACTATCTGAACGCATGTATATGTATTTATTCGGAGCTTATTGTACTGTATTTTTTATTGGCTTTACATGGTATTCAGAATTTATACTCGTACCTGGTTTCGGACACTAAAAAGAGAAAGCCCTATTATTTTATGAAATAACAGGGCTTTCTTTTTTAGAATCTCAAACCTATTTAGACATTTATACGCTTCCGATTTATCAAGCAAATGATTGCTTCAACAATTAGTATAAAAATTAAAGAGACACCAAACAATGGCATAATTACTCCTAACAAAATGAAGAACATAATAAAACTTATTGATACACCAGTTGATACTTTCGGTGGTGCTGAAATACGACCATTTTTTTTACGTGACAGCCATGTCTTTACTCCCAAGAAAAGTACAACTAGGAACCGATACAAACCAATACATTAATTAATTTGTTTGGCCAACCGAATAAATGTCCCCCATGTAATGGTATCCCCCAAGTAAACCACTTCTTTAATATTCCATAATCATTATACCCTACTTGCGCTATCAAATTACCGCTATATTGATCAAAATAGTTTGTCTTTTCTTGATATGGACTAACATCCAATCCAGTTACACCAGTATTACTACCTTTGGAAACCGTATATACACCGTCATCACCTATCGGATAAACAATGGAATATGGCTTAGCTATTTGCTGTTTTTCAATTTTCTCCATTAAGTACTGAACCTGAATGCTATGATGGTGGTTTGATTTATCAGAATTCACATCCATCGCTTCATGGTCTGCATGGAATTAGGTACGCTAGAAGACGGTAATGCATTGCTTCTAGTTGCCCAAGGAATTTCATTCATGTCAGAGGTTGACGGCTGTTGTTTTAAAAGTGGAACTCCAATAGAAGGATTTTCATGAGCTGCTGTATTAATAAAATTCCCCATAAAAAAAGACCAAGGTAATCCAGTAAATATAATAAGAATCATCGGTATAACAATGACCGTTCCTAATAAAGCATGCAACCTTTTATATTTTTGACGTGGAGATGAATGCTGTTTTTTCTGCCATGCCTTGCTCCTATATGTCAAATACAATCCAGATAGTAATAAGAATATCGCCCAGCAGGCAGCTAATTCAACTAGATAATTAACGATTGTTCCTCCAACAAATAAGGAGCTATGCGTATTTCTCATAACGTTTGAATATGTATATTTGGAATTTTGTTCCCCCACTATCTGATTATTATTATCTAGAAATACGTATCTCTCTTCCCCCTGTTCATTCGTCATTGTAAGTCTAGTGTTATAAGGATCATCTAATACAATAATTTTTGATACATCATAGCCCTTGTATTGCTCTTTTACATTCGCTATACCTTCATCAATCGTTAACTCGTCTGTATTATTGCTTTCTCCAAAAAATAAATCGTCGTATATAATATTTTCTATATCCGTATAAAATAAATACCCAATGCCGCTCATGGTTAAGGTTATAAGTAATGGCGTAATAAACAGAGCTGCATAAAAATGCCACCTCCAAAAACGATTATAATTATTTTTTTTCAAATTTCAGCCCTCCAGCCATTGTTGTTTTATAACACATTTAACAACCTCCTTTTATTGATTAAGTATAATCAACATACTCTTATAGTAATTAAAGAACTTATGATGCACAACACTCAATTTGTGATATTACGTGAATATTTGTTGAATTATAACCAACAATCACAGAAGGCTCATTATAGTTTAAATTCAAACTAATTTTCTTTATTCTATTGACATGTGATTTTACTACCTATATAGTTGTTACTATAGTAGCTTAACTTATATCCCTACTAACAAAAGAGCAAAGTACATCCCCAAAAAAACCCTTCTTGAATATCAAGAAGGGTTTTTTATTGACTTGTTTTTTAGCAAGGAATAAAGGGGTTAGCTTTTTTTTCATTTGCAATCGATGTTTTGGGACCATGACCTGGGTATATATCAAAATCTTTATCCAGTGTATATATTTTCTGTTTAATACTTTGCTTCAATTCTTCAAAATTGCCACCTGGCAAATCAGTACGACCAATCCCTTGATAAAATAATACATCACCACTGATCATCATTAACTGTTCATGAAATAGAAAAGTAACACTACCAGGTGAATGCCCAGGGGTATGGATAATTTCAAATTGAAAATTGCCTAGTGTCATTTTCTCTGGAGCTAATAATTGATCAGGTTTTTGAGTTTGAATCGTTTCACCAATAAACATCAATGATCCATTCTTTTGTGCATCTTCAAGCCAATCTGCCTCAGCTTGATGGATATAAACATCAATTTCATAAAATTTTCGTAGCGTATCTACTGCACCAATATGATCAAAGTGCCCATGTGTTAATAATATTGCTTTAGGATCTAGCTGATTCGCAGACAAAAATGTCTTCACTTTTTCAGGTTCTCCACCTGGATCAAATACTAATGCTTGATTATCTTGATAAACAATATAACAATTCGTACCTAATGGTCCAAGTGACATTATTTCGATTTTCAAGATATGCCCTCCTTTATATTGATTAGAGTAACAAATTCCTCATGATATACCTCGACAAACGGAAAATAATACTATAAAATAAATATTATAACTGGACTAGTTACATAATAATACAAATGAAATTCCTTAAGCAACATTGAAAAACGAGGAGGATACGTATCATGATGCACATCGTCTTAGCAATTTTATTTCTGGCAGTAGCTTTACTAGCTATTATCTCTGTGATTCGTCAATTGAAATACAAAAATATATTTGCATTAGGATTTTCAGCAATCACAGCTTTAGCTTTTGGTTTTTTTGCAATCGCAACCATAATCTCAGAAATTACAGGCTAGTAGCATAATCACTCACTCCTAATAAAAAGCTGACGTATGGAGACGTTCAGCTTTTTTTATTCTTATTCCACAGTGTATAGGTCCGGGAGGATAATCCGTTGAATCATATGTTCTTGCATCCCCATAAGCTCAACCACAAGATGGAGCTAAATCTGTAAACGAAACCGAATTTCTACTTGTTACGCTTTATATTCTTTAATTTTAATTGTCTAATCTTTCAATGATGGTTGCATTAGCCATACCATAACCCTCACACATTGTTTGCAACCCATATCTCCCACCAGTTCGTTCCAATTCGTGCATCATTGTAATCATTAATCGACCGCCGCTTGCTCCTAAAGGATGTCCTAATGCAATTGCTCCACCATTTGGGTTTAATTTTGCATCGTCGATTTTCATTTCTTCTAGCCAAGCTAAAGCCACGGAAGCAAATGCTTCATTGACTTCAAAGATATCAATATCCGTAATGGAAAGCCTTGCTTGTTGGAGTGCTTTTCTCGTAGCAGGTATAGGTCCTGTCAACATTAGCGTAGGGTCTGAACCTACTACTGATCTTGTTAACACACGGAATCTTGGCTTTAACCCTAACTTAAGAGCCTTTTCTTTTGACATTAGTAAAATCGCATTTGCTCCATCACTAATTTGACTCGCATTTCCTGCTGTTACACTTCCATTTGTTTTAAATGACGGCTTTAATTTGGCTAATTGTTCCAGACTCGTATTGTTTCTCGGTCCTTCGTCTTCTTTTATAAGTTCAGTCTTCCCATTTTCTAGCGTGACCTCTACGGACATTATTTCTTTATCGAATCTGCCTTCCTTTTGTGCTCGAACTGCTTTTTGATGACTATTTAAAGCAAAAGAATCTAATTCGACTCGAGATAGTCCCCATCGTTCAGCTATCCGATCCGCGGATATACCTTGATGAATCACTTCATACTTTGACGTAAGTGAGCTAGTAAACGTTACGTGTTGTCGATTCGATCCAATTGGGACACGCGACATACTCTCAATACCTCCTGCAACAACAACGTCCATATCCCCACTTAGAATGGCTTGACACCCAAAATGTATTGCCTGCTGACTCGATCCACATTGACGATCAATGGTTGTCCCTGGAACTTCTTTCGGATACCCAGCTATTAATCCAGCAATTCTTGCAATATTCAACGCCTGTTCGCCAGTTTGTGAAACACAGCCTAAAATTACATCTTCAATTTCATACGCTGAAATTCCCGCACGTTTAATAACTTCCTTTAAAGCCTTAGCAGCTAGCTCATCTGCGCGAATATTACTTAAAACACCATTTTTCTTCCCTACCGGGGTCCTGGCTGCCTCTACAATGACTACTTCTCGCATATTCATTATCCTTTCTCAATGATTTTGTAACCCCTTACAATGAATCAAACATCCCCATCCTATGCGTATGTTTGATAGGTTAATTTATGTTTATATTATCGTATAATCATCATTTGCATCATTCTTTAGTTACAATAGAGCTGCCCTATTGGGACAGCTCTATTGTAAATTATTCACCGCTATTATTTTATCGCTCATTAAATTCAATAAACCGGAATAGATCCCCATAAATCAAGTCATCGGAGTAATCTAATTCTTTTTCTACTTTTTCCCTAATGGGGGTACAAGATTTTGTTTTATTAGTTGCATCTGTTCGATCACTTTCTTGATCCTCAATCGATTCTCCAGTCTTTCGGTCATAACAAATATTATTTGCAAACACATACTCGTCACTAATAAAATTCCCGTTTCGAAGTGCAATAAAATCTTTTCGTGTTTGGCTAAATAAATCTGTTCCAAATTGAATATCGTTTTGTGTTTCTAAGCCTAATAAACTTAATATCGTTGGTTTCACATCAATTTGACCCGATATTTTCGATTCTACCCTTCCTTCTCCATGTCCAGGTATATGAATAAAGAACGGTACACGTTGCAGTTGAACGTGATCATATGGCGTAATCTCTTCTTTATCCAAATACATACTCATTGCTCGATTATGATTCGCGCTAATTCCATAGTGATCACCCATAATTACGATAATGGAATCTTCATATAATCCAGTCTCTTTTAACTGGCTAAAGAATTGTTCAATTGCCTCATCCATATATCTAACTGTAGGAAAGAAATTATTTAAGGTTTTCGAATTGGAATGATAGGGATCAATCGATTGATCTTCATCATCTAATTCGAACGGGAAATGATTGGTTAATGTGATTAATTTTGCATAAAATGGTTGCTCCATTGATTTGAGAAGTGGAATGGACTGCTCGAAATATGGCTTATCCTTCAAACCCCATCCAATTGAATTTTCTTCGGTTACCTCATAAGACTCTTCCCCGTAAAAATGATCAATTCCTAAACTTTGATACATTTGGTCTCGATTCCAGAAACTTTTATTATTAGCATGTAGAACACTAGAATAATAGTTTTCCTCTTTTAATATTTCAGGCATTGCATGATATTCATTCTGAGCATGTGTAAAAAATACCGCTCCTCTTGAAAGAGGGTATAACGAATTTTCAACAATAAATTCAGAATCTGATGTTTTTCCTTGTTCCGTTTGATGATAAAAATTCTCGAAATAATACGTATCCTTATCTTCTGTCAACCTGTTTAAAAAAGGAGTGATCTCTTGACCATTTACATCATTATTTATTACGAAGCTTTGAATCGACTCGGCATTAATAAAAATGACATTTTTACCCTTAGCAACCCCAAATAATGCCGACTTTTCATCTGTTTTAACGTTCTCATTAATGTAATCTTGGATCTTAGGTATTTCATTGCCATCGGCAAATACACGTTGTGTTTTTGCTTTTGTATGAGTAGCAATATCATAAATATGATAATTAAAGAGTCCGATATTTTTGACTAAATATTCACGATCAAACGCACGAGTGAATAATTGTGGGCGCTCCATTTCAGCAAGAAAGAAATTACCAGCTAATAAAACAAGAGACATTGCTAAAGTAAATACTTTTCCATTTCTAGGATAATAAACCGTCCACCTATCCGGTTGCTTCTTGCTTAAATACCAAATGATTATAACATCTAAAAACAATAATATATCTAATGGCTTCACTAATGATAAAATACTTGAACCTAAATCAGCAACATTGCTTCCTTGGAATAGTTGAGGAATGGTGATAAAATCGGTAAATGATCGATAAAACACCAAATTGGCAAATATAATAAGCGTACCGATCAACGCAAGAAACCTTATGAACTTCAGCTGTCTACTTTGTTTTTTTATCCAAACACTTATGGCAAACACTAAGAAAGCTGAAACAAATGGATTTATAAATAATAATAACTCCTGCATTGCATTTTCCAAATCGATGGAAAACACAAATCGATACACCATGTATGTCTTTAAACCAAACAATAAGGTAGCTATAATAAACAATGGTATTTTTCTATAACTTACATCCATAACCGCTTCCCCCTGCTATTTTCACACTCCGTTTTCTTATCGATTCACTTGCATACCTGTCATTTCTTTCTATTATAAACGGTTTATTAAGTTTTTGTTAATATTATTTTATTTCCTTATATATGGTTATTACGATTTTGATTCAAAAAAGTTTCCTTCACCTTAATTTGCAAAGACAACATTCTCTAATTTTTGTTTTACTAAGAATGCTGCACCAATAATTCCCGCATCATTTCCTAATTCTGCTATTTTTAGTTCACAGTATTGACTTACTCGAACAAGTGCATATGTATTAAATGCTTTGCGAATCTCCGACAGCAGCAGGTCACCGGCCTTCGATACGCCTCCTCCTATTAGCACTTTAGAAGGGTTAACCATTGTTCCGATATTTGAAATTGTCATTCCTAATACATCTGCCGTATGAGTAACAATACGCATCGCAGTTTTATCCCCATCAGCAGCTAATTGAAAAACATCCTTTGAAGTAATACTCCCTTTTTCTGCTAATACGTTAGTTAGTAAACTTGTTTTCTCCATATCTATTTGTTTCATGGCTTGTCTAACAATTCCCGTCGCTGAGACGATTGTTTCTAAACAACCATTACGGCCACAGTTACATGGATAGCCATTCGGATCGATTGTCATATGCCCGATTTCGCCGCCCATCCCTGCTTCACCATTCACAATTTCTCCGTTTGCAATAATTCCACCACCAACACCCGTTCCTAATGTAATTGCAACTAGGTTGGCAGCCTGATTTCCTGCACCCCTCCAATTTTCACCTAAAACAGCTACATTAGCATCATTCTCAACATATACTGGTAGCTTCGAACGTTTACGTAATTGATTTCCAAAATCATAATTTTTCCATCCAATATTTACAGCTTCATAAACAAATCCTGTATCTCCTTCTATAAATCCGGGTGCACCTACACCAATTCCAAGTACTTGTTTTGTTGTAAATTCTTTCGCTTCCAACTTATTATTAATTGCTTCCCATACGTCATCAACAATGTGAATACCGCCATTTTCTGTATTTGTAGGTATTTCCCATTTTTCAATAATATCTCCTTGATCGTTAATAAGACCAAGTTTTGCAGAAGTTCCGCCAATATCTACCCCGATAATAAGTTCTTTCATTCACCTGTTCCCCCTTTTTTGTTCAACCGCATCCAATCTCTTTCTTTTTTTATAAGTAATTTTGCCTGAAGATAGCGTTCATTTTCAATAAAATGGAGCTTATATAATTCATCTAATTCCATTGCCATCATTTCTAAATCGCCCATACGATTACCAGTATAAATAAATGTACCATACTTCTTCAGTAATTGTTGAATATCATAAATCGTTTCCATTATTTTTATCACCTATATTATTATACTAAATTTAATATAGAAATAGAAATACAAACTTAAGTCATAAAAAGATCCAAATCGGATTAACGATCTGGATCTTTTGGATGTAGAAATGCTGGTCTCCGATTTTTCAATGGTATTGGCGAACGAAGAAAAACATCTCGAAATGGTCGATATGAAAATGGAAGGAATGGCCAAAAATATGCAATGTGGAATGATTTCATACGGGCTAAATATAATATCCACACTGTAATTCCGATAATATAACCAATGCCGCCTAATAAAGCTGCACAAAGCAATAAGAATATCCGAGCTAAACGATTAGCTAAACTTAATTCATAACTTGGAGTGGCATATGTTCCAATTGCTGCTACTGCCAAATAAAGGACGACTTCATGCGAAAACCAGCCTACTTGCACAGATACTTCTCCAATCATAATGGCTGCTACTAACCCAAGTGCGGTAGCTAAAGAGGACGGTGTATGAATGGCCGCCATACGCAGTACATCAATTCCCATTTCTGCTATTAAAAACTGAATAAGTAATGGAACGACACCAACTTCATCAGGTCCAATATATTGTAAATTTGCAGGTAAGTATTCCGGTTGTTTTGTAAACACGAAATATAAAGGAAGAATGAAGATGGAAGCAATAACTGCAATAAATCGTACAAATCTTAAATACGCACCTACTAAAGGTTTTTGCCTATACTCCTCAGCATGTTGGAGATGGTGAGAATACGTTGCAGGGGTAATCATCACACTTGGAGATCCATCAATAATAATTATGACATGCCCTTCATATAAATGAGAAGCAGCAGTATCTGGTCGTTCAGTATAACGTACAGTCGGATAGGGATTCCAATGCCGGCCACTAATATATTCTTCAATTGTTTTCTCCGCCATTGGAAGTCCATCGGTATCAATTTTTTCTAACTTCTTTTTTAAATTATCTACCCTTCGATTATCGGCAATATCCTCTAAATAACACACACAAATATCTGTCTTTGATCTTCTACCTATTTGCATATATTCCATGCGTAACGACCGATCACGAACTCTTCTTCGTGTAAGCGCCGTGTTGAATACAATTGTTTCGACATAACCATCGCGAGAGCCACGTACGACCCTTTCTAAATCTGGTTCTTCCGGTGAGCGAGCGGGATAAGTTCTTGCATCAATCATAATGATTTTGTCTATGCCCTCAACAATAAGAGCAGCCGGTCCTCCTAACACCAGATCCGAAGCATTATTTAAATCGGCTACTTCTTCCACTTCGATATAAGGAATATACGTTTTCATTAACTTACTTAATACATCTGGTTGAAAGTCACTTTGTTGTAACTTCGCAAACAGCTTCATAATATAAAGTAAAATATCATCTTTTCCAAATCCATCTATTAAAAACAGAGACATATTAATGCCAGCATATTCTAAATCTCTTTGTATAATATCAAAGCTTTTATCTACTGCTAATCGTTCATTAATATAATCTCGATTTTTTTGAAAGTCCTTAAAAATCGGCTGTTTTTCATTATTCATTAGCTCACCTTTTCATAAATTGTGATAGGTATAGTTTGTTGCAACGCCACCCTATCTATTCATTATGAGTCCAAGGCTTGTTTTAATCATAAATATGAAAAACAGACATATATTGAAACAAGACAAGCATTAAAAGGCGGGGGATTAATGAAAAAATGGCACGTAATCATTACCGTTATAGCTGCACTTTGTGTTATTGCTATTATATATATAATTAGGCTAAATTCTATTCCTGCCATAACCTATTTTCCCATTGACAAGAATCGTTCTTTTTCAAATGCTGAAACAACCATCCAATTATTTTCAGAAAAGGGAAATGATAATTATGAAATTAATTGGAGAGCAGGATCGAGGACAGAGAATTCAGTATACTTACGACAAGATGTCTCTCTACTTTACGATAATGGTCGATTAAGAGGAGCCCTTACTAAATGGGTACAAGATACAGATACCATTCAATTAAAAGAAAAACTTCATCACGAAGACAGTAGTTTGTTTCAATCCATTTCCTTTCATCATGGGGAAGTACATTACCCTGATAGTCAAATAAAAAGTATTCATCAATTATCTAGTGATTACTTATATGTTATTGATTCTCCAACAACCTCTTTAGAATCGTTTAAAACACCTGAAAATAATTATGAAAAAGAGTGGAAGGACTTATTAGAACGTACGACCAAACAACAATTAATTTATCAATGGAACAAGCTCTTCCACCACTTTCAAATCGATTCCAATCATTATCTAACCGTACCACTTACCGACTTAGCAAAATATCAAGAAGAACCCTTACCCTCTTTGACAATGGAACAAACAGAGAAGATTATGGGACAATTATGGGAGGGACTATATAAAAATTACATTATTCCGGTAGTTAATACTGAAAACGAGGAATTAAACAGTTACATTCCAATCGTATTATTTGATAAAGACCAAAAACACTTGCTTGTTTTATATGAACTGAACGGAAAGAAGAACAAATTAATCCAAAACTACTCCTTTACAGATCAGTAATTAATAAAATGCGAAATGCCCACTAGCTTATTATGCTAATGGGCATTTCATTTAATTTGGTGCATTTCCTATAATTTGTTCGTAGAGGCTTTTGATATCTGGATCGTCAGGGTGCTTTTGGTATCCTTTCTTTATGATAGCTTCTGCCTTATTTCTTTCACCCCTGTTATCATACAAGATAGCTAAATTATGAAAAGCCTGCGGTAAACTCGTATCCAATTCAATACTTTTTTCTAAATCTTCAATTGCCTCTTGAGGCTGATTTAATTGAATATATGCATAGGACCGATGAAACAAAATAGCAGCATCTAGATCACCTTCACTATTTAAAGCCTGTTCACCTTGTGAAACAACTGTGTGGTAATCTTCTTGACCAATTAATCGTTCCATTTGCATCACATGATATACTTGATCATTTAAGTTATTACTAAAACCATATTGGATTATGCTAAAGATCAGTATAATATATACCATACATGCAGCAAGCTGCTTGAAGCGCTCTCTATGTTTTGGGAGATGAACAATTGCTGAAGCAATGAACCCTGTTACTAATCCACCTAAATGTGCTCCATTATCTATTTGTGGAACAACCAACCCAAAGACGACATTTATCCCAATTAAAATTAACACATTTGTACCCATCGTCTGAAAAAAGATTCTTCGATTATGTAGTCCAAAAAATAATAAAGCTCCGAATAACCCAAATAATGCTCCCGAAGCTCCTGCAGCTATACTCGGTGAAAATGCAAAGCTAGCTATTCCACCACCAATACCTGCTAAAAAGTAAATAACTAAGAAACGCCACGATCCGAAGATGCGCTCGACTAACGCACCTAAATAATAAACAGCAATCATATTCATTGCTAAATGCAGAAACCCAATATGGAGAAACATCGAACTAATAATTCTCCACCATTGGCCATCTTCAATCATTGCTGGATTGTATTTCGCTCCGAACTCTATTAAAGTATTCGTGTTATCACTGCCACCGCTTACTTCCATCCAGAGAAACAAGCTTATACATATAACTAATAGTATATAGGTAAATCGTGGCTTTCCAAAAGAAAAAACAGCTTGAGCTTGTTCCTTAAAATTAACAACACGTTGTTTAACATATGTTTTGTAATAAGATAATTGTTCTTCTTTTTCTTGCTCATCGAGGGATGTATCTTCTAACTCAATCGCCGGAAGGTCCATTTCGATAGCCTTTGTGATTCTGTCCATTTCATCATCATAACTGCTTTCAGAATTTCTTTTCGATAAATAATATACGTTCATCATCGTTGGTTTTTTTTCATTAAGTTGCATCGGTTTCTTTAATATTTCCCAATCATCTACTGGTGTATGCTCCGATATGTAAATATTATGTATGTTAATTGTTTTTGCTTGTAGCAATTTTTTCATTGCCTTTACTTTTTGAAACACAAGCGCTATATCTTTTTTTAAATGATTTTTCCAATCAAATCCTTTTGTTGTAAATCGAATTACTGTCGATTTACTCCCTTCATGTTGTTCCAACCATATCTCGTGTTCTTGTTCACTTACATATAATACATCATAATCCAGCTTGGTGATGAAGTGGTATGCAAGTTTGTACATTGTATATTGTTCATTGATATACATTTAAAATCTCCCCTTAGACTTTCATCATACCAAATCCCCTTAGACTTTTCTCTGATTATGATAAAAGAAGCTGTATATGCACAACTTCTTTTTCACTTAAGTCTCCGTTTTCTCAGGAAAGATTCTTCTTTTGAAACATTCCAGGTATCATATTTGTACGAATGGATGGTATATTCATCGAAAGATTCACTGCTAATTTTCTTAAAAACCCTATTGCTAATAATGTATTCATTATTCGAAAACGCCATTTATACAATAAGCTTACAGCAGCGATCATGCCTGACAATAAAAATAGAATACGCATTGTAACACCTCTTTTTTTCATGGTGTTATTAGTTATGAGCTTCCTTTTCAATTTTATTCATGACGGTTTGTAACGATTTCACTTTCTGTAATCAGTGTTTCAACTGGAAGATCAAATGGCTCTACAGGTATAACATCTACTAACTGCCTACTATGTAAAATAGATATGGTTTTATTAAAATACGCACTTAAGAGTCTATCATAATAACCACCACCAAACCCTATTCGATAACCAGCACGATTAAAGATAATTCCAGGAACTATTAATAATTCTATAGTATGAAGGTTTACTTCTTCCGTTTCTGCTAGTTTGGGCTCTAGTAAATGAGCATATGCCACTTCTAGTTGATCATATGCATAGAGTTGAAAAAACTTAAGGGCATTTTGTTGCGGAAAACATTTTGGTACACATACTCGCTTCTTTTGTTCCCAAGCGGTTTCAATAATTCGACGTGTATCCCATTCAAATGCTTGAGAAATGGTTATTCCAATTGAATTCGAATTTTTCCAAAGTTCGGTTTGGAAAAGATTGGTATGTAGCTTTGCTTCGATATCGTGACGCTCGTCTAAACCAATGGTTTTTAGATTCTTTATCATTTGTGCACGCAATTGATCTTTATTCATCTGTTCCCCACCTTTCCCTTATAAGAAACATAGCATAGGTAATGAGATCATAGTTAAAAGTTAATCATGATAGAACGTAAAATAAAACCCTTATCTAAAAAGATAAAGGCTTTTTTACAACTCATTATTTCGTTTCACGATGTAGTGTGTGTTTTTTAAGACGTGGACTGTATTTCATAAGCTCAATACGTTCAGGATTTGTACGTTTATTTTTCGTAGTAATATAATTACGATCTCCTGTTTCTGTACAAGCTAAAGTAATATTTACGCGCATGTTTTTCCCTCCAAACTTTACCTATATTGCTCCATAACCTGCGATTAATTCATTTCAGACTTAATTATAATATCAGATGTTTGTTAAACTATCAAGTAAGACAACAACTTTTATTCAAAATAAACCAAAAGCAGGCTGTCTATTCAGACAACCTGCTTTTGGTTTAGCTATTTTTTGACTCGGTAGACTCTTCATCACTCATTATTTCTTTGGTGGACTTCTTGAATTCAGCTAACGTCTTACCAATTGCCGATCCAATTTCGGGTAATTTCTTTGGACCAAATATGATTAACGTAATAATTAGAATGATAATCAAACCTGGTATTCCAATATTTGAGAGCATTTTTCCACCTTCTTTCTCTGGATCAACCTATTCTACCATCAGGCAAGTTGCCCACCGTTTTTGCTGTACTTGACAATTCCTTCAGCTGCACGGTAAGCTAAAGCACCAACTGTATCAGTTGGATTATAACCGCTATTATGTGGGAAAGAAGAAGCACCAACAACAAACAAATTATCCATATCCCACATCTGTGAGTAATTATTTACTGCAGATGTTTCTGGATCGCCCCCCATAATCACTCCACCGGTATTATGAGTTGTTTGATAGGTATTAATTTCATAAGGTCCTAATTCTTCCATTGCGTCAATTCGGTCTGCACCCATTTCTTTAAGAATTTCTTTTGCTTTCGTCGCAGTAAATTTCGCGAGTTCTCTATCTTGATCTTTGAAGTCATAAGTCATTCGAATCAACGGATCTCCAAATGCATCTTTATACATTGGGTCAAGATCCAAATAGTGTTGTTTAAAAGGCAGACTAGCTCCCATTGCTCCTATTGATAGCGTTTTATTAATATATTTCATTGAATTCTGTTTGAATTCTTTTCCCCAGGTTGGAGAATCAGCAGGAATAGGATTACTTTGGATCGGTCGCTTTCCAGTTTGAGTTAGCGATAAATATCCACCATGTAAAAAATTAACATCCGAATGATCAAAATTATCGCCATTGAAGTCATCAATTACCATACCTAAAGAACCAGCACCCGCAAAGTTATTAAACTTTTTATCCTCGAAGAATCCAGTTGCAGAACCTTTAATTATTTGATATGCATAATTTTTACCAATAACTCCTCTTCCGGTTGATGGATTATATGGACGACCAATTTCCGAGTTTAATAAGAGTTTTACGTTATTAAATACATAGCTTGTAAGTACCACCATATCAGCTGGTTGTTCAATTTCTTCTCCTGTTGTAACATCCGTATAGAGAACACCAGTCGCTTTACCATCCTTATGTAAAACTCTTCGTACCCAAGAATGCGTTCTTAAGTCGAATTTACCGGTGTTTTTAGCAATCGGAATAACGGTAACTACAGGATCTGCTTTTGCGCCGTATTCGCATCCAAACCGTTCACAAAAAGCGCAATATTGGCAAGCCGCTCTACTTATTCCATCTGGATTTGTATAATTCTCGGATAAGTTGGCAGACGGAATTGTATAAGGGTGATAATTTAAACTTTCCGTAGCTTGTTTAAACATTTTCATTTGTGGTGAATGCAACATCGGTTTCGTTGGATACTTATTTGAACGTTTTCCCCCTAACGGATTTTCTTCTCCTGAGATACCAGCCATTTTTTCAAATTTATCATAATATGGTTCAATTTCATCATAAGTGATTCCCCAATCTTGAATCGTCATATCTGCAGGGATCTTATCCTTTCCATAACGTTCGATGGTGCGAGTACGAATTTCAAAATCATACGGTAAAAACCGGAATGTCTGTCCATTCCAATGAACACCAGCCCCCCCTACACCATCTCCTAAGAGAAAAGAACCGTATTGACGCATCGGCAGCGCACGCATTTTTTCATTTCCTCGAAATGTTAATGTTTCTTTCGATAAATCGGACATTAATTCATAACGAATGGCATAGCGTAATTCATCATGCGCCATATAGTAATCTTCCGTCTCCCGTTCTTGTCCTTTTTCAAGACCAACGACATTTAATCCTTGTTTGGTTAGTTCAGAAGCTATAATACCGCCACCCCAACCAACACCAACGATTACTACATCTGTTTTTGGTAATTTCTTGACCATTCTTATCACCTCTCATTTCATTAATTCCTACATATGATCGCGAAGACTTCTAGGTTCAATTTGTTGGAATTCTTCACTTTCAATAACCTTTGTATAATTCATTTGGTCACCTGGATAATCCCTCATTTTCCAGCCTTCCATATTTCGATTACCCCCATACAGCGGATCGCTATAAACTCCTTCTAATGTCATACTTCTGAGCAGATTAAAAAATCCACTTGCTGAGATTGTTGTTAAATTTACATTATCCTCTGCAAAATCTGTTAGTACCGTATCTTGTTCTTCAGCAGTTAGATCCGTGAATCCTTTTTCGAATTTTTCATGACTATAATTCTGCATTTCACGAATACCGATTCGAAAGATTTCCCGGCGCTTTAATCTTCCCTGATACCCTTGTGTCTTCTCACCATGAAAGAATGGTGGGTTCATATAGTCTCTTGCATTAAAACCATAGGACCCAGCTAATTGATGATCAATATAAAAGGCAACTCCTAATGATTTAGCCCCTGGCCCAAGGTCATCTTCTGGAAATATCCGTTCAGTGGCAGCTTCAACTACTTGAAATTCCACTTGATTAAAGTTCATTAACGCTTGATTGAAGTTTTTCGTTTCATTAGCAGCTTGTTGTTGTTCTTTTTCCTCGTTCCCCCACGGGATAACGCTACCTAAAACTCCACCAACTGCTAAACCACCGACTGCAAAACCAGAATTTCTTAAAAACTTTCTTCTTGAAAGACTATCTTTGTCCAATTTTTCTTCTTCATTATGGTTATCTTCAGCCAAAAGACTCACCTCCTTAATTAGTAATCTTATTATGTCACCAAAAATAACCACTCATACATAAAAAAAATCGGGACATAATATTCATAAATCTTATATATGGAGGATAGGTCTATGAAAAGAAAATGTAACAGAATGATGTTGTTTCTCTTTTTAATAACTGCAGCATTATTAACTGCATGTACAGATAATAATGATGGTGCCATCGGTGATACTGATAACACGAATGATATGAATATGGCTAATGTTTCAGACCATGCAAACAATGATAATGTAAACGATCCAAATATTATCCCTAGTGAAACAAGCGATAAAACGAGAACAACAAATAAAAAAGGGACAACCTACAGTGGAATGGGACAGAATCTTTACAGTTCCATCGGAAGTTCAGGGATTCACGAGGGTGGCGTTTCTTCCTTTTTTGAATCTATATTAGAAAGCGAAGGAATTACTGGAGTAAAAGTATTCGTTGTTGACGATTCCGTCGTATTGGCTAGAGATGAAGAAGCTACTACAAGCCATCAATATGACAATATGCAAAAGGATGTCTTAAGTGGAACGGATGGTTTGTCTTCCAAGGGTGAAACGAAAGACGTTGAAAACAACACAAGCGGTAATTCAGGTGACAACCTTGAACAAGCCAAACAAAAAATGAATACACTTTTTAATGGTGATGTAAAGATCTTAACAGCAACCGAACCTGGTGCAGTAGACTTAATTGAAAGCATTAAAAGTAATATTATGGATGGTGCTTATCAAAAGGCATCCGATCAATTATTAGAACTATTAAATAAAACAGAATAAATCCAATCATAAATTACCCCCCTGCTCTACAAGTCAGGGGGGTAATTTTCGTATGATCCACTTTATGTGTATCCGTTAATTTTTATCATAGGTCCAGACACGATTGTGATTCGAAGTTTGAGGAAATTTTTCACCAGCTTTTAGTTTTACCATTTTCGGCTCATTCACACTACTACCTGTCTCACCAATTTCGATATAGACACCATTATTTGGCGCCTTTTGTCCAACGCGAAAGTGGCTATATTCGCCCATTTAAAACACCTCCACTAAGTCGCTATACAAAACATATTCTTTACGGAATTATCCCAAATATACTATCGGTGATAAGAAAATCAAAAATAACTTGGGACTATTCGATTAATTTCGCCAAAATTTTATCTTTGACCATGGCTTTTATACCTTGTTTTATGTTATAACTATTATTGAATACGAAGGAGGTAGTCACATGATATATGCAATTATTTCCATTATTGTCATGGGAATTGTTTTACTTGCTATATCCTTTTTCATGAATGACCGAATTGAAGAGGTTGAAAGTCAGCTAGAACAGTTTTCAATTACAACAATGCAAGATACATATCAAATGAAAAAAAAGATAAAGATCTTGGAAGAAGAATTGCTTACAGAAGATTTTACTGACGAGCGAGTAGAAAATAAATAGTTGGATAGAGGGAGAAAATCAAATGAAACAACCTATACGTATGTTTGGAATCGGCCTTCTTACAGCTGGTGTGATCATGCTTGGGACATACTTTTTCTTTAGCGGTTCTGTAAATACCGTTGACAATTTAACTAATGATGAATTGGTTTCCATTATCGAAGAAAAAGGATACCATGTCTTGTCTAATTCCGAATACATCGCTGCATCCGTTAATGAATCATCAGCCCAGTCGGAAGAATCTAAAGAAAACAATAAGAACGCTGAATCTGACAACAGTTCCACTGATCAAGAGAAAGAAGACGAGGACAGTGCTAATGATAAAGAGAAGGATCAAGCAGAAGAAGACAAGCCCAAGACTTATACATTACATATTGAAGAAGGAATGGCTTCCTCTGATATAAGCTCTTCACTAGAAGAAAATGAAATCATCGATGATTCAAGTGAATTTAATGATTACATGGAAGAGAACGATTATAGTTTACGGGTACAATTAGGGGAGTTCGAGGTAAACAGTGACATGAGTTTGTATGAAATCGCCGAAGCCATTACTAGATAAAAAGCTAAAAAGCAGTATATACTGCTTTTTAGCTTTTTTAATTCAGATTAAAATTTTGACCTTTAACTAAATATAAAATATTTTCCCCAATATTGGTTATATGATCAGCAAATCTTTCTAAATACCTTGCACAGAATGAAACTTGCATAATGTATTGAATCATATCAGAATTTGTGGCAGTTTCCCCTAATAATTCGCTAATCATTAGCTTATTTTGTCGATCCACTAAATCATCCATTTCTGCTAATTGACCTGCAAGCATAATATCCTCTTTTGTAAAAGCCTCTATAGCAGTATGAAGCATCTTTACAATTGATTCACGCATGACATTAATCCTATCTGGAATAATTCTTATCTCATTTACTCCGAGATGTATGGTTGACCTAGCAATATTTTTTGCATTATCGGCCATTCTTTCTAAATCTGTTGCAATCTTTAAGGCAATAATTAAACGTCTTAAATCTGTAGCCACAGGCTGTTGTTTCGCAATTAAAAGGATTGTTTGATCGTTAATCTCTAATTCTTTTTTATCAACCCATTTATCGTCTTCAATTATTTGCTCAGCTAACTTGATATCTTGGTTGTATAATGCTTCTACTGATTGATTTAACGCATGTTCTGCTTGATTAGCAAGATCTATAATTGCTTGATTAATTCCCTGCAATTCTTGGTGAAACTGTTCTCTTGTTTGCATATGTCCCCCTCCAATCCTTTACTTTTAATATTAGAATAACAGAGTACTATAAATTAATGATTGGCCGCATGTTAAGTTTTTGTAAATTTTATTCAAACATTATACAAGCTTTTTCGGAGAATCGCTTCAAAAAACAGAAAAGTCTGTTCGTGGAAACATAGGTGGAAACATAGCATGAACGATACCAACCAATTCATCATAAAAAGCCGTTGAGGTATACTCAACGGCTTCTCTATTTTTTAATCGTTTTGTTTTTCTTTTTCTTCATCACGTTCTTCTTTTATATCGAAATATGCATCCATAATTCTTGAACTAATCTGATGGTTAATTTTGTACGTATTACCCAAACCAGTATTTGGCGCAATAACCGCGAATGCAATCTCCGGTTCTTCATAAGGTGCATACCCAATTAATGACAAGTTCTCTGTTTCCGCAACTTCTTTGCCATTTTCATATATTGCATTCTCAGCTGTTCCGGTTTTACCAGCTGGGTTATAGTCCTTACTAGCGTAATATCTAAATCCAGTTCCGCCCTGTTCTTGGAAAACTTGGCGAAAACCTTCTTGAACGCGTTCGAGATAAGATTGATCCATTTGTACACGATTTAATACTTCTGTGTTTTCACTTCGATAGACGTTACCTAATTGTTCGTCTGATTTTCCTGGGTTACGAATCTCTTTTAAGAAATGAGGACGGACTCTGTATCCGTCATTTGCAATTGTCGAAACGTACTGAGCTAATTGCATGGTCGTATACGTATCATACTGGCCAATTGCAAAGTCCATTAAAAGCCCGGCACGATTCATAGATTCACCTTCATAACCGATTGCCTCATAAGGAAAATCAATTCCTGTTTTAACCCCTAAGCCAAATTGTTGGAAATAATTACGCATTTCTTGCCACGCCGCAGTATTAAATGAAGCTTTACCATTATTAGGGAAAGGATAGCGATTCTCTCCACCCATTTTTAAGGCAATATAAAACATATATACGTTCGATGAACGTTTTAATGCAGCTTGATCATCCACCGTGCCAATCGCACTCGTATGCGATCTTTTTGGTGGTGTACCTTTTATCTTAATGGGTGAATCATTAAAGGTTTGTCCTGGTGAAATAACGCCTGATTCTAATCCAGCTAACACTGTAGCTCCTTTAACGACAGATCCAGGACGGTGGCTATCGTATAATGCTTTATAAGCCGTATTGGAATATTCGTTTCCATCCCTTGTTTGTCCACTTACCGCTAGCAGCTCACCTGTATTAGGATCGAGAACAACAGCAAGTGCATCCGTTAAATATTTGTTTTCGTAAGGGTGTTGTTTATACGCTGCTTGCAACTCTTCCCTTACAATTTTATCCACTTCTTGCTGGAATTCCATATCAATTGTTAGTACGAGATCCTTGCCTCTACTACCCTCTACTACTGTTTCCGTCCCAACAACCTTACCTGACTTTGTAGTTGTGTATTGAATTTGTTCTTTTCGACCACGCAATACATCTTCATAATATTCTTCCAGTCCACTTTTCCCTACACGGTCATTTCGACTATATCCTCTAGTTAAGTAATATTGTTCTTTTTCAGCAGGTATTCCTTGCTCTTGTGTAGTAATTGAACCAAGTAAGCTGTTGATGGATTCACCGAATGGGTAATCGCGATTCCAGTCAGTAGTTGCATTCACGCCAGGTAAAACACCTAAGTGCTCCGAAACCTGAGCATACTCTTCAGCAGTGACATCCTCATTCTTAACAATTTGTGGCGTTAACGAGTAAGCTTTGTCTAGCTCTTTCTTTATTGCTATTACTTCTAGTTGTTGTTTAGAGAAATTAGCTATTTCTTCTTCCGTAATTCGTTCTAAGATGGTGTTGTATTGCTCTGCGTTGTCTAAATCTGCAGCCTCTTCTTCAGATAGTCGACTATCCGCCTCTTCCTTGTTCTTCAAATACCAGTATTCTTTTTTATTTCTTTCTGTAATACCTTTTAGATAATCTTCGCTATCCATGGAAATAAACTCAGCTAGTTTTTCAGCTACTTCCAAGCGATCTTCTGCTTGCGTCCCTTTAGCTGGAGTATATGTAATCGAATATTGTGGTTTATTATCGACAACGACATTGTGTTTACTGTCATATACTTTTCCACGTGGTACAGGTATTTTGGTAGTATCCTTTACTGTTCGATCGATTTCTTCTTGAAAAGCTTCTCCATTTAAAATTTGTACAACACCAAGTTGTAAAATTAATACAGTAAACATTAGAAAAATCACAAAGAATAGTATGTTAATTCGAAAGGGAAGTTGCGCCTTTTTCTTTCTTTTCTTATTACTCATTACCTCTCCCCCATGAGAAATTGATCTTGCTGTAGCATGTAATCCAAAAATAATTATACCATTTTTTTTATGATTATTTCACCCATTTACCTATTTTTTTCGTCAGCTAATTGTTCTTTAATTGGTACTTCTTTTTTTGGTTCACTTCCTAAATAAATATTTTTAACGATAAGATAAATAATGATATGTCCAGCGCCAAAGATCGCTAATAAATATGGAATAGATTGTTCAGCTGGAAAGAGACTAGTTACAATCAGAAATGTTGTAATCGAGATAATTCTACCCAGATTTACAAATAACTCACGGACAACAATATATTCTACTCGTAGGTCCCTCGCTTTCCAAGCCTTTCCAATTACATCATAAGTTAAAGATACATACGGAATCGTAATGATTGGATAAGCTAGTCCAATACAAACTGCGTAAATGATCAGTTGGATATAACTAATCTCGAATAAAATGATAGCAATGGAAAAATAAAGAATTAAACTTCCAATTAGAATAGATTTTTTTCGCATGGTAGGTTTTATAACCTTGGTTCCAATAAAATAAAAAATAAGAGACATCCCAGAAAACACTAAATTGAACATTCCCAGTGAAAACTCACTATTTGTAATTAAAAACACCCAAATGGAGATAACAAAGGCAAATATTCCTTCCCTTAGACCCTGAAATATATGTGCATTTAGTATTCGGTTCCAGTTTTTATTATTTGAACGTTCGGCTAACACGCTACGGAAATAAAAGCTCCCCTCTGCTTTTCGACTTGCTAAAAAGAAACTACAAATAACTGCACAAATAAACATGATAAATGAGATAGTGAAAATAACAGTATAACCAATATTTGCTTCCATTTTTGCAATGATGGTCCCAGCTAACAATGGACCTATCATACCGCCGAAAGATTGTAACACACCTAAAAACCCATTAAAGAAATCTCTTGTATCTGGTTCTGTAATTTCAAAGGTAAGCACATTAAACGCAAGCCAATAAAAACCATATCCTATTCCCAATAAGCTCCCTAGCATAAAGTTAAAATAAGATGCCTTATCTGCAATAATTAATACGCTCAAAAAAAAGAGAGATAAAAAAATTACCCCTAAACGTAAGACAATAACCCGATCCACTCTCTTCGCTAACTTGCCGGCGAGAATAAACGTTAGCGGTTGAAATATATATATAGCTAAATTATAAACAGCAATCGTCGTGAAATCTTCCGATTGCTTCCATAAATAAACATTAACAAATGTATTTGATAAGAATATTCCTAATGAATATAAACCACCTATTACAAGTAAAAATATGAGATCTTTATTAATATCCATTTTTGCTTGGTTCAATGAAAGACTTTTTCGCATAATCCATACTCCTTTTTCGTTCCTTATTAGTGTGAGCAAATGAGTGGAGGATATGCAAAGAAGCTCAAACAAAACACAAAAAAGCATGTGAAGAAAACCTTCACATGCCTTTATCTCACTGAAATATATTATTTAGCTTCGTTATAATTTTTTGCTACCTGATCCCAATTAACTACATTCCAGAAAGCGGAAACATAGTCTGGACGTTTATTTTGATATTTTAGGTAGTAAGCATGTTCCCAAACATCAAGACCTAAAATAGGCGTTTTTCCTTCCATTAATGGAGAGTCTTGATTTGGCGTACTCATAATTTCTAAGTCGCCATTATTTAATACTAGCCATGCCCAACCAGAACCGAACCGTCCTGTTGCAGCATTTCCGAATTCCTCTTTAAACTTATCAAAACTGCCAAATTTAGTATCAATTTTCTCAGCAAGTTCTCCTGTTGGTTCACCGCCACCATTTGGAGATAAGATTTTCCAGAAAAGGCTGTGGTTTGCATGTCCCCCACCATTATTACGTACTGCAGTACGTGAACTTTCTGGTACAGCATCTAAATTACTTATTAGATCCTCTAACGATTTATTTTGAAGGTCTGCATGTCCTTCCAAAGCACCATTTAATTTCGTTACATACGTATTATGATGCTTTGTATGGTGAATGTTCATGGTTTCTTTGTCAATTGTAGGTTCTAGTGCATCGTAAGCGTATGGTAGTTCAGGTAATTCAAATTTTGCCATTTTTCCTTCCTCCTCTAATAAATCTTTTTATTAAAAAGGATTGAATATTCACCCTTTTAATGCAAGGGTATCAAAGCTCCTCTATCGATGCAAATTATATGCATTTATTACCAACTATTCGACAAATAAAAAAACAAGCCAGTTGCTTGTTATAAAATGGTGGCTCGGGACGGAATCGAACCGCCGACACAGGGATTTTCAGTCCCTTGCTCTACCGACTGAGCTACCGAGCCTTTACTAAATTTTGAATCTTCATTATCACTGTTTTGCTAGTAATTATGTATGGAGGAGGTAGAGGGATTCGAACCCCCGCGGGCTGTTACACCCCTGGCGGTTTTCAAGACCGCTCCCTTCAGCCAGACTTGGGTATACCTCCGATAAGAATGAATGGTGGACCCTGCAGGACTCGAACCTGCGACCGATCGGTTATGAGCCGATAGCTCTGACCAACTGAGCTAAGGGTCCTTTGCTATTATTCATTTTTAAATGGGGCGACCGGTGGGGATCGAACCCACGGATGCCGGAGCCACAATCCGGTGCGTTAACCACTTCGCCACGACCGCCATACGATAGTTTATAAATAATGGTGGCGGCGGAGGGGATCGAACCCCCGACCTCACGGGTATGAACCGTACGCTCTCGCCAGCTGAGCTACACCGCCACAATGGCTCCACAGGTAGGATTCGAACCTACGACCGATCGGTTAACAGCCGATAGCTCTACCACTGAGCTACTGTGGAATATTGTTATATCAACTATCTAGTAATTATAGCGACAAGATATAATTTACCATGTTCTACATCTTCTGTCAATGTTTTTTTTATTTCATGCATTCGATATATTATGTAAATGCCGTTGTTAAAACGACAATATTTACTATAGCATCTTCTATTTAGGATTTCAATACAAAATTTAAATTTAGAAAATTTTTATTTTAAATCACCTCCATATTTCATTAACTTATTTATTCCTAAATAATACCATTCCTCTTTTCTCTCAACAAATAAGAAGTTCCGGCTGGTGGAGCTATGTATCGGCTTTCCTTATTTGTCTGACATCTTTAATACAAGATACCTTCAGCGTAAAGTAAATAAACAGTGATTTTGTTATACATAAATAAGAAGGCTGTCGAGACATTAGTCTCGACAGCCTGGAGGCAAATCCGGATCATAAGATCATAAAAGATCCTCTGCCTGTTTATCTATTCACCCAATACTTCTTCAGCAATATTTACAGCATGGTCACCGATTCGTTCTAAATTACTTATAATATCGACAAAAACGATACCTGCTGATCCCGTGCATTTGCCTTCATTCATACGAATAATATGCTTCTTACGGAAATTACGTTCCATTTTATCAATTTGATCTTCTTTCTGGATTACCGCAAGCGCCTCTTCTCTATCCATATCCTGAAGTGATTTTACAGCTTGTTTTACGGTTGAAATAGTTAACTCGAACATTTCATTTAGATCTTCGTGAGCTTTGTCCGTTAAATGTACCTTATTCGACATTTTATAATCAATTAATTCTACAATATTCTCAAAATGATCCCCAATTCGTTCTATATCTCGAACCGAATCTAATAATGCTGAATGTTTGGCACTATCTTGTTCGGAAAGTGACTCAGCTGAAAGCTCTACTAAATAATCCGTAATTTTTCGATCAAGGCTATTTAAAGCACCTTCTATCTGTAATGCCATCTCCGAATGTTTTGATGTTTGTGTATTAAGATATTTATTTGTTTCTTCAAGACCCTTGTACGCATACTCACCCATGCGAATAACTTCAGATTTAGCTTGATCTAAAGCTAGGGACGAAGATTGCTGGATAAATATCGGATCTAAGTGTTGTGGTTTATATTCTACTACAGTATCTTCGCCTGGGATTATTTTTGTTACTAACCATGCAAAAGCACCGATGAATGGAAATTGAATAATTGTATTTGTAATATTAAAGCTTCCGTGTGCAAAGGCGATCGTCATTTCTGGATTTAAATTAAACTGTCCTTGTAAAAATTCAACAAATTGTGAGAATAATCCTAGTAATAGCAACCCGATCGTTGCACCTATTAAGTTAAAAATAACGTGCGTATATGCTGCTCGTTTTGCAGCAACTGTTGCACCAATTGATGCTAAAACAGCAGTAATGGTAGTACCAATATTATCACCAAATAATACAGGCACAGCTGCTTGTAGATCAATAGCACCTTGCGCAAACAAACCTTGCAAGATTCCAATTGTTGCACTAGAGCTCTGAACAATAACTGTAAATACTGTACCGATAACAACACCTAGTACAGGATTATCACTCATGCTTACCGTAAGTTCATGGAAAGCCTCTAAACTACGTAATGGCTCCATTCCGCTACTCATTAATTCAAGTCCGAAAAATAAAGCACCAAAGCCAAATACACCTTGTCCAACAGCACTAACTTTCTGATTTTTAAAGAAAAATAATAGGAAACACCCAACTGCGATAATTGGTAGAGCATACTCCCCAATATCAATACCTATAATAAATGCAGTAACCGTTGTTCCAATGTTAGCACCCATAATGACACCGATAGCTTGTCTCAACGTCATAAAGCCTGCGTTAACAAGTCCAACGGTTAAAACAGTTGTCCCGGAACTACTTTGAATCAATATCGTTACAATAATCCCAGCAAGTACTCCCATAAATGGGTTGCTCGTAAATCGATCTAAGATATTTCTAAGACGATCTCCGGCTGACTTTTGTAGACCTTCACCCATATATTTAATACCTAGAAGAAAGATCCCTAGTCCACCTATAAATTCAAATATCAGTGTTTGCACATCAATTTCCAAAATATATACCTACCCTTCATTCATGTTGAATCATGTCGCACCATATCAATATTAAGTATACATAAACTTTTTGTAAAGGTTTATCGAGTATATTTAACATTAAATTTACATTCGAGTCACACTTATTATGTACGAGCTGATTTTAATCATTCCAGATAGGATAAAGAACAAACAAAAAGATAATCGAATTCACTTCGATTATCTTTACACATGAAAGCATTAGCTATTTTTTGGTTCAACAAGGATTTTTGTTCCATCAACTTGAACGACTCTAATTGTTGTGTTTTTGGGAAGCCACTGCCCATTCGAAACCGCGCTATAATCTTTTTCGGCTATGCGAATTGTCCCAACAGGGCGTAAATCTGTTAACGTAACACCTTCTTGATTAACTAATGCTTCATATGTGCTATTTAATGAATTATATCCTGCTTCCTTTGTTAATTGATCTTTTAGGGTAATTTTATTCCACATGTCTCTACGTTTAAATACTTTTAAGAATAAGAAGGAAGCACCAGTCCCAACTAATACACCTAAGACAGCATACAAACCAGCTGCTAAATTCGGTGCAGGTAGTGCTACAGCTGTTAACATGCTGGCTAAACCTATCGTAGCTAAAGTACCATCATTTAATAGTTTGCCATCGATAACAATAAGTAATAATCCGATAAAATAAATAATAACCATAATAATAATCGAGCTTGTTTCAACATATGCACCAAAGTACACGGTAATAAATCCGATACCTAATAAAGCGAATAATCCACGCATATTAACCAAAACTTCACCAATTAAAAATAATGTTGCAAATCCGGTTATAACAAGCCCTATCCAATCCATTTCTAAAAGCGCCAAAGAATTTCCCCCTCTCACCTTCTCCCTAATATATACGTTTTACAACGGAGAATTGTTTCATTATAAGGAGTAGATCTTATGTATATATTGAAGAAATTAGCTATATGGTTACTTATTATACTGATGTTATCCATTACTTATAAAGATATTTCTAATATTTCAATAACAAACGATGGCCCGCAATTAAAGCAGCAGAAAGAGCAACCGATATTCTCATCATACCATGTCATAACGAAAAAAGTCCAAGCGGGTGAGACTGTCCTTTCAATAATGGAGGAGATTAACCAATCAAAGTTGAATCACTTAAATATAGAGAAAATCATCCAGGATTTTCAAACCGTTAATCCCCATACTGATCCATTCCGTCTCGAAGTTGGAAAATATTACTATTTCCCTGCCTATGAATAAAAAAAGGGGCTGATGACAGCCCCTTTTCTAGACGAAAGGTAATACAAACAAGGTAATTAATATAGAAATTGCCCCTGCTGCTATCGCTATATTTCCTAATGTGTCTGCTCCTCGGCTACGGGACATAAAGCCAAGAATGATCCCTGCAGCTCCAAATATTACTGGCCAAATAAAGAAAGAAATAACGGATAAAGCAATCCCTATCCAGCCAAATGTTGTATTTACATCATCGTCCCCTGCTACATCGGGCTCATAATTATCTGCTGTCATTTCAGCAGCGAATTCCTCGTCACGGGAACTATCTGGCTCAACCCCAACAAAATCTTGATTTTTTCTTTGTTCACCATGATTCGGTGCTTTTTCAACATCTTTCATTCCATTGCGACCTGGATATTGATTCATGAAAGAGACCTCCCTTTTCTTATATTGAGGTGCATCTTTAGCTTATGGAATTTCATCATTTTTAATGGTGTAAGTTAATGGAAGGGAAAAGTTTACCTCAGACAAGATTATTTTTTCTGCTTTGCTGCATATAGTACATTACAATACTTAAAAAGGGAGTAAGTGAATACATGTCCAATTTTCTTAAGGAAATGATTCAAAAAAAGCTCTCACAATTATCTGCAGATGAGCTTTTACACTATGCAGGACAATACGGTTTTTCATTAGATGCCAGGGAAGCGCAGCAAATTGTCATGTATGTGAAACAAAACAACGTGGATCCTTTTTCGGCAAATGGCAGGGAAAAAATGTTAAGGGAATTAGCAAAAATCACTGATATTCAGACAGCCAAAAAAGCGCAAAAACTTTTTAATGAACTCATTCAATCCTATGGACTAAGTCATCTTTTTGAATAGGAATAATACGAAATACTCGTATTATTCCTTCTTTTTGGACTTATTTTTCCCCTTGAATGATTTTTTCTTTCAAATCTGAATCGAAATCACCTTTTTTAATCATGTCAATTTCAAATTTGTAAGGTGCCTTTTTATTTTTTTTATCTTCTCCGACATATGGAGTTTCTAATATTTTTGGCAACGGTTCTAATTGAGGATGATTAATCACGTATAAAAGTGCTTCAAATCCGATATGACCAAAACCAATGTTTTCATGACGATCTTTATGTGCACCTATTTCATTTTTGCTATCATTTACGTGAACCACTTTAATACGATCAATTCCAACTATTTTATCAAATTGATCAAGTACGCCATCAAAATCATTTACAATATTATAGCCACCATCATGAATATGACACGTATCCATGCATACAGATAATTTTTCGTTATGCGTTACGCCATCAATTATTTTTGCCAGTTCGTCAAATGTTCTTCCAATTTCTGAACCTTTACCAGCCATTGTTTCTAAGGCAATTTGTACATCTTTATCTTTCTCTAGTACTTCATTTAGGCCTTCAATAATTCGCTTAATCCCTTTATCGGCACCTTCTCCTACATGTGATCCTGGATGCAACACGATTTGTTTAGCACCAATTGCAGCTGTCCGGTCAATTTCATTCCGTAAAAAATTAACCCCAAGTTCAAAGGTTTCAGGTTTAACTGTATTGCCAATATTTATTATATAGGGCGCATGGACAACAATATCGCCAATACCATTTTCCCTCATATGTTCTATACCACGCTCAATATTTAATTCTTCAATTGGCTTTCTCCGTGTATTTTGAGGAGCCCCTGTATAAATCATGAATGTATTTGCACCATAGGAAGCAGCTTCCTCCGATGAACCCTGCAGCATTTTTTTACCACTCATTGAAACATGAGATCCGATCTTTACCATGCCTAATCACCTCTCCAGTATATCAATTATTTTTTATATTTTTTCTTTTTTAATTGTTTTTTAATTGCTTCTTGCTGCTTCTTCATTTTTTTCTTATAACCTGGTTTAACCTTCGTTGTCTTTTTCACACGTTTCCACGCTTCTTTATCAGCATTGGTAGCATTTCTTCCTCGGACAGTGCGTTGGTTCCAAGGCTTCGCTTCATGCCACGTCCCATTACGTACGTCTGTATACATAATAGGTAAGCCTTTTTGCTCGAGTCTATTAATAAGTAATTCATCTTGCTCTCGGTATATGCTTATAGCAGTACCTTCCATTCCGGCTCTAGCAGTCCTGCCAACACGATGAATATAAAAATCTGCTTCTTTAGGCAATTGAGCATTGATAACATGACTCACACCTTTGATATCTATCCCTCGAGAAGCCAAATCGGTTGCAACAATATATTGATAACGGAGATTTTGAATCTCCTTTAACATACGTTTCCTTTCGCGCGGGGACAAGCCACCATGGATAAGACCATTAGGTATGCCTTTTTCCTGTAGCACAGCGGATAATTCGTTTGCCTGCTCTTTGCCATTGGTAAAGATAATGGCCAAGTAAGGATTTATGGCCTTCGATATTTCATATATAATCGAAGCCTCGTCCCGATGTTTTAAAGCAATTAATCGATGTTCCATTGTTTCAGGAGAGAAATGATCCTCTATTTTTACATATACCGGATGTTCTAAATACTTTTTGAAAAAATGCTGTAATCGCTGTGGAATGGTAGCTGAAAAAACAAGTAATTGAACAGATGGATGAGAGCGCACTAATAATTGGTCGACTTCATTGATAAATCCTAAATCAAGCATCAAATCTGCTTCATCGATAACAAATGAGTTAGCAGAGTAAATGGAAAGAGCTTCTTCTTTTACCATATCAAGAATTCGCCCAGGGGTACCAACAATAATATGAGGCGGTTCTTTTAATTTTTCCATCATCTTTTGCTTATCTGTACCACCAATTAGCAACTTAGCCTTCCATTGCTTTTCGGCATACGTAATTATCTTTTTGACCTCATCAAATAACTGTGTGGCTAACTCCCTTGTGGGCACTGTTATAACCAATTGCACCTCACTTTTGTCATCGCTAATCTGATTCATTAATGGAAGTAAAAAAGCATGTGTTTTACCAGAACCTGTTCGCGATTGACCAATTACACTCTTTCCTTCTAATATTGCTGGAATAACCTTTCTTTGCACTTCAGTAGGTGTTTGGAATTCCAACTTTTCAATAACTGATTCCATTATTGGTTGAAGTTTAAATTCCTTAAAATCATCTTTATTCATTTTCGTACTCCTTTTCTACTTACATAAACTGAAATGGATCTGTATTCGTTGTTGAAGTTATTACTTCAATCCCCATATCTTTAAACCTGTCATTCAAATAATTTTTAACAGCATCTTTCATTATTTTTTCTGCATAATGACCCGAATCAATAACTGCCAATCCGATTTGCCATGCATCTTGTGCTATATGAAACGTCATATCCCCAGTTATATAAACATCTGCTCCTTTTAATTTAGCCTGATGAATATATTTTTCGCCACTTCCACCAAGAATAGCAATTGTTTTTACCTTTTTATCTAAATTTCCAGTTACGCGAACATTTTCCATTTGAAACGCGGATTTCACTTTTTCTACAAAATCCCTTAACACCATCTTTTCTTCGAGATGACCAACACGTCCAAGTCCCATAGTCTCTCCTTTATTTCCTAATGAGTATATATCATAAGCCGCCTCTTCATATGGATGTGCATCTATCATTTGCTCAAGCACAGAAGATAATTTATGCTCTTCTACAATCGTCTCTAATTTAGCCTCTTCTACTTTTTCAAGTTGATTCGTATTTCCGATAAAAGGATTTGTACCTTCGAGCGGTTTAAAAGTACCTTGACCATGACTGTGAAACGTACAATGACTATAATTGCCAATATGCCCAGCTCCCGCCTTGCTTATCGCTTCTCTGACTTGATCGATATGGGATATTGGTACATAAACAGCCAATTTAACTAGGCTCTTCGATTGTTCATCTACTAATACACGACTAGACGTTAAACCAATGGCATCAGCGAGTTGATCATTTACCCCTCCAATTGCTGCGTCTAAATTTGTATGGGATGCATATACAGTTATACCATGGTTCACTAATTTTTGCATGATTTTGCCTGAAGGTGTATCCATATTTAACTGCCGCAATGGTTTGAATAGTAATGGATGGTGAGCAATAATTAAATCAACATGTTTTTCAATTGCTTCGTCAACGACATTTTCTAAAACATCCAATGTAATCATAATTTTGCTAACAGGTTTATTGTAAGCTCCAACTTGTAACCCAACATTATCCCAATCATAGGCAAGATAGGTAGGGGCAAGTGCCTCCATTTCTTTAAAAATATCACGATTTGTCAATTGAATTTGTTTCATTTGTAACCTCCGCAATCCATTTTTTCTCTTGTAAGAATTGATTTATCTTTAATTGATCCGATTGCTTTGCTTGTTTCATTTGCTGAATAACACGCTCTAATTTTTTTGCTTCGGCCTTCCATTTTTTATAAAACGCATAAGGTTTCTTGAGAAGGAGAATTGGTCCGAATAATAATTGTTGTTCATCCAATGTTGCAGGTGTAGAAGGATTGGCATTCCATTCTGATTTGATAATTTCATAAAAATGTCCATTTTCTTCAACTAAATCTTCATCTGTAATTGTATATCCATTGGTAATTAACCATATACGAACTGCACGAGCATCGACATTTGGTTGAGCAATAATTTGGTCGGTAATTTCCAATTTATCCTTTCCTTCATTCAATATACTCTTGATTAATGAACCACCCATACCAGCAATAACCACTTGTCTAGCTTCTTGATGATATAATACATGAAGACCATTTCCTAATCGAACATCAATCTGATCTTCAAGATTGTGACTCTTTACCGTTTCTACCGCACTCCTATATGGACCTTCATTAACCTCACCTGCTATTGCCTTCGCTGTTTGATCATTTTTACAAACATAGCAAGGTAAATACGCATGATCCGAACCAATGTCAGCAAATACAGCCCCTTTAGGTAAGAAAGAGGCTACTCGTTTTAATCGTTTTGAAAGCTTTACATCTGCCATTATTTCCTCCACATTTCTCTATTTATTCGTTATGTTCTTATATAAAGAAAAGCTTTCTGTTTATTAGCAGAAAGCTTCGCTTTTCACCTATTTCATCACGTTTAATTACTTTTTCTCTGCCAGCCATTTAGCCAATACTTCAGCCTCGGCTTCATTGGCCATACCAGCAGGCATTTGTCCTTTACCATTAATAATTACATCTTGAATCTCTTCTTGAGACAATCTACTACCAACTTGTGTCAAATCTGGTCCCATACCTCCAGATAGATCTGCCCCATGGCAGCTTGCACAATTCGATTCAAATATTGCTGCCGGATCATCGGTTGTCTCACCTTCTTGAGACTCGGCTTGTTCACCGCCACCTTCTTCCGCTTGTTGCATGTCATTACGTTGATCTAATCCTACAAATGATAGAATAATTACGCCAAGTATCCCTACTAAAGCAATGATTGCATATGGGATAACAGGGTTTCTTTTCATTACGTTTCCTCCTTATGTAATCCCCATTTCGTTATTAACTGTAAAAGACTATATTTATTTTACTTGAAAAACTGCTTTCTTTAAAGTGTTTACACATGAAAATTTATTAAAACTATTTAAATCTATAGACATAATAGACGAAAAATAGCAACTTATAAATAATACGATATATTAAGGAAGCCTTGCCGTCTTGATCATAATCCATACATATATGATCAGCATTAAAATACAAGTTGCAAAATAGTCTGAAATTGCGTAAAATGAAAACAAGAAATTGAAAACGTTAACAAAAATAAATTAGGATGATTATTATTAAAAGGAAAATCATTGGACAATGACGAGCATTGTCCAATGACATGAATTAATCAAGAAAATCTTTCAAACGTTTGCTTCTACTCGGATGTCTTAGTTTGCGAAGTGCCTTCGCTTCTATTTGACGGATTCTTTCTCTTGTTACACCGAACACTTTACCAACTTCTTCTAATGTTCTAGTACGACCGTCATCTAGACCAAATCGCAAGCGTAGTACATTTTCTTCACGATCTGTTAACGTATCAAGAACATCTTCTAATTGTTCTTTTAGTAATTCATAAGCCGCATGATCAGATGGAGAGACCGCTTCTTGGTCTTCAATAAAATCACCTAAGTGAGAGTCATCTTCTTCTCCGATTGGAGTTTCTAGAGATACTGGTTCTTGTGCAATTTTGAGTATGTCACGAACTTTATCTGGCGCTAGTTCCATTTCTTCTCCAATTTCTTCTGGAGTAGGTTCTCTACCTAAGTCTTGCAGCAATTGTCTTTGAACACGAATTAATTTATTAATCGTTTCTACCATGTGTACGGGAATTCTTATTGTTCTTGCTTGGTCAGCTATCGCTCTTGTAATTGCCTGTCTTATCCACCAAGTTGCATAGGTACTAAACTTGAATCCTTTTCGGTAATCAAACTTTTCTACTGCTTTAATTAATCCCATATTTCCTTCTTGGATAAGATCTAGGAATAACATACCTCTGCCCACATACCGCTTTGCAATACTCACAACTAAACGTAAGTTTGCTTCAGAAAGGCGGCGTTTCGCTTCTTCATCACCTTTTTCGATTCGTGTTGCTAAATCGATCTCTTCAGCAGCAGATAATAAATCAACCCGGCCAATTTCTTTTAAATACATACGTACTGGGTCATTTATCTTGATTCCCAATGGTACGCTAAGGTCATTCAGGTTAAATTCTTCCTCTTTTGCAATTTGTTGCATACTAGGATCCTCTTCGGATTCTCCTATTACTTCAACACCTTGATCTGCTAGGTACTCATAAAATTCGTCCATTTGGTCTGATTCAAGCGTAAAATTAGACAAACGATCTGCTATTTCTTCATATGCCAAAACACCTCGTTTTTTACCCATTTCTAATAACTGGTCTTTGGCTTGTTCTAAGGTTAGTTCAGATTCATTTTCTTTTGTTTGTGAAGGCTTGTTATCGGCCATGAGTCCCCCTCCTTCCATACTGCATAAAAAATCATTTCGGATGTTTTAGTTGCTTATTTATTTCAATAATTTGCATTGCTATTTGCGCTGCTTTTATTGGGTCCTGTTGTTGTTCAGCCATTTTTTGCTGATCTTTCAACGATTTAATTGTATCCATATCACTATTTTTAGTCCGGATAATTCGAATATAGTCATTCAATTCCTGATCACTGATATCCTCTTGTACTGGTAACATAGCTATTTCCGTAATTTGTTGCTGTAATTCCGAATCAGTAATCCTTTCTAGAAATAAACTGACATCTGCTTCATTTCCTTCTTCGTAAAATGCGTATAAATGAGTTGCAATGATTTTATGGGAATCTATATTAAATCCTGCTCCAATTTCGTCTTGAATTTTTTCAGTGATTCTCACGTTTTGGAGCATATAGGAAATTAATTGTCTCTCTGCATTTTGAAAAGCTGGGAGCAACTTCGATTTCCGAACATTCCATACCGTATTACTAGTATATCTGTTCTTTTGGTGATTATCCTTATTTGTGCCAAACTTTTCGCGATAACCTGAAATTTCATTTGTTAACGTATCAATGGATATACCATATTCTTTACTTAATTCTTTCACATAATATTCCCGTTCAATGGGACTATCAATCATTGCGAGTTGCTTTAATACTTTTTCTATATAGTTTATGCGATCTCCTTCATGATTTAAATTAAAATCTTTCTTCAAAAATCGCATATAGAAACTCATAAATGTATCACTTGCTTTTATTACTTCCTTCTCAAATGCATCTCCTCCATAAGTCTGAATAAAACTGTCAGGATCTATGTTATTTTCCAGATGTGCTATTTTTACTTCACAGCCAGATTGTCTTAATAAAACAGCTGCTTTATATGCAGCATCTAAGCCAGCTCGATCTCCGTCATAACACAGAATTACGGTATTAACATAACGCTTGAGAAGTTTCGCCTGATATTCAGTTAATGCAGTACCTAATGTTGCAATAACATTTCGAATACCCGCTTGATAAGCAGCGATAATATCCATTTGCCCTTCAAAAAGAATAGCTTCATTTTTCTTACGGATGTGCTTTTTGGCTAGATCAAAATTATAAAGAAGTTTTCCTTTATGGAACAACTCACTTTCTGGACTATTAATATACTTTGGCTTACTATCCCCGATAGTAGCTCGGCCACCGAAGGCAACAGTCTTACCCAAATGGTTTCGAATAGGAAATATAATTCTTCCTCTGAACCTGTCACTAATTTGACCGTCTTCCCGTAAATTGATCAAACCAGCTTTTACTAATAATTGCTGATGAAATCCTTTTTTCTTTAAGAATTCAGCGGTAAAGTCCTTTACATTAGGAGCAAAACCGAGTTGAAACGCATCGATTGATTCATCCTTTACACCCCGGTCTTGTAAATAACCATATCCTTCTTTTCCATCCTTTGTATAACGGAGAAGATGATGATAAAGCTTTGCTAACCATTCATGCGCGGACAATATATCCTGATTCTCTTGAGACAATGAACTTTCAGTCGTTTTTGAATTTGTCTCAGGTAGTTGGATTCCACTTCTATCCGCAAGATGCTGCAGTGCTTCAAAAAATGAATAATTCTCCATTTCCATCAGAAATGTAACTACATTTCCACCCTTGCCACAGCCAAAACAATGAAATATTTGCTTTTCTTGGGTCACTGAAAATGATGGTGTTTTCTCTCCATGAAAAGGACAAAGACCAAAATAATTTCTTCCTTGTTTTTTTAACTGAATATAATCCCCAATAATGTCTACAATATCATTAGCTTTACGAATTTCTTCGATCACTTCTTCAGGAATTTGATTGGACATAAAATCACCATGCTAATTAATATTCGTCTTTCATTAAAAAAATCCTTCATTTTTCGACAATATTTTTTAAAAAAGCCGAAAAAAATTCCTTCTTCATGTGTAAACATCATCAGTGAAGGACACTCATATCACTAGCTCTCCTAAACTTTGAAAACTAGCTTCCAATAAGAAACGACTTGTAGACGCTAATTGTTATCTGTCTTTCCAATACATACTTCTACATAAGTCTTACAAAATCCTTCTTCAAAGATAAGGTTTCTTTACATAAACATACATTATAAACGATACGTATGTTATATCATTACACAAAGACTCATTATAATATACTTTTTTATAAAAAGCTATTAAATCGTTTCTAGTTTTATATTATTGCCAGCAGTGTTGATTCCTAACCATGAAAAAACATTCTACACACTAGATATAGAATGTTTTTTATGAAGTTATCTCTTAAAAACTACTATTTTTTAATGATTTGTCGGATACTATTTGCTGTTTCCTCTACTGCTTTATTTGAAACATCAATTACATGACAGCCTATTTTTTTAACTATAGCATCAAAATAATCAAGCTCTTTATAGATTCTTTCCATGTTAGCATATGTCGCTTGATCACCTAATCCCAACGCTTTTAACCTTTCTTTACGAATTTCATTTAGTTTTGCTGGGCTTATTCGTAATCCAATGCATTTGCTTGGGTCAACGTCAAATAATTCTTCAGGAGGATCCACTTCTGGCACAATGGGCACATTTGCAACTTTTAAACGCTTATGTGCTAAATATTGAGATAAGGGTGTTTTCGAAGTTCTTGAAACTCCAATTAAAACAATATCAGCTCTGGAAATTCCTCTTGAATCCCGCCCGTCGTCGTATTTCACAGCAAATTCGATTGCTTCTACACGTTTAAAATAATCTTCGTCCAGTTTATGAACCAACCCTGCTTCCATTCTCGGAGATCGATTAAACACACGTTCCATTGCTTTTAACATTGGTCCCATAATGTCAATTGCTTCCATATTCAATTGTTTTGCACGTTCATTTACATAGTTTCGAAGACTTGGATCGACAAGTGTAAAGCCAATTAGACCGTTGTTTTCATTAGCAAGCTGTAGTGCATCATCAATCGTTTCTTTATCTTCGACATATGGAATGCGCTGTATCTTATAGGTTCCATCATTAAATTGACTCAAGCCTGCTTTAATAACTAACTCAGCAGTTTCCCCTACTGAATCAGATAATACATAGACAGGTTGCGTAAACATGAATCTACCCCTTCCTATCAATTGATTACAAATCTTTATCCAAAATTAATTCCACAAATGCCTTGGTAATTGTCGTTTTCGTTATTCTGCCAACTACTTCTAACCCTTGGTCTGAATCTTTAATGACTGGAATCCCATCAATTTGCTTATCAATTAAATTCTTAGCCACATCAACTAATAAATCCTCTTTTCTACAAACTGTTATATTCGGCATCCTTGTCATAATAATATGTACAGGGACTGTACTTAAATCTTGTTGTCCAATACTTGCACGTAGTAAGTCTTTTCTAGATAAAACACCTGTTAAACAAGCATAATCATCGACCACAAACAGGGTCCCCACATCTTCCAAAAACATTGTTGATATAGCATCATACACCGATACACTTTCCTTTACTACAATTGGCACATGTTGATATTCATATACTTTAAACTTTTTAATTTGCTCTGTAAGTAATTCTGTTCCTGTTTTACCTGTGAAAAAATAGCCTACACGAGGGCGGGCATCCAGAAATCCCGCCATCGTCAAAATGGCTAAATCAGGACGTAATGTAGCACGAGTTAAGCTTAGCCGTTCAGCAATATTTTCACCAGTAATTGGTCCGTTTTCTTTAACTATTTGAAGTATTTCTTCCTGTCTATTTGATAACTCCATCTCTTTCACCACCTACAAACGATGTGACATCAACTGTTACTTCTATTATAGACTAAATATACTGAAAAGAGAATTGGATCGCTTTACAGAAAGAAAAATTAGAAATGTTGTTTCCATTCAATTTGTGTCAAATCTGCATACCGATTAATTATATTTGCTATATTAGCTAACAACCCTAAACGATTGTTGCGAACTCGTTCATTATCCGTCATGACCATATTATTATCAAAGAAAAGGTGGATAGGTTCAGCTAGTTTAGCAATTAACTGTAAGTTCTTTTCAGCATTTCGATCTGTATCCTGATATGATTCTTCCACAAATTGATATTGTTCATATAACGCTTTTTCCGAATCCGTTTCAAATAGTTGAGGGTCTACACTCGTCGTTTCCGCTTTTTCAGCTAAATTTAGAACACGTACCAAAGCCTCTTGGATAGGCTTAAATGCATCATCATTTCTTTTCTCTGATAACGTTTGTGCTTTAGCTAATGTATAATCGTAAATTCCAACACCATCATGTAAGACTGCTTGAATAATATCCTGCTCCACCGCAGCTTCTTTTAATAAGAAGGCGGCACGTAAGGAGAAAAATTCTTTTAAATGAACAAATGATTGGTCATGATTTGACAATGGAACATTCGATTGCTTAAAGACATCTTGGGCAATTCGTAATAAGTTTTCAATTTGCATATCCCACTTAAATGTTTTAACTATTCGTAATATACCTGTTGCTTGCCTTCGTAGACCGTATGGATCCTGTGAACCCGTTGGCATTAAACCAACAGATATACATCCTGTGATAGTATCTAACTTGTCGGCTATACTTACAATTGCCCCTACTTCTGTTGCTGGCAGATCTCCATTTGCTTGAATTGGCAAATAATGTTCACGAATTGCTTGAGCAACAAGGTCATTTTCTCCATATAAATGTGCATATTTTTCACCAATTACACCTTGCAGCTCAGTAAATTCATTGACCATATTTGTTGGTAAGTCAAATTTACAAATAGAGGCAGCACGGATTGCTAAGGACATTTTATCTGTATTTAGATGAATGAATTTACCTATTTGTTCAGTTAACGCTGTAACACGCTGTACTTTATTCGCAATCGTACCTAATTTTTCTTGAAAAACAACCCGTTCAAGTTTTGCTAAATAATATTCAATGGAATGCTTCTGATCTTCTTCATAGAAAAAGGCAGCATCAGATAATCGAGCACGTAAGACTTTCTCATTACCCTTAATCACCGTATCAATCGCATAATCATTCCCGTTACGGATTCCAACAAAGTAAGGAAGCAGCTTTCCGTCTAATGATTTTACAGGAAAATAACGTTGATGTTCTTTCATGGAAATGATTAAAACTTCATCCGGAAGCTTTAAAAACTGCTGGTCAAATGATCCAAGAAACACTTGAGGGAATTCCACTAAATTACGAACCTCATCAAGTAAGTGTTTATCGACAGGTATTTGAATATCTTTATCCTTCTCTAAAGTATGAATTCCCTTTAGGATTTTTTCTTCTCTTTTTAGGGGATCAACGATAACATATTGGTTCAATAACGCTGACTCATAATTAAGTGGGTCTTCTAGCGTTATATTATCACCTAAAAAACGATGACCAAAAGTCAGGTTACTGCTGGTAACCTTCGCTACTTCAAACGGAATAATTTCACTTCCGAATAAGCCAACAAGCCATCGAATCGGACGTGCATACCTAATCGATTGCGTACCCCAACGCATATTTTTGCCAAAGGTTATCGATTCAATTATTTTATGAAATTCAGGTAGTAAATCAAAAGTTGTTTGACCTTCGATATGTTTTTTAATGAATACATAGGAAGTACCATTAAGCTCTTTTATATATAGATCGTCCGTTGTCTTTCCTTGCCCTTTCGAAAAACCAATTGCAGCTTTCGTCCAATTCCCATCTTCACCTTTGGCAATTTTCAAGGAAGGGCCCTTAACCTCTTCTGCTATCGTTGTCTGTTCCTCAGCCACACCTTTAATCATAACCGCTAATCGCCTTGGCGTAGAAAATGATCGTATTTGTTCATATGAAATTCGTAAATCATGTAACCAAGCTTCTGTCTTTTCTTTCAACTGCGATTCTGCATCATCAATAAACCGCGCTGGTAATTCCTCTAAGCCAATTTCAAATAATGCATTTTTTGTCATTTTATTTTTCCTCCTTTTGCAACATCGGGAAACCAAGACGTTCTCTTTCTGCAACGTAAGCTTTCGCTATACTACGAGCTAGATTACGAATTCTAGTTATATATCCAGTACGCTCTGTAACGGATATAACACCTTTTGCATCTAGGAGGTTAAACGTATGGGAGCATTTTAAAACATAGTCATATGCCGGGAATACTAAACCCTTATCCATCGTTTCTTTCGCTTCCTTTTCATATTTTGTAAATAAGTCAAATAGCATTTCTGTATTTGATTCTTCAAATGTATATTTCGAATGCTCGTATTCTGGTTGATAAAAGATATCCTCTACGGTTACACCTGTCGTCCATTCCAAATCAAAGACATTTTCTTTATCCTGGATATAAGATGCAAGCCGTTCAATGCCATACGTAAGCTCTACTGCCACAGGATTCGCTTCTAAGCCCCCTATTTGTTGGAAATAGGTGAATTGAGTAATTTCCATTCCATCTAGCCATACTTCCCAGCCCAGACCAGCAGCGCCAAGAGTAGGGTTTTCCCAATTGTCCTCCACAAACCGAATATCATGTTCAAGTGGATTAATACCTAATTTTTTCAAGGATTCAAGGTATAGTTCTTGGATATTATCAGGAGAAGGCTTCATAATTACTTGAAATTGATGATGCTGATAAAGTCGGTTAGGGTTATTACCATACCTACCATCTGCAGGCCGTCTTGAAGGTTCCACATAAGCAACATTCCAAGGCTCTGGTCCAAGACTACGTAATAATGTCATTGGAGACATTGTCCCTGCTCCTTTTTCTACATCATACGCCTGCATAATAATACAATTTTGTTCAGACCAATGTTTTTGCAATGTTAATATCATTTCTTGAATAGTCATTAATCACATATCCTCCATTACGAATTATTCGCTTCTCAGCAGCTATTTCACCTATAAGGTGAATGAACCCTTAGAGAAACTGCTCTTTGCAAATAAATATCCCCGTCTCTATGTCTCTAAACGGGACATAGGGACGGGGATCAACCGCGGTTCCACCCTATTTGCTCTCTTAAAGAGCCACTTTATTTGCATTGCTCCAAAGCGCCCTTCCCCTTTGTTCCATCATCCAGCTCTCACCAATCTGGACTCGCTTTACAAGGATACAAAAGGTACTTTTCTTTTTCACAGCAATGTTATCGTATCATTTTATGTACAAATAATACGTCATTTATCCTTGTCATGTCAACTTATTTTAATAAATCCAGTTGATTTAAAAATTTCCGTGACTTGATAAAATAGCCGCCATAATAATCATAATAAGCATCTAACAGTTGACGTAACAAGCGTTTATTCTCGTTTTTAATCGAAATAGTTCCCACCTGCTGTAAGTTAACTGTTGCAAAAATATGTAATAATTTAGCTACAGCATTAGGTAACGGGATGGCTTCCGGATCCATTCTTCTACATTCCCTGCAGAGCAACCCACCCTCAGTAATCGAAAATACAAACGGAGAATTCCGATTGCCGCAATTACTGCAACGACTTACTAATGGCGCAAACCCACCTTTTGCATATAGTTTTAATTCATACATCATCATGGGAATACTAGGTTCCTCATTTTCAGCAATCCAAGTCATGGTTTCATGCAATTGATGGAATATAGTTAGATCTGGCTTTTTGTCATCCAGTAACTTATCCGTAAGTTCAATAATATATGCAGCATATGCCGTTTTAATGATGTCCTCTCGGATTTTTCGAAATGAATCAATAACTTCCCCTTGTTGGATAGTGCTCAAGCCACTATTAACATAAACAAAGAATTGTGCATAGATGAATGGCTGCGTTACGGCAGCCATTCGACTTTTCGGTTTTTTTGCACCACGAGCGATGGCGGAAAGTTTACCTAATTTCTTACTATATATCGTGACAATTTTATGCGTTTCCCCATAGTCATTTGTCTTTAATACAATACCTTCTATTTTTTCAAGCACATAGATTCACCTTTGCCTCATCTATTCTTACACGTTTTCAATTCTTTACTAATTGGTATCTAATGGTGTTATTTTTTGACCTTCATGCTGGGTTACTTCATTTTTCCGTTCATTTTCTAACTCTTTCATCAATAAATAGGTTTCAATGTTTCCTGTTTGGCTGAATAATTTCCAGGTTAAATCAATCACAAGAAAACCCACCTTTCTTTAATGTTTGAAAATGTAACTTACTACTTAGAATCACCACAACACTAAAAACAATTAGTATAAAAATTTACCATGTTTAATATTCATCGCTTCGAAAACCGTATTCATATAGCTGATTTTGCTTGTTTCTCCAATCCTTTTTAACTTTTACCCAAAGCTCTAAGTACACTTTTGTACCTAGTAATTTTTCAATATCTTCTCGAGCTGCTTTCCCAATATTTTTCAACATACTTCCATGCTTACCAATCAGTATTCCTTTTTGGGTTTTTCTTTCGGTTACAATTGTAGCTTGTATATATAATTTCTGATCGTCTGCTTTTTCCATCTGCTCCAGCACAACAGCTATCGAGTGCGGTACTTCTTCCCTAGTTAGTTGCAATACTTTTTCTCGTATTAGTTCTTGCATAACAAATCTTTCTGGGTGGTCAGTAATTTGGTCTTCAGGGTAATATTGCGGTCCTTCTGGAAGATCTTTCTTGAGGACTTCCAGCATATGATCCACATTATTCCCTTGCAAAGCAGAAATGGGAATAATCTCTGCGAATGCATATTTTTCTTTATATTGATCTATTAAAGGTAACAAATCATCTGGATGAACAAGATCAATTTTATTAATAATTAAATAAACTGGTCTTTTTACTTGATGCAGACGCTCGATAATATATTGATCCCCTTTGCCGTGACCTTCACTAGCATTGATCATAAATAAAATAGCATCTACTTCATTCAACGTATTTTCAGCAGTTTTTACCATGAAGTCCCCAAGTCGATGCTTTGGTTTATGAATTCCAGGTGTATCAATAAAAATAATTTGAGAATGCTCTTCTGTTAACACGCCTTGAATCTTGTTTCTTGTGGTTTGTGGCTTATCACTCATAATTGCAATTTTTTGGCCAATCACTCTATTCATAAATGTAGATTTCCCAACATTTGGTCTACCAATAATTGCTATAAATCCGGATTTAAAACTATATTCCATGTTGCTTCCTCCACGACGTATTTCAAATGTTTTATCCATATCATACTACAAATAAGCTTCTGTTTCATGCAATCGACAAAAGCTTTAAAAACTTTTGGTTCTTTTATTAAAATAGCACTTCTCTAGACAAAATTCACGGATAATTACCCTGTAAACGCAAATTTTGTATTTTCCTTAAAATAGTGAATCAATAATAAATTACCCCCAATTGTTGGATATTAACCAACAATTGGGGGCTTCAGGGAGCTAAAATAAAGCAATGATGTTGGGAATAAATATAAACAGTCCAATTATAAAAGCTGCTACTGCCGCGATCAACACACCTCCAGCAGCCATATCTTTAATTTGTTTGGCTGCTGGGTGAATATCTGGCTTGATGTAATCCATGATTCTTTCAATTGTACTATTAATCATTTCAGCAATTAAGACAATACCAATTGCTATTACAATAAATATCCATTCCATTCTAGATAATCCAAGAATGAACCCTGCAATAATGACAAGAAGGGCCGTTATTAAATGAATTTGAAAGTTACGTTCCAATTTAACTACTTGAACGATACCCTCCCAAGCATAGGAAAAGCCAATCGACCATTTTTTATCTTTCAATTCCAAACTCACCTAATAATTGATCTTGTTTTGCAAACATGTTTTGTTCATCCTCTTTTGACATATGATCATATCCTAAAAGATGAAGAAAGCCATGAATCGTTAGAAAACCTAATTCTCTTTCTAATGAGTGATTATATTCCTCTGCTTGTTCTTTTGCTTTTTCAATAGAAATAACAATATCACCTAATAATAACGGTAAATCTTCATCAATAATGTCTATTTCACCTTCTCCAGTCTCTTGCATTGCAAAAGAGATTACATCTGTTGGTGTGTTCTTTTGTCTATAATTTCGATTAATTTCTTGAATCTCCTTATTACTCACAAAATTAATGGATACTTCCGCTTCTTGGGTAATACCTTCTTTTTCAGCTGCAAAGGTTACCAAGCGTTGAATCATATCAATATAATCACTCGGTACAGAGTTGGTTTTATCATGAAAATCAATATACACTTATTTTGCCTCCTTCATCGGATATTGTATGCGAGAATGAAAAATACCTTTCAATGTATTACATATCGTTCGTTGTATTATATTTATTTCCTTTAATGTTAGTGGGCAATCATCAAGTTGACCGTCAGTCATTTTATTATTAATGATTGATGTTACAATTTCCTCAATTTTAACTTCTGTTGGTTCTTTTAATGAACGGACAGCTGCTTCAACTGAATCACAAATACTAATAATAGCGGATTCTGACGACTGTGGTTTCGGTCCTGGATAACGAAATTGATCCTCTGTAACTGCTGGGTTTTTTCCTTGTTCTTTGATATAAAAGAACTTTAATAAGGATGTACCATGATGTTGTTTAGCAATATCAATGATTTCTTCTGGAAGACGGTGTTTACTTAACATTTCTGCGCCATCATATGGATGATTAATAATGATTTTAGCACTCTCCTCAGGAGTAATGGTATCATGAGGGTTTTTTATTGCAAGTTGATTTTCAATAAAATAATGTGGACGCACAGTCTTCCCAACATCATGATAATATGCACCTACCCTCGCAAGCAAGCCATTCGCACCAATAGCTTCACATGCTGTCTCACTTAAATTTGCGACCATAACAGAATGGTGATATGTACCTGGCGCCTCCGTCAGCAGTTTTTTTAATAACGGTTGATTTGGACTCGATAACTGTAATAATTTGATGTCCGAGAGGATTCCTAATGATGTTTCAAAAAATGGCAGCAACCCTATTGTTAATACGGCTGATAAAAAAGCTGAAGCCGCAGCAAAGGATGTTTGGATAAAAATATCGGATAAGGCGTACTTTTCGAACGAGAGAAATATAAATAATACGACAATAATCATATTAGTAATACCAATACCTAACCCTGCTTTAACAATCGCAAGTCGATCTTTCACATTCATTAAGAGGATGATTGCTGCTATTTGGGAAAGAAAGAAATAGATTCCTGCTTCCACATGAAGTGATCCTGGTATTTGATTATTAAAAATAACACTACCTAAAATAGCGTACAAGCCACTGAGGACAATCGCAGACCGTTCATGTATTAATTGCTTAATTAATAATGCCCCAGTAGCTATTGGCATTACATAAAATAATTGATTTACTTGCGTTGTATAGATACTAACGATTTTCATCAACGAAAGGATGATTATACTAATTAGTACAATTGAAATTATTTTTCCTCGATCTAATTGATGATGTTTAGCTACCCAATTCATTTCATGTGCAATGATAAAGCAAATCAGAAAAATAAGTAGAGATAAGCCAATGCCGGGGAATAGATTACGTTCCTTATCTAGTACACCTACTAAGTCCAGTTTTTCATAAATCTCATTTGTGATTATTTGTTCTTCCCGAACAATAATTTCTCCTGCTCTAATAACTACAGGGTCAACACTACTAGCAGCTTCTTTCCTAGCATTTGCTGTTTTATCCACATCGAAAAAGGAGTTTTCAACCACAGCGAATTCCGTTAAACTCGTTAACACGTTTTTTATATCTGTATTCAACGCTTCATATTTAATAGTTTGATTAATACTGGTGATCGCACTCTGGGTATTCTCTGTTCGTACGCCATTGTTCATTGTTTCTGTTAGCGATTCCAAGAAAAGCTTCTTTCCATTGTTTCGATCATTTTCTGGGATTTCCACTAACTGAGACAATAAATCATCACTTATTCCTTCGGTAATTTCTGGTGACAAGATTTGCTTTAATCGTTGTACCTTTTCCTGATTTGAAAGAGGTGGTGAAGAAGCATCTTCTGAATTGTCTTGTCCAGCGCCAATATCTTGATCTAACTTATTCACCGCATCAAAAAGTTCATTTACATAAGCAACTCGTTCGTCCGTAATTTCTTGATCAATATCATACCTGTCTTCTACTGCTTGGACAGTTTCTCTCGTTTTCCGTTCTGTTTCTTGTTCATTCTCCATCGTAACTGGCGAACGAATAGTCTCCTGTGCTCTGCTAAAACGCTCAATTTCATACGTTTCGGTATGTACATTATTAATCGTCATTACAAAAAAGAATACTGCTAGTAATATAGTAGAAAGAATAATCATCAGCCATTTATTAGAGCTTTTCTTTATCCATGCAGAAACATTGAATCTCTTTTTAAACAATTGTTTCTACCCCCTTTTAACCAGGAAAATACAGAAATAAGACCCATCTACAAAGGGTCTTACATTCTGGTTCATTTATTTCCTTGTTCATAAGCTTCTATGATACGTTGAACCAAAGGATGACGTACAACATCATTTTGTTCCAGATATACGAATCCTATTCCCTTCACCCCATTCAATAAATGGCTAGCAGCATGCAGACCAGATTGAACCCCTTTAGGTAAGTCAATTTGAGTAATATCTCCGGTGATTACCATCTTGGATCCAAATCCCAAGCGAGTTAAGAACATTTTCATTTGTTCAGGGGTTGTGTTCTGTGCTTCATCCAATATGACAAATGCATCATCCAGCGTTCTACCACGCATATATGCTAGCGGAGCAATTTCAATTGTATCTCGTTCAATTAATCGAATCGTGTGCTCTGCACCTAACACATCATGTAACGCATCATATAATGGCCTTAGATATGGATCTACTTTTTCTTTTAAATCTCCAGGTAAAAAACCCAAACTCTCTCCAGCTTCTACAGCTGGTCTCGTTAAGATAATACGCTTTACTAATCCGTTTTTTAAAGCATGAACTGCCATAACAACTGCTAAATAAGTTTTACCAGTACCTGCAGGCCCTATCCCAAATACAAGATCATTTGCTTTTATTGACGCTATATAATTGCGTTGTCCTAGCGTTTTTACCCGTATTGATTTTCCCTTTGCATTTTTCGTAATTTCATCTTCATACAATGTTTCAAATTGATTTAATTTCCCTTTTTTAGCTAACTCGACTGCATATACTACATCTCGTTCAGTTATGCTTAATCCTTTACGAATAACCGAAAGCAACGTTAATAGTATGTCTTGAACAAGATCTATTGCTTCTTTATCTCCAGACACCCGAACTTGTTCGCCTCTTGTTACAATCGAAATGTTAAGTAATTCTTCTAATTGAAAAAGATTCTTGTCATTTGTGCCAAATAATGCTAATGCCTCATTTGGATTTGAAAGTTGTAAATCAATCTCAGTAAGATTTTCTGGCATACTCAATCTCCTTGACGTAAAGGTTGTGTTTCAACAATATTTTCTTCTACAGTCATATATAAGTTTAGTTTAACTTTACCATTCTCTAATGATTCATGCAAAACTTTTTCAGATACAATTCGAGCCTTTGGTCCTAGCCGTAATCTCAATTCTTCTTTTGCCTGGTTTATCCCTGCTTCGACAGCTTCATTTTTTGTTCTTTTCTGTTTATCATACGTTTTTTCACTTACTAAGGTTTCAATAAGTTTAACAGGAAGTTCCCACTTAAAAAATCGAATTGGTTCTTCTGAAATTTCTCGGTGCGTATTTTCAAACTCTGTCGACCCAAATCCCCAGATAGGCACCCGGAAATCTCCAAAACCTAGATGAAATTTCTTTTCTTGATTTCCCGTCAACTGTTCCGTATTAGCTTGTAGAGGAACAGAAACTTTCACTTCATACCAAGTTGTGGCCATTATCTCTCCATCTGCTGCTACATAACCTACTTGTTTATGCTCATCATCTTCTCGTTCTGCTTCCTCATTCACACCCATATTTCCAGATACTAAAAGATCTCCCGGTTCTACATAGTCATTAACATGTACCTGAGGAACACCCTTTGTTACATACATGTTTTTGATAATCCCTTTTTTGGAGGCAATTAGATTTCTAGGACCAGGTGTTTCTTCTTCTTTTACAACAACCTTTTCAACTCCCTCTAAATAGAAGGTTGTCCCTTTTTGATCAATACCTACCCATAATAATTCAGGAACATCATCTAATAATTGTTGTTGAATTTCTTTCGGTGACTCTAAAGAAAATATCCATGTTCCAGGATGAATTCCATATTGATTTAACTGCTTATTAATTTTCTCTTCAATATCTTTAGGTACTCCCGTTATTTTAACTTCCCATAGAATATTGGATAGAAATAAAATTAGTAAAATACTTAAGAAGAATCCCAGCAATAATTCCTTTTTTCCAAGTAATTTACGTATAAAAAAAGGATAGCCTTTTCGTTGTTTAAATCTGATTTTATATTGTGTTCTTCTTCTTAATTGTTTAATTTGCTTTATATCACTTACCTTTATATTTCCCTCGCAAACATCGTTTTTGGTTTTTCTGACATCCCATACACGTATCCCATAGCTTGTACAATGCTGGAAAAACAACTCCGGTTTTTCCCCAGTAACTGCAATTGTTACATAACCAGTTAATGCTGATTCTTGGATATACTTCATGTCCTCCTCCTTATCCATCGGGTAAGAATTTTATATCGCTTATTGTTCCTTCTAGTAAGATCTCTTCAGGTAGCATCATCTTTAATACAAAGGCTGATCCTGTTACTTGGATATAACCGTTATTTGCTCTTAATTTTAATTCTGTATCCGAATATGTAACCAATCCCTTATGATTTTCAATATATACATGCAATTGGCCAATCACAGTGATTCTAGGAAGTTCAAGTACCACATCTGAAGGAAGTGCAAAATATTTTGTTAACCATGGTCGGATTCCTTGTTGCAGTTTCTTCACAAATGCAGCCCCCTCTCACATTCATATTTATGAAAGTTTGAAGGAGATAAGAACATAATCCGCTCAAAAAACACGTTTGTTTGCCAATTTCATATTCAATGATCAATTATTATGAACAAAAAAACACTCGTAAGTATAAAAACTTACGAGTGAAGAGAATTAAAAAATGACGGTTTATTTTTTTCTTTCATATATCACGTTTTGATATGGTTTCAATGCTCTTGGCTTTCCTAACACCTCAGCCATAATAACGCCATTCACTAACCCTTTCTTCGTCAAATTATTGGATACTTGTTTTTTCAACCGAATCTGTTGTTCTGTCAATTCTTTTTCAACATTTCGTGTCAGATCATTAAAAGCTGTCTCTTTGTTGTAACTCTCCGATTGATCAACTTTTCGATTAGCACCCATTTGACCAGCTAATCTTTCCATTTGCTCTTTATGCTGCTGTTCTACTGAAATCGTCGAGCTGGTTTGTGGCTGACTGGTAGTTGGGAAAGATGCGTCACGATTCGAATTATCTCTCATTGGACGAGGAGTTCGGTTTGGCCGATTTGGGCTACTTTCCTTCTCGCTATTTTTATTCCAGCCATCCCTAAGAAAACCAATGATTCCAGCAATGATTACAAAAATTATAAAGATATTACTAAAAATAGCTTCAATTAAATTCGACAAGGCATCCATCAAACCCCACCTTTATCTATTTATGATCATTTTCTTCATTATTGTCTTCAGATAATTTTCCGATAGACCCTCTCATATCTGTATCAGCATCGATATTCTTGTAATTCATATAATCCATGACACCTAGATTCCCTGACCGTAGTGCTTCTGCCAGTGCTAATGGTACATCTGCTTCTGCTTCAACAACTTTAGCACGCATTTCTTGAACACGTGCAAGCATTTCTTGTTCTTGAGCAACAGCCATTGCTCTACGTTCTTCAGCTTTTGCTTGGGCGATATTCTTATCTGCTTCTGCTTGGTCTGTTTGTAAAATTGCTCCGATGTTTTTACCGATATCCACATCTGCAATATCGATGGACAAAATCTCAAATGCAGTTCCTGCATCTAATCCGCGATTTAATACATTATGAGAGATAGAGTCTGGATTTTCTAAAACTTGCGTATGGGCTTCTGAGCTACCGATTGTACTTACAACACCTTCCCCAACTCGGGCAATTACCGTTTCTTCACCAGCACCACCGACAAGTCGGTCAATATTCGCTCTAACTGTAATCCTAGCTTTTGCTTTCACTTCTATACCGTCCATCGCTATACCAGCAATAAATGGCGTTTCGATTACTTTAGGATTTACACTCATTTGAACAGCTTCTAATACATCACGACCAGCGAGGTCGATTGCTGCACCTCGTTCAAATGGCAATTCAATATTTGCACGATGTGCTGCAATTAATGCATTGACCACCCGATCGACGTTACCACCAGCTAAATAATGGCTCTCTAGTTGATTTGTTTTCACATTCAAACCTGCTTTATGGGCTTTAATTAGCGGATTGATTACTCGATTAGGTACTACTCTTCGCAGCCGCATCCCAACCAGTTGAAAGATTCCAACTTTTACACCTGCTGCTAATGCACTAATCCATAACATAACAGGGATAAATGTAAATAAAATTGCAACAGCAATTAGTATTACCGCAATAATAATTAGCGGCATAAATTCTTGTAATTCCATGTCCATACCTCCTAGGTAAATTATATAATGTAAAAACTTTTCCCAATAGTTCCTCCTACTGGTGCTAAGTTAAACATACGTTAGATTTTTCTGACGACAATTCGTACGCCTTCTACTTTTACTACTTTGATTTGTTGACCTTCATCGATGAATCCACCTTCTGAGACCACATCTAATCGCTCCTGGTCAATCATAGCTGTTCCAGCAGGACGTAAAGGCGTAACGACGATTCCAGCTGAACCTATTAAATCTAACCGATTTTCAGCAGATACATATCCTTGTTCGGAAGTGGTTTGTTCTTTTAAGATAATATGTCGAAAAACTCCTTTATCCATTCCTATTCTTCTAAATAAGATAACCGCGATAATTAAAGTAACTAAAAAGGCAATTCCTATACTCATTGACATGTGGCCAAGATCATAGCCAGACATAAATAAGGAAACGATAATGGCTCCGATACCTAATACCCCAACAATTCCACCTGGCACAAAAAATTCAGCAATAATTAATACAACTCCTAGTATGAGTAAAACAATTGCTTCCATACCTGCTAGTCCTGCAACAATATGACCATAGAAGAAAAGGATTAACGAAATGAGCCCCATAATTCCAGGGATACCAAAGCCTGGAGAAAATACTTCGATTACTAATCCAATACTAGCAATAGATAGCAGGATTGGGATCACTACTGGATTCGTTAAAAACCTTGCAATTTCCTCTGCTAGCGTAGCTTCTTTTTCTACTACAGTAGCATTTGCAAGTCCTAACTCATTTAACAATTCAACACGATCATCTACTGTCCCTTCAGAGTACCCTACCTCTAAAGCTGATGAAGGATCTAAAGTGAGGAATTCCCCTTCGCCCGCATTTAATTCTGGTAGATCTACGCTTTTGTCAGCCATTGCAACAGCATATAACGGATCTCTTCCCTTTGATTCAGCAGCGCTTTTCATTGCGGCAATCCAAGCTGATTGCGCTTTTTGATCAGCTGCAGTTCCATCAGAATTAATCACGCCACTTGCTCCCATTGTAGCTTGTGGTTTCATATAAATCGAATCTGTGTTTAAAGCGATATATGAACCTGCTGATAATGCTTGATTTACAACAAACGATGTAGTGGGAATCTCAAGATCTTGAATAAGAGAAGCTATTTCACTAGCAGAATCTACTCTCCCACCAGGTGTATTAATCTCAAATATAATATGGTCTGCTCCTTCTTTCACTGCCTCTTCTGTTGTTCGACTCAGAAAAGCCTGGAGACCTCTCTCTACTTCCCTTTCAATCGGTATGATATAGACAGATTCACCCTGCCCATCTTTTGCACTTACTTGCATTTCCTGGTTAAATCCAAAAAGTAAAACAGCAAATAGCAAGATCACATATGTAATTAATTTCTGCCCAGGCAAATATGTTCACCCCCTTACAATAGGATTACTATTTATACGAATAAACCGTAAAATGGTTTCAATTCTTTCTCACCTAATCTTACCATAAGCCTATCTATATTGATACTAATGGCAATAACTTAAGCGTTTTCTTAGATTTTATTAAAAAGCCCCTAATCAATGTATTGATTAGGGGCTTTTAATTATTCGTTACTTAACTGTTTTTGTACAAGTTTATTAATTTGAGAACCATCTGCTTTACCTTTTACTTTAGGCATAATAGCGCTCATTACTTTTCCCATATCTTTTTTAGAAGTGGCATTGACTTCTAGAATCGTTGACTGAACAACTGCCTCAAGCTCTTCATCAGTAAGCTGTTTCGGCATATATTCTTGCAAAATATTGATTTCGTTTTCTAGTTTTTGAACAAGATCTTCGCGTTCAGCTGATTTGAATTCTTGGAGGGAATCTTTTCTTTGTTTAACTTCTCTAGACAATATTGTAATTTCTTCGTCTTCGGATAATGATTCTTTACCAAGCTTAATCGCTTCATTTTGCAACGAAGCTTTTACCATGCGAATAACACTAAGCGTATCTTTGTCTTTATTCTTCATCGCTTGTTTCATATCCTGATTCAATTTTTCAAGTAAAGTCATGCGTTTGCACCCTCTTTAGAATTTACGCTTTCTAGCAGCCTCAGATTTCTTTTTGCGACGGACACTTGGTTTTTCATAGTGTTCACGCTTGCGATATTCTTGTAATGTACCGCTTTTTGATACACTACGCTTAAAGCGACGAAGAGCATCTTCAAGAGACTCGTTTTTACGAACGCGAGTTGTATTTGACATGCTAATTTCCCTCCCTCCGAAGCACAAAACAGATTGTACTAGCATATGACATACTTTCCACATGCCTTTTTAAAGTATAATATAATCCTTTATTTTGGTCAACTGATATTTTCAAGCGTCTCTCAAGTATATATTAATAATCAGAGTCGCTTTTCACTCCTTGTAAAATGGAAACCCCAGCACTTGCACCTATACGAGTTGCTCCCGCTTCAATCATTGCTTTTGTGGTCTCAAGATCACGAACTCCTCCTGAAGCTTTCACACCCATATCAGGTCCAACTGTTTCGCGCATTAAACGAATATCTTCAACTGTAGCTCCGCCTCCAGAGAAACCGGTTGATGTTTTAACAAAATCAGCTCCTGATGCTTTAGCTAATTTACAAGCACGGATTTTCTCATCATTAGAAAGTAACGATGTTTCAATAATTACTTTGGAAAGCGCTTTGCCACTTGCAGCATTTACTACTTGTTCCATATCACTTTTTACTGCTGCATCATCTCCGGATTTCAAAGCTCCAACATTTATTACCATGTCCACTTCTGTTGCACCATCTTTAATCGCTTGTTTCGTTTCAGCTACTTTTACCTCCGTAGAAGTAGCCCCTAGTGGAAAACCAATTACTGTACATACCTTCACTGAAGTATCTTTTAATTCTTCATAGCAATATGGAACCCAGTATGGATTAACACATACAGAGGCAAACTCATGTTCTTTTGCTTCATTAACAATTTGAGTAATTTTGTCTTTTGTAGTTTCCGGTTTTAATTGTGTATGGTCAATATATTTAGCTAAATTCTCAATCATTAGTATCTTCCTTCCTACCTTTGTTGTACGTACCTCTTGTATCATAGCATGGAATGGGGAAAAAATCTATGATCTCTATTTTAATCAATAGGAAAACCCGGTCATCCATGGCCGGGTTTTGATTAATTTGCTGCTTCTGAATAGACGATATCGTCAAGTACACGGACAAAAGTACCTTGATTAATAGGATAACCAGCTTTGTTTATTTTTACTCGAACTAGCTTACCAATCATATCAGGATTTCCTTCAAACTCTACTTTTAAATAATTATCGGTATAACCTATTAAACGATTTGGATTCTCATCATCAGTTGAATGTTCCTCAGGAATAACCTCTAAAACTTCATGATTGTATTGAGATGCATATGCTTTGGCTAATTGATTCGATAATTCGATTAATTGATGAACCCGTTGATTTTTGACTTCATCATCAATTTGATCACTCATACGGGCTGCCGGTGTACCTGTCCGACGTGAAAATGGGAATACATGCAATTCAGAGTAACCAATTTCCTTTATATATTCATATGTTTCATTAAACTCCTCATCTGTTTCTCCAGGGAATCCAACAATAACATCCGAAGTAATTGCTAAACCAGGTAAAGCCTGTTTTAACTTCATAACTTTTTCTTTATAATAAGCAGTCGAATATTTCCTACGCATTCTTGCCAACACAGAATCAGAACCTGATTGCAAAGGAATATGCAAATGTCTTACAATCTTTTTAGACTGATCCATCACTTGGATAACTTCATCTGTAATTTGGCTCGCCTCAATAGATGAAATTCGGATACGTTTTAAACCACTTACTTTTGTCTCTAAGTCACGTAATAGCATGGCAAAATTATAATCCTTCATATCTTCGCCATAACCCGCTGTATGAATTCCGGTAAGAACAATTTCCTTATACCCAGCATCAACAAGCTTTTGAGCTTGAGCTATGACATTTTCCGGCTCTCTGGAACGAAGCAATCCACGTGACCATGGGATGATGCAGAAGGTACAGAAATTATTACAGCCCTCTTGAATTTTTAGAGAGGCTCTTGTTCGATCTGTAAATTCTGGTACATCCATCTCTTCGAATACTCTGTTTTTCATAATATTTGAAACACCATTAATTGGTTCTTTTGATTTTTTATGTTCTTCGATATAACCAATCATGTTTTTTCGATCTTGTGTACCTACTACTACATCTACACCAGGAATCTCCATGATTTCACCAGGCGATGTTTGAGCATAACAGCCAGTTACACACACAATAGCATCGGGATTCTTTCGGATCGCTCTTCGTATTACTTGTCTACTCTTTTTATCCCCAGTGTTCGTAACTGTGCACGTATTAATGACATACACATCAGAATCATGATCAAAATCAACGCGTTCATAACCATGATCCATAAACATACGCCAAATACCTTCAGTCTCATAATGATTAACCTTACAGCCCAACGTGTGAAATGCTACTGTTGGCATTAATTACACCTCATTTCTTCAAAATGATACGAAATACAAGCAAGCGCATATAAGGATGCTGTCTCTGTACGTAATATTCTTGGTCCTAGACGAATTGCCTGAAAGCCATTATCTTTAAGTGATACAGCTTCTGCTTCTGTAAATCCGCCTTCTGGCCCAATACAAACGAATATACGCTGTTGTTCTCCTACCTGTTTTAAGACACTACTTAAAGAATGATATTCACTTGTTTTAGCTTCTTCTTCATATGCAAAAACTTTAAAGTCATAGCTACTGGCTAGATCAATAAGTTCTGATAATGATTGATTTGGATAAATCATTGGTACTTTGTTTCTGTGACTCTGCTCACTAGCTTCCTTTACAATTTTGCTCAATCGCTTTAATTTTTTATCCTGACGTTTTTCATCCCATTTTACAACGGAGCGACTCGCTTGAAAAGGAATAAAATTGGAAGCTCCTAGTTCCGTCCCTTTTTGGACAATCATTTCCAGTTTATCTGCTTTCGGAAGCCCTTGAGCAATTGTTACTTCAACAGGTAATTCTACATTCTGATCTAACCACTCTACAATATCAACATATACTACATTATTATCCAAAATAGTAATCTTACAAATTGCTGCATGTCCATCAGGGTGACTGCATATAATCTGATCGCCAACCTTGAAGCGCATCACACGTTTGATATGATGAACATCATCCCCAATGATTTTTATCGTTTGCTCACTCCATGTTGCAGCAGGAACAAAATATCTTTGCACTTACACCACCTACTTTTGGAAAAATAACACTACACTTTTTGGGCTACAATAGATATCCATTCTTCCATTTCATTCATTTCGACAATCTGAAACCCTTGACTCTCTAGTTCTGTTTTTACGAGTTGTTTTTTATTTTGAATTATTCCAGAAGTGATAAAGTATCCACCCGGTTTTAAGTTATTCCATGCTTCTTTCACAAAACGTACGATAATTTCAGCCAAAATATTAGATACAATAACATCCGCTTCTATATTGACGTTATCTAGTAAATTATTCTGCTTCACCTGAATCTGTTGATCAAGTTTATTTAATTTCGCATTTAAACCGGTACTCTTCACCGCCACATCATCTAAATCATATGCGTATACTTGTCTTGCACCAAGTAATGCGGAAGCAATACTAAGTACTCCTGAACCTGACCCGACATCAATTACTGTGTTGCCATCAGCCAGAAATTGTTCTAAAGCTTGAATACTCAACACCGTCGTTGGATGCGTACCGGTTCCAAATGCCATACCGGGATCCAGCTCAATAATTACTTCGTCCGTGTCTACAGGAGTATACTCTTCCCATGTTGGTATAATGGTAATATGCTTTGATATTTTAACTGGTTTATAATATTTCTTCCACGCTGTTGCCCATTCTTCCTCATGAACTTCACTTAGGGATATATGATTTCTTCCTAAATCAATATCATATAGCATGAGATTATTAATTGCTTGCTTAATCTCATCAACCGTTTCACCTAAAAAACTATTTACTGGAAGATATGCTTTAATATACACACCTTCTTCCGGATACTCATCTGGATTTAATTCAAAAACTTCCCCAAATGTTGTTGGATGCTCTCTTTCCAAGTCCATCGGGTCTTCAATTACAAGCCCACTTGCTCCTGTTTCATGGAGAATATTGGAAATAGGCTCGATTGCTTCATTCGTAGTGTGAATACAGAGTTCAGACCATTTCATTATGGATCCACCCATTTCTTCATTAATCAATTATCTTCTTACTATTGAATGTTTGTTCATTAAATTATGTAAACGGTGGGATAATCCGCACCGTTACTCGCTTTTAAATGCTTTCTTAAACCGTTCAAATAAAGAACTATCTTGTTCATCGGTAGCTTCATTCCCACCAATTTCATTAAATTCCCGTAACAATTCTTTTTGACGATCACTTAAGTTTGTTGGTGTCATTACCTTCACTTTAATATGCTGATCTCCATAACCATAGCCCCGAACATTAGGAGCACCTTTGCCTTTCATACGAAAAGTTTTACCAGTTTGTGTTCCCGCAGGTATTTTCAGTTTAACTTTCCCATGCACAGTTGGAACTTCGAGTTCATCACCAAGTGCAGCTTGCGCAAATGTTAACGGAAGCTCGCAAAAAATATGGTCACCTTCCCGTTGATAGAATTCATGAGGGTTTATTTGTACAACCACAAATAAATCTCCTGGAGGCCCTCCATTTACACCTGGTTCACCTTTTCCTGTTACACGGATTTGCTGTCCTTCGTCAATACCAGCTGGTATCGTAATATGAATCGTCCTACGCTTTTTGACTTTTCCTGATCCGCCACATGTATTACATTTCTCTGGAATGATCTTTCCTGTTCCATTACAGTGGTGACAAACCCGACGATTTACCACTTTACCAAATGGTGTATTTTGTTCCGTATTTAGTTGACCTGAACCATTACAATGGGAACATGTCTTTGTTTTTGTTCCAGGTTTTGCCCCAGAACCAGAACATGTGTCACATGTTTCCTCTTTAGGAAGGGTAATGTCCGTTTCCTTACCAAAAATCGCTTCTTCAAAATCTAACACCATTGTATACTGAAGATCAGCACCTTGCTGTGGCGCATTTGGATCGCGTCTACGTCCACCGCCCCCAAAGAACATATCAAAGATATCACCAAAACCGCCACCGAAATCTTGGGCTCCGCCAAAGCCACCGAAACCTTGGCTTTGTGCACCTGCATGACCAAACTGATCATATTGTGCCCGCTTATTTTCATCCCCTAATACTTCATAGGCTTCTTTAGCTTCTTTAAATTTATCCGCAGCGCCTTCTTCTTTATTTGAGTCTGGGTGGTACTTCTTTGCTAACTTACGATAAGCCTTTTTAATTTCGTCCTTAGATGCATTCTTTTCAACACCAAGCACCTCATAATAGTCTCGTTTACTCACTTGTCAATCACTCTCCCGATACACACTTTTGCATAGCTTCTATCTTACCACCATCTTAACCATCGTGGCAAATGATCATACAAACCAATAAACGTGTAAAAAAGTCAAAGCCAAGAGGATCCTGACTTTGACTTTTTTGTTTACAGGATAAGGAAACTAGGAATCCTTAATATGGTGATATCCTGTTATCGCGTTTATTTTTTATCTTTATCTTCTTCATCATCTACTTCTTGATAATCAGCATCAACTACATCGTCGTCATTACCTGAACCATCTTGTGATTGCTGAGCTTGTTGCTCTTGTTGCATTTGCTCATACATTTTAACAGAAAGCTGTTGTACTTGTTCTTGTAAAGCTTCTTTCTTTTCTTTTATTTGATCTAGGTCATCAGCTTCAATTGCTTTTTGTAATTCTTCTTTAGCTGCTTCTGCTTTTTGTTTTTCTTCATCTGAAACATTGTCGCCTAAATCTTTAATCGTTTTATCCGTTGTAAAGATTAATTGATCTGCTTCATTACGAAGTTCAACTTCTTCACGACGTTGCTTATCTGCTTCCGCATTTTCTTCTGCTTCTTTTACCATACGGTCTACTTCATCATCAGAAAGGCCAGAAGAAGATTTAATCGTAATGGATTGTTCTTTATTTGTACCTAAATCTTTAGCACGAACATTTACAATACCGTTTGCATCAATGTCGAATGAAACTTCGATTTGTGGTACTCCTCTTGGTGCTGGCGGAATATCTGTTAGCTGGAAGCGACCTAATGTTTTATTATCGGCAGCCATTTCGCGTTCACCTTGAAGCACATGAATATCTACAGCAGTTTGGTTATCCGCAGCTGTTGAGAATACTTGTGATTCACTTGTTGGAATAGTAGTATTACGCTCAATTAATTTTGTTGTTACAGAACCCATTGTTTCAATCCCTAAAGATAATGGGGTTACGTCAAGAAGAACAACATCTTTTACATCACCTTGAAGAACGCCACCTTGAATAGCAGCTCCTAACGCAACGACTTCATCAGGGTTTACTCCCTTTGAAGGGTCTTTACCGATCATTTTTTTGATTGCTTCTTGTACTGCTGGGATACGTGTAGAACCACCAACAAGAATTACCTTATCAATATCACTAGCTGATAAATCTGCATCAGATAGAGCATTGCGGGTTGGAACCATTGTACGTTCAACTAGATCAGAAGAAAGTTCTTCAAACTTAGCACGAGTTAGGTTCATTTCTAAGTGTAATGGTCCTGCTTCACCGGCCGTAATAAATGGCAATGAAATTTGGGTTTGGGCTACACCGGAAAGATCTTTTTTCGCTTTCTCTGCAGCGTCTTTTAGGCGTTGAGCTGCCATTTTATCTTTAGAAAGGTCAATTCCATTTTCTTTTTTAAACTCTTGTACCATATGATCAATAATAACATCATCAAAGTCATCTCCACCAAGACGATTATCTCCAGCGGTAGAAACTACTTCAAATGTACCGTCACCGATATCTAAAATAGAAACATCAAATGTACCTCCACCTAAGTCGTAAACCAAGATCGTTTGGTCTTCATCTTCTTTATCAATGCCATATGCAAGTGCAGCAGCAGTTGGCTCATTAATAATACGTTCTACTTCTAAACCGGCAATCTTACCAGCATCTTTTGTTGCTTGACGCTCCGCATCGTTAAAGTACGCAGGAACAGTAATAACAGCTTTGCTTACTGGTTCACCAATATAGTCCTCTGCATATGATTTAATATGCTGTAAGATAATCGCAGAAACTTCTTGTGGAGTAAATTCTTTATCTTCTATCTTCACCTTATAATCGGTACCCATATGACGTTTGATTGATTGAATCGTGTCTGGGTTTGTAATTGCTTGTCGTTTTGCTACTTCACCAACTTGACGCTCACCGTTTTTAAATGCAACTACAGATGGGGTTGTACGATTTCCTTCTGGGTTAGGAATTACTACAGATTCTCCACCTTCCATTACAGCCACACAGGAATTTGTTGTACCTAAGTCAATACCAATAATTTTACTCATCATTATTTCCTCCTTAACTACCAAACCAATTATTTATTTACTTTAACCATTGCTGGTCGGATAACACGGTCTTTTAGCTTATACCCTTTTTGCAATTCTTCTACGATTGTATTTGAGGATTTTTCTTCATCTTCCACTTGCATCACTGCATGATGTAGATTAGGATCAAATTCTTCACCTACTGTGTCGATCTCCTCAACTCCTTGTGAAACAATGGCTTCCTTCACTTGGTTATATACCATCGTAATGCCATCAATTAAACCTGCATTTTCATCTGTTTTTTCAACCTGCAATGCTCTTTCAAAGTTATCTAAGGCAGGTAATAATTCTTGAATCAAGTCTTGAGATTTATATTTACGGTCCGCTTCTTTTTCTTTCAACGTCCGCTTCTTATAATTATCAAACTCCGCTTGAATTCGAAGGACACGCTGTTGCAGTTCATCTTTTTCCTTTTGTAAAGCATCTACTTTTGATTGCAATTCTGAGACTTGTTCATTCTTGTCAGCCGTATCGTTCCCTTCATTGGAATCGATAATTTCAATAGTTTCATCGGCTTCTGCTTCCTTCACTGTTTGACCATCCGCTTTTTCCTCTTCTTGCGTAGCGGATGTTGAATGCTTATCCTGTTCTTCCACGTCTGACACCTCCATTTTAAAATAACCATCATTCACTATAACATGTCATGCTGTCGAAAGAAACAATACGAATTACAGCAAGACGGTATAAAACCAATTATTTATCCATTGTTTTTATACCACATATATAATGCATCTGTCATTTCATGAGAAAGAATATTTAATAACGAAATTACTCTCCGATATTCCATCCTTGTTGGTCCTAGTAAAGCGATCGTTCCCATTTGACCTTCTCCAAGATGATAAGCAGCAGTAATTAAACTAAAGTCTTTAATCGCATCCACATCATTTTCTTGTCCAATGGAAACCTTAATTCCGCCATTTGATTGCTTTAATAGATGTGCTATTTTATCCTCATTTTCAATCATTGAATAAAAGGATCTTATTTTATCAACATCATTAAATTCTGGCTGCATGAGCATGTTTGCTTTTCCGCCAATATATAATTTGACAGGATGCTCATGAAAAAGCACTTCATTCAAATATTGATAGGATTTTCCTATGTCAGAAACATACTGATTTAACATCGATACAATCTCCGTATTAAACTTATCCGCTAATTGAATAATCGGTACTCCTGACAATTGGTTGTTAAGAATGTTAACCAACTTTTCTAAATCAGAAGGGTTAATCTCAGTCGGAATAGTAAAGGATCGATGTTCAACATGACCAGTATTTGTAACGAGAATAGCTACCGCAGTATTTGAAGATAATGTTATAATTTGCAATTGTTTCAGCTTTGTCTCAAAAATTTCAGGACCAAGAATGATCGATGTATAATTCGTTAATTGTGATAATACTTCCGCCGACATTTGAACAATTTGTTCAAACTCAAAGAAGCCGTCATTAACAATATGCTTAATGACATCTCCATCTTCATGTAAAATACTAGGTGAAATCAAATGATCCACATAATATCTATATCCCTTTTCTGAAGGAACACGACCTGAAGATGAATGTGTTTTCTCAAGAAATCCCATATCCTCTAGGTCAGCCATTTCATTTCTAATCGTGGCAGCACTATAAGGAATATCGTCTTTTTTTGATATAGCACGTGAGCCAACAGGGTGCGCCGACTCGATGAAATCATCAATAATGACCTGTAAAATCAATAACTGCCTTTCTGTTAACATGATGATCACCTCTGTTAGCACTCATCCCTCTCGAGTGCTAATGCTATTATTAAAGTACCAAATCCACTTTTTTTTGTCAATGAAATGAATTCTACATTTATACTCACACGAGAGCATAATAAAATAGCCTGTAAAGGACAGACTATTATTATTTCTTAATTCATATCCGCAACTTCTTCCTCCAGCAAGAATCTCTCAAATACTTCATTCGCAAGCAACTTGCCATCCTCAGTTAGTTGAAGGTAATCGCCAGCTTCTTTTAACCAATCTTTTCGTTTGAGCTCATTAATGGACGATGCATATAATCTACTAGGAGGAAAACCAAACTTACTCGTAAATGCTCGCTTACTGACCCCTTGCATTTTACGTAAACCTAAAAACATTTCTTCTTCTATTTGTTCCTTTTCACTTATAGGATCAACATGTAATACAGGCTTCCCATCAGCTATTGCTTTTTTTATATATGCGGGTAAAGGCCTAATATTACCATATCTTTCACCTGGTATATATCCATAAGCTCCAGCTCCGAAACCATAATAGAATTTATTATCCCAATACGTAAGGTTATGCTTGCTTTCAAATCCTGGTTTTGCAAAATTACTTATTTCATATTGATTTAATCCATGTTTTTTTGTCGTATCCTTTAATATTTGATACATCTCTACCTCTTCATCTTGCGCAGGTCGATGAAGCTTTCCTTTTTTATGTCGTTGATAGAACACCGTTTTGGGTTCTATTTGCAAAGCATATGTTGACAAATGCGGAAGTCCAAGTGCCATCGCTTGATTAAGTGATGCTTCAAAATGTTTAATGGTTTGCTTTGGTAACGCATAGATTAAATCTGTACTAATATTTGTGATTCCATTGTTTTGCAATAACTCAATAGTCTGATACACATCTTTCACTTTATGCAGTCTACCTAACTCTTGTAACATTTGATCATCAAAAACTTGGACGCCTAGCGACACTCGATTCACACCGTAAGATTTTAATAATTTCACTTTATCTTCGGTAAAATCCCCCGGATTTGCTTCAATCGAAAATTCCCCACAACGGGATATGTCAAATTTTTGTTTGATAAACGAAAGCAAAGCATCTAACTGGCTTACCGTTAGTGCGGTTGGGGTTCCTCCGCCAATAAATATCGTTTTTACATCGTTTCCATTCTCCGTTACATAAGCATTGATCTCGTGTTTCAATGCCTCAATATAATCATCAGCAAGTTTCTCGTTATAAAAAAACTTTGTAAAATCACAGTAGTGACAAATTTGCTGACAAAATGGGATATGAATATATACAGATTGAATTGCATTCATATTATTGCTCCTTCCAAACATGGAAAAAGGGAAACTGCTATATTTTCTATTAAACAGCTCTCCCCTTCTTTTTCAGATAATAATCATTCATTTTTAATCATGCCATAAAGATTTCTTATTTCAAAGGTATATTCTTGTGTATTTTATTATAACAAGTTGCAATTATCAAGTATGGTTACACCAACGTTTTAAAAGTGTTTAATTAGTGAATCGAATTTAAATGTATCTTGCTTTAATTATAATTACCACCTATTTGAGGTCGGCAGGGTAGAATCATATTAGTTTTGAATTTTACTGTCCTTATAAATACCTTTTAAATTTATTCTTCCTTATTATAAAACAAAATCGAGATTGTGGAGTACTTATGAATAAATAAAATATATAAACCTTATAAAAACTTACCTCCCAATCTTAAAGAAGATTAGGAAGTAAGTTTTTATTAACCTAAACTATTACTTTTTTACAGCATGGATGTAATGAATCGTTTCGAAAGCAGACAAATAGTCAGTACGATTATGAAAGAATCGATGATTAATCGTAACAGGCGATAAATGTTCATAAATGAGTAAACCTGCGTCTGCTAACACTTCCTCTATTTCCTCATACGTAAAACACGATTTCATTGGCTCACCACTAGCCGAAGCCATTTGAATCATATTTTGAACTCGATTAGACATTCCTTTTTCTTTAAAAAGTTTATCATCTCCATAATCAAAAACTAGAGAGCTTCCTGATGGAACTTTGGTAAATAATTTATTTATCAAGTTGGCATTTTCCTCTTGTGTTAAATAATAAGAAACTCCTAAAAGACTAAAGAAAGTTTTTTGGTTATCAAACCCTTCATCTATTAGATTTTGATAGGAAAACTTTTGGGTGAAGTCCATAGGAACAAAATGAAGATTACTAGGGATGTTGAAATTAGCTTGATCCAGCTTTTTCTTTTTAAATGCCTGTGTAGCTGGATAATCAATTTCAAATATTTCTAAGCTGTTTTTCAATTCTGGGTGACGGAAACAAATAGTATCTAACCCAGCACCAAGTATGACATATTGTTTTAATCCTAACCTGACTTCATTAAGTAATACATTTTCACAATATGCCGCTCGTGCCAATGGCGTTGGAGAAAGTTGAACCTGAGTAATCCATTTTAATATTTCATCTGTATTACCTTCGAACTTTTGCGCTATTTCTTTATTGAAGAACTGTATGCCTTGGACCATATTGTCTTTGATGTCGTTACATTCTTTTTGCGAAAATAAATCTTTAGCTAAATAATCATCAAAAATCTTAGGTGTATCGAATTGACTATGGTAAGCTCGACCAAAAGCTGCTACTAATGAAGTTAAGCTCGACTCATCTTTTTTCATTCAACAACACTCCTTCATTTAGAGCAATAAAAATAGGATTCACCTGGCCAGGAGAATCCTATTATATAACGTGTTATTCAGAAAGTAAATTATAGCATAAATAAATTATTTTGTCAAGTACTTTAAGATGACAGAAATTAAATAATAGAAAAAGCAAGTGGATAAGGAGGATTTATGGAAAAAGAGTACATTGGTAAATGTGATTTATGCTGCGACAGAATTTACTTCAGAAGTGGTTTTTTATATGGAATTATTCAAAGTAACCATGTGCTGATTTGCTTTTCCTGCCAAGAGAAAAACGAATGTCAAAGGAAGTGAACATTGTGTTATTTCACTAGGTTGTACTTTAAAAAGAACAAGAAGCACCCATTAAAGATATTCGGAAAAGATTAGATCCTAGCAGAATTCCTTACTCTTGTTCATCTTAACAATAATTGCTTTCTTTCTGAGCTAAGCTATTTGGCAAAGTTTAAGTTTCTTAAATTTGATTTAAATCCTTTACTCATTATTGGGGCGGGATTGTAGAACAACGGTAAAAACTCCTCCTAACAATATCAATTTATCTAAATTGTAACACACGTATCCCCCTTCGTATATTAAAGCTATTTTTGTACAAACTGACAAATAAATGTATTTATATTAAAGGAGCCTATTATGCCCTCAAAACGCCCTAGTTCTACTTATGACATAAATATTAAAGTAGACCTGATTAAAAAAGCAATGTTCCAGTCAGATGATATTAAGACAAGAACACTATACATTCAAGAAATGCAATGCATTTGTATATATCTAGATTCAATGGTAGATAAAAGTTCTTTTGAAAAAAATGTGTTTGATCCGATTCTTCATTTTTTCAACTCAGAACATCTTAAATTAATACATAAAAGTGATATTTTTCATAGGATTTCCTCCATTATTCAATCTGCAGAAATTAAAACCGAACAGAAAACACAAGATATTGTGCAATCCTTAAAACATGGCAACCTCGTTCTGCTAATACCAGGAGAAAAGAAAGCGATCATCATACCAGTACCCAATACACAAAATCGTGCAATAGCAGAGCCGGAGAATGAAAAAATAATAAAAGGACCACGTGATGGTTTTACCGAAGATCTCAATACCAATGTTTTTCTGCTTCAAAAAAGAAATAAACACGAGAACCTAGTAATCAAAAATTTCACAGTGGGGAGGAAGGCGCAAACCGAAGCAAGGTTATTGTATATTGAAGACTTAGTCGACCATGAGGTATTGAAAGAAGTCATAAGAAGGATACGTAATATTAAAGCGAACAAAATACAATCTTCCGGTGAGTTAGAAGAGCACATCGAGGATAACAGCTATACGGTTTTTCCACAAGTTTTGACTACCGAAAGACCTGACAGAGCTCAGGCTTATTTATCAGAGGGGAAAATAGTATTAATTCTGGATGAAAATCCACAAGTGCTGGTATTACCTATCACCTTTTTCAGCTTTTATCAATCACCAGATGACTATAATAACCGCTGGTTCTTAGGTACTTTTTTTCGTATTATTCGTTTAGTAAGTTTCATCATTGCCATCATTCTACCTTCGCTCTATATTTCTGTTGTATCCTTTCACACCGAAATATTGCCACTCGGTTTACTATATGCATTGAGAGTACAAACCGAGTTTGTTCCTTTAACACCTTTTTGGGAAGCTATTACTATGCAGGTTGTTTTGGAGTTATTAAAAGAAGCATCGATTCGACTTCCGTCACCTATCGCACAAACAATTGGAGTTGTAGGAGGATTAGTGATTGGAACAGCAGTTGTAGAAGCCGGTCTAGTTTCCAATGTAATGATTGTAGTTATCGCATTAACTGCCATAGCTTCTTTCGTTGCTCCCGTTAATCAAATGGGGACTGGAGTTAGATTACTCGCTTTTCCATTTATGATTTTATCTAATACATTTGGGTTTTTAGGACTAACTGCATCGTTCACGCTCCTAATCATACATTTATGTAAACTAAAATCTTTTGACAGACCTTATTTCTATCCATTATCTCCACTTGATATTAATGGTATCAAAGATTCATTTGTGAGATCCAAAAAATAAATCTAATAAATGTCACTTTATAGAAAGGGAATTTAAATGAGTGCAGCGGAACCTATTACAAAATCACAATTATTCTTATTACTTATTCAAGTTCAAATTGGTTTTGGTATCCTTTATCTACCAAATACCTTACAGCAAACCGCAAAATCAGATGGATGGATATCCATTATTCTAGCTGGATGCACTGTACAATTAGTAATTGTGTTGTATTGGTTGTTATTAAGACGTTTCCCTTCTTTATCATATTTTGAATTAACTAAAAAAATTCTCGGTGCACACTTGGGATACATTTTTAATGTAATCACATATATATACCTCATACTGACTTCAACCTATATTTTAATTGCATCGAGTAAATTAGTTAAAAATGTATTACTAACATTTTCGCCTCACTGGGCAATTGGCTTTCTACTGTTAGCAGTATGTATTTATTTGTGCAGCAGCAACCTGCAAATTATTGTAAGGGTATTTACTATATTATCTGTATCCATTATGTTTGTCATCTTGCTATCGTTTCTATCTTTTTCATTACCAATAGAAGTAATGAATTTAACACCAGTTGGGAGTTCCGGCATGTCGAATATAATAAAAGGGCTTAAAGAATCTCTTCTTGCATTATATGGTTTTGAAATCATTTTATTTCTTTATTCAAGTGCAAGACACAAAGGGAAAACATTTTTAAAAGTTATTACATTTTCTAATATTTTTGTAGTAGCGATAACTGTATATCTAACCGTAATTGCTTTCGTCATATTAAACCCAGCAATGATTAATCAATTAAAACTTCCGATCGTATATATGTTTAGGCCCTTACACTTTAATATGATCGATCGAATTGACCTTATCTTTTTACCTTTATGGAGCATTCCTGTTGTAATGTCGATTGTAGTGTATATCTATTTTGCAAGTCATTGGAAAACCACCGCTCCTAAGAAGAATAACTACTTTGTGTATATCAATGGCGCGATCGTTTATGTTCTTTTTCTATTAGCTAGTAAATCAGACCAATCTTTTGAATTATATGCTAAGTATCTTAACTCAATCAGTTATGTTGTTATATTTATGATTCCATTCATTCTATTACTATTCTCCTACATATTGAAAAAAAAGGAGCATCCATCATGAAAAAATTCACTATAGTTGTCTCTTGCATTTTCATTCTACTATCGATGACCGGGTGCTGGGATCAGACCAATTTAAACAAAAAAAGAATCATTAATGGAATCAGCTTTGATATCGATGAACAAAATCCTGAAAACATTCAAGGGGCTGTCCGGGAATTGAACCTTCGCGGCAGTGGTGGTGGGCAATTTGATTTGTCTGATGAAATAATTGAGGCTGATGGAGTAAGTGTTTCTAAAATCAATAACGAATTAGTAAATAAAATTTCTGGAGATATGGATATCAGTAAGGCTTTTTTGGTATTAGTTGGAGAAGATCTTGCAAAACAAGAAAGTATATCCTCTTTATTTGAACCCATTGTTAGGTCCAAACAAGGGTATTTAACATCTAAAGTTGCTATTACTAAGGGGAAGGCAAGCGAAATTTTGTCACTCCAAATAAGTAAAAGTCCTATTGCTTTTTATATATTAAACTTATTTGAAAATGCGGAAAAAGAAACGCATATACCTAAAGCTAATACCTTTACACTTTGGAGTGAAGTAGTAGATAAAGAAAAAGATGCAATGATCCCTTATATTCAAAAATCTGACTTAAATCGTGTAGAGTTATTAGGTACAGCACTATTTAAAAATGATTATTATACTGGCGAGGTATTATCAATAGACCAAACCTCTCTTGCATTATTTATGCAAGGTAAAATCGAGAAGCCTCCCGTAATGCAAATCACTAACGACAATGAAAAAACAGATGAATTTAGTGTTTTCGTAGAAAAGGTTAAGCAGAAGTCAGATTTAACTGTTGATAAATCATCTGGGAAGGTGCAGTTAACGATTAAAGTGGATTTATACGGTAGACTCCAAAGTCTGGCAGGCTCACCAAAGAAAGTGACCAATCAAGAATTAGATAAAAAAGCATCAACATTCTTAACTGAAAATGCAAAGGAAGTGACAGAAATTATAAAGGAAGCACAAAGCGATATATTAGCGATCCAAAAACAACTAAACTCAAAGTACCCAGATTTTCTTAAAAATCACGAATGGGAAAAAGTGTATAAGGAAATCGAGATTACACCTGATGTTAATATGCATATTCAGAGTTCATCAAATTTAAAATGATGGTTCACCGTACATTTCTCACTGATGGAACACCCTATTTAAACGTCGCGCTGAACACCCGCTCTACAATTTGTTTTTTAAGAGCATCCTGAATCCACAGCCACAGTTATTTGACTGACTTTTTTTATCCCATTAAAAACATCCAGAAAAGATTAGGTCCCTAGCAGCTTCCTTACTCTTGATACCTACCTACATCTAAAAAAACATGCGTAATCAAACAGTGGACATCTTCAAAAGGATGGTGAGTGAAAATAAATAGCTCTGCCACCCAATATTTAATTACGGTGGCAGAGCATCTATTATTTGGTATCAATGTCTGTAAGAAGCGCTGATTTAATCATCATTCATTTCTAATACTGCCATAAAGGCTTCTTGAGGAACTTCGACAGAACCTACCATTTTCATCCTTTTTTTACCTTCTTTTTGTTTCTCCAATAGTTTACGTTTACGTGAAATATCGCCACCATAACATTTGGATAAAACATTTTTTCGCATCGCTTTAATGGTAGATCTGGCTACGATTTTATTCCCGATGGCAGCTTGAACAGGAACCTCGAATTGTTGTCTTGGAATTAGTTCTTTCAATTTGTCGACGATGTGCTTTCCTCGTTCATAAGCAAAATCACGATGTACAATAAAGGAAAGTGCGTCAATGGTATCTCCATTCAATAAAATATCCATTTTTACTAAATCAGAGGAACGATAACCAATTATATCATAATCAAAGGAAGCATATCCTTTTGTTTGTGATTTTAGTTGGTCAAAGAAATCATAAACGATCTCAGATAAAGGAATATGGTAGGTAATATTGACACGGATTTCATCTAAATATTCCATATCGATAAATTGTCCGCGTTTTTTCTGACATATTTCCATTACCGACCCAACGTAATCATTCGGAACCATGACTGTAGCTTTCACAAACGGTTCTCTAACATCTTTAATCTGTTGCGGATCTGGCATAACAGAAGGATTGTCTATCGAAATAATTTCGTCATTTGCCTGCTCCACTTCATATATTACACTCGGTGCTGTTGTAATTAATTCGATATTAAATTCTCTTTCAATACGTTCCTGAATAATTTCCATATGCAAAAGACCTAAGAACCCACAACGAAAGCCAAATCCTAATGCCTGTGACGTTTCGGCCTCGTATTGTAGTGAGGAATCATTTAACTCCAGTCGCTCCAATGCTTCTCGAAGGTCATTGTAGTTTTTGGCATCGACCGGATAAAGTCCACAAAAAACCATTGGATTTAAACGTTTATACCCAGGTAACGGTTCGGCAGCTGGACAGCTCGCTAATGTAATTGTATCTCCAACCCTGGAATCACCCACATTTTTAATGGATGCTGTTAAGTAACCAACATCGCCAACAGTTAATTCATGTTTACGAATTGGTTTTGGACTAAAAACGCCCAATTCATTAACTTCAAATTCTTTTCCAGTAGCCATCATTTTAATTTTATCCCCTACTTTAAGTGATCCTTCTTTAATACATACATAAGCAATGACACCTCTGTAAGGATCATATAAGGAGTCGAAAATCAAAGCCTTTAATGGGTCTTCCGTGTCTCCAGTAGGAGCTGGTATGTCTGTGGTTATTCTTTCTAGAATCTCTTCGATACCAATATTTGATTTTGCCGAAGCGAGAATGACATCGTCTTTATCTATACCGATAACATCTTCCAATTCTTGTTTTACTCGTTCTGGGTCTGCGCTCGGCAAATCAATTTTATTTATTACTGGGATAATTTCTAAATCATTATCTAAAGCTAAATAAACATTTGCTAACGTTTGCGCTTCAATGCCTTGAGCTGCATCAACTACAAGAATTGCACCCTCACATGCAGCAAGACTTCTCGAAACTTCATATGTAAAATCGACATGTCCCGGTGTATCAATAAGATGGAAGATGTAATCCTCACCATGATTACTTTGATAATTTAATTGAACTGCATTTAACTTGATCGTAATTCCTCGTTCTCTTTCTAGATCCATCGCATCAAGCAATTGATCTTTCATTTCTCTTTGTGTAATTGCTTTCGTTCTTTCTAATATTCGATCCGCTAATGTAGACTTGCCATGATCGATATGTGCAATAATCGAAAAATTACGCACGTTTCTTTTGATTTTTGCCATTAGTGATGTTCACTCCTACTTACTTTTATCAGTAATTTGGTGATAAAAGTGTTAAATTATCAGCGACAATGACTAGCATTGATTATAGCAATAGAAGCATGGATGTTCAAGAACAACGACGTTACTTACAACAACGAATAAAAAGTTGGGATGAGACATCACTTAAATTGTTACCGGTCGAAGTGACAAATATGAGCTGCTAAAAACCGAAAAAAACTCTCTAAAATAGCAGATGTTATTTTTGATCTGTCTACTTTGAAGAGAGCATATCACTTTTATCTCTGCCTCGTTTAAACTCATTAGAAGAACAGTTGCGAGATTTGATAGAGAACCTCTACAATAACTTCATATAGCCCCGTTACACCAGCTTCAATAATGGAAGCTGTTTTTTCCGTTACAGGTGATGGCCCATCGGTTTCCACAGTTCCATCAGCCGTGGTTTTGTTGGTCGTTCGTTGTACCACCTCCTCTGACTCTGGTTGATTGGAATCAGAATTTGCTTCAGATGGTAAACTCGCCATTTCTATATCATCTGTATTTTTTTCTGTATGACCATTTCCATAGACAACCCCAGTTAAAAAACATACAGCAAGTAATAATAGTACGATTAAAGTTCGAGCCATTTCCCATACCTCCTATGAAGCTGCATTCACTTCTTCAGCATTCCAATACATTTCACTAAAGACTTCTGCAAGAGCGTCTGCCGAGCGATAAAGTTCATCCAGATTATTCTCCACTCCACCAAATTCCAGTAGTAGCGCATTATTTGAAATATCCTGATTAAAAATTCCATTTGTTAGTTCACCCTTTTTGGGTAGAACTCCTCTACTTAAACCTGGATATCGTTCTTCTATCATGTAATGTAATTCAGTAGCTAACTCAAGATTCCTTTCATAGGATTCATGTTCCGCGCCCACTACGATCATAATCCTTGCATAGGATTGTCCGTTGATTTCTTTGGTCGTCTTCTCTCTTCCGATTGAATCTCGATGGATGTCAAATGCATATTGAATATCTTTATTTGTTGAAAAGGCCTCAGAAACTACTTCTCGTGAAGCTTCATAGGATTTTCCATAATCCCATCCCTTTTTATTTAGTTCTGCCATAATATCTGTATGATCAACAGCTGTTCCAATTCCCTTAGTTTGTAATGTTTTAGCTAACCGCTCACTTACTTTTGTAATATTTACTTCTTTATGGTGTGCATGATTAGGATCGGTTACATCTGGTAGATGCGGCAAAAACGACTCACGGTTATGAGAATTATATAGGAATACTACATTTTTATTACCAGTAGTAGGTTCATTTTTACTTTCTACGCTTTCCTGTGATTCTTTTTCTTCATCATCATTAATGACTGCTTGCCTATCTTTTAAAACCTCTTTTAATGGTGGGGAGGATTCAAACGGGAGGTTTGTATAATTCGTCCCTTCCCCAGCAATTAAGATTTGGTTATCAAATGTTGAAAAACCTGGTAATTCATTTCCGATGAGGCTTCTTGGATCATCTGGTTTAACACTTGTAGCTAGTTGAAAGATAGTAGATGAAAAATCAGGAAAAGATTGATCCTTTGTAAAAGCTTGTTGGAAAGCGTGATTTTCTAACCCTAGTAAATATAAAAAAGTCGCACTGTTTATATCACTTGTCCAACTCGTTATTATTCCAGAGGATAACCGATATGCCGGCTTAACAGTTGTTATTAGACCAATTAATATACAAACGATAATTAAACCTGCAATGTAGATACCACTTCTTTTATAAAACAGGTTTACGCCGCTTTTGAGTTTCACGTTCATGGTTCCACCCTTTCCTAATTTCACGACTTCTTTATAGTTCACTCTATGTCGTAAAAATAGAGACTAGAACCAAATCTCTTAAATAATTTAAGACGTGATAGAGAAATACTACCGAGAATAGGAAGTAAAATTATCAACATCCACGGTTTCATGTAGCGCTGCATTTATCCCATTTGCAACAACACTTGCCATATCAACCATAAATCCGTCTACTTCTTTTGGTGTAACCATTAGATTATGCCCTAGTGGAGTTAGTACTTCAGTAATTAGTTTTCTCTTTTCTTCGTCTGGTAGAGTTCCAACAATCCCCATAAAGGTTTGACGCTTTTCTTCATTTGGTAAATCCTCATCTGTTAAACGTTTGTCTCCAAATGATAAGCCTGCAGGTGTTAGTGACTTAGAAGGATCATCTTTTTCCTTCCACTCTCTACCAAAATGTTTTAACAAGAAATCAATTGTGTCACTAGCAATGGTCACAGCATCAACGACAGTTGGCACACCGATAGCAATTACAGGAACACCCAATGTTTCCTTACTAATCTCTTTACGTTTATTACCTACCCCAGAACCTGGATGGATACCTGTGTTAGAAAGTTGAATTGTCTCATTCACACGCTCAATAGAACGAGAAGCTAATGCATCAATACAAATCACAAAATCAGGTTGATATTTATCCACAATTCCAAATATAATGTTACTCGTTTCGATCCCCGTTACTCCCATGACACCAGGAGTTACTGCTGCTACTGGGCGATATCCATCAGATACTGATTCATGCTCCATCTCAAATAAATGGCTGGTTACTAAAACTTTTTCAACGGACATTGGACCAAGCGCATCTGGTGTAACATTCCAATTACCTAATCCTACGATTAGACCTTTCCCTTCAATTGGTATATCGTTATTTTTAATAAGTTCTTCTAACTCTTTGGCTAACACCTTTGCCGCTAATTCTTGTCGCTTTGTATCCTGTCGTTTGACACCATCCGCATGGATCGTAATATAGGATCCAGGCTTCTTTCCTAATAAATCAGCTCCTGTCTCATTTATCTCAACATAAGAGATTCTAATCCCATCTTGTTCTCTCTCCTTTATGGTTACACCCTTCACTTTCTGCTCATCAGGGTTTTCTTGCTGCTCAACATACATATCCTTTGCTTCTACTGCTAAATCTGTCCTTACTTGATATGGAACTAACTTGTCATTATTCTCATTCATCGTTTCATCATCCTTTCCGAAAGATACTAATAATAGCGTTAACAAAATATCGAAACTCATACATTTACGGTTAAAGCTATTGAAAAGGTTCCTTTCGTTTGGTAAAATGTCTCTTGTCCAGAGACAAAATGTAATCTGTTTCACTTTAGGATAAAACAAATACATTCGATATTTGTGATGATGTTTTTTAGGAGGTGAAGGAACAATGGCTAATATTAAATCTGCAATTAAACGTGTTGAAACAAACAGCAAAAAACGTTCAAACAACAATACGAAGAAAACTGAAATGCGTTCTCAAATCAAGCATGTTGAAAAATTGATTGCGTCTAAAGATAAAGAAAATGCGAACGCTGCTTTACAAACTGCTATCAAATCAATTGATAAAGCTGTTCAAAAAGGAATTATTCATCAAAACACTGGAAACCGTCAAAAATCTCGTTTGGCTCAAAAAGTGAACCAGCTTGGTGCATAATCATAAAAACGATCCTTCGAAGGATCGTTTTTTATTTAAAACACATTAAGCTGTTTTCCCATTGATTAATTGATAAAGTAAGATTTCAAAGGCTAGATCTTTTTCCATTGTACCTCTTTTTAAAGTAGCATCTGCTTCAGCCAATTGCGTAATGAAGTATTCCAACGTTTCGATAGTAAAATTTCGTTCGCGTTGCATGGCTATCTTAATAACATATGGATGCACTCCGAGTTGTTTTTGCATATGGGATTGACTATATCCTCTTTGCTTCAATAATTTCACACGAAGAATGGTTCGAAATTGAAAAGCTAGTAAACCTATTAGTGCAATTGGTTCTTCTTTCATTTTTTCCAAATCTTTATAAATACTTATCGCCTTATATAAGTCTCGATTCATTACTGCATCAACGAGTCTAAGCGAGGAATCAGTAGTAGTATGGGATAGTAAATCATCCGCAACCTCTTTTGTAATTACCCCATTTTCACCAACAAACATTGCCAATTTTTTTAATTCCGTTTCTAATAAATTCAAATTAGTTGAAAGCTCTGATTCGAGCATATCATACACATTATCTTCAACAGTCACTTTCATTTGATCAGCAAGTTGATTGATCCATGTCTTCAATTCATATTCTTTTATGGGATTACAAATAGCAACTGTTCCTTGTTTTTTTAGCAGCTTGGTTATTTTCTTTCGCTCATCGATCTTTTCATATGGAGCAATGAGAACAAGTACAGAATATTCAACTGGAGATTGAAGATATTGCTGCAATACTTCTAATTTATGCTCAAAGGAAAGCTTATCTGGTTTTGCTTTTAAAAATGATGCATTTGTAGCGAAGATTAGTTTACGTTCACCAAAAAAAGGGTAGGTTTCTGCATCAGCAATAACTTCCTGAATGGGTGTTTCTTCTAAATCATATGTGGACAAATTATCTGTTTCTTCTCCAATTACAGCTTTTGTTAAATATTTCTTTAGGTTCTGTATAAAATAATATTCATTTCCATAAATTAAATATACCGAAGCTATGTTATTCTTTTTAACTTGTTTAGCTACATCTAAGTATGACATGCCATTCACTCCAACTATTTTCTTTAACTATATATAATGGTAAAGCGCAATTCAAAGAATGGCAAGGAATTTAAGAGAGGGAAAGAGAGGAAGCATCTCTCTTCCCTCTCCAATCTATATCAACGCCTGACTCACCTGCCCTAGAAACAGCTGACCAAGCGATATTTGGATTTACCTATAGATTTTCCTTTCTAAGTAAAAAGTATAGATGTTAAGTCTTTCTAAATTTGGGATGATTCATCTTTGACGAAAAAATAACTGCAAGTATGGATTTTTTTAATTATTTAATTTATACTAATGGTGATATAGGAGGGGTTTTTGTGAACGAATTTGAAAAAGAGATTCAATCTAAAAATAATGACGTTGTAGATTCCATTAAAGGCTTTGCGTTCTCCTTTATTTTCTTTCTCGTAATATTTGCTATTGGAGTAATTGTCAGTGTAGCCGGTTCATAATTCCCAAGTTCATTACATAAATGAACGTAGTAAAGAGACTGTTATACAGTCTCTTTTTATTATGTTAAGCGATGATGATATATTCTTATGGCAAAACTTGAAAGAATGTTCCTTTATTTGCTTTAAAATGATATTGAACAGCTCCATGACGATCGGTTCGAAGTATTGACATATCATGTGATTCTAATAGTTGAATCACCTCTCGGGCTGGATGACCATACGTATTATTTTTTCCGACGGAGATTAATCCGATATCTGGTTTCAGCTGGTCTAACATTTGCTTATCTGAAGATGTTTGACTACCATGATGAGCAATTTTTAAAACATCAACGGTTAAGTTTGGATAAGTATGAATTATTTCTGCTTCTTCATCTTTGCTAATATCGCCTGTAAATAACCATTTTTTACCCCCTAGCTCTGTATACAACACTAATGAATTCTCATTTGGTGAGGACTTGTCATTAGTTGGAGATAAGACATGAAAGACAAGGTTTTTCATTTTTATCGTATCTCCACGTTTCACCCTATATAAATTTATTTTCGAATTAGAAACCGGCAGATTCCCTTGATCGTAAAAATCACTAATTATTATTGACTTCACTGTAAAGTCATGGAGAATAAACGGAATACTCCCCATATGATCTGTATCTTCATGACTGATAAAAATAGTGTCAATAGATGAAATTCCTTTCGCATGCAAAAATGGTTTAATCACTTGTTTAAAAACGGAATTCGTTGCTTTTTGATCATTAAAGGAAAAGGTTGCACCTGCATCAATCATTATTACACCTTTTCGGTATGGCATTTCAATGACAAATGCATCCCCTTGGCCGACATCCAACATTGTCACGGATCCCCAAGGAGAAAAATAAGGTCTTGATGCATCACTAACAAGGATAACAACAAGTAAAAACCCGTAATAGAAAGCTGTTGCTTGTTTCTTACGCTCTATAAACTGCATAAACCTAATAAATGTAAGGTAGTACATTAGGATTGCAAGAACAGATAAAGGTCCAATTACAAATGGGTAATTGAAGTAGTGATCAATGATCTCAAGGAAATTTATAAATATAGAGTGAATGGTTACAAATGAATGATCAAAAAATGATTGAAGCAACGATATTGGTGAAGTAATAAGCAATATAAACATAGTTGGAATAACAAAGAGTGTGAAATAAGGAACAATGATGACATTTAAAAGTAAGGATAACGGTTGGAATGTGTAGAAATAATAAAATTGCAAGGGGAGAATCGTCATTTGCGCAACAAAACTAATCCATAATAGTTGGCGAATTCTTGATTCATCTCTTGCGATAACACGCCTTGATAACAATAAACCAAATGTTACAGAAAAGGAAAATTGGAAACCAACATGATAGATAATTGTATTATTAACTAAGATGAGCAAGAGAAAAATCATACTTATTACATCTGTAGTATTAATTCTCCATTTTAATTTCATTATAACAATAACGAGTAGAGTCATTAAACAGGCGCGCCATACAGATGGTTCTCCGCCTGCTAAAATGGCATAAACCGGCAAACCTAACATCATGATCCAATGAGCTGTTTCTTTCGTTGTTACATTCATTTTAATAAAAATAAAATACAACATAGAGATTACTAAACCGACATGCAATCCTGAAATAGCTAAGAGATGACTAAGTCCCCACCTTTGAAATAAATCAATCGTTGTATCATCTATACCAGAGTCATCGCCTAAAACCAGAGCACGAACCCATACAGCGGCATCTTCACTGATATGATGATCAATGTAGCTAAGTAATTGCATGCGAAATTGAAAAATATAATGTAAGATCCCATCTGTCTTCCGACAGTTTACATCATCTAAATTAGACAGTGTTGCTTCGTAAGCAATCCCTTTTGTCTTTAAAAATTTAGCGTAATCAAATTGTCCAGGATTTGTTGCAGTGTTAGGTAATTCAATTAATGTATCGATCGTACATTCTGCTCCAAACTGCAGTTCTACCAAAGGTTTCAATTCATCCTGGCCGGAGTGGAAATACGTAATAGCAATACTGAAAGGAGAAGCTTTTTCTTGGAAAGTAAATGATATCATTTCTGAGGTTTGGTTGATTGGAGAGATAATTTGACCAGATAGAATTCTACGTTCATTTAGAGGTTGGTTCACTGGATTTAACATAACGTCCAGTTGTGGGATGTAGAAGTAAAAAAAGATAGTGGATAGGAGAGATAGCATAAGTGGTAATGCAGCTATCCTCCTCCTATAAAATAAAAACATCAAACTTATAAACCAAACTACGATGATACTAAATTGTTCGACGAATACAGCAACGATGCTCACAGTAGCTGCAAGCGCTGGATAGTGCCAATTTCCGCTCACAGCCTCACCTTTTGCTTAAATCAAATAATTGGGTAGCCTTCTTTTTCCATGCTTCTAATTCGCTTGTATCTATATCTGTAGTTTCCAATTTACGAAAAAGCTCCTGAATATATATTTGTTTTTCGGTATAAGCGGTATCAACAGCCAAGTAGTTTAGCTCTACTTTTTTCGTTGTCACACCTGCTTCTTTAAATAATTGAATAGCATATTCATGGTTATGATAATCTTCTGCATAATACACCGTACGAATTCCTGCTTGAATTAGTTGCTTACAGCATTGTAGGCAAGGAAAATGTGTAACGTAAATATCAGCATTCTGTGTAGGAACACCAAATTTTGCACACTGTAATAATGCATTTGCTTCTGCATGAATTGTTCGTACACAATGGCCGTCAATGACATAGCATCCTTCATCAATACAGTGAACACTGCCAGAAACACTGCCATTGTAACCACCAGCTATAATGCGTTTTTCCCTAACAATTGTAGCGCCTACCATTAGTCTAGTGCACGTGCTGCGAAGTGATAATAAGTGACTTTGCGCCATAAAATATTGATCCCAAGAAATACGTTCCATCCTCTATTCCCCTTTTTAAGTTGATACATTATTACGGAACTTGAATATCTTCTTGAAATGCTTCAAGCGTTTTTTCACCGATTCCTGAAACATTCAATAAGTCCTCTACACTTTTAAACAGTCCATTTTCTTCTCGATATTGTACGATTGCTTCTGCTTTTGTTGGACCGATACCATTTAATGCTTCAATTTCTTCCAAAGTTGCTTGATTAAGATGAAGCTTATCCTTTTCGTTTACGGATAAGGTTTGGGCTTCAGTATCTCCCTCTTTAACTACAGAAATAACCATTTCATCTTGAATTCGCTGTGCTAAATTAACTTGCGTTTGATCCGCTTCTTCTGTAAAACCACCAGCTATTTCAATAGCATTAATCACACGATCTTCTTCTTCCATTTCATAAACTCCTGGTTTATTCACTTCACCTTTAACATCAACCACCATTTGCTGATCATCTATTAGCGCTTCATTGGATGTTGCTTTGTCTGACAATGGATCATCTGGATCTTTCGGTTCATTCTTATCTATTATTTGTGTCTCATCTTCGTTGTTACTTCTATCGCTCATTACAATCAGTAATATAATAATAGTGATAGGGATTCCGATTAAGAAGAGAATTTTTTTAATACGATCGAAGTACAAGGGTTCACCTCCTTTGTTCGGGGAAAAGGTGAGGAAAGATATTTACCTATACATTCTTCGACAAACACACTTCTAATCCCTTTTTACGAGAAAGTCCTCAGAAGACATAATTATTCTGAGGATTTCTCGACTGAAAAGAAAATTCTTGCAGTATTTTTCGTTATATTATCTTCTTTTACCGAAAAATCTCCGTAGACTTTTATATTTTTAAAACCAGCATCCATTAATAAATTTTTATAAAAATCAATAGAAAATGTTCGCTGATAATGATCCTCGTCAAAGCGAGAATAACTGATACCATCATCATTCGTCATAAAAAAAGTAAGCTCATGATGCATTTCTCCAGGCTGCTCTCCCTCATTACAAAACCAAATATAAGATGCTTCGTCATTAACTTCAGCAAATGTTTCGTTGATATAATGATTTGTTATAAATGAAATAGCATGAATATCAAACAAAAATAAACCAGCTGGTTTCAAAGCATGATAAATACGCTTAAATGTATCCCTTAATTCTGATTCCGTAGTTATATAATTAATAACATCACAGTAACTAATCACTAAATCTTGATATTGCAACCCATCAAGATGGCGTAAATCCTGACATATCCATTGAATCGGAAGTTTTTCTTTGCTACTTTTATGCTCAGCGTACGTAAGCATATCAACTGCATAGTCAACTCCAGTTACTTGATAGCCTTTTTTTGCTAGCTTAATGGCAACTTCTCCTGTACCACATCCTAAATCTGCTATCTGCTGGATGTTTCTTCCCTGAATTAGATTTTCTGTAAATTGTATCCACTGATCATATGGTGCATCCTTCATCAAGATATCATATACATTTGCCATTCGTTTGTAGACCATCGATATCAATCCTGTTCCAATTGAATAGAGACCTGGGAAGCGTCTCCCCAAAGACGTTCTAGATTGTAATAATGACGTTCATCTTTATGGAAAATGTGACAAACGACATCTCCAATATCAACTAATATCCACCTAGCTTGTTCAAATCCCTCTAATCGTTTTAAAGATATATCATGTTCGTCCATTTTATCTTTAATCCCTCTTGCAATAGCTTGGACTTGTCGCTCATTATTACCATGGCAAATTAAAAAGTAATCTGCCACTAAAGATACATCATTCATATCCAAGGCAATGATATCCTCTGCACGCTTATCATCACAAGCTTCCGCAACAAGTTGAATAATATTTTTATTTTCCATTAGTGCTAACCTCCGTAGACCCTTCTAGTTAAATCATTATACGTATGAAATGTATCCGGGTAGATTGTAGCTTGTTTCGACATTAAATACCTAATTGTATTCTGCGATGCCATTAGGCAGGCATGTTCTAGATCTTGTTTAGATGTTTTCCTTACTTCATCCACTCCCGGAAATTTCCTTCCTGGTTCAATGTAATCAGCTAAAAAAATGATCATTTCTAGTTTACTCATTTTTGCTCTTCCAGTTGTATGGTAATGAATAGCATTACGAATTTCCAAGTCTTCCACTCCAAAATCACGTTCTACCATTAGCGCTCCCACTGGTCCATGCCACAATTCATGATGAAAATCGAGTAATGTATTGGGCAAATCAGATGTTTCGATCCAACTTGCCAATTCCTCCTTCGAGCGATATTTTGCATAATCATGTAAAATACCTGCAAGTTGAGCTTTTTCCTTTGATGCATCAAAGCGTATAGCTAATTGAATTGCCGTCTCTGCCACACGTAATGTATGCTCATACCGTTCTATTGTTAAATGAGGTTCTACTTTCTCCTTTATTAGATCAATGTTCATATAATTGATGCTCCTTCATATAGTTATATACGGATGGAAGAAGGAAGTAGTGTACCGATCTGTTTTGTCTCATACGATCTCGCAAGAAAGTCGAAGAAATCTCCATTAATGGAATATCCACTACAGTAATGGGATAAGGAGTTTCTATTGAATAATTCGGCCTTTGTACTCCAACAAATTCAATTAACTGTATAAGCTCCTCTATTCGATGCCATTTTGGCAAATATTCAATCATGTCTCCACCTATAATAAAATAAAATGTCGTATCCGTATGTTGTTCCTGTAAATCCTTTATTGTTTGAATCGTATACGATTTACCGCTTCGCTCCAGTTCGATTGTATTCACTTTAAAAAAAGGATTGTCTTGGATTGCGCGCTTAACCATATTTAAGCGATCACGAGCACTCGTTTTTGTTTGGGCTTTATGAGGTGGTGTATAGGAAGGAATAAACCACACTTCATCTAACTGCAATGCTATCCTTACTTCTTCTGCTATAATTAAATGTCCCATGTGTGGTGGGTCAAACGTTCCACCTAAAATACCAATATGTTTCATCGTGTCACCTACAGCAGATGAATTTGCTTATTTTCTTCAGATTCCTTATACAAGACAATATTATTGCCAATAATTTGCACGACTTCGGCTCCTGTACCTTCTGCTAATAAACGCGCAACAGTATCTTTATCTTCCATACAATTTTGTAATATACTGACCTTAAGTAACTCACGCTTTTCTAAGGCATCTATAATTTGTTCGATCATATTTTGGTTTACACCAATTTTACCTACTTGAAAAATTGGTTTCAGTTGATTTGCTTTTGCACGTAAAAAACGTTTTTGTTTTCCTGATAACATATTATCTTCCTTCCAATATACGTTGTAATTCCTCATCCATTCCGATTACAGACGGCTTTATACCTGTCCATATTTCAAATGCATATTGCGCCTGATAGAGCAACATTGTATGACCGTAATGGATAGAGAGTCCATTATCTTCAGCTTGCTGTAAAAAAGTAGTCTTAATTGGCTGATAAACAATATCACTAGCTATGACTGAATGTAAGTCCTTCAAATCGATAATTGACTGTTCAATCGATGGCTTCATTCCAACAGATGTTGTTTGTATCAGAACATCATATTCTTGAAGTTTTTCCTTTGCATCACTGAACGTTAAAGCAGCAGCATTTTGCGGGCTGATCTCTATAATCGAGTCAGCATTTTGTAATGTACGATTAGCAATATCTATTTTTGCAAACCCCGCATGTTTTAATGCCACAAATATTCCGCGAGCAGCTCCACCTGCACCAAGAATGAGCGCGCGTTTTTTAGCCTTAGCGAACCACTCTGGGTATTTAGACTGTAAGGATCGGACATAACCAATCCCATCGGTATTATAGCCTTTCCATTTGCCATCAATATTCACCACTGTATTCACAGCACCTATGGTCCATGCAGTAGGGTCTATTTCATCAAGAAAGGGAATAATCGCTTGTTTATAAGGTACCGTTACGTTAAATCCATCTAATCGCTCTTTTTTTAACTGAATTAGCTTGTCTTCAAATGGTTCAGTAGGCAAAATTTCAACTTTTTCATACGATCCATTACTTCTTGTTTTCTCCATAAACCTTTTATGTATCCAAGGTGATAAAGAATGTTGAATTGGATAACCAATTAGACCAAATCGGTAGTTCAAAACTTCCCCCTCCTAATTAAATGAATTCCTTATTGAAACAGCTACTCCTTCTGGGCTATGCGCAGCCACTGTTGCACCGTCTCCCATGATACTAACCCATCCGAGACCAGGAAACACGATATCTTGTTTATCTTGTGTAACCTTAAAATTATTTACAGTTAGTTTTGGGAGTTTTTGCAATGATTCCTTATTTGGGGGTGACAAAAGTTCACCAATATGATTTTCATATAATTCATCTGCTTTTTCAAGTTTCGTACGATGGATTGGCAACTGATTTGAAAAATAACAAACAAAGGATTGCCGAGGACCTTTTACAAAATCCAACCTAGCTAAGCCACCAAAATACAACGTTTGTCCTTCATTCAATTGGTACGTTCGTGGCTTAATTTCTTTGTTCGGTGTAATAAGTTTTAAATCAGCTGATGAAATGTAATGAGCGATCTGTTGTTTGTTTACAATCCCCGGTGTATCTATTAAGGAGGACGTTTCATCTAAAGGGATTTCAATAAAACCTAGTGTCGTGCCAGGAAAGTAAGATGTTGTAATTACTTCACTGAACCCCGTAGATTGTTTAATAAGGCGATTAATAAAGGTTGATTTCCCAACATTTGTCGTACCTACTATATATACATTTTTCTCATCACGAAATGATTCTATTTGCTCGGTTAATTCCTCCATCCCTTGCCCTTTTGTAGAAGAAATCAAACAAACGTCCTTTACTTTTATTCCAACTGCTTTCGCTTGAGAGCGAAGCCATTGTGTAAGTTTTCTTTTATTCACCGAATTCGGTAATAAATCCATTTTATTTCCTACTAATAGCACCGGATTATCTCCTACAATTCGTGGCAGGCTGCTAATTAAACTCCCATTTACATCAAAAATATCTATAACATGGACAACCAGCCCCTTTTTTTCTCTTATCTGACTTACCATTTTCAAAAAATCATCATCCGTAATAGATACATCCTGTATTTCATTATAATGTTTTAGGCGAAAACATCGTTGACATAAAACATCTTCTTTATTTAACGAGGATGGTGGTGTGTATCCAGGCTGATCTTTATCGGTAGATTGAATTTTTGCACCACAACCTTGACAGTATAAATTCTCCATCTTTAATCCTCCCAGCTAATTTTTCCTTTTTTACGCATATAAGACAATATACGTCGTTCTATCCTGCGATTAAATTGCGTAATTTTACCATCCGTTTGGACAATCGGAACAACTAAGATGGTATAAAAACCTGCGAAATTGCCACCTAAAACATCCGTTAATAATTGATCACCAATGACAACAATTTCTTCATTTTTTAAGTCCATTTTCTCTGCCGTTGTTTTAAATGCTTTACTTAATGGTTTTCTTGCGCTAAATACAAATGGAGTATCCAATGGTTCCGAGAATACTTTTACTCGCTCTTGGTTATTATTGGATATGATCGTTACTTTAATTCCATGTTCTCTCATAAGTTTAAACCATTGAATAACTTCAGAAGTTGCTTCTTTTACATCCCAAGCAACTAATGTATTATCTAAATCCGTAATGATACCTTTAATCCCCTTGTCTTTTAGAACAGCAGGGTGAATATCAAAGATACTTTTTACATGTTCGTTCGGAAGAAAATAATTTAACACACTGACACCTCATTATCACTCTATCTACTAACAGTAAACCTAAGTCTCTATTATAACCATATCCTATACCATCTTTCTAGAATTATAAAGCGAAACTTCATTCCATTTGCTTTTTTTGGAATGATAGTTGAGCCAATCGGACACTTACTGGCAGTCCCACCCTCTTCCCTGTTTCCGTTGCAGAAGGATTACTACTGCTAGTTACATGCGGGGGAAAGCGAAACTTTGTCGATAAAAGAAAACTTCATTGCCAAATAATAAATGAAAGGAACAAATGATTTGTCAATCCTACTTGAAGTATGTAATTTAACCCGAAAATATGCATAAATCGTTCGACAAATACCTTCATTTTTTGCATTGTGGATAACTTTATTAACAATTTTCGAGTTGATTTAATCATGTTTAAGGGAGATTTAAACTTTTTGTACACAAGTTATCTACACCCTCATGTAGATAACTTGCACCTTGTCCTGCCTGTTAGATCATGGTAAATTATTATTAACTTAATTGCAGAAGATTCCCACTTTTAGGAGGGCTGTATTTATGGAGCATTTGTCCGACGAATTATTACTTGAATCCTATTTTACAGCAAATGAATTAAATTTAAGCCCTGATTTTCTATCCCTGATAGAAGAAGAAATTCATAGAAGACGTTTATCGCATAAAATAAAAAACACAAAATCAGGTTAAAAAATTTTAGATGTATTATAAATATGTAGAAACACGAAAACCCTTTAAGATTTTATGAATCCTAAGGGTTTTTTATTTTTATTGGTAATTTATTGTGTTAAACTATTTCTTGGATAATTGATACATAATGGCAGTGTTAAAACCATTCATATCAAGCAATTTCCCTACTTTAATAAACGAGTAGTTTGAATCAACATCAGCCCTAGCATTTTACATTTTCCCCGATGGATAACGTACCACATTTTTATCGTTCTCTAATTTCTGTAATGGAATATACAATTACGTACAAAATAACAACAGCGATGATTTTAATGAAGGAGGAGTCCCATTCGATGATTTTTGCAGTACTTGTTCCACTTCTTATTGCATGCTTTATCCCTGCATTAAGTAAACTCAAAGAAAAGATACATACAGGCATTTTTGTCTTCTTTGTTCCTTTTATTATATTTCTCTATTTTGTTCAATTTGTAGGAAGTGATTTCAGTCCAATTCTTGAACAATATAGCTGGATACCCTCTTTGGGCATAAATTTTGATTTTTATTTGGATGGTCTAAGCTTGTTGTTTGTTTTATTAATTAGTGGAATCGGTACGTTAGTTGTACTTTATTCCATTTATTATTTAGATAAATCTGAAAGATTAGGACATTTTTATGTTTATCTTCTTATGTTTATGAGTGCGATGTTAGGGGTCGTTTTATCCGATAATCTCTTTGTACTATATACATTTTGGGAATTAACTTCCATATCTTCCTTCTTATTGATCGGTTATTGGCATTTTAAAGAGCGCTCACGTTATGGCGCATTAAAGTCAATGTTAATTACCGTTCTTGGCGGATTAAGTATGCTAGGTGGCTTTATTCTATTATATGTGGTTACAGGTACAACTAGTATCCAGCAGATGATAAATCAAGTTGATGTGATTCTAAGCAGTAATTATTTGCCACTAATATTGGGATTTATCTTATTAGGAGCGTTTACAAAATCAGCCCAATTCCCATTTCATATTTGGCTACCCGATGCAATGGAGGCTCCCACGCCAGTAAGTGCATACCTCCACTCAGCAACGATGGTAAAGGCAGGTATCTTTTTAGTTGCTAGATTCTCTCCTATTTTCTCTAGTTACGAATGGTTCTTTATTATCGTAAGTGTAGCTGGGATAATCACCCTATGTTGGGGATCTTATATGTCAGTAAGACAAACAGATCTAAAAGCTATTCTTGCATTCTCCACTATCAGTCAACTTGGAATGATAATGGCAATGCTTGGATTTGGAACAACAGCCGCTGTGTTTGCAGCTGTCTTCCATATATTAAATCACGCAACTTTCAAAGGTAGTCTATTTATGGTTGCTGGAATCGTCGATCACGAAACGGGTACAAGGGATATTCGCAAACTTGGTGGACTAGCCACTTTTATGCCAATAACTGCAACTTTGGCTATATTTGCTACCTTCTCAATGGCAGGTGTACCTTTACCGTTTTTAAATGGATTTTATAGCAAAGAACTCTTCTTTGAAGCAAGTATTCATTTAGAAGACCCAGGTTTCTGGTCTCAAGCGATTCCATATTTGGCAGTGCTAGGGAGTATTTTTACATTTGTTTATTCCATGTACTTCTTCTTCGGTACATTTACCGGAAAAAAGAATTTAGGTCAGCTTCCTAAGAAACCACATGAAGCACCTTTTGGTATGCTTGTTTCACCTATTTTATTAGTACTTGGTGTAATCCTAATTGGATTGTTCCCAAATATGGTAAATGCGCCTTTCTTGCAGCATGCAGCTGAGGCAATTAATAGTAACGCAGAGTTTCATAAAGTGAAGTTTTGGCATGGTTGGAATTCACCTGCTCTATGGATGTCATTAATTGTAGTCGCATTAGGTGCCACCCTTTTCTTAACTAGAAGTAAATGGCAGGGAGTTTATCGCCTTCTGCCTGGAAAAGTTAGTTTTAATAAGGTTTACGATGCAATAGTTGCAAATGTAGATACCGTATCTCAGGCTATTACGAAGTATTACATGACAGGATCACTCAAGACATATATGTCATTAATATTAGGAACAACCCTAATCGTATCCTTTGTGTTTATGTTTATAAGTGATGGCTTTGCTATTAATACAAATCAGTTGGCAGATATATCATTTATTGAAATAGCAGTTGTTATGGTAATGATTGCAGCTGCAATTGGAACAATTTATATGAATCATAACGTAGCTGCTGTTCTTGTTTTAGGTGTCGTTGGATTCGGGGTAGCAATATTATTTGTTATTTATCGGGCTCCTGATATTGCCCTTACTCAGCTGGTTATCGAAACTGTCTCAGTTGCGCTTTTCTTATTATGTTTCTACCATCTTCCAAAGCTAAGAAAGTCCACGGATTCTGCCAAGACAAAAGCAATGAATGCAATTATCTCTATTGGCTTTGGTACTTTAATCACATTAGTTGCTATTTCAGCTCATAGCAGTAGATGGTTTGAATCTATCTCTGATTATTTTGTAGAAAACTCATATAAACTTGGTGGCGGAGACAATATTGTTAATGTAATTCTCGTAGACATGCGTGGACTAGATACGCTATTTGAAATTGCCGTTCTTGGTATAGCTGCGCTTGCTATCGTTGGCCTCATTAAAAATAAAAACAATAAGGGGGCAGAATAGATATGGAAATTATCACTTCTATTTTAGCAGGAGTGCTTTTTGCTACAGCTATCTACAATATTTTGCAAAAACAATTGCTACGAATTGTTATTGGTACAGCTTTGCTGTCCCACGGTGCACATATTCTTATTCTCACGATGGGAAGGTTAAAAACAGGACAGCCTCCTGTATTAACCGAAGGCATTTCCGATTATACGGATCCACTACCACAAGCATTAATTCTTACATCCATTGTAATTAGTTTCGGAGTCACCAGTCTCCTATTAGTTCTGGCCTATCGTACGACGAAAGAGAATAATACAGATAATATGGAACAATTAAGGGGTAACGAAAATGAGTAATTTAGCGGTATTACCAATCATCATTCCATTAATATCAGCAATCATTCTGATTTTCTTTAATCAAAAAGTCAGAGTATCCAGGGCACTAACCAAACTGTTTTCCTTAATCAGTTTAGCTACAGCTGGTTATATTACATGGCATGTTTTTGATAAAGGCACCATTGTAATGGAAACAGGCGATTGGATGGCTCCATATGGAATCATTCTAGTCATGGATGGCCTTGCAGCGGTATTGGTGCTAACAACGAACCTGATTGCAACAGCCTGTGCTTTCTATGCACCTCACGCCGAATTAGATAAAAGGGAGAATTTCTATTTTTATCCCTTTTTCTTTTTCTTAATTACTGGTGTGTCTGGGGCATTCACAACTGGTGATCTATTTAACCTTTTTGTATTCTTTGAAGTATTACTTATGGCTTCGTATGGCTTAATTGTGTTAGGCGGGGGCAAAGTACAGTTAAGAGAATCATTAAAATACTTACTCATTAACTTATTTTCTTCTATGCTGTTTGTTACAGCAATCGCTTTTCTATATTCCGTTGTAGGAACTGTAAATATGGCACAAATTGCCCAAAGAGTACAAGAGGTAGATCAACAAGGAATATTAACAACGATAGGGATATTACTGTTTTTTGTATTTGCTACCAAAGCTGCCCTATTTCCGTTATATTATTGGCTTCCTAAATCGTATATTGTACCGAACCCAGTTATATCGGCTTTATTCGGTGCATTATTAACAAAGGTAGGAATTTACTCGATTTTACGTGTATTCTCATTAATCTTTATCCATAAAACAGAGTTGACACATGAGATGTTTTTATGGATTGCTGGATTATCAATGATATTTGGTGTTATTGGTGCATTATCTACATCCAATATTAAATTAATCATTGCTTATAATATTATTCCAGCTATTGGGTTTATTATATTAGGCATTGGCTTATTAAATCCAGATGGAATAAGCGGTACTATCTATTATCTGATTAACGACATGATAATCAAGTCTGCCCTATTTTTACTCGTCGGAGTAATTGCATATGTTGCTGGAACCTCCGACTTACGTAAAATGGGAGGGCTTATTCACCATTATCCGATGCTAGGATGGCTCTTGTTTATTTCCGCGTTGGTTTTAGCTGGCCTGCCGCCATTCAGCGGATTTATTGGCAAGCTTCTTCTATTAAAAGGTGCATTTGAGCAGGGTGAAATAGCTATTGCCATTGTTGGCCTAATCACTAGTTTACTTATCCTTTACTCCGTTATAAAGATATTTATAAATGGGTTCTGGGGAGATAAAGAAACAATGGGTGACATACCAAAAAAATCTACAAAAGGGTTACTTGGTCCCATCGTTATTTTATTGGCAATTTCTGTACTGTTAGGTGTTGGAGCAGAATTCTTCTATCCGAGTATCGAGTCAATTTCTACTTACCTGCTTGATCCGGAAATCTACATTGATTCTGTGTTAAAGGAGTAGTTGTTAAATGGCCTTTCAGATTGTAATTAACTTAATTATTGCATTCATGTGGATGTTTTTAAGTGAATCGTATTCTGTTCCAAGCTTTATCGCTGGATATCTGTGGGGAATTCTTCTCTTATTCCTATTGAGACGATTTGTCCCAGACACGTTTTATTTACGACGTGTTATAAAAATTGTGCGATTAATCCTGCTCTTTATCAAGGAACTATTCTCCTCAAATATGGATATTGTGAAGTTAGTTTATACACCAAAGCCAGATGTTGAGCCTGGTATCTTTGAACTTCCAACCGAGCTTAAAAGTAACTGGGAAATTACCTTATTAGCTAATCTAATTTCGCTAACACCGGGAACGCTATCTGTAGCAGTTTCTCGTGATAATACAAAACTATTCATTCACGCCATGCATATTGACGACAGTGATGCTTCCATATTATCGATCAAGAATACTTTCGAAAAAGCAATTATGGAGGTGACACGATGACAGATAATATTTTAGCTGCAACAGAAGATTTACTATCTGTTGTTGTAATCGTTTGTTTTATAGGTGTTGCTATTTCATTAGCATTCTTATTGTATCGAGTGATTGCTGGCCCGACTCAACCAGATCGGGCAGTGGCTCTTGACGCAATCGGAATTAATTTAATGGGGCTGGCAGGTTTATTGGCAATACACATTGTTACGACAAAACTGAACGATGTCATTTTATTAATTGGAATCCTAGCATTTCTCTCAACGCTTGCAATTGCAAAATATCTAGAAAAGGGTGTTATCATTGATAGAGACTTGGATTAGCATCATTTTAAATATACTTGTAATTGTATTTATTCTTGGTGGAACATTCTTTATTTTATCGGCATCTATCGGGATTGTTCGATTCCCAGATGTTTATACGAGATTACATGCCGCTACAAAGGCATCGACATTAGGAATTGCATGTATTCTTATTGGAGCTTTTCTTTATCTCTATTTAGCACACGGTATTGTTAGTGGTAAATTACTTTTAGCTATCGTATTTATTCTTTTAACAGCTCCCGTTTCAGCTCATATGATTGGCAGAGCTGCGCATGCTTATGGAGTAAAACCACATCTTAAAAATCGCAGAGATGCTTATCAGGATGCAATCAATGAATATACAGAGAATCAATAACAAAAGAAGTGACCGTCTCCCGACAGTCACTTCTTTTTCATAAATATTTATTTTCTACTCGGATAAAATATAGTTACTTTAAAGGATGAGAGGATACAATCATGAAAACACTGGAATTACTGGAAAGTCTCCATTTAAAGCAAATTTACGGACATCTACCGGAATGCGTTAATTCGATACATCAAGATTCTAGGGAAGTTACCAACAATTCCTTATTTATTTGTATTTCTGGTCATAAGCAGGATGGTCATGATTACTACCATGATGCAATAAATAACGGAGCTAATATTATTGTCGCTGAGAAGCAGTTAGAAATAGATTTTAACAAATCTGCATTCATCCTAGTTCCTGATACAAAAAGAGCAATGGCACAACTAATCAATAAATTCCACAATTACCCTTCTTCTCAAATGACACTATTCGGGGTCACTGGTACAAATGGTAAAACGACAGTTACAACCTTAATTCAAAAATTACTTCAACGATGCGGGATAAAATCAGCTTTAGCTGGTACAAACGGCTTTCAAGTCGATAACAAAAAGTACTATACCGAAAACACCACGAGCGATGTACTCACAAATCAAGCTTTACTAGCTCTATCACGTGATCAGCATGTAAGAAAGGTGGTTATGGAGGTATCTTCCCATGGCTTAGCCCAAGGACGTCTATGGGGAATTGACTATGATATCGCAGTTTTTACAAACCTTTCCCAAGACCATCTAGACTATCATCAAACGATGGAAGCATATGGCTATGTAAAAGGGCTTTTATTCGCGCAGCTAGGTAATGATATGTCCAAATCAAAATATGCCATTCTTAACCAGGACGACCCTTGGTCAGAAACATATAAGATGGCTACTTCAGCCGAAGTTATTACTTATGGCTTACACAAAAATGCTGATTTCAGAGCATTTGCCATAAACTATACAATCAATGAGACAACATTTACTTTAGAATATCCTGATCCTGAAGGCAGAGTTACTATCGCTATCAACTTATTAGGTGAGTTTAATGTTTATAACACATTAGCTGCTCTTGCTGCCCTATACGCAGATGGCAATGATATAAAAACGATGATCCATTTTTTACCTGAAATTTCTAATATAACCGGGAGAATGGAGAAATTAGTTGTAAATGCGCCAATTACGATGTATGTCGATTATGCTCATACGCCAGATGCCGTCGAAAAATGTATAAAAACAGTTGCTCCTTTTAAACAGAAACGCATCATTTTAGTAGTTGGTACTGGCGGTGAACGAGATCGAGAAAAGCGACCGTTGATGGCAAAAAAAGCTTCACATGCTGATGTTGTTATCTTGACAGTGAACGACCCAAGAACTGAAGCAAGCGACAGAATCATTCGAGATATGGAAAAGGGGATGCTACACGATGATTACCTACTCATATCCGATCGCAAACAAGCTATTGAACAAGCGATTCGAATTAGTGAGCCTGGAGATACCATTATTTTTGCAGGTAAAGGACAAGAAAATTATCAAATTATTGGTGAAACAAAACACCCACATAATGACGCACTTATCGCCACTGAATTTGCCAATTCTAAATTCCAACGTAACACGGATTAAAGTACAGGGCTTTATTTATTGTTAAGAGCATAAATTTTTAAAGGACAGACACTTTCTACCTCCTCCGTACATAACAATAAGGTATAGGTGATGGCCCAGACCGTAATATGGAGGAGGAGGATATATTTGTCCGGCATTTTAAGTGCCTTAGCACTTCTTATTAAAGAAGCAATGTTCTTTGTTTCCTATGTTAAAAATCACGCTTTCCCTCAACCCTTACCACCAGAAGAAGAAATAGAATATATTAAACAAATGCAGGACGGAAGTGAAACAGCAAGAAATAAACTAATCGAACATAATCTCCGATTAGTGGCACATATTGTTAAAAAGTTTGAAAATACAGGAGAAGATGCAGAAGACCTTATTTCAATTGGCACAATTGGTTTGATTAAAGGAGTTGAAAGTTATTCCACTGATAAAGGAACAAAACTTGCAACTTATGCAGCTCGTTGTATTGAAAACGAAATACTTATGTCATTACCTAGCTAGAAGTAGTTAATGTTTATTTTCTCTTTCCCTTCTACGATAACTTCCTTTACTAACACTCGTATTAAGGACTTTTTTACATCAAAAGTTATTCTATCTTCTTTAGATATTAACTCATTTATAGTTTCTTTTATCGAATCTATATCACGATCATTTTTGTTTTTGTTGATTTCTTTTTCTACTTCCATTAATCTTTCTTCTGCCTTACGTTGTTTATCCTGTAGTTCCACTATTTCTTTTTTTAATTCTTCTTCATCCAAATCATCGCTAATGGCAAATAAGGAATATAACTTCTTCCTTCCTTTTTCTGCTTTTTTAATATCCTCTTTTAATTTTTCAGCTTGTTTTAATTCCATAGATACGTCCTTAGTGTTGTCGTATTTAAATAATAATTCTGGATTATACACAAATTGCTCTACGTCTTTCCAGACTTCTTCATCTAATTTCTCCATCTTAATGTCCAACACGCAACCAGGATGTTTTGCACCTGCATGGCTTTTTCTATCTGTGTATATAAAATGTGGTTTCCCCCACCATGTTGTCTTTGTACCAACCATTGTGTTACCGCATGTACCACAACGTAGCAAACCACTTAATAAATATTGGTTAACTGCGGCCTTAGCGTATCTTCTTCTGGATTGTTTTAATAATTCCGCTGCTTCTTCATATTGTGTTCTTTCTATTATTTGAGGAATGTTTATAGGAATCCATTCCGACTTATCACGATGCCTCATTTTAATTTTATTGTCTGGATTATCTGTGTACTTGTTTCTTATCATACCTTCTGTGTTCCATTTGTTTTGGTAATAATCGCCTGTGTAGCTTTCATTCATAAGTATTTGTCGTACTACTTGTCTATGCCAAACATCTTTGCCTGTTTTAGTTTTAACACCTTTTGCGGTTAATTCCTTTGCTATGCTATTCATGCCTATTTGTTCTACTACAAATTTATGAAAAATCATCTTTACTACTGATGCTTCATGTTCATTAACAACGTACATAGCTTTTTCCTTGTCATAATCATAACCATACATTTTATGGTTTTTAACTATTTTTCCTTCTTGTGCTTTTCTTTTCCGACCACTACTCATACGTTCTGTTATCTTAGCTTTTTCGAATTCAGAAATCGCACCACGTAGAGAGTAAAATAATTTGCCTTCTGGACTGTCTGCATATTCGCCATTTATGTAAATTATGTCTACACCTTTACTGCGAAATTCATCATCTATGATTAATGCGTTCATTAGCTTACGGCTTAATCTATCTGGATCATAACAATATACTTTAGTGATACGATTCCCTTTCACATCTTCTCTAAGTTTAGTTAGTGCCGGGCGCTCTAAAAACTCCCCACTGTAGCCATCGTCTACATATTCTACAATTTCTTTAGTATTCGCCTTCCTTCGACATTCTTCTATCTGGTTTCTTAGACTGTAACCTTTGGTCGCTTGTTCTTCTGTTGAGACTCTCCCGTAGAGCGCTATCATTATTTATCACCTCTCGTAAATAATCATAGCACTTAAAAATTTGCTTGTCATCAGGAATCTTGTTTCTTGTGACATGCACCTAGCATCACCTCTTTATATATGCTATGCATCAAGGTTTGTCCATTATTAAGCTAAAAAAAGCGACTCATATTTCATGAATCACACATCCTTTCCACATACTAGCCCTTTCTGGTGTACACACAACTTCTAACCGTAATCCGAATTCCTTGTATCTCTGAATCCTTTCTAAATTAGCTTTCTTTTTCTGTTTACGATCCACCTCAAATTAAAATAAAAAAGAAGGGAATCACATCCCTTCTTTACTAAAATGAAAAGTTATACTCAAGTTTTCCCGAAAGCTCATCATATGAACCATTTTTGTGTACTGGACTAAAAATCAATCTCACATCATTTACATCCGAACTAGACATTAAGTATCCGCCAAGGTATTCCACCTCTACTCCTGCAAAAATATCATATACAAACTCTCGAGAAAGGAAGTCGTCGTTTCCGTCGACTTGTTCGCTTTTATCTGCTACAACATTTGTTAATCTGTGCCATGTTATATCATCATCGCTTGTGTTTTTGGCGTTATATTGAAGTTGAATGTAAGTGAAATCATTAGATATCTCTTCGTTAAAAAATTGTTCCAAAGAGACCTTCATTTCATCCGAAATATCAAACATTTTTATTAACTTAGCATCTATTACTTTTAATGATATTGGTCCGTGGTCTAATGTTTCATTTATTTCTTTCGTCTTTAAAAGTTCCACACTGTACAACCCTTCATTAACTACATCCCCGACTTCATTTAGTTCCTTATTATCTTTATCGCTACTTGTTTCTTCGACTTCCTGCTCGCTTTTTTCATCCCCTGTTTCACTTGTTTTATTTCCTTCTATTCCATTAGTGCTATCGTTTTCAGCGGACCCATTGTTGTTGCAAGCTACTAAGAACAAACATAAAGTGAACAATATAACTAAAACAACTTTCCTCATACTAAACTCCCCCTAATTTCTTTTTCTATATATTACCATACCATAAACACAGTACAAAAGTTTCATTATTTTTAGTTTCATGAATCAATAAATAATGTGTTTCAACCCTTTTTTAACACATTCATTAGCCAACTTTTCTTTACGTATATCAGATAATGAATACCATATTAGTGTAGGCGTGTGTTTGTAGTCTTGAAATATAGCCTTTGACAAACTCTTGTATTGTTTTATTTTTTCTATATTCGTTTGCATTTTTTGTCTATTATCTATCTCCACAAAATGAAATTCATTACCTTTACGAAAAATCGCATCTGGTATTATCTTCCGATCATCTCCCCATGTTATCGGTTGTTCTTCCTTCCAATTCTTAGGCATGTTCAGTTTTATATATAAGTCATTCCGCATGATTGTATGGGTTAGTCTATCTTTGCTTAAATCCCCTTTATGCGATCCTATGACACCCTTTCCTTTGTTACTGACATAGTATATTTTTTGTTCTGCTCTTATACTGCTAATGAGTTTATCTTTTTCCATTTCATGCAAGATCCTGTGAGCGTTTCTATCCCCTCCTAATTTTTCAATGACCTGCAACTGCTTTCTTGTTGCATAATTCAAATCATCCAAAGTGGACAGTATTTTTTCTTGTCTTCTGATCTTCCTTTGAACTTGGATCATTTTCATACCTCCCTATTCTTTCCCATATTTCCTTTTTGCTTATAAAAGGGGTTTGAACGATATAGTCGTCTACGGTCTTATAAATCGCCCTACCCTTGCATTCTAATTTTTCTGCTCCTGGTTGATCCACAGCTACACCAGATTGAACAGACGTAGCTAACCGGAACGAAACTCTAGCCAATGCATTAGCTTTTATTTGTGGATCAAGGATTTCTTTAGTTGGATACTGTGTACCGTAAATCATTTTATAACCGATTTGTCCAGCAACTCTGGCAATGTGATTTAATATTTGTTGGCATTTTTTCGTATACTCTTTATCTTCATCACTCATACTTTTATCAGGTTTAAGTTCTCCTGCTTCATCAATGATTATAAACTTCCTTGTTGGTATGTTGGCTTCTTTTGCATTTTCAGCATCGATCGACCTCAAATAATCCATATCTTTATCGATGCTTTTTTTAACTTTTTTAAGTGCATTGGCTGATTCTTTGTAATCTCCCGCAATAGCTTTAACCTGTTTTAAATTCCTGTACCGATTAAAAGCTAACCTCCCTTTCAAGTCTAAAATATAAAATTCTACACCGTTTGGATTGTTTTCTATTAGGTGAGTCATCAGCATACGTAAAAACACTGTTTTGCCCCATGTTGTTGAACCTGCTACGATCATGTGCGGAATATCATCGAAATCGTGATATACAGAGCCGTCATAAGTTTTCCCGATTGGTACAATCCATTTACCTTTAGACTCAAAAGAATCGTATGAGTAATTGTTATTTAGCTTAGAATGATATACCTTGATGTGAAGTTTCCCATTAGCAAACGACACTTTAACAGGTTTGTTTAATACCTTTTCAAGTACTTCTAATTTAGGATCGTCCACCAAACCATAAGGAACATGATACGTATAAAGTGTGTGGGTAGTGCTTTTATGTGTTTTGAATAACTTAGGTTCTTTATCCTTTACTACATACCCGATGTTTTGGAATGTATGTTGTATTTTTTCCTTCTCCGTTTTGTTCCACTTTTTCGCTGCGTAAATAATGAAAGCGGCCAAGCCTCCACCTATCACATAATCCATATTCTTTTCCACCTTCTTTCGTAGATTCATTCAATCTGCATTCATTTGCATATACCGATACCGTTATAACAAGACATTAAAAGGGGTAGACATGAGATAATAATAGTGTCATATACGAGCGAAACCAAGAAAAAATAAGCGAGTATTAGGGAAGTCTTGTATACATGTGTGAATGAGATTATACAAAAGAATATGCATATGAAGCTTGTTTTGATGACAAATTACTTTAAAAAATATTAAACTAATAATATAAAAGGGATTTGTGTTGCTTTTGTGGAAATGATTAAATGGTGATGAAAATGAAACTTAAAAGTAAAATTGGGTATTGGATTGATTTAAGAGGATATAAAAAGAAATGGATCGCAGAGCAATTGGGTGTTAGCCAAGTTGTGCTATCTAGATGGATTAATGACCAGTCGATACCCTCGCTAATTAACTGCTTTAAACTTTCCGATATATTAAGTTGCAAAGTAGATGATTTATACGAAAGAACACGTAAGGGGGATGAAAAATGGACTTAGATCAAGAAATTGGTAAAAGGTTAAGAGAATTAAGGGAAACAAAAGGTTTTACAACGCGTGAAGCAGGACGTAAAATCGGAGTAAGTAATTCATATGTTTCTAAAATAGAAAACGGGAGCATACCAAGTCTTTCAATTTTGCAAAAGCTATGTAATTTATATAGCGTTACAATTCCTTTTTTGCTTACCAACAAAGATGAAGCTGCTAAAAAGGTGAGCGACAATTGGTACGATTGTATAGAAAAACTAAAAGCCAATGATATTTCTCCAACACAAACTTTGAGTTATGTCGAAACCATGGTTAAAATAAAAGAATCTTTGAATCTTTCTTGATTTTCGTAAAATATACCAAACGTTCTTTGAGGTGATCTTATGAATGAGGAATTAAAACGGTTAGCACAGGATTTCATCATTCTTCCTTTTGCTGCGAAGATTTTCGAACAGGATAGAAAGCGCTTTGCAAAATTTAAGCAAGGTATCGTATATCAAAGTATGATTGATGCCGTCATAGAACGCATACAGAAAGACATGTCAGCCACAAAACAGAAATTATATACTAAGTATCACCTAGACATAAAACGAATTGGGAACACTACTTATCGCTGGAATAGCAGGGGTAATAGTGGTGTGATTGAATATTCTTCCGATGATTTAAAAGAAATGACTTCTCAAACGATGAAACGGTATATGAAAGGTACGGATTTTGAAGTAAAAGAAGGCTTCATAGATCAAGTGGATAAGCTTAAGAAAGAGAAAAACCCCCACTAATTATAGTGAGGGTTATTTTTATTATTCTACTCTAACGTATTTACTTGATGCGGTTACGTAATATACATGACCTTTACTGTTTTTGGCTTTGTATTGGTATCCATCACCAACTTTGAGTTTATCTACAATAGTCGGGAATCCATATCCTTTTTTAAGTTGTCCTACTACATATTTATCCGACCAACTAGGTTTGCTGTAAAAACGTAAGTTACCGTTATGCTTGGATTCAACGCGTTTACCGATATAATTAGCTTTTGGCTTTGATGGTTTACCCTTACGCATTTTATTAAGCAAAGCAATGTTCTGCGATGCCGTTCCTTTGTACCCTTTTATGCCATATTCAGCAGCATATTTTTTACGTGCGCTAAAGCTTGCATTCTTACCGATACTGTTTAGGTAATCAACAATCGAATTACCCTTATAATTACTAACTGTTTCTGATCCTACCTGTTGATTAGGTGCGTCAGCCGTCTTGCTACCGGTTGCCATGTTTTTAAAATCATTCCAAGAGATCCCGTCTTTTCCTGCTCTAAGTTGCGCTGGACAGTTTTTATTATAAAAATCATGATGTTGTTTAACTTTACTGATACCAAGATTATGCTTGTCCATTAAATGTCCAACTAATTCAGCAGCGTTTTGGACGGCTTTTCTGTAATCACCATCCCTGTTAATGCAGATTTCAATAGCTACTCCTGTTGTATTACCCGGGCCATTACTTCCATCTGTAGCATGCCAACATTGCACGCCATCTTCAAACGACTGTATAGCCTCCTTATCGTCAACTTGATAATGCCAACTAGCTTGTCTTGGATTGAGGTTTGTTTGTATATTAGCATGTGCTTGCGCGTTTGCCTTCGCGCTTGTATTTCCTGTTTGATGTACTACGATATAATTTACAGGATTACCATAACCATATGAACGCTTATTAACTACCGACTGGGAAACTAATTGTTTTTTTATTTTAACCATTATCGCACATCCTTTTTTGGTTTTTCGTATCCTTGCGCTCTAATCGAGTCTTTGATAACGCCCGCAGTTGTCGGATCATTAACAGCGTTATATACAGAAACAGCCACGCCAGATAGTACATAAGGATTTCTGACAGCATCAAATAAAACCTGTCCTAATTTCCCCCACGTATTTAATTCCTCATATGTGATCCCAAAATAAAGGGTTATAGGTGCTAATACTGATAATACTAATTGTGCTAAAAATACAGGGTTGCTAAAACGTACTTTCCAGTTAATGTTTTTCATTGTAATTCCTCCTTTTATTTAAGACCAAATGAAAATAATAAAAAGCCAGCGATTACTGTACCAATAATGGTAATGCCGACTTTCCAAACCGCGTTTTTATACTCTTTTAGTTGTTCTATATTACTTGCATCGATTTTCCCGTCTAATTCTTTTACTCCCGATTTAAGCTCGGACAAAGTTTCCATGATATGAGAAACACTTTGATTTGTAACCTGTTGAGTAGCTTTAACGTCATGCACTTCTTTTTCAACAGCATTTACTCTTTTCTTCAGCTCTCTTATATCCTCGACATTATGCTTGACGTTTTGTTCGATGAGTTTCACGCCAGTTGTCTCCTCTCCAACTTCCGACATACTCTCGACCCCCTACCATTGCGACATAATTTCGTATATAATATAAATAACCGCCTGTACATCTCGACCCGTACAGACGGCTAGGGGATAGTGTAGGCTATCCTTGTTTTTTCGCAAAAAAAGACTCTAAAAAGAGTCTTTACCCGCGCTGTTTGACGTACCCGAGACCATCACATTCTTCGCAATTTATGAATACGTCTTCTAATCCTGATCCATTACATTCTGGGCATTTAATACAATCTGTTGGCATTTCCACTTTCGAAAAAATACTAACAAATCCATTCACTAACTTTTTCATAAATGCACCACCCTTACCATAATTATACAATACTATTACTATTGTTACAATTATATTACATTAATGGTCACTATTCTTATCCATTTCTTCTATCTGTTGTTTTCGCAATTCTTCTAACTCCTTCGTTAACTCATCCTTTTCTTTTTGTAACTGCTGAGATACAGCCGCCTGGTAAGCTAATTTAACAGAGTAATCCTGAACTTGTTGTGATAAAGAATTTATTACAGTTTGAAATTCTATTTGTTGTTCCATATTATCCCTCCAATAATGCTACTCTTTCTTCTAATGTGTCTACATAATCAAGTACATCTTTAACACCTTTAATCGCATAGGATAGTAAAGCGTATAAAGCGAAACTGTCATACGATTCTGCATAAGTTACATCCGGCATTTCATCTATCATCATACCTAACTGTAATTTCGCACCAGTATTATCATTTATCCGATGATACGTATATACATTAGCATTACGCCAAGTATTAAGTGTGTTTTTGCTATAAACTTGGATATCTTTTTTATTTTCTCTTACTGACGTATCTGTGTTGAAGTCAAGCGCTTTAACAGGTCTATACGTTCCGGTAGTTCCTCTTACTGTTACTCGTAATTCTCCTGGATCACCAGCGGGTCTGACATAAATATGCGAACCCCCAGATAAAGCATTCTTATCAATGAAATCTCCAAAATAACCAGACGCCCTCACAGAGTTCCAGTTTTCCGTAGTATCGTTATTTACAACTCGGAACTCCCCGCCGTTTAGTGTTCCAAGGTAAAAGTGATCTTGTGAACTCTGCAAAGCATTCGGAGTTACCCTGTTAGCGAAAATTCTATCCGCTCTAACGTTTTGATAATTGCTTGTAGTTTCGTTTAATGTAACTCGTAATTCTCCACCAGATAGTGGTCTAGCATACAAGTGCGTTCCGTTGGTAGCGGCATTCACATTCCAAAAGTTACCGTACATTCCCAGACTTCTTATAGGACTATAAACATAATCATCAACCGTTCCGTCACCCGGAACGCTCGAATGCCTAACCACTCTAGCCTCTCCGTCATCCATAGGCGCTAGATAAACGTTAGCGTTAGAAGTTCCTAAAGCTGCTGACGTTACTAATGTACTGTTAGCTTGAAAACGTATATCACCGTTAGAGTTCTTTCCGTAAATACCATCAGGACTTATGCTAACAGTTCTGTTTGTGTTCAAGTCCACAAACTCAGCATCCGACCCATTAACGTGGAAATAACCCGATTCATCTATTGATGTTAAATTAAGTCCAATAATAGATTGACCAATGATTGATTCTGCTACTATACCTTCTGCGGTTGCTGCTACTTTCGGAGTAACGCCACCATCAACGCTAATCATCCAACCGTTAGAATTCATCCACATTAACTTGTTAGGATCGTTTTTATCCTGAGCTATAATTCCTTGTACACCGTTTTCGGCATTACCGAATATTAATTCCGTTTGCGCTTCTTCTAATTTACGAACTGCTGCTTGCTTTGCGGAAGGAAGTACGCTAAAGGGCATCTTTTTGTGTCCGGCTAGTATATCAGTAATATCTTTCGCTGCTGTGTTTAATCTCGATTGATACCGTTTGGTCAATCCGTCCGAACCAAACGTTAACTTTAAGTCTAATACATTACCTTTCCAGTCCTTCTTGATTGACATATTTACGATGCGTACTTCCTCGTTTAATCCGATTCGTTCGTCGATAAGGAATGTACGATCTCCTAATTCCGGTTGTCCTAATTCGTAGCCCTGTTTGCGTAAGTCGAAAATATCGGATGATACGCTAATTTGTAGTGATTCATCGACTAACGCTTTTAAACTCTCGTCCATTTTAGAGGTAGTCGTTATTTTCCCGTTTTTAATCGGCGGCGCTTCGCGCTTACCGATGATGTTAGCTAAAGGCGATGTATATTCTCGAATTAATTTCGCGTCCTGTTCTTCGCCTTCTGCGAAATCACCGTAACCTTTTGCGTAGGTATACATTGAACCTGCATCGATTTCTTGAACGATATTAGAAGCGTTTAATTTGTGACGGTACATGAACGATGTATCTCTTCCGATTTGCCTTTCGAGATAAACCGTAGTACCAACGATCCGAAACTCTACGCCATATCGATTTATCGCCTCTTTAAACATCGCTAGTCGAGTGGCACCTTCTCCGAATCCTTCCCATTGAATAGCTTCGAATTGATCGACTAGAACGAATTCATAACCACTGCTTTCGAATATAATCGAAAAACAATTAATTGCAGTCATGTGCTGATCATAACGCTCATATATGCGCTGTGTGTCGAAATCGTCAAAGAAAAGAGGAACAGCTTTGACATCTACTGTCAATAACCGCCCCTCTCCTTTACGTTTAGCGTATACGATTTTATACGTTATTCCGTCCGCTGTGATCTGCCACATTTCGGCTACGTCATCGATGAATAATTTGTTTACTTTCGTCGGTAATATCTGTAGTGATAACGATTGGTTCCCGTTTAGTTCTAAGTCCGTTGTCGTTGTAGCTTGCAATGCATATTCATCACCGTTTAAATTGCGTATTTGCATTTATTCACCTCCTAAGAGCCGATTAATTGACCTGTATTAATACGGACGTACTCACCGGTTGGTGCTAAGTTTAACATCCGTTTATCCAGAGAAGGTTGATCACTAAAAGGAGCAAATACATGTAAACTACCAATAGAGTATATTCCATTATGCAAGTCTTTCACTTGTTCATCTGATAACCTAGATTTATACACTGCAAAGTCCTTAAAAGACGCATTTTTTCCAATCACCCCGTCCGACCTTCCTGCTAATGTAATTTGCGGTACAGTTAACGTTTCAGAAGTATCGGCTCCAATCAAGTTTCCATCTATATAAAACTTGATTGCTTTTGAAATTCCACTAAAAGTAACACATATAGAGTGCCAATCTAAGTCGTCAAGTCCTACATCTGAGATAATAGGTCCAGACATCCCACCACCACGTAAATCTAACTCATGGTTAGCACTATCTTGATTGGAAATCCTTAACTCATCACCGATTCCTGCCCATGTTCTTTGGAGTTCTACGGCTTGGTTTGCCCTCAATCTAAAAAACATTGTGAAGGTTTCAAAGGTGTCTTGCGGAACATATTCTATTGGTCTAACGGCAATTCCTGCATCTAAATCCGGCGTGCTTATAAAACCTTGGTTTTCTTCAATCTTCATCACTTTTCTTTGTGCACTAATATATTTGAACATATCCAAAGGAATAGATTTGAACATTGAATTGTGTCCAGCATCGTTTGGATGCAGATCATCATGCATAGCAAGGTTCAAAGGAACACCATTTGGCAATATAGCATCAATCGCACCTTTGAAATTGATTGTCATAAAACCTAAACGATCTATCTCTTTATTCAATTCTGCTGCCAGTCTGTAAATTTCCGCATTATACCGTTTTGTAGGGAATTGGTCTGCGATAATTGGGAAAATGCCATGTTGTTTACAAGTTGCAGCGATAGTCAATATATTTGCTTTAAATTGTTCTAATGTCGCCTCTTTTTCGGGTAATGTTTGTTCGCTGTTCATTCCTTCATTGCCCAAAGTAAAAGCGATTATACAAATATCAGGGTTATAAGGAATTACGTCTTTATGAAATCGTGATATCCCACCGCTTGTATCGTCTCCGGATAAAGAACGTTGCAATATTTCCCAACCTTCAGTGTTTAGAGAATCCCTCAATTTTTCCCACCACGAATTTCCTTCTGTTCCATAGAAACCTTCTGCTGTTGATGAACCAAATATAACTATTTTTTTGTTGTGCTGATCTGTTGGGGTTTGGAAAGTCACTTTTTCAGAGTTCAGCGTATATCTTAATTCGTTGGTTTGCGTACTCCAATCTCTTCCGGTTGTTGTTTCGATTTTATATTCTGATATCGGGATTTCGTCAATACGTAAATTCGCATCAATTATATCTTGATCGTCTGCTTTCGTTTCTAGTTGTAACGTTATCCTTTTATCTAATTCATTTATTGCGGTTGGATCAAATTGTTGTATTAATTCCCAATCAGAACCACTGTATCGGTAAACTTCTGCCACACCTTCGCCGTTGTCACTAACCATAATAGCATCACCTATATTAGCAGTTGAAGGTAATTCTGCTTTAGTTGTAACAGGTTCTAACCAATTAATCTTTGCACTGTCTATGATTTGCTGAACTGCTTCTTCGGAAATAGTTTCTACGATGTTTCCCATTTCTCCGAATAATTCATTAAAGTTGTGTTCTAAGTTATTTCTATTTTCTCTATCCCAGATAGTTAACACTTCTTTTTGAGCCATCCACTCACCTCTTATGCATAGTAAAATCTAAAATCAAATTCTATTGTTACACTTTTTGCGCCTGTTAATCTAAAATCATTCCACCATGGCGCTATTTCGATAAATTCCTTGTTCGTACTTCGTAGAAACTGCAGACCGTTTGATGTAACGTTTGGTCCGTCTAATACTATAACTTGCGTATCTCTTACTTTTTCATTAACGCGAAATGTTGTTCCAGTTGTTACGTTACGTAGTTGCAAATAGTTATCCGAACCCACAACGTTGCTTATCGTTATTTTTAATTCCTGTTGAAACGGATGTATTGGACGGTTTCCTGCGTTGTATATACGAAATTCGTTCGTTTCGTGCGTATAAATCAACGATTCATCATCCGCAATTAAGCCCATGCCGAAACCCCATAATTCGCTATCTGTATCTATTCCATTAAGTTGAATATCTTGGGTTGTGCCAATAGATTCAGCGAATGGAAGTTCATACATTTCCAAAGAAAAAGAAGCTATTGCCATTTCTTGGGTGAGCCTCTCTGGAATAAATGATTCAGTTATTGTTACTTTGTATCTTTTCCCTTTTTGATGCGTTTCTGATACATAAAGATAATCATGGTTGTTAAAAAAATTAAATGCTACATCCCTCAGTAGTCGGAAATCTTTAGTATCTTGCGAAATTAATCCTACATCTACTGATGGAGGGCGTGTTGTAAATACATAACCCTTATCGATTATTCCGTCTGAACCATCCATAGAACTTGTATTTCTTTCACGTTGCATAGACGGTATATAAATATCAAGTGGTAACATTCCGTTTGGAAATGGTTTCAAATTCATATTTTCATCATATACGATAAACAATTAACCACCTCATTCAAAAAACCTTCCAACATTAGAAACGGCATTATTTTCATTTACTATTTGAGTTACTGGTTGTCCATCAATTTGAATAACCTTTCCTTCTCTGATTCCTCTGTCAATATTCCTTAGTAAAGCTATAATTTGATTACTACTATCGCTTGTGAAACTATTACTCAACTGCGAAACTATTCTGTTCGCTTCACCAACCGGACTAATACCTGTTGCGTAAGCTGGAGTATTTAAAGCACCCATAATCTTTTTAGTTTCATCATGTGTAAATACTTGTGCGCCTCTATCTAGGTTAGGGATTAAACCAAAGTCAGCTAATGACCAGCGATTCCCTTCTCTAATTAATTCCGGGCCTTCTTCACCCACAATAGCAGATCCACCTGGATGGAAGTCTGTTCCTTCTGCGTAGTTTGGTCTTAGGATCTGCATTATAGGAGATCTAGGTACATCTAAATTAACTGTTTTAGTTATTTCCCCAGCTAAACTCCTATTAACCCAATCTATAGTCGGATCGGTTTCTATGATTACATCTTTATAAATTGTTTGCCCAGCTACAGCATTTACACCTTCTAATTTCTCTCTTGCTCCATCAATTTTCTCTTGTTGTTCCTGAACCTTTTGGTTCATCCTGTCGTATTCTTCTGTATTTCCCTTACCGGCCGCTTCCATTTCTTTTAATTTTTGTTTGTTCTGATCTACTTCTAGCTGTTGAAGTCTTAACGTTTCTAGTCCTTTTCCCTTTTCTGCAACTATACCTTGTTCTTGTAAAACCATTAAAGCGTATTTATCAAGAAGTTGGTCAAATTGATTTAACTCTTTATTTGTTTTATCTAGCTTGTTTTCTTTTTTATCAATCTGTTTATTCAATTCTTCGTTAGTTAGTCTTTCGATTCCTAGTTGTCTTGATATTTCATCTAGATTTTGTTGTTCTAATATAAGTTTCCCTTCTAAGTTTCTTTTCTCTGCGCCTGTAGCTTCTGAAATTTCTGTTTTTAAGTCAGCGACTACTAAATCCTGTTCTCTTAATTGTGCAGATAAATCTAAAATCCTTTGACTAGATGCAGCTTGTTCTGACTCTTTCGCGTTGATTTCATTTTGAAGTTCTATCCGTTCCTCTAAGTTTTCTTTTTGTTCGTTCATCTGACTTCTGATTTCTTGATACGTTTCCTCTGCAAGTTCAGCCCGTTTGGCTTCACTCAGTTCCTTTACCTTCTCGGTCGTTTCTGCATAGGCATTTCCTTGCTCGGAAACAGCTTCAGCAGTTTTGGGAGATTTGTCAACAATTTCTTCGTTGAGGTCTAAGAATTCACTCATTTCTTCATTGGTGAATCCGGATTTTTCTAGTAATTTGTTTTGTTCCTCAGTAAGAGCTTTAATAGCATCTTCATTCTTAGCACCTTTCAACTCATTCATAATATCCATATAACGCAAAACTTCATCCGTTGAAAGTTTGTTTTTGTTTTGTAGTTCATCGAATCGTTCTATGCTTTGATCTAGAGTATCAAGTTCATCCTCTCTTGCTTCTATGCTTTTTAATGTTTCTTCAGCATTCTTAGAACTTGTACTAGATAATGCTGCAATTGTTGTGCCTAGTAAACCGACACCGGCTATAGCTAATCCAACTGGACCACCAGTAGCGCCCATTAAAGCGAATCGACCAAGCATTCCTTTGCCGCCTGCTTTACCAAGCGTAGGAATCAAACCTCCAGCCATTTTCGTAACCCCGCCTATGGCTTTTGTTACTCCACCTAAGGCAATCCCTGCTGGACCAACAACGGCGGCAAGCCCCGCAAATTTCAAAATGTTATCTTGTGTAGCAGGTTCTAAATCGTTAAAAGCTTCTACTACCTCAGTTATGCTTTCTGTCATTCTTGTTGCTATCGGTTCTAATGTTTGACCTAATTCAGAAAGAGAATCCATAAAATCATATTGTGCGTTACGACTATCGATTAGTTCCTTGTTTGTTTCTCTGAATTCGTCATTCACTTTAGATAAATCAAGATCATTCAGTTCACCCAAAGCGTAATTCAGTTCGTCTCCACTGTCTTTTGCTTCCGCTAAACCTTCATCAAACGTTTCTAAATCTACACCCATACGTTCTAGTAATTCTGCAAATGGTCCGATTGCTTTTCCTGTTGCTAATGTCTCTTGCAAACCATCGGCTAATCCTTCGATTTTTAATGTATCCGGGAACTTAATAACAGCTCCAGACAGATCATCAACGGCTTGTAATAATTGGTTGTCGCTCATTCCTGTTGCCATTAAGTTTGATAAAGCTTCGACATTAGAATCTGTTTCACCTGTGATAGCATTTAGGTTACGCATGGATTTCTCCATTACGTCAACGCCTGTCCCCGCTTGTTCTGCGTTTGTTCTTAATCTAGCCATGTCCTCACGTAATTCTCGTGTAGATTCTACGGCTAACGTTCCTAACCCAACGATAGGCGCTGTGACATTGGTAGACATACTTTGACCGAACCCTTGCATTTGATCTCCAACGGTTTGTATGTTATCCCCTGCGCTTTTTACGTTATCACCAAACTTCTTCCATTTGTACCCGTCTAGTTGCTCGTTAACATCTTTTAATTCGGCTTCTGTTTCGGATAATTCACGTTTCGCACGCATTAAACGTCTTTCAAGGTTCTGTGTGTTCTTGCTGAATTCTTCCCCGTTTTCTTTCGATTCTTTATAGGCTTTAGTAAGTTTATCAACGCTAGTTTCTTGTAGTTTTAATTGCTTAGATAACGCCCTGGAACGATCACCCAAGAATTTTTGTTCATCGCCTGTACGCTTGAATTCGCTGCGTGCTGTCTTTAATTCCTCGCCTACGGTTTTTAACTGCCTATTTACTTGCCCCATGCCCTTTTGAAAATTAGTTCCATCTAAGCTAACCTGTGCAACTAAATCAGCTATAACATCACGTCTCGCCACTTTCTCACCTGCCTATTTTAATGATTTTAATGTTTCTAGTGCTTGGTGCTGTTGTTTTTCATGTTGAGCCTGTTCCATTCGTTCTTTCTTCCTTATATGCAAATCAAAAGTAGCTTTAAATCTTCGCATGCTTGTTTTCCAAAATTCTTCCTCGTCTTTCTTCAATACATCAGTCCAAAAGTTAAACAACGCTTCCCAATCCGTCTTCTCATTCTTTATTTTTTTTTACTGTCTGAATCATCTTGTTTGTTCTCTTTATTCTTTGACTTACTATCTGCCATAGCTTCAAAAAGTTGGTTAGCATAATCCTTGAAATTGTCAACTGTGATATATTTACCTACAAATTCTGGTGTTAAGTCCGGATCTTCGTGTACTAAACCACCCCACATAAACGCTCTAATAGCGTATGGTCTACCGCCAATTACATCTAGCTCGATATCGTAGTATGTTTTGCCTTCATGAAGCATATCGATTTCTGCGTATGCGTTTAAATCTAATACGAAAGTTCTTTCCTTATCTAAAATGATTTTTACTTCTTTCGGTTTATGTTGTAAGTCTCTTTTTTCTTCTTTGTTCATATTTTCCACCTCCTAAATATGTAAAAAAGAGCAGCCTATTTAGACTACTCTCTTGAAAACCCGCTCTTATTCCCAGGCCAATGAAACAGAAGTATCAGTTTTATCTGTTACCCCGAAATTAGCGGGAACATTAGGGAGTTGGAGTTGGTTCATACACAGTATCAAACCATGTTGCACCACCAGTGAAACTTTCATTGTTATCGTTACCGATAAAGTGCCATTCTTCATCAAAATCACGTTTGATAAATTCACCTGCTAATGTTGGTGTACCAAATTCAATTGAATCCGTTGCAGTGTTAGTCGTTCTTGATGGCTCTTGGAATTTTCCTTTTAGTAACCACCAGTATTCACTTGTTCCGTCGTCTAATGTAACCTCAAATCCAAATGCTCCATAAGGAGAATCACCGGCAGAACCTAATACACCTTCTGAATTTAAAGTTTTGCCTAATAAAAGAGCTTCTTCCTCCGCTGTAAGCTTTGTAGCATTAATATTGACTGTTACATAGTTGAATTTATTAGCAGTCGCCACGGTTCTGTTATCTCCAAATAAACGACCTGTCGCTACACTTGGTTCTATAGAAACACTTATACCCTCTGATAATTTGGTAGGCGTTTCGTAAACCGCCCCCGATTCATCATCAGAAGTCAACGGCGCAAAATGAAAGTTCTTTAACCCTGTTTGATATGACATATATTATTTTTCCCCTTTCCTTACCTTGGTTTTCCAACGGCTAGAAATGTGCGTGTATCCTGTGTCGGATTCGTACATTTCACCAATATAACTTCTAAAAAAGCCCAACGACTTCATAGACGAATTAATTTCATCACCTAATAAAGTAGTTGAGCCTTGTTTTGTGAAAACAGATACTTGAAATTGAATGTATTCTCTTAACGCTTCATTATCTGCGTAATCTATATCAACGTTGTTTATCAACTGGTATATAATATAAGTGTTAAAATCTTGGTTAGCAGGTGCTTTGTTTGGAAAGATGGCAGGATAGCCCTTATAAATATCTAAGTTGGACGTTAAATCCGTATTACTTTCTAATGCGTTTAGAATATCGTCTTTTAAGTTGATCATAGTTGCATTATCCTCCGCATACCAGCAGCTAAAACCGCAGCAACTTCATCGCGACTAGTCGCTGAACCTCTTTCCATTGGTGCTTGTGCTGACATTTTAGAAGTACCAAACTCCAAGAACTTAAGTCGGAATCCTAATTCTTTAATTGCGCTAACTTGTACACTTCTTTCTCCAAACTCATTAGTTTTAACGCCACTAACTACTATATTATCTTTCAAGTGATCATAAGTAGCGCTATTTACATTTGAGTATGCAATTTCATTAGAAATCCCTTTTGATAATACTACACCCGCTAATTTTAAAATCTTTCCTTCTTCCCTCTTGCCTTTCTTGCCCAATTCATCAATTCTGTTACGAATATTTACATCCATATCCATAGACATTAACTGATCACCGCCTCTGTGGTGATTTCTAATTCTTTACGTAGCCCTGTTTTATCAGATACATTTTTAATTTCGTAGGATTGTCCGTCATAGTATATTCTTTTTCCTTCACCGTTTTGGTGTAAAGGCTTATTATATCGGCATTCCCATACGACTGTTCTTACTGCATTAACAGCTTTTGCATTAAAATATTCATCGCCGCCATTTTCTAGCTTTCTAGCCCATAACTTATAGTCAAGTACCCAATCATCGATCCATTCCCCGTCATCATTTCTGACCGATTCTTTGTTTTGTATGTCTACTCTGTGACGGTATTTAGCACTATTCATAGTATTTCCTCTAATTCAGAATCTAATGGGAGTTCTTCAGCTTTTAATTGGAGGATAATACGTTCTAAGCTATAACTGTTTTTAGCCACAGATGTTCCGATCACTTCTGGTCTGCGTTCTTCATAATGGTTGGCTATCAAAAGCAAAGCGGCGAGTTTGTATCGTGCTGTTTCTTGATTTTTTATACCCGACGACATTAAATCTTCTTCTGCTACATCGATTAAAGAGCCAAGGAATGAATCATCCTCAGCCCCATCGATGCGTAAATAGTTCTTTACTTCTTCTACGGTTGGTAATGACATATAATTACCTCCCCTTATGATCCAGAAGCAGCAATAACTGTGATAGCACTGTCCGCTGTGTGTCCGCCGTCATCAGTTGTGACTGTAATAGTTGCGCTTCCTTCTGCTACTGCAGTTACTAATCCGCTTCCGTCTACTGTTGCTATTGCTTCATCACTAGAAGACCACGTTACCCCTTTATTTGAAGCATCAGAAGGCGAAACGGTTTCTGTTAGTTGTTGAGTTGCTCCAACTTCGATTTCCGCTGTTGCAGGGTCAACACTAACTCCTGTTACTGGCTGTGTAACATTAACACTAGCTGTTCCAGTAATTCCATTGTCATCCTCGGCTGTAGCTGTGATAGTTGCGCTTCCAGCACTCACCGCACTAACTTGACCAGATGCATCAACAGTCACTACAGATTCATTGGAACTCGACCATGTTACTGTTTGTTTTGCTGTTGATGGTGATACACTAGCAGATAGGTTGCGTGCTCCTCCAACGGTTAAATTATTAGTAGCAGGGGAAACACTTATGCTTTCTGGTGCGCTGTAATCTGTTGTAACACTTACAGGAGAAGATAATTCACTTTCTCCCGTCTCATTTACTGCGCTAACTTGGTATTCATACGTTGTATTTGGTGTTAATTCTGTATCTGTGTAACTTTTTTCTGTAATACCGCTTGCTACTTCGCTTCCATCGCGATATATCTTATATGTTGTAGCCAAAATATCCCTCCTTATAATTTATATCTATTGAAAGAAAGCCCTATCTCAGGCTAACTCCAAGATAGGGTTACACTCGTATCTGTTTTGGAGTCAGCCGCAAGATTTACGGGCGCATTAGGGAGTTTCAGCAACTTCTGCAATACGGAACGCACTGTTTAAAGAACGTTTTTGATCGTACCATGCAGTTAAGACGAACAGGTAATCACCAGAATCTACGTCTTTGTCAGTGTCATAAGTCATTGCATCGTAGTTGATACGGGCATAGTTGAAATCACCAACAATCGGCTTCGTAGCACCATCTGCAAAGTGTACTGGTTTACCTAGAACTTGTTCTGGTTGCGCTTGATAAAGCGTTGCGCTTCCATTAGCAAGCGTTTCAATGATATCCATGTAATCAGCATAAGTCATTACGATTTGTGCATTATCACGGAATGTTTCGTGTAAGTCAGCAATAGCTTTTTTGATTGCTTGATACTTAGATGATCCAGTAACAGAAGCAATATCCCCGTTGTAAAATGACATATGCTCTAATCCAGTAGCAGGAGTACCGGCAAGAGCATCTTTCTTTTCTTTAGTAGCTAACCCAGAGCGCAATGCATTATCAACGTAATTAACTAATTCAATATCTGAACCATGCATAACAGTATCAGAAATTCTAGCTTTGACCTTAAATTTATTTCGATTGAATGCTACAGTATCACCAGTTAGTTCAAGCTCTTTTGCTGTTTGAGTATCATCGATGAATGCATCATCATCAATGGAATAAGCGATTTTTGGCAGTTCCAAACCTTTGATATTGGAAATCGATACTACTTCACGTAGTTGGTTGCGATCAAATGGTTCATGCACCAATTCGTTTTGTAAATTAGTTGGCAAGAAGTTGTCTCCACCTGTTGGATTTCCTGTTGGTAATGCATAAATTTGTTTAACATCATCTGATAATGGTTGTTTGTTAATTGCAGCGCGAATGAATTCCGCTTTTGCTTTTACTTGTTTTTCTTCTTTAGAAAGACCATCAAAGGATTGTTTTTTCTTGCTGAATTCTTCCTTTTGTTCCGCTTCCAACTTGTCGTGTTGCTCTTTAATTACGTCAAAACGCGCTTTTAAATCATCTTTAGATTGTTGCATCTTCTGAATATCTTCCATTGATGCATTTGGATCAATAGCTTTTTGAGATAATTCGTTTTCTACCTTTTGAAGTTGCTGTCCTACAGTTGCCATGTTTTGTTTCATTTCGTAAAGTGTATTCATTAAATAATTCCTCCTAAAATTGTTTTCGTATATTCTGAATCCGCCTTCGCTTCTTCGGCTATTCTTTGTCTTTCCGCCATTTCTTGGGATGAAATAGCTTGTTTTTCTTCTTTTTGCAGTTGTTTAGGTACATTTTTGTAATTAGCAAATAAATCATTATTGATAGATGCAGCCATTTGATTCGATTCCAAAACAACATCCGCTAATCCTAATCCTTTAGCTTCATCTGCTGATAACCAAGTCTCGGCATCTAACATTTCTTTCAATTTATCTTCTGAAAGTTTATCACCTGCCTTTTCAAGGTAAGATTGCATGCTAGATTGACTGATTCTATCCAAATCGTCAGCCATCTTCCTCAAATCCGCAGAATTTCCAACCGCCATTGTCCATGCGTTATGGATCATTAGCATTGAATTTTTAGGCATATAAATAGTGTCACCGGCCATTGCGATCACACTTGAGATAGATGCTGCTAAGGCATCCACTTGTACATTTACATGCGCTTTATGTCGTTTTAACATGTTGTATATTGCTAATCCTTCAAAAACTGATCCTCCAGGCGAATTAATGTATAGATTTATGCTTGATACATCGCCTAAACCGTCCAAATCCTCCTTGAAGCTGGTTGCTGTGGTATCTTCTTCAATGAATTTATAGCTTTCAATGTCTCCGTAAATATAAATTTCTCCTACGTTTTCATCAGTAGCCATTTTCATTTCCCAGAATTTCTTCACTCATTCTCACCCCCTTCAAAGCATAATAAAAACACGCCTTTAAGCGCGTTATTCTTCATTACCAGCGTTGTTATTCGTTTGTGCGCCACTTCTTTCGGCTGGCAATGAATCTATAGGGTATAGATCACCGGAAACATGTAATTTATCAGAATTCCCGCCCTCTGGTGGTAATTCTTCCCACGTTCTTACTTCGTCTGGTTTATATATTCCAGTACGTATTCCTTTCATATAAGCGTCCATCTGTGTTGCGGTGTCTGCTCTGAGTAACGCTTTAACACTAAATTTAAAGTAAAAACCAGTTTTTCTTTCGGTTGGTGTAAGTAATTTTCTGTTAAATTCTTGTTCGTATTGCCTTACTATTGGCATTAATGTAAGATCTACATACATTCTCATAAGTTGTTCATTACTTGAATAGCTTTGTCCTTCTGTATCGTTTAACATTGTGACAGGCATGTTATATACGTTAGCTACTCGTGAACGTGTAATACGTTCAGTAGTAAATGTATCGGCTGCTACATACTTTCTTTCCAATTCATCTATTTCTACACCCGGTTCTTGGAATAATATACCGCCGTTATCTTTGTAAAACCGTTTGAAATCATCGATTACACGCTGTTTTTTTTCTGTATCGACGTTTGATCCATATTTTAATATGAATGAGTTAGGCGCACTTTTCATTTCACTTAAGCTAAACTCTCTTACTGCTTTATCGAATTCAGTTGCATTAGTTAACACTTTGATAGGGTTTATCCCGCTGATTTTACTTGAGCTAGAAATATGCTTTACATGAATCATTTCCATGTTATGGACGTAATACCTGTTCCCATCATCACCCAAAACCTCATACCATAGTTCCTTAGTGTTATTTTCGATTACAGGAACAACATAATCCGGATTAATTAAAGTTAATCTCGTAGGCTGTAGCCTTATATCTCGTTCGATTAACGCATATCCATTACCTTTTTCATTCCTAGCGACTTCCAAGTTTCTTATAAACTCAAATCCTGTCATATTTGGATTAGGATTGTTAATTAGAACGTCAGATGCGCTATTGTGTTCTATCTGGTAGTTTTTATACATCTTTAATGGCAAAGTAGCCATACTGTTTGACAACCTTGTCACAACACTAAAAATGGTCTCGTTTGTTGCTAATGTTGAGTTGTCTATTCCCCAAAATGTCTTTCCTGCCCAAGAGGAAAAGTCATATTGCACCCCTTTCCATGCCATATAAGCACCAAAGGCAGCGTTTTTAACTCGTTGGAATATTTTCAATATCTCACCCCTTTCAATCACTTCATCAGATCAGCCATGCTTAATACTTCTATACTTCCGTCACCTGTAGGAACAACTAATTGCTCCATTACTTTTGTATGTGCGTTTAGCATTGCTGCAAATCCATCTATTTTACGATAACGATTCGATTTTGTAGGCATTTTATTATTATTTCTGTCCATTACTAGCTCTACATTGTTGATATACCAACGTAACAACTCGTTTTCGTTAAAAATAACTTTTCCATCTAAGAACATGTGCTTTAGATCATCCATTGCAGGACCCAGCGTTACATAACCTTGCCTCACAATTTCTGTTGGGTATCCTTCTTGTTTGAATGCTTTATTTAATCTAAAGGCTTTCGCTGGATCATAAGTGATTAATTCAATGTTGTAATGCTGTTTTTGCTCCATAAACCAATCATAAACATTGTCCTCGTTGATATATTCTTCATCGACAATCGTCAGCAACCCTTTATCAGACCACTCACGATAAGGAATTTTCTCATTCCCCATTATGACCTTTTTTCTCGGAATCCAAGAGTGAGACAATACAAACATTTCCCCTGTTTCTACTAACGGAAATACCAAACATGCGCTTGTGAAGTCCTCTGTAGATGACAAATCATATCCACCAATCGCTGACATGCCTCTTAGGTCATCCAGTTTCATGTGCTTTTTATTTTTCTTCAAAGTATCATAATCAATAAACGGAAGCTTACTAGCATTTACAAATATGTTGAATTGCTTTGTAATAAAGTCTGACCGTTCTTCTGGTGTTCGTTTGTCCTTTTCCCAATCTTCAATAAGAATGTCTAAATCAAGAGAAACGCCCATATTAGGGTTAGCTTTCACCCATTCTTCCGGCTCTTCGAATTCTTCGTTGCTGTCTAATTCAGCAACAAAATAGAATGTTCTTTCATCATTGACGACCTCGTCTAATACGTCTGTTCCTTGTTCATAGTAGTTAACCAACGGACCGTCTAACTGATATCCTGCTGTCGTTATATATAAAATTAACGGTTGTTTACGTGATCCACGAGATTTCTTAATAACGTTGATTAATTTGTAGTCTTTGAACTCGTGTATCTCGTCGAATATCCCTAAATGAGTGTTCAAACCATCTAATTTTTCACTATCAGATGCTCTAGGTTCAATCTTTGAAATGCTTTTACTGTATTCGATTAGATCACGTTTAGGGTTGAATTGTTTTCTCAGCTTAGGCGACTTCTTAATCATTGCCTTCGCTTCATCGAATATGATATTAGCTTGTTGCTTTGTGTTAGCTAATAAGTAAACATCTGCCCCATTTTCTCCGTCTTTACTAAAGGAATAGAGCGATAACCCAGATACTAATGTACTTTTACCGTTTTTTCGACCAATAAAAATAAGACCCTCACGAAAGCGCCTTATACCTGTATCTTTATGAACCCAGCCATATAATGAACCTACAATAAAATGTTGCCATGGTTGAGCGGTTAATTGATCAAAGTCACCTTTAGAAGGTTTACAGAACTTTTCAATGAATCTTATAGGCCTATGTCCTTGTTCTTCGACGAAAATCCAAGGAAAATCTTCTGTCCCTTGTCTCTTTAAGTCTTTTAAATGTCTCCTGGCTGCTTGTTTATTCTTTTTGCTAACCTTGATTTTACCTTTAACAGCCTGTTCAGCATACCAAGTTGTTAATAGCTTGTCAGAAGGTTTTTCAAGGATATTGCCTTTCTTTACTTGGTCTTTTTTCCATGTAATAAAACTAAAACTTTGCTTTGCTTTATTAACTTTAGAATCTATCGAAGTCGTCGTCATCGTCACCATTCACTACTTTCTTGCGCTGCGCAGGAGTAAGACCAAGTGACTTTAATAAATTATTCAATGTTTGAACTGTTTTTGTTAATTCAATCGAAAGAGGATTTTTGACTAAGTTAGTAGCGCCTGCCTTGTTCGTATACTCGTACATAAGGTCAGTTTTAGCTATTTCCTTTTGCAATCTACGGTAGAATTTGTGTGTTTCTACGTATATTTGGATTAATTCTTCGTCTGATTCCTCGTAATTATCCTTTAAGTATTCCCTTATTGTTTTAGCGCTTGGAACTGCCATGCTTGATCCTCCTTTCTCTCAAATTAACGTTACCCCCCTTTCATAAAAAATCTTCCGTGGTGTGAGCGAAGCTGCCCCACCGGTCTATAGAAATCCTATTCCCACTTTGTTTGGGAGGGGGATATACATATTCGACTAAAATTTTTCTGGATTTGAATTCATTTCAATTACTTTTATCTTTTTATTCTTCTTTTGTTTCTTCTTTCTTCCAATGTTTTTGCTCTTCTTTTCTGGATGCAATCTATTATGGCATGTCCTACATACACTCACTAGGTTAGCTGGATCTAATCTTCTTTCCCAATTGTCTCTTAAGTGTTCTATATGGTGTACAGTATCGGCAGGTATAGGATGCCCGGTAGTTCTTAGGCACTCTTGGCACAAATACAGGTCTCTTGTTAAAACATATTCTCTACATTTTTGCCAAGTAATTGTTTTATAGAATCCCTTAGCTTGTTCTATCGTTACCATTTCTTAAGCTCCAAATCCAATAGTTGAACATAATCACGAATAGTTCCGGGTACTCTGTCCAGTGTCTCTTCTGATCTTTGACAGCCAGTCTCCAAAAAATAATAGGGTATGCCCACCATTTAATATTAAGCGTATACCCTATCGATAACCCCTCCTCCTTTTTGTGTGTTACTATTGTATAACTAACACCCGGGTACATTTTATAAGTGCCGTCTATATTTGCCATTACTTCCTCCTACCCCATCGTCTCTGTCGTTACACTATCCAATTCCTTTAATGCAGCAGCAGTTTTCTTTGCTTCTCGTTGTATTGCCTTTAGTCCTTTTAGTGTATCGGAACAATCTATATTTATTTTAAGATTGTCTATCCCTTTTGTCTTATCATTAGTTTTTAATGATTCAAGTTCTTTGAATTCCATACTCGAACTCATTCCAACAACTCGTTCCCTGATTACTTCTCTTAAGACACTTTCAACCTCATCTACAAGTACACCCTTAGTATCTGTACTTAGTGGGAAATCCCTAACTGTTACTGGATATGGAATAACACAATTCATTTCTTTCGCTTGTTGATAAATTAGATAAGCCATGTACTTATTTGCACACAATATATGCAAGTCTTCTCTACAAGCTTTCTTGATTAACTCCGTCGTCTTCCCGCAGTACCTTTTTCCACCAATTAATTTACCTTCGCTCGACTTTGTGCCAGCCATGATAATTCCTCCTTTATATAATAAAAAGACACCTCATTGAGATGTCTTAAAGAAACAAGAATAGTAGTATTATTGGTATTGTTATGAAAATAGTTAGCAAGCAGCCGCAACCCATCATTGTGTTTCCCGCTTCGCTTATTGCTTCCCCTGCTTTTTCTAAATTATTTTTATCCCCCATTTGATCCCCTCCATTTATGTATTCGGTCAGTAATACGAATAAATGAAGTATAAGTTTCCATCAATTGTAAGATTCATTTATATATTCAATGGGATCATGTTGTATGAAGTAGGATACACTCTTGTCTGTGTTTTGTGCGTTAAGAATGCTTTGTATTTCTCTGGTTGCATCTATGTCTAAGTCATCATGTAATGTATCGTAATAGCAATCATGTTTCGTTCTGGTTGCTTTGATTAGTTTACACATAGAATCACCTCACATTAAAAAAACACTCCGTCATAAGAGCGCTAATTGCTGTACTTTATTTTTGTTGTAGTTCAAAAACTTGAGTATTTTTTCCTCACGTTTTTTTGCGTAGTGCTCGAAGTTTGGATACCATTCGAAGAAATCTGTATTATTCTTACTGCTATTACATCCCCTACAAGCCGGTATCACATTATTCCTTGTAAATTCTCCATTTTTGGTGATTGGTATAAAGTGATCTCTTGTTAATTCTTTCTCTTCACCGCAGTAGGCACATTTATAATTAAATGTTCTTTTGATATCTTCCCATTGTTCATGCGATAAATCATATTCCAAGCCTTTTTTCTTGTTATAACGTCTTTGTTTCAATGTGGATATCCTATCCTTGTTCCTTCTTTTCCAATCGTTGTGCAACTCTCTGTCTCGTTCTCTTCTCGATTCTCTATATTTTCTGCGTTTTTTCTTAAACTCAGGATCTGCTGCTCTTTTACGGTGATATTCAGATATCTTTTCGTGCTCTCTATAATACCTTTCTTTCGATTGCTTTCTTCGTTTTTCTCTGTTTTCAACATGATAGTTCTTATAATATTCTTGGAGTTTTTCGGAGTTTTCTTCATTATATATCTTGCGGTATTCCCTTATGTGTTCCCTGTTCTTTTCGTTCCACTCTTTTTGTTTCGCTTTTATCTTTTCCTTGTTCTTTTCCCTGTACTCTTTCATACATTTCTTACATTTTGATCTCAAACCGTCAGGGGTTTGTTTATTCCTGTTGAAGTATTCTGATGTTCTAGGGAAAGTTTTCTCACAGCATGTACACTGTTTCAATTCGGATGATGTAGTACTTTTCAATCGTTAACATCCCCTTTTACACATAATGAATTGACTCCAAACACTCGTTACTAAACTCAAATATCATAAATCGTTTATGAGCTCCTACGTATCCATTCCGTTTATGCCATTCATCTGTTTTGTTTCTTGTTGCTAACGTCCTTACCATTGTTCCGAATTTATCTTTCGCATCTTCCACGTGAAAATGGCCTGTGTGTATTTCTTTTGTAGTTGCGCTCCCCCATTCACTAGGAAATTGTGCTGGAAAAACATTGTGTATGTCTTTCTTGCCTTTATCTCCATGTGTAATCCCGATAACTGAATCTCCAAAAACATGTATCTTGTGTTCTACTAATTTGTCATCGAAATCACATTGAGGAAATCTTGCTTTTAAATATTTTGTAAAAGCCCAAGAAATGCTTTCATCGTGATTACCTGGTGAATAGACAATCTTCACTCTCTCGGAATGCTCTATAGCCTTTGATATTATTGGCTCATAAAACTTGCAGGCATCTTCCCAAGCTTGTTCCATGTCCACTTTTTCAATGATCGTTCCTTTTGTTGTTTGACCAGTGAACCCGTCATTGTGATAAAGGTCAGATCCAATTACTAACAATATCTCTTTCCAAACTCTTGAAGTTATTTTGTTGTGTATCTTTTCTTGTGTAGGTTTGTAATATTCATAGTTTGATATAGGAAAATGTTGATCAAATAAAGGTATTTCTAACAACCATTCTCCTATATGTTGCGGTGTATTAATTTTTGTAGGTTTAACTTTTTGAAGTTTTTCTATGACTTTATCCCAATTGAAACCATTTGCTTTAGGTTGAACTACAATTTTACTAGCATAAAGTTCCCTCGGTTCGTCCATTTCCTTGTTAAAATGATTCCACTTGCTTGAAGTTGCCTTTACTACTTCCCATTCATCCGGTGAATATCCATGAGCGGTTAGAAGGAAGTCTTTGTCTTTCATTTGTGCTTGTGATAACTCGACTAACTTATCACTTGCTTGCGATCCATCCGGTTTTATTTCCACTGTCTCTTTGTAATCCGGCATTTCAGCATTACGCTTATTAGGTTCTATCCTATAATGCCCTCTTACTTGTTCTCTGTTGTATGTATCACCAAATTTATTGGACATTTTCTTGGCTATTTCCTGCCATTTCTTACGCCCGTCATATTCGTTTACTAAATCAATTAAGTAATTATGTTTTTCGTCATCCCATTTCATTATTGTTCTCTGCCCCCTCCTGCAAGAGACTCTTTTTGTCCCTCAAACGCTCCACTAAATAATATTTAATGACGTAGGTAAGGATTTGCACCTTACATGCACTAAGTTCATTCATAATGAATATCTGGACTTGCATCTCTAGAACATGCCTTAGTGCGTCCAGTTAAAATGTCTACCTATTCCATCACTACGCCGATTCATGCCGTTTATATTTAACGTCCTAGTCATGGTTAGGACGAATATAAAACACGTAACCGCATTACGGAAACGAGAAACCTTTTCTACACATGGCAGATAGGCAATATAAAAAGCACCCAGACCACATATAGTGTTCCAAGTGCTTTTACAATATATCTCTTATACGGCAGTAAGTCCCTGTCCGTTAACAGTAGCATTCTATATTAGCCTAAGACTTACCAAGAGGTTAGAACAGCTACTCCCTTCTTCACTGTCTACGCTTGCCCCACTACCTTTTACGCTGCAAGCTTCCCAATTATAATGATGTCCGTACGTCGCGGTCATCTTTGTTGTTGACCTATGATAAGATTCTATGATATATTAATTAGTTATTCATTAAAGCTTCGCAATTTAACCTTTTGTTAACCTATGCCGTTTCTGCAAGTGATAACTTCCTTTTTGCTCTTTCTAACGTCTTGTGTACTGCTGGCTTACTAATTTCTAATTCATCTGCTATATCTTCCAACTTCCACAGATACCCTTCTCTCATAATAAAACACTGTCTTTCTCTAGCTGTTAATTTAATCAATTTGAGGAATATCGCTTGTTTTTCTTCTTCTGTCAATCTTCTTTCGGGAATAACATCTAAGGACGGGAACATGTCCATGTTGTCGAAGTGATCTTTTTGATATGCTCCTTTTTTATCGATCCCCAAGTACATATCTGGTTGCGTTCCGTTCTTCATCCACTCGATAGAGAATGTCATATCACCAATCATGGAGTTAATTTCTTTTTTCTCTGCTTTACCGTCTGCATTCTTATACATTTTCTTTAATTCTCGTCTGCCTTGTTCGTATTCAAGTATAAGTTTGTCTACCCAATGCATATTATTCCCCCTTTACGGTAAATAGGTTATAAACCAGTTGTATATGTCATCAATATGAACAATTGAGTAACTGATTAATGCAACGCCTATTATCAAAGCTGGTGTCCCCACAAAGCCTATGAATATTAATTTCTTTTTTGAATGTCTATCGCTGACCCCGTAGTTCACATCTACTTCATTAAATTTGCGAGCCATTAAATAAAATAAATACGATGCTAATAAGTAAATTAATATCCCGAAACTAATCATTTGTTTTCCCCCACTTAAAACCAATTCCTAATTTAAAACCATGTTTATTTAATTCTCTTCCGATTGCTTTAAATACAACCAATCCCCCTAAACAGTAACCAGCACCCATCGCTATAGCTAACACCATAATCGTTAAAAACATGTTATTCCCCCTATATATCAGATTGGTATCTCGATATGCTCTGTAATCCGCTCAACTGCGCTTGTAATGCTCTTAATGATTCTATGGCAGCTTTAAACATATCCTCTGCCTTATCCCGTTCAAATTTTAAATGCGCTATTTCCTCGTTTCCTCTGGCTACATCCTCTATAAGCGATATAGCCATTCCTTGGGATTTTAGTACGAGTTTCTCTTGCGCTAATGCTATCCTGTATTTTTCTTCTGTCTCGGCTTTCTTTTCAGCCATTTTATATATTTCTCTGGTTGCCTTGTCTATTCTCTTACTGGCTTCTAGCATCATAGAATTTAACTTTTGGAGTTCCATGGTCTTACACCCACTTAATAATGGCGTTAACGATATTTATGAATAAAGCTAAAGTGATCATCGCAATGGAACTAATCAGCATTTTATCTGTATTTCCTTTGCATAAATCCACTATCCATTTGATCAAAAACATAACGAACGCTGTTGTGAAAGCGAAAAATAATACGTATAAAAAAGCCATTTATTCCATCCCCTTAATCAAAAAATGTGGATTCAATGCATCTTTTAAAGATTCATTCAGTGTTTCCATTGCTTTTGAGAGTTCTGCTCTTGCGATTACATCTGAACACCTTTCATATTTATCGGATAATTTAATTATTTGATCTGTGATATGTTCTGCTGCTTCTTTCGGATATAACGAAACTATTTCTGGGCTATTATTCGTTCTCTCGAAATGGTAATTATTCATTTGTCATTCACCTCGTCTAACTTTTTATTGATTTCTTGAATATCTCCTGCAAACCAATTGCCGTAGAATATAGTTAGAAAAAGCACTGATCTTAAAATGTCATCCGTCAACCACGCAACCACGAAGATAATAAAAGCCAATATCGCGAAAAAATGAAATGCATTTAATCTTTTCACTTATTCCACCCCCTTTTCTAATCCGAATCTAGCCAAGGCATAAGCATCACATATGTTATTAGAGTTGTTTTCAAATCCCCATTTTTTGAATACATCACGCATTATAATGTCTTTTGCTGCATTCCCTTTGCCTGTTACAAATTTCTTTAATGCGCTTGGTGCTACATCTGTATATCCGTGTATATAATTCATTTCTTGAAGTTCCACTAACTTTATTCGGATTGCCCACCCAATGCCGTATTGGGTAGACACTCCTTGTCCTTTTGATCCGTAAGAAAAGCCTTCGATTGTGACTTTATCTCCTTGCTCGATGTAATTAACTACTTGTTCAGCTAGTTCGATAAATCTTTGTGGTTCTTCTTTCGTGTCTGTTTTAACTTCATCCGTTGTTATTACTTCCCCGTCCTCATTTAACACGCAAATTCCTGTCGTTGTACTTGGATCAATACCAACATAATTCATCTAACCAACCACCCAACATAAGAGAGTGACTACAAACATTAATGCGAATACGACTGATAAATAAGCAAACAATTTCACTTGATTTTCTTTCTGTTCTATCGTTTCCGTTAGTTCTTCTATCTGCATATCTTTTAATACGTTCTCATAATTTAACTGTCCTTTTGATTTACTGTCCATATCTTTTTTCCAGCTCCCTCACTAATTGGCCATCTGTTTGTTTTTCAAATACCGATCTGTTGTATCCTGTTATTAGTGCTAATTGTTCTATGATGGATAGGCGTTCTTTAGTATCCATTTGCTTGCCTTTCATGGTTCACTTTGTTTTTATCAAGATAGGCTTGTTCGATCTGTTCTGTGCTGAATCCTAGCATTTCGCCAAGAGAGATAAATTCTGCAAAAGTTGTGACGTACTCATCAAGTCCTTGTGTGTCTTCTAATTCTGAAATGCTATAGAAAACATCAGAAAATTGTTTTGAAATAGTTATATTATTAACTTCCTCGTACCCAACTGACAAGGATAAATGAAGTTTTATCTGTTTATTTACCAGAACACTTGTATACCCTAATTCCAACCCAATACTTAAAATAAAATGTAGGCAGTCTACGTATTCTTCTAAGAGCGGGCTATCTGCTTCGGGTAGTCTTGGCGTCCAAAAATTCCTTGGCTCTTGATCCTTACTCCAAAACTTAAACCCTCGCCATTCATTAGCTAATTCACCTAATTCAACTTGTAGAGCTAATATCTTTTTTGGCAGTAAATCTTGATCTTGCAAGCTGTGTTCGTTTACGATCTTTGTATCTAATTCCTTTTGGATTTCGAATAATTTATTTAAATTCATTATTTCGCCCTCATTTCATTTAGTTTGTTAATCTCAACAATCGCTTTGAATATTGGATATATTTGCTGTGGTACTACTGCGTTTCCTAGTCCTTTAAGTCTGTCCACCCTATTGGAAATCCCATTAGCCACTCGACCCACATCGGGTTCAGTTGCCCACCGATCTTTCCAGGTAAGTCTTTCCCTTTTTGGAATCCTCCTGCTGTCCCCTTCCAATCTCTCGCTTGTGGAGTCGGAAAGAACTGAACATATCTCCCTAGTCCTATTGATCCGTCCGACCCCTTCCGATTGACTTTCCTTATCGTTCCTGTGCTGTTCATTTTGTACTTGTCGTTCTTTCCAATTATTGCCCCCGTTGTTCCGTCCGATGCTGTTGGAGTGGGCAACAATGAATGTTCTGTCTCGTCTATGTTTGGCGTTGACGGCACAAGCCGGTATAACAAACGATTGTACTTCGTAGCCGATACTTTCCAAGTCAGAAATCGTTCTGTCGAGTTCCATGTTGACGAAGTTAGCAACATTTTCACCAACAACCCAAGCTGGTTTGATTTCTTTGATGATCCTAAACATTTCTGGCCAGAGGTCGCGGTCATCTTCCGTGCCTTTTCGCTTCCCGGCAATACTGTAAGGTTGGCAAGGGAATCCCCCTGAAATAATGTCAATTGTTCCAACGTCTATGCCCCTTTCTTCTAAAGCTTGTCTATTTAAAGTTCGTATATCATCAAATATTGGTACATCTGGCCAATGCTTGTTTAATACTTTTTGGCAAAATGGTTCACGTTCACAAAGTGCAATTGTTTCAATACCCGCCCATTCAGCACCAAGACTGATTCCTCCGATTCCAGCGAATAACTCTATAGATTTCATGATCAGAACCAACTATCGTGCGGACTCTTAACAATCACATTCTTAGCCCGTTCCGCTTGTAACCGTTTGGTTGCTTCTCTATGTGTTAATCCTTCTGTTTCGCAGCCTAACTGCCTTAATTGTTCGATGGTATGCCCTGCAATCCGTTCTTTTTCAAAGTCTGCTATTTTCATAGTGCAACCCCCTTTAGTCTGTTGCGTTGTTTTTGCATTAATTGTTCATTGAATTCCTTTGAGTCTTGTTCGTAGTCGCCTTCTTTACCTACACATACAACGTGTATCCCATCTTCTTTAACCCTTTCGCGATGTTGCCGTGATTTATAAAAAGCGAATGCATTCATTGAAACACCTAGACGTCTAGCGCAATTTGCGGGTGTGTCTATAAACAAGAATTCATCCCCGCGATACACCGCATATTCATTAGGATTTATACTAGTATCTTTGTAAACTCTTTTTCGTACTGTTCTATTGCTCTTAGTTTCAAGTCCTAACTTGTCAGCCCATCCAGAATACTTTCTGGTTCGAGATATTCTTCTGTCAAGATTTTTAAAACCATTTTCCCGCAACTCTTTTGTTGTCGGCATGCGGTTTATGTCGAGTGCTTGCATAGCTTCTCTGATTTCTTTTTCAATATTTTCATCACTTAATTTAAACGTCTTTTTTACTTCGAGTCCTAATTTGTTTGCCCACTTTTCAATGCCGCCATTTTTCCATATAGCTGAATATAGTTTATATCCATAACTATCTATAATTTCTCTACTGGTAGGCATGCGGTTTATGTTTAAATCTTTCATCACTTTGAATACTTCTTTTTCAATATTTTCTTCTGTCCATCTCATTTACTCCACCCTCCTTGTGAAGGAGAGTGCAACCTCCGCTGCAACTCCTTACAAGCTTTGTATTTCATATCCGATATACATGGTTCATGTAGTGCTATTTGAATTAACTGTTGTTTGGTTGCTTGTTCGTATCTCATGATTAAAAGGGTAAGTCCGATTCACTAATATCAACTGGTTGTCCTTCACTTTCTGGAATACCACCTGTTTCTTTCTTGTCATCTAGGAAAACAATTTGATTAGCAATCACAACGTGCTTACTGCGCTTCTGTCCGTCTTTCTCCCAGCGCTCTTGCTGTAATTTACCACTTACTAATACTTTGCTACCCTTTGATGTGAATTTGTTCGTATTAAGCCCTAAATGTTTAAAAGCAGTAACATCTATAAAATCCGTATGATCTTTTCTGAATGAATCTCCTACTGCTAAAGTTCCGTTCATGATTTCTGTTCCGTTATTTGCAACTCTAATTTCTGTATCGGCCACCCAACGGCCAACTAAGGTAATATTGTTATACATGTAAATTCCTCCCGAATATATGTTCCCGTTGCCATACCAGCCACTATACGGTAATATGATAATGGGTATTTATGTGAAAATAATGTAATCGTAATATAAAGGCTTGCTTTGATACGTGATAATCTGTGTTAGTGTATCACCGTCTATTGTTTCATGGTGTACCTCTTGAACGTATATTTTTATAAGATCACCGCCTCAATAACTGCTCTCTAAACCCTTCAAACCATTTCCTAACATCTTTCCGACTATGTGCTAGTGTGTGACAATCCCTACATACTGTTGCACCGTTTGTTGCTTCTCCCGTTCCACCTTGTGACTTGTAAATAATGTGATGTGGTACAGATTCGATATAATAAGATTCACACCTAACACATCTCCAATCATCACGTTCGAATATTTCTTGTTTCGTTTTCTCGGAAAAGTTTTTGCTTTTCTTCTTGATACGTTTTGATTTTAATTGTTGTTCTTTGCTATACATTTTCTATCGTCCATTTACCAGTTAACATTGTATTAAAAGATGCGTCCGCTATATCAAGCTTAATTAACATGTCATGCATCAAATCCTTATTAACGACATAATAATCAAATTCCCTGTAATGGAGTCTTACTTCTTTTCCTTCCCTTAAAGCCTTCATAGCTTCTTCAAAAGATACATATCGAGGACGAATTTTCCAATTTTCATTTTGATAGACTTTGTTCATTCTTCTTGAAAAATTATTTTCCATGATTTTATGAGTAGATGGTTCAAACATCAATTCCCCACCTTCCCAACTTGCTTCATCACCACTTTGACTGATAGCAACTTCCCTAACCGTCAACTGATCTATCATTTCACCTGTAGTAAGCCATTTATTCATTCTCATAACCCCCAATTAATTTATTCAAATACCATTGAGCCTTTTTTAAATCCTCTACTCCGCCCTTTTTCTGGAATCTCATAACATATTTGATGACATTTCCCGTACATACTGCATTGATTCCTTGTAATCCCTCGGTAGCTTGTTCTATAATGTCGATTACTTCCGTTTTACCTTGGTAATGATCTGGATGATTTACGTTGTCGGATTCTTCTTTATGGATCATTAACCACTCTTTTTCACCTAATTTTCTAGCAACCGTTGCATCTCCATAGTGTTTAATAAAATTACCTGTTGAATTGCCATAAACCTCAAAACCTCCATGGGTTTGAATTGCAGTATATCTTTTTTTGCCCAGCGTTCCGTTCATTTCAAATTCAAAGTATTTAGGAATCATTTCACTACCTCCAAGAATTTATTTTGTAAATCCTTTCTCACCCTGCATCTATAGGTGCGTTTTTGTTGTTTCTGCTTTTCTGTTTGTATATTTTCAATAGCTTTGTTTAACTCTTTAAGATGTTTTTGCATATTTTGCGTTGCATTAATTAGGTGTACCAGTAATTCATTTTCATTTTTAAGCATCCTGCGCTCCTGTCTCATGTTTTTTATTTCTTTTGACAGCCTATACCCCTCAGAAGCATTAAAACTAGTCAGTTCGATCGTATGGAGCAAATCCTGTGTTTCGCTATGAAAATCAGCTATTTTTGTTTTATTGTTTTTGTATCTCTTAGGTATACCCTCTATGGCATCCCTTAGAAATACTGCTGTTTGTTCGATATCCTCATACATCTAATAACCTCCTAAAAATGACGGGATTTCTGTTGCTTTGTCTCTTAGATGCTTTATAGTTAAATTTATCGGTTCATTTTTTTTATTGTATTTGGTCATAAGTTGTTCTGGATCACATATACTCATATCAATAGGCTTGTACATCTGGCTGAAACAATAAGAAGTCGCTTGCTTTTCATTGGCAGCCAAAATGTACACAGTCTGATAAGCCTTGTTTTCTACTTGCACTTCGAATACACATGGTTTATAATTAATATTAAGTTTATTTTTGTATTCGGTGATAAGTTCATTCATTCGCGGTTTGAACTTATCTTGAAGGTAGAACATGATCTTGTCTTTTGCGTCATCAAAGGACAAGACTTTTTTTTCGTAAACAAGGAACATAATCAATACATATAAGTCTGTCATGTCGTTTCTTACTGCAAATTCGTAATATTCCTTTACTGTCAATCTGTAATCACCCCCGTAGATCGGTTGTAATTTACTGTGATCTGCCCTGTTGCCCCCTCTCGCTGCTTCGATAAATCGATTTCTAAATCATTAGGATTTTCGCTTTCTGCGTTGTAATAACTATCCCGATACAGCAATAAGATTAAATCTGCATCTTGTTCAATACTTCCAGATTCCCTTAAATCGCTTTTCATTGGACGTTTATCCTGTCTTTGTTCGACTTGCCTAGACAATTGCGCTAGAGTAATTACTGGAACATCGTAATCCTTTGCTATTGCTTTCAGTTTCTTACTTGTGTCAGTTACTTTCGCATGATCTGATGTGAATTTCCCTGTATTTTCAATAAGTGTTAGATAATCGATTAATACTAGAATTCGTTTCCCTTTGTATTTCTTTTGTGCTTTTCTTACTTTTGATCGGATATACTGGATTGTCTGGAATGAGTTATCGTATATCTCAAAGTCCAAATTACTTATTTCCCCCACTGCATCCATCCATCGTTTTTGTTTCGATTCTTGCATGTTCTGTGGGTTTCTTGCTTCAAATCCGTTGATCTGCCCAATCGCTGTTGTTAATCGTCTTAGTAAGCTTTTAGCTGACATTTCAAGCGAGAATACCACAGGTACATCCCCGTTTTTCGCTGCTGATAACATAAACTTTAGCATTAGGGCTGTTTTACCCATTGAAGGCCTTGCCCCCATAATGGTACTTGTTTGTGATTGCCAACCGCTTGTTAACATGTCCAGTTTTTCCAAGCCACTTGGTACTCCTGTAATCAAACTGGATTTAGGTTTATTCACTTCGTCTATCATGTCTGCAAGTAATCCGTTTATATCGACCTCTTTTGTTTCACCTTCATCGTTGATCTTCTCCACTTCATCCAGTAGTTCCCTGCTACCTCGTTCTTCTTTAGAAAGCCAATCCTTAACTATTTGATCTGTCGTATTCTGTTTATACACTGTGATTAAGTCTCGTTCGTATGTGTCGTAATGCTCTGGGTTGCCTTTTGTTTCTATGTCTAAGATGTATTCCGGCCCGCCTAGGTCGGCAATTAATTCTGGTTGTTCAGTCATTAAGGAAACATGATCAATAGCTTTATTTTGCTCTGACAATTTAGCCATGGTTTTAAATAACTTCTTATGATGTGATTCTTCAAAATGGTTGATTGATAGATTCGTTTCTTGCAGCAAGGTGTTATCTTTTAAAAAGCATCCAAGGATCTCTTTTTCTAAATAATTCATTAGGCGTTCAACCTCTCTTGCATTTCTTTCCATAACTTCTCTTGTTCTAATTGCTCCCTTGATTTCTTACGTTCTGTTGGTTGTTGTACTGTGCCTTTTTCTTTTTTAACCTTAATTACTAATTGGTCAAATCGTTTCCTTAGTTTACTAGGTGACAGCACATTGGACATTTCGAAGTCATCTTTCTGTACCCAGTCCATTAAATATTTGATTTGTTTTTCACTACGCTTGTCCAGTTCCATCATTTTTCTAATATCATCAGACCATGTTTGCATGTTAGGTGTTTTATGTTCTGGGTTATTATTTCTGATCTTGTCTAAGAAGTATTCAGCCAACTGATAATAAATAGAAGTTTCGTCATAAACTTGTTTAGGACTATTCTTTTTATTATTACCATTATTAACATTATTGTTTGTGTTCAAGTGATGTTCATCTGATGTTCGTTTGTTGTTCATCTGATGTTCATTATCTTGTTCAGTTTTATGCTGGTTACTCTGATAAACATCATAATTGACAATGGTTACAATGCTGTATTTGTTGGTACTTTTGATGTTCAACATTCCGAACTTTTCGAGGTTGTTTAGGTGTCTCCACCAAGTCAACTTATCAAGCTTTTGTTTTGGTTTAACACCTCTGTTCATGTCCTCTGAAAGTGAGTACCTGCCTGTTATAAATTGTCCTCTTTCAAGTTTTACCATCTGATTTCCTACTAGTTGTTCACGCTCTTTGTGAGTAGCTTCGAATAAGCAATAGATCCATAGTTTAAGATAATTTGGATCTGCCCATATGGGGTTTTCCATCAACTTACGATGAAGACTGATATAGCCTTGCATTCATTTGTTCACCCCCTTCCAGTACGTTTAATTTATCGCTCAATGTAAAGCATTTCAGATAGTTCGCAATCCAATTCCTTACAAAGATCACTAATTAATTCTGTGTCGATTCTTTGATGTACTTCATTTCCGAAATGTCTTACTCTTGAATAATGATAGCCTGTCCTTCTTGCCAGTTCGCTGTAGGAACGAATTCCTTTCTTAGCCATAAGTACATGAAGATTATTTCTGATCGGCAATAACTTCACCTCCTCTCGAGGTTTTATAACTATCATACCTAAATTTTACACCTTTGTAGTAAATAATGCAAGTATTAATTTATAACTTTGGTTATATTTTTAAAACCTTTTGTATATAATAGAAGTACAATAGATAAAAAATGTTGCACAAAAGTAATAAAAGTTATATAATATAATCAAAATTTAGTACAAAGAAAGGTGAAAGATTAATGATTAAGAATCGACTTGCAGTCATCATGGCCGAGAAGGATATCAAAAGTGTTTCAGAACTACAACGTATGATTAAAGATGAAGGTCTTACTATTAGCCGCCGCACTTTAGATAAGTTCTACAATAACCAAAACAACAATATTTCTTACGATACTTTAGAAACACTTTGCACCGTTCTTGAATGTGAATTACATGATTTACTAGTTCTTAAAAAATAATGTAACAACGTATTACGTTAATCTAAAAAAATAAAGGAGAATGCAATATGGCACATGTTAGAAAAGATTCGTCACGTCCAACAACTACTATTTCATGGGATAAAGACTTATTAACTAAAGTTGATGATTATCGTTTTGAAAAACGTAAAGATAATCGTAGTATGGCTATTAATGAATTAGCTGCTTATGGTTTAAAGTATGTTGAACTTGTTGAGAAACAAAGAGCCAAGAAACTTGCTAAGGCTTAATTTTATAGCCATTCCCCACAAATCACGCATTCATCGTGATCTGGTTGCATAACTGTTTCACCCGGAATAAAACTCCATTCTTCACTAACAATAGGATGGTGGCATTTTGTCTTGAATAAATTGAATCGTTTTTCTTGTGATTCTTGTTTGTATCTGCATTTAGGACATTCAAGGTATTCGTATGCTAAAATTTCATAACCGCTGATTACAGTACGGTGCTTGTAATAGATATCACCTTTTTTGAATGACCTGTTACACATATGGCATTTACGTTTTAATTTTCTGCTTGCAACCAGACGTTTCACTTAATCACCCCCTTTACATGTACACGTTTATATTCCTCTAATAAAGCTATGGTTACTGGTTGACCTATGGCTTTTTCGATTTGGCGTAATTGTTCTTTTGTCATGACGTTACGCCTTCTTCTAGTAGGTGTGGGTGTTCATATATGTTTCCGATGACTTCAACATCAGTACAATCACAACCAGTAGCCACATCATATCTAGCACCAACAAAATGATGTAATGGTTCTTCTCCGACGTAAAAACCTGCATAATTTTCTCTGTATTCAACTTTCAAGTATTCAATAACATCTTTAGGGGGATGACCGCTTCCGAAAACAACAACAGTTACTGTTCTTTTTAAAATTTCACCCTCATATATCTCCTTACCGTTCTTGTCTTTTAAGCCTGTGTACTGCATGATGACTCCTGTATTTCCGTGAATGTCGTGCAGGTTCTTGTTTTTAGACTCAAATACTACGTATCTACTACTGTTGATAGGTGCTATACCATAATTCATCCTTCCGACACTTGGTCTCCATGCTCTGAATTTGTAATTTCTCATCCCATTTCCTCCTTTACCTCCCATTAAGGGAGGATTGTTTATTTAGTAAACATTAATTGCTTCAAGTTCCCCTTCAGCATCTTCTTTTGAGTATTTTTTAACCTTTTCATATGGATAACCGCATTCTAAAAGAGTTATATGTTCTCTTGTGAAAGTATCCGAAATATCTGTAACGCTAATTGCATCAAATTCTGTATCTTGATATGACCAATGATTATGATTCATGTTGTCCGCCTTTTTCTCTGCTTGTGCAATTACATTTTCATCTGAATCTACTACAACTTGTGCTTTGTAAGACTTTGTAATTTCCAACTCAACTACTTTCATTTTGTTTCCACCTCTCATTATTAGATCGTTTTCTATTCCTTCATTTTTCAAATGTGCTTCCATGCCAATTAGAAATGGTAAATCTTCTCTTTTCATCCCTCTACTCCTTTCAATGCTTCACGTGCTTTATTGCCGTAATCCTTCATTACCTCTGATTCGATAACGTCTGCCATGTCATAAGTGACTTCATATTCGTGGTTGCTTTCATCCGCATAAAACTCCAAAGTCTGTTTGTAGCGTTCTGTTTTCTCATGCATTGACCTCATAACAGGTAAATTGTTACTATTTAAATCTTTTAATCTTTTATTATCTTTCTCCAACTCCTGCACACGTTCTGTTTGTTGAATAAGGTAATCAATAAGCAATTCTTCATAAATTAGCTGTATCGTCTGACCTACTAATCTTTCATTTCCCTTTTTACGGTATACGCCTGCTAATTGCAGCAACCCTTTTGTTCTTTCTAGCCGTTCATCCATCCCTAGACCTCCTTAGAATCTCCTTGATACCCAATCATGTAATTGTTTGTTTTCATTTTTATGATGTAACCAGTATCAAACTTAATAAATATAAAGGCTGAATCAGCACCATGGAAGCTACGCGGGTCAGGTTCATTTAATTCAATTTCTTTAATTTTTCCTTTTATTCCCCAAGGTGTATTACCACCAACACCCAACCATATATCATGGACATAAATTTGATCAATTTCCATCCCTATAAAGCCTCCTTAATCTCTGCTAATGTTTTAGTCGTGCGTTTCACTTCGTTTAAATGGCTTGATAAATCGGTGACAGCTTCTTGATCAATAAGTAGTTCCTTATTATGGATTAACTGTATCGCCCCGAGAATGGAAGCTGTGTAACCTTTAAAACGCCATCCAGATTTCTCTTTCTTGGTTTTTGGATTGTAATATGTTTCGTAGCGTTCTACTGCTAGGTTCATGTCGTCATGTTCTATTACTCTTACATTCTCGATTTCTAGTATGGTTTTTTTAACCTTGTCCATTTGAATCCTCCTGTTTATAAGTGACGTAGATAATAAGTGTTCGATTGCGATAATTCCATTTTTCGATTGCACCAATAGCACAATGTGAATGATTTCTTCCAAGGAAACTTAGTTAAATCTAATCCGCAGCAATAGCATGATTCACCAATATCCGCTTTATGATAAAACTCTTTTTGTTTTATGTCCTCTGCATAACCTGTTGGTATTATCGTTGAGTAAGGGTCATGCGGTATTTTTTCAACTTTTCTCCAAGGAAACCCCCTGTCTCTTTTTAATAAAACATTGATATAATCTATACTTGGTATTCTTCTGTCGTTTGGTTGAACGTCGATTTCTCTTTTCTGAAAACGTCTAGTCTCGGTTAAATCAATATTTTGCGGTAAATTCATTTTATCGGCTTCCCTAAAAATGAACGCACTTTGCGAAAAAAGCTTTTCTTTTTATCGTTGTTCATCCTAAAATTTTCTCCAGATGCAGATAGACTGTTTAATTGGCTTTTTAATTCCTGTATATCTTCTGGTGTTTTGATTTTCATTTCCACATTACGTTTTTCTTTTGACTTGATTTGATTAACCATTTTATCTAGCGTTAATGTGCAATACTCATCTTCCCAATCACCAATATAATAAAATCGGTCAATCACAACGCCTAATTCTTCTTTTTGGAACACTCCGAACAAAATCGGATCTTTATCAATGCGCTCTTTCTCTACTTGACGTTCTACCTCACCTGTGTAATCTGTAAAAACTACGTAGAACTCGTCAAAGATATCTTTTACTTGTTCAACTGCTAATGCGATATCATCGGGTACTTCTCTTTCGTAGTTTCGTAGTTCGATAATTTTCACCACATCGTCTGCAACATTTCGTATATAGTTTGTGATTTCATCCTCGTAAATGAATGTATCTATCCCCATATCTATAACTTGCTTTTCTTTTTCTAACGTCTCCAAGTGAAAAATCAATTTTCTAGCACCTTTGTGTTGACCCGTTTGTTGATATTTATTTAGAAGTTCTAAACTGTTGTCATAAATTCGTGCAATCATTTTATCGTCCGCTTTCTCCTTACGATCTTTTACCATTGTGAAATATTCGCTTGGTGTGTACTTTTCTTCAACCATTTATATCCTCCTAGTTTAATTAGTTTTTATGATAAGTGTTTCATTTTCCGCATTTTGTACAACGCAATCCGTCTCCGTGTTCCGTTTCCTTTCCGCAGTTACCGCAATATGCGATCACCATAAATGCTACCTCCTAGCAGGGGCGACTAAGCACCCCTTAGTATTTTTCTTACTTCTTCTTTGGTATAGCCTAGATCACGGGCTAGTTTGATTAGTTCGTGCCAGGTCATTTTGTAACCTGCTGCGGGAAAATGTTTATTTCCTTGCAGTATTCCAAGTAATCCAGTTTTTCTCTATGTGTTTGTATCTCTTTTGGAGTTATATTTACTTCGATTTCATAAATCATGTCCTCGGATAAATCTTGAAATGGATCTACGAATAAATCTTCATTAACTTGATATGCAATTATAGAAGCCTTACTCAATTCAAAAATATACAGGTAATGAATGAGTTGCCGTTTATAATTGATAGGTACTTTTTCTTTTATGAACCATTCAAACGCCTTTGCTGTCACTTTTACATCTGAAACTTTATCGTTTATAATATAATCGGTGTTTGCTCTGGCGATCCCTTTTACTTTCTGCTTATCACGAATCCCTTTCACGCCATGAATTGATTCGTATAAGTCGATCACATCTGATTCAAGAAGTGTTCCAACTGCCATATTAATGTTGGTAAAGGTTTCGTCAGTCACACCAACTAGCTTTTTTGACCACCAATCAACAAATGTTTTTGATTCATAGTTCATGTAAATCATATTAGCTTCTGAACCGCCTATAAAATTATGTCTGTCATTAGTTGACGTTATCATTTAGAATCACATCCAACTTACTTATAAGGATTTTCTTAGCTGCATGATCTTTAGAACTATAAAGCTTTGAAACTTCTTCTTTGCTGCTTTGTAGAATCCCGTATAAGGTTTCTTTGTTTCCTACTTTTGTAAGCGCCTGTGCAAATAATCTAGTTATCTGATCATTTAACGTCCTGCTTTCATCTTGATTCATTTCCTTTTGTATTTCTTTGTCATCATTTATTAATTGTTCTTCCTTAATCCATAAGCTAAGTCCTAAACCTGTGTTGATTGCTACTGCTTTAACAAATCCCCTTTGTTTTGCTCTGTTGATTTCCAATTGATTCGGACTGTTAACAACGTATATACCGTTAACTACTGGATAATCTTCTTCATATCTCTGACCGTCAATTTCTACCCATACACTCACGAAAGGTGCTTCGCCGTTATGATCATAAAAGCAAGGATAATTGTTCTCGTTTTTGTTCATACCGTAGCGCACTGTTTCCGCTCCATGTTCATGAAGTAACTTAATACAATTCGCCCATTCCAGATAATCTAATTGTAAGTTTGAATTTTTCTTAACTGGACGTTTAGCAACTTCTTTAGTTAAATCAAGATTGAATAAATCTTTAAATGATTTTAAAGCCATTGTTTCCCTCCTACTTTGTGGACATTGAAATAATATTGCTTAATACAAATGTTACTGACCAACCGTTTTCAAGTTTTATCGGACCTGCCCAAGCTGCACCTTTAGCACCTGCATTGTTTATTGAGTTATAGATTTTTTCTGCATCCTTTCCTTTGAAAAGCGCATCTTCTCCATCAACAGTTTTAATTCTTAGACCGTTCATTTAATTACCCTTACATAAAATCCTGTATTGTGTGACCTGCTTCTTTCATTGCATCGCCCGGCATATCCGTTGTAACGAATACTTCATCACTTAATTCGAATAGTGGTTCGAAGTGATCTTTGTATGTGAATTCATCTGCAATAGTGTAGAATTTAATCCCGTTGCGTTGGTAGCTGATTTCATGATCATCACGATCCATTTCTCGTTGTTTTAATGATCTGTTGTTGGATGAGTCAAGGAAATCTTCATTATTAAGAAGTACTTCCATTTGCTTATCATGCTGGGAATATCGAATGTTAATAATCCCTTCTTCTCTTGCTACACCTTTTAATTCAGACAACAATTCTGTTAACTTTTCCATTCTTCGCACGCTCCTCTGATAAGAATTTATTCACAAAGTAAATCTGACCTTTTCCAGTAACCTTCGCTGTTCTGGTTGTTCTTACTGAGCCATCTGGATTCGATATAACTCGTTTCTTAATTTCAAATAATCCTCTGTCCATGCTTGCTTGTGTTGGTAAGTTGTAGCTTTCACCTTTTTTCTTAATTAGATATCCATTATTTCTAAGCCATTTGAATAACCTGTTCTGACCGATGTTAATGTCGTTCTGTTTTAGAATCTTAGCTAGTTCTCCGACTAGTACCGATGTATCAGATGTTTCTACTGCTTTTGCAAACTGTACTTTTGGTTTTTGTAGTTCGATGGTTTGCTCTGCTTGCGCTCGTTTTTGTTGTTCTTCTTTTAAGTTAGTAGCTAGCTTAATGATTGTATCTGGATTTAATAATGTTTCTTCTATTTTCTCTGGTGTCATGTATGCGCCATGTTTTCTGATTGATGGGATTACTTCATGTGTTATCCAGCGTTTGAATTGTTTAGCTTCTGGTTTACGGCTACCTAATACTAAATTGTAGAGTCCATATTCATTGACTACATTGGTTTTTCCTTGACGACCTATGTTGAATATAGACCGTTCATCATTATCTAATTTAGCGACAGCCTGTGTTGTATTTTTGATATCTAAAATCTTGCAAACATCATTCGCCACAAACCAAGCTTCGTTATCCATTTCAATGATTCTTAACTGTTGCCCATCGAACATCTTTGTTAATTGGTTCATCGTATCCTCTCCTTATAATGTGATTAAAAATATAATCAATGTGATAACTAACGATCCGATTAGACTTCCCTTCTTCATCTGAACCCTCCTAACTTGTTATTATTGCGTGATACAGGAATGCTAATGTGATTGTAAATGCTACGATATAGAACCAATCTGTTTTAGTTTTTGGCATTCATATCCTCTCCCTTTGCCGCTTTAATCAATATCCCAAGTGCTTTGATTTGCTGCCTTTCCAAATTTCCGCCGAAAGTTCTTTTTACATTCATTTCCAACCCTCCTTTTCAATGATTAATATTTGTAAGCAATGAGATTAAAAAAAATATTTAACTGAACAATTTAATTCATCGGCTAACTTTTCAAGTAATCCAATAGAAGGTTTTTTTCGATTATTTTCTATTGCATCTATATAGGCTCTGCTTACCCCTATAGATGCTGCCAAAGATTTTTGAGTGTGATTTCTTCTTGTTCGTAAATTTTTCACTTTCTTGCCGTTCAATCAACCTCACCTCCCGACTGCTAACTTTGTGCAATCATTATTGCTAACTATAATTTATCATTACGCTACATATATGTCAATACATAAAATTATTTTTTTGAAATTTATTTTGGATTATATTTTTCATAAGATGTATAATAAGCCGAGAGAGGTGGTGTAAAGCTGTGGAATTAGACAAAGAAATTGGAGAAAAATTGAAGAAGATTAGAAAAGAGAAAACTGGAATGTCAACTAGAGAAGCCGGGCGTAGAATTGGAGTAAGCAATTCTTACGTTTCAAGAATAGAAAACGGAAGAATCCCTAGTCTTTCTACTCTACAAAAGCTATGCGATTTATATGGAATTTCACTACAGTCTTTGTTTGGTAAAGAAGTGGAGACACCTAAAGAACTTGAAGGAAAAGTTAAGTGGATAGCTTTCGGGGAAGAGATGGAAGAAGACGAATTAACGCCAGAAGACATAAAAAGTATACTAAAATTCTTGGACAAGAGAAGTAAAAAAGATTAGAAAGGAAATCATTTCCAACCAATATGTTCCTCTTTTGTCGATAATTGTCTGTTAATTAGCTTCATTTTGTAATATAATTGTAATAACGGAACGCTTGTTCTGTTTTTTATACGAACAAAGGGGGCTAAATAATGGAAATCAAGGAAATTGTATACACGGATGAGTTAAGAGAAGGGGTTAAGGTAGTTCCGATTGATGGTGGGGTCGTATTTGTGGGCACGGGGAACTGATCCCCCGCCCTGCTAGGTATTGACATTAGGATTGAAATACTTATGCATTTACGTGCGTTAAAAAAAGTAAAAAAAGATGTTTCCCTGCACGACCCTATTGGCCAAGACAAAGAGGGAAATGAAATTAGTCTTATCGATATTTTGGAAGCCGAGAATCAAAATATTATAGAATTTATCCAACTCAACATGGAAATAGAAAAGATGGAGGATTATTTCGCTATTTTAGATAATCGAGAAAGAGAAGTCATTGTTTATCGTTACGGCCTTAATGACCAACAAGAGATGACCCAACGAGAAATTGCGAAAAAATTAAACATCTCTCGTAGTTATGTATCACGTATTGAGAAGAGAGCATTAATGAAAGTATTCCATGAGTATTATCGGAAGGAACGAGGAAGATAACGTGCGATCTAAACCAAAGGAGCGCTAATCATAAAGATTAGCGCTCCTCCTCTATTTCTTGTTTTATTTGTTTTTGTTTAAATGCAAGCCCTATTCCTAGTACCACAGATAGGAATGCTAAAATCAGTAACACTGGTCCATCGTTAGAAGGTCGAATAAAGGTATTGATCATAGCCCCCAACCATAAGTAACTAGCTAAGATAAGCAAGGCTCCAATAAATCGTTGATAGTCCTTAAATTTATTTTGTAGCTGTTTCAGCCGCTCATTCACCATTATAGCCCTCCTTCTACTTATTGATCGTATCATAGATTAATAGGTTAAGCAGGAGGTAATTAATGGTAAATTATAATTAGATTTCTCTCACTAATTTAATAATTAGATTTGCCGCGTTCGTTGCTGCCGTTTCTAGAAATGCATCAAACGATATTGAAGATTCCTTACCAGCTATATCTGACAACGCTCGAATAATTACAAATGGCGTTTTGTATTGATAACAGACTTGCGCTACAGCAGCAGCCTCCATCTCAGCGGCTATCATCGTAGGAAATTTTTCACGAACAAATACTACACGATTAGGATCTGACATAAATGAGTCCCCTGTAGCAATGATGCCTTCTTTTGAGCGGATTCCCATTTGCTGAACTACTTTTGTAGTTTTAGTTACCAATCCTGCATCTGCATCATACATTGCAGGCATACTTGGTACTTGACCATATGCATAGTCAAATGCTGTTGCATCCACATCATGATGGACGACCTGAGTAGATATTACAACATCTCCTACTTCTAATTCTTTTGCAAAACCACCTGCAGATCCTGTATTTATAATGCAGTCAACTGTAAATCGCTCATGCAGAATAGTTGTTGCCATTGCAGCATTAACCTTACCTATTCCAGATTTTAATAAAACGATAGCTTGTCCATTAAGTTTACCACTTATAAATAAACAGTTGGCAACTTCTTTTTCTTGTTTTTCAGTCATTGTCTCTAATACTAGAGCAACCTCTTCATCCATAGCACCAATGATACCTATTGTCATGGCTTCTCCTCCATCACACGCATTCTTAATTTGTTTCTACTTGATTCAATTTTTCTACTTTTGTTGGTTTCCAACCGTTATTATCAACCCATGATAAATAAATTCGGTATATCTCTGTATTATCAGAGTTAGACACTGTTGCTTCTACTTTCTGGTCTCCTCCATTACCTACCCAATGGGTAACCATTGAACTTTCATCGAGGCCAGTCACTTCTGCTGCTGCTCGAGCTATCTCAATTCGATCTTGAGATCCATCATTATAATTCGTAGTATGCGGTCCTTCCTGTTCTGTTCCAATTGGCTCCCAATCACCCGTATAAGCTTCAACCACATTACTGTTAGATGATTCAACTTGTTCCTTTTCTACCTCTGCATTATTCTCTGCTTCCGTATCCTCTTCTGTGGATTCTTGTTGATCATTATTCTGGTCCTGGTCTTCTTTATTTGCAGCATCTTCTTCGCTATCTCCTCTAGTAAATTGGTCTCCACTGCTATTATTATCCTCATTATTATTTTCTTCTTGCTCGGATTGATTTTCAGAATTTGATGAGTCGGTTTCTTCTGACGTATTATCCTCGCCACCACCAAATATCAAAAATCCAAGAAATATTATGATTAGAATGGCAACTACCACAAGCAAAATGGAAATAGACTTCGTATTTTTTCTACGTTTTTCAAATTTATTTAGCCTCGAACCTTTATCTAAATCACTCATACTTTTAGCCCTCCCATATCTACTCTACTATAATATCATATTTTTGAAGCAGAAGAATATGATAGAGATATTACAATTGTATCTTAACATTAGACAATTTGTTGTTTCTTCCTAATAACCTAACAGCGGCACTCTAAAAGTGTAGACACAACAGGATGTTTTTCCGTGGATAGAACTTCACTTTCTCTGAAAGATCTCCAGTTTAATTGGCTGTCGTAACGTACTCGTTTTTTATTCTCCTATCAAAAAAGCAGGCAAACCAGTTTGTAGAAAATCTCTTTTTTTCTCTCTCATTACATTATGCCTTTCTTCTGACCTAGAGACACGACACGCAATGAATCATAGAGCCAACCGATACAGTTCATTTTGAACTTCTTTAAATAAAGATGGCTGTCGAGTTTCTCGACAGCCTGAAAACGGGCTATGCTCGTTTTTTAGTCAACCTTTACAATTTTAACCTCGATTTCTCCTCCTGGAGTTGTCACCGTAACTTGAGCACCTACTTCTTGTCCAAGCAGACTTTTAGCCATGGGCGAATCATTGGATATCTTTCCTTCAAAAGGATCTGCTTCTGCACTACCTACGATTGTATAGGATTCTTCATCACCATCAGGAAGCTCTTGGAAGGTGACTGTATTACCCAATGAAACAATATTTGGATTATCATTATCATTTTCAATGATTACTGCATTACGAATCATTTTCTCTACTTGTGCAATTCTTGATTCTACAAAGGCTTGATCGTCTTTAGCCGCATCATACTCCGAGTTCTCAGAAAGATCCCCAAAATCACGTGCTACCTTTATGCGTTCAACGACTTCTTGTCTTCTTTCTGTTTTCAAATAATGTAATTCTTCTTCTAAATTTTTCTTTCCTTCTTGAGTCATATAATAACTTTTCTCTGTAGCCATTCTAAACACTCCTTTTTATTCCTTTAGTAACCTCTTAAGGATTACTAACCCCTTTTAATTAATTGACATTGAGTGAATAAACATATTGAAATAACCAAGATATGATTTTCATGTCTCAATTACCTGAAAAAAAGTACTAAACATTACTATGGCAGACTTCTTACAAATTTTCAACACTTTTCTTTAATTCTAGGTTTGATTTTTGAAAAGTATTTTTTCAATCTTTGTTGCCATAATGTCTATTGCTACATGGTTTTGTCCACCTTCTGGAATAATAATATCTGCATATCGTTTCGTAGGTTCGATAAATTGCAAATGAGACGGTCTTACATTATTAATATACTGATCGATTACAGAGTCTAAAGACCGGCCCCTCTCATTTATATCTCGCATCAGGCGACGAATAATACGTAGATCTGCATCCGTATCAACATATACTTTAATATCCATTAAATCCACTAATCGAGGATCCTCTAGAATTAAAATCCCTTCTAGAATAATCACATCCTTTGGTTGGACCAGAATGACTTCTTCTGATCTTGTATGGATTTTATAATCATAAACAGGTTTATTAATTTCTTTTCCCTTTAGCAATGCATGTATATGTTCAATTAACAAATCATTATCAAAGGCCAGTGGATGATCATAATTTGTATTTAACCGCTCCTCGAAGGGCAAATGACTTTGGTCTTTATAATAATAATCTTGTTCAATAACAAGAATGGTTTGATCGGAGAATCGCTGGCATATAGAGCGTGTGACAGATGTTTTACCGCTGCCGCTTCCACCAGCCACGCCAATTACTACTGGTCTATCCTGCATGGATAAGGTACTCCCTTCTAAGCATCACTTCTTTAAACTAATTGCAACTCCATCTCCAATTGGTACAATAGTCGTTGTAAAATCTGGATGATGCATAAGCCATTCATTATAATTATCGATTTTTTTGACCATATTCTTAAATCTTGCTGGTGCCAGCTCTTGCTGGGCAACATACCCCCTAAATAAAACATTATCAGTTAGTATCATGCCCGCTTTATTTAAATAAGGTGCTGATTGCTCAAAAAACCGTCGATACTGACCTTTTGCTGCATCGATAAATATTACATCAAATAATTGATCTTTTTGCAAATTATTTAATTGTTCGAGTGCATCCCCATGAATAACATGTATTTGCTCTTCTTTACCTTGCTTTTGAATATTCTTAATTGCTTCCTGATAACGCTGTTCATCCTTTTCGATTGTGATAATACTAGCGTTGGGAACTGAATCCAGCATCCTTAATGCAGAATATCCAATTGCTGTTCCGATTTCCAAGATGTTGATGGGTTGTTTTAGACGTAGCATTTGTAGTACAAAATGCATACTTATTGGTTCCATAATAGGTATTTTTTCTGTTTTTGCTTTTTTTTCTAGATCACTGATGTTTTCTTCTCTTGCTGGTAAAATCTTCGATAAATAGTTTATTATTTGTTCATCCATGAAATACCCTCTTTTTAGAATAAATCGGATTCATCCCCCTTCTCATTTAAAATGAAACAGGGGGATGAATCAGTATGGCAAGTTAATTCATATGCTCTTGTTTATTTTTATTATGCTGCTCTAGATTTTCTGCATAATATATCTCTCCATCTCCATCATGTAGAAAGTATAAGTAATCAGAATCTTCAGGGTTTAATGCTGCTGCCAAAGAGCTTTCGGCATAGCTACCAATCGGACCAATAGGTAAACCTTCTACATAATATGTATTATATGGAGACTCTATTTCCAAATCTTCATAAAGTACTCGTTCTTTATGTTTGCCTAATGCATATAATACGGTTGGGTCTGTCTGTAGTTTCATACCTTGTTCAATGCGGTTATAGAAAACACCAGCAATCTTTTTACGTTGTTTTGCTGTACTTGCCTCCTTTTCTATTACCGAAGCAAAGGTAACGGCTTCATGGACAGAAAAATTATTCTCACTAATCTCATCAAGGTATTTAGATACCACTGTATCTGTCTTTTTCATCATTTCATAAATAACTGTTTCAACACTTGGTTCTTTTTCATAAAATTCATAAGTAGATGCGAATAAGTAACCTTCTAGTGGCGTCCGAATTTCTGGATTTAAAATGTCATCCGATAAAATAGAAGGATATGCTTCCATTAATTGCTCGATAAAGTTCCTGTTATTTACCTTGTTTAAAAAGTCTTCTTTTGTAAAGCTTAATTCTTTTGCATAAATTTCTGCTAATTCTTCCACAGTCTTTCCTTCAGGAATCGTTATCGAATGTACTGGTTCTGCCATAATTTTGCCATTTTTCAGTGAGTCAATGATTTCGTCTAATTTCATCCCAGTTGTAAATGTATATTCACCAGCCTGAAAATTAGATTCATTATTAAATTTTATGTAAAAACGAAAAACAAGCGCATCTTTAATAACTCCGTTTTTCTCTAGAATAGAAGCAATCTGTGAAGATGATGAACCAATTGGTATCGTTACTTTCACTTCTTCATTACTTTCTGGATCCACTGGCTCAAGCGCAGATTTTACATATAAATATCCAGAAATACCACCTATTAACAAAATTAACAATAAAGCGATAATAATAATAGATACAATTTTACGAACGGTTTTGGCTTCTTCACTACGAGCCTCGAGGTTGTCCCTGAAATTGCTATTCTTTTTATCTTTGGACATGAATATCCCCCTCTCATTCCGATATATTATACTAAAAATCGCTATTATATTCCATTAATTTTATGCTGAAACATAAAAAGCTGATGTCAGAATGTGACATCAGCTTTCATAAATGAAGAGGAACTTATACTTCGTTCTCCTGGTCTGCTAATGTATGGAGCATCTCTTCAACCATTTCCCATTCCTTGTCAGACTCGATTGGAAATAAGGATAAATCATCCTCATCATTATCTTTTTCTTCATAACGAAAAGCATAAACTTCTACTTCTTCATCCTCTGACTGTTCTACAGGGATAACAGCAATATAGCTTTGTTTTGTTTCATCCACATCAAAGGTAAACAATACCTCAAATAGATGTTCTTCTCCATTTTCATCAGGAATAATAATTCGCTCTTTTTCTTCTAATGCCATCTTTTCACTCCTTATCCTTGGTCTAAGTAACCTTGTAAAATCATAACCGCAGCCATTTTATCAATGACCTTCTTACGCTTTTTCCTACTCATATCAGCTTCTAATAAAACTCGTTCCGCAGCCATCGTCGTTAAACGCTCATCCCATAGTTCGGTCTCAATACCATGCGTATTTTTAACATGTTCTGCATAAGCGATCGACATTTCTCCTCGTTCACCGATGGTACCATTCATGTTCTTGGGAAGTCCAATAATAGCTTTCCCTATCTGATGCTCATCTATTAAAGCTTTTATTTCTTTATCTGCAGAAGTAATCTCTTCTTCATTCCATTTTAATGTGGTAATTCCTTGTGCTGTCCAACCAAGTGCGTCGCTAACAGCGACACCAATGGTTTTGGAGCCAACATCTAATCCAAGTAATTTCATTGTTCATCCTCGGGTTGCTGCTCTAAGTAAAATTTAACCAGTTCTTCAATTACTTCATCACGTTCAATTTTCCGAATTAGATTACGCGCATCATTATACCGTGGGATATATGCTGGATCACCAGAAAGTAAATAACCGACAATCTGATTGATCGGGTTATATCCTTTTTCTTTTAATGCTTGATGCACAGTGAACAGTATCTCCTTAACATCCTGGTCAAATGGTTCCTCCGAAAAATTGAACTTCATCGTTTTATCAATTGAACTCATCATGACACCTCGATCTTAGAATCATTCTGAAAATGACCCTTAGTGAAATCATTTTCAGAATGTAAGCTTCTTCTATTATCTTAACATGATTATAGAATTAATTATATCTTTTTTACTAGCCGATATACAAATTAGCGATTGGTTTGTTCTATTACATAATCCTTCACTGTAGACAATGCTTGGATGATTTTGCTTGCATCTTTCCCCCCAGCTTGAGCCATATCAGGACGTCCACCGCCACCGCCGCCACAGGCTTGCGCAGCTTGTTTTATGAGTTGACCAGCATGAAATCCATTATCCATTAGATCTTTCGATACACCAGCAGCTAATTGAACTTTTCCGTTGCTTTCCATCGCTAATAGAATGATTCCCGACCCAAGTTTTTGTTTTAAATCATCCACCATATTGCGTAATTGATTCATATCTCCGACATCTACTTTTTCTGCCAATATAGGAACCCCTTCGATGGTTTCTACGTTATTAAGAATAGATGATGCTTCAACATTGGATAATTTAGCACGTAAAGACTCTTTTTCCTTTTGCATATCTTTGATGTCTTGGAATAGGCTTTCTATTTTTTCAGGTACTGCTTCTTCCGCTGATTTTAGCAATTGGGCAGACTGGTGGAGCACACCGAGTTTTGACGATAAGAACTGATAAGCTTGCTTGCTCGTAACTGCTTCAATTCTTCTCGTTCCAGCACCAATGCCACTTTCGGAAACTATCTTAAACAAACCGATTTCAGCCGTATTTACTACATGACAACCGCCACATAACTCAATACTATAATCACCGATTTTAACTACCCGTACAACATCACCATATTTCTCACCAAACAATGCCATAGCTCCCATATTCTTTGCATCTTCAATGTTTTCATGTGTGATATCAAGCGTAATGGCATCCCAGATTCTCTCATTTACAATTTGCTCTATTTGCTCCAGCTCTTCCTTGGATAGTGCTTGATAATGAGAAAAATCAAAACGAAGACGTTCTGGAGTAACAAGTGAGCCAGCTTGATTTACATGTGTACCAAGTATATCTTTTAAAGCTTGGTGAAGTAAATGGGTAGCTGTATGATTTTTCACAATAAAGCTTCTCGTTACTAATTCCACTTCCGCTTTCACTGTTTCCCCTAGTGAGAAAGAACCTTTTGTAACTCGAATACGATGAATATGTTGGCCTTTTGGAGATTTTTGTACATCCTCTACTTGTGCAGTGGCTGTCTCCGTATAGATTACCCCTTTATCAGCTATTTGTCCTCCACTCTCTGCATAAAACGGAGTTCGGCGCAGTAAAACATAAACCTCTTCATCTACACTAACATCACGAACCGTTTTACCATCTTTTATTAAACCCTCGACAGTTGTTTCAGTTTGGGTGTAATCATAACCAATGAAATCACTTTCCACATCGATCTCTGAAAGCGCTCCGTCTTGCACCTGCATGGAGTCTACTTTTTGACGAGCATTCCTAGCACGTTCTCTTTGCTTTTCCATTTCCTTTTGGAATCCTTGTTCATCAATGGTGAACCCTTTAGCTTCGACATACTCCTCGGTTAACTCTTTAGGGAATCCATACGTGTCATATAAACGAAAGACCTCCACACCAGGGAATACCGTACTTCCTTTTTGCTCTTCTCTCTCCATGATGCTTGTTAAAATCTCTAAGCCATCATGTAAGGTTTCATGAAAACGTTCCTCTTCTACTTTGACCATATTCTTAATAAACGTTTTTTTCTTAACTACTTGATCATAGAAGTCTTTCATGATATCAGCTACTGTATCAACTAATTCAAACATAAATGCTTTCTCAATACCGATCTCCTTAGCAAATCGAACGGCTCTCCGAAGTAATCTTCGTAATACATACCCTCTTCCTTCATTCGAAGGTACTGCTCCATCACCAATCGCAAAACTAACAGTACGAATATGGTCCGCTATTACCTTAAAGGCAGTATCTCCTTCTTTACTATCGCCGTAAGCAACCGATGCTAATTCTTCTGTCTTTTTGATGATCGGCATGAATAAGTCCGTCTCAAAATTTGTTGGGACATCTTGAATAACGGAAACCATTCGTTCTAATCCCATTCCTGTATCAATGTTTTTCTTTGGTAGAGGTGTATACGTATCATCAGGATTATGATTGAACTGGGAAAATACCAAATTCCAGATTTCTAGATAACGTTCATTTTCCCCGCCCGGATATAATTCAGGGTCATTTGGATCTTTCCCATATTGTTCTCCGCGATCATAAAAAATCTCCGTATTTGGTCCACTTGGACCTTCACCAATATCCCAAAAATTCTCTTCTAATCGAATAATTCGCTCTTTTGGTACACCAATATCATGTAGCCAAATATCATAAGCTTCATCATCTTCTGGATGTACGGTTACAGAAAGTAACTCTTCGTCAAATCCGATCCATTTATCACTCGTTAGGAATTCCCATCCCCATTCGATCGCTTCTTTTTTGAAATAGTCACCAATAGAAAAGTTTCCTAACATTTCGAAGAATGTATGGTGTCTTGCTGTAAACCCTACGTTCTCAATATCGTTTGTGCGAATCGATTTTTGTGCATTTACAATACGTGGGTTATCTGGTATTACCCGACCATCAAAGTATTTCTTCAATGTCGCCACACCACTATTAATCCATAGTAGTGTAGGGTCATCCTTCGGAACCAAAGAAGCACTTGGTTCTACCCGATGCCCCTTTTCTTTAAAAAAATCAATAAACATTTGTCGAACTTGTGCCGATGTTAATTGCTTCATCTTTCCTTCCTCCCGAAACGTAATAAAATGGAATAAAAAAATCCCCTCTCTGCTAATGCAGGGACGAGATATATTCGCGGTACCACCCTAATTATGAATACAAGTTGTATTCACCACTCAGTCATTGTAACGGTATGACACCGACGGGAATTAACCGCACTCCAGTTTAGCTTTCCATGACGCTACCTTTAGGGTTTCTTACAGCCAATGAAAACCCCTCTCTTGAAAGAGCCTATCATGTACTTCGTAACTTTCAACGAATTCAAATTGTAGTGTTGTAAGCGTAATTATAAAAAACATCTTGTTGAATGTCAATAAAGAAGGCTTCTCGTGACATATTTGTAGTAAATGGCTATAAATGATTTCATGGGACGTATTACTCTTCGTGACTTGTATTCAGCTTCATATTAACTTTTCGCCATTCTATCACATGTTTAACAATTACTTTGACAATCGTCATTAAAGGGACGGCGATCACCATTCCGATTACACCGAATAACTGACCACCTAATAACAATGCAAAGATGATAGCTGCAGGATGGATATTTATACTTTTTCCAACTATAAATGGTGACAACAAGTTACTTTCGATTAATTGAATAGCAAAAACCGATAATATAACAAAAATCACTAGTTTTCCTGATATGGTAAATGCAATTGCTACTGCTGGAATAGCACCAATTATTGGCCCAAAATAAGGAATCAAGTTGGTTATACCCATTAATACAGCTAAGAGTAATGCAAAATCCAAGCCTAATAAGAACTTAAAAATTATAAAGGTTGTCAAACTAACAAATAAACAAACAATTAATTGTCCACGAATATAATTACCCAAAGTCTCATCAATGGCATGAACCATTTTGCTTGATGTCGAACGGTATTTTTTTGGTATAAACCCTTTAAAAAAGGCTTTCATTTTGTTATAGTCTTTCAAAAAGTAAAAAACTAAAACTGGGATTACAGTAAGTAGAATAACCAAATCAAAAACCTTCGTGAAACCATTAACTAACCGTGACAGCAACTGGTCCAGACTGCTTTCGATTCGGGCAAAGAGCTGATCAAATTTATCATGTACTGTTTCAGGTAAGAAGGAAGTATATTCATACATTTGGTAAACAAGCTGTTCATACATCTTTATAAACTGAGGAAATTGATCATTTAGCTCTCTTACCTGATACACAATCATGGGATATACACGATAAATTAAATATGCCGTCCCACCAAAGAATAGGATGTAAATCAAAAGAACAGCTATCCCTTTTGGTATATTATAATAATGTAATTGATTAACAATTGGGTATAATAGATACGCTATTAAGCAAGCGATAAGAAAAGGAGCAAATAGATGCCATAGAAACAAAAAAACTGTATGGTAGAACGGAAACAGTTTAATCATTAAATAAAGAAATAAAAACAGGGATATGCCGATCAATAACCAATATAGGAAATTCAAGCTTTTATTACCCTTAAACATATGCACAGTTCCTTAATTATACAAGCTGAACAATTTATGGATTCCCATAAAAGGTTCGTTCATCCTCACTGAATAAATCATTAAGTGAACTTAATGAACCATCGGCTTCAACTTGATGAATCGTTAATTTATTATTGATTACTGACATCTCAATAAAACAGTTCCAACAATAATACTGCTGGCTACCTATTTTCCCAATATCCTTTCCATTACAATTCGGGCATCGCATTTATGAAGGCTCCTTTTATCCATATCTGATATTACCATGCTAACCCGATTGAATGATGTTTATACCTATCTCACATGAAATCATAGGGCGACAAGTTATCCTCTTCACTTTCATATGCGTTATCTATAACCTGATCATCCAGTTTCATCTTCAAGTTTTTATTTAAAGATGTATAACGTCGGTTCGTATCTATCATTCCAACTCCTTGTATAAAAGCTTGCTCCTCACCACAAATAACTAATGATTGCTTGCTTCTTGTTATAGCAGTATATAAGAGATTTTTTCTTAGCATACGACGGTAAGTACGTACTACTGGCAATATAACAATAGGAAACTCACTTCCTTGCGACTTATGAATGGAGATACAATACGCAAGCATAATATTTCGATAATCCTTCCGTTCATATACTACCTCTTTATCATCGTAGGCTATCACAAGCTGTTCTACCTGATCTATGTTTTCTTCTTCTCGGAAGATAGCCACTACTTCTCCAATATCTCCATTATAGACGCCATCTTCCGGCTGATTGATCAGCTGAATTACCTTATCTCCTTTTCGAAACAGTCCATCTTGTGTTTTCACTTCTCTTTTTTGGTCTGTTTTTGGGTTTAGTATTGCTTGAAGCTCTTGATTAAGTTTAGTTATTCCTGCTTGCGAACGATACATGGGTGCTAATACTTGAACCTTTCTCACATCAAATCCTTTGTCCACTGCTCGTGTAAAAATTTTAATAATCACATCAACCATCTGTTGTTCATTGCATGAGATAAAACTGAAGTCTTGATCGTTTTGTAAATCGATTACTTCTTCATTTTTAATTTGATGAGCTAGTTGAATAATCTTTGATCCCTCTTTTTGTCTATACACTTCCGTTAAGCGCACAAATGGAATTCGCTCCGTCTTTAATAAATCTGAAAGCACTTGACCTGGTCCTACAGATGGAAGTTGATCTTCATCCCCTACAATTAATACCTGCATATCATCAGGAATTGCTTTGAATAATTGATTTGCAAGCCATATGTCTACCATCGAAAACTCATCTACAATTAAAAATTTCCCGGTTAATGGCTCATCTTCATTTTTATCAAACCCACTAATCCCATCCCATCCTAATAAACGGTGAATCGTCTTAGCAGGAAGATTGGTAGATTCTGTTAATCGTTTCGCAGCTCTTCCTGTTGGTGCAGTAAGAATAAATGGAAACTCGTCCATATTATCGTAATCTTTTGGATCTAAGGATAATTGGTGAATCGTTGCAAACGCATTTAAGATTCCTTTAATAACGGTAGTTTTACCAGTTCCAGGCCCTCCCGTTAGAATCATCAACTTCGAATGGATGGATTGATTAATCGCAGTAAATTGCTCTTTCCCATACGAAAGAATCTCTGTTTCCTCAATTTCACCTATTATTTTCATTAATTCGGCCATTGGTGTTCGTTGTTCAATGGGTTTCGTTAACACTCGTTTCAGATGTGTACCAAACCCATCTTCAGCATAATAGAGAGACGGCAAATACACATTGCCATCCTGAATAATAAGGGATTTATCCCCATTTAAAGCTACTAAGCGGTCAGTGATGATAGTTTCCGTCAACTCAGGAGAGGCTAATAGTTGATCAACAAGAGAGACACATTCACTTACTGGCAAATAAACATGTCCATCTTGAACAGATCGTTGTAAAGTATAAACACAACCTGCACCAATACGGTTCGCATGAGTGGTAGAAATTCCCATTTGTGCAGCAATTTCATCAGCGGTACGAAAGCCAAATCCCTCAATATCAAAAACAAATCGATATGGATCTTCCTCAATTAAAGCTATGGCCTCATCTTTATAGTATTGATAAATTTTCTGTGCCATTTTTAAACCAATGTTGTAATTAGCTAAATATACTGCAACATGCTCAAATCCCTGGTTCTCTTGTAACGTCTTACGCAAGGATTTAGCGGATTCCTTTTTAATCCCATTAACTTCTGATAGTGCTTCTTCATCATCCATGATTTTTGAAATTGCATTCTCACCTAATTGATTTACAATTTTTTCAGCGGTTTTCGTTCCTATACCATAGAATAAATCACTAGATAGATATGCAATTAAACCATCTTTTGTATCAGGAATAAATGTTTTATAGGATGTTACTTTATATTGCATACCAAAGCGAGGATGTTTTTCAAAGATACCAAAGAAATAATAACTTGTTCCTTCTTGTAAACTAGAAAAATACCCCTTAATAACAATGTCTTTTTCACTATAAGCTTCATTCGTTTCCAACACGTTTATTTTAGCAATCGAAAACTGTTCCGCTTCATTATGAAAAATGGTATGAATTAAATCGCCTCTAATATAGCCTTTACTTTGTTTATCCTCTTCCATCCAAGAAACACCAACCTATTTCAACTTACGATTCGTTTAATAACGCTTCGGTTTTTTCTTTCCCGTTCGCAGCTAATATATGTTCTGGTTGTATACGCAGTGCCTCATTAAAATAGGTGAGGGCTTGTTCTAAACGATCTTCAAACAAGGCAACAACACCTAAATTATAATTGGCATCGCTATGATTTGTTTCCAGTGACAAAACCTTATGAAAGATTTTTTCAGCATCTTTCAAATGATCACTTTGAGCGAGTGCAAGACCATATTGGAATAACGAATCCTGATTATCCGGATCTAGTTCCGTAGCTCGTAATAAATAAGGAAGTGATAATTTATATTGTTCTTGATGTTGGAAAGTCATTCCTAAAAGAAAATAAACATCTGGTTCTTCCAAACCTAGTTCAATTGCTTTCTGAAAGTTTTCTAATGCTTTAGGGTAGAGTGATTGCTCATAATACAGATTACCAAGTCCATAATACGCTGTTGCTGCATGTTTATCTAACTCCATTGCCCGTTCATAAAAACGCTGTGCCCTAGTAAAATCATTCATGTGAAATAACAAATTTCCAAAATTAATATAACCAACGGGGTCTTCCGGGTTTTCTTCGATAACTTCTGTGAACAATGCAGCTGCTTCTTCAATTTTATTTTCTTGCATGTAAGCTATAGCTTGTTTTATCTTATCCACGGTAAAACTCCTAACTATCCAACATAATCTAACATTTGGTCCTGTTTTCTTACCTCTTCAATTGTTCCGCCACCGAGACAAACGTCTCCATCATAAAAAACAACAGCTTGTCCAGGAGTGATTGCGCGTTGACTTTCTATGAAATCAACTTTCACCCGATTATTTTCTAAAATGGTAACTTTCACTTTGCTATCTTGTTGACGATAACGAAATTTCGCACTGCAAATAAACGTATCATTAAGGTTTTCTGAGTGGATCCAATTCACATCGGTCGCAATCAGTGCATCTGAATATAGCTTATCATTATCATACCCTTGTCCTACATAGAGCACATTGTCCTTTAAGTTCTTGCCAACAACAAACCACGGTTCCCCTGATCCACCAATTCCCAGTCCTTGACGTTGCCCGATCGTGTAATACATCAAACCATCATGGCGACCTTTGACCTCACCTTCTAATGTTTGCATTTCACCAGGTTGAGCTGGCAGGTATTCGCTCAGGAACTCTTTGAAGTTACGTTCTCCTATAAAGCATATTCCTGTGCTATCTTTCTTTTCTGCCGTAGCAAGACCATGTTCTTTGGCTATCTTACGAACTTCTGATTTGGGGAGATGTCCAAGTGGAAACATTACTTTAGATAAAACATCTTCTGATAATTGGTTGAGAAAATAAGTTTGATCCTTATTATCATCCGCGCCACGTAACATGTCATACCGTCCATGATGTGCTTTTACTTGCGCATAGTGTCCCGTAGCTAAATAATCAGCGCCTAAAGACATCGCATGTTCCAAGAAAGCCTTAAATTTAATTTCTTTATTACACATGACATCTGGATTCGGTGTCCTTCCTGCTTTGTATTCATCTAGAAAGTACGTAAATACTTTATCCCAATATTGCTTTTCAAAATTAACAGCGTAATAAGGAATATCCAGTTGGTTACAGACACGAACAACATCCTCAAAATCTTCCGTCGCTGTACACACCCCAAATTCGTCCGTATCATCCCAGTTCTTCATAAAGATCCCTACAACATCATAGCCCTGCTGTTTTAAGAGTAAAGCAGCTACAGAGGAGTCAACGCCCCCACTCATACCAACTACAACTCTTGTGTCTTTATTTTCATTCATATACTTACACATCCTTTACTTAACTAGTCGCTTTACTATCTTCGCAACACGTTCAGCAGCTTCTTTAATATTCTCTGGTGTATTAGCTTGTCCAAAACTAAAGCGAATCGAATTTGTTGTACATTCATGCGCTTTGCCAAACATAGCAGTTAATACATGTGAAGGCTCTACAGATCCAGCTGTACACGCACTTCCGCTGGAAGCAGCAATACCTTCTAAATCAAAATTGGTTAACAGCGCTTCGACTTTTGTACCAGGAAAACTTATATTCACCGTGGAAGCAATACTAGCTTCTATGGCACCATTGACTTCAAAATCGATTCCGTTTTTCTTTAAGATGTTAAGGAATGCTTGTTTATAAGATAAATAACGTTCCTTTCGAATTGATTTATTCTCCATAGCTAATTCAACTGCTTTTTGAAAACCTACAATTCCAGCAAGATTCTCCGTTCCAGCGCGACGTTTTCTCTCTTGCTCTCCGCCAAATTGTAAACTATTTAACTTCACCTTCTCATTCACATATAGAAAACCAATTCCTTTTGGACCATTTATCTTATGAGCAGAAACCGTCAGCATATCAATGCCCATCTTCGTAACATCCAAATCAATTAATCCAAAGGCTTGTACAGCATCTGTATGAAAATATGCTTGGTGCTTCTGTAATAATTCGCCAACCTTTTCAATTGGTTGAATAACACCTGTTTCATTGTTTACATACATAATGGAAACAAGGATGGTAGCATCTGTTAACGCTTGATTTACATCTTCTACATTAATTCTCCCATCTTGGTTAACTGGTAAATAGGTTACCTCAAACCCTTCCTGTTCTAATCTTTCCATCGTATGCAGTACAGCATGATGTTCCTGCGCAGTAGTAATGATATGGTTTCCCTTTTGTCGATTAGCTAATGCTGTGCCAATAATAGCAAGATTATCTGCTTCTGTACCCCCACTAGTAAATACAATCTCTTTCTCACTAGCATGAATGCTTCGAGCCAATGTAAGCCGTGCTTCATCTAATAATCGTCTTGCCTTCCTTCCAAATGAATGAACACTAGATGGATTACCAAATACATCCTTTTCCACCGTGTACATTGCATCTAATACTTCAGAGTGAATCGGGGTCGTTGCAGCATGATCCAAATAAATTTGTTCCATCGTTTATCTTTTCCTTCCTCAAACAATTACCATTTAAATATAAAACATATACGCATCTTGTGGCTGGTCATTATTATGTTCTGCTAAATCCTTTAGCGTAGTCGTATCTAACACATTCTTGACAGCATCTCGAATTCGTAACCATAACGCTTGCTTTGCGGGCTCTTCATCCTCGATTCCTTCAACTGGTGTTATCGGCCCTTCCAATACACGTATAATATCACCAGCTTTTATTTCTACTGGATCTTTCGCTAACATGTATCCACCATATGCACCACGAATACTCTTAATCAATCCTGCATTCCTTAAGGGAGAAGCAAGCTGTTCTAAATAATGTTCCGATAATTTATTTTCTTTAGCAATTTGTTTCAGCGAAGTCGGTCCTTTGCCATGTTGTTTTGCTAAATGAATCATAATTGTTAGTCCATATCTTCCCTTTGTTGATATCTTCATCCATGACACCTCAATTTTAATTACGTTCCAATATTACTAATACATGATATTATAGCATGGAACGTATTGTTCGTGCATGTTATCGAATTTTACAAGCATTAGCAATCTTGTCTAAAATAAGTAACATGTGAGAAACAGTGTTTTATTATAATATAAAGGACGGTATATATGAAACAAAAACCACTTGCATTTCGTATGCGGCCGGACCATATTGACGAAATTATCGGACAAGAGCATCTAGTAGAAGAAGGAAAAATTATTCAACGTATGATAGCGGCTGAAAGATTAGCCTCCATGATCCTATTCGGGCCACCAGGAACTGGTAAAACTTCCATGGCTATGGCGATTGCGAAAAGTCTAGGAAAGTCAGTAAAAACCTTAAATGCGGTCACCGATAAGAAGAAAGATATGGAAATTGTCGTAGAAGAAGCCAAAATGATGGGACAAATAGTGCTTATTCTTGATGAGGTACATCGTTTAGATAAAGGAAAACAAGACTTTTTATTACCACATTTAGAAAGTAATTTAATTATTCTAATTGGCTGTACTACAAGTAACCCCTACCATTCCATTAATCCTGCTATCCGTAGCAGATGTCATTTATTTGAATTACATCGTTTAACTGCAAAGCATGTAAAGCAGGCAATTTACCGAGCGATTTCAGATACAGAACATGGTTACGGAGAAGAAAGGATAACAATCATCGATGAGGCTGCAGAACATTTTGCTTTTAGCGCGAACGGAGATATGCGTAGTGCCTTAAATGGTTTAGAATTAGCAGTTGCATCCACACCAGAAAATGAAAATAGAGAAATTATTATAACTCTAGAAATAGCGGAAGAGTGCATGCAGAAGAAAAGCTTTACACATGATAAGGATGGTGATGCCCACTATGATGTGTTATCAGCATTCCAAAAGTCCATCCGAGGCAGTGATGCTGATGCAGCTCTTCACTATTTAGGTAGATTAATTGAGGCAGGTGATCTAGAAAGTATTGCTCGAAGAATGATAGTAACTGCTTATGAGGATATTGGGCTTGCTAATCCACAGGCTGGACCACGAGCAGTTGCTGCTGTTCAAGCTGCGGAAAGATTGGGTTTTCCTGAAGCTAGAATCCCTTTAGCAGTTGTTATTGTGGAACTATGTTTATCACCAAAATCCAATACCGCCTACAAGGCATTAGATGCGGCCCTTCATGATATTCAACAAGGAAAGAGCGGAGAAGTACCCATTCATCTAAAAGATTCCCACTATAGTGGAGCGGAAACATTAGGCAGAGGGAATGCGTATAGATACCCACATAACTATGATAATGGTTGGGTATCACAGCAGTACTTACCAGATTCCATAAAAAATAAGCAGTACTATCAACCAAAAGCTACTGGAAAGTTCGAACAGGCTATTAAACAAGTTTACGAACGTATTCAGAAAGATAAAAAGATTTAACGTATAAGATTCCACTCCCGAGGTAACAATAAATATAAAAATAGCTAAATCTATTATTTAGTTAACAATAGAAATTACTAAAGGAGTGGAAAACATAATGGCAAAAGTAAGACAAGATGCCTGGTCACATGAAGATGATTTATTATTGGCAGAAACCGTATTACGACATATTAGAGAAGGCAGTACACAATTAAATGCTTTTGAGGAAGTAGGAGACAAGCTTAATCGTACTTCCGCAGCATGCGGATTTCGGTGGAATGCAGAAATTCGAATGAAATATGTTAACGCTATTGATCTTGCAAAAAGACAACGAAAAGAAAAGAAACGTGCAATGGCAAAAGCTGGGCAGCAAAATACGAGAAAAGCCGTTGTATCTTTACCACAAACTTCGGATAATAGTGTCACTGCAAATGACAACAACGTAACACCAAGCATTGAAGAAGATACAACGTTAAACATGGATATGGTCATACGATATTTAAAAGACATAAAAAAACAGACTATTTCTTCGAATCAATCAAAAGCTTCTCTTGAACAGATGGAAAAGGAAAATAAAAGCTTACAAGACCAAGTAGATACATTGAATAAACAATTAGAACAAACCAAAGTCCAATTAGAAACCATTCAAGAGGACTATCAAGCATTTATTCAAATTATGGAACGAGCTAGAAAAATGACCGTACTAGATGATCAAAGTTCCGTGGCAGCGCCCGCATTTAGAATGGATAAAAACGGTAATCTACAGCAACTTGCTCAAGGGTCAAATTAAATAAAGAAAAATCCTAGATGCTAAAAGGATGCTCTCCTTTCATGCTACCTAGGATTTTTTTATGTATCACAATCCCGATTGTGCCGTCCAGTTTGAAGCTTTGATCCCGCTCTTGGCAGGTGGGTGCTCTGTTCTATATTTGTTATGCTTCCTCTCATTGGAGGCACGCACGCAATATAGAAACTATTTGCGAGCTCCCATGTTTATAGTTGTTCGGTCAAAACACTTTTCATGAACGAACACATCAGGATATGCTTTGATTGAATTTGTAAATTTATTTTAACACGTAAACGAATTATATAGCAATGATCAACTTAAGAAAACAATTAATCTTTTTTAGGATTCAATTGAATGGATAACTCATTTAGCTGTGCTTGGTCTACTTCACTTGGTGCATTGGTTAACAAGTCAGACGCAGATGCTGTCTTAGGGAATAGAATGGTATCTCTTAGATTGCTTCTGCCTGCTAACAACATAACAATTCGATCTAATCCTAAGGCCACACCGCCATGTGGAGGTGTACCATATTCCAATGCATCTAGTAGGAAACCGAACTGCTCCCTTGCTTCTTTTTCCGTAAAACCTAACGCTTTAAACATTTCGCGCTGTAATTCTGTTTTATAGATACGTACAGAGCCACCGCCAAGTTCAAAACCATTTAGTACTAAGTCATAAGCATTGGCACGAACTGCTGCTGGTTCCGTTTGTATTTTATCCATGTCCTCCTCAACAGGAGATGTAAACGGATGGTGCGCAGCAAAATATCTACCCAATTCTTCATCATACTCTAGTAATGGCCAATCCGTCACCCATAAGAAATGAAATGCTGACTCATTAATTAATTTCAACTCTTTACCTAATTTTAAGCGAAGTGCACCGAGACTATCATAAACGACGTTTGTTTTATCTGCTACAAATAAAAGCAAATCCCCATCTTTAGCGTGCGCAGCAGTTAACAATCCTGCCTTTTCCTCATTTGTTATAAATTTAGCAATCGGACCTTTTAATTCATCGCCTTCTACCTTTAACCAAGCAAGCCCTTTGGCGCCATATACTTTTACAAAATCAGTTAATTTGTCGATGTCTTTCCGCGAATAATTAGCAGCTTGTTGCTCCACATTTAATAAAGCTACTTTCCCTCCGGATGCAAGCGCACCTTGGAATACGTTAAAGGTGGAATCTTTTAACACTTCTGAGACATGAATTAGTTCCAGCCCAAATCGGGTATCAGGTTTATCGGACCCAAATCGAGACATCGCTTCGTCATATGGCATTCGTTGTAACGGAAGCGAGATATCGATCCCTTTCACTTCTCTCATGACATATTGCATCATTTCTTCTGTCATTTGCATAATTTCATCACTAGTTAAAAATGAAGTTTCAATATCGATTTGTGTAAATTCTGGTTGGCGATCTGCCCGAAGATCTTCATCACGAAAACAACGAGCAATCTGGTAATATTTTTCAAAACCACTCATCATAATCAATTGTTTAAACAACTGTGGTGATTGTGGCAAAGCATAAAATTCACCATCATGAACACGACTTGGTACCAGATAGTCACGAGCTCCTTCAGGGGTACTTTTTGTTAATATAGGCGTTTCCATTTCCAAAAAATCTCGCTGATCAAGGAAATCTCGAACTGCTTTTGTAGTTCGATGTCGCAATTTAAACGTTTCTTGTAATGACCCACGTCGCAAATCAATATAGCGATATTTCAATCGTAAATCCTCTGCTACTTCTGACTCATCTTGAATAGCAAAAGGAGGTGTTTTAGCTTTGTTTAATACAGAAATAGCTGAAACGATGACTTCAATTGATCCTGTACTCATTAATGGATTAACTGTTGAAGGATCGCGCTTTACAACCTGGCCATCTACCTCTACTACATACTCGCTTCGTACGGTTTCAGCCACTTGTAATGCTTGTGCCGAATGATCTGGATTAAAAACAATTTGAACGAGACCCGATTTATCACGAAGATCAATAAAAATCAGTCCTCCTAAATCACGTCGTTTTTGCACCCATCCTTTTAGTCGTACAAATTCACCTACATTCGCTTCTTCAAGCGTTCCTGCCATTTTACGTTGTTGTTCACTCATAATTGATTTCCTCCTAAAAGCTTTGCCTTCATGACGTCTACCACCTCTGAAAGTGGGATATTTTCTTGATTGCCTGTTTTCATTTCACGTACCGCAATATGCTGTTGGTTTAATTCATCCTCACCCAAAATTAATACGTACTTCGCTTCATAACGATCAGCTGCTTTGAACTGCCCTTTCATTTTTTTGGATTGATAATCTTTGTCTACTTGAATTCCATGGTTGCGCAGATTGTGCACAAGACGAACCGCTTCTTTTTCTGCTTGTTCACCAACAGCAATACAATAACAATCTAACGAAGAATCGACAGGAATCTCCCGCTGTTCTGCTTCCAATGCCATTAATAAACGTTCTAATCCCATTCCAAATCCAATTCCAGGAGCATTTGGACCACCAAGTTCCTCAACAAGACCATTATAGCGACCACCGCCTGCTAATGTCGTAATTGCACCAAAGCCATCTGCTTCACTCATAATTTCAAATGCAGTGTGATTGTAATAATCAAGTCCGCGTACAAGATTTTTATCAACATGGTATTCAATCCCCATTAAGGTTAGGTATTCTTTTACTTTTTCAAAATAGCACTGTGATTCATCATTCAAATAATCAAGGATGGAAGGAGCTGTTTTCATTGCTGGATGTTCACGATCCTTTTTACAATCAAGAATTCGAAGCGGATTCTTCTCTAAGCGCATTTGGCAATCACCGCAAAGCTCATTCTTATGTGGAGTAAAGTGATCAATTAAAGCCTGACGGTGATTCTCTCTACTCTCTTTATCTCCTAGTGAATTGATAACCAATTTTAAAGAAGTTAATCCCATTTCCCGATAGCATGTCATTGCTAAATCGATAACTTCAGCATCCACAGCGGGATCCGCACTTCCTAATACCTCAACTCCAAATTGATTTAATTGCCGCATACGTCCTTTTTGCGGTCGTTCATATCGAAACATTTGAGCAAAGTAATATAATTTTACGGGTTGGTTAACCGAACCATATAATTTATTTTCTACAAAAGAGCGTACTACAGAGGCTGTTCCTTCTGGACGTAGGGTAATACTTCTCCCACCGCGATCTTCAAAGGTATACATTTCTTTTTGTACAATATCTGTAGAATCCCCTACGCCACGTTGAAATACTTCTGTATGTTCAAACAAAGGTGTGCGAATTTCATGAAAATGGTATCTATTACATATTTCTTTTATTTTAGCCTCAACAAATTGCCACTTATTAGCATCTTGCGGAAGTATATCAGCTGTTCCCCTCGGTGCTTTATAACTCATATCATAACCCCCTAGTTAAGTTTTCGTATTTCAACCAGATACTGTCTGTTACTGGCAAATTTAGAGTAACAACTACTTGCCAAACCCATCGTTAAAAACATAAAAAACTCCCGTCCCTTCAAAAATGAAAAGGGACGAGAGTTACCCGCGTTGCCACCCTAGTTGATACAAATTATGTATCCGCCTTTACACAGTTAACGCCTGCAAAACGTTTATACCTACTCTTTTCGATATAAAGCCTCTTGAATGTCTTTCATTGGACCAAATTGCAAAAATGCTTCCAGCCAGTGACATTTTTTCTCTGTCCATTTGGGCACCAATTACTTTTTCCGTCATCGGTTCATTTCTATTCGTAATTATGAATGTATATTATATTAAGCTTTCCTTCGGATTATGTCAAGCACGATTAATTTTTTTCTTTAACATTTTTACCTCACCCAAAGAAATCCCTAATTCTTGCGCTATCTCCATATGACTTGTATTACCTTCTAATTCCATAAAACGATGTAGGTTTACCCCAAATACTTGATTATGATTATGAGCGTACCATTGTTTTTCCGGCGATCGCATACAAAGACCTCCTTCTTGAATAACTATAGTTTTGCCTAATAGCAAACTTTTTATTATACTGAAAAGAGGATTTTGATCGTAACAACGCCACGCATAACAACGATTCGTTGTACAAGGAGGTACTTAATGGCGGTAGCAAAACAATTTTTATTATCCAGTATCCTATTGTGTATTGTTTTTGTTCCCTCTATTGCTTTTGCTAAAAATGGCAGCATTTCTGGAAATAATGTAAACATTCGAAGTGGACCTGGAACAAATTTTGGTGTCATTGATCAAGCTAATGAAGGTGAACATTATCCAATTATTCAGGAAAAGGGAGAATGGATTGAAGTCCAGTTATCAAATGGAACTGGCTGGATTATCAATTCTTACATTGATATTAGCCACCCTCAAGAATCAGAAGCAACAACAAGTGTCTCGCCACCATCCACAATAACAATCGCAAATAATCATACGCAAATTCGGAGTGGACCATCCACTGATGAACCAATCGAACATTTTGCGAAAAAGGGCAGCGTATTTAATGTATTATCTGTAGATGGAGATTGGTATGAAATCCAAAACGATGAAGTACATGGATATCTATTGCAAGCATTAGCAGATCCAATTAATTTGCCTACTGCCAGTCGTTTTTTTAATAAAACAATTGTTATTGATGCAGGTCATGGCGGTAGAGATGTAGGAGCTATTGGGGTAGCAGAAACGTTTGAGAAAGACATTGCATTACTTACTGCCATGGAGTTGAAACAAGAATTAACCATGCTAGGTGCTGATGTAAGACTTACCCGTACAAGTGATGAATTTATTCCATTAGGAAGTCGAATAAGTTTTAGTAATTTGGTTGCTACGGACGCTTTTATCAGTATTCATTATAACAGTGTTCCAGAGTCTCCAACAGTTTCAGGTATTGAGACATATTATTATCAGGATTACAATGATGGTTTAGCCTCTCAGATCCAATCAGAATTAGTTAAAGCAACAGGCGCAAACGATCGTGGAACTTCATTTGGCGACTTTCTCGTTTTACGACAGAGCTTAAAAGCTTCTGTATTACTGGAGCTTGGATTTATTTCTAATCAGGAACAAGAATCCTTGCTTGATACAACAGCCTATCAAAAAAAACTAGTATCTGGTATTGTAAATGGCCTAGCTAGTTACTTTGCATCTAATGAACGATAAAGCCAGAACAAAAGGATCCGAACTAGTATCCGAGCAATTATATTCGGAAAGTAGTTCGGATTTTTCTATCGTTCTTTTTTAGAAGGGCGATTCCTGCCATTAGAAATGGATAGCCTCGTCTGTGAGACATAAAACAATAAATTAGCGTGACGCAAGTCGGCCACTCGTTTTATTTTTCATGACTGTCAATAAGTAATGTGACAGGACCAGCGTTTGTAAGTTCCACATTCATCATTTCTCCGAATTCACCGGTTTGTACCTCTACTCCTTCTGCCTGCAACAATTGATTAAAATACTGGTATAAAACAGCTGCATCGGAAGGTTTAGCAGCTCTCATGAAATTGGGTCTTCTTCCTTTTCTAGTATCTCCGTACAGTGTAAATTGGGAAATAGATAAAATACTTCCGCCAACGTCTTTTAGGGACAAATTCATTTTTTGATTTACATCTTCAAAAATTCGCAAGTTGATGATTTTATTAACTAAATAACTTGCATCATCTTTCGTATCCTCATGGGTGACACCAAGTAACACTACTAACCCTGAACCAATCTGACCGATAATTTCATCATTCACAGAGACACTTGCTTGTGTAGTTCGTTGAATTACTGCTTTCATTGAAATACTCCTTTATAGAACTCCAATACTACGGTTATTGCAACGTTCGAGTTACCGTATAAACATCTGTGATTTGTTTAATTCGTTCGACAATTTTGCGTAAATGACCGGTATTATGAATAAGAATAGTAATTTGAATGAACGCCATTTTATTACGGTCTGATCTACCATTTACATACGTAATATTTGTTTTCGTTTCATTTACTGCTTGCAGTACCTCATTTACTAACCCGCGCCGATCATACCCTGATATTTCAAGATCAACATGATATTGCTTCTGATCCGTGCGATTATCCTCCCAATCAACATGAAGAAATCGTTGTTTTGCTTCCTCTGTTTGAGCATTTGGACAATCTGCTCGATGAACAGATACTCCCCTGCCCTTCGTAATATAACCAACAATACGATCACCAGGTACAGGATTACAACATTTTGATAAACGTACTAATAGATTATCAACGCCTTCCACTTTCACACCAGAATCACGTTTTTGCGGCTTTTTATTTTTAACTTCCGTTTTCACTTCTTCGATAGTTTGCTCTAGATCCTGTTTTTCTTTTGATTTTCTTAGTTTATCCGTCAGACGAGTGGCAATTAACGCTGCAGTAATACCTTGATATCCTACCGCTGCATACATATCTTCTTCATTAGAAAAATTAAATTTTTCATATACGCGTTCTAAATTTTCTTGTGTAAGGACATCTTTAGGTTCGAACGATAAATCTCGAATTTCTTTGTCTACTGCTTCTTTTCCTTTAATAATGTTTTCTTCTCGACGCTGCTTCTTGAAAAATTGTTTTATTTTATTTTTTGCTTGTGAAGTTTGCGTAATCTTTAACCAATCTTGGGATGGCCCATACGAATGTTTTGAAGTCATCACTTCAATAATGTCGCCATTCTTTAATTGATAATCAAGTGGCTCCATTTTCCCATTAATTTTTGCGCCAATGGTTTTATTTCCGATTTCTGTATGAATTTTATATGCAAAGTCCAATGGTACAGATCCTGATGGAAGCTCAATTACATCTCCCTTAGGAGTAAACACATAAACCATATCTGAAAATAAATCTACCTTAAGAGATTCCATGAATTCTTCTGCATCATGCGTGTCGTTTTGCCAATCAAGAATCTCCCTAAACCAAGTCAATTTCTCTTCAAACGACTTCTTATCGTTATTAACTCGTTTTCCCTCTTTATATGCCCAATGCGCAGCAATGCCATATTCCGCAATATCATGCATTTCTTTTGTTCGAATCTGTACTTCTAAAGGATCGCCTTTTGGTCCGATAACGGTAGTATGCAGTGATTGATAGAGATTAGGCTTCGGCATTGCAATATAGTCTTTAAATCTCCCCGGCATTGGTTTCCAGCATGTATGAATAATACCTAGAACTGCATAGCAATCTTTAATACTGTTTACAAGGATTCGGACTGCTAGAAGATCATATATTTCATTAAATTGCTTATTTTGTTTCATCATTTTTCGATAAATACTATACAAATGCTTCGGCCGTCCTGATAAATCTGCATCAATATTCATTTCTTTCAATTGTTGAGAAACTTCATTCATTACTTCTTCGATATAAGATTCACGTTGGTCTCTTTTTTGTTTCATCAATTGAACAATTCGATAATATTGCTGAGGATTTAAATAGCGTAAAGCGGTATCCTCAAGCTCCCACTTTATCGTAGAAATTCCGAGTCGATGTGCCAAGGGAGCAAATATTTCTAACGTTTCATTGGAAATGCGACGTTGTTTTTCTGGAGGTAAATGTTTTAATGTTCGCATATTATGCAATCGATCCGCCAACTTAATTAAAATTACACGGATATCTTTTGCCATTGCTACGAACATTTTTCGATGGTTTTCTGCTTGAATAGCCTCTTTGGATTTATATTTAATTTTACCTAGTTTCGTAACACCATCAACGAGCATAGCGACTTCATGATTAAACGCTTCTTCAATCGATTCTATGGAAACATCCGTATCTTCTACTACATCATGAAGAAATCCCCCAGCTATTGTCTCCGCATCCATCTCAAGCTCCGTCAATATACCAGCAACTTGTACAGGATGAATGATATAAGGCTCTCCAGATTTCCGGAACTGATCGGCATGTGCCTGCTCAGCAAATTCAAAAGCTTGGCGAATAAAAGCAGTATCTTCTTCCGTTAGATACTGACCAGCCTTTTCCAAAATATCATCAATTGTCATAATATCGCTTTTTGCCATTAATAATCACCTTTATTCGCTATCTCAAGTTTCTAATATTAATCTTAAATATATTAATTATATGCTTTTTCGACACTTCATGTCCATCGTTAATTTTTGTAAATGCTTAATATCTATGTAAGTTGTATCAAAGAGCTTCACCAATAATAACAAATAGGCCTAACGATCTATATTATCGTCAGACCCATATGAAATGAGTTAGTAACTCATTAATGTTAGTACATCATAACCTTCTAGTTTGTCTAAACCATCTAAATAGCTTAATTCGATAATGAACGCACACCCTGCAACAACACCGCCAAGTTCTTCTACTAATTTAATGGTTGCTTCAATTGTGCCACCGGTTGCTAACAAATCATCTGTAATTAACACGCGTTGTCCCGGCTTTATCGCGTCTTTGTGAATAGTTAAGACATTTGACCCATATTCTAGTCCATAATCAACTTTTACAACTTCTCTTGGAAGTTTTCCTTCTTTTCGCACTGGAGCAAAGCCAACTCCTAATGCGTATGATACAGGACAACCAATGATAAAACCTCTTGCTTCAGGACCAACTACTACATCTATTTCTTTTTCTTTTGCGTAATCAACGATTTCATCGACTGCTGATCGAAAAGCATTACCATCTGCCATTAACGGTGTAATATCTTTAAACTTTATACCCTCTTTAGGCCAGTTTTCAACAATTTTAACATAATTTTTATAATCCATAACTCAGTTCCTCCTTGGGGATCCCCAAATATTCCGCGCATCTTGTAAAAAAGCTTTTTAATTCTTCATAGGTGGAATAATAAAGTACCTTCTCAATCTCAGCCTGTCTTAATCGTTGTTGATAAATGGAAGAAGATCGAAGATCTTTTTTCATCGGTTGAGGATTCGGCTGGATGATTCCATCCGTATTACTTATAAAATCCAATTCTTCAAACACATCTAAAATAAATAAAAGTTTATCTTTCGTCCACCCTTTCGATTGTATCAGAACAGTTATATCACGATCTGCATGTAATTGTTTACGTCTGAGAATAAAGGCATAAACCCACTTGAATTCTTCTCTGGATGGAAATGCCCTTAAATAAGTACTATCTTTCACATAATAACATACATGTATGTTATTTGGTTTGGTATTTTTTATTAACTGTTCAAGATCTGCTATTTCATTTGGCATGTCGATAATAAATAAGCTGTTCAATTGCTCCGGATCATCCAGCAAATCCTGATAGGTCTTGTAATCGATTCCTTCATACTGCGTACGTTCTTCTTTACCGACTGCCAATTGACGAGATTCCTCGTTTATAAAAGGAGATATATCCAATGTACGTTTACCTCGATGGTCAAACAATTGCCAATCATTAATTGAAATATCTTGAATCATCATTTGGGGTTTGCGTTGTCCATTCCATTCATTGATTCCTAATTCACCGACCAATTGAATAGCCGTATGTGGCGTTAAGTAATGAAATAGCTCTCCTAGTCCAAAGCCAATGGCATCTAACATCGCCTTATTCGATTTAAATTGAAGCTTTAAATGATTTTTCAAGCTACCAATCTGTCTTGCTTGTGTTGGCTGCTCTTGTATATGAAATAACGGTTTTGGATTGTGCATTCCAAATGGTGCTAATCGTTCAATCTCCCCAATAAGCTCTTCAGTGATTTCAGATATTGGGATAGACTGGCTTATATCAATAACCTGTTTAAAATCTTCTGCAGTTAATTGACTAAAAATCAACTCATTTAAAGCTGCTTGCAAGACTTCTACTTGTTCTAATTGTAATGTCATTCCTGCCGCTTGAGCATGTCCTCCAAAACTATGAAATAAATGTCTTACCTGCATACAATTTTGAAATAAGTCAAATGCTGGAATACTTCGGGCTGACCCTTTTGCTATTCCTTTATCTGATTTCTTAGCAAGCACGATAGCAGGCCGATCATATTTACGTACTAGCTTAGAAGCAACAATTCCAAGAACGCCCTCATTCCAACCTTCTTTTGCTACAATAATAACACCTTGTTGCTCACACCCATTTAACATTTCCTCTGCTTCATTTACAATTTCAGTAACGATACGCTGACGCTCTTGATTGATTTGTTGTATCGTTTCTGCAATTTCAATTGCTTCCTCTTTAGAATCAGTCATTAATAAATGAACAGCCAGATCGGCATCTTGCAATCTTCCAACTGCATTTATCCTTGGGCCAATTAGAAAACCTACGTCTTCTTCCGTAACTTGATCCTCTATTTTGCAAACTTGCTTCAATGCTTTTAACCCAACATTCGATGTAGCAGAGAGTGCTTTTAATCCGTAGTAAGCTAGAATTCGATTCTCATTCACGAGTGGTACAAGGTCTGCAATCGTACCTATTGCAGTAAATTCCAATAAATGTTTTGGAAAATAACCTAATAAGGATTCGGCAAATTTAAAAGCAACGCCAACACCCGCAAGCTCTTGAAATAAATAATCAGGTGAGCATTTAGGATGTATAATCGCATAACAATCAGGTAATTCAGCTTGAATCTCATGGTGGTCCGTAATAATTAAATCGATTCCAAGTTCATTAGCCACCTCTGCTTCATGGACAGCAGCTATTCCCGTATCAACAGTGATAATTAGTTGATACCCCTCATCATAAGCATTGCGAAAAGCTTTTTCATTCGGACCATAACCCTCTGTAAATCGATTAGGGATATAAAAATTGCAATCTGCTCCGAGTTCTTGCAGTGCTTTTAATAATACAGTTGTTGAACTTACACCGTCCGCGTCATAATCACCAAACACAAGGATTCTTTCTTGATTTTCAATTGCTTGATGGACACGGTTTGTTGCTTTATCTATCATTAGAAGCATATTCGGATTATGTAAGTCAGAAAGATCAGGCGCAAGAAATTTTGAGGCTGCATGTTCTGAAGTTATTCCTCTTTGTAGTAAAAGCTCTTGAATTACAGGAGATAAAGAAAGCGAGTCATCCATCCAATGTAAATTATCATTATCCTGTATCTTCTCTATATAGTTCCATTTTGCCTTACTCTTTAACATAAATTCACCCCTGACTAATCTATTATACATAAATTACATCAGGGGTAGCAACTAGAACTCATATGATAAGATTGGTTAATTATTTCTCATGATGATCCGCTTCCACTCCATTCGCTTCATCGTTTACTGCTATACCAGCCTCTTCTAACTTATTTGTTAAGTTAAATATTTCCGCTTTGTGATGACGGATTTCACGTTGTAATCGGAATATTCTTAAAGCGCCAACAGCAGCGGTAATGATGCCACCCATAAGTACGGAGAACAAAATAATTAGAATCAGTGGAGACTCTGCCGTCCAAAATAAATAATTTACTTCTACTGCTTCCACATTCGTAACTGCAAAAACAGCTACAATAATAACAAATAGAATTGCAAATAATACATAAGATTGTCCTTTCATGTAACTCCTCCTATCAAGAATGTGTCGTAATCCATTTGATTATGTTCTCCTATTACCCTTACATAAATCAAGCAAACCTCTGTTACTATATAGCAACAGAGGTCATTGTTTTTTATACTTGTGGGCCTTCCACTTTCTTTTTCTTCGTAAAATCTACTGGTTTCTTCTTGATCATCTTGCCTCGCCATACGAGCCACAATTGCGCAGCTAAGAACAAGGAAGAATAAGTTCCAGCCAACAACCCAACAGCAAGCGCTATAGCAAAGCCTCCTATTGATTGTGCTCCTAGAAATAAGAAAGCAAGAACAGCGATTAATGTGGTAACAGAGGTGTTAATACTACGCATAAATGTTTGTACTAAACTTCGGTTAACAATGACCGCTAATTCTTTAAAGGACTTCACTTTTTTCCGTTTCCGGAGATTTTCTCTTATCCTGTCAAACGTTACAATCGTATCATTAATGGAATACCCAACAATTGTAAGAATCGCTGCTACAATCGTAACATCAAATTCAATTTGCGTAATACTAAATATTGCTATCGTGAAAAATGCATCATGCAAGAGTGCAATTATTGCCGTAATCGCAAAGAAGAATTCAAATCGAATCGTAACATAAAGGATCATAAAGATGGAAGCAATTCCAACCGCGTAAGCAGCATTTTTAACTAACTCTTCTCCAACAATTGGTGATACGACACTTATACTAGGCTCGTTACCGTATGCATTGTCAAAATAGGATTTCACCTCAGCTATTGTATCTTGAGACAGTACGGTATCAAATCTGGCAACTGCTGATTCGCCATCTTCACCTGTAGACACAATTGATTTAGCCTCTAAACCTAATTCATCAAATCCTTGCTCTACTTCTTCGGTTGTAATCGTATTTTCTGCTAAAATCTCGATTCGTGAACCACTTGTGAAGTCAATACCCGGATTTAATTTAAAGATAAACAAAGAGCCAATTCCTAATATAACCATGATTAATGAAACCATAAAGAATTTCTTACGATGCTGCACAACGTTTAATGACCGGTTAAATAATTTTGGTTCTTCTTCCCCTTTTTGTTTAATATCTTTGATGTCTGCTCGCTTCACTGCAAACCAGCTTGGACGATTTTTTATGAATTTAGTTTTAATCCAAAGACTTAATAGTAAACGTGTACCGAATACGGCCGTCACAAAACTTACTAAAATACTTACAATTAACATGGTTGCAAATCCCTTTACCGAACTTGTCCCAAATATAAATAAGACAGAAGCAGCCAGCAGGGTTGTTATATTTGCATCAAGAATGGTTGACAGCGAGTTCTTTGTTCCTGCTTTAAACGAAGCGATGATCGATTTACCAGCACGAATTTCCTCTTTGATCCTCTCAAAGGTAATCACATTTGCATCGACAGCCATACCGACACCAAGAATTAAAGCAGCAATACCTGGTAATGTCAGTACCCCATTCATTAATTCAAACACTAATAAAATCAGATAAATATAAATGCTTAAATTAATAACTGCAATGAAGCCTGGAAATCTGTACACAGCAATCATATATAAGAAAATTAATCCTACACCTATAAACCCGGCAAAGACCGTTTTATCCAATGCTTGTTCTCCGAATTGTGCTCCAACTGATGTGGAATAAATCTCTTCCAAATGTACCGGTAAAGACCCAGAGTTTATGATATTAGCTAATTGCTTCGCAGAATCCACTGTGAAGTTTCCACTTATCATAACATTATTCGTATTTAATGTTTCGCTCACACTAGGAGCCGATACAAATTTAGGATCCTCTTTTTGGTATTCTTCAGCATAACTGTCGCCTTCTTTATAATCCATCCAAATCACAAGCAAATTATCTGGATAAGGTGTTTCTGGATTATCCATATTTTTAATTTGACTTGTCACATCAGCAAATTTCTCCGCATCTTTTAACTGCAATGTAACAATCGGTTGATTACTATTAGGGTCAAAGTCTTGCTTGGCACTTCCTTCTTTTACATCGTTCCCATTTAAAAGTTCCTTATCGTTGACATCACGGAACGATAACTGTGCTGCGGTAGAAAGTAACTCTCTTGCCTCTGTTTGGTCTTCTACACCGGCAAGCTGTACTCTGATTCGATTCTCCCCTTCAATATCAATACTTGCTTCACTTATACCTAATCGATTTACTCGATCATTCAAGGTTTCAACGGTGGATTCTAATAAGCCCCTATCCATTTCCTGATTTCCATCAACTGGTTCTGCCTCATAGAGTACTTCAAATCCACCTTGTAAATCCAATCCTAAATTTATATCTTTTGTAATGCCTGTAACCGTTGTTCCAATTGTACCTGCAAAAATAAGTACGATTAGAAAAAAGGCAACTATTCTGCCTCTATTTTTCATCTATCCATGGCCTCCCTTTTTCTTAGGGTGATAATTTTTTATGTAATTTAAACTAATGATTGTTTGTCTCATTTGTTACAGCTTGAATGGATGCCATTAAATCGCCATCCTGGTAAGCTTCTACGGTCAAATAACTTATATAAGCAGCCGTACTCAACTGGAAGATATCTTGTACTACTTCATAAATTCGCTTCTCTGGATCACCCTTCCATACCTTCTGCATTAAGCACTTCCATACGTCATCGGTTGTTGTTTGTTCATACCCCATTAAATGAAACTCTTCTGCCTTACTTTGTAATGCAGGCATCACCATTTCTTTCCATTCTGTTACAGTTTGTACAATTTCCAAAAAAGAACCCTCCTAAATTCGGAGTACTAAAATTCGGTAACTTGTCATGCTTGGCCAAGTGAATCGCATATATATCATTGTATATGAAATTCCATTTTTTGAGAAGGCAGGTCGTATATAATGACCAAACAAACATTTTTACAAGGTACACTTATTTTAATACTAGCTGGTATGATTACACGTTTTCTTGGTTTTATTAACCGTATTGTTGTTGCTCGTCTCATGGGAGAAGAAGGTGTAGGTCTATACATGATGGCACTTCCTACGTTCTTCTTAGTGATTACCCTTACGCAACTCGGTTTACCTGTTGCTATTTCAAAAAGGACCGCTGAAGCCGAGGCTCAAGGGGATCATGCTAAAATTAAAAAGATCCTCATCGTATCTCTAGTAATTACTGGCATATCCAGTATTATTTTTACTACAGGTATGATCTTAGCTACACCATTTATTGCAACTACATTACTAACCGATGATCGCACACTTTATCCATTATTAGCCATTAGTCCGATTATCCCCATCATAGCTATATCATCTGTTTTAAGAGGTTATTTTCAAGGAAAACAAAATATGAAGCCACAAAGTTATGCACAAGTCATCGAGCAAATTATCCGGATTTCCTGTGTCGCACTTTTTGTGAAACTATTACTACCATATGGATTAGAGTTTGCGGCAGCTGGTGCGATGTTTAGTATAATTCTAGGTGAATTCGTCTCCTTACTTTATATGGTGCGCATGTTCAAGTTAAAAAAACGAATTAAAATCCGCTCTCGTTTCTTTTCCTATTTACGTTCAAGTAGAGACACACTTAAAGAATTGTTCTCCATTGCACTTCCTAGCACAGGTAGCCGAATGATCGGATCGATATCTAATTTTCTAGAACCTATCTTAGTAGCGCAAAGTCTAGCTATTGCCGGGATATCTAGTACATTAGCGACTAAGCAATATGGCGAACTTACAGGCTATGTATTACCCTTATTATTCTTACCAACTTTTATCACGCATTCTCTGTCTACAGCATTGGTACCTTCTATTTCTGAAGCAGAAGCTACAAACAATACGAAATTAATCCATTACCGTATTCATCAGTCTATTCGCATTTCCTTTTCATCAGGAGCTATTGCCACCATTGTACTTACACTCTTTTCTGTACCAATTTTAACATACATGTACGGCACGGGAGATGCAAGCAGGTTTGTATTATTGATGGCTCCATTTTATATTTTACTTTATATACAAGCACCTTTACAAGCAGCGCTACAAGCATTGGATTTAGCGAGGCCTGCTATGTGGAACAGCCTGATTGGGGCAATATGTAAATTTGTTGCTCTATTTATGCTTGCATCCAATCCTAATTTTGGTATTATGGGTGTCGCTATTTCCATGGCATTAAGCGTTGTACTCATTACTCTACTGCATCTTGGATCATTATATAAAGCTATCGGGTTTGGTATTCCGCTGAAAGATATTACTAAAATGATACTACTCTTAACAATGACTTGGGGAGTAGGCCAATTTATTAAAGGAATTTATGACAACCTCCAGCCAGGAATACTCGTGTTTATTAGCTTATTAATTGGCTTAACGTTTATTTATATCCTATTCTTATTTTTACTTCGATTTATTACGAGAGAAGAATTAAAACAACTTCCCTTCCTACAAAAATGGCTGTAGAGTGGGTACGTAATCATCTTACAATTTATTAACTAGTTAAAAAACCTGCCAAGTAACAGGCAGGTTTTTATGGTTGCCCCATATATGGTATGAGATAACGGAAATAAATATAAATCGTTACAATGATTAGCGATAGGATCACCAATGGAAAACCATATAACATGAATCGAACAAAGGAGATTTTTTGTTTTGCTCCTTCAGCCAACCCAGCCACTACGACATTGGCGGAGGCGCCAACAAGCGTAGCATTTCCTCCCAAACATGCTCCTAGTGCTAATGACCACCAAATAGGGTCAAGGTATACCATCCCATAACTTTCAAACTCTTGAACTACTGGAATCATTGCTGCAACAAATGGTATATTGTCTACTATCCCTGAAAACAGCCCCGATACCCAAAGTATTAATAAGGTTGTTTGAACGTAATCCCCATCAGTTGAAAGCACAATAGCCCGTGCCAACTCATCAATAATTCCCACTTCCTCCAAACCACCAACAAGCGTAAATAAACCAATAAAGAAAAATAACGTCACCCATTCAACCTTTTCGAATATTTTTTCTGTCGCAAGCTCTCTCTCCGTTAGTAACAATAATAATATTGCACCTGATAAAGCTATGGTAGTTAATTCAACATGGATAAAAGCATGTAATAAAAAACCTGAGATTGTCATGACAAGTACAGACACAGATTGATAGAGCATTGGTGACTTTTTTAAGTAAGCAGAGGCATTTAATCTTAAAAGTTCATCCGTATCCATAGAATGACGTTTTATTTTCTTACGAAAAAGCAAAGTTACCATTAATAACATAATGAAAAACATAATTAGGGCTATCGGTGCAACATGAACCAGGAAGGATGAAAAAGTTAAATGATCAACCGCCTGTCCAATCATAATATTCGGTGGGTCTCCAATTAGTGTTGCAGCGCCACCAATGTTGGAACTAAATATAATAGTAATTAGATATGGAAAGGCGGGTAGCTTGAGCAATTTCGTTATTTTTAGCATCACTGGTACAAAAATTAACACTGTAGTTACATTATCCAACAATGCAGAGCCTAATCCAGTTAAAATACCAGCACCTAACAATAATGGTAGTGGTGCTCCTTTCACTTTCTGAGCAAAACGAATAGCAATAAAAGAAAATAATCCGGTTTTCTCCGTAATAGCTATTAACACCATCATAGAAAAAAGCAAAGCAATCGTATTCCAATCAATATAATGCATGAACATTCGTTCTGTCGTGTAAATACCAGTTAATAGTAATAATGTACCTCCAGCCATGGTAACAATCGCGCGGTTAACCTTCTCCGTCATTATAAATATATAACAAATAATAAATATAAGAGAGGCTAGAATAATTTCCATCTTACACCTACCTTCCCATTCATCTGCTTTTGAACACCTTAATACACTATATGTATTTAAAAAACAAAATATTTTTCGTCTATTATTTTTCAGTCGTGAATACGATTAAATAAAGTGGACAAACAGGAAGGGAGGAAACAACCATGCAGAAAAACCAATTCACTGCATTACTCTATGGTTGGATCACTGTATTTGGATTAATCATGATAGCGAGTTTTATCTTAGCTTTACTACTTCGATTCACCTCATTCAATGAGCCTGCATTATCATGGGTTACACTCATTATTGGTCTCCTATCGTTATTTATCGGTGGTATGGCAGCTGGGATAAAAGGGAAAGCAAAAGGCTGGATAATCGGTGCAATTACTGGAACAGGATTTACACTATTTATCTTTCTAGTTCAATATCTGGGTTATCAACAAGGATTCTCGCTAGAACAAATGTTACATCATGTTGCCTATATAGCCGCAGCACTCTTTGGTGGAGCAGTTGGCGTTAATATTGTGGGACCTCAAGTCACTGAAAGCTAATAATACTAGAAGAAATCCGCTAATCTTAAAATTAGCGGATTTCTTTATGATTTTATCGGTAAAAGTTGATTCGTAATATGATGTTCCATATGCTCAAGATAATCATTGATCAACCAAGATAACGGTTTTAACTCTGAATTACCAATATCACAATTTATGTGAAGCTTTTCATCGTCTATTGCTTCAATAATTCTGATTACTTGTTTATTTAGACATATCCATCGTTCCAAAATATCCTTGACAGGGACTACTTGGTAGTTCTGTAATTCTACCCATTTATCTTGGTTATACCCTGTTATTTTATACGGTTCTGCCTCATACTGTATTTTGATAAATCTTTCTATATTAACAATCGCAGAATCACATAAGTGACCAAGGATTTCTTTTTTAGACCATTTTGTTAGGGATGGCTTTATGCAACATTCTTCTTCATCCAACTTCATTAATTCTTCAGGAACTTTATCTATCCAATAAGATATAGACTGCAAGACATTCTCCATTTCCATGTTTCCTCCTTTTTAAATGTAAATTAAAAACCAACAAACCAGTTTGGTATAAACATGGTGTGTTGGTTTTATATCGATCATATGTAAATATAAATGCTCAGGGTATAAGCAACAGACAACATTGCCTATTGCTTATTCCAACGAGTAGAGGAGATTATTGTTTCACTTCACGGATTGCTGAGCGGTCATAAGTTAACTTCGTACCGTCTCCACCTTGAATAACTACTGTATTTTCATCCATGGCATGAACTTCACCATGAAATCCGCCAATAGTAACTACCGAATCTCCTTTTTGTAAATCTGTTTGCATTTGTTTCACTTGCTTTTGACGTTTTTGTTGAGGACGTATGAGCAAGAAGTAGAAAATAACAAACATCAGGATAATTGGTAATAACGAGATAAGCATGTCCATTATAAAATTCCTCCCTTCGGTTTGTTAGAAATTCCTTGCGTTGGGTTTATTAAAACCGTATTGTTCAAAGAATTCTTCCTTGAATGAGCCAAGCCGATCTTCGCTGATAGCGGTACGTACTTGTTCCATTAATTTTAACAGAAAATGGAGATTATGATAAGTAGTAAGCCTAAAACCAAATGTTTCATTACACTTAATTAAGTGTCGTATATATGCACGTGTGTAATTTCGACAAACATGGCAATCGCAATTTTCATCGATTGGTGTGAAATCTCGAGCATATTTAGCGTTTCTCACTACTAATCGTCCATTTGATGTCATGCACGTTCCATTTCTTGCAATTCTTGTAGGTAGTACACAATCAAACATGTCGACCCCACGTAGTGCTCCATCAATTAGTGAATCCGGGGATCCAACTCCCATTAAATATCGCGGCTTATTAGCAGGCAAAAGAGGCGTTGTGAACTCAAGTACTTTGTTCATCACAGCTTTGGGTTCTCCAACAGACAATCCGCCGATTGCATAGCCGGGAAAATCGAGGGAAACGAGATCACTTGCACTTTGTTTCCTTAAGTCTTCATATTCCCCACCTTGGATAATACCAAATAGGCCTTGATCGTCTTTTCGTTGGTGTGCCGTTAGACAACGTTCAGCCCAACGGGATGTTCTTTCCACAGAATCTTTCATATATTGGTGCTCAGCTGGATACGGTGGACATTCATCAAACGCCATCATTATATCAGAACCAAGGTCATTCTGTATACTCATAGCCTTCTCAGGAGACAAAAATAATTTTTCTCCACTTAAATGATTACGAAAATGTACGCCCTCTTCCTTAATATCACGCATATCGCTTAAACTAAATACTTGAAATCCACCTGAATCAGTAAGAATCGCACCATTCCAATTCATGAAACGATGCAACCCTCCAGCTTCTTTAATAATATCTTGTCCTGGTCGAAGCCATAAGTGGTAGGTATTAGATAAAATAATATTCGCATTCATTTCTTTTAATTCTTCGGGACTCATTGTTTTTACCGTTGCCAGGGTTCCAACAGGCATAAATACTGGCGTATCAAATGATCCATGAGGTGTGTGAACTCTTCCAAGTCTAGCGCCTGTTTGTTTACATGTCTTTATTAATTCATATGTGATTGGTGTCATAAATTATTCGTTCCTTTTTATTTTAAATAATTATCATGGCATCGCCAAAACTAAAGAATCGATAACGATGTTTCACTGCTTCCTGATATGCAGCTAGTATCGTATCCTTATCAGCGAAAGCACTTATTAGCATAATTAAAGTGGATTTAGGGAGATGGAAATTAGTAATTAATCCATCAATTGCTTTAAATTCATATGGGGGATAAATAAATATATCTGTCCAACCACTTGCTTCCAGAAACATACCATTATGGTCTCTAGCAATCGTTTCTAATGTTCTCGTTGATGTAGTACCAACTGAAATGATTCTGCCATTTTCCTGTTTAACACGGTTAAGAATTTCAGCTGTCTCTTTTGTCATGTGATAAAATTCCGCATGCATCTCATGCTCTTCCACTTTATCTACGCTTACTGGTCGAAAAGTGCCCAGTCCAACATGCAAAGTAATGAATGTAATAATTACTCCCATTTCCTTTAGTTCATCGAGTAATACGTTGGTAAAATGCAACCCAGCAGTTGGGGCTGCCGCAGAACCTTCCTCTTTCGCATAAACCGTCTGGTAACGCTCTTTCTCTGGTAACTGCTCTTTGATATAGGGCGGTAAAGGCATTTCACCTAACTCATCTAATACTTCATAGAAAATTCCTTCATAATCAAACTTTACGATACGTCCGCCATGTTCCTTCAGCCCCATGCAAGTAGCTGTTAATTTCCCATCACCAAAGCTAATGATGGTTCCCTTTTTTATTTTCTTTGCAGGTTTTGCAAGGACCTCCCACATGTCTCCTTCAGTTTGATGCAAAAGAAGAATTTCGACACTTGCTCCTGTATCTTCTTTCTCGCCATGCAGTCTAGCAGGCAACACGCGTGTGTCATTTAATACTAAGCAATCTCCTGTTCTAAAATATCGCTTAATATCCGTAAAATGGCTGTGTTCCATTTCACCATTTCGTTTATTCAATGCGAGAAGTCTCGACGCGGATCGATCTTTTAATGGTGTCTGTGCAATTAACTCTTCTGGTAAATCAAAATCAAAATCGTCTATATTCATTATGAATCTCCTTACTTATCTTAGCGAAACTTGCCAATAATATAAAAAATAAGTGTTAAAATAATACTTACAACAATTGATGTTACAATTGGAAAGTGAAATACAACATTCCCTTTTTTAAACGTGATATCATCAGGAAGCTTACCAATAAAGCTCCAAATGATACCAACGATTACAAAAATGACCCCTATTATAATAAATAATTTACCGAGATTCATGATCATCCGCTACCTTCAAACCAAAATGTTCATAAGCCTGAAACGTTGCTACCCTCCCACGGGGAGTTCGCTGGATAAAACCAATTTGTAACAAATATGGTTCATATACATCTTCAATTGTTTGTGACTCTTCTCCAATTGTTGCAGCAATTGTGTCTAAACCAACGGGGCCTCCTTGAAAACTCTCAATGATTCCTTTTAATAATTTATGATCAATATGGTCCAGACCTACTTTATCTACTTGCAACATCTGAAGGGCCTCTCCCGAGGTAGCCAAACTTATCTCCGATTCCCCTTTTACTTGCGAGATATCTCGAATTCGCTTTAATAAACGATTAGCAACCCGGGGAGTACCTCTAGATCTCCTAGCAACTTCTACAGCAGCTTCTTGAGAAATCGACGTATTAAAGATATCTGCTGTACGTTCAATAATAGAACAAAGATCTCTGGCATCGTAATATTCTAATCTACTAAGAATCCCGAAGCGATCTCTTAATGGAGCTGATAGTAAGCCAGCCCTGGTAGTCGCACCTACTAATGTGAAAGGAGGCAAATCAATTCTAACCGACCGAGCGCTAGGCCCCGTACCGATTACGATATCCAAAAAAAAGTCTTCCATAGCTGGGTAGAGCACCTCTTCAACTGACCTAGGCAGCCGATGAATCTCATCAATAAATAAAACGTCTCCAGGTTCCAATGACGACAAAATTGCCGCAAGATCTCCCGCACGTTCAATTGCGGGGCCCGATGTAGAACGAAATTGGACTCCCATTTCATTTGCAATGATTGCAGCAAGCGTTGTTTTGCCTAGTCCTGGAGGTCCATACAATAGGACATGATCTAAAGGCTCTTCACGCATTTTTGCAGCTTGAATAAATATACTTAAATTTTCTTTCACTTTATGTTGTCCAATATATTGCTTCAATGTTGTCGGTCGCAGATTTAATTCAATTGACGTATCTTCTTCTTGAAGCTCTCCAGTAATCATCCGTTCTTCCATTCATTATCCCCCTTTCTTAGTTTTTCATAAGTAGACTTAAGGCTTTTCGGATAACCTCATCCGTATTCTTACTCTCCTCTTTTTGTAGCTGAGGTAATATTGCCTTAATTTCCTTATCCGTATACCCCAATGCTTTCAGGGCCTCCCGTGTCTCCGTAATGATCGCTTGATTAGCCATTTCTGTAGGCTGATCAGAATCTTCAACAACGGCTGTAGTAACCACTAATTTCCCTTTAAGATCAAGAATAATTTGACGTGCTGTCTTTTTACCAATACCAGGAAAGCTAGTTAAAAACTTATCATCTTCCCTTTCGATAGCAGCAGCAAATCCTGCAACATCAACAGATGCTAAAATAGCTAAAGCGCCTTTTGGCCCAATTCCTGAGACAGAGATAAGCTTAGTAAATAAATATTTCTCATCTTCATTCTTAAAGCCAAATAATAGCTGTGCATCTTCACGAATATGATGATATGTATGCACGAATACTTGTTCATTTTCAAAGGATTGAAATGCGAAAGGGTTGGCACAGATAATTTCGTAGCCGATCCCTTGGACATCTACTATAATGCTATCATCCTTTATATATGTCAGTAATCCTTTTATATATGAAATCATTGAATCGGCTCCTTTAACCTTCTCCACCATTTTATCACAAGTCATAACAAATGAATAAAACTTCTATTCCTTCGAAAAGAAATAGAAGTTTGACTTACCTTACTCTGAAACCTCTAAATTATGATGAATATCTTGAACGTCTTCATTATCTTCTAACATATCAATTAAATGAAGCATATTGGATTCATCTTTCTCTGAAAGGGAACTGTATGTTTGCGGAAACATTGTAACCTCTGAGTCTGTAATCGTATATTTCGCTTCCCTTAAATGATCCACAACTGCTTGATAATCCTCTGGAGCTGTAAATACTTCATACGCTCCTTCTTCATTATTAATATCTTCTGCTCCTGCTTCTAACGCTTCTAAAGTAAGCTCATCTTCGTCGATTGCTCCTTCTTCATCCGCGATAACGATGTAACCTTTACGGTCAAACATAAACGATACACTGCCATTTTCACCTAAGTTTCCATTATGCTTTTTGAATGCATGCCGAATATCCGCTGCTGTTCTGTTCTTATTATCTGTTAATACATTAACAATAACTGCAACCCCTCCAGGGCCATAGCCTTCATATGTTAACTCTTCAAAACTAGCACCATCTAATGTTCCAGTAGCTTTTTTAATCGCTCGATCTATATTATCGTTCGGCATATTATCTGATTTGGCTTTATCGACCGCAAGCCTTAGAGCAGCATTCGTTGACAAGTCACCGCCACCTTGTTTAGCTGCAGTATAAATGTCTTTTGCGTGACGCATAAATACCTTTCCTTTTTTAGCGTCCTGGGCATTTTTTCGTCTTTGTATATTTTTCCATTTAGAATGACCAGCCATCGGACATTCTCCTCTCTAGAAATTTCCTTTATTACTATATCAAAAAAATGGAACTTATTAAAGTTTTGACTAAGAATAGCAATACAGTAACTGCTGTCGATAGCCAAAGTATAAAAAAATAAACCCTTTTATATAAGGGTTTATTGATTATTTTCAATAAAATTATTGATGATGTTCTCGATTTTCTCCCCATTACTTTTGGCTTTTATTCTCGAATCCAAATTCTTCATACTATCCCAGTGAACATCATCCGTATATACAACAATTTCTTTATCAGTATCAGGGACGATCTTTTTTACCTCTTGTTTAATTGTGTTTGCGGTCCCTTGCCTCTCATCTTCTGCGAGGATAACTCCGACAATAATCCGTTTCTCCGTGGAAGCAACCTGCGCCTGCACAATTTCTCGTTTATTTTGTAACTTATTAGACAGTTTAATTGCCTCATCATTTGTAAAGGCGTCTGAATAACCGTTTTTATAGTTTGCATTATTTGCTTTCTTTTGATGTGTTTGAGGATAGCCACCTTTGTCTCCAATCGTTTGCTCCCGCTGATACTTTCGTTCGGTTTTTTCTTGATCTGTTTCATAGTGAATTGGTTGCGTATTGCCAGACTGTTGTTGTTCTTCTTGTACATCTTCATTTAAATTTGTTGCACAAGCTGTCAAAACTAGAAGCAAAGAAAGCAATATTAATCCATGTTTGATACGCATAGGAAATACCTCCTTTATCGATTAGTTTGGATAAAGGAGGTATTTTTACACAGTTAATTTAAGGAAATTAAATCGTACGACTAAATTGAGGTAAAGGATCTCGTTTATGTGTTGTTCGTTTATGCATTGCTTCAATTATTTCTTTATCCTTTTCAGGAATTGATTCTCCTTTAATAAGCGCATCGATCTCTGCATAGGTGGTTCCCATTTCTTTTTCATCACTTTGCCCTTCCCAAAGATCAGCACTTGGCTGTTTATTTAGTACGGAATCGGGTACGCCTAAATAATCTGCCAGCTCTTTCACTTCACCTTTTGTAAATTCTACAATTGGTAAAATATCCACGCCACCATCACCGTATTTTGTAAAATAACCAGTGTACCATTCAGCAGCATTATCTGTACCTACCACAAGATAATTATGGTTTGTTGCTACAGTATATAAAGTACTCATGCGTAATCTTGCACTTAAATTAGCTTTTGCTAGCTGGGCATTTTCTTCTTTATATGTTGCGGATGACTTTAATTCTTTTGTAATATTACCATACATTGATGCACGTGCTTCCGTTAGATCTACCGTAATAGTATTAATACCGCAACTTGCTGCTACCTCTTTGGCGTCTTGCATATTTTCCTCACTGGTATTAATCGGCATAAGAACCCCTAAAGAATGGTCAGGGCATGCACGTTTAATCAAATGAGCTACAACCGCCGAATCTATCCCACCACTTATACCAACTAATAATCCATTAACGCCGGCTAATTTCACCTGTTCTTGTAACCAATTAACAATTTGGTCTACTTCTTTTTGCATAATGATCGCTCCTTGAATAATTAATCCTACGTTTTTATTCTAGCATTATTTTCATATCATTAAAAAAATATTGACGTATTTCCCATTTGTTTTGTATATGAATAAGTTCATTATAGCTGTTTGAATGATTACCTTGCCTTAAAAATCGTAACCACTCCCGCATAATATCTACTGGGATACATATTGCGTATAACCAAGCCTTAAGATCGTATTCATTAACCATAGGATAGGAGAGTAGTTTATTTAAATTCCATCCAATATACGGAAGAAAGCGTTGCCCAAGTTGAATTTTATCATAAATAGGTGCCGTATTCCTTACTAAATCAAAGTCAATTAGATATACAGTGTTGTCAACTTTTAGAAAATTATGTGCTGCTACATCCCCATGAATCCATTTTCCATTCATTATGGCTTCTTCTTCATATTGTCGAATCGGAATTTGCATGCATTTCGAAAGATAGTATTTCGCAGTCTGTATAATATCTTGAAATAGGGATGTAAAATGATAATGATCAAAAATGGCTTTGGTTTCTTGAAATAACAAAATACGTTGATACCAACGTTTAATATATTCTGTATTGGTACGGGAAGAGCGGGGATAGATATGGACTGCATTTTGGTGAAATTGAGTTATACATTCTAGTGCTTTCCATCGATCTTCTTCATTCATATAATGTAGTTTTTTTCCTTCTAAATAAGGCGCAATTGTCCATACACCATCATCACTATCCAGATAAGCTTTACCATTCGGAAAATGAATAAAAGTATTTATTATCGTTCGATCTTCCATTGCTTCAAAGAATTCCCACTGCCTTTTTACCTTCTGTCTTTGAAGGTGGTGCTTCACAATATATTTCTGTTCATCACTAGTTGTGAGGGAATAAACGGATGGTTGTTTAATCATCCGTATTTTCTTCACCATTAATTCTCCTTTATGAAAGAAAAAAGAAGAGAGACGATGATAGGATTCGTCTCTACTCATACTTCTATTCACTTTGATTATTACCTGATTGTTGTTGCTCGTCACCAAAGCTAGCATATGGAGGATATCCAGGCGGCATTGGGTGAGGATGCTGATACATATCATTTCTAACTTGTGGAGGGTAAAGGTTTGATGGTTGCTGTTGATATATGCCTTCCGGTTGTTGTTGCTGTTGTTGCTGCTGTGGTTGCTGTTGTTGCTGTGGTTGTTGTGGTTGCTGTTGATTCATGCCTTCTGGTTGCTGTAGCGTTGGTGGTACTTGATAATCTTGATTTCTGTACATTCCATATGAAGGTTTAGAACCCCCGCAACCACAGTCGTGTTTTGCATCCATTGCTCCTTGCACCTGTGGCATAGGATGGTGTCCATGATGATGACCAGGCCCACCATATCCAAACGGCGCAGGCCCCATCATTTGAAATGGTACTTGTGGATAACATGGATCCATTACATAACAGCACAACGGTACCATAGGTTGTTGTGGTTGAGGTTGTGGCATCGGATACGGTAAAGGCATCGGTTTAACTTGTTCCTTCTTCGGCTCTTCCTTTTTCATTTCTTTCTTTTCTGGTTGTTTAGGCATTGGCATTTGTGGAAAATTGATCGTTGTATAATTGTGAAAATCTTGCTCCATCATTGGCATTTGCATCTGTGGTTGAGCCGGCATTGGTGGCATTTGATGTACTGGCATTTCAGGTTTCATCATTTTTGGCTTTTCTTTATCATCCTCTTTTATTACTGGTAATGGTTTCGGTGAAACATCTTTATACGCATGCTCTTTTGGCTTTTGTTGCATTTGTTGTTGCTTTACTGCCTTGGAGGATCCTGGGATTTTAATTTTCATACCAGGCATAATCATATCAGGACTTGATAAGTGACTATTGACTTGTTTTAATTCTTCAAAATCAACACCATATTGCTGTGCTATTTCCCATAATGAATCTCCTTTTTGTACAATGTGTATCTTCAAAATGAATCAATCTCCTCTCTTTTCATTTCTGGGCTAATACTCTATATCAACATATGCATGGAAAGTTTAAATGTTGAATAATTTAATTTAAGACTCAGGGTTCTCTTCCAAGTTAGTCATTGAGGCCACGTACACACCTTATTCTTGATGAAGAGGCTAAATATAGAGCCTATAAAGCATGCGACGAATACCTTCAAGTTAGCTGCTCATCTAAATAATTACACTCATGAATAGCGCAAGTACCTTGGTCATCCCCGACAAAATCTTAATTCCGAAGTGACGTTTTCTGCCACAACGTAAGATTGCTTAAGACCTTGAGGGGGTAGACGCTCGAGCTAGACACAACAAAGCAAAACCTTATACTTTCTTAACTTCAAAAAAATCGGCAATCATTTAGATTACCGACTCAATTAACTATCTACATATCATTCATTTGATATACTGGATATGTTCCTAATATTGACACATTGCATCCTAATGCTTCTAATTCTCCAATGACCCCTGAAAATAGCACCTCATCATATTCTTGATTAACATCAACAATGAAGAAATAATTGCCTAAACCGGTTTTCATAGGTCGTGATTCAATCTTTGATAAGTTCATTTTTCTCCAGGCAAAAGCAGATAAAACTTGATGTAAGGCTCCTGCGTAATCACTAGGTAACGTAATTAAGACGGTTGTCTTTTCAGAATATTTTGGGTGATTAATCTTTATCTGGTTTTCCTTCTTACTTAAAACAGCAAACCTTGTATGGTTATTTGGGAAGTCGTGTATATTCTCATCCAAAATACGTAATCCATACAATTCTGCTGCTAATTTATTGCCAATTGCCGCAATCGATCCTTTCTTCTCAGCAACTAATTCAGCAGCCTTGCCTGTTGACGATGTATAATGAATCGATGCATTTGCTATATGCTGATGAAGATATTGATGGCATTGAGCAATTGCATGACTATGTGAGTGTATTTCACTTAATTCTCCGTAACTACCCGTGAATTCAGGATCCACTAATAAATGTTGTTGTATCGGAACAACGATTTCTGCTACAATCGGTAACCTCACTTGATGTACTAAATAATCAATCGTTAACTGCACGGTGCCTTCTATTGCATTCTCAAGCGGCACGACGCCAATATCAATTTCGTCTTCATTCACAGCGTCTATACATTCAGGAATTGTAGCAAAGCTTTGTTTTACTTCGCCATTAAAAGCTGTATCTACTGCTAATTTTGTAAATGTTCCTTTTGGACCTAAATAACCAATCGTTGCTGCCAAAACCATAATCTCCCTTCACTTCTTTTAAAAAATTCTTTAGTAGCCTGGTTCAGCTACCTACACGGATTTATTTCGATTACTCAATAAACTCAAATTCAAAATCTAAAAGACGAATGGTGTCCCCATCTTCTGCACCTCGTTTTCGTAGTGCATTATCAACGCCCATTCCCCGTAATTGTCTAGAGAATCGCTGTACAGCTTCATCATGATTAAAGTCAGTCATTTTAAATAATTTTTCAATTTTTGCTCCAGATAAAACATAAGCTCCATCATCATCACGAGTAATTTTAAATGGTGCTTCTTCCTTGTGATAGCGATAAATTACTTTTTCTTCTTGCTCAGGCTCTTCTTCTGGAGATATTTTCGGTATACTATCTAGTGCATCAGCAACAGCGAATAATAGATCTCTGATTCCTTCTTTTGTGAGAGCAGAAATTTCAAAAACTGGATACTTGTCGTCTAATTCTTGTTTGAATTGTGCTAAATTATCTTTCGCACCTGGCATTTCCATTTTATTTGCAGCAATGATTTGTGGACGTTGCATGATTTTTGCATCATATTTCGTTAACTCTTGATTTATCTTTAGAAAATCCTGATATGGATCCCTACCTTCTGTTGCAGCCATATCAATGACATGAACAATAACTCTTGTTCGTTCTACATGTCTAAGGAATTGATGGCCTAAACCAACCCCTTCATGCGCTCCTTCGATTAAACCCGGCAAATCTGCCATCACAAATCCACGATGATCTTTTGTTTCAACCACACCAAGGTTTGGCGCCAATGTTGTAAAATGGTAATCTGCGATTTTGGGCTTTGCTGCACTAACAACAGATAGCAAGGTAGATTTACCCACACTCGGAAAACCCACTAAGCCAACATCAGCAATAAGCTTCAGTTCGACCTTTATATTACGTTCTTGGCCTGGTTCTCCATTTTCAGCCATATCTGGCGCTGGGTTTCTAGGAGTGGCAAATCGTGAATTTCCTCGTCCGCCTCTGCCACCATTGACAATAATTGCCTCTTGCCCATGATTGGTTAAATCAGCAATCACTTCATTCGTTTCTTCATCCGTCACAGTAGTGCCAGGAGGAACAGGAATGATTAACGATTTTGCATTTTTACCGTGCTGATTTTGACTCATCCCATTTTCTCCACGCTTTCCCTTAAAATGGCGATTATACCGGAAATCCATTAATGTATTAAGACCTTCATCTACTTTAAAGATAATATCTGCACCATTTCCTCCATCGCCACCTGCTGGTCCACCTTTAGGAACGTACTTTTCTCGACGATACGCAACGAGTCCATTTCCACCATCGCCAGCTTTTACATATACACTAACTTGATCTACAAACATACTTTCACCTCATCTTAGAAACATGGTACAGAGAAATCACATATTAAACAATTCGCTTGTTTGTATACAGATAACGTGTATAAACTCGTTAAAGAATTTAAGCGAATTAGTAAGCTCTCCTGATTTATTATCCCATAAATCATCAAGCGAACCTCTATAACTTCTGTCCTACCTGTTACCATTTCCAATTCAATATCAATTAGATCATTACTCTGATTTTCGTCTTGGACCAATGCCATGATCTGACGACATTGTTCTGTTAATAGCTTGTCTGCTTTTTCTACCTTTTTATTTTCCGTATGTATTCGAAATTTTAATCGCATATCTTGATACATTTGATGAAATTGAAGCACCCACAAGAAGAATTCAAAAGCTTGTAGTTGCATTAATTTCCGCTCTTCATGATAATAGGCAATAGCATCAGACGTTTTTTCCTCTACTCTTTCTACTTTTCCCATGGATGCATAACCATGAATGACTTGTAAATGATTCATCAAGTCATGTCGGTAATGCTGTATTAGCTGAACTACCTCTTTTTCTGTCATGTTACGCCCCCTCACTATGTTCCAAAGTATAGCAAAAAATTAAGAAAAGATCATTCATATTGGGTAGACCTTTTCCTCAGATTATAAAAAACTCCAGCCAACATACTGGCTGGAGTTTTTTATAATACTTATGCTTCTTTAGCAACTGGGTATACACTTACTTTTTTACGGTCACGTCCAAAACGTTCAAATTTAACTACACCATCAATTTTAGAGAAAAGTGTATCATCTCCACCGCGTCCAACGTTCGCTCCAGGATAAATCTTGGTACCACGTTGACGATAAAGAATCGATCCGCCAGTAACAAATTGGCCATCCGCACGTTTTGATCCTAGTCGTTTCGATTCAGAGTCACGACCGTTTTTCGTACTACCTGCACCCTTTTTCTGAGAGAAAAATTGCAAATCTAGACGTAGCATTATTTCCACCTCCTTATTTCGTTTGTATTTTTATAAATTTACTATATTCTTGTTCAATTGAACTTAATGATATAAGCATTCCCTCAAATAGCAATTGTATCTTCTCCATTTTCTCATCTGAAACAGAGGTTGGAATAGTTACATGAAGATACCCACCGTCATTTCCTTGTCTAATAACAAGATCTGTATCGCATAGATCCATAACTGCGTTTACTGCTCCAATGGATACAGCTGATACTCCTGCACAAACCAAATCATAGCCATATGGTCCACTTTCAGCATGTCCAGAAAGTTCAAATGCTGTTATTTGCTCATTTTCACGAATTACGGTTATAACTATCATGTTAGAATCCTTTATGCATTAATTTTGTCAATTACCAATTTGGTATAAGGCTGACGATGACCTTGCTTGCGATGATAATTCTTTTTTGGTTTGTATTTAAATACAGTAATTTTCTTTTGACGACCATGTTTGGCAACTTTTGCAGTTACAGTAGCACCTTCAACATACGGGGCGCCGACTTTCACGTCATCTCCACCAACAAAAAGAACTTTATCAAATGTAAAAGCATCATCTTGCTCAGCAGCAACTTTTTCAATGTAGATTTCTTGACCTTCTTCTACTTTGATTTGTTTACCACCTGTCTCAATAATAGCGTACATACTACATGCACCTCCTTAATTAACTCAGACTCGCCATACAGGTACCTTCATTGGTTTAAAAACCTGTTCTGCGCGGTTGTAGCACTGGTGCTACGATGAATAACGTATTAATGCTACCATGTTTTCAGTACATGTGTCAAGATTACATTCAGGTATTTGATTCATTTTAACAACTTTAACGAACTGCAACTTTCATATAAAATTGGCACAGCACAATTTTTACTGGACAATCTATTCATGTATTGTGCAATGGTTAAATTTCTTTCGTACTAACTACTTCAATTTTTCGAAGAGCTTGCGAAGCTAGTTGATCTGCTTCTTTATTTTTATTTCGAGAAACTAGCACATATTCTGGTTCCATTCCCAATTTTTCAAGCTTGGCATCAATTCGATCAGCCCATCTCGAAAGTTCAAACTCATAACATGGCCATTCCCCACGTAATTGATTAATAACAACATTTGAATCACCTATAATTGTAATTGGGATGTGATGTGCTTCTAATGAATGAAGTTCTTGAAGTGCTAAATGAAGTGCTGCATATTCAGCTTCATTATTTGTCTTAAGTTCCTCAACCAGTGCATTTTTTCTGAGACGAAATGATTTATTGTTCTGTTTATAATACAAAACACAACCTAACCCTGACTGATTTGTTTCTGGATCAAACCCACCGTCGAAGTAGAGGATAATATCATGAACCTCTGTTTTTAATTCCTCAATATGTCGCTGTAATTCCTTCATGGACCATGTTGTATCATGCTTATCTACATAAGTGATCTTTTTTAAACGTCCAGTTCTTTCTAAATCCTCCGTTAGTAATAATGCTTTAGGCACCTTCATCTCTTCAGAAAAACAAGTCATTTCAGCACCTTTTGGGGTTCGATACGTAAATTCCATTCTTACTTTCATTTCATTGCCTCCTTGAAAACACCTTTCGTATATATACTTTACCCTAATTATTTTAATTCCTAATAGCAATCTCCTCTATTTAAAAATAAAAAAGGGCAAGCCCAATAAAAGGCTTGCCCTTAGGTTATGTGATCGGCAATTTCTCCAATGCTTTTATTCACCTGTTTATCGTAAAAAAAACTTTTCAAACAGAACGCTTCATCTAGAGCATGTCGTTTATAATTAGCATCATATATATGAATATCATGTTTTCTTTCTCGATAAAAGTAAGAAAACACTTCCATTAATGATTCACTAGCCTTAACATGAATCGGCATGCGTCTTGTATTATTTTTTGATTCCTCTTCATAACGTTGCAAAAGGAATCGCATAAAAGCATAATACCGCTGTTTCCATTCGGTTCTATTTTCCATAAATAAAAAAATAAAAATAAAGAATGAGCTTAATGTAAAAGGAAATGCAAAAAGTTGAATAGATAATAAAATTAAACTAGCTATCATCGAACCGAAAATAATGGAATAATATGCTTTCTTATATGGTAATAAAGAAGATAAAAATAATAATAACAGCTTACCGCCATCTAAAGGCCAAATAGGTAATAAATTAAATAATAAAATAATCGTATTATAATAATAAAATAGTTCCAAAACGGGAGGAGGTAATATATCTCCAGTCCCTACGATCAGTAATCCAAGATAAATAATTATATGTTGAAATGGCCCTGCACAAGTAACATACATTTCTTCTTTTAATGGTTTACTCCCATGTTCTTCTGTGTCCATTACCCCACCAAATACCCAAAGCATAACTTTTCGAATTCGCCATTTAAAATGGCGCGCAGCCAATAGATGACCCATTTCATGAAAAAATACGATAAATAATAGAATAGCCAGTTCCATAAACGTTCCTGTAAAAAAAGATATGATAATAAATACTAATAAAATCGGATGGAGATGAATTTTAGGAAGACTATTGAGTGTCGTCAACTTTTAACACCTGTACTGGATCGATATAATCGTTATCTTTCTCAATCGAGAAGAATACGGACTGGCTTTCTTGTGTAGGGCTGAATTGGCCGATTGTTTGGTTTGCTGTTACATGCTGATAAATGTGTACATCAATATTGCTCAAATAACCATACGTTGTTTTACTACTATCAGGATGCTGTACAACAATCGTTTTATTTGTTTCTTTATCATTACCAGCAAATATTACAACACCCTCCTGTAAGGCCGTTACTGTACTCTCTCCCGTTGGAGCAATTTTTATTCCAGTGCCGTTTGTTTGAAATGTTTCTGTCACGTTTCCATTAACTGGCATAGCAGAAGCATTACTCGTTACGTTCTCCGATTGATTATCAGGAACAAATGCTAATGGGCTTCCAAAGGTCTCTTGGTACCAAACATTTACTTTAGCAAAAGGAAATTCCTCTGTTAATGCACTACCTGTCCACTCTTTCGGTGATTGTAATACAGGGGATTCTACTTGCCAAAGTAAAGCGACACCTAAAAATAACAAAATAGAAAGTGTACCTTTTAATAAAAAATTTGTTACCGTTTTACCTTTTGATTTTGAAGGATATCCTGGATCAGAAAATACTGGTGCATATCCATGCTTTTCCTCCTCTTGTAAAAAAGGAGGGATCACCTGTTTGCTTGGTTTTCCTTTAGTGGGTACACCTCGGGCTTTTTTTCGTTGTTCGATTGATTGACGTACTTTTTTTACTCCTTTACTCATCATCCTCACAATCCTTCTCAAGCATTTGTACAAGTCTATGAGAGAGATTATAAAGATATGTCAGAAAAAGGCTAAGCTAAAAAGAAATCATTTCTTATACCATTGCGATCCGTATTTTTCAACGAGGATCTTTTGCCTCCAGAATCACATCCCGTTCCCTTTCTGCGGCCGACTGTAAGTTTTTTCGCTTCATTGCCACGGTCTGTGCTGCTTTGATCTCGCCTAAAGTCTAGTCGAAAGGAATTCCTAAAAAGATGGAATAAAAGAAAAACAACCAAAAAAACAAGGCAACGAGAACCTCTCGATGCCTGCTCCTTAAACCTTTTTATACACGCATTCCGAAAAACTTTTTCACTTTCTGCATCATCCCTTTTTCCGTATCAAGGTTCTGTAAAGGAACGGTTTCACCTAGAATCCTTCTAGCAATATTTCTATAAGCAATCGAAGCTTTCGTATTTGGCTTAAATGCTACTGGTTCACCTTTATTCGAAGCTTTGATAACTTCCTCATCATCAATAACAATGCCAATTAAATCAACGGATAAAATTTGGAGCACATCATCTATATCAAGCATATCACCGCTTTTCATCATATGATTCCGAATTCGATTAATAACTAATCGCGGTGGTTCAACCATGTCTTCTTTTTCTAATAAGCCAATAATTCTATCTGCATCCCTTACACTTGACTTCTCTGGCGTTGTCACAACTATTGCTTTGTCAGCACCAGCAATTGCATTTTGAAACCCCTGTTCTATTCCTGCTGGGCAATCAATTATTATATAATCATATTCTTGTTTTAACTCTGTAATGATACGCAGCATACCCTCTGTAGTGACAGATGATTTATCACTTGTTTGAGCGGCAGGCAGTACGGATAAATAATCAAAACGTTTATCTTTGATCAAAGCTTGTTTTAATTTACACCTTTCTTCAATCACGTCAACAATATCATAGATAATTCTATTTTCTAGCCCCATCACTACATCAAGATTTCTTAAACCAATATCTGTATCTATTAGACAAACTTTTTTCTCCATTAATGCTAATGCTGTTCCAATATTTGCAGTCGTAGTTGTTTTACCAACTCCGCCTTTACCTGATGTAATAACGATCGCTTCACCCATTTTGCATTCTCCTTTCGAACCTGTTTATTTCTTTTCTTTTATGTGAGAGAACTTGTAGTCGATCAATTATGATTTTATCCTTCTCTTCATCAACTAGACCACATTCCATATACACACCATCAGATTCATAGTCAGGAGCACGACTGATATAATCAGCAATTCGAAGTTGACTAGGGTTCATGAAAGATGCTGCTATGAATGCTTTTATGTCACCGTCAACACCAGCATGGGCAATTCCCCGTAAATTCCCCAATATGTAAATATTTCCTGTTGCTGTAACTTTGCCACCAGGATTTACATCTCCTATAAGTAATAGGTCTCCAGTGACATGTAATATCTGGCCCGAACGAACAATTCGATTCATTGCTTTAATTTCGCTATTTGCTTGCCAAAGACGAGCTTCTTCGCGAAGAACGACATCCGATTCTATTGAATGAATCGTAAACCGGTTTTCCTCACATATCGTTTGTTTTAACCGTTCTAGTTGCTCATCATTTAGATAACGATGACCTAATTTCACTCTAACACTGACAATAGGTTCATGCTGGGTTGGCCTACTTTCTTTCATTTTACGTCCAAGCTCTTGTATCGCCTGTTCAAAAGAACAACTATCTTCGATAAATAATGTTAGTCCATCTTTTGTTCCCTTCATCGTAATTAATTGCTTTTTCTCCTGTACCACATGTTCACCTCATTTATCTAACATGAGAAAATTGAACAAAACATTAAATAGGATTGCTTCTTGCCAATTGCTCCCTTCCCCATGCAGTAAGTTTTTTAACAACGATTGGATATAAAGCGAGTAAAAATACTAGATTAGATAGTACTGTCGGTAGTAATCGAATGGACAAATATTCTTTCCAAGCTACATCGGTAATTCCTACTACCATATAAATTAAATAGATAGCGACATCTGCTAGTGCTAATCCAACAATTCCAAGCAAGATCGTCACAAAAATATTACCGTGTAGCAGCTTCTTTAAACCATGTACGACATATATAAGTAAGGCATAGGAAAACATATAGACACCTAGTACCTCTGTATATACAATATCGATAACTAACCCGAATATAAGGGCATACATTACCGAAAAATATGTTCTATCTTTATCGTAAAAAATGGCAATATACACAAGGAAGATAAATACCCAATGCGGTACAATAAGTAAATCATTTGTTAGTAGACTTCCCGGTAGCAACTCCAATGCTACTCCTTCTAGTACCATAATTAAAAAAAGAATGAGGGGCAAGTATAGACGTTTCATTACTCGCCCTCCTCTCCATTTTCTGTATCCTCTTGCACGGCACGATCAACTACAATGACTTGATTTATATCATACATATCAGCAGCAGGTTCAACTAATGCCGTTCGGGTTAGTCCGTATTGATCGGGAACGACTTCTTTCACTTCACCAATTGGCAACCCTGCAGGGAATACACCGCCCATCCCTGACGAAACAACTAATTCTCCTTCTTTTAGATCCTCTTTAGATTCCTCAATAATTCGGAAGATCAGGCTTTCGGTTTCTTTATCAAATCCTTCAACCATTCCAAAAATCTCTTGTCCATCCCTAGAAACGGTACCTGATATACGATTAAATTGATCAAAACCTGTTAGCAGCTGAACGGTTGAAGTACTTTGTGATGGTGCAAGCACTTTACCAACCATTCCTTCTGGAGTTATGACTGCCATATTAGCTTCTACGCCATCCTTTTTCCCTTTATTAATCGTTACTTGCTCAATCCACCGTTCAGGTGATCTTGACATAACAGTTGCTTGGATTGGATTATAATTCCGCATGTTATCGGAATCGGTGAGCTCTAAATTATTTCTTAAATCCTCATTCTCTTCTTTTAATTCTTGAACTTCATAAATAAGTCCTTTATATTCAGCCAGTTTTTCTTTTAATATCCGATTTTCTTTGTACGTATCTTTAAAATCATCCATATTTCCTACAATATCTGTTATAAAATTAATCGGAGCATGAATAATACCTTGTGCCCATCCTACTGTATCATTAATAAATTCTTCTACGCCTGTTAGATTATCTCGATCTCTAAGCGAGAAACCAATTAACGCGACTAGAATAATAAAACCAATTAATATTATAAATAAGCGTTTTTTACGTAAAAAAGACATAGGAACACCAACTTACTCTACAGTCGGACGTGATGATACATTCGGATGGGAGCGGAAGTGCTGAATGTATTCTAAAGATTTGCCAGTTCCAATTGCTACACTTTCAAGTGGATCTTCCGTAACAAAGACAGGCATTTTTGTCTCATCACTAATAGCTTTATCTATTTGTTTTAACAAAGATCCGCCTCCGGACAAGACTATTCCACGGTCCATAATATCTGCTGCAAGTTCAGGAGGCGTATTTTCTAATGTATTTTTGACTGCATCAACTATCGATTCTACTGTATCTTTCAATGATAACGCAATTTCTTCGGCGGTTATGGTAATCGTTTTTGGCAGGCCAGTTAAAAGGTCTCTGCCACGAATATCCATTTCTTCATTTTTAGTAATGTCACCAGCCGTACCAATTTCAAGTTTTATGGATTCTGCGGTTCTTTCGCCGATCATTAAACTATAATGTTTACGAATATAATTGGTAATAGCTTCATCCATATCATCCCCTGCCGTACGAATTGATCTGCTTGTCACAACTCCTCCAAGCGAAATTACAGCGACCTCCGTTGTGCCACCGCCAATATCAACAATCATACTTCCGGTTGGTTCCCATACCGGTAAACCCGCACCAATCGCTGCTGCAAACGGCTCTGAAATAGGAAAAGCTTCTTTTGCACCTGCTTGTTTAGTAGCATCAATCACAGCACGTTCTTCTACCATTGTTATGCCAGAAGGTACACATACCATAACATTTGGCTTCCTAGCAAAATAAGACCGATTCTTCATTGCTTTTTGTATATAGTATTTCATCATAGCTGCAGTTGTATCATAATCAGCAATAACTCCATCTTTCATCGGCCGAATAACTGTTATATTACCAGGTGTTCTACCAATCATATTACGTGCTGAACTTCCCACGGCCTCTATATCGCCTGTTTGTTTATTCTTTGCAACCACAGAAGGTTCCTTTACAACAACACCTTTGCCTTTTACAAACACAAGAGTATTTGCAGTACCTAAATCTATCCCTAAGTCCTGAGAAAAATTAAATATTCCCAAAAAAATCTCCCTTTCCAAATCACATTCATGTGGTTATATGTAGGTTCATAATATCGAATCCAATTATCTCGTTTTAATCGTTAAAAGTAAAACAATTACCACCATGTCCTAATCTTTAATTTTCGTTTTTAGCAATCCAATTAAAATGAAGCTCAACAAGCGCCACTTTCCATGAATAATTGAAAAATGGCGCTACTGAATCATTCGTCTATATAATTATACGAAAAAAAGAATAAAATAGATAGTGTTATTATCGGATCATTTTTGTTCATTCACCAAAAAGTTATTTCCTTTTTATCTCAATACTTCTATATACTGAAATAAGCTCAAATAATACATAATTCTTATAAATACCCTTTTTCCTTTAAAGAAATGAATTTACGATCACCTATTATAATGTGGTCAATTAATTCAATTCCTATCATTTTTCCTGATTCAGCTAATCGCCTTGTTACATGGATATCTTCTTGTGAAGGGGTAGGGTCTCCGGATGGATGGTTGTGGGCAACAATAATTGAGGCTGCTGAACGCTTGATTGCCTCCCGAAACACTTCACGTGGATGTACAATGGAAGCATTGAGACTACCAATAAAAATAGTTTGTCTGTGAATAATTTGATTTTTCGTGTTTAAGAATAATGCAATAAAATGTTCCTGTTTCAACCCTCGCATTTCTTCCATTATGTAGTCTGCTCCATCCTGAGGAGAGCGAACAACATATCGTTCATCTGGTTTATAATCATGCATGCGTTTACCTATTTCTATGGCTGCTAAGATCAAGACACCTTTTGCTGTACCAATTCCTTTTATAGCTATCAATTCTTCTATGGTTGCATCACTTAATAGCTTCAAACCTTCAAAATGCATTAAAACGCGACTTGATAATGTGATTACAGACTCTTTTTTTGTCCCACTTCCTAACACGATGGATAGCAATTCTGCATTCGAAATATGGTTTGCACCTAATCTTAATAGTCTTTCTCTAGGGCGATCATCTTTTGGTACATCTTTTATCATAATAGGTGTAGCGTTCATTCAGACCATTCCTCTGTTATAAGATAGTATTATCTTAGAACACCTCAGAGAATGATACAAATTGGTAATTTCAAAAAGAAATGGAATGAATGATTTACATAATTGCTTTTTCCATAACAAATAATTAGTTAATACGTATTACCTTATGATTTAAAATGGAATTTTCCATCCATTCACTTAATTATTTTTTGCAACAGACATGTAAGCATACCATAGATTTAAGAGAACAGCTCTACTTTGTAAATAATCTCCCTTTTCATTTTCCGATATTGCAGTTTCTATTTCCGTTTTTAACCCATCAAGTTTGTTTCCCTCTTGTGGATACTTATCCAAAAGCTCTTGCCATGTTTTTGTTTGGAAGCCTTCAGTTTCTAGATCTGCTTTCCATATGTCTGTAAATGACTTGATCCAATCACTTTCACTTTGTGTTAGATTAACTTCAAAACTATCCGTTGACCAATTTTTTACATAAATATCCATATCGGCAGCAGCCAGGCTTTTATTCAATTGATCAGCCTCGTTCTCACTAGCAACGGCAGCAATTAATAAAAAGTATTTTCCCTCTCTTTCCCAGGTCATGGTGGGAATCCCATTGTCCTTATAGTTAGTAGCCCATGTTTCAGCATTTGCCTTTTCAGAGAACACGCCTCCCTGTAATACAAATGCTTGAAGTCCATGAATGGTTGTGGCCGTTCCTTGACTTTCATTTTCTTCCTGGTCTTTATTATCGACAGCTGGTATACTTGCACTTCCATTTGCTTGACCGCTATCCTCTATAGTAACAAACATTTTAAGCATCATTATCCCTAAACATGAACCAATTACTAGGGCAGAAAGGATTGCAATAATAACTGGTTTCCATTTCTTTACTTTCTGCTTTAAGGATTCAAATCGTGCAGCTTGTATTTTGGTCAATCTAGTATAAGCAGGTACTTCACCTTCATCATCTGAAACTGTAGCTGCTTCTTGTTTTTTTCCAGGGGAATCAGATGTCGGAATTGAATCCTGTGTTTCTTGCTTGTTTATATAGAATTTTACTTGCTTACCATTTTCCCAGACTGTTATTTTTCGCTTGTCCTTATTTTCCACTACCTTTCTTCCCTCCCCGCACTAGATTTATGTTAAACTCTAGCACAGCAAGGTTAAAAAGTAAGACGAAATCTGTCATCTTACTAAAGAATCGTTCAACATATATTTATCTTTTATTAACATTCATGTAGTCACGTACGAACGAAATAAAATGTAATGAACCAGTTATAAAATATACAGTGTTTGGGTTTACCATCTTATTGACTGCTTTTTGCCAATTTGGTTCAACTATCATTTCACCTCCATATTGTTGCATTTCTGTAACACTGGCAGCTCTCGGGTGATTGAAAGTTGTCAAGGTGATCGAAGTAAATCTACCTTGTAATTGGTGAAGCATATTTTCTAAGTCTTTATCTTTAAAGACAGCAAACAATAACGCACGATCCATATACTTATAGTTGCTCTCCATTGTTTCCAGAAAACGAGAGATTCCGGCTGGATTATGTGCACCATCAACAATAATTAATGGGTGATTCTGAACAATTTCAAACCTTCCAATCAGCTTCACCCGACAAAAAGCAGATTGAACTTTGGATATAACCAAATGAAATCCAGCTCTGGTCAGTAATTGAAGTGCCATCATAGCAATGGAGGCATTATCCTTTTGATGTTCCCCAGGCATATTAATGGTTAAGTCATAAGGCATTGCTGGTGATTGCATCCACGTTATGCTATTTCCTTGTAATGCGTGATATGTAAAATTACTGCCAAGTCGATATATAGGTGCTTGTTTTGCAGTTGCCTCCTTCTTGACAATTTCTGTCGCTTCTTGGCATAGTTCCCCAGTTATGACTGGAGTACCTGATTTTATTATACCAGCCTTGTGGGAGGCAATTTCGGAAATGGTATCCCCTAAAAAAGCAGTATGATCTTTAGCGATATTTGTTATAATGGACAGGATAGGTAGAATGCAATTCGTTGTATCTTCCCTGCCTCCCATTCCAGCTTCTATTATGGCTATATCTGTCCGATCTACAAAATAAAAAAGAGCAATAGCAGTAATGATTTCAAATTCACTAGGATGTAATTCCATATCATCCAATTGTAAGATGGCTGGATAGATTTCGGACCAGATATCCAAAATTAAATGCTCAGGGATAGGCTCGTCATTCAGAAAAACATGCCCTCTTAACCCTGTTAGACTAGGGGATGTAAACATACCTACCTGATAATTATTTGCAATTAAACCTTGTTTCACAAATTCTGCTGTAGAACCTTTTCCATTCGTACCTGCTATGTGGATAGTTGTTAGTTTTTCCTGGGGCCTTCCTAAAAGATTAAGTAGCTTTTCCATACGTTGAAGCCCCGGCTTAATTCCCAATTGTCTACGATTTTTTATAAAACTTTCTATTTGATTCATTTGTTGAAACAACTTACAGCACCACACTTATCGTTTAATTTTCCTATTTAGTATATCAGAAAGGACAGAAGCAATGCAGTTACACGGTTGGATTATTTATAATGGAAGTTTACCAGGAAAGAAATTTATTGATTTTGCTGAATGGATTCAAGCAGCTGCTATTCATAAAGGAGGTACTGCATCCATTTATAAGAATACTGAGTTGCTTGCGTATCTTGGCGAAGGAAATTTAGAAATCCTACATCTCCAACATAGAAAAGCACCTGATTATATCGTATTCGCAGATAAAGACATCTATTTAGCAAAACAATTAGAAAAGATAGGAATGCGTGTATTTAATAGTGCCGAAGCAATTTCCATTAGTGATGATAAAATTGCCAGCTATCAGCAACTGGCAGCTAACAATTTGCCGATCCCTAAAACATTGATAGCACCTAAATCATTTACGCAGGGGGAACCAGATATGGATGTCATGAAACAAGCCATTCAATTATTTAGTTTCCCAATGATTGTTAAAGAAGCATTTGGTTCATTCGGGCAACAGGTTTACTTTATACAAACAGAAGCTGAGTTAAGGATAAAGCTTGCCGAACTAGAAGGGAAGCCATATATGTTCCAAGAATTCATAGCAACAAGTTATGGTCAAGACTTGCGGCTTCATGTGGTTGGTGACCAGGTTGTTGCTTCCATGAAGCGTCAAGCTGATAATGATTTTCGGGCAAATGTCTCCGCTGGTGGTAAAATGGAAGCCTATACCCCGACAATTGATGAGCAAGAATTAGCAATTGCTGCTACGAAAGCAATAGGGGCAGACTTCGCTGGAGTTGATTTATTGTTCGGACCTGACCAAACCCCGATTGTATGCGAAATCAATTCGAATGCCCACATTCGTAATATGTTTGATTGTACTGGAATTAATGTGGCTGATGATATGATTGATTATATTTATCAGCAATTAACTGATTTTCAAAAAGGAGAATAACATTGCTTAAAGGTTGGATCGTTTACAGCAAGAAAGACTTCAGAGGAAACCAATCCTATATTAATTGGTTTATCAAAGAAGCTGCTCGACAATCACTTCAATTACAACTTGTAATTCGAGAAAACATTACAATCGGTATTGAAAATAATCAACGAAGAGTTTACTTCAACGGTGAGATGATAACGGATTTAGACTTCGCTATTGTTCGCACGATTGATCCCATGTTGAGCACTCATTTGGAAGCATGTAATATCATCGTCTTTAATTCTGCTTATGTTTCCAGAGTTTGTAATGATAAGGCTCTTACTCATCATATTGTTCAACAATTGAATATTCCGATGGTAGATACCATCTATTCCAAAAAAGAGCAGCTCTCTTCTCACCCACCTTTACCTTATCCGTTTATTATTAAGGAAACCTCCGGGAGAAGTGGAAAACAGGTTTACTACATTGCAGATAAGCAAAGCTACCTAAGATGTCAACAGTTACTTCGCACTACTAATCTTGTTATTCAATCTTGTCATGTGCAAATGGGAAAGGATTTACGTGTCTTTGTAGTTGGGAAAAAAATTGTCGCAGCTGTATTACGACAGAATGATACAGATTTTCGGGCCAATTTTAAATTGGGAGGCTCAGCAACATTATATAAATTGAATAATGAAGAACGATGCCTGATTAAGAAAATAGTCGAATACTTTGATTTTGGAATGGTAGGGATAGACTTTTTAATTGATTATGATGGGAATCTGTTATTTAATGAAATTGAGGATATTGCCGGTTCTCGAACATTAAGTAATTCAAGTGATATAAATATTCTTCGTATTTATGTAGACCATATAAGTGAGAAGTTAAAAAGAAGGAAACTGCTCTAATGATAGACAGTTCCCTTCTTTTTATTATCCCCTCAGTTCTTCCAATCTAGCTTTTACCTTCGCCTGTTTATCTAGATAATCTCGCTCTTTTTGTTTCTCTTCCTCCACAACGGCCTGTGGTGCTTTATTAACAAAACCTTGATTTGCAAGCTTTTTCTTGACGCGTTCAACTTCTTTATTCCACTTCGTTAATTCTTTCTCTAGCCGCGCAATTTCTTTATCAAAATCAATTAACCCTTCTAGTGGGAAAAATAATTCAGCACCTGTTACAACCGCAGTCATTGCTTTATCAGGCACATTTACCGTAGTAGCAATCGTACATTCACTCGTATTACAGAAACGCTCCAGATAATCGCGATGTGTTTTCAATTCATTAATTACATCTTGGTTCTCAGCTTGAATTAATAATTTTATTTGTTTCGACATTGGGGTATCAACTTCTGCTCGAATATTACGCACAGATTTAATAATCGATACAAGTCGTTTCATTTCTTGCGAAGCTTTCTCATCATGAAATGCATGATTTACTTGCGGCCAATTTGCTACTGTAATGGACGACCCTTGATGAGGTAATTGTTGCCAAATTTCTTCCGTTATAAATGGCATATATGGATGTAACATACGCATGGTTTGATCTAGTACATAAGCGAGAACAGAGCGAGTTGTTTTCTTTTTCAACTCATCATCACCGTACAGCGGTAATTTCGCCATTTCTATATACCAATCACATAATTCATCCCAAATAAAGTTGTAAAGATAACGTCCTGCTTCGCCAAATTCATATTTATCCGTATTTTTAGTAACTTGTTCAATCGTCTCATTCAATCGTGTTAATATCCATTTATCAGCAAGTGATTTTTCACCAGTTAAATCAATATCTTCATAGCTAAACCCTTCCAAATTCATAATCGAAAAACGAGATGCATTCCAAACCTTATTGGCAAAATTCCATGTGGATTCTACCTTTTCCCAGTGGAAGCGTAAATCCTGACCTGGTGTTGACCCAGTTAATAAGAAATAGCGTAAGGAATCAGCACCATACTTATCTATGACATCCATAGGATCGACACCATTGCCAAGTGACTTACTCATTTTTCGACCTTCTGCATCACGAATAAGTCCGTGAATTAATACATCATTAAAAGGTTTACGCCCCGTAAAGTGCTTCGATTGAAAGATCATCCGGGCAACCCAGAAGAAAATAATGTCATAACCTGTAACTAGTACCCCTGTAGGAAAATAGCGTTGAAAATCTTCACTAGCTGTATTCGGCCAACCCATTGTAGAAAATGGCCATAATGCGGATGAGAACCAAGTATCTAAGACATCTTCATCCTGTTCCCAATTTTCTATATCTTCTGGTGCTTCCTTGCCAACATGGATTTCATTTGTTTCTTTATGATACCAAGCTGGAATTCGATGTCCCCACCAGAGTTGACGAGAAATACACCAATCTCGAATATTTTCCATCCAATTCAAGTACGTTCGCTCAAATCGTTGTGGAACAAAATTAACCTTATCTTCTTGATGTTGTAACGCAATCGCGGCATCAGCTAACGGCTGCATATTAACAAACCATTGAGTCGAAAGATATGGTTCGACCACGGCTCCACTTCTCTCCGAATGGCCTACTTGGTGCGTATGATCTTCAATTTCAAACAGAATGCCTTGATCTTGTAAATCCTTTACAATCTGTTTCCGGCAATCAAAACGATCCATGCCTGCATAGGACCCAGCATTATCATTCATCGTTCCGTCCTCGTTCATAATTAGAACTCTTTCCAAATTATGGCGATTACCGATCTCAAAATCATTCGGATCATGCGCAGGTGTTATTTTCACAGCACCTGAACCAAATTCCATATCTACATATTCATCAGCAACGATCTCAATTTCCCTGCCAACGATTGGTAATATAACTTTTTTTCCAATTAAATCAGCATAACGATCATCTTTTGGGTGAACGGCTACTGCAGTATCACCTAGCATCGTCTCTGGACGTGTTGTTGCAATTTCAATTGTTTCTTTACTACCCTTTATCGGATAGCGCATATGATAGAATTTTCCATTTACTTCTTCATAAATAACTTCAATATCCGATAATGCTGTTTTCGTTTGAGGATCCCAATTAATAATATATTCTCCGCGATAGATAAGCCCTTCTTCATAAAGCTTTACAAACACTTCTTTCACAGCATCTGATAAGCCATCATCCAACGTGAAACGTTCACGGGAGTAATCTAAGCCAAGACCTAATTTTTCCCATTGGGAACGAATAAAATCAGCATATTCCCCTTTCCATTCCCAAGCTTTTTCTAAAAATTTATCTCTACCTAATTCGTACCTGCTCGTACCGTGTTCTTTCAGTTTTGCCTCTACTTTTGCTTGGGTTGCAATTCCAGCATGATCCATTCCTGGCAGCCATAGCACATCATATCCTTGCATTCGTTTCATACGAGAAATTGTATCTTGCATCGTTGTATCCCATGCATGACCAAGGTGTAACCGTCCGGTTACATTTGGTGGTGGTATTACAATTGCATATGGTTCCTGGTCTGGATCATTGCTTGCTTGAAAGTATTTGCCTTCCAACCAAAATTGATACCTGCCTTGTTCTACTTCCTGCGGGTTATATTTTGCTGACATGGAAGTAGATTTCTTTTGTTCACTCATACTAACGCCTCCTAAAACAAATTAATCAACTAAAAAACCCTTTTCATCCCAATAAAGGACGAAAAGGGTATACTTTCCGTGGTACCACCTTTGTTTGCAAGCTCGGCTTGAGCAATGCACAACTTCGTTGAATGATAACGGTAATAAACTCCATTACCGGCTTCTTCTAGTAATGCACTATATTTTCATAGCGTATGTTCAAAGAAGCTGCATCATGGACGACCTTCCATGGTAATATTGCCAAGGAAATTTTCAGCCTGTGATTTCCCTCTCTTTTGGTTATTACCTTGTACTCTTTCCAATCCGCGCATTTTTCAAAATCGTTTTTTAAGGAATAGCTTTATTTTATATATTATGTGTCATTTCGTCAACTATTTCTAAGAGTTTTGCACAAAAACAGGATATCTATACATAGTATATATAAAAGGCGTATGCACACAGGTTAGAGACGAATCAAGAACCCCTGCACAGGATGGTTAAACCAATAATGTAATAACTTGAAAGTATCATCATTATGAAAAGAGAGGTGAATCCTAATGGCTCGCTACTATCGTTACCGCTTACCACCTTGGGCAAGAACATGCATTATTGTAATTGAAAGAGTTACCTTACCCATTTTGGTCTTTCAATTAATCCGTACCCTTTTCTTTCCAACAACGTTTGATGTATTTTTATTAGGACTGTTAGTAGGGTTATTCATTGCTTTTTATTTGGAGTGGATTTAACTTTCTAAGTCATCAATATCAAACGAATCATACTCTTGCTCAATATAGGCCGACAATTGTAATCCAAATAATATTCTCCTAAATACATGCTGCAATGAAACAATTTGTTCAATCATTGTTTCTTTCGAATTACCATGAGCTTCGAGTAATTGAAGATATGGTTGGCAATCTAATAATTGGATGGCTAACATGTAAAGCTCTTTCTTGGATAATTCATTTTCATTCATATAACTATCAAATGCTTGAATAAATAAATTCGTTGGTGCATCGTACATGCTTGTTTCATTTTTAAAGAAAATAGATAAATCCAACGAAGGATATTCGTACATGGCGTCTTCCCAGTTTATAAAAAATATTTGATCTGGTGATGAAAGGATATGTGAAGCTTGTAAGTTCCCATGACATAGACTATAATTCCATGCTTCATCCTCTTTCTGCTCATATAAAAGTTGATCAATTCTTCGCATTGACTCCTTAAGTGCAAAATCAATATCACGATACTGTGTACAAACAAGTAATTCAAAAGGTGACATGTAATGGTTTTTTTCATAGTTTTCAACAAAATGAAGCAGCTTTTTTTGTCTCTCTTCCGTTTCTTTTTGATAATTTGTAAAACGGTCGATAAATGTTTCATTTGGTATGTTTCGAACTCGTTTGGTTTTAGCATGGATTGTTCCAAGACTTTGGAATACATCACGTATAGAACTTTCATTAAAGTTAGTTAATGCTTTTCCTCTCCATGGCGTAAGGTAATAAATGCGATCATGATGTTTTTTGTATATATTTCCTTCCGTTGTTAAATAAACTGGGAGAATCGTATATAAATTCTCTGCATAAGCTTCTCTGAAAACCTTTTCCCACATGGAAACAGTCTGTTCGGATAAGTCGCTTTGCTTTAATGCATATTGTTGATGACCATCCTGGATTCTAAAGAGGTGACCCGTTTCATGTTCTATGTAAAAAGGTTGAACAGAATAAGCATTTAATATTGTTTTTATGGCATCCAACATATCACCACCTAATAACGGAAAACCCCTTGGCTCGATGGCAAGGGGCAGCATTTATTTTTTCTTATGGGGAATATATAATAACTGTCCTTCTGAGACATCATAGTCTTCATCTAATTGATTCTGCTTAATTAACTGTAAGGCCGAGATTTGATAACGTTCTGCAATTGAATCAATGGTATCTTTTTCTTGAACTATGCACAATCTCATTTTTGTATAATTGCTTTCTTCATTTCCCCTAAACATATCAGACAAATAACTGACATCTTTTACAGTTTCTTCATCATCCGTTCGATCATCAGATCCTTCATACACCTCTGGAGCAGATGTTGTCGACTCTTCTTCCCATTCATCATCAGATAGTTCGTCGATATTCACATCTCCATATTCTGTTGGAGATTCTGCTTCATCTTGTGAAGCAGTACCAAAGAATTCTTTTAGTGTTTTCGACTCCTTGTATTTCCATCTACCATCCGCTTCATCATAATGAGATTCACTGGATTCTTCAATCGATTCTTCTACTATTGGTTCTTCTATATCATTTGGCTCCAAAGCTTCTGTATTATCTCTTTCTTCTGTTTCCGATGAAAGCACGGGTAAATCAGACGGCATTATATCTTCGCTATTTACCGTATCAACTTCAGGTTCTTTTAGTTCAAATTGAAAGCTTTCTTCCTCTTCTCCCAAATTAGAAGAAAACGAATCCTCCGGGGTATTTAAATCTACTTCTTCTCTTTCTGCTACTTCATTTTCATTTACACCATGAATCTCAATTGTTGAATACAACCGAAATAAGGATGGATTCGGAATTTCATAATCAAATGTTTGGATATACACGCTAACATCATTTAAATCCGTCACACGATTGGCTGGCACAGAAATTTCCACTGGAAATTGATGAGAAAAAGTCGCAAGTCCATCTCCATTTTCCTCTACTCTTTCAACATAACGTTTCGACTGAAGATTTTCAGCCTCCAAGGATTCTCCAGTTATTTCTTCGGTTTGCTCGTATTCTCCTTTTAATTCAATAATTCCTCTAATTGAAATATAGTCGTTAAACGAATGTATGGAAATATCCGGCTCTAAGGAAACACCTCTCATTTCTTGGACTTCCTGTCCCTTTTCAAAATAGAGCGTTTCATTCAGTTCAAAGCTGAATACCGGTCGATCCTTTGACAATGCTCTTCCTCCTTTCAACATATATGTGCAATATGATTATATGTCTTAATTATCTATATGAACCCTTTTATACGGATATGCTTTGTTCCATAAAAATATAAAAAAGAGTTGCTCTCTATGAACAACTCTCATTCAAATAACAAATTATTTAATTTTAGAAAATGCTTTGCGGATTGCATTTATTGTGTAGTCTATATCTTCGTCTGTATGCGCAGTAGAAAGAAATATCCCCTCGAATTGTGAAGGAGGTAAAAATACACCTTCTTCAATCATTGCTCGATAGTACTGGGCGAAGTAATCGAGATTAGCACTTTGTGCCGTAGCAAAATTGGTTACTTCTTCATCGGTAAAGAATACTCCAACCATCGAACCAGCACGGTTTATGTGAAGTGGAATATTAAATTCTTCAGCAGCTTTTGAGAAGCCTTCCATTAAACGATCGACTTTTTTGCTAATTTCTTGATAAGAGGATTCATCGACAGCTTTTAACGTTTCTAATCCCGCAGTCATTGCTAAAGGGTTTCCTGATAATGTACCAGCTTGATAAATAGATCCTGTTGGAGCGACCTTTTCCATAATCTCTCGTTTCCCACCATAAGCACCTACTGGTAATCCACCACCAATAACTTTGCCAAGACAAGTCATATCTGGCGTTACTCCAAAATGCCCTTGCGCACAATGATAACCAACACGGAACCCTGTCATTACTTCATCAAAAATCAAAACTGTACCATGTTCGTTCGTAATAGTGCGTAGTTCATGCAAGAAATTACCTTTAGGTGGGACAACCCCCATATTTCCAGATACGGGCTCAACAATTACTGCAGCAATATCATCTCCATATTGCTCAAATGCATAACGTACACTTTCCATATCATTATATGGAACAGTTATCGTATTCTGGGCAATTGATTTAGGTACACCGGGACTATCAGGAAGACCTAATGTAGCAACTCCTGACCCGGCTTTAATTAACAAGGAATCACCATGCCCATGGTAGTTACCTTCGAATTTTAAAATTTTGTCTTTTCCCGTGTATCCTCTGGCTATACGTAACGCACTCATTGTTGCCTCTGTTCCTGAGTTAACCATACGTACCATCTCAATTGAAGGAACCCTATCAATAACAAGTTGAGCAAGTTCATTTTCTAATAATGTTGGTGCGCCAAAACTCGTACCTTTTTCTGCTGTTTGCTTTAATTTTTCGACAACACGATCATCCGCATGGCCCAACAATAAAGGTCCCCAACTCAAAACATAATCAATATATTCATTTCCATCAATGTCTTTAATTTTGGACCCTTTGCCTGATTCCATAAAAATTGGTGACATACCTACAGATTTAAATGCACGTACAGGAGAATTAACTCCACCTGGCATTAAATCTACCGCTTCCTTATATGCATCCTTTGAATTCGTAAAACTATTCACAAAAATCACCTCATTAACGTTTAATTCGTAATTATTGATTCAACCATTTGGCTGCATCTTTTGCAAAATAGGTAATAATTAAATTTGCTCCAGCACGTTTCATGGATAATAATTTTTCCATAACTAGCTCTTTCTCATTAATCCAACCATTTTGTGCCGCGGCTTTTACCATTGAATACTCCCCACTTACATTATACGCAACAACAGGAACATCAAATTGATTTCGAACTTCTCTTACAATATCCAAATAAGATAAGGCTGGTTTTACAATAAGAAAATCTGCTCCTTCTTCAACATCTGCTTTAGCCTCCCGCATAGCTTCTAATCGGTTGGCTGGATCCATTTGATAGGTTTTACGATCACCAAACTGTGGAGTACTATCAGCAGCATCTCTAAAAGGACCATAAAATGAAGATGAATACTTTACTGCATAAGACATAATTGGGATATTCGTAAAGCCTGCCTCATCTAAAGCTTGACGAATGACAGTTACAAACCCATCCATCATATTAGAAGGAGCAATGATATCTGCACCGGCTTTTGCTTGGGATACAGCTGTTTTAGCTAATAAATCCAGTGAAGCATCATTATCTACCTCATGACGGTGAATAACACCACAATGACCATGAGACGTATATTCACATAAACAAGTATCAGCAAGAATTAACATCGCCGGAAATTCCGCTTTAATCAAACGCGTTGCTTCCTGAACAATTCCAGTTTCAATAAAAGCTCCAGTTCCTTGTTCGTCTTTTTCCTTTGGAACACCAAATAACATCATCGCTTTTATTCCGAGCTCGTCTAATTCTGTTACTTCATTTAAAAGTAGGTCTAAAGAAACTTGGAAAACGCCGGGCATGGATGGTACTTCCCTCTTCAACTTTTCGCCTTCAATCACAAACATGGGATAAATTAAGTCATCTACACTTAACTGTGTTTCTCTAACAAGCGAGCGCATGGATGCCGAACTTCTTAATCTACGATGTCTAGCAAAGCCTTTTATATCTGTCATCATTTCTTCCCCTTCCTTATTATATCTTCTTGTATACGAGCGATCATACCATCTATTGTATATTCACTTGGCATTAAAATAGATGAAAAACCTAACTCCTTGGCACGTTGTTTCGTTGTTGAACCAATACAAACACAGGTTGCTGCCACATCCATTGTCGTCATTTCCACAAATGATTCAACTGTAGAAGGGCTTGTAAACGTAATATAATCAATTTGACTATTTAATAATTGCTCTCGCAGTTTATTCTTCATACTATAATTAGCATGTGTTTCATAGACTTCCATAGCTGTAAATGCCTTCTCAGCTGCTTTTAATCGATTCGGCAATACATCTCTTGAACGGTTCCCTCTAACAAGTAATATAGACGTGGCATCGGGATAGCTTGTTAGGAATTCTTCAGCCATCGTGGCTGCATTATAAGTACTTGGTATAAAATCCGCTTTTCTACCGTATAAAATCAATGTCTCTTCCGTTTTTCTACCAACCACTGCGATATTTTTCGTATGAAGTATATCTTGATTCACTTGATAGTAGTTAGCAAGCTGAAAGAAGCAATCTACACCATTGGAGCTTGTAAATAAAATCCAATCAAATGTATCTAACCTTTTAAAGTCTAAGTGATTTTCCTTTGTTTTACTGCATTCAATTCGCAATAGCGGAATTTCTATTGGAACGCCGCCCAACTGCTTTATCTTTTCTGAGAAAGCAGCTGTCTTCTTTTTTTCCCTTGTAATGAGAATCCGTTTATTTTGTAACGGGAAACTCATTACTGATCAAGCTCCTCTTTAACTTGATCAATAATTTCTTTAGCACCTTGTTTCATTAGTATTTCTGCTGCTTCTCTGCCAACCGATTCAGGATCTGTACCACGAACAACCTCTTTTAAAATCGTCTTCCCATCAGGTGTACCTACAAGTGCAGTAAGCACAATCGTATCATTTTCTAAATAAGCATAGCCTCCAATTGGAACTTGGCAACCACCTTCTAATAAATGGAGGAAGGTGCGTTCTGCTTTTACAGTACGTGCTGTGTATTCATTATTGATTCGTGCTAGTAGATCCCGCAGTTCCTTATCATCTTCGCGACATTCAATTGCTAATGCCCCTTGTCCAACTGCAGGCACACACACATCCGGCTCTAAATACTCTGTGATTAACTCTTCACTTAGCCCTACACGTTTCAATCCAGAAACCGCTAAGACGATAGCATCATAATCCTCTTCTCTTAGTTTACGAATGCGAGTTTCAATATTCCCCCGTATCCACTTAATCGTTACGTCTGGTCGTGCTGCTAAAATTTGTGCTGCACGGCGTAAACTACTCGTTCCTACAATAGCGCCTTCTTTAAGATCATGTAAAGAAATATTACCTTTCGAAATAAATGCATCTCGATGATCCTCACGTTCAGGAATAGAAGTTATTACAAGCCCTTCTGGCATTGTTGATGGCATATCCTTCATACTATGTACAGCTAAATCAATTTCTTTATCGTACATTGCCTGTTCTATTTCTTTCACAAATAAACCTTTTCCGCCTACTTTAGAAAGCGTTACATCCAGTATACGATCACCTTTCGTTACAATTTTTTTTACTTCTATTTCGTTGTCTATACCAGCTTGTCTTAATCTGTCTATTACCCAATCTGTTTGGGTTAATGCCAGATTACTTTTTCTTGATCCAATTACAATTTTACGCAATGTACTTCCTCCTTAACAGTTAAAAGTGAAAATTCGATAAGGTACTAAACAAAAAGAAATTGATGAGCAACAAGAGAAATGCTGCAGTATTGTACATAGCTGTTGCTTTCCCTTTGTAGTTGTTTATTAATCTTAAGATCAAATATACGATATAAACGCCTAAAACAAAAAACGAACCAATCGTTTTCAGGTCTAGCCAGTAAAATTCAGCGTTCGAAACATATGCCCAAACTACACCTAATATGATGGCAATTAGCAATAAAGGTACTCCAATGGTTACGGATTTAAAAGAATAGTCATCTAACCGATTCAAATCACCAAATCGCCACATCCATTTAAACCCTTTTTTTCGTTTTAATAGTTGATATTGAATAATATACATAAATGATAATAAAAACGAGAATGTAAAAAAACCATAGGATACAATTGCAATTGCTATATGCGTTACTAAAATTTCATGTACTAGCTGAACCCCATGCGTATCTAAATTTTCCTGAGCATTCAATAGCAAATATAATAATAGAATAAAAAAACTAAAAACATTTGTAAAAAATACAATGAAATGTACAGCGAAAAATTTATTTGCAAGTAATGAGATTGTCACTAATACCCAAGCATAAAGAAATAAACTATCATTCAGCGTTATTATTGGAAAATTATTCTTAATGAATACTTCATACAATAAAAAAACGGTTTGAATAATCCAAACCATACTAAGCAACCAGAAGGCGATGCGATTGACCCTCCGGTTGTCTTGAATAAAGTCAATAAAGTACCCAATCAAGCTCAATCCATAGATAATCAGTATGAATTCATAAAGCCATTTCAGTTCCATCATACTAGAATCCTTTCATTAAATGGTCTTTATTTTATCTAACAACGAAAAGGATACCTCTTTTTTCTTCATTGCTGTAGCTGTATCATTTTTTTTTGATTGTTTTTCTAGTTCAGCCTGTACTTCTTCCTCAATACCAAAAATATCAATAAAAAGTTGTAATGTTTCATCTGCTTTTTCTTTCGCAGCTAATTCTTTTGCCTGTGTAACAGGTTCCTTAAGTAATTGATTCACAATACTTTTTGTGTGTTTATTAATCACTTTTCTTTCTCTTTCTGTTAAATCAGGAATCTTTCTTTCAATACTTTTGACAGTTTCAGCCTGGATAGAAAGTGCTTTCTGTCTTAGGGCCGATATAACGGGTACAACCCCTAATGTTTTTAACCAGTCCTTAAATGCAACAATCTCCGCTTCAAACAGTAATTCAATCTCCTCAGCAGCAGATTTTCTTGCTTCTAAATTCTCGTCTACAATATGTTGTAAATCATCAATATCATATAGAAAAATATGATCCAGTTCGCTAATGCTTGGATCAACGTCTCTAGGCACTGCAATGTCCACTAGAAATAATGGTGAACCTTTACGTTGCTTTTGAATAGGTTCGATCATCTCTTTTGTTAATACAACAGAATCAGAACCTGTTGATGTTAACACAATATCGGCAGTCTGCATTACTTGAGATAAATTATCCATCGATTCAGCACCAGCATCAAATTTTAATGCTAGAGCTTCCGCTTTTTCTTTTGTACGATTCACTACAGTTATTTGGGATACTCCAGAGCCTTGAAGGTTCTTCGCAGCTAATTCCCCCATTTTACCGGCACCTAAGATGACGACATGTTTCTGGTGCATATCACCAAAGATTTTTTTGGCTAACTCAACCGCAGCGTAACTTACTGAAACTGCATGTTCACCAATAGCCGTATCCTTTTGCACTCGTTTGCCAAATGTAATAGCCTGTTTAAACAATTCATTAAAAATGGTACCTGTCGTTTGCATTTTTTGTGATGTAAGGAAAGCTTGTTTCACTTGTCCTAAGATCTGCGTTTCTCCTAATACCATAGAATCTAGACCGGTAACAACACGAAAAAGATGTTCCAGCGCACCATCATCTTCTGTAATTCGTAAGAAAGGGGTAAATTCCCCCTTATCTACATCAAACCAGTTCGACAAGAATTGCTTAATATAGTAACGTCCAGTATGAAGTTGATCAACTACAGCATAAATTTCGGTCCGATTACATGTTGAAATAATCACATTTTCTAAAATACTCTTTTGATCTTTTAGTGCAGCCATTGCTTGATGAAGATCTTCTTCTGAAAATGCGAGCTTTTCCCTTATTTCAACAGGGGCTGTTCTGTAATTAAACCCTACTTTTAATATATGCACATTATCTACCCCCAAAAATCCTTAACTCATCCATTCATTCATTATAACTTATTATCATTAAAAAATAAAAAGTTTTACTTAATAATTAATATAAATTAAAGCCTTTACTAATTACCATTATAACATGTAAATTTAATTACAATTTCTTAAAATGTGAACATAATCTGAAACAATATGGTAGGATAAACCGTATATGATATAACTCGACTGTACTTTATCATAATGGCCATTAAGAAGCAAGAATCTGATACAGCAACACTGAGGTGATACTTTGAAAAAACAACACACACTTGCAGCTTATTTATTAATTGGAATTGGGATATTTTTTTTATTACAACAATTAAAGATCCCCATCTTTTCTAATTTTTATTCATGGCAAACAATAATCATTCTAATTGGGCTTGTTTTACTTATACATAGTTATGCTACAAAGAATTACCATAATCTTTTTAGTGGAACCATTGTTTTAGGGCTTGGCATTCATTTTTACGGGCTTAGTTATTATTCCTTTTGGATAGATCATTGGGCAATGTATGTACTAATTGTGGGAATTGCATTTATTATTCGTTTTCTACAAACAAAAGAAGGACTTTTGCCTGGTATCCTCCTTATTGGTTTTGCAATTATCATGCTATTTTCTATTCAATTGCCGGTATGGTTAAATTGGATTTACGTGATTATTGATTTTATGGAACGATTTTGGCCAATTATATTTATCGTTTTAGGATTGTATTTGTTAAAACGAAAAAAGTAGCCTGAAAAAAATGCAAGTATATCATAAGCCAATTGGATGGCGCTTTCCACTACCAAAGGCGGTTAAGGCCGTGCTCTAGTAATTAGCATTTGAACGAATAAACGATAAAATCCCAACTACGATCCGTATTCATATGCTCGGATGATAGTTGGGATATTTCTTATCTAAATCACTTTTGTTTCGGGCTCTTTTCTACAATACAGAGCTTAAAAATGCTTGGGTCCTTAATTCTTGTGGATAATCAAATACTTCTTTCGGTGTACCTGCTTCCACAATTCTTCCTTCATGCATATAAATTACCCAATCTGCTACTTCTCTTGCAAACCCCATTTCATGTGTCACAATAACCATTGTCATGCCCTCTTTTGCTAATTCTTTTATCGTTCCTAGAACTTCCCCAACAAGCTCTGGATCTAAAGCTGAGGTAGGCTCGTCAAATAACATCACCTTTGGGTTCATTGCGAGAGCTCTTGCTATAGCTACACGTTGCTGCTGTCCACCAGAAAGTGTTGAGGGATAGACATGAAGTTTATCACCCAATCCGACTTTTCCTAATAGTACTTTTCCTTCACTTACTGCCTGTTGTTTACTTTTACGCTTGACATGTGTAGGCGCTTCAATTATATTCTGCAGTACTGTCATATGGGGAAATAAATTAAAATGCTGAAAAACCATTCCTATTTTTTTACGAATCGTATTAAGATCATGCGTATTTTGTTCTATTCGTTCTCCATCAATTATAATATGCCCGCTATTTTTCAATTCTAAAAAGTTTAAACAGCGTAACAAAGTACTTTTTCCTGAACCGCTAGCTCCAACTAGTACAACGACTTCTCTTTCTTTCACTGTCAGGTTAATATCTTTCAACACCTGCAGATTTCCAAACGATTTGTTTAAGTTATTTACCCGTATCATTTCCATTGTATTCATTCATTTTTTGCCTCCCATACGATTTAGTCACTTTTAGCCAGTTTCTTTTCTGTTATGTTCACAAAATATGTAAGTATTAGGACAATGATCAAATAATAAATAGCTACAGTAATAAAATAAGGTAAATAATCAAAACTATTTGACCCCATCGTACTTGCTACTCCAAATAGATCTTGCATGCCAATAAATGAAATTAATGAGGAATCCTTTATACCAATGATGAACTGATTACCTAAAGAAGGAATTGCTCGTCGTATCGCTTGTGGTAAGACAATTCGTCTTATGGTTAAGCCACTACTCATACCAAGAGATCGCCCTGCTTCAATCTGCCCTTTATCAATGGATTGTATTGCACCACGAATTATTTCGGCTATATATGCGCCACTATGAAAAGCGAGTCCAGCTACACCTGCCCAAAACATTGGGATAAGCAGAAGATCTGTCAAGCCATAATACAAAATAAAAATTTGTACAATTAATGGTGTCCCTCGAACAATCCAAATGTATGCATCCGCTACCCATTTTAAAATCCTTATATTTGAAATTTTTAGGATGGCAAAAAACAACCCTATGATTAACGCAATAATTAAAGAAACGACAGATAATTTAATGGTAATCCATAAACCTTCCATAAACACATCCATACTACCAACAAATACATCAAAAAAATGTCCGATTGCTGAAAGAATCTTTATCAACCCCTTTCATACCATAAGAAATGTGCGCAAATAACGCACATTTCTTTTATTGCTCTGCTTCTTTCTTTTTAGTAATGTCTCCACCAATCCATTCTTTCGATAGTTCCTCTAATTCTCCGTTTTCTTTCATTTCCTTTAATACCTCATTAACTGCTTCTAAAAGTGCTTCATTTTCCTTTGAAATAGCAATTGCTTGTTCACTGATACCTAGTTGAATTCGACTTTCTACATTCAATCCATTATCGATAGCATTAAACCCTGTTACATCATCGGTAATAACTGCATCATGATGTCCCTTTGCCAAGGATTGAAGAGCTACAACGTCACTATCTACTTGAGGAATATTATCGGTATACTGTTTAGCAATTTCAATGTAAGTAGTTCCTCTTGCTACCGATATCTCCTTCCCTTTGAGGTCATCTGCAGATTGAATATCGCTATCTGGCCTAGTATAGATTACTGGACCTGAATAATAATAAGGTTTTGAAAAATTCACCTGTTCCAGACGTTCCTCTGTAATCGTATGACTTGCAACTGCAATATCATACCTCCCCTCAGTGACCCCTGTTACTATTCCCGCAAACTTCGCTCGCTGAGGATTTGGTTCTAGTCCTAATTTGTTAGCTATAGCTTTACCAACAGCTATGTCATAACCAACCATTTCGGTTCCTTCCATATAACTAAATGGTTTGAATTCGCCAGAAGCTGCAAAAGTTAATTTGCCTTCTTCAATTAAGGAATACTCATTATTGTTTTCCGTATTTCCATGGGAAGAAGATTCCGTTCCACAAGCGGAAATAAAACAGATGAATAATAGCATAATCAACATATTCCGTTTTTTCATTGAATACACCCTTTCTTTTTCTACCTGCGTTAAATCCTTATTTGATAAAGTATTAGCATAATTATAACAATTATCTAAAAATTCTTCGAATTCATTTACACCTAGTTTTTTTGCTTTGTATTCAAAAAACTTTGAATTACCTTGTATTCCCTTCGCTTCCCTCACATATACCTAAGCATCCTTTGAGATACCTTAACTATGCCTTCGTTTCGATACCTTCCCAAAAAAACCCGTAAAGGAAACAAAAATCATCTTGTTCCTTTACGGGCTTTTCTTTTTTAGAAATGTTTGCTTACAGTCCCATATATTCTCTTAAAATGGACCATGCCTCATCTTTTCCCTCCCCTGTTTCTGCAGAAAAGGGTAATAAAATATCTTCGGGTTCTAGATCGAATAGGTTTTTTGTACGTTTCAAATGTTTGGCACGTTTACTTTTTGGTACTTTATCCAATTTTGTTGCAATTACCACAACTGGAAGGTCATAATATTTTAAATAATCGTACATCTGAATATCATCATTCGTAGGTTCATGGCGTACATCTGTAATAAGCAGAACTGCCTTTAAGGAAGATCTTTTTTCAAAATAGGTTTCCATCATCTTACCCCATTTTTGCCTCTCTTTTTTTGAGACTTTCGCATAACCATAACCAGGTACATCCACAAAATAGAAAGCTTCATTAATTTTATAAAAATTAAGTGTTTGTGTTTTTCCTGGTTTAGAAGATGTTCTAGCTAAATTCTTCCGATTAATTAATTTATTAATAAACGAAGATTTGCCTACATTAGACCGGCCAGCTAAGGCTACCTCCGGTAATTGATCAGTTGGATATTGTTTTTCACTTACAGCACTTATGACAATTTCAGCGTTTGTTACTTTCATCCATATCCCCCACTAACGCATGTTCTAATACTTGGTCTAAATGGTTTACCGGAATAAATGTTAAGTCATTTCGAACACTTTCAGGTATTGATTCAATATCTTTTTCATTTTCTTCTGGCATGATAATCGTAGTAATCCCAGCTCGATGAGCACTTAGGGACTTTTCCTTTAAGCCGCCAATTGGTAAGACCCTTCCTCTAAGTGTGATCTCCCCAGTCATTCCGATTTCCTTTTTTACAGCTCGTCCTGTTAATGCAGAAACAAGGGCTGTAGCCATTGTTATGCCAGCAGATGGTCCATCCTTTGGTGTTGCACCTTCAGGAACATGAATATGAATATCACGTTTTTCGTAAAACTCTGGATCAATGTTTAAATCATTAGCACGAGATCGAATATAACTAAATGCCGCTTGTGCAGATTCTTGCATAACATCACCTAACTTACCTGTTAAGGTTAGCTTTCCTTTACCAGGGTAATGAGAGACCTCAATCGATAGGGTATCTCCTCCTGCCGCAGTATAAGCTAGTCCAGTTGCAGCACCTACCTGATCTTCCTCTTCCATTAATCCATATCGATAGATAGGTTTACCTAATAAATCCTCTATGCTTTTTTCAGTCACAACAACACGTTTTTTTTCATTCGATATAATTATCTTAGCTGCCTTTCTACACAATGTTGCTAATTGTCTTTCCAAATTACGTACACCAGCTTCTCTTGTATATGTACGTATTAACTTCATTAACGCTTGATCACGTAGTTGTAAGTCACCTTTTGTTAGCCCATTTTCCTTTAATTGCTTAGGTAGTAGATGCTGTTTTGCAATATGCTGCTTTTCTAATTCCGTATAACCGGCAATTGAAATGAGTTCCATTCGGTCTAGCAGTGGTCCAGGAATATTATTTACATAGTTAGCCGTAGCAACGAATAAAACATTTGATAAGTCATAGGTTTCTTCTATGAAATGATCGCTAAAATTACTATTCTGTTCTGGATCTAGTACTTCTAGTAATGCAGAAGACGGGTCACCCCGAAAATCGTTAGCCATTTTATCAATTTCATCTAAAAGAAAGACTGGATTAACCGACTTCGCTTTTTTCATGCCTTGAATAATTCTGCCGGGCATCGCACCGATATATGTTCTCCGGTGACCTCTAATTTCTGCTTCATCACGAATTCCGCCTAATGAAATTCGTACAAAATTTCTATTTATAGAACTGGCTATAGATTTAGCTAGCGATGTCTTACCAACTCCAGGTGGACCTACTAAACAAAGGATTGGCCCTTTAATTGTTTGCGTAAGTTTTTGTACAGCCAAGTATTCAAGAATTCTTTCCTTTACTTTCTCTAATCCATAATGATCTCGATCTAATATCGCTTCGGCATGTTTTATTTCGATTGTATCTTGTGTCTTTTCTATCCACGGTAATGCTAATAACCATTCAATATAATTTCGAATTACCGAGCTTTCAGCTGAGCTTTGTGGTACTTTCTCATATCTATCCAACTCTTTTAGAGCAACATTTCTAATATGCTCCGGCATATCAGACTGCTCAATCTTTTCTTTCAGTTGACCTACTTCGCCAGTTTTGCCATCCTTTTCTCCAAGCTCTTTTTGAATTGCCCTCATTTGTTCTCTTAAATAGTATTCTTTTTGTGTTTTTTCCATTGATGTCTTCACACGTTGTCCTATTTTCTTCTCTAAATCGAGTACCTTTTTCTCATTAGTAATGCTCGTAATTAATTGCTGCAGTCTGTCTTTCACATTTGGTGTTTCCAAAAGTTCTTGTTTTTCTTTTATTTTTAAGGACAAATGAGAAGTGATCATATCCGCTAATCTGCTTGGCTCATCAATATCTGAAACCGTATCAAAAGTTTCATGTGTTATTTTTCGAGATACTTTACTATATTGTTCAAATTGATCTAGAAGAGATCGCATTAATGCTTCCTCTTCATGCTGATCACCTTGAATATCTTTTAACTCTTGAATTTCTACAATAAATTCATCCTGCTGTTCAATATAACGAATGATTTCTCCTCGATAGACCCCTTCCACTAACACACGCATCGTTCCATTTGGAAGCTTAATCATTTGCTTCACAGTTGCTAGTGTACCAATAGAATAAATATCTTTTGGTTCTGGATCCTCCAATCGAACTTTCTTCTGAGCAGCTAGAAAAATCTGCTGGTCATCCATCATTGCCTTTTCTAATGCAGCAATTGATTTCTCTCGCCCTACATCAAGATGCAATACCATTGATGGAAATACTAACAGTCCACGTAAAGGTAGGAGGGGAAGTTGCCTGTTATCATTGGTCATCGTATGTACCTCCAAATATTATGTAATGTAATTATTTATATCATATGTTCTTAAAGTTTATATAAAAGAATTTTATTTGTAAATTATTATCATACGTCATATTCGATTTTTATTAAGCTGTTCTTATCATTCGTTCGCCATATAAAAATATACGAAATATCATGAAAAGAGACCGACTCGTTACTAAGAACATGTAATAAAGTCAGTCTCTTCACATCATTATTTAAATTAGAATAGATTACTGTTACGCACTCTCTTTCGGATGTTTCTTATTACCTTCCATTACGGTACCATCACGATAAACCAACTTCGGACTGCCATTCTCTTCTTCCACGGTTTTCTTCGTAATAATACATTTCTCAATATCTTCTCTTGATGGTAAATCAAACATCACATCAAGCATAATACCTTCGATAATGGAACGTAGACCTCTAGCACCCGTTTTACGTTCTATCGCTTTAGCAGCAATTTCCCTTAGTGCTTCATCTTCAAATTCTAGTTCTACATCATCCATTTGAAATAGCTTTTCATATTGTTTAACTAATGCATTTTTTGGTTTAGTTAAAATTTCTATTAAGGCTTCTTCATCTAATGGAGTTAGACTTCCTACAACAGGAATTCGGCCAATAAATTCAGGAATTAATCCATAACGAAGGAGATCTTCTGGAAGTACTTTTGCTAGCAACTCTCCCATTTCTAAGTCCTGCTGCTTCTCGTTTGCACCAAATCCAATTACTTTTTTACCAAGACGACGTTTAACTACCTGATCGATGCCGTCAAATGCTCCACCGACAATAAATAGAATGTTAGTTGTGTCGATTTGAATAAATTCTTGATGTGGATGTTTACGGCCGCCTTGTGGTGGTACACTTGCAACCGTTCCTTCTAGAATTTTAAGTAAAGCTTGTTGTACACCTTCACCCGAAACATCTCTAGTAATTGAAGGGTTTTCCGACTTACGTGCTACTTTATCAATTTCATCAATATAAATAATTCCTTTTTCTGCTTTTTCAACATCGTAATCGGCAGCTTGAATTAGCTTAAGTAGAATATTCTCTACATCTTCCCCGACATAACCTGCTTCTGTAAGCGAAGTTGCATCTGCCATGGCAAATGGCACATTAATAATACGAGCTAACGTTTGGGCTAGCAATGTCTTCCCACTACCTGTCGGCCCAATCATAGCGATATTACTTTTTGATAATTCCACATCATCTGCTGTATTCTTTGTTGTATTAATACGCTTGTAGTGATTATAAACTGCAACAGAAAGATTCTTTTTCGCTTTATCTTGACCAATTACATAATCATTTAGGATTTCACAAATCTCTTTCGGCTTTGGGATTTCTTTTAGTTCTGTTTCCTCTTCGGTTCCCAATTCCTCTTCTACAATTTCTGTACAAAGTTCAATACACTCATCACATATATAAACGCCTGGTCCAGCAACTAACTTTCGAACTTGATCCTGGCTTTTACCGCAGAACGAACATTTCAATTGCCCTTTTTCTTCATTAAATTTAAACATTCCATTTCACCCCTAAAAGTTTAAATCTGCTCCTACGCATTTCACGCTAGGTTTCAACTTTTATAGTCATCATATCAGATCGAATTTAAAATACAAAACAATAAACCTTTTTTAAAGTTAATTTGTATCGTATATACATTGTTATCTGTATTCATTTACCATAAATAAGTGATCTAATATGGACTTGTTCCCATCATAAATTAATAAGTAAGGATTGACTTCTAGCTTTTATTGTTACTTAACATTAACACATACTATTACTATATGTTAATTCTTTAAATAAAGTCGCTAAAATTACAATTCCTCAAAATCGTTTGTATTAAAAATAATGGAAAACAAGGTGCGAACGCATCGCACCTTGTTTTAGTCTTTGCCTTATCTCGCATGATCTAAACCTTATAATAAGATTTAAACAGCTTTGCTGTGTTCTACAAGGAAATCAATGGCTTTTCTCATTTTTAAATCACCTTTAATTGCGTCCGTATTACCACCAAGCATTTGCTTTAGCTGCTCTACTTCTGCACCATACATAGAAGCCATTTTTTCAAGTTCTGCATCTACATCTTCTTCAGAAACTTCAAGACCTTCTTCGTCCACAATTGCTTCTAATGTAAGATTTGTTTTTACTCGTTTCTCAGCATCTTCTCTCATTTGTTCTTTCAATGCAGCTTCATCTTGACCAGAGAATTGAGAATACATTTCTAATGTCATGCCTTGCATCTGCAGACGCTGTTCAAACTCTTTTACCATTTGGTCTAATTCCGTATCCACCATTGCCTCTGGAACTTCAGCTTCAGCATTATCGCTGGCTTTTTCAACTAATGTTTCACGTTTTTGGTTTTCGACATCCTGTTTCTTCTGTTCAAGAAGTTGTTCTTTTTTCTTACTTTTCAATTCTTCTAGCGTTTCAACTTCATCATCGAGGTCTTTAGCAAACTCATCATCAAGTTCAGGAAGTTCTTTGTATTTCACTTCATGGATCTTCACTTTGAAGGTTGCTTCTTTACCAGCAAGGTCTTCTGCATGATAATCTTCAGGGAAGGTCACAGAAACTTCGGTGTCTTCTCCAGTTTCTTTGCCAATTAATTGTTCTTCAAAGCCTGGGATAAATTGACCAGAACCGATTTCTAAGGAATGATTTTCACCTTTTCCACCTTCGAAAGCTTCTCCATCAACGAAACCTTCAAAGTCGATAACAGCTGTATCTCCTTCTTCAATTTTTCCTTCTTCTTTTACAACTAATTCAGCATGATGTTCGCGTTGATGTTCTAAATCATGTTCCACATCTTCATCTGTAACTTCTACAGATTGATCTTCCACTTCAAGTCCTTTATATTCACCAAGTTTTACCTCTGGTTTAACGGTAACTTTTGCTGTAAAAACAAGTGGTTGCCCTTTTTCAATTGTGTCAATATCAACATCTGGTTGTGCTACTGGTTCAATGCCTGTTTCTTCAACTGCTTGCATATAAGCATCTGGAAGTACAATGTCAACCGCATCCTGATATAGTGCTTCTACTCCAAAACGTTTTTCAAAAATCCCACGCGGAATTTTACCTTTACGGAATCCAGGAATTTGAACATCTTTGGATACTTTTTTAAATGCTTGATCCAATGCTTTGTCAAATTCTTCAACACTTACTTCAATCGTAAGTACTCCTTCATTGCCTTCTTGTTTTTCCCATTTCGCTGACATAAAAATTCCCTCCAAAATCTATTATATCCTTCATATTTCACGTTCATTATTATATAATGATCTAAATTTACAACCATCTTATTATAACATAATTACTATGCCTTTCAAGCATTTAACGACATTCTTAGCTTTCTTCTATAATACTTTCATATAGTGTTTCACATAGTTCGATCTCTTCTATGTAATGCCTATTTTCGATAGACGATTCTTCCCTGGTGGGAGATGGAATATTTAAATACGATGAGCCCACATATTTCAATGATTCGGCTATCCATTCAGCATCTTCTTCACCTGGCAAAACCGGAAACCTTACATATAAATAATGATTTAATAGTTTAAGCAATAAGTTATATAAGGAAGGATCTTTTTGTTCCAACTCACCGATAATTAATAAAATCTGCTTAAACAAGATTTGATTATGTATATTGGGAACTTCATCTGGTTTTACATTTAATGCTGTATCCCACTTATGAACCTTCACCTTATCCTTATAGTTAATATCCTGAAGCCAAATAAATACAGCTGTTTTAATGACAGGGTGAATCGATCCCTTCATTAGCAGCGATATGACCTCTTGAGTTGGGTCACTCCTCAATTTCCGCAATTTCTCAAGCAATCGCCATTGTTTTCGATAATCCTCAGCCTCAATTGCTTCATGCAACTCATCTAAATAAGTAGCCGTATGCTCTACCGAAACATCTGCCTTCATTTTACTACTCATCTCATATAATTGCTGAAACTGCTCTTGCATCATGGATGGCACAGCATTTGATTGAAATTCATAGTCTATTTGCTTCATCAATGTATCGTATTGATTGGTTTGAAATAGAATCGTTAAATAAATATGTAAATAATGATAATAATGTTCATCCTTATGTTTTAGTAATTCTTCACATATATCTTGAGCTTCATGATGACGCCCTAATTCCATTAAGCAAATTAGCTTACCACTAATGATTTCATAGCTATCAATTTGGTAACTTAATAACTTATTTAATTTTAACAGAGCGTCTTCATATTTTTTTTCTTTCAGAGCCTGTAAACTCTCTTCTTCTAATACTGTCCTCCATTTCGGAAAAAGAATGACATTTTCTGGCAAGTTCTGCATTGTCTACCTCCTCTCATGCGTGTTTATAGTATTTAATTTTAACATACTAGATATACATTCCCGATGCAAAGAAATTTCAAACTTTAAGCTAAGATGTTCTTCCTTTAAATGGGGAATGAAACGTATCCGCATTATAGCATATAACCAGAATTCAAAGAAATGTGACGTAACGATTACATATGGCTCTAAGAGCATGGTTTGATTATAATAGGGTTAGAGGTGAGAATATGAGTGAAGCATTGAAGCAAATCTATTGGGCCATCAAGCTTGGGGAAAAATTAAAATATGAGTTAAGGCATAGCTGGCTATCAAATGGGCGACAAGAAAGTGTGGCGGAACATACTTGGCGATTATCCTTAATGGCGATGTTAATCGAACCTTACTTAGAGGAAAATATTGATTCTGAAAAGCTATTAAAAATGATCATTATTCATGATTTAGTAGAGGCTGAAGCGAGTGATATCCCTGCTTTCGATACATTAAATAACCCAAAACTCCTTAAGCAGAAACATGAAAAGGAAAGAGAAGCAATCGACCATATAAAGCAAATGTTGCCAGAACCCCTTGGTAGCAATGTTTTCGATTTATGGATAGAATTTGAAAACAAACACACCTATGAAGCAAAAGTTGCCAATGCCCTCGATAAGCTTGAAGCACAAATTCAACATAATGAAGCGGATATAGTTACATGGAAGCCCATTGAATATAAAATGAGTTTTATGCTGGATCAACATACGAATTTTAGCCCGATACTTAGTCAATTCAAAGAACTAATCGAACAAGAAGCAGAAGAAAAGATAAACAAGGCCAATCATCTATCGCCGTAGACTAGCACTAATATGTTAAAGAGAGTGATTTCTGTGTTATTGCTGGTCAGGAATATTACGAATAATGCGAAAACATTTATAATAGGAGTGAAATATGTTTAGTAGTATTTTAATGTTTCTTTAATCTTTTACAGGAAGAGGCTCCTAGCACCTTTACTGCTACTATAACAGTTTAAAAAAGGGGGTAATCAATATGACATTAGTGTTAGCTTCTTTTATTATTTCCCGAGCGGTATTATTTATAGTAGTGAAAAAGAAATATGGGAATCAGTCGAAAGCAATAAAAAATGGCAATAGAAAATCAAAATATGCGACATAGTTAAGGGTAGATCTAAGCAAGAGGTTTCATTCGTATGCATGCAACATCGAATCTTGAGCATTCAAAGCCTAATTAGCGAATGACAGCTCGAGTATAGGGAGTAGGAGTCTTAAATCTAGTATATATAAAATACTTGTATCTGGAATGATGTTGATACAGTAGGAAAAAAAGTTCCGTAAAAGATTTGGTAGGGGAATAACAGATGGTGCAGCAGGTAGACAATAAGAAAACATGCCCAAATGTGTTATTATCACAGTTGGGCATGTTTTCTACCTAATTCATATTTCTTAGTGACGTCCCAGGCAGGATTCGAACCTGCGACCCACAGCTTAGAAGGCTGTTGCTCTATCCTGCTGAGCTACTGGGACAAAATTTTTATGTATGGAGCGGGTGAAGGGAATCGAACCCTCGTCATCAGCTTGGAAGGCTGAGGTTTTACCATTAAACTACACCCGCAATTTTTATGAGATAAACGCTTATAAATTAAGTAATATGTAATGACTCGTTTTTAACGGACAAGAATCATTATATAAACTTATAGGTGGTTTGTCAATACTTTCTAGTAAATCCATTAAAAAACTCATCCATTCTTATTACATTCAATGGATGAGTTTTAAAGATTATAATTTTGCCTCGTATTGTAAGTCATCAATCACCTTACCATCTGCAGTAAAGAACTCAACGGATATCGATGCTTTTGATTCCCATTCCATTATTGCGTATGTTTTTTCTTTACGCATACGTGGAAGCCTAATGCTTCCAGGATTAATCAATAATTGATCTCCTTGTTGTACAGCTCCAGCAAGATGTGTATGGCCAAAACAAATAATTTGAGCACCTAATTCTTCTGCTCGATAAGAAACATGCATCAAATTTGCTTTCACTTGGTGGAGATGGCCATGGACAATGAAAAAGGTTAGTCCATTAATTGATAACATCTGTTCTTCTGGGTACCTTGTATCAAAGTCACAGTTCCCCATAACTGTATAAAATCCAGCCATTGGTGGTTCGTCCAAATCTAACTCCGAATCTCCGCAATGAATTCGATAATCGACATCGTGACGTGCTTTAATCTTGTCTAATTCGTCAGTTAACCCATGGCTGTCACTTAAAATAAGTACTTTTGCCATTGAAATCATCCTATTCCTTAGTATAATGATCGATTTTTACGTATGGTTTCTTCTAACTGTAAGATCGCGTTCTTACGATGGCTAATTTGATTTTTCACTTTCGGAGATAACTCTGCCATCGTTTCTTGATATCCATCAGGAATAAAGATTGGATCATAACCGAACCCATTCTTTCCACTTGGAGCAATTGAAATATGACCATTACATATTCCTTGATAAAATTGGGTTTCTGTGTTTGGCCTTGCAACTGCTAATACACATATAAACCTTGCCGTTCGATCTTTTTGTGGTACGCCTTCTAATTCAGTCAATACTTTGTTTATATTTGCTTGATCATTTTTATCCTCTCCAGCATATCTCGCTGAATAGACACCTGGCCTGCCGTCTAAAGCATCAATAATCAATCCTGAATCATCTGCAAGTACTGGCTGAGATAAGATATTGGCAATGGTTTCAGCTTTTAATGCAGCATTTTGCTCAAATGTTTCACCCGTTTCTTCTACGTCAGGCAGTTCTTCTCGTTCATTCAATGATACAGCAGCCATATCATATGCATTAAAAAATTCTTTAAACTCTGTCGCCTTGCCTTTATTTTTTGTAGCAATAATAATTTGTTTCATTATTACTCTCCTTTTTCGTCAACGAGCTCACCGATGTGATTTGCATACTCACCTAGTGCTTCACGTTGCTTTTCAAATATACGTTGCATTCCTTCATCTGCTAACTGCAACATAGCCTGAAGTTGCTTATTGCTAAACGTGGCTTCTTCTCCCGTTCCTTGAATTTCTACAAATTCACCGGAACCAGTCATTACGATGTTCATATCTACAAGTGCTTGGGAATCTTCTTGATAATTTAAATCAAGGATTTCGCTATTATCAGGTAAAACGCCTACAGAAGTTGCTGCAAGAAAGTCCGTTACTGGCATTTTCTTAAGCGTTTTATTCTCTATTAAAGTCGAAAAAGCTAATACTACAGCTACAAATGCTCCCGTAATCGAAGCCGTTCTTGTACCACCATCAGCTTGAATGACGTCACAATCAACCCATACGGTTCGCTCACCAATACTATCTAAATCAACAACTGACCGTAAAGCTCTTCCAATTAATCGTTGTATTTCCATCGTCCTGCCACTAACCTTACCTTTTGACGATTCTCGTATATTCCGTTGTTCGGTAGCCCTAGGCAGCATTGCATACTCTGCTGTAATCCAGCCCTTCCCTTGGCCACGCATGAATGGAGGAACTCTATCTTCAATGCTAGCATTGCAAATTACTTTTGTATCACCTACTTGAATCAGTACAGAACCTTCCGGATGCTGCAGGAAATTCGTTATGATTGTAATTGGTCGTAAACTGTTACGGTTTCGTTGATCATTTCTCATCTTAACTCCTCCTTCGTTCAATCATTAGCTTAACATATTTTTTATCGAAACCACTATAGAAATACATGCTATACTAATTTATCCATGCATATAGCATAAGATAATTCTTCAAACATGGGATTTGCGCTTATCCCTACGTACCCTCTTTATAATCATCTTATCTATAAGGATATTATTGCCATTTACCTTGAATAAAAGCATAAAAAAAAGAGGCTTGCTGAAAGCCTCGACCTAATTATATTTCTTCCGTAGGAGTAAATTGCTGTTTAGTTACTGGTTCCGTGTAAGCTTCCCCATTTTCATTAACTAGCTGTTCCACATTTTCAACACTTACTTGGACGGCATCGACCCCTTTAACTTCTGTCATCGTACGTACGATTGTTTCCATGACCTCATCAGAAATCACTGCCTTTTCCCCATCTTTTAAAATATCATTATTGAATTGAAGTTGTAAGATACCATCTTTCAAGGATGGCTTACTTGTTAACGTCGTCGTAGGATTAAATACTTGGGTGACATTGCTTTGTACACCTGGCCCATCAACAAGATTCTCTACTATGGCACTTAGTTCATCAGCATCTTGTTTTTGTTCAACATATTGAGTTACCGGTACATAGTAACGATTTTCATCATGTTCCGCAGGGTAAAACATCGTAACCGTTTTACTTTGCATTAAGTCAGAAGTACCTGTATCCGTAACATTGATTCCATTAGCTCTTGAGTATCCTTGGCTGATCGGTGTGCCATTAACTGGCATCTCGCTTAAGGCTTTTCCTTCCATCTGTAATTGAACGTCTTTGACATTTTCAAATTGAGTTAAGGAATAAGTAACTGCCTCAAGTATTTTCTTTTCGTCGTTCGCTTCATAGTTCGAAAATTCTTCAGATAAATTAACAATCATGGTTCCGTCTTCTTGCAGGTCAATTCCCAACACCTCTGTGCCAGCTGGTAACACTGCCTGAAATCCATTTGGCAAGATCTGCGCTACTGGACCATCTTTAACGAGATACTCCAACACTTGGGAAGCTACTTCCTTTGATTCTGGATTTGGCAGTTCTAATGTTTGGGATGCGACCATTCCATTTGCGTCCATAAGATAAAGTTCTCTTGCAACCGTTTCACTCTTTGGCTGCTCGCCTTCTTTAGCATTTTCCTTCTGTTCTCCTGATTGTGAATCTTCCAAGTTATCAACTGGTTCCGCATTTTGTGGCGGATCCATTTCTTCCTTTAATGATTGTTCCCCCTGAAAGCATCCTGCTAATATAACGGACATCGTTAATGTCCCTGCTATTAGTAATCCGCGCTTGTGCATATTTTTCCCTCCTACGATGGTTTGTACTATTATATATACGAGCCTAGAGTGAAAATAGACCAAGCAATGAAAAAAAATACAGGATTCTTTGATCAAGAATCCTGTAATTGATGTAAATTTGCTTGTTCAATTGTAACCATCTGTAAATGGGGTTCTTTAAATATACTTCTTGAAATTTCAATAAAGATTTCTAAATCGCCTGTTGTATAAAACTGATGAACCGGGTAATAATCGTCTTTATTCAACAGGTGATGCACATCTAAAATCGTACTTGTTTCTCTGGCTGTTTCTTCACTTGAAGATATAATTGTTATTTCTTCACCAACAACGGATTGAATCGTATTTTTTAATAAAGGATAATGTGTGCATCCTAATATTAAGGTATCCATTTTACTATATTGCAGTAGTGGAGATAACGTATCTTCTACTACCTCCCTGGCTTGTTGTCCTTCAAGAATACCTTGTTCTACCATTGGTACAAACATCGGACATGCCAGAGCTGATACTTCCAATTCATCTTTTATATTCTTAAGCGCATTGGTATATGCATTGCTCCTAACCGTACCTTCTGTACCAATAATACCTACATGATTGGTCTTCGTAAATTTAATAGCAGCTCTTGATCCTGGCTGAATTACTCCAATTACAGGTATATTCAAGTTTTCTTTTAACGATTGCAATGCAAATGCGGTAGCAGTATTACAGGCCACAACTAGCATTTTAATATCTTTTTCAAGTAAGAAATTAACCATTTCCCAAGTAAATTGCTGGACTTCTTCTTTTGATCTTGGTCCATAAGGGCATCTAGACGTATCACCTAAGTAAATTAATTTTTCTTTTGGTAACTGTCGCATTAGTTCATGTGCTACCGTTAATCCCCCAACACCAGAATCAATGACCCCAATTGCTTGCTTCACCAGTATCGCCTCTTCTTTGAAGTTTTGTTCTCATTACATTCAACCCCATTCCACTCTAACTTCATATAAAGTGAAATTATTGCTGAATGTATCCATTTTACATTGCACTACGGGAAATTGAAATAGCTTCTCTCTTAAAAACTTCTTATTATTTTTTGTCTACTTCTTTCATTTGTTCATGTAGATAGGAAAGCAATTCATGTAAACCTTCAATTTGTTCCTCTGAAAAGTCTTCCAATACTTCTCCTAGATATGCTTGTCGTTTCTCAATAACCTCTTGAATAATTGTCTCCCCTTTTTCCAGTACATGAATTCGAACGACACGTCTATCCTTCGAATCTCGCACTCTTTCAACTAACTTATTTTTCTCCATACGATCAACTAAATCTGTTGTCGTGCTAAACGCAAGGCTAATACGGTTTGACAATTCACCAATCGTCATATCTCCTTCTTCTAATAGCCATTGCAGTGCAACAAACTGTGGAGAAGTTATCGGGTAATTATTTAAAATCTGTCTCCCTTTTTGTTTAATAATTCCAGATATATATCGCATTCGTTTTTCAATTCGATTAATGGCGTCTGATGTTTCGTACGATCTCACAAAGTGACCTCCTACAATAATTACATGTATATAGTTATTTTACATAATGAAACAGACTCCCGTAAAGCAATATTCATTTACAATGAAACATTAGCAGTTCATTCATTTTATTCGAAGATGTATTTTTTGCTAATACAACCAAAATTACCTGCATTATTCTTCGTTTATCGGGTAAATATGGAAGGTAAAAATTCTTTTCAAAGAATTCGTTTGTACCCTGGCAAATGTACGCACCGAATCAATGATTTCACATAAGCTATATTGACTAAATAATTTCCCTTCATTCTGCAGCTCTATTGACAGCAAGGAGGGGTTAACATTTGAAGGACAACGAGTATAAACCGAAGCAATTATTAACTAAACGAGAAAAAGAAGTTTTCGAGCTGTTGGTACAAGATAAAACAACAAAAGAAATTGCCCAGGAATTATTTATTTCAGAGAAAACTGTCCGCAACCACATTTCAAATGCTATGCAAAAGCTAGGAGTTAAGGGGCGTTCACAGGCTGTAGTAGAGCTCCTTCGCATGGGGGAATTGAAGCTCTAATCAAATCGGCTTTCCATTTAGGAAAGCCGATTTAGGTTTGTGTTTTACTTCAGATTAAGGACGTTTTCATCTCATCAGGTAAAGGAACAGTTTTCCCTGTCTTCGGATCAATATAGACGAGTCTACCTCTTCCTGTTAATGAAATCTCCTCTTTATCATTTAATACCATATAATGCAGATCAATGGAGGATTTTCCTACATGATTTGCCTTAACATATACACGAAAAGATTGGTCAAAGTACATTTGTTGAATGTAGTCACATTGTAAATCGGATACAACTGGAATCGCTCCAACTTCTCCCTCTTCCACAAACAAACCTTTGGATTTCAGGAATTCAATTCGAGCCTGTTCAAAATATATAAATGGCGATGTATTATTCACATGACCGAATAAGTCTGTCTCTGAAAAGCGGACTTTTATCGGTATGAAAAATAAAAAAGAGGCTCGCCATGTTTCTAGATTATCTATGTATGAAATGCGCAATCGACATCCCTTCCTTGTTTAAAAATATGCTCTTAAAAACACTACTGATCCATTTGGGAAATAAATGGTTGTGATTATCAAATACCAAGTAGAGCGCTATTCTCCTGTATGTAATCTATTTGGATTGTATCTTTCTTCCCTTTTAAAAAGGCCCAACCATCTGGGTAGGGCCTCTTTTAACTATCTTTTTAATGTGCGTGGTCACTTCCAAAGAAGTTTTTGAATGCTTGAATATTTGTTGCACGGTTCATGGCAGCAATAGATGTAGTAAGTGGAATTCCTTTTGGACAAACTTCTACACAATTTTGTGCATTTCCACATCCGTCGATTCCGCCATCTTCCATCAAACCATTTAAGCGCTCACTGGCATTTAGCTCGCCTGTTGGATGTGCATTAAACAAACGTGCTTGCGATAAAGCAGCAGGTCCAATGAAGTTGGATTTATCGTTTACGTTTGGACAAGCTTCCAAGCAAACACCACAAGTCATACATTTTGATAACTCATAAGCCCATTGACGCTTTTTCTCTGGCATACGTGGCCCAGGACCTAAGTCATGCGTACCGTCTAGCGGGATCCAAGCTTTCACCTGTTTAAGCGCATCGAACATACGATCTCTATCCACGATTAGATCTCGTACTACTGGAAACGTCGACATTGGCTCTAGTCGTATTGGTTGTTCCAATTGATCGATAAGTGCGGCACAAGATTGGCGAGCTGTTCCGTTAATCACCATGGAGCAAGCCCCGCATACTTCTTCTAAACAGTTCATATCCCATTGTACCGGTGTCGTTTTCTCTCCATTGGCATTGACTGGATTTTGGCGAATTTCCATTAATCCAGATATAACGTTCATATTTTTTTTGTACGGAATGTTAAACGTTTCCTTATAAGGAGCAGAATCAGGGCCGTCTTGTCTAGTTATTATAAAAGTAACTGTCTGCTTATCAGCCATTCTTACTTACTCCCTTCACTTTTTTTCGTATAATCACGTTTTCGTGGTTTAATTAGTGATACATCAACATCCTCATAGGAGAATTCCGGTGAATTAGATGTTTGATCAAATTGCGCAATTGTCGTTTTTAACCATTCTTCATCATTTCGATCAGGAAATTCCGGTTTATAATGAGCCCCACGGCTTTCATTACGGTTATAAGCACCGAGGGTAATTACACGCGCAAGATGAAGCATATTTTTTAATTGACGTGTGAACATTACTCCCTGATTACTCCAGCGAGAGGTATCATTAATATTAATATTATCCCAGCGTTCCTGGAGTTCTTTAAGTTTTTCATCCGTTTTTAGTAGTTTGTTATTTTCACGAACTACTGTAACATTATCCGTCATCCATTCACCTAGTTCTTTATGAAGCTGATACGCATTTTCGGTTCCATCCATTTTCATCATTTTCTCAAAACTATCTTGTTCTTCTTGTTCTTTCTCTTCATATAAGCTTGAAGGCAGATCATCAATATGTTTGTCCAAACCTTCAATATATTTAATTGCACTTGGTCCTGCAACAGATCCACCATAAATTGCAGAAAGTAAAGAGTTTGCTCCTAAACGATTGCCGCCATGCTGTGAATAATCACATTCGCCAGCTGCAAAGATTCCAGGGATACTTGTCATTTGGTCGATATCTACCCATAGTCCACCCATTGAATAATGTACTGCTGGGAAGATTTTCATTGGAACTTTTCTCGGGTCTTCTCCAACAAATTTCTCATAGATTTCAATAATACCACCAAGCTTAACATCAAGCTCCTTTGGATCTTTATGAGATAAATCAAGATAGACCATATTTTCTCCGTTTATCCCTAACTTCTGATTAACACAAACATCAAAGATCTCACGTGTAGCAATATCACGTGGGACTAGGTTACCATAAGCAGGATATTTCTCTTCTAAGAAGTACCATGGTTCACCATCTTTATAGGTCCAAATTCGGCCACCTTCACCACGTGCTGATTCACTCATTAAACGTAATTTATCATCGCCAGGGATGGCAGTTGGATGGATTTGAATAAATTCTCCATTCGCATATTTTGCGCCTTGCTGGTATAACTTGCTGGCCGCAGAACCTGTATTAATCATGGAGTTCGTTGACTTACCAAAAATAATACCAGGACCACCTGTTGCGAAAATAGTTGCATCAGAAGGAAAAGCTTTCATCTCATGTGACTTAATATTTTGAGCCACAATTCCTCTTCCGACTCCTTCATCATCGATAACGGCACTAACAAATTCCCAATTCTCATATTTTGTAACAAGACCTTCTACTTCATATCGACGAACTTGCTCGTCAACAGCATAAAGTAATTGCTGACCTGTCGTTGCTCCTGCATATGCTGTACGATGCATTTGTGTTCCACCAAAACGACGAAAATCTAATAGTCCTTCAGGTGTACGATTAAACATAACCCCCATACGGTCAAACATATGTATAATACCAGGTGCTGCATCACACATTGCTTTAACCTGCGGTTGGTTTGCTAAAAAGTCTCCACCATATACTGTATCATCAAAGTGAAGCCAAGGAGAATCTCCTTCTCCTTTTGTATTTACTGCACCATTAATACCACCTTGAGCACATACAGAGTGAGAGCGCTTTACAGGAACAATAGAAAACAGATCTACATTGACTCCTGCTTCTGCGGCTTTTATAGTTGCCATTAAGCCAGCTAACCCTCCGCCAACTACGGCAATTTTACGATTACTCATGTCTAATACTCACTCCCTCTTCGATTAATTTAAACCCCGTACGCAAATGTAATTAATGTTCTTATGCCAACATAGCTTAACGCTAAGAAGACAATTACGGTTGCATATGTAACGATCTTTTGGGACTTTGGCGATTGGGTAATACCCCAAGTAACGCAGAAGCTCCATAGCCCATTCGCAAAATGAAAAACGGTAGATACTAGTCCGATAATATAGAACCAGAACATAATTGGATTACTAAGGATACCTTCCATTAAGCTATAATCTGCTCCGTGTGAGCCGATTGCAATTCTAGTTTCCCAAACATGCCAGATTAGATAGACAAAAGTAATAACTCCCGTTACACGCTGTAAGACAAACATCCAATTACGGAAAAAACCATAATTCTTTGTATTGTTCCTTGCTACAAATACAATATAAACCCCTAGAATAGCATGAAACAAAATAGGCAGGTAAATTACTACAAATTCCAACAGTAATCGAAATGGTAAGTTATGCATGAAATCTGCAGCTTGATTGAAGTTTTCTTCACCATAAACAGCAAAATGATTCACCACCAAGTGTTGAATCAAGAAAATACCAATTGGAACCACGCCTAAGAATGAGTGTAATCTTCGAGTTAAGAACTCACGATGCTCTGCCAATGTGTTACCCCCCTTTAGTTTAATCAATTGTTTAGTATCAATTTGTTGTACATTATTCGAAAGATCAACCCAATACAATCTCATAAAAAAAGGAAAGTTCTGCGAGTTGATATTGTACAATTTGTGACATGTTTATTGTACTTCTAACTCTATAAAGCGTCAAGAAAACGGTACCTTAAAATTTAGAAATATTATTTCGCTACTTCTTGCAGAAAAGATCAATGATTTCTCTTTGTATACTTGCGTAAATGCTAGATTATATAGATAATATAACTAGTATCTGTATGTACATCGTTAGCTCATCCCTTATTAAGGTTGACGGGCTGTAACACCCCTTATCAGGAAAACATTTCTGAAAACAAAGAAGGGAAGCGGGGAGATGCCCCATTGGTTAACGATTTACTTTATGGTTGAGAAGAGAGGATGACCTTCATGACAAACAAACGTGATGCCTTGATATCCGTTTCAGAAATTGAAGAATTACATACGGCAGGAGCCGGTTATGATATTCTACGATACATAGGCTTACCTGAATTATTAGGAAAGGAATCTCCTACTCTCTTATATTTTATGGGGAGAATGCTTGCTAGAAAATTCGAGCTTCAGACGATTGAAGACATTGTATTTATTTTCGATAATTTAGGTTGGGGAAAATTAGAGTTAGTCAAAGATAAACGAAAAGAAATGACTTTTCAATTGATGTCCGATTCCATCGCTAAACGGTTAAACGCTTCGTTCGAGGCTGAATTTCGTCTAGAATGTGGTTTTTTAGCAGAGGCACTACAAATTATTCAACATTATGATTGTGAATGCGTGGAGACAATTCATTCACGAATACATCAGGTTGAAATTACTGCTGTATTCACAAATTAAAGAAAGAGCAGTAGTTGATAACTGAATCTATCACCTACTGCTCTTCTGGTTTAGAACCATTTAAATGCTTAATTATGGCATGGGCCGTGTTTTTTGGTATACCTAATTTACTCAAATCTTCAATTGCAGCATGCTTAATATCATTAATGGACTTAAAATGGGTCAATAATAATTTTCTTCTTTTTTCACCTATACCTGGTATTTTATCTAACTCTGATTGAAATGCACTTTTCCCACGTAGCTGTCTATGAAATGATATCGCAAAACGATGGACTTCATCTTGTATTCGTTGTACCAGATAAAACTCCTGAGACTTTCTATCTAAGTCCATTACTTCAGGCGGAAAGCCATATAGGAGTTCGCTTGTTTTATGTTTATCATCCTTAGCTAACCCACATAAGGGAATATCTAATCCTAATTCATTTTCTAATACATCCAATGCTGCGCTCATTTGCCCCTTCCCTCCGTCAACAATGATTAAATCAGGAAGTGGCAATTTATCTTTTAACACTCGTTTATATCTGCGTCGAATAACCTCACGCATTGTATCATAATCATCTGGACCTTCTACATCGCGAATCTTATATTTACGGTACTCTTTCTTATTTGGCTTTCCGTCAATGAATACAACCATTGCAGAAACAGGATCCGTTCCTTGGATATTAGAATTATCAAAAGCCTCGATGCGATGCGGAGTTTCGATATTTATTTTTTCTCCCAATTGTTCCATTGCAACAATCGTTCGTTCTTCATCTCGCTCGATAATGGAGAACTTTTCTTTTAGTGATATTTTAGCATTTTCGGCAGCAAGCTCCACGAGTTCCTTTTTTCTCCCTCGGTAAGGAGTATGAACATCGATTTCTAATAGATGCTTCAATAATTCAACATCTGTTCCTATTGGAACAAGGATTTGTTTTGGTTTAAGATGATTCTGATGCAGATAGAATCTCCCGATATAACTAATAAAGGTTTCTTCTGCCTCATCAAAAAATGGAAAAATAGCTACATCTCGCTCGATTAACTTTCCTTGCCGAATAAAAAATACTTGGATGCACATCCATCCTTTGTCAAAACTATATGCAAAAATATCACGATCGGTCTGATCATTAAGCGTCATTTTCTGTTGCTCCATTACCGACTCGATATGCTGGATTAAATCACGTAGTTCCTTTGCCCGTTCAAAATTAAGTTGCTCACTAGCTTCTTGCATTTTTGTCGTTAAATCTTTTTTTATTGACTTATATCCACCATGTAAAAACGAAACTACGTTCTGGACAATGTCCGCATATTCTTCTTTCGATGGAGGGGTTTCACTGCAAGCGTAACACTGATGCATATGATAATAGAGACATGGCCTTCCAGGTGGATTGTTACATTTTCGAAGCGGGTAAAGCCGATCAAGTAATTTCTTTGTTTCTCGAGCTGCGATAACATTGGGATACGGTCCAAAATACTTCCCCTTATCCTTTTTTACCTTTCTTGTAATTAAAAGTCTAGGATGTCTTTCTGAGGTAATTTTTAAGTATGGATAGGATTTATCATCTTTAAGCATGACATTGTATTTAGGATCATATTTTTTTATCAAATTCATTTCTAAAATCAATGCTTCTATTTCCGAAGAAGTTACAATATACTCAAAGGTTTCAATTTCTTGCACTAAGCGTTGTGTTTTACGGTCATTGGCCCCAGTAAAATAAGAGCGTACGCGACTTTTTAGTAATTTAGATTTGCCAACATAGATGACGGTATCATATTTATCTTTCATAATATAACATCCTGGTTTAGCAGGAAGTACAGCTAGTTTCTCTTTAATTAACTGATTCATATGTCCATCCAATCCCTTTAAAAATCCCTTGTCACAACAAGTAACAAGGGATTTTTCTGTTTACATTCTACTGATTAGTATATCATTATTTAGGCATGTTTGTTAATTAAATCGACTAATGCCTCTTTCGGTTGGAAACCAATTACTTGGTCTACCACATTACCATCTTTAAACAGTAATAATGTCGGAATACTCATTACGCCATATTTGCCTGCAGTTTCTTGGTTTTCGTCTACGTCTAATTTTACAATCTGTACTTTATCTTCCATTTCTCCATCAATTTCTTCAAGAACAGGTGCAATCATCTTACAAGGTCCGCACCAAGGTGCCCAAAAGTCAGCTAATACTAAACCCTCTGCTGTTTCTTTAGAAAAATTTTGATCTGATACATTTATAATCGCCATTCGTATCTTCCTCCTCAAATAAAGCTAAATTCTTACGTTGAGTATACCATCGTTAGTATTACCTTACTAATATTTTGCTTATTCATTCAAAATCAACTGGAAATATGCTTATACAGTATAATTAAAAAGCTCTGTAAATAGCTATCTACAGAGCCTTCCATTATCATACCGTTACTTTAAGCTTTTTTATCTCTTCTATCAACAACGGAATCACTTCAAACAAATCCCCAACAATGCCATAATCCGCTACATTAAAAATATTGGCTTCTGGGTCTTTATTTATGGCTACAATTACTTTCGAGTTAGACATTCCAGCTAGATGTTGAATAGCCCCTGATATCCCAACAGCAATATATAAATCAGGTGTTACTACCTTACCGGTTTGCCCAATTTGCAAGGAATAATCACAGTATTCTGCATCGCAGGCTCCACGTGAAGCACCAACTGCTCCTCCTAAAACTTCCGCCAATTCATAAAGTGGTTTGAAACCGTCTTCACTTTTAACGCCGCGTCCCCCGGCTATAATAATATTGGCTTCTGATAAATCTACCCCTTCTGACGCTTTTCTTACGACATCTTTAATTACCGTACGGATATCGGTAATCTCGAGATCCTTTGGTGTGATTTCACCCGAGCGTGCTTCATCTCGTTCAAGTGCAGGAATATTATTAGGACGAATGGTGAAAAAGGTCAGGCCATCAGTAATGATCTTCTTTTCAAATGCCTTCCCAGAATAAATTGGTCGAATAAATTGCACATGATCCCCATCCACTTCAATATCGACAGCATCGGAAATCAAACCAGTATTCAACTTACTTGCAATCTTAGGAGTTAAGTCTTTACCAATTGCCGTATGCCCCATAACAATACTTGTTGGTGACTCTTCGTTTACGATTGCTAAGATCGCCTGTCCATAACCTTCAGAAGTATAAGCTTTTAATTGTTCATGAGAAATGGTAATGACTCGATCAGCACCGTAATAAATCATTTCCTCTCCCAGCGCCTGAAGTTCACCATTTCCACAAATAACGCCTACTATTTCACCTTCTTCATTTATTTTCTTTGCCGCTGCAATTGCCTCATAAGAGACATTTCGTAATGAACCTTCTTTTACTTCACCAATTACTAACAATTTATCACTCACGTAAATTACTCCTCTCTGTCGTTATGATTAAAGTACCTTTGATTCATGTTTAAGTAATGAAACTAGTTCTGTTACTTGATCATTCATTTCCCCTTCAAGAACTCTTCCAGCTTCTTTTTCAGGTGGCAAGAATATATCTATTGTCTTTGATTTCGGAGCAACTTCATCTTCATCCAAATCCAAATCATCAATTTCTAGTTCTTCCAATGGTTTTTTCTTTGCTTTCATTATCCCTGGAAGTGATGGATAACGCGGTTCATTTAGTCCTTGTTGACAAGTAACTAAAACCGGTAATGAAGCTTCAATAATTTCCACATCACCTTCCACATCTTTCTCAATGTTTACCTTATCTCCATCAATCTTTAAACTTGTTATTGTAGTAATGTATGGAATCCCTAATGATTCAGCTAACCGTGGTCCAACCTGACCGCTTGCTTCATCAATGGCAACATTTCCTGCAAGGAGTAAATCCACATCTTTTTCCTCAAAAAACGCTTCCAAAATTTTAGCCGTTGTAAATTGATCGCCATCCTCAAGGTCATCTTCCGTATTAATGAGTACTGCTTTATCTGCTCCCATTGCCAGCGCAGTACGCAATTGTTTCTCAGACTCCTCGTCACCAATTGTTACAACCGTTACTTCGCCACCATGTTCATCACGCTGATTAATTGCTTCTTCCACCGCATATTCATCATATGGATTAATGATGAATTCAGCCCCGTCTTCTTCAATCTTGCCATTGGATACATTTATCTTTTCTTCGGTATCAAATGTCTTTTTTAATAATACATAAATATTCATATCAATTCCTCCTTTAGTTTATCTATCCTGGAAGTTTGGTTTACGTTTTTCGATAAATGCCTGCACACCCTCTTTGGCATCTTCCGTGCCGAATACTTCACCAAAGGCCCTAGCTTCCTCTTCAATACCAAGATCAAAATTTTTGGTTTTTGCATACGGTAATAGGTGCATCACTTGTTTAATTGATAATTTTCCTTTTGCTGCAATTTTTTCTGCCAAGCGCTGAGTTTCTTGTTCCAACATTTCCTCATGAACCACTTTATTTGCTAACCCGAACGAATATGCTTCTGTACCAGTTATTGGTTCCCCTGTTAAAATCATCTCATAAGCTTTTGCTGTACCTACGTAATGTGGTAATCGCTGTGTACCAGCAAATCCCGGTATAATTCCTAATGTGATTTCAGGTAATCCTAACTTCGTATTCTCTGTAACAATTCTTATATGACAAGCCATTGCTAACTCCAGGCCACCACCCAAAGCAGCACCATGAATAGATGCGATAACAGGAATTGAGAAATGTTCAATTCGATTAAATAATTCCTGCCCCCGTTTTGCTAGTGATTCATAATCAGATGCTTGTTGCAAGGAAGTAAATTCTTTGATATCTGCTCCGGCAGAAAAAAATTTCCCAACCCCTTTAATAACAACTGCCTTGACGCTTTCAGCAGCTTCTACTTCATCTAATTGATGAGCTAAATCATTTAATAGAGTACTAGATAAAGCATTTGCAGGTGGACTTTGAATCGTTAAATACGCTACTTGGCTCTCAATATTTAAAGCTAGTGTCCCCAAAGTTTCTCCTCCTTTTTCCAAAGAATGTGTTGTTATGATAGGGTTAGACCTTCGGTTAAAAGGGTATGAACCTCTTTAGCTTGCTCTATCAGTTGATATTTCCTTTCTTTCATAACCCAATTTGTAACCGTTTCATCTAGTGTACCAAAAATCATTTGACGAACAAGTGGTATATTCAAACTATGTCGGAAAATACCTTCTTTCATTCCCTCTTGAACAATCGAGTCAATTACTGTCAAATATGGTTTCAGTACATTATTAATTTCTAATCTTAATTCAGGATTTGACTGCCTTAATTCTAACTGCGTGACAACTGCTAAATGAGGATCCTTACTTAATTGACTGAAATGCAGCTGAATTAATTCGTACAGCTTCTCATTTGCATTGTTCTTATTTTGAATAGCTTCGGTTATATGGTTAATAAATTGCCCCATTTTTTCTTCGAACACAGAAATTAATATGTCTTCCTTGTTTTTAAAATATAAGTATATGGTTCCGTCAGCTACGCCAGCTTTCTTTGCTATTTTAGATACTTGTGAAGCGTGATAGCCATTTTCTGCAATAACTTCTACTGCCGCTTCAATAATTTGATTATACTTCGGTTTATTCTTTTTCATCGTACTCTCCTAACAATTACAAGCATAAAATGAATGATTATTCATTCATAATGATAGCTTCTTTTTCCCTTAATGTCAATAGATAGCTTGTACTTGTTATTGGAAAAAAAGAGCTTTTCGCTCAAATAGTCGTTGCTTCTTCTATTTTCGTATCATCTTCGACTAATTGTCTGCGTAGTATTTTACCTACTGCTGTTTTCGGAAGTTCATCGCGAAAATCATATTTCTTTGGAACTTTATAAGCGGCTAAATGCTTTCTACAATGGGTATTAAGATCTTCCTCTGTTAGATTAAATCCTTGTTTTAACACAACGTATGCTTTTACTGTTTCTCCACGGTATGGGTCGGGAATACCAGCAACGACCGCTTCCTGTACTGCCTCATGTTCATATAGAACTTCCTCTACCTCTCTCGGGTAAATATTATACCCACCAGCGATAATCATGTCTTTCTTTCGATCAACAATATAAAAATAGCCATCCTCTGTTTGATAACCTAAATCACCTGTAAACAGCCATCCATCTTTCAATACTTGATCCGTTTCTTCAAGGTTATTCCAATATCCCTTCATTATTTGAGGCCCTTTTACTGCAATTTCCCCAACTTCTCCAATTGCGGCTTCCTCCATTGTTTCCATATTAAAGATCTTTGAATCCGTATCCGGCCATGGTACACCAATACTACCATTCCTTCGTTGATGCCATACAAAATTGGCATGTGTTACCGGGGATGATTCAGTTAAACCATAACCTTCAACTAACTTCCCCCCAGTTACCTCCTCAAACTGCTCTTGTACTTCTGTTGGTAGAGGAGCTGATCCACTGATACAAGCTTCAATTGATGATAAATCGTAATTTGTTAATTTAGGATGATTTAACAAACCAACATAAATCGTAGGTGCCCCAGGAAACAATGTTGGTTTTTGTTTGTGAATGGTTTTCAATACCTCCGTAGGGTCAAATTTAGGTAGCAGGATCATTTTCGCACCAATAAGTATCGAATTATTCATAACAGCAGTCATTCCATATACATGAAAAAACGGCAATACCCCTAACACAATTTCTTCACCAGGTTTTGTTTTGTATACCCAAGCGTCACACATTTCTACGTTCGATACCAGATTATAATGTGTTAACATGACTCCTTTTGGAAATCCTGTTGTTCCACCGGTATACTGTAATAAAGCCAAATCTTCTTTTGGATCAATCGTTACTGGCTCATAGGTTGCTCTGGCCGTTTCCATAATATATTCCCATGTATGCATATCCTCTCCTTGCTCTGCTTTTACTACCATATTATATTGTCTTTTTTGAATATATGGGTAAATGATGTTTTTGGGGAATGGTAAATAGTCCTTCAGACATGCAACTATTGTATGTTTAAGATCGGTATTGTCCTTTACATTAGTCACTCGCGGCAATAAAACGTCCAGACATACGATAAAGGTAGCTCCCGAGTCATTTAATTGATACTGTAGTTCCCTTTCTTTATATAACGGGTTGGTTTGCACAACGATACCGCCAGCCATTAAAGCACCATAATAACAAATCACTGAATGCGGGCAGTTGGGTAACATGATAGCTATTCGGTCGCCTTTTTCCATCCCAAGCATTTGAAGATAATTAGCCATTTTAGCTGCTTGTGTGTAGAGCTCTTCGTAAGCTAACTCTTTACCCATGAAATGAAGCGCTTTCTTTTTCGGGAAACGTTCTGCGCTTTTTTGTAATAATGAATGTAATGGTTTTTCGTCATAATGCATAGAGGGCTTAATCTCAGGTGGATAATGTTGATGCCAGCTTTTTGTGTTTTCCATGGTTTCTCCTCCTTTTATCTTATTTTATACCTATTATACCGATTAATTTCAATTTTTTAAAATTTAATGTAACTTTTTTAGTACATTTTTATTTGTCAATATAGATTCATCGGAATGGACTGATAAATATAGGTATTTTTTTCAGTTTTTTCAACGCTAAGTTTTATACATTTTTACAAAAAAAGCTTGTAGAAAACAGCGGAAACTATTTCTACAAGCTATAACTTCACCGGGCAAGTAATTATATCAAAAATTTTATTTATATAAGCCATATAATTCCTACCACAATAAATACAACGGCCACAACGATTAAAATTTTCGCTAACCTGTCTAGAACCATGTGTTCCTCTCCTTATCCTATACTTGCTCCAATGACAAAAGCTAGTCCTATCGATATCATCATGGATATAAATCCAACAGCTTTATTTCCACGACCAATCTCTTCATCTACTTTTAACATCGGCGTTAAAAATTCAAAAATAAAATAGCCTATAAGAAGCAGCAGGAACCCAAGGACTCCCCAGCCTATGCTTTGCAGCAGTGTATCGTTATGTTCAATGGAATAACGGAAAATGGTAGCAATTCCAAATATCTTACCTCCTGTTGCCATCGCCACTGCAAAATTTCCTTTTTTGATTTCTTCCCAATTTTTATATGTCGTTACAACTTCAAACACTGCTAAGAACACAAGCGTACATAAGATTACTACACTATATCTGGCTGCTGTTTCTACAACGATATTTTCCCAAAAAGCTGCCATCAAATACATATCCTTCACCCCGATATATCAGACTATTTCAAACTAATAACGGTAACACCACTACCACCTTCACTCGACGAGCCTGGTCTTGCTTCACTAATTCGAGGATGATTTTTCACAAATGTCTGTACGCCCTTTCGTAATGCACCTGTACCCTTTCCATGGATAATTGATACCTTTGGATAACCAGCTAATAATGCATCATCGATATATTTTTCTAATTTTAATAATGCATCCTCATAGCGTTCTCCACGTAGATCAAGCTCCGTTTTCACATGGTAAGTCGATCCTTTAATAGTTGTTAGAGGTTTCTCAACCGATTGTTTCGTTTTACCTAACAACTGTAAATCTTTTCGTTCTACTTTAACTTTCATAATTCCGACTTGTACAAGATATTCATTCTCATTTACTTTCTCCAAAACAGTACCTTTTTGGTTAATGGTTAGTAATTTTATTTCATCTCCAGCCTGAAGTTCTTTCTGTTGCTCCTGCTTACCACCGTAGGATTTTTGTTTCTCTTGTTTCGAAGTAAGTTGCGGTTTTGTCGAATCAAGTATTTTCTTAGCTTCAATCCATTCATGTTCTTTCCATTCAGCCTCTGTTCGCATATTGCGAATCTCTTCTACAATCAACTCCGCATCTTCACGTGCCTTTTTAATAGCAGCTTCTGCTTTCTCTTCGGCTTTTCGATACAAGACTTCCCGTTTTTCCATCAATTGATTCCATTCACGTTGCAACTCACCATGAAGTTTTTCGGTTTCCTCTAAAAGCTGATAAGCCTCTTCATAGTCCTTTGCCGCATTTGTTTGTGACTTCTCAAGTGAAGCAATCATATTCTCCACACTTTTCGAATCGATACCGACATGCTTCTGTGCCTCCTCAATAACATATTGATGAAGTCCAAGCCTTTTTGAAATTTCAAACGCATTACTTCTGCCAGGAACCCCTAATAACAAACGATAGGTTGGCTGCAATGTTTGAACATCAAACTCTACAGATGCATTAACAACTTGGTTACGATTATATCCATATGCTTTTAATTCTGGATAATGTGTTGTTGCGATGACACGTGCGTCACGTCTTATTACTTCATCCAAAATCGCCATCGCTAAAGCTGCTCCCTCTTGTGGATCGGTACCTGCACCTAATTCATCAAACAATACAAGCGTTTGATCATCCACATGTTTTAAAATATCCACAATATTTGTCATATGAGAAGAAAACGTGCTTAAATTTTGCTCAATTGACTGCTCATCACCGATGTCAGCATAAACCTGCTTAAAAACTGCAAGTTCACAACCATCGTAAGCAGGTATTTGTAAACCTGACTGCGCCATTAACGTGCATAGACCGACTAATTTTAATGTGACGGTTTTGCCGCCCGTGTTTGGTCCAGTAATAACAATCGAAGTAAACGTATTACCAATTTCTATGTCGTTTGCTACAACAGCTTCTTTATCAATTAGAGGATGACGTGCTTGCTGCATTTTTATTATGCCATCGTTATTCATACGAGGCATTGCTGCTTTCATCGATTCACCAAGTTTGGCTCGTGCAGCAATAAAATCTATCTGCCCTAATACACGAACGTTCTCCTGTAAAAAACCCTCCTCGCTTGCAATATGATTGCTTAGTTCCCTTAGTATCCGGTCTATTTCTTGTTTCTCTTTAACAACTGCTTCTTGTAATTGATTATTTAAATCCACTACTGCTTTTGGCTCCATAAAGAGTGTTTGGCCTGATGCTGATTGATCGTGAACAATCCCACCAATTGCTCCACGATACTCTTGCTTTACGGGAAGGACATAGCGATCATTTCGAATGGTGATAATAGCATCGGATAACATACTGCTTTTCGATTTTGTAAAGCTTTCTAACCTTTCTCTCACCCTACTTTCAAATGTACGTATTGATGAACGAATACCTCGAAGCTTTTGGGATGCACTATCCATCACTTGGCCATGATCATCAATACAGCTTTTAATATGCCGTTCTAAATCACGTAATGAAGTAATATGTTCTGCATACTTTTTTAAAATAGGTAATTCTTCTTCCAACTTCATAATAAAGTCCCTTACCTGTCTTCCACCATAAATCGTACTAGCTACATCCATACATTCACTTGTCGTGAGAACTCCACCAATAGAACTTCGTTTTAAACTTGCACGGATATCAAAAATGCCGCCCAATGGTATGGATTTATTTAATCTGCGTATTTGTGAAGCTTCATCCGTTTCTTGCTGTAAATGTACCACTTCTTCCATCTCTGTAGAAGGATTTAGCTGCTTAGCCAAATCCTTTCCTAAACTCGTTTCTGCATGATTTATTAATTGTTCAATTATTTTATTATATTCAAGTACACGAAGAATTCGATCATTCATGTTTTTTACTACTCCTTTAAGCTATCTTATTTATTACGATTAAAGAAGGCTGTTAGCTCATCTGGAGACCACGTATTTAAAACCGTTTCTTGTTTAACCCAGCCTTTCCTCGCTACTCCTACTCCATACTTCATATGCTCTAGCATTTGATAGTTATGGGCATCTGTATTTATTGCCAGCTTCACTCCATTCGCTTGCGCTATACGTGCCCACTCATAAGATAAATCAAGTCGGTTTGGGTTCGCATTTATCTCCAATGCCGTATTAGTTTGTTTCGCCTTTTCAATAAGTGTTTCGACATTAACTCGGTATCCCTCTCGTCTACCAAGCAGCCTTCCTGTTGGGTGAGCAATTAACGAAACATAAGGGTTCTCTAACGCGGTTTCTAATCTATACATAATCTTATCCTCTGTTTGATTAAAGCTGGAGTGTATAGCTCCGATTACAAAATCCATTTCTCGAAGAAAATCTTCTGAAAAGTCTAGCTGTCCATCAGGTAAGATGTCCATTTCTACTCCAGAAAATATTCGAATATCATGATACCTTTCATTTAGCTTCGCAATTTCTTCCCGTTGCTTTCGTAGTCTTGTTTCATTTAAGCCATTGGCTACACTTAAGTACTTGGAATGATCCGTTATCGCAATAAACGAGTACCCTTTAGAACGTGCCTGGTTGACCATCTCTTCAATTGACTGCGCCCCATCACTCCAGGTTGTATGCATATGTAAATCACCTTTTATATCATCCAACGCTAGTAATGGGTACGTCGTTTTGAACGCGTCTGTTTCCCCTGTATTTTCTCTTACTTCTGGTGGAATATAAGTTAAGTTAAAATGATTAAAAAATTCCTCTTCCGTATCAAATGTAAGAACTTCGTGCGTTTCTTCTACTTCAATTCCATATTCATTAATTTTTTCCCCTCGTGCTTTTGCCAGCTGCCTCATAGCAACATTATGATCTTTAGATCCTGTAAAATGATGCAAGGTTGAGGCAAATTCCCGTTTCTTTACAATTCGAAAATCAACATTAATATCATAAACATCCTCTATAACTACCGAAACTTTTGTATCTCCTTTGGCAATAACTTCTTTTATGTTATCCATATTTAATAAAGCGTCTCGGATAATAGTTGGTGAGTCAGTGGAAATAATGTAGTCAATGTCTTTCACTGTCTCTCGCATTCTTCTCAAACTTCCTGCTCTAGAGAATTTATCTATTTCGTTAATTTGAGTCAAGTAATCTTCAATACCTTCAGCGATAGGCAGCATAATAGATAGCGGTAACCGTTCAGGTCGTTTTCCCGCTTCATTCAATGCAGCCACTATTTTCTCTGCAGACTTCTTCCCAAAACCAGCAAGGCTTTCAACCTGGCCATTTTCACATGCGCGCTTTAATGAAGAAGCATCAATTACCCCAAGTTCTTGATATAATTTCGCGAGCTTTTTTCCACCTAACCCTGGTAATTGAAGTAGAGGGAATAAGCCTTCAGGGATTTCCTTTTCAAGTTGCAGCAATGTTTCAGACTTCCCATTCTTCATATATTCTTGAATAACAGCACTTGTACCCTTTCCAATTCCATTTATTTTCGTAAAATCGTCAATATCCGTTAGGGAACGATCATCTCGTTCTAGGGCTTGGGCTGCTTTACGATACGCACTTATTTTAAAAGGGTTTTCTCCTTTTAGTTCTAAGTAAGTTGCTATTCTCTCCATTAATTTAATAATATCTTTTTTATTTACTTTCATTTCCATTCACCTATCTTGTCTATAGTTGTTCATTCAGTTGACCATCCAAGATGAGTACTTTATGCTGTTTCGTTACACACCAGAGTTATACAGCTTCGGATATTTTAGAGCGGCTGAACGACGGTTCCTTGCCTATCAAACTTATAAAAAGACTGGTCCCAACCAGTTACTTATTTGTACCTTCATACAATGTAATCCTGTTGATTAGAACCAGCCTTTTCAATATTTATTAATTTGTAAACATATCTGCCATATGATTAAACCATAATTCCTTAATTTTTTCAGAAAAATACGGCGTATGTTCAATCATAAATAAAGCGATTGAAGAATCATTAATCCATGTTTGGACCTGGACAACCGGTACTAATGCTAAAATATATAAAACAATAAACAATAGTAAGTAGATTTCAATAAATCCTAAAATAGAACCTAGAAGTTTATTGACTGAATTTAAAATTGGTAACGAAGCAACAAAATCTAGCATCGATGCTATCAGTTGAAGGATAATTCTTACTGCAATAAAAATAATCACAAACGCAATTGCATTATAGAATCCATTTTCTAATGGCAATGCTTGTAAGAATTCCGCCCATTCACCGTTTTCTCCTAAGTCAGGATAAGGAATCCATAATGAAAGTTTCGGTCCTAAATCGTCATAATAAAGAGCCGCCGCTACGAAAGCTGCTATAAAGCCCACAATATGAAATAATTGAAGAATAAACCCTCTTTTTAAACCGATTAAAAAACCGAAAATCAATAATATTAATAGTACGATATCCATCATTTTTTTATTTATCCTCTTTCTTTTTTAATGACCCTAATAAAGATGCGTAGTCCTCTTTTAATTTTAAATAGTCATTCATTGTATTTACAGCTGTTAACACAGCCAATCTCGTAGTGTCAAGCTGCCGATTTGCCTGTTGAATTTCACTCATTTTTTGATCAACTAAGCTAGCGACCAATTTGACGTGGCTTTGGGCTTCTGTGCCAATGATCGTATAAGTTCGATTATGTATTTCCACAGTCGTACGTGTTTTTTCTTCCTGGGCCACGTGTTTACCCTCCTCAGAATCTAAATTGTGTTTTTGTATAGAAGGATAGCTACGAATAGAGCTATACCGTTATATTTGTTACTTACCTACTAGCCGCTTGTAACAGAAAATGATCACAAGCTTATAAATTTAGATGTAGTACAGCGAACTAAGCTGATAGCAACCAATGAGAAATGCCAATGTACTTTATTAGTTGCTTCAGTAGGATTTTATGCCTTTGTACTCATCTTATCTTAACATGAAGTATATCGTTTAGGAAACTGTCGACTACTGTAAATGAATCCAACCATTTTTTGTAAATGTATTTCTAAATCGAACAAGGTTTGCTATAGTTTTAGTTACAATGAAGATTGGAGAGATTCATATGCCTCAGGCAGTCTATAAACTTTCACAGCAAACAATATACCAAATGAAGCACTACTATCAAAGCTCGTTAACCACTACACCTCAAGGAGCAATATTTCGAGCTAAAACACCCGAGGCAGTTATTACCGCTTATAAGTCAGGCAAGGTTCTTTTTCAAGGTGCAGCACCAGAAAAAGAATCAAAAAAATGGGCAAACACTAATGAAGTGGTTGCACCTAAAGCAGCATCTCGTTCACAGAGGACACCTCATGCCTTTGTCCCACCAACTACCTTATACACATCCAACCATATGGGTACGGATGAAGCTGGTACGGGAGATTATTTTGGTCCAATAACCGTAGCAGGCGTTTATCTAACTCAAGACCAAATTCATTACTTAAAAACCATTGGTGTCACGGATTCGAAGACAATAACCGATACAAAAATTCGTGAATTAGCGAAAAAAATTACTGCTATGAATATACCGTATTCGCTTATGGTTTTACGCAATGAAAAATATAATCAACTGCAAAAAAAGGGATGGTCACAAGGGAAGATGAAAGCAGTTCTTCATCAACACGCCATTAACAAATTACAAGAGAAAATACAAGGGCAGCAAATAGAAGGTATCATTATTGATCAATTTTGTGAGCCGCCTATCTACCAGCGGCATATACGATCCGAACAATTATCTTTATTACCTCACACCTACTTTCTAACCAAAGCCGAAAGCTATTCTACAGCCGTTGCAGCTGGTTCGATTATTGCAAGAGCTAGCTTTTTAAAAGAGATGGATGCCTTATCAAAATCTACCGGGATGACACTACCAAAAGGTGCATCAAAAAAAGTCGATGAAACCATTGCGCAGATCATCCATAAATATGGATGGGATTTCTTAAACAAATGCGGGAAGACACATTTCGCTAATACTAAAAAAGCGAATACCTACTTATAAGTTTTAAAAAAAGACAATGAGCCACTAGCTCACTGTCTTTTTATTTAAGAGCGAATATATGCTTGATATTTCTGTGTTACTTCCTCAATAATTTTTTCAAACGATGCTTGTATTTCTTCATCCGTTAAGGTTTTTTCGGGGTCTTGATAAACCAAGCTATATGCTACTGACTTTTTGCCTGCCTCCATGTGTTCCCCTTGATAAACATCAAATACATCAACCTGTTTAACTAACGGCGCCCCTGCCTCTGCTATCGTCTTTTTCACTTCTCCAGCCAAGACATCTTTATCCAATACAAAGGCAATATCTCTAACTATTGAAGGATACTTTGGAATTGTTTTATAAGTCAGAGATGGAGTATAGGCATAAAATACCTCATCCATATTAATGTCAAAAACATACGTTTCTTTTAAGTCCCATTGTTTCTGCAAGCTAGGATGTACTTGCCCGAGGAAACCGATTCTCTTATGACCGAGCTTTAATTCCGCTGTTCTACCAGGGTGCATATCCGCAATCTTAGCTTGATTAAATGAAACAGAGACATCTAAATAATCAAACAGCTTTTCTACGATGCCTTTTAGCACATAAAAGTCTACCGTTTTATTATCCTGTTGCCAAGGGTGATCCATCCATTTCCCTGATATTGCTCCAGCCAATCGGAGACGCTCATCAGGTTGTTTCGTTAATTCTCTTTCTTTCGTTAAGAAAACACTGCCTAATTCATAATAGGCAAGATCGATTTGATTTCTTGCTTGATTATGTGAAATGACACGTAGTAATTCAGGCAATAGACTTTGGCGTAAGTATTTATGATCTTCACTCATAGGAAGCTTTAATTCAATAGGAACAAACTGTCCTTCCTTAATTTCTGGACTAATTAATTTGGATACCGCATTATCACTTATTAATGTATACGTACGGCTCTCCATCAGACCAGCGCCCTCTAATAAGCTCTTTACTTTTCGGATCATTGCCTGTTTATTTGTTAATGCTCCAGCCTGTGATGCACCTGCCGGAAGGGTGTACGGCAACTGATCATAGCCATAAATACGAGCCACTTCTTCTAACATGTCTTCAAAGATGGTGATATCCCCACGGCGAGTTGGTACAGACACAGTAATTTGGTCGTCATGTTGTTCGAATGCAAATTGTAATCGATGCAGTATATCAACGATCTGCTTCGTTTCCAATTCTGTACCAAGGCGTTTATTGATTTCAGTAGTGTCCATTTCCACTTGCTTCTCGGTTTGGTCCAATTCATCAAATTCTACAACATGTTTTAAAATGGTGGCATCTGCATACTGCTCTAATAATTCACAAGCACGTAATCCTGCTAATTTAACACGGTTTGGGTCAATACCCTTTTCAAATCGTGTACTGGATTCACTTCGTAAACCGGTTGATTTCACAGCATTTCTTACAGCATTCCCGGCAAAAAATGCAGCTTCAAGTAATACATTGGTTGTACCTTCTGTTACCTCTGTATTCAACCCGCCCATTACACCAGCTAATGCAATCGGCTCCTTGCCATTGGTTATGACAAGATGTTCATTAGACAAGGTTCTTTCTTGTTCATCTAATGTAACAATTGCTTCTTCTTCCTTTGCCCGACGCACTACAATCTTATCTGAATCTAATTTATCATAATCGAATGCATGCAGTGGCTGACCGTATTCTAACAAAACATAATTAGTAATATCCACTACATTGTTAATTGGTCTGATCCCGGCGGCAATTAAGTAATTACGCATCCATAGCGGAGAGGGGTTAATCGTTACATTACGAATGATGAATGCCCCATAATAGGGATTCCATTCTGGTGCTTCTACCTCAACAGAAATAAACTGATGCGCGTCTTCCTCTACCATGGCAGGTTTTGGATTCGGAAGCTTAACAGGTTGATCAAGTATAGCTGCCACTTCATAAGCAACACCTAACATAGATAAACAATCTGCTCGATTTGGAGTTAAATCAAATTCCAAAATAGCATCGTTCAAATTTAGAATTGGCTCTACTGGCTCTCCTACCGTTACAGCCTCTGGAAAAACAAAGATACCTTCAGCCACATCTTTTGGTACATATTTTTCTTCAATACCTAATTCTTGCAATGAACAAATCATCCCATTTGATTCAACACCGCGTAATTTTACTTTTTTAATTTTAAAGTCTCCCGGAAGAACAGCACCAGGCTTTGCTACCGCAACTTTTTGCCCTTGCGCTACATTAGGTGCACCACAAATAATTTGTAACGTTTCTTCCCCTACATCCACTTGACAAAGATTTAATTTATCAGCATTCGGATGCTTTTCACAAGAACGAATATAACCAACAACAACATTTTCGCTTTTTTCTGCTACATACTCTATTCCATCCACTTCAATACCAGATTTTGTGATCTTTTCTGCCAATTCTTCTGGACTAATTGAACCTATGTTTACATAATTCTTTAGCCAATTTAATGAAACTAACATGTCTCAGCTTCCTCCCTACGCATTATGGTATTGCTTCAAAAACCGGATATCATTTGTGTAAAATTGACGAATATCATTAATGCCATATTTTAGCATTGCGATCCGTTCAGGCCCCATTCCAAATGCAAAACCGCTATATACTTCTGGATTATATCCAGCCATAGATAATACATTTGGATGTACCATTCCAGCTCCCAATATTTCAATCCAGCCAGAGCCTTTACAAACCGAACATCCATCTCCATGACATACTTTACATGAAATGTCCATCTCTACCGAAGGTTCTGTAAAAGGGAAAAAGCTTGGTCGTAATCGGATTTCACGATCCTCCCCATACATTTTCTTAGCAAAAGTATCTAAGATCCCTTTTAAATCACTCATCCGAACATGCTTATCAACATATAATCCTTCAATTTGTGTGAATTGATGTGAATGTGTAGCATCATCTGTGTCACGACGATAAACTTTTCCTGGCGAAATCATTTTTACTGGTTTATTTCCACCATACTCTCTCATCGTTCGGGCTTGTACGGGTGATGTCTGTGTACGCATAAGCAATTCGTTTGAAATAAAAAAGGTGTCCTGCATATCTCTTGCTGGGTGGTTCTTTGGTAAATTTAACGATTCAAAATTATAAAAATCAGTCTCTACTTCAGGACCTTCTCTTACTTCAAATCCCATTCCTATAAATAAATCCTCTATTTCTTCAATAACTTTTGTTAGTAAATGCGGGCCTCCAATTTTTACTGGTCGACCTGGAAGGGTAACATCGATTGCTTCTTTTTCTAATTGTTTTTCAAGTGCAATTTGTTCCAGTTTTTCTCCTTTTTCCTCAAGTGTCGTTGTAATCTTCTCACGAACCTGATTTGCTAATTCCCCTACAACTGGCCTTTCTTCCTTCGATAGTTTGCCCATACCACGAAGCACACTCGTTAAAGACCCTTTTTTACCTAGATAGGTAACTTTAATATCTTGAAGTGTTTTCGTATCATTTGCATTTGCAATTTTTTCTAGCGCTTCTTTTTCAATTGCTTGTAACTGCTCTCTCATTTTTGGCACTGCCTCCTTTTTTATCTACCTTTTCAGTGTAATTGTAAACAACGGCAATTCAGACTTTTGTTCAATCTTTAAATAAATTGCATATAAAAAGCCTCCTCCCAACAAGGGACGAGGCTTTGTCTTCGCGGTACCACCCTATTTAACACATCCCTAGAAACTACGCAGAATGTGCTCAACTTCTTCCTGATAACGGAATCGATCCGGAATACCTTTACTTGTTTACAAGGTCCAAGTATCTGCTCCAGAGTGAAATGATAACTTCCAATATGATGAAATGCTTCCAGTCTATGGCATTCCTCCCTATAATCATATGATAGTAGGGTTATCGGTCTCCTTCAACGCATTACATATTATTGTATTTATATTATAGAGAATTTATTTTAAGGATGCAACATTATCCTTTTAAATAATACATAAGAATTCCTGCAGCAACACTTACATTTAAAGATTCCGCATCACCATAAATAGGAATTGTTACTATTTTATTAGCATCTAAAAGAAATTCTTGTTTTATCCCATTACCTTCATTACCTACAATTAATGCTGTTTTTTGTGATGGCTTGAGCGTTGCATAATTTTCTGCATGCTCTAATGCTGTAGCCCACACTTCGAACCCAAGTTCCTGAAGTCGTTTTATTTCTATTTGAAGATCAGCCTGTCTTACAGGTATATGAAATAAAGAACCTTGAGTGGATCGAATTACTTTATCATTAAAGATATCAACTGTATCTTCTCCAACAATTATTTCAGAAAACCCAGCTGCATCTGCTGTACGAATCATTGTACCTAGATTCCCAGGATCTTGAATTGCATCTACAAGTAATACTTGGCCTTTTGAGACTGGTACATACTCTTCTTTCATGGTTATAATTGCAGCAATCCCTTGCGGAGAATTCGTCTGTGAAATCATACCAAATACTTGTTCACTTACGAATACAGTTGGTATGTCATTACAAAATTCAGGAATATGATTCCCTTCCTGAAGAATAATCTCATTTAATTGCCAGTTACTTTTCCAAGCTTCTTCCACTAAATGAAATCCTTCTATCAAAAATGTGCCAGTCTTGAATCGTTCTTTGCGCTTATGTAATTTTTTCCATACCTTTACTTTGTCATTCTTGACAGAAGTAATCAATATCATCATTCCTCACTATTTAGTGTCTATCCTATCATACATATTTTAAGCAATATAGGTCAAACTAACTCTAGTCTAGTTCTAGACACTTAGCTAGTAGTACTACTTTATCTAATGAGGTGAGGAATTTGGATTTAAATTTACGTAAAGCCATCTTGTCGAATATTGCTTCCAATGATCAAGAGCAATTAGAAGCAACCATTGTTGACGCTGTTCAAAATGGGGAAGAAAAAATGCTTCCTGGTCTTGGTGTTTTGTTTGAATTGATATGGAAACATTCAGATGAACAAGACAAACAAGATATGATTGAAGCACTAGAGCAAGGAGTAAAACAATCTACAAACGGATAAGTGTATATTTTGATCATTCCTTCTCTCCTATACGCATTCGTTAAAAACAAATCAAGAAAGTACTTGCTAACTTGTAGAGAACCCCCGCGATTCTCTACAAGTTTTTGCTTCATATGAATGATAATGTTAGAAACGTTAACAACTCTTCACTTGAATCTTTTAGATAATTGTTTTAAATAAGAACAATTAACCAAAAAGTACTAGAGATACGTTAAAATCAACATGAACTTGCTTTGTTTTAATCACTCAAAAAATAATAATTTTAATTTTGGATTTAGATATTTTTTCCTATCTTCAAAAACGCAAGTGATAAAAGATGCGTTAACTAAAAAAATTACCGGATTCTAATTATTATTTTTAGGTCTTAAATCCTGGTTTTTTGTTTGAATTCAAAGCATTAAACACGCTAGAATCATCAGCATCAAATGAACAGATCTGGAACAATTTGACTACGTTTTAGTAAAGTGATATAACCAATTCAGATACTTCATTGTTATCCTTTTTAGGTATTGTTAATACATATAATTATGAAGTAGAAATAGAGAGGGGAAATGTTTTATGGGAGAAACACGAAGGGGTAAATTGTCGCCTAAAACACTCATTGCTATTGTTATTGGAGCAGTGATATTAATAGGGGGAAGTGTTTCGGCATTTATTTTTTCTAATTTATCCGGAAAACAAGAATATTTTTTAGCGGAGAAGAATTCTATTGAGGTGCTTACTGAAAAATTCGAAGAACGTTACGAACCAGAGATGAGCTGGTTAGAACAAACCGAAGAAAACCCAACAGAATCTACCGTAGAATTATCAGCAGAGTATAATAATCCAAACGGCTCCGCAGGATATGGCCAAATGGATCCGTCACAGTTTATTAATAACTCGACCATCACAATGAAGAATACTACCGACATGGAAAACAAGAAATTGTCTTCCGAGTTAACTGCAGATATTGGAGGCATCCAAATTGACGGTCTCCAATTTTACCTTACTGGTGAAAAACTAATGGTCGGTCTTCCTTTCATTGAAGATTTACTTTCGGTAAAAGGGAATGACATTGGTAGTATGCTACATGAATTAGATCCTTCTAGCTTTACAGGAGAAGAAAAAGTGGATTTTGCAAGCTTTTTTGAAGGATCGTTATCTGAAGAGGACTTAGATTATTTTAAAGAGGCGTATGGAGAGATGATCTACAATGAAATCCCCGAAGACGCATTTAAAGCCCAAGAAGAAACAATTAAAGTCAACGATCAATCGCTTGACACTGAAAAAGTTACCATGCAATTAAGTGAAAATGAAGTAAAACAAATACTAACAACCATTTTGGATAAGTTAGAAAAAGACGAAAAAGTAAAAGAAATATTAAGTCAGCAGATGAAGTTGCAACAATTAGGCGGGACGGCCATGAATAGTGAAATGGAACAAATGATCACTGACTTTGAAACAGGCTTAGCAGATGCAAAAGAAGCATTAACCGATTTGCAAATACCTAATGGGTTAACATCAACAATTTGGATTCATGACGATGTGATCGCCCAACGAGATTTTCAAGTTCAGATGGGGCCTTCATCTGAAGAATTAGTTACATTAGCAGTAAAAGGAACACAACTATTGAAAGAAGACAGTCAAGTGTTTAATTATGATGTAACTTTTGAAGATTCGGTTGATCAAGGTAAGATGAATTTAGCTGGCGACCTATCTTGGAAAGATAATAAAGCAACCGATTCTATTAATCTAACAATTGGAGATATTGTTCTTTCGTATAACGGTACTGAAACGTTAGATGATAATAAACGGGAGTTTGAACGTACCTTCTCCATCGAAGATCCTGCTAACGGCGGAGGTAGTCTACTATGGAACGGTTCATCCACTTATAATAATGATCAAATGAACGCTGAACATGACTTCTCTTTAGAAACAGCTACTTTAAGTCAAGAGATGGCATCACTGCATGCTGGAGTAAGTGGTAAAACGGTAGACAGCGTGAAGATTCCTGAAGGAAACAGTGAAAAAGATTTGGGGAATATGAACGCTGAACAATTAATGCAGTATTTCGAAACAGACGTGACTCCTAAATTCCAGCAATGGTTTTTCGGAAAACTTTCTGAATCTGGCAATATGGGGTTTTAAATAGAACATAAAAACTTCTAGATTCATAATTTTTTAAGAATGGAAGTGCTCCTATGCATTTCATTAAAATCTTGTTACTTTTAATCAACAGGAACAGGGTGCAAATCCAGAGGAAGTGGCTCACACTTCCTCTTCTTTTCCTTTTTCCATTTATCATTATCGGAATGGTTTTTGTCATTATTGTCTCATTTCTCTTACCTAATGAATCGCAACCAATTCAGTTAGGGCTGGTTGATAACGACCAATCAGAAGAAACGCAGTTACTTTTAGAGATGATGACAGAAGCTTCAGAACTTGGCTCTTACATACAAATAGATAGCATGAATGAAAATGAAGCAGTACAAGCAGTAGAAAATAATCAATTAAGCTCCTATATTATCTTCCCAGAATATTTTACAAAGCATCTTTATCAGGGGGTTTCTGTAGAATTACCGGTTATCGGAAATGCTAACCAACCTATTCGAAGCCAAATGATAAATGAGTTAATTGAAAGTGTAGCAAGACATATTCGATCTTCACAGGCGAATGTCCTAACCATTAATCATTATGCAAAGGAGATGCAATTAAGTGATCAAGAAAGAAACGCGCTAGTTTTTGAACAATTCAAAGAATTTGTCTTCTATACCATTGGTAGAGATCGGATTATCAATGAACAACAATTAATTAATCAAGCGACGAACAATCCTCTATCCTATTTTAGCTTAGCTGGTTGGTTTGTTGTCCTAACAATTTGGATGTTTTTGATGTATATGTTGCTTTACAAAGAAGAAAGAAAAAAAATGCAGCAGCGACTTGCGTTATACGGAGTCTCAGAATTACAACAAATAGTAGCAAAAGTGATCACAAGTGGTCTGTTTGTCTTTCCTTTAGCAATTGGTCTGTTTTTCATTATCCAACCGTTTGTACAACGGGAAATACAGGGGCTTGGTATCTGGAGAATATTGCTGATAAGCGGAATGTATAGTATTGGATTTCTCATTGGATTAGCTATTATCGAAAGGATAATAGCTTCTTACCGCTTGCAATTACTCATTCAGACGTTTTATACCATTGCAATCCTTCTCTTAAGTGGTGCAATCGTTCCAACGATCTACTTTCCACAAGAAATTCAAAAAGGTTTGACTTTGGTATTTTCTAGTGAAGCATTCCACTGGTTACAAGAGATTATGCTAACAAACCGTTCCTTTGTCGATATACTCCCACTTCTCGGCATGATGGTAGCTAGTATTTTTATTTTGCTTGGTTTTTCAGCCATTAAGGAGCGATTACGATGAAATCCATCTTACAAACACGGATAATATTTTGGAAACATCAAATTTTTTCTCTATTGTTTTGGTTATTGCTCCCTATCATTGCTGTCATATCTATCACCTTCCTATCAGAGTCGATTCAGGAAGATAGCAATATACCCGTTGGGCTTGTAATCGAAGAAGACACACCAATGGCCGAAAATCTGAAAGAGAACATAAACCAAGCAGCAATGATCCATGTAGACATCTTAGATGAAGATAAGGCTTTAGCTCAATTGGAAAAGCACGAACTGGATAGCGTTTTTATTATAAGAGATGGCTATCAGCAACAGATCAAAAAAGGTAGTAGAAATCAATTAATTACAAGTTACAGTTCGGATTTATCATTTGCTTATACACCCGTTTCAGAAATGATTGCGTCTTTTGTACAAGAAGAAACAGGTAGGTCCAAGGCAGCCTATACGGTGTTAAACCTTGCTAAAACCCATTATGAGAATCATTCATGGACATGGGAGGAAATTGTTGCTAAAAGTAAACAAATCCAAATGGATCAAGAATTGTTACAAACAACATTTACCTATGCTAACAGTCAATCGGAAGAAACAACAAATTCAATACTGATCTGGAATACATGGGGACTATGGGCGCTATTTTCTATATTATCAACTTTCTTTCTATTTGATTGGATAATAAAAGAAAAACGGTCATCCTTACGTCCCCGATTTGCTTTTATCCGTTATTCATTTAAAACCTATTGCTTGCAAAATCTCATTATCTACACCTTACTATTTTTGATTACAGACCTTATCGCTATACTTGCCTTTAATATTATTCTCGGGGAGGGGATCCACCCCACAGATGTATGGAATGTATTTTCCTTCCGGTTAATGATGAATAGCTTAGTCTTTCTTATAGCTATAAGGGTGACAAATCTCATTTTTTATTATAGCTTATCATTTATCCTTACATTGATCATGACAATTTCGAGTGGCGTAATACTGCCAGTAGAAAGAATTACCAATCATTTTCCGCTGCTTGAAGTGATTCATCCACTACAGATATTCATGGATGCGAACGTCCATCATATTTGGCTATATGTAACAATTACACTTATTGTAATATGGTTTTTAAGAAAGGAGAAGTCTAATGCTTACGGTAAATAATTTATCTATGTCATATGGTAAGAATCAAATCTTTTCGGATTTAACCTTTACCATTCATTCAGGTGAGATCGTAGGCTTAGTCGGTGAAAATGGTGCAGGGAAATCTACGTTGTTAAGGGTATTAGCTACACTACAAAAACCAAAATCAGGAACTGTTCAATTAAACAACTTCACTTATTTAGCCGATAAAAATAAAATACGACGACTTATTGGTTTTGTACCACAGGAAATAGCTATTTGGGATGAATTTACAGTAAAAGAGAACATGCTTTTCTTTGAAAAATTATCATGGAAAAAACGTTCAGAATCAGAACTTCGTCAATTCTGTCTTGAAATGAATTTAGACCAATGGAATAAACCCGTTAAGACATTATCAGGTGGTATGAAAAGAAAGCTCAACATGGCTATCAGTTTAATACATGACCCTTATCTAATTTTACTAGATGAGCCAACTGTCGGTATTGACCTAAAGTCAAAAAAAGAAATAAAAAATTACTTACATGATTTAGCAAATAACAAAGGGAAAGTAATTGTGTATACCTCCCATGATATGGATGAAATTAACACCCTATGTTCACGTGTTTTGTGTATTGGAAATGACCCTTTTTATAAAGATATTCTCAAAAAGGCTGGAAAAAACATCCACGTTTTTTGAAAATCCTATTGCTTCTCGTAGATTCTATAGTAAACTGATTATAAATACATGCAGAAAGTGAGAACGGGATATGGAGATGAGAGATTTACAACAAGTGATGCAGTACCAAGCAATGTCGGTGCTAGCATCAAATACAAATGGCTTTTCTAATTATTCTCCTATGATAGATTTAGCTTTTAAGCAAATGTTAACCGAACAATTAACCAAAGCTACAAACTTACAAGCAGCTAAGCAGCATTTACTACCTACAGCCCAAAATAATATGATATCACAAATGAGTAAACCGGCTACAACACAAGACAAGACAAATGCAAATCTAGCCATACATCAATTAATCGCAGATGCCGCTGCTACTTACCAACTTGATGAGAAATTAATCTATTCTGTTGTTCAAACAGAATCCAATTTTAATCCAAATGCACGAAGTAACGCAGGTGCCCAAGGACTAATGCAATTAATGCCAGCTACTGCAAAAGCATTAGGTGTTACAAACCCTTATGATGCTGAACAGAATATTAACGGTGGTGCAAAGTATTTAAGCCAAATGATAAAACGTTACAATGGAAATGTTGAATTAGCGTTAGCCGCTTATAATGCTGGACCGGGAAATGTTGATAAATATCATGGTATTCCACCATTTCAAGAAACGCAAAATTATGTAACAAAAGTGATGCATTCATATCTCACATAATGACAAAGGTTGTTCCAATATTGGAACAACCTTTGTCATTATCATTCAGAGATTAGTCAAAGATCAAGTTATTAACGGTATTCCGATCTAACTTCTTAATTGTTTCTACAATTAGTTTGACAGCATTATCAAAATCATCACGATGTAATATGCCTGCATGCGTATGAATATAACGTGTTGCAATCGTAATCGATAACGAAGGAACACCATTAGCAGTTAAATGAATGGAACCAGAGTCCGTTCCTCCACCAGCCATTGAAGTAAATTGATACGGAATGTTATTCTCTTCAGCTGTTTTTACAACTAAATTACGAACACCTTTATGAGAAACCATTGATGCATCATACAAGACAAGTTGAGGACCCTTACCTAATTCACTATCAGCATCATGGTCAGATACACCAGGTGTATCCCCTGCAATCCCAACGTCTACACCAAAACCTATATCTGGTTCTACTGCATTCGCAGCGGTTTTTGCCCCTCTTAAACCAACTTCTTCTTGCACCGTTCCAACCCCATAAACAATATTTGGATGATCCGTACCTTGCAATTGTTTTAAGACCTCAATTGCTATTGCGCAGCCAATTCGGTTATCCCACGCTTTAGCTAATAATAATTTTTCATTTTTTAGAGGGGTAAATTCAAAATAAGGTACAATGGAATCACCTGGATTGACACCAAACGCTTCGGCTTCCTCTTTACTGGCTGCACCAATATCAATAAACATATCTTTAATTTCTACTGGTTTTTTTCGAGCTTCTGCTGAAAGAATATGTGGAGGCTTTGAACCAATAACACCAGTCACATCACCTTCACCACCCATAATGGTAACACGTTGCGCAAGCATTACTTGGCTCCACCAACCACCCGTTGTCTGAAAATAAATAAACCCTTTCTCATCTATCCGAGTTACCATGAATCCTACTTCGTCTAGATGACCTGCAACCATAACTTTTGGGCCTTGCTCATCCCCTGTCTTTTTTGCAATTAGACTCCCTAGATTATCATAAACAACCTCATCAGCAAATGGCATAATATAATCCTTCATCACTTGTCTTGGCTCTTTTTCATTACCAGGAATTCCTTTTGCATCGGTCAGATCTTTAAACATTTTTACTGTATCATCTAAATTTCCCATATGTACTTCACCTCTTCTAATGATTTAATACTAATTATACCTTTATAGCATGAAGGAATAAATAGGATATTCAGTTATTATCCTAGGATCTCTCATCCTATTGCCTATCATTTACTTGAATGATTGCAAATATGCTTGTTTCCCATCAACTTCTAAGCCCTCTCATTTTATTTCGTATACAGTTTGAATCGTAAAAAGTTTCAATTTATCCTAACGCTGTGTGATAGGATAAATTGAAGCAGAGTCTATCTCCTCTGCTTCTTTACATTAGCTTTGTAAGATCAATTTTTTGTTTTCGATGAGATATACATGATCTGCCACACTATCTATAAACATACGATCATGTGATACAAGCAGAACCGTTCCCTCATACGCCTTTAAAAAACGCTCCAATGCTTTATATACAAATAACATCTAAAAAGTTTGTTGGCTCATCTAAAAACAACACATTATATTTTCCTAAAAATAACTGACATAATACTAACGAACAGCCTCTCCACCACTTAAATTTCGTACATCCTTATTTAGGTCATTTCCTGTAGAAGGATTTGCTCCTTCTTGGGAGCTTCCACCTCTTCAAGCTGTTCCATTCTCTGCTCTATAGCTTTCGCTGCACGTTGCATAGCCTTCTGACTAGTATCCTTTATTTGGTCATAAACATCTTGTTGGCCTTTGCTTTTGTTTCTTTTTTGGACATATGACCATTTCCTTGTGTGATTTTCCCTGCTTTCCTCATCTTTTCCTCTGCGGATTTTTAAAGTCGTATTTTTTCTTTTACATATGTTTCATGTTGTTCTTGTTGGTGCTGCTTCTCAAGTTTCTTTTGGTCAACATAATCCGAATAGTTCCCGGTATATTCGGTTACAGTTCCGTTCTCTATTTCCCAAATCTTCGTCACAAGTTGATCTAATACGTACCGGTCATGACTCACAAGCACAAGGGCACCATAATAATGAGTTAATTCTTTCATAAAAAATTGTATACCCTCTGTATCTAGATGCGTAGTAGGCTCATCTACCAATAATCCTTCATAATAGTTTGAGAAAATTTGTGCTAACTTCATCCTGGTTTGCTCTCCACCACTGAAGTTTTCCATTTTCGTTTCTGGGATAGATAATTTCCTTTTTAGATCATAATCTATCTCACTTTCATCTGGTGCTGTTACTTGATCAAGATAAGCAAAATTTATATAGCTTTTTACATGCCCTTTTTCTGGTTTTATTTGACCGTTCATCAATTTCAACAAGCTACTCTTGCCAGCGCCGTTTATTCCAACAATTCCAATGCGGTCAAACTGGTGTACAGCAAGACGCAGGACGTGTAATACCAATCTATCTAAGAAAGAAAGTTCAACATTTTCCAATTCCACACCTATTTTTTCCATTCCTTTCGCCCCCTTTCTTCTGCTTTTATTCCGACCCACGTCTGAGTAACAAATGGATGATTGTGCATAAAAACAACGCTTTCTTTCATTCCATACTTACAAAATACACGCTTACATACATAAATATAACGCATTGGTTTCCTCTTCCTTTTTAAATAAAAAAATCACAAGCATCTACCTGTGATTAAAAGTAAAAGGGAAAATCTATCCTAATTTATGAAACGTAGTTAGATGTCATTAACAGCTAAACCTAGCCTTGCTACAACAAAACAAAACGTAGACAAGATTTAAAAAAAGGCAGCACAAGCCGCCTTTCTATACATTACATATTTTTATCTCGCTTCCATCTAGCATAAGAGCCCACTTTCAAAAAGTTAGTGGGGAGATGCTCGAATCCAAGCAAGACGTATTTTTCAGATATGAAATGAAGGATGCTAAAAAAGGACAGACTAATTCCATTTTACTCTGTATTCACAAACAGAGCCTTTGAACGTATTCAATTACATGTTCAAAGTTGGGAATCGAAGTCTCATAGCATGTGTCATTTTTTAATAATCCTTCTTACAGTTACGTTCAGTGGCTATTATAGCTATGTTTGGGTTAAAAGTCAAAGGTAACTAGCGGTTCTGCTATTAATGCTGAACCATATTCTTACCCCATTGGTGTTACTTACTACCAGAGGAACCGAAACCACCTATGCCTCTGCTTGTGTTTGACAAAACTTCCGTCTCCGTAAGTTTGACCTGTAAAACTGGAGCTATAACCATTTGCGCAATTCTCATATGTTTTTCTACCTTAAAATCATCCTTTCCGTGATTAATTAAAATGACTTTTATTTCTCCCCTGTAACCCTCATCAATGGTTCCTGGACTATTTAGAACAGTGATGGAATGTTTTAGAGCTAAACCACTTCTTGGCCTAACCTGTGCTTCCGTTCTCTCAGGTAATTCGATTTGTATTCCAGTTCGAATTAATTCCGCTTCTCCAGCCTTGATCACCTTATCCTCAATTGAAAATAAATCCAATCCAGCGTCAACTTCATTAGCTCGATATGGTAACTTAGCTTCATTATGTATCAATTTAATTTTTAATTCCGCTTCCATTTCTATCCCCCGTTTCAAAACTTGCTGTTTCAACTAGTCTTCCTTTTCACTCATGAACAACCATGGAAAAAGACCAATACTATAATAATTACATATAATAGAATGGTTTTCAATTATGGCATGCTTCCACTTCTTAAAACCAGAACTCCTATCGGAAGATGTGATGGAAAGCCTAGATAATGAACGGATGATTGTAACACTGGTTCGTTTCTTTTATATACCTATAGCTCAGTCAAATAGAATAGCAGACTTTTTTCAATTACTATTTTCACCGAATATTACATGAAATAGCAAAAATAGTGAAACCTTATTATGTTATCATACGTATAAATGAGTAATAATTTTTCAGGGAGACAGATGGTATGATTATTATTTTATTCCGTATATTAATTTTTGTTGCAATCGCTTTGCTTGTCTACACATGGATACAATATTATCGAAACCCAGAAAGAAAACTACGCATAGCAAAAGCAGAAGGAAATTTTTATCTTTTAGATGAACCAACTAATAGTAAAAAGAATCTTTTGTTTGTTTATAGAGGCTGCTTATTTGAGGGTGAAAAATACGTAGGAACAACCGAAAATTCCTTTGAAGTTGTGGACATTCAAATTACAGTTAGAGATCCATTGGAACTCCGTGGACTAACTAGAGATGATTTGTATTTTCTAGAAAACGAAATGTTAATTCGATACCCATATGCAAAAATTGAATGGAAACATCCCATTAATAAACTTTTAATAACTTCAATCGAATGAGTACCTCTAACTCTAAATAATCTTTTTCTATCAAATCGAATTCTTTACTTACGGTAGTGATAATCGGCATAAAAAAATGAGGACCCTAAATCGTAATTAACCATCTTAATCGTTAATTTTGTAACCTGAAATACGGCATGCTTTACAGGGACAAAGCTTCAGTTAACTCGGGCAAGAAGTATTGCTTACCCGAGTAGAGCATCATGATCTGTAATGTTGCTGCAGAAATCACCCTTATTTCATTTAACAAGATTCACAGTCATGGCTATTATTCTATACAGTAGTACGTACAATTAAAAAACGAATGATAAATAATCCGAATCCTTTTTCCGAATGCAATTTCGCATTTTCAGAAAAATATTCGGATTATTCATTCTTACATACTTTTGATCCTCCATCGTTATTACCTTAAATACTTTCTTTTGTACTAACATGAAAAAACTCTTGCCATTTTATATAAATTTCTTTCCTTCTTAGTAAGTAGAGACATGGCAATAATAATATTAAAAATACGAAGATATAAAGAGGAGTTAAATTTGAAATCCATTGCCCAATAGACGTATAGACAAAAGCCAAAGGAATATTAGATAATATGGATGATTTCGTATATTCTTTAAAACCTGCAGAAATTTCAAGAAGGCATAGTGACAGTAAATGAAAATGGATAAATGGAACAAGGCGGAGTAAGGCAATTTGTGATGTTGTTAATACAGATTCTTTACCAATTAACCTTGATTTCAATTTTGTAAACCGCTTAACAGACTTTGGCATTTTATTTACAATCATATAAAAGATGATACTCGATAGCGTGATCCCTATTAAAGAGTATACTGTACCAGCAACCGCTCCAAATAAAATTCCTCCTGATATACATATAAATACCACAGGTAAAAAGAATAAAGGCCGCAGCAAATGAAAGCTAATGAATAATAATGGAGCAAACAGCCCCCCTGTTTCAATAACAGCCATAAGATAATTCCCAAATACCTCCATGACTCGCCTCCTTCTTGATGTTCTTCTTCCTACGTATAGGACGCGCATTAGTAAATGTATATGACATGAGACGAGCCATTATGACAAGGAAAAAACAACATAACAAACAATAATGACATGTAGCAGTATTAGAATAGGAGAGCCTATTCGAAATGACATATGCTTGGTTTTATGATGAAACGTTTTCATCCCAGCCCAAAGTCCCAATGATCCACCTACAATCGCAAGCAGCCAAAACGTCCGTTCTGGGATACGATATTGTTGTTTCTTGGCTCGTTGTTTGTCCATCCCCATAAATAAGAAGGTAATGACGTTTACACCAATTAAATAAGGTATTAAACTAGACAACAGTTCCATCCACATTATTCCTTTCTCTGACGGATTATTGACTATCCATAGATTAAAAATGACCAAATTCCTGCTTTTTTGCAAGTATTTGGTCATCTCATTCACAAAATAAATATCGGCCCTACTTTTTAGGACGTTTTCTTTATTTTAAAGCATCTTTTGCTTTAGTTACTAATTGTGTAAATGCCTGTTCATCATGGATTGCTAAATCAGATAGCATCTTACGATTAATATCAACGCCAGCAATTTTCAAGCCGTGCATTAACTTACTATAAGAGATATCATTTAGACGAGCAGCTGCATTAATACGTGAGATCCATAACTTACGGAATTCACGCTTTTTCTGTTTACGGTCGCGATAAGCATATTGACCTGATTTCATTACTTGTTGTTTCGCTGTTTTAAATAACGTTCTCTTCGAACCATAATAACCTTTTGCTAGTTTAAGGACGCGTTTACGACGTTTACGCGTAACTGTTCCACCTTTTACACGTGGCATAATAATTCCCTCCTAATACAAATCAAAATAAAATAGTAAATTGTTTATTTTCTAGTTATAAAATGCCTTACTTATATGGAAGCATTGTTTTAATTCGCTTAAAATCTGAAGATGATACGGTTGTACTCTTACGTAGTTTACGTTTTTGTTTTTGAGATTTATGAGCAAACATATGGCTTGTATATGCATGCGAACGTTTTAGCTTTCCAGTACCCGTTTTCTTAAAGCGTTTTTGAGAACCTTTGTGGGTTTTCATTTTTGGCATGTTGATTTCCTCCTTATAACAATAACAGTAAGTTAGCAGTCATTACTGCATAATTTATTTTTCATTTACTGGCGCAAGCATCATAAACATATTACGACCTTCCATTTTCGGTTTTGTCTCAATTGTCGCAATGTCTTTTACTTCTTCAGCAAATCTATCCAGCACTTCTCTTCCTAAATCTTTGTGCGTAATAGCACGTCCACGGAAGCGAACTGCAGCTTTTACTTTATCACCTTTTGTTAAGAATTTACGTGCCTGTTTTAACTTTGTTTCAAAATCATGGTCACCAATTCCAGGTGTGAAGCGAACCTCTTTGACATTAATAACCTTTTGTTTTTTACGTGCTTCTTTTTCTTTTTTCTGTTGCTCAAATCGATATTTCCCATAGTCCATAATGCGACAAACCGGCGGTTTCGCGTTGGGAGCAACCAGCACTAAATCAAGGTTCCTTGTTTGTGCAATATCTAATGCTTCTTGACGGGACTTAACGCCAAGTTGATCACCATTTGCATCAATTAAACGTACTTCTCTTGCACGAATTTTTTCATTTACATTCATTTCTTTGCTAATAATCATCCACCTCCAAAAAGTTTATCTATTTGTGATCATTATCGACAAGTCAACTATTTGTTCATGAAAAAAGTGTGGGCATATGCACCCACACGTCTCCATTCGTCTATATCAGAGTTAAGGACCAGTCAACTACCCAAAGGGTGTCAATCAGGTGAGAAGCGGGTGCTTCTACTTGTCTTAGATCATTCAGTTATCATTTTCAACTTTAATAGAATAACACATCATATATATGTTGTCAAAGCCTATTTTCAAAAATTTGTCTTATTGGTTCCAATTACAGGCAGTTAGTTGAACTCTTCCACGCGTATCAAAAGGGACGCCTTCATTTTCCAATAAAGCTCTTTGCTCTGTAAAAGCAGGGGCTAACTCACCGGTTTTCTTTACTACTCGATGACAAGGTAGGTTCCTATCTGCAGGAGCTTGTCGCATGGCCCAACCAACAACCCTTGCATTATGGGGTTGTTCAAGCGCCCTAGCAATCTGAGAATAAGTGGCAACTTGTCCTTCAGGAATCTTGGCGACTATTTGATACACCTGTTCAAAAAAACCATGATTCATGCTCTTTTTACTCCTTCTAATTTAGACGTTCTGGATCATGCTCACCTATGCATCGATTTGTCAGTGATTTCTTGTTTTATTAATGATGTAAATTCAGCAAGCGAATTGGTTTCTGATTGTTTCTCTCCATAGCGCCGAACATTTACTGCATTCTCATTCATTTCATTATCACCTAGAACAAGAGCAAATGGTATTTTTTGTGTCTGTGCTTCTCTGATTTTGTAACCTATCTTTTCGTCTCGTTCATCAATAGAAACTCGAACACCTTCCAATCTAAGTTTGTCCACTACTTGATTAGCATACTCAAGATGAGCTTGTGGTGCAACAGGAATCACTCTTACTTGTTCTGGTGCAAGCCATGTTGGAAACGCGCCTTTATACTCTTCAATTAGGAATGCAACGAAGCGTTCCATCGTTGATACTACGCCTCGATGAATAACAACAGGACGATGTTCCTTCCCATCCTCCCCTATATAAGTTAAATCAAATCGTTCTGGAAGATGAAAATCTAATTGTACCGTCGATAGTGTTTCATCTTTTCCAAGCGCCGTCTTCACCTGTACATCCAATTTAGGGCCGTAGAAAGCCGCTTCTCCTTCAGCTTCGACATATTCTACTTGCATTTCCTCCATTGTTTCTTTTAACATTGCTTGGGCTTTGTCCCACATTGCATCATTATCAACATACTTTTCTGTATCCTTAGGATCACGGTAAGACAATCGGAAATAATAATCCTGAATACCAAAGTCTTCATATACTTTTTGGACTAGTTCAACTACTCGAATAAACTCATCTTTTAATTGATCCGGACGTGCAAATATATGAGCATCATTCAGCGTCATTGCACGTACCCGTTGAAGCCCGGCTAAGGCACCAGACATTTCATAACGATGCATCGTTCCTAATTCGGCTATTCGTACCGGTAGATTACGGTAACTATATAGTTGATTTTTATAAACCATCATATGATGCGGACAATTCATTGGCCGAAGCACTAATTCTTCATTATCCATTTTCATTTCTGGAAACATGTCATCCTGATAGTGATCCCAATGTCCACTCTGTTTGTATAAATCAACGCTTCCTAATACTGGTGTATAAACGTGGTCATAGCCCAAACGCTCTTCTAAATCTACAATGTAGCGTTCAATTACACGACGAATGGTTGCACCTTTAGGCAGCCATAATGGTAGGCCTTGCCCTACTTTTTGTGAGACAGTAAAAATGTCTAACTCTTTACCTAGCTTCCGATGGTCACGTTCTTTTCGCTCTTCAAGAATTTTTAAGTATTCATCCACTTGACTTTGTTTGGCAAAGGCGGTTCCATATATCCGCTGTAACTGCTGATTATTACTGTCTCCACGCCAATAAGCACCAGAGATACTAAGCAATTTAAAGGCTTTTATTTTATTCGTAGATGGGACATGAACTCCTCGACATAGGTCAGCGAATTCTCCCTGTTTATAAATCGTTACTTGCTGATCGTGTGGAATAGCATCAATTAATTCTTGCTTTAGTTCGTCACCTTTAAACATGTCTTTAGCTTCTTCACGAGAAACCTCCAAACGTTCAATCTCGTGAGCCTCATCGACAATCCGCTTCATTTCTTTTTCGATTTTTGGAAGATCATCTGGTGTGATGGAATGCTCCAAGTCCATATCATAATAGAACCCTTCCTCAATGACTGGTCCAACCCCAAAATTCACATCTTTATATAAACGTTTAATCGCTTGTGCCATTAGATGTGCCGTAGAATGACGCATAATTTCAATACCTTCGTCATCCTTATTTGTAATAATTTCTACATTGCCTCCGTGTGTCAATTCACGTTTTAAGTCATATAAAACACTACCCAGCTTAATTGCTAGTGCTTGTTTCTTCAATCCGGATGAGATAGAACCAGCTATGTCTTCACCAGTTGTGCCAACCGGAAACGACTTCTCTGCTCCATCAGGAAAAACAAAAGATAATTCTGCAGCCATTACAATCACTCCTCCTTCAATATAAAAACGCTCATCCCTCTGCTTTAAGCAAAGGGACGAGCGTTGGTCACGTCGTGGTTCCACCCTATTTTCCGTAAACTCCTTACGGCTTCATACATCTATAACGCAGATGAAACGCTGCTACTTACTAGTAGGCTTCAATAGCAGGGTTCAAAGGTGGTAAATCATTGATGTCAGTAAGAAGCTCTCAGCCGGTGACTTCTTTCTCTTTCCAGACATACCCAATGATTCATGTCCTTTTCATTACCTATATCACAAAAACTTAAATTAATTTATAATGTGTATTATAGCTTCTAATTTTCGGAAAAGCAAGCCCTAATGTTGCTCTTTTTTACTATAGTAAGGAAATGGAAAATGATTAAACGGCTCAAACGTTACTTTTTCTTGAAAAACATTAATGACCGTCAAAGTCTTCGGTTCGGACGGATGATCTCCATATATATAAATCCTCCTTGGAGACATTGCTACAAGGGGAGCTAAATTTAATTCATCCTCATCCAATCCGACGATGTAAAGCGGTTCTTTTTGCATCAACACTCGCAACTCCATCGTTGAAAAGGGTCTTCCATTTTGCTTATAAAACGAAAATGAATTACCTTGTATAATATGGACTGTATCAACGATAGGCTCGCGATTCGAGATATACTCCCGTAACATATTCACAAATTCTTGATGTTCTTCTTCACGTTTATATTCATCAATTGCCAGTCCTACATAATGAATCACATAATCTCGAAACACTTTCAACCTAAACTTAACAAGTGAATCAAAGTGAATTGTCGATGTATCCTTAATATTAGCTATGAACAGGGATTCGAGTACTTGATATGGATCCTCTTTTTTACGAACTGTTAGACTATCTTTGTCTTTCCCTGACATAATCCAATTTGTTAACTCCAGTATTTCCTCCTTTTCATCAAGACTGGTATAATAATAAAAATCTTCAATAACGTTTGTAATTAATTTACCCAATCGTTGCGAAATAAATACATTTGTTAATGATTTAGCAATCGCTGATATAAGTATTTGGTTTGGAATTTGATCATCAAATTGAATATGATTCCCCCATTCCTCATGTGTCTTCCAGTGCAGGTTAATATGTTTATTATATTGCCGCACTTTTTCACAAAATCGAATTACTTCCTTATCTGACTCCATAAATAGTTCCACCAATAAACATCACCCTCATCCAACCAAACTGTTACATTATATGGACAAAGGTTTGAAATAATGAGTAATCCATTAAAACTACTTCTCCATGAAAATATACAAGTTTTATAGAATAAGGTTGATATGTTATTAGACACTTGCTGATAAAGAGAAACGATGTAAAAAGTTATCCAGTTGATCCATAAAAGAATGAAATTCTAAAAGGTCCATTTGTTGCTTTGCATCTGATAAAGCAACTTGCGGATTTGGGTGTACTTCCGCCATAACACCATCAGCCCCCGCGGCAATTGCCGCTTTTGCTTGTGGGATAAGTAGATCTTTTCTCCCAGCTGAATGAGAGACATCTGCAAATACAGGTAAATGTGTTTCTTGCTTTAAAATTGGTACAGCTGAAATATCTAACGTATTTCTTGTAGCTGTTTCGTACGTTCGAATGCCTCGCTCGCATAATATCACATTGTTATTACCTTCGTTTAAAATATATTCTGCGGCCATTTTAAACTCGTGTATTGTTGCAGATAAGCCTCGCTTCAACAATACTGGTTTATCTAATTTACCTACTGCTCGTAGCAAATCAAAATTATGCATATTTCGTGACCCAATTTGAACTACGTCTACATAATCATAGGCTTCATCAATACTTTCCGTACTCATAATTTCTGTTATCACAGACATATTAAATTGTTTTGCAACTTCAGAAAGTATTTGTAGACCATTTAGGCCTAATCCTTGAAAGTCATATGGCGATGTTCGAGGTTTGAATGCACCGCCACGCAATAATGTCATCCCTCTTTCCGACATTTGTTCTGCGACATGATAGACTTGCTCATAACTCTCAACAGAGCAGGGGCCAATGATGAAATGAGGTTGCTGATCCCCAATTAACGTATCCCCTACTTTAACAATTGAATTTTCTAGTTGGTGGTCGCGCGAATGTAAGTATACCTTGCTATCTTGTTCTTTTTTAGATGTTTTACATGCTAGCATTTGAAGAATCTCTATGATGGTTTCTGTTTGATAAGGACCTTTGTTTTTAGAGGCTATATCATCATAGGAAATTTCTATTTTTTGCAGCGATTCCTCAACCATTTGTCCCTTCACACATAATAATTCAATCAATGCATCATCAATACGCTCGGCTTTAAACATGGACATTCTCTCCTTTTCTCGTGTTTGCTTACTACATGGTTTACAGTTCATTCGCTAACCAGCTGAATTGACATTCCGTTAGATCATTAAATGACTTTTTATCTGCTTGCTTTGCACAAACCGTTAAGGAATAGCGGCTTAAATCTTTATATCGTTCACACAGATACCCTTTTACGATGTCTTCGGTTGTTGTATTAATCAGTTGTATATTTCTCATACCGGTAACACTAAAAGATTGAAGTGGTATAGATAATCCCTTGCCAGTTGCCTTCACAAAGCTCTCCTTCCCTGTCCATATCTCATAAAATGCTTGCACCGGCCGATCATGTTTAAGCATATTATTATATTCCCTATGAGAAAGCAGATTCTTAACTACAATGCTTTCAAGAGGTTGTACTTTTTCTATATCTACACCAACAGGATAATGGTGTGTCGCTAAGGCCACCCAATCACCAGAATGTGATATATTATAATGAAAAGAAGGAAAAGTTGGTATATTTGGTTTACCATAATTGGTAATCTCTATTCTCTGTTTCCTTAAATCATATCCGGTATTCAGGTAAAAGAATCGATGTAGTAAAAGGTCACCAATTAAAGTGCGATATGCATCATCGAGAAATCGATACCTACTAATTTTTTGTGTAACCCTAGCTGAGATATTAGGAAGTAATCTTTGAATCTCTTGATAACTTCTTTTGCTAGGAAGTTTGCATACATATAGATTAACCAAACCCAATCCCCCTTTGCCTTTCCCACCATATCTAACCTATCTATTCATTAACTAATATTAGCGACGAAGGTAATAAATCCTTCCAATTGGCTTCGATATAGTTCATACAATTGTCTCTATTATCTTCGCCAAAAATCACATTCCAGCCATCAGGTATATCGAGAAAGGAAGGCCAAAGCGAATATTGGCCATCCTTATTTCTTAATACTACATAGCTTCCATTTGGATTATCCATAGGATTTGTCATTATCGTTCTCCTCTCATTGATTAATTCACTTGTAATTGGAATAGTTTCTGCAATAGAACATCGCCAATTTCGGTTAATGGTTCAGGCTGACACATATCTTTATGACGACAATGAATATCATGCACTTCGATATTTCCATTAATATATGGAGTCCATGTATTTGGTGAAATCTCATCAAACCACTCTGGTATAATCGTGGAACGGAAAAACAAGACGTCACCTGAAAATGCTTTCGGCTTGTATTCACTTAAAATACGTACTGAATTTCCATAAGTCTCTTTTAAATTTAAAATCGTTTGATCACTAAGGCTTGCTAGTGCACTGCCATTATTACGTAATATGTTAAGTGCATTCTCAAAATTCAATGGTTCATTGCCAAGATTTTCAGGATCAAATCCACCTAATGCCAGCAGAGCGACAAGTGACTCTTCATCATCTGGTGTATTCTTTATAGGAAGAAAATGACTCGGATAAGCATCTAGCATGGCAACCAATGATACAGTGTCTCCTAATTCTTGTAATTGCGTAGCCATTGCATGTATAACATTTCCACCTAAAGACCAGCCAACAAGCTGATAAGGTCCCTCTGGTTGTACTTGCTTTATCTGTTGTATATATTCACTAGCCATGGCATCTATTGATGAAGGTAAGTGACTAGAATCCGCAATCCCCCTGGCTTGTATACCATATATCGGAAAATCTTTTCCTAAACTATTTAATAATCCTGCATAACACCAACTTAATCCTCCAGCAGGATGAACACAGAAGAGTGGTGGCTGATTCCCGCTTTCTCTTAATGGTAGTAGTACATCTAAGGCATGATGGTCGCTCTCTTCTGAAAGTTGGTCTGCAAGACCCGCTACAGAAGGAGCAGCAAACAATGTACCAATATTCAAGTCTACTCCGAGTACTTGCTTTATCCGCGTCATTAATTGAACAGCCAGTAAGGAGTGACCTCCCAGATCAAAGAATCCATCATCAATACCAACTTGTGGCAAATCAAGAATTTCTGCAAATAAAGCACAAAGAATTTCTTCTTGTGGCGTTCTTGGGATACGATAAGCATTACTCATACCATATTCAGGGACTGGTAATACTTTCTTATCTAATTTTCCATTAGGAGTTAATGGGAGAGTTTCCATCATTACATAAGCAGATGGAACCATATACTCAGGAAGATGTTTCGCAGCGAACGCTCTCCAATTATCTTCCTCTGTTTCCATGTCATACTTACAAGTGCAATAGGCTACAAGTCGTTCGTCACCTGGTTGATCTTCACGTACCATTACCACGACATCATCAATATCAGGATGTTTAGCTAACACTGCTTCGATTTCACCTAATTCAATGCGAAATCCCCTTAATTTAACTTGATGATCGGCACGACCAATATAATCTAAGGAACCATCATGGTTCCAGCAGGCAAGATCGCCAGTACGATACATTCGACTACCACTAGTTCCATACGGATTAGCTATAAAACGATCGGCAGTTAAATCCGGTCTATTTAGATAACCTAAAGCCATTCCATCACCAGATACATACAGTTCTCCTACTGTATCTGGAGGAACAGGATTTAAATAATCATCCAATATATATACTCCTAAATCTGGAATTCCTTGACCAATGATACTATTTGCATTTAATGTAATACTTGCCTTATCTAACTCTTTATAAGAAACATGGACGGTAGTTTCCGTAATTCCATACATATTAATTAACTGTGGATAATGTTGCTCATGTCTCTCATACCATTCTTCTAATCGATTTAAATCTAATGCTTCACCGCCAAAAATGACATATCGTAGATTTAGATTTACCCCACCCAAATGACGATCTGCTTGGATAAGTTGATAGAATGCAGAAGGCGTTTGATTAAGAACTGTAACTTTTTCATCTACCAAAAGATTCAAGAACGCTTCCGGCGAGCGACTGATCTCATGTGGGACAATGACTAACTTCCCACCATATAACAGGGCACCCCACATTTCCCAAACAGAAAAATCAAATGCATAGGAATGGAATAACGTCCATACATCTTCAGCATGAAAATGGAACCAATGATCCGTCGCTCCAAATAATCGAACGACATTCTGATGTGGAACAACCACACCTTTTGGATTCCCAGTCGATCCAGAAGTATAGATAACATAAGCTGGATGATAAGGAGAAAGTGAACCATTACGATCTCTATTTGTCGGATTTGATGTTTTTTGTTTATGCAATTGTTGTTTCGTACTATTTTCATCTAATACAATAATTGAATGAGGATGATTATTGTTAAATTTATCTTTATGCTGTTGATCTGTAATGAGACATACAGGCTTCGTATTGTTATACATATAAGTAATTCGAGCATCTGGATAATTCGGATCAAGCGGTACATATCCTGCCCCTGCCTTTAGAATCCCGAGTAAACCAGTGATCATATCGATTGACCTAGGCATTGCTAAAGCCACAAATTGATTTGGCCCTACACCTTTTGCTATTAGTAAATGAGCAAGCCTGTTTGCTTGTTGATTGATATCTTCATATGTTAATGAAGTATGATTATTACTTACGACAGCCTCTGCATTTGGATGATGGGCTACTTGCTTTTCAAATAAATCAGGTAATATATTTTCGGCTACTACCATTTTCTGTCTGCTCCAACCGGACAAGATCATCTCTTCCTCGTGAGAACCCAATATATTTAGCTTACCAACTGGTTGATCCATATCGACTACTGCTGATTCTAGCAGTCTCAAAAAGCGTTGGAACATATTTTCAATCGTTTGGTGATTGAATAAATCTGTACTATATTCAACCATTCCTTTTACACCATCTGGGTTGCCTTCCCTATTTTTAAATTCTTGAAATTCAACTGTTAAATCGAATTTCGCAGACCCTACACTCTTCACTGTTATATTACTATCTAGTTCAGGTAAATCCAAACCAGGGTTCGGCGTATTTTGCAGCGCGAACATAATTTGAAATAATGGATGCTTTGAACGAGATCGAATTGGATTCAATTCTTCAACTAATCGCTCAAAAGGGACATCCTGATGTTCATAAGCATTTAAGTTTGTACGACGAACTCTTTGAAGTAACTCTCGAAAACTAGGATCACCAGAAGTATTTGTACGTAATACGATCGTATTAATAAATAAACCAACAATATCTTCTACCGCATCATCATTCCTACCAGCAACTGGAGTACCTAAAGGAATATCTTGCCCTGCCCCAAGTCGAGTTAATAATGCCGTAAATCCAGCTTGCAATGCCATAAAAAGACTGGCACCGTTAAGTTGACTCATTTTTAATAGTTGGCGGTGTAATTCAGGAGTGATGGTAAAATAATAACTATCTCCTTTATAGGTTGACTCTACTGGACGTGGATAATCCGTTGGTAAGTCTAATTGATCTGGTAGATTCGCAAGTTCCTGTGTCCAATAGTCCAATTCATTCGCCATCAAGCTTGTCTGACCATTCTCTGATCCTAATAGCGCTTCTTGCCATAATACAAAATCTGCATATTCCAATGGCAACGCAGACCAATTTGGTTTTTCTCCCTTACTTCTTCGTTGGTAAGCTCTCTCTAGGTCCTGTACAAGTGGCCGAAGTGACCAACCATCACCAACAATATGATGAATCAAAAGTACAAGTACATAGTGATCCTTCTCTATTTGTAAAAGCGTTACACGAAATGGAGCTTCTTCTGATAAATTAAAACAATAGTTTATTTCTGAATGAATGACATCATCCACTTTCGTTTTATCTGTTTGCCTTTGATAAATCACAGGATTAGCTTCCTTAGTACTTAAAATTAATTGAAGCGGATTTCCTTCCGTTTCTGGAAAAATAGTCCGTAATGACTGGTGTCTATCCACCACATCATAGATGGATTGTTCTAGGGCATCGATATTTAAATCACCCGTTAATTCAATAACTACTGGAATATTATAAGTTGCACTCGCTCCTTCTAATTGATAAAGGAACCATAACCTTTGCTGTGCAAAGGATAACGGTATATTTACTGGTTTTTCCATTTTGTTTATCGGTGGTCTAGCTTGCTTACCATCATTAATCTCATCCGCAAGACTTGCAACGGTAGGTGCTGTAAATAGTTTACTTATACCAATTTCTACATTAAAAATCTGACGGATGTGATTAATTAACTGCCCAGCAAGTAGAGATTGACCCCCAAGATCAAAGAAATTATCGTCAATTCCGACACGATGAACGCCTAACACTTTAGCAAATAAATCACATATAATCTCCTCTTGTGGTGTCCTAGGCTCTCTATCTGATACTTCTTGGTCCATATCTGGAGCAGGAAGCGCTTTACGATCGAGTTTCCCATTTGGTGTTAGTGGGAGACTCGGAATAATAAGGTACACGGATGGTTCCATGTAATCTGGAAGCTTCTCTTGTATATGTGAACGAATTTCATTTCTATCCAACGATTCATCTGCAACAAGATAGGCTACCAACCGATGATTACTTAACTGGTCTGTTTGTACAATTACAGCAGCTTGTTCAACATCTGGATGTGTCATTAGTACATTCTCAATTTCACCTAGTTCAATTCGAAATCCACGAAGCTTCACTTGGTGGTCAGACCTACTAATATAATCAATTGTGCCATCACTTAACCATTTAGCGATATCTCCTGTATAATACATTCTCTCCCCAGGATGGCTGAAAGGATTAGCTATGAACCTTTCAGCAGTTAATCCAGGGCGATTTAAATAGCCATTGGCAATTCCTTTCCCTGCAATATAAAGATCACCAGGAACATTGGGGGGTAATGGGTTTAAAGCTGCATCCAAAATATAAACTTTGGTATTATCAATGGGTCTGCCAATTAATGCTTTAGCTTCATTATCTCTAATTGGCATAGCGGTTGACCAAATTGTTGTTTCCGTCGGACCATATAAATTCGTTATCTTACAATTTAACGTAAGTAAGTCCTCCATCAGTTTTGCAGGTAGTGCCTCACCACCAACCAACGCTTGTAATCCTTGAATCGTGTTTGGGCGATATGTTACTAGCGTTTGCCAGAGAGTAGGAGTAGCCTGCATAATCGTAATATCTCTTGTTTCAATAGTCTGTGCTAATTTATCCGTATCTTGAATCGTTTCTTTATCAACAATGACAGTTGTTGCACCATTCAAGATAGGTAGAAATAATTCCAGAGCAGAAATATCAAATGCTATTGTTGTTACGGCTAAGAGCCGGTCGCTAGCTTGAAGATTGAATTTCAATTGCATTGACTCGAGAAAATTAATCAAGCCTTCATTTCTCACTACAACACCTTTCGGCCTACCTGTAGAACCAGAAGTATAAATCATATAAGCTGGTTCACTCCCAGAAACAATAGGAGAGGGAAAGGTTTGATTATTCGAGAAAGTTAATTCTTCTTGTATGTTGTTATCATCTAGGTTTACTACGATTATTTTCTCTTTCTCCAATGAAATTTGATCTTTTACTGTCGTAATAACACAAGCAGGTTGTGCGTCTTCAAGCATATACGTAATTCGATCTTGCGGATAGCTCGGATCAATTGGTAAATAGGCAGCACCGGTTTTTATTACTGCAAGAATGGATACAAGCATTTCATCTGAACGAGGTAACATAATTGCTACAAAGTGTCCCTGCTTTACACCTCGCTTACGAAGCAAATAAGCGGTTTGATTTGCTCGACCATTTAATTCTCTGTAAGAAAGCCTCTTTTCTCCAAACTCTACAGCAATACGTTCTGGATTCGTTTTTACTTGCTCTTCAAAACGAGATAAAAATGGCTTATCAGCAATTTCATGATAGGCTGGATTCCAATCTTCTAGCACCTGCTGCCTTTCCTTTGTTAGTAATAAGTTAAGCTTACCAATTGCTTGCTTCGTTGAGGAATTAGCTATATCTACCACAAGTTTTTCTATTCGTTGTAGATGTAAATACACATCCTGTTCACTATAAATATCAGGGTTAGCATCTAAATCAAATCGTAATCCAGAATCATTCTTCTGATCATAAATGTTTAACGATAGGTCCTCAACAGGCCCTGTTGCAAGCTTGTATATTGTTCCTTTTGCTTTTCCAAATCGTAGTGTATAATCAAAAGGCATAATATTTATCTGTGGACCGAACAACCGTTGGTTATCCCCCAATAATTTGAGATCACGCTGCAAATCTTCATGCCTATAATGCTGATGATTACGTATGATACGGATTTCTTGATGAATTTGCTCGATCAGATTATGTAATGATACATCCGGCTGTAACGATAATCGTAATGGCAGCATATTCATCACTGTTGCTGGAACTCGCAAAGATGATGTTCCAAAACGATTCATCATAGGTAAACTCAAAATCACATTTTCTTCTCCGGTCATCCGATGTACATAAATGGCTAATGCTGCAATCACCATATCATGCCAATTACCTTTATATCTCCTCGATTTATTATGAAGGGAAGTAAGGATTGCATTATCCACATAAGTTGTATCACTTATGTAATAAGCAGGTAACCTCGTTGAACGATCTACTAAACTAACGACTTCTGGATAATCTCTAAAGTGATTCATCCAGAAGTCACGATCAGCCTCAAATTTCTCCGAATTTCTATATCCTTGATCTTCGGTTATAACCTTTGTAAATGAGCCCAATGCACTGCCATCATCTAATTTTTCCCCTTGGAGAAATAATGTATACAACGATGCAACCCTTTGATTAATGAGGGAGAAACCGAATGCATCTGCAGCAATATGATGTATTTTTTGATACCAAAAATATCGATTTTCATCAATTTGAAAGATAACCTGTTTAAATAATAAATCCTTTTCGATGTCGATTGGTTGTGACAAATCATCCTTCATCCATCTTTTCGCAAATTGACTAGGGTTGGAATGTTCACGAGCATCAAGGTAATCGATAGAAAAGTCTTTCTCTAATTGAATAGATTGCCTTGGTCCTTCATGACTTTCTTCTAAATGAGCATGTAGGCTTTCTGCTTCCAAAACCGTTTGCCTAATCGCTTGTTGCAGATGATTGATATCCAACTTTCCTTTTATATCCACATATTCTCCTGTGTTGTAAATAGGATTACTAGGATCTAGTTTTTGAGCATACCAAATCCCTGTCTGAGCACCAGTTAAAGGGTACCGTTTTTGTTTCATTGTCATGTTACCTCCTATCCATAGACACTAGTTTATGTATTTTGTGGTATCCCAGTAATCATTTCCCACCAATCGTTTAGGGTCGGCCTTTCTACTAATTTCATAAAGTTAACTTCAATTCCCTCTTGCCGCCATTCCTCTACTAAACTCATCATGCGAATCGAATCAAGCCCTACGTCTATTAGATTATCCGTATTTCCTAGCTCTTTAGGATCAAGGTCGAGCAAATGAGCTATTTGCTTTTTTAGATTAGAAAACGAAATAGGTTCATCCTGATATGAGGTAAGATCTCGTAAAACAGTCTCTGTAGTTAAACAATACCCACAACGATTTGCAACGTACTGTAAAGCCATATTATGATCTGATTCCGAAAAATCGGCTACTGCATCTGCAACGAAGAATGATTGGATATCTTCCATAAATGCGTCGGTTGCTGTCACTAAACAACCAATATGCGCATACACGCCAGTGATTATTAGTTGATCCCTACCGCTATCTTGTAATATACGTAAAAAATCAGACCTTTTAAAAGCACTGTAGCGCCATTTTGTTAATAGAATATCGGATTCATCTGGAGTAAGTTCTGTAATTATTTGCGTCTCCGATGCATCTTCGCTTAGTCCAGAACCCCAGAAATCTTGTAAGAGAGCTCGATCAACTGGATCTTGATTACCTGGCTGGGCTGTATAAAAAACTGGTATATTCATTTGTTTACACTGCTCTTTTAGTTGTTGAATATGGTTGATTAGTTCAGGTAACGGTGATTGACTAGAGTCATAAGCATTCATAAAATATTGCTGCATATCATGGATAAGTAGTACCGCCCGCTCCGGGTCAACTTGCCAGTCCACTTTATTATTAGGTAAATCTGTGCTTTTTGGCATCGGATATGTTGTTATAGATGGAAGTCCCATCTTATTCACTCCCTTTCATCCTATAAATGATTATATATTGATTTTTTGTGCAATTTGTTGTCGCAATGTTTTTTTACTAACTTTCCCAAATGGCGTTTGAGGGAATGCTTCAACAATCTCTACACGATCCGGTATTTTATATGCAGCCAAGCCTTTTTCCCTTAAAAAATTCCTGAAATCTGCCGGTTTTTCCGAAGGAGATTTTAAAATAAGGAATGCACAAGTTCTTTCACCAAGGAATTTATCAGGCATAGCAACGATTGCAGCATCAAATACATTCGCATGTGCCAATAAATGGTTTTCGACTTCCTCTGCTGCGATCTTTTCTCCACCTCTATTAATTTGATCCTTATCACGGCCTTCAACAGTGATATAACCATGTTCATTCACACTTACTAAATCACCGGTTCGGTAAAAGCCATCACTAGTAAAAGCTTTCCGGTTATGTACTGGAGCCATATAATATCCTCTTATTGTATAGGGTCCACGAGTTAATAACTCTCCTACTTCACCTATCGGCACGATCGTATCTTCTTCATCTACAATCCGAATCTCATCATATGCTGACATTGGTTTTCCTTGTGTATGTACAATTATCTCGTCTGGATCATCTAAGCGTGTATAATTAACAAGGCCCTCCGCCATTCCAAATACTTGTTGTAATTTACAATCAAACGCAGGTTGAATACGTTTCGCAACTTCCGCACTAAATTTCGCTCCTCCAACTTGAATTACTTGTAGACTTGTTAAATCATCTTCATGACTTTTTATTGCTTCAAGCCATATAAGAGCAATTGGCGGTACAAGTGCAGTAATATTCACCTGTTCTTTTTCTATTAACGGGAATGCTTTATCGGGACTGGAACCCAAAGATAATACAACCTTGCCACCTGCATACAATATTCCAAGTACGCCTGGTGAACTCATCGGGAAATTATGTGCAATAGGTAGTACAGCTAGAAATACACTATTTTCATTAATCCGACAAATTTGATTACTTAAGTGTAATGTATAGATATAGTCATCATGCGTGCGTGGAATTAATTTGGATAACCCTGTACTCCCCCCAGATAACTGTAAGAACGCTATTTCACTTGCTTTAATTTCTGGCTCTTTAAATTCTGCTTGTAAATACAATTCAGAAAGCGACGTGTATTCATTTGTCTCACCATGAACAATGATATGTTCAAGTGAATTTACGCTTTTTTGTACGTCGTTTGCTAATGCTGTATAATTAAACCCTCCATACGTGTCAGGAATGATATACGCTTTGGCTTCCGCAAATTCACAAAAATAGCTAATCTCACTATACCGATGTGCTGGAAGGGCATATACGGGAATTGCTCCTAAACGAAATAAAGCAAAGACGACATCAAAAAATGCAAGTTGATTAGGCAGCTGTACCACTACACGATCTTCTTTTTGTATCCCTAACCTTTGAAGACCTGCTGCAAGCTGGTCTACGTTTGCATTAAAATCACTGTAAGACACTTCTGTTTCACCGTCTGTCATGGCAATTTGGTTTCCGTATTTATTGGCATTTTCTTGCAACAACTGTCCAAATGTTTTTCCTTGCCAACACCCTTTTTCCCGATAAAAAGTTGCAAATTCATCTGGCCAAGTTGGACATCCTGCTAAAACCATTGTGCCATTCCTCCTTTATCCTTTTTCAAATTCCCATTCCTTGGAGCATCGTACCAAATTTCGCTGCAGTCTCAGCCAACTCATCATCAGGGTTTGAACCAGCTACAATTCCAGCTCCTGCATATAATTGAAGGTTGTTGCCTTGTATTTCGGCACAACGAATCGTAACTACCCACTCCCCATTTCCAGATGCATCACACCAACCTACCATTCCAGTAAAAAAACCTCGATCAAATGGTTCTATTTTCTCTATAGCATTACGAGCATCCTCCGTAGGGTAGCCACAAACAGCTGGCGTTGGGTGCAACGCTGTTGCTAAATCGATAGAAGTTACTTGAGAATCTTTTAAAGTCCCTGTAATTTCAGTAGAAAGATGCCACATTGCTTCTGTCTTGATTACTGTTGGCTTATTCGGTACATCTAGCTCTAAACAAAAACCTTGTAGTGATTGTTTCACCGCTTCGACAACTACCGTATGTTCATGTAAGTCCTTCGTTGAGTCGAGTAATTCTTTAGCTTGCTGCTCATCCTCAATTGGATCTTTACAACGAGGGCGTGATCCAGCTAACGGATTTGCCACGATCTTTTCTCCCATTTTCGAGACAAGTAATTCTGGACTTGCCCCAATTAATGTTCGATCTTCTAAATGGTCATTTTCGGTACTTAAATGAGCTGCAAATGTGTAGCCCGATTTGTTATCAAACGCCAGATTCTTTAATAATTGATGTGTATCTATTCGATTGGCTGAAGTTATATGTAACGATCTCGATAAAACAATTTTTTGGATCGAACCTGCCTCAATAGCATCCAAACCTTGTAATACACCAGCCAAATATGCCTCTGGTTCTGGTACAGATTGAATTTCAAATGAACTGCTAGATGCTTTTTTGCATTCATCATCCTGAATTGAAAGAGAGGATCCGATACGAATATCTTTTGGGATGACTAGCTTTGCTGCTGTAGAAGTACTAAATGGAATCGCTCCTACCACTATTGGCTTGTTTTGCCCAGCTAATTTAGCCTGAGTCAATGCATTCCTAATTTGATTCGACAACCCATGATTATTTGAAGTATCGACAGTTGAATATACCCCTCTTCCCAAAATCGTCCGTAACGGTGAAGCTAGGAAAAAATCGCCCTTTTGATAATGCTCAAGTAAAGGTGCTTGTCCCCTTTTATTTGTAGCAGTAGCGTTTATCATTTCTAATATCCTCCTTTTATTGTGCTTGTTTTACAACCCTAATGTTGCTCCACCATCTACACAAATATCCTCCATTGTAATATGACCAGCCATATCAGAAGTAAGGAATAATACAGTTCGGGTAACATCCAATGGATGCCCTATTTTACCTAGTGGAATTCCTAGTCGGTATTCTTCTGCAGTTCCGCTGATCGATATTTGTTCTCCTTGCTCATCTTTCCACAACTGTTTAAGCATATCTGTTTCCGTAGATCCTGGAGAAACAATATTACAACGAATATGATGTTGCGCTAACTCTAGTCCTAAGCATTTAACAAACATAGTGGTAGCTGCTTTTGAAGCTGCATAAGCAGCCATTGACATCCGTGGCATACGTGCAGCATTTGAACTCACAATAACCATTGAACCTTTTTGGCGTGGAATCATTCTTCTGCTTACTGCTTGTGCTATATGAAATACGCCAGTAGTATTAATCGCAAAAGTTGTATCCCAATTCGTTTTTGGTAACGAAACAACTTCGTCCAAATAAAGGACACCAGCTGCATGAATAAGTATTTCTATTGGTCCAACATCCCTCTCAATGGTTTCTATTGTTTTCTCAACTTCATCGTAATCACGAATATCAAGAGGGCATGATGCTAGTTGGATCCCCTTTTGCTGCAAATCACTCACAAATGAATAAAGCTTATCTTTCTGATTATCTATTGCGACTACATATGCCCCATTATCAGAAAGCTGTTCAACTATCGACTGTCCCATACCACCTGAAGCACCTATAACGACAGCTACCTTTCCTTTAATTCCCGTAAACTGCATGGTATCACTCCTTCCAACGTTCGTTTCATATAAATAACTATTATTACCTATAATTATAATGAGAATGATTATCATTATCATTATTTAAACTAAATGATAACCGTTCTCATTGATGGAATCAAGTGATTTTTTGAACTTTTTACCAATTGTATGAAAAGTCCTATTTCTAAAGCATTAGTCTAGAAAAGTCAAATCCTTAAAGTATAAGTCTTTTTCATTACTTCATTTAAAAATGGAATAGCGCTAGAGGGGCGATCTAAAGGTGATAATAAAAGGAGGTTTGTTAAACCCGTGCCGTTCGGTCCGTAACAAGATTACGACGGACATTCGTATTATAAAGTCTCTTTTTCATACAGAAGTGTGGGGGGATTCACTACACTAATCGCTTTAGTCTGACACAGTTGAATTAACTTGGTTTTAGTAATCATCCTCGTAAACGTTATATTCCTATAAAAAAAAGAGCTTGAAAATTCAAGCTCTTGTGCATCCTAACGTTATTTTCTTCTATTTTCAGCGAAAATGGGAATTTCTTTACTAATCTGTTTCATCCGTTCAATAATCCGGCCAGCTTTCACCGTTTCAACGCCCGTCTTCGTTTGTGCAAGATGACTTTCTAACTCTTCCATACTGTAATTAGATGTAAAGAATACCGGGAGTCCCTCCATCATTCTATATTGCAATAACGAGCCAAGAATTTCATCACGAAACCAAGAGGATTGCATTTCGGCACCAATATCATCAAGCATAAGTACATCTGCTTTTTTAAAATAATCTAGCTTTTTATTTATCGAATCATCTTTCATCGAAGCCTTCATTTCACGTACAAACTCCGGCATATAAATAATAGTCGAAGAAAGCTGTAATTCTTTTAGTTTGTTAGCTAAAGCCCCTAGAAAGTATGTTTTCCCTACTCCGAATGGACCGTAAAAATAAATCCCTTTTTCAGGTACACCTGACTTAGCTTGTTCCACAAATTGGAGTAATTCTTTAACCGCTTTACTTCGTTTAGGATCTGTATCAATGTTATCAATCGTTGCTTCAAGAATTTGTTTCGGCATATATAAACTCTGAACCATCTGTTGTTGCTCCCGCTGCTTTTCATAATCCTTCCGATTATGGCATTTTTCATAAGATAAATGGATCTCTTTGTCTTCTACTTGTAAAACAGGAGAATAACCTTGAACCATATTCTTACATTCTTCAAAACATGTACATTGATCACACTGCTTTGATTGTGTTTTGTATTCATGAAGCTTTATTAAATTTTTATCTATTTCCGCTTGTGGCAATTGAGGATGTTCGGCTAAAAATGATTTAATCTCCCCATCACTAAGTATTTCTTGTTTTATTTTTAAATAATTTTCCTGGAAGTTCTCATTTTCTCTCATCCACTTTTGCAGCGAGGATTGTACTGGCTTCATATTATTCATCCTTGATCACACTTATTTATTGTTGCTTGAATATTGTTTTAACAACGCTTCTATTTCTTTTTGTTCCTTAGCTTCATCTAAGACTTCTTCCTGGGCTGCAGCCATTTGCCTTTGCTTGCTCTTCTGTTCCTTAAACCAATCAGGAATTACTTCTCTTGATTGTTTTGTTCGATAGGTGTTTGGGCTTGTCTTTCCTTTTTGGAAACTATTTCTTTCTTGTTTCGCAAAGACCATAGCTTCTTTAGCGGTTTTCAAATTAGCTCTTGACCAATGACTTGCTATTTTCCCTAAATAAGCTTTAGAAAGCTTCATGTTAGATTGAAGTAATACATAATGAATTAAGACATTCATAACTGGAGAAGGTAAACCTTGTTGGGTCATGGTATCACGAATTAACCGTAAATCCTGTTCTGACGCTTGATTGCCGCTAGACAGATCTTCCAACAGTTGCTTTGGAGATATGGTTTCTAAGTGTTGAATCAATTGCTCTTCCTTTGTCTCCGGTTTCTTTCGATCGGTTTGGTTTCCATCAATAAAACTATCCTTTTCTGTGAGCTGCACTTTATTCCCTTTCGATTTTGATTGAAAGACGTCATGACACGCAGCTTTAAATTCATCCACATGGAGGTAGTTTTCATCTGTTAATGCCCATAAAAGGGACTTTTCAATTTCAAATGTCTCTAAATCATATAAAAACATCATTTGGGAAATCAACTTACGGTTATATGAAGTAAGTACTTTTTGTACTGGGATCATCCGTTGTTTCAATACATGCTCAATCCAAGAAAGATCTGTATGCTCAACCATTCCCGCTGGTTCTTCTTCATCTTCCACCTCTATTGTACTCACAGGTCTTATCGTCTGAAAGACATCCAGAAAAGAAGCAGTTATACTCTCCCCATACGTATCCATAGATTGTTGTACAAAATACTGTTTTAATCCGTTATATTTGTCCATACCGATATGGTGGTATAAAAGCTGAGATAACATAGGATCTTTAAAAAAGTTTTTTGGTGAGAATAAAGGCTGTAATTCATACGTATAAATATTGTTTGTTCCATTATTTTTTTGATATGTTTTTAACATACCAATTCCTTCTAATTTTAAACGCGCAGCATATATTTCATCTAAAGGTAGATTTAAGTAATTCATTAACGTATGATGAGTTTGGGGTTTCGTATTATTCATTTGTAGGTCTTTCTCATGTAATAACGTTTGGTATAAAGTAACTGCTTGAATTCCAATTAACGGTTGATATAAATGTGTTAAAGATTTTGCGTAGTCAATCGGTAATGATTCTTTGAGAACAACATAATAACCTTCAACAGGTAAAATCTTGCCAATCCTGTTCATCCTCACTCTAATCCTTTCATGTTGATTAATTTTGCTTATCCGTTTTAATTAAATCTTTTAACTCATCAAGAAAAACGCTGATATCTTTAAATTGTCGGTATACGGAAGCAAATCGCACATAAGCTACTTCATCTAATTGAGAAAGTCGATCCATAACTCTTTCACCTACTTCTTTACTATCGACCTCTGAAATCCCTTCATTGCGAAGCTCTTTCTCAACGCCCAATGCAATCCCTTCAATCCTTTCTAATGGAACTGGTCGTTTTTCACATGCTCTAATAATGCCACGAATCAATTTTTCACGGCTAAACTCCTGACGTGCTCCATCTTTTTTAACAACAATTAAAGGAACATCTTCAATTCGCTCAAATGTTGTAAAGCGAAAACCGCATTGTTCACATTCCCTACGTCTCCTTATCGATTGGCCTTCCTCTATTGGTCTTGAGTCTAATACTTTTGTACTTTTGTTATGGCAATTTGAACATCTCATGCCGTTCAACCCCACTCCTCATATCTACCTATGCCTGTTTCTCTTTTGTTATTAACGGTAATTCTTTATTTATATCTTCATAAAGTAGCTTAATTAATTTTGTACTGTAACCGAAGTCAATTGGTAGCAGCGATTCAGTAGTCACTGAAAAATCAACTGCGGTTTGGTACGGTCTTACCATAATAATGGTTGCTATAATAAACGCTTTTTTTCCTTTTTTAAGGTTTACACTAATCTCTCCATGTTCTTTGGATATTGAGTGTAATTCATATACTTGAGAACGCTGGAATAAATCCTCAAGTAAACTCATCCCTTTGTCTTTAGTTGTTTTATAATAATGTGTTTGGAGTGAGGGATCCCAATGATTATCTCTAGTCTCTGCATGATTACTAAAATATTTAGAAATTGTATTTCGAAACGACAATTTTCGACACCCCAATACAGTATATAGATTCCTATGTATAGTATTACTATTTTAACATGTTTTGTATAAAACCTCTAATAGAAAACAAGAATGGGCTAATAATCTGCCATTCCTTTAATAGCAGACTATCAACCCATCATTATATCTTATTTTATTTACATTTGTACATTTTGAATATTTTTCATTTTTACTGGGCCAATACCTCTTGACACTTCAACTTTTTCATAATTATTACATTCTAACGAGCGAGCAATATATTCAACTGCTGTATTCGGATTTATTTCATCACCGCAAGTATAGACATCAATGCTTGCGTAACCATGTTCAGGAAAACTATGAATGGTTAAGTGGGATTCGGATATAATAACTACCCCACTCACTCCTTGGGGTGCGAACTTGTGAAACGTTACTTCACGAATTTCGGCACCAGCTTTCAACGCAGCTTCAACAAATATTCGCTCAATCATTGCCATATTATTTAATTTATCAATATTACATTCCCATAATTCAGCAATAATGTGCCTTCCCATTGTATCCATCGAAAGTTCCCCCTCATGGTATTTTCTTGATACCTACTTCTGCCAAGGGGGGAATGTTAGTCCGATGAGGCCCTAACCCTTTAGGCAGTAAGACAATCAATCAAGAATACAACGAAAAGTATAAACTGTTTCTTCTTTAAATGCAATCTTTTTATAGAGATAGAGCTGTCCCTATTCTTAGCTAATCTGAGCCTGTTGCTGGTACAGGAAACTGCCGACATGTTTTGCCAAATCTAATACCCTTTTCGAATAACCCCATTCGTTATCATACCACGCTAGAACCTTTATTTTATGGTCATCAATTACTATTGTAGATAAGCCATCAATAATAGCAGAGTACTCCGTTGTCGTATAGTCAATGGAAACTAATGGTGCTTCACTATAATCGACTATCCCTTGATAATCTGACTTACTAGCATTTCTAAAGACTTGATTTACTTCTTTAGCGGTTGCTGTTTTCTTTACATCGACAACAAGATCTACAAGGGAAACATTCGGTGTTGGTACACGAAGTGCCATTCCATGAAGTTTACCATTTAGATGTGGAAGTACTTCTCCTAATGCCTTTGCTGCTCCAGTTGATGTTGGTATAATAGATTGCGTACATCCTCTTGCACGCCTGAGATCTTTATGTGGATTATCAATGTTTTTTTGATCATTTGTAAATGAATGAACGGTTGTCATTAATCCATTTTCGATACCAAAGGAGTCATCTAAGATTTTTACTACTGGTGCTAAACAATTGGTCGTACACGAAGCGTTAGAAATAATAGCTTCTGTTTTTGGATTAAATGTATGTTCATTTACCCCCATTACAATTGTATTATCCACATCTTTCCCTGGAGCAGTGATCACCACTTTCCGAGCCCCAGCACGTAAATGACCGCCAGCAGTTTCTTTTGTTTTGAATTTGCCTGTTGCTTCAATAACAATATCGATCTTTAATTCTTCCCAAGGTAATTGTTCGGGAACTCGAGAATTAACTAATGCAATTTTATGGTTATCTATTATAATCGAATCTTTAAGCGCTTTCACTTCCTTGTTAAAGATCCCATGAACACTATCATACTTTATTAGATGGGCTAATGTCTCCGCAGGATAGCTCGCATTGATGGCCACAACATCAAAACGTTCATCCTCAACTGCTTGACGAAATACCATACGCCCAATGCGTCCAAAACCATTTATAGCAATTCGTGTTTTATTCATCTGTGGTCCCCCTATTTTAAGTTATACTTTTTTCGTTCATTTGTTAATTAGTATAACACATTTATAATTGTGTGTGTTCCTTATTTTTGATTTCAGTATAAGTTTTAGTTTTCAAACAATTCATTATGGAGGGTTACTGAATTTAAAGGCTATTTTAATAAGCAGTTACAAAAAAACAGGTTGTCTGCGATTGAGACAACCTGTTCATGTAAAATTAAATGACATTCCAAGATGCTAAAAGACGTTCTAACTGTTCATAGGATTCATATTTGGTTTGATTATTATTAATAACTGCATCTGCCATTGCTGCTTTAGCTTTTACAGGCATTTGTGATGCAATACGTTGTTTTGCTTCGTGTTCAGAATAATTATTCCTCTTCATTAGACGTTCTAATTGCACTTGCTCATCAACATAGACAACAATTGTTTTCTCAACTAACGTGGTTAGTTTACTTTCGAATAGCAGCGGTATATCTAATACAACACAAGTTGCCCCAGCTTTAACATATCCGTCTCGGCGATCAAGCATTTTTTTGCGTACTGCTGGATGTACAATTTCATTTAACTGCTTTCGTTTTGTTTCTTCATTAAAAACAATGTCTCCAAGTTTCTCACGATTTAATGTCTTATCTTCCCTTAAAATATGGCTTCCAAATGTTTCAATTATTTGTTCATAAGCTATCTCTCCTGGATTTACGACTTCTCTTGAGATTTTATCTGCATCAATAACAGGAATATTAAAATCATCAAACATAAGCGAAACCGTACTCTTTCCAGTAGCAATACTACCTGTTAATCCAATGATTAATGCCATCATCTCACCTCTTTAATACCTGACACGAGGTACAAATATGGGTTCCTCGACCACCAATTTTCATTTTAACAATTGTCTTTCCACAATTTTTACAAGGTTTGTTTTCTTGTCCATAAACAAACAGCTCTTGCTGGAACATTCCCATATCGCCTTGACCATTAACGTAAGATCGAATTGTTGTACCACCCTTTATAACAGCTGCTTGAATAGTAGCTATCGCCTGTTTACGAATTTCCTTTATTTCTTTTTGAGTCAATCTATTCGCTTGCTTTAATGGATGAACTCCCGCTCTAAATAATGTTTCATCCACATAAATATTACCTAACCCGGCAACAATTGTTTGATCTAATAAAGCTGCTTTAATTACTCGTTCCGTCTTTTTTAACTTTGTAATAAAATATTCTGGTGTAAACGCATCATCAAATGGATCTGGCCCTAATAAGCATAAAGGCTTATTATCTTGTTCTTCCCCTTTTTTAAATAAATGCATTGTTCCAAATTTGCGAACATCATTATAGCGTAACTGATCTCCATTAGTAAAAGAGAAAATGACATGGGTGTGTTTCTTTTCTGGTTCTGAGCCTGCAGTTACACTATACTTCCCCTCCATTCGTAAATGGGATACGAGAACATAATCATCCAATTCGAATAACAAAAACTTCCCTTTTCGCTGGATATCTGTAATCGTTTGCCCTATGATTTCTGATTTAAATTGTTCCACATCATCAGGCCGTTTGATGATTTTTGGCCACCTTACATCTACATGCTCAATCGTTTTATTTAAGACAAATTGTCTTAAAGTGTTTCGAATTGTTTCTACTTCTGGTAATTCCGGCATCTCCTTATCTCCTTACTTCGCATCAAACCAGCTATCCCCATACGCATAATCCACTTTTAACGGAACGGCGAGTTCAACCGTTTCTTCCATTATAGCTGGTATAATCTCTTTTAGTTTATCTATCTCAGAACGTGGCGCCTCTACGATTAATTCATCGTGTACCTGCAGCAGCATTCTTGCTTGTAGCTTCTCTTCCTTTAACTTGTTATCCAGATCAATCATTGCTTTTTTAATAATGTCAGCAGCACTGCCTTGGATCGGTGAATTCATTGCCGTTCGCTCTGCAAAACTTCTAACATTAAAATTTCTACTCGTGATATCAGGCAGATACCTTCTACGTTTCATCAATGTACTTACAAACCCTTTGTGTTTCGCCTCTTGAACGATTTCTTCCATATATACTTTAACACCAGGATAACTAGCAAAATATCGGTCAATAAATTTTTTCGCTTCTTTTCTAGTAATACCTAGATTTTGGGATAGTCCATAGTCACTAATACCATATACAATGCCAAAGTTAACAGCTTTTGCTTGACGTCGCATATTAGCTGTAACTTGATCTTTTTCAACATGAAAGACATCCATTGCTGTTTGTGTATGAATGTCTATATTATTTTTGAAAGCAGCAATAAGTTTCTCATCATTGGCTATGTGAGCTAATACTCGTAATTCAATCTGCGAGTAATCAGCAGCAAACATTACCCAACCTTCCTTCGCTGGTACAAAGGCTTGTCGGATTTTTCTACCCTCTTCTAGACGAATCGGTATATTTTGCAAATTAGGGTCAATGGAACTTAATCTTCCTGTTTGTGTCAGTGCTTGATTAAAGCGGGTATGAATCTTGTTTGTTTCTTTATTTACTACCTTCAATAAGCCTTCAATATACGTAGATTGTAATTTACCCAGCTGGCGATATAATAGGAGTTTCGGAATAATTTCATGTTCATCTTGCAACTGTTCAAGGACATCCGCAGCAGTTGAATAGCCTGTCTTTGTTTTCTTAATCACTGGCAACTCCAGCTTTTCAAATAGAATTGGCCCTAATTGTTTTGGTGAATTTAAATTAAATGATTCTCCTGCTAAGTCATGCACTTCTTTCTCCAATTGATCCAATCGATCTTTTAAATTAACTCTCATTTCTTCTAAACGTTCTTTATCAACAGCTACTCCCGTATGCTCCATCTCACCTAGTATTAAAGCTAGAGGCATCTCGAGTTCTTTATATAAATCATATTGTTCATTTGCTTCAAGTTGCTGTTCCATCTTATTTCGTAATTCAAACATCACAGTTGCTTTACTAATTACATGTTCAGCTAAAACTTTTTGTTCAGGCAGCTTTAATTTAGCACCTTTACCATATATTTCTTCATCAAAGTAGCAATCATTTCTTCCGAACCGATTTCCAATTGCCGGTATGTCATGATTATTCTCTGATGGATTAAGTAGGTAGGATGCTAATAGCATATCGAATGTAATTCCTTTAATATGAATGTCTTCTCTCAAAAGGGCGACGAGTGTTTTTTTTGCATCAAATACGAATTTCTTCTTTTTTCCATCTTCTAACCAATTTTGAAATGAAGTTGACCTCAATGCTTCTTCTGTTGGTAGAAAATAGGCATGCTCAGCATTAACGATCCCAAAGCCTTCAATTGCTAATTGATGATAGTTTTCCCCTAACATTTCAACAATTAACGCTTCTTCACCAGTTATCATATCAGCTGATAATTCGTTAATAACCGTATAATCAATCTCTGCTTTTTCGTAGACCATATCAGCTTCTTCATCTTGTCCATCTAATCGGCTAAGCAATGATTGAAAACCTAATTGTTTAAAAACTTCACTTACCTTCTTCTGCTCATATCCATTGTAAGTAATATCTTTGGTAGAAATCGTTACTGGCGAATCGCGTTCGATCGTAACAAGTTGTTTACTCATAAATGCGTCTTCTTTATGATTTGTAAGTTTCTCTTTTAGTTTTTTACCACTGACTTTATCTATATGTTCATATACATTTTCTAATGTCTCAAATTGCTTTAAAAGCTTAACTGCAGTCTTCTCTCCAACGCCAGGTACACCTGGGATATTATCAGAGTTATCTCCCATTAAAGCTTTTAGGTCAATAATTTGATCCTGCGAAATTTCCATTTTGTTTTTCAAAAAAGTAGGTGTATATCGCTCTACCTCACTTATACCTTTTTTGGTTAGATTAACGGTAACCTTGTCTGAGACAAGTTGAAGCAGATCTTTATCTCCAGAAATAACCGTTACATCCCATTTGTCTTTTCTTACACGCTTGGACAATGTGCCGATAATATCATCTGCTTCATAGTTGTCGAGTTGATAATGAGCAATTTCAAATGCATCTAATACTTCCTTTAATAAAGGGAACTGTTCAGATAGCTCTGGTGGTGTCTTTTGACGTCCACCTTTATACTCTTTATAAGTTGTATGTCGAAAAGTTGTCTTGCCTGCATCAAATGCAACAAGCACATGGGTAGGTTCCTCTTCCTTCAGGATACGAAGAAGCATCGTTGTAAAACCATATACTGCATTTGTATAAACACCTTTATCATTATTCAACAATGGCAAGGCAAAAAAGGCTCGATAAATAATACTATTTCCATCTATTAATACTAATTTATTGCTCATAGTCTCGCCTCCGAAAATTCATCATTAAACATATTTTATCATTCTAGCTTTATAAAGTGAAACGACAGTATAACACAAAAAAGCAAAAACACACTTTAATCAAGAATGTTTTTGCTTCCAGTTACTTTAGGAAGGATGACAGTGATTGTTGTCCCTTCGTTTACTTCACTTTCGATTTGAATATCCCCGTCATGCACCTCAACGATATGCTTGACAATAGCTAAACCCAACCCTGTACCTCCTGTATTTCTACTTCTCGCTTTATCAACACGATAGAAACGTTCAAAAATACGGGGTAGAGACTCCTTCGCAATACCGATTCCAGTATCTTTTATTTGAAGGTAAATACTTTCATCGTCCTCAGCAGCAGATAAATTAATTTCCCCTGCTTCTGGGGTGTAGTTAATGGCATTATCAATTAAATTTAACATGATTTGTTTTACTTTTTCTTTATCCGCTGTTAATTCTACATTAGGTTCAACATCCGTAGAAAATGATAATTTCTTTTCTGTTAATTTATGTTCAATAATTGGAGTAATTTCATGGATGGCTTCTTTCACATCAAATGTTGATAGTACAAGTTGAAAATTCTCTTTTTCTAATCGTGATAAAATTAATAAATCCTCAATTAAAAGTTGTAGACGATTACTTTCTTTATAGATAATTTCTAAGAATTCTTTGTTTTCATCGGATTGATCCGCAGAATTATCAAGCAATGTCTCTGCAAAGCCTTTAATTGAAGTAATCGGTGTTTTCAACTCATGGGATACATTAGCAACGAAGTCCTTCCTCATCAATTCTAGCTTTTTCATTTCAGTAATATCGTAAAGTACAAGAACTGCACCTTTTAAGATATTGCGATCATCAAAGATAGGTGCACCCACTATTTCAATATAGTATTTATCAAGACCTTTAAAATGGGTGAATTCTTCTTTTATATTTCGTTCGTAGAGAAAGGTTTTTTGTACAGTCTCATGGATAATCTCGTTATTTAACACGTCATAATATAAATAGCCTTGGTAGGCTTTTGAAGAATTACCAAATAGAGTAATGAACTTTTTATTTACAAAGTGAATATACCCTTTTGAATCAATTAAAACCAAGCCACTTTGGGTATTTTCGATAATCGTGGATAACTGTTCGGATTGCATCTGTTCTTGAATAGATATCTCACTTAAATTACGTGCAAGTGAATTTATCTTGGTGCTTAATAAGCCAATACTATCACTTGTAGGATGATGAAACCTTGCACGATAATTCCCCTTCACAATCTCATCGATTGTATTAGTCGCTTTATTTACAGGCTTTATGAAGCGGTCATAAAAGTTTAATAAAAATAATAATAGTACTATAAATTGAATAAGCAGCACTGCAATTAATACAAAGGAATGGCCGATTAAAAAACTTAATAAAATAGCAGTAAATGCTACAACAAGAAAAATACCAATAACATATCCGAAAATTGGCTTCTTAAACAAAAATCGCATTAACTAGGGTCCTCCATTTTATATCCCAGACCTCTGACTGTTTTTATATAAACAGGTTTTTTTGAATCTGGTTCAATTTTATCTCGTAAATGCGAAACATGAACATCCACGATACGAGTATCTCCAACAAAATCATAATCCCACACACCACTAAGCAACTGATCTCTGGATATAACCTTACCTTTATTTTTTGCTAAATAATAAAGTAGTTCAAATTCTTTTCGGGTAAAGGTGATTACCTTATGATGCATTTCTGCTTCATATCTTTCCGGATAAACAGTCAATTCGCCAATTTGTATATACGAAAAATTGGATTTTTCTACTTTTGTTGACCGTCGAAGAATTGCCTTGATTCTTGCAATGACTTCTTTCGGACTAAATGGCTTTGTTAAATAATCATCTGCTCCAAGTTCCAGACCAAGTACCTTATCAAACTCCTCATCCTTAGCGGTCAACATTAGAATTGGTGTGTCTATTTGATTATTTCGAAGATATCTACAAACATCCATCCCATCCATTTCTGGCAGCATAAGATCGAGAACTATTAAATCGTACCCGGTACTTTCGGCTTTCTGGACAGCTTGATTCCCATCATAAGCAACATCCGTTTGGAATCCTGCTTTTTCAATATTGTAATTTAATAATGTAACAATTGACTTCTCATCGTCTACAATCAATATTTTTTCATTCATGTGTACAGTCCCCGTTTCTGATCGCTAGTAGATTATTTGTTACACTCTCATCTTACAATGAATAGGTATTAATGTGAACAAGCTGAGAGTTTGTAAATTAAAATTTACAAACTAATCTGATGCTTCGTTGAAAGAAAAAATACTATCCTCTTACTGAATAGTATTTCCGAGCAGCGATATTTATTCCTCATTCCATATTTGTCAGTTAAAAAAAGTTTTCTAAAGATTGAGCTGTCAGAGTATTTGGCTTACATGCTGGACAAACATAAAGCTTTCCTTTCACCACTTCATTTCCTTCTTGATCGGTTCCAGAGACACTCATCGCTACGCGTTGATTATGATGATCAATAGCAATGACTTTAATAAGAAATTGTACATTCATGTTGTGATAAACTGGGTTCGGAAATGTCATTTCATGTTGTGTTATATGGCTACCTGGACCTGGTAAGTGCATAGATACGATAGAAGAAATCATACCAAATAGCATTACAGATGGTACAATTGGCTTTTTATAATCAGTTAATGATGCATAATCATGCTGAAGATATAACGGATTCGCATCATTGGATAACCCCAAATATAACAATAAATCGCGATCACCCATCTTCTTCGTCTCTGAATACGAATCGCCAATACTTATATCCTTTAACTCTTTTCCTAATGCCCGCCTTTTTCCTAACACAATATCCCCCCTAAATGTAAATCAGTAAATGTAAGCGCTTTCTATTATATCAAAGTCATCATAATATTTCCAATAAAATTCTCTATACATTATAAAAAAGCCCCTATCTATATTGTTATAGATAGGGGCTTTTATCAACTTATTCTAATACATTCAGTACATTTTTAACAGAATCTGCGGATTTATCTAGCGCAGCCTTTTCATCTTCTGTTAAGTCTAATTCAATAATTTCTTCAATTCCTTTACCACCTAATACGGTTGGTACTCCTAAATAAATATCCGAGTATCCATATTCTCCTTCCAAATAGGCAATGGAAGGAAGAACACGCCGTTGGTCTTTAAGAATTGCTTCAGCCATCACAGTTAAAGATGCAGCTGGAGCATAATAAGCACTGCCATTTCCTAATAAACCTACAATTTCTCCTCCACCTTTACGAGTACGTTCTACAATGGCGTCAAGTCGATCTTTAGAAATTAATTTTTCTAATGGAATACCACCTGCATAAGAATAACGAATTAATGGAACCATGTCGTCACCATGACCACCTAGTACAAATCCAGTTACATCTTTAACAGATAGGTTTAGTTCTTGTGCAACAAAAGTACGGAATCTAGCTGTATCAAGAACGCCGGACTGTCCAATTACACGTTCTTTCGGTAATCCAGATTCCTTAAACACCGTATATGTCATTGCATCCACTGGGTTTGTTAATACTACGATATAAGTATCAGGCGAATAGTTAACAATTTCTTTTGTTACGGATTTCATGATCTTTGCGTTGGTGTTCACTAAATCATCACGGCTCATACCTGGCTTACGTGCAATACCTGCTGTAATAATAACCAAGTCAGAGTCTTTTGTATCTTCGTAATTAGCAGTTCCAATAATGGATGCGTCAAATCCTTGTACTGGACTTGCCTCTAACATATCAAGGGCTTTCCCTTTTGTTGGATCCTCCATATCTGGAATATCTACAAGTACTACATCTCCTAATTCCTTTTGCGCCATCATTAATGCAGTTGTTGCTCCAGTAAATCCAGAGCCAATTACGGATACTTTACTTCTCTTAATAGCCATTTTAAAATCCCCTTTGCACATTAATCCATGTTTTTAATTAGTTCATCTGCGAACTCTGAGCATTTCACTTCAGTAGCCCCATCCATTAATCGAGCGAAATCATACGTAACCACTTTCGAGGCAATTGTTTTATCCATAGCTTTGGTAATTAGATCAGCCGCTTCTCTCCATTCTAAATGTTCAAGCATTAATACAGCTGACAGAATAACAGAAGATGGATTTACTTTATCTAATCCTGCATATTTAGGAGCAGTTCCATGAGTAGCCTCAAAAATCGCATGTCCTGTGTCATAATTAATGTTTGCCCCTGGAGCAATACCGATTCCGCCTACTTGTGCTGCAAGTGCATCCGAAATATAATCTCCATTCAAGTTCATTGTAGCAACAACATCAAATTCATTTGGTCTGGTAAGTATTTGTTGTAAGAAGATATCAGCAATAGCATCTTTTATTAAAATCTTTCCTGCAGCCAACGCTTCATCTTGTGCTTTATTTGCAACATCTTTTCCTTCTTTTTCAACGATACGATCATACTCTGCCCAAGTGAAAACTTTATCACCAAATTCTTCCTCAGCTACTTCATATCCCCAAGCTTTAAATGATCCTTCTGTAAATTTCATGATGTTACCTTTATGTACTAAAGTAACACTCTTACGTCCTTCATTTAATGCATATTGAATACTAGCACGCACTAATCGTTTCGTTCCTTCCTCTGAAACTGGCTTCACACCAATACCCGATGTTTCAGGGAAGCGAATATTTGTTACATTCATTTCATTTTTCAAGAAATCAATCACTTTTTTCACTTCATCTGAACCTTTTTGCCACTCGATACCTGCATAAATATCTTCTGTGTTTTCACGGAAAATTGCCATATCTACATCCTCTGGACGTTTCACAGGTGATGGAACACCTTCAAAGTAACGAACAGGACGTAAACACGTGAATAGATCTAATTCCTGGCGTAATGCCACATTTAACGAACGAATACCCCCACCAATTGGAGTAGTAAGAGGCCCTTTAATAGCAATTTTATATTCATTAATTTTATCAAGTGTATCCTGTGGAAGCCATTCGCCAGACTGATCAAATGACTTTTGACCAGCGTATACTTCCAGCCAATCAATCTCTTTTTTGCCATTGTATGCTTTCTCAACAGAAGCTTCAATCACTCTACGAGCAGCCGCCCAAATATCTGGACCTGTTCCATCCCCCTCAATAAATGGAACAATTGGTTTATTTGGTACATGCATTTGTCCATTTTCTACAATAATCTTTTCTCCCTGTGCCATATCAATGAATACCTCCTAATTTCATTATGCATTTATAGTTTAGCAAAGATTTCCGTTTATGAACATCTTTGTTCCCAAACAAAAATACATGCGTGTTTTCCTGATTAAATTGGTAAGTTTACTTTATTTAAGATTACTACCTTATCGCTTATCAATTGATACATATTCTGGCGACTTCGGACCTGTATATTCTGCGCGTGGTCGGATTAATCGATTATTATCATACTGTTCTAGAATATGCGCTAGCCAACCAGATACACGACTTACTGCAAATATCGGAGTAAATAAATCATGATCAATTCCCAAGCTATGATATACGGATGCAGAATAAAAATCTACATTGGCTGGAAGCCCTTTGTGTTCCTTAATGTAATCCTCAATTTTGATCGACATGTTATACCATTTGGATTGGCCAGTTAATTTAGTTAGTTGTCTAGACATTTCTCTTAAGAATTTAGCACGTGGATCACCGTTTCGGTATACACGATGGCCCATGCCCATAATTTTTTCTTTATTTTCAAGCTTTTCTTTAATATATGGTATCGCATTTTCTTCTTCGCCAATTTCGGTAAGCATTTTCATCACACGTTCATTGGCTCCCCCATGAAGCGGCCCTTTCAATGCCCCAATAGCAGCGGTTACGCCGGAATAAATATCGGATAATGTAGCAACACACACACGAGCTGTAAATGTAGAAGCGTTTAATTCATGGTCAGCATGAAGTACGAGAGCCTTATTGATTGCTTCCACTTCAATGTCTTTAGGTGATTCACCATTTAACATATATAAGAAGTTCTCTGAATAGCTGTATTCCTTCTTCGGTTTAATAGGCTCTTTACCTTGGCGTATTCTTGCGAAAGCCGTTACAATTGTAGCGATTTTTGCCTGAATTCGAACTGCTTTCTTCTTATTCACTTCTTGTTCCATTACATCCGCTTCTTCATCATATAAACCTAGTAAAGAAACGGCGGTACGTAATGCTGCCATCGGGTGAACGGTAGAAAGATCATAGGAACGTAAATGGTCAATAATTGCATCAGGCAATTCCATATTTGCAGCAAGATCTGCTCTTAAAGCCTCTAATTCAGCTTTTGTCGGCAGCTTTTGATTCCAAAGTAAGTAGATAACTTCTTCAAAGCTCGAATTCTTAGCTAAATCATCAATCTTATACCCAACATATGTAAGCTGGTCATCTATAATTGAGCTTATTGACGATTGAGTTGCTACAACTCCTTCAAGGCCTTTCGTTGTTGCTGTCATAACAAACCCTCTCCTTTATAAATATTCAGGATATTATCTTTTTTTCGACAATATTCTAATAATAATATAATTACCCCCATTGATAATTATAAAGTATTATGAATCTAATGTGAATTGAAACCGATTAACTTCACTTATAAATTTTACTAGAACTCCGTTTTTTTTGCAAAAAGAGTGACATTTCTTCTAATTTATAAAATGTATTGAAAGCACTTTTCGCTTCAAGTAGCTTTATGTTTTAAATAATTATTCTAACTTCTTCGTTTGTCTCATAAGTAATATAGATAGAATCTATATTACTTTAAAATGGGGTTAAATTATGTACAAGCCATTATTTTATCAACTGTTACGACTGCTCATTGTAGTTAGTTTTATTTTCGCCATCTATATCATAATCACAGCAAGCTTTGTATATTTATACCCTTTATTCATTGCCATTTTAATAGCAATGCTTATGAACCCAACGGTAACAACATTAGAAGTGAAATTAAAATTCCCTAGAATGTTAGCAGTCGTTACAACAATGATTTTATTTATTTCCTGTATTAGTGGCGTCTTTTTATTCATTTTTTCAGAGCTTTTTCAAGGTACGTTATTTCTTGCTGAGAAATTACCACAACACTTCCAGTCCTTTAGTGGGTATATCACCGATTTCATCAACAATACGATTATGCCGCTATATCAGAAGGTTTTGTCTTATTTTCAAATGTTAGATACTGCACAGCAGCATGCTATTAGCGATAATGTTCAGCAATTCTTGAATAACCTTACTACTTCAGCAACTGGTTTCTTACAAGATTTATTGTTCAAACTGCCCGGTGTTATTACTTCATTACCAGGATCGATAACAGTATTCATTTTTATTTTACTTGCTGTTTTTTTAATTTCAAATGACTATTCTAATTTACGCCAATTAATGATAAGCATGATTCCATCCATTGTAAAAAGCCCAGGAAAAAAAATAACCAGACACCTTAAAAAAACAGTGGCTGGTTATTTAAAAGCACAACTCATTCTTGTATTAATTAATGCTTTTATTGTCTATGTTGGGCTTCTATTATTCCAATTTGAACATACCTTTACGATTGCACTATATACCGCTTTTGTCGATTTGCTCCCTTATATCGGCTCAGGGATTATTTTTGTACCATGGATGTTCTATTTATTCCTTATTGGAAATTATTCGATGACCATTAACTTATCAATTCTTTACGGAATCATTATTATTGTCAGGCAGGTAATCGAACCAAAGGTTCTATCCTCAAGTATGGGATTACACCCGCTTGCAGCATTAATTATTCTTTTTATTGGGATTCAACTTTGGGGAGTCGCCGGGTTTATTCTTGCACCTGTTTTTCTAATTGTCATAAATGCCTTACATCGGGCAGGAACTTTTCAAGATGTATGGCGGTTCATCAAAGGTTGATTACCATTTACGATATATGATAGTTCGGTTGGTAATTATATGCTTAATAAATTGCTCTATCCGTCGCTTAAATAGCTTCCTTGTAGTTGGAATTACTAATAAAAAGCCTATTGCGTCAGATATAAATCCCGGCGTTACTAATAAGACAGCACCAATTAATATACAGATTCCATCAATGATATAACCAGTGGGGGCTTCTCCATTTCGCATGGATAGCTGCGCTCGCTGCCATGTTTCAATTCCTTGCTGTTTAGCCAAATAAAAGCCTACAGCACCAGTAAGCAGAACTAATAATACGACCCACCAAGGTCCAATCATGTCACCAATCCATATAAATACACCGATTTCAAATGCAGATAATAAAAAAGCAGTCAATAAAAACCATCGCATAAGACAAGTCACCTCTTTCACTACAGGATAAAAGTTAAAAAGGGCATATCGATTGCTTGTTACAAACACCTGGCATCATGTAAAGAAACAGTGAAAGAGATCAATGCACCTCTTTCACTGTCTTCCATTTTAAAGGACTCTGGTATGTCCTTGATAAATATCCCCTTTTGTACCATCAATTGTAATATCTTCCCCATTATTTATGAGGTCAAATACATTTTTGACGCCTACAATTACTGGAATTCCTAGACTTAATCCAACCACTGCAGCGTGTGAAGTGAGTCCACCTTCTTCCGTTATTATTCCACTAGCTTTTTCAATGGCAGGCATCATTTCACGGTCTGTACCGTATGTTACTAAGATATCTCCTTCTTCAACTTGTTGAATTGCTTCCTCTGCCGATTTTACAACCACTGCTTTCCCATAAGCACTTTTTCTACCGATCCCTTGACCTTTACCAATTACATCACCAATCACATGAACCTTCATTAGGTTTGTAGTTCCACTTTCACCTACAGGAACTCCAGCAGTAATAATAACGCGATTTCCATGTTCAACTATACCAGTTTGTAACCCACGTTCAACTGCTATATCTAACATTTCATCCGTCGAGTTAGCACGGCGCCCCATTACTGCATGCACACCCCAGACAAGTGAAAGTTGACGATTGACTCTTTCTGAGAATGTTACGGCAAGAATGGGTACTTGTGGTCGATATTTTGAAATCATTCTGGCAGTATGACCACTTTCTGTTGGAGTAATAATAGAGCTTACAGATAGGTTCATCGCAGTATGCGTAACAGATTGGCTAATCGCATCCGTAATTGTCATGTCTACATGTTTAGAACGATCACGTAATATAGAATTATGATCTAACCCGGTCTCTGCTTTTAATGCAATATTACTCATTGTTTGTACAGACTCTACTGGATAATCACCAGCAGCTGTTTCTCCAGACAACATGATTGCATCTGTTCCATCAAAAATTGCATTTGCAACATCTGAAGCTTCCGCTCTAGTTGGTCTTGGATTTCTTTGCATTGAATCTAACATTTGTGTCGCAGTAATGACAGGCTTACCTGCAGTATTGCACTGTTTAATTAATCTCTTTTGTACAAGCGGTACGTCTTCTGCAGGAATTTCAACTCCAAGATCTCCACGTGCAACCATTAATCCATCACTTACTTCAAGAATACTGTCAATATTATCTACGCCTTCTTGGTTTTCGATTTTAGGAATAATTTGAATGTGTGTTGCATCGTGCTTTTCTAGTAATTCTTTTATCTCTAGGATATCTGATGGACGTCTGACAAATGATGCTGCGATAAAATCGACATTCTGTTCAATGCCAAATTCAATATCGTTCGCGTCTTTTTCTGTTATCCCTGGTAGGTTAACTGAAACATTCGGTACATTTACACCTTTTTTATTTTTAATCATTCCTGTATTCAAAGCAATTGTCTTCAATTCTTGATTTGCTCTATCTATTTCTTGAACCTCTAGTTCGATTAATCCATCATCCAATAGGATTTTAGAGCCTTCATGTACGTCATGAATTAATCCCGGATACGTAACTGAAAACCTGTCTGCAGTCCCTTCTAATTCTTTCATGGAGACATAGATTACATTTCCTTGAACTAGTTCAGCCTGTCCATCCTTAAAATTTCCAGTACGAATTTCTGGACCCTTTGTATCTAATAAAATGGCTACGGTTTTACCTGTTCTCTCTGCAGCCTCCCGAATACTTTTAATTCGCGCGCCATGTTCTTCATAATCTCCATGTGAAAAATTTAAACGGGCTACATTCATACCTGATTCAATTAATTGCTCCAACTTTTCAATTGATTCTGAAGCAGGACCTATCGTACATACAATTTTTGTGTTTCTCATTTCACACTTCCTCCTTATAATACCTGTAAAGAAATTCTAAAGTTAGATCGATAATTCTTGGGATAGCTTGTACATATCTTGGTTAATTGTATGCTGCTCATTTAAAATTTTCGTTATATCATGATCGACCAAGGAATTATTCTCGATTCCGACCATTCTTCCCGCTTTTCCTTCAAGTAGCAAATCAACTGCTTTAGCACCAAGTCTACTTGCAAGTACACGATCAGACCCAGATGGTGATCCTCCCCGTTGGATATGGCCAAGGACGGTTACTCGTGTTTCTAAATTGGTTTCTTTTTCAATTTTTTCTCCATATTCGAAGCCGCTTCCTACACCTTCTGCAAGGACAATAATACTATGTTTTTTACCGCGTTTATGCCCACGTCTCAGCTTATCAATGACTGTCGAAAAATCCTCTTGCTTTTCTGGGATTAAGATACTTTCAGCACCATCAGCTAATCCAGCCCATAGCGCCAAATCGCCAGCATCTCTTCCCATTACTTCTATGATATACGTTCGCTTATGAGAGGTTGCGGTATCACGAACTTTGTCAACTGCCTCAATTATTGTATTTAATGCAGTATCAAAACCAATTGTAAAATCAGTACCTGCAATATCATTATCTATGGTTCCAGGAACTCCTATACATGGATAGCCTTTTTCTGTCAATTTTTGAGCACCTCTAAAGCTACCATCCCCTCCAATAATAATTAATCCTTCAATTCCAAATTTATTCAGCTGTTCAATCCCTCTTTGCTGTCCTTCATCTGTTTTAAAAGCTTCACTTCTAGCAGAATATAGAATGGTACCGCCACGATGGATAATATCTCCAACAGAACCAATTTCCATTCGCTCAATATTACCTTCCATTAACCCTTGATAACCATATTTGATGCCATAAACTTCTATATTATGATAAATGGCTTTTCTCACAACAGCACGAATGGCTGCATTCATACCAGGAGCGTCACCACCACTAGTTAACACACCAATTTTCTTCATTAAATTATCTCACCTCATGTCGTACGATTTCTCTTTTAAAAATAATTCCTCTCTTTAAGATAATTGGAAACAAGTAAAATAGCAATCGAAAGCATAATGAATTGAAAAGTTTTTACAACATATAACTAGCTATGTAGTATGCCTTCATTCAAGTTAAACGTCCATTTGTCTAAAACACGAAGTAGAGGTTGACTGTAGTGTCAACCTCTTGTCAGTACGTAAAGACGCAATCAAATCTAAATCAAAACTTTGTTTTTACCTTTTAAGCTACTTCCAATAAATAACAAGCGATTTCCTTTACTGTACTGTCTTATATTCGCCTATCTGCTTGTACTTTTCCCATCGTTGTTCCAATAATTGGTCAACAGAATACTGCATTAAAGATTGAAGTGATTTTTCCAATACTTCATCTAGATAAGCAGCTTGTTGATCTAAATCTCGATGTGCTCCACCTTTAGGTTCAGGTATTATATTATCAATCACATTCAGTTTCTTCAAATCATAAGCTGTTATCTTCATCGTCTCGGCAGCACGTTGAGCATACGCAGAATCTTTCCATAGAATAGATGCAGCACCTTCAGGAGAGATAACCGAATACGTACTATTTTCAAGCATATGAATTTGATCCCCTACTCCTAATGCTAAGGCGCCACCACTACCGCCTTCACCAATAACAATACAGATGACTGGCACCGTTAATCCAGCCATTTCCATTAAATTTCGAGCTATTGCCTCACTCTGTCCTCTTTCTTCAGCAGCTTTTCCTGGGTACGCTCCTTTTGTATCAATGAAACAGATAATTGGTCGTGAAAACTTTTCAGCTTGTTTCATATGTCTTAATGCTTTGCGATACCCTTCCGGATGAGGCATACCAAAATTTCTCCGAATATTTTCTTTTGTATCTTTCCCTCGTTGGTGACCAATAACAGTTACAGGCTTGTCTTTGTAATAGGCTATTCCTGCTACAATTGCTTCGTCATCTCCAAATAAGCGATCTCCATGAAATTCAATAAAATCTTCAAATAGTTTATCTATATAATCTAATGTAGTCGGACGCTCCGCATGTCTAGCCAGTTGAACACGATCCCACGGTTTTAAATTACCATATATATCAGCTTCTAACACAGCTAACCTTTTTTCAAGCGTCGAAATCTCTTCACTAAGGTCAATCTCACTATCTTTTGTAAAACGCTTAAGCTCAGCAATTTTCTCCTTTAAATTTACGATGGGTTTTTCAAATTCTAATACTTGTTTCACTTTTCATTCCCACCTTTCTGATGAAACTTAAGCAATAATGAAAGTACTTCTTTCATTTCTAATCGGTTCACCACTTTGTCAAGTTGTCCATGCTTCAATTGGAACTCAGCTGTCTGAAAATCATCTGGCAGTTTTTCTCTGATGGTTTGTTCAATAATCCGTCTTCCAGCAAATCCAATTAACGCTCCTGGCTCCGCAAAATTATAATCTCCTATCGAAGCAAAGCTAGCGGATACTCCCCCAGTTGTTGGATGGGTCATTACAGAAATCATGAGACCACCTGACTCGCTAAACCGTTTAATTGCTATCGCTGTTTTAGACATCTGCATTAAGCTTAGTAAACCTTCTTGCATCCTTGCCCCACCAGAGGCTGTGAAAATAATGAAAGGAATACCTTCAACTCTTGCATTTTCAACTGCTCTAGCAATCTTTTCCCCGATAACAGAACCCATGCTTCCCATACGAAAACTAGAGTCCATAACTGCAAAAGCAGTAGCTTGTCCATCAATTGTTCCTTTTCCAGTTACGACCCCTTCATTAAGCCCAGTTTTCTTTTGATCTTTTTCTACTTTTTCTTCATAACCTGGAAAAGCTAATGGGTTTCCTGTCGTTAACGCTTGATCCCACTCTTCAAAGGTATCATCATCAAATAACGTATCGATACGATCCCAAGCTTGTAAGGGGTGATGATAGCCACAATTCGGACATACCTGTAAATTCTTATTCATTTCTTTTCGATAATATATTTTGTGACATCCGCTACATTTTTGCATTAATCCTTCCGGAACATCCGCTTTTGCTTGTTCACTTGGGATAGACGCATATTTTTTCCGCTTGCCAAAAAAATCTTTAAGCAAGGCAAATTCCTCCTTTTCAAACAAACCCGTGGCAAATAACATAAGTAAAGAACTACAACCATTATATTAAATCCAGGCTTCGAAAACTGTCAGAAATAGTTGTCAAAACTATGATTTATTCGGGACTGTGTCGAATAAATCGTCAATAGAATAATGATCCTTATCTAGAAAAATTTGTATTAGTTCAATATAAAACGATTTATCAGTCCCAACATTCTCTACAGTCGTAGCGAAGTCAAACATTAAATGCCAAACTTTCCATAGTAACAAATTATTGGTTTTCTCAAAAATATAGGTGAAGAAAGCAGCATGTCTGGCATTTTGCTTGGTATAGGTTGCATTAATAATCGTACTTAAATGACTTACCTCTTTTTCAGTTAAATGATATAAAACTAGTTTAACTGCTTCTTTCTCAAGTAAACGTATCGTTTCCACCAAATCAACTTTAACTTGATCTCCTTGTAGAATAAATGATGACAGTAATTCAACCGTTTGATGTGGTCGATAAGTACTTAAAAAAGTACCCTCCCCATGCCTTGTTTCTATCAAACCTAATAATTCCATAGCTCGCAATGCCTCTCTTATCGAAGATCTGCCAGCTTGAAGGTTTTCAGCAAGCTCCCTTTCGGAAGGGAGCTTGTCTCCAGGTTGTAAATCATTACTATCAATAAACTGGCGTATTTCTTTTAATACACCCTGATATACCTTTTGCTTTGATGGCATGGACACAGCCATGACTCACTCCTTTTAACACATTATTTATCATCAATTTGTGTTAATTTTCTAGTCTTTTCAGCAACATCTTCTGGATTTACTTCAATTCTCGCTACACCTGATTCCATTGCGGCCTGTGCAACACTCTTTGCTACAATCGGAGCTACTCTAGCATCAAAAGGTGCAGGGATGACATAATCCTCATTCAATTCGTCTTCCGCAATTAATGAAGCAATTGCATTAGCTGCTGCAACCTTCATTCTTTCATTTATTCTAGTAGCTCTTACATCTAAAGCTCCACGGAAGATACCAGGGAACGCAAGCACATTATTTACTTGATTTGGAAAGTCCGAGCGACCGGTACCAATTACTTTTGCTCCAGCTTCTTTCGCTACTTCTGGCATAATTTCTGGGTCAGGATTCGCCATTGCAAAAATAATGGAGTCATCGTTCATCTTTTCCACCATCTCTTTTGTAAGTGCGCCTCCAACAGATACACCAATGAACACGTCTGCTCCATCAAGCATTTCTTCTAAACTTCCTTCTTGTTTATCTTGGTTGGTATAAGCAGCAACCCGCTCTTTTACATCATTCATACCATAGGAACGTCCTTCATATATTGCCCCTCTAGAGTCACACATAATCATATCGCGCACACCAAAGTTATATAATAATTTAATAATAGCTATTCCTGCTGCGCCTGCTCCATTTGCGACAACTTTTATATCAGAGAAAGATTTTCCTACGAGTTTAAGAGCATTAATTAAACCTGCCACGGTGACAATGGCTGTTCCGTGTTGATCATCATGAAAGATAGGTATATTTGTTTCTTTTTTCAAACGTTCTTCAATAATAAAACAGTTTGGTGCTGCAATATCTTCTAAATTCACTCCACCAAATGTTGGCTCCATTAATTTAACAGTTTGTACAATCTCGTCTATGTTTTGCGTACCCAAACAAATTGGAAAGGAATCCACACCAGCAAAGCTCTTAAATAAGACAGACTTCCCTTCCATTACGGGCAATGCCGCCTCAGCTCCAATATTACCAAGCCCTAAAACCGCTGACCCATCACTGACAACCGCAACCATATTCCCTTTCATTGTATAATCATAGACTGTTTCTTTACGATCATGAATTGCTTTACAAGGCTCAGCTACACCAGGGGAATACGCTAGACTTAACTCCTCTGCATTCGTAACTGGGATTTTTGAGTGAGTTGTCAATTTGCCTTTATTTACTTTATGCAAGTGTAATGCTTGATCTCTTAAGCTTGCCATCTTTACTAATCGCTCCTTTTCGCAGAAAAATACGATACTATATGGTTGCACGAGTGGTCTGACCACATTTAACTCTTCCATTATAACAGATGGTTTTTGTGTGTAAAGTAATCCTGATTATTTAACCTTTGTCTAAAACCACGCTATCCTTACCAAAAAAAGCTTTTAAGTCTTTTAAACAGTCGGTTGTTGGCTGCAGAAAATACGCCTCAGAAAGTTGATAGGTTTTCCTATTTTGCTCTTGAAAGATAATTACAGGAATATTTCCAGGGTAATAGTGAGCCATTTGTTTTAATTTTTCTATACCAGCTTCACTAGCTTCTCCTGTTAGTTTAATAAATAAACGAGTGGATTTCATTTCCTCCAATCGATCATCTGTTAGTTCAATAATAGAAGATAGTAACCACTGAACACCTTGATTTCTACTTTCCAAATTCCCTTCAATCAATACAAGCGTTTCTTCTTTTAACCATCGATTTACATTGCGGTATAGCTCTGGAAAAACAACTGCTTCCATCTCACCTGACTCATCTCCTAATGTTAAAAAAGCCATCGGATCTCCTCTTTTTGTTCGGATTGTTTTAATAGATTGAATAACAGCAGCACTTTTTATATTTTTTTTACCAGCCAACGTAAGCGCAAGTGATAAAGAAACATGACCATGTTGTTTTAATTGCATTCTATATGATTGTAGAGGATGACTTGACATATAAACACCAAGGAATTCCTTCTCATCAGCCAATTTCTTAAACTGTGAAAAATCCTCTATATCTACATAATCGCCTTCAAGTTCAATTTGATCTTGAAACAGGTTAGGCTGGCCAAGAAATTCTTTAAATAATTCACCTTGTTCCATTGCTTGATCAATGGTCGCCAACAAGCTTGCTCTATTTTGATTACTTTCATCGAATGCACCAACCATAATTAATACCTCAAGTGTTTGTCGGTTGACTGCCTTCGATGAAACACGTAAGCAAAAATCAAATAAATTTTTAAATGGCCGTTCTTTGCGAACGCGAATTATTTCTTGTACGGCTTGTTTGCCTAATCCTTTCACTTGTAATAAGCCCATTCGAATTTTATTTCCTTCTACTGCATATTTACCAAAACTTTTATTAATAGAAGGAGGCAGTACATCTAGGTGCAAAGCCTTCAGCTCACGTATATAGGATTGCAATTTCTCTTGCTGATTAACAGAAGAGCTGAGTAACTCAGCGAAAAATGCCGCAGGGTAATGGGCTTTTAAATAAGCCAGCTGATAAGAGATGCGGCTGTAAGCTACTGCATGACTTCGGTTGAAACCATAATTCGAAAAACGTACAATCCATTCGAAAATTTCTTCAGCAACCTTTTTTGAGTAGCCATTACGGACACATCCAGCAATAAAATCAGTTTTTTGCTCTGCCATAAGTTGTTCTTGCTTTTTACTTACTGCTCTTCGCAATATATCTGCCTTACCTAAAGAAAATCCTGCTATTCTATTAGCTATCTGCATAATTTGCTCTTGATAAACTAATACCCCGTAGGTCTTCGACAATATTGGAGCTAAGTCAGGATGTGGGTAAGTGATTGCTTCTTCCCCATGCTTTCTCCTTATAAAGGTAGGAATATATTCCATTGGTCCAGGTCGATAAAGCGCATTAACCGCAACGATATCTTCAAACTCAGTTGGCTTTAATTGCTGCAACACGCGTTTCATCCCCTGTGACTCGAGCTGAAATACACCGTTTGTTTTTCCATGCTGTAACATGGAAAAAGTTAAGTTATCTTCTGGAGGTAGGTTTTTTAAATGGGTATCGTCATTGGAAATATAGCGAATGGTTTGCAGGACTTTTTCTAGCAGTGTTAAGTTACGAAGCCCTAATAAGTCAATCTTTAATAATCCTATTGCTTCTAGGTCATTCATCGGGAATTGTGTCAAATTGCTATCCCCAGTACCCATTGTTAAAGGGATATATTCATTTAACGGCTTTTCCGTGATAACAATACCTGCTGCATGTGTGGAAACATGTCTAGGTATTCCTTCCAACTTTACAGCGACTGTAAAAAGTAATTTTAGCGGCTCAGATGTTTTGATATAATTTTTAAGCTCGTCTGATGCAGTTATGATTTCAGAAATCCGTTGTTTGGCTTGTACAGGAATATGCCGCAATATAAATGATGCATCTTGTTGATTTATATTCATTGTTTTGATTAATTCTCTTATTAAAGAACGTGCAGCAAATGTACCAAAAGTAATGATTTGTGCTACATGATCCCTACCATATTTATGTTGAACATAATCAATCACTTCATCCCGACGCCAATCCGAGAAATCAATATCAATATCTGGCATTGTCATACGCTCTGGGTTTAGAAAACGTTCAAATAATAAATCATATTTGATCGGGTCAATATCGGTTATTTCTAAAACATAGGCAACTAATGATCCTGCTGCAGACCCCCTACCTGGGCCAACTACAATGGGTTGTTCTTTTGCATATTGAATAAAGTCTGCCACAATTAAAAAATAATCACTAAATTGCATTGCTTTAATGGTATTGAGCTCAAACTTTAAACGTTCTCTGATGGTTTTCGTGATGTTAGCATATTTATCATGTAACCCTTCCCAGCATCGATTTTCCAGCCATGTATGAGCGTTTACACCATCAGGGAGTGGAAACGATGGCAGGAAACGTTGATTAAAATCAAACACTACCTCACATTTTTTTTCTATTCGTTCTGTATTTGTTATAGCTTCTGGCCAAAACGAAAAAAAATGCTGCATTTCAGCTGCTGTAGACAAATGACGGTAATAATAAGCAGAAGGGATGTTTTTACCATCCCAATTCTCATTATTTTTGATTGCTTGTAAGCAATCAAAAGCAATTACATCCTTTTCTTGGAGATAACGCACATCATTTATAGCAACTGGTGGAAGCGAATAGCTTGTAAGAAACGACTTTACTGCTTCGTAACGATTCGTCTCCTCGTTCACGCTACTTTCAATCCCTACATAAAAGTCGCCTTCAATAAACATATCTTTTATAATTGCTAATTTTTTAAATGCTTCTTCATAATCATTAGCTTGAATATTGGTAAAGATGCTTGATTGTTTCTCAGAGAATATCCCGATACAGTTTTTGGTATACGCTGCTAATTGATGATCTTCTATATATTTGGCCTCTTGCTGTTGAATCAATGTACTTAATTTAATTAAATCATGATAACCATGATTGTCTTTTGCTAAGAGGGTTATCTCGTCCAGTTTATCTTGTTCCGCGTGGACGTAAACAGACATACCAATAATTGGTTTAATTCCATACTTTTTACATGTTTTATAGAAAGTAATAGCCCCATATAGTACTTGCTCATCTGTCAAAGCTAATGCTTCAAATCCTGATTTTTTTGCTTTCTTAACTAAATGATCGATCGTTATTGTACTATTTAACAGGCTATAACTACTTCGTACTTGTAAATGTGTGTACGACATTTTATCCCGCCTTTAAATTCTCTATGACCCATTATACCAATCTATGTAGAACATGCATACGGAAACGCTGATAACTTTGCATAACTCGTCCCATGTAATCATAAAATGGAAACAACATGACTCACAGGGGAGTGCGTCCTTATGGAAGAACGATTCTTTGAAACTTTTATACACTGTTACTTTATCGCATTTGGTGTAATTATCGGTGGAGCAATTATTGGCAGTATTGGGGCATTTGTGACTGGAGATCCTCCCTTAACAGAAATAGGACGAATAGCAGATCGATTACGGATTTGGGCAATTGTTGCTGCTATTGGTGGTACATTTGATGCGATAGCTAACTTTGAAAAAGGAATTCTAGATGGTTCTACAATGGATTTATTTAAACAAGCTATGTTTATTCTTTCCGCTATGGGCGGGGTTAAGACGGCAATTCTTCTTTTAAACTGGTTAATTCAGGAGGAAATATCGTAATGCATATACCTCCCTACCATAAAAAAGTAACTTGGCAACGTTTTTTCGTTGGTGTGATGGTTGGTGGAGTTGTAGCTTATTGCACTCTGCTTTATATGTATGGATCCATGTATGAATCTCTAATTGCACAAAATAATGCGTTTCGTAGTGAAATAACAGAACTACGGAATCAAAATGATTCATTATTGGAAGATAATGATGACTTAAGTGAAAGACCTTCCGAAGAAGTAACTGTAGAGTCAATAAACTTAACTATCGAAAATATGGAAGAGTTACGGCTCGACCGACTTATAGCTGACAAGCTGAAAGAATTAGTACAACAAGAATTAAAACACGTGGTGGGGAAAGATCTGTCCATTATAGGAGAAAGTGATCAATTACTAGAATCAACTGTCGAAAATAAGTCATTTGAGGTAGAAGAGTTTACATATACGCTTACTATTACTAAATTGATCATTTCTAAAAATATTAAAATTACAGCCAAAGCCGAGCGGACTACATAATGTGAACGTTTCATGAAATATCCGAAAATTCATGGCATTTTCTTACAAATCCAGTTATGATAAAGATAACAAGAGAGTCATTTTCCCGTTTACTTTCATATAATGCTTCAGATGAAAGGAGTGGATTTTCATGTTGGTAATGGATCATCGTGAAATGCGAGATGAAAAAATAGCTCGCTTAAAACAAGGGAACTCCGCTTACGCAGAGTCACGAGAACTTATTCGTTTAGTAAAACGTGGCATTGAAAAAGAACACCTAGATGTATTTTTAGATGAAGCATCTTCAGGATGCTGGTTCATTCCAAATAGCAGTACAAAAAGTAGCTAATCTAAATAACACGCCGTTTCCCATGGCGTGTTATTTTTTCGTTACATTTTTTGTTGATATTGTTCGCATATTTGTTCTAAATCTGCTATAACGTCTTCTGTCTCTTTCCAAGTTGATACAGAGGCTCCCGATGCCATAGGATGACCTCCACCATTATATTTAGCAGCCAAATCATTAATTACGGGGCCTTTAGACCGCAAACGAACTCGAATTGTATCATCTTCTTCGATAAAGGTTACCCATGCTAAAATCCCGTCTATATCGCCTAGCACTCCCACAAGTTGGCTGGTCTCGCTCGGTTGTACTTCAAATCGATTTAGAATAGCTTTCGTTAATTTTATAGCAGACATACCGTTATCAGATAAGCTGAACTGTTCTAAGATATAACCCTTTAAGCGAGCAATATTATCTTTCATCCGATACATACCGTCGTACAAAGCAGTTCGATCAAATGAGAATGTAACTAATTCAGCTGCAATCTTTAAGGTTTGTTTGGTCGTACTAGGGAATAAAAATCTTCCAGTGTCCCCAACAATACCAGCATAAAGTAATCGAGCAGCTTTATCATTACACTTCAACCCATATTGCTTTGTTTGTAAATAAAACTCATAAATCATTTCACTGGTAGAACTAGCAGTTGTGTCTACCCATTGAATATCGCCATATTCATCCACATTTGGATGGTGGTCAATTTTTATCCATTTAGCTGCATATTGAAATCGTTCATCGGATATACGTGCTGTGTTAGCTGTATCACAAACAATTACAAGCGCATCTTTATATTGTTCATCTTTAATAACATCCATTTTTGCTAGGAAAGTTAGCGTTGGTTCTTCCTCTCCAACCGCAAAGACCTGTTTATCGGGGAAGGAATATTGAATGATTTCTTTTAAACCCACTTGGGATCCTATGGCATCTGGATCTGGCCTTACGTGCCGATGAATGATAATTGTATGATACTGTTTAATTACATCAATAATGTCCTGCAATACTATCACCTTTTCTTGTCAATTCTGAAGTCGATATGGCTTATTCACTAAAAAAACGGTACAATGAGTGATGGAAATGGTAAATTAAACTAGGAGCGATAACATGATTATTTTTTCAATACTTATAGTTCTCTCTTTAGTACTTTATGTATACTACAAAGTAGCAATCGTAAAAAGCAATGACGGATTAACCCAAGCTTATTTTAATGGGAAATCACGTATTTGCTTAGGAACATTGGTAGTATCTTTTACAATTAATCAGTATATTCTGTATCAAACCAGAATCGCTTTGTTTATAGGGATTATCCTGATTATTGTTGGAATACCTCAGATCTATCGCGGCATCAAAGAAGTAAAGCATTACCGCAAAGAATGGAAAAGATTAAACCCCTCCTAAATAGCAGCTGACTATCTTTGGTAGTCAGCTTTCTTTAATCGGTTAACGATTAATTAATTGTGCCATTAGCAAGCCCTTTCCTACTAATTTTTGCTCATCGTATACTTCAACATCAATCTTCGCATATACTCTACCAATTTCTAATAATTTTGGTTGTATGTGTAATGTACTATCAATCTGTACCGGTTTAATAAAATAAACGGTTAGATTCTCGGCTACTAGATCCCCTTTTTTATATTGAAGCAACATTCTTCTGCTTGCTTCTGTTATTAAAGCAGTAAATACTCCATTCGATAACGTCCCTAATTGATTGGTCATTTGTGGAGCAACTGTTGTCAAATATACGTCTTTTTTATGCTCGTCCTCGATGATACTTCTAGAAACAATATCATCAATTGTCTCGCCAATTTGAGGTTGTCTTTGTATTTGTTGCAATGCCTTCAGTACATCTTGACGCGATATAATCCCTTTCAAATGATTTGTTTCATCTGCTACTGGCATTACTTCTATGCCTTCCCAAACCATCATGTGCGCGACAGAAGCTAATGATGTTTTAGCTTGAACAATTTTCGGGTTTCTACTCATGACCTTATCAATTATTGTCTGTTCATCGACACCAATAACATCCTTGGATGTAACCATACCGATTACACGTTTTTTATTATCTACCACAGGAAAACGTGTATGGGTAGAATTATTATTTAGTCGATACCAATCTTGAACGGTATCTTTACTGTGTAAATAAAAGGAACTATCAAATGGAGTAAATATATCACCAACTACTACAATTTCTTTCTTAATTAGTTGATCGTAAATCGCACGATTAATCATTGCAGCAACGGTAAACGTATCATAGCTTGTGGATATAATCGGTAACTGTCTTTCATCAGCTAAACGCTTGATATAATCCTCCGTATCAAATCCGCCTGTAATTAATACAGCTGCTCCTTCTTTAATAGCCAGTTCATGTGCTTTAATACGATTTCCAACAATTAATAATGAATCGGCTTCTGTATAACGCATCATTGCATCAAGCTGCATAGCTCCAATGACAAATTTATTTAATGTCTTATGCAATCCTTTTCTGCCGCCTAAAACTTGACCTTCTACAATATTAATCACTTCTGCAAATGTGAGGCGTTCAAAGTTTTCTTTCTTTTTTCGTTCAATTCGAATCGTACCTACACGTTCAATTGTACTAACTAATCCTTGATTCTCCGCATCTTTAATTGCACGATAGGCTGTTCCATCACTGACATGTAGTTCCTTCGCTATTTGTCTTACAGAAATCTTATGACCTATATCCAATGATATAATATGCTGAATGATTTGCTCATGCTTACTTGCCATTAACCCGCACACCATCTTTCAACTGTACTAATGAATTATTTACCATTTATTATACAGTTGAAAACAATGAAACTCAATGATTATAGGTTTGCCGTTGTCTTTCTTCCTGCTGTTCCATAATTGGTGGTTTTATCATTTGTAATAATGAAGCAACATTTGCGCCAACTACGAATAGAAAGAAACCGATCCAGGCTGCCCAGAAAATTTGTTCCATTACGGTTGAGGCATATGGAATAGATGGCCAGGCAACATATAACAAAAATCCTGCCAGCAACAGTCTTAAGATCGTATAATGTCCTCGCATACTCATCCCCTCCTTCATACTTAATCTATGAAAAAAAACATACCTTAAGAACCTAGAACTAGGACAACCTGATAATCATAGGTCAGAGCTCAATTGAATGGTATATGATAGAAGTTAGAATACCATAAAATCAACGAATCACCGTAAAAGTATGTAATTAAACTAGCAGCAATAATGTAAGGAGCAAACGGTATTGGTTGATTTCGTCTACCTAATTTTAGAGCGATAAGAAAGATACCAATGATTGCCCCGATCACACAGGATAAAAAGAAGCAGAAGCATAGTTTTTTAAAACCTAACACAATACCAATAAGTCCAAATAATTTCATATCACCTCCTCCCATTCCTCCTTTACTAACAATAATGATAGACATCGGGATAAGGATTCCGGCAACACCCCCAGTAATCGTATCCCACCAAGGAGTAAGTGGATCGATAATTCGAAAAACCAAAAAAATAGGAAGAAAGAATAATAGAACTTTATTTGGAATAATCATATACGTTATATCTGATACTAGTACAATAACAAACATGGACACCAGAGCTAAAGCTAAAAATAATTCAAATTGGATACCAATAATAATGTAGCAATAAACAAATAACATACCTGTTATTATTTCCATAATTGGGTATAAGCTAGAAATTCGGACGCCACAATATCTGCATTTTCCTTTTAGTAAGGTAAACGATAAAATGGGGATAATATCTTTCCATTGAAGGGTTTTTAAACAATAAGGACATTCGGAGCGGCTTGTAGTAAATGATAACTGCTGTGGAGAACGTAATCCAACGACATTCAAAAATGAACCAACGACTGTTCCAATAAGAAAGACAAACCATATAATATAGTTATCCAGTTAACTCCCTCCTATTATAAAAGTGCATTTAGTAAGATATACCTATATAATATATCAAGCTGGAGGAAATGGCTAGATAAAATAATAGACTTTCTTGAATTTTAGAATAATTAAATTTAAGCTAACAGGTTTCCTTTCCTTTCATAACTAACTATTTCCCACGGTTTACGAGAATTTCGTCTATTTAAATAAGAAACTCTCCTTTCACCCACGCTAATGAAGGAGAGTTTCTTTATCAAATACAAACGATATATAGGTCGTTACACTTGCATGGGTTCACCGATGGCCATTACTTGTCCTTTACCAGGATTAACTTGCTTGGCAAACGCTTCGCCGTCCTGTTCAATTAATGGGAACGTATTATAATGTATCGGAACAACAACCTTTGCGTTAATCCATTTCGAAGCGATGAGAGCATCTTCTGGCCCCATTGTGAAATTATCACCAATCGGTACAAAAGCAATATCAATGTCATTCATTTCCCCTATTAACTTAAGGTCAGAGAATAATCCTGTGTCTCCAACATGATAAATCGTTTTTCCTTCCACAGAAAGTAAAATTCCTGCTGGCATACCAGTATAAATAGAGGAACCATTTTCTTCTGTATACGCGGATCCATGAAAAGCTTGTGTTAATTTAACCGTTCCAAAATCAAATTGATGTTTCCCGCCAATGTGCATAGGATGTGCATTTAATCCTCTACCACTCATATAATCTGCTAGTTCGTTAGGCGCTACAATTAAAGCGTTCGTTCGCTTGGCAATATCAATCGTATCTCCTACATGGTCATTATGACCGTGTGTAAGAAGGATAACATCCGGTTCAACCGTCTGCGCATCTAAATCGCAAGCTTCATTCCCTGAGATGAATGGATCAATAAGAATTTGATGGGAGTCCGTTTCTATCATTACTACTGCATGTCCATGATAAGATAATTTCACGATTATCCTCTCCTTTTAAATTTATTTCCTATTATAACAAATTAGCTTTACTTTTGAATGTACCCATTTCTATTTTTAATTAACCTTCTCTTACAAATGCAACCTTCATGGTCATTAAAATGATTGAATACAAACTCTCCATTTTATTTCTATACCCGAAATTTGTTATAATAAAAAACATTACATGGTAAAAGAGGGTGTTAGAATGGCAGAAAGAGTTGAAGCATTATTAAAAAACATGAAAAGTAATAACATTGATAGCATGTTTGTTACATCACAAGCAAATGTATATTATATGACAAATTATTATACCGATCCACACGAAAGATTAGTAGCAGTGTATATCAGCAATAATTTCGACCCCGTATTAATTATCCCAGCGATGGAAGAGGAAGATGCAAAAGCAGCAGGCTGGCAATACGAACTAATTACGTATCAAGATCATGAAAATCCCTGGGAAAAATTCTATCAAACACTGCATCACAATAAGAAACTTCCCCAGACAATCGGGGTTGAAAATAGCCATTTAACGTTGGATCGATATCAAACATTACAAAAATTCTTTTCCAATACTACTGTTATAGACGGAGAGGAATTACTAGCCAACTTACGCGTTATCAAGAGTAAGCAAGAATATGAACGGTTGAAAACCGCTGCAGACCTTGCTGATTTCGGGATCAAAACAGGTATTCAATCAATTAGAGAAGGTGTAACTGAATTAGAAGTAATTGCTAATATCGAATATGAATTGAAAAAACAAGGCATTCAAGAAATGTCCTTCTCAACCATGACTTTATCAGGAGCAAAAACAGCTTCTCCACATGGAACTCCCTCCATGAAGAAAATTAATTCTGGAGATATAGTTCTGTTTGACCTAGGTGTCGTTTATGAAGGGTACTGTTCTGATATTTCAAGAACCGTTGCATTCAAATCCTTAACAGAGGAACAAAAAACCATATATAATACAGTACTACAAGCAGAACAAAAAGCAATTGACGCCTCAAAAATCGGGGTAGCTACAGGACAGTTAGATCAAATTGCAAGAAATCATATCGCTGATGCAGGATATGGTGACTATTTCACGCATCGAATTGGTCATGGCTTAGGAATTGAAACACATGAATACCCTTCAATGCATGGTAATAATGATCTCCCTTTAAAAGCTGGCATGTGTTATACGATTGAACCAGGAATTTATGTTCCAGGAGTGGCTGGTGTTCGAATTGAAGATATGATTTATATGACCGAGCAAGGACCAGAAGTATTAACTAAATCACCAAAAGACTTACAAATTATAGACTAAGCAAAAGCTATCGAGGTTTTCACTCGATAGCTTTTTAATAGGATTAAAGATGAAGCAATGTATGCGGGTCAGCAAATTCTAATCCGTGAGATACAGCTACTGCTTCATAAGTAACATACCCATTTAATGTATTAATTCCTTTTAATAATGCTTCATTGGCTTTGCACGCACCCTGATATCCTTTATTGGCTAATTGCATGGCATAGGGAACGGTAACATTTGTTAAACCAATGGTTGAAGTTCGTGGTACTGCCCCAGGCATATTAGCAACTGAATAATGTAAAACCTCATGCTTCGTATAGGTCGGATGATCATGCGTCGTAACATGATCACTTGTTTCAAATATGCCGCCTTGGTCAATAGCTACATCTACAATCACAGATCCAGGTGACATTGCTTTTACCATCTCTTCACTAACTAATTTTGGTGCTTTAGCGCCTGGAATGAGTACTGCACCTATAACTAAATCAGATTCAGCTAATGCTAAACGGATATTCAAAGGATTTGACATCATTGTATTAATCGATGATCCAAATATGTCGTCGAGCTGACGAAGGCGTTCCGGGTTCAAGTCAATAATTGTAACATCTGCACCTAGCCCTACCGCAATTTTTGCCGCATTTGTTCCTACTACTCCACCACCAATAACGGTTACTTTCCCACGTTTCACACCAGGAATACCACTTAAAAGAATACCTTTACCGCCTTTGGTTTTTTCAAGAAATTGCGCACCAATTTGCGAAGCCATTCTTCCAGCAACTTCACTCATAGGAGTTAATAACGGTAGAGAGTGATTTGGCAATTGTACCGTTTCATAGGCAATCCCGGTTACCTTATTATTTATTAACGCCTTCGTAAGACTTTGCTCCGCAGCTAGGTGTAAATAAGTAAACAAAATAAGCCCTTCATAGAAATAATCATATTCTTCTGGTAAGGGTTCTTTGACTTTCATAACCATTTCTTGTTGCCAGGCTTCTTTTGCTGTAGCAACAATAATTGCACCAGCATCCTGATACTGATTATCTGTAAAACCAGATCCAATACCTGCTCCTGTTTCAATATAAATTTCATGTCCAGCATTTTTTAATGTCAATACACCAGACGGGGCCATAGCTACCCTGTTTTCATTGTTTTTAATTTCTTTCGGAACACCAATTCTCATACTATTTACCTCCAATTCATATTATCAGTTAATTGCTAATTATCTAATTATGTATAATTTACAGTACCAAATATTTTATAAAAGGAAAAGAGAAGGGGGGAAATAACCCACCTCATCAACAACAAGGCGGGTTATTTCAACTACTAATTCTTACGGTTATTAAACGTATAAATCCCCTTATTGTTATGCCTTTGTTCAATTACACCGCTTTGGTAACTTTCATTCAGTTGGTTTTGGACAGCTGCTACACCTTTTTCGTCTTCAAAGATGTTCTGTGGCTGATTATCACGCTTTTCCTTTGACAAGCTGATCACCCCCATTAATAGTGTGTCCGTAACTTTGTAAGATTTACTCAAATTATTTTAGCAAAAATGGAAAATCCTGATTGTATCTGGTTATTTTCGGGTATATAACTAATAAGAAAGGAGAGATAATTGTGGAATATAAAAATATTGTTGTAGCAGTTGATGGGTCAGAGGCTTCTGAAAAGGCTTTTGTTAAATCCCTTGATATTGCAAAACGAAATCATGCTCGGCTTATTCTTGCACATGTTGTAGACTCTAGGACGTTTGCAACAGCGGAAGCATATGATCGATCCTTAGCTGACAGAGCCGATGAATATGCAAAAGAGTTACTTGATAGCTATGTGGAGAATGCCAAATCAGCTGGCGTCAATGAATTAATTCGATGTATCGAATATGGTTCTCCAAAGGTTAAAATTGCGAAGGATATAGCCAATGATTTTCATGCAGACTTGATAATCTGTGGTGCAACAGGAATGAATGCTGTGGAACGCTTTTTGATCGGAAGTGTCTCTGAGAATATTACAAGATATGCCTCTTGTGATGTATTGGTAGTACGATAACCTCTAATGGTCAAATTTCAGTTGTTTTCCTGTTAAAACAACTGCTATGCGCCTATCACATAATGACTGACAATTTTTTTAAGACTCGGGATGATTAAATAGTTCATGGTATGTCTCATTGTTTCAACGGAGCCAGGCAGCATAAAAATGGCTGTTTGATGTTTGACACCTGCTACTGGCTTCATATGAACATACGGTTCTAACAATTGCATGTCTTGAAATAAATTACCGTATCCAACAATTGGATAATCAAAAAACTCCTCAATAAAATGGGAATTCATCAATCTATCTGAACATTGATACCCGTCGTTAAGGATGATGATATCTATAACAGGGTTTATTGAACTACGCTTTAATGCGGAATGGATGGATGTTTGATCTTCTTCGATAATATCGCGAATTATATTTGTATATCCATTCTCTTTTAAGCATGATTGGATTATCCCACCATTCATATCTGTTTCTAATGTGTGCGTGTTACTAATTGTGATAATCATGAAATTTACTGGCAGCTGGTCTTCTTCCATTTTATCTATACCTCCCATCCATTTCTAAAACATTCTATATTTAAAAAAAGGTTTTGCTATGGATAAACCATACCAAAACCTTATTATTAACCAATTTGTGAAAATCGAATCGTGTCTCTTGCAATAACAACTTCTTCATTTGTTGGAATGACAATAACTTTCACAGGAGAGTGTGGGTAATTAATAAATTGTTCTTTTCCACGCACTTTATTCAATGCAGGATCCCAATAAACCCCCATAAACTCTAATCCATGTAATACTCTCTCTCTTATCGTATCACTATTCTCACCAACACCAGCAGTAAAGATAATAGCATCTACCCCAGACATTTTAGTAGCATAAGACCCTAGATATTTATGAATTCTCCCAGCGAAAACCTCTAGCGCCAATTCAGCACGTTCATTTTCATCTGCAGCTTGCTCAATATCACGTAAATCACTCGAGAATCCAGACAATGCTAACATACCACTTTCTTTATTCAGTACATGAACCACTTCTTCAGCCGTTTTTCCGGTTTTTTCCATAATATAAGGAATTAGCGCAGGATCAATATTACCTGATCGTGTCCCCATTGTAACACCTGCTAATGGTGTAAAGCCCATTGATGTATCAATTGATTTGCCGCCTTGGATTGCTGCAATACTTGCTCCATTACCTAAATGACAAGAAATCAATCGTAAGTTCTCTAAAGGCACACCCATTAAATCTGCAGCCCTTTGTGACACGTATTTATGAGAAGTCCCGTGAAAACCATATTTACGAATGCCATACTCCTTATAATACTCGTAAGGGAGACTATATAGATAAGATGATTCAGGCATCGTTTGATGAAAAGCTGTGTCAAAGACTGCAACCATTGGTACATTAGGTAAAATCTCTCTAAATGCATGGATACCTGTAAGATTGGCTGGATTATGCAATGGTGCCAACTCAGATACTTGTTCAATTGTCTTTATCACATCATCAGTGATTAAAACGGAATCACTGAAATGCTCTCCTCCATGAACCACACGGTGCCCTACAGCGTCTACTTCGTCAAGGGAAGCAATGACACCAGATTCTTTTAAACCTTCTAATAATTTCTTCACAGCTACTTCATGGTTTGGAATATCCCCAACGAATTTATCTTTCTCACCTTGAACATCCATCGTAAAAACAGCCTCATTAAGGCCAATTCGTTCCACTAGCCCTTTTGCTAAAACATGTTCTTCTGGCATTTGTATTAATTGGAATTTCAAAGATGAACTACCGGCATTAATTGCCAATACATTACTCATTGCTGCTCAACTCCTTCTTATACGTTTGGAACCAATTATTTATCTGTCCTAATATATCCCCCATTGCATTCGTATTCGTAAAAGATGGCATCTTTACCAATAACGGTTGTTTTGGAGAATGGGTATGATGACCTTTTTTCTGTAGAATGAGTATACTTTTTTGATGCTTCTCTGATTTAAAGGCAGTATCTGGCAGTCTTAAAACACCAACCATATGTGCATGCTCATGGATAAATTGTTGTAATTGATCGGATTGATCACTATCGAATAGAAACTCTGGAACAACAAATAGAAGATATCCACCAGCAATTGTATAATTCAAACTTTGTTCAATAAATAAATGATGTGCATAGGAATGGCCTTCATTTGCTTTTAACTTAAATTCATTTGCTCGTAAATCATCCGGGTAATAACCAACAGGTAAGTCTGCAACCACCAAATCAACTGGATCCAATAAGAATGGACGTAAACTATCCTGATGAAAGAATTCAATATTAATTTTTTGTAAATTTGCATTCCATACTGCCAATTGGATTAAGGTTGAATCTACCTCGCTAGCAAAGGCCTCTTTTTCTTGGACTAGTTGATTTAAAACGGCAGTAATTAGATTTCCTGTCCCACCTGCTGGATCAAAAACACGAACAGGATCCGTTTTGTCACTCAGTAATTTTCCCGCTAAATAACCAATCATTAATGAAACCGTTTCAGGTGTCATTAAATGCTGTTGCTGGGTAGAACCAGTCATTCCTTTTATAATAGCAAGTTGGTTGGCCTTTCTTTTTTCTTCTGATGAGTACGCATCAATGGTTAATTCATCTAATGCTTGTTTTAACTTCGTAGATAAACTTTCATCTATGTCAACTGGTACTTCTTGCGAAAATACGATTTCCATTGTATAACTTAAGCTTTCCAGATAAGGCTCATTAACATGATGTTGAATAAGTTCAGTTGTTTGATCCAACCACTCGTATAGTGTTTCTACATTCGTCTTCTCCATAATAGATTCCTCCATTCGGCCCCTTTAAAAGGTTGGTCAAAAAGTATTCTATTCATAAGTAATAGTTTACGTAAGAATTCTCTTTGAGCACACTTACATAAAGAGCGTTTCTATTGTACCAAATGAATAAGGTCTATGTACAAAGTAATGCAAATATATGTGAACAGGCGATGACAGTAAAAATCCCTCTCAACTTTATGAGAGAGATTCCGCTCATGTTATTCTGCTTGTCCAGCAGCTTCCAGTGCAGCATCATAATCTGGATGGTTACTTACTTCACTGACATACTCAACATAAGTAACCTTATTGTTCGAATCAACGACAAAAATAGATCGTGCCAATAGGCGAAGTTCCTCTATCAATACACCATAATTCTTGCCAAAGTTGGCATCCCGATGATCGGATAATGTATCAAGTTTATTAATATCATGCTTATTTACCCAGCGCTTTTGGGCAAAAGGTAAATCCATGCTCACCGTTAAAACTTTTACATTTCCAATTTTGTCGGCTTCTTCATTAAACCGTTTTGTTTGATCAGCACATACACCTGTATCAATGGAAGGAACAACACTTATTAACTTTACCTTGCCTTGATAATCATCTAAGGTAACTTCTTCTAAATCATTTGAAAGTACTTTGAAAGCAGGTGCTTCGTCTCCTACTTTCACTTCATTACCTACAAGCGTAACAGGATCATGTTGGAATGTAACATTTGCCATATGAATCATTCCTCCTAAAATAATTGTATTCCTCTATCATTATGAAGTGAATAAAGATGCATGTCCAATAATTTACGCCTTCGATTTAGGGAAAAATTTGTGAACAAAATGGCTAGCGCTTTCAAATATAGAACATGTAAGTAATGGATAGGAATCTTATATATCATACTGTGTAGAAATATCTTTTTGTTTCTTGTGTTCTTGTTTCTTCGGTTGTTGTTTATTTCCTGAATCCTTAATGATTTGCTGTACCTTTTCTACAACCTGTGGCGCGAAGTCCAGCATTTTTTCATAAATATGAGCATGGTGATCTAAATGAACCATTTTTATTCCTTTTTCACTTACAATTAAAAAGGCAACTGGTGTAATGGATACTCCCCCCCCACTTCCTCCACCAAATGGAAGCGTAGCCTCTGAATCGTCTTGGGATTGATTACTTGATGAGTTAAATTCGCTACCTCCAGCAGCAAAGCCAAATCCTACTTTTGAGACAGGGATGATAACACTCCCATCAGGGGATTGTACTGGATCACCGATAATCGTGTTCACTTCTACCATATCTTTTAAATTTTCCATTGCGGTCGTCATCAACCCTTGAATTGGATGTTCTTCCATATTAGTCAACTCCTTTATACTATTGCTCTTGTTTTACAGTATGTCTTTTAACAGCAATTTCCCGCATTACCTGAGTACATGCGTTTATAGCTTGTGCTATTCGAATCGAAACCATACAAGAAAATTCCGTTTTAAAATAGATTTGCTGAAAAAGAGGGATAACTTGTAAATCCGGTTTACATGAACCTTTACTTTTTTCAAGAACCCAACCTGATAATATCCCTTTCATTGTCCAAACCCCGCCCGATGCCATTCCTGTAAGAGAAGCATCACCTGCTCCACCTTTCGTATGCCAACGCAACTGATGTAATACGAGCGATCGAAATACGATGGTTAATAATCGATTACTTTCTTGAATAAGTCCAATTAGTTCATGTAGATTCGTTGGCAGGTCTTTAAAGTGAGATTTATTATCCTCTTCTTTATCTTCTAAGAGAATATCTTTTTTAAACAGTCGAATCGAAAACCAATACACATAAATAGTAATAGAACCATGTTTCTCAATATAAGATGCTTGTATACGAATGAAAAGTTTAGATAGAAGTACAAAAGAAACGAATAAAACCAAGCAGAAAATGAATATAAACCAACCCCACATCGTCTTGTCACCTCGATTTCATATCTGTTCCTATTTTTCCTCAAATTTCCTGTTTTACTCAAAAAAATTAACTTTATTAGGATAATGATTTACAAACATGATAGAATGGGGATAAGCTTCATATTTACACTTATCTATATGAAGAACATAAGTGGTTACATATTAAATAGGAGGGTGACAACAAGATTATGTCAGATCGTAAGAATATTTTTTTCTACTATTTAAATAGTGATGGTCTAAAAAACAAGTTAGACGCATTGTATCAATTAGCAGAGTCTAATGGTTTTACAATTGTAAGCGATTCCGATAATGCCAATATTATTGTAAGTATTGGTGGAGATGGTGCATTTCTACAAGCAGTACGTAAGACTGGATTTCGGCAAGATTGCCTGTATACAGGCATAACTCGGTCTGGCGAATCCGGGTTATATTGTGATTTTAATTTGGATAATTTTGATGAAATGTTAGATACCATTCTACATGAGGAGATGGAAGTTAGACGTTTTCCTGTTATTCATGCGGATGTTAATGGAGAAACCAACTTCTACTGTTTAAATGAAATTAGTGTAAGATCTACCATCATTAAATCAATTGTTATGGATGTCTTTATTGATGATATTCATTTTGAAACATTTCGTGGAGATGGGTTAATCGTCGCAACTCCTACCGGAAGTACTGGCTATAATAAATCGACCAATGGAGCCGTCATCGACCCACGTATCCCTTGTTTTCAAGTTTCTGAATTAGCTTCCATTAATAATAATCGTTATCGTACTTTAGGTTCTTCCTTCGTGCTTCACAATGATCGTAAATTACAATTATCTGTGCAGCAAGATGGAAATGATTACCCTATTATTGGCTTAGATAATGAAGCCTATTCTATTCGTAATATTAAAGATGTCACCGTTACTTTAAGTGATAAAGTCATTAAAACAGTAAAATTAAAAAACAATTCTTATTGGGATAGAGTGAAGCGTACATTTTTATAGAGCTGCGAGGGCGGAGAACGCAATCCTTAAAAAAACAGAAAAACCCATCTTCCTTTATGTTGAAGATGGGTTTTTAACGTACACAATTTCTCCATCTATTACTGTCATTTCAACCCCAATACGATGAATATCATGCGGATTAACATGAAATATATCTTGGTCAATAATCGTAAAATCAGCTGCGTATCCTTCTGCAATAAGCCCCCTTGTATCCTCTTGGTTAATGGCATAAGCGCTTCCTGTCGTATATAGCTGAACAGCTTCAAATATAGATAATGCCTCTTTTGTTAAGTACCTTTTACCATCATATGATGATTTCCTTAGTACTGCCGCTTCTATTCCATAGAGTGGATTAACCTCTTCTATTGGTGCATCTGACCCGCCAGCACAGTGTATGCCATTTGCTAACATGGTTTTCCATGCATAAGAAAGATCTAATCTTTTTTCTCCAAGACGATCAATGACCCAAGGGAAATCAGAAGCAACAAAAGAGGGTTGTATATCAATAATCGCTGGAAGCTCCTTTAATAGTTGTAAAGATTGTGGATTTAAAATTTGCCCATGGATAATCCGATCTCTCCATTTATTTGGCAGCGGATATTTCTTTAATGTCGATGCTACTTCCAAAATGGCTTGATCTCCAATTGCATGAACCGCTACTGGTAAACGATACTTCCTAGCATCTTGAACAATTCTTTCTAATTCTGCCGTACTATGAATATTAAAGCCACAATTACCTTTGTCATCAGAGTAATCATTCGTTAACCAAGCAGTCCTTCCACCTAAAGCGCCATCTGAAAAGATCTTAATTGCACCTAATTCTACATATTGCTCACTACTTAACTCGCCTAAACCTGCCTGAATCGCATCCTGCATAACTTCATGATGTACTAATAAATGTGCTTTGAATTTATTCTCTTCATTTATTGCATTTGTAAATGCCCGATACGTTTTCTCAAAGCCTCCAAAATAATTAAGATCTTCACTGTGCCCCCCTACTAAACCTTTTGCAGTTAGATCACTAATCGCAATCGAAATAACCTGTTCCAAATATGCTTGTGAAACGGATGGCATTGCTTGCTTAATCAATTCCTGTGCTGTATCTAAGAAATATCCGGTTGTTTCCCCTGAATTATCACGTATAATAACTCCCCCCTGTGGATCTTCCGTGTTGTTAGGATAATCAATTTTTGCCAGCTCCATTGCTTTACTATTTGCTAACACAGCATGCCTACAAACTCGAGACAACATTACTGGATTATCTGGAATAATTTCATCTAACGCCGACTTATGAATAATCAATGGTTCTTCCCAGTGATTCTCATTCCATCCTTCCCCAACTAACCATTCACCTTTAGAAAGATGAACAGAACGATTAGATAATGCCTCTAATACTTCATCTGCTGATTGCATAGCTGAAAGATCCAAGCGCAATAATTTCTCTCCGTGCCAAACAATATGTAAATGACTATCAATAAACCCCGGAAGCATAGTTTTCCCCTGTAAATGAATAGCTTCTTCTATCTCATTATAATACGTGTGATATAAATACTCGTAAGTACCAATCGCTATAATTTTATTTCTTTGGGTAAATACTGCATCTACCACAATGTCCTCTTGCTCCATGGTATAGATCGGACCACCGAACCATAATTTTCCCATCGTACTCTCCCTTTCTATGGATGCTTCATCTCCAACATAACCTAACTGTACTTTTTTATTTTCACAGAATCAAGTATTGATGCAAACTAACTTCTTATTATATAGATAGTAAAAGAGCTACCCGTGTAACGGATAGCTCTAAAGCCATTTCACTATTTTATTATAATTATTTGGTACCACCAAATTGTTGTTCAGCCATTTGAACAAGACGTTTAGTGATTTCACCACCAACAGAACCGTTGGAACGAGAAGTTGAATCTGGTCCAAGTTGAACACCAAATTCTTGAGCAATCTCGTATTTCATTTGATCTAGTGCTTGTTGAACACCAGGTACTACTAATTGGTTTGAAGAATTGTTAGTTGCCATGTTAACTCACCTCCTTGGTACTTATAGAATGTGTACAAAGGGTGGAAAACATTCATTTTTTTAATTGGTAGTTCCTGACAATCTTTTTAAAGAAATTAAAATAAATCTTCATACGCACATTGATTTGTTTTAGCAGTGATTTTTATGGTTTCAATCCCATTCACGGCTTCTTCAAGGGAGTCGGTAAAATCCGTTCTTGCTTCAAACAGATTTGCCTTTTCACGTTTCGGTTTTGTTTTCGGAGATTTTGGTACAAAAATAGTACAACAATCTTCATATGGAAGGATAGAAGTCTCATACGTACCTATCTCACGTGAAATTTTAATAATTTCTGTTTTATCCATTGCAATTAACGGACGAATAATTGGATAATTGGTGACTTCATTGATGGTATTCATACTCTCCATCGTTTGACTAGCAACCTGTCCAAGATTTTCACCAGTTGTCATGGAAAGGATTTCTTGACTATGACAAACTCTTTCACTAATACGCATCATCATTCTCCGCATAATCGTCATGGCATACTCATTAGGCATCTCTCGGAATATTTCCTGTTGTAATTTTGTAAATGGTACAATATGGACATTAATGGACTTACCGTATTTCGTTAATTGCTGTGCTAAATCAAGAACTTTTTGTTTTGCACGTTCACTTGTAAATGGTGGAGAATGAAAATGTATGGCTTCAATGTGTACACCTCGCTTCATTGCAAGATACCCGGCAACTGGACTATCAATTCCGCCTGAAAGCAATAATAGAGACTTTCCAGATGTACCTACCGGAAGTCCTCCCAGTCCTTGAACAACACTAGAAGTAATATAAGCCGCTTCCAGTCTTATTTCAACTTTAATTTCTAAGTCGGGTTCATGTACATCAACCGAAATTCCTTCCGTATTCGTTAGCAAATGTTTTCCCAAGACTTGATTCATTTCTTGTGAAGGGATGGGAAAATCTTTATTAATCCGTTTTACAGATACTTTAAATGTTTTTACATTCTTCCCTTTTTTCAACGCGTATAACGAAGCTTCTTTTATCTTTTCCGGATCATTTTTCACTTTTATTGCTAAACTCAAGCTTTGTATACCAAATATGTTTTTACATTTATTGATTATTGGTTCCGGATCATGGCCATTTAATAAAATAAACATTCTTCCTTGTGTACGTTTCACCTTAATATTGGAGAAATCCCTTAGTTTATCTTGAATATTCTCTTGCAAACGAATAATAAACTGCTTAATGTTTTTTCCTTTTAAGGCCATCTCACCATAGCGAATTAATATATGATCATATTGCATTTTTTATCTACTCCATAACTTCTTTAAATTGGCGAATTTTTTCACGTAATACGTTAATAAACCTCTTTAATTCTTCTTTATTATTTTCATAACTCATACTCACTCGTAAAGCAGAAGTGGTTCGATCTTCTGACAAGCCACATGCAGCAAGGATTTTACTTTCATCTGTTTTCTTTGAGGAACAAGCTGACTTCGTTGAAATAAAAATATCTTCATCACTCAACATATGAATGATTACCTCCGGTTTTATACCAGGAATGGAGAAGTTAATAATATGCGGTGCAGCTTCTTTTGGAGAATTCAGCTTTACTTCCTTTATACTTTCTAACTCTCTAACCAAATATTGCTGTAACTCATACAAATGAAGTTGATCCTTCTTTTCTTTTTCCTTCATTAATCGAATGGCTTTCACTATTGATACTGCACCAGCTAAATTCTCTGTCCCGGATCGAATCGCTTGTTCTTGTTCTCCCCCATGAAATAACGGAAAAAGTGTTGTACGTTGCTTCACATATAAAATCCCTGTTCCCTTTAGTCCATGTATTTTATGTCCGGAAATCGTGCAAAGATCAATACCGCTGTCTGCAAGATCTAGAGGGATTTTACCAAAGCCTTGGACGTGATCTACATGGAAAAATAATTTCGGATATTGGTTAGCAATCTTACCTATCTCATGGATAGGCTGAATAGATCCCATTTCATTATTAACATGCATGATACTGATTAAAATCGTATCTTCTCTAATCGCATTTTTAAGGTCCACGATATCAATGACACCGGATTGATTTACTGGTAAATAAGTTATCTCAAACCCCAGTTTCTTAAGGCTCTCGCAGGCATTATACACCGACGGATGTTCAATGTCGGTCGTTATAATATGCTTCCCTCTATTTTGGTGTTCCAATGCAATCCCTTTTATTGCAATATTATTTCCTTCCGTACCACCAGAGGTAAACACAATTTCATTCGGTTCCACTTGTAAAAGATCGGCTGCTTGACGTTTAGCCTGAATAAGTAATTTCTCAGCTTCACCACCCATCGGATGAATCGATGATGGGTTTGCAAAAAAAGCAGTGGACACTTGTTCAAAACTTTTTAAAACAGAAGGGGCAGGTTTGGTTGTTGCACTATTATCTAAATATATCATAACTAGTTAACTCCTATCTTAGCAAAACACATGTGTTCCTTTACGCTTAGAAAAAAGGATATTAAATAATATCCTTTTTTCTACGTATTTTTATTCAATTAAGCGTTACTTCACCTTCTTGGTAAGCCTCAATTCGCTTTAATGCACCAGGTTCAATTTCTTCCACAGCTTTTGCTGCATGTTCTAGCGATAGCTCATATTCATAATTTCTAAATAGCCGCTCCGATTCAGCTAATTTTGCTGCTAACATTGGATATTGACTACGATACCTATTCGCATATTGGATGACTTGTTCCGTTAAATAAGCTTGTTCTAACATGAGATCGGTTTGTTCCATTGCATATTCTACTGCATTTTTAGCGTCATTTAATGCTTGCTGCACTTCAGTCATATCTAAGGGCTGACTCTCCAACGTTTTTAATACCCGCTGGTTTTTATGGCTAGCCGTTTCGATTAGGTTCCAAATAAAATTAGGAATACCTGGAACATTGCTCTTTTTAAGTTTACGCTGGATATGATATAACTGATTGCGCATTTCTGTCAATTTTTCTTTTGCTTCCAGTTCATCTTTGCGTAAGTTATTAATTCGTTTTTTAAACGCTTCATGTTTTTCTTTTAGTAGTTCAATTTGCTGAAAGCCTTCTTCAATTTCATCTCTAAGCTTTGTATGAGGTGTATTATCATGTTCCATATCCGATAAGAGCTCTTCAAGCTGCCCATTTAACTTAGTAATTGATTTTTCCAATGACAGGTATTTTTCCATATCTTCATCTTCAAAGTAATACGCTTTTTTCAATTGTTCTACATCATGTTTCGTATCAATAAACGTGTTATTCATCTCTTCTAATGTAGTTTGATAGGATGGAACTTTTGTATCAACATAATTTTTAGCAATTGCCTCTTTTTCAAGCAGTTGATACATTTCTTTTATTCGTGCATCTACCTCCTCAATAACCAGTTCAGCATCGGTAAAGTCTCCTGTTTCTAAATCGCTCACGATATGTAGTAGCCTATCTTGATAACCTTTTATTTCTTTTTCAAAAGCTAAGTGATCAACTCGATAACCTTCTTCTTTCATTTCTTTTAATCCGCCATGAAGTTCATCTAGTTGGGAAGGTAACTCTTGCTTACTCTTTTGATAGAGCCTTGGAAATTCATCGAGCTGCACTTCTACCGCGTCTAGTGAAGCTCTTAATTGATCTACTAACTTTTTTGCTTCTAAATAATTTCCATCCGCTATTAATGCATAATATTGGGATAGTTGTTCTGCCAATTCATCGAGCTTACCTTCAAAAAACATGTCTGCTTTCCCAAATTGATATCTATTTTGGGATAATTGCTTACGTAATGATTTAATCGTTGGTTCTACATGCTCAACTTCTTTTCGACTTGATTCTTCAGAATGAAGTAACTCTTCAACTTCTTTTAAAATGTCCTCAATTTCCACTTCTATTGATTGTAGGATACGTTCTACATCAGCTAATACTTTTTTAGCTTTTGTAAAGCGATAGCGATCAGCAGATTCTTCTGCATCAAAGAGAAGTTCCTCAATATCCGTTAACTCTTTTGTGACTATATGCTCCCATCGTTCTTTCCATGCTTCAAACTTATCCTGTGTCTCACCAGATAAGTTCAGTATCTTGATACGGGAGAGCTCAGAATTGATGTTTCGACCCATAATATCCATTTTCCAGGCTTCATAACGATCGACAACATCATATACTCTTTTACGTAAAATAAGTCCAATAATGATTAGTGTAATGACTACAAGTATACCGCCTATGATGTATGCCATATAATGCCTCCCAACTAAATTCCTATAAGAGGATGGACGTTTACAATTTACAATAATAACCGTCGCAAATAGTAATCTAATTATAATAATACCATGTTTACCGCCATTTTTGCTAAAAAAATACAAATAAATTGCGGATTCGCATATTTTTTATTTACAGAAAACTTCATTTACTATTTCTCTTTGTTGTTCCACAAGAAAATCCAACCATTGATGGATTGTTTTTGTGTAGTTTTGAACAAATAATTGATGGGAAGATTCACCAATAATATGATCCTTCCATTCATTATGCATCATATACGGTGTTACAAGCATCCCTTTTAATTGCATCAATAAATAATTCCGATCATTAATTGAAGTTGCTCGCTTGTTTACAACCTCAAAAAAAGCTTTACTTATAAAATGATTTTCTTTGGCTAAATACGTAACAGCCATTTCCCGAACAAATACGGAGTCTAACGAAAGTTCTCTATGTATAAAACACGAGAATTGATGATTGTCTTGCTTGTACTGTATAATGATGAAAATTAATTCCTTTATTTGATCTAGTGCATTTAAATCTTTATGTTCTTCAAGGGCCGTTTCCAGGGTATTTAGGTAATTTTCGTAATAGTTCGTAACAGCGAATTCTAAAAGACCTTGTTTACCTCTAAAATAGTAGCTAATAAGCGAAACATTAACATTTGCTTTATCTGCTATATCACGTACAGAAGTGCCGTGAAACCCTTTTTGAAAGAATAATGACGATGCAGCTTCGATTACTTTCTGTTTTGAGAGATTATTTTTCATAAGATTCACTCCTTACATCTCAAATACGACAGTGAGAGGATTTATCCTGCAATTTTCGCTCGACAATATACTCGACAATATAATTATGAATGTCGAAAAAACAAATAGAAAGGAAAGTGTATATGTTCCAGGCCAGTATGTATTCAGGAGATAAAGTAAAAGATTATGGTTTATTAATTCGTCAATTACAAGCATTAAGTGAAGACGAAAAAGATCCTATTGCAATCCTATCAAATGCTTCCGCATTATTGAATCAATTTCTAGAGGAGACGAATTGGGTTGGATTTTATCTATGGAAAGAGGACGAACTTGTTCTTGGACCTTTTCAAGGCCTACCAGCTTGCATTCGAATCGGTTATGGAAAAGGTGTATGTGGTACTGCAATTCAAGAAAAAGCTACCCAACGGATCGCAGATGTCCATCAATTCCCAGGACATATCGCTTGCGATAGTGCTACTAAATCAGAAATTGTTGTACCTGTTATCATCAACGGTACGATTTATGGGGTTCTTGATATTGACAGCCCTGTAACAAATCGATTTGATGAGACAGATCAAGAATACTTAGAGAAATTTGTTGATACGTTGCAAGGGTATTTATCCTAAGTTATTTAGAGTAAAAGATAGTGTATTATACTGCCACCTGAGCTGTCGAGTCAATTTCGACAGCTTTTTTTGGTATCGGCTTTAGATTCATCAAAAGAAAACGATGTATAGATGTATATATACCAAGCTATTTAAGTTTTACATTTTTCACCACACTGTTTTTCCCTGTATTTTTCGCTTCATAAAGTGCTTTATCTGCTCGAATAAACAATTCACTGACTGAATCATTTATCGTTCTTGTCCAGAAAGAGACCCCGCAGGAAAGTGTAACAGAAGGTGATGTAGAAGTCTTCACTTTTCCGCATATTTTATCCGCTATTTGAACAGCTTCATTAATCGATGTATTTGGTGCATAAATCGCTAACTCCTCCCCTCCCCATCTAGATGGAACAAATGCTTGTTTTGAATAATCAATGATAATATTAGCAACTTGTTTTAACACTTCATCACCAATAGGATGGCCATGTTCATCATTTATCTTTTTAAAATCATCAATATCAAATAAGATCAGCGATCCCTTCTCAGCCACTTTCATTTCCTTGATAATAACTTCTTCTAAATGATTGCGTGAATATAGATTGGTAAGATAATCCGTAATAACTGCTCTTTGTAATTCTTCCTTTAAAATGGCATTAGACAGGGCTAATGAACAATGCTGGATAAGCGATTGTAATAACTTATATACTTCAAATGTGAAATAATAGGGTGATTCATGCATGATTACAACAAAACCATACACTTCATACTCTTGACGCATGGGGATTACCATAAGAGATCGATATGGTAAATGCGGATATTCATCATAATCACCTTTAAATACTGGATAATCTATTTCCTTAAATAAAAATGCAGTAAACGCTTCGCTGTTTTTTGATTTAAAATAACTTGTACTTGCTGATAGTATATCTACTCTATTTTCACTATGTCTAAAAATAAACCCTATCTCAGAAGCTTGGCAAACCTCTTCAATCTTATCTCGGACCGATTCTGTAATATCAGTCAAATCTAAATTTGAATTCACCTTATGTGTGACATCGTTAATTAGTTTTAAATCGGAAATTAAATGATTAGAAGTTTCAAGTAAACTCACATTTTCAATAGCCATACCAGCAGTATGCGCAATATGCGTAATACAGGATATTTGCCGCTCTAGCAACATACCTGGACTATCTTTCAAAAGTAGTTGGATGACACCATAGACTCCTTGTTTTCCAGTAAGAGGTGCGTATATCTTTCTACTATCCTTATCAACATTCTCCAATTGGACTCCCCCGGTTACAAATGCCTTGTAACTGTAGCTCTTTGTTTCATCATCTGTATAAGCGATTGTTTGAATGGGAATATCGTCATCGAGCTCTGTATCATGAGATAATAAAAATTGGATTACATTGTCTGGATAGAATGTTTGAATGGTCCGGTATACTTCCTTTAATATTTCTGATTTATGTGTCATTGTAAAGACGCTTATGGAAAATTCATATAAGAATGGGTAGATATCCTGGTTGCTCATCATTTGCTGGGCTAGCTTTAACACTTTCCTTGTCTCTGATTGAATTGTTTGCAAAATGGAAATAGAATTTATATCAGAAAACCTCACATATAAAAGCAGCCCAGAAGTTACATTTAAGTAATAATCCTTTTCGTATGAATAAAAGCAAAACAGATCCTTAGAAATATCTTTGCTATTTAACCCTTCTTCCAACAACTCCTTACTAACTAAATCCGTTGAAATTAAGTGATATGTAGAAGACTCTTTCATCCACTTATACATACCGGTTAATTGAATACATGGAAGCCGATTTATTTGAATGGCTATGAGGGATACGAATTCCTCATAGGATCGGCAGTCCCAATTAGTTATTACATCAAAATAGTACTGCTGTAATTCTCTCTTTACAACTTGTGAATTCATCATCATTCACCTATTCTCATGAATTAATTAGTTCAAATTACATATCCATTATATACCAAATAGTTCTTTGTGCCTATTAAGAACTTTGTCGAATACTTTTTTTATAGAAAGGTTGACTCACACCAATAAAAATTATATACTATTCTTTGTGTAAAATAATAAAGTAGCCTTAGTGAACCGACGTTTGCAATTTCATGTTGTTCCTCTCTATTGAGGTGTATCGCGTAACTCTTAGCTGCTGGAGCGATGGTACATGAAGACAACATGGTCAAGCGTAATGGAACACGGCCTTTTATTTTATGCAAAATAAAATAAAAAGGAGGAAATGTCTTATGGCTCGTTATACTGGATCAGTATGGAAAAAATCACGTCGTCTTGGCATTTCATTAACTGGAACTGGTAAGGAATTAGATAAGCGTCCTTACGCTCCTGGTCAACATGGACCAAATCAACGCAAGAAAATTTCGGAATATGGCTTACAACTACAAGAGAAGCAAAAACTTCGCTTCACATATGGTTTAAATGAGCGCCAATTCCGTACATTGTTTGACAAAGCTGGCAAAATGAAAGGTATCCATGGTGAAAACTTCATGTTACTACTTGATTCTCGCCTAGATAACCTCGTTTACCGTTTAGGGTTTGCTCGTACACGTAGACAAGCTCGTCAACTAGTGAACCACGGACATATTACTGTTGATGGTGGTCGCGTTGATATTCCATCTTATTTGGTAAAACCAGGTCAAGTTATCAGCTTACGTGAAAAATCAAAGAATCTTGATATCATTAAAGAAGCAATCGAAGTGAGTAACTTCGTTCCTGAATATTTATCATTTGATGCAGATAAACTAGAAGGCACGTTCACTCGCTATGCAGAGCGTGAAGAGCTTCCAGCTGAAATTAACGAAGCGCTTATTGTTGAGTACTACTCTCGCTAAAAAGCAGTTAGCAGTTAAACCCCAACTCCTTTTCCTAAAGGCTGTTGGGGTTTTTTCTGACTTAAGCTTTAATTTAAGATCTCGGATAGGGCGAATTGGACGTTTATCAACGCACCTCTTACATTTTAATAATGATCCGTGATGTTTCTCCATTTGCTAGCTTATCAAATCCTTCATTTATATCTTCTAATCGAATCGTTTCAGATAGTAATTGATCTACCTGTAAACGACCTCTCTCAAACAATGAAAGATACTGAGGAATATCTCGCGCTGGAACACAGCTACCAACATAAGATCCTTTCAGACTTCGTTCTTCTGCTGTAAGGCTAACGTAAGGAAAGGAAAAGTGATGTTCTGGATCTGGCAATCCTGTAGTCACTGTCGTACCTCCCCGCTTTGTAATACCATACGCTACTTCCATTGCAGATACGACTCCAGCAGTTTCAAATGTGTAATCTAGACCACCAGCTGTTGCTTCTCTCACTTTATTCACTATATTGGTATCGTTGGAATTAAATATATCCGTAGCGCCAAGTTTTTTGGCTTGCTTCAACTTTGATTCATTAAGATCTATGGCTATCACTCGGCTTGCTCCAGCCTCTTTTGCACCAAGCAATGCGCTTAATCCTACACCGCCTAATCCAACCACGGCAACTGTGCTTCCAAATTTAATATTTGCAGTGTTTACAACTGCACCAACACCAGTAATAACAGCACAGCCAAACAAAGCAAGATGTTCAAAAGAATGATTTGATTCGACTTTAATTAATGAATTCCTGGACACTACTGCGTATTCTGAAAACGCTGAAACACCAATATGATGATAAATTGGTTCATTATCAGCATACAGTCTAATGCCTCCATTTATTAATGTACCTTCGTTATTAGCATAAGCAGCTGGTTCACACAAAGCGGGGCGCCCCTCCTGGCATGGTAAGCAATGGCCACAGCTAGGTACAAACACACATACAACATGATCGCCAACTTGTAAATCGGTTACACCTTCACCAAGCTCTTTAACTATACCAGCTGCCTCATGACCTAATGCCATTGGTAAAGGTCTAGGACGGCTTCCATTAATCACAGATAAATCAGAGTGACATAGACTTGCGGCTTTTATTTGTATTAAAACTTCACCTCTTTCAGGTCTCTTCAATTCTAAGTTTTCAATCGTAAGCGGTTTACTTTCAGCATACGGTTGGGCCAAACCTGATTCCCGCAACACAGCTGTTTTGGTTTCCATCTCTAATACCTCCTTTAAAGCAGAATTGAATATAAAGTTCATTTTTATTATAGCAAATAATTCGAAAGTACAAATAATTCCCAACGATGTTTACTAGAGTTGTTGTATGTTAATATAAAAAAACACAGGACAATGCCTGTGTTTTAAATGATATGTTCTATGCAAATGTAATAAGAAAGTACTTCTTCTTACCTCTACGGATAACCGTAAAAGTCTCTTCAATTCGGTCATCAGCCTGTAAATGATAGTTTACATCTTGCTCACGTTCTCCATTAATATATATAGCGCCATTTGAAATATCTTCCCTAGCTTGCCGCTTTGATGAAGAAATTTTTGCACCAACTAGTAAATCGACTAATCCGATTTCTTTATTTTCAGCATTATAGGTTGGAACATCTTTAAACCCTTGTTTAATATCACTTGCAGTTAATTGTTTGATATCTCCACTAAATAACGATGCTGAGATTTTTTGTGCTTGTTTAAGTGCAGCCTCACTATGAACAAGTATTGTCATTTCTTCAGCTAAACGTTTATGAGCAACACGTTTCTCCGGCTGTGTCTTAATCTCATCTTCAAGTTCTGCTATTTCTTCTTCAGCGATAAATGTAAAGTAACGAAGAAACTTAATAACATCTCGATCATCTGTATTTAACCAAAACTGATAAAACTCATATGGAGACGTTTTTTCCGGATCAAGCCAAATGGCTCCGCCAGCTGTTTTCCCGAATTTTGTTCCATCTGCTTTGGTAATAAGTGGCACAGTTAAACCGAAGACATTAACTTCATCGTTTTCATTTTCTCTAGAACGACGAATAAGTTCCATTCCTGCTGTAATATTCCCCCATTGATCACTCCCCCCTATTTGTAATGTACAATCCTCTTCTTCATTCAATTTCATATAATCAAGAGATTGTAAAATCATGTAACTGAATTCTGTATAAGAAATCCCTTGTTCTATACGAGCAGACACTGATTCTTTACTAAGCATATAATTAATACCAAAATGCTTTCCCGCATCCCTTAAGAAATCTATAACTGTCATACTGGATAACCAATCATGATTATTTCTTGAAACTACAGGATTTTCGCCTTTGTCAAAGTCTAAAATTCTGGCAATTTGCTGTTTGATTTTCTCACTGTAACCTTTAACCACTTCACTTTCATTTAAAGAGCGCTCCGTATTACGACCACTAGGATCACCGATCATTCCAGTTCCTCCGCCTATCAATGCAATTGGTTTATGACCAGCTTTTTGAAAACGTTTCAGCATGGTGATTGGAACTAAATGTCCAATATGCAAACTATCTCCAGTGGGGTCAAATCCGCAATATAAAGTAACTTCATTTTCCGATAAATGTTTTTCTAATCCCTCTCTATCTGTTACTTGATTAATAAGTCCTCGTGTTTCTAGATCTTGTAAAATATTCAATTTCTTTCACACTCCAATAATTTTTTTGAAAACTGATAACGTAGTGTATCAGACATTAAAAAAACTCCTCCCTCTACGAAAAGGGACGAGTTATTATTCACACGCGGTACCACCCTTGTTGCACATCAATGCCACTTGGGGTTGTTAACGATGTTGCCACCGTTTCTTCATTCTAATCATAAAGAAATTGCTCCAGAATGTAATTCACTTTACAAATTTAACCTAGCTTCCACCAACCGCTAGTTCTCTATACAGGAATTTGCAAAATTACTCCGTTCCTTCTCAGCATCTTATATTCGGTTATTATCTATCTATACCATATCTTATTAATAAAAGCAATTTATAAACGAAAATCAGTTATACCAATTTTCTCTAGTATGCTATAATGAATAAGGAATTTAGGAGGGTTAGTCATGAATTTTAAACATAGGCTTCATACATATATCAACAAAGTGAAAGCTCATCCTTTTATGGAAAAAATTAATTCTCAACCTTTTATTGAGAAACTCAAATCACTCTGGAAAGCAGGAAAAATTCAGCAATCAACACGCATTTCATATAATGTCGTCTGGAATGTTATCCTGTTTTTCATTGTTATCGGTTTAATTGGGGTATTTTTTGCCGGTGGTTTAGGAGCAGGTTATTTTGCTTCGCTTGTTAAGGATGAACCAGTTCGTTCCTATGAAGTTATGAAACAAGATATCTATAACTATGAAGAAACATCGAAACTCTACTTTGCAGGTGATACTTATTTTGGCGATGTAAGATCTGATCTATACCGAGAAGAGACCACTTTAGAGAATATTTCTCCACAGCTTATCGATGCTGTTATTGCAACAGAGGATGAATACTTTAATGAGCATCACGGAGTTGTACCTAAAGCTATTTTACGTGCCGTCTTGCAAGAAGTGACCAACGCAAACACGAAAACAGGTGGCAGCACGTTAACGCAACAATTAATTAAAAATCAAATACTAACTGACGAAGTATCTTTTGAGCGAAAGGCAAAAGAAATACTATTAGCACTTCGCTTAGAACGTTTCTTTAATAAAGAGGAAATATTAGAAGCGTACTTAAATATTGTTCCTTATGGTAGAGATGCCTCCGGTAACAACATTGCTGGAATACAGACTGCTGCACAGGGAATCTTTGGGGTCGATGCCAAAAACGTGAGCCTTCCGCAAGCAGCTTATTTAGCAGGTTTACCGCAGAGCCCATCTGCTTATACCCCCTTTACGAATAATGGGGACATGAAAGAAGGAGAAAGTTTAGAGCGAGGTATAAATCGAATGAAATCGGTTCTACATCGCATGTACGAAGCCGAATACATTACAAAAGAAGAATATGACGAAGCAGTCGCATATGATATTACGAAGGACTTTACCAATAAATCAAAATCACCAATTGAACAATATCCATATTTAACATTTGAGCTTGAGCGTAGAGCTACAGACATTTTGACACAACAATTAGCTAAAGAAGATGGTTACTCCAAAGAAGATTTAAATAAGGATGACGATTTATTAGCTGAGTATAATCAGCTAGCGAAACGCAATTTACGTATGCAGGGCTATCATATTCATACTACAATTAATAAAGATATTTATGATACCATGCAGAAAACAGCGCAAGCTTATGAAAATTACGGCCCAACCCGTACAGTTAGAAAAGAAAACCCTGAAACCGGTGAAGTCGAAGAAACCAAGGAACGGGTACAAACCGGGGGCATCCTAATTGAAAATAGTAGTGGTAAGATTATCAGCTTTGTTGGTGGTCGAGGCTATGATGAGAATAATAACATAAACTATATTTCAGAGACGGTTACTCGCTCAAATGGTAGTACAATTAAACCAATTCTGGATTATGCACCTGCTATGGAAGAAGGCGTTATCCAACCAGGAAGTGTGCTAGCTGACTATAAAAAGCAATTGCCAGGATGGGATTACGGAAAACCTGGTAACTATGGTGGTGGCTATCACGGGATCGTTTCTGCTCGAAAAGCATTAGTTAATTCCTATAATGTTCCAGCTGCAGAAATTTATTCTAAAATCATTAACCAAGATCCTGCTGCCAAATATTTAGAAAAAATGGGGATTACCACACTGACGAAAGCAGATCACGTAAATCCATCTTTATCCATAGGTACAATGGAAGCAAGAATTGAAGAAAATGTTAATGCCTTCGCAACCTTTGGTAATAATGGCAAATTTGAAGATGCATATATGATTGAGAAGATTACTACAAATGATGGCGATATTGTCTATGAACATGAACCTAATCCCGTAAACGTGTTTTCTCCACAAACAACATATCTGACTATTGATATGATGCGTGATGTAATCAGCAATGGAACTGCAGGCTACTTAACCAGTCAATTAAAATATCAGCGTGTCGACTGGGCCGGCAAAACAGGAACATCTCAGGATTACCATGATGCATGGTTTGTAGCTACAAATCCAAATGTAACGTTTGGAACATGGATAGGATATGATACCCCTTATCCAATTAACAATACCAGCATGTCCTATAGTAATCGAAACATAAAATTATGGGCAGAACTTATTAACTCTGCATCTGATGTGGATCCAGAATTAGTTGCTCCAGGCGCTAATTTCCAACGACCGGAAGGCATCGTCCAACGTAGCTATTGTTCCATTTCAGGCATGCTGCCATCAGAGCTTTGTGAAAAAGCCGGATTAGTAAAGACAGACTTGTTTAATAGCAAATACGTACCAACAGAAAAAGATGATAGTTTAGTCTCAGGCAGTACGGTTATGGTGAATGGAAAAGCTATAACAGCTGGACCAAATACACCAAGTGAATTTACAACTGGAGATGGCTTAGCCTTTAATCCCGAATTTTTAAAACGTAATGGCTATGATAAGTTGAATGATATAACTCAGTTGTACCCACGTACAGAAAGGGAAAAGTGGGAGAAAATAAGTGCTCCAAATATGGATTCAAACAATGTGCTTGAAGATGATGGAAAAGCACCTCAGGCACCAACGAATGTGAAAAAGTCTGGAAACAAATTAACATGGCAGAAATCAGGAAGTGACGATGTTGTAGGCTATCGAATTTATCGTTCTAATGGACCAGGGGACAACTTCACAAGAGTTGGAAATACGACATCGACTGAATTTGAGATTGGCGATGGAGATGCACGTTATCACGTAAAAGCTGTTGACTACTTTGGGGTAGAATCCTCTGCTTCAAAAGAGATTATTATAGGCGATACGGGGGAAAAAGAACCGGAAACACCTGATAAACAAGAGAAATCAAATGAAAAAAAGGATGATCAGCAGAAAGAGAATAACGATGAAAGCAAAAACAACGAAGAAACCGAAAATAAGCAAGAAGAGGATAACTCCAGTAATGATTCATCCGAAGATACAGGACAATAAAGCATGTGCCCATTAAGCTAGTAAAGATCATTCTTTACTAGCTTTTCTTTTTATAAATCTTTCGCTTATGTTACTAAAAATTCAAAGGATTTTGCTGTATAATAAATGTAAGCGCAATACAAACAGGTGGTGAACCAATGAAGCATGAAAAAAGCTATTACACGAGCATGCGCGAGACATCTGAAGGAACCATAATTATCGAAGGACCACTTGAGGCAAGTGACCTAAAAAAATATGAATTTCATGAAGAGCTGACGGCTTTTCGTCCTGCTTCTAAACAATTTGAAGCAATCATAACGATTTCCACATTTTCTGAAGCACGGATCATTATTGCTAGAACTGCAGATACAATTATAGGGTATGTTACCTACTTACACCCCGATCCATTAGAAAGATGGTCCACCTTTGAGATGGAAGATTTACTTGAATTAGGAGCTATTGAAGTTATTCCTGCTTTTCGTGGAGCTAAGATTGCATCTGGCTTACTTGAAGTTTCTATGATGGATGACTTTATGGAAAATTATATCATCATTTCTACCGAATATTATTGGCATTGGGACTTAGATGGAACAAAATTAAGTATTTGGGATTATCGAAAAGTAATGGAAAAAATGATGGCTGCTGGTGGATTACTACCTGCTCCTACAGATGATCCCGAAATAATTTCTCACCCTGCCAATTGTTTAATGGTACGGATCGGTAAAAATGTAACAGCAGATTCAATAACGCAATTTGATACGCTTCGATTTTTACAGCGACACAAATATCGAAATATGCGGGAGGGATTGTAATGCTGGTAGAAGAAATAATGAAAACAAATGTAATTGCCTTGCCTCCAACGGCCACCATTGAGAGAGCTTTACACCTACTTCATGAACATCATATAAGACATATCCCCATCGTAAATGAACAAAATCAAGTTATTGGGATTGTTTCTGATAGAGATGTAAGAGATGCAAGTCCATCTATACTTAATACTGGTACCTCATCAAGAGAATTAGAACATGAAATTCAAACCATCATGAGTCAACCAGTAATTACTATACACCCTTTAGATTTTGTTGAAGAAATCGCGAAAGTATTCTATGAAGAAGAAATTGCTTGTCTTCCAGTTATTCGACAAAATCAACTTGTAGGGATTGTTACAGAAAAAGATATGCTTTATACGATGATTCAATTAACTGGAACGCATGTACAAAGCTCTCATATCGAAGTTAAAGTTCCTCATCGGCCAGGTATTCTTCCTGAAGTAACTTCCATTTTTAGTAAGCGCAAGACCAATATAATTTCAGTACTTGTTTATCCGTTTAAAGATGATCCTGATTACAAAATATTAGTTTTTCGTATTCAAACAATGAATCCGCTTCCCGTCATAGAAGATCTTCGTGAAGCAGGTTATGAATTATTATGGCCAAATAATTTGGAGGGTCCAAAGCAATGATTTGTTCATCAAAATTTGTTTTTTCTAATGATTTTTTACATTATTACTTCCATGGGGACCATCCATTTAATCAAAAAAGACTCTTATTAACAAGAGAATTATTAGAAGCTGCTCATATGCTTAAACCAGAAGCTATATTATTGCCTCGAAAAGCAACAGATGATGAATTAGCCCTGTTTCATGACCGTTCATACATCGAAGCAGTTAAGCAAGCTAGTGTTGGACGATTATCAACGGAAGAAGGATTGGCATTTGGCTTAGGCACAGAAGATACATCAATATTTAAGGGAATGCATGAAGCTTCTGCCTATCTAGTCGGCGGTACACTTGAAGCCGTTGATAAAGTATTAACTGGTCAATCTACACATGCATTAAACCTAGGTGGGGGTTTACATCATGGTTTTAAACGCAAAGCATCTGGATTTTGTATTTATAATGATAGCGCAGTAGCCATTCGTTATATAAGAAAAAAATATAATCTGCGCGTACTATATGTCGATACAGATGCTCATCATGGGGACGGGGTTCAGTGGGCTTTCTACGATGACCCAGATGTATGCACTTTTTCCATTCATGAGACTGGCAGATACCTGTTTCCTGGTACAGGTAATGTTAATGAGCGCGGCATAAAAAATGGGCATGGATTTTCCTTTAATTTACCAATCGACGCCTTTACTGAAGATGCTTCTTTTCTTGAGGTTTATCAAACCGCATTAATAGAGATAGCTTCTTTTTTTAAACCAGATGTTATTATCACACAGAACGGAGCTGATGCACACTGTTATGATCCATTAACCCATTTATGTGGAACAATGAGCCTTTTTGAACAAATCCCTCTTTTAGCTCACGAAATAGCACATCAATACTGTAAAGGAAGATGGATAGCACTGGGTGGTGGTGGATATGATATTTGGAGAGTAGTTCCAAGAGCATGGGCACAGCTATGGAATGTAATGTCTAACGGTGAAATCGTTTACGGAGCTTTACCTGATCAATGGTTATCAAAATGGCAAGATGAAAGCCCTGTTACTTTGCCGAAAAATTGGCAGGATGATCCAACTACAGTACCAATCATCCCACGCAAGCAAGAAATTACAGAGAAAAACAAAAATACATTAATTCAGCTACTTAAATATACGAAAACCATAGAATCTTAAAAAGGAGATAACCAGTTTACTGGTTATCTCCTTCTCTTATTGTTTCCTCTAGCTCTAAAATTACAATCTCTACTCGTCTATTCTTACTCCAATTGTCAGCTGAGTCATTAGGTACAATTGGTTGTGTGTCTGCATAGCCTACGGACGAAAAACGATTGCTATCTAAGTTATTCTCCTGTAATAAGTAGCGGATTACACTGCTTGCTCTAGCGCCAGATAATTCCCAATTCGAAGGATAGCGGTAATTGGCAATTGGCCTATTATCCGTATGTCCTTCAACATAAATATGATTGGGAAGCTCTAATAACAAAGACCCAATTTTATCTAAAAACGGCTTTCCTTCATCTAAAATTTCTGCCTCACCAGAAGCAAATAAAATACGTTCTTGTAGTATTAACTCTACTCCTTGGTCCGTTCGATTAGCAGCAATCACTTCATTTAAATTATTGTCATTCAAATAAGTGTTAACTTCTTGCATTAACCTGTCTAAAGAAGATTTCTCCTCCAGATCATCCATAGATGGTAACGCAATCTCCTTCGTTAATGTCTCTGTTTCTTGGTTACGTGATGGATGCTCCAGTGGCACCAGTGATGGATAGGAATCAAAAATCATGTCGTTTCGAAAGGATTTAGAAATAGCCTCAAATTTCTCTAAGTCAATCTGCGACATGGAGAACAATAGAATGAAAAAGACTAGAATTAGGGTAACCATGTCTGAATAGGTAACCATCCATTTAGGAGCACCTGTCTTATGCGACTTTCTGATCTGCCTACGCTTCATGAATGCTTTCCTCAACAAATTCAGAAGATTGTTGTTCTGTTTGTTTGCGCTTTACATCATCTGAAAGAAAGGCACGGAGCTTTTCTTCTAATATTCTTGGATTCTGCCCTGATTGGACACCAATGACACCCTCAATAATTATTTCTTTCATAAAAACTTCTTCTTCGGTTTTACTCTCTAGTTTGTTTGCCATCGGTATAAACACTAAATTGGAAAGAACCGTTCCATACAACGTTGTAAGTAACGCTACAGCCATACTAGGGCCAAGGGTGGAAGGATCTTGTAAATTATTAAGCATTAATACAAGCCCCACCAATGTTCCTATCATTCCCCAAGCAGGTGCATATTCCCCTGCTTTTTCAATTAATGATCTGCCCTTATAATGTCTATCTTCTAAAGCTGTTATTTCAGCTTCCATGATATCCCTAATTATTTCCGGATCGATACCATCTACTGTTAATAGGATTCCTTTTTTTATATATGGATCTTTGATTTCTTCCAGTTCATTTTCTAAAGCTAGTAAACCTTCACGCCTTGCACGATTGGATAATTGAACAAACAACCATATTAATTCTGTTAATTGCTGATCATTTTTGTGAAAAGATTCACTTATAACGCTCTTCGTCAACTTAATCTGTTCTAACTTAAAATTAATTAGCATCGAAGCTGACAATCCTCCAATAACAATAAAAATGGAGGAAACATCTAGAAACCTCCATGCGCTGCTTGTATCACCTTTAGAAATGATAGCAAGCATGATCATAATAAAACCTAATGTAATGCCGATAGGAGTCAAAATATCACGTTTTCTCATCGTACCCTCACCTCAGAAAATCGATTAATTATCTCTACTCCTATTATCGGCATGTTCCATTAATTTGTTGAGTTTCTTTTTTCAATTCGGTGAGGCAATACAACTTTACTATCTTGAACCTCTTCTTTATTCATATATTTCGTTAATAGTCGCATTGCTACTGCCCCAATATCATACATCGGTTGGACAATGGTAGATAGCGTTGGGCGGACCATCGTAGCTAGTCGCGTATTATCAAACCCAAATACTTGGATATCCTCAGGCACTCGATAGCCTTTATCTTGCGCTCCGTGAATAACGCCAAGTGCCATCTCGTCTGAAGCTACAAAAATAGCTGAAGGAACTTGATCGTCGTCAACAAACTGATTGAATGCCTCAATACCTGAACTATATGAATAGTCACCTTTAACAACTAAGGATTCGTCTACAGAATGGGAAGCTTCACTCAACGCCTTTGCATACCCCTTGTATTTCAATTGGTTAATATGTGTCTCCTCTAATCCAGAAACAAACGCAGGTATATTATTGTCTTCATCAATTAAATACTTTGTTGCTTCATAAGCAGCTTGCTCATAATCAATGTTAACGGATGGGATTTCGTTATTTTCATCATAGGTTGCTGCAAGTACAACCGGAACAGAAGAACTCTTGAATTGCTGTACATGCTGTTCTGTAATATTTCCTCCCATAAAAATAATTCCATCTACTTGTTTTTCTAACATTGTATTGATTAACTGTAGTTCCTTATCTTCATTTTGATCAGAATTACTTAAAATCATATTATACTTGTACATCGTTGCAATATCTTCTATACCTCTGGCTAATTCCGCAAAGAAGATGCTAGAAATATCTGGTATAATCGCGCCTACTGTAGTTGTCTTTTTACTCGCAAGACCTCTTGCTACAGCATTTGGACGATAACCCAATCGTTCAATTGTAGCTAATACCTTCTTACGTGTTGTTGGTTTTACATTCGGGTTCCCATTAACTACACGGGACACTGTTGCCATTGATACATTTGCTTCTCTTGCTACATCGTATATTGTAATATTCATCTTATTTACCTCCTAGAATATAGAAATCGTTCTCTATTTTCTATATCATACTCTACTATGAAAAATTTTTCAAAACAAAAAAGGCTGAGGCACCTCGAAGGGTGATCAGCCTCCCTATTCAGAACAGATGAAATAACCAGGGTATTATTTCATTCGATTAGACATATCTACAATTTCTTCCATAAATTGGTTGAATGTAGGAATATCCATTTGTTGAGCTGAATCAGAAAGTGCAACTGCCGGATCTGGGTGTACTTCTGCCATAACACCATCAGCACCGATAGCGATGGCAGCTTTTGCTGTTGGTAATAGAAGATCTCTTCTACCAGTAGAATGCGTAACATCAACCATTACAGGTAAATGTGTTTCTTGTTTTAAGACAGGGACTGCTGAGATATCCAAGGTATTCCTTGTAGCTTTTTCGTATGTGCGTATCCCTCGTTCACATAATATAATATTTTCGTTGCCTCTGGAAATAATATATTCTGCTGCATTGATAAATTCAGAAATGGTTGCGGATAAACCACGCTTTAATAGAACTGGTTTATTCACATCACCAGCAGCTTTTAGTAATTCAAAGTTTTGCATATTTCTAGCACCGATTTGGATTACGTCTACATAATCAAGGGCTTTTTCAATATGAGCTGGGTTCACAATTTCACTAACAACTGCTAAATCATGTTCATCTGCTGCTCGTTTTAATAGCTGTAAGCCTTCTAAACCCAATCCTTGGAAATCATAAGGTGATGTTCTCGGTTTGAATGCTCCTCCACGTAGCAGCTTTAAACCTTTATCTTTTACCGCTTTAGCAACACTAGCAACTTGTTCGTATCCTTCGACAGCACATGGACCCATGATAAAATGTACACTTCCATCGCCGATGTTCGCTCCATTAATATCAATAACGGTATTCTCTGGTTTTTTCTTTCTAGATACAAGCAATGCTTTACGATGATCATCTTCTTGTAATTCTAAGCTAGCCTTAAAAATCTCTTTGAAAATATGTTCAATAGTCGCGTTTTCAAACGGACCATCGTTACTAGATGTAATTTTATCTAACATATCCCTTTCACGCACAGGGTCAAACCGATTGATGCTCTGTTTCGCTTTAATATCTCCAATTTGTTGCACAAGTTTAGCGCGCTCATTAATTAATTTTAAGATGTCTTGGTTTACTTGATCCAAATGATCTCTCACTTGATCTAATTCACTCATATTATGCTCCCCCTATGCCTTTGATTTTTAATAATTAGTGACAATTATAGCTAAAAATTTTTTCTTTGTCGATAAAAAGTTTATAATTAATTCATATTAACTGTTTGAAAGGATTTTTTATGGATGAAGGATCGGATTTTTGCCCTAGATATTGGCACGCGCTCAGTAACAGGAATCATATTACAAAAACAAGATCAACGGTATCATATGCTAGACTTTTTTACCTTAGAACATAAAGACAGATCCATGAGAGATGGACAAATACATAATGTTGTTGCAGTGGCTGACACAATAAATCAAGTTAAGCATCATTTGTCAGATAAGTATGGAACATTAGAAAAGGTGTATGTAGCTGCAGCAGGCAGAGCATTAATGACTACTCAGGCTACTGCCTCAGTGAAACTTCAAGATAAACCGATTACTACAGAGGAAACCATTAGACATCTTGAACTTAGCGCTGTTCAAGCTGCTCAAGCAAAACTAGCCGTTGAAGAACAGACAGCGAATCTATCAACCTATTATTGCGTTGGATATTCTGTATTGCATTATCAGATAGACAATCAACAAATTGGGTCCTTAATTGATCAGCGCGGTGATGAAGCAACAGTTGAGATCATCGCTACTTTCTTGCCTCGTGTGGTTGTTGAATCATTGTTAGCTGCATTAACTAGAGCGAATTTGCAAATGGAGGCGCTCACTTTAGAACCAATTGCTGCAATTCATGTATTGATACCAGAATCGATGCGAAGATTAAATGTAGTTCTAGTGGACATAGGTGCTGGTACAAGCGATATCGCGATTACGAATCAAGGAACAATCGTAGCATACGGTATGGTTCCAGTAGCAGGTGATGAAATTACAGAAGCAGTCAGCGATCAATATCTACTGGATTTTTCTATAGCAGAAAAAACAAAACGATCTATTGTAAATAATGGTGAAGCAGTAGTGAAAGATATTTTAGGATTTGAATCCACGATAAATTACGATACATTTGTAAATGATATTTCGACTGCAATAGATTATCTTGCCTCGCAAGTAGCTGAAGAAATACTTCGTCTAAATTCGCATCCTCCCAAAGCAGTCATGCTTGTTGGTGGTGGAAGTTTAACCCCTAACATTACCAGCACTATTGCTGAGAAATTACAACTTCCAGTCAATCGGGTTGCTGTACGTGGGATAGATAATATTGACCAGCTTAGCTCTTCTGAGAATCTTCCAATTGGACCTGAATTTGTCACTCCAATTGGAATTGCGATTTCTGCGAATCAGCATCCTGTTCAATATGTAAGTGTCAGCGTAAATAATAGTACAATTCGGTTATTTGAATTACGTAAGTTAACCGTCGGAGATTGTTTGATTCAGGCAGGAATAGATATCAAAAAATGGTATGGCAAGCCAGGTATCGCTTCTATGATAACTGTCAACGGCAAAGAAATTACAATACCTGGCCAGTATGGACAGCCTCCAGAAATTCAAGTGAATGAATTCTTGTCCTCAGTGGATATGCCAATAACTGATGGAGATCAAATCTCAATAAGGAAAGGTGAAGATGGAGATTCTCCATATGTAACGATTGAGGAGTTGCTTGGAGATATTCGACCAATAGCTATCTATGTTAATGACCAATTACGTCCATTATATCCTATTTATAAAGTTAACCAACAGCGACAAAATAAAACGTATACGCTAAAAGATGGGGACAAGATCCAATGGCATCAATCCTGCCGTGTAGGTGAAGTTATTCATACTGTATCCAATGAAAATTTAAGTACAGAAGAATCTTTTATTGTTTATGTAAATAAGGAAAGTATAAAATTCTCTGTTGGAACAAGTATATTTGTAAATAACAGGAGAGTAGATCCAGGCCATAAGCTTAGACAAGGTGATCGTGTACATTATGTTCACACAAAGGAGCCAACTGTTAAGCATTTATTGGATCGACTTAAAAAAGATTATTGGTATTCGATAGCGATTCATTTTAATAAAGAAATCATTCAGTTATCCCAACCAAGATATAGCATAAAAGGACAACAAGGCTTGATAAACCAAGATACGGTATTGAGACACAATGACCATATTGAAATATTTGAGAAGGAACAACCTTCTTTTATATTCCAGGATATATTTCGTTATATTGACTTAGATGTAACAACCATGAACGGAAATTTCTCCATATTAATAAATCAAAGGCCATCAGGCTTTACGGATCCAATACATCATGGAGATCGATTAGAAATTATTTGGTAAAATTTAAAAACAAAAATATACACGTCTATATAAGAAGAGAAGCTGTACCACCATTAATTGTAACTTACGAGTAACAATTCAAGTGTGTACAGCTTCTGTTTGTAGTTTTAAGCGGTAGATATTCGGCGGAAGGTATTGATAACGTGTGATTTATGAAAGTGCTAGGTACGCTATAAAAATCAGCAACGCATCAAATCCAATAGCATAGGCCAAAAAAGCTGGGTTAATCATACTGGATGGCTCCTCGTTGCTTTAGAATCACGATCAAGGTCATTATCTTTTCTATCTACTTCTCTTCCAACTTTTATAGTGAAGAATCTATAGTGGCCAGTAATGCACTCAATAGTATTAAGAAATACATATAATCCCTTTTTTTATGCTTTATCTAAAGGAAGAAATTATACATAAAAGAACGTAGACGATTCTGATGTGTCACAAGCCTATTGGAAGATTATACCAATTGCCTTACTTGAAATTAAAAGAAGCTTGTAGAAAAGGTGATTGAACCTTTTCTACAAGCTTTAACCCAATATCAATTTTTCTTTTCTAATTCTTCCGCAGCATCTTCAATTGCTTCTGCAACTTCTTCAGCCGCTTGTAATGCTTCATCTTCCTTTTTTCGTTTATCTTGTAATTTAGATTGAACATTTTTAGTTAGATCTTTTGTCTTTTCAGAAGCAGATTTTGTAATCTGTGCTGTGGAATCCATTGCTTTTTGTTTAAGCTCAGAACCGGTTGTGTATGCCTTATCCTTCCAATCTGCCCCTTTCTCAGCAGCAACATCTTTCCATTCGTATGCACGCTGTTTTACCTGATAAGCACCACTATTTATATCTCCCCTAAGTTCTTTACCAGCCTTTGGTGCTAATAATAAAGCAGTTACTGCACCGACAACCCCACCAATAAAACTTCCTATTAAAAAGTCCTTCGTATTTAAATTATTATCTGACATGTCTATCTCCTCCTGATACTAGTTATTTATTTTTTCTTCCAAATATCTATTAACGCCGATCCCCATCTAATTGCTTGAGAGGTTTTCTCAGGGTCTTTTTCAGCAGCTTTAGATACGCTATTCGTTAACTGTTTCAGTGATTGATTGAAATCTTTAACCGTCTCACCAATCCCTCTAGCTCCATCAAAAAGCCCGTTTAGTTTTGTTGACTTCTGATTCATATCATCTGCTAACTTATTGGTTTTTGTTAACAACTGCGTCGTTTCATCTGTAATTCCTTGCATTTGCTTATCCAAACTTTCTAAGGTGTTTGCTACGTTATGTAGAGTTTGTTTTGCTACTTTCAACGTTATAACAAAATAAATAACGACAATAACAAATGCGAGGGCTGCAATAATAGCTGCTATATATCCTATTATCTCCATGACCTTACACTCCTTCAATTCCTTCGATGTCTATTTAGTGATATATAATGAATCGTTCAAAAACATTCATGTATACCAATAAAGTATAGCAAATATTGTTATAAAATAAAAATACCCCCATTATGCATGGGTGAAACATGTTTTATTTTTCATTTGTATTCCTTTCCTTTGTTATTGCTTATAATAACCATTTCGACAGAAATCTATAAATTCCTTTATTTTTTTATTAAATTTTGGAAGACATCGCAATATCACTTCACATTTTTAGTTTTTAAAAGAAAAGAAAGAGCCTGTTGCCATCGGCACAGACTCTTTTCAATTTGCTATTTAATTGTTAGTGCTTCTTCATATGCCTGCTGGAATTTTTGAATATCCCCAGCACCCATGAATATTAATACACTATCATCGAATTCTTTTAGTGCTTCCGTTTGAGATAATTCCAAGATCGAACTATGATCAATAAGCTTCTGTAAATCGTCAATCGTCAACTGACCTGTTTCCTCTCGAGCTGAGCCAAATATATCACAAAGATAAACTCTGTCAGCCTGAGCAAGACTATCAGCAAATTCTTGTAGAAATGTTTTCGTCCGTGTAAATGTATGTGGTTGAAATATCGCAACAACCGATTTATCTGGATATTTTTTTCTTGCTGACTCAATAGTAGCAGTAATTTCTTTTGGGTGATGTGCATAATCATCAATTAGAATTTGGTTGCCAATTTGCTTTTCAGTAAATCGGCGCTTCACACCTCCAAAAGTTGCTAAATGTTTAATACTCTCTACATCCACTTCTTCATAATGACAAATTGCAATTACAGCCAGAGCATTTAAGACATTGTGATTTCCATACATTGGTATCGTAAATGTATCATAATAGGTATTACGAACAAACACGTCAAATGACGTACCATTAGGTGTTTCTGTTATGTTTTGGGCTTGGAAATCATTGGTATCAGCAAACCCATAATATACAACTGGTACTTTGGCTTGAATTTGCTGTAATTGTTCATCATCGCCACATGCGATGATCCCTTTCTTAACTTGATCGGCCATCGATTGAAAAGCTGCGAATACATCATCAATACTTGTAAAATAATCCGGATGATCAAAATCAATATTCGTCATAATCGCATAGTCTGGTTCATACCTCAGAAAATGGCGCCGATACTCACAGGCTTCAAATACAAAATATTGACTATCAACATGCCCCTTACCTGTGCCATCACCAATTAAATAAGAAATAGGAAATGTATTTTTCAATACATGTGATAACAACCCAGTTGTAGATGTTTTTCCATGAGCACCCGTTACAGCTATGCTTGTATATTGTTTTAACCATTCACCTAAGAAATCATGATACCTATAAAATGTTACGCCTTTTCTTTTCGCTTCCTTTATTTCAAGATGGTCATCTGAAAATGCATTTCCAGCGATGACAGTATAGTCTTCTTTGATGTTGCTTTCTGAAAAAGGAAATATGGGAATGTTTTTATCTTCTAAGGCTTCTTGTGTAAAAAAACGTTTCTCAACATCTGAACCTTGCACTGTTTCCCCAGAATCATAAAGTATTTGTGCAAGAGCACTCATTCCTGTTCCCTTTATACCAATAAAATGGTAAGTTGTCATAAAAGAACCTCCATATTTTACGTAAAAAGGATTCAATCATCTTTTTATCTATTTTTTACAGCTATTTTTTTATTATAGCAAATCCTGTTTTAGAATAAAATGAATTATAGTTTTTTCATAAATTCGTTCTAATATTCATTTCCACCAATATAAGGCACCTGTTCCAAGCGAGGATTGGGACGATAACGCCGTCCCTCTTTAGCTTCAGGTGTGCCGTTTAATAAAACGTTATCACCGGTAAAGCCAATATTCAATTTAAGTAAACTTCTTCCAACCCCATACATATCAACAGGTACTCCTAATTCTTCAAATTGCACAATTCGATCTTCCGTAAATCCACCGCTAACCATTATTTTCACATGAGAGTAGCCTTCTTCATCTAAAGCATTTCGTAAGGCGAATATTAGTTCAGGATTTACACCTCGTGGATCAAAAGTACCCATTAAATGATGATTTCTTAAGAAATATTTATCCACTAATGTTCGAGAAGTATCTAATCGAACGGATTTTAATTCACTTCCAAACTCACTAGCCACTTTAAGAGAATCCGTAATAACATCATTATTATAATCAACAAGTGCAGCTAGATCATCCTCAGGAAAAAGCTCATGGTACGCTTTACAAGCAGCTACAATATCACCACGGAACATTTGAATAAGCGCATGAGGCATTGTTCCCATTCCTTCTTTTCCCCACCATTCATTCATAGCATGTGTTGCCTGAGCTGTAGAACCACCAATAAAAGCAGCATAACCATCACCTGCTTGCTGGGTGTAATGATCGTCTCGATCTCCCATAAAAATAACAGGCTTTTGCTTACCAGAGGTACGGGCGGCTTTTACAACATTGTATACATTCGTGGCTACAGATGTTCTTCTTGATAGAATCCCATCAATAATTCCTTCCAAATAGCCAAACTGGTGGTATCCACCTGATACAGTCAATACAGATTCAAACGGCCGTACTTTATCACCATCTTTTAAAGAATGAATTTCTAATGTTTCTGGATTGTCTGCAAAAGTATGTAGTAAAGCAATTGCTTCATCCGTTCCACAAAGTACTGCATCTGATTTTTGAAAGAATTGCATGGTTACTTGATTATCTGGTAATTTCTTTTCAGCTATGTCTTTCGTTTTAAGAAAATAAACGGCAGAGAACCAGCCCTCTTTAATTCGTTCATCAAACTTAAATGTTTTATTGGTTAACCGTTTTATTTTGCCATTTAATTTTTGTTCGATTTCCTTCATGTTTTTGTTTTCTCCCTTAGCATATAATCCTACAGTTAATCATATATAAATTTGGTTGAGGAAACAAGACATACAGCCACCATTGTTTAAAGCATTTCCTCAACCTGCGATGCTGTAACTAATACTTCGCGAGGCTTACTTCCGTTTTGACCGGATATTATCCCCCGCTGCTCCAAACTGTCAATGAGTCTTGCAGCACGATTGTAGCCTATTTTAAAGTGGCGTTGCAACAACGACGTACTAGCTCCATTTTGCTCAAGAACAAATTTAACAGCATCTTTCAAATGATCATCCTCCTCCTCATCCATCGCTACTTGCTCTAACAACTCCTCTTGCTCAAACAAGTAATTAGGTTCAGCAATACTTCTAGTATAATTGGTGACTCGTTCGATTTCTTCATCAGATACAAACGGTCCCTGAAGGCGCATGCTCTTTCCTGCTCCATTTTCAATAAATAGCATATCCCCTTTTCCAAGCAACTTTTCAGCTCCACTTGTATCAAGTATCGTACGTGAATCCACTTGAGAAGATACACTAAATGCAATTCTTGTAGGTATATTTGCTTTAATAAGTCCAGTGATAACATCTACCGACGGACGTTGTGTCGCTAGCAATAAGTGAATTCCGCATGCTCTTGCTTTCTGGGCAATTCTGCTAATTGCATCTTCTACATCCTGAGGGGAAACCATCATTAAATCAGCCAGTTCATCAATAACAATTACAATAAATGGCAGTTTATCTTGTGTGCGTTGCTGTTTGTCCATTTTTTGATTATAGCGCTCAATATCGCGTACTCCCTCATGCACAAACTTCTCATATCGGTCTTCCATCTCTGTCACAGCCCATTTGAGTGCGGCAGTAGCTGCTTTCACATCCGTTATTACAGGGGAAACCAAATGTGGAATACCGTTATAGGGTGCTAGCTCTACCATTTTAGGATCAATTAATAAGAATTTAACCTCTTCGTGACTTGCTTTGTATAATAAACTGATTAATATCGTATTGATACAGACACTTTTACCAGACCCCGTTGCACCAGCTATTAATCCATGTGGCATCTTTTGAATATTGGTTATTAAAGGTTGCCCTTCAATACTTAACCCTAAAGCGATTGTTAAAGGAGATGTATTTCTTTTAAACGCATCTGTCTCAAATATCCCCTGTAGCCCTACCATCTGTGCTTTGCGATTTGGAATTTCAATTCCGATTGTATTTTTCCCAGGAATAGGGGCTTCAATTCGAATATCTCTAGCGGCCATATTTAATTTTAAATCATCGCTTAGATTCTTCACTTTACTAACCTTAACCCCTAATTCAGGTTGTACTTCAAATCGTGTTACAGAAGGTCCTTGAGTTGCGTTTACTACCTTAGCTCGTACATTAAAATGCTTTAAGGTTTGTTCAAGCAATTGTTGTTGTTGTTGAACCCAGTGATCATCATCTGCATTTGTTCGATCGATATCATCTAATAGATAGTACGGAATACTCGTATCCTTCTTATTGAATAATTCTTGTTTGGTTATTTCTGATTTCTGTTCAGATTCTCGCCTTTTTGCTTTCTTTGATTTTTCCATTAAGTTTTTCTTATCTCTGGGAGTCATCATCACGTTGAATGGAATAGTCGCCCTTCCACTTTGACGCTCTTGTTTTTTATGTTCCCGTTGGTTGACCCGTTTAGATGACCGTCTTCTATCTTCACTAATCGAACAATTTTCTGTTTCTTCTGATTTTCTCGGCTGCTGCTTACTACTATCTTTTACTTCTGAAATATTAACGGAAGCAGGCGTAGCATTTTCTTCATGTAAAAGTTCGCTAACTTTTTCCTCCTCTTTTGTTTCAGCTGCAATCTCCCGTTCTGCGATTTCCACTGATTCTTTTCGGATTTCTTGATTTATTTCGCTAGAAAATGGTTCTTTATTTTTCTCATCTACTTTACGTTGATATGCCGGAATATTTTCTACTTTTGCTTTTTGTTCATCTCTAGGGCGAAACCCATAGATAGGGGAAGGTACTTCTGTTGGTTTAAAGGGTACATCTGGATCTTTTTTATAAACTTTATTTGCCGATTGCTCCCTTTCAACATTTCTTCCTTCTTCCTGAGACAATGAATGACTAGTATGATACGTACTCCTATCAGAATTTGATCTTCTTGAGCGTTTTCGTTGGTAAGCTGGTAGTTCTTCACTGTTCTCCATGTTCTTTTTCTCAAGTCGCACACTACTCTGCTGTTGTTGTTCCGGTTCAATTCTCGAGCTTCGATCCTCGTTTAGATTATTATTCATGAAATTATGGTTATTTGTTTTTACTGAATTTCGATTTTTCTTTCGTGTATTTTCTTTTCTTTGTTCAGCTTGATCAGGAATAACGGGAAAGCGAAACGATTTATTCGTAGGATATTGATACATCATTTTTGCCTCGAGATTACTTTTCTCCGTTTTATGATTTTCCTCTTGCTGTTCTTCAATTTCACTTTCTGCAAAAAGACTTTTAATTTTCTGTTTCCAATGATCCCACACATCAATTCACTCATTTCTGTATCTAAAAATCTTGTGTTCCTTTATTGTAGCAGGTTTCATCCATTCTTTGGAAGGTTTCTTGTGAATATAATCCTATAGACAAGTTCTTTAGATTGTATCCTTTTTCTTTACATTTCTCAAAGAACGTTGATCTGCTTAACAAAAAGAAAAACAACCCTCGTAATACTTGCAGGTTGTTTTTGTCCTTTACTAGATCACGAATGGTTCTCCAGCTCGATAAGAATTGTCTAAAACATAGATCCCTTTTTCTTTTGGTGCATTTGGCAAACCCAACTCTTTCTGGGAACATATCATACCATTCGAAGGAACACCTCGTAATTCTGTCGGTTTAATTTTTAATCCACTTGGCATCGTAGCTCCTACTTTGGCAACAACTACATTCTGCCCTTGATCCACATTTGGAGCACCACACACAATCTGTAACGTTTCATCTCCAACATCTACTTGACAAACACTTAATTTATCAGCATTTTCATGTTGCTCTTTGCTCATAACATGTCCAATAACGAACTTAGGACGTAAGTCAAAATTCAAATAATCATCTAATTCTAATTGGTTAAATAATTGCTTGAGTTCACCTAATCCCTCTTCAGTTAGCATTATTTTTCCATTGGTTAAGAAAGAAAAATAAGTGGACGCATGAAAGATGTTATAACCTAAAACTTTATCTGAATCACCGGTAATCCGAACAACATCACCAATCCTTTCATGTCTCACGTCATAACGATTTCCTTCTGAGATTGGGATAATAAGTACATCACCAATACCATTGACATTGTAAAATACATCCATTCGCTTGATCATCCTTTTCGGTTTATTGATTCTTCTCGGGTTTGTTTTTAGCTAGTATAAACACAGGCTCTAATGATTTTTCTTCATAAATCATTGGTAAAGATGTAATAGGAATTCTTCCTTCAGCAAAGAATTTCATAGTCATCTGAGCTAGAATATCATATCCAGCTTTGTTCTGAACATCTGTAACAATTAAGACATCTTGATGAGGAACAGCAACAGCTAACTCCCCTTTACTATTCGCTTTCATTTCTTCTAAAAATGCCTCATTTAAAATTCGGCTCGCATCATACCCATCTTGTGTGGAAATAAAATAAAAATCATTTTCAGCCACTTGCTCATGTTTGTAATCCAAGGATAACGAACGTAAATTGAAAGTTGCAATTTCATCTATCCGTTCTTTGGTCCAACCTTCATTATGAAGTAGTTCTTCATCAATTAGGCGATAGGATTTTCCTAAATCTAATGCGTAAAAGATTCTTGTTTCCGCTGTATGATCTTTAAAAATCAATTCAGTTCCAGCATTGGTGACTGTTGGAAAGGAAGTAGCTCGAATAACCGGATAAATTTGTTTTTCCATTCCAGCTAGGTGTTGCTCTTCATTCATGATTCGTAATGCTTCCTTAATATGATCAACTAATTCATCTATGACGATTTCCCCGCGCTGGTTATATTTCCCTACTACATTCGGCAAGGTGATGGTAATCCCTTTTTTTGTTTCTTTCCTTTCAATTCGAAACGTATCCTTATCCCGGTTATATGATGTTCGAAAATCGTCATTTGCTAAATGTTGTTCTAGAATTTGTTTTAATTTTAAGCTTGTCATTTTCATTTTGATTCCCTCCTAACACAAATCTAGTTTGGAAGATTATTAAGGAATTGGACAATCTCTTCTTTCGTCTTACGATTCTTACTTACAAATCTACCCGTTTCCTCACCATTACGGAAAGCGACAAAGCTAGGGATTCCAAATATTGCGTACTCCTGGCAAATATCAATAAATTCGTCTCTATCTACTTTTACAAAAGTATAGTTTGGAAATTCTGCCTCTATTTCTGGTAATACAGGTTCAATCACTCTACAATCTGGGCACCATCCGGCAGTAAAATAGAATACGATATTCGACTGATTGATCCTTTTTTCAAATGTTTCATGAGATCGTAATGTTTCCATTTATATCATCTCCTTTGTTTATGACAGAATAGAATGGATAATGTTTCTAATAGAAGAAACAACGGTATACCATTGTCTAAAAAAATCGATGCATTTTCGTATTTTAAATTAAACCTTATAGGTATATTATTTTACTTTTATATCCTGCATCCACTTGCAATGAATTGGCTTGTCTTTTGGATTACACCATACGTATATTAGAGCCCCTAATTGAATGAACGAATTGTACAGCTACCTATTCCTTTACCTATATTACTATGAATTTCATAGAATGTGAAACGTTCGAGATCAATCTACTACGTAAAATGCTTTTCAGTTATTTTAATTTTGTATACTATAGATATAGAAGGATTTATGAGGAGGGAGAAAGCGCATGGAACTCACAGTATATTTAGCTGGACAAATTCATGATGATTGGAGAGAAACTATAAAACAGTTGGCACAAGAAAAGGGATTACCTTTAACCTTTGTTGCACCACAAACCAATCATGATCGCTCAGATAATATTGGAGAAGCGATATTGGGTAACCAGCCGAGCAAGGTTTATAAAGATGAAGCCGCTTCGAAGATAAATAACTTTAGAACCCAGGTTTTGATGGAAAAAGCAGATATTATCATTGCGCTATTTGGTGAAAAATATAAGCAATGGAATACCGCTATGGACGCAAGTCAGGCGATATCATTAAATAAACCAACAATTATCGTTCGACCAGATTCACTTATCCATCCTTTAAAAGAGTTGTCGGAAAAAGCAAATGTAACTGTCGAAACAATTGAACAAGCAATAGATGTTATTCATTATGTATATGAGTAAACATAGTGAAAGATAAATAGCCGGTTGAGCAGAACAGCTCTACCGGCTATTGTATTCCCATTGACCACGTAATAATTTAACAACATGGCTAAACATCGTTTGTCTCGAAATCATTTCATTTGTAAATATGCCAATAGCTCCCTCTTTCTTCCCTACATTTTTTCGTTTGGCATACGCATTCATAATGTCTCCAAGTTCCATCCCGTGTTCTAATTGGATATCTATTTCCTTCGGTAAGGGAATACGAGCACCGCTAGCAGTAAAAATTGTCTGATCAGGAATTACTAATGCCCCCCAATTACAAAGAAAGAGTTGCTCTTCAACATACATCACTCCACCTTCTAAACCAATCCCCATTGTATCACTAGAAGTGCAAGCTACTGCTCGGTTAATTGCTCCTTGTCTCGTCTCATCATCAGAGAAAGGTTGAGGAGAAACATGTGATGGAACAACTTTTGAGTCAACCATTTTCTCATAGAATACTTCTTTTACTGCATTTACTTTAGCAGGATTAGTGGAACCGACTATTATATTCATTTCTTTCATCCTCTACAAGACCTTAGATTAAACAGATTGGTGAATGTAATTTAATGTGTTTTGGTCTGTTGATTTAATTAATTGTATTAATAGTTCTTTAGCAGCAGCGTAATCATCCACATGAATAATAGAAGCAGAAGTATGGATATAGCGTGAGCAAATTCCTACAACTGCTGAAGGCACTCCATGATTAGTCATATGGACACGTCCAGCATCTGTTCCTCCTTGCGATATAAAATATTGGTACGGAATATCATGGCTTTCCGCCGTATCTAATACAAAATTTTTCATACCTTGATGTGTAATCATCGAACGATCAAATATACGGAGTAATGCTCCTTCACCTAATTGACCGAATTCTTCTTTATTACCGGATGCGTCATTAGCAGGTGAAGCATCTAACGCAAAGAATATATCTGGTTTAATCATATTTGCCGCTACTTGAGCACCTCTTAACCCAACCTCTTCCTGGACAGTCGCCCCAGAGTACAAATAGTTAGGTACAGATTGGTTGTGTAATTCCTTCAGTAGTTCAATGGCTAATCCACATCCATATCGATTATCCCAAGCTTTCGCCATAATTTTCTTATTATTGGCCATAGGTGTAAATGGTGTCAACGGGACAATGGGTTGCCCTGGCTTAATTCCAATTTTTTCTGCATCATCTTGATCATCGGCACCAATATCTATAAGCATATGTTTCATTTCCATTGGTTTTTTCCGTTGTGCATCTGTTAAATTATGTGGTGGTATCGAACCAATAACTCCAATGACTGGTCCGTTTTCCGTCATAATTTGAACGCGTTGAGCTAATAAGACTTGGCTCCACCAACCGCCTAATGTTTGAAAACGAATCATCCCATTTTTTGTAATTTGTGTAACCATAAATCCAACCTCATCCATATGACCAGCTACCATTACTCTTGGACCTTTTCCCTTTTTAACACCAAAAACACCACCAAGATGGTCTTGAATCACCTCATCAGCATACTTGTCAAGTTCTCTTTTCATAAATGAACGGACTGGGTGTTCATTACCCGGAGCTCCCTGTAATTCGGTTAATTCCCTAAACATTGCTAATGTCTCTTGATTCATCTCTCATATCCCGCCTTTGCTATGTAATATAGCTAGTATAACGGAAATAGTCGATGTATATCCACTATTCCTTAATAAATAAACATACCTTGATTTATTATTTTCTATTTTTTTCAGAATACGATATACTAACATTTGTAGACCCAAAACTACCGATTTTAATATTATAGCAAGAGGTGAACATGATATGAGTGTAAAAAAAGCAGTTCTTGCAGCAGGATTAGGTGTAGCCGTCGGTTATATTGCTAAACAACAATTAGATCAAATCCAAAAAATAACACCAGAAAAAGCTTTAAAACAAGCAAAAGAAACTTTTAAAAAACAAGGACCAATTAGTGGTTCATGGATTTATATGAAACCACAAGAAGTAGAAAAAAACGGTTTATTGTACAATGCCTATCGTGGTGGAGTAACACGCAGCCTCGATGGCGAAAATAAACAGTATGAATTCTATGTTGATGTTGAAACAGGAGCAGTCATTGACTCTGTTCAAACCGTATAATGAACATCCAAACGGAAAGCTGCTCAAGTTCTGAGCAGCTTTCAATTCCTATCTGTATAGCGTGTTCGCTCAACTAAATTTTTGATTTCACCATTTTTATTAAACTGAATCGCACGATAATAGGCATCATGATAAAACGTGTACCAAGCTTGTTTATCATAACCATATTTCATCCATTTTTCTTTTTCATGTACTGAGGTAACGGGATAATCATCATACGCTAATGCCCACAGTTTATTTTGATGCGCATGTGTCGGCATAATATCCGCCATATGGATAAAACACTCATTTCCTTCTTCAAATACGAGAATAGAATGTCCATTACTATGTCCCCCCGTATGAATCATTTTTAGACCTGGCGTTATCTCTATTTCCTTATCGAAAACGTGAACCTGGTCAACGATTGGTACCCAATTATTCTCCCAATACGTATTAGATGATCGAATATTCGGCTTCTGCATTTCTTTCCATTCAATTGAAGATGTGTAAATGATTGCATTTTGAAAAACAGAAGTTAAGGAGTCCCCATTCTTCTTTGTTAATCCACATGCATGATCAAAATGAAGATGTGTCATAAGGACAGCATCGATATCATCTGGTGTTAATTCTATTTGTGCTAAAGCGTTCTCGATGTAGGATTGTTCGATAACGCCAAAATTACGGATCTGTTTATCAGACAACTTACCTGCGCCTATTCCAGTATCAATTAAATAGTTTCTATTGTCGATTTCCACTAAAATTGGATCTGTTCGTAACTCAATTTGATTATTATTATTGGATGGATACTTCTTACTCCAAAGTGGTTTTGGTACGACACCAAACATGGCTCCACCGTCCAAAAAAGTAACTCCACCGCGCAACCAAGTTAATCTAGCTCTACCTACTTGCAAATTCTCCATTTATATTCCCCCCTTTTCCTATTAGTTTAGCAAAGAACAGTCAGCTAGCAAACGCTTTCTAAAATGCAAAAAAAACAATCGATCGAATATATCGTCGATCGATTGTTTGTCTACATATTGTGGAAAGATACACGACATCTATAGATTGGCTGGCCTTTGCTCGAAAACTTCTCCTCATATTCTGTCATCCTATTGGTTGGATCATGAATACGATGCAGATCCAAATTGACTTCCTCAAGTTGCATCCCAAATTGAGAGAAGCTTGTTAACGAGTACTCAAATAATCCCATATTATCGGTTTTTAGAATGACTTCTCCCGACGGTTGTAATACTTCTTGATATTTTTCTAAAAAGGTATGATAGGTAAGTCTCCGTTTTTCATGCCTGTTTTTAGGCCACGGATCCGAAAAGTTCAAATAAATCGTTGCTAATTCGCTTTCTGCAAATATTTCTTTTAGATTAGCAGCATCTTCATTAATCAACACAATATTATTTAGTTTCGATTCGTTGATTTTTTGAGCTGCTGTAACAATGATACTTTTAGCGAGTTCAATTCCAATAAAATTAACTTCTGGAAACTGTTTAGCCATCTCAACAATAAATTGTCCTTTTCCTGTTCCAATTTCAATATGAACGGCTTTATCATTACCAAAGAATTTTTTCCATTTACCTTTGTATTCTTGCGGATTTGGAATAACAATATGTGTATTCTCTTCTAAAAAATCGTCTGCCCACGGCTTATTTCGTTGACGCATCATTTAAGCCTCTCTTTCTGTATTTAGAGGTATAGAAATGCAATGATGAACGATACTAAGGAAGAGGTGATAACGAATGACATTAAACACAAACAATCAATTAACATTGTTAATAGACCTTTTAGATGAACAAAAAGGCGAATGCTGTGGCCATGTTTCGGAGTATCAACAAATCTCTAGACTCGTTCAATCTTTAATGAATAATAATAACGTTACGGATCAAGAACTACTTCGTATTCTTCCTGAAATATACAGCTATGGAAAAGATGGGGAAATTGTTGAAAATATAGAAGATCATATAACCGCAAATGATCAAAATTTAGCATCATGGCTTCATGCGCTACATCAAACTAGTGAACGTTAAATGCTCTAATTTGCTCGTTTAATTCTTCTAAGTCCGTTAATCTTTCCCTGTATTTAATCAATTCATCTCGTTCTAAATGCCAACATAAATAATGTAACACATCAAGAAGTAAATACCAGTACATCCGTTCAATTAAATGGTCGTCACTAGTGACACCATAGTGCTCTAACCACTCATTCCAATTTTCTTTAGGAATATACCAGTTTAATACCATTCCATAATCTGTTACAGGATCTGCAATCAGAGCATTATCCCAATCAATCAAATGAAGATGTCCTTCTTTTGAAAGTAAAATGTTATTATGATTTAAATCACCATGACATACGACCAATTTTTGCTTTCTAGTAATTGGTAATAATTGCTCCAAAAAAACAAGTGCTATTCTTACTTGATCTTGGTTAAATAAACCAATACGCTCTAATCTCAATCTTATATTAGAAAAACTTTCATCAGATGTGACAGGTTTTTTCCCTAATCGCATAAGCATATATAATAATTCCGAGGAATGGTGGATTTTGTGCAGCAGCTCAGCAACACGTAAATGCTGCATTTCTGCTGGCTTCAATTCCCTTCCTTCAAGCCATTCCTGTGCTGTAATCACATCACCATTTTCCATACGTTTTGTCCAAATTAGCTTGGGAACAATTCCTTCGGCTGATAATACAGCCAAAAATGGCGAAGAATTACGTTTTAAAAATAATCGTTGATTGTCTTTTGTAGCTAGATAAGCATCTCCAGTCAATCCCCCTGCTGGAGTAATCTCCCATTCATAACCTAGAACTCGCTTCAGCCAGTCCACCATAAATTCCTCACATCTTTCAAAATTTAGCGTTCAATAATACATTTTATCTAGTTCTAAGCAAAAATACAAATATGTGAATAGTTTAGCATGTTCTTCGCTTCCCCACCACAGTCAATTATTTTCTTCTGTGAATCCAAAAGCATACGTTTCTTCATCCCATTCCAGCCGCTTGACTGAGCTTGTTTGACAATGTTTTAATAATGCATCTGCCACTCGCAATTGCTGGTTTTTTAATGGTGAAGACAAACTACGCATTGTTAAGAACCATTCTTCATATTGCTTTCTACCAACGAGCTGAGTATAAAAAGGTTCGTCAGTATACAGTATTTCGTTTGTTTTTGATAATACTGTCTTCTTAATTGGAAATTCTAAATCATGAAAGGCAAGTACACTTTTTATGATTTGTTCAGTCCGTTTTAAAGCGATATGAGGATTTATAATTTTATATCGCTTATCTTGTACATCCACTGTCCATGTTCGTTCATCACTAGCGATAATCATAGCATCTTTACCCTCATCCATTAAATATATAATTTCTATATTAATCGGCGTAATTACAATGATTTCTCCCTCTATTGGTGCTTTTTTTATATTAAAAATTGGATAATACATAATGAGATATGTATCTGGAAAGCGCTGAAGAAAATATTTTATTTCCGGATCATAGCTGTATTTTTGATTAATATAAGAAATATCCGTTATTGTGGAAGTTGCCCACTTCATCTGAATCTCCATTAAACGATTCAAGAAATAATGCTTTAGCTCTTCTTTGGTAGGTGGTAAAGATTCTGTATGATCTCGCTCCCCTGTTACATCTACCCTCGGTTTCTGTTTCCACCGTTTCCATTTGGAAAAACGTGATGATTTAGGAGATGCTTCTTCTTCCTCCGGTTCCTCTACGATCTGCTCCCATTCTACAGTCAATTTTTTCCAATTTTCTTGTTTCAATCGTATAAACTGACTTGGATAGCGAAATGGGTTCCATTCATAGCGAGAAATATAATCTTGAAGCTTAATTAATTGAGCCAGATGCTCCACCCCCTTGTTCGTGAAACGTAGCAATTATTCTATATTTTGGAATACGGTTCGGATAAATACGAAATAGTGTAAATTCACGTACATCTATTTTTATGGGCCCCTGGACATTTGCTTTAACTTGATCCAACTTATTCAACCAATCGTTCTGTCCAATCCATTTTTTAGCTAACGTTATATGTGGTATATAAATTCTGTTTTCCTTTGAAAATCCAACTTCCAAAGAAGCTAGTTCTATTTTTTGGTATAACGCAGTCAACTGCTTAGATAATTCGACAGAGACATATAATACTCTGGGTCTTGCTGGATTACCAAACGTTTCGATATTACTTGCTTTTAAAGTGAATCCCCGAAAAGAAATTTGATGTAAGCGATGAATCAATGCTTTTAATTTAATATCGGAAACAGGGCCTAAAAACTTTAATGTAATATGCATATCTTGCCAATCCGTCCATTGTTTGTATGGCAGATTGCTTATTTGCTGTTGCGTTAAAGAAAAACGTTCTTTCACATCATTAGACAATGGGACAGCTATAAAATAATGCGGTTCTCCAGTCATGATAAGCCTCCAATGTTTTAGGGGTTGTTTAATAATTGAAGTTCTTCTTCTGTAAGTTCACGATATTCTCCTAAAGCTAAAGATTGATCAAGCTTTAATCTCCCCATTTGCATGCGTTTTAAATAAATTACTTGTTTATCAATCGCATGAAACATCCTTTTCACTTGGTGGAATTTTCCTTCAGTAATGGTTACAAGTACTTCAGATATTTCCCCGCGATGTAAGATGGACAAACCAGCGGGTTTAGTCACATATCCATCATTTAATTGAATGCCATTACGAAAAGATGTAATGTCATTTTCCGTAATAATTCCATCGATTTTAGCGTAATATGTCTTATCAATGTTTTTCTTTGGAGATAACAAATGATGGGCCAGCTTCCCATCATTTGTTATTAATAATAGTCCTTCTGTATCTTTATCCAACCTCCCAACAGGAAAAGGTTGAAAATTTTGTAATGCTGGAGGTAGCAGATCAATGACGGTCTTATCTCGCTTATCTTCCGTAGCAGAAATAACCTGAGGAGGTTTGTTCATCATCATGTAAATATATTTTCGATACTTTATTAATGTATCATTTACTTTAATCATATCCTCATATGGATTTATATGCAAAGCACTATTTTTAACGATAGAACCATTAACAAAAACTTGTTTTTTCTTAAGTAATACCTTCACATCTTTACGACTACCATAACCTGTATTCGCCAAAAATTTATCAATTCGCATATTCTTTCCTCCTTACCTTTGGAAGACTTTGTCCAACACACGGACTCGATTCCCTAATACTCTTTCCAATAAAGTGGATTTATAGGCAAGCCATAGATAAACTGCTCCTCCGCCGATCACACCAATAATAAGCATGATAGCTGCCCCCCATCTTGTATCCTCATAAGGAACGGCAAAACCAACGAAATACTTAAGTAAGATAATACAACCACTCATAATGGTTACAAAAATCCCAATCAAAATCGTACGTTTAATTAACTGTTTATAAGAGAAATCAATGGAAGCACGGATTCTCCAAAGATTTAACATCACTGCAATACCAGCAGCAATTGCAGTTCCAAAAATAGCACCTTTTGCTCCAAATAAATAGATTAACTGTATATTGAATAGCACTTTAACTAACAATCCTGCGGACAAACTAATAACTGCAAAACGTTGTTGGTTTATCCCTTGTAATACGGAGGATGAGACACTAAATAGTGCAAATAATAAAGCAACTGGTGCATACCAAGCAAGCAATGGACCTGAAATATGCAGCTTATCCATTTCACCAAACAGTGTCCCATATGCTTCATTCGATAACATAGAAAGCCCGACAACAGCAGGAATAACTAAAACCATAATAATTTGAAAAGCATGATTAATTTGCTGCTTCAATTGTGTTTGGTTTTGTTGCGTAAATGATTTGGTCATTTCAGGTAATATCGCCATTGATAAACCCGTTGCTAACGTAATTGGAATAATAACGAGCTTATGTCCATAAAAATTGATAACCGAGTACGTAAATTCCCAAATATCTTGTCGATCACTTGCTACCATTGAACGTTCAAATGTAAATTGATCTACTAATTGATATAATGGGATTGCTAATCCTACCAGTACAAATGGTCCTGCATAACGGAACAATTCAGCAAACAAATCCTTCTTACGAACATCATGCGTATATGTTTGCTGATGAATTTGTTTTTCTAAAAATGGTTTTCTTTTACGCCAATACAACCATAGAATGATTGATGATGCCAATGCGCCAAGAAAGGCTGCAAACGTAGAAAATCCAACAGCTGCAAGTATTGTTCCATCAAATATTTTTAGAATAATGAATGAGCCGCCTAAAAGAAAAACAATCCGAACAATTTGTTCAACTACTTGCGAGACTGCCGTTGGTCCCATCGAGTTATGGCCTTGGAAAAAACCCCGGGCAATACTCATAGCTGGAATTATAATTAATGCAACACTTACCATACGAATCACAAAAGCTACATCGGCTACAGTAATACTATCTGGATCGTCACTCGTAATCATCCCAGCTGCTAGCCAATCAGCACTAATAAACATGGCTAAAAAAGCCAAGGTTCCAGTTACAAGCATCAACGTTAAACCTGCACGGAACATGCGCATACCTGTTTCATAATCCCCTACTGCATTATATTTCGACACAAATTTAGATACTGCTAAAGGTACACCTACTGTTGATAAGCTTATAAAAATACTATAAGGCGTATATGCATAGGCAAACAGCGTACCACCGCTTGCTCCAACTAACGCATTAAAAGGAACGACATAGATCATGCCTAAAAACTTCGACAAAAAAGACGCCCCAGTTAATAACATGGTTCCTCGTACTATATTTGACATTATTTCACCCGCATTTATCTACATAAATTATTAAAATTCGACACCATTATATCATTATACAGAAACTTCATTTCTGATAAAAAGAATCATTTGCACTATTTTATCACAATTTAACTGCATCATTATCAATTCAACTCCTATTTATTACATACCATCAGTAAAAAATTGTTCGTATTAATAGATCATGTTAATATACATACGGAAAGGAATGAAGAAAATTGTCCTATGACGTAATAATAATTGGTGGTGGGCCTTCTGGTTTGATGGCAGCTATTGCAGCTTCCGAATCAGGGGCGAAGACCTTATTAATTGAAAAAGGGAAGAAATTGGGGAAAAAATTAGCTATATCTGGGGGTGGCCGTTGCAATGTTACCAATCGTCTTCCTCAAGATGAAGTGATCAAACATATACCTGGCAATGGCAAATTTTTATATAGTGCATTTTCAGTATTTAATAATTACGATATTATTGATTTTTTTGAAGGACTAAACGTTCCTCTTAAAGAAGAAGACCACGGAAGAATGTTTCCTGTCTCTAATCAATCCAAAACCGTTGTTAACGCCCTTTTAAATCGGATGGATGAGTTACAGGTAGCAATAAAACTTGAAACTCCTGTGAAAGCTATTCATTATGACCAAGCTAACCATACGATTATTCTTCGAGACGGTTCAAAAATAATGACAAAAGCATTGGTTATCGCAGTCGGTGGAAAAGCAGTACCACATACAGGTTCTACAGGGGACGGATATGCTTGGGCTAAAAAAGCAGGACATACTGTGACAGATCTATATCCTACTGAAGTGGCCCTAACCTCTAATGAACCTTTTATTCAAAATAAATCCCTTCAAGGTTTATCCTTACGGGATATAAAACTAACCGTTTTAAATAAAAATCATAAACCTATTGTATCTCATCAAATGGATATGATATTTACGCATTTTGGAGTTTCTGGTCCAGCTGTTCTGCGTTGTTCTCAATTTGTAGTAAAGGAATTACGTAAAGGGCAATCTTCAGTAACAATGCAGCTTGATACGATACCTCAACACAACGAACAAGAGCTATTTAATAAGTTACTGAAATTAGTCGAGGAGCATCCAAGGAAATCTCTAAAAAACTTACTGAAAGGTTGGATACCTGAACGATTGATGGCTTATTTATTTCAACGACATGGCATTACGGACGATGAAAAAGGAAGTTCCATCTCAAAATTAACGATTCGCAATATCATTAAAGACTTTAAACAGTTTACATTTCAAGTTCATGGCTCATTACCCCTTGATAAAGCATTTGTAACTGGAGGTGGTGTATCCATAAAAGAAATCGTACCAAATACAATGCAATCTAAAATCATGCATGGTCTATATTTTTGTGGTGAGATCTTAGATATACATGGATATACAGGTGGTTATAATATTACTTCGGCTCTAGTCACAGGAAGATTGGCGGGACTAAATGCTGCGTTGGAAACAGGTTATTATGCTGGTAGTTGATACTAGGCATTAAATTCAGCAAATGGATTAACCTAATAATGTCTGTTAATCAAACGATAAGGTTTAGAAAGGGTTGGTAAATAATGCAAAAAAACGGAGTATGGTTACCTATTATTGCGTCTGTTGGTGTAGGAGCTGCCACATATTATACCATGACAAAAAACAATCAAAATCTTGGACAAACCATGCAACAGATGATTCCATTCGTTTCCCAAATGACGAATTCAAATAATAGTAGCGGTAACAGTGGAAACACAAGCACAAGTAATTCCCAACAATTAGGACCTTATGGAATGAGCTAAGCAGGCACTAGCGCACCTAAATTTGGTGCGCTTTTAATTTAGTTAGACGAATCGTAATATTTTGTGTAAAATAGGGGGTATTATAAAAGGAGGGGAATCATTGAAAGGACTAGGACTACTACTTAGAATAATTACAGCAATCCTTCTCGGTATTGTAATTGGGTCATTCGCGAATGACTGGCTTATTCGATTATTTGCAACGTTTAACGATATATTCGGTAATTTTCTAGAATTTATTATTCCATTAATTATTATAGGTTTCATTGCACCAGGTATTGGCTCAATGGGACGAGGTGCAGGTAAATTACTTGGACTAACAGGGGCAGTAGCTTATACATCAACCGTTGTTGCTGGAGTAATAGCATTTTTTGTAGCGAAAATCGTCTATCCGACGTTTTTGAGCCAGCAATCCTTACAATCTTTTTCAGATCCTTCCAAGAGCCTTAGTGAAGGATTTTTCCAAGTTGAAATGCCACCCCCAATGGAAATTATGACAGCTTTACTTCTGTCTTTTGTCATTGGTCTTGGTATTGCAACTATTAAAGGCGAAGCATTATATAAAATAACAACTGATTTCCGAGATATTATACAATTAGTTATTGAAAAAGTTATTATTCCTTTACTTCCAATCCATATTTTTGGAATATTTGCCAATATGACGGCAGCTGGTCAAGTGAGTACAATTTTAGCTGTATTTGCAAAAGTATTTGTTATGATTATTATTTTGCATTTACTTTATTTAATGCTTCAATATACATTAGCTGGAACGTTAAGTAAGCAAAACCCAATCAGTATGATAAAACGAATGATACCTGCATATTTTACAGCGTTAGGAACTCAATCTTCTGCCGCTACCATTCCAGTAACTTTAAAACATACAAAAACATTAAAAGTACGAGAAGGAATAGCTGATTTTACAGTTCCTTTACTCGCAAATATACATCTATCTGGAAGTACAATTACGTTAGTAAGTTGTTCTTTAGCTGTCATGTTTTTACAAGGAGAGCCTGGTACATTCTCAGCTGTATTTCCATTTATCTTAATGTTAGGTATAACAATGATTGCTGCTCCAGGGGTTCCTGGTGGTGCAGTAATGGCTGCTATTGGCTTGCTCAAAAGTATGCTAGGTTTTGACGCAACGATGGTATCTTTAATGATAGCTCTATACTTAGCACAAGACAGTCTTGGAACAGCTTGTAATGTTACAGGTGATGGAGCCATCACCTCTATAACGAATTCATTAAGTGGAAAAAAAGGCAGAAATCTTACAGAAGAAAATAACCTAACCTAATCTTGTATTGCTGAATAAACTTTTAAAGTTGTTGAATATATCGAATTAACAATGGCCTCAGTCTTCGTTTTAAGAGTACTGAGGCCATTTGTTTATATGGTTTTTTAAAAATATTGACTTTTACTATTTCAGGCAGAGTTTGTAGGGATAAAATGAATATATTTAGTGTTAGAAAAGCTGTCCGTATAAACATACGAACAGCTTTTAAAATGGCCTGGCGGCGTCCTACTCTTGCAGGGACAAAGCCCCAACTACCATCGGCGCTGGAGAGCTTAACTACTGTGTTCGGCATGGGAACAGGTGTGACCTCTCCGCTATTTGTACCCTAAAAACTAAATAAGAGATCATTCAACGACGTTTCAAAGCCAAATTGGTTAGTTAAGTCCTCGATCGATTAGTATTCGTCAGCTCCACGTGTCACCACGCTTCCACCTCGAACCTATCAACCTCATCATCTCTGAGGGATCTTACTCACTTGAAGTGATGGGAAGTCTCATCTAGAGGGGGGCTTCATGCTTAGATGCTTTCAGCACTTATCCCTGCCACACGTAGCTACCCAGCTATGCTCCTGGCGGAACAACTGGTACACCAGCGGTGTGTCCATCCCGGTCCTCTCGTACTAAGGACAGCTCCTCTCAAACTTCCAACGCCCACGACGGATAGGGACCGAACTGTCTCACGACGTTCTGAACCCAGCTCGCGTACCGCTTTAATGGGCGAACAGCCCAACCCTTGGGACCGACTACAGCCCCAGGATGCGATGAGCCGACATCGAGGTGCCAAACCTCCCCGTCGATGTGAACTCTTGGGGGAGATAAGCCTGTTATCCCCGGGGTAGCTTTTATCCGTTGAGCGATGGCCCTTCCATGCGGAACCACCGGATCACTAAGCCCGACTTTCGTCCCTGCTCGACTTGTAGGTCTCGCAGTCAAGCTCCCTTCTGCCTTTACACTCTGCGAATGATTTCCAACCATTCTGAGGGAACCTTTGGGCGCCTCCGTTACTCTTTGGGAGGCGACCGCCCCAGTCAAACTGCCCGCCTGACACTGTCTCCGAACCGGATTACGGTCCTGGGTTAGAAGGTTCGTACAGCCAGGGTGGTATCCCACGGGTGCCTCCACGTAAGCTAGCGCTCACGCTTCGATGGCTCCCACCTATCCTGTACAAGCTGTACCAACATTCAATATCAGGCTACAGTAAAGCTCCACGGGGTCTTTCCGTCCTGTCGCGGGTAATGTGCATCTTCACACATAGTATAATTTCACCGGGTCTCTCGTTGAGACAGTGCCCAAGTCGTTGCACCTTTCGTGCGGGTCGGAACTTACCCGACAAGGAATTTCGCTACCTTAGGACCGTTATAGTTACGGCCGCCGTTTACTGGGGCTTCGGTTCAACGCTTCGCACCGAAGTGCTAACGCTTCCCCTTAACCTTCCAGCACCGGGCAGGTGTCAGCCCCTATACTTCGCCTTACGGCTTCGCAGAGACCTGTGTTTTTGCTAAACAGTCGCTTGGGCCTATTCACTGCGGCTCCTCGGCAGAGGAGCACCCCTTCTCCCGAAGTTACGGGGTCATTTTGCCGAGTTCCTTAACGAGAGTTCTCCCGCTCACCTTAGGATTCTCTCCTCGCCTACCTGTGTCGGTTTGCGGTACGGGCACCTATGAACTCACTAGAGGCTTTTCTTGGCAGTGTGAAATCCGGAACTTCGGTACTCTATTTCCCTCCCCATAACAGCTTGAAATTGCCGGACGGATTTGCCTATCCGACTTTCTCACTGCTTGGGCGCACGCTTCCATCGGTGCGCTTTCCTTATCCTACTGCGTCCCCCCATCGTTCAAACGCTCATGAGGTGGTACAGGAATATCTACCTGTTGTCCATCGCCTACGCCTTTCGGCCTCGGCTTAGGTCCCGACTAACCCTGAGAGGACGAGCCTTCCTCAGGAAACCTTAGGCATTCGGTGAAAGAGATTCTCACTCTTTTTTCGCTACTCATACCGGCATTCTCACTTCAAAGCGCTCCACCAGTCCTCACGGTCTGACTTCACAGCACTTTGAACGCTCTCCTACCATTGTTCGTAGAACAATCCGCAGCTTCGGTGATACGTTTAGCCCCGGTACATTTTCGGCGCAGAGTCACTCGACCAGTGAGCTATTACGCACTCTTTAAATGATGGCTGCTTCTAAGCCAACATACTGGTTGTCTAAGCAACTCCACATCCTTTTCCACTTAACGTATACTTAGGGACCTTAGCTGGCGGTCTGGGCTGTTTCCCTTTCGACTATGAACCTTATCACCCATAGTCTGACTCCCAAGGCAAAGTAACTGGCATTCGGAGTTTGACTGAATTCGGTAACCCGGTGAGGGCCCCTAGTCCAATCAGTGCTCTACCTCCAGTACTCATCTCCTTGAGGCTAGCCCTAAAGCTATTTCGGAGAGAACCAGCTATCTCCGTGTTCGATTGGCATTTCACCCCTACCCACACCTCATCCCCGCATTTTTCAACATACGTGGGTTCGGGCCTCCAGTCAGTGTTACCTGACCTTCACCCTGGACATGGGTAGATCACACGGTTTCGGGTCTACGACCGCATACTCATTCGCCCTATTCAGACTCGCTTTCGCTGCGGCTCCGTGTCTTCCACTTAACCTTGCATACGATCGTAACTCGCCGGTCCATTCTACAAAAGGTACGCCGTCACCCATAAACGGGCTTCGACTACTTGTAGGCACACGGTTTCAGGTTCTCTTTCACTCCCCTTCCGGGGTGCTTTTCACCTTTCCCTCACGGTACTGGTTCACTATCGGTCACTAGGGAGTATTTAGCCTTGGGAGATGGTCCTCCCGGATTCCGACGGAATTCCACGTGTTCCGCCGTACTCAGGATCCACTCCGGAGGAAATTCCTTTTCGATTACAGGGCTCTTACCTTCTTTGGCGGATCTTTCCAGATCGCTTCATCTAATGAATTTCTTGGTAACTCCAATGGAGTGTCCTACAACCCCAGAAGGCAAGCCTTCTGGTTTGGGCTGATTCCGTTTCGCTCGCCGCTACTTAGGAAATCGCATTTGCTTTCTTTTCCTCCGGGTACTGAGATGTTTCAGTTCCCCGGGTGTGCCTCTCCTATCCTATGTATTCAGATAGAAGTACTGTTCCATTACGAACAGTGGGTTCCCCCATTCGGAAATTCCCGGATCAATGTCTACTTACGACTCCCCGAGACATATCGGTGTTAGTCCCGTCCTTCTTCGGCTCCTAGTGCCAAGGCATCCACCGTGCGCCCTTATTCACTTAACTAGCTATTCAATGAATAAGCGTACTTCTTTATCGCCTTTGCTTAATCCAGCTTCATCAACTAGCGACTAGCGCGACTTCCTTCACCTTTGTGCGATAAGTCAACATTGATTCACTCACGTTCATCATGTCTCCTTTATCTCCGCAGGCTCCGTCCAGTCCGTACGTCGCTGAACAGTTGTTTCAGCTTTCTGATGTCGTTGTTACTCTTATTTAGTTTTCAAAGTACAAAAATGGAGCCTAGCGGGATCGAACCGCTGACCTCCTGCGTGCAAGGCAGGCGCTCTCCCAGCTGAGCTAAGGCCCCGTATATAATATAAAATAGATGGTGGGCCTGAGTGGACTCGAACCACCGACCTCACGCTTATCAGGCGTGCGCTCTAACCAGCTGAGCTACAGGCCCATCTATTTATGTAATATGGAGAAAATTACTCTCTCAAAACTGAACCAAACAACCACGTATGCCCTTCCCGAAGATCCCGTAAGGGATGCTTCAGGGTTCCGTTAGACCAGCTACAGTGCTCAACGACTAGTAAACTTCCTTCGCCTTCGTACGATAAGTCAACAACAATTCGCTACGCTCATTGTGTTTCCTTTATCTCCTTCGGTTCAGTCCAGTTTATACGTCGCTAGACGAGCCCTTTCGCCTTCTTAATATCCTTAGAAAGGAGGTGATCCAGCCGCACCTTCCGATACGGCTACCTTGTTACGACTTCACCCCAATCATTGGTCCCACCTTCGGCGGCTGGCTCCAAAAGGTTACCTCACCGACTTCGGGTGTTACCAACTCTCGTGGTGTGACGGGCGGTGTGTACAAGGCCCGGGAACGTATTCACCGCGGCATGCTGATCCGCGATTACTAGCGATTCCGGCTTCATGCAGGCGAGTTGCAGCCTGCAATCCGAACTGAGAATGGTTTTATGGGATTTGCTTGACCTTGCGGTTTCGCTGCCCTTTGTTCCATCCATTGTAGCACGTGTGTAGCCCAGGTCATAAGGGGCATGATGATTTGACGTCATCCCCACCTTCCTCCGGTTTGTCACCGGCAGTCACCTTAGAGTGCCCAACTCAATGCTGGCAACTAAGATCAAGGGTTGCGCTCGTTGCGGGACTTAACCCAACATCTCACGACACGAGCTGACGACAACCATGCACCACCTGTCACTCTGTCCCCGAAGGGAATGCCCTATCTCTAGGGGTGTCAGAGGATGTCAAGACCTGGTAAGGTTCTTCGCGTTGCTTCGAATTAAACCACATGCTCCACCGCTTGTGCGGGCCCCCGTCAATTCTTTTGAGTTTCAGCCTTGCGGCCGTACTCCCCAGGCGGAGTGCTTAATGCGTTAACTTCAGCACTAAGGGGCGGAAACCCCCTAACACCTAGCACTCAACGTTTACGGCGTGGACTACCAGGGTATCTAATCCTGTTCGCTCCCCACGCTTTCGCACCTCAGCGTCAGTTACAGACCAGAGAGTCGCCTTCGCCACTGGTGTTCCTCCACATCTCTACGCATTTCACCGCTACACGTGGAATTCCACTCTCCTCTTCTGTACTCAAGTCCTCCAGTTTCCAATGGCCATCCACGGTTGAGCCGTGGGCTTTCACATCAGACTTAAAGGACCGCCTGCGCGCGCTTTACGCCCAATAATTCCGGACAACGCTTGCCCCCTACGTATTACCGCGGCTGCTGGCACGTAGTTAGCCGGGGCTTTCTGGTTAGGTACCGTCAAGGTGCCGCCCTATTTGAACGGCACTTGTTCTTCCCTAACAACAGAGTTTTACGATCCGAAAACCTTCATCACTCACGCGGCGTTGCTCCGTCAGACTTTCGTCCATTGCGGAAGATTCCCTACTGCTGCCTCCCGTAGGAGTCTGGGCCGTGTCTCAGTCCCAGTGTGGCCGATCACCCTCTCAGGTCGGCTACGCATCGTTGCCTTGGTAGGCCGTTACCCTACCAACTAGCTAATGCGCCGCGGGCCCATCTGTAAGTGACAGCCAAAAAGGCCGCCTTTCAACTTCTTGGCATGTACCAAAAAGTGTTATCCGGTATTAGCCCCGGTTTCCCGGGGTTATCCCAGTCTTACAGGCAGGTTGCCCACGTGTTACTCACCCGTCCGCCGCTCGTTCCACAGGCATCACTCCCGAAGGAGTTCTGCCTGCTTCCCGCGCTCGACTTGCATGTATTAGGCACGCCGCCAGCGTTCGTCCTGAGCCAAGATCAAACTCTCCAATAAAGTTTGTTTATGATTAAACACCGTTAATCATTCTTCTTAGCTTCTCCAGAAGTTGCCTTCTGGTTGTTTTATAGAAATAACAGGTTACCTGTTTTTCTTGACATACTGGTTGTTTTGTTCAGTTTTCAAAGAGCAAATTTCTTTTTTTAGCGCAACTTTTACATTGTATCACTTGCATTAAAACTTGTCAATGATTTCATTGCGTAAAATTTGAGAGATGAACTCTGTCGAATTAGCTTATAACCAACAACTTCATCACTGGAATAAATATTATAGCATGTATCCCATTAATCGTCAATAGTCTATTTTTTTTGCCAAAAAACAATAACACTTTTTTTGACAGCAAAAAATATTATATATTTGTAACAGAAAAAAGTCAATCCTTTTTTCTGTTACATTTTTCAGCTGCTAACGTCACCTTTCCATTCAAGCATTCCACCAGCCATATTATAAACCCTATATCCATTATCTTGTAGAAATGAAGCAGCTTTCATACTTCTTCTTCCAGAACGGCATACCATTACGTAATCTTTGGATTTATCTAATTTATTTACAGCTTCAGGAATCTCTTGTAGCGGAATATGTTTTGCCTGTTCAATCTTTCCTTGAGCTACTTCTTCATCTTCCCTAACATCTATAACTTCTATATTTTTATCGTTTTCCAGTTTTTCTTCCACTTCTTGGGGGCTTAATTCTTGAATTGTATTCATCTAGAACCACTCCTTAACTAGTACATTCAATTTTAATAATAAGCTGTAGAAGGATAACATGCAACTTTCCTACACACACTAATAATAACAAACGATAATGGAGAGGTACATGATGAAAAAAATAATAGTAAGTATATGTTCGCTATGGATCATTTGTGCATTAAATCCATTGGTTTCACAAGCAGCAGAACAAAAACCAATACAGATTAAAACATACCATGCAGACGTTAATGGGGATGGTCAAAATGAAAAAATCCAACTAAAGGGCATCTTATTTTCTCCCGACTCCAATTTTTATCGGGAAATTTGGACAGAAATCACAAATAAACAAAAGGAAGGCTGGAAAATAAATTATGCTGGTGGAGGTTATGATCCAACTTTACAAATGATTGACTTGAATCACGACAACAAAAAAGATATCTTTTATCAAAGTGCAACTGGGGGGAGTGGAGGACTTTACAATTATCAGTTAAATACAATTTCTCAAGGTCAGCTTAAAGAAAATCCACTTCCGGAGCAAGCCTATTTGAGTGGGACTTTTGAAGATAATTTTAACGTTATCATTAAACTAACCCCAACAGATAAACCGATTACGATTGATGTTCAGAATCGTGCTGAAGATTATATCAGACTTGGCATATACGATAAAAACGGTAATTTACTTGAATCTCATAAATCTGTCATGATTGACCCAATTGCCTTTTTTGAACCAGTATTAATTAGTAAAAGTAAAGGATACGGATTAAAAAGTTATCAACAAATTAGTGGAGCTTACCATGCAGATAGGTTAGGTACAGTTGAAACCACCTGGTATTATGAGAATGGAGAATGGATTATTTTACAAACGAAATGGATACCATCTACTTAAAAATCGAATGTGCTATAAAAAGATCTCTTCGTATCCGAAGAGATCTTTTTATTAATTCGCTACAATATTAACTAATTTCCCAGGAATTACAATTACTTTTCGTACCGTTTTTCCTTCTATTAATTCTTGAATCTTTTCATTTTCTAGTGCTATTTTTTCCAACTCTTCTTTGGTGGTATCTTTCGCAATACTCACCTTTGCCCTTACTTTCCCCATAATTTGTATAACTACTTCCACTTCATCTTCAACAAGTTTACTTTCATCATATGTTGGCCAAGCTTCGAAACTGATTGTTTCCGAATGACCAAGTATTCTCCACAGCTCTTCTGTTACGTGAGGTGCTATCGGTGAAAGCATCTTAACAAAACCTTCTATATAATCTTTTGGTAATTTTTCTGCTTTGTAACCTTCATTAATAAATACCATCATTTGTGAGATCGCCGTATTAAAATGTAAATGATTAAAATCATCGGTAACTTTTTTCACCGTTTCATGGTAAATCTTATCTAACCCATTAATTTCCTCATCCACAATTTTATCAGATTGTTGCCCATCATCTGATACAATTAATCGCCACACACGGTCCAAGAATCGCCTCGCTCCGTCTAGTCCGTTTTCAGACCATGCAACAGATGCATCAAGTGGACCCATAAACATCTCATATAATCGTAAAGTGTCAGCACCATGGGACTCAATAATATCATCTGGGTTAACGACATTCCCTTTTGATTTGCTCATTTTTTCATTACCTTCACCAAGAATCATTCCTTGATTAAATAATTTCATAAACGGTTCTTTAGTAGGCACAACACCAATATCATACAAGAATTTATGCCAGAAACGAGCATACAATAAATGGAGCACCGCATGTTCGGCACCACCGATATAAATGTCAACTGGCAACCACTCTTTTAATGCCTTGGGATCTGCAATTTGGTCTGGGTTAGTTGGATCAATATAACGCAAGAAGTACCAGCAGCTTCCTGCCCACTGTGGCATTGTATTTGTTTCTCTTCTTCCCTTCATTCCTGTTTTAGGATCAACCACATGAATCCAATCACTATTTGCCAATGGTGATTCTCCATTTCCTGATGGTTTAATATTATCCATCTCTGGCAATTCAAGGGGTAATTCCTCTTCAGGAACTGCAGTCATTGTATCATCTTCCCAGTGAATAATTGGGATGGGTTCACCCCAATATCTTTGACGTGCAAATAGCCAATCACGAAGACGATAGGTAACTTTCTTTGTCCCATTCTCTGTTTCCTCTAGCCAATCAATCATTTTTATGATGGCCGCCTTTTTATCCATGCCATTAAGGAAATCTGAATTAACATGTTCGCCGTCTCCAATATACGCTTCATTGGAAATATCGCCACCAGCAACTACTTCAATGATGGGGAGTTCAAATTTAACAGCAAACTCATAATCTCGTTCATCATGTGCAGGAACCGCCATGATTGCTCCAGATCCATAACTCATTAATACATAGTCAGCAATCCAAATTGGCATTTTTTCTTGATTAACTGGATTAATCGCATAAGCCCCAGTAAAAACGCCTGTTTTTTCTTTCGCTAAATCAGTTCTTTCTAAATCTGACTTGGTCTGAATCTCATTCATATAACTTTCTACAGCTATTTTCTGTTCTGCCGTTACGATTTTTTCCACTAACGGATGTTCAGGAGCTAGTACTGCATACGTTGCACCGAAAAGCGTATCTGGTCTTGTCGTAAATACCGTAAACATTTCATCCGTATTATCAACTGTAAACTGTACTTCAGCGCCTTCTGATCTCCCAATCCAATTGCGTTGCATATCTTTCAAACTTTCCGGCCAATCCAGTTCATCTAAGTCTTCAAGTAAGCGGTCTGCATAAGCAGTAATTTTTAACATCCACTGTTTCATAGGTTTACGAATAACCGGGTGGCCACCCCGCTCACTTTTTCCATCAATAACTTCCTCATTAGCAAGCACCGTTCCTAATGCAGGGCACCAGTTAACCGCAACTTCATCCATGTAGGCTAGACCCTCTTCATAAAGCTTTGTGAAAATCCACTGTGTCCACTTATAATAATTCGGATCCATCGTACTAATTTCACGATCCCAATCATAGGAGAATCCGAGTGCCTGAATTTGCCTTTTAAAGATTTCAATATTTTTCTTTGTGAATTCTTCTGGACTGTTCCCAGTATCAATTGCATATTGTTCTGCTGGCAGGCCAAAAGCATCCCACCCCATTGGGTGAAGCACTTCGTATCCTTGCATCCGTTTCATTCTTGAAATTATATCTGTAGCAGTATAACCCTCTGGGTGACCTACATGCAAGCCTGATCCAGAAGGATATGGAAACATGTCAAGTGCATACACTTTTTCTTTCTCTGAAAAGGTATCAGTCTTAAACGTTTTATTTTCTAACCAGTACTCCTGCCATTTCTTTTCAATTTGCTGATGATGAAAACTCATATCAGTTCCTCCTTATCACAAACAAAAATTTATAAAAAAAAGCCACCCATCCCATAAAGGGACGAGAAGCTATTATTCCCGCGGTACCACCCAGCTTAATGCAACTACATGCATTCTCTCCTAATCCATAACGTGGATAAATCGGCAGAAACTACATATCACTTCTGCAACGTTCAAGGCGAGTTCATAATTATTCAGGTACAGTTTTCACCAACCACTGTCTCTCTTTACCTGTAGGGAATTATTACTATTCCTCTGCATTGTCGTTATCCTATATGATGTATATCGAATTTTAATGAATTGTAATCGCTTTGTCAAGACAATAACGATATCTTCTGGTAAAATAAGTCTAACCACTATCCAAAAGGAGTATACGATGTTACAAGGAATATTACATTATGCCCATTATTTACTGGAGGGCTCCATTGATAAAAATGAAACAGTAATAGATGCTACATGCGGTAATGGAAACGACACGTTATTTTTGAGTAACGTTGTTGGTAAAAACGGGCATGTGCTTGCATTTGATATTCAGGATGATGCCATAATCGCTACGAAACAGAAACTCGAAGAAAATAATCGAACAAATGTATCAGTAATACAAGATAGCCATGCAAATCTACAAGCGTATATCCCGACGAATGAATTTTTAATAGGCGGAGCAGTATTTAATCTTGGATATCTTCCTAAAAGCGATAAAAGCATTGTCACAAAAGGCCAATCTACCATAAATGCCATTAATACGATCTTACAATATTTGAAAACGAGTGGTTTAATTGTTTTAGTCGTCTATCATGGACATGAAGGCGGCGAAGAAGAAAAAGAAATTGTTTTAAAGCATGTAATGAAGCTAAACCAACGTAAATATCATGTGTTACGATACGGCTTTATAAACCAAAGAAACAACCCTCCATTTATTATAGCAATCCAAAAGCGCTAAGATTAGGTATTTGTTTCCGTAGACTATCTATTTTGATATAGACCAGAATTACGAATTTTTTTATACATATAATAAAGTTTTGTATTCAAATAAAAAAACAAAGAAGCTCCTCCACTAGCTTTTAGCATTCTCTTTTTGACCATACTTCCATTTTCCAATTCTTTTACCTTTTCGTCGCCTAAATATAGTCCAATTAAGCCTTTTACGACCATTTTATGGAATGAAGCGTCTGGTAAAACTGTCGTTTGCTTAAGCGCTTGATTTACAAAATACTCAAAACGATCAAGCATGATCCTTTGATTAGCATAATAACTGCAAAAGTTCAAATCTTTCTCTGTCACATCCTCATGCTGATCAATATAGTAATCCAACAATATATGCAACCCTTGTATGTATGGAAAGTAACCATTAGTAATAGCGCCGGTCATCTCGTCATTTATTCTACCTGCTAACGCATAACATACTAAACTGTATATCCCAAGTGTTGATCCAGTAGCTGCCGAAAATTCATACCATTGTAATGAGTAGTCATTCTTGATATCTGACCATCTTTTCAACCGTATTTCTCTTTCATTCGGAACCACATGTTTATGTACTTGTAAATCTTCATAAAGTCCTTCCAACCATAATAAATTATCTTGAAATACAGCTAGGTTATCCAAGCTAGCTATAACCTCTCTACAAGTTTGTACGAGCTCCTGCAAGTATCCATTATCATCTTTATATTGGATTAGGCTGTAATAATTAGTTGAGTAATCTGTGAGTGTCAATGCATCTCTCATTGATGTATGTAACATCCGAAAACCTGCAGAATCCATAGACGTACTTCGATCACATAAGTTATCAAGGTAATCACTTATTGTTTGATATGCTACAACAAATCGAACTGCACTCTCCCACTTTTCTTCAGCAAGTAAAGCAAAAACAGATCCTCCCTGACAGTGAAATCGTTTTGAAGTTATACTTGCTAATGCTTGTGTTCTTAATTCATCATCCGGAATGGCAGCTGCTCGTGTTTGCCAATAGCTCAATTCCTTATTTACCTGCGGAAAAATTTTTGTATATACAGTGAACATTAATTTACTGGGGGAGTGAAGAACATGATGCTTAATCAACTCGCTGCCTCCGATCTACGATACTACATGTTATATTTGGTATACTATTTATATCATCATATTTTCCAGGAGGATTCAAATGATACATCCATATAAAGACTTTTATCCAATTATTCATGAATCTGTGTTTGTAGCACCCGATGCTATGATAATAGGCGATGTTACAATTGGTGAAGAATCAAGTATTTGGTTTAAGACGGTCATTCGAGGGGACGTAGCTCCGGTAAGAATTGGAAAACGCATAAGTATTCAAGACCTATCTATGCTTCATCAAAGTCCAAACCAACCACTAATTATTGAGGACGACGTAACTGTAGGACATCAGGTAACGCTCCATTCTGCTATTATTCGAAACAAAGCATTAATCGGCATGGGTTCTATCATCTTAGACGGAGCAGAAATAGGTGAGAATGCTTTTATTGGTGCAGGAAGTTTAGTCTCCCCTGGTAAGAAAATACCAGAAAATGTACTGGCACTCGGTCGTCCCGCTAAAGTAATACGAGAACTAACCGAAGCAGATTACAAGGAAATGGAACGTGTTAGAACGTCCTACGTGGAAAAAGGAAAAAGATACAAACAGGTATTTGATCAGTAAAATTTTTTTACTGTATTTAAATGAGGCGCAACGAATTTATTCACTGAAATAGTAATGGAAACAAAATAAGAGAACAGGCAATCACCATTGTTGTCTGGAGATTGCCTGTCTAATTCAAAAGACTAAAATTGGATAGAAACCCAATTTATGATGAAATTAAAACCGATTTCTCACCATCTTCATTCCTAATCTTTTTCTCTAAGATCGTACCAACTCTTTCTCTTGTTCTCTCTTTTTAATTTCATGCATATCCAATTTACCTTCCAAAAAGTTTTGATGCCATACCATAAACATTAGAACTGTCCATATCTTTCTACTATAGTCTGCCTTTCCCTGGCAGTGTGCATGTAATAATTCTAAAATATAACCCTTATGCAGCAAATGGTCCGTTTCGCTCTCTCGAATAAGTTGTTTTGCCCAACCATTTAATTCATTTTTCAACCAGTGACGTATCGGAACTGGAAACCCTAATTTTTTCCGGTCTAATACATGGTCAGGAATAATCCCTCTGGATGCTTCTCTTAGTATTTGTTTGGTTGTTCCATTAGCAATTTTCATATCAACAGGAAGTTGCCTAGCAACTTGGAAGACTTCCTTATCCAAGAAAGGGACGCGTAACTCTAGAGAGTTTGCCATTGTAACTCGGTCTGCTTTTAATAAAATATCTCCACGCATCCATGTATGAATATCGACATATTGCATTTGGTTAACAGATGGATAGTCCCTAACGTGATCAAATAATTTCCTAGTAATTTGTTGATACCCTAACTGCTCATTATAACTTTTGAGTAGCTTTTCTTTCTCCTCTGCTTCAAACATCTTGGCATTTCCAATATAGCGTTCACGTAAAGGGGTTGTACCTCGATCGAGAAAACTCTTGCCTTTCACCCCTTCGGGTAACACCGTTGAAACTTTTGCAAGCAATTCTTTTACTGGAGTTGGAATGGCTTCAAATACCTTTAAGGATTCTGGTTCGCGATAGATATTATATCCTCCAAATAATTCATCGGACCCCTCTCCAGATAGAACTACTTTCACATGTTTCCGTGCCTCTTCAGAAACAAAATAAAGAGGTACACAAGAAGGATCAGCTAATGGATCATCCATGTGCCACATAATAAGTGGAAGATTTTTAATATATGCTTCCGGTGTAATGGTTGTGGATATATTCTCCACATTTAATTTATCCGCAGTTTCTTTCGCAACGTCAATTTCAGAATATCCCTCTCGTTCGAAACCGACGGAAAACGTCTTTATTCTTGGGTTTATCGTTTTTGCTATAGAAACAATTAACGTTGAGTCAATTCCACCAGATAAAAACGACCCTACTGGCACATCACTACGCATATGGACATCTACTGAATCGTACATAACATCTTGAATCTGTTCAATCCAATCTTGTTTCGATCTATTCATTGGCTGAAAAGAGGCATGCCAATATCTTGTAAACATGATCGGTTGTGCTGGTTTTTTCTTAAAATAATGACCAGGTTCCACCTTGTGTATACCCTTAGACATTGTCATTGGTTCTGGAACATATTGAAAACTTAAATAATGCTGTAAAGCATCTTGATCTACTTCTTCTTTTTCCAACATTAATGCGATACTTTTCTTCTCCGAAGCAAAACTCATCCCTCTATCATTTTCATAATAGAAAAGGGGTTTAATTCCAAATGGATCTCTGGCACCATACAATTCTTCATTTTGTTTATCCCAAATTAAAATCGCAAACATTCCTCTTAGTAATTGAAATGCCTCTTCTTTATATTTAGTAAATAAAGCTGCAATTACTTCAGTGTCGGAATTCGTCTCGAAATGATAACCTTCATTTACTAGTTCCTGCCTTAACTCTAAGTAATTATATATTTCACCATTAAAAACCATCCATATTTGTTCATCATGATAACTTAATGGTTGTGTACCACTTTCGATATCAATAATACTTAGTCTCCGAAACCCAAACGACATATAGGAATCAAAATAGTATCCTTCGTCATCTGGTCCGCGATGCGTTATTATATTATTTTGTTCTTTGAAGTTAGCTATTTCTTGAGCTGACCTTTCCATTGGTTCATCAAATAGCATTCCGATAAAACCACACATAACATAAACCTTCTCTCGTCAATTATAAACGTATCACCCTGAGCTGTAACCCATTTGTAACAAAACCGAAATGATACAGTAATATTCTAACACGGAGATAGGTAAACTTCTATCATTTTTCACCCTTTTTTTCTATATAATCCCAACTTGTCTGGTAAGATATTCACTGTAAATAGGTGATATACCTTAGGTTTTAACACACACGATATCAAAAAAAGAGCTTCCCCAGCTTGAAATGAGAAAACTCTTTTGTCATTCTTCTATCATTTTTTAAAATTGTTTTAAAAGCGCGTTTAATTCATCAACTTTGTCGGTTTTTTCCCACGGGAATTGGATATCGGTTCTGCCGAAATGACCATATGCTGCAGTATTCTTAAAGATTGGTTTTTGTAGATCAAGCATACGAATTATACCAGCTGGACGTAAATCAAATAGTTTTCTTACAGCTTTTACTAGTTTTTCTTCATCGACTACTCCTGATCCAAATGTATTAATCGAAATTGAGACAGGCTCTGCCACACCAATCGCATATGCTAATTGTACTTCACATGATTTCGATAAACCCGCTGCAACAATATTCTTAGCAACATACCTAGCTGCATAAGCGGCAGATCGGTCTACTTTGGTGGAATCTTTACCACTAAATGCTCCTCCACCGTGCCGTGCATATCCCCCATACGTATCTACAATAATTTTACGCCCTGTTAAACCTGCATCTCCTTGTGGTCCACCAATCACAAAACGACCAGTAGGATTAATAAAGTACTTTGTCTTATCATCAAGCAGTTTCTTTGGTACAACAGGCCGAATGACATGTTCAATTAAATCTTTTTCAATTTGTTCTGTTGTCAGATCTTGGTGATGTTGTGTAGAGATTACAATTGTATCAATTCTTACCGGCTCATCCGCCTCATCATATTCAATGGTCACCTGAGTTTTCCCATCCGGTCGTAAATAATCTAATGTTTTATCTTTTCTAACATCAGCTAAGCGCTTAGCTAACTTATGTGCTAACGAAATCGGTAAAGGCATTAACTCTTCGGTTTCATCGCAAGCAAAACCAAACATCAATCCTTGATCTCCGGCGCCAATAGCTGCAATTTCTTCATCACTCATCGTTCCTTGACGCGCCTCTAAAGCAGTATCTACACCTCCTGCAATATCTGGCGATTGTTCATCAATTGCAGTTAACACAGCACAGGTATCGGCATCAAATCCAAATTTTGCTCGAGTATACCCTATTTCTTTAATGGTTTTCCTTACTATTGCAGGAATATCAACATATGTTGTTGTCGTGATTTCTCCAGCTACAAGTACTAGCCCAGTCGTCACGGTCGTTTCACATGCAACACGTGCATAAGGATCTGTTTTTAATATTTCGTCTAATATTGCATCTGAAATTTGGTCAGATATTTTATCAGGATGGCCTTCTGTTACAGATTCAGAAGTAAATAAACGACGATTAGCAGCCATGTTGCTAAATCCTCCTTTTACATATCAGTTACGGAACTCTATTTATCAATTATGCTCATTCAGTATTAAAGGTTCTAAAGAAAACAAAAAAAACCCTTCCTACTATACATGAGGAAAGGATTGTCCCGCCTTTCGCTCTTATTGTTCAAGGAGATGTTCCTTGCATCAGATTAGCACCTTTTCACCATTGTGATGGTTGCTGGGTTTCATCGGGTCTGTCCCTCCACCAACTCTGAATAAGAGAGTATCCGTTCGAAGTTTAGCTTATCGAAAGAAAACGTTTGTGTCAACTACTTTCGTCGTATTGTCTATCGATTTTTACTTATAATAAAAGGAAAAGAAGTAATTTGCTGTCATGATTCAACATTATAGGATAATTGAATAAAATTATTATATATTTAGTATGGACTATTTTTATTAATGTGTTATACTAATAAACATATTCAACATGATAAGGTCGTTTAGGTTTCGACGTTGATACAATCTTACTAAAAGGCAGGTAGTTAATATGAAAATGGTGGAAAAACCTTTGGTTAATGAATTATATACCCATAATCATTTACAAACCAACTTAACAGTACCACAACTTATTGAACGTATTTTAGATAGAGAAGAAGGGATGCTTACAGCAACTGGTGCTGTTCAAGCTACAACAGGTAAGTATACAGGACGCTCTCCTAGGGATAAATTTATTGTAAGTGATGAAGTGAGTGAAAAGAATGTTGATTGGGGTACAGTTAATCAGTCTATCGAAGAACAAGTTTTTGACAAATTGTATCGCAAAGTAATTAATTATTTACAAGACAAAAAAGAGCTTTTTCAGTTCAAAGGATTTGCCGGTGCAGATCATGATTATCGGCTTCCAATACAAGTAATCAATGAATATGCATGGCATAATTTATTCGCCCGACAACTTTTTATAACCCCGACAGCTGAAGAATTATTAAATCATCAACCTGCGTTTACAGTAGTTTCAGCTCCTACTTTTAAAGCAAACCCTGAGCAAGACGGAACAAATTCAGAAGCTTTTATTTTCGTTTCTTTTAAAAAAAGGGTTATTCTAATTGGTGGAACCGAATACGCAGGAGAAATTAAGAAATCCATTTTCTCCGTCATGAATTATCTGCTTCCCCAACAAAATGTGTTATCTATGCATTGTTCTGCCAATGTAGGTAAAGAAGGAGACGTTGCTTTATTCTTTGGATTATCTGGCACAGGAAAAACAACGTTATCAGCTGATCCATATCGTCGTTTAATTGGTGATGATGAACATGGCTGGGGTCCAAACGGTGTATTCAATATTGAGGGTGGCTGTTATGCGAAATGTATCAATTTATCTAAAGAAAAAGAACCGCAAATATTTGATGCCATTCGTTTTGGTTCCGTTTTAGAAAATGTCATTGTTGATAAAGCCCGAATTCCGAATTACAATGACACATCATTAACTGAAAACACAAGAGCAGCATACCCAATTGAGAATATTGATAACATTGCCATCCCTAGCATGGCTGGCCATCCGAATACGATTATCTTTCTAACTGCTGATGCATCTGGTACCTTGCCGCCAATCAGTAAGCTAACAAAAGAACAAGCAATGTATCATTTTCTTAGCGGTTACACGAGCAAACTTGCTGGTACTGAAAGAGGCGTTACTGAGCCGCAAGCAACGTTTTCAGCTTGTTTTGGCTCTCCATTTTTACCATTAGCTCCATCTACGTATGCAAGAATGTTAGGAGAAAAAATAGATGCATATCAATCAAATGTCTTCCTAGTGAATACTGGTTGGACTGGAGGATCGTATGGTGTTGGAAAACGAATGAAACTTTCCTATACACGAGCAATGATACATGCTGCGTTAGAAGGCGAATTAAATTCTGTTGAGACAACCAAAGACAGTATTTTTGGTTTGGAAATTCCCATGCAAGTACCGGGAGTACCCGATGAAGTATTAATTCCAATAAATACGTGGAAAGACAAAGCGGCCTACAAAGAGGCTGCGCAATCTTTGGCTATGAAATTCCATAAAAATTTTGAGAAGTTCACGGAAGCAAGTAGCGATATTGTGCAAGCAGGTCCAATGTATCAAGGAAAGTAATTGTTTCCTCATCCCAAAAAGGATTTATTATATATGAGTGAAAAGTGTTCAGCTATAGATTGCTGATGACCGATCTCTGAAATGAGATCGGTTTTTTTATATAGGCATTCACACATTTTCACAACTCCTCATAAACTGTGTTGACATACAAATATTTAGAAGGAGTCGTGCAACATGAAGAAGATAAAACGTATAATGCTCCTTTCCTGTGGGTTCCTACTTTTTCTAACAGCATGTAATAACCAGGAGGAAACTACAATAAAATTAGCCGAAGTAACACGTTCGCTATTTTATGCTCCGCAATATGTAGCTTTAGAGAAAGGGTTCTTTAAAGAGGCAGGTCTTAATGTGGAATTACAAACAACTTGGGGTGGAGATAAAACAATGACGGCATTATTATCTGATGGAGCAGATGTAGCTTTAGTAGGCTCTGAAACTTCCATCTATGTTTATGCTCAAGATTCGAAGGACTATGCTGTTAATTTTGCCCAATTAACACAAACTGACGGAACCTTTTTAGTAGCCAAAGAACCAAAACCCAATTTCACTTGGGAGGATATTAAAGGAACCACTTTTCTCGGTCAACGCAAAGGCGGAATGCCCCAAATGGTTGGTGAATTCGTTTTAAAGCAACATGATATTAATCCTCAAACTGACCTCGATCTACAACAGAATATAGAATTTGCTAATATACCTGGTGCATTCGTATCTGGAGATGCAGAATATGTGCAATTATTTGAACCTACTGCAAGTACATTCGAAAAAGAAGGGAAAGGACATATCGTGGCTTCATTTGGAGAAGAATCAGGGCATGTCCCATACACTGTTTTTATGGCAAAACAGAGCTTTTTAAAAGAAAATGATGCAGAAATTGAGAAATTTACGAAAGCAGTTTATAAAGCGCAACAGTGGGTTGAAGCACATAGCGCTAAAGAGATTGCTCAAGTTATACAGCCTTACTTCGAAGACACGGATGTAGAAATGCTTGCTGCTTCTATTGATCGTTATAAAAGTCAAGGGTCATTTGCTACAGACCCGATATTAGATGAGTCAGAATGGAGTAACCTAAAAGATATTATGCAAGAAGCTGGTGAACTGCCTGCAGATGTACCTTATACAGATCTTGTGAATACGAAGATCGCTGAAGAAGTTATTGGTAATAAGGAGTGAGCAATATGTCATTTCTAACCTTAGAAAATGTCTCCCATCATTATTTTTCAAAAGCAAACTTCACCAAAGCATTAGACGATATATCTTTCTCTATTCAAGAAGGTGAATTTGTCGCATTATTGGGTCCTAGTGGTTGTGGTAAATCGACGATCTTATCAATTATTGCAGGAATTATAAAACAAACACAAGGCAAAATACGCTTACAAGAGAAACCGATTGATTTGACAACAGCCAATATCGGCTACATGTTGCAACAAGACTACTTATTTCCATGGAAAACCATCATTGACAATGTTTTACTTGGCCCTAAAATCGCAAACAATGTTACAGAAAACACCAAAGAAAAAGCAACAGCCTTATTAAATGAAGTAGGTTTACCTAATATAGCATCCGCTTACCCAAGCTCTCTTTCTGGAGGGATGCGGCAACGTGTAGCATTAGTAAGAACATTAATTAATGATCCAAAACTGTTACTTCTTGATGAGCCATTCTCAGCATTGGATTATCAAACAAAGCTAAAATTAGAACAATTGGTAGCAAACTTATTGGCAACCTATCATAAAACCGCTGTGCTTGTAACGCATGATATTGGTGAAGCAATAGCGATGAGTGATCGAATTTTTGTTATGGATGCTAATCCAGGAGTTATTTCAAAAATCTTTGAGGTTCCGATTGAAATAAGAAATGAAGCCCCTTTACTTGTGCGTAAACACCCAAAATATCAAATTTTGTTTGATAAAGTATGGGAAGAATTAGATAAAAAAGAGCAATTACCAAACGAAGAGGTGGTGTCTACGAATCATGAAGCGAAATAATGATCAGCAGCTCTTCCAAGCTTATTTACAACATGTAAAACGCGAGAATAGAATTGTATATATATGGCAAATTAGTATACTTATTACGTTTATTCTTCTATGGGAGGTTGCCAGTCGCTTCTATTGGATTGATCCATTATTATTTAGTTCGCCAACAACCATCTTTCAAGTAGTTATAAACAAATTAAGTGATGGATCCATGTTAAATCATCTCCAAGTAACCCTACTCGAAACCATCGCCGGTTTTCTCCTTGGTACAATTTTTGGGATTGTATTAGCTATTTCCTTATGGACTTCTAAACGCTTTTCAAGCGTAATGGATCCGTATTTAGTTATTATGAATGCAATGCCAAAAGTTGCTTTAGGGCCGATAATCATTGTAGCTATGGGGCCTGGGTATATCTCCATCATCACAATGGGAGCTATTATTTCAGTGATCATTACAGCATTGGTTGTATATTCAGCGTTCAATGAAGTTGATCCAAATTATGAAAAAGTATTAAAGAGTTTAGGAGCGAGCAAAGGGCAAATTTTTAAAAATGCTATTTTCCCAGCTACCTTACCGGCAATGATATCAACATTAAAAGTAAATGTTGGATTATCTTGGGTTGGCGTAGTTGTCGGTGAATTTCTTGTATCAAAACAAGGGCTTGGTTATTTAATTATTTATGGATTTCAAGTATTTGATTTTTCATTAGTTATGGCTAGTTTAGTATTAATCGCCATTTTTGCTGCCATCATGTATAAAATCGTAGAACGCATCGAAGTCTGGCTTATTAAGCACTCCACCTCCTAATTAATTCGCGAAAAAAATCGCCTTATCGGTGAAAGTACTTCAGTGATCACTCGTACATTGAAGTTTCACACAATAAGGCGATTTTAAAAATGTTTGTAAATATATTGAATACAGTGTTCTAATACATCATCTTTCATAATAAAACTATAACCATTTTGATGTTTTACATTTAACGGAATATTATCTACGATAACCGGACCATCTGTTTCAAAATACGAATCCTGAGGTTCTAATGCATGTATGGAAGCAAAGTAGACATTTTTAATTACGTTTTCTCTTTTGCCTGCAACAAAATATTGTCCAATATACGTTAAGGTATCGATTAGCCCTCCTGTTTCTTCTTTAACTTCTCGTATGGCAGCTTGTTCTGGGGTTTCCCCCTTTTCCACTTTACCTCCTGGAAATTCCAACCCTCTGTCTTTATGCTTCGTTAACAACCAATTATCTTGATATTTGCAAACGACCCATACGTGCATCGGATTTACTGAAAAAGGTAAATAGTCGAAGGATAATTTAATTTCATTATTGTAGTAATCTTTGAATGTGTACATATGTTCAACGCCTTTTACTTCATATATTAGCTATGTTTGATATTAGTTATTTTCCAGCTTCCCTGAAAAGTAAATTCAATTTCAATGATATAATTACCGTATAGGTTGTTCTTATTTTCTTGTACGACGGTTACTTGCTGATCATTTTTTTGAATCATACGATATTCCTCTTCATCCGAAAACCATGGCGGAGTACTTGTTGGCATCATAAATAGACCTTTTTGGCCTTCTTTGTAATAATAGTCTACATAAGGTTTAGCAGCATCCCTAGTAGCTATATTATGAAATGCACGTAAGAGTTCTTCTTTCGTCCCAAATGCTTCTACCTGGTACTCGGAATCAGTTTCTTGGACAAGCAAGTCCATGAATTGATTCGTACGTTTAATTATTGTATCATGACTTAACGTTTCTTTCGATTTTTCTTCATTCTTGTCCGGTGTTTCATTTATATTGGCATTAGCAGAAACATGCTCGTCTATAATAAAACTAATGAAGAAAATGGTCATGATGCTCATTACGAATACACCAGCATGTTTTAATAGTTGAACTCTTTTCACAGTAAAGCCCTCCTTATATGAATATGTATAATCTACCAATTACAATTCTATTCCTGTTCCATTCCAAATATAAACCTATTTTTGATATTAGACTGCATATTCGGGGCTAAACTGTAACTCTTTCCTTTATAAAAACAGATAAGGGATAAGATGCGAGAGCATGTTATCCCTTTCTTTCTTATAGTGGTCTATCTCCTAAGATCCCCATACTTTCAATATGGGATTTTGCTTGTTCATCACCTAGTTGATACACCATACGATAAGCTTCCATCAATTCATTATCAAATTCATCATTTGATGGATCATTATGATACGGAACAACTGGGATATGTGCACGAAAAAATGTCCGAATACCAGAAGCATCAGCCTCATTAAATTTTTCCCTCAATAAAACGATCTCATCATCGGTTGCGTGTATAACAAAATCCTCATTATTGTCGTATTTTAGTTTCGAAATCTCACCTGTTCCCATATTAACATAGTATTTCTTTTTCTCCATCATTCACACCTCCTACTACTAATGTTCCTTAAAAACGAGGGAATGATGTACTCAAAAAGAAAAACTCGCCATAACTGACGAGTATCTTTAATAATATTAATTTGCAGCGTTAACAGTATTTCTGCCATTAGCAAAAATACAACGACCTTTTCCATGAGGTATGCACATTGGTGTACCAAACCTCGGATCAAACGTCACATCACACATCATTTCAAATACATGATGTACTAAATTACAGGTAATAATTTCTTCAGGCTTTCCTTGTGCAAAAATTTGCTTATCCTTAATTGCAATAATATGATGTGCATATCTACAAGCTAAGTTTAAATCGTGAAGAACCATTACAATGGTTCGCCCTTCTTTTTCATTTAAGTCAAACAAAAGATCAAGTACCTCAATCTGATGCGTCATATCTAAGTATGTCGTCGGTTCATCTAGCAGAATAAGATCAGTATCTTGAGCAAGTGTCATTGCAATCCATGCTCGTTGTCGTTGACCACCTGATAAGGAGTCAACGGGACGATCCTTCAGAGCTATCATATTCGTTGATTCTAAAGCATGGTTTACAGCGTTTTCATCCTCATCCGACCATTGCTTTAAAAAACCTCGATAGGGATGTCTACCTTGTTTAACAAGCTCATGAACCGTTAAACCTTCAGGGCTGATAGGGCTTTGTGGTAGAATAGCCATCTTTTTGGCAACATCTTTAGTACCCATTTTAGCAATGGCTTCACCGTCTAACACAACATTACCCTTTTTCGGTTTTAATAATCGTGCTAACGACCGTAGCAATGTTGACTTCCCACAACCATTTCCACCGATAAATACAGTAATTTCGCCTTTGGGAATCTCTACATCTAAATCATCTATAATTACATTTTCCCCGTAACTAAGCGTCAGGTCATTTGCTGTTAAGGTTTGCATTGGAATCTCTCCCTTTCCCTCTAATTATTTCATTATTTATAGAGGATCGATACAAAGCACTACCCTTAGTTTATTTGCTTTTTCACAATTCGTCAATGACTTTGATAATCATTTTCACTTAAAATTCAAAAAACAAGGGCAGGCTTTTTACAATTATTCCAATGCTTGTAATACGTCATCAATTGTTTTTTCAGAAGCAATCAAGCCTTTATTCGTCCAATTACTTGGATCATTTATCTGATAAACATGATTGTTTTTCGCTGCTTTTGTAGCTTGCCAAACAGAACTATTTTTCAAGGTTTCTACCCCTTGTTGACCTTCTTCTGCTAATAGAAAGACATGATCAGCATCCAATTCCGATAGCTTTTCGATAGAAATAGGATTCCATTCTTCTGTTGCATCTCCTAATTCTTCAATTAATGCTGGTTGCTTAATTCCAAGTTCATTATAGAGCACGCCTGCACTATGACGATTATGTTCAAACAAATAGAATTTATCTCCCATAACCCAGATAATTGCTGCACTTTCATCACCAATTGTATTTGACAATTCTTTACTTGCATCTTCTACTTTTTGATCGTAGTCGTTCAGTACCTGATCAGCTTTATCCTGCATCCCAAGCATTTCTCCAAAAACTTCAATTTGTTTACGCCAGTCTTTTGTTGTCTCTTCAGACATCACATACGTTGGTGCTATCTTACTATATTCTTCATAACTACCTTCATAATTTTGAATGGCATTCTCTAGTATGAGCAGGTCGGGTTCTTGACTCAATACCTGTTCTATAGGAAGGTTCCATTCTATTTTTGGAACATCTTTTAAATCTTCTTCCAAATACTGTTGAATGCTGTTTCCAATTGCCCATTTAGCTACAGGAGTTACACCCAAAGCCAGTAATGCATCTTCATGATAGGGGGCGATTATATTTTCCGGATTAGCAGGGATGGTCACTTCCCCCATTTCTGACTGCATGGTTACTTCTGTATTATTTGATGTTTCCTTTTCCTCCTGATTACCTTCGTTATTCTCTGAAGATTCATTACTTCCACAAGCAGCTAGGAATAATACCCCAATGAATGATACAAGCAAAATTATATTTGATAATGTTTTGGATTTCATATGTAGGTCTCCTTTATGATATAATATTCTCCGTATCAATGATAATCATTTTCAATTAGGAAGTCAATTTTTCCTATTATTCAGGGGGAAAACATGCTACATACAATTAATCATTCGACCTTTCTACGATTACTTATAAATATTTTCGCTTTTATTGCATTGCTATTATCCATTGGTTTTTCAATCGCTTTAGGTGCTGTTGATATTCATTTAAACACCGTTTGGAATGCTTTATTTCATTTCGATTCAGAAGTAACCTCCCATCAAATCATTCAAGAGTTACGCCTTCCACGTGCATTTGCGGCTGTATTAGTAGGAGCGTTTCTCGCCATTTCAGGTGCAATTATGCAAGGTATGACTAGAAATCCGCTAGCGTCTCCCTCCATTATGGGAGTGACAGAAGGATCCGCTCTCGCTTTAGTTATCATGCTTGCTTTTTTTCCAGCAGCTTCAAATAGTGGATTAATTATAGCATCATTTATTGGCGCTGGACTTGCTGTTACAATGGTGTTTATGATTGGTTCTTTTTCCAAGGGGGGCTTAACGCAAGTAAAACTTGCACTTGGAGGTGTAGCAATTAGTACCATGCTAAGCTCCATATCGTCATTAATATCCTTACATTTCCAATTAGAAAGACAGATGGGATTTTGGATGGCAGGAGGCTTGGCTGACACCAATTGGAACTCTATTCAACTATTACTGGTTTGTGGTGCGATTGGTTTGACTTTAGCCATTAGTATGTCAAAATCTATTACAATATTAAGTTTAGGCGACGATATAGCTAGTGGTTTAGGGCAGAATAATATGTTAATTAAGATACTTGGAATTTTCAGTGTATTATTATTAACCGGTGCCGCTGTATCTATTGCTGGTCCTGTAGGTTTTATTGGGCTAATTGTTCCTCATATTACAAGGTTTATTATGGGCACGGATTATCGGTGGATTATTCCCTCCTCCGCCATTTTTGGAGGATTATTGCTTGTACTGGCTGATGTCGTTTCTCGACTAGTAAATGCGCCATATGAAACACCAGTGGGAGCTATTACATCATTAATAGGTGTTCCGTTCTTTCTTTACTTAGCACGTGGAGGTGGAACAAAATGAAGAAAATACATAAAAGCAAATTTAGATGGACCGTATTCATTTTAGTTATTGGAGTCATTATTTCATTTTTTCTAAGTTTGAGCACAGGAATCATTGCAATTTCTCCAGCTGAAGTTGTCCAAACCATCCTGCATAATGGTACAGCACGACAAGAAATGGTACTTTTTGACTTTCGATTACCTGGTATTATTCTCGCATTATTAATTGGGGCTGGCTTAGCTGTTTCAGGTTCTATCTTGCAAGGAGTAACTCAAAATGAACTAGCGGACCCAGGGATCCTTGGTATTAATACAGGGGCTGGGCTGGCAGTAGTGTTGTTTTTATTCTTTTTTCAAGGGGATCTAGAACCTACCAATACATCTTCTATCTTTTTACTACCTATCTTTGCATTTATTGGTGCTTTAGTAGCAGCGGGATTCATTTATCTTCTTGCATGGAAAAAGGGAATCGACCCAATTAGACTTGTCCTTGTTGGTATCGGCATTAATGCCGCATTTAGCGCATTTCTTGTTATATTTCAATTAAAAATGGATCCACAGAATTTCCGCCAGGCAACGGTTTGGTTATCTGGTGATATTTGGAACACGAATTGGATGTTTGTGTTATCTATCCTTCCATGGATCATTACCTTAATCCCGGTTACGATATCAAAAGCAAAAACTCTGGATGTGCTAACCTTAGGAGATGAAGTAGCGGCAGGGTTAGGATCCAAAATTGAAAAGGAACGAGTTACTTTATTATTTCTTGCCGTCGCATTAGCCGGTGCATCTGTTGCAGCTGGTGGGGCAATTGCCTTTTTAGGACTCATTGTGCCACATATTACAAGAAAGATCATTGGTCCCTTACACCAATATATTATACCTATCTCCACACTAATTGGTGGCTTATTATTAATCATTGCTGATATGATTGCTAAAAATCTTTTGCAGCCGACACAAATGCCAGTTGGAATTATTGTATCCATTTTAAGTGCGCCTTATTTTATATACTTACTTATGAAGACAAAATAGTTTAGGAGAGATTCGAAATGGCAGAACAACATGATTTATATGATGTAACGATTATTGGTGGTGGACCCGTTGGATTATTTACCGCCTTTTATAGCGGAATGCGGGAAATGAAAACCAAAATTATTGAATATTTACCTTTTCTTGGGGGGAAAGTTCCGTATTTCTACCCTGAGAAGATCATTCGGGACGTTGGCGGCATCCCTCAAAAAAGCGGAGAATTATTTACTGAAGACCTAATAAAACAAGCAAAAACCTTTAACCCTACGATTGTCTTAAAAGAACAAGTCGTTGGAATTACTCGTTTAAAAAATGGTCACTTTCAACTTACGAGTCGTGATGGACAAGTACATAATACAAAAACGGTTATCCTTGCCACAGGGTATGGGATACTAAAGTCAACCAAACTAGAACTTCCAGAAGCACCTACTTATGAAAATGACACGCTACATTACACCATTCAACGAATGGCTAGCTATCAAGGGAAACACGTGTTTATCTCAGGTGGAGGAAATTCTGCTATCGACTGGGCTAATGAACTTGAACCGATAGCAAAACAAGTCACACTAATCCACCGAAAACCTACATTTAGAGGGATGGAAAGCAATATTTCGAAAATGAAAAATTCTTCTGTGAAAATTAAGCAGCCTTATCACATTAAATCCTTACATGGTGAGAGAAGTAAACTTTCTCATATTACCCTTCAACATGCAGATACGAAAGAAATAGAAACACTTCATATTGACAATCTAATCATTAGTCACGGCTTTCAGATTGATTTAGGATCAATTAATGACTGGGGAATGGAAATGGAGAATGGCTCTATAAAAGTTGATTCTACTATGTCAACAAGCATTCCTGGGATATTTGCCGTAGGAGATATTGCAAACTATCCGAATAAACTTCATTTAATCGCAGGGGGATTTAACGAAGGGCCGATCGCTGTTAACGCAGCGAAACAGTTTATTGATCCGGAACACACGTTATCTCATTTATTTTCAACGAATTACGAGCCTTTTAGGAAAGAATAAGGATGCACCCTTATTCTTTCCTTATATGTCTTAACTGGCTTCTTACTAGTTTGTTTGATGCATTACGCGGTAAAGCGGCTACTTCATGAATTTCTTTTGGAAGTTTATAATTAGCTATATGTTCGCGTAAATAGTTCATCACTTCATCAAATGCGATTTGGGTGTTAGTTACAACAAATGCAATCGGTACTTCTCCCCATTTATCATCAGATATACCTGTAACGCCCGCTTCTTTAATAGCAGGATGACCAGAAAGTACACTTTCAATTTCGGATGGGTAAATATTTTCACCGCCAGAAATGATTAAGTCATTTCTCCGGTCTACCACATATAAAAAGCCTTCATCATCTAAATAACCTAAATCTCCCGTTGCTAGCCAGCCATCTTTCAATATCTTATTTGTCGCTTCTGGTTTCTTATAATAGCCTGATGTTACCATGGGTCCTTTGACATATATTTCGCCTATTGTCTGATCAGACGATTCAACCTTTACTTGTGCTGGAAATAATGCTTTTCCGGCTGACCCCACTTTCTTAAGGGCGTCGTTTGCATTGAGAGTGACAATTTGTGAAGCGGTCTCCGTCATTCCAAACGACTGAAATACTGGTACATTTAATTTTTTTGCTTGCTTCAAAAGAGGAAGTGGTGCAGGCCCTCCACCTAACAGAAAACAGCGCAATGTAGTAGGATATTGATTTGTTCCAAGTTCTTCTACTAATTGCTGCAACATAACAGTAACAACAGAAACAATTGTTACACCGTCATTTATAATGGCTTGATGAACAGCTTTTTTATTAAATTTCTCTAATAAATATACCGGCATCCCATAAATTACACTCCGAATTAAAATGGATAAACCACTAACATGAAATAACGGTAACGCAGCTAACCATTTATCTTGGTCATGAATTCCTAAATTCAATGCGCTGCCAATTGCACTCCACCAGTGGTTCCCATAGGTGTGAATAACACCTTTAGGAAATCCAGTTGTACCAGAAGTATACATAATTGTAAAAGGATCATTTAATCTAATTTCTTTTGCTAATGCGATTTTTTTTGGATGTCGTTGATGAATTTCTGTATAACTTGCTTGATGTTTTATGGATAAGCTTGATGCTTTGTCCTTTAACTCTTCAGGATAGATCAAAAAACAAACATCCGCATCGTTTAATTGATACATGAGTTCATCTTTTGTTAGTCGTATATTTAACAACACTGCGACTGCCTTTAAATAACTTAGTGCATGAATAGCAACAATCATTTCCTGTTTATTCGTTGATAGGATGGCAACATGAAAGCCTTCCTTCACACCCCAATCTGCTAATTTCTTAGCATAAGTTTGACTTTGATTCTTTAACTCTTCGAATGTTAGCCTTTGTCCGTTTACCAATTCAATAGCAGAACAATGAGGTGAAATATCAGCCTGTTTCGATAGCCAATGTGGAATGGTCGTATCTTGCATTATAAAGCTCCTTACAATAATGTTTTGTTAACTTATGTAAATTGTTATAGAAAACACCTTTGCTAAAAGCAAAGGTGATACATTTTAAAATCTTTTGCAACTTAAGGAAAACGAGGGAACTTCTTGAAATCTGGTTTTCTTTTCTCTTTAAATGCGTCTCTTCCTTCTTTTGCTTCATCCGTTGTGTAGTAAAGAAGCGTAGCGTCTCCGCCCATTTGTTGTAATCCTGCTAAACCATCTGTATCTGCATTGAATGATGCTTTCAAGAAGCGTAATGCGGTTGGAGATTTTTCCAGAATTTCTTCACACCACTGAATGGTTTCTTCTTCTAACTTATCAACGGGCACGACTGTATTTACTAATCCCATTTCATAAGCTTCTTCTGCATTATATTGTCGGCATAGGTACCATATTTCACGCGCGCGTTTATGGCCTACCATTCTTGCTAACAAACCAGCACCGTATCCAGCGTCAAAACTTCCAACCTTCGGTCCTGTTTGTCCAAAAATGGCATTATCTGCAGCAATCGTTAAATCACAGACAACATGTAGCACATGTCCCCCACCAATTGCATAGCCAGACACCATAGCAATAACTGGCTTAGGAATTGTTCGAATAAGCCGTTGTAAATCTAACACGTTTAGTCTAGGAACTTGATCATCCCCGACATATCCTCCATGTCCTCGAACAGATTGGTCACCACCCGAGCAAAATGCTTTTTCGCCTTCACCAGCTAATAGAATTACACCAATATTTGAGTCATCTCGTGCATCCGCAAATGCATCAATCATCTCATTCACTGTTAATGGTGTAAATGCGTTTCGTTTTTCCGGTCGGTTAATTGTTACTTTAGCGATTCCATTATATTTTTCATAAATAATTTCTTGATAATCTCTTACCTGTTCCCAATTTACTGTCATGTTATTTCCTCCTTTAGATAGTATGTAATAATGAAGTAATCGTATGGTACATATTAGGCTAGTTTAGTACCTGTGATATACTCATTTACTATTTTACCAAAAATCTTTGGTTTCTCCACATGAATTGCATGTCCAGCTTCTGATATGATCTGTAAACAAGCATACTCAAAATGTTTATCCATTACCTTCATTAGTTTACAATATTTCTGATCATTTTCCCCAGCAATTAATAATACAGGCTTAGAGAAAGAGGAGAGTTCCTCCCACCAAGAACGTTGAACGCCTGTCCCCATTGTCCGTAATGAATCAGCTAATCCTGAAGCATGTTGAGACAAACGTTCTTCTCGTATGATTTGTTGCTGCGAATTAGGTAACTTTTGCTGGCTTTGAAAAAGTGGGATTTGTTCCCAATAATTAACAAACCAATCGATCCCTTTCTCTTCAATTTGCACCGCTAAATAATTATCTTTTTCTTTTCGTTGTCGACGTTCTTCTGCTGTTTTTAACCCTGGCGATGTGCTTTCTAATAGTAATGATGATATCATTTCAGGATATAACATCGCATAGGTAATTGCCGTTCTACCTCCCATTGAATACCCTAATAAATGAAACTTATTTAGTTTTAGGTAGTTAAACAATGCATGCAAATCTACACAACAGGCTTCCATGGATGAAACAGATCCAGTTGTTTTACCATGACCTGGGAGATCAATCGTAATACATGTCCAGTTATTTTTCCATGATTGTATAAACGGTTTCCATGTATTTCTGCTCCCTGTAAAACCATGTAATAATACAAGCGGATCGCCATCCCCTTGGACTTCGTACCAATATTTCATTTGATTTATGCAGAAATACATGTATTATTCCTCCCCACTTACGATTTCTTCTTCAATCGCCTTCCATTTATCACGATGCCAGATTGCATTAGCCTCTCTGTCTGTTTTGACTTCAATCACTGACAAACCATTGCGCTGATAACTTGCTTGTACGGCCATTTTTACTTCCTCTTCAGATTGAGGTCGATCGTAGTGTCCGCCATACATCGCTATTACATGCTGAAAATCGATATTTAACGGTGTTCCAAATAAAGCTTCGAAGTGTCTTTTATCATTCGCTTGAGGAAGAAACGAGAAAATTCCTCCGCCATTATTATTCATTAGCAGTACAGTAGCAGATATACCATAATGCATTGCTGCATGTAAACCATTCATATCATGAAAAAAAGATAGATCTCCGAGAACTAAGGTTAATCGACTTCCGTGGACTGCAGCTCCCATACCACTTGAAATCATGCCATCTATCCCATTAGCCCCTCGATTAGCTAGAACTTCAATATGTTTTTCAGTTGTTAAAAAGAAAGTATCCAAATCGCGTACTGCCATACTGTTACCTACGAAAATGCTACTATGATTTGGAATTGCATGAATTAGCCCACGCATGGCTTCTCCTTCTGTGATGGGATTTTCTGTATGACGTGAAAAATGTTTTTTTGAAATAGCATTCATCTGCTGCCATTTGCGAAGCCATTCCTTCCTATACTGGGTATGATTATCCACCTCTGTAAGTGCTTCACAAACAGCACGTGCATTCGCAAAGATAAATTCCGTTTTATTGCCGGTTGGTTCTCTAAACCCTCGTTCGTTTTCTATAACTATTTGTAAAGCATCCATATGTTGTTTCACAAAAAATAAATAAGCTTTTGAAACAGGCATGGCTCCAATACGAATAATAAAATCCGGTTTTAACTCTTCACGAATCGTTTCATTACGTAAAAATGCATCATAACCATCAATGATATGCTGCTTTTTATGCTCCCCAGAACGTAACTGTGAAAGGGGGTCGGCAATGATAGGAAGTTCCCATTTACTAGCTAGCTTTGTCACTGCCTTTGCTAAATACCGATCTGTTTGTGGACCACAAACTATAAGACCTTTTGCTTTATTTTGAAGAAGCTGAGATAATTCGGTTAATTGATTACTTGTAAGATGCTTTTCACCTTCAAAAGTTGGAAGATAAGAAGTTTGACTTACCTTCCCCCATAAATGGTCCAATTCAAAATCCACAACTAGTGGTTCTCTAAATGGGAAGTTCAAATGTACAGCACCTGGGTTCCCTTCTTTCGCCATAAAAAAAGCCCTTGCAGCTTTACTACGAGCATACTTTAGCATATCTGGCGCTGCCTCCGGAAGGGCCATTTCTTGAAACCACTTCACATAATCCCCATATAGTTTTATCTGCTCAATTGCTTGTGGTGCCCCAACATCTCGTAATTCATGCGGTCTATCCGCTGTCAATACAATTAAAGGTACTCTGCTATAATAAGCCTCTACGATTGCTGGGTAATAATTAGCAGCTGCTGTTCCAGAAGTACATATCAATGCAACCGGCCTTTTTGTTTTTTTAGCCATTCCTAGTGCAAAAAATGCAGCAGAGCGTTCATCAATGATAACCCATTCTTTAATGCTCTCATGCTCAGCAATTGTTAATGCTAGTGGCGTAGATCTTGACCCAGGTGAAATGACAGCATCCGTTAATCCGTTCATCGCTAATTCATCAACAAAGTTTGCTGTATAGCGTGTTAATACTTCAGTGTGATTCATGATTCTCCTCCTAAAACAGAAAGCATTGGTGCAAATTTTATTCTGGTCTCTTCGAATTCTTCCTCTGGCTGAGAATCCTTCACTACCCCACACCCTGCAAACAATGAAGCTTCATCCTTTTGTATAAGCCCAGACCGGATAGCCACAGCAAATTCACCATTTTCGTTGTAATCAAACCAACCAACAGGAGCACCATACCAGCCTCTATCAAGCAATTCATTTTCACGAATAAAAAGCATGGAAGCAGTTCTTGGAAGTCCGCCAAGCGCAGGTGTTGGATGTAATTGCGATACAATATCAAATATACTATGGCCTTGTTTTAATACACCTGTAACCGGTGTATATAAATGTTGTAAGTTTTTCAAAGGATAAATAATCGGTACTTCTGGCACATAGACTTGCTCGCAATATTTTGCCACACCTTGTTTAATCATCTGTACAACAAAATCATGCTCTTGTCTGTTCTTCATATCTTGCATTAAAGCGTTGGCTATCTTTTTATCCTGTTCGTTTGTCTTTCCTCTCGGTGCCGTCCCTGCTAAACAGGTTGACAACAGCTCTTTATTCTTTATTTTTACTAACCTTTCAGGACTTGCTCCAATAAAACAGCTGTTTTTTTGTTCAAAAGCAAAGACATAGCTATTGGATTGTGTAGCTATTAATTTTTCAATTACTGCTGCTCTATTTACATCGCGGTTTAATTTTAATCGTACTTCCCTCGCCAAAACAACCTTATCCACTTGATCATGGCTAATTTCTTCGGTAGCTTTCTGTACAATTTGTTTCCATTGATCAGGAGCAATATCATGTTGTTGAACAATCTCCAATGGTTGTTTCTCTAATTCCTTAAGTGATAACAAGATACGTTCATCGTTTCTAATTTGATTAGATAATTGAATAACATGATCTTCTTTCGTTATTTTTATATTAACTGTTAAATAACATTCATTCTCAAATTTGGTAAGTAAATACTCCGGAACAGTAAAATAAATAGACGGAAAATCTCCCCACAATTCTGTTCGTTTCTTTTCAGGGTCAAAATCCATCCCCCCCAAGGAAACGAGACCTGTTCCTGGAACTTCATATGGATTATAGATCACTGCTTGTCCACGCAATTGCTCCCAAGCTGATTCAATAAACGAAAATCGGTTTTCGTTCGCATCCATCTCAAACGCATTTCCTACTCCAGTCATGGTGAACGATTCTTTTGCGCTCGTCCAAAATACCCGCTCTTTATTTAAACGTAAAGCCGCTTCAAAGAAGTGAACCGGATTAGTTGTTTGAATTTTTTTTGTAATGCTTACAAGTTGAAAATCTTTACCTGATGTTGTTATTCGTTGAATTGCATCTTGTAAAATATCCTCAACTTGTTGTTCTTGTACTTCAATCATTTGCATTAACCTCCGTTAAACTAACAATGACAAACTTCCATCTTTATTTTATTCTCTTTTTTGCGGATTCTCAAGGAAATCAAACCCGAACGTTGACACCTTATTACAAATTCCATAAAATTAATATGATATAGGTATTAACAGGAGGAACATGCGATGCAATCATCTGATAAAGTTAATATAAAAGAAGCACTGAATGAAAGAGATGGATTTCAGGTCTGGTGGCGATTATTACGACCTCATACACTAACTGCATCCTTTATACCAGTATTTGTTGGGTCGATGCTTGCTTTTCGAGAGGGGTATGTGAATTTACCGCTTTTTATAGCTATGCTCATAGCAGCTGTGCTTATTCAGGCTGCCACCAATATGTTTAATGAATACTACGATTTTGTTAAAGGTTTAGACTCAGAAGACTCCGTTGGTATTGGTGGTACCATTGTACGAGACGGAATAAAACCAAAAACGGTTTTACAGTTAGCTCTTGGATTTTATGGAATAGCTATTTTACTTGGTATTTATATTTGCTTAGAATCCAGCTGGTGGATTGCAGTTATTGGTTTAGGTTGTATGGTTTTCGGTTATTTGTATACGGGAGGACCGTTACCAATTGCTTACACTCCGCTAGGTGAATTATTTTCTGGATTTTTAATGGGAACTGTCATTATTGGAATTAGTTATTTTATTCAAGCTGAAGTCATTACGCCTGAAGTTATCTTTGCATCGATACCAATAGCGCTTTTTATTGGAGCCATCATGCTATCAAATAACATTCGCGATTTAGATAATGATAAAGAAAACGGAAGAAAGACATTAGCTATCCTGCTTGGACGTAGAAATGCTGTTCGTTTTCTTGCTTCCATGTTCATTATAGCCTTTATGATTACAGCAATTCTCATTATAGCAGATATTCTACCGATATGGTCGATCATTACATTTATAGGAGCAGTTAAAGCTGTTGACGTCATTAATAAATTTAAAGGCAAAACACAGCCGATTGAAATGATGCCTGCAATGGCTGCAACCGGTAAGACAAATTCGATTTATGGTTTATTACTTGGGGTATCATTATTTATTAGCATGTTCATATAAAGAGGGGGTTTCTCAATGACATTCAACGATACGTTAATGGAAGTGCTTGGTATTCAACAAATCTCTTTAACAAAGGACAAAGTAATTTTGTCAATGCCAGTAGATAAGCGAACACACCAGCCTTATGGCTATTTGCATGGGGGAGCATCTGTAGCTCTAGCTGAAACAGCTGCTAGCATTGGAGCCTCATTACATGCTGACCCCCAAACAAAAAGTGTATTCGGAATGGAAATTAATGCGAATCATATACGAAGTAAACGCAGCGGCATGGTAACTGCTACAGCTACGCCCCTTCATACTGGGAAGACATCCATGGTGTGGGATATAAGAATCACGGATGAACAAGCTAATCTCATAAGTGTGTCTAGATGTACAATTGGTATCGTTTCAAAAAGAAAGGAAACAACCGAATCCTTCAGAAAGGAGAGCTCAAATGAGCAAACATCTTAGTCAAGAAAAAATAGCTGAACTTAAAAGCCGGTTACTTTATATGAAAAAGGAGATCGAAAACGATTTAGCTGCAAACGATCCAACAAGCCCAAATGAAGCTGTGGAAGAATTGGCTGATTATGATAACCACCCAGCAGATATGGGTACTGAACAATTTGAGCAGGAAAGAGATGCAGGGGTACAACAGATAAAAGAAGATCAATTACAGGATATCAAAGAAGCATTAGCAAAGATAGAAAAGGGAAATTACGGAGTAAGTGAAATCTCAGGTAAGCCAATTCCTATCGAACGTTTAGAAGTTCAACCAACTGCTCGTTATTTAGTAGAAGAAAAATAAGAAAACAGCTAAAGGCCATCGAGAAAAGTCTCGATGGCCTTTTTTATTTTTTAAAGAAGCAACGTGAAATGAGATTAGCATCACAGAAATGGATAACCAGAGATATTAGTGCAAGCTTTCATTCTAGGAATATATCGCAAAAAAGAGAAAGGATATGAAAAAAAGCTTGTAGCGAACCTCCCTCTGTTAATAATCGTTTTAGGGAGCTAATCTTATCTGCTTTTGTTCAATCCAGTGACGCATTTTTATAAATAATGGAACAAATAACATTCCAATTACGATTCCTTTAATAATATTGAATGGCAGGATACCAGCATAAATAGCAGCCCACTTCACTGTACTGCTAGACATTCCTTCCCAACCCATTAGCCAACCATAAGCCGGCAATATAATAACATAGTTTAGTAAACTCATACCTAAGGCCATTATAATTGTACCAGCAGCCAATCCTGAAATAACACTTTTAACACCTTTAAACCGATGATATAAGATGGAAACAGGTAAAACCAGCATTATTCCAGCAAGAAAATTCGCCACCGCACCGATTGGATCTGCAGCACCGGTAACAGCTATATACAACAAGTTTTTAATAGCCACTACAATAACCCCAGCAATTGGGGAGAATATTAGTGAAGCCATCATCGCCGGTACATCACTAAAATCAATTTTTAAATAAGCTGGTAAAAACGGCAATGGGAAATTCAGAAAAAACAATAAAATGGATACTGTTCCAAGTAACGATAGAATAATTAATTTAATTAGTTTTGATGATTGCTTATTGGCAATATGCATTACCATACTCCTCCTTCATCTCCTATCGATTCCTATCTCGTGATGAAGGACCAAAGCCGATAACTTTCCCATTCAAAAAACCCTAAAGCTCCTAACCGGGGCTTTAGGGTTATCATGCATATTCATAGGAAAAAGCAGTGCGTCTTCACGCACATTATCAGGCTCGACATCTTCTCCCATCCAGACTGTAACTGTCGGCTCTGGACTCACACCAGATCAACCACAATCATTGATTGTGGGTCACGGACTTGAAGCTAAAATAGCTTCTTACCGTCGGTCGGGAATTTCACCCTGCCCCGAAGATGGAATCGATTATTATATTGTAAATTCATTTTACCCTAACTTTACAAATTTGGCAACAAAGAAGCTTTGCTTATACATACAAAAAACATCCTGTATCACAGTGAACTGATACAGGATGTTTTAAATGCTAATTACTACTTATTCCGCTACATTAATATATAATTTTCCCTCTGCTTGTTCACGTGTTTCATTGCCATAATCATCTTCGACTTTCACTTCAATAACAGCCCCTTCTGCGACAACATTACTAGTCGCTGTCCAATACCCAACATAATGTCCTTCTGAAGTTTCCATCATTGGAAGTTCGGTTGCATTGGTGACCGTATTTGTTAATGGCATATGAATAAAGTAGCTTGCTTTTAATCCTGGCTCACTATCAAACTCAAACTTAACGGTTTGTCCAGCTTCAAGATTAACATCTTCTTCAGGAGTTAAATTTTCGATTTCTGGAGCTGTGAAGTCAACATCAAGTGTGACGGATTCCGTTGCAGTATTACCTGCTAGGTCATGAGCTACAACTTCAATTTGGTTCTCACCCTCGTCTAACAGGATTCGCTTAGAATAGCTTCCTTCTTCCACATCAGCTTCTTGACCATTAACTTCAACAACATCAAGATTTGTATCGGAAACTGTGCCTTCTACTGTAACCGTCTCACGATTTGATTTTTCACCATCTTCAGGATTGTCAATCGTTAATTCAGGTGATTCCGTATCTAACGTTACATTTACAGGTTCCGATTCTCCAGTAGGTGTACCATCCAGAAGAGATACGGCTGTTAACTCATTTGCTCCTTCAGATAATGTTGTTGGAATTGCAAATGCACCATCCTCACCGATCTCTGCTGTACCTACTTCTTCACCATTATTTAACAATTGAATTGTTGTTGTCGGTGAGGCTGTACCTTCTACTGTAACCTCTGTCTCATTCGTGATGGTATCATTAGCAGGAGCTGTAATTACTGGTTCTTCTACTTCGTAATTAACACGAGCACGAATCATATAATTTCCTTCAGCAGAAGGAGACTTCGACCATGTACCACCAACTAATTGATAGCTACGCTCTGCATTTTGACTGCTTTCATCTGTTGCTAGTCCAGGAGCTTCTGTATTCGTTGCTGTCTGAACATAAACAACATAGAATTCTTTATCTACAACAATACCATGTTCCGATAGATCGATAACTGTCCATTCGTTCGAATCACGGATTGCCTCTGCATCGAACGGTCCAGCTAGTTTTTCACCTGGAGCTCCATCTGTACCAGTAGCATCCCAAATTTCAACTTGGAATTCCGTACCTCCTGGATTCGGGAACTCTTCATCCCAGAACTTAAATACAGCTGCATCAACGACGCCAGATTCTTCACCTTCAGGAAGTGTCATTTTTACTCCCCATCCATTAAATGCATCGTAGAAAGCACGTGCATTTTCTGCTGTGCCGTCATCATAAGCAATTTCTCCACCAGGAACAGTATAGAATGGTTCCAATTCCACATTTTCCGTGACATCTCCATCTTCTAGAGATACTTCGACTTCTGTTCCGTGGTATCCACTTGCAACTACTTTTAAGGTATAACTTCCTTTATATGCGGTTAAAGAATAGTTACCTTCTTCATCTGTAGTTACTGGTTCCACATTTGCATCTTCTTCCAATAATAAGGTAGCTCCTGATACAGGCTCTCCCGTTTGTTGATCTGTGACTGTTCCGCTAACGGTGAATTGATCCATTTCTTCCAGGGTAAAATCAGCTTCCGTTGTTCCATCTGCTTCCACTGTAACTGCCTGCTCTTGAGATTCAAAGCCATAAGCTTCAGCTTTTACTGTGAAGTCACCGGCAGCATGCAGAAGCGTATAGCCCCCTGTAGCTGGATCGGTAGCGACTGAACGTCCACTTTCCAACACACTAACTTGAGCACTCATTGGTAATAACGCAGGGCTAATTGTATCCTTTTCTGGATCCAATTCTTTCTTTGGATTTACAGGCTGGATTTTTGCAGGATTCACTTCTTCTTTTAAAGAAGCTTTTTTATCATTTTTAACAATACTTAGCGCATTATCAAAACCAACAACTCCTACATACCCTTTATCTTTTGATACAGAAGCACTTTCACTATTTGATGTTTCAGCTAAAGTTACATCATCAATATACCAGCCTTCTCTCGATACACTTCCATCGCTATCAAGATTGAAACCAATATAAACACGTTGACCACTATATTCTGATAAATCAACTTCTGCATTTTCCCAGCCATCAGTTGTATCCGTTACCCGTAATAGCTGTGTCCATTCTTCCTGATCTGTTGAGATAAATACATGACCGTAATCCCAATTATTTTCAATATTATACCACTGATTAAATTGTAAATAGGCTTCTCCCTCAGGTAAATCAATAGGTGGCATGACCAATGTTGTATTAGCATTATTATCATATTCACCTGCCAAATTAGTTGCATATACATTTTCACCGGAAGCAGCACTCTCAGGACCTGAAGTTGGTACACCACGCTCCCAACTATTTCCTTCTCCAATAACGGACCACCCAGCTGATGGGGATTCAAAATCATCAGAGAAACCAACAGAGACCCCTGGTAATAAAGCAACCTCATAACTATCGCTAGTTACTTCATTGTCTCCAAAATCATTGATAACCCAGTTGTAGGATAAAGATTCACCAGTAAGCTGTTCTCCTGGGATTGTCGCTTGATATTCACCTTGTTTGTAATCACCAGAAATTCGTTCTGCCTCAACGGATTGCGTTTCTCCATCTTGATTTGTATATTCTAATGTTACATTATTAACACTAATGTTATCTGTTACTTCGATCGTTAAATCTAGATCCATACCAATATAGGATTCTGTAATTCCTTCATGCTCAAAGGTAGGTGCTTCTGCATCTTCACCAGCTTTGGTAACCTGTCCTTCTATTGTTCCTAAGCCAGTAACAAGTGAGGAAACAGCATCATAGGCATTTACTAGACCAGCTCCGTACCCATTATTTGGTGACTCAGGAAATTCATCATCCGTCAATGGATTTGCTGTTGTCATTAAAATTTCTTCAAGTTCATCGACAGTGAGACTAGCATCTGCTTGCTTCATTAAAGCTACAACTGCAGAAACCGCTGGTCCAGCCATCGAGGTTCCATTCCATCCACCTTCATAACCACCACCTGGTACACTTGAACGTATATTTACACCGGGTGCAGAAATTTCAGGTTTAATTTCATCGTAAGGAGAAGGTCCTTGTAATGAAAAACTTGCTAGTAAATCTTCTGAATCTGTGGCACCAGTTGCAAACGATTCCGGATAGTTAGCTGGTACAGCAACTGACCCAGGACCACCAGGATTCGTTAATGTTGTATTACCAGCAGAAAATTCCGGGAATATTTCCGCTGCTCTCCAAGCAGTAACCACGTCACGATACCACTCATCCAAGCCAGGACCACCGCCCCATGAATTATTAACTACATCAGGAGCCATGGAAGCGTCACCACCAGGAGCAAGCATCCATTCCGCAGCTGCTAACAACCACGTGTCATAGCCAGATCCTGCAGCATTTAACCCTTTAGCCGAAATCCATTTTGCACCAGGAGCAACTCCAATTTGGTTTGAACCATCTGGCTCGCTTCCAACCATTGTTCCAGTAACATGCGTTCCGTGGCCATGATCATCATAAGCCTCTTCTTCGTCTGCTGTTGCATCGAAAAAGCTATAGGTATGATCCACTTCACCCGTTTCAGCATTATATCCTCGATATTTTTCTTGGAGTGCAGGATGATCCCATTGTGCTCCACTGTCAATACTAGCAACAACAGTACCTGTTCCATCAAAGCCCATCTCCCATACGGATGGGGCACCTACACGTTCTACATTCCATTCAATATTGGCAAGCTCAGATGCAACTTCACCTGCCTCTTTATCTATTGTTACATCATATAGTTCACGCTCTTCGTTTGGTAAGATTTTTTCAACCTCTGCAAACGAAGCTATTTTTTCTGCTACTTTTTTTGTAGCAGTAACTGCCATACCATTTACGATATGGTAAGATTTAAATTTCTCCACATTACCTTTAGATTCTTGTTCTTCTAGGAAAGCTTTTACGTTTTCTTGAGACTCTAGTGCAGTCGTTTTTAATTCGGATATTACTGCAGAGCGTTGTACATGTTCAGCTTTTTGTGCTGACAAACTTGCCTTTGCTGCATCAGACTTTGCATTCTCAGCGACCTTCGTAACATCTGCTTTTTCACTGAATTTCACCAGGAAGGTTACCTTTTCGTCGTCTTTAAATTCTTTTACTAATCGATCACTGACTTTTTCCTCTACTGTTTTATTAGAATCCCTAGCGGCTTGATGTAACTTCCCACTTGATTCTGCATTAGCTAGACCTGGTGTAATTAAAGAAAATGTCATTAAAACCGTTGCTGCGACACTTAGTGCTTTAGATTGACGTCTTCTCTTAGCTTTCAACAGCTATTCCTCCCCTTCTTTTTTGACACAATCTGATGCAGATAAGAACCTATAATAAAAAAACACCTTCTGTCTCCCTCCCTTACCAATTTTGGTTCTTAGCTGACAGCGGTGCCTATCTGAAATATCTAGGTTGTTACAGCAAGTATAGTCGATGGAGAAGTCAGAATAGTGTCGAATCAAGTCGAAAGAATGCCGAATTTTCTAAATTGATAGAATAGTAGTAGTTTTTCTCTGATTTTTACATAGGTATATTTACGGGTGGCTCAAATTCCTATTTATAATAAAATAGCCCTACTCCTTATTACTAAAGAAATAGCGCTACTTTATTAATCAAACTACCTAGGTTATTTACATTGATTTCAAGATAAAAATAAATAAAATGGCCTAGCCTATTACAAATGATTACTTATTCATTTTCGTCTAAATAGAAAAACTAAGACTAAATCACTTTATTTTGTAACAATACACAATACAAATTAATTATGATTTGTAATTTTTATAATAAATTTGACTCATAAATTGAAATGTTGTTATCTTTTTGTTAAAAACTCAATCATCTAACGGGTTTAAGCTTTCTGTTCCGGATAAGGAAGCAATCACCTCTACCAATAGATCAATTTCCTGTTCGATATCTTGTAAACTGGACGTTTCCACAGGAGAGTGCATATAACGTAATGGTAAGGATACCAATGAAACTGGCACACCTTTGCCAGTTAACCGCATCTTATCTGCATCTGTACCAGTCATTCTTGGTGTAAGTTCATACTGTAAAGGCATGTTTAACGCATTAGCTGCCCTTTCTAATAGTTGGTTTATTTTTCGATTAATTGGTGCTCCTTTTGCCAATACTGGCCCATTCTCTAGGCGCACATCTCCATATTTATTTGTATTAACGCCAGGATAATCGGTAGCAAATGTTACATCACAAGCGATAGCCATATCTGGTGCTAAACCTGCTGCAGCAAAGTATGCTCCCCCCATATTAGTCTCTTCATTCACGGTGCTTGCAGCATATACGCCAACTTGACAGCCTTTTTCTTTTAAGCGTTTTAAGACTTCCGCAACAATAAAAGCACCTGTACGATTATCGAGGCCACGCCCAGCAATATAACGATCAGCCAATATCTCTGGTACAGTTTGATAAACAGCTAAATCACCTATTTGGATTTTCTCTTCTGCTTCCGCTTTGGAACGAAATCCACAGTCAATGAACAAGTCCTCTAACTCAAAATCATTCTTCAATCCGCCATGATGCTGCGCATTCACACCAATTACTCCGGTAACGGTACTCTGAAATCCCAATACGGTTACTTTCATACCTACAGCTGCTTTTGGATTAATGCCCCCCATTTTATCAAAATGCAAAAAACCATTTTCATCCATTCGATTAATTACTAATGCTATTTCATCACAATGACCTGCTAACAACACTTTAAACGGTGCTTGAGGATTTAACACTCCAATTGCATTTCCAGCATGATCCGTACGTATTTCATCTGCAAAGACTTTTACATATTGAATCCACTTCTTCTGTATTTCCATTTCATTACTGGATGGCGATGGAGTTTTTAATAATTCCAACAAAAAATCTTGATTTGCTAAACTCATGTTTTACTTCCTCCTTTAGTGGCACACTTACCATTTATATGATAGCAAAAATTTCTCTAGAGATCATTTTTGTTTACGCATGAATGTAGGATGGGTACACTTTAAAGTAAATGAAATAGAAGGAGAGTATACGATGAACTTAAATCAATGGTTTGAAAAAGGAATAAACCCAGATACATACATTGAATCTATGGAAAAGCATAAAGAAAACTTGCTATACATCTACGATCATTTCGAATTACCTAATGATCAAACATTTTTTTCTAGCGTTGTGAAAAAGAAGCTACGTATCATCATACTTACTGAAGATTGGTGTGGAGATGCCATGTTAAACATACCGATATTATTACGTATAGCAGATACAACAGACATGGAGGTCCGTATGCTGCTTCGTGACAATAATTTGGAATTAATGGATAACTATTTAACAAACGGCAAATCACGTTCTATTCCAATTTTTATTTTCATTGATGAACAAGGTGAAGAAATCGCCAAATGGGGGCCAAGATCAAGTACCCTTCAATCATTTGTTGATCAATCTCAAGCTAAACTTCCTCCTAAAGATGCAAAAGACTATAAAGATAAATGGAAGGAGATGATTTTCTTTATGACGAAGTCTTATCGCGACCATACCCCGTTCTGGAATGACGTTTATCTTAGTTTAAAAGAAACGATCCAAGCAGCAACAAAATAAGTGGAGTAAAGGCCGAATGTATGCATTCCGCCTTTTTTTTATAGGTTATAATTGAACGTCCATGTCTATACTAGGTAAGAAACATCTTAACTTGATAAACAATATCTGCACCGTGCTTCCTCATAATTGTAAATAGGAAGCCAGGCCTAGCCTTCTGTAAATCATTACTCGATATCTTAAGTTGAAATTTGTATATAAGTAAGTAGAAACAGGTGAATAGCGTGAGTGTCCGACTTTTTAAACAAATATATTTCAAACTTCCTATATTTGTAAGACTACTATTAGTTATATTTATACTGATGTGTTTTTTTGGAACATTAATCCACTTGGTAGAACCGAACCAATTTCCTAGTATTTTTGATGGTATTTGGTGGGCATTTGTAACGGGTGCTACAGTGGGGTATGGCGATTATGTTCCCTTAACAATCACCGGGAGGATCGTTGCAATTTCTTTAATATTAACTGGCGGTGGATTGATTGCTTTTTATATTTCCACCATATCTGCTGCTACAGTGCAACATGAACAAGATCTAGAACATGGAAAGGTAGCATTTAAAGGGAGCAACCACCTCATCCTCATTGGATGGAATGAGCGGACCAGACAATTAATTGAATTCATTGCTCAATCGAGTTCCCATATTCGCATGGTTCTTATTGATACAACCCTTGAACATGTTGCCTTTTCCGATTATCCTGTCCACTTTATTCAAGGAGATCCTACGGAAGATGCCATTCTTGAAAAAGCCAATATTAAGTTAGCTGATCGCGTATTAATAACAGCGGATATTACAAAAAGAGAACGAGAAGCAGATAATTTCTCGATTCTCACTGCAGTAGCCATTCGAGGGAACAACGCATCGATTCCAATTATTATTGAAATTCTAGCTGCAAGTCAGATTGAGAATGCTCATCGTGCTGGAGCAACAACCATATTACGTTCGAACGACTTTACAAGCGCACTATTTTATCATGAATTATCCCGTGATACAAAAGCCAGACCATTTGAAGACATTTTTTTCATGCTTACATCACAACAATTTCACCATGCCTCATTGCCCGAAGAATTTGAGAACATGTCATTTGGTGACATTGCCAATATTCAACGTAAAAATCAGCAAATATTAATTGGCGTTATAAGAAATAATCAATACATGATGAATCCAACGTTTGAATTTGTAGTTAAAAAAGATGATATTTTGATTGGGTTAATCCCTTGGAATTACTAAATCCTCTACTTTTTTCATTAACGCTTTGCCTGAATCAATATATTCCTCTGGAATCTCCGTATCTGGGTCTGTTGGAGCTTGAAATTGATTGAACGTATCTTGTACTAGCCCAGCAGATCCCTTACTATCATATCCTGATTGATATTGATGCCCTAATAAAAATGGCTTTTCCAACCGAACCGTAACACCAGGGAAATCTAAAGATCCTTGTACTGCATAAAAAGGAATACGTAGAAAGTAATAAGTTCCTTGATCATCCATTTTTAAATCAAAATAGCCTTTGTCATAATCCCAATTCGATCCGATAACAAATCCTTCTGGTTTCAAAATCTCTTCTAAGACATACAAGGAATAAATCTTATTTTCTAATCTGGATTCAAGAGGTACCATTTTTTTCTTCTCCTTCTCTTTCGATAGTAGTAATCAAATGATTTACTAATATGTTTTGCTACATCCTAATTATTATGCTAAAATATTTTATTGTGTAAAATGAACCGAATAATGATATAGGAGTTGTTCAGCATGACAAGCAATTTTGAGAACGGTCAAATTTTAGAAGGAAAAGTAACTGGAATTCAGCCATACGGTGCCTTTGTTGCCCTAAATGAAGAAATCCAAGGACTTGTGCATATTTCTGAAGTGACACATGGATATGTAAAAGATATTAACGATCATTTATCTATTGGTGATAACGTAAAGGTAAAAATTCTTCAGATTGATGAAGAAAATAACAAGATTTCTTTATCTATTCGTGCAACGGAAGAGGCTTCCCAAAAACAGGAGAAACCAAAACAAGCACCAACGAAACAACAGAGCAACGAATCAACTGGATTTAATACACTTAAAGACAAGCTTGAAGAGTGGATTAAACAATCTGAAGGTAACGCTAAAAATTAAAGTAAAGGCAAACTCCTTATTCATCGAGTTTGCCTTTTTTAGTGATTAACTATCCACACGTTTAGGATCCCGTTGATCCGCAAACGCTTCGTCCGTTTTAAATAACAATGGCAGTAAACAAAGGCCACTAATTCCAACTAATGTATAAACTACTCGAGCAATAGCTGCACTTTGTGATCCTCCAAAAATGGCTGCCACTAAATCAAATTGAAATAAACCAATTAAGCCCCAATTCACTGCGCCAATAATCGTTATAGCCAAAGCTGTTCGCTGTAATCCATTCATGAGTTTATCCTCCTTTTATCATTCATTTCTACTATAGCTTTTACCATTATCAGCAAAATATGTAGTTGTCTTTCTTGATTTCCCAACATGTCTTGGGTAAAGTGAATAGTGTAGTATTTATTACTAGAGATAGAAATGTTTCCATTTTTATATAGGAGGATAAGCTTATGAGTCATGTATCGTTTAATTATAAAAAAGCACTTCCGTTTCTTCATGAACAGGAAATTAATAATCTACAAAGTGCGGTAGAAGCTGCACATCAATCCCTTCATGAGAAAACAGGAGTAGGCAATGATTACTTAGGATGGATTGATTTACCAGAAACGTATAACAAGGAAGAATTTAATCGAGTAAAGGAAAGTGCAGAAAAAATCCGAAATAACTCAGATATCCTATTAGTAATAGGTATTGGTGGCTCTTATTTAGGTGCACGGGCAGCATTAGAAATGTTGAATCATTCTTTTCAAAGTTATCTATCTGCAGACGAATTAAATAGCCCCCATATTATCTTTGTGGGACATCATATGAGTTCTACATATATACGCGAATTGCAAGATATCTTACAAGATAAAGACTTTTCTATTAATGTTATTTCAAAAAGCGGAACAACTACGGAACCAGCCATCGCTTTTCGTATCTTCAAAAAAATGTTGGAAGAAAAATATGGTGAAGAACAAGCTAATGAACGAATCTTCGCAACTACTGATAAAGAAAAAGGCGCTTTGAAAAATACTGCTGATCAGGCTGGATATGAGACATTCGTAATTCCTGATGCTGTTGGTGGAAGATATTCTGTATTAACTGCTGTTGGCTTATTGCCTATTGCAGTAAGTGGTATTTCAATTGATGAAATGATGTCAGGTGCTCATCAAGCGATGCAAGATTTAGACGAACCCTCTTTACAGCACAATCCGAGTTATCAATATGCAGCAGTACGTAATATTTTATACAATAAAGGAAAAACAACCGAGATGCTCATTAATTATGAGCCAAGCTTGCAATACTTTGCTGAATGGTGGAAACAGTTATTTGGTGAAAGCGAAGGCAAAGATAATAAAGGAATTTATCCATCTTCTGCTAATTTTTCAACTGATTTACATTCACTGGGGCAATATGTCCAAGAAGGACGCCGAAATATATTTGAGACCATCCTGCATGTTAACCAATCAAAATACAATATTACAATAGAAGAAGATGGTGAAAATGCAGATGGCCTTAATTACCTTGCCGGAAAAACACTTCATGAAATAAATGATAAAGCTTTTCAAGGTACACTATTAGCCCATACGGATGGAGATGTTCCTAATCTAGTAGTCGAAATTCCAAAGCTGGATGCATATACATTTGGTTATTTGGTATACTTCTTTGAAAAAGCTTGTGCAATAAGTGGATACTTACTTGGGGTTAACCCTTTCGATCAACCTGGAGTAGAAGCATATAAGAAAAATATGTTTGCATTGCTTGGAAAACCAGGTTATGAAGATGAGAAAAAGCAACTTGAAAATCGATTATAATTAAAATAGTTTCCAATTAAGGTTTATATTTCTAAATTTGGGGTATGCTATAAAATGTAAGACTTTCTCGTATTCCCCCTGTAGGCAAAGCGATAATCGCTTTGCTTTTTTTATTGCTTTTTTCTCGAATTTATTGCAAGAGGATAGAGGCAAGAAATGTTATACTATAACAAATAACTAATTAGGAGGGCACTAATGGGAATTTTTGATTTGCAACATGATAGAAAAAATACAAAATCTGTGAAATGGGATATGCTAAAACCTGTTTTTCAAACAGAGGATGTGCTGCCAATGTGGGTAGCAGATATGGATTTTCAAGCTCCAGAAGGAGTGAATAATGCATTAATTGAACGAGCAAAACACGGGATTTATGGATATACCATCGTCGATGATACCGTAAAAAAAACGATTGTTGATTGGATTAGCCGCCGGCATGGGTGGGATATTAAAGCAAACTGGCTTTCTTTTAGTCCTGGTGTTGTAACAAGTCTACATATGGCAGTTCAAGCTTTTACTAACCCTGGAGATAATATCTTAATTCAAACTCCAGTTTATACCCCGTTTTATAAAGTGATAGAGAGTCATGAAAGAAATGTCGTCAAAAATCCGCTTGTTTATAAGGATAACTATTACGAAATTGACTTTGAAGACTTTGAAGAGAAGCTAAAGCAAGGTGTAAAAGCATTCATCCTATGTTCACCGCATAATCCGGTTGGTCGAGTTTGGAAAAAGACTGAATTAGCTGAGTTAGCACATTTATGCTTAAAATATAACACCATCATCATCTCGGATGAAATTCATGGGGATCTAACATTTCCTGAAGAAGTGCATGTTCCAATTGCGTCATTATCTGACCAAATTGCTCAGCAGACGGTAACATGTATGTCTCCATCTAAAACGTTTAATTTAGCTGGACTACAAGCATCTTATATTGTTACGCCCGATAAATTAAAGCGTGACCAATTAGAAACACAACTATCAAAACAAGGTGTAAACGGCTTAAATACTATGGGTAACACTGCACTAGAAGCTGCATACACTTATGGGGAAGCATGGCTAGATGAATTACGTCATGTTTTAAAAAGCCATAAAGATTATGTCAAAGAAATGTTTGAAACGCATACTTCTGAATTAAAAGTAATTGATTCAGAAGGAACTTATTTGCTTTGGATAGATTGTAGTGCCTTAAATATGGATCATCGTGAATTGAAAGAATTTATGATAAATCAAGCAAGAGTCGGATTGAACACAGGTGTAGATTATGGACAAGAAGGTGCCACGTTTATGCGAATTAACATTGCTTGTCCAAGACCAACTTTAGAAGAAGGTGTCAAACGAATTCTATCAGCTGTTCAAAACAGATAAAAATGAAGGAGGCTGCTTTCGCCTCCTTACTCTTCTTGTTTGTCATTATACTGAGTAGGGTCTGTTGGCGACTCCCCTTCTCTATCCTCATCTTCAGCTTCAGATTTAGTCAATTTGCCACAAAGAATTCGTTGTCCTGAGTTCCCTCCAGGTTGACTCATCCCATCATCTTCGTCTTGTGTAACGATTATGGAAGTACCATCCCCTTTTATCAAAGAGTTCTTTCCATCCAATAATGTTGTCTGTGGTAGCATAAGGTCAGCATCCACTAGTCCTCCGGCATCTGCTTCAATATTTGGTAAATCGCCAAGATGGGAGCCTTCTGGATGCATTAAGCCGTGCTCAGCTCCGGTTGGATTAAAATGATTTCCTGCGGATTTAAAATCAGGACCTTCACACTTAGCGTATTCATGTATGTGGATTCCATGAAAACCTGGTTCTAAACCTTCTAACTTTAATTTTACATTTACCCCATCTGATTGTTCATTGAAGCTAGCTGTCCCAACCATATCTCCTGATGCATTATACATTTCCACTTTCCGACTCTTCGGATCCTCCTGCTGACAAGCTGTCATCAAAATAAGAACAATAGATACAATTACCCAACGCATACGACTACTCCTTTTAGCTCTTTTCCCTTATGTTCTCCGAGAAGTGCGAAACGATTCGTGGATTCCTTCTTTTTCAAAGTCAAACATAAAAAGTCTCCTTGTTCAGGAGACTTCGGGCGTTAACTATTCTCTTTCGATTCTTTAATCTTTTTGTTATATTGCTCATCAAATTTTTTCTCATCTTTTTTTGATTTTTTATAAAATAAATACATGACAATACTGGCGGCAATCATAAAGATAATTAAGGTTATTACAGCCGGTATGTATTCTGTCTTGTCCTCTGGAAAATAGAGAAAAGGCATCATTCGCATTCACTTCCTTCACGATCAGTATATCAAACTCGTTAGGATATCGAAACGACTAATAAAAAATATTCGCCAAACTGTTACATTTTTGGCACAATAATAATAAGGAGGGACGATTGACATGCCAGAAGTACAGTTAGGAGATACCGTTAAAGCTCATTATAAATCAGGGACATATATAGGAAAAGCAATCGCTGACAAAGGAGACCGCTATGTTATCGAAGTATTAGCAGTTAAGAAACATCCCATGCAAGGTGATTTGCATAACCCACATCAAACAGAAGGCGTTTTCTTTCACGAACGGAAAGCGCTGGCTTACCATGAAAAAATGAATGTAAAAAAACCTGCGGTTCATCCTCATTCTGAGTTGATTCCTGATTATAAACAATCCTTGAGGCAAGCGGTTAATGACTATAAAGAAAAGTTAACCAAAGAAGAAACTACTTATAATCAAGCTGCAATGAAATGCTTACAGCAGCTAGAACAAACATATTTTAAATAGAAGCCCTTAGGTTAAAGCCACATTTCACCTATTATGATGAAATGTGGCTTTAAGTTTATGTTTGAAATGGATTATCAAATATACAGTTTTACTTGATTCATTCCCCATTCCCATACCTGTTTGGCTAAAACCTCATCTTTTGCTGTTTTTGCTGTTGGAGCAACTTGCTTCCGATAGAAATAATTCCCTTTTTTTGAAGGTATTGTTTCATTGGTAGCTAAAAAAACTGCCGTTTCCGACCCTTGACTTGGGCTTAGAAAGAAGGGGTGTAGATACGAATATACCTTTTCGCCAAAACCTGAGTTACGATCTACTCCAAGATTTGTTGCAACCGCTCCAGGGTGAAGTGCAAACACAGCTAGCTCTGGTTCACGCCTTTGTAATTCTTTCGTAAACAAAATATTTAATAGCTTTGATCGTCCATAAGCCGTTGCTGGATTATACGACTTACTTAAATTTGGATAACGAATATCAATCTTCCCTATTTTATGAGCACCTGACGATATATTAATGATTCTTCCATCAGAAGATTTTTTTATAGAATCAAGGAGCAGAATAGTTAATAAGAAATGCCCCAAATAATTAACCCCTAGCATCATTTCATACCCATTTATGGTCGTTTGCCGTTTAATCGTAACAACACCAGCATTATTAATTAACACATCTAACTGATTAAATTGACCCTCAAACGATTTTGCGAAGCGTTGTATACTTGAAAAACTGCCTAGATCGCATAGCATTAAAGATATAGACTTTGATCCACTTTTCTTGCTTACTTGATACAGAGCCTCTTCTCCTCTATGTTGGTTTCTGCAAACCATAATAACATGCGCCCCTTGCTTCGCAAGCTCAATAGCTGTGGCTAACCCCATTCCCGAATTTGCTCCTGTAACCATCGCCGTTTTTGTTCTCATGACCACCTCTCCTTCCTCTGAATTCACCATAACATGAACGATCCATCCTTAAAAATATAAATAAAAAACCGTCAGCATAAATACTGACAGTTTCTAAAGGATCTCTATTACTCTCCAAGATGTTCTTTAATTACTTCTTCCACTCCATTAAGTGCTTCTTCTTCATCTGGACCGTTTGTCGTAATTTTAATTTCAGCACCCTTTGGAATGCCAAGAGACATAACACCCATAATTGATTTTAAGTTTACTGTTTTATCATTGTAAGCTATTTCTACTTCTGACTCAAATTGCCCTGCTTTATTTACCAGAAGTGTTGCCGGACGTGCATGGACTCCGGTATCTGCTGTAATTGTAAACGTTTGTTCTTTCATCCTAATTCATCCTTCCAAAAGATATTATCCTATGTACATATTACACGTACAATGTTTCTAGAATTGTTTAGTGAAAAACTGAACTATTAATATTATATACAATAATACGCTTTTTTGAAACAAAAAAGGCATATTTTTTATATGAGAAATTATTTCTAATAGAACTGGTTCGATAAATAGCGTTTAAAGATAACAATTTGTCTTTCCATTTTGCTTATGATAACGTTATGCTGTACATTGTATTGATCTATAAGGAGGAATTTTTATGAGTGTACATATAGGTGCAGAACAAGGCGCAATTGCTGATAAAATATTATTACCAGGAGACCCACTTCGGGCACAATTTATTGCAGAAACTTTTTTAGAAAACCCTATCCAGTATAATCATGTTCGTGGGATGTATGGGTATACAGGTACATATAAAGGAGAACGTGTATCTGTTCAAGGAACAGGGATGGGCGTCCCATCTATCTCCATTTATGTTAATGAATTGATTCAAAGTTATGATGTAAAAAAACTTATTCGCGTAGGTACATGTGGGGCTATCCAAAAAGACGTAAATGTTCGAGACGTTATCTTAGCCCAAGGTTCTACAACCGATTCGCAGATAAATCGAATGGTCTTTGGCGGCATCGATTATGCTCCACTTGCTGACTTCGACTTATTAAAGAATGCTTATGATGCTGGATTAGATAAAGGGCTCCATTTACGTGTTGGAAATGTCTTTACGAGTGATACTTTCTATAGAGATAATGCCAAAGAAGTAAATGAAAAATTAGCTGCTTATAAAGTACTTGCAATTGAAATGGAAACAACGGCTCTTTATACACTTGCCGCAAAATTTGATCGCCAAGCTCTTTCTGTACTTACGGTTTCTGACCACATATTAACCGGTGAAGAAACAACCGCTGAAGAAAGGCAAACGACGTTTAATGATATGATGGAGATCGCTTTAGAAGCAGCCATTAAATAGAAGAGTTATAAAAGGTGACCGAGTTATATTGAAAACGAATAACGTTGCAGCCAGATAATTAACGCAACATGAAATAGGACATGTTTTTCGGCGGTACGACCTCTGCTATACTCGAATGAATTTTCGGACACATGCTAGATCCGCCGCAGAAGGCATGCCTATTTTATATTGCTATGATTATGAATACATAGTCTCCAGTTCCTTTCCGTAGTAATTTACTACTTAAAACGAATGTTAAGTCTGAATACATCTTGTATATTGGTAAACTTATTTCAAAATCACCCCCCATACTCTCGTCCTTCGACCCTAATACAATTTATTTCTATTATCTATTTTCATATTTCTGGAATTTATTTGTCAACCATAATATTTTATCGGTTGACAAAATGAACTTATCAAATTATGATCAATTTAATAAAGGAGGATGTTAAACATGAAAGAATTACGAACAATCGATCTTACATATGGAGCTATTTTTGTTGTTTTAATGGCGATAGGTGCAAATATCACTGTATGGTTTCCTATGCTTGCCATCCCTATTGGCGGGACAAGTGTCCCCCTATCTTTACAAACATTTTTTGCTGTTTTAGCTGGTCTAATGTTGGGTAAAAGATTAGGAAGTATTTCCATGATTGCATATATTCTAATCGGGTTAGCTGGTGTCCCTGTATTTTCCGGTCTTTCTGCTGGACCAATGGCATTTCTAACTCCAACAGGTGGGTTTATCATTTCCTTTGTATTTATTGCATATTTTACAGGAATGATCATTGATAAGCCTCAAAGAAGAATTTTTCCATATTATTTAGTAGCTGCAATTATTGGTACCTTAATTAACTATGGAATTGGTGTTACTTATATGTACATCGCATTGAATACATGGATGGGAGTTCCCATTTCCTATTACCTAGCTTGGGGAGGGATGATTCCGTTTCTTATTAAAGATATTGCTTTTGCTGGTTTAGCAGCGATATTCATGGTCCGTATTGCCACCCGTATCCCACAGTTCAAGCAAGCAAAAGCAGGTTAAGTGCAGTAACTCTACTTGCAGGTTCCGCCTATGTGTCTTCCATCCATATGATAATATAGCATTAAGGATAAATGATGCATATTGTCTTGTTGCAAAGGATACACTTTCCTTAGAAAGGATGATCGACACAGATGGAATTATTTCAAAATTACCCATTATGGGCAGCATTTATTGCAATTATTTTTGCGCAAGTAGTAAAAATCCCTATTTCCCTTATTGTAACAAGAGAATTCAAACCGAACTTGGCCTTCAGTACAGGAGGAATGCCTAGTAGTCATTCTGCAGCTGTAGCAGCCTTAACAACAGGGCTAGGTATTGTAGAAGGTGTAACTTCAAGTTTTTTTGCCATCTCTTGTGTTTTCAGTATTATCATTATGTTCGATGCAACAGGCGTTCGACGTCAAGCTGGAGAGCAAGCCATTGTACTTAATAAATTAATTAGAGATTTTCAAGTATTTGTCGACGGAGCCAAAGAGTGGCCGAATAAAGAAGGCAATGAAAAAAGAAAAGAATTAAAGGAATTATTAGGGCATCAACCCATTGAAGTTTTTTTTGGTGGCTTGGTAGGTATAGCAATTGCATTTATTCTACATGAATTTATATATTAAATAAAAACGGGATACGATCTACATCAAATCGTCTCCCGTTTTATTTCATTAGCTATCTGTAATTTCTTGTCTAAATACTTGTAATGCTTTATTCTCATTCAATTGCTTTAAGTTTTCCTCTGTTAAATTACCGTTCCCTTTCTCAACAATATAAACTTCCAGTTCCTTCTTTCCCCATTGCTGATAAACATCCTCAACAGTGTCATAATAAAGATCAATCTTATTACCAGTAATTGCACTACCTTTATCAGCAACAACTCCAAATCCATAATCGGGAATAAATAAAATCGTTCCGATAGGATAAACACTTAAATCAGCAGCAATAGTAGAATACAAGTCTCGTGTTACTTTAACACCAGAAAATGTAATTCCGTATTCTGGATGATTTGGTGATTTTCCAGTTGATTCCACACCTGCAGTATAACCAGTAGCTATCACATTAGCACTTGGGTATTGCTGATAATTTACTGCTTCAGCCAATGACTCGGGTGCCTTAATCTGTTCACTAGAAATATAACGCTTCTCTTCTTTCTTCACATTTAATCCCTTGTTTTCCAACTTCGTCTGACGCATTGGATTACCTTGATTTGAACCATTAGTTACTGCTTCAATTGCAGGTGTTTGCCCATTTGACCAAACTTTCATGTCTGCAAAGGATACATTGCTTATCGATGTAATTGTTGTAAGAAACGCAAAGATTGCTAAGAGAAATAAACTTGTCCTACGAATAAAATTTTTAATTTTCATGTATAACACCTCTCTGGATGTCATCATTTCCAATCTACAAAATTTTATTCATCATTCTATTAAAACATTTGATATCCACTTTTTCGAAGTAGTTTTATAACGAAGCCCGATACAATCGTTCCTGCAAACCCTGCTGCTAATATCCCGATGTCTACTGGTGTAATTTGCATTAATCTAGAAAACGCTTCCGAAAACGCTTCTACCGGCGCTTTAAAGTACTCCCACGTAGAAATATTATCAACAATCATTAACACTACAATTGGATATAAGAAAGCCATTAACCATGTCCTTCTTAATAGCATATTCAATATAAATGCGATACCAAAAAAGATTACAAAATATAATAAAATAGATACGACTAATTGAATCAAATTGGGTGTCTCCCTTCAGGTACTCTAGTTATCTAATTTTTTCCAGTTTCCTTGCCATCATATCCTTCTCCATTTTAAAGGAATTTATATAAAAAGCAAAGACAGTACATGCCTTTGCTTCTTCATTCTTTTACATGAATAGTCAAAAAATTGTCACACCATAGCTAAAACGTTGATAATATGGTGATTTAATAAAAAATATTAAATTTCCCCTTTTTCATTAATAAACCGAAGCCACCTAATTTCCAAAGATAGCGATTATCAATGATCTTTTTCATTACAGTAGCTTTCCATCCCAGTAATTTTTGGTTATTTAATATAACACCAATTGCGTCATTACTTCCCAAAGAAGCAACTGTACCTAAGATGTTCGGTTCAAACGTTTCCATCTTTGTATTATGAATGAGTGCTTTAACATTATGTGCAACAATATCCGATTGTTGAATTGCAATTTGTGCAGTGGGCGGATATGGTTTGCCGCTTTCCTCATTCATAATCAGTGCACAATCGCCAATAACAAAAACGTCACTATACTCAGGCGTCCGCATGTCAGCTTGAACTTCTATTTTTCCTCGATTATTTTGAAATCCTGATTTTTCAATGATAGAGTTCGCTCTTACGCCTGCGGCCCATACTGTTGTTAAGGTTGGAATTTCTACTTCTTTTCCATTTTTTTCATATACGACACTTGTAGCTGTACATTCTTTCAATAAAGCACCCGTAATAAATTCTACTCCACGTGATTCAAGCGAATTCATTGCATATTCAACAAGCTGTGGGTCAAATCCTGGTAATATAGTTGGCGATCCTTCAATATTAATAATGCGAACTAAATTCTTATCAATATCGTATTCTTTACATAGTTCTGGGATACGATCCGCAAGTTCCCCTAAAAATTCAACACCAGTAAATCCTCCACCACCCACGACAATATTAAGTCGGGCTTGTTTTTTTGTGTTTTCGTTATGATATAAAGCAAAATTATAATCGATATGTTCACGTATAAGGCGGGCACGATTAATGTCTCCAATGGTGAAAGCATTTTCTGCAAGACCTGGAATACCAAATGTCGCTGCTTCAAAGCCTAGTCCAATAACTAGAATATCATAATGTAATTGATTATTTTCCATTTTAACTAGTTTTTCTTCTGGTTTTACAGAAATAACCTTGTCCTTAATAAAGTTTACTTTATTAATATCAATGACAGAATTAATTTGAATTCGCGTTCGGTCATGGTGCAGTGTCCCAGCTGCATTTTCGTGTAACCATGTTGTTTGGTAATGATAATCATTCATATTAACTAATGTTATATTCGCTTCATTGCTACCTAGTGACTTTTGCAATTTAACCGTTGTCATCATTCCGCCATAACCAGCACCTAAGATCACAATATTTGGTTTATTCAACGTCATCACTTCCAATAATTTACTATTTTGTGTGCTTGTGACATATTTCACGAACTAGTCATAAGAAAAACTTGGCTAAATGCCAAGCTTTTATGGTCAAGCGTTAGATGAAAGAATACAAAAATCCAGTATTTTTCCACGTTCCAACCGATTTAGCCGAACCATATCATGATTCAATAATTTGTCACATAATCGTAATATCTTCCTTGAATATAGTAGCCTTTTTTCAATTATATTTCAACCCAATCCACAGTTTACCGAATTATTAAATTATTCCTAATTATAAATTTCATATGAAGCGAGTACATTAATATTCTATTGTGGTCTAGATATGATAGTATAAAAAGTGGCGTAGATAAACTATATAGAAGTGGAGGGGATCATTGTGTCGAATGAGGTATATGATGTGACAATCATAGGTGCAGGGCCAGTAGGATTATTCACGGCTTTTTATGGAGGCATGCGCCAGGCAAGTGTAAAAGTCATTGAAAGTTTACCACATACTGGAGGGCAGTTAACTGCTTTATATCCAGAGAAATATATATATGATGTTGCCGGATTTCCCAAAGTTAGAGCACAAGAGCTAATTGATAATTTAGAGGAACAAGCTAATATATTTGATCCGGAAATCGTTTTAGAACAGGCCATTGAACAAGTTGAACGTCTTGAAGATGGAACGCTGAAATTAACTTCTAATAAAAATGAAGTACATTATACAAAGACTATGATTATTACTGCTGGAAATGGCGCATTTCAACCACGCCGATTGAACATTGGAGATTGCGAAAAGTTTGAGAATATAAACCTTCATTATCATGTGAAAGATATGAATCAATACAAAGACCAAAATGTAGTCTTATTAGGTGGAGGAGATTCAGCTGTTGACTGGGCACTAATGCTAGAACCAATTGCTGAGAGTGTCACGCTTGTTCACCGTAGAGATAAATTCAGAGCACATGAACATAGTGTTGAGAAGTTGCATGCATCGAATGTCGAAATTCTTACTCCATTTGTTCCTTCTGAAATAAATGCTGGCGATAAAATTGAACAAGTTATCTTAGAGGAAGTGAACGGAGATCGCAAAATAGAATTAGACGTCGATGCCGTGCTATGTAATTATGGATTCGTTTCTACTCTTGGTCCAATTAAGGATTGGGGTCTAGAAATTGAGAGAAATAGTATTGTAGTTAATTCAAAAATGGAAACGAACATTCCTGGTATCTATGCAGCTGGAGATATATGTACGTATGACGGCAAAGTTAACTTAATAGCAACTGGTTTTGGAGAAGGGCCAACAGCGATAAATAATGCGAAACAATATATTGATCCAAAAGCTAGAATTCAACCCAAACACTCTACAAGCATGTTTTAAATGAAGTATATATTGAAAAAAGCTGAAGCTACTATCTGCTTCAGCTTTATTTGTTACTATCTAGCAATCACCTGGAACGCCTGCTTTATCCTTTGTTCTAAATGAGGAACCACAGCCACAAGAAATAATGGCATTTGGATTATCAATACTAAATCCCCCGCCCATCATATTCTGTTTAAAATCAATGGTTGTTCCTTCAATAATTGGAATATCTTGGTTATTTAATACAACAGGTATACCATTAATCACTTCTGTTGTGTCCAATTCTTGATTAATATCGTATTCAAATCCAAGTGAATAGGATAATCCACTGCATCCTCCGCCTTTTACACCGAAGCGTAAATACGCCCCTTCGGACTCTTCCTTCATCATGACTTGAATCTGCTGCCTTGCATGATCGGTTATTGTAATAGACATATCATGGACCCCCTTTTCCTAAACTGATTACTCTTAAGTATACAAAGTAAATAGAGTTGATTCAACTTTTTGATTTTTAGATACTTGCATAATATACACCAGTAGCGATTGTTTCTGCATCTCCTGTCATCCATACATAATCATGATTATCCCACTTAATATATAAATCTCCTCCAGGTAAATGTACGGTAATTTCTTCATTTTTGCTTACTTGATTAGTTAATATTGCGGCTACCACTGATGCGCAAGCACCAGTCCCACAAGCTTGTGTTACTCCAGAACCTCGTTCCCAAACACTAAAATTTATTTCTGTAGGGGAAACAACTTCAATAAATTCAACATTTACACCATCTGGAAAACGATCATCCTTCTCAATCAATGGTCCTATCTCCAATACGTCCGTCTCTTTTAATTTGTCGACGAAAAATATTGCGTGTGGATTCCCCATTGAAACAGCCGTCACATTCAACTGTATGCCATTAACAGTAAATGGTTCAGCAATAACCTGCTCTGTTAACGCTCCTACCATGGGGATTAAATTCCGTTGGAGAATAGGCTTACCCATATTAATTGTTACTAGCTCAACACAGGAATTTTCTACAGCTACCTTAGCATCAACAATATTCGCTTTTGTTTCTATTGTAAATTGCTTAGATTGTACAATTCCTTGTTCATAAGCATATTTTGCTACACATCGCAGTCCATTACCGCAACTCTGGCCTTCTGAACCATCCTTGTTAAATATTCTCATCCCTAGATCTGCTTGCTCACTAGGCTGAATTAAGATTAATCCATCCGATCCGATTCCCGTATTTATACTCGATACCTGTCGGGCAATGGCAGACAGCTTGGATTCGTCCATTATCTCTTGAAATAAGTCAACATATACATAACTATTTCCTAATCCGTGCATTTTAGTAAAAGAGAACTTCATCCTCGGTTCCTCATTTCTTCTATTTTTTCTGAAGTTGCAATCCATGGCTATCCAATGCTTGATAAATTGGTTTCAGCCTTGGAATACCTTCTGCGACCATTTCATCATTAATTAAAACAATCGGGTAAAGTAATTCTTCTTCCACCATTTGTTGAATAAATAATTGATGTTTTTCCACGTTTGGAGGTTGATCAATATCAATATATTCAAACCAGACCGTATCCGCGACATACTTCCTATTTATGGCTGCTTGCAACCATTCAAAGGTATCACGTGAGCCCGGTGCACCAACACAACTAGCACAAATTTGTTCCGCTCCATAAACCGTAACCCTAATTTCATTCATACCCTTACTTCCCCCTTTATGGATATCTTTTATTTTACAAAATCATCATCAAAAGATAAAATAAAAATGATTATCGTTTTCAATAAGACCATAGATTTTTTAAAGTGTTCGTTTTATAATAGATAGTAAGAAAGGAGAAGATGGATGATGCAAGAACAGGTACAAGAAGTGTTAAATAAATTACGTCCATTCTTGCTACGTGACGGTGGCGATGTGGAATTAGTTGATGTAGATGAAAACGGCATTGTACTTCTTCGTCTGATGGGTGCGTGTGGAAACTGCCCTAGCTCTACCATAACATTAAAGGCAGGAATTGAGCGTGCCTTAATGGCAGAAGTTCCAGGGGTAACGGAAATCGAGCAGGTGTTTTAAGATACTAGACATGAAGCACTGATGATATAGTGTCAAACAGTTATAACCATTGTTTTTCTTAAACAAAGAAGGCTTATTCATAAGCCTTCTTTGTTTACGTTATTGGGGTTTTAGGGTCTTCTCCCTCTAATACCGCTATTACATTTTCTAAACATAATTTCCACATTTTTGTTCTTGTCTCTGTACTCGCAGACCCAATATGAGGAAGTGCAACAACATTGTCTAAATTGACTAAGGGGTGATCAGAGCGAATTGGTTCTTCTGCAAAAACATCCAATCCTGCAGCCATAATCTGTTTTGTTTTCAGCGCATGTATTAACGCCTCTTCATTTACCACTGCTCCTCTGGATATATTAATAAATATTCCTGTATTTTTCATTTGTTGAAAAGCCTGCGCATTAAATAATTCAGCTGTTTCCTTTGTTAACGGCACGACGGAAATCACAAAATCTGCTTGCTTTAGTAACGTATGAAAATCCACATAACGTGCTGAAAGTTCTACTTCTTCTTGATATTTTCGAGAACGATTGTAATAGAGAATATCCATTCCAAACCCTTTTGCTCTTCTAGCAATAGCTTGGCCAATTCTCCCCATCCCAACAATACCTATCGTTTTCTGATGAATGTCTGTGCCTGCTAATAAGTAGGGAGCCCAATTTTCCCATTCATTTCTCCTTACAAAGTCACTTGCTTCTATTAACCGACGTGCTGTGGCCATAAGTAAGGCAAAGCCTAAGTCAGCAGTTGTTTCAGTTAATACGTCTGGTGTATTGGTTACAACTATTCTTCTGGATTCAGCAGCAGCAATGTCAATATTATCAAACCCTACTGCTAGATTCGCTATTATTTTCAAATGGGGTGCAGCTTTCATTAAATCTTCATTAACATCTTCACTTAACATACATAATAGGGCATCAGCCTCTTTTACTTGTTCTAATAAAACGGATCTTGGAACAGGTTCATTCTCGTGCTCCCAACATTTAAATTCAAATTGTTCCGCATATGGAGCTATGAATTGATTAGGGATTTTACGTGTAATATAGATCAGCGGTTTTTTCATCTTATAACCTCCATTACTAGCATACCTTATAGCCAGTGTAACACAGGTATCTGTAAGAGTTCACAATCAATGTCTACGCTGTTATAAAAATCACCTAATTTCTGTTCATATTCGGATTGGAGCTGTAATAATTGTTTAAATTGCTCAGCACTACTATTCGCTTCTATTAAGTTCCTTTCTAGAAAGTCAAAAAGATGAATTGGAAACAACAACCTTGCATACACTAATCGCCAACTAAATACAGATAGAGAACGAATTGCCTGGTAATCATTTAAGAATCGAGTGATATTAGCTGGCGGTACATTAGCTAGCAGTTGTTGTCGAATAAATTCAGAAATATCTCTAGCAGGATGATCATACACTAATTCCATTGGCCACATAATTGGCTGAATTAATTGGTTAGCATACCTTCGAAAAGCAACTGTACCTTGATCAACTTCGTAATACCGTTGTTCTTGTTCACTTTCACGAATATACTGAATGGCATTTTCACTGATGCCAATAATATAAGGTAATACATCCATGACAAGCTGATTATATGCAGAGGGGCTTATCCTTGCTTCTTGTGCTAATTTCTCTTCCATGCTATTAACTTTAGCTATCCAAAGCTCTTTCCACTGTCCATAGCTGGAAATTGCTTTAGGCTCATATTGATAAGCATTTCCAATTTGATGAAATTCAGCTAAAAGCTTCCCATCTGATATGTCAAACTCTCGTGTAGTAAGCTTGCCTTGAATCACCATATACATGGCGTCCTGAAAAGGTGTGAACCACTCCCCTTGGTGATTTTGTATAGGAACTGCCATATGCACATAATAGTCTTCAGCTAAATAATAAGCCACAACTGCCTGTTCCATATGAATAACTTCATTGTTATCAATAGAAATGGTAAAATAAACATATTCTCCAGATTTAAAACATTCTTTTCCATCGACCCACCTTTTTTCTTCTGGCTGAATATTATAGTTTTCGTAAAGCCAGTCTGGAATAGGCAAAAAGATCCCTCCTTTGGGCATATATTATATTTATATGTAAGAGAGCATCCATTTTTAACTTAAATTGAAAAAGAGAGAGGAAGATATACAAGATGGAACGAAAAACCATTCACAGTGAATTAGAAGTGAAAGCAAGACAGTGGCTCACCGAACGTGGAGTTACATTAGATGATATTGCAGAGCTTGTTTATTATTTACAATCAAAGTATCATGATCATTTAACCCTCGATGTATGTAGACATAACGTCGACCGTGTATTAACGAAGCGAGAAGTACAAAATGCTATCGTAACCGGTATCCAATTAGATGTATTAGCAGAAAAGAAACAATTGGAACAGCCTCTTCAGAAAACCATCGATACGGATGAAAGCTTATATGGCGTTGATGAGATTATTGCTTTATCCATCGTTAACGTTTATGGTTCTATTGGATTTACGAATTATGGATATATTGATAAACAGAAACCTGGAATTTTAAAGAAACTAAATGATAAATCAACAGGCGAATGTCATACTTTCCTAGATGATATTGTAGGAGCAATAGCTGCAGCTGCTTCAAGTAGACTTGCACACTCTACAGGAGAAGATATTTTAATCGAGGAATAAAATAAACATAAATACAATAAATATAGGTATATAAAAATAGCAGGAAGAAATCTTTCCTGCTATTCTATATTTTTTATCCACTCATCTAATTGATGAACAAAATAAGTTGGTGCTTTCTCTAAACTTGCATATGCCTCAAAAGGAGTAACGCCAGTAAATACCATCAATGTGTCAATACCAGCATCAATTCCTGCTCGTATATCCGTATTGTAATTGTCACCAACCATTACTACCTCTTCCTTTTCTAAATCTAAGACGTTCAAAGCTTCTTCGATAATAATCGATTCAGGTTTTCCGATAAAAATCGGATCTATGCCGGTACTCCTTGCAATAACGGATGTTAGAGCTCCATTCCCAGGAAGTAATCCTCGTTCATTCGGGATTGCCACATCCCCATTTGTAGAGATGAACGTTGCGCCATTACGTACTGCTATACTGGCTTTTGCTAATTTCTCATAGGTAATATCTCTGTCAATTCCAATAACTACAAAGTCACAATCTTCATTTTCTGTTATTGTAAGCCCCTTCTTCTGAATAGCTTGATGAATTCCTTCTTCCCCAATAACATAACAACTTGCATTATGTTTTTGTGCTTTAATATAATTAGCTGTTGCAATACTTGTAGTAACAACTTGATCCTTATTAGCGGTAATTCCCATATACGTGAGTTTTTCAGCAACAGCTTCTTGGGTTTTTGAAGAATTATTAGTGACATACACATAAGGGATTTGTTTTGCATTTAAAGCAGCAACGAAATCAGCAGCAGCTTCAATTGGTTCCTCCCCCTTATACATTGTCCCATCTAGATCAATTAAGTAACCATGGTATGATTTTGTCATCGTAACCCTTCTTTCTTGTTGAACATAATAGAAGACAGATAAATATTGTCATCTGTCTTCTATTAAAACAACGATTTTTATCGTTATCATGATTCATTTGAAAAGGCGTTTGCTACACCTAGCTCATTATCCAAATAGGTTCTTACATGACTAGAGAACTGCTTATAGATATGATAATTACGTTGTACAATTTGTTGCAGCTGTCGATGATCCACAGCATGATAAGAGGACATCAACATCTTTCTAAGCTGAATTAACTGTTTATACGGAGTTTCTTCCTGTAATGGAAGAACTTTTTCATCGATTAAGATGTCAATAATATCATCATAACTACCAGGATCGCGCATAATAAAACCATCGATCATCATATTTCCAACATCTATTGTACATTCTATTACTATATGCACAGCTCTTTCTAACCCTAATTTGTCAATCAATGTATCTGGATCATTCATCTTCAATACATCCAACAATTGATCTAAGTATTCAAGTGTCTGTTCTATCTTACTTCTTTCTACAAAATACATGTAACAAACCTCCAAAATGGAATACATTATTTATCATACCATATCATATGGGATTTTTGAGTAGAACATGGTATAGTAAAGGAAAATGTCAATATTCGGAAAAGAGGGAAATGATGAGTACGAACTATGAACTAATTAAAGATGAAACCATAACCAAGGAAGTACGCTATATTAGCTTTATGGGCAATTTACAGCGTTATGATTTTGCATTTATCCAGAGTGAAGAATGCCCAAATAAAACCATTATCATTAACCTTAGAAAAAATCGGTTTACCGAAATAACGAAGGAGGATTTACAGGATAGAGGGAGAATTGAACATATCTTCCAAGAAACAAATATGGAAGCAGATGAGATCAGAAATTTTCTCAAAGAAGTACTTTGATTGTTACTCCAATTTAAAATTGGCAGATAAGGAGAAGAATGACATATGATGGGATCTGTTGTTTCTTCCAGTGAGGAAGATATACTTGACTTGGATATTACTGCTATATCCCATGCAATTAAAGAAAAGAAATTCTCGATAACATCCATTGTAGCCGCTTATATTCAAAGACAACAACAAATCAATCCGATTTTAAACGCTGTTATTGAAGACCGATATGAAGAAGCTATGGAAGAGGCACAGGAAATGGATAGATATTTAGAGAATCATCCCCCTACTTCCCCTCTGTTCGGTATCCCAATTAGTATTAAAGAATCGATACATGTAGCAGGGATGAAAACAACTGGAGGACTGGAGCACAGGAAGGATCTTATTGCTCGCCATGATGCGGAAGTGATCACGAAATTAAAGCAATCTGGAGCAATAATTTTAGGTAAGACAAATACCCCAGCCTTATGTTTTTGCCAGGAAACGGATAATAAATTATACGGAAGAACGAATAATCCTTGGGATATAACACGAACTTGTGGTGGTTCTAGTGGAGGTGAAGGTGCACTGTTAGCAGCAGGAGGTGCTGTCGCTGGAATTGGTTCAGATATTGGAGGCTCCATACGCTTTCCAAGTCACTTTAATGGTGTAGTGGGATTTAAGCCTGGGTGTAATCAAATACCTTCCAATGGCCATTTTCCATCTGTCACAAATGATATGCAAGCTCGAATGCTAACCATAGGACCGATGGGGAAGACGGTAAGAGATATGGAACTTTTATATTCCATCCTATCATCTTGCGAACCAGAAGACCACTCACTGCGAGAGTTTAAAATAGATATTCTTCCAAGTAATATCTCGCTGCCTCTAAGTTTAGAAACAAAAAATTTACTGAATGATGTGGAAAAAGTAGTCATGCGCTCCTTTTCTACCTATCGTCGAATTCCTCCTTTATTTGAGGAAAGCACGCAGTTATGGCAAGAGATGATATCAAGTAATGGTAGCGATTTAATTGAAAAAGCCGCTTATCATAATGATCGGTCAAATATAATAAAAGCTTTTCTAAAAGAAAAGGTTACCGAGCGTACTAGAATTCGGCCATATTTATCAAAAGCAATTTTAGGATCCAAATTATTCCAACCATCGATTAGCAGAATAAACGAAATCAAAGAGATTATTTCCAATGGCGATCAAAGAATTCACGCCTACCTTAAAAACCGCTTGTTAATCTTCCCAGTATATCATACTGGAGCGTTACCACATGGGAAGGTGTATCAGCAAGTCTTCTCGATACGCAGGAAATTTCTTACCTACATGCCTTATGTTGCTTATGCAAATGTATGGGGATTGCCATCACTAACCTTACCAATCGGGAAAGATGACAATAACATGCCTATAGCCATACAAATTATGAGTAACATCGGAAATGAAAATGCCGTATTCCGACTGGGCAAAATGTTAGAAAAGAAATATGGCGGATATCACCGATGTCCCTTATAAATTAATTTATCAATTGCCATTCCTACTAATTAGTATCCAAATTCTAGTTTCTTTTATTTACCAGCCATACGTTTAACAATTAAACAAAAAATACAAACCAACAACCTTTTGGTTTGTATTTTTTAGTGAAGGAGTGATATGAATTTGACGATGCGAAAGAAGAAAGATTATGATAACTTTTCCAATGTAGAAAACGCGCATGATAAATTAATCCCAGAAGAATTTCCAGAAGGCTCATTTGGATCCCCGATAAACAAAGACGAAGCCGTTGAAGGAAAATCAACGCCATGGGAAGAAGGGCAGCGAAGAGATAGCGCATTTGTCTATCCAGATAGGGAACAGCATGAAAAAGTACCAAGAAGAATACCTGGTTCACATATCATTCACGATGAAAAAGATGAAGAGCAGTAGCAAGAACGCTACTGCTCTTTTGAAGTCACTTTCTCTAGCACAAAATAGGCACAGCCAAAATTACAATATTCATAAAGATAATCATCCAGCGCACCAATTTTCGCATCAAATGCTGCTTTTTGGTTTTTATCTGTATAAAAACCCTTCAATCGTAATTGTTCATAACCCCAATCTCCGACTATGTAATCGTATTTCGCTAATATATCTGAATATCGCTCTTTGATGACTTCTTCTTGAAATCCTTCTTTATGATTTTCTATAAGCTGATACTTTTTACCTTGCAGCTCAATCATATGAATCCCCCCATACTGTAACTTATTTGTGGGTGTTTTTAGGTTCTACTAAATATTAATCGTCCAAGGCTATAAGACAAGATCGGTCCACCTAGCTTCTCTACTTACAAAAACATCTTTTTATTAAAACAAAACTTCCGTTATTCTGCCGATAAATGTCTTTTTCAGTTTATCATCTTTTTATAAAAGCCACCAGAAAAATACGGGTATGAATTTCACCGAGTATTACAAACTAATGATGATAAAACAACTTAGAGAATGGAGGATAGCCATGGATTGGAAAAGGATGCTTCCCATTGGATTCATGACTATGTTGCTAATAACTGGCTGTGCCAATGATGATACCGCAAAAAATGAAAGTGAGCAAATAAAAGATGAGCTTGATCCAAATAATGAATTACAAGAATCAGAAGATGGCACAGATGATAAGCTGGGCTATGTACGCTATACGAAGGATCAAATGGATAATAATTCCGAGAGAAATCATTCCATAAGCATGGATCGTACTGAAATGGCAAATATGATTACTCGAATTATGTTGCGGAGTGACGCCTTTGAAGAAGTAGCAACGTTAGTAACAGATGAGGAAGTCTTAATTGCATATCAAAAATCGGATGCATATGATGAAGCAAAATCTGCACAAATGGCTAAGAAAACTGCTATGTCTGTAATGCCAAGATACTTTAAGGTATATGTTTCCGATAATGAAACCCTGATGAATGATATCCACAGTCTTCATAATTCAAGAACCACCGATGGAAATTATGATAATACAATCCAACAGATCATCGATGAAATGAGAAAATCACCACAAGGTATGACTGACGAGATGAACGAATAATCGTAATACAGGACTAGCTGGATATTTCTAGCTAGTCCCTTTTTTTCGATTGTGCATAATCCGGTAACTTTGTGGAAAAGTTATAAGCAGTACGTTCAATAATTATAGCAGCATTCCTATTTTATGAATAAGAGTAAGGGTGAGTTTTTTGTATTTAAAACGGATTTTTATGTTATTTATTGTTTTATTCGTTCTGTTAATAAATAGTTCAGTGAATGCTGAAGAATCTGTATACGATGAGCGAATGGCGCTTTTTAAAAAGACAGAAGCCTTAACACAGATTCCTTGGTATTACTTTGCTGCTATTGATAACTATGAACGAAACATAAAAAAGAATGCAGATGATGAGAAAGTGGTATCAATCGATGTTCCACCAGAATTATGGTTTGGACTAGGTAATTCTTCCATGATTCATGATGAACGACTAATTATGTTTTTTAATGGTAAAGGAAAAGACGGAAATGGTGATGGAAAGGCAGATCCAGAAAACCCAGAGGACATTTTACAAACGATCGGTAATTACATTTTGGAATATGGGCAGACAAAAGACGATATAAAAATTGCCTTATGGAATTATTATAATCGCGATTTGTCCGTTCAGACGATCATGAATACAGCAAAGGTCTTCCAAACGTTTCAAGACATAAATCTTACTGACCGCGATTTTCCTGTATCTATTTCTCATAATTACAGTTATCGGAGTACATGGGGAGATCGAAGAGGTTTTGGCGGATTACGGATCCATGAAGGCACGGATATTTTTGCAGGGTATGGAACACCAGTAAAATCAACTACCTATGGCGTTATTGAAATGATGGGCTGGAACTTATATGGAGGCTGGCGCATTGGAATTAGAGATATCTATAATATTTATCATTATTATGGGCACATGAATGGATATGATGATGACATAAAAGTTGGTCAAGTAGTAAAACCAGGAGATGTTTTAGGGAGTGTCGGTTCAACTGGATATGGCCCACCTGGAACATCAGGGAAGTTCCCTCCGCATCTGCATTATGGCATGTATAAAGATAATGGTACAAGTGAATGGTCCTTCGATCCATATCCTTACTTAAAAAAATGGGAACGGATTGCGAAACAGAAAGACTAAAAGAGCAGGGACATCCTTCCCCCTGCTCTTATATGTTCAAGGTGCCTCCATCTACTACTAAGGTCTCGCCAGTAATAAATGAAGATTCATCCGATGCCAAAAAAAGAACAACGTTTGCAATTTCCTCGGGTTTCCCAATTCTCTTTAAAGCATTCGATGTTGATAAGATCGGCCATTTTTCCGACTGTTTCCAATCCTTAATCATTTCCGTATCAATAATTCCTGGAGCAATTGCATTCACTCGAATATTTTTTCTGCCAAACTCCGTTGCTGCCGTTTTCGTAAGCGCAATAACGCTACTTTTTGAAGCTGAGTAAGCAGCAACTAATTTCTGTCCCTTTATCCCTGCAATACTTGCTGTATTGATGATAGAACCCCCAGATTCCATATGAGGAATACCATACTTCATTGCTAGAAAAACACCATTCTGGTTAATGTTTAACACTTGTTGCCACTCATCTATTGTTATATCTGGAATTTTCTTCTCTACACTATTTACGCCTGCATTATTAAATAAAACGTGAATACTTCCATATTTATCGATCGTAGCTTGAAATAAGCTTTTCATTTCCTTCGGATCTGTAATATCTGTTTGTATATAAGTTGCTTCGACACCAGCATCAATGAGTTCATCGATAAACATTACTTCCGACCTGCTTACTCGATCAGCTAAAATAAGATGTGCTCCTTCTTTTGCAAAGCATTTTGCGGTTGCTTCTCCAATCCCACCAGCACCACCCGTTATAACAGCAACTTTATTTACTAATCGCATTTCTTCTCTCCTTGTCCATCGTATACTTATTTATGGAGTGACAATTAATTTCCCATAAGTTCCTCTGTCTCCTAATACTTCTAATGCATGAGGTACTTCTTTAAAATCAAATTCTTGATAAACCAATGGTTTTATAAGACCTTGATCATACAATTTCATCAAGGATTGATGAATAGCGACAACATTGTCCGGATGTTTTTTTCTAAAAAGCCCCCAATGCACACCAACAATGGAATAATTCTTTACTAATGCATGATTCACTGGAGCTTCCGGAATGCGCCCTCCAGCAAATCCAATAACCAGTATGCGCCCATCAAAGGCAACACATTTTCGTGATCGATCAAATACATCAGCACCAACAGGATCAAATATAACATCTGCACCTTTGCCATTTGTTTCTTGTTTAACAATGTCGACGAAATCATCTTTAGTATAATTTATCGCAACATCTGCACCTAGTTCTTTACAAACTTGTACCTTCTCCATTCCTCCTGCAGTAGCAATGACTCTACAACCAATTGATTTCCCTAATTGAATAGCTGCAGAACCTACGCCACCTGCCCCAGCATGAACTAATAGCACGTCATCTTCCGCGATGCCTCCTCGGTGAAATAATGCATAATAGGATGTTTGATACGTGATAAACATTCCAGCAGCCTCAGCAGCAGATAAATTATCCGATATAACATAAACAGCAGCTTCTTTCACGCATACTGTTTCTGTGAGACCGCCACTTGGGAGCTCAGGTGTAGCAATGACCAATTGACCAACTTTTAGCTTACTTACCTCCTCCCCAACAGCACGAATAATACCACAAACTTCCGCTCCAGGAGTAAACGGAATAGGAGGGCGTTCTTGGTATTTGCCTTGACATAGTAATATATCAAAAAAATTGAGCGAAGAAGCCTGAACTTCAATTAAGACATCTCCAGCTGCAGGAACCGGTTCTACTTCTTCTTGAATCTCTAAAACATCTTTTGGTTCTCCTAATGTAGTTACTTTCCAACTACGCATGTTACTTATCCCCCTTTAATTTAATGTAACTCTTCTCTAATTTTGCGACGAAGAATTTTGCCTACTGATGTTTTCGGTAGTTTTTTTCGAAATTCAATAACCTTTGGAACTTTATAAGGTGCTAGGCTACTTTTGCAAAAATTAATTATTTCCTGGTCTGTACATTGACTACCTTCTTTCAACACAATAACCGCTTTTACTGTTTCTCCACGATATGGGTCAGGTATACCAACGACTACAGCTTCTTGAACTGCTTCATGTTGATAAATAACTTCTTCTATATCCCTTGGATAAACATTGTATCCACTTGCGATAATTAAATCTTTCTTTCGATCAACGATATATAAATAACCGTCTTTATCCATGTAAGCTATATCCCCCGTATAAAGCCAGCCATCTCTTAATGTTTGTGCTGTTTCTTCTTCCATATTCCAATAACCTTTCATTACCTGTGGACCTTTAATAACGATTTCTCCAACTTCCCCAACTGGTAATTCCTCTGTACCGTAAACTAAATCCACGATTTTATAGTCCGTTGATGGAAAACCTATGCCGACACTGCCTGGTTTTCTTTCTCCGAAAAGAGGATTACAATGGGTTGTTGGTGAACTTTCAGATAGACCATATCCTTCTAGAATTTTTGCACCAGTTTTACTTTCAAATTCTTTCATGATTTCTCCAGGCATGGGGGCGCTTCCACTATTACAAATCTCAATACTGTTAACTGCATATTCCTTCACTTTTGGATGGTTTATTAAAGCAATATACATGGTCGGGACACCAGGGAAAGAAGTTGGCTGCACATCTTTTATGGTCTGTAATACTTCCTCAATATCAAATTTGGGTAAGAGAATATTCATTGCTCCAGTATATATTGATAAATTCATACAAGAAGTCATACCGTAAACATGAAATAGCGGGATAACACTTAAATATCGTTCCATGCCGAAATCAATATGATCTTTAAAAAATTCATATGATTGCATGACGTTTGCTAAAAGATTTCCATGTGTCAGCATTGCTCCTTTTGATCTCCCTGTCGTGCCACCTGTATATTGAAGTATTGCTATATCTTCACTAGGATCAATCTTGACAGGAGTAAATGATTGATTCACGGATTGCAGAAATGTTGCAAATCCAATTGCTATTCCATCTTCAACCTCGTATCCACTTAGGCTTACTTTTATTACATGTTTAATTGGTGTTTGGTCGATAATTTGATTTAAACTCGGCAATAATGCATCATATATGATAATTGTCTCTGCACCGGAATCATTTAGTATTTCTTCCATTTCTTTCGCAACAAGCATCGGATTTAGTTGGGTAACAATTCCTCCGGCTTGTAAAATCCCATAATAACTAATAACATATTGTGGGCAGTTTGGTAACATAATAGCTGCTCTGTTGCCTTTTTTTAGACCCTGTTGTTGAATCGCACTGGTAAATCGATCTACTTGAACTCCTAATGCTTGATATGTTGTTTCCTTACCATAAAAACACAAGGCTGGTCTTTCACCATAGTTACCAATTGTATCTGTTAGCATGTCTGGTAATGTTTTATTAGGAATTACTATCTCCTTGGCAATATGATCTGGGTAATGCTTATGCCAGACTTTCTCCATTATCATTCCTCCATCCCATTAAGAATACGCTTACATATTCAAGCTAGATGATTCACCTTGTTCTTGTAACTGACGCCATAATATTTTTCCACTACTAGTGGTAGGAAAATGATCAATAAACTCGATAACTCTAGGATATTTATAAGCTGCCATCTGTTGTTTAGACCACTCAATTATTTCCTTTTCTGTTACATATCCTTTGTAAGTCTCCTTGATGATAATGAAAGCTTTTACCGTTTCTCCACGCTTTTCATCCGGTGTACGAACCACACATGCTTGTTGTACAGCTGGATGATTATATAAGATTGATTCTACTTCTGTTGGCCAAACTTTATAACCCGAAGCATTAATCATCCTTTTTAACCGGTCAACTAAAAAATAGTATCCCTCATTGTCCATTTGTACAATATCACCCGTACGAAAGAATGTTTTCCCATCGATTTGAATATGCGCCTCCCCGTTCTCTTCCACACGATTATAATAGCCTTCAAACACTTGTGGTCCAGAAACAACCAACTCTCCATTTTCATAAGGTCCCAGTATTTCCTTGGTATGCAAATCAATGATTCTAGCATCCAGATCAAAAGTTGGGATTCCTAAACATTGCAGCTTGGAACGATGCGGGGGATTAAAATGAGTATGTGATATGGTTTCTGAAAGTCCATAACCCTCTATATATCTTAGTCCAGTTCGATTAAACAAGGCTTCCCCTACTGCCTCGGGTAATGGCGCTCCTCCTCCACCAATAGACTGTAAGGATGATATATCATAGGTACTCAGTTTAGGATTGGCTAAAAAATCAATCAGCATGGTACTTATATTTGTCCAATGCGTACAGTTATATGTTTCAATTACCTTTCCTGCCATATCTCGATCCCATCTCGTCAAAATCACCATGCTGCTCCCACCAAAAATCGGCGTAAGAGCACTATGCACCAAACCGGTAACATGATATAACGGCAAGGTCGTTAACACGACGGTATCTGATGTAAAGTTCATCCAATGATAAGCACTAACTGTATTTGCTTGCACAGTGCGATTTGTATGCTTGCATCCTTTAGGGAGCCCAGTTGTTCCAGATGTATATGGAATAACCGCAAGATCATCGCTTTTTCCATGATATGAAGAAGCTTGATAGTTACAAACTAATGCCTCCTCCCACCAGACATCTTGCTCAAGGGTAATTACAGGTAAGGTAACTTCTGAGGGCAAATCTTCTAAATGATGATTAGGGTGAATATAACTAGCATAAGAAGTGACAAGAATGTTTTTAAGAGAAGTTGTCTCTTTTAATGGAAGTACTTTTTCATATAGTTCCATTCCTACAATTGCATGGCTAATTTGGCAATCTTCTAAATAAAAATGGAGATCTTTTGTTATACTCATGGGGTTAATTGGTACAACCACTGCACGCAATCGTAGGATAGCAAAAAAGCTGATAAGAAATTGTGGAGAGTTTTGCATAAATAGTAAGATTTTATCACCTTTTGCAACATGACATGTTTGTTCCATATATCCTGCAAGTGCTTCAACTTCTTGTAATAACTTCTTATAAGTATAAGATTGACCATAATAATAGATGGCAACTTTTTCAGGATATTGTTTACTAGTAAACAATAGGTTATCAAATAAGGTAGTTTCCGGGACTGTTAGCGTTCTAGATAAACGTTCTGGCCAATACGCAAAATGATTTGTATACATGTTCCTATCGCCCCCTTATTGATTACATTTACTTTGTCGTTCCTCAATAGGCATGATCTACAACTGTATCTTCTAACATTACATATTTTTGCTTCCATAACTTAGGAACAATTTGATACACTCCACAACGGCTTATATATTCAACAGCATCATAAGCATTACTTTCCAGCATTTTGCCGATTCGAGTATGAAGGAGCAGTTGGACGCTGGAATCTACTGTATTTTCAAAAAACAGCTTTGCTGCCAGCGCGCTATCCGTCAATTCCACATTTTCAAAACCTATTTGCTTTACCATACAGCTGATAAAGTAGCCTGCACCATAGAAGTCCTCTATACAAAATTGATTTTTAGATCCCGAACACACTGCAACAATAGTTTCATTTGTATAAGTAGTTACAATGTGATTACTAACAGCATCAGCATTTAATAACGAAGCTACGTATATGCTTTTAGCAGAAGTTGATTTACGTATTGCCACGGTACCATTTGTCGTTGAAAGAATCACCTTTTTCCCTTTCACATGCTCTTGTAATCTAGTTGGATTGGGATCATGGAATCCATCAATGGTTATGCCATTATATTCCCCTACTAACAGTATTTCTTCAGGTGAATGCCTTTCCGCTTCTATTAAAGCTTCTTCCTCATTTAATACAGGAATGATACTTTTAGCTCCTGCTTTTAAACAAGCTGTTATTGTCGACGTGGCTAACAATACATCAAAGACAACAGCGAGTTTTTCTTGATTCATTTGTACAGGATCTATTTCTTCCTTTTTTAAAAGGAGGTGAATTTTCATTTCACCACACCCTTGCTATAACTTCGAGCATATTCAATTAAACTTGCTACATAATGATTAAGATGACGAAATCGTTCATCATTCGTTTGACCTTGATGATAACGGTAATAGATTTGTTGGCAAATAACAGCAAGTTTAAAGTAGGCGAAGGTAAGGTAGAAATGCATATTTGATAAATCTTTCCCACTTTTCTTTGCATATTCATTCATAAATTCTTCTCTCGTAAAGAACCCTTCCTTTATTGTCACAGGCGGCTTGCCAAAACCATTTTTTATCATTTCTGGATCGGTAGATTCCATCCAATATACTAAAGCAACTCCTACATCTGCCAATGGATCACCAACAGTTGTCATTTCCCAATCAAATAACCCTTCTAATGTTGTAAAATCTTCCGAATACATCGCGTTATTCATCTTGTAATCATAATGGATAATCGCTGGGTTTTCAGAAGTGGGAATATTTAATTTCAACCAGTTTGTTAATTCATCTACACCTGGAATTTCTTCTGTTTTAGCTCGTTCATATCGCTTTGTCCATCCACCTACTTGCCTTTCCATAAATCCATCAGGTTTTGACATTGTGACTAAATCCGTTTTCGTATAATCTATTTGATGTAATTCAGCCAACTTTTCTACCATTAATTTGGAAATACGTTTTCCGATCGCCGGGGTATACGTAATATTATCTGGAAATTCAGTATCAACTACAATTCCTTTCCGTCTTTCCATGATAAAGAAATTACTCCCGACAATTGATATATCATCAGAAAAAATGTATGGTTTAGGAGCAGCGGGATAGAAAGGATGTAAGCTAGCTAATATCTTACATTCTCTTTGCATATCATGAGCTTTGGGAGCGACCGGACCAAGGGGAGGACGACGTAATACAGCCTCCCAATTGCCAATTCGCAATAAATAGGTCAAATTTGAATGACCCGCGCCAAATTGCTTAATTTGTAACACACCCTCAGGTACCTCAGGAAGATGACCTGTAATAAATGCAGCTAACCTATCTTTATTTAGTTCTTCCCCTTTACGGACTTGAATCGTTTCCTGTGAAGCTTTCATACTATCCCTCCCTAATCATTCGTTTAAAATACCATGTAAAATCATTTGATAATATATTCTAGCTAATTCTTCTGGGGTAACATCCCCATCTGGATTAAACCAGTTATAACTCCAATTGGTAATGCCAACAACACCAAATGCGACCATATCTCCCCGAAGTGTATTTGTGAATTCCCCTTGATTTATACCTTCTTGCACTACATTCTTTACATTTTCAAGAAATTCCCTGCGAACCTTTTTAATTGCTGCTACATTGCCCTCAGATAAATGTCGTAATTCACGGAAGAAAACTCTTGCGCTAGACCCATGATCTTGAATATCTATAATTAATAACCGAATAATCTCAATCAGCTTTTCTTTTTGGGACAGCGATGACCTACTAATAATTTTTAATTGACGATCTAGTAGATTCGTAATGTAGTCATCGTGAATTTCCATTAGCAGCTGCTCTTTACTTGTGAAGTAATAATAGAACGTTCCTTTTGTAACATTTAACTTTTTCACAATATCTTGAATAGATGTTGCATTAAACCCTTGTTTTTCAAACAATAATATGCTTTGTTCAATTAATTTTTCTTTCACATATATCCCTTCTCGTTTCGCTTAAGCATAAGCACTCGATCCACCATCTACTCGCAATATATCACCTGTTACAAAGTCAGATGCCCGTGAGGCCAAAAACAGTGCAGCTCCTTTAATATCTTCATCTTTACCAAAACGATTCAACGGGGTACCTGCCAAAATTTTGTCTCCTCCTTTATCTAACAAACCTTTGGACATTTTCGTTGGAAAAAATCCAGGCGCAATTGCATTTACCTTAATATTATATTCACCCCATTTAACAGCTAAATCCTTTGTAAAAGTCATCACAGCCCCTTTACTTGTATTATAGCCAATGGTATTCATAACAGTTGGGTCAGACCCACCAAAACCTGCAACCGACGCAAGATTTATAATTTTCCCTTGTTTTTGTTGAATCATGATTTTTCCTACTTCCAAGCTCATCAAATAGGTGCCTGTTATATTTACATTTATCACCTTTTCCCATGCCTCAAATGGCATTTCAATAACTGGAGCGCCCCACGTTGCCCCACTATTATTCACTAAAATATCAATCCTTCCAAAGTGTTCTACTGTTGCCTCTACAACTTTTTTAACATCTTCTTGTTTAGAAATATCGCATTCAAATGCTAGTGCATCGATGTCAAAGCGTTGCATAAGTTCTTCACTTTTTTCCTTACAAGCATCTATCTTTCGAGAACATAAGATGACATTTGCTCCACTTTCTGCATAAGCCTCGGCAATATGTGCACCAAGTCCACGCCCTCCTCCGGTAATAATCGCTGTTTTCCCTGCAAGATTGAATAATTCAGTAACACTCATGACAACTCCACCTTTTGTTTATATTTTCTCATTTCTAATTTAGCTATCTGACGCCGATGAACTTCATCTGGCCCATCTGCTAATCTAAGTGTACGTGCATTTGCCCATCCAGCGGCTAAGTGGAAATCATCACTCACTCCGGCAGCACCAAATGCCTGGATAGCTCGATCAATCACCTGTAAAGCCATATTAGGTGCTACAACTTTAATCATTGCAATCTCAGCTTTTGCATCTTTATTTCCTACCGTATCCATCATATAAGCTGCTTTCAACGTTAATAGCCTGGATTGTTCTATCTCAATGCGTGAATTAGCCACCCATTCTTGAATAACGCCCTGCTCTGCTAATTTTTTTCCAAAGGTTTCACGCTCTTGAATACGCTTACATAATTGTTCTAGTGAACGCTCTGCTAAACCAATTAATCGCATACAATGATGAATTCTTCCTGGTCCTAATCGCCCTTGAGCAATAGCAAATCCTTTTCCCTCTCCCCATATCATATTTGCTTCAGGAACTCTCACATTATCATAGGTGATTTCAGCATGGCCATGCGGTGCATCATCATAACCAAATACAGGAAGCAACCGTTCAACTTTCACACCTTCTGTATTTAAAGGTACAAGGATCATTGATTGTTGTTCATGTTTTCGAGCTGTCGGATTCGATTTCCCCATAACAATAGCAATTTGGCAACGAGGATCTCCAGCACCTGACGACCACCATTTTCGACCATTGATAACATACTCATTTCCTTCTTTTTTAATACTCGTACCAATGTTCGTTGCATCACTTGAGGCAGCATCTGGCTCCGTCATAGAAAAACAAGATCGTATTTTCCCTTCTAATAATGGTTGTAACCATTCTTCTTTTTGAGCTGGGGATCCATAACGTTCAAGTACTTCCATATTTCCAGTATCTGGAGCACTGCAATTAAATACCTCGGGTGCGATCGAGGACCTTCCCATAATCTCACATAGAGGAGCATATTCTAGGTTGGTTAATCCCCCACCAACATCACTATTAGGTAGAAATAAGTTCCATAATCCCCTTTCCTTCGCCCTTTCTTTTAACTCTTCCAGGATTGGCGGGATACGAGACCAACGGTTTGCTTGGGATTTAAGTTGTTCCTTGTATACTTGCTCATTCGGGTAAATAAACTCTTCCATAAACTGATGTAGCTTGGTTTGTAAATTTAGTACCTTATCAGAATACGAAAATTCCATTTTCTTTCCTCCCATCCTCATATATAAAATAACATACCTACCGAATAGTATGTTCTGAATCTTATGTATATTATAACAAAATAATGACGATTGGCAATACCTATTCCCAACCTAAAAAAAGACTGTACTGATTTTGCTCAAGTTCAGTACAGCCTTTATGTTTAATCTATTGCTTCGATTTTTTAACCGCATAGGTAATACTAGCAGCTAAACCTCCCCAAATAATTAAAACTGAAAGAATCATAAGTAAGATGGCACTACCACTCATATTATTTGGCCTCCCTTTTATCTGACTGTTGATTCGCTTGGGTTCCATTTTGCTTCCATTTCGTCAGGGACATAATGACACCAATTATCAATGCAGCTGCTGCAACAGCCCAACCACCATATAGAATAAACACATCTGGATAACCTTCATAGTTGCCTGTTGGAGTATCAAATTGCTTCATCAAATTTTGACGGAATAAATCAAACATCATATATCCTAAAACAATGGGTGTAATAACATTTAGACTTAAAGTCCACCACCAGCCTAAACGAATATCGGAGACTTCGTCTGCATGTGCTTTGATATTCTTCACTTCACGGAGTATCCATGCAATAAGCACAACTTCTACTAATCCAACTAATGCCACGCCAAATTGATTAATAAAATAATCTGCTGCATCTAGGAAGTATAACCCACCTTGCGTAGCAAATAGTAAGGAAATAATGGCAGCTGTTCCACCACCGAATAATACTGCTTTCGTTCTAGAGATTTTAAATTTATCAACTAAACCTGCGATATACGTCTCTGTGATTGACATTAACGACGTTAGGCCGGCTAAAACCAACGATGCAAAAAATAAGAATCCAAATAATCCATTTAGTCCAGGAAATTCATTAATAATAGCTGGGAATACGACAAATGCTAATCCCACTCCACCGGAAACAACCTCATCTACCCCCACCCCAGATTGTGTTGCCATAAAGCCTAGTACAGAGAATACCCCTATACCAGCAAGTAACTCAAAGCTTGAATTACCAAATCCAGTGATAAATGCATTATTTGTAATATCTGATTTCTTAGGTAAATAGCTTGAATAAGTAATCATAATCGCAAATGCAATCGAGAGACTGAAAAATATTTGACCGTATGCTGCTACCCATACTTCCCCAGACCAAATCTTACTAAAATCTGGTGAAAAGAAGGCTTCCAATCCAGCCAAAGCACCGTCTAAAGTTACGGCTCGAATAACAATAATAAGGAAAATAATTACTAATGCAGGGATAAATATCCGATTGGCTACTTCTATTCCTCTCTTTACACCTTTGAATAAAATACCCAATACCACAATCCACACAATAATAAGCGGTATTAGTACTCCTGGCACAAGACTTCCTGCTTGACCTGGGTCTACCGTTCGATTTAAAAAGTCATTCATTAAAAATCCTTCGGTGTCTGATCCCCAGCTTAAATTAAAGGAAAAAACGGAATAAGATATTGCCCAGGCAATAATAACAGAGTAATAGGTAGATATTACGAAGGCTACTAAAACAGCCCACCAACCAACGAATTCGGTTTTTTTATTTAATCGCTTATAGGATAATGGTGCAGATCCACGGTATTTATGACCTAGTGTGAACTCCATAATAAGTATAGGAATTCCAGCGGTTAATAATGCAAATAAATATGGAATGATAAATGCTCCTCCACCATTCTCATAGGCAACCGCAGGAAAGCGCCAAATATTACCTAAACCGATTGCTGACCCAACAGCAGCCATAATAAACCCTGCTCTTGTTCCCCACTGTGAACGAGTATCCATACGAAGACTTCCCCCTTTTCCCCTTTTTAAACTATTTATATGTTCATAGTTTAAAGGAATGTTTTAAAAGTTTGTTTTTTTCTGATATTTATGCTTGTATTATAACGGTACTTTTCGCCTATGTCAAAGAAATTATTTAAAATTCAAGATATTGCCAATTGACCGATATTGATCTTGACAAAAACATCCATCCTCTTGAAGAAAAGGATGGATGTACGATTAATGTTTACTTGATTTTGTATTTTTCAGGAAATGAATAAGTACAGCAAAGGCTGTAATGATAGCAATTGTTACTAATAACGGCAGGATCACTTGGTTGGTAAACCCAATTAATAAATATCCTACTGCAGCCGAAACTGCTGCTAAAATAGCATATGGCAACTGTGTAAGCACATGATCTATATGATTGGAGCCGGCACCAGTAGAGGATAAAATTGTCGTATCAGATATTGGTGTACAATGATCGCCAAATACAGAACCTGCAAGTACGGCTGCCATGGAAGGTAATAACATATCTATATCTGTAATCACAGTCACTTCTGCTGCTATTGGCAGCATAATTCCAAATGTTCCCCATGACGTTCCTGTTGCTAATGCCATAAAGCCTGCAATAATAAAAAATAAGAATGGCAATAGTGAAGGGCTAATGGATGAATTATTCACAATTTGTGCCAAGTATTCTCCAGTTTTTAATGTTCCGATAATCGACCCAATCATCCAAGCCAATAAAAGAATATAAATTGCTGGCAGCATCGTCTTTATACCTTCAACGATAATTTTTTCTGCATTATTTTTTGGTTTCCCTTGTACTGCATGGAAGATATAGGCAGTTAATACTGCTGTAAGCCCACCAATAAATAGAGAAAGGTTTACGTTTGTATTTGCAAAAATAGTTAATATACTTATGTCACCTTCACTAGCATTTGCTCCAGTTATTAGCATTGAAATGATCGTGGCTGCAATAAGTACTCCAATTGGAACAAGCAAATGATATATTTTCCCAGATTGATGAGCTTCAAATGTATCACTTAAATCTCCTGGTACATTATCTTGTTCTGGATCTATTAATGCTCCAGTTTTAACCGCCCTTTTTTCATGTTTCCTCATTGGGCCAATATCCATCTTGAGATAGGCTACAAGAAACACAAGTAAAATAGCTCCCAAAGCGTATAAATTAAAAGGTATCATTTTAATAAATGCTTCTAATGGTTCCATTGATGTGATACCATTTGCTGCAAGTAATCCACCAATAATACCGATGATATATGCTCCCCAACTAGAAATTGGTGAAATAACAGTTACCGGTGCTGAAGTTGAATCGATAATGTAAGCAAGCTTTGCTCGAGAAATTCGATGTCGGTCTGTTAACGGACGAGCTATTTGTCCTACTGCTAAACTGTTAAAATAATCATCAATGAAAATGATAATACCTAGCACTGCACTCATCGCTTGTGCACCAACACGCGTCTTCACTCGTTTAATCATCCACTCTCCAAAAGCACGGCTTCCTCCTGAGGCTTGTAGAAAAGCAGTCATCATTCCAAGTAAAAGGAGAAATCCTAATAACAGTAGATTACCAGTATTTGGAGCCCCGTCTGTAACAAAAATAGTATATAAATTATTTCCTATTTCTTTTAGCGAATCCCAAATTGCAAAATCATGAATGAGTAACGCTCCTACTACAATTCCTGTCCCTAGAGACAGTAAAACATTTCTCGTTAATAGTACAAGTACCAGCATTAATACTGCTGGGATAAGTGAAAAAATGGTTCCTTCCATTGCTGTTACCTCCATATAAGATTGTTTACAAAAGGAAAGAAAACATACTGTTCAAGAAAATGGGATAAGTAACTGTAGGGGGTGTCCGTTAGAAAGGTAGCTTTTGTAGACAGAAAAAAAGACAATGATAGAAAATAACCTACCATTGCCTTTACAATATACGTTATCCTCCATTTCGATCAGTAGTTCTCCATGCGACTTCTTTGCATGACAGTATACTTCTTATTCAAAAGCATACCAGTAACAATAAGCCTGACACCTATTGTACTTCGGCAGTAAATCCTTTCCTCCATCATCCTAGTTGTCATCCTCCGACTGAGTACTCATATCTATTGCACCTCTACCTCACCGATCTGATAAGGTTTATTATTCAAATTATTATATTAAGTATAGCAAGGTTTTAATTATTATTCAAGTCATCTTTTGGTACTGAGATATTTGGTCCACCCTCGTCACCCCCATAAAAGTCAGGGACATCTCCCATTAATACTCGAGAGTCAACATAGACCCTAGTACTTATCTCCGATGGTTCAGTCGTAAATGGAACAACAATTTGTGCATTGACAGTGACTGGGATATAAATCTCAATTAATACTGCGTTTATCCCAAATTTCTTTACCTCATACTCTACATCTGATTGAATACTACCGACAATTTCAAAATGGACAGGAACTTTTGGACCTAAATTAGATAATATTGTACTTCCTGTAGCTTGCCCAATCGGAATCTCTACCACAGTAGGATCTTTATCAGCTAAATCATTGGCTGTATCCCCATAGTCCTGCGGCTCCATATCCGGATCATCTGTGTTCAGCGTTTCACCTTTATTCATTCCATATAAGAAGTATTCTGCTCGTTTTGTAGCTGTTCGTAAGGCGCGATTGACAGCAGATGATTTCCAGCCAACAATTGCTGGACTGCCATTATCCTTTGTCGTTACTTCCATTAAATCATCGAAGCTAATATTTTCCGTTGATTTAACTGCTTCATTGATTGTCCGTGTCGCAAACTCTTGTGTTTTTTGATTTGCTATCTCCATTAAAGGCGGGGTTATCCCTTTATCCACGATGATGATACTAAGGGAGGTCAAGATTACAAAAGCAATTGTCGTCATTAAAAAAACAACCTTTACTGGAGATGTTGTTCGCAGTTTAAATCTTGGTCGTCTACCCATACGAAAACCCCCTTGAAACAAACTTATGCTTGTTTCAAGTTAGTTAGAATTTAAAATCTACATAAATAAAATGCCTCCCTCTTAGGAGACACTAACTTAAGATATTCGTATTAAGGCATCCTTGCCAATCATACCTTCTTCCCAACCATATTGTTCCTTTGCAGAATGAGTTACCTTCTCTAGTGGTGCATGTAGTAAATCATCAATCGTACGAACACCTACTGCACGACCTGCAATAACTTCTCGATCTGCCAATTTTTCACTTAACAAATCCACATCTAATGCAGCACACATAATGTAACCAATTTCATTCGAGATAATTAATAAATTCGTCTTAGGCAACTCAACACAAATAGCTGTAAAGAACATACCATCCTCTACTTCTAATGGATTTACTGTAATCATAAGTGTAAACGGCCTCCCCTTCATCCTAGTCACCATATCTATATGCAAAAGGAGGCCATGGCGTCACTACCCTTCGTTAACAAATTGTTGCAATGTTTCCGCTAGTATGTCTCTTAAAAATGCGGGTAAATAATATTGTTTTACTTCCGATTTAGCTACTTCTGGCAACAATCTACCAAATGTAAAGGTATCTGCAGTGGCTACTCTATACGTTTGATTAGCCTCTAAGGCTGATTGTCCATCAAGGAACGCTTGCCTTATAAAAATATCTCCATTCGTTAATTCTTCGGTAGCGAGTTCTATTCCAGAGAATGTCATTTTCCCTAAAACTTTTCCACGAAAACCAAAGCCTTTCAGTTGAAAATTCATAAAGTCTTCTGTTTGTGAAGTACGAATAACTTCTAATAATTCATTACCGGTCAATTCAACAACACATGTATTAATTGGATGTGGGCAGATTCGATGAATATCTCCATATGTTACCTCCCCTTCAGGAAGGCCCTCTAACAATACACCGGCATTGAGCATAGAACAATCGGCGTTTGTCTGCAATTTTATTGAATCTGCCAAAGCCTTAATAATCGGTGTTTCTTCCCACCAATTAACTGCTAGCGGTTCGGTTAAGTTTACCACTGGTTCGGCTAAATGAACGGTTGCTTGCTCTAAAAGCTGGGTAACCTTGTCTTCCGTTTGGTTATCTTGCGGTAAGTGTGAAATATTTGTAGTATAAGCTTCTTTATTTACGAGTTTTTGTGTTTGATGATCCCAAGTTAATATAACTTCACCAACATAATTACAATGCTTTCCTGCTGCTGTAATTAATGTATCATTTATATATTCTCCTGTTCGTAACAGGTGGTGCGTATGGCCACCAATAATCACGTCAATTTCTGTAAATCTATCAGCAATTTCTTGATCTTCACTGAAGCCTAAATGAGACAATAAGATAATAATATCTACTTTTCCCCTAATATCATCTATGATTTTCTCTAATTGTTCATATGGTGGAGAGACGTGCCAATCCAATAGTTCATAAAAAGCATTAAATGGTGCCGTGAGCCCAACTACACCAATGGTTACATCATGAACAGTTTCTAGTACTACGCTAGGCTTCAACCAGTCCGGCTCCACCTGATCCATACTATGTAAATTACCACAAACGACATCAAATTGAGCATGATCGTAAAGCTGAAACAATTCATCATGTGATAGGGTTATCCCCTCGTTATTTCCTAAGGTAATTACATCATAATCAGCTTCATTCATTAATTCGACATTTGCCTTCCCCTTGAAGGCATCTGCAATAGGATGCATACGATCCACATGATCTCCAATGTCAATTCTCCAACTCGAATTCCCCATTGCTTCACAACGTTTTTTTGCATCCTTTAAATAACTTGTAACACGAGACCAGTTATTAAAGTTGCTATGTAAATCATTTGTATAATAAAAATAAATTTTCTCTTCCATTTTGTTATGCTCCTTACGACAGCCCTTGAGAAATCATTCGAATTCCTATTATAATTAATAAAATCCGCAAGATCCATTCAAGCACCTTTCCTGTTAATCGTTGATTAACCCAAGCACCAAGTTTCCCACCAACCCATGCACCTGGTATAAAAAAGAGAAGATACTCCCACTCGATATGGCCGAGGGCAATATGAGTTGCCGCTCCAATTAAGCTAATAAAAAATATCATAAACATCGATGTAGCTGTAGCAATGTGAGCTGGGAAACCAAATAATAAAATCATAGCTGGAACCATAATAGAACCGCCGCCTATACCAAACAACCCAGATAATATACCAACGGCTAAAGATAAACCAAAGGCTATCCATTTTGAAACGGTATAGTGATAAGTAGTTCCATTAAGATGAAACGTTCGTACACCTTTTAATTCACTATTCATGTGAATAGATGGTTCTTTCCGTTTTATAAAAAAAAGAAGAGATATGACAATGGTAATGCAACCAAAATATAAAAGAAATTCATCAGCTTCTACAAATTGATTTAACCACGATCCGAGTATCCCGCCAGGTATACTTCCAGTTAAAAATAAGATCCCTGTTCGAACATCAACACGACCACGTTTATAATAAGATACTGTCGAAGACATTGCTGTAAATACCATTGATACTAAAGAAATACCTACGATTGCTTGTGGTGTTGCCCAGGCAAAAGCATCTGAGGCTTGATTCAGGAACAGCAAACTAGGTATAAGTACAATCCCCCCGCCTAATCCCATTAAACCTCCTACAAATGCTGTTATAATCCCTATAACTAAACAAACAACAAAGACCAATATCTATCCCTTCCATCTACATCAAAATACGTTCTTCATTTAATACTAGCATTGATTTTTAACATTTCCCACATGTATGCCTTAGCTTTTAATAAACATTTACACATAGGAAAACCAATTATAACATGAGACTTTTTAAAACCTTGAACCTCAAAAAAATTTTCTTAATAAAAATAGCACTTAACCATACATAGGTCCAGTGCTATCATTACAAGGTTTTTAACTAAATAACGATTTTTTTCCATACAGAACTTCTTTCTCCTCCGAATCAAACAACTCATTTCTGGAGATAATAAATACAAAAGGAGGGAAAGGAGGGATGTGAATGATCTATATTCAAGTTAAAGAGAATATTATATTTATAAAGACCTGGCCCATAATTATGACAATCCTACTCATCAAACAATTATGGGCACTACTTTGAAGAGGGGCATGTCCCCTCTTTTCACTTATAGTATGGATGAATTTAAATATAATTATACTAAAAGAATGAAATTTACTAGAGAAATTCATTTCAACGACTGGTTATCCCTGCTGCAACGCTCTAGTAAATCTATCAGTCTTAACTATTTATCCTTTAATTAATACCTTTCCTCTATTCAGAAACATAATTGTTTGCATTCTCTTTTTCAGGTTTAATCGTCTTCATTTTATAAATAAAATAGTAATGCTTATAGATGGCCAGAAGCGCTAATAGAACCTGAATGAAAAGGATGTCCATATACCAAATTGAAAACAAGATAAATGCATCTGCTATGAGATTAATTCGAATTTTTTCTTTCCGAGACATCCCTTTTTTCTCTTTGAATCGGACAACGTATTTCTTATAGAAAGCGGTCTGTTTAAACCAATTATCCAAACGTTTAGAACTTTTGCCAAAACAAAAAGCCGCAAATAGAAAAAAAGGGCCTCCAGGCAAAACAGGGAGTATAATCCCACCAATTCCTATCCCCAGTGATATACACCCAAGTAGAAAAAACAACATACTTTTTATATTTTTAATGGTAATCACCTTACTTCATTATTTTTCACGATCATAGGAGCGCTCGACCAAATCAACACATAGAAATGGAATCTCAAACAATTGTATGCACGGACGATAATTTTTAAACGTTCAAGATGAGAGCTACTTCAAAATAACTATACTCCTATTATACAATCGCATTACTACGTTCAACAAGCCGTTTACTTTCCATTAACTCCCTTCGTCTGCAGATAGAAATCACACCGTAACCTCCCTCCTTCGTAATCTAGCTTAAAAAACTAATTTTTTCACGTGCTGTTATTTACACTGCTTGTACGTTTACCCTTTTATACCATTGCTGTTTCTACAACATTTGTTAACGTCAACACAAAACAATATTGATCTATACAGTATAAAAGTTAAACCTTAGAGCTTTTGGCAAAAACATAATTTATTAGAGAAACAAACGAACGTTAAATTATTATAAATTCACACTTGCATTTATATGGTTATATAGCTTACTATATAACCATATAACAAACAATAAAGGCGTTGATGATATGGCTCAACATTTTCAATCGGAAAAACCAATATTTATACAAATTCGAGAAAAAGTAGAGGATCAAATAGTTCGAGGGTCTCTCAAAGAAGGAGAACAGGCACCTTCCACAACGCAACTCGTAAATTTCTATAAAGTGAATCACGTTACTGTTGCAAAAGGTATGAATCAATTAGTCGAAGCAGGGATCCTTTATAAAAAACGAGGAATTGGTATGTTTGTCGCAAAAGGAGCACAACAGAAATTGCTCCAAAAAAGAAAGGAAAATTTTGCTTCTGTCTATTTAATAAATATGATCCTAGAAGCTGAAAAACTGAAACTTTCAGAAGAAGAACTATTTGATTTAATCAAGAAAACAAAGGAGGAAATCCATAATGACGCATAAACTTGAACTAAAAAATATCTCTTTAACTTATGGAAAACAACAAAGTCTTAATGATGTTACAACTGTATTGGAATCTGGAAAAATCTACGGCCTAATCGGAAGAAATGGAGCTGGAAAAACATCATTGTTATCATTAGTTGCTTCTTATCGCCTTCCTACATTAGGTACCATTACCTTTGATGGTAATGGGCTGTTTGAACACCCTAATCATATGAAAAATATTCACTTTGGTTACGACCGTGTTTATAAAGATGAAGCAATTGAAAATGCAAATAAATACCTCGAATCAGTTAAATTACACCGACCACACTTTGATGAAACTTATGCAGATCAATTAATTTCCAAATTCAAAATTGATGTAAACAAGCCACTCAGTAAATTTTCAAAGGGAATGGTTGCTGCTTTCCACATTATGCTTGGGCTTGCAAATCGCACACCAGTTACCATTTTTGATGAGGTATATTTAGGGCTTGATGCACCGACAAGAGAAATGTTTTATCAGGAACTATTAAAAGAACATGAAAGAAACGATAGAATGTTTATTCTTTCCACCCATTTGGTCTCTGAAATGGAGCATCTATTTGATCATATTCTCATTCTACATCATGGCAAACTAGTAGCCGATGAAGATTTTGAAACCTTCACGAATCGAGGAGTAAAACTTATTGGAGCTAACGAGATCGTCGATGAATTTACTGCAAACAAACATATTTTGCATGAGGAAAAGCTAGGTGGTACCAAGGCTACAACAATTTATGGGGAATTCAAGGAGGAAGACTGGAGACGTGCTAAATTAAAAGATCTTGAAGTTTCTCCGATCTCCTTGCAACATTTATTCACATATCTCACAAAGGAGGAAGCATGATGCGTCAGCATTTAAATAAAACTGTTATTAGGGAGCTCTATAAAGAATGGTTGAAATGGTCAATTTGGTTATTTGCTATTATTATCATCCTTCGTGTTTTGCATTGGATTGGAGATTATTTTGGTGAAGTAGAACCAGCGATAGATCACTTTATGTATTTTATGAATGAATCTAGCCCTATTTTTATGCTCGTTGTTGGGATCATGATGGTATTCACGTTTCTTCGATATTATACGGAACATGGACTTACACGGAGAACCTATTTTATAGGCGGGGCTATCGCTTCGCTCATGATCACTATAACCATTGGGGTCATTAGTATGCTTCTTCCTGTAATAGAAGGAATCGTCCTATCACTATTTGGTATTCATTATCCAGAACATTTACAATTCCACAGTTTCGGATATTGGATCAGCTACTTTCTATTATTTATAATAACTTCATGGCTTTACTATATCATTGGTTGGTTTATCGGCCATGTTTTCTATCGATATAACTGGTGGAAAGGCATATTCGCAAGTTTTTTTGGCTTTGTCTTAGTGATGCTAGAAAATGTTATCAACGGAGAAACGGTGACCGTGTATGGTGTTCATTTTGAAGGACTTTCACTGTCTATATTCACTTCTATAATCATCTTACTGCTGTTAAGTGCAGGTATGTTAGTAATCAACTACCGATTAGTAAAAGATATTCAAGTGAAAATGAAGTAAACACCTTGCATCATGATTAGATACACATTAGGTATAAATCACAAACTAAAACCCTTGCCACAAACATTGCTGTGACAAGGGTTTTGTCTGTTTTAATCGATGGAACCTTCCATTTCGAATTTGAATATTTTTGACTTTCAACTCATGTTTTATCTAATCAAAACGTTTATGTTATGCGTTTTTGCTATTATTAGTCTTCAAACTAATTCATACTTTATCAAGCTGACCGGGCACAAGAACACTATTACGGGGGTAACATGAACTTTGGACAAAACATATCCATTCCCCACCATATATTGTCGAGTCATTTCGCTTTGTCCTGTTTTAGTTCAATTGATTTTAACAAGACATGTAGCAAGAGTGATTTATTCACTCTTAGAAAAATTGATACCATATAAAAAGAATAATTTTTTAACTTTAAAGACCCTAATACTGTTTTATAGGTTTCCTTTTTGTGGATAAACGATTCCCGACCACCCTCTAATATAGACTCATGCTTTTGATTCTGATTTTGTTGTTTACTATTTTTTTTAATCATTTCAGCTAGTACTTTCCTTGGAATAATCTTTTGTCCGTTTACATCTACCTCAGCCTTATCATCTGGATAACCTTTTTTCAAAAGCCACCCACGTTTATTATCAGGAAGCTTCGGTTATCGGATTTGAACAATTCGGTATCGGGCATGACCGCTCAGCTGCCGGTGGAGGAACTCGTCTATTTCGAACTGCATATAAAGAGGGGGCGGAGTATGTTCCACTACTAAAAGAAGCGCATCAATTATGGAAAAACCTAGAGATAATTTGCATTATACGTTATTGCACTTTGGCAGTTAGTCTAGCAACTTTTTTTTATGAAATTTGCCTGTATATGGAAGCAAAAAATCCTTTTTCTATAATGTGATTGCCTCCAAGCAGTCTAGTAGTTATACCGGCAGGAAAACCAACAGAAACACACCTTGAGACATATGCGGCCATTTTTCGTACGGCCGCCTACCCCTACTACATCCCCTTTCGTCTAATGTTTCAGTACTTTGAACCATCTTATTAATAAAAGCTTTTCCTTAGCAACTTTAATTTCTATTTTATTCAAATATCGATTTACGGTCCTCTAAAAGCCGAATTCTTCCTCAATTCTCTTCTCGGTTTGTTTCTGCAACGATTCTTCCCTTTCATTCGATTCAAACAAGATATTACCGCTTTGAATATATGTTTGAACTTGGCTAAAGCCAATTGCTTCAAGAGCGCGCCTCAATTCGGCCATTTTGATTTTATTTCTTCCACCTCCGTTAACACCTCGCAACAGTGCAATATAAATCATCATTCTACCCTTTTCCGGCATTACGTTTCGCATCATTCAGATAGAGCGTACTTTGCAATAAAAGCACCCCCCATTTAGACAATTACGTACACAGAAAGAAAAATTAAAACACACTTATTATTCGTCTCCCCCCAGCATTGTATAGATTTCAATCAAGTTTCCATCCGGATCACACAAATGAGCAATCCGAGCGCCCCACTCTGTACGATCATGGGGCTCGTTCACAAACGTAATGTCCTTTTCACGAAGATGCTTGTAAGCCTTATCGACATTTTCCACCTTAAACTGAAATAAGAATGATGATTGTGTTTCCACATCCACAGGCTTATTTTCCTCACCGACTCCTCTAGCCATCACGTTTCGAGGTAAAAGTTCAATTTTGGTTTCTCCCGTGTCAAAGAGAGCATACTCCATGGCTTCCTCATACAAGCTAATTGGTAATTCAAGGTGTTTTTTGTAAAACGAAACGCTTTTTCTAAAATCTTTGACCAAAAGTCTAATTTGCAGTAGTTTCAATTCCATCACCTTCCAAAAAGTAAGATTGTTTGATCGTCATTCATTCTCTTATCTGACGACCTTGTCTTACTATAAAACAACTGGACTGACAATTGCGGTCAGTCAAGTTCAGATTTTTGGTGATGATAAAGTAATTTTGAAACAGCATCAACTAATTTTTCCTTTAAAAAAGTAGGTTCTAAAACATCAACCGTTGTTCCATAAGTAAGCAAAAAATTAGGAACATAAGTCGAAATGGCACTTTCATCAAGTTTAAAATAAGCCCGATTTTTCGATCGTTCCACAATCGCGTGTCAAAATAACCAATGATTACACAGATCATTAATGGCATGCGGAGTACCTTGAATGGAAACCGTCAGTAGTTGGTTCTGATTTTCCCTATCAGGTAAAAGATTTTGAAGGAAAAACTGCCGAGTTGAAAAACTTTCTGGCTTTTTAAATATAATATCTGTGATGGATAAGGATTGAATGCGATCCACTCGAAAACTGCGAATATTACGGCGTAAATGGCAATAGGCGATGACATACCATTTTCCCTTCCAATACGTCAATCCATATGGATCAACCCGACGTTCCTGCAAGGAGGCTTGGTATCCTTTTTGATACACTATAGTGAGCATTTTGCCATCTGCCACTGATATTTCCAACTCCTGAAGAAAAGAATTCAAGGAAGAATCAGGTTTAGGACTAATCACATCAATTCCCTTTTCGTGACGGTCAATTTCCTCTGATTGATTCGGATTTGTGTATCTTTTCAGCTTGGAAACCGCTCGATTTAATGCGTCACCGAAGGGGTAGCCAGCCTCTTCTGCAAATTTGGATGCATGGACAAGTGCCTTCTGTTCATCCATGCCAAAAAAAAGTGGAGCTTTAGTCAAGTCATAAAGCAAACGGTACCCACCGTTATGCCCGGAATCAGCTATAATTGGAACGCCGCTGGCACACAACGAATCAATATAGCGATAAACACTTCGAATATGGATTTCAAGTTCATTCGCCAATTGTTTAGCAGTCATCTGTTTTTTCGTTTTTAACAACCATAAAATGGCGAGCATCTTATCAGCCTTGGACATACTACACCTCTTAAAGACAAAATTTCAAACTACTGCCATCTTTATCTCATAAATCATAAGAGTATTTTCGTACAACCCTTCTAGAAATCAAGAGTATCGCGTTGTTCGACAATCTGGCCCGATTCAGGAAAGACCTTATTCCAGATTTGCACCCTTTAACGTAAGACTCGATTTCAAGATAAACTTAATATACATTAATATCTATCTTTAGTTACTGTTCCCTTATATGTCCCAGTGACAAAGTTCTTACCCTAGACCGCAAAGCACCACATTGTTAATGATTCTCCTAATTCAAACGTTCTTCTTTTATGATTTAATTGAATCAATTATAGTATTTCTATATACCCATCTGCTCCGTTCACCCTGATCCTTTGTCCATCCTTGATCAGCTTCGTAGCATTTTCCACTCCAACAACTGCTGGCAAGCCATATTCACGTGCGATAACCGCTCCATGGGTCATCAGTCCGCCAACTTCGGTGACTAGACCTTTTATGGATACAAACAATGGTGTCCAGCTAGGGTCGGTAAAGGCTGTGACTAATATATCTCCATCTTCTAGATCAGCATCTCCCATGTTTAAAATGACCCGAGCGCGTCCCTCTATAACTCCGGAAGAGACAGGAAGACCTAAAATAGCATCTGCTGGGAGATTTTCTCGTTTGTATGCTCCTGTAATGATTTCACCATCAGACGTGATCACACGTGGAGGAGTTAGTTTTTCATATAATTTGTACTCATCTTTTCGTTTACTAATGATCTGATCATCCAGTTTATGTGTGCGTACGATTTCACGAAGTTCTTCAAAAGTGAGATAGTATATATCTTCTTTTTCATGAACCACGCCTACTTGTACGAGCTGTTCGGCTTCTTTCAGTAAAGCCTGTTTATAAACAAAGTAGCGATTAATCATACCGTATTTTGGATATTCCCTAAACCCGCTGAAATTCCGAATTAGGTCAATCATTCGTTTTGTTTCTTTAGCTTTTTGGCCACCATCCGGTAATTGCTTCAATCGATCTAATAACTCTTGTTCTTTTTTCAAAGCAATACGTCGACCTTGCTCAAATTTCTGTTTGCTGGCATTAGACTCGAAGTTTTTGATATTACTAAGAATCATAGGGACAAGTGTAATTGGTTTTTCGCTCCAACGGGTTTTCGTAATATCGATTTCTCCAACACATCGCATTCCGTAGTTGTTAAGATAAGCTATTATGGCGTTCTGAGCTTCCTTTCCACCGTCAAACTTAACCAGTTCATCCAAAAAGTTATTGTCTTTTGCTTGCTGTAAAAAATCAATTACTTCCGGATAAGGGCGAATCACATCGGCAACATCCAAAAGCGCCAGACCCATTTCTGAAGTAATATTATTTGGTACAGATTGAGAAAGCGTGTCTGCTGCGTTTTTTTCGCCTAACCACTTATTCATTTTTTCATTGATCCATGATGAAGCATCCATCGCATCCATAATCACACTCATACGTGGGTCAAATAGATCCTTCTTTAATCGCAGTATATCTTCTAGAATAAAATCAAATAAATCTGAACCTGATTTCGTTTGGATGTTTTGTTTTAACCCTTCTATCGATGTTTGACTGCTCTTAATCAAATCAGAAACAATTTTCAGTTCTTTTTCGATTTGTGCTTGAGAATCCATAACCGATATACCTTTATTGCTTTGTTCAGGACTCTGTACTTTTATATCATTTGGTGATGATTTAATAAAGTCTTCTCGCTCTACGATAGTCATAAGTGCGTCTTTTATGAGGGGATCGGATTGTCCTAGGGCATCTATTATATTCTTTCTGCTGTCAGGTGATGCCAGTTGATGGGAGACATCAACAAACAACCTTCCACCAGCTTTACGCATGGGTGCAGGAGTCGTTAACAGGAAAAAAGACAATCCCAATGGTTTCATGGCTTCAGTCATCATTTGTTGATGCCCAACAGATACATAAACGTGATTTTCTTGATCAGTCGCTTCAGGGATGGGATATAAAGTCGTGATTGGACGACTCTGAACAATATAACATGTATCGTCAACCAAACACCATTCGATATCTTGTGGGCAACCAAAATAAGCTTCGATCCGTTTTCCGATGCGTGCCAGATGTAAAATTTGTTGTTCAGTAAGTGTTTGAGTCTTTTGCTGATCCGCATCTATCTGCTGGGTCTCTGTTCCGCCTTCTTTTCGTCCGTATATGGCCAATTTTTTGATTGCGATCATTTTATCGATGATTTCCTCTTCCTTTACTTTATAACAATCGGCGGATACCAAACCAGAGACCAATGCTTCTCCAAGTCCAAAACTGGCATTGATTGATAGCAGCTTTCGATTGGAGGTAATGGGGTCAGCAGTAAATAAAATTCCTGAAGCATGTGGGAAAACCATCCTTTGAACGATAACGGATAAATACACTTGTCTGTGATCAAATCCGTTTTGCATTCGGTAGATTACCGCACGATCCGTAAATAGGGAAGCCCAACATTTTCGGATGTGACTCAAAATAGCTTCTTTTCCGATAATATTTAAATAGGTTTCTTGCTGACCGGCAAAAGAGGCATATGGTAAATCTTCAGCAGTTGCACTGGAACGCACTGCATAAGCATGTTCATCGCCAAATTGGGAGAGATAGTCAGCGACTGCGCCCATAACATCGGAAGGAACCTCTGTTTCCATTATGGTTTTTCGAATCCTCCTGCTGATTTCACCAATTTGATCTCGATCCTCTACTTTAAGCAGTGTTAGTTGATCCAACAATGCGTAGAAGGCTTCATTTTGTTCGAGAGCTTTTTGATAGGCTTCTGTCGTAACACAAAATCCTTCCGGCACTTGTATTCCATGAATTTTTGATAATTCCCCTAAATTAACCCCTTTGCCTCCGGTCGCCCTTTGTCTTGTTTTATCAATCTCCTGAAGCTCTAAAACATATTGATTCATTTCTTTCCCTCCCATTTAATAGCTGCAGACTGCGTCAAAGAAGCAACATTACTTGATTTATGCTAACAATTTTTAAAAATAAATAACAGTCTAAAAATGGTCAGGAAACTATGGTATAATTAAACTAGGGAAAGGGACAGTTGCCGATTTTTATCTTACTATCTTTTTTAGTAACAAATACTATTGAACTATCCTGCCCATTAACTTAATACCATTACTTCATACGACTGCCAAGGATTTCTTCTCGATTGCTAAAAATCTTTTTTACTCCACAATCTGGCCCTATGAGCCAACAGCGGGCGTATTCTTTAATTCCGTGAGCGCGCCCTTTTATTGAATAAGAATTTTTTTCAAATTGAGACGGATTGGCATATAACATTTCAGTAAAGGCTTTATATAAAAACGTTACTTACTTATTTGTTACCGAGTTGTTCCGCTAAACCGATTAGAATTCCTTCGGTTCCACGAATGTAGCAGAGCCGATACGAGTCTTCGTACTGAACCACTTCGCCAACGATCTGAGCACCATACTTAGTGAGTCTGGATACCATTTCGTCAATATCTTCAACGGTGAACATGACGCGTAGATAACCAAGCGCATTTACAGGAGCAGTCCGGTGATCTGATATAGTAGGTGGGTTGAGAAATCGTGAAAGTTCAATTCGGCTGTGACCATCTGGGGTAACCATCATAGCAATCTCTACGCACTGAGAACCCAATCCGGTTACGCGACCAGCCCATTCACCTTCGACAGTGGCTCGTCCTTCGAGGTTCAAGCCAATCTCCTCAAAGAAAAGGATTGCGTTATCAAGGGATTCTACAGCGATGCCGACATTGTCCATTCTTAGTAATTTGTTTTTTGCCATAGTTTTATCTCCTTATGTGTAAAATTTATTACTATAGACTTCTTCTAGATTACTAAAACAATTCCTTTATATCTATACCATTTCTTTTATTCGATTAAATGACCCTTTTCATAAATAAAGAGCACAACTCTTATTCTGAACTGCACCCCAATTGTTAGACACAACTAACAAATTGGAGGTGCAGTTCAATTCGGGATAAGCGCCCTTCGTATATTATTATTAACCAGATTTTTTCTGGTGATAAATCTATGTACCTTTCATTCAAGGTATAATGGATTTAAATCAGAGAGAGGATGCCGTTCTGCGCCCTTGAAGCATTGTCTTCGTGCAATAGACTGGCACCTCTTTCTTTATAGACCTATTCGAATGAGCTGGATGACACGTGGTTGTCGTATATCGAACGAGGTTGGGTATCTATCAAGTTTTAGAGGTTTTCCTTCTACTCTGGTTAATTTTACTTTGAGGTGTTGTTATGATCTATCTTGGAATTGATATTGGAAAACGTCATCACGAAACTGGATTGATTAACGAAAAAGGCAATTCTATTGGAAAAACAGTACGTTTCGCTAACTCTAAAACAGGTAGTGATAAACTCCTTAAATTCCTGAATCAACACCAAGCTACACCCGAAAATTGTGTTTGTGGTATGGAAGCCACCGGTCATTATTGGTTATCTGTTTTTTCTTTCCTTCATAAACTTGAGTTTAAGGTTACTGTTTTTAACCCGATGCAGTCCGATGCTTTACGGAACTTTTATATTCGTAAGACAAAAACGGATGTGAAGGATGCCTTTCTCATTGCTCAGGTAATTCGCATTGACTCCCCGAAAGAAACGCCTTTTATAGAAGAAGATTTACTTCAACTTCGGCATCTTGAGCGATTACGTTATACCTTAGTTGACCAAAGCCCCGATGTTAAACGGAAAATCATCGCTTTCTTGGAGTTTCCATCGGTACAGACGTTTTTAGGATGCAGATCCAACTTTTATTGGAACAAATCATGTTACTTGAAAAACAATTAGTACAAATCGAGGTAACAATGATGGAGCTCTCGAATCAACAAAAGCATTTTTTAACGACCATTACTGGAGTGAGTCACCTAACAGTTGCCGTCATATTAGGTGAAATTGGATCCATTAATCGCTTTGAGCGTCCTGGACAGTTAGTGGCGTTTGCCGGTCTAGATGCGTCCGTCAACCAATCGGGCGAGTTCAACAGTTCCTATACCAAGATGTCAAAACGTGGCTCGCCTTATCTGAGACGCGCTATTTGGCAAGCAGCATTTGTGGCTAGTTTTCATGATCCTGCATTATCCCTTTATTATCAAAAATTAAGAAACCGAGAAAAAGTTTATGGAACTGCGGTAGGCGCCGTCGCTCGGAAATTAACGCACATCATATTTGCGATTTTGAGAGATGGACAGCCTTATGAACCTCGAGCTTAATCAAAGAATTATAAACAACTTATTCATCCAATTTCTAAAATCACCCAAACGGGTGGTCTATTTGTCGTACAAAAATGCGTAGAAAAAAAGGATTTACAGGAAAATAATTTACAAATAATGCTTGACTTTTTATAGCTGGTCTATTACGGAATAACTCAGGGTCGTTGAAATTAGTTCAAATCTTAATCAACATTAGTACTACCAAAGTTGAAGAACTGTTCTAAACAACCCTTTAAATTGAATAATCATGAAGTTTGGTGCTTGAGTTACTCTACCTATTTTGATATAGGTAAAGTCCATAATCTTGCATGACAGAGGTGTGTCCCATTTGCCGCAACATGGTGGCTATATTCCCACGGTGATAGGATCCGTGAGTGACTACGTGTAGTACAGTTTCAGAAACAGAAGTCTCAAGCAACCCTGCATATGGATTATTAACTGAAATTACCCTTTCCAGATTTTCTTGGCTGTTGAGAAGTGCATTATATCGCTCAGATAAATCTAAGTATAACTTTTCCACTTCATCAATATTTTTTGTCTCCACTTGTTCACTTAATTCATTCGCAGACGTCATCGCTTCACTCATACTTTTACCTGAGATAACACCAAACCAGGTACAGTCTACGATGTAAATATGGGATAACACCTTTGATACCGAAGAGAAACCACTTTGAATTTCCTTATGATAAATGTCCTCTGGCAGTTCTTTTAAACGATCAATGATCACTCTATTTGCCCATGCGTGGTAGTCGTACATTTTTAAAACGGGATGCGTCATTTTAAAGATCCTCCTATTTCACTTTTTAAAATTGATCATTTTACAAATAAATGATTAAACAACTTCCTTGACAATTGTTTCAGTACCCTTATACTTCTAATTCTAGTTTAACTATAAAAGTCCTTCTTCAACTAAATTGTCCTATTCAAAAATAGAGCGCATTTCAACTTCGGAAATGCGCACGATAACGGAAACTCATTTACTAATTTTTATACAACAATAATTAGTATTCAACGATAAATCTACTCAATATTTCGAAGAACTCTCAATGCATTGCTCCAAGAAATGACTTGGTCAATTACTTTGTTGACAGACTCCTCTTGAAAGGATTCAGGTTTAAAATCACTAAAATTTTTAAAGTCAGTAAATAGTGATAATGCGACTTGAGCACGCACGTCGGCAACCATAAGTTCACCCATGATAAGCCGTAAGTTCTCGACTGCACGAGTACCTCCATTGGCACCATATCCTACAAAACCAGCAGCTTTATTGTTCCACTCCTTATATAAATAATCAATAGCATTCTTAAGAGCGCCGGATGTTGCATGGTTATACTCGGGAGTAACGAAAACATAGCCATCAAAAGAAGTAATCTTCTTAGACCAATTTTTTGTATGAGATTTGGTATACTGCCCGGATGCTGCTCCCATGGGCTCGTCGAGCAATGGTAAGTCATACTCTGCAATATCCACAATCTCGAACTCGGCATCACTGCGTCTATTTGCTATTTCATGTACCCAACGTGCTACTGCCTCCCCATTGCGACCCGGACGCGTACTCCCAATAATAATTGCTATCTTAATCATGTTTTACTCCTCCAATAAAAATATATACTTTCTATCCAGGGGAACAAGCTCCTGAATTTTAACTTTGTTGCTTTTAAACAAAATTGTTTTTTGAAATAAGCATTGTATTATTGATAAAGAGCTACTTTTTTGTCTTCATGTTTTCTCGATCACTTGTGTAACTTGAAAGGTATCGACCTCTACAGTCCTGGCCCCACAGCGCTTAATAACTTCAGCGATGGATGCTTTGGCTATATCAAAACCAGTTGCTGGAGAGCTACTCTCCCAAGCTTCCTTTGACAACCATTGCCCATAGTTCACCACCCGACTTCCATTTTCACTTGCATGAAAGCTTGCTGAAACAAATCCAGTGAAATGGGTAAAGTGTTGTTCGACTTGATCAGCAATTCCATCAATCAATGCTTGTTGATATGTTGGGTCGACCTCGAACTCTACCATTACCGTAAAAAATTCGTTCTCTTTTATTCTCGGCATATTAATTAACCTCCTCAAATTAAATAACAACTTTGTCTGGTAACGCGACTTTACTACAATAAGTGATTGCCATCTCCAAACTGATCACATAAAACCATAAAATACTTCCAACTAAACGGTCAGGGTGCACGATGACAAGAATAAGTATTTGATTAGTAACCATACCCACCTTTGATCGTCACTACTGACTGACATATTTTTCAAAAAATGACTAGGGGGTTAAACCCCTAGTAAATATCGAGACACTTTCTTCGATAAAGGTTTCAATAGGAATAACTTCTAGTATTGGGTCCTTATTGATTCGTCCCATAGCTGCACCATAATTCATGTATAGAAATGCAACAGCCTGCCTTTTAGGATCCGTTTTAATAACTTTTCCCTTTTCACACATTTCTCTGAAGTATTCAGTTAAGAACTCCTTTAACTGTTGAGGATGCTTATGAGTAGCCTCCTGAAATCCAGGAAGATCTTTATGTCCCCTTGCACTAATTTGAATCATTTTTCGATTCTGATACATGATCCTGTGATACGTTTGGCTTATCATTAGTAAGTCTGCATGAAGATCCCATTTTATGTTCTCATCAAAGAGATCTTTCATCCTTCCTGCATAATGATAACGTTGAAAGGCTGTCTCTAACAGATTTTGTTTGCTTTTAAAGTGCCTAAACAGCGTTTTTTCACTAAACCCGGCTTTTGTTGCAATTTCTTCAGTCGATACGCCATTGTATCCTCTATCTGCCATAAGATCTATAGCAACGTTCATGATTTTATCAGAAGTAGCCTGTTTTCTACTTGAAGTCATTCAAATAACCTCTATTCTTTTTAACTGTCAGTACTGACTGTAACAAATATAAAAGATTATCTGTTTGTTGTCAAGTTCAATTCTAAAATTTTTTTTGATACCTTGCTTATTCCATTAAATGGCCCTATAACAGAAGGACGCGTTATTCGATAAACGCGCCCGTTAATGAAATAAGCCAGCTAAAAAAACAGAGTTAATAATTTATTGGACATAAGACCTGTTCATTAATACTATTCGCCAACCGTCGGGATCTTCTATTGTAATCCCTTGTTCCTTCCAGTATCCATTCTCCGGTTTAACCTCTGTATATCCCATTTTCCTTAACCGTTCTGATACTTTATTGATTTCATTTTTACTAGTTATATAAAATACTAAGAGATTATCTTTTGTTGGGGCAGGGCAAGGACTACCATCAATATGGCGGGTAAATTCTAAATGATAATCAACATCTGGCAATCCAAATATGACTCCTTCATAACCCCTATGCCCTTTAAATTGTTGAATTTGTTTAAGTCCTAAGCCATATTGATAAAAATTTATGATTTCTTCAAATTTATCAGTAGGTCTAGCTATTCTTACCTGTGCTGCAGTGAATTCCTTAAATTCCAAATTTAAAACCAACCTTTCTTAATAGAACTTTTAAACTTTAAATTGCTTTCTTGTTCAACAAAATGGTCCAATTCCCGCACAGAGGTGGTTAATCAACAACTGCACCCGTTAGTTGAGGGGGTTGATATACAACATGAATCATATTTTCTAATATTACTGTCGCTTTTCCTGTAACTGAACAGTAAATGGTTTTGACTCATAGGACTTAGCAACCTTCTCAAAGGTTTGTTGTATATCCTTTTTTGTGGCCTTTCCTTTATTTTCAGTTTCCGAGATTACCACAATATACTTTATCCTTTTTTCATAGTCTTGACTCATGATTAAACCAGTTGAGCTATAACCTTTAGATTCCAATTTTTCAGCAACCTTTTCTCCAAATTCAGATTGAGTTATATCTACACTTTTAACTTCTGTAGAGTCATTTGCATTCACTTGACTCTGCGGCTTCCCATTATTATTCATAAAGTTGAATATGACTACAAGAATTGAACTAACTGTCAGAACTCCAAGAAGAATTCTTTTCATTCAAACACTCTTATTTCATTATAGTATATCCAAGAGTTTTTATTGAGAAGTAAAAGAGAGCACGGTGGTTAAGTAAGGTATAGGCAGGGTTAAATCTATAATGAAAATAAGCGCTAATCCTTATTAAAGAAAAGCGCCCGGTAAACGAATAACTGTAAAGCTAATGAAGCTTTTTTAAAAGCTGCGTTTCCCTGCCCAGGCTCCTTGCATTTTACTGAGGAATACAATTTGCCCAATATGATATGCGTTGTGCATTGCTAAACTCTTCAGTTCAAGCACTAATGGATTATCATCAGGAATCGGTCTATACAAATCTTCTAGTTCTGATTTTGCTAGTATTTTTTCAAGTTCACGATGAACAGAAAAGTATTCTTGTTTTGTTTCCTTCCAATTTTGAAAGGTCTCAGTTGGTAATCGATATGTAGCGTCATTATTTTCTGCCTTTGGTTCATTTGCTGTTTCACCAAGAAAGCGTAACAGAATTCTCTTTTCATAGAAAAGTAAATGACAAACTAATTCCCAAATGCAATGTTCCCCCTCAACTGGTGTCCAAATTGCCTGTTCCAAAGTAATATTCTCTAGTACTTTTTCAAGCGGTGGAAACCAGTCTTCTTTATCTAAGCAGCTTGCCCATTGTTTTAACAAAAGTGTCCTTACATCCATTTTCTATTCCCTCCAATGCGGCGTATTGTTTTGGTACAACTTACAATTTCAAGATGAACCATCTGATTACCTCCCTTACTCAACAATCTGGCCCTAATATGGCATACGCTTGTTCTGGAATTGCACCCGATTGCTTATTTTTTTGTGTTTGAAATCCTTAGCCTTTTCTGCAAGTATATCACGGCAAAAGCAATGGCAAGGATGTACAATACCCCATCTATAATTCTAATCGTTACTGTGTATTCAAAAAATGTCCCAGCCAAGAATCGCAGTACACCAATAGCAACTAAGTCAATTATCATCACCCATTTATAAAACTTGTAACTAATAATAATCCCCCCGTCTTTCGCGAAAGGGTCCTTATATGAATATTGGCGCGATGCTTATTAGTTAATCGCGCCCGATTGTTTAAAAGTAAAAACAAATTTTTTAAAGTCATATACTTAGAGTTGATTTGATAACTTTGTTTTAATCATCTTTTGTTGCTTTCTCATAAATCCTTCCATCGGTATCCGTAATAATAATCTCAGACTGCACTCGATTTAGTCCAATGGCAATGACAGGGTTCGCTTCAACTGAGTTATTATAAAATGTTCTTATTTTTATTTCAGTTGTGTTTCCGTATTCCTCGACATCTAGAACTTCTATGTTGTTACCTGCCATTTCTTCACCTAAAGATAAAATAACAGCTTTATTTCCCTCTGAAATAGTAAAGGTTTCGTATCCTTGAATAGTTGTATCTGTCTGAAGTTGCTCCGTATATGAACCAAAATCATCTCCACCAGAATATTGTGTTTTTTTCACTATCCAGTAATCAACTTGATTGAAATAGATCAATGCACTATACGAAATTATAAACAAAATGACAATGGTATATATTAACTTTTTCCCTAATGAACTTTGGCCAAACAAAGCTAATACAATTGAAATTGCCAGAATTCCTAAACTTAATACTCCAAAGGGCATACCTTCAAATCCACCTATTACAGTAAGACTTCCAATTAAAGATAGACCTCCAATTATCGCAACCACTAAAACCCTTTTCTTATTATCCATTGCTTTTACAAAAAGATAAGTAAGTGCATAGATTGCAAGGCCTATTAACAACCCTATTAAAAACATATATACAAACAAATTCCCACCACCTTTTATTTTTCCGAGCAACTCTTATGTAAACTACAACATATCAAAAGCAAGTATTGTGCCACGATCTGGCCCGTTTGTTGTATTGTCACATCCCATATTGTCAATGTCCTTGTATTAAAATTTTTTATAAATTATCAGAGTCATCTGTAACATGATCTAAGAAAATCTACAGGGCATAAATCGGGCACAAACATATATCCCATTATAAAAAACCCTTGCCACAAAATTGCTGTGACAAGGGTTTTATCTGTTTTAACCGATGGAACCTTCCATTTCGAATTTGATCAGACGGTTCATTTCGACTGCATATTCCATTGGAAGTTCTTTTGTAAATGGCTCAATGAAGCCCATTACAATCATTTCAGTCGCTTCTTCTTCTGATAAGCCACGGCTCATCAAGTAGAAAAGCTGTTCTTCTGAGACTTTAGATACTTTTGCTTCGTGTTCTAATGAAATATTGTCATTGTTAATTTCATTATATGGGATCGTATCTGAAGTTGACTCGTTATCCATAATCAAGGTATCACATTCAATGTTGGAACGGGCACCAGTTGCTTTTCTTCCAAAGTGAACCAGACCACGATAAGAAACTTTTCCACCATGTTTCGAGATAGATTTGGAAACAATCGAAGAAGAAGTGTTTGGTGCTAAGTGATGCATTTTTGCACCAGCATCTTGTAATTGACCTTTACCAGCCAATGCAATGGAAAGTGTCATTCCGCGAGCACCTTCTCCTTTTAGCAGAACAGCTGGGTATTTCATTGTTAATTTGGAACCAATGTTTCCGTCAATCCATTCCATCGTTGCATTCGCATCACAAGTTGCACGTTTTGTAACTAAGTTATACACATTATTTGCCCAGTTTTGGATGGTTGTATAGCGGCAGTATGCATCTTTCTTAACGAAGATCTCAACCACAGCACTATGCAATGAATTTGTTGTATAAACAGGAGCTGTACAACCTTCAACATAATGCACGGATGCACCTTCATCAACAATAATTAATGTTCGTTCAAACTGTCCCATATTTTCCGAATTAATACGGAAATAGGCTTGTAATGGTGTTGAAGTCTGTACCCCTTTTGGAACATAGATAAATGAGCCACCTGACCAAACAGCAGAATTTAATGCTGCAAATTTATTATCGGTTGCAGGAATTACTTTACCAAAATATTCTTTAAAGAGTTCTTCATTTTCTTTTAATGCTGTATCTGTATCTTTAAAGACAATACCAAGCTCTTCAAGATCTTCTTTTAAGCTGTGATAAACAACTTCAGATTCATACTGAGCAGATACGCCTGCCAAGTATTTTTGTTCTGCCTCTGGAATACCTAATTTATCAAATGTCTGTTTAATCTCATCAGGTACTTCATCCCACGTTCTTCCTTGTCGTTCAGATGGTTTTACATAATATACAATCTCATCAAAATTCAACTCAGATAGATCACCACCCCATTGTGGCATTGGACGCTCGTAAAAATGCTCTAGTGCTTTCAAACGGTAATCAAGCATCCACTGTGGCTCTTCTTTCATTTTAGAAATCTCTTCAACTACTTCACGTGTTAGCCCTTTGCCTGAGCGAAAAACCGAAACGTCACGATCATGAAATCCATATTTGTACTCTTCGATTTCTGGCATATTTTTTGCCATTCGTAAACCCTCCTTCAGGTATTGGTAGAAATCAACTATTAAACACTCACGTTACCCTTCATTAACTCCCTTTTCCATCGCTTTCCAAGAAAGGGTTGCACATTTAATTCGTGCAGGAAACTTCGAAACTCCTTGTAATGCTTGAATATCTCCAAGATCAATACCTTCTTCGTCTACTTCCTCACCTAACATCATCTGTGAGAACATGGTAGACATCTTCATTGCATCCTCTATCTTCTTGCCCTTAATTGCTTGTGTCATCATTGAAGCGGAAGCCATACTAATAGAACATCCTTCTCCTTGGAATTTCGCATCCTTGACAATCCCATCCTCCACTTGCAACTGGAGTTGTATACGATCACCACAAGTAGGATTATTCATATCAACGGTTAAAATATCCCCTTCTAGACTTCCTTTATTCCTTGGATTTTTATAATGATCCATAATAACTTGTCTGTAAAGTGTATCAAGGTTGTTAAAAGACATTACCAAAATACTCCTTTGTTTTTTGAAGTCCATCTACTAAGCGGTCAATATCTTCTTCAGTATTATAAAGATAGAAACTTGCTCGAGCAGTTGCAGTTACATCAAGCCAACGCATCAACGGTTGAGCACAATGATGGCCCGCGCGAACAGCAATTCCTTCTGCATCAAGTACAGTGGCTGTATCATGTGGATGAACATCATCTAGATTAAAGGTAACTAGTGCAGCACGTTCCTCTGGACCAAAGATTGAAATACCATCAATGGTACGCATTTGCTTCATTGCATACTTAGCTAACTGCTGCTCATGCGCTGTAATTTGATCCATGCCGATTTCGTTAAGAAAATCAATTGCTGCGCCTAGCCCGATAGCCCCAGCGATAATTGGTGTACCACCCTCAAACTTCCAAGGAAGTTCTTTCCAGGTAGAGTCATATAAATTAACAAAATCAATCATCTCTCCACCAAATTCCACTGGTTCCATCTGTTCAAGTAATTTCTTCTTGCCATATAAAACACCAATTCCAGTTGGTGCTCCCATTTTATGACCAGAAAATGCGTAAAAATCACAATCAAGATCTGTTACATCTACTTTAATATGCGGTGCACCTTGAGCACCGTCAACAACTATGACAGCACCGTGCTCATGTGCAATGTTTGCAATATCTTTAATTGGGTTAACCGTCCCTAATACGTTGGAAACGTGTGTAACAGCAACAAGTTTCGTTCGGTCCGTTACGGTTTGACGAACATCTTCTAGACTTAATGTGCCATCCTCTTGCAACGGAATATATTTTAATGTAGCACCAGTGGCTTTTGCTGCTTGTTGCCAAGGAATGATATTGCTATGATGCTCCATCGGAGTTATAACAATCTCATCCCCTGCTTGTAAGTTTGCTCTTGCATAACTGTACGCAACGGTATTTATTGATGTTGTGGTACCACGGGTAAAAATAATCTCAGCAGTGCTTTCAGCATCAATAAACCGACGTACCTTGTCTCTGGCACCTTCATACGCTTCTGTTGCCTTCGTTCCAAGTGTATGAACACCACGATGCACATTTGAATTATAGCCTCGGTAGTAATTATCTACAGCTTCTATCACAGAAATTGGCTTCTGTGATGTTGCTGAAGAATCTAAATATACAAAAGGATGACCATTCACGTCCTGATTAAGAATCGGAAATTGTTCTCGAATGGCCTTTACATCCATTAGTAAACCTTCCTTTCAATTACCTGAGTTAATTGATTTTTAACAGCTTCAATTGGTAATTGATTAACTACTGGTGCTAAGAAACCATGAATAATCAAGCGTTCTGCCTCTTCCTGCGTAATACCACGACTCATTAGATAATACAATTGAACTGGGTCTACTCGGCCGACAGATGCGGCATGACCAGCTGTAACATCATCTTCATCAATCAGCAGAATAGGGTTTGCATCACCACGTGCCTTTTCACTTAACATCAGTACACGAGATTCTTGTTCTGCATTTGATTTAGAAGCACCGTGTTCAATCTTTCCAATACCATTAAAAATGGCTGTTGATTTATCCTTCATAACACCATGTTGTAAGATATACCCCTCAGAGTTTTTACCAAAGTGAACGATTTTAGCAGTGAAGTTCTGTGTTTGATTTCCTCGACCAACCGATACCGTTTTAGCATTGGATAGGGAATTCTCACCAACTAAATGTGTGATGTTTTCAGATACTGTATTTCCATCATTCATTTGTCCTAATGCCCAATCCACCGTTGCATCACGGTAAGCTACGCCACGACGATTATTATAAGCAGTCGTACCTTGAGCAAAATTATCCACTGCTCCGAATGAAATTTTTGCATTATCTTGTGCAATCACTTCGGTTACAACGTTCGCAACAGTTGCTTCTTGTTCATTGTGCGAGATATAGTTTTCCACATAAGTTAATGAACTACCTTCATCCGCTACAACAAGAACATGGTTAAACAGTGCTAGCTCTGGGTCTTCTTGCCAAAAAATCGTCTGTAATGGAACCTCCACTTCAACATTTTTTGGTACATATACAAAGACACCGCCGTTCATTAAAGCAGCATGTAATGCAGTCAAACGATGCTCATCAATCGAAACTGCATCTTTCATGTAATAACGCTTTACTAAATCACCATGTTTTTCTAAAGCTGTGAAAATATCCGTAAAGATTACTCCTTTGCCTTGGAGGTCTTTACTTAATGTACTGTACGCAACAGAGTGATTTCGTTGAATTAGAAGATTCTCAGGTAGATTATCCTGATCAAGAAATTCTTGTAATTCACTTGGTAACTCACTCAGCGACTGAATAGCATCACCAGGGGCTGTATGTTTGAATTGGCTAAAGTTCCACTTACCGATCTTTGTTTTATCAGGTTTGGGTAATTCAAGAGCATCAGCTTGTTCTAGTGCTTGGAAGCGTAATTCACGCATCCATTCTGGTTCATTTCTTTCTTTCGAAAACTGATCAATATATTCTTTATCGTATGGCAGTTTTGTTTCCACAGTCATATTACCCCTCCTTACCATTACGCATTTTGCTCGATAGTTTCGTCTTCAATACCTAATTCTTCCTTAATCCATTCATAACCTTCCGATTCAAGGCGTTGTGCAAGTTCAGGACCACCCGACTTAACCACACGGCCTTGCATCATTACATGTACTTTATCAGGCGTAATGTAGTTAAGTAAGCGTTGATAGTGGGTAATGATTAAGCAACCAAAGTTTTCATCACGTAGTTTATTGATTCCTTTAGATACAACTTTTAAAGCGTCAATATCTAGTCCAGAATCAATTTCATCTAAAATCGCAATCTCTGGTTTCAATAGCATGAGCTGAAGGATTTCGTTACGTTTTTTCTCACCGCCGGAGAATCCTTCATTTAAGTATCGTTGGGCCATGTTTTTATCAATTTCAAGATAGTCTAAGACATTATCCATTTCTTTAATGAAGTTCATTAGTGAAATTTCATTACCTTCACCACGACGAGCATTCATGGAAGAACGAAGGAAGTCTGAAGTTGTAACACCACTAATTTCACTTGGATATTGCATAGCTAAAAATAAACCTGCACGTGCACGTTCATCAACTTCCATTTCCAATACATCTTCACCATCTAAAAGAACCGATCCTTCGGTAATTTCATACTTAGGATGCCCCATAATTGCAGAAGCCAAGGTAGATTTCCCTGTACCATTTGGTCCCATTACTGCGTGGAATTCTCCACCTTTTATAGTAAGGTCTACACCTTTAAGTATCTCTTTATCTTCAATTGAGACATGTAAGTTTTTAATTTCTAATGTTGATCCTGCCATATTGATACCTCCAAATACAAATAGTTTTATTGTTACTCTGTAAGGAATGTAAGATTCATTCTCACTTTATTCTCATTACAATCTTAAATCATTTCGAATTTATTATCAACTCTTTTAAACAGAGACCTTGAAGTATGGAAAATCCTTTGTTTATAGGATATCATGCCACCATGATAAAGTTCAAAATAAAAAGGTGCGAATACGCATTGTATTCGCACCTTTTTTCGTTATCATATATAGTTAATAATTATTCTTCACTTTTTCATATGCCCTTCATATTCAGCAGCAAAATGCTTACACTTCTCATGCTCTTGTTGACGCTTTTTCTCAATTGCTAGGCGTTTATCTAATTTTCTTTCGTATTCAGCAAAACCAATGTGATGGGTTTGCTGCATTGCCTTTTCCATTTCTGAAGTGTAATTCATGTCTATTCCACTATTAATAGGGAATCATCCTTTCTTGTTTTTGACACTAATAAGCGTATCACAAGTTTATTTCCCTAAACAAAGTGAATTAAAACGCATTTATCCATTTATATAATAAATTTTCCTCTATAACTTTGCTGAAAAAATTCTGTTCCGCTTTTTACGATCATATCCTTCATTATTCTCCCAATTACAAAATTGTTTAAAAATTAAGGCTATCCCCTTAAAAAGAGATAGCCTTTGTCCATCATTATTTTTGATTCCCACTTACCGGTACAACTGCACCACCATATTCCTCTTCCATAAATTGCTGTATTTCATCTGAATGTAATACTTCCACTAGTTTATTTAATGCTTCATTATCTTTATTCTCTGCTTTCACTGCAACTACATTCACATATGGAGAATCTTCATCTTCTACCATTAATGAATCCTCTAGCGGATTTAAGCCAGCCCCAATTGCATAGTTTGTATTAATCACAACTAATGCATTCTCATCTGATTCATAAAAATCAGGAAGCATTGCTGGACCATAATCTGGCGAAAACTTCAGGTTCTTCGGATTTTCCGTAATATCATCAATGGTTGCTTCTGCTTTCTTTACATTTTCATCTAATTTTATTAAGCCATTTTTCTCAAATAAAGATAGTACCCGGCCATGATCTGCTACGGCATTACTCATTACAACTTCTGTTCCTTCAGGAATAGCTTCTAAGCTAGAAATCCCTTTCGAATAAACACCCATTGGCTCAATGTGAATCCCATCAATATAATCTAAATCATATCCTGTATCTTCAATTGTTTGTTCCAGATAAGGAATATGCTGAAAATAATTGGCATCAATTTCGCCATTTGCTAAGTCATCATTAGGAAGAACATAATCCTCATATTCTTCAATTTCAAGCGTAATTCCTTGTTCTTCAAGGATTGGCTTGGCTTGTTCAAGAATTTCTGCATGAGGAACGCTTGAAGCGCCTACTTTTATTGTATTTGGATCTGAAGAACCTTCTTCTCCTCCACATGCAGCTAAGATAATACCTAAACTAATAAAAAGTACGATTGAAGTAATTAGTTTTTTCATTGTTTTCGCTCCTCTTGCTTGTCTTATTTTTCTAACGCTTATCTAATTTTCGTGTAATAAAGTCCCCAAGGAATTGGAAGATAAATACGATAACCACAATAATAACGGAACAGATGAGTACGACATCAAAATCTCTTCGTTGGAAACCAGAATAATATGCATAACTTCCTAACCCACCTGCACCTATTGCTCCAGCCATAGCTGTGTACCCGATTAATGCAATTGCTGTTACCGTAATTCCCGAGATTAATGCTGGCATGGATTCTGGTAACAACACCTTAAAGATGATAGTACTTGTTTTGGCTCCCATTGCTTTGGCAGCTTCTACAACCCCTTTATCAACTTCACGTAAAGCAATTTCCACTAGCCTTGCATAGAATGGCGCAGAACCAATAATTAATGCCGGCAAAGCAGCCTTTGGCCCACGTATGGTACCCATTAAAAACTCTGTAAATGGAAATAACAATAAAATTAATATGATAAATGGAATCGCGCGAAAGATATTAACAAACGATGCTGTTGTAACGTTCAGTACTTTATTTTGCCACATACCGCCATTTCTAGTAAGGAATAATAATAAACCTAATAATATTCCAAATACGAAAGTTCCAATTAAAGCAATAATTGTCATATAAAATGTTTCATATGTTGCCGTCGTTAAGTCTTCTAATTTAAGATTTGGAAATAATTCAGTCAGCATCACGGACAACCTCCAATTCTACCGAGGTTTGTTCACGAATAAACGTAATCGCTTGGGTGACATCATCCTGATTACCACCCATTTGGATGAACAATGTGCCATAAGCCCCTGCCTGAGTTTGTGTGATTTTCCCCTGCAATATACTCACATCTACCTGATATGTTTTAATAATTTGGCTGATCAAAGCATCGTTGGTTGTTTCCCCAACAAAATGAAGCCTAATAATTTTCCCTTGCTCGTTGTTTTTAATTAATTGGTTAATATCATTATCTTCCTCGTCAGATCCCATTACCTGCTTCACAAATTTTTTGGTAACCGACTGCTGTGGATGCAAGAATACATCTAAGACATTTCCTTGTTCAACCACTTTCCCATTTTCCATCACTGCCACTTGATTGCATATTTTGCGAATGACATGCATCTCATGGGTAATTAAAATGATCGTTAGACCTAATTGTCGGTTAATATCCACTAATAAATCCAAAATCGCATTTGTTGTTTCTGGATCTAAAGCCGAAGTTGCTTCATCACATAATAGAACAGATGGTTTATTAGCTAATGCACGCGCAATTCCAACACGTTGTTTTTGGCCGCCGCTTAATTGTGAAGGATAGGACTGTTCTTTTCCTGAAAGCCCAACTAAATCAATTAATGAATGTACACGCTCTAAACGTTCTTCTTTCGATACACCTGCTATTTCTAATGGAAATGCAATATTCTCTTCCACCGTACGTGACCATAACAGATTAAAATGCTGAAAAATCATACCAATATCTTGTCTAGCTATTCTAAGATCCTTTTTATTCAATGCTGTCACGACTTGATCGTTAATAACTACTCGTCCATTCGTTGGTTCCTCTAAGCGATTGAGTAATCGAACGAAAGTACTTTTACCAGCACCGCTATAACCGATAACACCAAAGATATCTCCTTGATCAATCGAAAGGGTCAAATTATCGACGGCTGTTGTGTCTGTCTTGTTTGATGTAAAAATCTTACTCAAACCCTCTATCGATATCACATGTCTTCCTCCTTCATTTCAAACTATCTATTATTGTACCCTATAAAATAAATAAAAACGCCTTTCTGTAAGAGAACAGAAAGACGTTTGAAATTCGTCATTTCGTCCTCTCATCTGTCAAAGCTATGCTTCGCAGGAATTAGCACCTTTCGAATAAACTTCGTCGAAGGTTGCCGCGGTTTCATAGGGCCAGTCCCTCCACCGCTCAAGATAAGAGTAAAGAATCTATTTATTTTCGATAAACTAAATGTTAGCATGCCGTTATACCCATGTCAATGACTTTTCACTTATTTGTTTGCAAACATTTCAGGTTTGTAAGTTAGTAAAAAGTTATAGATGTTCGGAATATCTTTGAAAGCATAAACCTTTTCTATAATTTCACCATCTCTTTTTATACATAAACAAGGCACACTCTCAATTTGATGTTCTTGCATAAACTCTGGATGGAGGGATGCATTCATTTCATAAAAAATGTCTTCTTGATGCACCGACTCTATTTTTGAAAGCATCGTCCTTGCAAGATTACATGTTCCACAAAAAGGGGTAAAAATATAAAGCAGATAGTTATCCTGTTTCAGCTGATCATTCGTAATTAATTGCAAAATATCACCTTACTATATGAAATTTAAATCAAAAAGATCGGATTAACAGCGATCCGTTTGCTCACTAATGTTTGAGCAAGTATATTTTCAGGTGTTGTAGCTACTTCTCGGTATTCACTACTAATATAAATATGGTTAGCATGTGGTAATTCTCTAGCCAATTGTTTGCGTAACTTTATTCCAGATTCATCTTCATCCACTAGGATATAAACGTCTTTATAATCAAGTGCATAATCTTCTAAAAGTTGATCAAAACGTTCTACACCTAAAGTTCCATTTGTACAAATGATGGTTAGGTCTTCAGAAATCACCTTTTTAATCTGTTTCTTATCTGTCAATCCTTCTACAATGATTATTTTTTCTAATTCATCCGTTATCATCACATAGCACTCCTCAGAAAATCAAGCGACAGGTTTTCATATATTATATGATGAAAAACTGTTATTTAGTGATTGTTTTCATAATAAATGTACAAGTTCTGCTCTGAATAGAATCATTTTCTTCATTGTAAAAACAAGGCTGATTGCAATTGAATTGCATATCAGCCATTACTGTAACTAAATTTAATTAATCCTCGCTTATTATTTCTCCATAACCATCAGCAGATAATAATTCGTCTAACTCTGATTTTTGGCTTGGTTCTACTACTACCATCCAAGCTTTTTCGTAAGGTGACTCATTTACATATTCCGGGTTGTCCTCCAATTCTTCATTCACTTCGACAACCTTGCCACTAATGGGAGCATATAATTCTGAAACGGTTTTAACAGACTCTACACTTCCAAAGGGTTCATTGATCTCTAATTCATCACCTGGTTCAGGGAGTTCAACAAAAACAATATCTCCTAGTTCATCTTGGGCAAAATCCGTAATACCAATACGTACATTGCCATCCTCTTTTTTTACCCATTCATGTTCTTTTGTGTAAAATAATTCCTTTGGTAAGCTCAAAACAATCCCCTCCAATATATCATTCCACTTTCACTATACAAGTTTCCATGACATTTATCCAGCATTTCTTTTTAAATTTTTATAGCCAGTGATCTTGAAACAATTCTTCTTTAAAACCAACCGTTACTTTAGAGCCATCTGTAACAATTGGACGTTTTATTAACATCCCATCCGATGCAAGAATTTCTGCTATTTGTTCATTTGTTGCTTCTTTAATTTTATCCTTGATATGTTGCTCACGATATTTTTTGCCGCTCGTGTTAACAAATTTCTTGGCTGGAAGCCCACTTTTTTGAATTAGATCAAGCAATTGTTCTTTACTAGGTGTCTCTTCAACGATATGTATCGGTTGATATGTAACCTGATTATCTTCGAACCATTTTTTTGCTTTTTTGCATGTCCCGCAATTTGGGTACCAGTAAAATATTACTTCCATATATAAACCTCCTCATCCTATATTGAGCATTATTATAGCAAACGAGCTGTGAAAAGATCGAGCAAAAGAGAGCAGCTATCCGTATTCTTTTTCGTATGTCACATAAATCACAAATAAAATATCCCTTGCACTATGGCAAGGGATGAACAGCTCGATAAATTAAAGGACGTATTTTTCAGCCTCAATAATAGCACCGGCAATTTCACGTTTTTTCGTTATTACATTTGTTGGTGTATGTCTTGTTAATTTACGTAAAGAAGAAAGCATCATTCGTAAGGTGTCTCCCTCTTCAACAGCAATTAATGTTTCTTTTGCATCTGCTTCTATTCGGTTAAATGCCTCTTGTACGTATACTTGTGTGTATAGCAGCTTTTGTTTATTCTTTTCTTCACCCGTATGATTAATCGCTTTTTCGGTACGAAGAATTGCAGATTCCATATTATAAACCTCAGCCACCATGTCTGCAAGATTTACTAAGATTTCTTGTTCTTGCTCAATTTTTTGCATATATTTTTGAGCCGCAAGTCCAGCTGCTAATAGAATGATTTTCTTGGCATTTTTGAGTAAATGTTTTTCCTGTTCCAATGTTTCCGTTCCAACTTCTTCTGGCATTAACATCATTAATTCTTCTTGGAGCCCTTGTGCTTTCTGAAGTAAAGGAAGTTCTCCCTTCATTGCCTTCTTCAATAAGGTACCTGGCACAAGCAATCGATTAATTTCATTTGTACCTTCAAAAATACGATTAATTCGAGAATCACGATACATACGTTCTACTTCATATTCTTGCATAAAACCGTATCCACCGTGTAATTGGACTGCTTCATCCGCAACATAATCCAACAGCTCTGTACAAGTATATTTGTTCATGGAGCATTCAATTTGGTATTCTGCAATGGCACGAGCAACTTCTCTTCCATCATTTAATTGTTCTTGTGTTAACGAACCCATGCGTTGCTCAAAAAGTCCCACTGTACGATAAACAGCACTTTCATTTGCATATATTTCCGATGCCATCGTAGCCAATTTCTCTTTCGTTAAAGCAAAGCTAGAGATAGGTGTATTAAACTGCTTTCGCTCATTTACATATTTTGTAGCTATTTCTAAGCCTCGCTTCGAACTACCAACACCGCCAATTGCCAATTTATAACGACCAACATTCAAAATATTAAACGCAATAACATGACCTCGACCTTTTTCTCCTAATAGATTTTCAATTGGTACTTCAACATCTTCTAATATTAAGGTTCGTGTAGAAGAACTTTTAATTCCCATTTTCTTTTCTTCTGGGCTTGTGGATACACCAGAAAATGCTCTTTCGACAATAAAAGCTGAGAAATGCTCTCCGTCAATTTTTGCATACACTATAAACACGTCGGCAAATGCAGAGTTGGTGATCCATTGTTTTTCTCCGTTTAAAATATAATGGGTGCCTGCTTCATTTAATTTTGCTGTTGTTTTTGCACCTAAGGCATCTGATCCAGAACTAGGTTCTGTCAACGCATAAGCAGCAAGCAATTCCCCAGATGCTAATTTAGGAAGGTATTTTTTCTTTTGCGCTTCGTTACCAAAAAACACTATCGGTAAGGACCCAATCCCAACATGAGCACCATGCGTGACAGAAAAACCGCCAGCACGTGAAAATTTCTCGGTGATCAAGGAAGAGCTAATTTTATCTAAACCCAATCCGCCGTATTCTTCAGGGACATCTGCACCCAGTAAGCCTAAGTCACCAGCTTTTTTTAATAGATCTACCGAATATTCAAATTCGTGGTTCTCTAAATTATCTACTTTAGGAAGTACCTCTCCGTTTACAAACTCCTCGGTTGTTTTAGCAATCATTTTATGTTCTTCTGTGAAATCCTCTGGCGTAATAATATCTTCTGCCGTTAAATCTTCTACAAGAAACCCGCCGCCTTTAAAAACTTTTTCTTTTGTTTCACTCAATATCATCTACCCCTTTTTGTTATTTATTGAAGAGAAAAGTTCCATAGTTAAACAAGTTCAAATACTCCAGCAGCTCCCATTCCACCTCCGATACACATGGTTACGACACCAAATTGTACGTTTCTCCGCTTCATCTCATACATCAAACTTAATGTTAATTTTGTCCCTGTCATACCGAGCGGATGACCAAGAGCAATGGCACCACCGTTGACATTGACTTTTTCAACATCCAAATCTAACGCTTGAATCACTCTTACTGATTGAGAGGCAAATGCTTCATTTAATTCAAACAATCCAATATCAGATAGTTCTAAACCTGCAATCTTTAGAGCCTTTGGAATAGCAGCAATTGGGCCGACCCCCATAATCTCTGGTTCGACACCTGCCACCGCAAAAGAACGGAATTTAACCAACGGTGTTAACCCTTCCCCTTCTGCTTTTTCACGGTCCATTAATAAAACGGAAGCCGCACCATCACTCATTTGCGAAGAATTACCTGCAGTAACCGTTCCTTCTATATGGAAGGCTGGTCGCAGTTTTGCTAAAACATCTATGGTGGTACCTGGCCTTACTCCTTCATCTATTTGAAATGTCACTGTTTTTTCTTCTGGCTTATTATTTGTATTAATAAACCGATGGGTTACTTCTACTGACACGATTTCGTCTTTAAATTTCCCTTCCTCTAAGGATTTTGCTGCACGCTCATGACTGCGCACAGCAAACGCATCTTGATCTTCTCTAGATATGTTGAATCGATTGGCAACTTCTTCTGCTGTATGTCCCATTCCCATATAGTAGCCAGGAGCATTTTGCACAAGGGATGAATTTGGTTTAATCACGTGTCCTCCCATTGGAATTAAACTCATTGATTCTGCTCCACCAGCAATTATAGAATCACTTGCTCCTACCATAATCCGCTCGGCAGCATAAGCAATGCTTTGTAATCCAGATGAACAATAACGATTAATGGTTATACCTGGCACATCATGTTTTAACCCTGCAAGGCCAGCAATATTTCTGGCCATATTCATTCCCTGCTCTGCTTCTGGCATTGCACATCCAATGATGACATCGTCTATATTTCCATCGTAATCCCCTGCACGCTTTAACGTCTCTTTAATTGTTAATGCTGCTAAATCGTCTGGCCGTGAATGAGCTAACGATCCTTTATTCGCTTTTCCTACAGGGGTTCTTGCACCTGCTACAATTACTGCTTCCTTCACATCATTTCCCCCTTTGCTTTTAGTTACGTAACGGCTTCCCTTTTAATAACATGTGCTGCATACGTTGTTGGGTTTTTGGTTCCCCAATTAAACTTAAGAAGGCTTCTCTTTCTAAATCAAGCATGACTTGCTCATCGATTTCTGTACTATTGGTAATGCGTCCCCCAGACAATACATAGGCTAATTTTTCAGCAATTTTAAGATCATGTTCCGAAGCATAACCACTTAATTGCAATGACTTCGAACCAAGTAACATAGCTGCATAACCAGCATCGCCAACAACTGGAATTTTTTCACGCATTGGCGCTTGATACCCTGCATTAGCCAATGCAAGGACATTCTCTTTCGCATCATGAAGTAAGTGATCAGGATTTACACTAATCTTGTCACTTTGATCTAAAAATCCATTTTCACGTGCCTCAGCTGCAGAAGTAGAAACGGTAGCCATCGCTATCTTTTCAAACACATCATTGGCAACTTTGCTAAGGTCAAAATGAATACCCTTTGGTAAATTACGAAGCTGCTTTAAATACAACTCCTTCGTACCACCACCACCGGGTATTAAACCAACTCCAAATTCAACAAGCCCCATATATGTTTCTGCTGAAGCTTGAATGGAAGCTGCTGGCAAGGATACTTCTGCACCACCACCAACTGCCATATTGAACGGAGCAGTCACAATCGGTTTATTGGAATATTTAATCCTCATGGCCATATTTTGAAATTGACGAATAACCATATCTAGTTCAAAGAAATTATCATCTTGTGCTTCCATTAGCATCATACCTAGATTAGCGCCAACACAGAAATTCTTTCCTTGATTTCCAATCACAAGTCCTTGATAATTTTCTTCTACTTCATCGATGGCTTCATTTACCATTTGAATAATATCTAGACCAATAGCATTGCTTTTGGAATGAAATTCTAATCCCGCAACTCCGTCTCCTAAATCTATCAAACTAGCACCCGCGTTCTTTTTTATAACCCCATTTATCTCTTTTAATTGCTTTAAATTTATCTCTTTCTTATTAAATGTTTTTTGTTTATAGGTTTCATTATCGTAATAATATACATTTCCATTATCCGATTTATAAAAGGATTCGTTCCCTTTTTCCAACATATGGATAATCCAGCTTGGAATCACTTCCCCTTCTACTTCCATTCGTTCAACCGATTTACGTAAACCGATTGCATCCCACGTTTCGAATGGTCCCATTTCCCATCCAAATCCCCATTTCATCGCATTATCAATGGCAACAATGTCATCGGCAATTTCCCCTGTAAGTTCTGCTGCATAAATGCACACGGGTTTTAGAATTGACCATACAAGGTCTCCTGCGCGATCTCCTTCGTTTGATATAAGCGTTTTCAATTTTCGGTGCGCGCCTTTTTCTTGGTTGGCCATCTCTGTTGCAGCTGTTTTTAATTTTTTACGATCCTCGTATTCTAGTGTTTCAGGGTTCAATTCATAAATCGTACTACCTGTTTTATCTTTTTTCTTCAAGAAAAATCCTTGACCAGTCTTTGCCCCTAGCCATCCATTTGCTTTCATTTTTGAAATAAATGCTGGAATGGCAAATACTTCTTTCTCCTTCCCATCGACTTGATCATAAACATTGTTGGCAACATGGATAAATGTATCTAAGCCGACAACGTCTAATGTACGAAAAGTTGCACTTTTAGCTCGACCTATCATTGGACCAGTTACCGAATCAACTTCCCCAATACTATAACCACCATTTAACATTTCTCTTACCGTTACTAACAATCCATACGTACCGATACGATTAGCAATAAAATTAGGAGTATCCTTTGTTTCAACGACACCTTTACCTAGAACATTTTCACCAAATCTTTTCATAAATGCTACGACTTCAGGATCTGTATCCTTCGTTGGTATAATTTCTAAAAGTTTTAAGTAGCGTGGTGGGTTAAAAAAGTGTGTCCCCAAAAAATGTTTTCGAAAATCCTCCGAACAATCACTAGCCATTGCTTCAATCGAAATTCCTGAAGTATTGGAACTAATAAATGTACCTTCCTTGCGATATTTATCTACATCTGCAAATACCTTTTTCTTAATGGCAAGGTCCTCTACCACCACTTCAATAATCCAGTCTACATCCACTAGTTTATCCATATCGTCATCCATATTCCCAATTTCAATTAGATCAAGACTCTTTTTGGTTGTAATTGGAGATGGCTTCTGCTTTTTTAGTGCTTGCTTACTTTGTGCTGCTATACGATTTCTAACTACTCGATCATCTAAGGATAACCCTTTCTTTTCTTCTTCTTTGGTTAATTGCTGTGGTGCAATATCAAGCATAAGTGTTGGTATTCCAAGATTAGCTAAATGAGCAGCAATTCCAGACCCCATAACACCAGAGCCTAAAACAGCGGCACGCTTGATTGATTGCTTCATAGTTTATCCCCCAATCCATTTTGAATGAATACTCATTCATTTTTCTGCGAAAATAAAAAGATAGTTCCCTATCCACTTAATTATTACTATATAGTATTTACAGACTTTTCGCAATCCATAATTGAAAATAATTTTGTTGATCTTTACAAGACTTTAATACTGGGAATAGAGGTATAAAATCAAAATTAATAAATCTACTATTCTATGGAACCCATGCGGAATTCACTCAAAAGATAATCTGTCTACACGGCATGCAATTACGATACATAGACGAATCATCCAATAATCACAAAACGTGTGGTGGAGTGTACATATACTTCCGCCTTCGGTTACCTACTTTTGTTTGATGATTCCTCTTAATACAAACATCACATTCGCCGGTCGTTCAGCCAGTCTACGCATATTGTAACCAAACCAATCCTTTCCATACGGCACATATACGCGTACCTTATAATCTGCAGCAATTAGTTCGTTCTGTAAATCAATACGTATCCCATAAAGCATTTGGAATTCAAATTGCTCTCTAGGAATACGAAATTCTTTCTCACATTTTTTCACAAAATCGATAATGGCTTCATCATGGGTTGCAATCGCTGTATAATTTCCTTGGAGCAAATTCTGCTTAATAATCCTCCGGTAATTTTCATCGACATCTTGTTTATTTGGAAAGGCAACCTGTTCTGATTCTTTATATGCTCCTTTTACTAATCGAAGATACGGGTCATATGCATTTAAGTCTTCAATATCTGCTTCTACTCGATATAGATATGCTTGAAGAACTGTCCCAACGTTCTTATATTCACTTCTAAGCTCCTTGAAAATCTGTAACGTTTGCTCAGCTCGCGAAAAATCTTCCATATCGATGGTCACAATCAAGCCATGTTTCTTTGCAGCATTTAGGATGAATCGCATATTGTTCATTACTAGTTCTTGCGAAATATCTAATCCAATGGAAGTTAATTTTAAAGATAATTCAGCATCTAACCCCTCTTCAGCAAAAACATTTATTGCATGAATACATTCCTCCACGGCCGCTTTTGCCTCCGCCTCATTATCAATAAATTCTCCTAAATGATCGACCGTAACCGCAAACCCATCTTCATTCATTTGTTTAATTTTTGTTGAAGCCTGTTCTATCGTTTCACCAGCGACAAACCTTCCTGCCCCAAACTTAAATCCATATGATTTTGCTAATTTGGTTAACGTTCGATTATTTGATAAAAATAAGAAAAAGTTTCGCAATAGTTGATCCAACCATAATCCCCCCTTGAAACTTCCAATAATTCATGATTAAGCTTAGTTTACCATCATTAGACAAATGATGGCTATTATTTTCTCAAACTTACAAACTTTCTTTTATTCACATTATATGAGTCATTCACATACCTGTGTAGTAGATAGTCTAGCAACCTATATTTATAAAATCGTAATCGTTCCTATTTACATTTCGAAATGATTACGATAATATAATAAAAGACATTCACCTAAGGAGGAACATAATCGTGAAAAAGTTTGCAATTATAATAGTTATCGTCGGATTTATTCTAGCCGGGTGTTCCTCTAATGAAGCATCTACAAAGAAAAAATCCGATTTAACAATATATACTTCCATTTATCCCATTCAATACCTAATTGAACAAATTGGCGGAGATACAGTAAATGTGAAATCTGTTTATCCAGCAGGCGTTGATGCACATACGTATGAGCCTACTTCCAAAGATATTACTGCTATGGCTAAAAGTGATGCATTTATTTATATGGGAGCAGGTATGGAAGGATTTGCAGAAAGTGCAGCAGATGCCCTTTCCTCAGAGGATATAACCCAAGTCGAATTAGGGAAGCAGGATTCCCTCTTCCATTCTAATGATGAAGAGCACAATCATGCAGACGAAAGCAGTCATGACCATTCTCATGATGGTCATAATCACGGTGATCATGACCCACATGTTTGGTTAGATCCATTACGCATGGTAGAACTTGCTGAAATGCTGAAAGAAGAACTTATTCAATTAAATCCCGATCAACAACAAGCATATACAGAGAATTTTAATCAGTTAGAAGAACGTCTGATTAATTTAGATAACGACTTTAAAGAAACCTTAAATAAAAAAGAAAACAAACATATCCTCGTTTCTCACGCTGCTTACGGGTACTGGGAGGAACGATATGGGTTAGAGCAGATTTCCATTAATGGTTTATCTTCAAGTAGTGAACCATCGCAGAAAGAATTAACTAAAATTATCGACCAAGCAAATCAATTCCAATTAGATTATGTTGTTTTTGAACAAAACAGTTCAAATCAAGTGTCTGAAATTATCCAAGATCACATTCATGCGGAGGCAGTAACGATTCATAACTTGTCCGTATTAACAGAAAAAGATATTTCAAATAATGAAGATTATTTTTCAATAATGAAGCAAAACTTACAAGTACTTGATAAAATTACAAAGTAAAGCTGGGACTTATAAAAAGAAAGCATCAAATCCATTGATGCTTCTTTCATTTGTAATTGAAAGGAGTTAACGACATGACTGACGTCGTAGTATCTATGAAGAATATCAATTTTGCTTATGAAAATAAACAGGTGTTAGAAAACATAAATTTTTCGATACCAAGTGGTTCGTTTTTAGGTTTAATTGGGCCAAATGGTGGTGGTAAAACAACACTTATTAAACTTATTTTGGGATTAATTAAACCAAATTCGGGGTCAATTGCCCTTTTCGACCAGCCATTAGACAAATTCTCAGCATGGGATAAGATTGGCTTTGTCTCTCAAAAAGCCAATACATTTAACCGAGGATTTCCTGCTACTGTATTTGAAGTTGTATCCATGGGATTGACTGCAAAGGTCGGTTATTTCAAATTCTTTACTAAACATCATAAAGAACAAATCCAGCAGGCTATCGAGCAGGTCGGTATGCAAGCATATACCTATGAAAATATTGGTAATTTATCCGGTGGACAACAACAACGTATTTTTATTGCACGGGCATTAGTAAGTGATCCTCAATTTCTCATCCTCGATGAGCCGACAGTTGGTGTTGATCATGAAAATGTACACCGTTTTTACGAATTACTATATCAATTAAATCATGAACAAAACATTACAATGCTAATGGTGTCACATGATACGGGAACAATGACAGAACATGCTACGGATATTGCTTGTTTAAATAAGCAATTGCATTTTCATGGAAAACCAGATGAATATCATGCACTTACTGCAAATGATTTGTCACGAATTCATGGACATAACGTCAATATTGTTACACATGATCATTAAGTTGGAGGAAACCTTATGTTAGCAGATTTTTTACAATACGACTTTTTACGAAATACTTTTTTCACAGGAATATTAATCGGGATTATTGCACCATTATTAGGTACATTTATTGTGGTTAGAAGATTATCTTTAATTGCAGATGCCTTATCTCATGTTACACTAGCAGGTATAGCCTTTGGACTTTTACTCGAGAAAAAATTTGCTATTATGTTAAGTCCACTTTATAGTGGCATGGCCTTTTCCGTCCTAGGTTCTATACTTATTGAAAGGCTACGTGGACTTTATAAAGCGTATCAAGAAATAGCTATTCCCATTATCCTGTCTGGAGGCGTAGGATTAAGTGTCATTTTCATTTCACTAGCGGATGGTTTTAATACCGAGTTATTCAATTATTTATTTGGGTCCGTCTCAGCTGTGAGTCAAAATGATTTTTACACCATTGCGGGAATTTCGATTTTTATTATTATTATAATTGGGTTATTTTTTAAAGAGCTATTCACGCTTTCTTTTGATGAAGAACATGCGAAAATTGCTGGCTTGCACGCGAAATATATTCATTTATTATTTATTGTACTAACTGCTCTTGTAATTGCAGCATCGATTCGAATTGTTGGTGTGCTTCTTGTATCTGCCTTGATGACATTGCCAGTTGCTGCAAGTATGCGAATAGCTAAAGGATTTAAGCAAATGTTAGTTTTATCTATTGTATTTGGTGAATTAGCTGTTATTATAGGGTTAATCTCTGGGTATTATTTAAGTATACCTCCTGGCGGGACCATTGTTATGGTTTCAATTCTTATTTTACTCTTATCGATTGTCGCCAAAAAGTTAAAGAACTATAACAGAAGGAATAAAACCGTTAAATAAAAAGTGAGGGAAGCTGAATGAAGATAAATGAAGCGATCGAACTCTTGAAGCAAAAAGGATATAAAACAACAGGTAAGCGAAAAGAAATTTTAACATTTTTTGATAATGCTGATGGGTATCGAACTGCAAAAGATCTTATCCAACACTTAGAAGCGAGCTATGAAGGAATTAGTTTTGATACCGTTTATCGAAATCTGCATCTTTATAATCAAGTTGGTATTTTGGAAACCACCGAATTAAATGGGGAAAAACATTTCCGTATGAACTGTACTCATCACCATCACCACCATTTCATATGTAGGGATTGTGGAAAAACGAAGGAAATTGAAGTTTGTCCAATGGATGAAGTACAGCATTCACTTGCAGGTTATTCCATTGAAGGGCATAAATTCGAGATTTATGGCAGGTGCCCAGGATGCAGATTGGCTCTAACTTAAAAACCTATGCTTTAATCGGTTTAGGTGGTGCAATTGGTGCAATAACTAGACATGGTGTATCTATAATCATAACAGCAAAGGGATTTCCCTTTGCTACTTTATGCGCGAATTTAATTGGATGTTTTTTACTCAGTTTCTTTTTAAGTCAAGATGCAATTAGAAAAAAACTTTCCCCTGACTTGTTTGCAGCCATGAATATCGGCATAATTGGCTCTTTTACAACATTTTCTACTTTCGCAATTGAGACCATTGAACTTTGGCGTACAAGTGAATTAGCAGCAATGACATATTGTTTAATGAGCATCATCGGCGGATTAATAAGTTGTTTCCTTGGTTACACTGCCTCGCTTAGAAAAGTGAGGGAGCAAGGATGAATTGGTTACTTATTGCAGTTGGGGGGATTATTGGTAGTATTACACGCTATCAACTGTCGCTTTTAGCCAACAAACGATTAATTGGTACATGGACAGCAAATATAACTGGCTCTGCCTTATTAGGTGTTCTCCTTCACTACTATCTGGATGGCGTATTGCCTAGAGCAGGTTGGCTTCTGTTAGGTGTGGGATTTTGCGGCGCATATACAACATTTTCTACGTTTGGAAATGAATCACTACGATTAATATTAAAAAAGGAATTCAAACTTGCCATGGTTTATATTAGTACTTCTGTCCTTTTCTCACTATTCGCTGTACTGCTAATCCTTTATTTATTATAATTTGATGACAAACAAGGACTGTCCCTTAATACGGGACAGTCCTTGTTTGTCATGATTACCCAAATATTTCTTCTAATACCTTTGTTTCCTCATGATCAAGCATATTTTTATTAATGACATCATTAATTGGTTTATTCATTTGATCTTTAAATGCTTGAGTTGGTCCTGGTTCGCCAACCACATAGATTTTATCCCACTGCTTATCCTTTGCTTGCTTATCTATTTTTGGTGCGATTTTTTTATACCAACGGTGTTTATTTGCATTAAATCTTGCATTTAAGTTATCTTTTTGAACAGTTGGATTACCTGGGCCCATGGCTGTTTTTTCACGCCAATCGTCGGTTTCTATATCCAATTCGTAGGACTTCTTATCTTCAATTTCATTTAAATAAGATTCGATTACCTTCACCTGGTTTTGTTGAACAAGAATAATACCCGACTTCGGATGTGCTTCTTCAAGACTTTTTAACTGATCTAATACTGGAGTTTCTTGCCAAAAGAAAGCCGTATCCAAACGCATTTGTACTCGTGCAGCAAACCAAACTTCTTCGTCAGCTGTTGCGAAAATAATAATGCCTCTACGAAATTCTTGCTCATTGCCACGAACAAATTTTTCTACCTTCTGTTTTACTAATTGAAAGCTTTTTAGCTCTTCTTTATTATTCGCCTCTTCCAAATACTGTTCAAAATTACGCATCCCATTTTTAAACTGGATTTTCCATTCTCCACCTTGTTGTTCAGGGTCGGAAGGGTCTGTATTTAAATACATGGTAAAAACCTTATCCGCTCCATCTCGTTGGATGGCTTCCAATTGTTTTAATTCTTTAGCTAAATCCATTATTATCGGCCTCTCCTTTAAGATTATTGCGTTTATTAATTACTGTTTATCCGATAACTATGAACGATAAACATATTTAGGAGATCAGCTTCAGTCCAATTGCCGCACAAAGAATCATGGCAATAAATAACAGTCGTCGCCAATCTTTTGATTCATTATAGAAAAACATACCTGCCAATGCACTGCCTACGGTACCAATACCAGTCCAAACCGCATAAGCAGTACTCATTGGAATTGTCTGCATGGCTATACTTAAGAGGGCAAAACTTAGAATGAATCCGCCAATTAACCAAGTAAAAGAGGTGATTGTTCGCTGTTGGTTTACTTTATTAATCCCCATTACGCCAATAACCTCACTGACCCCGGCTGCAATTAAGAAAAACCAATCCATACTTACACCTCTTTTCTTTCTTTTTCAGTTGTAATCATTTTTAAGCCAATCACTCCAGAAAGCAAAAGCAGTATGAGTACGATTTTTGCAATCTGAAACGCTTCATTAAATAAAACAATTTCAAGAATAACTGTCCCAGTAGTTCCGATACCAGTAAATACAGCATAAGAAGTACCAATTGGCAGTCTACGAGATGCAATGATTAATAAATGCATACTAATATAAATCGCTACTATCGTTAGCAGCCAAGTTATCCAATCATTAGAGTGTTTTAAGCCAATAACCCATCCTATCTCAAACAGTCCGGCTAAAAAGATAATATTCCAATCCTTTTTCATTTGTATCACCTCATATAAGTAGCTTTTCCAAACTTTCAAGAATCTTTCAGGCATAAAAAAAGCCCGAGAAGATATCAACCAATTTCGATATCCTCCCGGGCTTTTGTCCCTCCGTGTACACGAATCACGTGCATTTTCTCTCGGACCAGTCCAAGCAAAAAAACTACTTGCGGAACCCTAGAAAATAATTTCTTGAATTCATTTTAGTATATCCATACATACGATGCTTGTCAATTTATAGTTTAGAACAATCGCTAAACCTAGGTTAATTTGACTTTCAAATAACTTTGGTTACACGCGGTATCAGCTATCCTTTGACTATCTTTACTTCTTTGATCTGGTATCCTTCCATTTCTTCTACAATAAATTGATAATTCTCATGGTGGATTGTCGTACCTTTTTTGGCATCCAGATTATTCAGAAATATCCAACCCCCAATCGTATCAATTTCTTCATCACCTAACTCTGTATCAAGCAAATTATTTACTTCCTCCAGTTGCAGTTTCCCAGAAACAATGTTCACATTTTCTTCTACTTTTTTTATCATTGGTTTTTCATGTAAGTCAAACTCATCCCGAATATCACCAACTATTTCTTCTAGTATATCTTCAACAGTTAAGAGACCAGCAGTTCCTCCATACTCATCATTAACAATTGCCATATGAATACGTTCTTTTTGCATCTTTAATAACACTTGCCTAATTGGTGTTGACTCTGCTACATGGATAATAGGCCTGATAAACGTATCAATGGATTGGGGGTTAGCCTTATCCATATAGTTGGTAAATAGCTCTTTAATATTTACCAGTCCAACAATATGATCCTTTTCCTCATCGGCAACTGGATATCTTGTGAACTGACCTTCTTGAACCACCCGAATATTGTCCTCATAACTATCTTCCTTAAAAAAGCAGATCATTTCTGTGCGTGGCGTCATGATTTCCTTTGCTATCCGTTCATCAAATTCGAATATATTCGTTACATATGTCATTTCTGACTGATTAATTTCACCGCTTTTATAGCTTTCGGATAAAATGATTCGTAATTCTTCCTCTGAATGTGCCATTTCATGTTCTTTAACGGGTCTAAACCCAAACAATTGGATAAATAAGCGTGCAGAACCATTTAATAGCCAAATAAATGGATACATCAACTTATGAAATAGCATAAGTGGTCGAGCAAGATATAATGTAACAGTCTCTGCCTTTTGAATAGCAATTGTTTTTGGAGCTAACTCACCTAACACCACATGCAGGTAAGTAATCAGAACAAACGCAATCCCAAATGATAGAATAGAAGATACTGTTTCAGTTAGTCCTAATCTATCAAATATTGGATGTAACAATCTTTCGACAGTAGGTTCTCCTAGCCATCCCAGTCCTAATGCCGTTACAGTAATACCTAGCTGACAGGCAGATAAATAAGCGTCCAAATTATCGATTAATTTCTTAGCATAGACCGCTTGCTTATTACCTTCCGCAATTAAATGGTCAATACGTGTTGCACGAACTTTTACAATTGCAAATTCGGTTGCTACAAAGAATGCAGTAAGCAAAATCAATATAGCAACCAAAACTAAATTAACAATATCCAATTAGCATCCTTGTATCCTTTGGATACAAGGAATCCACCTCCTGTATGTCGATAAATAAAATTATCCGTCTGCAGGTGAGTCACCTACCATTAGTAAATATGCGAATGCTATTGCCTTCCCATGTGAATCACCTACCTGCCTTTTTTCTATATTCATTTTATCTTATTACCTATATTACGTCTATTATTACAAAAAACAGGTAAAGGAAAATGCCCCTTACCTGCTTTTCATTTATTTATTTTCTTCTTCCTTTTTCGTCTTCCGATAATCTTTATTGATCATCCGTAAGAAGGAGATCATCATAATTAATAAAATAACCGTAAATGGAAGTGCCGAAATAAGTGAAGCTGTTTGTAAGGCCTCTAAACCACCAGCCAATAACAATACAACAGCAATGGCTGTAATTAATACACCCCATACAATTTTAGTAAGTAGTGCAGGGTTTAGACTTCCTCTAGATGTCATCGATCCTAAAATGTATGTTGCTGAATCAGCAGATGTGACGAGGAATGTAAAAATCAAGAAGATCGATAGTAACGATAAAATTGTTGTAAATGGTAAATGCTGATAAGTCTCAAATAAGGCTACAGCAACATCTGCATTGACTGCTTCAGCAATGGATGTACCATTAAATAAATCGCTATAAAGTGCTGTTCCTCCAAATGCAGCAATCCATAAACAAGCAATTGCCGGAGAAACAACTAATACACCAACAACATATTGTCTAATACTTCTTCCCCTAGAAACTCGTGCAACAAAAGCACCAACGAATGGGGACCACGCTGTAGACCATGCCCAGTAAAATATCGTCCAATCCCTCACCCATGATTCACCAGAATAAGGTGTTAAACGCAAACTGTATTGAACAAAATTTGTAAAATAATCACCTAAGCCTAATACAAATGTATTTAAAATGAATACAGTCGGACCAGCTAAAAATACAAATACTAATAATAATAAACAAAGTCCTAGATTAATATTACTCAACCACTTTATTCCTCGATCCAACCCTGTACTGGAAGAAATTAAATATGTAATCAACATTACCGCAGCAATTCCTATTTGTACCCAAATAGAGGTAGGTACATCAAAAACAGATTTTAACCCTCCATTCATCTGCAGAATACCTAAGCCTAATGAAGTTGCCACTCCCATTACCGTTGCTATAACAGCTAACGAATCAATGGTATCGCCCAATACTCTATTCTTTCCGACCACCGGCTGGATGGAAGTAGATATTAAACCTCTTTCCTTCTTTTTAAACTGTAAATAAGCGATGACTAGACCAACCACTGCGAATACGGACCATTGGCTAATCCCCCAATGGAAGAATGCATATCCCATCGCAACTCTCGCCGATTCTTCAGACATCGATTCTAATTCAGGGAATGGTGTATTAAAGAAATGACTCATTGGTTCTGCTACACCCCAGAAAACAAGACCAGCACCAAATCCTGCTGAGAACAGCATCCCTATCCAGGTGAAAAATGAATATTCAGGCTTAGAATCAGCTGCTCCTAAGCGCATTTTCCCAAATTTGCTAAATGAAATCGCGATTAGAAATAAAATAAAGACAAAAACTGCCAGTAAATAAAACCAGCCAAAATTATTCGTCGTGAAATTAAATAATGTATTGGCCACTTCCCCAAATTTTTTGGGTGTCGTTGCGCCAATAACTACTAAAAGCAATACAATAAACGCAGATACATAGAACACTGGGTTCTTAAACGAGTTATTATTCTTCATAACATATCCTTTCTATCGGTTTTTATGTCTCGCGTTGTTCAGGTGCCAGGAGTACATTTACATATACCCCAACTACTATTCAATAAACCTTTCGCCAATATTGAAAATATCACAAGTAAAGACTTCTTTTCTTCATCGTATGTTGTTCTGTATTTAAAAATTAGTATTGTGAAAATCCCCCTCAAATAAAAACGAATCCACCTCATTTCTATTGGACGGGACTTCACGTTGCTGCAGCCCTTCAGAGAGCCATTCCTTTTCCCCTTGATAACCGATAGCTACAATGGCATGTATTTCAAAATTATCCGGAATTCGCAATGCTGCTTTTGCTTTCTGTTTATGAAAACCAGCCATTGCATGTGTAATAATTTCTCTTCGTGCTGCCTCCAAAGCTAAGCAAGCCCAAGCTGCACCCGTATCAAACGCATGTGTAGGATTATGCCCGCCAAATTTTTGCTCATCCATTTTAGAGATCACCGCAGCTAAAACACGTGCGTGCTTACACCAAATCGTATTTGAATCGTGAATAAACGATAAGAACGCTTCTTTATCCGCTTCATTTCTTGCAATAACAAATCTCCAAGGCTGAACATTTGCTGAAGATGGGGCCCATCTTGCTGCTTCAAATAAGCCTTTTAAATCATCATCTGGTATTGCTCTGCTTAAGAAAGATCTTGGAGACCAACGTTTTGTATAGATCGGGTCAATATCATATACAGGTTTTCGAATAGCGTCCTTCAACAACAAAACCTCCTTTTTAGTTTTTAAAAACGTATAATTTTCATTATAAATGAAATAACATACTTTTCAAAACCTTCCATATAGAAGAATCAGCTGAAGCTTTTTAATAGACAAAACGATAGCTTCTCTCTATTTTAGATGATGATGTTACAAATCGATGGAATGTACCGAAAATAGAACGAGTTAAAAGAGAAGCAGCTATGATACGATGATGTTTTCGGATTATTAACCTTGTTTATCTAATAAATACTTAACAAAACATAACTGAGCACGTAAAATATAATGGTTAGGAGTGATGACTTTTGTATCTTGAACAACAAGAACCAGTATTGCACAATCCGACGGGAAAAACGCGTGTGGGACTAGCACTGCTACTCGGTCTGCTCGCATTTCTAGGACCACTCAATATCGACATGTATTTACCTAGTTTCCCTGGAATTGCACAGGATTTAAATACCAGCGCTACATTGGTGCAAACCAGTTTAACTGCATGTTTGCTCGGACTTGCTGTCGGTCAATTAATTGTTGGACCAATTAGTGATGCACAGGGAAGAAAGAAGCCATTATTAATTGCTACTAGTCTGTTTGCATTAACATCTATTCTCTGCGCATTTGCACCTAATATTGCGATATTAATCGCAGTACGTTTTTTGCAAGGATTTACCGCCTCGGCAGGAGTTGTTCTTTCACGCGCTGTCGTACGAGATGTGTTCAGTGGTAAAGCTCTAACGAAATTCTTTGCACTGTTAATGGTTATTAATGCTGTTGCCCCAATGATCGCACCTATGGCCGGTGGTGCAATTCTCTCTTTTGAGTCTGGAAGCTGGCAAAGCATCTTTTTATTTTTAAGTTTCATTGGCATCTTGATTGTAGCTGTTGTCGCCATGAAATTAAAGGAGACCCTACCACCAGAGAAAAGGATACCAAGTTCACTTGGTGCAACTGTTGTAACCATGGGAAGCTTACTGAAGGATCGTTCGTTTATTGGCTATGCACTGGTCGTTGGATTTGTACATGGAGGAAGCTTTGCTTATGTATCGGGAACACCATTTGTATATCAGGATATTTATGGGGTATCCCCACAAACGTTTAGCGTACTATTTGGCATAAATGGGCTGGCAATTATTACAGGGAGTTTTATTATCGGACGTTTTGGTGGAATAATTCCAGAAAAAAAACTACTTCAGACAGCCATCACGATTGCGTTAACAGCAACATCCATACTGCTTGTCATGGCAATAATTGAAGGACCACTAACATCCATTGTCATATTAATCTTTATATATATGATCACAATCGGAATGGTTATTACAAGTACATTTACCCTTGGAATGGCCAAGCAGGGACACCGTGCAGGAAGCGCAAGTGCCGTCTTAGGTATGCTACCGTTATTGCTCGGTTCAATATTCTCACCACTTGCTGGTATTAATGAAGCATCAGCTGTTCCGATGGCAGCTATATTATTTACTACTTCCCTGATTGGCTTTACAGCTTTCTTCTTGCTAGTTAAAAAAGAACATACAAAGATTGAATTAGATGATTAAGTAGAAGCTGATCCCCAAATTTTATTAGGATCGCGCGGGGATCAGCTTAAATTAGTCGATTCTATCTTGCATAACCATTATTAATTAGAATTTTTAGTAGGAACGATTACCCCAACCAATCCAATTAGAGAAAATAAAACAAAAGTAAAAGGATATGAAATAGCATCAATTGTCCCTCCAGCAATAAAAGAACCAATGGACTGACCTATTCCCAACGATAAAAAGGATAAGCTAACACCGATGGATGGCAAGGACGTAAATATACGTGTTGACCAAACAATTAAAATCCCCGTCATAACGATATAAGATACGCCAAAAAAGATGGATGAAGTATAAATCGTTATAGGGTTTGGTATTGTAATGATAACAAGAGAAGTCATCATTATTAAGAGTGTTAGACGATAAGATAAAGACAAACCTATCTTATTTATGAAACTTCCTGCAACTCCTCCAATAATGCCTGATACCCCCATTAAAATCCAAAAAAATACACTTTCAAAGTCACTCATTTGATAAACAGCTGTTAAGTAGCTTCTTGAAAAAGTCCAAAAAACAGAAGAACTTCCCCCTACCATTATAGAAGCAATTATCAACCATTTAGCTCGTTTTAACGAGCGAGAACCCGTTACTGTTTTATCTTGGCTTGGAAAAGAAGCTGGAGTTGGTATACGTATTGTATTCCAAATAAAAACGACGATAGCCATAAGTGCAAAAAGAAGAAATGAAAGTCTCCAGTGTTCTGTAAACAGAAGTGCTATTGGACCAGACACGATAAGTCCAAAACTAGTTCCACTATTCATCCAAGTGTTGCCTCTATCTCTATCTTTTTCTCTTAATGAGGTTGCAGCAACTTGAGAAAAAGCTGGAGAAGACCAGCCACTCCCGAGACCGGCAATAAAAGTACTTAACGCTAATATATAAAAATTAGGAGAAAAGGCGATCCCTAATAAACCTAGAATTGCACTTATTCCAGCCAATTGAATTACCCGTAATTGTCCCCATTTTTGAATGAATAATGAGGCTGTCAATAAAGCCAAAGTATAGGATGCATAAGCAGTTGAACCAACAAAACCAGCATTGCTTTCCGTGAGGTCTAATGATTCAGTTATATGAGGTAAAAACAAACCAAAACTAAAACGTGCAAATGCATAAGTGACACCAATCATTGCAATTCCAGGTAGTACAAACTTCCACATACGATCTCCCCCTCCATTTATATAGAACGATCATTATATATTTATTGAATATATAAGTAAGCTAGACATCATTCCAGCTTACTCTCTAAATGAATCTTTTATTAAACTTCTAAACTGAATCGCTATATCATTTACATCGAGTATTTCTGAAAGTGAGGTAGCCCCTTCAAACAACATTGCTAACTGAATCGAGTGAGCATGAGAAAAGCCTTGTTTAACCAAGAAAGAAATGAATGATTTTTTGTGAGCAATGACTTGATTAACAATTTCTTCATTCTCTAAAGCGTACTCTTCCTTTGCTCTTAAAAACATACAACCATTCGTTCCAGAAGAGCTTAGCCATGCAATATGTGCTTCAGCAAACAGTAATGCAACTGAAACCGTACCTTCTGTATTTCTACATTCAGCCATACTGTTTAGATGTGAAAAATATCTCTTTTCTCGATTTTTAAGGACTTCAAGAATTAGGTCTTCTTTAGAGTCAAAGTGATTATATAACGTCATTAAAGCAACTCCAGCATCATGAACAATACGTTTAAGACCAATCGCGTGAAAACCGTTTTGATAAAATAATTTTTCAGCATGTTCTAATAAATCTTGCTTTTTTTTACTCATTATACACCACCTTTAGATAGAACGATCGCTATAAAACCATCTTATCATATCAAAAAGTACGTTACAATAATTAAGTGTATGTGGATAAAGCTAATTGTACTAAGTGATCACTCCTGCTTACAAAATGGAAAATTCCCTTTCACATTTCGGATAAAAAATCAGGTAGTTGAGTATATCTCAACTACCTGATTTTATTCTGTATTATCTAATGCGGCGTACATGTCCATTAAATTTTTCGTTCCAATAACCACTCGTCATTGTTTCTACCGATAACCCCGGTGTACTCTGTGAACCGATAAATTTACCGCCTCCGATGTAAATGCCGACATGTCCATTTTTCTTATATGTGTCAAAAAACACAATATCTCCAGGTTGAATATTACTATAGGAAACCTTTGAACCTGTACCTGCTAAAGCAGATGTACTAGATGGGATCGAATAACCACCCTGTGCAAATGCCCATGAAACAAATCCAGAACAGTCAAATCCACTTGGCGTTTTACCTCCCCATACATATGGAACACCTAGGTATTGATAGCCTGCATTAATTACCGTACTTAGGCCACCGCCTCCAGTAGAAACAACAGCTTTAGAAGGAGAGCTTTTTTTACTTAGTGTTTGCAATTCCCCTCCATCTGAACTAGCTACTGGTTGTTCTGCTGCAGCAATACTTTCTTGTACTTGTGATTCAAGGGTTGCTAAGTTACTATCCTTAACTTGAAGTTCATCTTTTAGTGCTTCCAAATCTTGTTTTTTTGATTTTAATGTATCTTTTTTTGATTCATTTTCTTGTTTTTGTTCTTTAATGGTTGCCTGGATGCCTTCTAATTCTGCTTTCATATCTTTCAATTCTTCAAGACTATTGAGCACCTTATTTTGTTTTTCTTCTACTTTCTTTTTATCCGCTTCCTGTTTCTCCATTAATTCAACATCCGAATCAGATATTTTATTTACAGCAGAAACACGATTAATAAAGTCACCAAAACTCTTGGAACCAAAAATTACTTCTAGATAACTTACATTACCGCCACTTTGTTGATATGAAACAGCTCGTTCCTTTAAAATGTCAAATCGTTTCTCAATCGCTTCTTCAAGTTGTTTAATTTCTTTTTCTAATTTATCAACTTCTGCTTGTTTAGATGAAATGCTGTCCTCCGTCTCATCCATCTTTTTTTGGTTTTCTGTTAGGGCATGATTAACTTGACTTATTTCTTTATTTAATTCTTCTAATTCTATTAATACATCTGCTATCTCAGATTCCGCATCGGATAGATCCGCTTTTATCTCCTCGCGGTTATCTTGGATTTCAGATTGCTTGTCCTTTAAGTTATTGATAGATTCTGCGTTTGCTTCGGTTTGGAAAAATACACTACTAAACCCGACGACTGCTACAGCCGATACTGTTAAAACTGATTTTTTCAACATTCTCCCCCACTTCTTGAATCACGGTCTGCCATCATTTATCTATGTATCGTGTTATTCTTCCGTTGTAGCTAAGCAGTAAAGTGAAACTAATTTTTTATGTATTTCTATTTATTTAGGCAATTAGTAGTATAACAGGTAAAAATTTCACTCATATTATGAAAATGTTACAATTATATTTCAAATACGACATATTACCTGGTAATTGGATATGAATCTGGGCATTTCGCTATGAATAAGATCGAAAAAAATCGTATCGAATCATATAAAAAGCGTTCACCCCACAAAGGAATAAACGCAATTATATCTATTATTCTATCATTCTAAGAGGTAAATTGTTCTTCTTCTGTTGATCCTTTTAATGCTGCCGTTGAGGTTGTTCCACCAGCAATTACTTGAGCAACTTCATCAAAGTAGCCTGTTCCTACTTCCCGTTGATGTCGAGTAGCACTGTAGCCATATTTTTCACTCGTAAATTCACCTTGTTGTAATGCAGCATAGGCCTTCATACCCTCTTCCTTATATTTCCTAGCCAGTTCAAACATACTATGGTTTAATGCATGAAATCCTGCTAGTGTTACAAATTGAAATTTGTACCCTAACTCTCCTAGCTTTTCTTGAAAGGACGCAATTTCTTGATCGGAAAGTTTTTGTTTCCAATTAAAAGATGGGGAACAATTATAAGCTAATAACTTATTTGGATATTTCTTATGAATTGCTTCAGCAAATTGCTTCGCCTCCTGATAATTTGGTTCAGCTGTTTCACACCATATAAGATCAGCATATGGAGCATATGCTAATCCACGAGCAATCGCTTGATCAATTCCCGCTCTTGTCTTATAAAATCCTTCTGTTGTTCGCTCTCCCGTAATAAATGTTGAGTCAGATGCATCAATATCACTCGTAATTAAATTAGCAGCATTTGCATCGGTTCGAGCAATTATAATGGTGGGTGTGCCCATTACATCAGCTGCAAACCGAGCAGAAATTAAATTACGAATAGCTGTTTGTGTAGGTAATAACACCTTTCCACCTAAATGTCCGCATTTCTTCTCCGAGGATAATTGATCTTCAAAATGAACAGCTGCCGCGCCAGCCTCTATCATTGATTTCATTAATTCAAATACATTTAGTTGTCCGCCAAACCCTGCCTCAGCATCAGCGACAATTGGAGCGAACCAATCCAAATTCTGGTCCCCTTCTGCGTAATGGATTTGATCTGCTCGTTGTAAGGCCTGATTTATGCGTTTCACTACATGCGGAACGCTATTGGCAGGATATAAACTTTGATCCGGGTACATTTGACCGGAAAGATTCGCATCAGCTGCTACTTGCCAACCACTTAAATAAATTGCTTTAAGACCTGCTTTTACCTGCTGTACCGCTTGATTTCCAGTTAAAGCTCCTAATGCATGAACATAATCTTCTGTGTGCAGTAGCTCCCATAATTTATTTGCTCCTCGTTCAGCCAAAGAATAGGTTATATCCATACTCCCCCTTAAACGGATTACATCTTTAGCGAGATACGGCCTTTCTACCCCTATCCAACGTTCGTCTTTCTCCCAATTTTCGATTAGCATATTAACTCGTTGATCTTCCATATTAATCCTCCCCATTTGTTATATTACATATATTTTTGTTATATAACAGATTAGTCAAAAAATTAATCTTCCTTTTTAGACAGACAGTAATCGCATTCCAAGATATACGTTTTATTATTTACTTTCTCTCCACATTCAGGGCATCTTGTTTCATTTTCATGATTCATTTGCGCACCTCCTTTTATATAACAGTTAAAATTTACTATTTATTGTTATAAAACAGTTTATTCTAATAGTCTAAAAATTGCAACCTTTTTTAGGGAGATAGTTGAAAAAATTTTTTTATTAGTGGAGAATAGATCATGATATTATTGTTCACATAGGATTACTTCAACTAGGAGATGACCAACGTGAAACGAAAAAAATTTCACTTTATTGGGAGCAGGGTCGTGAAAACAGGAGTAGCTGTTTTTCTTACAGCATGGATTTGCTCAATATTAGAAATCCCGGCGGTATTTGCAGTTATCACTGCGATTGTAACAATTGAACCAACGGTTGCCGATTCCATCCGAAAAGGGATGATTCGCTTTCCTGCTTCAGCTATTGGCTCAGCGTATTCAGTACTATTTATTTTCTTATTTGGAAATTCACCTTTAACCTATGCACTCGCTGCTACACTAACAATAGTCACCTGTTTCCGCTTAAAACTTCATGCAGGATTATTAGTTGCAACCTTAACAGCTGTAGCAATGATTGAAGTCATTCATAGTAATTATTTTATTTCTTTTCTAATTCGATTAGGTACGACCACTATTGGTTTATTGGTTTCGACTGGGGTAAATATGTTTGTCTTACCTCCTAATTATACCGAGCATATTACCCAAAACATTGAAAGTGTGAGAAGACAGACGGCTCGTTTAATTGAACAGGTGTTTCAAAGGGTTATTGAGGTAAATAATCATGATGATGTGTTAACTTCGATAAACCCAGCCGATCAAGTGTATAAAAAAATCCAACAAACAGAAACGCTGATCCGTTTTCAAAAAGAGGAATCGAACTACCACCCACTTGGCGAAAATGAAAAGAAACGCTTTAAAGAAATTGAAAAACAGTTAATTTGTTTAAGACTGATACACTATCACACGGATAATGTTTTAAATACGCCTTCCCAATTTACCATGTGGGGTACGAAAGAGAAGAAAACAATATTATTAGCTGTTAACGAACTAGTTCAAGGATTGGCAAGTAAATCAAAAATTGAATCCGAAAAACATCAAGCTTATCTGAAACAATTAAGTGATATGTTTTGGGAAGAAACTGGAATATCCAGAACCAAACCTAACGTTGAAGCAACAACGTTTCCTCCTGAAGTAATAATTATTTATGAACTTATTTCCATCTATCAACTTGTAGATAAATATTTTGAACATTGCGGACCAGAAAGAGTGACTAACTAAAAAACGAGTACATAAGTATGTGCTCGTTTTCCACTTCTATTTTACTAAGCTATGTTTAAACGCATAAATAACTGCTTGCGTACGATCCTGAACTTCTAATTTTCCTAGTATATTACTAACATGTACTTTTACTGTCTTTAATGAGATATATAATTGATCGGCAATTTCTTGGTTCGTTTTCCCTTGAGCTATAAGTAGCAGGATTTCTTTTTCTCGTACCGTTAGCTGTTCATGTAATTCCGCTTTAGGGGTACGCATGCGATTCATTATTTTTCCAGTTACTTCCGGTTCCAAAACCGTTTGTCCTTCATACGTTGCCCGGATAGCCTTTGCTATTTCCCCCGCTTTCGATGTTTTCAACATATAACTGGTAGCTCCAGCTTCAAGGGCAGGATATACTTTTTCGTCATCTAAGAAACTTGTCACGATAATTATTTTTGCTTCCGGCCATTGCTCGATAATCTGTTTTGTTGCCTCAATGCCATCCATTTGCTGCATAACAAGATCTAATAAGATAATATCGGGTTTTAATTCAAGTGCCAATTCTACAGCTTGACCACCATCATCAGCTTCGGCTATGACTTCAATATCTGGTTGAGCTGATAAGTAAGATGTGACGCCTATTCTCACCATTTCATGATCGTCAGCAAAGAGAACATTAATCATTATTTTCACCTTCCTTTCCCAAATTCGGAACTTTTACTTCAATCCGTGTCCCTTCATTAGGAACACTGACAACTTTGTAACTTCCACCAACTTCATACGCTCGCTCTTGCATATTTTGCAATCCATATGAGCCTGTTTTCATTTTCTCCATATCAAAACCTATTCCATTATCGGCAGCTCGCAGAATAACATTTTCATCTCGTTCCACCAACATAACATGTAATTTTGTTGCTTTTGCATGTCGTAACGTGTTTGAAACGGCTTCCTGAAGAATACGAAATAGTTGATCTTCTACGCCTTTATCAACAGTGAATTCCTCAATTTTCCAATCAATTTCCATTGGTACTTTTTGCGTTAACTCAATGAGTAATTCTTCAGCACCTTCCTGCAATGACTTCCCTTTTAAGGCAACCGGACGAAGGTGTAGTAATAGCGCACGCATTTCCAACTGAGATTGATGAATCATATTTTCTACCATACCTAACTGTTTTTTCATTGTTTCATCTTCAGGGGGATTCATATCATTAATTGCTGACATCATCATAGAAGCAGCAAATAATTGCTGACTGACAGAATCATGTAATTCCCGTGCCAAGCGATTTCTTTCTTGTGCTACAACTTCTTGCAAACTCTTTTCTCGCTCTCTTGTTCGTTCCGAGGCTAATCGCTGCGCATGTTCTGTTTGCGATCTTATTTTATTTTGAATTTGATGCAAGTATCGTTGGATAGCTTCTAGATCTTTATATGTTTCCATATGAAACGTTATTCTTTGCCCTTTAATAATTTCGTCCATTTGTCTTTCAACTTGATGAATTCGCTGCCTCCAATAAAAACCAGTGACCGTGCCAATAATTAATCCAGCTCCAATCGCCACGGTAAATATGATGATGAGGAACGAGATATCACCGATTTGCTGTTCAAAGACAAGTGACCAGTCATCGATAAAGGCTACTAGTGTAAGACCGGTCACAACAATAGTTAATGCAATACTAAACATTACTGCAGTAAACACATGTCGTAAAATCAGATTCATATTCGTTTCACCTCAATATCGCCAGATAATAATGAGGTAATGACTTTTACTCGAGGGAATTTCGTATTATAGTTCTCCGTTTGATACAATAATGTTTTATTCATTAGCTTTTCATGAAAATGTCCAAAAATCAATGCACGCCCAAATAAGGAGCTATGGTGAATGCTTACCTCCACGTCATATGGTACATAGATTTCAATATTTCCAACCATATGTCGTATAGAGATAATAGCTGTATCATTTGGAAGTACGGTATTGCTTAAGTCAATAATACGATCACCAAACGCACCGTGGATATTGACATCTTTCCATTGATAAGAAGGTTCTTCGGTTCGCTGGTCATCAAATAATTTATGATCAAACAATGGCTGTTTTCTTATAATAGTTTCATTCGTTTCCTCCCGTTGTTTAAACTCCTTTGGGTGAAGATAAGCTGATTCTTTTTTGGACTTGGAGTAGTGAATAAGAAATAAAATAATTGCAGCAATAATTAAAAATCGTATTGCCAGCATATTAAGGATGGCAAACACGATCCCTACCACACCAACCCAAAAAATAACCTTTCCAAAAAGACTATGATATTTTTTTCGTCCAATATAAATCAACAAGGAGAAGAATAAAGCATTAATTAACATTCCACCGTGGTAAAAGGTAAGTTCAATGATAAAGAGGATTACTCCAATGATTAATATCCAGTTTAGCGTGTCTGTGGTTAATTGTCTAAACATGAAGTAACCTCCCTTCGTAATTATGTAAAACAGACGCAACCCCTTGCGCCTGTATAGTATATCATTTTTTTATTTATTGACGAAGGATTTTATGCTTGTTCTTTCTCCTTCATTTCTTTCTCCAAGTTAGCAATTTTGTTGTCAAAGGTACTACGATAGTATGAACTATTCACTTTATATTCTAGCGTTTCAATATACTTTTCCATTTCAGCGAACTTAGAGAAAGGTTTATCTGATGTTTGCTCCACTACTCGATTCATTTGATGGTTTGCACGAGCAACATTTTCTCGTCCCATTAATTCCATTCTTCGAAGATGCATGTCTTTCAATTTATGTTTCATATCTTCGTATTTTTTTTCTAATGCCTCTAATTCTTCGGCAGCTTCATCACGTGATGTCTTCATCCGATCTGCCCGAGCTTGATACTCTTGATGCTCCTTCATGGCAAATTCATGCATCTGTTCTTCGTTTGCTTTCTCAGCTATTTCAGCTTGCTTTAGGCGTTTGTCTGCTAGATCTTGTGCTAATTGCTGTTCTTTAATAAACTCATCTTTTAGCTTATATTGTCTTTCAACAAGCTTCCGAACCTTCTCTTTTTCCTGCTCGCTTTGGCGTAAATAATGGTTTAAAGCTGCAATTGGATTTTTTTGTTCTTTTTGATCCATCATATGATGAAGATCGCTCGACAACGTATCCTTTATACGAGTAAAAATATTTGTCATCGTCATCTACACTCCTTATTAAGATTTGTTTATTTCAGCCCATTGCCGTTCAAAGTTAGTAAATGGGTCATCATATTTCATTTCATCAACTATGGAATTATGATCAGCTTTCTTCCAGCTTTTATAAATGAGATACAGAGCAATTGCTGCTGCAACTCCGATCAATGCAAACATATTGGAGATGGTGAAGCTTAATACAATTAAACCCAAAATGACCCAGCCAATTTTTCCAGCTGTTGACTCACTTTTCATAAATTGCTTGAAAATCACATAAAGCAACCATATACCGAGTCCCAATAATACCATTGGACCAAGATTAGCTAATAAGATAATCAAAGCAGTTAATCCTGCTAGAAATAAGAGAAATTTCTTCACTGTGTTTCCTCCTTTCTTTAGCTTAATTTCATCATACAAGTTAATAGAATTAAGTGTAATGAACGCTAGGCATATTTTGCACTAGTACCTTAGACGTAGATTTTGTTGCTGAAGGAGAGAAACTAAATCCAAGGATAATAAACGCTATATCAGCTTGTCGTGAAAACCGCTAATTTTCCCCACGTTTCTTGCTATACACTCAGACCTTTCTCTTTTCGCGTACGAGCTCCCCGACTTCCTTGCGAAGTGATGCGCAATGATCTCGGATTAGTTGTTCTTCCGCAGGAGTGGAAGGGTTCTAGTTACTTAAGACAGAAAAAAACTCCCTTTCAGCTAACTCGACTTGGATAGTTGAAGGAGTCTTTTTCATGTTCTGGCATACTGCCTTAAGTAGTGCTTATTCACGCACATTCTATTATCCTTACAGGCGGCAATAACACACGCATGCAATTCTTTTGAATCAGCAAAAAACTACGCTCTACTTTTACTTTTCTCATTCGATACGGTCATTTAATATCCCGTGAGGAATTTGAAGCAATCTAAAAAAGCAGCACATAGCTAGTACCGCTTTTATTCACCGAGGAATGATACGTATTTTAATAATGTCCTTAGTGATGTAAATAAGAGATAGAAAATTCATGTTACTCCTGGCAGGTATTGAAATGAAACTTCTAACTAATGGGATCAGCTACATAAGAAACCAGCACATCCATTGCCATAACAATTTATAACACAGCTTCTGCAATTAATTCATACGAAGCTTTTCTTGATTGATAATCAGGTGTGATGGTAATGATCATCAATTCATTTGTTTGATAAGTAACTGCAAGGTTATGTAGCTCCACCCTTACATCACATGGATCTCCGATTATCATTTTTTGTTTTTGCTTTCGTATCCAATCTAGTTCATTGTTTGTATAGTTATGGCTTTTCGCCTCATTTTCTGTAGGAACAAAAGCATTTTCTTCCCCATTATTCTGTTGCATTTTCCATAAAAGGGCAGCTTGGGCAAGTTCTTGTGCTCGTTCATTTGTCTCTGCACAAATGACAGAGACAGCGACAATGGTATCAGCAGAACTCTGTTGTTTAAATGATTGGAGGATGGCAGGACCATCTTTATCTGTCATAAAATGACCAAATGCATAAGCCATCCCTTTTTCAGCAGCTAGTTTTGCACTTTTTTCACTTGTACCAAGTAACCAAGGAATGGAAGGAGTTGTTGGAACAGGCGTTGGGGCAACTTTGGAATACATGTGATTGTTCAAGAACGATTGATTTAGAAATGCTAACAATTCATCCAATAAATTGGGCATGTCCCGGACATTTTCTAAAAAATTTCCCGATAAGGCAATTGCTGCCTCTGCAGATGCACCTGGTGCTCTTCCAATGCCTAAGTCAATCCTATTTGGATACATGGTAGCTAATAAATTATATCTTTCAGCCACTGGAAATGCTCGGTAATGAGGGAGCAAAACAGCACCAGACCCGATACGAATCTTCTCTGTCTTACTCCCAATGATGCTCAATATCATATCAGGTGCAGGGCAGGCTAAACCTGGCATATCATGATGTTCGGCTACCCAATAGCGATAATAACCAAGCCTATCAGCGAGCTCGGCAAGTTCTAAAGTTTCCTGTATCGCCTGCTTCGATGAGCTATGGTTTAATAGAGGGACCTGATCTAAGATACTAAGTTTCATAAGTTATACACACCTTTATTATTACTTAGCTGTTATGGTTTCTGAAAGCAAATAATGATATAAAAGCAATTCGGTATTTTTTAATGAATCCTCATGTGTTCTCTCAAAAGCATGAGAAGAATCAATTCCGGGACCAATCAAGCCATGAATAATATCATTACCAGCTTTTATTGCAGCTGATGCGTCTGAACCATAATACGGGTATATATCTAATTTATAACTAATATGATGTTGCTTGGCGAGATTTACTAAGTGATTACGCAGCCCAAAATGGTAGGGCCCAGAAGCATCTTTAACACATATGGACACTGTATATTCATCGGTAGATTGACCATCGCCCATCGCTCCCATATCTACTGCTAAATATTCCGTCGTTTCTGGTGGGATATTCGAATTTCCACCATAACCAATTTCTTCATTATTGGAAATGAGAAAATGTGTTGTATAAGGGAGTTCGATATTCTCATCCTTTACACGCTTCATAAGTTGCAATAGGATTGCTACACTCGCTTTATCATCTAAATGCCGTGATTTTATAAATCCGTGGTCTGTTAATTGAACACGCGGGTCAAACGATACAAAGTCCCCCACTTCAATTCCTAATGCACGAATTTCATCAGCAGAAGCTACCCGCTCATCAATACGTACTTCCATGTTTTGTTGATTTCGTTCTGCTTTACCAGCATCTTTATAAACATGTACGGAGGTTTGATGCATTAAGATGGTACCTGTAAAACCCCTACCGTCTGCTGTATGAATCGTACAGTATTCTCCCTCAATAGAATTAAATTGAAACCCACCAATTAAGTCAAGACGCAATCTTCCGTTATCTTTGATTTCTTTAACCATCGCTCCTAACGTATCAACATGAGCGGTTAACATACGATGTTCCCGATTATCTTTCCCTGGCAATGTGGCAATTAATCCGCCCTTTAAATTACGCTTTGTCTCAATATTCCAATCATAAAGTAATCCCTCTACATAACGAATAACCCGATCGGTAAACCCTGAAGGGCTAGGAATAGTTACCAACTCTTGAATCATTAGCTTCGTTTCAGTGACATTTGGATATGTAGACATCGTTATGTTTTTTCCCCTTTCTTCATTTTATTTTTCATTTCTTTCGATAGCGTCCACAATCTTCTCAGCTGCTCTACGATAATAATTACTCATATTGACAAAAGAAGCAACTAATAGCAACTGTTTAAGGTAGTCGGCACGCTTGCTATCATACGCAGATGTATGGTCCTCTACTTCAGTTGTTAATTGCTTCATTTCAACTTTCAATTGTTGCATACGATCATTAGCGATATCGACATAGCTCTCGTATAATTTTGTTAAGTCAAAGTTTTCTTCTGTTATCATCTTGTTTAAAGCGTCTAATGTCATCCTGACGTCATTTATTGATAACGCACCTTTCATCTGATAAATCATGGCAATTAACATTAAATGGTTCTTTGAATATTTTTTGTTTTCGATTGGAAAAAATAGCTTTCCTTTTGCATAGTTGTTGATCATCGTTTTTGTAAGTACTTTTTCTTCCTCATCTCGTTTTAATATACCAAATTTATTCTCAAATAGCTGAATAACTTGATCCATATATAGATCCAAATCTGGAATTTCATCAAGCTTCAGTTGTTTATTTAGCTCCATTTTGTCAACGTATTCATATATATCCTTCATTTATTTAACCTCTTTTAGCTATTATTCAAATCTATTTTATTATACGAGATTAAGATTAACAAGTAAATCTTGACTACATATTAAAACAGCTATATGATTATTATATAGTTTTGAAAACTACATAAAACATGATGAAGGTGTGATTTCATGGGCGTATATATCCGGGAACCAATTAATGGACTGACCCACCTATTTGGAGCAGTATTATCATTTTTTGGTCTACTAGCATTAGTGATCAAAGCAACTGCTACAACCGAATCATTCTTAGCGATAACTGCAGTCATCATATTTGGAATTAGCATGACTTTATTGTATGCTGCTTCTGCTACATACCATATGGTGATAGCAAGAGATAAGGTTATCGCATTTTTACGACGAATTGACCACTCAATGATTTATGTATTAATCGCTGGGACCTATACCCCGTTCTGTTTAATTAGCTTAAAAGGATCCCTAGGTTGGACACTATTTGCAATTGTAAGTACCTTAGCCTTACTTGGAGTTGTATTTAAGTTAGTCTGGTTTCACTCGCCACGATGGCTTTCTACCGCCTTGTATATTGGGATGGGTTGGATTGTCGTATTCTTTAGTTCAGCACTAGCTCCGATTATTAATACAGCTGGTATGATTTTTCTCATTTTAGGCGGCATTTTTTATACCGTAGGTGGCATTATCTATGGCCTTAAACCGAAAGTATTATCATTTAGGCATATGGGATTCCACGAAATCTTCCATATCTTTATCTTAATCGGCAGCCTTTTTCATTTTATTTGTGTATATGGCTATGTATTATAAACGTTGGATTAGTGGTAGAACATGCAGTAGCATTCGCTACTGCATGTTTTTTGCTTCCAAATAAATACGCTGACCCTCATTAAAAAAAGTCAGCGTACCACATTTGAAAGTTTCACTTCTGTGGATCAGATGGATTAGAAATGTTTGACAAAGCTTGCCCTGCTTCATTTCCCAATTGGTTGTCGACAGCCAAGTCTCCTAATGCTACCATCCCAACAATTTGACCATTTTCCACAATTGGCAGCCTACGAATTTGCTGTTGGGCCATTAATTGTGCAGCTTCATGGGCATCCATTTCCGGGGTACCCTGAACTACTTGTTGTGCTGTCATTACTTGCGAAACAGGGGTTTGGGCAGCTTCTCCTTGAGCAGTGGTTCGCAACGTAATATCGCGATCTGTAATAATTCCTACCATGGTTCCATTCTGATCTACAACTGGAAGTGAACCGATATTATGTTCACTCATTAATGCAGCTGCTTCTTGAACAGATTGCATATCGGTCACTTTATACACATTTGATGTCATAAAATTACGTAACTGTTGTTGCATCGTTATAACCTCCTTTTTAACAATAGCATTCTTCTTTTATCCAATTTTTATTACAAAAATACATAAAAATAAAACGTGTCACGAACTTGTGACACGATCCAATCGAAATATGTCTATTTTTTAAAGAAAGTTGTAATGAATGGACTAACTTGACCATATAATTTTCCCATTTGCGACGCAACCTCTGTCATTTTATTAAAATCGAATTGACCATCCTGATCACGAAATTGCGAAATAATGTTTTCTGTAGTAGAAGGTTTTTGTCTAGGCTGTGGTGGTCTCCCAATCCAAGCTGGCTGACGTCTAGGAGTTTCTGGTCTCATCGGTCTTCTCGGTCTATTTGGAAACATACGCATATCACCTCTTCATCGAATTCTGTTATAGTTTATGTGCATCGATTGACAGTGATAAGGATGTTTATCCTATAATTACGCTTCTTCAATAAATTTCTTTCTATAATGAGCGAATGCCAAAAGTGGAAAAATATATTCATAGCTATGATAATGCATATAAAAATTACCTGGCAAAGCTTGCCCTTTGGGATATTCTTTCGTCCACTTATCCTTATTTTCTTGCTCCTTCAATAAGAAGTGAATGCCTTGCTTTAGTTCTATTGTTACTTTATCCTCAGCAGCAATAAGTGTATCTAATGCCCACGCGGTTTGTGTCTTGGTACTTGTTTGTAATGGGATATACGTTTTTGCTTGATCACTTTTACATGATTCTCCCCAACCACCATCTTCATTTTGAATCTGATACAGCCAATCAATTGCCTTTTTTACGGATGAATGTTCTCGGTCAACCCCAGCTGCTATTAATCCGGTGATTGCTGCCCACGTTCCATAAATATAGCAAATGCCCCATCTTCCATACCATGATCCATCTTTTTGCTGATTTTTGATTAACCAATTGACTGCTCGCTTCATAAAAGGATGAGATTGATTTAATTTCGTGTACAATCCCAAAAACTCCAAGGTTCTTCCGGTTAGGTCTGGGGTTGAAGGATCAAGTAAAATTAATTCTGCTCCTTTCACTGGGAGCCATGATAGAAATGGGCTATCTATGTCCTTTTCAAATGCCCCCCAGCCACCATTACCATTCTGCATGGATAAAAGCCATTCGATTCCTCTATCCCAAATGAAGCGATTGGTATTCTTATCAAGAACACTGGTCCGTAAAGCACGTAATGCTGCCGTTGTATCATCATTATCTGGATTGATTGTGTTGATATTTGAAAACCCCCACCCACCAGGTAATACATGAGGCGATTGGATTGCCCAATCTCCATATAAGTGGTGCTGTTTTGACCGAATATATTGTGCAGCTTTATGAATTGTCTCTGATGACGAAGATAATCCTGCCTCTTGGAGACTATAACTAATAAGGGAAGTATTCCAAACAGTTGCCGTAGTAAATTGGATATGTGGTTGATTATTTATGGATATTATGAAAGTTTTTAATCCTGCAACAGCTCGTTGAATAACCGGATGATTTTTTGCATATCCTCTTGCCAACAAAGCAAATATCATCAGAAACGTTGAACTAAAATAGCTATAAAAGGTACCATCTGGCTCAATACGTTGAAGCATATATGTTTCAGCTTGTCTTAACGCCAAATTATGTAATTCATGAGGTAGTCCGATTAATTTTGCTATAGCTTGTTTAATCAAGGAGAAAATGGAGTTCCAATTGCGAAAATCATCATCCCAATTCTCCGTTCTTTTCATGCTTAATTCCGTTAAGTCTGGAGTTAAAGGAGTCGTTACTTGTATTTTTTTATCAGCGATAATTAAAATTGGAGTTAAATGTGCGCGTGCATACATCGATAGATCAAAGAAATTAATTGGAAAAGAAGCAGGCAATAATAGACTTTCAATTGGTATTGGAATATGGTTTGGCCATTGAAGCTGGCCAGTTAATGCAAGCATGATTTTCGTAAATAAGTGAATACGGCTGAGCCCGCCTTTATTCATAATAAAGCGCTTTGCCAAGCGCATATGTCTATCATTTCTCGAATAAAACCCACTATACAGTAAAGCATAGTAGGCTTCCACAGTTGCTGTTAGATTTCCTCCTCCTTCTTCATCATAATATAACTTCCACGCCCCATTCGGACCCTGCTTGTTAGCAATACGTTCAGCTAATGACCAAATTAAATCATGGTCATCGATTTCCAACGAACGTAATAATATAATCATATAACTATCCGTTGATACTCCAGTCTCAAATGGATAATTCCATGAGCCATTAGGACGTTGCTTCTCTTTCAATTCATCCACCAATTCATTGATTTTCGATCCAATTCGTTTATCCATATAGTAGGTACTCCTTTTCAAATCATTATGCAAAAAACATATGTCGATTGCTCGAAGCATATGCCTTAAAAGGAGGTGCTTTATGATTAATTGTTTTAAAAAACGGCCCAAGATAAATCAGAAACTGAAAAAACAATTAAAACAAAAAGCAAAACAATTGCCTTCTTCATTTTCAAAATCAGATCTCACTCCATGGGAAATCAACATTATTGAACAGATAGATAAAAAAACAACAAAATTCAATAAAAATAATATAACTCGAACGAAAGCGTATTATGAATTTTATCGTGCTCATCCAGAAATACACTGGGCATTGCTTGGCCATTTAGTATCACGTAATGGTGGTTGGAATATGACGGATTTAAAAGGCGACCTATTGCCGAGGTTAATGACAAATAGAGAACGAGAGAATTTTTTTTCATTTTTAGAACGTGGAAACTGGTTAATCTTTCAAGATGTCTTCCCTCAATGCTTATTGTATCAACAAAGTCTTGCAAAACAAAAAAACTTATTCTACTTACTTCCTTATTTAGATGTCTCGATTTTCATGGAGGTGATTTGGAATAATTTTTGGGAGTACCGAGATTGCAGGCAATTAGCCATCGCCATGATTATTAATGAACAAAATTACCTAGAAGAACGTGTGATTCAAAACAAACATTTTCAGGACACGGTACTACATACGATCGAATTTAAACTATATGATACGTTTCGTTTTAATCACATTATCTTCCCTAAGCTTAATGAAATAACTGGGAGACCAAGTGTTGTTGGAGACACCCTCTATCAGTTTGACGAGCTTCATCAACGAATTAACATAGGTATTCGATTATACGACTTACTATTTCAACGTAAAGCAAGGTTACAAGCTATTATTCAATGGGCGGCCAAGCACCCTCATACTGGGTCTAGATCAGATTATTGGAAGGACCTCTTTCATCCAGTGAATGAATCTGCTCCAGGACCAAGTTACAAGCGAAGGACAAAAAACTGTAGATTAAAAAAAGGAAAAACAAGAATTTATAGCCCGCCATTACAGTTTGCTTGGGCAGATGTAGAACATAAAGAGGCAGAAAAGAAGGATTGGTTCCATGATTATCAAGTATTGTATTATTTAGATAAATCGGAAAAAGAAATAGGTGGGGAAATATATGATGATTATTGTAACGCACTTGAAAAAATCGAACTTGCAATCATCGCAAAAAATGCGATCTTTTTCAAATAAGTCTAATATAATAGCTTCTTGTTTGATTGCTTTATTTTCATGCATACTTGGTACATACTTAGACCTGTTTTTTGTTGGTAAAGGCCTTTATTCCTTCCCTGAACGACTTTTTCCAGAAGTATTTCAAGTAAATATTTTATTCACTATCTTCATTCTTCCAACAGCTACTGTTCTTTATGTCTATATGATCCGTTCGTTCCGAGGACTGTCAAGAATAATTTTTATATTCATATGTAGTTTGAGTGCTTTTATTATGGAGCATATTGCAGAACATTATGGGTTATTTGTTCATGCTGCAAATTGGAGTCATTTGTATAGCTTCGCTGGTTACTTCGTTTACTTCATAGCCATCTGGACGTTATACTCAAGGATTAAAAAGATATTAAAATAGACTAAGAATTACTTATTTTTCTCTGCATTTACCATTTATTTGACCATTATGTGAAAAAAAGACATTTTTAATGCTTTGCTAGCTTTTTTTGATAAAATGGAAGGGTAAGAAAGAGAGATGGTCAGATGCAGAAGAACGATAACCGAGTCGAATCCAAACAAACCTTGGTAAACGCACTCGCACAGACAGTAAAGACAGGGATTATAAAATCAAATTTAATCCCCATGTTTGCTGGATTATTTTTAGCTATTTATACCTATCAATATAGTCTAACTGAAAAACTTCCCGAGATTTTATTCGCTCTTATTGGGACAAGTTTAGTAATAGGAGCCGCTGGGGCATTAAATAATTTGTATGACCGAGATATTGATAAAATCATGGAAAGAACAAAAAATAGACCAACCGTTACTGGCAGAATTAAACCTAGAAATGTTTTACTACTTGGCATTACGATGGCTGTACTGGGTATTTTCATGTTGGCTCTAGCTACGCCATTAGCAGGTTTATTAGGATTTTTAGGGTTGTTCTTTTATACCGTACCTTATACGATGTGGAGCAAACGTCGAACAGTATATAATACAGAAATTGGGAGTATCTCTGGCGCCATGCCACCTCTCATTGGCTGGGCATCTATTTATCCTGATATCACCCACCCTGCTATTATTGGTCTATTTATTATATCAATTATTTGGCAAATGCCTCATTTCTATGCCATTGCCATACGCAAACACAAAGAATATCAAGCCGCAGGAGTTCCTATGCTACCAGTAGTTAAAGGAATACGTAGAACGTATATCCAAACCAATATTTATTTAATTGTTGTGGTAGCAACCAGCTTCTTACTAGGTACCTTAAGTTTAGGACTTCAATTAGTCGCTCTTCTTTTAAGCCTATCCTGGCTAACGCTTAGTATCCTTGGGTACCATAAGATGGACTCAGAGAAATGGGCAAAATCCATGTTTCTATTCTCTCTTATTTATATGACGGTACTATTCTCTACAGTTATTATCTATTCATTAATGGGGACAATATTTGATTTATAACGTATTAAAACCACCTTGGTAAGACTGAAAGGTGGTTTTCTTTTTTCTCTAATTATATATAACTTTATCCTAACTTATTGCTATAATATAACTAAAAAGGGAGAGATAACATGGAACAATGGGAGGTAGCTGCTGGGATTATAGAAGGAGAAGGAACAATTACGTTAACCAGAAACCACTCAAAAGAAAATAGAAGTATTTAATACTTTAAAAGCTATCTATCCTTATCTAAGAATCAGCAAAAAAAGAAAAAGAGCGAATTGGATATTAAAAACTATGAGTTGGTTACTCCAAGAAATGGAAAATATACTCCATCGGCTTTTAAAAAAAATTACTATTTGAAGAAGAATTCTTTCTACAATAAATTTAATAAACAATAAAAAACCACCAATTATGTATTGGTGGAGACGGTGGGACATGCACTCCATGCTTTCGTCATGGCACTGACTATATCTTGAACCCTTGTAAAGGTTCTTCGGCGTCTTATGTGAAATTTAGATTTACTTTACAAGCAGCATTTCACATCCTAGTACTACCTATAAGGTAGCCTATAAGTCGATACATGGCTGTTGAATTACTTCAATCACCACTCGGTATTGCCTTATTACTAATCAATATAGCAACTTAGGTTTCACCGATAAAGCCGAATTATCACTTTTACGTTACCGTAAAAGGCGACTATTTACTAATCGAACCCACGTCCAGAGATATCGCCACTCAGGCTTCTACACGCTTATTCGGTATATTATCATTTACTTACTCTGCAGCCTACCGACGGGCTTTAGAGAAGCTAGTCTGATTCGTTTCAACAACCATCCTCAGACGGCGAATGATTGTATAGCCCGTTTCATTTGAGACCCTTCAATCTGCTACACGGGCAATAGCAGGAAGGATCGCTTAGCAGAGCTTACGCAGCTGCTAAAGCAGGTTGATTGTTTTCTTTGCCAGTTATATTTAGGCATAACGTTTTACGAGCCGTAACCTCGACGTGCAACCTGAGCTCAATCTATCCCTGTCGAATCCGTAACGTCCCCATATAAAATAAGAGTAACGCTCGGAAGAATGAGCATATTTATATGATTGTTTTAACTTCCTAATGACAATTCCTATTATAGCATTTTTGGCGAAAAAGTCAAGTTACTAGTAAGGTTACAGCTAGCTTTATCGCGTCTGTTCTTTAATCGCACGATCAGCATCTCGCTTCATTTGCTTTCGTTTCAGATCCTCGCGCTTATCGTATTTCTTTTTCCCTTTTCCTAAACCTAGTAATACTTTAGCATATCCATTTTTAATATAGATCTTCAATGGAACAAGTGCGTAGCCCTGTTGTTGTGTTAATCCAATTAATTTATTAATTTCTTTCCGATGTAATAATAGTTTTCTTGTACGAGTTGGGTCGTGATTGAATCGATTTCCTTGTGCATATTCTGCTATGTGCAGATTAATCAATTTAACTTCTCCACGATCAATTCGGGCATGGGAATCTTTAATGTTTACTCGACCTGCTCGAATGGACTTGATTTCAGTACCTTGCAGAACGATACCTGCTTCATAGGTATCTTCAATAAAGTAATCATGAGAAGCACGTTTATTTTGTGCGACTGTATTTCCTTGTCCTTTTGGCATAAGAACTTCCTCCTACTGCTTGCATGCCCCTTATTTTATCAAATATTCTAACGTATTCCAATTATAATTGCGTCTTAATTTAATAATAATAAACTTAAAGCCATTACAGCCATGCCGCTAATAACACCATAAATAGAAAGGTGTGCCTCATCATATTTCTTAGCTGCTGGCAATAATTCGTCTAAAGAGATAAACACCATGATCCCCGCCACCATAGCAAAGATAATCCCAAACATTAGGTCTGTTAAAAACGGCATTAAAATAAGAAACGCGACAATTGCCCCAATGGGTTCAGCCAGTCCAGATAAAAACGATAAGCGAAAAGCTTTCCGTTTATTATTAGTTGCATAATAAATGGGTACTGATACGGCAATTCCTTCAGGAACATTATGTATTGCTATCGCTATAGCAATAGCTAAACCAAGCGCAGGATCTTGCAACGCTGAAATGAATGTTGCAATACCCTCAGGAAAATTATGAATTGCAATTGCTAATGCAGTAAAAACACCCATTTTTAATAAATCAGGATCATTTATTACTGCTTGGGGATGCTTCATATCTTCTACTTTTTTCAATTCATGCGGGTTAGTACTTTTAGGAATAAAACGATCAATGAAAAGAATAAATAGGATTCCAACAAAAAAAGATCCAACCGTGGCCCAGTTCCCATATCCATCGCCAAGTTCAGTTATTAAGGCATCTTGGGCTTTGACAAAAATATCGATCATGGAAACATAGATCATAACACCAGCTGAAAACCCTAATGCGTAAGATAAGAATTTAGTATTTGTCGTTTTCGTAAAAAATGCTAATAAACTCCCTATTCCTGTAGCTAAGCCAGCGAATAAAGTGAATAAGAATGCTACGATTACCTCCTGTGTCATGATCTGCTCCTTTGACTTAAAAACCGCTGACCGATTATGGCAACAGCGGCTTCTTCACTATTTTTTTGCTTTCTTTGCTTTTATTCGTTTCTTCTTTTTCGGTTTTTCTGCATAAACCATTTCAAAGTCTACCGTACGTTCATCTGTATTAACACCAGCTACTTTTACCTTCACTTCATCTCCAATGCGGTACATATTCGCTGTACGCTCACCAATCATGGCTTGACTTCGTTGATCATAGTGATAATAATCATCGGTTAAATAGCTAACATGAATTAACCCTTCAATCGTATTCTCTAGTTCAACAAATAAACCAAAATTGGTAATGGAACTAATCACGCCAATATATTCTTCGCCAATCTTATTTTGCATAAATTCTGCTTTTTTCAAATCATCCGTTTCACGTTCAGCATCTACTGCTCTTCGTTCTGCTTCCGATGTTTGTCTAGCAATTTCCGGCATTGCATCCTTCCATTTCTGCAATGTTTTCTGATCCATATTTTTTTGAATCAAGTACGTACGAATAAGGCGATGTACAGTTAAATCCGGATACCTGCGAATTGGGGATGTGAAATGCGTATAGAATTCGGTTGCAAGTCCAAAATGACCAATACTTTGAGGATCATATTTTGCTTGCTGCATCGAACGAAGCATTAACTTGGAAACAATCATTTCTTCTGGTTTTCCTTGTACTTCTTCTAATACTTTTTGTAATGCTTGGGGATGGATCTCATTATTTGCCCCTTTCACTACATAACCAAGACCAGCTAGAAATTCAAAGAATGTTTGTAATTTCCCGGGATCCGGATCTTCGTGAATTCGATGAATAAATGGTACATCCATCCAGTGGAAGTGTTCAGCTACTGTTTCATTTGCTGCGAGCATAAATTCTTCAATAAGACGCTCCGCAACAGAACGTTCCCGTAGCACCACGTCTTCCGGTTTGCCGTTCTCATCTACTAGCACCTTCGCTTCCTTGAAATCGAAGTCAATCGCTCCTCGGCCCATTCGTTTTCCTCGTAATATGGCGGCTAGCGCCTCCATATCTTCAAAGAAAGGTACTAATTCTTTATAATGGTTACGTAACTCCTCATCCTTATCCACTAAAATTTTGTTGACATCGGAATATGTCATTCGTTCATTCGTACGGATAACGCTTTGAAAAATTTCATGATCCACTACATTTCCAGAACGGTCTATTTCCATTTCACAACCTAATGTTAGACGATCCACCTGTGGGTTTAATGAACAAATTCCGTTGGATAAACGATGTGGAATCATTGGAATAACACGGTCAACGAGATAGACACTTGTACCTCTTTCTAGTGCTTCTTGATCAATTGGACTTCCTTCATCTACGTAGTAACTAACATCCGCAATATAGACACCTAATCGATAGTTTCCATTCTCTAATTTTTTTACAGAAACGGCATCATCCAAGTCCTTGGCATCGGCTCCGTCAATGGTGACAATGGTTTCATCACGAAGGTCTCTTCTCTCCTTAATCTCATCTTCGGATATGGTTTCTGGAGTATTAGCTGCTTGGTCCAATACTTTAGTTGGAAAGTCAACCTTAATTCCGTGCTTATGAATGATCGATATGATATCAATTCCCGGATCATTCTTATGACCAAGAATATGAATGATTTCTCCTTCAGCACTTTTTCTACCTTCAGGATACTTTGTAATATGGGCAATTACTTTATGTCCACTTACTGCACCGTTAGTCATGCTTTTCGGGATAAAGATATCATTTGGAATCCGCTTATCATCCGCAATGACAAAACCAAAGGAACGATTATCTTCAAACGTCCCAACAACTTGCAGCGTTGCGCGTTCTAATATACGAATAACGGTCCCCTCAGGGCGATTCCCATCCTTATCTCTTTTCTCAATACGTACTAACACTTTATCGTTATTCATCGCAGAAGCAAGATCAGAATGATGAATATACACATCATCTTGTTGTTCATTATCAGGGATTAGAAATGCAAATCCTTTCGCGTGCATCTGAATTCTACCACGAATTAAATTCATTTTTTCTGGCAGTCCAAAACGATTTTTTCGTGTCCGAACAAGTTCGCCTTCTTCTTCCAATTCATTTAGTGCTTTAACTAGTTGTTTAAATTCTACTGCATCTTCAATTTCTAATACTTCTTCTAATTCATCTACAGCTAATGGTTTGGTTCCATTTTCTTTGAAATAATTTTGTATTTTTTCTTTCACTTTCTTCACCTTCTTTCTTTTTATTGTTCACGTTCTTTGATAATTATAATCATTCTTCCCAATCCAATGTTTCAAGGAATTGATAAATATCTTCAAACACTTGCTCTTTCTCTTTATCCATGGTGATTACATGTCCAGAATTTTCGTACCAGTTCAAAGCCTTATGATCTGATTCTACATTCTCATAAATATAATTGGCGCTATCTGTATTAATCATTTCGTCCTGTCTTGCTTGAACAACCATTGCTGGTGTATAAATAGTGTCTACTTCATTTTTTACTTCTGTAATAAATTTGCCTAATTGCTGGAATACTTCCGTTGATTGCTCAAGTAATTCCTCTACTTCTTTTTCAATAACAGCTTCATCTTTCCCTTCTAATTGTTTGTATTCTTTAGAAAAAGTTTGGAAGCCTTTTGTAAGTTGTGTCTCATTGTCAAAAAACATTGGAGAACACATGGTTACTACTGCTTTTGTTTTTTCCGTGAAGGCTAATTTCAAGCTTAATACCCCGCCTAAAGATAACCCTGCCACCGCTATTTCCTCATAACCAAGTTCCTTCAGATGATTATATGCTTCTTTGACATCGGCCCACCATTCTTTTGGTGTAGCTTTTACTAGTTCTTCTGGTGGTAATCCATGACCACGGTAAATCGGGGCGTGACTCGTGTAACCCCTTTTTTCTAAATATCTTCCTAACATACGAACATCAGCTGAATGCCCAGTAAACCCATGTAATAATAATACCGCACGTGGTCCTGCTTCAAACGTAAAAGGTTGTGGTTGTTTTACTTTCATTCTTCCTGCAACTCCTTCTGCCATTCTTCTTTAGTACTTTACCCATATTCTAAAATTAAATCATAAAGCCTATTTTAAATGATAATGCAGACTACTCCCACATTATATAATAAAAACCCTTATCACTATTAGCGATAAGGGTTTCGTTATTTATTGTAAAACATATGCGCTTAGGAAAGCTAGTACAAAAAAGATAACTGCTGTTACAATTGTTCCTCGGTGTAAGACAAGATCAATCCCTCTTGCTTTCTGTTTTCCAAACAATTGCTCTGCACCACCAGAAATGGCACCAGACAGACCTTCACTTTTCCCAGACTGCAATAAAACAAGTACAATCATAATAATTCCATCAATCACTAATAATACGTTTACGATTCCTAGCATATTTGTATGATACCCCCTGTAACCTATACCAAAACCAAAAAATCTGGAATTCTTCCGCTGCTTGTATGTTAGTAGAAAAAACATACGTGAACTTATATTAACTTTAGCATAGTTTACTTTGAAATAGCAAGCTTTTTCCTATGCTCAGCGGTTAATGTGACACTTTTTAAAATTGCTATCTCCTATTCCTAGAAAAAGTGTAACGAATTATAATAAAAGCATATTAAATTGATGGGAGCTTATGATAATGATAAAAGAATCATTTTGGTATCCATCCAAGGATGGCACTTGCCTATTTACTAGGGTATGGAAACCGAATCTATACCCAAAGGCAATTATACAAATTGCACATGGTATGATGGAGCACGGTGAAAGATATGATGAATTTGCAAGTCATTTAGCTTTAAAAGGATTTATTGTATACATAAATGATCACCGTGGCCATGGTAAAACAGGAGAACGACAAGGGCAACTTGGATTCTTTGCAGACTCAGATGGCTTTATGAAAACAGTGGATGATCTTACCCAATTATCCAAAAGGATCAAAATAGCGTTTCCTGAACTTCCGCTGTACTTAATTGGTCATAGTATGGGTTCTTTTTTAATACGTATCTATCTTCAAACCAATAGTCACCTAGCTAACGCAGCTATTCTTTCTGGTACCGGCTATTTTCCATTTGTAAAGACTTTAGCAGGCAAGTGGTTTGCTTCTTTTTTACCAAGTAGAAAAGAATCCCCCCTTATGAATAAGCTTGTTTTTGGAACCTATAATAAAAAAATACCCCATTCGCCTACTGGTTTTGAATGGCTAAGCAGGAATGAAAGTACCATAAAAAACTATATGAAAGACCCTTATACTGGCTTTACTCCAACCGGTAGATTCTTTTATGATTTAATGAATGGGTTAATTGCCATGCAGAAAACAAAGCGGAACCGACAAATACGTCCTGATTTTCCAATTCTTATATTAAGTGGAGATCGTGATCCAGTTGGCAATTATACAAGAGGTGTGTGGAAAACAGCTACGACCTATAAAAAAGTTGGTCTAGAGAATGTAACTACCATGTTCTTTGCAAACGGACGACATGAATTATTACATGAGGATAATAGACAAGAAGTATTTGACTTACTAACAAAGTGGTTAGAGGCAATTAAAGAGAATGAAGAAGCCTAGTTGTTGTATTGGATAAAATTAACATTCCTTTTAAAAAAGCTATTTTTCTAGTTTTTTCGACAAACTTTTAAGAAATTGCCTCTGATTGCTTGTACCTAAAATGTCGACAGGTTAAAATAGAAAGTGATTGAAATGTAGAAAGGTTGGAAATGATTATGTCGAATGTTCAAGGAATTGCAGCATCTTCTGGAATTGCAATTGCGAAAGCTTATCAGCTTGAAACCCCAGATTTATCATTTGAAAAAGTCTCTATCGATAACCCAAATGAGGAAATCGAACGATTAAATAAAGCATTGGAAATTTCCAAGCAGGAATTAGAAAAAATTAAAGCCCATACAAAAGAGGCGATTGGTGATGAGCATGCGGAAATATTTTCAGCTCATTTGTTAGTTCTTAACGACCCTGAACTCATTAATCCAATTAAAGATAAGATTACTACCGAAAATGTCATGGCTGAAGCAGCACTTGATGAAACTGCTAATATGTTTATTGATATGTTCAAAAACATGGATAATGCATACATGAGGGAACGAGCAGCCGATATCCATGATGTAACGAAACGAGTAATGGCTCATTTATTAGGGGTTACTTTCCCCGATCCTGCTCTAATTAATGAAGAAGTAATTGTAATTGCTAATGACCTAACTCCTTCCGATACGGCCCAATTAAATCGCGATTTTGTAAAAGGGTTTGCAACAGACATAGGAGGACGTACTTCCCACTCTGCAATTATGGCAAGATCTCTTGAAATACCAGCTGTTGTTGGTACAAAAGAGGTTACTAAAATAATTAAACAAGGAGACCTCCTGATTGTTGACGGGAATGAAGGTGATGTCATTATCAACCCTTCTGAGGATCAAATTGCAAGTTACCGTCAGAAGCAACAAGAATTTGCTGAAAAGAAACAAGAATGGGCGAAATTAAAAGATGAACCTACATTTTCTTCAGATGGAGAACAGGTAGAGTTAGCTGCTAACATCGGAACACCTGAAGATGTTGCCGGTGTACTTGCCAATGGTGGTGAAGGTATCGGACTTTACCGAACAGAGTTTTTATACATGGGCAAAAGTCAATTGCCAACAGAAGAAGAGCAATTTGATGCTTACAAATCTGTCTTAGAACAAATGGAAGGAAAACCAGTGGTAGTTCGCACATTAGATATTGGTGGAGATAAGGAATTAAATTACTTAGATCTTCCAGAAGAACTAAATCCTTTCCTTGGATTTCGTGCTATTCGTTTCTGCTTAGAAAACGAACATGTCTTCCGTCCACAATTAAGGGCTCTTTTGCGTGCTAGCGCATACGGTAATTTAAAAGTGATGTTCCCAATGATTGCAACCCTTGAAGAATTCCGTAAAGCGAAAGCACTTTTATTAGACGAGAAAGAAGCTTTACAAAAAGAAGGTTATGATGTCTCTGAAAATATCGAGGTTGGAATTATGGTAGAAATTCCTTCTACAGCTGTTACAGCAAAACAGTTTGCAAAAGAAGTTGATTTCTTCAGTATTGGGACGAATGACTTGATTCAATATACAATGGCTGCGGACAGGATGAATGAACAAGTATCTTATCTTTATCAACCGTATCACCCGGCAATTCTAAATCTTATTCACAATGTGATTGAAGCTGCTCATCAAGAAGGAAAATGGGCCGGAATGTGTGGTGAAATGGCAGGCGATTCCATTGCAATTCCGATATTATTAGGACTTGGTTTAGATGAATTCAGTATGAGTGCAACTTCCATCTTACCAGCCCGTACACAAATTCTTCGCCTTTCTAAAGAGGAAATGACTGCTTATAAAGAACAGATTCTATCCATGGGAACAGCTGAAGAAGTAGTCGAATTTATTAAAGAGAAAACGCAATAACATATTTCCCCTATAGTTGATAACTATAGGGGTTATTTATTTCGCATATCCATCAAATCTTTCGCCTGTCATAATTGACATCAAATCGATATAGAACTTCTGGTAATCTAATTGAAAAGCAATGCGATGAATTTTTCCACCCACTGCTTCATCTGTTTGCATATCTTCCAAATTAGCATATGGACGAATATCGGCAATACTCTGTCCCCTAACTATACCGCTTTTAGCTTGCACAATATGAATAGGCAACTTTTGATAACTTAACATACCTGGTTTATAAACAGCCATTAACGTTAACACATCATGTAATGGGCTTCCCTGGATAGTTGGATTTCTTTTTTTATAAAAATCATAATAATAATCCAATAGTACTTTAACAATATGTACAGATCCCATTTGATCGATAAAATCAACCATTTGTGGTGTAGCGATAGCATATTTGGTTACATTTAAAGGGATTATCGTTACATTTTTTGCATTTTCTAAGACAATTTGCGCCGCAACTGGATCACCATGAAAATTCGCCTCAGAAACTGCTGTAATATTACCAGGGACCCAAAAAGCTCCTCCCATAATGTAATATGCTTTAATGGAAGACATGAGTGATTTATAAAGAATAAATAAACTTGCTAATGAGGTTAATCGACCAATATTTACAATAACCAATTCATCTTTATACCTATTGATTAATTCGACAACTTCAAAGAAGTTCTCACTTATTCCATTGCTCAAATGTTTTTTTGGTGGAGTAATTGGACCAAGGCCATATTCGCCATGGATCTCTGGTACGTATTCAGGAGCTTCCCCAGTCATCGGGATATGCGCGCCAGCAATAACTTTTATATCTTGCACTTCCTGTGTAGGAAATAAACTTCGTATATACAAGATATTAGCAATAGCATTATCTCTAGATACATTCCCATAATCCGCCACAATCCCAACAATCTCTATATCATCGTTGAGATACGCGTAAATTAAAGCAATGGTATCATCTATACCAACATCACCAAATAAAAGCACTTTTTGAACCATTCTACCCCTCCATCATCCAGCTTCATCCCATTTTGTATTATATTCCCAACACTTTTCGTCCTATGATTACCTTTTATCTATATTTAAAGCATAATCTAATTTTTTACTACGGCTTAGGCTTGTTTCAATCATAAGAAAAACCAAAAGTGACTTTACAAGAATTTTCGCATTATGCGGTATGGCCAGACTTATTGTGCTGATTGCTTAAGCCGGACGATGGGTAATTCACTTATTTCGTTAGTACAATTGTAAAATTTTATATTTCTTAGACCAATAAAAAACCTCTTGAAGCATCACCCTTCAAGAGGTTTTATTATAAGATTATTTGTTTAGATTATAGAATGCTGTTTTACCAGCGTATTCTCCCATACCTGCTAGCTCATCTTCAATGCGAAGTAATTGATTGTATTTAGCTACGCGATCCGTACGAGATGGTGCACCGGTCTTAATCTGTCCTGCATTGGTAGCAACAGCAATATCCGCAATCGTAGCATCTTCTGTTTCACCAGATCGATGTGAAATAACAGCAGTATAACCAGCACGTTTAGCCATTTCGATTGCTTCAAATGTTTCAGTTAACGTACCGATTTGATTTACTTTAACTAAGATCGAGTTTCCAATACCTTTTTCTATACCCTGGGAAAGTTTATTCGTATTGGTTACGAATAAGTCATCTCCAACAAGTTGGACACGTCCACCAAGACGATCTGTTAAGACTTTGAAACCATCCCAATCATTTTCATCAAGGCCATCTTCAATTGAAATAATTGGGTATTTATTAATCATATCTTCATACCAATCAACCATTTCTTCAGATGTACGAACGACTCCTTCACCTTTCAAATTGTATTTACCATCTTCGTATATTTCAGATGCTGCTACATCCATAGCTAGCTTTACTTCTTCCCCAGGTTTATACCCAGCTGCCTCAATTGCCTCAACAATTGTTTGTAGGGCTTCTTCATTGGAACCAAGATTTGGTGCAAAACCACCTTCATCACCTACAGCTGTATTATAGCCCTTTGAATTCAATACTTTTTTCAATGAATGGAAGATTTCAGCACCGGTACGTAACGCTTCCTTAAAAGATTCTGCACCAACTGGCATGATCATAAATTCTTGGATATCCACGTTGTTATCAGCATGTTCCCCGCCATTTAGTATATTCATCATTGGTGTTGGCAAAGTTTTCGCGTTAAATCCACCTAGATAGTTGTATAATGGCACTTCTAAATAACTAGATGCCGCATGCGCTACTGCCATGGAAACACCAAGAATCGCATTGGCACCAAGCTTCCCTTTATTTTCCGTTCCATCTAATTCAATCATTAATGCATCAATGATATTTTGACGAGTAACATCAATACCCAGTAGTTCCGGTGCAATCACTTCATTTACGTTTTGAACTGCTTTTTGAACACCTTTTCCTAGATAACGATCTTTGTCTCCATCTCGTAATTCTACCGCTTCATATTCACCAGTAGAAGCTCCACTTGGTACAAGTGCAGATCCAAATGCTCCAGATTCGGTAAATACTTCTACTTCCACGGTAGGGTTACCGCGCGAATCTAATACTTCACGTGCATAAACATCAGTAATGTATGGCATAATTATTCTCTCCTTTAGTTTTCGTTTTATTTTATTAATGAATTGCCAGTCATTTCTATTGGTTTTTCAATCTCTAATAGATCCAGTAAAGTTGGTGATAAATCTGCTAAAATCCCACCATTCCGTAAGGTAACATCTTGTTTCGTTACAATTACCGGTACTGGATTCGTTGTATGAGCGGTCATCGGTTTGTCGTCTACAGTAATTACTTCATCGGAATTACCATGATCGGCCGTTATAATGGCATTCCCACCAAGTTCTTTAATTTTATCAACGATTTTTCCAAGACATTCATCCACTGCTTCAATAGCATCAATAGTCGGCTGGAGTTTTCCTGAATGTCCAACCATATCTGGATTAGCAAAATTTAGGATAATCGCATTTTGTTCCCCAGTGTCAAGTTCTTTTAGTAACGCGTCCGTCACTTCATAAGCACTCATCTCTGGTTGTAAATCGTAGGTTGCTACCTTTGGTGAATCAATTAAAATTCGTTTTTCTCCTTCGAATTCTTGTTCACGTCCACCACTCATAAAGAATGTTACATGCGGATATTTCTCCGTCTCAGCAATCCGTAATTGTTTCATACCATGTTGCGATAACACTTCCCCAATCGTATTATCTAAGTTCACTGGCTCATATGCTACATAACCATCTACGGTTTCACTAAAGTTTGTTAACATCACAAAATCTAAATTCTTTGGTATATGTTCACCACGGTCAAATTCGCGAAAATCTTCGTTAGCAAACGTACGTGAAATTTGGATGGCACGATCTGGACGGAAATTATAAAAGATAATGGAATCCCCATCCTGTACTTTCCCTACTGCTTCACCTGTCTCATCTGTAATAACAGAAGGAATAACGAATTCATCATAGATTTCATTCGCATAGGAGTCATCAACGACATCGATTGGGTCTTGATATGCTGGCCCTTCACCGTAAACCATTGCATCATATGCTTTTTTCACTCGATCCCAGCGTTTGTCACGATCCATCGAATAATACCTACCAGAAATCGTGGCAAATTCTCCAACACCATAGTCGTTCATTTTTTCTTGGGTCTGTTTAATATATGTTTTTGCTGTTTGTGGACCGACATCTCGTCCATCAAGAAATGCATGAACATATACTTTTTGCAGTTCATTATCTTTTGCTAGTTTTAATAATGCGAATAAATGATTGATATGACTGTGCACACCACCATCTGATAGTAAGCCAAAGACATGCAGCGCTTTATTATTTTTCTTTGCATTCTCAATTGATTTCTTAAACGCTTCTTTTTCAAAGAAGTCTCCTTCTTTAATCGATACATTCACACGTGTTAAACTTTGATAAACAATACGCCCTGCTCCAATATTTAAATGACCAACTTCAGAGTTGCCCATTTGGCCTTCTGGAAGTCCAACAGCTTCTCCACATGCAGTTAATTGGTTATGCGCATAGGTATTCCAATATCGGTCAAAATTTGGGGTGCGAGCTTGCTTGACAGCATTCCCTTTTTCTTCGTCTCGAATAGCAAAGCCATCTAAGATGATTAATGCTGCTAATTTATCTTGTTTCATTTTGTACCTGCCTCCACTAATTGTAAGAAGGAATCTGATTTAAGGCTAGCTCCGCCTACTAATGCTCCATCAATATCCGATTGAGCTAACAATTCTTCAATATTAGCCGGTTTTACACTTCCACCGTATTGAATAACCACTTTTTCTGCTGTTTCTGGTGAAGTAATTTTTCCAATAACTTGGCGAATATGAGCACATACTTCATTTGCCTCATCACTTGTAGCTGTTTTACCTGTACCAATTGCCCAAATCGGTTCGTAGGCAATGATTGTATCTGCTACTTGTTGATTAGATAAACCTTTTAATGCTTTTGTAACTTGGTTCTCTACATGATCCATTGTTTCATTTGCTTCACGCTGTTCTAAAGTTTCACCAACACATACAATTGGAACCAAATGATGGTTAAACGCAGCATGTGTTTTCTTGTTTACCGTTTCATCTGTCTCGTTATAATATTCTCTACGCTCAGAGTGTCCAAGAACGACATGCGAAACGCCTAAATCTTCAAGCATAGTTGGGCTAACTTCACCAGTGAACGCTCCGCTTTCTTCATAATGCATCGTCTGAGCAGCAACTTTTAGGTTTGTATTTTTGGTTTTATCCACAATCGCTGCTAGAAATGGAAATGGAGCACAAACAATTGCCTCCACTTGTTTATCTTCAGGTACTTTCGCTGCGACCTCATCAACAAATTCATTTGCTTCGGTGGCAATTTTATTCATTTTCCAATTTCCAGCGATTACTTTCTTCCGCATCCGTCTCACCTCATTATCGTATTATTTGTCACTTAATGCTTCGACTCCAGGTAGTACTTTCCCCTCCATAAACTCTAAAGAGGCGCCTCCTCCTGTGGAAACGTGATCCATTTTATCACTTAAATCAAATTTTTCTACTGCAGCAGCAGAATCTCCACCACCAATTACAGTGTAACCTTCTGTTGTTGCTAATGCATCCGCAACAGCTTTTGTTCCATTAGCAAATGCTTCCATTTCGAATACGCCCATTGGTCCGTTCCAAATAATTAACTTGGAATCTGCCACTACCTGTGCGTATTTCTTTCTTGTCTCTGTACCAATATCTAGCGCTTCCCAATCAGCAGGAATTTGATCAATACCAACTTCTTTTGTATTCGCAGTTTCTGAAAAATCGTCTGCAACAATCACATCTACTGGAAGTATGAAGTTGACTCCCTTATCCTCTGCTTTTTTCATGAATTCTTTCGCTAGTTCAATCTTATCTTCTTCTAACAAGGATTTTCCAACTTCATATCCTTGTGCTTTAACAAAGGTATAGGCTAGTCCGCCACCGATAATCAAATTATCTACCTTATCAAGTAAATGATCAATAACATTAATTTTATCTTTTACCTTTGCTCCACCGATAATTGCTGTAAAGGGGCGTTCAGGGTTTTCTAATGCCTTGCCGAGTACTTCAATTTCTTTTTCCATTAAAAATCCTGCAGCGGCTGGTAATTTTTCAGCAACTCCTGTAGTAGATGCATGTGCACGATGCGCAGCCCCAAAAGCATCATTCACATAGTAATCAGCCATATTAGCAAATGCTTTTACAAGATCTTCACCATTCTTTTCTTCACCGGCTTCAAAGCGAACATTTTCAATTAAAATAATATCGCCTTCACTTACTTGGGAAATAGCTTCATTGACTTCATTACCATATACAGCATCCGTCTTCACTACTTCTTTTTCAATTAAATCACTTAAACGTTCTGCCACTGGATCTAGACGCAACTCTTCAACTACTTCGCCTTTAGGTCGACCAAGGTGACTTGCTAAAATGGTGATTGCCCCGTGATTTGAAAGGTATTCAATCGTTGGAAGTGCAGCTTTTATACGTGTATCATCCGTTACTTTACCTTCACTCATCGGAACGTTAAAGTCCACACGGCAAAATACTTTTTTTCCTTTGACATCAAGGTCTTTCAATGTTTTTTTGTTCATTTTATCTACCTCCCAATTTTAGGAATATGTACCATTTACTCTCATTTATTAGGGATTCCCTCAGGTGGGATCATTAATCATTCATTTAATTCAGCAGAGCTATTTTTACACATGGAAACGGAGGAGGATTTGGTTCCTCCTCCGCAACTCCTATTCTTATAGTCCTTGTTTTTTCAAGAATGCAGCTAAGTCCACACAACGAGAAGAATATCCCATTTCATTATCATACCATGAAATTACTTTTACCATATTATCTTCTAATACCATTGTAGATAAACCATCTACGATAGAAGAATGTGTGTTACCTACAATATCTGTTGATACAAGTGGTAGTTCACTGTATTCAAGAATTCCCTTCAATTCACCTTCAGCAGCTTCTCTTAATGCTGCATTCACATCTTCAGCTGTTACATTTTGATCTAATTCTGCTACAAGATCTACTAATGAACCATCTGGAGTAGGAACACGTACTGCTCCACCGTTTAGCTTCCCATTAAGTTCCGGTAATACTTTACCTACTGCTTTAGCAGCCCCAGTAGTTGTAGGAATGATATTTTGAGCTGCTGCACGAGCACGACGATAGTCTTTATGCGGCAAATCAAGGATTTGTTGGTCGTTTGTGTAAGAGTGGATCGTTGTCATTAAGCCACGTTTAATCCCGAATTTGTCATGTAATACTTTAGCATATGGTGCAAGACAGTTTGTTGTACAAGATGCATTCGAAATAATGTTGTGTTTAGCAGGGTCATATTGATCGTCGTTAACACCCATAACCATTGTAAGGTCTTCATTTTTACCAGGTGCAGAGATAATTACTTTTTTCGCTCCTGCATCAATGTGTTTCTGTGCATCTTCACCATTTGTAAAACGGCCAGTAGATTCAATTACTACTTCGACGCCAAGATCTCCCCAACCTAAGTCAGCAGGGTCACGTTCAGATAATACTTTAATCTCTTTTCCACCAACTACAATATTGGAACCATTAACCGTCACTTCTTCTTCAAGATGACCGTGAACAGAATCATATTGTAAAAGGTGAGCTAACATATTAGCATCTGTTAAATCATTAACTGCAACTACTTCCACCTCATCATTTTTTAGAGCTTGACGAAATACATTACGTCCGATTCTACCAAAACCGTTAATTCCTACTTTTACTGCCATGTATATTCCTCCTAAAATTTGTTTTTGACTATTTATATTTAAAGAGATTAATTTCCCTTTAAAATCTGTTCTGCGGCTGCTTCATCTGTAATAAGCAGATCGCTCTTGCCTTGTTTAAAATAGGATGCTATTGCCCGGGCTTTAGATTTCCCTCCAGCGATGGTGATTACATAAGGCATACGCTCTAAATCTTCTAGTTGAATTCCTACTGTACGCACCTTATGTACAACATTTCCTTCTCCATCAAAGTAATAACCGAATGCTTCACTTACAGCATGGTTGTCTTTTAACTTTTGAATGATAGCATCCGTTGTTTTTCTACGTTGTGCCATGGTTAGTGCGTCCCCAACTCCATGCATTGCAATGGTTGCACTTTTTATTTGCTGCAATGTTTCGTTGACAGAGGGTTCTTGAATAATAGACTGATAAGCTGACTCACTTAATGGATCTGGAACATAAAGTAGTCGATAGTCTCCATTGGCTTTGCGAGCCATTTCTGAAGCAATGGTATTTGCTTGATTTTCTACTTTTTCCCCTATTCCACCACGAGCCGGGACAAATAAGGGATCGCCTTGGTTTGTTAAAGCCGTCATCATTCTGGCAGCTGCAGCCATCGTTGTACCACCAGTAACTGCGATCGTGTTGTTATCACCTATGATGGTTTTTAAAAAGGCTACGCTTGCTTTTCCCATTTCTTGTTTGACCCATTCATGGCTATCACTATTACCAGGTACTACAATAGCACTCCTTACTGATAATTTATCCTGAAGCTGCTGTTCTAAAACACGCAAACCCATAATTTCGCTCATAAATGAAGCTAATTTTTCTAAAATTACTTTACCCTCTTCTGTGATAAACATTCCTTTTGCAGTAATTTGAATTAAATCCTGCTTCTGAAAAAAATCAACTTCACTACGAACACTTCGTTCGGTAATATTTGTGTTTTCAGCTAGCCCCCTTCTGCCGATTGGTTGAAGTAAGTCAATGCTACGCAGAATAGCATAGCGTTGCTGCATAATTTCTAAAACATCTGGCAATAATTTCTTTTGTAATTCAATTAACTCTCTCATTAAAGGACTCCTTCGCATGGACACAAATAGTCCCACATGGTTATATTATGTCCCGGAAGCATCAAAAAAATTAATCCTTCCTTCAAATTCATTATAGCAAAGATCAAAAATTTCACAACCAAAATGACTATAATAAGCAAAAACCCTATATTAACAAGGGTTCTACGCTCATTATAAGCATAGATCTGATCTTATTTCAATCCAGCTCGTTCGATTGTAATGCTTGCTCTAATGTGTTCCAATTCATTTGTGAACCATCAATCGTATGTTCTCCGATAATCACATAAGGTATTCGTAAGTGATAGTTTTCTAACCATTTTTCATTATGGTGTATATTTCGTTCTTCTATATCAAATTTGTATTCTTTCATTAGAAGTTCGAGCATCATCTTCGCGTCATCACATAAAGGACAATGGTCTTTTGTATAAAATATTACGTGGCTCATCTTAATTTTCCTTTCGCTTAGCAGAGGATGGAAGATTTAATTGTTTACGGTACTTCATAATTGTTCTCCGTGCTATTTCAATTCCATGCTCTTGGTATAGTTTATCCATTAATTTTTTATCTGATAAGGGCTTTTGTTTATTTTCATTATCAATAAATTCAGTGATAAGACGTTTTATAACAAAGGTTGAAGTCTTTGAACCATTTTTCTGCTGAATACCTGTCTGTAAGAAGAAATTTAACGGCAACACACCATTCGGTGTTTGCACATATTTATTAGAAATGGCTCTGCTTATTGTTGATATATGCAAATCCAGGTAATCAGCAATTTCTTTTAATGTTAATGGCTGAAGGAAATGGATGCCATTCTCAAAAAAAAGATATTGTTTTTCCATAATACATTGAATTACGCGCTCTAACGTATTTCTCCGATACGAAATTGCTTTTTTTAAATCTTCAACTTGTTTCCATTTATTCTTGAGATAATCTACCGTTTGCTTTTCCCTATCCATGAGTTGCTTGTAATCTTGATTTAGCTGTAATGTTGGAGAGCCCCATGAAAAGAATGTAACTACCCACTTACCACTTTCCTTGAAAATAGATGCCTCCGGAATAATGTAGCTCGACTGTTTAGTAGATAATAGCTGACCGGGTTTAGGATGGCAATTCTTGATTTCTTCAAGCAATTCGCTAATGTAAGATTCTGGCAGCTGGTAGCTAGATGAAATGGTAGGAATCTCTTCTTGAGCAATCCAATCCAGATGATTTTCCAACAGATCTTCTAAAAAAAGTGGATCGTGCATGGATGTGTCCAATTGCAAACGAATACACTCGCTTAATGATCTCGCTCCAATCCCTGCAGGCTCTAATGATTGGATATGCAAAAGCGCCTGTTCCACATGATTTATAGTGGAGTGACATTTCTCCGCCCAAAGCTCCATTTCGACTTCTAGGTAACCGCTTTCATTTAATGAATCGATACCAAATAAAACCAACGGCCTTATTTCCTCGGCAATATCCAGCATGAATAATTGCTTCTTTAGTTGTTCATACATGTTCAATTCCTTCGCATTAATTTCCCCAGCAGCTGTATTATTATCAGCTGATGAATGATAATATGTTAAATCATCCTGGTATTGGATTTCGTCAATTAATGGATTTTCTTTCTCAACTTCTTTGATATAATCCATTAATTCTATACTGGAGAATTGCAGAATTTGAATTGACTGCATAAGGGATTGATTCATCTTCCATTTTAGAACTTGTTCATTAACAAGTTGTAATTTCATACATACCCTCTCCCAAATCAACTGCCGTTTCTTTTATTTTGACACAAATTTGCTTTTCCTTCTAGTCTATTTTATACAGCGAAATTTTTTACTTCATAAAACTATGCTATACTTACTATTCAGAATGACTAAAAAAGGGGTAGATTTTCTATGATCGAAGTATACACAGATGGTGCAGCCAATGGAGATCCAGGGCAAAGTGGTGCTGGTATTTATATGAAACAAGGAAAATCAACCTTTGAGTATACAATTCCACTAGGCATTCTTTCCAATCATGAAGCTGAATTCTTTGCAGTTATAAAAGCATTGGAAATATGTAAAGAACAATTCCCTGATGAAATATTATCGTTTCGTTCCGATTCCAAATTGGTTGTAGAGACAATTGAAAAACGTTTTACAAGAAACCCAAAATATATGCCTTTATTAGAAGTGATTCTTACAGAAACTGAGCACTTCCCTTATTTCTTTATAAAATGGATTCCTGAAAAGCAAAATATTCACGCGGATAAATTGTCTCGACAGGCAATTCATTTACATTGAATCCCAATGAATTACGCTTCCTGTCCCCACCTCTAGCATAAACCTAAATTGCAATTTAATCCGTCGGCTTCCTTCACCGTGAGCAGAAAACAATACCTACCACAGATTGAACTTGCCCTCTACCTAGAACATTTACTTGGATACGGATTATAATAAGAATAAGGTATTCATTTTTTTAAAGCTTCTTAGAGAGTTTGTAGACACTCCTATCTTCTACACGGACTTTTAATCCAGGCTATATGGTGCCTCTACCCTAAACATTTACCCAGTATTTTGATCCATCTTTGTTTCGTTTCATAAAACCATAATCAATTAGATATCTTCTAATTATCGCAAAATCACGATAAATTCTTTTTAGTACATCATTTACTTCTTTCTCTGTATAATTTTTGGTTTGATCAAATCGAGTGATTATATGTTGTAAGATAATTAGCTTTCGTTTTTCTTTACTAGGAAATGTTTCAATTGGTCCATCTGCACCCTTTTTAAAAAACGTACGTAACACCTTTTCTTGTTCTTCCATAGTTGCAACATATCGTTTATCCAACCTTTTTCCCTCCTTGTGAAAATGTATAAATGCTCGCTATATATCTTTATCCTAATCACAACGAATGAAAATAGGCCTGACTCCAGCGGAACAACACGGATTATAAGCTCATAAGCTACACCCAGTGGAAGTGCTTTTACTTCCCGGGTTAGCCATTGCTGCGTCCGCAAAGAGCAGTGCCTATTTCAGTTGGTTTAGCGAATAAATCGATAATTACTAAGAGCTAAATATCTCATCCTCTGAAGTCATAATAAAATCACCGATCTATTATAGAATTTGGCTTAATCCATTGAAGGATGATTTCCTCCTTGTGAAATTATTGATCGTTGTTATTCACTCTCGATAACCTGTATTTGCTTTTACTTGTACCTCTGCAAATCGTTTTAAATCCGCTTCCTTCGAAAATACCGTTCCCAAGTATCCACCAATAAATCCTAAAGGAACAGATATTAAAGCTGGATTAGTAAGTGGAAAAATAGGTTCACCAACTAATATGGCGGCTCCTTCTGTAGGAGAAAATACATTTGGACTTATGGATACCAAGATAATGGCGGAAAGTAAACCAAATAGCATGCCTGTAATTGCACCAGTTGTATTGAACCGTTTCCAATAAATGGTATAAAGGATAACAGGTAGATTCGCACTAGCGGCTACACAAAACGCTAACGACACCAAAAATGCAACATTCATGGTTTGGGCGAATAAAGCACATAAAATTGAGAAAACAGAGACACCTAAAGAAGCATACCGTGCAGCAATCATTTGTTGTTTATCTGTGGCCTTTCCTTTTTTAATAATTTGGCCATATATGTCATGCGCAAATGCAGAAGCACCAGATAAAACCAATCCTGCAACAACAGCAAGAATGGTTGCAAATGCTACTGCTGAAACGAACGACATGAGTAGATTACCACCAAGAGCCTCTGCTAATAATGGTGCTGCCATATTCCCTGCTGGATTGGCTGCAGTAATAAGCTCTTCTCCTACAAAAGCAGCTGCTCCAAACCCTAAGAAGATGGTCAGTACATAAAATATCCCTACAACCCACGTAGCTGTAACAACAGAACTCCTTGCTGTTTTTGCATTTTTCACAGTAAAAAACCGCATCAAGATATGAGGCAATCCTGCTGTTCCAAGCACTAAGGCTAACATTAATGAAATCGTATCGAGTGGTACTTTATACTTTAAGCCAGGATTTAAGTAATCAGCGCCATGGCTTGTCACGGTTTTCATTTCACTAAACATACCTAGAATATTAAAGTTAAACTTAGCCAATACCATAAATGCTATGATTACTGTACCAATCATCAATAAAACTGCTTTTATTATTTGTACCCAGCTAGTAGCTGTCATTCCACCAAATAATACATAAATTGTCATCATGACTCCAACAATTAATACGGCTATCCAATAATCAATATCAAATAATAGCTGAATTAATGCACCTGCTCCAACAAGCTGTGCAATCATGTAAAAAATCACAATCGTAATTGTACTTAAAGCTGCGATCGCTCTTACTTTTTTAGCATCGAATCGTGCATTAATCATATCGGCGAGTGTGTATTTCCCTAAATTCCGTAATGGCTCTGCAACTAAAAACATTACAACTAAGTAGGCAATTAAAAAACCAATGCTATAAAAAAATCCATCGAAACCATAAAGTGCAATTGCTCCGGCAATACCTAAAAACGAAGCGGCTGATAAATAGTCCCCTGCAATAGCAAGTCCATTTTGCCAGCCAGTTAAACCTCCTCCTGCCGTATAAAAATCACCAGTCGTCTGTGTTTTTTTAGCAGCGTAATATGTGATAACTAGTGTGGCAAGGACAATTGCTAAAAACAATGTAATAACGGTCGCATTCATTCTCGTTCTCCTCCTAATTGATCTTCAATAATTTCATCCGATTGACGATCAAACTGGGCTGATTTCTTCACATAGATAATGCAGAAAACCCAAGTCATAATAAATTGCGCAAAAGCAAACAACCATGCCCACGATATATCCCCTATCGCTGGAGTATTCAAAAAGGTAGTATAAGAAGTTAGAACTGGAAGTAGAAAATAAAACACTAAAAAGAAAATGGTAAGGGGAATAATAAATCGTTTTCGTCTTGTAATTAAATCCTTAAATGAAGCACTTTCAGCCACCTGTTGATAATCAGGTTTTGTTTCTTGATACGACAATTCTTTGTAATCGCTTCCAACGTTCATATTGTTTCCTCCTTTTTTCCTGCTATTACTTAAAATAGCAGGCTTATTTTTCAATAACCAAATCGTATACTAATTTAAAACAATATTCAATAAATTATAAAAATTAAACCGGAATTTAGTAAAATAGTTGGATGCCTTCAAGGGACTCTTATAGCTTATAAACTTATCAATAAAATAAGGCCTTCCATACATATATGCTGGTAAGGCCTTTGTTATTATCATCGTAAAGATTATTCAACTACTTTATTTTCCATGTGTCCAATCTGTTCAACTTCAACTCCTACTACATCCCCATCTTGGAGAAACTGGGCAGGATTTCTAGCAAAGCCAACTCCATTAGGAGTACCTGTCATAATGATATCCCCTGGTTTCAATGTTATCAGTCTTGATATAAACTGGATAAGAAATGGGATATCGAATATGAGATTACTTGTATTCGATGATTGTCGTTCCTCACCATTTACAAATGATTTAATCTGTAAGTTCGCAGGATCTGTTATTTCATCAGTAGTTACTATACATGGCCCAATAGGTGTAGACCGATCTAACGTCTTTCCTTGCAGCCATTGCGGTGTCCGTTTTTGTAGGTCTCTAGCTGTTGTATCATTTCCAATGGTATATCCAGCGATATACTGAAATGCCTCATCCTTGAGTACTTTTGATGCCTCTTTTCCAATTACCACTGCGAGTTCTACTTCATAGTCAAGTTCTTTTGTAAACGCAGGCTTTTCAATATAAGCTTCTGGTCCAATTAATGCATTATCGTACTTGGCAAACAATACAGGAAACTCTGGAATATCTCCCTTCATTTCTTCTACATGATCAGCATAGTTTTTTCCAATACATATAATTTTTGAAGGAGAAGGAACTGGAGTTTCTAACCGTAGTTCTTCTCGGTTCATTCGTAACTCTATTGCTTCTTGCTCTAAGTTATAGTTTAATGCCTTTTGCGCTTTCTCAATTGCTGGGATACCTCTTGTAAAAAAATGTTGCGGATTAGATGGAAGTTCTTGTTCTAATTGGTCTACTGACTTCTCCTCATGTACGGAGATCAGATACTGTTTGTATGCATCTTGTAAATCCAATACTTGATCATTAATTAGGCAGCCAACTCTCGACTCATCCAATTCTTTCAACTGATAATTCACTAACTTCATTTCCTTACACTCCTTTCCTTTTTAAGGCAAACCATTGTAATATTTTAAAAATACAGGGAATTCCTCCTATTGTCTAGGTATAGTTTAAACAGGAAATTATCGTTCTTTTTTTATATAATGTTATATAAGATATTGTACAAGGAGGGTAAAAACTTGGACACCAATACGATTATTGAGTTAGCAGAGAGTGTTAACATACAGAATGAAAAACAATCATTAACCGTTGCTGAGAAACATCCATCATTAGAAGTTATTGGTGTAGGACGTAGTGCGGTTGTCTTTAAAATCAAGTCTACTTCCAAGGCCCTCAAAGTCTTTCCACCAGAATACGAACACATTGCATCAGAGGAAGCAGAAATTTATCAATTATTAAATGAAAACTCTTTTTTCCCTAAATTATATCAATCCGGAAAAAATTATCTACTAATCGATTATATTAATGGATACACATTATATGACTGTTTAACACTTGGCATTCCATTAACAGAAGAAAATATAAAAGAGGCAGACTTTGCTTTAAAACTCGCTAAACAGCAAGGGTTAAATCCCTCGGACATTCATTTACGAAATATTATTTTAACCCCAGAAGGAAATATAAAATTAATTGATGTTGCTCGTTTTCGACAGCTCTCACACGATCATCAATGGGATGATATTAAATTTATGTTCTCACGTATGTATTTTAGGAAATACAGCCCTAAAAAAGTACCTGCGTTTATATTAAATGGGATTGCGTATTTATATAAGAAAAAAGTAATACAAGTTCCGCTAATAAGATTGAAAAGGACTGACAATAAATAACAAAAAACTTCTATCGAAATGGTTTTTCTTTTTTGCAGGTGACATAAATAGCAGGTACAGGGTTTTTCCTGTACCTGCTATTTATTAAAATATACCTAGCGAAGCTAAAATAATGGCTACAATTACAGATATTACTGGAATCAAAACAGCTACTACAAAAATATCTTTATAACTATCTTTATGGGACATACCAGTAATGGTCAGCAAGGTTAAAACAGCTCCATTATGTGGCAGCGCATCTAGACCACCGGATGACAATGAAGCGATACGATGAAATGCTTCCGGTGAAATACCGGTATTCATAGCAATTTCGTAGTATTTTGACCCCAATGCTTCAAGGGCAATTCCCATCCCTCCTGAGGCTGACCCAGTTGCTCCAGCCAGCACATTGACAGCAACTGCTTCTGAAATTAACGGGTTTCCTTTGATGCCCATTAGGATTTCGGTTAGTTTCTCAAATCCTGGTACAACTTTTACCACAGTTCCGAATCCAACTGCCGCACTTGTATTTATAATAGCAATCACTGACCCTGTAGCACCATTATTAATCGCTTTAACAAAACTTTTTGCTTTGTGTAGATTTAAAAATAATAGCAGGGTAATACCCGAAATTAAGGCAATAACAATATCCCATTTGAAAACATTTAAGGTAATGAGAACGGCTAATAATGGTAAAAGAGATAATATAAAATTCGGTGTGGGTGCTTCCTTATTTTCGATATTATTCTCTTTCGGCTCTGTATAGGTTTCTCCATTCTTTGTTAATTTTTTCTCTCGCCAGCTTAGATAAAAATAACCACCGCCAGCCATTATTAAAGCTGCAATAATCCCCATTATTGGTGCAGCTGTGGCACTTGTCTGAAAGTAATCCATAGGAATTAAATTTTGAATTTGAGGTGTTCCTGGCAATGCAGTCATCGTAAATGTAAATGCACCTAATGCAACTGTTGCAGGAATTAGCCTTCTGCTTATATTCGCTTCACGAAATAATGTTAAAGCTAGTGGATAAACGGCAAACACCACTACAAATAAACTAACCCCTCCATAAGTCAAAACTGCTGATGATACTAATACCCCCAAGATCGCACGCCTTGTACCAATAATTTTCGTTAAAGCAACTGCAACGGATCTAGCCATCCCTGTATCTTCCATTAGCTTTCCAAATATCGCACCTAACATAAACACAGGAAACCATTGCTTAGCAAAAGATACAAATCCCCCCATGTATGTATCTTTGTATGCATCGAGCAAGTCTAATCCTCCTGTTAATGCAACCACTCCTGCTGCAATGGGTGCTACCCAAATAATTGACCACCCTAAGTAGGCTAACAGCATTAATACAATCAACCCCAGAATGATACCGATCATGAACAATCCCCCCCCCTATTTTCTTCTTGTTAACTGATTACATAACTTCTACTATCATGGCTATTCCTTGACCTCCGCCAATGCACAATGACGCCATGCCATGCGTTTTGTTTTTACGATGCAGTTCTTTAATAAGTGTATATAATACACGCGTTCCACTAGCACCAATTGGATGCCCTAAAGCAATTGCACCGCCATTTACATTGACTTTATCTCGATCTAGCCCCAGTTCTTTTTCTACGGCTAAATACTGTGCTGCAAAAGCTTCATTCACTTCGAAGAGATCAATGTCTGACAACGATAATCCTGCATTCGCCAATGCTTTTTTCATAGCAGGAACAGGGCCTATTCCCATAATAGAAGGATCTACTCCAGCTATCCCCCATGAAATAATTTTAGCTATTGGTTTTAAACTGTTTTCCTGAACAAATTGCTCTCCTGCTAACACAACAGCTGCTGCTCCATCATTAATACCACTTGCATTTCCCCCAGTTACCGTACCATCTGATGTAAAAGAAGGCTTTAGTTTTGCTAATCGCTCCATCGTTGTATCTTCTCGAATATGTTCATCGGTATCCATTAGGGACATTCCTTTTCTTGTTTTCACCTCAACGGGGACAATTTCATCGGTAAATATCCCTCGATTCCTTGCTTCAGCTGCACGACGATGACTTTCGTATGCATACGCATCTTGAGCTTCTCGGGAAATATCATATTTTTTCGCTAAATTTTCTGCAGTTACCCCCATCCCTGCTCCAATATATTCATCGGTAAGAGCCGCCCAAAGCATGTCATCCATTTTGGGTGTTCCTAATTTTGAACCAAACCTGCTGCCTCTCAATGCATATGGGGCTAAACTCATATTTTCAACTCCACCAGCCAGTGCTGCCTGTCCTTCTTGTAATTGAATTGATTGCGCAGCATTGATAACCGCTTGTAGCCCAGAACCGCATAATCGATTCACAGTTAGGGATGGACTTTCTAATGGAATGCCCGTTTGCAACGACAAATGTCTCGTTAAATAAGGGGCGTTTTTAGCTGAGTGAATCACATTTCCCATAACAGTGAAATCAATTGAACTAGCATCCATTTTACTTCGATTGAGTGCTTCTTTGCTTGCTATCACTCCAAGCTCCGTTGGATCAATATCTTTAAGAGCTCCACCAAAAGTACCAAATGGAGTTCTTGCGCCTTCTAATAGATAAACATTTTCCATGTCTGTTACTCCTCTCTTAATTATTGTGCTGTATAGCCGCCATCAATAACGATCGCCTGCCCAGTGACACCTTTCGCCTTATCACTTGCTAGGAAGATGGTATAGTCCGCAATTTCTGCCACGGACAATAACCGCTTTTGTGGAACCAGAGGATAAATAACTTCTTCCAACACTTTCTCCAGAGAAACATCTCGCGTTTTTGCCAGATCCTCCAGTTGATTACGAACCAATGGTGTATCCACATAACCTGGACAAACAGCATTCACCGTTATGCCATCTGAAGCACCTTCTAAAGCTGCAACTTTTGTTAGTCCAATTATTCCATGTTTGGAACTGTTATAAGCAGCTTTACCCGCAAATCCAATAACCCCATTAATCGAAGATATATTTATAATCCGTCCACTTCCTTGTTGCTTCATGATTGGGAAGACATGCTTCGTTGCAGCAAACGGTGCTACTAGCATTACCTTAGTCATAAACTCGAACTTCTCTGTCGGAAATTCCTCGATGGGAGATACATGCTGCAAACCAGCATTATTAATGAGAACATCAAGTCTTCCATAATGCTTAACTGTTTGATCTATTGCCTGTTTTAGTTGATTCTCATTTGTTACATCACATGTTAATCCGAGACAATCATAGCCTTGTTCCTTCAATTTATTTACTACTTCATTAACCTTTGTTTCATTTATATCTGTAAAAACAACGGAAGCATTACTTGTTAAAAACGCGACACCAATTTCATAACCAATTCCACTTGCTGCACCAGTAATAAATACTACTTGATTCTCTACCATTTTTAGTTCCTCCCATTTTTTAAAACGCTTCTTCAATTAGCTGTTTGCTTACATGGAGCTTAGCACCTGTTGATTCCTTTACTTCATCTATTGTCCATCCTTGCGCCGTTTCTTGTAAAACAAAGCCATCCTTGGTGACGTCAATAACCGCTCGATCTGTAATAATTCGATCCACTACATTTTTTCCGGTTAATGGCAACTGGCATTCTTTTAAGATTTTGGGTTCCCCATGCCTTGTCAAATGATCCATAATAATAACTATTTTTTTTGCACCGTGAACAATATCCATAGCCCCTCCCATTCCTTTAATCATTTTTCCTGGGATCATCCAATTTGCTAAATCACCCGATTCAGAAACTTCCATACCACCTAAAATGGCAAGATCTAAATGTTCTCCACGAATCATTGCAAAAGACTCTGCACTGCTAAAATAAGCTGCCCCAGTAACAGCTGTCACCGTTTCCTTCCCCGCATTAATTAAGTCTGGATCAACTTCATGTTTATCCGGAAACCTTCCTATTCCAAGCAAACCATTTTCTGATTGAAGAATAACTTTTTTATCAGCTTGAATATAATTGGCTACCTTTGTTGGCATGCCAATTCCTAGATTAACATAGGAACCGCTTACAATTTCACGCTCAGCTCTTATTGCGATTTTTTCTCTTGTGGATACCTTATCAAATTGTTTTAACATCATGATTACCTCCCTATTACTAATCTTCTTGTTGTACCGTTAATCTTTCAATTCTTTTCTCCTGTTTCCCTTCAATTATGCCATCTACATATATTCCTGGTGTATGGATATATGCTGGATCTATTCTACCTGTTTCCACTACCTGCTCGACTTCAGCAATTGTTACCTTACCAGCTGCAGCCATCATTGGATTGAAATTTTGTGCTGTTTTTGCATACTGTAAATTCCCGTGTTTATCCCCTATCGCTGCTCTAATAAGACTAAAATCGGATTTGAGCGCAGTCTCAAGCAAATAGTCTTTTCCTTCAAAACTCCGAATTTCCTTTCCTTCAGCTAAAGGTGTGCCAACACCTGCAGGCGTATAAAATCCTGGAATCCCGGCTCCACCTGCTCTAATTCTTTCTGATAACGTTCCTTGAGGGACAAGTTCCACCTTTAATTCTCCCGATAATACTTGGCGTTCAAATGCTTTGTTTTCCCCTACATATGATCCAATCATTCGATCAATTTGATGATTTTTTAATAATAAACCTAACCCCCAGTCATCGACTCCACAATTATTCGAAACAACCGTTAAATGCTTTACATTGGATTCAACTAAAGCCAAGATAAGATTTTCCGGAATTCCTACCAAGCCAAAGCCTCCTACCATAATTGTTGCTCCATCTTCCATTTTTTCTATAGCTTCTGTAAAGGTTTGATATATTTCCTTCATCCCTTAACACCCCTTTCCCTCATATATAGCAAAAATTATGCCAAATAATTTTTATTGCTTAACCACTGTCTTCCATTTGAAATGGATCTGCATAACAAAGGATAATTCCTTTTTTACAATTTGATTAATAAAAAAACCAATCTTCCACAAGAATGGAAAATTGGTTCATATCAGTTATATAAATAATGTAAGCACTTACTGTTTTCAGTATCCTACCAATGATTCCGAAAAGGTGGAATCTTTTCCGGAAAATCGGAACTAGGATATACCATACTTTTTTAGTTTTTCATATAGACTGGATTTCTTTATTCCTAAGGTTTTCATCGCGGCTTCTTTATTTCCTTTTGCTTTTTCAATTGCATATTGAATTGCTGCTTTTTCTGCGTTCTCCAATATTTCTTTTAAGTTACCAGTTTGTTTCACTGTGTTGATTTGTGAACGCAATCGATCTGGTAGATCATCTACACTAATTCTCTCCTGATTGGTTAAATGTATGGCTGATTCAATTACATTTTCCAATTCACGAATATTTCCTGGCCAGCTGTAATGAGTAAGTTGACTCATAGCTGCTGAATCAATATCCATTATACGCTTGCCTGTACGTTTTCTCACTTTGTGGAGAATAAACTTTGAAATCAAACGAATGTCATCCGGTCTTTCACGTAATGGTGGAATAAATAGTTGAACGACATTGATTCGATAGAACAAGTCCTCTCTAAATCGTTGGGTCTCCATTAACTCCTCTAATGGCTGATTGGTTGCAGCGATAATCCTCACATCTATCTTCTGAGGCGTTTCTGAACCAATTGATTCTATCTCTCCTTCTTGCAGGACTCGTAAGATTTTCACTTGTGCACTCAATGGCATATCACCAATTTCATCTAAAAACAATGTTCCTCCATCCGCTAATTGGAACTTACCTAGTTTTCCGCCTCTTTTTGCTCCAGTAAACGCTCCTTCTTTATAACCAAATAGTTCCGATTCAATTAGGTGTTCAGGAATTGCTGCACAATTCACTTTTACAAATGGCTTTGTATTTCGTTCACTTAAATGATGGATACTATGAGCAAACAATTCCTTTCCCGTACCGCTTTCTCCTCTGAGAAGTATCGAGACATCTCCAGGGGAAACTTTCTTTATTTTTTCTTTTAAATCACTCATTTGCTTAGAGCTTCCAGCTATATCATGAAGCGAATACGTAATACCATGTTGTTCCTTTAATTGATTGCGATAATGTTCTATTTCCAGCAACAAATCTTTAATATGACTATTCATAAGCATCCATTCTTTTGTATCTCGATACAGAACCGTCCCTACTGCACCTACTACATTTCCATTGGAACGAACTGGAATTCGATTGGCAATCATATGGTTACCGCGAATGTACTGAAGATCTGCTATTTCTTCCTTACCTGTTTGGACTACGATATGCATCCGCGTATTTTCGATCACGTTTGTGACATGCTTACCAATAACTTCCTGCTTATCCATCTCAAGAAAACGGCAATAGCTTTTATTCATGTAAGTTACTATACCATCCTCATCAACAACCACAAAGCAATGGTAAGCATTCTCGAAAACGGTTTCAAAAATCTCATCTTTATAATGGGATGTTAAGGTTGTCATGACACACTCCTCATTTCCATGTTATTAGTTATATTATAATTGGAATGTCAACGAAATTCATTTCTAAATAACAGCTATTTTCTGTAAAATCCTCTTGGCGAATATGTTGCTAGTAAAAAAGCAAGATCCACCTATAGGAGCTTGCTTTCATTTCAATTCTTTGAATGATAGTGAAGTCTGCCGAGTAAATATTTTAATTCTTCAGCTTCAATCTGACCTGGAGCAGAAGCTTGTTTACCTGAACCAAATGTTGCTGCTGATCCTACCATTTCTCCAGCAATTCTGCTTAGTAACCCCATTTGACCCATTGCTATTGTAATAAATGGCTGCTTCGCATAAGTCGTCTTCATCGTTTCTGCAACGGCTAATAGCCGCAAAACATCCATTATACACGTTGGCATTACCGCAATCTTTAGGATATCTGCACCAGCTTCTTGCATGGTAACTAATCGATTTATCATTTCCTCATTCGCAGGTGTTGCTTGAAAATCATGATTAGACATAATGACCATTATTTGCTGCTCTTTTGCCTTTTTCACCAGTCTCTTAACGATAGAAGATCCAATAAATAATTCAATATCAACCAAATCAGGATATTTAGATTCAATTACCGCTGTCAGCAAGTTCATATAATAGGAAGAACTGGTTTCCTTCTGCCCTCCTTCTTTGTACGAGCGAAAGGTAAACAGCAACGGAATTTCACCCAACGCTTCTTTTATTTCTGAGAGCACATGGATTACCGTTTCTAGCTTATCCCCTTCTATTAAAGCATCTGCTCGCCATTCAACCATATCCGGATTTTCTTTTTTCACTTCTTGGATTTCTATCTTTAATTCATGTGCTGTAGCCGCCATCAAAGGTATAATGACTTTCGGGATACCTGTACCAATTTGTACATTTTTTACAGATACAATATTCAACTTTTTCTCCCCCATTAACGTATTAACTATTTATTATAATCGTTACATGATATGTTGCCAACAAATACAGAACATCCTTTTTTGCCTCGTGCATAGATATTCAATTTGGTCTATAATTGGAAAAAATGATTGGAAAGAAAGAGGTAACGTATGAACGGACAAGATATACCATTACGACAAAAAAGTATTGTTTTGATTGGATTTATGGGAGTTGGAAAAACAACTATTGGCAAAGAAATAGCCAAAAAGCTGTTTCGAGATTTTATTGATGCAGATCAAGAGATTGAGGCAACATTTGGTTTACCTGCTTCTGAGATTTTTCAAACCTATGGCGAGCATGTATTTAGACAGAAAGAAAAAGAAATTATCCAAGGACTTTGTAATCAAAAGCTAAAAATTATTTCTCTAGGTGGCGGAGCATTTCTTCAAGAGGATATAAGGAAAATGTGTCTAGACAAGTGCATTGTCTTTTACTTAGATTTATCTTGGGAATCTTGGCAAGATCGAATTAGTTTACTTATTGACAGCCGGCCTGTCCTACAAGGGAAAAGTCTTGACGAAATAAAAGCATTATTCGAAGAAAGGAAATCCATTTATCAAGACCATCATTCAACCGTTCCCACTGACCAATTAATGATTGATGAAGCAGCCTCTTATATTGTGGATTCTTTAAAAACAGCTTGGGACATATATGAACCACAAAAATAATAACTTGGAGTTTTCTTTTTCTTTTTAGTGGGGTATAATATAATTAGTTAATCATAAGATAAGAATGGTCTTACTTTTGAAGAATGTAAAGACCGATGGTGCTGGTACACCATCGGCCATGTACAATAGCCCTTCAAGGGGGCGGCTCACACAGTTTATAGAAAATAACTACCCACTATGCTTGCCAGGCTTATGGGTGGTTATTTTTTTTGTGACAGCAATGCAACAACTAATGAACCAAACGAGATCATCAGCACAAGCGCTTCAAACACTGTCATAGGCATCACCCCCTCTCCTGCAATTCAGTCAGGGAGTGAAACCGCCACCCACGAAAGCCATATTGTACAGCTATATTGTAACAAAAATTATGCTTAATTCCTATTTTTGGATGTAATGCCCATCTACATCATTATTTAATCAACCCAGATATCTAGAATATTTATCCGTTCAATCGCCGTCTCATTGTCTAAGGTTAATCTATTTTTATTAATATTTTTTAATTTTCCTCTATGGGTTAAATAATCTCGACCATTATAATGCTTAATTTCAATTGTCAAATCATTACATATAGCTAATTGCAGTTGAGCATCCATTTCCACAAGCCGCTGTTCATCCAGGACAGGTTTTTCCTTATATTCCTGTTCCGCCCACATTCTATTCAATAATTCCACATGTTCAGGTAACATCATTGATGTCCATTTAATGGATCCACGATCATTCATACTCATTAAGCACTTTCCTTTCTTTTAACTGGTCCACATGAAAGAATGTTTTTAAAGGTAAACCTTCGCAGTTGTTGACGATAAAAACAATATGCCAATATGGAATTTCGGTTTATTTCTACCACCCTTATTAATCGTTGTGTTATCTGATTGTCGTGATCAATATAAACTAAAACGAGTTTTTGCTTTTTTTCTTTTGAACGTTGAAGTAATCCTATCACAATATGACACCTCTTCAAGAACGTTTGTTCTTATTGTATCACAAAAACAGAACATATATGCGTGTTTTTAACTAGTAATTTTTTCATATCTGTTTATTTATTTTTTTCTGTATCATCAGCTGTTGTTTCTTCTATCTTCATATTTTCTAAATCAAGCAAGGAAAGCATTTCACGAACCACTATGTTAATTTTTTTGTCGATCACTGCCTCCCCATATTTTTGCTTAGCAAGTTCGATGTTTTTTATTACATCCTCTCCAAATTGAATAATTGGAACATCCGTTTCTAAATTATTAAAAAGATCGATAAATTCATCCAAAGCCTTATCAAACCGTTTGCTTTCCATATCATTAGCCTTCATATTTATCACCCAGTATTAGGATAACCAAATATCATTATAGAAATCACCTCAACATATGAAAGAACGCTGCTTTTTAATACAAGCTTATTCACATGGCAACCGCATGGAATGGAGATGTTAGAAGTAAGGGTTCGAACCCACGTAAGACCAGGCCTTTGAGAAATGTACTGTACCATTCTCTGTATAAAAAAAATCCATCGAGCATCCCCTCGATGGACAAAACGATTCGTAATATCTTAGTCTTTCACTATTTAATTAAATGATTTGCTTGCAGTACTTCTTTTTGTTGTCTTCCCCGTTCAGTAATGTAATTATTTTTAAACCAAGCCCAAATACTAGCAAAAGCTGTAAATAACAAGGAAAGAATTTCACCCCAAAGTTCTTGGGAGCCAGGAATCGGATTTTTTCCTGCTGCAATAAGAAATTGATTAATTAATGCTAATACCAAAACAATCGTACGAATAAGCGTGCCTCGGTCCATGTTGTTCACCTCCATCTTGTAAAAATAAAGGTAAGCGAATTGCTTGTACTTATATATATGCCAAGAAGGTGTGACTTTATGGTAAAAACATTCGTAACATTTTTGCACCATTACCAATAGAGTTCTACGTTTATCAATAAATACGACAAATATCGCTTTCATTCCTGCTTACTTCTATCAAAATTAACGAAAAATTAATGCTCAATATAAAAGCACGTATAAACAAAACCTTTGTTTATACGTGCTTTTAAAGGATTAACTAACGCGCCCGGAGGGATTCGAACCCCCGACTCACGGTACCGGAAACCGGATTAAACACCGTATAAAGCCGGAATCCTTACGTAGCCTTGCGTCAGCTTTATCGGTGAATCAAACGGTTAAATTCGTATCTCACATTACTTACTACGTTCATGTAATTTTGCGTTTATTATACGGTATCATCCGAAAAAAGACAAGCCATATTTCGTAAATCACGATTTATTCCTAGAATGTATCAGTTGAAATAACACAACCTCATTCTTCCCGCTTATATGTGTACAAGTCATCGATGGATACTTCGAGTAAGTCCGCAAGTTTATGCGCATCCTCCATTTTAGGCGAGTGCTTCCCGGAACACCAACTCGATAAAGTATTCCTCGAGACTCCCATATAGTCCTGTATATACTCCCGTTTATATGGCGACTTCTTTATTAAATCTCCTATATGACTAATTAGCATAAATACCACCTCGAATACTTTCACGCAATTTATAATCATTTTTGCACAGAATTTTTGTGATAGACACGCATTATTTTACTAACTTAACTATAGTATATAGTGTATCGCAAAAACGGAATAGTTAAAATACTTGTACATATATTATCTTATCAACTAATTACCTATTTCAATCTCCTATTCCAGGTGGGAATACCTAAAAGAACACCTGAAGGATCAGAAAAAAGAATAGAAGGAGGAATATCTATGCTTACTAACTGGACGTATAAGAAACGCTTATCCGTCATCTTCCGTCGCACGAACTTTCTGCGAGAGTATCGCGATTTCCTAGGCAACTTAAAGGAAACTCAACCGCGTTATCTACAGACGAACAAAGAAACGCTATACACGGAGTATGTCTATTCGATTCCACTCGGAAAGGTATTAACGGACTCACTTGAGAAAGCGATTGTCGGGGCATTTGACCGCGTATGTAAGGTTAAAAGCGCAGGTGGCCGATTATACGTACGTATTTATAAGTATAAACTACCTGATCACGTCGCCTACGAGCAATTAAAGGAAATTAACGTAGATACTAAATACACCGTGCCTATCGGTTTAACTCTCGATGATCTAATTCTCCATAATTTCGACGTAACACCGCATATGACCGTAGCAGGAGCGACTAGACAAGGGAAAACGGTATTTCTAAAGCAATTGATTACGTACCTTTGCGAAAATAACCCTACGGAGGATATTCGCTTGTACCTAATCGATCTCAAAGGCGGACTCGAGTTTGGGCGATATGCGGATTTAAAACAGACAGTTCGAGTCGCAAGTAATGCTTGTGAGACTGCGAAATTGCTAGAGGAAGTACAATCGGAAATGAATCGCAATATGTCCGTATTTAGAAAGCTTGGTTATACAAATATCGTGGATACGCCAATTAAGACACGTACATTTGTTATCGTCGATGAAGCTGCGCAACTATCCTCGGAACCATTTATGCAACAGGAAACTAAGGAACAACTCGGCTATTGTCAACATGCTTTATCAGAAATAACTCGTATCGGTGGAGCGTTAGGATACCGTTTAGTATTCGCTACTCAATACCCTACGTCCGACACGTTACCTCGCCAAATCAAACAGAACGCAGACGCGAAGTTAAGTTTCCGTTTAACAACCGAAGTTGCATCGCGTGTTGCACTCGACGAACAAGGTGCGGAGAAATTAACAGTGCCTGGACGTGCAATCTATCGGACTATTGATAAAGTCGAGATACAAGTGCCGTATATAAGCGATAAAGAATCGGAGGAGAGACTGGCGAAATTTAAGGAGGTCGATCAACGTGACGGTGCATCATACGATAAAGTTTCAAGAACGGACGATGACGATCCTCTCCAAACTGGATGAGTTGGCGGTTGCTGACGGCAGGCAATTGCAGGAGATATGTGCGCTCGGAGGTAAACGAAATACTAATCGGATACTTGCTCGTATTGAATCGGAGGGGTATTTGCGATCATTTCGACGCCAGCAGAAAGTCTATGTATTATCGAAAAAAGGTCGCGAGGTAATCGGTAGTGAACGTAAAGTATCATCCGGAGGTTATCTCGAACATGCGTTAATGAGGAACGATATATACCTCGCATTAGATAAGCCGAAAGACTGGCGGATAGAATGTCCTGTAACATATACCGGCAAGTATAACCGCAAACAACGTATTATCCCCGACGTCCTTACTACCGTTAAAAGGCGATTAACGTTGATCGAGATTGATCGCACACAGCGTATGCAAGAAAATCGGAATAAAATAGCGCTGTATGCGGATTTACAGGCGCGTTATTATCGGAAAACGATGAAAACTCCGCCTGCTGTGCAGTTTTATACGGTAAGTGACGTTAGGGCGGAAAAGTTGCGGAGGATTGTGCGTGAGGTTAGTGCGATGGATATCGAGGTGATGCGGGCATAAAAAAGGCGAACAGTGATAAGTACTGTTCGCTAAATTCTTTTTATTTTTGCGCCCAAATGATTCCAAAATGTGAAGTAATGCTACTAAATGCAGTGGCGTTAGTATCTGATAACACCGGATGATTATCAGCAGAAGAGGAAGTTTTACAGTTATGTGCATGAATAGTTGATCCCCGATTTACCCTAAGGTCTTGCCCACTTGCCCCAGTTACAGTAGATTCCGTCACAACAATATTAGAACCTTTTTCAGAATAGACACCGTGACCCAACGATCCAGAGTGATTAATATCTGTTATTGTACATAAAGGTGCAATTATCTCTGATCCTCCGGTTGCATACAGTCCATAAGCATGGCAGTTCGTTACCCTGCCAGAGCCAAAACTTACTTTACCTCCAATATCAGCTACGACTCCATATAAAATACCATTACCAACGGTTGATTCAGAGCCATTTACCTCGCCGTATCTAGTTGCTTTAATACCTTTGTCAGTACAATTTAAAGCAGTTCCTTTAAAGAAATTAACTTTACTGTTTTGATCTGCAATTACTCCGGTTTCACTACCATCAACAACCGCTAACTCAGCGTCTATGATACTCGCGTTGTAAGACATAATCCCTGCTACTCCCGCATTTTTAGCTGATATACCGTTAGCGTTTAATATCCCCGCATCCCTTGCGTATATTCCATAGGCTCCGGCATTATCCGCTTGCGCGTCACGCGCATCAACTGAACCAGCATTGGTCGATCGAATCCCATGCCTTCCGCAATTGTTTGCAATCCCGTTTCTAAAAGACAACGATCCTCCCGCAGCGGCTTGCGCTCCGTAAGTTTTCGAATCACTTACATCCGCTCTTTCTGCGTGAATTGTTGCTCCCCACGCAAGTATTCCGGACCATCCTTCCGCTGAATTACCGGCTTGTGATCCATGTGTGAAAATACCATCGTCCGCGAATATTATCGATCCATATCTACCGTATAAGTTATTTTGGTTCGCGTATTTAAATCCTTTCCCTGCTCTGACTTCAAGGTGGGAATTATTATATACACCTAACCCGTTACGACAGTAGGCTTGACCATTAACTAGTATATTCCAAACTAATCCTCTAGCATTTTTCAATGTTAATAAATCAATATCTACACTAGGGAAAGAAGCTCCAACATTTACTTCCGTATCTGTACTAGTTATTTCGAATTGACTATAATCCCCATTGGATAAAATGATTGGATCATTAAGTTCGTAACCTGACTCCAAATTAATCTTTATCGTAGTTCCTTGATTCGTTCTTCGCTGACTTAAAGTATCGATAGCTATTTGTATATTTTCGAAATCAGACGGTACATTAACTATCAAATCAGCAAACTGTTTTTCCACTCTTTGATTTACTTTGTCATCGATAGTCTGATTAATTTCTGTAATATCTTGCATACTGGCTTTATTTGCTAGTTCCGTAGTTAGTCTGCTGTCTAATTCATTTATCGCTGTCGGATCAAACTCTTGTATTAATTCCCAATCAGAACCGTTATATCGATACACCTCTGCTACGCCAGCTCCATTATCACGTACCATAACAGCATCGCCTACATTAGCAGTTGAAGGTAGTTCTGATTTAGTTGCAACAGGTGCTAGCCAATTAATTTTTGCACTATCTATAATTTGTTGAACTGCTTCTTCGGATATGGTCCCAACTATATTATTTAATTTCGTATAAAGTTCTTCAAAATTGTGATTAATGTTGTTTCTTGACTCACGATCCCACAATGTATTTATTTCTTTTTTCCCCAATTAACATATCCCCTTTTTAACATAATAAAAAGGATCAAAACCAAGTTCTGACCCTCAAATTAGATATATTTTACTTACCTTTATGGAAAGTACCTCCCTATACTCGCATCTACCGCATTACCTTCGTTAATTTTTGCGCGTAACCATTCGTTATCGGCCTCGAGATTAACGTTTACTTCGCGCGTTCTTCGTAACTCGTCACGTATCTCCGCCAATATACCGTTATCAGTACCGCCGCTGTCTCCGTAGCTACCTCGATTTACTTCCGCCTGTAGCCTCGCAGTCATTTGCTTACTTTGTCCGCGGAAGTCTCCGATATCTATTCCGGCAAGTTTCGGCTGTTCTGGCGTTGCTGCTTCCGAAAGGCGTTGCGCCATTTTTGTAACGTTGGATATTTCGTCTTTAATACCTAACGCTAAGCCTTCTCCGAGCATCTTACCAATATCATTACGGAACATTCTTGAAGGTGATTTAATGCCGAAAAATCTTTTTGTAGCAGACTCTACCCGTCCAGCTACGGATTGGGCTGCGCTAACCACATCATCCGCCTTATCTTCAATACCTCGCTTTAATCCGCCTAATAGGTCTTTGCCTGCGTCAAACATATCACCGGCAAAGTCCCCGATCCCGTCGAGTAATTTGCCTCCGATTTCTGCCGCAGCTTCGCCAATATCCGGAAGCATGTCGAGTAAACCATCGATAAGTTCGCCTATTAACTCGACCCCAGCGTCAAATATATCCGGTAACATATCCATTAGCGCTTTTATCAGTTCGGTAATAAGTTTACCGCCTGCTTCGAGTAATTCGGGCAGTATTTCGATAATCCCATCGATAAGCGCGAAAAGTATCTCAACTCCTGCGTCAAACAACTTCGGTAAATTATCGATGAAAACATCAACTAACGCGAATAATATTTCGAGCGCCGCGTCCAATAACGTCGGCAAGATCGAAATAATTCCGTCTATAAGCGCCATTAAAATGTCAACGCCCGCTTGGAGTATGACGGGTAGGTTTTCGACGATTACGTCTAAAATCGCCATAATTAACTGTAACGCTGCATCTAGTAAAGCCGGTAAACTCTGAATAATTCCGTCAATAAGCGAAGTTAAAATATTGATACCTGCATCCACTACCCTCGGTAAATTCTCGACCAACGTCTGTATAATCGTCGTGATTAGCGTTATAGCCATCTCGATAATCAACGGTAAATTCGTGATAATCGCATCTATTAACGTCATCAATATTTGAATTCCGGTTTCGATAAGCATCGGCAATAACGTAAATATCGTTTCGACTAGCGTAGTAAATAATTTCGTTGCCGTTTCGATAACCATCGGTAAAGCCGACACAATGCCCTCGATAAGTTTAAGTACCAGCCCTAAGCCAGTCTCGATAAGCACCGGCAATAACTCCGTAAACTTTTCGATTAGTAACGTAATTATTTGCGTCGCTGTATCGATTAGTCCGGGTAAAGCTGCGGTAATCCCTTCGATTAGCTTTACGATAATATCGGTACCTGTTTCGATGGAGGCTGTTAACATCTCGGATAATTTATTGATAAACTGCACGACCATATCGCCCATATTTTCGATCGCTTCCGAGAACTCCATTTCTCCTTTAAATACCTTGATCATATCGGTTACTATGTTCGTCCTGGTTGCGAGGAAAGTTAATCCGCTGACGACCCATCCGATCGGACCGGCTAATCCGCCAAGTAGTATAACTAACGACGTCATAGGTCCGGCTAGATTACGAAGTACATCCGTTACGGTGATTCCGGATTCTTTTAATACGTCTAATCCTTTCGCCGCTAGCTCGCCAAGCGTACCTAATCCAGACAACGCCTTCTCAAACGCGCCGACGGAAAAATCCTTAACCGAATCCGCGAACTTTTGTACCGCTTTTGCAGCCACCGGAAACTTATCCGCAAATGCCTGCGCAAAATCTTCCAGTGATTCTTTAACCAATTTAGCAAGCGAAGCAACGGAGTTAGCTATCGACGTAGCCATGTCGGACGCTTTCGCCTTTATCTTATCGAAGTTTTTCGCAGCTACTACGATACCTGCGATTGCTGCCGGAAGTAATGTAAAGGCTCCTATTAACCCGAGAATGACCTTCCCGACAACAAGCGCTGCTCCTCCCAGTCCGCCAAAAGCTATAGAAGCTACGCCGATCGTACCGACTAGCCCACCTAGCGCCATTAAAAGCAAACCGATTCCTGCACCAATTGCAGCTATTACCGGTATAAGTAAAACAGCCGTTGTAATAAACGTTTTCATCGGCTGACTTGCATCGTTAAACCACTCCGCAAACCTTTCAACCGCGGAAATAACCGGGTCTAGTGCATCTAACATACCACTTAACACGTCCATAAATGGTCCGCCAATTAGTGAAGCTATGTTTTTCACCCTGTTACGTACCATTTTTAGCTTACTTATAAAAGTCTCGTAACGCGTGTTTGCTTCTTTTGCGAGCGCAGTGTTTTCTTTCCAAGCGTTAGAACCGATATTTAACGCGTCAGAAAATAAACCGGACGCTTCACTCGCTCTTAATAGCGTGTCTCTAACGCGAAGTTCCGAGAAGCCTAAGTCGTCCAATACTTTAGTTGTATTGCCGCCCTCTTTACCGATTTTGCCGAGTCCGGATAAGAAGGTTGTTATAGCCCCCGCCGCGTCATCTTCGAAAGCTGTAGCGAAATCATCGGCTGACATACCGGCAATCTTGGCGAATTTCTGTAACTCCTTGCCTCCGTCCATAACTGCGGTATTCATTTCGAGGAATACTCGCGAAAAGGCACTCCCCGCCATCTCTGCCTCCAATCCGACTGATGATAGTGCTGCGGAAAAGGCTAAAATATCCGACTCTGACAAGTTAATCTGCGCACCAGCACCGGCAAGTCGTTGCGCCATAGAAACAATCTTATCCTCATTTGTGGCCATATTGTTCCCCAAATCCACAATGACGCTTCCTAAACGGTCTATATCGTCCATCGACATTCCGACTACATTAGCGAATTGAGCTAACGATTGTGCCGCATCTTCGCTAGACAAATTCGTTGTTTCTCCTAAATCGACCATCGTACGGGTAAACTTTAATATGTCATCAGACTTAACGCCCAACTGTCCCGCAACAGCAGCAACCTCAGCGATACTATTCGCACTTGCCGGGACTTCTTCCGACATATCACGTATCCCTTTAGCTAGCCGCGCGAAATCCGCCTCTGTTCCGTCCACCGTTTTTCTAACTGAAGCGAACGAATCTTCCCACTCTGCGGCTGCCTTAACCGTGCTACCTACGGCTAGAGCGCTACCTGCAGCAATGGCACCGAAACCCGCCGCAATAGTCGAGCCTACAGAGCTTATATTCGATCCGAACTCTTGCATCCTATCCGCAGCTTTTTTTATATTTTTGTCATAATCGGAGATGTCTGCACCTATTCGTACTAATACATCGCCTATCATTTGCCGTCAGTCCTACGCGTGTAATCATTTGCGAGCCTTACCGCGTTGTTCATTTTACGCTTATGTTTGATTTCGTTTGCTTGTGCGCCAGCTTCTAGCGCTTGCCTGAGTTCCGACATAGCCTCGCGAAGCACACTTAAATGTCTTCGGTCGGCCGCAGATAACCTCAACCGCTTTAACTTTCGCTCGCCAGTTGCGACCATTTTCGCCGATTCTTTATATGTCTGTAAGCTCGGTCTGCTTTTAATTTTCTCTGTCGGCCCACCGACGTATTCCGCAATAATCTTCTGTATATCTTCCTTTGTATGTTTCATTGCTCCATCCCCTTAAAAAATAAATCCGAAAATAAATTGAATTCCTGCCAGTATCAACCCGAAAATCAGTAAAAAGAATCCCGAAAGTATTACAGTTGAAAATGCGTACGTGAAAAATCGTGTAAATTTCGTCATATAACCTCTCCCTTTCGTTTTGTTTGCGCATAAAAAAAAAAGAGATGCCCGCGGTACATCTCTTCACAAATCCCCTCCTGCATCCCCCAAGCAGTACAAACGGGATGTATTTAACTTTCAATTTCCTTTATTTGCTTTAGTTCCTCCATCATTCGTTTTTGCCACGTTAAGGCATCATTTGGCTTCTTTCGTTTCCTTACATCCTTATCACTGCGTAGTAGTTTATTCCGTTTTTTCAACGTTTTCACCTCTTTCTCTATAATCGTCAAAGTCCATCGACCATCCGCTGACTTCGACTTTGTCCGGATACCGCAAACCGCGCCTCGTTAACTCTGATAGCGTGTTGAAGATGTTACCGTAAATACCTTGCGCTAATGTTTGGCCGTCACAAATCAACGTATAATATCGGTTAGGCTTGTCAAGGACCAGCGTCAACTCTCCGCATATAAGAGGTGACTGATTGCCTTCCCTATCTTCTACGATTAGTTCTGTGTCACCGGAACCTAAGGCGCCCCAGTACGTATGTTTTTTATAGACACATCCTCGCATTTACTTATCCCCTTCCTTTACAATCAAAAAAGACCTACCATATAAGCAGATTTTCAAAGAAATTAGAGCAAATAAACCTTTTGTAATTAACTTCGTTAGTATTTATACCTTGGAAAGTTAAAACGGCTCAGATCGTTTTAAATCATTAAAAATCTGTCATGATAGTTTCACTCCAAATCGACGTTCTGCCTGCCTTCTATCCTCCATCGGGATTTTAAATTGCACTCCAATCAATTTACCTCGGTGGAAATAGTCACACATAATACGCCAATTTTTATTTGAGCGTTTAATATTACGAATAACATCTCGATCTTCCGTGTATGCTGCTATCCATCCAGATTCTAACTTCCATAACTCGTTCTGCATTTAGTTCCTCCCCAATAAAAAAAGACGCTTTGTGCGCCTCAGTTAAATTTTTATTTAAGAATCCCTTTTGTTGCTGCGTCTTTTTGTTCGTCATCTGCGATAAAGTAAATTTGCTTGTAATCTCCGTTTCTATGTGAACTTAACTCCGGAATATGTCCGCCAATATTAGCTTTATAGCCTTCGAGTTTGTGTATCCGCGCCCATAAATCCGCCTTTTGCTCCTCTAATTCGTCGATCTTCCATTGATCGCTGCGTCCTCCGCCCATAGATACGGAGCCGTCCGGTGCTAACCGATATAATTCAAGGTCTACTTCCTGCGCTTTTCTGCGTAGTTTATCAGCTTCACGTCCTATTGGTTGCGTCAATTCCGACAACGTATCATTTGCCTCCGAGACAACCTCGTTAATCTCATTTTTCAATCGGTAATGTGCGACCAAACTATCGAGGTACACTTTCTTTGCCTCTGCGATCGCCTCGCGCGCTTTTTCCTCTTCTGCCTTTTTACCATCGATTACTTTGGAAGCTTCGTCCTTTACTGTTTCAATATGCGATGATACCTCATCAAAGTCGTAATCCGGTGTGTCCTTTTTCGTCTGATTAAGTACGAAGATTTCCTTTTCCGCAGCTTCGATCTGTGCGTCGAGTTCGTCTATCTTTTTAGGGTCGAACGGCTTCAATGGATCGTAGTTCGCAATTATTTCCGACTTTTTAGCATCAAGGTCGGTTATGTTCGTTTTTAGCTCATGTTCGCGGTCTAAAAACGCCTGCTTTCGTTCTCCTTTTTTCTGTAAAAACTTCTTCGCTTTGTCTAAAAATCCCATATTATTCGTCCCCCTTAGTATTATTTGCTTGTTGAATTAACGTATCTATTCGCATTAGTTCCGCAGCTTGTCTTCCGGAACCTGCGCCGCCTTCGTAGGCTTCGGATTTCTCTGTATATAACTCTTTAAGTTGGCTAACCGTCATACCTCCGTATGGATCGCTAGGCTTGCCCGATTCGTGGTCACCGTTTTGAATTTGCGTGTAATAAGACATCACGTCACTTCTGGCTTGTCGGTACTCCGAATCTGATACTGTACGTTCGTATGGAGACAATGCGCCCTCATACTTCATTACCGTTTGCTTGGCGTCAATAAGATTACGCTCGAGTTCGGCGCGTTCATTGAGCCAGTTTGGATTCTCGCTTGTCATTTCGTTACTCCTCCCAAAAAAATTAATTATTGACATCCCGGACCTATTGACATATAATTATATTGGATCATAATATCCTCAATAAATAATCAAAAGTAAAAAAATTAGATTGCTAGTTTTTTGCTTCTTTCTAGGTAATCCATAAATTCTTCCGTAGGTTCAAATTTCATTGCAATCTTAGCTCTAATTACATCCGATACACCACGATTACCGGCCTCGATTTTAGATACTGTTGACTGAGCAACGCCTAAATACTCACTGTATTTTAGTTGACTCATACCCAAATATAGTCTTATTGCCTTAAATGTTTCTTTTTCCATTACATTCCCTCCTTTTTATGCCATATTGTACAAAAATTATCGGCTAAGACGCTGCCGGCTGGCGTCCTAACCCGTCTACTATTATAGGGATTTCCCCCACGGATATTCGGCATTTTATTAATATATTTTTCTAGTTTTTTCGACTTTATTTCTTCGCTCGTTAATTCCGATAAATAGTACGTCGTAACAGGATATACAGGCGGCTTTTCTCGTTTTAATGGCGCATATCTAATCGGTCGATTCTTATTTATTTCTTTCTCGAGCGAGTCCGTTTCTGTTGGCATATCCCGTCTACGTGTACGATCACCTACCGTATCATCTAACGCAGGCATATAATACCACCTCGGAAGATACGATCCGGTTTCTTTATAACGTTTTATTGCGTCGTGGTGTGCGTCCTTACACTTTTCACAGCAAAATCGACTATCACTACGTTTAACTCGCTTTCCTTTAAAGTTAGCGCTATCTATCGGATACATATTAAGGCAAAACTTATGCGCACACTTCCGCCACTTCTTCCGCTCTTCTTGATAATCCGCCCATGTTGCACGGTCATCTTCTATTTCGTCCTTATAATCGCTATACAAAGACATAATCGAATAATCTGCTCGTTCCACGTATGCTCGATCATAGACCGGAGGATTCGCCTTGATTCGTTCCTGCTCGGTGTGTTGTGCGTTCAAGATAAGTGTATTAGCTACGCCCTCTAACGTATTTAACGGCGCTCTCTTTAAGGTAACGTCAGCAACGTTGGCAAATCGTTCTAAGCCGGTATATGTGCGTTTCGGAAAGTCTGTGCTGTATTCTACGGCATGGCGGGCTTTGAGTTTTTTTATTTCTTTTAAGCTCATTTAATCGTCTCCTTTGCTGGTTTATAGTTAGGAGCCTGGAGTCGGCTAATTTTGAAAACTTTTATTATTAATTTTGAAAGTATTCTTTTAATCTTTTAATACCTCCGACAAATACCTATGTCCGCCTAATACTTAATAGGAAGGACTTTCGTCAGAAAGGACTTCCGGAATACAATGAGCGTAAGCGAATAAGTATTCCATTACTTGATAGTAAAGACATTCGATAGAATGGATTTACAGTGTTTTGATCTTTAATCGCTATTAGTATAAATCTTGCTAATAAATCTAGTTAAATAAATCTAGTTATACGGTAATTAGTTACCGGTGGTTAATTAATTGTTTTACCGTTAGATTTTTTCTATTTTACCGGTACTTCCTTTATATCCTACCACCACGCCTTCTTTCGGCATCCTCAGCTTGTTTATTATCGGTAAATTTTTTCTGCGCTTCTGGACATTTCTCGAACAATTCACGTTTACTTAGCGGCTTATATGGAACGTAAATTTTATTCCCTTTCGGTTTACTTATCTTGATTAATCCGAAACTCTCTAACGCACGTAAATGCGTACGAACCGTTTGGATACCTTTTCCATATCGTCGCGAAATTTGCCACTCGGTAGGATATGCGTACCCATAATCGACGTTATAGTAATCAACGATGATAGCGTATAAGTAGTTGTATTCCGGCTTATAATTCGGAACATGTACATAATGCATAATATCTGCGGGCATCTTTACGAAGAAACTCTCCTTACTTTTTTCCGATTTGTTAAATACTTCTTTTGTGCTTGGCAATAATAATTGTTGTGTCATAGTCATATCGGCTCCTTTTAATTATAGTTTTTGATGGATATTTTCTAGTGCCTTAGAGAATCCCGGAGTTAACTCAAATATAAACGCAGCGTTCCCTCGTACTTTCGTTGATGGTCTTATTTCAATTACCTGAAACCCTTGTTTTATAAGTGCGTCAGCAACTCTTAAACTTAAAATCACTTTTCGATGCTTCATTGGATCACTCTCCTTTACGCTGATTTAAAATACCTTATATATATATAAAGATGCATGAGAACGCCTTTAGCGCACAGAATCGAAAATTTCTTCAACTTTTTTGCCCTCAGTATGTAATACGCATCACTAAGACAACCCGCGCAATTTTTCATAAAATTTTTATTGCCCTTACTTGTAAATACGTATCTAAATCTATTCTGCGCACATCTCCACCAAAAAATATTTCCCACTATATAAGACGATTCAGTAAGCAATTCATCACAAAAAAGACGAAACAACTTTTGCCGAAATTGCTCCGTCTTTCCCCGTCCTTACCTACAGTTATCCGCGTACTTCGGTGCGCAAGGGATATACGGTCGAATCACGCCAGTTGCCGCTGCCGTAATTCCCGTATTCGCTCGCACAATTCTAATATCGTAAATATTCGTCCTATTTTAACCGGTAATGTTTTCCAATAACGATCAACGAGTTAATCCGTAATACAAAAACGCTAATACTATACCGAACATAACGAGGTATACTGCGTCCCATCCGTCTAATTTAAACGTCCAGGTTTTATCTAGAACCTTCCGCAAGTTTTCGCACCTCCTCGAGCATTACAGCCCATTCCGTGGCATTGAAATCACAGCCGAGCAATAAATCCTCGATCCAAGCCGGCAGTTGTCCGGGTGATACGTGCGTATACAGATACGCCCTTACTATCTCGTCATAGTTCGCTGATTGCTCCGCATATAACGCCTCTTTTTGCGGGTGTTCCTCGGGTAAGTCGTGACGTGCATCCGATTGTAGTCGGTTGTGCTTCGCCATTACCTCCGAATAGTTTGGCGCGAGTTGTGCGGGTTCCCCTCCGTCGATCCAAGTGATATTATTATTGCTTTCGTGATTGAAATGAGTTGCTTGCATGTTAACCTCTCCCTTTTTATTAATTTATTCGGTTTATCCGAATGATTAACCTAAGTATATATTCGGTTTAATCGAATGTCAAAGATAAATTTACGGTTTAACCGAATAAGTGTATAATTACATCATAAAATATCGATAAAGGAGCGTGCTTTATATGAAAGTACGGATACATTTGCAGGAAATTTTAAAGAGGGAAGGAGTCAGTCAAAACGAATTGGCCAAACGTTTAAATTTAAGTCCGTCAACTGTTAACGATATGTGTAAAAAAGATATCAAGAGAGTAAATACGGATACTATCGCTAGAATTGCAGAAATGTTTAATATTGAGGATATTCGAGAGATTATTTCATTGGATAATGTGGATAAATAATGGTGTTTAAATTTTTTTTTAAAAATTTCAGCCCATTAAAACGTTGATATACCAGTGTTTTTTAAATTTTGAGGATATAACACCATGTAATGAACTTAGCAAATCGACAATTCATGGGTTATAATCATTTCAGAGGCAACCGGTTGTATCTCTAATTTACTTTTCGGAGGTAATTATGGAGATATTTTATGCTATCTTAATCTTTCTTCACATCTCGAGAAAATTAAACATAACGATTACTATAAATAAAAAATAACATAGATTTCATAAACGAAAGTCGTTAGTCTTAAGCTAGCGGCTTTCTTATTTCCTTTACGCCGTATTTTCGACGTAAACAAAAAAGCGCCAATTACGGCGCCTTATTTTCCGATATTCTCTAACGCAGATTTATACTCGTTATACTTGCTTTCTTCTAAATCGCCGTTAATTTGTACGAGAACATTTTCGTGCTTAATCGTCCAAGAGAAGAGCATCGCAGTTTCTTCGCCTAAAGTGTCGTAGTACTCTTTCATTTCGTCTAAATCCGATTCATTCTCGTATGTAAATATGCGCCCTCCCGAATCTTCTCCAAGCGATGGAATAAGGAAACGTACACCCTCGTCTGCTTTCATCGGTGCGATTCCGTAGTCATCCTTTGTCATTTCTTTCGGTTCCTCCGCCTCTAGTCCGGCATCCTTAAAGGCGGATACGACATCATCCGTTGTTAAATCCTCCGAAGCACCAGCGTTATTACAAGCGGACAAGGTAACTAGAAATACGATACCAATAAATAAAATTAGATATTTTTTCATAGTAAAATAGACCTCCTTTTTATTCATATAGCTTACACTATTTCCAATATTATGTAAATACGGCCAAAGCGTTATTTTATATCCCGTATCAAAACTCTAGCTGACAACGATCTCTAACTACGGACCACCCCGGCCCCGATTAAATTTTTATACATGCGATCGTTTTGTTGCGAATATATTTAGCTATATTTAACGTATGTAATTCCGATTTCCAATTTGCTCGCTTGTTATCCGCTTTCATCTCCTTCTTTCCTCGTACACATTACTCACGGACTAGTACGAAGATAATCTTAATTATTATAATTAATTTGCTAAATAACATTTGCGCTAACATCCTCCGTATACTTCTGACTAAAGCATTCTAATATCGTAGTCTATAAAACGAAAGATAAATAGACGATTAGTTTCCGCTCCTATTTCACCGTATATTTACAGATAAACAGTCTATAAAATCGTTCATAAATCACAGTTGACTTTACCATACGTTTTATGTACTATAATTATAGGAATGAACGGAAAATAGACGGAGGTAATTGTGTATGAAAGTCGGATATGCTCGAGTTAGTACGAAAGATCAGTCGTTAGAGTTGCAGGAAGATGCGCTAAAAAAAGCCGGTGCCGAACGGATATACTCCGAGAAAGAATCTGGCGGAAAATGGGACAGAGTCGAGCTACAACGGACACTGGAAATGCTACGACCTGGCGATACATTAATCGTGTATAAACTCGATCGCCTTGCGAGAAGTACGAAGCAGCTAATCGGGATAGCCGATCGGTTGAAAACGGACGATGTTGAACTCGTAAGCCTAACGGAACAACTCGACACACGTACCGCAATCGGCAAGGCTATGTTCGGCATGATCGGTGTTATGGCTGAATTAGAACGCGATATGATACGCGAACGTACATCGGCAGGACTCGAAGCTGCTCGCGCTAGAGGTCGTAAAGGCGGTAGACCTAAAGCCAATCCAGCGAAGGTACGGAAGGCACTCGCATTGTACGATAGCAAGGCGTATACAGTACCGCAAATAACCGAGGAAACAGGCGTTAGCAAAGCGCTACTATACAAGGAATTGAAAAAGCGTAAAACAACGGAGGCTTAACGGCTTCCTTTTTTTTATGCGGATTTTCGACCCCTTCGTCTGGTGAACGGGTGCCCGACAATTCAAAGCGATCGGAGGGTCACGCGTCAGGCGGTGACGCCCGATAAAACGAACATAATCGAACATAAAATATCCGCGAAATAGTCCGATATAGTCCGGCAATAATAACGGACATTCTCCGACTTTCTTCTATTATGTGAACGCGGAAATATATAATCGGACTGTTGCCGAAATTTACGCTAATATCCGATGTTCTATAATTACCGACTACTACCGATAAAATGCCGTAAAATTTCGCATGAAATCCCAAGTTAAAATCGCCGTTAAATCGGAAATATTCGGAAGCCAATAATCGCAAATATGTAACCGAATGCGAATCGGTAATTCCGAGTTTCTTCTTATATTAGTGTCCGCTATTTTACCAGGTACTAATCGTTATACATTCACCATTTCCGACTAACCTATTTCGATAATTTTTACCAACTTGGGATCGTACGACATTACCCATTATTTTTACGCTTACAAACGATGCAACGTCCGTCATAAAATGAATAGCGATGTTTTCGGAATATCCAGCAGCCTATGATATATTTTAACCGCATAATGGGTTCACCTCCTCGAGGAATAGTTTGCGACTCAACTTGCGTATACTTGCGTAAATATAGCCGTCTAGGTTGCGAATTTCCCCGAGTTTGTACCGGCGAATACAATCGATTAAACATGCGGTAAATGCGGCTGTGTGCGTTTCTAAGCGTGTTTTAGCCGACTTTGCACGAAAGACAATGCCGACGTATTTGCGAAGTTCTGCGCCATAAAAGAATGGTGATAATATTTCGTAGAGTGATTTCGGAATGTTGTTGCGTGCTCCCGCGGCTTCCATGGTCTCTAGTACGTAATCTTTTAAATAACGCTTATTGCAAGGTTCATTTCCGGATTTAATACGGCTTTCCCTTTGCTCGCTTGTCTTATCGTCGACTTCACGCTCTGACAAACGATCTGACACGAATGGCAATAATTGAATAATATTCGCACCAACTCCGCCACTTTTCGGGCGTATCATGCCTATCCGTTTAATTATACCGAGCGTTTCAAGGCACTTTAATACACGGCGTACAGTACGATCTGACTTGTCGATAGATTCCGCGATTGTCGCAACCTTTAAATGCGCTGCACCTGCGTACTTGACACTGTACCTCGCAATGAAACGAAGTACCGTTCGCATAGTTGCGGTTAGTTGGTCCGTGTTATATTGCTCGTGTTGCTTGACGTGGTAATTAAGTTCTTGCGTATTATCAAACGTTGAATAGTCGGATAAATAGTGCATTGTCGTTTCTAACCTCCGATAGAGGCGCATTAACACGAATGTACGTTCGGTTATAAGCGTACAACAAATAAACCTTGCGAATATCCACTTTTTTCGATATAATTACCGTAGGCATAGGAGTTATATCGATTGTGAAGCAAGTCTTTACTTTCGGTATAGCGCCTTATTTTTTTGTTTAATTTTTGTATTTATTTCTTAGTCGAGAAATCGGACTAAACTGCGCATGTTGTTTCTTTAAGTCATCGTCCGTCATTTGTATATATTTTCTAGTAGTAGATATTTCTGCATGACCGGCGATCCTTTGAAGTGTAAATATATCTCCACCATTTAAAATATAATTACGACAAAACTGGTGTCTTAGCATGTGTGGAGTTACTCGCTTATCGATATTAGCTCGATTCTTATAAATAAAGAGCCTACGTCGAAAACTATTCTCTTGATACCTCTCTCCGAAATTTGAGACAAATACATAACTCGTATCGAAATTGGTCTTTACTTCCGAAATTAACTCCATAAGTAACCGTAATACTTGATTAGATAAGGGAAGTATTCGTGGCTTTCTGTTTTTACTTTTCGAAGCCGGCAAAAGTATCGCACGTTGCTTAAAATCCACATCTTGAATTTCAAGGTTAAACATTTCTTTTGATCTAATTCCGCAATCTAACATAACGAACATAGACACTAAGTCTCTAAACTGTGCGTATTCCCTTACGTCGGGCGCTTTAAGTAGTTTATTGATCTCATCGTCGCTTAAAGGCGTAAATGTATCCTCATCCACTTTCATTAATTTAATATTTAACGCAGGATTATTATTCGATATATTTTCACTTTGAAGCACGCTAAAAAATACTTTAAGAAATCGCAGTCGAATATTTACCGTATAAGGCGATAATCCTATACCACCCGTTTTTTCGTTTCTCTTTTCCTCGGATAGGTAAATAACATACTCTCGAATTAATCCTGGCGTACAATCATTAGCAGTAACAATTTCCGGATGCTCATTACATAACCACTCCGAAAAATAACCGTATAAATCGTAATAATCACTAACAGTGCGTTTTCTAACTCCCTCTGTCTTTTTAAAGGCAACGAAATACTCAAATGCATCATTTAACGGTAAGTTCATTGATTGATCGGAAAATATTTCGCTGGTTGATCGGTTGTTTTCTAAATTTGTACGTGTACGGCGCCGTATAATAGGCTTTCCTTTTCGTTCGCCCAACGTAAAAAACGCCCCTTTCCATTACGTAATAAGTAACGAAAAGAGACGTTTAACCGTCTTAAAGTATTCGAATTTATCCGATCGGAGACCGTGCGCCTTCCGACAAGCTTTCCGGTTGAATCAACGGCTATAAACCGTGTTATAATAACGTTTAACGCGCCCGGAGGGATTCGAACCCCCGACTCACGGTACCGGAAACCGTTGCTCTATCCCCTGAGCTACGGGCGCATGTACTATTATGTAAATGAGACACATAGAATATTATAACGTCAACTCAGCTGTTACACAAGTATTTTTTCTCTAAGATAGGTTTATTTTTTATTCAGATGGGAATGAATGTATGTGTATTTTCCTTTGCTATCATTGAAAGTTTTCGTTTGACCTTTTTTGACCTATTAGTTATGATAAGTATATCCGATCATATGGATACTTGAATAGATAAGGAGGATTTTTCATGAATTTAATTCCTACAGTTATTGAACAAACAAACCGCGGAGAGCGCGCCTATGACATTTATTCACGGTTATTAAAAGATCGTATCATTATGCTTGGTAGTGCAATTGATGACAATGTTGCTAACTCAATTGTAGCACAACTACTATTCTTAGAAGCAGAAGATCCAGAAAAAGATATTTCCCTATACATCAATTCACCAGGTGGATCGATTACAGCTGGAATGGCAATTTATGATACGATGCAATTTATTAAATCGGACGTATCTACAATTTGTACCGGAATGGCTGCATCTATGGGAGCATTCTTACTGACAGCTGGTGAAAAAGGTAAACGTTTCGCTTTACCTAATAGTGAAGTAATGATTCATCAGCCTTTAGGTGGTACTCAAGGTCAAGCAACAGATATTGAAATCCATGCTCGCCGAATCATTCAGATGCGGGAAAAAATCAATCAAATTCTTTCTGAACGCTCGGGACAGCCAATTGAAGTAATTGAACGTGATACAGATCGCGATAACTTTATGACAGCTGAGAAATCCGTAGAATACGGCTTGATTGATAAAGTTTTAGAACGTAAGCCAGAATAGTAAAAAAATCCCTTTCAGTCTTTGGACTGAAGGGGATTTTTTTACTTCTTCGAAACAAAAGAAACCAATTCGGTCATCGCTGTTTCTTCATCCATCCCATCAGCAATAAGCGTTATTTCTTCACCAGCAGTAACCGCTAAACTCATTAAACCCATAATACTTTTCGCGTTCACCTTTTTTCCATTCTTCTCTAAAAAAATATGAGCCGTATATCGGTTTGCCTCCTGAACAAATTCAGCTGCCGGTCTCGCCTGTAATCCTGATGGTAATTCCACTTTAATTATCTTCTCAACCAAAACCTCACTCTCCCCTTTTTGTAAGCGCTAACAAATTATAATGTATCTTCGATCTATATTATTCTCGTGAATCAGTAAGTATTCCCTACTAATCCACGATTTTATATAAATCGAGATCGTGTGTTTGGAAAATTCTTGCATTCAATGATTACACGTATTATAGCATGAATAGGAAGTAAAGAAAATAAATTTACTGTATACCTTCTCCACTTTTTATTTTTTCAGCAAATGCATCGATTTTCTTCAGTCGATGGTTAACACCAGATTTTGAAATTTTACCGCTAGAGACTAATTCTCCTAATTCCTTTAATGAAACGTCCTGATGTTTCACTCGGAGTATCGCTATCTCTCTTAATTTTTCTGGCAATTGGTCAAGACCGACTGTCCGTTCAATTAATTGAATATTTTCAATCTGTCTGAATGCAGCACCAATGGTTTTGTTTAAATTTGCTGTTTCACAGTTTACTATGCGGTTAACAGAATTACGCATATCTCGCACAATACGTACATCTTCAAATTTAAATAACGCATTATGCGCGCCAATAAGTCCAAGAAATTCAGTTATTTTCTCTGCTTCTTTTATATAAACAATGTATCCATTCTTCCGCTCATGCTTACGTGCATGAAGCTCAAAATCATTTAGAAGATGGCATAAAGAATCATTATGCTCTTGGTAGAAATTAAAGATTTCGAGATGGTATGAAGACGTTTCTGGATTATTAATTGAACCACCTGCAAGAAATGCTCCGCGCATATATGCCTTCTTACAACAGGATTTATCCATAAACTTCTCAGAAATCGTTCGCTTAAAAGCATAAGCTTCTTGTAATATATTTAAGTCAACTAATAACGAACGTACTTGCTCTTTCAAACGAACAATATATACATTATTTTTCTTAAGCTTCATCTTTTTTCGAACAAGCAATTCCACAGGCATATCATAAACAGCTTTGATTAGTGTGTAAATACGTCTCGCAATTGCTGCATTCTCTGTTTGAACATCTAATGTATAATTTTGTTTCGATAATGAGATCGCTCCATTCATTCGAATCAATGCAGCTAACTCAGCATATTTACAACAATCCTCTACTTCCATAGCGGTTAGTTCTTTTTTTATCTCCGACGCGAAGGACATCGAATCCCTCCCTTTATTGACTCTACTTAAAAATCAGTTGTTGTTTTTAATAAGGAATATAACAAAGATGAAACTTTCGTATTATCATGTCGTAATGTTGATCTGGTTGGATCAATGATATCCCCTTCAATAATTTGTAATCCCATATCTAATAACCGGTCCGTATCATAGATTACCGGAGCTGCATTTTCTTCAGCGTAAATAGCACGAACCGCTTGTTCAATTGGTTCATTGTGAACAACAATCGCATCCACACTTGAATCCCCAATATGGTCGCGAATAGCTTGAACATGATCAGCTGCTGTATATCCAGTAGTTTCACCTGCTTGCGTCATTACATTACAGACATAAACAACCTTTCCTGACGTCTCACGAATTGCTTCATCAATTTGCGGCATAATAATTGTTGGCATAATGCTAGTATAAAGACTGCCAGGTGCAATAACAATAAGGTCGGCTTTTTTTAAAGCTCGAACAGCATTAGGTAAGGGTTGTACGGGCTGCGGACTAAGAAAAACACGTTCAATTTTTTTATTCGATAAAGGGATATTTGATTCTCCGGAGACTACGGTACCATCTGTCATTCTGGCATGTAGCGACATATTATCATTAGATATCGGATATATCTTCCCTTTTACATTTAATACACGTGATATTTCCCGAATTCCCATATTAAAATTTCCAGTGATAGATGTCATCGCTGCTAATAGTAAATTACCCATCGAATGCCCTGATAATCCATTTCCAACATCAAACCGATGCTGAAATAATTCAATTAACATCGGTTCTGCGTCGGAAAGTGCAGCAATAACATTACGAATGTCCCCAGGTGCAGGGATAGCCATTTCATTACGCAATCTTCCTGTACTTCCACCATCATCAGCTACTGTCACTAATGCAGTCAGTTGGATTGGAAGATCCTTTAATCCTCGAAGCAATACAGGCATACCTGTACCACCCCCTACAACGACGACATGTGGGAGGTTTTCTTTAGTCATATTTAACGTCCCTTTCTTTTGTCAATATCACGATGACTAACATGAGTAATGTAATTCGGAGCTAACTCTTTAGAGAAGTGTTCTGCAAGAGCAACAGACCGATGTTGTCCTCCAGTACAGCCGATTGCCACAACCAGTTGTGACTTGCCTTCTTTTTTATATTGTGGAAGCATAAATTGAAGAAGGTCGAGGACCTTTGCAATAAATTTCTGTGTATCTGTCCATTTAAATACATAAGAAGATACATCACTGTTAAGCCCCGTTAACGGTTGTAAATTTCCAACATAGTGGGGATTTGGCAGAAAACGCACATCAAATACAAGATCAGCATCAATCGGCAATCCATACTTGAATCCGAAAGAGACCATGTGTACAGAAAATACTTCTTGTTCTTCCTCTGCATATTTTTGAACAATTTTTTCACGAAGTTCTTTTGGCTTCAGATTTGTCGTATCAATAATACGTTGAGCTCTTCCTCTAAGTTCATCTAGTATCTCTCTTTCTTGACGTATTCCTTTTAGCGGGAGGCCACCAACTGCTAATGGATGTGAGCGCCTTGTTTCCTTATATCTACTAACAAGCTTTTCGTCTTTTGCATCCAAAAAAAGAATATGTTCATCGAGCCAATCTTCTGTGGCCAGTACATCTAATGCATCGGATAATGTATCAAAAAATTCCCTAGCGCGTAAATCCATTACAAGTGCAACTTGTTGAATATTATTTGTAGAGTCTTTCATTAGTTCAATGAATTTAGGCAATAATGTAGGAGGAAGGTTATCCACACAATAATACCCCAGGTCTTCAAAACTTTGTACAGCTACCGTTTTCCCTGCGCCGGACATTCCCGTAATGATTACCAGTTTTGTTTCAAGTTTTCCGCTTCTCATTCTGTGACTCCCCTTTACCTCGTCCTATAATGGATCTATCCGATAATTAATTAGTTCATCTTCCTCTGTATAAGAAAAAGCTCCAGTTACTACCGTTTCATGTTGCAGTACATGTTCATATATCATTCGGTCACCTTCAGCCATAGGTAGAGATTTTATTCGGTCTATTTCAACCCACTCAAGTTCTCCTTCTCTACAAAAGTCCGTTAGCTGCCCCTCATAATGCTCACACACGAATGTATACATCATCCATTCACGTGTAGAAGTTGTGTCTTCCAAAATACTGAAAGTAAAGACTCCAGCTAATCTTGGATGGTGGAGAGACAGCTCTGTTTCTTCCTGATATTCTCGAATTACCGATTCCCGGATTGTTTCTCCCTGCTCCATTTTACCCCCAGGAATAGCATACCAGCCATGTTTTGGTTTTTTTATTACTAATATATGGTTATTATCTATTACTATGCAATTGGTCACACGTTGCATTCCAATTCACCTCAATACAAAAACGGTATTTCGTTCATTCCAAATTTAATTATACTAGTTCCGACAAAAAACTTCCATAAGCCTGTCCTGTAGTTATTTACCAACAACTTATTTCAAGCAAAAAAAAAGAGCACAGGTTACAACACCTGTGCCAAAAAACTAATCTATCTATTAAAAGGGGGTCAATTAGTTACTTCTTATTATACCCCATAATTATTGCGAATATATTACAACGCCATTAAAAACCAATTACTATTGGTAAATTTTTCTTAAAAACGGTATTTTGTTATTAAGAGTTCGCTGTTTTTAATTCTTCGTTAAGGTCTTCTACATATTTTATGGCAGCTTCTGCTGCAATACTTCCATCTCCGGTTGCAGTCACAATTTGACGTAAGGTTTTATCACGAATATCGCCAGCAGCAAAAATTCCAGAAATATTGGTTTCCATATGCTCATTTGTAGGAATGTAGCCTTCATCATTTGTTATTCCGAGAGACTTAAATGGTTCACTTAATGGCACCATGCCAATATAAACAAATACTCCATCGATTGCATGATCGTATTTTTCCCCAGTTTTATTGTTCTTTAAAGTTACGCTTCCGACTTTTCCGCCAGATTCGTTAATTTCTTCAACTACTGTATCCCAAATAAAATCAATTTTATCATTATCAAATGCTCGATCCTGAAGGATTCGTTGTGCACGTAAAGCATCACGACGATGCACGACAGTTACTTTATCTGCAAAGCGCGTTAAATAAATCCCTTCTTCTACAGCTGAGTCTCCTCCGCCGATTACAATAAGATTTTTCTCTTTAAAGAAGGCACCATCACAAACAGCGCAATATGAAACGCCACGCCCACCTAATTCTTCTTCTCCAGGGATGCCGAGTTTTTTATATTGTGCACCAGTTGTTATAATTAGTGCTCTGGTGTTATATTCTTTTTTACCAGCAACAACTGTTTTGTACTCACCGTGATCAATTACTTCTTTAATATCACCATAAGCATATTCTGCACCAAACTTTTTTGCATGTTCGAACATTTTATTTGATAAATCAGGTCCTAAAATATGGTCGTAACCTGGATAATTTTCCACATCTTCGGTATTTGCCATTTGACCTCCGGGAATGCCTCGCTCAATCATTAGCGTGTTTAGGTTTGCACGAGAAGCATACACAGCGGCAGTCATACCAGCAGGGCCAGCCCCTGCAATAATAACATCATACATTTGGTTTTCGGACATCACTATCGCCCCTTTTTCTATTATAATTCAGCCATACTTAGCTTATTAAAATCAACTGGATTCGTCTATTATTATGCTCAAGTATCCATTTCCCAAGGAGCTAACTCATTGGTTAAATTAGAATGTTTCTTTGTTCCTTCTTGCCAGATCAGTTCAGCCTTGGCTGTTTCACCGATATAATAAGCTGATAAAGCATACCATCTAAAGTAGGATGGATGACCAGCTACTTTTGGTTTTGCAAGTAACACAAACCGACGATAAGCTTCGACATGTTGTCTTGTTCTTGACAGCGTAACAGCAATCCGTAATTTTTGCTGTTCATGAATAGGATATACATTTAGTAATGTCTGAATATGAAAATCATATTCTTTATGATTATCCATTGTATAATAAAACAAAGCTAAATTTGTATGACTGTATAAAGAAGTAGGGTCTTCTTTAAGCTCATTTATTTCTAATTCAATTGCTTTAGCTTGATAACCGGAAAAGAATAGAGCTTGTGTATAATCATGCTTGGTGATTTTATGTTCAGGAAATAAATACATCATTTCTTCTAACAAAGGGATCGCTTTATCCCATTCTAAATTCTCCATATGATAAAAGACGGTTTCTTGATAAATGAGCAATTCATCTTCATCTTCCATTTCCCAATCGTCTTCATCATCTTCAATATCAATTAAATCTAATAAACGAAGCGTATCATCTTTAAAGTCACCTTCAGGCTGTTTTTCCAAATAAAGATCGGCATATTTTTTAGCATCATTTAATAAACCAAGATGCGCATAGTTGTTAGCCATTAAATAATAGCAATCTACATACTCAGATGATTGTAATACCTTCGTTAATAATTGATTGGCAGCATGATAAGCACCAATTTCTGTATATATAATCGATAGTTGGCATTTATATAATGGATCCGCTGGCTTTTGTTCGATCGCTTTTTTCATCCATTTAATTGCTATGTCGAATTTTCTTTTTTGAAAAGCTTCTACACCTTTTGTGAAATAAAAATCACCTTCAGGAATGAAAGGGAGAACATTGTTTTGTTTTCCACTTGATTTACTTGTAACCTGTTGCATGTGTATCCCCCTAGTTTGTAAACATACGAACAAAGTATATCATAAATAGGCGGGGAATTATATAGTAGTAAAATCGAACCATTTTCAAAAGCAAAAAGGAACACCTACGCGAATTCCTCAAGTTGTCTGGAAAGTCTTCGTAGGTATTCCTTTAAAGGCATATTAGTTAGCAACCGGATGTGTGGCATCATACATTAAGTCGTCCAACTGTTTTGTAAATACTTCTTTTTGGTCATCCGTCCAGTTCAGTGTTTGAGCCATATAGTCAATGACATTATCTTTATGTGATCTTACCCATTCAATGTCGAAGAATAATGCTCCTGTACGTCGAATAAAGAAGTCTACTGGTTTATAAGCCGCTTCGTGTTTAATAGCATATAGAAGTTGTGCAAAGACTACTGGATCGATATCTGCTTGTTTGGCTTCTCCTTGTTTTGTACGATAAAGCTCAAGAACAGTCTCAAAGTTAGCGCCATATTTTTGAATTAAATTACGCGCTGTTGATTCATCTATACCTTCTGCCACTGCTTCAGCAGACTTTCTTTCCATGAATTTTTTAAACCCTTGCGATCCACCAACTTCTCCACCAGATATAGGTAGATGTATCGTATCCGATTTAGAATACATAATACCTTCTTCTTCTTGAAGCTGTTTTGTTACCGTATTTACTGCTTGTTCAGCCATCTTACGATACCCCGTTAACTTACCACCAGCCATTGAAATTAAGCCAGAATCAGATACGAAAATTTCATCTTTTCTAGAGATCTCACTAGGATTGTCTGTTCCTTCTTCAGCAATTAACGGACGTAAGCCAGCCCAGCTTGATTCTACATGGTCAGCAGTAATATTTAATGAAGGGAACATATAATGGATTGCATTAATTAAATAATCACGATCTTCAACTGTCATTTTTGGATTGGCAATGTCTCCCTTATAGCTTGTATCCGTAGTACCTACATAGGTAATATTTTCTCTAGGAATAGCAAAGATCATCCGACCATCCGGCGTATCAAAGTAAACGGCTTGTTGCAGCGGGAAGATTTCTTTCGGAAATACCAAATGGATTCCTTTGGTTAGATGAAGTGCCTTTCCTTTTTTAGATCCATCTTTTTCTCTTAACTCATCAACCCAAGGACCACCAGCATTGATAATTTTTTTAGCAAAAATACGATATTCTTCACCATTGATTTGATCCTCAACGACAACTCCTTCAACCTTGTTGTTATCATTATAGATAAAATCAGTGACTTTCATATAATTAGCAGCTTGTACTCCCTTTTGTACAGCTTTCTTTAATACTTCAATTGTCAGACGAGCATCATCTGTTTTATATTCAACATAATAGCCTGCGCCTTTTAAATTATCTCTTTTGACCAGTGGTTCGCGATTTAAAGCTTCTTCAGGATTAAACATTTTACGCCGTTCATTTTTTTTAACCCCTGCAAGAAAATCATAAACACGAAGACCAATATTTGTTGTAAACGGCCCAAATGTTCCACCTTTGTGGAATGGAAGCATCATCCACTCTGGAGTGGTTACATGGGGACCATTTTCATAAACAATCGCTCTTTCCTTTCCGACTTCAGCTACCATTTTCACTTCAAATTGCTTTAAGTAACGAAGGCCTCCATGTACTAACTTGGTTGATCTACTAGATGTTCCAGCAGCAAAATCCTGCATTTCTAAAAGACCTGTTTTTAATCCTCTTACTGTGGCATCTAGTGCGATTCCTGAACCAGTTATTCCTCCACCAATGACAAGTAAGTCCAGTTTTGTATTTTCCATTTCCTTTAATCGTTCTGTTCGTTTATAACTAGAAAAGTTATTCACATGATCACTCCCCAATTTCCACTAATGTCTATACATATAAATACCCAAATTTATGGATAGTCATGTATGGGCAGACGGAAAATATTCAATTAATCAAAAAAGAAGCCGCAAAACAAACAAATATACAAGGTATATTTGTTGATTGCGGCTTCTCCTTTTCTCCGTCCACATATTAACTTAATTAGAAGTATAGCATATAAATTATGAAAGGTAAAGTGGTAAGTATTTTGGTCTGTACAGGCTTATTTAAATGATTGCGCTGCTTTCACCGCTTGCTTCCATCCATTGTACAACTCTTCTCGTTCTCCTTTTGAAATGGTAGAAGTAAAGGTTCGATCAATCTTCCATTGATTCGCGATTTCCTCTTTGCTTTCCCAGAAGCCGACCGCAAGTCCAGCAAGATAAGCTGCACCTAAAGCCGTCGTCTCATTAATAACAGGACGTTCAACATCAACATTCAACATATCACTTTGAAACTGCATAAGGAAATTATTTTGGACTACTCCACCATCCACTCTAAATTTCTTCACCTGCATTCCTGCTTCTTGTACCATTACATCAACAACGTCTTTAGTTTGGTAAGCTAATGCCTCTAACGTAGCCCGAACAAAATGTTCTTTAGATGTACCTCTCGTTAATCCGAATAGTGAACCTTTTACATCACTATCCCAATAGGGTGTGCCTAGACCGACGAAAGCAGGCACAAGATAAACTCCTTCTGTTGAAGAGACAGCATTCGCTAAGCTTTCAGTTTCCGAAAATGTATGAATAAGTTCTAAGCCATCACGCAGCCATTGGATTGCTGAACCTGCAACAAATATACTTCCTTCTAATGCATATTCTACTTTCCCATCTACACCCCATGCTATGGTTGTCAATAATCCGTTTTCAGACTTCATACCTTTTTCTCCAGTGTTCATAAGCATGAAACAACCAGTACCATAAGTGTTTTTGGCCATTCCTTTATCAAAACAAGCTTGGCCGAATAAGGCTGCTTGTTGATCACCTGCCATACCAGCAATTGGAACCTCATAACCGAAGAAATGATAATCCACTGTATTGCCATATACCTCTGATGATTGTTTTACTTCTGGTAGCATAGATGTAGGAATGCCAAGAATTTCTAATAATCCTTCATCCCATTTTAGATCATAAATATTATACATTAATGTTCTTGAAGCATTGGAATAATCCGTAATATGTTGCTTTCCTCCTGATAGTTTATAGACAAGCCAGGTATCAATCGTACCAAACAAAAGATCACCGTTTTCTGCTTTCTCTCTTGCACCTTCCACATGATCAAGTATCCATTTTACCTTTGTACCCGCAAAATATGGGTCTATAAGTAATCCTGTTTTATCACGAAATGTATCGCTATAGCCATCATGAATCAATTGTTCGCAGATATCTTTTGTTTGTCTTGATTGCCAAACAATCGCCTGATAAATTGGCTTACCAGTATGTCTATCCCATACAACGGTTGTTTCTCGTTGGTTAGTGATACCAATCGCCGCAAGATCCGAAGGCTCTATATCTGCTTTACGTAACGCATCAGAAATACATGCCAACATGGATGTCCAAATCTCATTGGCATCATGTTCTACCCATCCTGGTTTCGGGAAATACTGTTGGAATTCCTTTTGAGCCGATTCTACTACTTCTCCTTCATGATTAAAAATGATCGCTCGAGAACTTGTTGTTCCTTGATCTAAAGCTAGTATATAATTTTTCAATTCTATTCCTCCCCAACAATCAACTACTAATTTACCACCACTATGACGCTTTCTTCAACTCTTGTAGTAATGCAGTAGCAAATAATAATAAAATTCCTATGCTAAAGACCCAAAATATTATTGTACCATTTGTTTTAAAAATTGCCTCATAAAAAAGCCCGCCATAGATTCCACCAAGGGCCGGCCCAATTACTGGTATCCACGCATAACTCCAATTGGAATGTCCCTTTCCAGGAATTGGTAAAAACCAATGTGCAATTCGTGGTCCTAAATCACGAGCCGGATTAATAGCATAACCAGTTGTGCCCCCAAGTGACATACCAATAACCACAATTAATAAGCCGACAATTAATGGATTCAGTCCTTCGGTAAAAGTATTCGCCCCAATAAACAGCAGTCCCATGACTAATACGAATGTCCCGATCATTTCGCTAATTAAATTTGCCATCGTACTAGGAATCGCAGGTCCCGTAGAAAAGACACCAAGTTTGACAGCAGGATCGTTCGTTTCTTTCCAATGCGGCAAATAATGAAAAAACACAATGACTGCACCTATCATTCCACCTAACATTTGTGCACAAATATAGATAGGCACTTTCGCCCAAGGGAATTCACCAATCGAAGCAAAACCTAATGTAACAGCGGGATTCAAATGGGCACCGGTAATACTACCTACTGCATAGACCCCCATGGCAACTCCTAATCCCCAAGCAAAAGAGATAAGTACCCATCCTGAGCCTTCCGATAATGTTTTCTTCAAATTTACCCCTGCAACTACACCGCCCCCGAAAATAATTAAAATCATGGTACCAATTAATTCACCTATGAATTCAGACATATCCACACCTCATTTATCTAAGATAGCCGCTCTTTTGTTATTCCACAAATTGAGCAAACTTATAACAGGTATGTGCTTAACCAATTTGATTGCCTAGATTCCCACAAAAAAAAGCCATTTTTTGTAAATGGCTTTTGACCCGATCACTTCACATTCCAAAGCGCGGTATTTGAAGTTGAAACACCAATAGCTCCAGCAGTTAATGCTGCCTTTACTTCCTCTTCCTTTGTTATTAAACCTCCTGCTATCACCGGTAATTCTGTTTGCTCATGTATGTATTGAATCATCGTTGGTATTAAACCAGGTAATACTTCAATACAATCTGGACGAACTCGATTAATTAATTTTATATTTTGTTCCAATGCCAAACTATCCAATAGAAATACACGCTGGATGGCTAGTAATTGGTGCTTCTTTGCCATACTAATAACATTAGCTCGTGTTGACAGAATTCCATCGGGTTTGATTTCACGAATTAAAAATTCCATCCCATAATCATCAGATTTCAGCCCCTGAATTAGATCAAAATGAATTAAAATTTGCTTGTTTGCACGCTTCGAATAGTTTACCAAGCTTTTAATCTGAGATAACCGTGTTTCTAAAATAACAATAGAATCATGAGGAGTTTCTAATGCTTTATCAAAATCTTTCATCTTTCGGATCGCCGGTAATATACCAGTTGGCACATCCACTCCAATCACCTACTCTAATTTCTTTTTTCTTCTCGCTGTTCCATTTCTTCTTTTGTGTAAATCACTTTCATTGGGTTGCCGCCAACAAATGCACCTGCAGGTACATCTTTATGCACAAGGGTACCTGCTGAGACGATTGCATGATCGCCAATAGTCACTCCTGGTAAGATCGTAGAATTTGCTCCAATCATGACTTCGTCACCAATCATAACTTCTCCAATCCGGTACTCTTTTATCAAATACTCATGGGCTAAGATTGTTGTATTATAACCAATCACACTATTTCTACCCACTTTAATCTTTTCTGGAAACATAATATCTGGCATCACCATTAAAGCAAAAGCAGTATACTCTCCTACTTCCATGAATAACCATTTACGATAGAACCAATTTTTTATTTCGATGATTGGGGTATACCTTGCTAATTGGATGACGATAAAATTTTTCATTACTTTCCAAAAAGGTACCGTATTATAGATTTGCCATAAAGCATTTGTATCTTTTACAGGAAATCGTTTCGTTTTACGCATTTAACTACACTCCAGTTAATACTAAAAGATCACGAATATCTTCTAACATATAAGTTGGTTCATATTCCATTAATCGTTGTTTCCCTTTGAACGACCAAGCTACACCAGCGGTTTGTACACCTGCGTTTTTTCCAGATTCTATATCATGCGAATTATCTCCAACCATAAGGGTTGTTTCAGGATTTGCCTGTAACGTTCTCATTGCTTTTAGAACAGGTTCGGCATCTGGTTTAGGGTGATTAACATCATCGATCGTAATTACGGTACTGAAAAATGAATCTAGTCCAGTGAGCACCAGCCCTTTATTTACACTTTTTCTCATTTTTGTTGTCACAATCGCAAGTTGAATACCTTTATCCTTCAGCTGCGATACTGTTTCAACTACATTAGGAAAAGCTATTACATAATTATCATGTTCCTGTAAATTATGTTCACGGTACGTTTGAACCATGGCATCAGCTTGTATTGGATTGATTTTCTTAAAAGTATCGACAAGTGGAGGGCCATTAAATTCAATAATTTCTTCCCTTGAGAAGTCTAAGTTATAGAAATGAAACGTATGAATAAATGAAGCAATTATCAATTCATTTGTATCAATTAATGTTCCGTCTAAATCAAAGAGTATTGTACGTATGCTCATTCGTTGTTTCCCTTCTATGTTTCTTTTTATCCATATTTTTCCATACAAAAGCGATAGTCATTGTTAATACAATAGCAGTAATTAATCGAATTAGTAATAGTGGCCAAACAGGAATCCCCAATGGAATAAATACTAACGTATCTTCTACAACAGCATGACAGGATACGAGGAAGATAAGCGCAAGTATCATATCCTTTTTTTCTACACCATCTTCTTTTACAGCTTGAATCATTACTCCAGCTCCATATGCTAAACCAATTGTAAGTCCAGCAACCATAGTCATTGATGTGTTTTCTTTCATTCCAAGTACTTTTGTAAACGGAGCGAACTTGTTTGACAATATTGTTAGCCATCCTTTTTCACGTAAGAATTGCATGACCACCATCAACGGAATGACGATTAACGCTAATTGACCAACTGCAATAATTGCAGTTTGAATTCCTTGTAATACGATTTCTCCCCAACCATCTAAAGCGGGATCCCCATTAGAAATAAATCCATAAGCCGCTTGTTCTGAACCGCCATTCCAAACAAGATTGATAATAACTGCGGATACAATCGCTAAAGCTATTCGTATTCCTGCAATTAGCCACCAACTAACCCCGACTTTTGATGCTACCGCAGATTCAATAAACAAGTTATGGGAAAAGGATAGCATTACTGCCATGATAAATACTTCTTTAACTGTAAAATCAAAGGATACAATGGCTGCTATACCTGCATATAAATTTAAACTATTTCCTAAAACTAATGGTACTGCCGCCTCTCCAGATAGACCAATCAGCCCCATTAGAGGGGTTAACTGTTCAATAACCCATGGTAATACTGGTGTAAATTGTAGAATAGTCACAATTAACGTAATGGGAAAAATAACCTTGCCCAATGTCCACGTAGTATGTAACCCTTGCTGTAGTCCTCGATGTAAGATCCCATACATTCCATATTCCCTCTTTCATATGAAACTTTCGTTTATTTGAGTTACCAGACCTTATTTTTTCTTCTTCTTTTGCTTCGTTGTTTTCTTTCCTTTGCTGCCATTAGCTTTCATACTATTGTCTTTGTATCTTGCTTGAACTGTTTTGCGGCGATAAATAATTAAGATAATCGCTACAACAATGATGACAATAGAAATCAATTGTGCTTGTCGAAGTGAGCCTATTAAATAAAGACTGTCCGTTCTCATTCCTTCAATAAAGAATCTTCCAACGGAATAAGCAATTGCATAACCAAGGAATAATTCACCACGAATTGGATTAAATCTCCGAATCATTAACAGAAGGACAAACACCAAAATATTCCAAACGGATTCATATAAAAAGGTTGGATGATACATAACACCGTCAATACACATTTGATTCATAATAAAATCAGGTAGATATTGATGAAAATTGGTATATGTAGATTCCGCAATGGGGCCCCCATGTGCTTCTTGATTCATAAAATTTCCCCATCTACCAATTGCTTGACCGAGTATGATACTAGGTGCTGCAATATCAGCCAATTGCCAAAACGATACATCTTTTACTTTTGCATAAATAATCGCAGTAATGACTGAGCCAATTAATGCTCCATGTATTGCTATGCCGCCTTCCCATATTGCAAATATGTCTGTCCATGGTCCACCTACATAACGATCCCATTCAAAAATAACGTAATAAATCCGAGCAGATATTATGGCAATAGGTATAGCAAAAACAACTAAGTCAACCATAATATCTTTCTGCATGCCTAGTTTATTCGCTTCCCTATTTGCTAAAAATAAACCTAAAAAAGCCCCGGCAGCAATGATGACTCCATACCAATAAATTGGCAAACCGCCAATTTGTAAGAACACGCGATCCAGAGCAGGTGCTGAACAACTCATTCGATGTACCTCCTATACTTTATCTTCATTTTCCTGATCAATCATATTCGTTAAACGCTCGGAGAATTCTTCTGCTGCATTAACTCCCATTCGTTTTAAACGAAAATTCATCGCAGCTACTTCAATAATGACTGCTAAGTTGCGTCCAGGTCGCACTGGAATTGTAGCTTTTGGTAATTCTACATCCATAATCTTCATTTTATCTTCATCAAGGCCCAACCGATCATATTGTTTCTTTTGATCCCAGATCTCTAAGTTAATAATTAAGGAGATTTTTTTATTACTACGTACGGAACCCGCTCCAAAAAGTGTCATCACATTAATAATTCCAAGACCTCTTATTTCTAATAAATGTTCAATTAATGGAGGAGGATTACCAATTAGGCTGTCGTAGTCCTCCTGTCTGATTTCGACACTATCATCTGCTACTAGACGATGACCTCTTTTCACTAATTCAAGCGCAGTTTCACTCTTACCAACACCACTTTGTCCCATTATGAGTACACCGACCCCGTAAATATCCACAAGTACACCATGAATCGCAGTAAAAGGAGCAAATTTTGCTTCTAGATAGTTCGTCAAACGACTAATCACTCGTGTTGTTTTTCTTGGTGAATGAAGAATCGGCACACCAGATTCATTTGCTGCATCTATCATTACTTGGGGAATTTCCATATTTCGTGTAACGACAATACCTGGCGTAATATCCGTACATAAGTGATCGACTCGGTCCAGCATTTCTCTCTCGGTCAAATCTAAGAAATAAGCCATTTCCGTTCGACCAATGAGTTGCAGACGTTCTTTCGGATAATACTTAAAATACCCTGTCATTTCAATACCAGGTCTTGATATATCACTTGTCGTAATCTCTCTATGTAATCCATCTTCACCAGCTACAAGTGTTAGATTAAAATTATCTAATAAATCCTTGGTGCGTACGGTTGACATTTGTTTATCCTCCTTGTAGTAAGCATAACCATACTACCTTTTATAAAAACCAGCCTTATTAAGGTGAATTTTCTGATTGTGACATCGATATGTCATTGAAATGCTACCTGCTTTGTACATACGGTTATGAACTTGTCCTAAAAGGGGACAAGTTTTCTTCATTGTAGCATATCCCAATAAAAAATCGTAGGCAAATTGCCCACGATCTTACCTCACGGAATCTCTCACCAAACGATTTAAAAGTAAGTTTATCACCGAAATAATAATAGCAGCGATAATGGCCGTCCCAAATCCATCTATTACGAATGAATGATCCATTAGCGCTTGTGTGATCATTAATGTAACCGCGTTTATAATAAAAAGAAATAAACCTAGTGATATAACAGTAATTGGTAGGGTTAATATAACCAAAATTGGCTTAACAATAATATTTAAAATAGCTAAAATGAAACTCGCTAACAATGCAGTCACAAATCCATCCATGTGGAAGGATTCGAATAATTGCGCAACCGCAATAAGCGCAACTGCATTTAAAAGAATGGAGACTAGCCATTGTAACATCGTTAGTGAATCTCTCTTTCATTTGGAATAATAAAAATAGCCACTAAGTAAACCAAAGCAAAGGTAAATGCACTCATAAATAATAGAACAACGAATACAAGCCTTAATATGGTCGCATCGATATTAAAATACTCAGCTAATCCCCCAAGTACCCCAGCTATCATCCGCTGCGTGTTGGAACGATATAATTTTTTCATACAATATCCTCCTTTAATCATTATGAATAGTAACCTTTTCTTGTTATCTTTAAACATTATACGAATTAAAGGGGCAAAAGGTTTTCGTTTTCTTCTTCACTTTTATTCATACGGTTAGTTATCAAAGTTCCACGTATAAAACGTTTCTGTTCCAAATTGTTCTTTCGCTTGTTGTAGAACGTCATTACCAAGTTTTTTATAGTCTTTTAATTGACCAATAATCCCACCAGCTTGGGAATCATGACATAATATGGCTTCCATTTTCTTCTCAAATAGATCAAGCACATCATTTACGACATCCGGCTCACCAAGATCATCTTTAAATCCACGTGCAAATGCTTGCGTCCAGACAACCGGACGTTTTTCTACTTCCATTAATTCAACTGCTTTGATAGCTGCTGCACCTAATGCATTGTGATCTGGATGTACAGCATATCCCGGATAATGTGTAATTACCAGACTCGGTTCAATCTCATCTAATATTCCTTTTAAATGTTTAGCAATCTCCATGCGATCTTCAAATTCAATGGTTTTATCACGGTATCCAAGCATTTGTAACTTCATATCAAGCACCTGGCAAGCATTTTGTAATTCTTGTTTTCGAATTAACGGTAATGTTTCACGATTTGCAAATGGGGGCGTTCCCATATTTCGTCCCATTTCTCCCAATGTTCCACATAAGTATGTTACCGGTATGCCTTGACTACGAAAGTTTGCGATTGAACCCGCTGATCCAAAAGACTCGTCATCTGGATGCGGTAAAATAACAACAACATGTTTCTCCACGCTCATCACCTATCTCTCCTTCTCATTTTCTTAATAATCAAATGGGGTTTCACTAATTTGTAGTGCAACCATTAACTTGCCATCACGATCATGGCCAGCAAGTAATAATTTTGACTCCTCATGAATCACCCAATCCGTTAGTCCCTCGGCATAAATCCAGCCATTATCTGTTTTTAAGCCAACACGATGTGCGTTACCATCACCGACAATTTTCGCTTGTTGAAAGGTAATTTGTACATTTCTAACGTAGGCCCCAACATTATAGGCTTTATCATCAAAGTGACTTGCGTAAGCTCCGTTCGTCGTTTCAACATGTATATAGACTTGCTTATTTGTAAACGCATCTAACCAGTTTTGTACGTTTTCCATTTCGATTGGTTTCATTTCATGTCCTCCCAATTTACACTCTTCTTTTAGCTTATCGAAAGAACTGAAAACCGTCAAAAGATTGAACCATGATGACATTAACATGGGTTTGAACCTTCAACCTGTTTCACACTATAAAAAATAAGTGTAGAAAAACAAATAAGTTTTTCTACACGCTGTTTCTTTTATTTAGAGGCTACTTTTTCTTTGGACTCCATCGTTTCTTTCATCCGCTGTTGGTCACGCTCTAATACCGGCTTTAAATAGTTACCGGTATAGGATGCTTCTTCTTTTGCAATTTGTTCAGGAGTGCCAGAGGCAATGATTTGTCCACCGCGGGCCCCTCCCTCAGGTCCTAGATCAATTAAATGATCGGCTGTTTTTATAACATCTAAATTATGCTCAATGATTAATACACTATCTCCATTGTCAACCAGTCGATGTAATACCCTGAGTAATCGATCAATATCATCTGCATGTAAACCAGTCGTTGGCTCGTCTAAAATATAAAATGACTTCCCGTTCGACCTGCGATGCAGCTCGCTAGCTAATTTCACTCGTTGCGCTTCCCCACCTGATAACGTAGTGGCAGGTTGACCAAGTTTAACATAACCTAATCCTACATCGTAGATTGTCTGCAGTTTACGTTTAATTTTAGGGATATTTGCAAAGAATTCTAGCGCTTCTTCCACTGTTAACTCTAATACTTCTGAAATGTTTTTTCCCTTATATTTTACTTCCAATGTTTCTCGATTATAACGACTGCCATGGCATACCTCACAAGGTACATATACATCAGGAAGGAAATGCATCCCAATCTTTATAATGCCATCTCCACGACAAGCTTCACAACGGCCGCCTTTCACATTAAAACTGAAACGTCCTTTTTTGTAACCACGAACCTTTGCTTCATTTGTTTGAGCAAATACATCTCGAATATCATCAAATACGCCTGTATATGTTGCTGGATTAGATCTTGGAGTTCTTCCAATTGGCGATTGATCAATATCAATGACTTTATCAATATTCTCTATCCCTTTGATTTTCTTATGTTTTCCAGGCTTAACCTTCGCACGATGCAATTCTTTGGCTAATGACTTGTATAATACTTCATTGACGAGTGTACTTTTTCCAGACCCAGATACGCCTGTTACAACAGTCATTAAGCCGATCGGAAATTTCGCTGTAACTTTCTGCAAATTATTTTCCTCTGCTCCGACTACTTCAATCGCACGCTTATCTTTTTTTCGGCGCTTGGTAGGTAAAGGAATAAATTTCTCACCAGCTAAATACTGACCAGTTAAGGATTGCTTCTGTTTCATTACGTTTTCTGGTGTGCCGCTAGCAACAATCTCTCCACCATGCTCACCAGCACCTGGCCCAATATCTATTAGCCAATCGGCTGCTAGCATCGTATCCTCGTCATGTTCTACCACGATCAACGTATTATCTAAATCACGCATTCGCTTCAATGATGCAATTAATCGATCATTATCACGCTGATGTAAACCAATCGAGGGTTCATCTAACACATACAAGACTCCTGTTAATGCAGAACCTATTTGAGTCGCTAACCGTATACGCTGTGCTTCACCACCCGATAAAGTTCCTGATGCACGTGACAATGTTAAATAATCCAATCCTACATTATTCAAGAAATCCAAGCGATTATCGATTTCCTTTAAAATCATTTTAGCTATTTTAGCTTCCTTCTCAGAAAAGTCTACCGTATTAAAAAACTGTTTTGCTTCTACAATCGAATTATCTGTTACTTGACTAATATGCTTTCCATTGATAAGTACAGCTAGTGCACCTTCTTTTAAACGGTGTCCTTTACATGTCGGACAATTTTTTTGTGACATATATTTTTCTAGTGTTTCACGAATGAAATCAGAAGAGGTCTCTCGGTATCTCCGTTCGACATTATTGATAACTCCTTCAAATACAACATGACTATCACGAACACTACCAAAATCATTCACATAATGAAAATGTATTTTTTCCTTTCCACTTCCATATAAGATTTTTTCCATTTTCTCTTTCGGTATATCCTTCACAGCCTTATTCATATCAATATCATAATGTTCACAAACACTCTTCAAAAGCTGTGGATAATATTGGGAGCTAATTGGCTCCCATGGAGCAATAGCATGTTCTGTTAATGATTTCGTCCAATCGGGAATAATTAAATCTAAATCTACTTCTAAATTGGTACCTAATCCATCACAAGTCGGACATGCACCGAATGGGCTGTTAAACGAAAACAACCGCGGCTCCAATTCTCCAATTGAAAAACCACAAATAGGACATGCATGGTTCTCACTAAAGGTTATTTCTTCATCTCCTATGATATCAACAATGATATTCCCTTCTCCTAAAGACAAGGCTGTTTCAATGGAGTCACTGAGGCGGCCTGCTATCCCCTCTTTTACAACAATTCGATCGATGACTACTTCAATGGAATGTTTTTTATTCTTTTCTAATCTTATATCTTCCGTAACTTCACGCATTTCCTTATCAACACGAATCCGAACATACCCTTCTTGCTTCAATCTTTCGAATACCTTTACATGTTCTCCCTTTCTCCCTGAAACAACTGGAGCAAGGATTTGCATTTTTGTCCGTTCCGGGTATTCCATAATTCGATCAACCATTTGCTGAACCGTCTGTGAAGATATTTCAATGCCATGTTTAGGACAAGTCGGATGCCCGACCCTTGCGTAAAGCAAGCGCAAATAATCATATATTTCCGTAACGGTCCCTACAGTTGATCTAGGGTTTTTACTAGTTGTTTTTTGGTCAATTGAAATTGCAGGTGACAACCCGTCAATGGCATCAACATCTGGCTTATCCATTTGGCCAAGGAATTGTCTTGCATACGCAGAAAGAGATTCTACATATCTCCGTTGTCCCTCTGCATAGATCGTATCAAATGCTAACGAAGATTTCCCTGAACCGGAAAGACCTGTGAGTACAACTAATTTATTTTTAGGAATTGTAACATCGACATTCTTTAAATTATGAGCCCTGGCACCTTGAATATTAATTGATTTACTAGGCATTTCATCACCTTCCTGCTTTTAGTTCAAGTAGAATATCACGAAGCTCTGCAGCCTTTTCGAAATCTAGAGCTTTTGCAGCGTCTTTCATTTCTTTTTCCATTTGTTCGATTACCTTATCTTTATCTTCAGATGCTAACTTACTAATACTTTTGGTTTTTCCATCATCATAGTCTGCCTGCTCTTCTGCAGCAACGGTTGCTTTTATAACATCACGAACATCTTTTTTAATCGTCATTGGTGTAATATCATGCGCTTCATTATAGGCCATTTGTTTCTGACGACGGCGGTTGGTTTCTTCTATTGCTATTTGCATCGAGTTCGTTATTTTATCAGCATACATAATAACCATCCCATTTTCATTACGAGCTGCGCGTCCCATCGTTTGAATAAGAGAGCGCTCAGAACGTAAAAATCCTTCCTTGTCTGCATCTAAGATAGTTACAAGTGATACTTCCGGAATATCCAGGCCTTCCCTAAGTAAATTAATCCCAACAAGAACATCGTATTTACCAACCCTTAGATCTCGAATTACTTCTATTCGCTCTAATGTTTTTATTTCAGAATGTAGATAAGCAACTTTAATGCCGATCTCTTTCAAATAATCCGTAAGGTCCTCTGACATTTTTTTCGTTAACGTCGTCACAAGAACACGTTCATTTCGTTTGGTACGGTTATTAATTTCTCCGATTAAATCATCAATTTGTCCTTCTATTGGACGCACATCTACAACTGGATCTAATAATCCAGTTGGTCTGATAATTTGTTCTGTCATCTCTGGTGAATGCTCTTCTTCATATGGACCAGGCGTAGCAGATACATAGACAAGCTGATTGGTAGCTTTCTCAAATTCTTCAAATTTCAATGGCCGATTGTCCAATGCAGAAGGGAGTCTAAATCCGTGATCTACTAAAACTTGTTTTCTTGCTTGGTCACCATTATACATTCCACGAATTTGCGGTAAGGTAACATGTGATTCATCAACAACCACTAAATAATCTTCAGGGAAGAAATCAAGTAAGGTATAAGGTGTTGCTCCGCTTTCACGAAGCGTCAAATGGCGTGAATAATTCTCAATCCCTGAACAAAAACCCATTTCATTCATCATTTCCAGATCATAATGTGTACGTTGTTCCAACCGCTGCGCTTCCAATAATTTATCTTGTTCTCGTAATTCCTTTAACCGTTCCTCTAATTCCTGCTCGATATTTTTAATGGCTACTTTCATCTTTTCTTCTCTTGTAACGAAGTGAGAAGCAGGGAAGATTGCAATATGTTCCCGATCGCCAATAATTTCCCCAGTCAAGGCATCGACTTCACGAATTCTGTCAATTTCATCTCCAAAGAATTCGATACGAATACAATGCTCTTCCTTTGAGGCAGGGATTACTTCAACAGAATCGCCACGTACCCGAAACGTACCACGTTGGAAGTTAATGTCATTTCGCGCATATTGAATATCAACAAGTTCACGCAAAAGTTGATCTCTATCTTTTTCCATGCCTGTACGTATGGATAGAACCTGACTCTTATATTCTTCTGGAGAACCTAACCCGTATATACAAGATACACTCGCAACAATTAATACATCATTCCGTTCAAAAAGCGCTGAGGTTGCGGAGTGTCGTAATTTATCTATCTCATCATTAATACTTGCGTCTTTTTCTATAAATGTGTCTGTAGAAGGGACATAAGCCTCTGGCTGATAATAATCATAATAGCTGACAAAGTATTCGACAGCATTATTAGGAAAGAATTCTTTAAATTCACTATATAGTTGCCCAGCTAATGTTTTATTGTGGGCAATCACTAAAGTTGGTCGATTTATTTCTTTAACAACATTAGACATTGTAAATGTTTTTCCAGTGCCTGTTGCTCCCAATAATGTTTGATGACGCTGACCAGCCTTTACTTTCTCGACTATCTCTTTAATTGCATTTGGCTGATCGCCACGTGGTTCATAACTTGCCACCAGTTCAAACTTATTTTCCACTAGAAACTCCTCCGATCCTAATAACTACAACTATAATATCACACTTTCCATACATTTTAACACAAAAACGAACAGATATTCGATTATTTTGCTTTTCCTTCTTCTTCTAGCATTCCCTTAACACGAAATCAGGAACCATTCTATTCTAATAAAAAATCATTAGCATAGGATTGCCAATGATTTTAACTGTTCATGATTCGTTGTATTAGTTCTCCAATTGTTTGGTTTATTCGTTCTTCATCGTACCTTTTTAATTGATTCATAAAATAGCTATCATTACCTTCCATAAAATAACGATTTATTTGTGTTTCAAGTGCTTCTTCACCTAATTGATGTATTAAACCTAATTGAGATAATTCCTGCACATTTATTTTTTCTTGGCCAGGTAATGCATTGTAAATAAAGATCGGCTTCTTTTTTATTAAACATTCGCTAATTGTTACCCCGCCGGGTTTCGTGATGACAGCGTCTACCTTTTGATAAAGCTCATTCATTTCTTGCTTTGATTCGATATATGGAATAGGAGTGATCATCGGTAGTTGCTTTTGTAATAAATGTTGATATAATTGGCGATTCTGCCCACACAAAATATATAGATGCCATTGTGTAGGCAAATTACCAGAAGATAATAACTCATTCATTCTCCCCGTTCCAAGGCTGCCTCCTGTAACAAGGAGGGATTGACGAAATGCTGTCTGTACTCTGCTTTGACGGAAGACGGGATGAACTGGTATACCAGTTACAAAAATAGCATCTTCTCTAACTCCTAAACGAATCAAGAAATCCCTTACGGATACGGAGGGAACAAAATGAAAATCAATTCCATTAATCCCCCATAATCGATTAATAAAAAAATCAGTGTACACATTCACCGTAATGGCTGACAACTTTTTCTTTTGTTTTAATACACTAGCCATATTAGAGGGTAAAGCATGGGTAAAAAATAAAATTTCAGGATTTGTATCCTTTATTAGTTTATCTAAGAATGGTCGAAATAAGAGTTCGTAATGAAAATGACGGGTACGCTTTGTTGCCTTTTTAAATGCTAGTTGTTGATATAATCGATCATAAGAATCAGGAAAGTACTTTATCCAATTTGTATAAATGGAGGAAACAACTGCCTCTAGATTTCCATAGCTATAGGCTAATAAATCCAATTTAATCGATCTTTTTTGAGGATAAACCTGGTTATATTCTGTCATGAGCGTATCAGCTACATGATGATGTCCACTTGGAATTTGCAAAAAGGGAAGAAATAACGCTTCTGTATCTGATAATCGATTCATAATAAACTCCACCCAATAGACAAATTACTTCGTATTTGTCCCGTATTTGTTCAATAATTTATTTTTTGACATAAATAGATAAACAGGTTCTATACCTTTGTTGGAAGCTAATAGGTTTATTGGTAATAAGGTTGCTTTTTTATACATCCGATAATAACGATTGCATAGAGCTGATTTTTCAAATCCAAGTCTTTCTGCTCCCCGACATAAACTTGTTATCCCAATGATTCCTTTTATTTGTCTGCTGCTTGGATGGCTTTGTAAAAACATGGCTAAATTTGGCATCGCTTGTTTTATGCTATGATAAATGAAAACAGCTCGTTTCATTTCGTTTGGAATGGTGCTCAATTCCTTAATCAATTTTACATTATGAAGATGGATTTTTACTAACACATCATTTTTTTCGATGATGGTACCATCTGATAGTACAATTCTCGCTCCTTTATACTTTGTAAGGCGTACACGTAGAAGGGTTTTTTGCTGATTCGTATCCGCAACATACCTTAAACGTGTACATGCAAAATAAATTGGATCAACACTTCCCCAGAACCCTAATAAATACTCTCTCATTGGCATTTTACTCCACTCCAAAATATCACTTTTTATTATTTTGGATGAATTTATTAATAATATAAAAGGAAGTTTTTGGCTTCCTAATGGTCCACACCTACTTTCCTTTTCCCTTATACTGTTCAACCAATGCAATAATAAAAGATTTCATATCAACAATTCGAGAGAAACGTGGCTTCATCTTTGTACCGGCAATGATGAGTGGTACAAGCGATTCTTGTTTATGCAATGATCCATGTGCAGCTCCACTTAGGTGAAATGGTGTAGATTGCGCTTTAAATTCACAACCAGGTTTCGCATTTACGACAATACAATTTGCTTGTTGCGAAAACAAAGCTCCATATAAACGAGCAAGCGCATCAGGAAAATCCCCATATTGCAGCTTATTCCCTTGCCATGATATATCTAACAGGTCAAGCCTCCCTTCTAAACTCCAAAATTGACCATAAACATCTTGATCTTCTCCATTTGGATGAAAGGTTAATCTTCCTTTATTCATGCCTGATTCTACATAGACAGACCCTTTTTCCTTCCATGCGATAACATCAATTCGATGATCATGTTTTAATTGTTTAATAATCGCATGTGTCTGCACCTTATCATCTAATTTATAAATATAAGCCATGCGTTGATTAACACAAAAAGCCAGTTGGTCTTTCTTTTGTATGGAACGCTGAATTTTAGCGATGCGGTACTTGGTCAAAACCTTTCGTAAATCAATTACCACATCTTTATATTTAATCCCTGTTGCAGAATGGCCATTATCGCCAATAACAATCCAAATAGATTGTTTAATTGCCTCATTCCAATCCGAGTACATGTTTAAGATTTTTTGGATTTGACGATCCACCTTAACTATGCCTTTGATATCCATCGGTCCTTTAAAATGTAATCGTGCATCCATATCTTGAAAGATACAAAAAGTAAACGCTGGTAATTTATTTTTTCGTATTAAGTAACGAAGTTCTCTAGCGGTATATTTAAGATTACCAGCAGCGATCTGTGGGGTAAAACCCGTAGGTCGGATCTTGGAAAATGTCCCTAAAGAAAAAAGCGAGGTAGCTTGGGTGGACCATTCTCCGTTTTTAAAATATGTAAAGGCGCTTAGAAATCGAGGTGTTTTTAATCGATGTGGGACATTCCCCCTGTAGACAAACGAATTAATGGAACCAGAGGATATCCCCTCTTTAGCTAACTCTTCATAAATCGTACTTACATGATGACTTAAATGTTCATTATTCAAAGCATATAACATTTGATGTATCGACCTTCGCATGCCTAAGCGAAATGTCTCACGAAACCCTGTCCCATAATTAACAAACTGGTTTTTCTCCATATCGAACCAACTTAACCCAGGTATATGATGCTGATCAGCATACGTTCCGGTTAATAAACTACTATCAATCGTTACAGACATCGTAGGAAATGAACTAACCATTGCCGGATCATACAAGCCATTTTCCATTAAAAATTGAAGTGCTGGAGCACGACCAGTTTGAACGGCAAGTTCCAGGGGATGAGCCATTAATGAATCAATATTTAATAAAATAATAGGTTTTTTCTCCATGTTCTTCCACCCTTACACAGTTAATAACGCGCTTGTCCTTTGTTAATATGAACAACGCAGACGTTAATATACATGGACAATTTCACTCTATACAAAATGAAAAAAACCCCATTAAATAATAGGGTTTATCCTGTCAATCAAACATTATACTGCACCACATATCGATGGATTTCTGTTTGATAATAAGCTGTTGAATATTCGACTAACGTTTCATCTATATTATAGGAATACCTCATTCTTTTTAGTAATGGTTTTTGATCGACCATTAATTTAGATGCTACTTTATCAGAAGGAATTTCTACATCGAATTCATCGTTAAAACGATTCATAACTAACCCCTTCTCATAAAGTAATTCATAGAGTGAACCTTGAAATACTTCTAAATCTAAGGCTAAATGAGCAGTTATCGGAAAATAGTGAGTTAAATAAATATACGGCTGGTCATTTAACAAATATAGACGTTCTAAACAATAACATGCTTCTCCCATATGCTGTTGAAGAAATGGATTATCCTTCGTACGTACAGTAGAAATATTTATAGCTTCTTTTTTTAAATCAAATCCTTCCTTTATTAACAACTCTGAAAAATTCTGCCCTCTTGAAAGTTTCGGGGCAACTTTATTATCAATAACCTTGGTACCTATACCACTTCTTTTCTCTACATATCCTTCATTGGCTAACTGTTCAACAGCTTTGCGAATGGTTATTTTGCTTACAGAAAATTCTTGCTCAAGTACAGGCTCAGAAGGAATTAATTCATTTTTCGGATAATAGCCGCTAATAATTCTCTCCTTTAAAATATCTTTCACCTGAAAATATAAAGGTCCTTTTTTAGATGTTAGCTTCATAAAATCATCCCTTATCAGACTTCTTATCGCTTCTACCACAGATCTATTTTACTATAAATAATCGTTTTAACAAGAAAGATAAGCCTGATTCTTCGTATGTATGCGTGACAAGGCATCACTACGAGCTTGTGAGCCTTGCCATATTGGAATACCACTTAAATGAATATATCAATAATTAAAACCAATCCAAAAGCAATAAACGATAATAACGTTTCCAGGACTGTCCAGGTTTTAAAAGTCTCTTTTACTGTTAATCCAAGGTACTCTTTTACTAACCAAAAGCCGGCATCATTTACATGAGACAGCATAAGTGAGCCTGCTCCGGTTGCTATAACTAGTAATTCTAAATTAACACCTGACATATTTGCAATAACAGGCGATACAATTCCTGCAGCAGTAGTAAGTGCTACGGTTGCTGAACCGGTAGCTACTCGAATTAATCCTGCAACTACAAAAGCTAATACAATTGGAGATAGAGAAAAGTGCTGTGCCATTTGAGCAATCGTCTCCCCAACGCCACTTTCAATCAGAATTTCTTTAAATCCACCACCTGCGCCAATAATTAATATAATGGAACCAATAGGCAGTATGCATTCATCTGTTAATTTCTTGATTAACTGCTTATCCATCCCTTGTCGAAAACCAAGCAAATAATATGCTGCAAAGCAGGCAAGTAACAGTGCTATTACAGGACTTCCAATAAACACTAGAAATTCTGTAAATACGTCAGGTAATTCCAAGTAAGGTGCAAAAACAGATAGCAAGATTAATAGAATCGGCATTAAAATAATGAAAAATGAAACTCCAATACTAGGTAATTGTTGGGACGGTGATTCTGGACGAACAACGCTTGGCTCCCCTTTTGGAGCAACACGCTTATGTATCCACTTTGCAAAGAGTGGTCCTGCTATAATTGCTGGAGGAAGTGCAATGATGAGTGAATATAAAAGTACACTTCCTAAATTCGCACCATAAATGCTTATTGCGGTCATCGCTCCTGGATGAGGAGGTACGATACCATGTACAATGGATAAACCAGCAATTACTGGCAATCCAATCAACAATATATTTTGATTTGTCTTCTTTCGAATCGCAATGACCAGTGGCAATAATATAACAATTCCTACCTCAAAAAATACAGGTATCCCGATAATAAAACCTGAAAACAGCATCGCCCAGGGCAGTTTTTTCTCCCCAAAGAGTCGCACAAAGTAATTAGCTATTTGTACGCCCGCACCAGAATCCGACATCATCTTTCCTAAAATAGTACCGAAAGCTAGGATTCCGACTAAATGTCCTAATACGCTTCCAACACCCGATTCATAAGCTGTAACAATTGAATCCATGGATAAACCAGACATAATTGCCAAGAACATACTTGCAACGGTTAAACTAATAAATGCATGCCAGTTCCACCATGATACACCCAAAATAACAATGACAATCGAAAGCAATGTAATAATTAACAAATATATATCCATCGAGTTTACCCCTTTGCTGTTAGTCATAAAGTTGTTTCATGTAACATCATAAAGCAATTGAACAAGGCGTCCTAAATGAAGAGGGATGCCTATCTTTTTAAATCCAAAGAAGCGTGATTCATCGCTTGGAAAATGTCATTTTCACTTGCTGTAGGTGTATCTCCCACAACCGTATGAGCGAGCATAGCCGCAACGGTTGCAAACGCAACGGTTTTCTCAGGTGAAAATCCGTTGATTTCTCCATGTAAAATCCCACTTGTGTATGCATCTCCTGCTCCAATTCGATCAAGTACTTGAAAAGATACAGGCTCAGCAAAAGTAAGTGAATTATCCTTATACATAAAACCCTGCAAGGAATGGAAATTTGCACTGTCGATGACGCGATGCGTCCCAGCGATAACTGGAATTTGATACGTTTGTGCAACGATAGGGAGGAGATCGATCAATTGCTCCTTCCGTTCTAGCTTATTTGTCTTTAATTCAAGAATATATTTTGCATCTTGTTCATTCATCATTACCAAGTCAGACAAATGGAGCATTTCCTCATAATGTGATTTCGCTTTTTTATACCCACCTTCTCCCCATAAAGATGGTCGATAATTACAGTCAAATACCACTTTTCCTCCATTTGCTTTCACTGCTTTAGCAAGCGATTTCATTTGACTTCGTACTTGATCATTCATTGCTAAGGTTATCCCGCAAAAATGAATGACATCGATCTCTTCAGCAATCTTCTGAAAATGATAGTTATCCGTTGTCGCTGTATTAAAGCTACTTTCTTGCCGATTACAGTAGGTAACTTGACTAGGACGTACTCCAAATCCATTTTCTAAAAAATACATTCCGAGATTTTCACCATTACGCGATATATACGAAGGTACAATACCTAGTTTTTGAATAAATGACATTGCAGCATCACCTATCGGATTTTTCGGCAATGTAGATATCATGTAACCTGTATGACCAAGGCGTGCTACTGCTGAAGTAACATTGACTCCAGTCCCGGAGAAGGAATAATTCAATGTCCTTCCTTGTGCTAAAGACTCATACCCCGGAACCTGAAGTCGCATCATGACTTCCCCAAATGCTGCAATGTGTTTACTCATCGCTATCAACTAATTTCTTTGTCATTTGGATTAACTCTGCTACATCATCCACCTTTGTCTTCCCTGTAGCCTTGTCAATAATCGATGAATAAACATGAGGGATAATCTTAGGTACGTTTGCTTCTAGAGCGATTTGTAAAAGGCTTTCATAATTTTCTTTATCGATACCACCTGTTGGCTCTAGTGCAAATCCTTCTTCTCCACATGCGTTTGCAACGGCCCGGTACTCTTCTTCATAACGTAAGCCTTTCATCGGGAAATATTTTAATGCATCCCCTCCCATATCACGTACTAGTCCAATTGCTGTCTTAATCGGAACGATTGCTTGTTCATGTTGGGAGGCGCTAATTGGGCCTGTAGAAATATTCACATAACCAACTTTTCCAGTCGGGGAAACCAATGCATTAATCCAACTATCCTCTCCTCCTAGCTTAGCTCGCGTTGCACCAACTGCCGGAAAAACTTGGTTAATATGACTCCCTGGATATTGGCTGGCTATTTCAGCAACAACAGCAGCTTGACGATTATCACCTGCCCCAAGACCAATGGATACCGCCTCATCAATTGCTTTCCCATACTCCTTCATAGCCGCCACGGCTTGTTCAACTGTTTCATAATTTTTTGAAAGCACGCCAATTAATACGTAGCCATACGCAGCTTCAAAAACCTCTTTGGCATTCTCTATATCATCTGCCAAAACATTTAGAGCAACTCTGTCTTTATAGAATCGTTTTTTTATTGTAGACATCTTTATTCTCCTCCAATGATTTCTTTTAATCTTGCAGCTATAATCTGAATATCATCAGCTTGTAGTGGTCGTGGATCAATATCAAAGAAACCTTGTCTTATCCCATAATCACGGGTATAAATTGCAATTTCCCCATTGCGTAATTGATCTACTACATTACTTGCATCTATCTTTGCTAATTCAGGGTTCACTAGTATTCGCGCCCGATAGATATTCCTTCCTGCTTCATCTTGAACAATAGTTACATCTACTCCAGTTAATTCACCTAAAGGAGTTAAAGCTTGCAACATTTCTTTTTCTTGTTCTGAATTATCTTCTTTATTGCCATACTCTTCTAATGCTTGAAGTAAACCAAAAGTTGTTTCCTTACCTACCTTCATGCTTCGCCCGATGCCATGCATTTGAACCTTTAACCAATCAATGTACTTACGCTTCCCTCCGACAATTCCAGAAGTTGGTCCTTCAATTGCTTTTGAACCACTATAGATGGCTAAATCCGAATAGCAAACATATTTTTGTAAATCTCCTTCAGCAGCTGCATCTACAATAAGTGGCACCCGTTTATCCTTTGCTATCTTCCACGTTTCCTCTACAGAGATCATATTTTTTTGTACAGCATGGTGCGATTTCACATAAAGAATAGCTGCCGTACGTTCCGAAACTGCTTCCTCTATATGTACAGCTTTCCCTTCATTTGCGTAGCCTGCCTCTACAAGCTTCCCGCCGCCAAGATAAACCATTGTTTCGATTGGAGCACCATACTGAACGTTATGACCTTTTAAGATAATTACTTCATTTTTACTTAGTTCATCTTGATGCAGTCGTTCACTTTTGCGCTGATTACCTTCTGTAACAAGTGCAGCTACAGAAAGTGCTATCCCACTGGATGCGGAATTCACAACGATCGCAGCTTCCGAACCAAGTATACTAGCTGCATAATCTCCCGCCTTATCTACTAAATCTGCTATTTCTACATAGTTTTGTCCGCCATATTTCATTGCTTCCATAACCGTATCACTTGGAGACGAAACACCAAGTATACTCATACGTCCACTTGCATTAATGACACGTTTCATTCCATACTTAGCATTCAATGATTTCCCCATTAATGATCACTCCTTTAGGTTGAATTTGTTTAGAATAGCTTCGTTGTTCCCCTTCAGAATCAGTTAGTGCTGTCTGTTTATCTTTAATTGTAAATAGCGTTAAATTTGTTCGGTCTCCTACTTTAATTCGACCAAGCTCCGGCTTATCAAGCCAGTTAGCTGCATGAATCGTTACAGCATCAATTACATCTTCTAGTGAATATCCTAAATATAAGAACTTTGTCAGCACATGGGCCATACTGTATACTGGACCATTTACTCGATTACCACGATAAATATCGGTACTTATCGTATTGAATTTTATACCGTGCTGCTTCGCTGCTTCTGCATACTTAAATGAAAAACTAGATGTCCCATGGCCAACGTCTAAATGAACCCCTCGATTCACGGCATCTGTCAAGACCTTTAACGGTTCTCCATTTGCTTGAAATAAATTATTGGATTTACCGTTTAAGAAATGGGTGATAACATCACCTGCTTTTAAACAAGGAATAATATCTTCAACCTTTGGTGGTGCTGAACCAATATGTACCATTAAAGGTAATGCTGTCTTATTCGAAAGTTCTCTTGCGATTTTAAGAGGTTTCATCCCACTTTCTCCTACTACGCTTTTGCTCATTCTAGCCTTCAACCCGATGACAATATCATGATGGGTTTGTGCAGCATGAATGGCCTTTGCTTGATCAATCCAATTCAAATTGGATAGTTCATCTACTCTCGCTAATCCAATACGAGAAACATTTAAAAAAGCAAATAAGTTGGTTTTTGCTTGTCTTTTACTAGCCGCTAAATCTGCTATTCTATCAGCACCACAGCTACCAGCATCAACAATAGTTGTTACTCCTTGTTTAACTCCAATTTGATCAACCTCATCTCCATAAGGATCAAATTCTGGAAAAGCATGAACATGCAGATCAATCCACCCACTAGATATATAGTATCCGGAATAGTCGTATACATTTTCTCCTTGACCATATCCAGCTTTTGCTATATCTATGATTCTTCCTTTTTCTACTACAATGTCGATTATCGTTTCATCAGTACGTTTTACATTACGTACTACAAATCGATCCTTCATCTCCATTCACCTTTTCTAATATTTATCGATTTAAGAAAAGCATATCATGAAATTCTCCATAAGTAAATATAACGTTATAATGTTTGATGAAATTAGATGATTTACATTCTGAACATTGTTCCTACAGTACGACCACAACTAAGTTGGCAAGTCGCTTACCAAAGGAACCCCCACATTTTCACTTAACTGCTATTATACTAGCCAAAACTACGAATCAGCTTATTCTAATACAGATTGTAATCAAATAATTAAAAACCGAACGAAACCGAATAGAAAGGAACAAGTTCGAATTTCGTTCGGTTTTCTCTTAACTGGCATTTTTTTGTCCGACTTCCCGTTATTTCAAAAAATACAATCTGTTTTGCGATCAAACTGTACGATTAAATAGATTGAAAGACTCACTCCAAAAAAGAAAGTCACACCGGGTAATACATATAGTGATAGGATAAGACCTAAGAAAACGATCATATAAATAGCGTTATTTTTGGGATATAATAAAACAAGCATAAACGATTTCTTTATTTGTCCGATTATTTGTCCATTCAAATCAACTTGTCTGAAGAAATGAATCACACTTAACAATAGGAAACCTAACATCCCCAAAACCATCCATTTAAACAGTACATAATCGGGATGAATAATGACTAGATTTGTACTAATTAATAGGACCATTGCTTGCCAAAGCATACCTGCTTTATTCAATGAGAAAAACGATGTCATGTACACATGATGAAATTGCTGAAACAATGCTTTTGTCGTCGAAGTATCCGACTGAAAATCTTTCCAAATATGAAATAAGGCATAGGTGGCTGGGAAAATACCAAAGATGATACACCCGCAAACACTGAAAATTACCCAAAGTAGTTGTAAATATGCAAACCAATATAATTGTTGCAGTATATTCGTATATTTTTCTAAAATGACCCGCATTCATGACACCGCCCTTTATTGAATTAGCCTTTTACGGAACCTGCTACCATTCCTTTCATTATTTGCTCTTGGAAAAGAAGATACATAATAATGGTAGGTATAACTGCAATGGTCATTGCGGCCATTGTCAGCGCATAATCGGTACTGAAGCCGTCTGAGAAAATGGAAAGACTTAATGGAAGTGTTTTTAACGAATTGTCATTAATAAATACAAGCGCAAATACAAACTCATTCCAATACCTTAAAAAAGACAGTATTGCTACTGTAGACAATGCAGGTACACTTAAAGGAAGCATGATTCGAAAGAAAATTCCCCAATACCCTGTTCCATCGATGACAGCTGCTTCTTCTAAATCTTTTGGTATCGAACTCATATAAGCCACCGTCAAAAAGATCGCGATTGGAAGTTCGAAAGCAGTATACGGTAAAATCAACGCCCAATAAGTGTCCAGTAATCCAACTTGATTCATCATGGTAAACAGAGGCACTAATGTACTATGAATGGGAATTAGCATTCCTAACAAAAAGAACACCATTAAAAACGCCTTTAAACGAAAGGTAAACCGAGACAACACATATGCGGTTAACGCTCCAAGAAAAACAGTTAACGCAGTGGCTGATACGGTTACAATAACGGAATTAATCATGGCAGTTCCTAAGTCAGCCACTTCCCATGCTCTTGTGAAATTCCCCCAGGAAATACTTGTCGGAAAAGCATATGGTTCTGCAAAGAATTCCTCATTCGACTTAAATGAACTTGTAATTAACCAATATAGGGGATAGATCATCATTAGCGAAAATATGCTTAGAAATGTAACTTTTATTAAATGAAACCATCGTTTTTTCAATATCTATTCCCCCTCCTATCCATTTTTTCTTCGCATCAATAGTTGACTAATCCCTATTAGAATCAAGCTTAAAATAATAATCATTGTAGAAACGGCTGACCCATAGCCATAACGATAAACAAGAAAAGTATTATTATACATATAGGTAGCTAATATTTCTGTAGATTCGGCTGGTCCCCCGCCAGTCATTACAAATACTTGGTCAAACGCCTTTAAACTTCCAGAGATACACAACACGACTGCAACTTTAATTGTGGTCCACATATTTGGTAAGATAATATAAATTAACTTTTTCCACCCGGAAGCACCGTCAATCATTGCTGCTTCTTCCATTTCGGAAGGGATATTTTGAATAGCTGCAATAAAAATAATTAAGTATGGTCCTATATAATTCCAAATAATTGGAACGGCTACCGCATACATATTCACAGAAGGGTCGGAAAGCCAAGATTTCGTCCATGATTCTAACCCAACTGCTCGTAATACAGCATTGATAACTCCTAATTCAGGATCATAAATATACCCCCAAATTAATCCGACAACCACTGTGGAAATAACCATTGGTAAGAAAACCGCTGATCTTACCACTTTCTGAAACCAATTGCGCTTTCGTAACATTAATGCTAAAGCCAACGCAATTGGAACCTGTCCAAACACAGATGCAGCAACGATAATCATATTATTTTTAAATGATCTCCAAAAAACAGAACTTTGTATAACTTCCATGTAATTTTGAAATCCAATATATGTTGCCTCTCCTAACCCAGACCACTCAAAAAATCCATAGTAGGAAGACCAAAATATTGGAATAATGACAAAAAAAGAATAAAGCAAAAGGGCTGGGAGCAACGTAATGACCAACAACCCTTTTAGCTTTAAGTTAGCTTGCATATCATTTCCTCCCCATTTGCTGTGCCATATTATTCATTGGAAGCTTGAGCCTTTTGAATCGTTTCTGCTACCTTTTCAGGATCTCCACCTAACATAATTTCCTGAAGCCCATTGTTAACAGCTTCACCTGCTTCTGAAGTTAAGTACAAATCATAGACAGGAGCAAATTCTACCTCGCGGATTAAATTAAAGGCCTCATAGAATAGGGGGTTTACATTCTTTTTGTCAATTTCAACATCATACATTACCATGGAATTACTTTCTGCAATTTGTTTCTGTGCTTCGGCATTACTCAGCTTATAAATAAGATCGAGTGCTGCATCTTTTGCTTTTCCTTCTGTCTTACTACTAAGTAAGAATCCGCCACCAGGGCCTCCAGTAATGGTATTCCCAGATCCTTTTCCATCTTCAATTGTTGGAACGACAGTTACACCAATATTATTTAATACTTCTTCTGATTGGGAAGCACCTAAGCTACTCAATGACCAAGCGCCATTTATCATCATTGCTGCTTTTCCTTGAGCAAAATACTGCTCTGCCTGTGTATTGTCCATACTATTAGCTCCATCAGCATACGCACCTTTATCAACTAATTGTTTAAAACGATTTAATGCATCAAGAAAAATTGGATCGGTAAAGGAAGCCTCATCTTGTTCAACCGCATTTAGAAACCATTCTGTACCTGTAACCCGATCAGCGATTGCACCGAATGTCGTTGATTGCGCTACCCAAGGAGCTTTATTTCCGAGTGCTATTGGTGTAATACCTTGCTGATTAAAAGCCTCGATAACCTCCATCCATTCATTCCATGTCTTTGGAACAGATAAATGATGTTCCTCAAACATATCTTTGTTGTAATACAAGAATGACGTAGCTGACATCGCAACAGGTGCCGAGTACAATTCACCATCATAGTTATACGGCTCTAATGCACCGTCAAGAAATGCATTCTTCCAATCTGAATGCTCATTAAACAACGGAGTAATTGGTTGAATTAAATCACCATGATAGAATTCATCGGTAAAACTTCCTGCGTAGGTAAGGAAAACATCTGGAAGTTCATCAGCAGCAGCAACAGTACTTATTCGTTGCCGATAACCATCTACTGGGATCGCTTGTTCATCTACTTCTATGTTAGGATTCTTTTCCTCAAAGGATGCAATCATATCTCTAACTTTTCTTGCTCGTAAATCGTCACCAGCAAAGTTATGCCAAATAGATATCGTTGTTTTTCCACTCGTCTCTTCATTTGTTGTCTCACTATCCGCATTTGGAATACAGCCTGTCAGCATTAATACTATGACAAGTCCTAGCAGTGCTTTCTTCATAAAATCCCCCCTTATTAGTACTTAGCTTTAGTTTAAGAAAACCTTCCCCCCTCGTTAAGGGGGAAGAATATCATATCAGGGGTTAAATTTCTAAGTATTTTAAATAATCTTATATCATGTTTATCGTTAATTTCGACGGCGATATTGTGTTGGAGTGACACCATAATGTTTTTTAAAAATTTTTGTAAAATACTTTCGATCATTATATCCAATATTTTTTGCAATCTCTTTAACTGTTAAAGAAGTATACAGAAGAAAGTCAACTGCTTTCTGCACACGAAGTATGGTTACTAGTTCAACATAGGATTTTCCTGTTTTCTTTCTAATTAGTTCACTTAAATAATTAGGGTGGATTGAAATATATCCGGCCACTTCTTGTAAAGATAGTGATTGTCCAAGATGCTCCTCTATATAGTAAATGCTTTGTTCCACATAATTTGAATTCTTTTGTGCTTGCTTTTGGAAATCCTGCTGTAATTGGGAAAATCGTGCTTGCAATATTTCCGTAGGTCGTTGAAACCAACTACTTGCTGAAGGAATTGATTCGTAACGCCGTTCATGATCTTGAATTCGATTCATATATCTTATGGTTTCCATGTACAAATTTTGCACATAAAACTGGATAGAATCCGGAGTAGCTTGAGAATGCGAAAATAACCAAGTATGAAATGCATGCACCCAAGTAATTAAGTTGTCATATTCTCCATTATGAAGAAACGTTATAAGTTGCTGAAGAAACTCTTCTTTTCTCTCGTGATAGGCAATTCCGGTTCTTTCTTTAACCATTTGTTCACTGATGGTAACAGCATCTGTGAATATATATTTATATAAGTGAAGCTGCGATAGCTGTTCATATTTATACGGCAATTCATTTAAGGTTGATATAACGTTACTCATGAATATTGGCTGTTGGACCATCTGACGTATTTTTTTGATTGCCATTTGTAATAAATAACCGTCCTCTAAATAGGTATTTCGTTTTGTAAGTATCAACGTAAACCGGTCATCATGTAACCACGTTCCATATAAATACCCATTCCATATTTTTTCATAAGAATGTAATGTCTGCGTATCAAGGGTTGTCCCAATCAGAATAAGTTGATAAGGGGGAGTAGCTAATTCGGGAAGAGCTTCCGCCAATTTTGCTTGATCTTTCGAATCTCGTTGATGAAATAGAGTTTGTACTATTGTATTTTTCTCTTCTGAATATGCCGCGTTTGACCAACGATGATATTTTTTATCTTTTTCTAATCGTTTTTTTGCCCGGTTAACTGCAGTGATTATTTCATCTGGACTGCTAGTTTTTAATAAATAATCACATACATCCTGCCTGAGTGCCTCTTGAATATAGGCAAAGTCATCATACCCTGTTAGCAAAATACTTTCGATACAATAATTTTTCTTTCCAATATATGAAACAAGTTCAAGTCCGTTCATCTCTTTCATTTGAATGTCAGTGATTAAAATATCTGGTTTCTCCGTTTCTATTCGTTCTATCACTTCTTCCGCTGAAGCCGCAGGATCAAGTAATAGGAAACCATTTTCCTCCCAAGGAATCACATTTGCTATCCCTTCTCGAATAATAATCTCATCATCCGCAATTAGTACTTTCATCGGTCATCTTCCTTTTCTTGGAATAGAGAATTGGATTGTCGTACCGGCTAATTTTTCACTAAAAATTCGTAACCCACTAGCTTGTCCAAAATGTAAACACAAACGTAAATTGACATTACGAAGGCCATAATTTGTACCAATAACACCACTAGACAATGGATCTTCCAAAAATTGAGATTGTAATTCTTTCCTTTTCGCTTCCGACATCCCAGCACCATTATCCATCACTGCAAAATGAATTCGGTTATCCTTTTTTTCTGCGGTTATCTTAATCCTTCCATAATGTTGTTGGAGGGAAAAGAAGCCATGTTTAATACTATTCTCAACTAACGGCTGTAAAATAAGCTTTAGTATACAATCCTGCTTGATCTCTTCTGGAATATCGAGTTGTAAAGAAAATGTGTCTGGAAAACGTATTTCTTTAATGTCAACATAATGGCGAACATGGCCAACTTCTTGTTCAATCGTACAATATTCATTACCTTTATTCAGACTAAACTGTAAAAATGTACTTAAAGAAGATACGACTCTAGAAATATCATACGCTTGCGATTGTAATGCAATCCAATGAACGGATGCTAATGTGTTATATAAAAAATGTGGATTTATTTGGGATTGAAGCGCTTGCAAATCTGCTTGCCTTTTGATAGCTTCGTTCTTTTGAACTTGGCGCATTAACACCGAAATACGTTCATTCAACTGATTATAACTACTTATCAAATCGCCAATTTCATTATAGGAAAAACTATCAACTGCGCTTAACTTATCCCCTGGATTTGCTGTTCGAATCGTGTCCGTTAATTTAATTAGTGGGCGCAATACTTTAGAAATAAAGAAAATAACCAGTGCAGTTATTAATACCCCAGCGAGAATAACAGAATAAACGGTAAGCCATAAGATATATTTATTCTGCGAGCTATATTCTTGAAAAGGTATGACACTTACTAAATCCCAACCCACTGTTTCGATTTCTTTAGTAAAGATCGTGAATTTTTCTGCTCCTAATTCATAGGTGAAACGGTCCTGCTTTGTTTGATCAATAATTTGTTGTAATTCGCTGCTATCGACTTGTTGACTGACTGTTTGATTACCTGATAGTAATTTTCCATTATTGAGGATGAATACAGAACCATCCCACTCTAATTCCCCTGCATTTAAATACGCTTCAATCACTTTTACATTTAAGTTAATTGTTAAATAACCGATTTGCTCAAAGTCACTTGTACTACGAATGGGTCTGGTTAAACTAATTCTCTCCTGTCGTCCATCCACTGTCTCATTTTCTTTTCGATAAGACCACCATTTGTTGGAAGGAATTCGGTCAAAAATTCCCATTTCTTCTGTATCCATAACTAAATTCGTGGAAATTGGCGAATTCCCGTTTGATGGGTAAATAATAATATCATCAATATATTGTTTGGAAAAAGCTAGATTTGATAAAAACCCATATATCTCACGTTGAGGATAAATGGGATCTCCCTCCACCTGTAAATATTCTTGAACTGCCTGATTACCTATTAAGAACACGGACATATTTTCCACATCATTGATAATAAATGATATGGAATCTTGTATTTGTTCTAGAAAACTTTCACCAGAAATTTCCGCACGATCCTTAGATAGTTGAACCGTAGAATAATACGAAATCAGCCCTAAAATGATGATAGGAATAAGAACCACGATTAGAATAAAGGCAATGAGTTGATTTTTTAGTGAACGATGAAACCATTTTTTCATTTCGCATTGCATCCTTTATCAAAGAATACCAAATTCTATATTTAAATTTTCTGAATTAACCGTATTTTTACTATATCACCTTCATTTCCTTTCTACAAATGGGATCTCACTAGGAGCAAAAAAAATCTGCATAGAATGATTCATTCATGCAGACGCTGGTGCTTTCTTATACAATTTCTTTTTCTTTCTTGCGATGTGGGTTCGATGTAAAAATAATACCTAGCTCATGATGATCCCCTTCATACAACGCTCCTTGTAAAAAACGGTTTTCACCAGCTTTATCAAGAAGCTCTAATTTAAAATAAGCGCCGCTCTCTTGTAACGCTTCATAGAAAGCAGTTAAACTATATATTTTATTTCCATTTACTTTGGTTATGGTCTCCCCCGCCACAATTTCAAGCCGATCGGCAGGTGAACCAGGAAGAACAGCTAGAACTTTCAAACCTTTATCAGACGTTTGGAAGAATCCAGTTTTTTGCTGATCCATGGATCGATGTCGATAATTTATAAATTCTCTACCAACAATTGCAGAAATAATCCCAACGGCAGAAAACCAAGGATAATAAATACTAATAAACGCACAAATCCATATAACTATGCTTAAAGCTAAGGTAGTATTTGCTAATTTACCAGCTGCACGTACCGGGTCACTTCCTCTTACAAGGTGATTAAATCCAACAATAAAAGGGACAAGCAATAAACTATAGGATTCTCCCCCTACAGTAAAGTACGGCCAATAAGCAGCGAATGGAGCTATCGAACCCGATGGAATAAGAATAAAGAAAGGGATAATCGACATCTTTCTAATATGATGCTGACCCACCCAGCCACCTCTATTTCCTGAGGTAAGTTCCGGATATGTAGGACCTTTTCTAGCTTGCAGCAGTAACATACTTTCAGCAAATAGCAACATTGCTAATAATACGGTAAATCCAGAATAATCCACAGAGGAAAACAAGTCATTCGGGATAAAATCTTGTTTCTCTAATAAAAATGGTAGAAAAAGTAACAATACATAAGTAATTCCAAAGGTATAACTGGCCGATAAAAAGGAAAATTTACCTGTTATACTAACAAGAATTGTTACCAGGCAAAGCAATAATACGGTTGAATAAGAAAAAACAATACCCAACCCAATGGTAAGCGCAGATATAATAACACCTAAAATAATCGAGGTAGCCCATGTATATTTCCATTCGGAAAAGACATCGAATAGTTTAATACCGAAGTCTTTCCTTTCTCGTTTAATTCTTTGCATACCTGCTAAAACGATTAAGAAAATTGCCCAGTATAAGAGTGGATTTAAAAATAATTTCCCTATACCTTTCACCATTTCGGTGAACCATGCCTCTAACATATATCGATCACCTTCTTTGTGCAGTGATGTTTTGCTAAATTCGTATGCCATCATTTAATTCGACACGAAATGAAAAACTTCCTGCTATATAGTGTAAAAAGAGCTGTCTCAAAAGTCAGCTCACTATCAACATAATAAGAATATACACGATATGGAAATTGCCCAGATAAGCGCTACTTCTGGCAATAAGAGGAAGTACCACGTATATTCTATAACTAGTTGATAAAATTAAACGTCCTCATGAGACAGCACTTGCAAATTATTTATATATTTCATTTAATGCTTTTTCCATCTGTTGATCATCTTTGTCATTACGGATTTGATCTACTATTTGTGTTTCGATTAAAGCAGATGTTTGTTCATTGACTTCTCCTGTTGCTTTTAAATCATTATCAGATTGGAATTGTGTTATTGCTTTTTCTGTTTGTTCATTAAAATAACCATCGGTTCTACTTGGGTCATATCCCAATCCTTTTAACATAATTTGCACGTTTTTAACTTGATCTCCAGTCTGATCCTTCGTTAAAGGTTCTTCAATCTGAACTGGATTCGTATAGTAATAATCAGGTTGTTTCACATCAATAGTAGGTTTTACACCTTTTTCATGAATCCAATTTCCCTCTGGAGATAGCCATTTATAGAATGTTAATTTTATTGTACTTTCATCTCCTAATGGAACCGCCTGTTGAACAGTACCTTTTCCGAAACTTGTTTGTCCGACTACATCATATCCCATCTCTTTCATAGCAACTGCTAAAATTTCTGAAGCTGAAGCACTTCCCTCATCAATAACGACACTTATTGGATACTCTTTCTTTTCCGTTAACTCAGAGTAATAAGGTGTTTTCTTTCCGTTTTGATCTTCTACTTGTAAGTACGGCATATCTTCAGGGACAAATTCTTTTAGAACATCCTCTACAACATTTAATAAACCACCTGGATTTCCACGAACATCAATTACTAACCCTTCTATTCCATTATCTTCCAATTCTTGAAGTTGGTTTTTAAATTCATCTGCTGTTCGTTCAGAGAAATTGGTTATTTCCAAGACACCCGTCTTTTTCCCATCCACTTCTTCGGTTTTACTATAAACTGTTTCAACAGGTATGGTATCTCTTTCTATGGTAACATTAAAAGGATCTGAAACTCCTGCTCGCTGTATTTTCAATTCCACTTCCGATCCTTTTTCACCACGAATCTTAGCTACAGCCTCATTCAGGTTTAAACCTTCTAAACTCTCACCGTCTACTTGCAGCACTTGATCATTTGGTCGTAATCCAGCTTGCTCTGCAGGTGAATCCTTAATAGGAGCAACAATGGTAACTGTATCATTTACCATACTAACTTCTGCACCAATTCCTTCAAAAGATGATTCGATTTGTTCATTAAATTGCTCCATCGTCTCTACATCCATGTAAGAACTGTAGGGATCATCTAATGAAGATAGCATACCCTCTATTGCACCTTCTACTAACTGCTTATCATCAATTTCCTCTAAATAATTTTCTTTTATTAATTTAAATGCTTGATCTACCTTTTCCATGTTTTGTGGGGTACCTGAACCTGACGAATTCGTATCTTGATCCCCTTGATTTACTCCTGCATTATCCATTGCTGTAGGATCATCAGACTTTGCTAGTTCTACACCAGCATAACCGCCAGCAAGTCCAATTACTAATGCAGCAACTAAAAGCAATACAATATGTAACTTTCTTAATTTCATAATTTCACCCCAACACTTTTTATCATCATTGAACCTAGTAAACAAAGCATATCACTAACTTCTTCTTATTACTATGGTTTTAACTCCCTATTTATGTAATTATACACGTAATAGCAGAAAAAGACATCAAACCAATAAGGTCGATGTCTTTGTTTATAGTTTTTCTTTATTCTAATACATCCATTGGATCTATTGAATTACTCTTAGCAGCATTCCAACCGCCACGATGAACCTCGAAGTGTAAATGTGGTCCTGTGGAATGACCAGAGTTTCCAGAATTTCCGATAACTTGTCCAGAACTAATCGTTTGCCCAGATGAAACCGAAATGCTACTCAGATGTGCATAAAGCGTTGTATAGGATACACCACCAACGTTATGAGCAACTAAAACGACATTACCATAACCACTCATGCCGCCATCTGCTTCTGTGTTTGTTTGTACAACAACCCCAGGTGCAGCTGTTTTTACTGCTGTTCCTACAGGAGTTCCAAAGTCAATTCCAGCATGCAATTTGCCCCATCGATGTCCATAACCAGAAGTAACTCCGTAAGAAACTGGATAACTTAAAATACCACTTCCACTAGATTGGGAGCCCCCTTGAGAGCTTGGACTTGCAGTCGAGTTTGAAGATGAATTCGAACTCTGTTTTTCTTTTTGCTGTTCTTTCTGTTTCGCTAATTGTTCTAACTCGCTTTTTTCAGATTGTGCAAGTTTCTTAGCCTTCTCAGCTGCGGCAGCTTGATTAGCTAGAATTTCCTGTTCTTTTTCAATACTTACTTTATGTTCTTCTAATTCATGCTGTTCTTCTTCTAAAGAAGCCATGAGTGTTTCTTTTTCTGCCATTTGATCATCAAGTTGTCCTTTAAGTGCAACTAGATCATCCTTTTGATCCTGTAATGCTAGTTTTCTATCTTCTACTTCGCTTTTCTTGCTTTCTACGTCTGCCTTATTTTTTTCTAATGCAATCTTGTCAGCAGTATGTTGTTCCATTATCGATTTATCTTGATCCATAATGGTATTTACAGCTGTAGATCGGCTGATAAAATCTCCGAAGCTTTGTGATCCGAAAATCACTTCTATGTATTTCATTTCTCCACCATTTAGTTGAAGATTACGTAAACGATCTTTTAATAACTCTTCACGCTTTTTAATACGCTCTTGAAGCATGACTATTTCGTTCTTTAGTTCTTCGATTTGCGTTTCTAAATCGTTAATTTTAGTATTTGTTTCCGTAATTTCATTTTCCTTGGTTTTAATTTGTTCCATGGTCCCTTGCAGGTCTTCGTTTAATGAAGTAATTTCACTTTCCACGGAATCTTGTTGATCAAGATTTTCATTCATTTTCTTATCTGTTTCAGCAGAATCTTCACCTAAACTATCCTGTTGCTGTTCAAGTTCTTTTTGTTCCTGTTCCAAATCATTAATCTTTTTTTCCAGTTCATCTGTTGATTGAGCTGACACCGGCCCAGCATAAAAAGTGGCCGATGTCGATACTAACAAAACGGTTAATAAAGATGGAATTACCTTTTTCATTGCTCCTTTTTCCCCTTCCCTCGTAAAAAATCAAACTTATTTAAGCCAGTTACACTTTTAAGAATTTACGTACACTCATCACACTGCCCCATACGCCAATTAGAGCACCTATAGCAACGATAATTAGTGCAAGCTGAAATGCAAATGGGTTGAACGGTAAGATTTCAATAAAACTGTAATTGATATGCTGGCTAATGTTATTTACCAAGTAATAGTAGCCTGTAAGAATAATTGCTACTGGTATAATAGAACCTAATACACCTAACAACAATCCTTCTATAAAGAATGGCCAACGAATAAATCCATTAGTGGCACCAACTAGTTTCATAATGCCAATTTCCTTACTTCTGGCCATTATTGTAATTTTAATAGTGTTGGATATGAGGAAGATCGCTGTAAATACCAATCCTAGAATGAGTACCAACCCGATAGTCCTTGCATAACTATTAAATTCGAATAGCTTTTCGACCACGCCTTGACCGTAGTTTACAGATTGTATTCCTTGTAACTCATTGATTTGTTTAGCAACTGGAGCGGTATCCTGTGGATCTGCAGTTTTGACAACAAACACATGATTCAATGGGTTGTCCTGCTCAAACATTTGCCAGGCTTGTCCGTTTTCTCCCATGCTATCAATTAAACTATTTAATTGGTCATCTTTCGAAGAAAAAACAGCCGATTGTACGCCATTTATTTTTTCGATTTCATTTCCTAGATTTTGTATCTGTTCTTCATCAGCAGTCTGTTCAATCATGGCATCAATTTGTACATCGTCTTCAATATTATCCGCCATTTCATTCAGATTGAGCATTAACGCTAGAAAAGCTCCTACTAAGATTAATGTAGTCGTAACGGCACCAACTGAAGCAATCGTCATCCAACCATTACGCCCAATGTTCTTAAATCCTTCGCGTATATGACGCATTAATGTCCTAACTTTCATAGCCGTAATCACCTCGGTGTTCATCTCTAACAATTAATCCGTCTTCAATAGCAATTACACGTTTTCGAAATGTATTAACAATCTCTTTACTGTGTGTTGCCATTAGAATCGTTGTGCCTCGATCATTAATCTCTTCAAATATTTTCATTATTTCTCGTGAAGTTTCTGGATCAAGGTTACCAGTCGGTTCATCGGCAATTACAATCTTAGGATGATTAACAATTGCTCGTGCGATAGAAACACGCTGCTGTTCACCACCAGATAATTCATCCGGTAAAAATCGTGCTTTGTTTTTCAAACCGACAAGGTCTAATACTTCCATCACTCGTTTACGAATGACAGCAGGTGACTCTTCAATTACTTCCAATGCAAAAGCTACATTTTCATAGACTGATAGTTTGGGAAGCAGTTTAAAATCTTGATAAACAACACCTATATTCCGCCTTAAATATGGTACTTTTCTTTCCTTTAAATCATTGACATTTATATCATTTATGCGAATGGTACCATTTGATGGTTTTACTTCTCTAAACATTAATCGAATAAATGTCGATTTCCCTGCACCACTTGGTCCAACTATGTATACAAATTCACCTTGTTTTATATCGACATTTATACCGCTTAATGCAACGACACCATTGGCATATGTTTTATGAACATCCTTCATCAATATCATATAAAACTCACCTTTATCTTTTAGTTGTTTATCTTGATGTATGCTCTATTTATCTTTTCATCTACATAATTTAAATAGGATATGTACATGATACTTCATCATTATAACATCTTTCGCCACGATTTTTAGACATAAAATTATTACATTTGTATTTCAAAAGTCGGTGTTTCATGAAATATTTTGTCATATATTATAGAAAGAAAGGGAATTATGCTTAGAGAGGGATTTTAAACTAGGTATATTTACTCGTATAAGAACAAGCAATGTCTTCTGTAGTTCCGCTACAAAAGAGTCTGATTTCTTACCCATTTAAAAAGCTTGTCCAATTGTTTACAATTAGACAAGCTTCTAGGTTATTATTTCTTTTGAGCTAACCAATCTGCAAGAATTTGTACGTCCTCACCAGTAGCCATACCTCCTGGCATACTACCTTTACCATTTTTAATGATGTCTGCAATTTCATCTGATGAAAGTCGAGAACCAACTTGAGTTAAATCAGGTCCTTGACCACCAGAGAGATCAGCACCATGACAGGATGCACAATTACTTTCAAATACTTCTTCAGCTGCTGCAGTATCTACAGAACCACCTTCTCCGGAAGGTTCTTCCGTTCCTGTATCTCCGTTATCTGCTGGTTCTTCTGATGCACCGTCGTCCCCGCCGCCACATGCACCTAGCACTAAGGCAGAACCGAAAAGCATTGTTAACAACCATTTTTTCATAGCTTCAATCCCCCTAACAGAAATAGTGTAATGGTTTATCAATTTTATTATAACCATATCTGTTTATTTTAAAACACTTTCCATTTCCATTTTTTTCATTAAACTTAGCAGGAAAGCTGCAAGCCCAAGCCATTTACTATTTGTGTCTATTTTATGAAAAAAAGCGCTGTCTGTTATAGAGACTAAAGCTTTTACTTCATTTGATGACGTAAATAAGCATCAATAAACGGATCAAGATCTCCATCCATTACTCCCTGCGTATTACCAACCTCTACATTGGTGCGATGATCTTTTACCATGGAATATGGATGGAATACATAGGATCGAATCTGACTACCCCAGCCAATTTCCATCTGTTCGCCGCGAATTTCAGCCAACTCCTGCTGTTGTTTCTCTATTTCTAATTGGTATAATTTTGATTTCAACATCTTCATAGCAGCTTCCCTATTTTTAATCTGCGACCGTTCATTCTGGCAGGTTACAATTACATTAGTAGGTAAGTGCGTAATACGCACAGCCGAATCGGTTGTGTTTACATGCTGACCACCTGCACCACTAGCTCGGTAAGTATCTACTTTAATATCTTCTGTTTTCACTTCAATATCGACATCATCCGTCATTTCAGGAGTTACATCACAGGAAACAAACGATGTATGACGACGGCCGGAAGAATCAAAAGGTGATATACGCACTAATCGATGTACCCCTTTTTCAGCTTTTAAGTAACCATATGCATTATGCCCTTTAATTAATAGGGTTACACTTTTTAAGCCAGCTTCTTCACCGGCTAAATAATCCAACGTTTCCACTTTAAAGTCCTTCGTCTCTGCCCAACGCTGATACATTCGTAATAGCATACTTCCCCAGTCTTGTGACTCTGTACCGCCAGCACCTGGGTGAAGTTCAAGTATGGCATTATTCGTATCATAAGGTTCGTTTAACAGGATTTGCAACTCAAAATCATTGAGTTTTTTTCTTAGTGCTTTCATTTCGGATGTTAATTCCTCAAATAATTCGCGGTCATTTTCTTCTCTTACAAGTTCATAAGATACTTCTAAATTATCATGCAGATCTTCTACCTCTTTAAAATTGTTCACATATTCTTTTAGATTATTCACTTCAGCGATCACTGCTTGAGCGGTATCTTGATCATCCCAAAATTCTGGAGCCGCCATTTGTAGCTCTAATTCTTTAATCCGACTACTCTTTGTATCTAAGTCAAAGAGACCCCCTAAAATCATTAATACGACGCTTCATCTGATCCAGTTCATTTTTGATATCAACTAATTCCATTATTGATCACCTCAAGTATTATTCATTCATGAAAACACTCCACTACGATGCAGCGGAGTGTTCAATGATAGCTTTTATTTTCCGTGGCAATTTTTATATTTTTTTCCGCTACCACAAGGACATGGATCATTTCGTCCAATATCTTGCTGTTTCACAAACGGTTTTTTTGTTTTCTTTTTCTCCTCTTGATTACCAGAGACAGCTTGTGTATTCTTCACAACTTCCTGACGTTGTAGGTTGTCACGAATTTCAGCTTTCATAATATATTTGGCGACTTCTTCATCAATACTTTCAATCATTTCTTCAAACATGGCGAATCCTTCTAACTGATATTCACGAAGCGGATCATTTTGTCCATATGCTCGTAAATGTATCCCTTGACGTAGTTGATCCATTTGGTCAATATGGTCCATCCATTTTGTATCAACTGTTCGAAGCAAGATAACTTTCTCAAACTCACGCATTTGCTCTTCGGTTAGTTCATTTTCTTTTTCATCATAACGAGCTCTTACTTTCTCCATGATCAACTCATTAATTTCTTCTTGATCTTTTCCTTTCAAATCATCTTCCGAAATCTGCTCTGGATCTAATAAGTTACCTTGCACATACTCAGCAATCGCTTTGTAATCCCAATTGTCCTCATCATCATCCTGCGTATGTGTCGCCACTACTCGTTCTAATGTAGAAATAATCATGTTTTCAATAATCTCACGTAGATTATCTTCGGATTCAATCACATCGAAACGCTGCTTGTAAATGATTTCCCTTTGTTCGCGTAAGACATCATCATAGGATAACACCGTTTTACGAGCATCAAAGTTATTCCCTTCCACTCGTTTCTGTGCAGATTCAACAGCGCGAGAAACCATTTTACTTTCAATTGGTTGATCATCTTCCATGCCTAAACGTTCCATCATCGATCTTAGATTATCGGATCCAAATCGACGCATGAGTTCATCCTCCATGGAGAGGTAAAATTGAGACAAACCAGGGTCTCCTTGACGCCCAGAACGACCACGTAATTGGTTATCAATCCGTCGTGACTCATGACGTTCTGTACCAATAACTGCAAGTCCACCTAGGTCTACTACCCCATCACCAAGTTTAATATCCGTCCCACGACCAGCCATATTGGTAGCAATCGTTACTGCACCACGCTGTCCAGCGTTCTCAATAATCTCAGCCTCACGGAAATGGTTTTTTGCATTTAAGACATCATGCTTAACTCCAGCTTTCTTCAATAATTTTGAAATCAATTCCGAAGTTTCTACGGCAACTGTCCCTACAAGAACTGGTTGTCCAGCTTCGTGTCGTTCTTTAATTTCATCGACAACAGCGCGGAACTTCCCTTCCATCGACTTATAGATTAAATCTGCACGGTCATCACGAATAATTGGTTTATTCGTTGGAATAGCAATAACGTCCATATTATATATATTTCTAAACTCTTCTTCTTCTGTTTTGGCTGTACCAGTCATACCTGCCAGTTTATTATACATCCGGAAGAAATTCTGAAAAGTAATGGATGCCAATGTCATACTTTCGTTTTGAATCTGTAATCCCTCTTTAGCTTCAATTGCTTGATGCAATCCATCACTATAACGTCGACCTTTCATTAAACGTCCAGTGAACTGGTCAACAATAACAACTTCTCCTTCTTCGACAACATAATCATCATCACGATGCATGGAAACATGAGCTTTTAATGCCTGATTAATATGATGTGTTAGTGACACATTATTTAAGTCAAATAAATTCTCGATAGAGAAAAAACGTTCAGCTTTATTAATCCCTTCTTCAGTAAGTTGCACACCTTTTGTTTTTTCATCATAGGTATAATCACTTTCTTTTGAAAGTGTACTAACAAAACTATTCGCTCTTTGATACAGAGAAGCCGATTTTTTTGCAGAACCAGAAATAATTAATGGTGTCCTGGCTTCGTCGATTAAGATTGAGTCTACCTCATCGATGATTGCAAAGTTCAATGGCCGTTGAACCATCTGCTCTTTATAGAGGACCATATTATCTCGTAAATAGTCAAAGCCATATTCATTATTCGTACCGTACGTAATGTCCTGATGATAGGCCTCCCGCTTTTGTTCTTTAGATAAGCCATTTCCATTTAAGCCAACCGTTAACCCCAAAAATTGATAAAGTTCTCCCATTTCTTGAGCATCACGACTTGCCAAATAATCATTGACAGTAATAATATGCACACCTTTTCCAGATAGGGCATTTAAATATGCTGGCATCGTCGATGCAAGTGTTTTACCTTCACCTGTCTTCATTTCAGCGATATTCCCCTCATGTAATGCGATTGCACCCATTAGCTGAGTTTGAAAAGGCCGCATACCTAGCACACGTTTCGATCCTTCACGGACAACTGCGTATGCCTCAACAAGCAGATCATCTAAAGTCTCGCCATTTTGATAACGCGTTTTAAACTGTTCTGTCTTATTTTGAATTTCTTCATTGGAAAGCTTTTCTATCTCAGGTTCTAAAGCTTCAATTTCATCTACTGTTTTTTGTAATCGTTTCAGTTGCCTTTGTGTTCCATCACCAAATATTTTCTGCAGTATTCCTGCCATTGTTCATGCACCTCAATATTTATTATAAAAATGTTTACTATTCATTATTTCGTTCCGTTTACTGTTTAATAATAGAGTCCATGATCAATCATAACACTTTCTAGAGAAAGATGACAACTAAGGACATCACCAACAAATAGAACATAAAAAGAGTAGTTCGGGGATGAACCACTCTTTTGGGTGAGGATAGGAGAGGATACATTGGAAAGGAATGTTGCTTTTTAAAGCGGAGAATTTACATGTCCATTTACTTTTCTTTTACACTTGTTTCCAAAAACCTACGATTTAATGTAGATATCATTTCCACAAGCTTTACAAGTGTTATTTCATGCTGCTCTACTTTTTTACTCAAGTGACTTAGTTTTTCTTCACCGGTCAATGTTTCACCTCCTGTAGTACTAGCTAAGTTATAACATGAATATGAAAATGGGGCTAATGTCTATTTTTAAATTTTAGGTGTGTATTCGACAAAATTCTCGAGAAATTAGAACGTATTTATATTTGATAATGAAGCATTATATCAAAAAACATAGATTCGTCATTCCTGTTTTTGAAATTTAGTGTTTTAATCAACAAATTTCGACAACTCCTTCATTTTATACCTACTATTCTCAACTAAAAGAGGCAGCCCAATTGGACTGCCTCTCACTTCAATGATTATGCATTTGGTTCAATCAAACCATATTTTCCATCATTACGACGATACACAACATTTGTATCTCCGTTTGCTGCATTTTCAAATACATAAAATGCATGACCTAACATGTCCATTTGCAACACAGCTTCTTCAGAATCCATTGGCTTTAAATCAAACCTTTTTGTTCGAACAATTTCAATATCATCTGTTTCTTCTTCTAGAGCTACATTAGCTGCTTCCTTTTCTAATTCAGCAAATACATGCTTAGCAGCACCATTTTGTTTGAATTTACGGTTCACTTTCGTTTTATGTTTTCTAATCTGTCTTTCCAATTTGTCTACGACTAGATCAATCGCTGCGTATAGATCTACGTGTTGTACTTCACCACGTAGTAACAAATTGGTCATTGGAATGGTTACTTCGATTCTCTGTTCATCATTATAGACACTTAAATTAACATGTACTTCGGATGCAGGTGGTGTATCAAAGTATCTTTCTAGTTTACTTATCTTCTTTTCTACATAATCCCGAATAGATCCTGTGACCTCAAGGTTTTCACCACGAATGTTAAATTTCATGAAAGTGTCCTCCTTTTAAGCTTATAAGCTTCTATATATATTATACAACGTTTCCCAATGAAATTCCTTTCTAAACACATGAAATTGTAAATATAATTGATTGAAAAACCGTCAATTCCTTGCCTCCTATAGGGTTAGACGGTTTACAATTTCTTAATCAAATTTACAATCCCATAGTTACTTCTATCCTGTATAGAAATGATTTAAACATTGATAAAGCAGATGCAATATATTTACACGTATTGAAGAGCTATTCCCACTCGTTTCTTAGAAGAGAGAAACGAGGGCTTTTTTGAAGAACTATCCAAGCCACTCGTTTAACATGATAAGTTAACGTATATTTATTTTTTTCGATCCAAGAACATTCCATCAATGGATTGCATTTGTGCATAAGGGTTTTTATATTGTCGGTTCGATTTTTTCTGTTTTTTTACTTGACGCATTTCTGACTTCAACTCGTTAAATAGTTGATGCATTAATGTTTCAATTGGCTGATGTAATGCTACTATTGCTTTTCCCATCCGGTTTTCTTCATCAGAAAAAGGGGGGACTATCTGTTCCATTTCTTTGCCACGCTGCTCAATTAATGTATTGACCCTCGAAATAAGGGACTCTCTTTGTTTGTACTCTGAACTGTTATCTAAGACTTCTTTTAATTCTAATGTGATTTGATATAAAGTAGTTAACCGATTCATCAGACATGAGCACCCTGTGCATATTGTTTCTTTCTAATTTCCAAAATGACTTGCTTCCAAGTATCTCTAAAATCAGTAATCAATTCTAATACTTCTTGTAGGTATTCCACATTATTATTAATATTTGCTTCCTTTAATCGGAACAACATATAATCATAAAGCGGTAAGAATTGATTAGATATTTCGATCTTTGGATCTAAGGTTATAATTAATTCCTGTATGATGTTCTGTGCCTTTTGAATATTTGTATTTTTTTCTTCAAAATGATTTGCTTCCACATCTTTTATTGCTTGTTTAACAAACTTCATGCAACCGTTATAAAGCATTAAAGTAAGTTCTGCACCTGAGGCGGTATTAACTGCATTGTCTTGATACGCCTGATGTTGCTTATTTGGTGACATTCCATTCCCTCCCTCATCGTCAAATTACATCCCACTGCCAAACTGAGACATCAATTGCGCAGATTGTTGGTTCATTCTCGAAATGGCTTTTTCCATAGCAGTAAACTGGTTCCAATAACGCGACTCGACTTGTACTAATCGGTTTTCAAAATCAGAAATACGTGTATTTAAATCTTTCATTCTTTTTCCTAATGAATAATTCTCTAATGTTTGTCCTGTACTTCCTGCTTTTTCACCAATTCGGCCAATAGTGGTTGATAATGCATCATCGAGACGGTGGATAATTCCACGTGAAGCTCCCTCTTCATTATTTGAGAATAGCTTTTGAACATCTGCTGGATTTTCCCTTAATGCTTTTTTTAGTTCTTGTTCATCTACAATTAATTTGCCGCCATCTAAGTAATTACTAGATGTCTTCATTCCTACTTGCGTGATCGAATTATACTCTCCTCCAGTATCTACATTGGAATACCAGCTCTGCCTTAGATCAAATAATCCACTTGAAATAGTCGATTCTCCACGTAATAATCCACTTTTTGCCTTTTCTTCCCAGAGTTCAATTTCTTTATCTGACATCTCTTTCTTTTGTTCTTCTGTTAACGGTGGATAATCACGATACTTTTCTTCTTTTTGGGAAGAATTTAACGCCTCAACCACTTCATTATATTTATCAACGAACTTCATAATTGACTGGAATGAGCCTTCTACATCGTTGATAACCGTTAATGTTGCATTGGAATCATTTGTTGTATTTTTAAATTCAAAATTAATTCCATTTAATGAATATGCATTTGTTTTAGATTCCATCTCCAAACCACTGTTATTGTATTCAAACTTTGCATTTGTGCCGCCTTTTTCATTATCCATATTCATCTTAAGAACTGAGCTGAAAAACGAATTAGCTGTGAATTGAATTTCAGCTCCACGCTCATTGTAATTTCCAGTTCTTGACGTTTCCATTATCACTTTATTTGTCTGTTCATCATAAAACATCCGGACATTATTATCATCAGCAGATACGCGTTTTAGTACTTCCGTCAGTGTTTCTCCTTCTTCTACGGTGTACGTATATTCATTTGCTTCACCGTTTTCGTCAACGGTAGAGAACGTGATTTCCTGTCCAGCTGATATAGCAGAGGCATCAATTTCTTCCGCACTTACATTAATCGCATTCGTTGCTAATTCTTTAACATTGATTTGATACGTACCGTTAGCAGTACTTGTTGAAGCAGTAGCTATTACTGCATCCTCATGAGAAGAACTAACTGTTTTCGCATTATATGTAGGGCTCAATTTCATATCAAACATGAGTGCTTCTAACTCAGATAATTTTGTGTTGACCTCACGAAAAGCATCACGTTTCCATTCCAGCGTTGTTCGTTCTTGCTCCATTTTATCTAATGGTATACGTTCCGCACTCATTAGTTTATTTACTAAGTTATCAATATCCATCCCTGTTGCTAAACCACCAATACGCATAGTGATTCACCCCTTCGTTTTTAAGTTTTATTATCAATTAGTAACCCCATAAATTCTGCCATTCCGGCATATACATCAAGCATTTTCCTAGGTGGAATTTCCTTGAGTATTTCTTCTGTTAATGGGTTAATAACAGTAACATAGTATTCATTCAGTTTTTCATGATATTCAAACCGTAAATCAGTACGAAGTGGTTCAATGAAGTTATTTAGTTCATCTACGGCTGTTTTTATTTCTTCTTCATTTACAGATAAATCATTTTGAGGTTGTTCCGTCCCCCCTACAGGTTTGTCCTTTCCGCCTCCCAGTTGTATATGTGTACCCACATGAAGTCCATTTAACTGTATCCCCATATCCCTTCACAACCCTCTGTTTTCTCTTTATATCGGCCTGTCGCACTGGAATATGAAGCTCTTTCATTACTCTTCTTTTAACAGATCTACTAAATCGCTAGAGATATTCACAGCTTGATTGTTTGCGTCTTTAATATCTAAATAAATTTCTTTTCGATAGATATCAATTGATTTAGGTGCATGAATTCCAATTTTTATTTGGTCTCCTTCTATGGCTAACACTTTCACTTCAATTTTATCTCCGATTTGAATAGCCTCATTTTCCTTTCTTGATAGTACTAACATGATGATTCCCCTTTCACTTTGGAAGGATCATTCGTTGTAATCGGAGCTCTGCTCGGATATTCTACTGCATTTATAATATACTGCTTGCCGAGATTCCTCTTTGAATTAATAATAATTGGTGCTTTTAAGTTGACAGTACTTGTAGCAAAAGGACGCTTTAGTGTAACAATGGAGAGTACGACAATATCCTCTTCATTGGATAGTTGCAATGTCTCAATACTACTATCGTCTAACCTAAATTCGTAATGATGAAAAAGACTATACGGATTTATCACAAAAAACGCAGTATCCCTTGTATCAATTGATTGTAGAATTTGAAATAATGAATGGTCAGGAAAATCTAGTAAAATAAATTGGTTATCTTGATTAAATCCAGGTATGCCATTCTGAAATACGATTACATGTGCCGGGTCGATTTCTGTCTGACCGAAATATTTTGTGTCGACTAACATGGTGTCTTCCTCCTTTTATGATTCTAGTTGAATAACCTCAATGGTTAAATCCTGGTATTGCTTCATTTCAATCGCGACATTACCTCTTTCATATCGGTGTTCAACTTTATTAGGTGTTGCATTTATAATTGGTTGTTTTGTTTCTACTTCTATATTTACTTCTGCTGGCTGCGAATTCAGTTTCACTGAAAAGAGAGAAGGGATAAAGGTAATACCTAGTGTTTTCATTTTTGGGTGAGCATTTTGAACAGCTTGGTTCACTATCGGTGACCCTTCATTTTCTAATTTCATAAGCTCATTACCTTGCCTTACACGCCTGCTTATCCCTTCCAGCACACTGGTTTGTCCTTCTTGAGCAAATGCTTTATTGCGCTGGAATATATGCATTAAATTCATATCAGCAAACGCTTTGGACTGATCAATGCTTAATTTTGCAGGGGTAGTGGTAATAGAAACCTCCGGTTTGGGTTGTTGAATCGTAACATCTGCTTTGGGTTGGCGAATAGTTTGTTCCCCAGATTCTTGGCTTATTTGTATTTGAGCCATTTGTGAATGCATCCGTAATTGAGGTATATTCATAACCAATACCACCTTTTCCGAGTTAAAACCCCCACCCCTTATTAGGGGCAGGGGTCTCCAATTTGATTTATTGTAAGAAATCAACAAGAGAAGGTTGAATAATTCTTGAACCTGCTGATAAAGCTGCCCGATGTAGGCTCTCTTGTGTAATTAAATTTGTAATGGCTTCCTCATAATCAACATTTTCATTTTCTGCCATTGTGCTAGTAGCTATTATTTTTTGCTCACTGAGCCGATTTTCAACTAATTCTAACCTATTCATTCTCGCTCCTAAATCTGCTCGAGCATTAATAATTTGATTAATTCCGCCATCAAGTGTCTCAATACTGCTCTCGATTCCGGCTTGATCCCCTTCGCCTAACTGATTAATAAATGTATCAATATTTGCAAAAAGGTCATTACCGAATACATCTTCCCCATTAACATTTGCCTGCAGTTTTGTACCTGCTGCCACTTCAATAGATACTTTATCTAAATTCGCAGTAAAATTCCCATCTGCGTATGGAGGCTCTGTTGTATTAGTACCATTAAAGATATATTTCCCATTTACTTGTGTATTGGCTATATCGATTAAATGTTCCTTTAGTTGCTCTGCTTCTTTTTTTATATTTTCTCTTTCTTCCTCATCATATGTCCCATTACTTGCCTGTACCGCTAGTTCACGTAGTTTTTGCATTGTCTGAGTAGCTTTGTCCAATGCTGCATCAGAATTATCCATCCAATTGTGTACTTCATTCGTATTACGCAAATATTGATCTACTTCACTTACTTGGCTCCGATAATTTATCCCCTTCATTGCTATAACAGGATCATCGGAAGGACGGTTAATTTTCTTACCTGTACTAACCTGATTCATATATGTATCTAACTTCGCATAGCTATTTGACAAATTACGTAACATGTTATTTGATAGCATACTCTGGGTTATCCGCATCCATTCTCCCTACCTTCCTACAAGCCCCATACTATTAATGATTTTATCCAGCATTTCATCCATTGCTGTCATACTTCTGGCAGCAGCATTGTAAGCATGTTGAAACTTAATCATATTCGACATTTCCTCATCTAATGAAACACTACTAACAGCCATTCGTTGTTCTTGTACCTGTGAAGTTAAAGTGGCTGTATTTTTAGTCATACGATTAGCCTCTTGCGCCTCTACCCCCATCTCACCAATGAGAGACTGATAAAAACTATTAATCGACGTATTCTCTCCCAAAGGAGAGCCCGTTAACTGCTTATCATCAAATACATCCGCTAAATGAAGTGCATTATCGCCTTGACCATCTGTATCATTCGTACTTGCTGCTATTAAATCAGGGTGATCTAGTATGTCTTGGTTCACCACAATTCCTGCTGCTCCAGCTTTTCCTTCCTTATATTCAAAAAATGAAATACCTGTTGTACCGTCTAATCCTTGTCCACTTTGATGTACTTGGTTAAACGCTTCAATAAAAGCATTTGCCATTGTATCAAGATCTTCTAACATTTCTGTATACGTTCCTTCGATCTCTCCAGTTGCTTTGAAATCATGACCATAGGAATCAATTAATCCCTTTAGTGAACCATTAGAATGAAGTATATTAATAGGCTGCCCATTCACACTGACACCTTCAACAGCTGAATTCGGCTCTTCACCGTAACTTACAGATAATTCATTTACTTTGCCTTCACCATTATTTCCATCAAGTAATGTAACAGGTGGAGTAAATGAATTTCCTTTATCATCAATAACTTCTATCGTCGCCAAACCAGTTGCAATTTCGGGTGAACTTTCCCCGCTTTTCGAGTAACTCACCTTAATGTTCATCATGCCGGAAAGTTGATCGATTAAACGATCTCTTTCATCATATAAATCATTCGGCAAATAGCCGTGAGGCTCTAATTCCTTAATCTGATTATTGATATTATTAATTTGGCGCAATACAGAATTCGCGTCTTTAACACTTACATCAATCTGTTCCTTTAAATCTGAACGAATCGACGATAAGGAATCGGATAGGTAATTAAACGTTTCAGCAACCATCTGACCACGATTAGCAACCACTGTCCTTGCACCAGCATCATCCGGGTTAACTGCTAAATCTTGCAATGAATTCCAGAATTGGTCCATTGTATAAGAAAGCCCACTCTCCGACGGTTCATTCATGATACTCTCCATTCGGCTTAATGCATTCGATTTTGTTGACCAATAACCCGCTTTACTATTTTCCGCTCGATATTGATAATCTAAAAATTGATCTCGTATTCGTTGTACCGACCCAGCTTCTACTCCTGTACCCATCTGACCAGGAATTTGTGGACGATTTCTTGAAGCAGAAGGGTATGGATTCATTGTTTCAAAATTAACCCGTTGCCTTGTATATCCCTCCGTATTCGCATTGGAAATATTATGACCAGTTGTATAAAGTGCTGACTGTTGTGCAAATAATGCTTGTTTTGCCATTTCTAATCCGTGAAAGGTACTCATGTCTTACCTCCTGATTTACCTAGAATATTTACGCTTTTGAATCAAAGACGGATCTTTTAATGGAACCCGTAGACTCTGTTGCTGATCCCCCATAATTCATTTGACTTAAAGATGGGTTTAGAAGATCCATAGAAAGCTGAATAAATTGCATCGACTGATTAATTAGTGCCATATTTAACTGTTCTTGTTGTTTTAATGTTGTAATAGCTTCTGTCAATTGGTTCGTCGCTGCTGTTAACTCTTTTCTCGTTTCATCACAATTAATCGCTTCAACTAATCTTGTGATGGTTGGCTCTATATTAAGACGTTGGGATTCGAACCAGTCTGCTACAACAAGCTGACGGCCCTCTTCTGCTTTTTCTATTTTTCGTATTTGTTTTCGCTCATTAACTAAAACTTGCTGTAACTTTTCTAAATTCCCTGATTTAACTGCCTCTGTCTTTTGATTAGAAATAGCAATTAGTTCTTGATGTAGAGTGACTAATGTAAGCAATAACGCTTTAATCTTTTCTATAGACAAGTAAATCCCCCCTTACTGACTTACTATTACGATTCTTTTCCAGACCAATAATCCATCATTTTTTCAGCCGTTTTCTCGTAATTGATCCTATACTCTCCACTTTCCACTGCTTCTTTTATTTTCGCGACATGAGCTTCTCTTATAGGATTGGATTTCTCTTCTTCCTGTAGCTGCTTCGCTTGCTTAGAAATTTCCAGCTGATCTTGTCGCATTGCTTGCTTGGATTCTATTTGTTTTTGTAAATGCTGTTTATACGGATTAAAATTTGTTTGATTTGGTCCATTAATTTTCATTCGCATTCACCTCGTTAATAGCTCGTTTATATTCCCGTGCTTTTGATTCTATATTTATATCGACCAATCTTAAGAAATTGTTAAACGATTTATGAATCAAACATATAATATGTCTTTCTCTTTTCCATGCTTTGATTTGTTCGTTTTTCCTGTTCCTCAAATGATTCCAAGTCCCTCCTTAACGCTTCCGAACATTGCTTGCATACATTCCCAGAAGAAATTGGTTTCTTACAATGCGTACAAGGATATGTTAAATTGGGAAACGATGCTGGATGAAGTCGTCCTTCTTTTATGAATTTAATGATCAGTTGTTCTTCTACACCAGTTTCATCAACGATTTCTTCTAAGGTTGCTTGCCTGTTCTGTTGTTTACGTAAAAACGAAGAAACAGTTTGAAAACTAGCTTCTTCTTCCTTATAACAGTTGAAGCAAACGTTTCGAATTCCCTTGACAAATAAGCGGTCACATCTTGTGCAATTTGCTAATTCAGACATGAATTTCCCTCATTTCTTTAAAGTTTAACACACTATTTTATCCTCGGATAAGTGTAAATGCATAAACTTCCGGACAACCATATTCTGTTAATTTGTTTGATGCATGCCTTAACGTACTCCCCGTTGTATATATATCATCGACAAGAATAACGGGTTTGTTAATAGCTATTTTCAAGGAAAACGGATTGGTTGTATTTATTCGTTGCTTTCGTGTTTTCTTTGATTGTTTTTCACTATCTTTTCTCTCTAAAGCTGGCATGATCTTCATTGGCAGAAAACCAGCAAGCATTTCTGCTTGGTTGAATCCTCGTTCGCTTAACCTATCCCTACTAATAGGAATAGGAACGATCACTGCATGTTTTTTTATAAAGTTGAATCGCTTTTTGAAAGAATACACCATATCTCCTCTAAACGCATTCCCTAAATAAGCATCCCCACGATACTTCCATCGACTAACCATCTTCTGCATCATCTCATTATACGTAAATATAGAATAATTAAATTGCAGTGTATTTTGATGAGCTTTCCAATTGGAACAGTCTGTACAAAGCGCTGCTTTACAATTTTTACTACATTTTACACAGCGCTTATCTTCCAATTGGATTAAACGCAGATTACATTCTTCACACAGTGATTTACGTTTGGGAAGAATCAGACTACCCCATGACAGTTCTTGTATAATAAATTGTCCACACCAAAGGCACTGCATTTAAAAGCCCCCTCGTTTGTTCATTGTTTTTATTAATTGAATCGCTGCATTCATTGCCTTGGTCTTTCCATCGTGAAAAAAAACTACTTCTCCTGTTGGATCAGATGCACTTCTACCTGCTCTTCCAGCAATTTGTACAAGTGCTGCCTTATCAAAAACATGATGTCCTGCATCGATGACTACTACATCTACAGAAGGAAATGTTACACCTCGCTCTAGTATTGTCGTTGTCAGTAGAACCTTGACTTTTCCATTCCGAAAGTGATTAACCTTGCTCGCGCGATCTTGATCCGATGCATGAACTGCGGCGATTTGTTCATGACTAGAAATCATACGATAACACTTACACAAACCGGTTATCTTAGGTACTAATCTCTCTGTTAACTCAATCGTAGGAAGGAAGATAAGCAGTTGTCGTCCTTTTCTTTCTCTTTTCTGTAACCATTGTGAAAAAGCTCGGGGTAAATTGTTTTTACTAAGATCTTTTCGTAAAGGAAAACACATTTTTAATGAAGGAACTGGTAGTGGGTATCCGTGGAATCGTTTGGCTACGAAAATATGAGGTAAGCGCTTTGCCGTTAGTTCAAATTGTTGTTTACGTCGAGGGGTTGCAGTTAAATAAATAGTTGTACTTTTCAGCTTGGTAGCACGTTTGGCAACATAAGGAAGAGACGGATCGGCATGGAATGGGAACGCATCCAATTCGTCAATAATCATGACATCAAAAGCTTGGTCAAAACGTATTAATTGATGCGTAGTTGAAATAATAATTTGACTAGTTCCAGTTTTATCTTTACTCTCGCCATAGAGTCCTTGTATATCAATAGAAGAAAAGGCTGTTTGCATACGGGGAACTAATTCACGAACAACATCTGCTCTAGGAGTAGCTATACATATTCTTTTCCCTAGACGGAGTGCCTCTTCGATTCCATGAAAAAGCATCTCTGTCTTTCCTGCTCCACAAACTGCCCAGATGAGAAGTTGTTTTTGGTTTTGAACAGCTTGGACTACTTCGTTTGCTGCCACAGTTTGAGCAGAGGTAAGCTTTCCTTCCCATGTACATGCTGCTTTATGTTTTTTCCAAATTGGTTGTTTTCCATTCCAGCGATAGAGAGGTTTACTTTCAGTAACTTTTCCCATTTCAATACATTTACGACAATAATAATCGACCGTATAGTTGTCGTAATAGACTGTTTTAGCAAAAAGCGACTTTCGCTGATTTCCACATCGCTGACATATTCGAATAAACATGTTTTTTATAACAATAGATGGAACAGGAAGAATGAGATTTTGAGAAAGGTATGTTTGAAATTGAGATTCTTGAAGAGGGATTTCATTTCGTAATAATAGTTTTCCAGAACAATACAACTTTACATGTTCCATAGAAGAAATACGATCTTTTTCCAGGTGGCATCAACTCCTTTTAATATGTACTGCCGGATTTCCCAGCAGTACGTTGCTTTCATTATTTTCTATACCATGCAATTCCTAGGGCTCCTTCACCTAAATGCGTACCTATAACCGGACCAAAATAACTGATAGAAGTATCCATTTCCGAATATTTCTCTAGGAAGGAAGATTGTAATTCAATAGCTGCATCTTTTCTATTTGCATGAATAAAAACTACCTTTAAATTATTTCCTTTCGCAGCGTCCTCTTCAAGTAAGCCAAGAATGCGATTAATAGCTTTTTTCTTTGTACGAATCTTTTCATAGGGGACAATTACCTTATTAACAAAATGTAATATAGGTTTTACCTGTAATAGACTTCCAACAATAGCTTGGGCACCATTTAGCCGTCCACCTCGTTGTAAGTTACTTAAATCATCTACCATGAAATAAGCACACAACGATTCTTTCATTTGATCGAGCCGTTGAAAAATTTCTTCAGGTTCTTTCCCCTTTTGAATCATTTCAACCGCTTCTAGCACATAAAACCCTTGTGCCATACAGCTTATTTCTGAATCATACGTATAAACATCAATTCCATCTACCATCGTACCAGCACTAGCAACAGCCTGATAGGTACCACTAATGCCACTCGATAGATGAATCGAGATGACAGCATCATAATCCTTAGCTAATGCTTCTAATTTTTTTGTAATATATCCAATGGAAGGTTGAGATGTTTTCGGCAGGTCTTTTGATTCTTTTAATTTTCGGTAAAATTCGGTTGTTGTTATATCGATTTCCTCTTGATACGATTCCTCTTCAAATTGGACACTCAGTGGTACCATATGAATTTCGTATTGATCACGAATTTCTTTGGTTATATATGCTGTGCTGTCAGTCATTACAGCAACTTTCATGTAAACCTTCTCCTCTTTCTTAAGCATTAAAGATAAAGCTTTCACTTTTATAAGTACATAGACATGTTTATTTTACATGAACACGAAAAAAAATGCATTAATAAGATGATGCATATCATAAAAAATACTCTAAGATATGAAATCTTAGAGTATAGTATCTATCATATTTATAAGGAACAAGAACGAGAACCATAACAATCAAAAGAAATAGTTGTTAGACTACTTCCACCCATCCTTTACGTATAGCTGAAACAACAGCCTGTGTACGATCATTAACATTCATTTTTTGTAAGATGTTGCTAACATGGTTTTTCACCGTTTTTTCACTAATATAAAGTGTTTCTGCTACAGCACGGTTACTCTTTCCATCTGCTAATAATTGCAACACTTGACATTCTCTTTTTGTTAATAGATGTAATGGTTTACGGTATTCAATCCCATTCTCTGAAATATTCGATGAATTCTCTTTAGCTAATCGACGATATTCCATTACTAAGTTATGTGTTACTTTAGGATGTAGGTAAGAACCTCCATCACTCACTACCTTAATTGCATCAATTAATGCATCTGAATCCATCTCTTTTAATAGATATCCTTGTGCACCTGTTTTTAAAGCGTGGGTTACATAGCTTTCATCATCATGGATGGAGAGAATGATTACATTTGTATTAGGAAAGTAACGAACAAGATCAGATGTAGCTTGAACGCCGTTCATATTTGGCATGTTTATATCCATTAAAACAACGTCTGGGTTATTTTCTTTAACTAACTTAGCAGCTACTGTTCCATCGTCCCCCTCAGCTACAACTTCAAAGCTAGGTTCGAAGTCTAATATTCTTTTAACACCTTCACGAAAAAGCTTATGGTCGTCAATTAAAACAATACTTATTTTTCTTTCTGTATTCATTCTACATGTTCCTCCTACATCATATATTCTATTTATTTACCCTAGTAGTTTACTATGATAGAACAGTTCTTTATCTATATTTTATAAAATCTTATAAGGTAGTTAGTACTTTTATTTTACCTATTATACCTTTAAGAAGGCACATAGGGAACCTTAATTAATATAGTTGTACCTTTTCCAATACTAGAATTAATCTCCATTGTCCCTTCTAGCATCTCTACACGTTCACGCATACCAATTAAACCAAAAGATTTATCACGTTTCATCCCAGGATCGAATCCTTTGCCATTGTCCTTAATCACCATGGTTAAATTATTCTTACCTATTTCAAGTTTAACTTGAATTAATGAAGCTTCTGCATGTTTTACAGCATTTTGTAAAGCTTCTTGAACTAGCCGAAAAAATGCGATTTCATATTTTTGGTTTAAACGCATTTCTTCACCCATTGAGTTAAATTCAATCTTGAGATCATGATAATCAGAAATGGTCGCGACATATTTTTTTATCGTTGGGATTAATCCTAGATCGTCTAAGGCCATTGGTCTGAGATCATAAATAATCCTCCGAACTTCATACAATGAAGAGCGAATCATTTTTCGTACACTCTTTATTTCACTTAATGCTTGATCCACTTCTCGTTTCCGGAAAGTACGTTCTACTATTTCAGACCGTAATAATATATTAGCAAGCATCTGTGCTGGTCCATCGTGAATTTCCCTAGATATTTTTCTACGCTCTTCTTCTTGGGCTTCGATAATTTTCAAACCAAATTCTTGCTTTTCTTTTGCTTCTTCAATCATTTCATTCACTTGGCGGAAATCATCATGTAAATAATTTAGTACAACGGAAATTTTTCCAGCTAATCCTTCTGCTCTCTCAATCGTTTGACTTAAAGAAATTAATCGTCGCTCTAAATCATCTCGTTTTTCACGCAGTACACTTTCTTCTTGACGCAGAACCGCTAATTTTGTTTGCATGGCATGAGTCATCTCATAAACTTCTCGGATCTCATTTTCAGAATAGCGATCAAAATATTTACTAACTTCGGCTAATCGTTGCCTGGAAAATCTGACTTTTTGCTCTAGCTGGTCTCCATCATCAATATGTTGCGCTACTTTGACCTTTGTCTCTTTTAATTCTTTGATGAGGTGCTCGTGCTCTTGTCTAGCTTCTTCACTTATATTAAAAATCTCGTCTTTACTGTTTTCTACTACTTCTATCATTTCGTTAATGATAAAATCTAATGCTCTATCACTAATTCTCTGCGCCATTTCTTCCACCAACCTATGTTATAATTATACGCAACTATTCATATTTTTTATAGGGTCTTTTAGCATACTTACGGATTAATTATAATGAACCTTTTTACTCAATTATATTAACTTTTTAGTTCTAATTCTATCATGCTTGATAAAAGGGAGAGAATGCAAGTTGTTAGATAACTACTTCACTGTAAAAAAACAAGGGAATGATGAAATCATTATCCAGAAATCGCGATTTATAGGCTATGTTAAACGAGCAGAAACAGAACAAGAAGCTCAAGCATTTATTCAGGGGATTAAAAAAAAGCATCACGATGCAACTCATAACTGTTCTGCCTATTTAATCGGTGAGCATGACCAAATTCAAAAAGCGAACGACGATGGCGAGCCAAGTGGTACTGCAGGTGTTCCTATTTTAGAGGTGCTGAAGAAACAGCAATTAAAAGATACTGTCGTAGTCGTAACACGTTACTTTGGCGGGATTAAACTTGGTGCAGGTGGATTAATTCGGGCTTATGGAAATACCACTACACAAGCAATCAAAACAACAGGTGTTATCCAACGACAACGCATGCAGGGTTTTTCAATAACTGTTGATTATACTTTATCTGGAAAACTAGAACATGCTTTACGTCAGTCCGAGCATATCGTTGAAACAATCAATTATAGTGATAAAGTTGAATTTATTGTCTATGTAACTATTGGGGAAGAACATACGTTTAAAGAAATGATCATTGAACTTACAAGTGCTCAAGCAACTATTCAAAACACAGATACAACGTATATTGAAATAGACAGAGCGACGTAAAAGATGTTGAGATATAACCTAAACGAATAGCTCTAAATCTGAAATAGACCGTGCTTTTCCCGAGCACGGTCTCAACTGACTCGGTATCGGGTAAGTATAACCACTCATCCGTGTGGATGATCACAACCAAAGGGTTCCCACTGGAGCCAAGCCTTTTTCACTTGCTATAATTTACGACAACGCTATTCGTTAGGAATTAAAAAACGAACAATCCGAACTACCTGCCAAATATACTCGTATATGCAGATAAATCGTTCGGATTATTCTTTATCTAAACTACCTTTGACTTGCTTTTCGGTTGTAAAAAATTATAAAGATGAACACGCAGCTACATCCGCTATTATTCGTACATTTGGATGCCTATTAAGGATAGAGGCAGGGAAATCTTCCGATACTTCACCGTCCATCAACCTTGCAAGTGCTGCTGCTTTACTTTCTCCGGAGACTAATAAAATAATTTCGTTGCTTTCCATGATTGTTTCAATCCCCATCGTGATTGCCTGCTCAGGAACTTCATTAATGGATGAGAAGAAGCGTGCATTGGCTTCACGAGTAGAATCATCTAAATCAACAACATGGGTTCTACTTGAAAATGGAGTTCCTGGTTCATTGAATCCAATATGACCGTTTAAACCAAGTCCAAGAATTTGTATATCTACATTTCCCGTTTGTTGGATAAGCGACTCGTAATCTGAAGCTTCTTGCTTGAGATCAGGAGCATTCCCGTTTGGCAGGTGTGTTTGTTCACGCGGAATACCTATGTGTTTAAATAATTTTTCATTCATATAGTAATCATAGCTATTTTTATCAGCTTTGGGCAGTCCAACATATTCATCTAGGTTAAATGTATGTACATGGTTAAATGAAGCTTCATCATTTTGATAAGATCTTATTAAATGTTGGTATAAACCTTCCGGCGTTGATCCAGTGGCTAATCCTAACACCGGTAATGATGTATGATTTATTTTTTCAATGATAAATGAACATGCCCGTTCACTCATTTCATCATAATTGCTAACTTTTAATAATTCCATCCTTTGTATCCTCCTTATAAGCGACTACTCCTCGGCAAATGGTATACTTTATTGATAAGTTATCATCAACTAATAAAATATCTGCATCCTTTCCGATTGCTATACTACCTTTTGATTCGTACATATGAATTTGCTTAGCTGGGTTCTTCGCCGTCATTTCAATAATATTGTCAATAGTAACATCACTAAAATGAAGCATTTGTTGGGCACCTTCATACATCTTCAGGATACTTCCAGCTAAAGTTCCGTTTGCTAATAATGCTCGATCAGAAGTAACATTAACAGGTTGTCCACCTAATTCATATCCACCTGGAGGCAAGCACTTTGCCCGCATCGCATCTGTGATTAAAATAAGTCTTTCACTGCCCATATTTTGATAAATCATTTGCAGCATTTCATCCGTAACATGAATTCCATCTGCTATTAATTCTGCACGTAAGTCTTCGAGTTTAAACGCAGCACCTACTGCCCCAATATCCCGATGATGTATTCCATTCATTGCATTACACAAATGAGTAAGTTGACTGACGCCATACTCAACGGCCTTTTTTATTGTGTCAAAACCTGCATTTGTATGTCCCGCTGAAACATTTATCCCAGCATCTGCTAGTCTTTTTATAAATACTCCTTCCGGATCCAGCTCTGGTGCCATTGTAATTGTTTTAATGCAGTTTCCAGATATAGCTTGCCATCTTTCAAAGACATCTTCATTCGGTTCAACAATATATTCCATTGGCTGTGCCCCAGCCTTTTTCTTTTCTATAAATGGTCCTTCTAAGTGCACACCAATTATTTCTGCCTGACCAGCTTTACTCGAATATTGGGCAACATTTCGTAACGCTTGATCTATATTTTCCGGTGACTGCGTAATCGTTGTTGCTAAAAAGCTCGTCGTACCTTCTTTAGGCAGTACAGAAGCCATTGTATCTAACGCTTCCTCTGTAGCATCCATTACGTCTGCACCATTCGCACCATGAATATGACCATCAATGAATCCTGGAATCGCATTTAATTTGTTCCCATCTATAATCTGCACATGATCTGGTAAACTTTTTGGCTGATTATCTGAATAATAAATAGCCTCTATTTTTCCATCCATTAGTAAAATGGAACCTGATTTCACCATTTCATTTTCTGCATAAATCGATATGTTTTTAATAAAAATAGGGATAGTCTGCACCATTTATAACAACCAACCTTTCCTTCACTTTCATTAAAGTAGCACAACCAACAGGGAATGTCTAATAAACGTGAAATACACTGACTTTATTTTCTCCATCATTCACTTCCATAACAATGCTTTTACGTAAAGCTTTTTTTAACAAGGTCTATTTTACCATAATTTATGGATATAAAAAGCAGTGTTTTCTATGTAGAAAGAAAACACTGCTTTTATTAATCCGCGAATGACTGCTGTTGCGGAAGCTTCGTTAATTGGTTATTGCCAAGTTCATGAACTAACGCTTTCACCATTTCTTCGGAAGTTTGTATTTTATGATTTTCTGTTTCTTGAATTACTTTTCTTAGCAAGTTCTTATACTTCTCTTGCTCGCCCATTATATTCCCGCCCTTTACCTTTTCATTAAATTATAGATAAATAGCACTATAACATAAAACAAGACAATGATCTGTCGAACGATGTCGTATTTTTGAAAATTTAACGATATTTTAATAAAACATACGTAAATGATGCCTTTTTTCTGACCCATATGTCGATTTTTAAATTTAAACAAAAACCACCGAAGTTCTTTCTCCCTCTCCTCTATCCTATGCAAGAACCGAAGAAAATGGTAACGGAGAGCGCCTAAAGTCTTTAATAGTTCTTTTTCAAATCATAAAAAAGCCACAAGCATTTAGCCGTGGCAATCAATTTTTATTTATTCTCCATTTGTTAAATTCCAGATATTCTTTGAACTGTTCCTTTGACACTCCAGACTCCATTGCCTCTTGAACAATTTCAAGCCACTCATCGTCCAATTCCTCATGATGCTTTTTAGAATTTTCTTTTATTAACTCATTTACGGAGACGCCTAGGACTTTGCTAATCTTTTCGATAAACTGGATCGATGGATTAATTTGTATACTGCGTTCAATTGAGCTTAAATAAGATTTAGCAACTCCAGCCTTTTCAGCTAATTCTGAAATAGACATATTCTGGTTTTTCCGTAATTTTTTTATTTTTTCACCGATCAAGTTCTCACCCTCTTTCAAGTCGGATTATACCATAAATCAGGTGAGATATACTATAACCATTTCTCGTTCAAGGTCAGGTATTCTTTCCTTTACGCGTATGACGTAAAAATAATTGGATATCTGTTATAGGTATCCCCATACTTTTGGCCTGTTTTATTAATTCTACCCACTCTGAATCTAACGATACTTGCTTCATCAACGTTATCATCCCCCAATTAATATCCAGGAAGTCCAGCCATCATAACATGTATGTTTTAGATCTGTGACTTTGCGCCCGTACCTTTCAGCACGTTTGCCTTTTTCTGTCCACCTTTCTTTATGACTATCATACTATATTAAGTGTATGTAATCTCTAGCTTGTTTTGTCATAATTCAACTAGTTTTGTAACGTTGAATTTAAAAATTGAGACTACTTGTCGAGTTTTTGTACAACTATAGCTTTGATGATACATTCATTCTTTTCATCATCCTTATTATAAGATATAAAAACCCGCCGATAGCAATGAATATAAAGCCAAGTGTTACATAAAGAAATATATTTGTCGCTGTATTTGGAAGCGTTCCTCCGTCATTATTCCCATTATTATCACTATTAACTTTGCCTACGATATGTTGTTCATCCGTGCTATTCCCTTCCCCTTCTGCTATAAATACAAGTGAAAATGTAGTATTCAATGCTTGATAGTTATTTCCAAGGTGTTCAGGAAAGCGTACCGTAAATGTTACCTCTTGTTGATCCGAAGGGGACAAATCTTGAAATGTTAATTGTTTAAATTCATGTAATTTCCCTTCATAAAATACTTTATTTCCACTATTCACATGAATGTCTAATTGATTAAAAAGTTTCTCAGAGCCTTTATTTTTAAGCACAACCGAATAATCAAATGAGTTAGCACCATTATTAGTCACTTCAACAGTACGAGGAGCCCAATCCCCTGGTTTCATATTTTCAATATCAAATAGTATCTTATTTGGGGTAATTTCCATCGATAACGAATCATCAGCATAAGCGATGAACTGTCGATGTATTCCAAACCATGTAAAAACAAAAGTGAGTATTAACAACAAAAGAACTTTATACCTCATCTTATCTACCTCGCCTATTCATGCCTACTGCTGCTTAACTTCGGCATTATCCGATTTTTTGGTATCTTCCAGTTGGGCCAATGCTCTCCAAATCGAAAATCCTGAATAAACTAACAACAACACTCCTGGAAGAATTAATAATAAAATACTCCCATTCGGCGATTGTGTAAAATCGATAAAATAACCAAGATAAGGAATTGTAAATCCATGGTAAATCCCTACGACATTCTCTGCCAAAACTGGGCTTGTATCCACTGCGTTATTATTATCTCCTTTGGTTCTATAAACGACAGCGTTTTTTGTTTCCGTTACCTCTGTTATGCGGTGGGTCACTAATTTATTATCTTCCTCCATAAATGTAATAATATCTTTGTCTTGGAAATTAGAACCATCTTCTACCATTTTAATAGCAATAATAGAGCCTGTTTGGATCCCCGGCTCCATGGATCCAGATAGCACGGTTTTCAACTGATAGCCAAATAGTTCTGGTTCACCGCCTGTTATTTTAGTAACGGTTACGATACCTGCAACAGTTATCAACATGATAAATAATATGGCTGTTATGATATGATTAGACCATTTAAACCATGTTTTACTTCTCATTAATCTTCCTCCTTATTTGCCTCTTTTTCTTTTAAATCTGCTGCCTCACTGGGTTGTTTTCCTTGGTTTTGAATTTTCTTATCATTTGATGTTTCAGCTTGTTTCTCTGGAGAGGTTGGCTGTTGTTCAGTTGAAGGGTTTGATTTTGAGTCCTGTTCTTTTTCATTTCCTTTTTCTTCAATTGGGTTCTCCGTACTAGATTTATCTTTGTCGATTTCCTTTTTTCTTTCTTGTGACTCCCCGTGCTGATCGCTTTTTTTCTGGCACTGCACGATTATTTTCTCACTCCACGTTGTTTGACCATCCGCTTGTATAACTGAAAATTGGTAAATCCCTGGACGACTTACAGTTACAGTTAGCTCAGTTACCTCTGTACGCTTTAAGGCCGTAACACTGCCTTTGTCTTTCTCAAGATTCACTCTTTCACCATGTTTTCTGGGAGTCCCTTGTTCAGCATAAAATACGTTATACGTTGCCGATTTCAACATATCTCCCTGGCCATCATTCCTTATTTTTGTCTTTAACATGGTCGAGTCACATGATTTGTTTTTTTGCGTATGGGAATTGATAAATGTCAGCAAAACGTTATTTTGTGGTTCTGGTGTTTTTTCCCAATTGTCTAATTCTATAATTCCGCTCATTTTCTCCCTATCATTAAAATGGGCCGTTGTGCTTGAAGTCATGTAGCTTCCTAGAAAAATAATAAAATAACATAAGAGAACAATCTTAAGGATGAGATACCAGCCAAAAAATTTTTTCTTATATTTATTTAATCTACTTCTTCTCATGACGCCCTTCCCACCTTTTTTCTTTGCCATTTTTGTGTCATATATTTAAACGGATAACATAATTGTTTTACGTTTAAATATATGACACATCGGAGGGAACAGAACTTTCCCTCCGCTATTAATCTGGTTTTATTGGACATTTGACTTTCCCTCTCGCTGTTTTGCCTCGAATATCCATGTCAATTCTATAGAATCCCTTTGGAAATGATTCTGATTTCCTTCATTATCCACAAATGTACAACGAATCGAGAACTTCTCTTGATTCCCCCCGGTTGGAAATGCATCTAATATAGGAAAGGGCTTCTTCTTCAAATCAGATAATTTCTTTTGAAAAACAACCTTTTCTTTCCCTTTCACATGATGTAGTAGTTCGACATGTATATAATCAGCAAGATTATCCCCATTGTTATTCTCACTTTTATCAATAACTTTATAGTCGGTAAGAAATTGTATTTCTCTCATGTCAATCGTTCCATCATTGGTTAAGGTAAAGTCACTTTCCATCGTGTCACCGGGTACAATATCTTTCATTTGAATAATCGATTGCTTATTGATTCCTAATTCCAATAATCCTGTTGCGAACGTATTCATTGTCTCTTCCTGATCATTGAAATACGAATAAGTTCCTCCACTAATTAAACTCACTCCAAGTAATGCTGTTGCCATGCTCATTGCCATTTTTTGTTTTAATGACATGCCATTGCCTCACTTTCTAATTAATGCTGTTGTGTGGAAGAAGTATGTAGAGGAAGTATGAAGCATAGCTTCTCTTCCTCTACAACTACTTTAACGCCGTTCTCCATCCGTCTGTTCTGCTTCTAGATGAAATTGAACATCTAATCCCGCTCCTTGTAAGAAGTTCTGATCCTCTCCATTATCAACAAAGGTTATTTTAATACGAATGGTATCATCGGTTCCCGTTGGAATTCCTTCCCCTTCCCTTACAAATGGCCACCATATCCAAAAACCTGGTGTAATATCGAGTTGATCCATTGTTTCTAATTCAGCAATGGTTTTTCCACTTAAATCATTAATTGGTTTTCCATCACTTGTTAGAAAATCCACTCGTAAATGATCTTTAAATTCGTCTGTTCCAGATGCTGAGGTGTTCATTAGTACTTTCCCAATATTTAATGTCCCTTCATTTGCCATATGAAAAGAACGAGTCATATAGTCGCCTGGTTTTAAATTTTCAATATCAAATGCAATGGTCGGATCAACCCCTAAATCTAAGGTTCCTGCAGCAAATGTATTATCAACCACTTCTTGATCACTGAAATATGCAAACGTACCTCCGCCAATTAATCCAATTCCTAACACAGCAGTAGCAATACCCATTCCCAGTTTCTTTTTAAAATTCATTTTTTTCCTCCTCTATCATAAAATATAAAATAAAAGCAAATATCATATTTCTTCATAAAACTCCCCCGCTATCCTCCCTTTTCAATTTAATATGTTGTTCTCTTATACGGTCATATCGTTTTTTATAACGAACAATACTTGCAGTATAGGTCATTTTTCTTAGATTGAAAACATTGAAAAACAAGCTTTATTTCTATATAACGAACAAAATACTTTTAATAACTCCTATTTACTTAAATTTAATAAGTTTTTTATTTTTTTGTTCTTTACTAAGATCGGAATAGAAATCTACGGCGCTTTTTTTATTTCAACCATTTCAGCTTTTATTCCATGTATGTTTTTTATATACTTAAAGAAAATGTGTAAGGAGTATCTCTATGAAAAAATTTGCCTTGCTGCTTATTTCAATTGGTTTTGTTTTTTTATGTTTTGGCGGCTATCAATGGTATACGACAGAAAAACAGCAGGAGGCATCTTTAACAAAGGCTAAAGATTTAGTGAAACAACCTAATTCAAGTACAACAAGTTTAGAGAAAGACAATATTAAAAAGGCTTTTACACCTGCAAAAGGAGAAACAGCTGGAATCTTACATATACCAAAATTAGAAGCCGACTTACCTATTGTTGAAGGAACGGATGAAGACGAACTAGAAAAAGGTGTTGGCCATTATGAGGGGACTGCTTACCCTAAACAAAAAGACCAAATTGTATTATCTGGTCATCGGGATACCGTATTTCGAAGAATGGGTGAACTAACGGTTGGGGATCATTTAACAATACAAGTACCCTATGGTGATTTCACCTATAGAATTACAGATACCAAAGTAGTTGATGCAGATAATCGTTCTATTATCATGTCAACAGCTCCCAAGGAAGTACTAACCTTGACTACGTGTTATCCATTTTCTTACGTCGGAAATGCCCCTGATCGTTATATTATTACTGCAATACCAATAAACAATTAATAGTTGTGAAATAAGACATAGACGAATATCACTATTTTCGATATAATTTATCAATGAATTATTTTTATTTTCAAACATTGCTGTCACTAAGTTAATAAAGAGGTGAATCAATTGAAGTCACGAGTCGAAAAACATAAAAAAAAACGTAGGTGGCCAATTTGGCTTGGTGGTATTGTACTTGCATTCATTATAGTCATTGGTGGCTTCTTATTTTATGTTTGGGATCAAATTGGCGATACCGTTGAATCCATGCATAACCCACTTGAAAGAGATAAGGACCCAGAACAACAGCAAGAATTAGAAGCTGTCTTTAATAATACAGAATCAGTAAATATTCTACTGCTTGGTGTTGATGAAAGATCTGGTGATAAGGGAAGATCTGATACGATGATGCTTTTATCCCTTAATCCGAATACAAATGCGATTAAAATGCTAAGTATTCCTAGAGATACTTATGTAACGATTCCTGGACGAGGTAAAGATAAAATTAACCATGCATATGCATTTGGTGGTGTTGAACTTTCAGTAGAAACCGTAGAAGATAATCTAGATATTCCCATCCATTATTATGCACAGGTCAATATGGAAGGCTTTAAACAAGGTATCGATGCACTCGGAGGCGTTACAGTAACTAATGATACTGCATTTTCTCAAGGTGGATCTCAGTTTCCTGTGGGGGAAGTTCAGTTAAATGGGGAACAAGCTCTTGACTATATTCGCATGCGCAAAGATGATCCACGTGGGGATTTAGGCAGAAACGAACGGCAACGAAGTGTCATTACAGCAGCAATTAATAAAGGCGCTCGTTTTTCCAGCATTACAAAAGTAGGGGATATCCTTACTATTCTAGGTGATAATGTCCAAACAAACCTTGATATGGATGACATGCAAACACTATTTAGTAATTATCGTGGAACAAGAAAAAATATCACTTCTATGGAGATAGAAGGTAATGGGCAACGCTTTGGTCAGCCAGAACGGTGGTATTACGTCGTATCTGATTCAGAATTCAATCGTATTACAACAGAGATTAAAGAGCATATGAATGAAAAATAGCTTCATATAGATAAAAACGTGGTAAAACATGGATGAATCATTCATCCATGTTGCTTCACGTTCATATGATTGATAATTGATGTGATTATGTTATGAAATAGGGGGTCATTATGAGAAAATTATTCGCAAGTTTCTTCGTTCTTTTTGTTGGCTTGCTTGTTGGATGTTCAGAGGACGAGGCTACACCAAATGATCGTTTCGAAACGTATGTAAACCATTGGAACGAACAGGAGTTTGATTCCATGTATAAAATGCTTCACTCCGATGCAGCCGACACGTATTCAACTGAAGAATATGTGGACAGGTATAATAAAATATATGGAGATTTAAATGTCTCGAAGCTTAACGTAGAATTTGATAAATTAAGTGAAGAAGCCATCGATACAGCAATGGATGAAGGAAAAGTAACAATTCCCTTTCATGTGAGCATGGAAACCATTGCTGGGCCAATATCCTTTGACTATAAAGCGAATCTTATTCAACAGGGAGAAGATGAAAATAAAAATTGGTATATTGCATGGAACCCTGGCTTTATCTTTCCAGAAATGAAAAATGGTGGAGAAATTTCTATTCAGTCAACTGCCCCAGCTCGCGGAGAGATTCGTGATCGTAATAATATGCCTTTAGCAATGAACGACACCATTTATGAAATTGGAATTATACCGGAAAAGTTAGGTGAAAACTCTGAACAAAATAAGAAAAAGATAGCAGAACTACTCGGCACTTCAGTGGAGGCAATCGATGAAAAACTAAATGCAAGTTGGGTAGAGCCAAATTTATTTGTACCAATTGCAAAAATCCCCAAAACCGAAGAAGCACTTTGGAATAAGCTAGTAGAGATCAATGGGATTACTAGACAAGAATCTACTGGACGTATCTATCCAGGTGGGGAAGCTGTTGGATCTTTAGTAGGTTATATTGGACAAATTACAGCTGAAGAACTGAAAGAGCAAGAACCTGGAGAATATGCAGCATCCGATGTCATTGGCAAACGGGGATTAGAAGAATTATATGAAGATCGTTTACGAGGAAAAAAAGGAAATAAGATTGTTGTAAGCAAAGATGGAAAAGAAACAGTACTTGCAGAGACAGAAGTTAAAGATGGTGAGAATGTTAAGCTCACAATCGATATTAATGTTCAAGAGAAAATATATCAAACATTAGATGGGGATATGGCAAGTGCGACTGTCCTTGATCCTAAAACAGGTGAAACGCTTGGATTAGTAAGCAGTCCATCATTTGATCCTAACGAAATTCTCTACGGAACAACACCTAACCTGTGGCAAAAGTTAGAAGATGATGAACGTAATCCATTACTTAATCGTTTCTATTCTACGTATGCCCCTGGGTCTGTTATGAAGCCAATCACAGCTGCAATTGGCCTTAAAAATGGCTCCATTGATCCAGAAGAAGGATTAAAAATTAATGGATTGACATGGAGTAATGGAGAAGGTTGGGGAGAGTATGAGGTTACTAGAGTATCCGAATCGAATGGTCCGGTCGACTTACATGACGCGCTTGTGCGATCAGATAATATTTACTTTGCCATGCAGGCAGTTCATATGGGATCTGAAGCTTATGTAACAGGTTTGAAAGACTTTGGTATTGGCGAAGATATTCCATACGAATATCCTATTACAGCTTCAACGATTTCATCCTCTGGAAATTTAGATGATGAAGTATTGCTTGCAAACACGAGTTATGGACAAGGCGAAATCGAAATGAGTTCCTTACATCTTGCTGCTGCTTATACCACCTTTATAAATAGTGGAGATATGATTAAACCAACATTTCTTGCTGATGAGGAAAAGTCACAAATATGGAAAGAAGATTTATTAACTTCGGAACAAGCGAAACGGATAAGTAGTGATTTACGAGATGTAGTAGAAAATGGAACAGCAGCATCTTATGCAGATGAAGCCAACTTTGATCTATCCGGAAAAACCGGTACTGCTGAGTTAAAACTAACTACAGAAGGGGAAGGGGAAGAAAATGGTTGGTTTGTTGGTTATCCAACAAAAGAACAAGATATTTTAATTTCGATGATGATTGAGGAAACAAAGGAACGCAGTGGAAGTGGTCATACTACTAAAAAAGCGATAGAAATTTTAAACAAATTGAAAGACTAGTTTAGCACAAAGCAAAAAGGAACTCTCTTACTTGAGAGTTCCTTTTTGCTTTGCTTCTTTAAAGTAATTTAAGTAACTCATTAAATGCATGTTCATCTTTATTATCTAGCGCTTTATCAATTAATCGCTTCACATTCCATTGTTCTAATTGGTCAATGATTAAATCGTTTGTATAATTAGAGGCGTAGGCAGCTGTTTTAATAGCGTAATCTCTATTTGCTAAAATGATATTCAGCTCTTTTACAAAGCTAGGCATGTGTAATAAATAGGATAAATTTAAATAGATGGTCTCTGTTCGATGTCCAAAGGCAAATAGAGTTCGAGCATTCTCAAGTGCTAACGTTTTTTGATTGATAATTATTTCCTTTCCTGCTGATGGAACATAGGTAAAAGTTTTACCATTATAATTAAAGGAAAAATCGATGTTTCTTATGTTAACATAAAGATAATCTTGATCGAATTTAATACTATTTGGCCTACTACTTTTAGCATATCGCATTTTACTGCCTCCTTATTAAAATCGATTTATTTTGTTCTTAGATAAGAACATCTAATGACAGTATAAACGATTATTCTGCAAATTCAAACAACCAAATACGGGTTTATTGACTTAATAAAGAACAATTAGTTAGAAATACTAGAATATTCTCAATTTAGCGCAAAATAACTACTTTTTTACTACAAGAGGATATATACCTAGATAAGCAACTTAAAATAATGTATAAGGCGATTTAGCAAACATAAAAGAGGTCCGCATGTATCGCGGAACCTCTCTCAATTTAATTCCATTTGTTCTGCTTCGCTAAATACGCGTGATCTTGTTAAAAACCGTTTTCCTTCTGGTCCTTCAAGTGAAAACATCCCGCCTCTACCATCAACTGCATCTATGATCAGCTGTGTGTGTTGCCAATACGCATATTGATCTTTAGAAATGTAAAAAGGGGTTTCCCCTATACTGCCTAATAATACATCAGATTCCCCTACTCTAAATTCATCTCGTGGGTAGCACATTGGTGAACTGCCATCACAGCAACCTCCAGATTGGTGGAACATTAAATCACCATGAACTGCTTTTAATTTTTCTATTAAATCAAGGGCTTCATCTGTTGCTGTTACTCGTTTAATCACATTATCACCCCTTCATTAAAGTTAAAATAATCCATCCGGCTGTTCACTATAACTTACTAATAAATTCTTCGTTTGTTGATAATGTCCAAGCATCATTAAATGATTCTCTCTTCCAATTCCTGATTTTTTATAGCCACCAAATGCAGCGTGCGCAGGATATTGGTGATAGCAATTTGTCCATACTCGCCCAGCTTCAATACCTCGTCCAAATCGATAAGCAGTATTCATGTCACGCGTCCATACACCGGCACCTAGGCCATACAAGGTATCATTAGCAATTGACATGGCTTCTTCTTTATCTTTAAAAGTTGCGACCGATAATACCGGGCCAAATATCTCTTCTTGGAAAACACGCATATTATTTTCACCTTTAAAGATAGTTGGTTCCACATAATAACCATTTTCTAGCTCTTCATCTTCTAGCTTATTCACATTCCCACCAATTAAAACATCAGCACCCTCTTGTTTACCAATATCAAGATAGGATTGGATTTTTTCCATTTGCTCTTGGGATGCCTGAGCTCCCATCATTGTGTTCGTATCAAGCGGATGACCAATCTTAATTTGTTTTACTCGCTCAATCGCACGTTCCATGAATTCGTCATAAATGGATTCATGGACGAGTGCACGTGATGGGCATGTACAGACTTCACCTTGGTTCAAGGCAAACATGACAAAACCTTCTATTGCTTTATCTAAGAAACCATCATCTTTGGCCATAACATCTTCAAAGAAGATATTTGGAGATTTACCCCCAAGTTCCAGAGTTACAGGTATGATGTTTTCCGAAGCATATTGCATAATTAGGCGCCCTGTTGTTGTTTCACCAGTAAAGGCAATTTTAGCAATTCTACTATTCGATGCTAGTGGTTTCCCTGCCTCTACTCCAAAGCCATTGATGACATTCACGACTCCATCAGGTATGAGATCCTTTATTAAATCCAGCCAAACATGAATCGATGCTGGAGTCTGTTCTGCGGGTTTCAATACCACACAATTTCCTGCTGCTAACGCTGGTGCAAGCTTCCATGTTGCCATAAGTAATGGAAAATTCCATGGAATAATTTGCCCAACTACCCCAAGTGGTTCATGGAAATGGTAGGCAACCGTATCATGATCGATTTGGCTGACTCCACCTTCTTGGGCACGAATTACACCAGCAAAATAACGGAAATGATCGATTGCAAGTGGAATATCTGCTGCTAAGGCTTCTCTTACTGCCTTTCCATTGTCCCATGATTCAGCTACTGCTAGCTTCTCTAAATTTTCTTCCATACGATCAGCAATTCTATTTAACATCAATGCCCGTTCTGTTACGGAGGTTTTTCCCCATGATTCTTTTGCTTCGTGTGCAGCATCCAAAGCTGCCTCTACATCTTCTTTTGTAGATCTTGCCATTTCGCAAAATACCTTTCCCGTAACCGGGCTCACATTCTCAAAGTATTTCCCATTTGCAGGTGGACGATATTCTCCACCAATAAAGTTATCATACTTTTCCTTGAAGTCTACCACAGCACCTGCTGTGTTCGGATTTGCATATTTCATATATGATTTCTCCTCCTTTTCCAAAGCTCACTTATGGTGAGATCTAGTATGAACATCTATAAAAAATATAACAATATGTTCTAAATTATTCCAACATTTTGACCACAGAAAATTGAAATAAAAAACCCCTGATTTACTTATCAGGGGGTAGACCGAACAACCTTTTATTTAGAGATACTGTGGCATGCTATTTAACCTCAGGAAGTACTCTTACTTCCTGCTTCATGGAAGATTGGCATAATGGACACCTTGGTTCATCTTCAAAACTATACGATTCCCTCATCCAACCTTGACAATTGTCACTCGTGCATGACCAGACATTTGTTTCCACTTTTTGAACCGGCTCTTTTGGTCCACGTGAAAATGACATGAAAGCATCTCCTTTCCTGTAACACTTCTATTATACGCCTTTCCTCTTAATAAAGAAAGATCCTTGGATCCATTACAGGTATAAACTACATTGGCATCGTTTTGCTTATCTTATATAGGATAGACAAATTACATGAAGCTTATACTCTCATTTTTCCACTTACTAATAATTTATGAAAGTTTAATAATTAGTATGTTAATAAAATAAAAGCTGACAAAAAGTCAGCTTTTTCAATAGGACTGAAATATACACTTTTTTCTTTAGAAATATCGCAAATTCAACCAAATATCATCAGTCAATGTATATTTTTATAACACAAACCGTTCAATTACTTTTGCAACACCATCTTGATTGTTCGTATCCGTTACAAAATCAGCTGCTTGTTTAATTGCATCCTGAGCGTTCCCCATTGCTACACCAATTCCAGCTTCTTGAATCATCTTCATATCATTTAAGCTATCCCCAACAGCCATCATTTCTTCCATAGTAACACCTAATTTACTACATACGGTATGAAGTGCACGTGCTTTACTTACGCCTTTTGGATTTACTTCCATGTTTGTAGGCAGGGAGTTTGTTAATTCTAAGTCCTTCATATACGATAACTCTTTCATCATCTGATTTAATTTATCTTTATCATAGGATTCACAACCAAACTTCAACCATTTATGTTCATGAAAATCTTCCGGTTTTGTGTTACGATAAACACCGTCTGTAGATATCATCCAGCTGGATAAACCTAATTCTATCGCTAAATCATACATTTTTTCAATTTTATCTGTAGCTAATAAATGTTGTTCTACTAATTCTTTTTCTACTGTCCAAATTTCTCCGCCATTTGCTGTAACCATAAAAGAAGTTAATTGCAATGACTCTGCATATGGATAACAGGATTGTAAGCCTCTACCGGTACTCAATACAACATGGACTCCTTTGTCCATAGCTTCAGCAATTGCTTTACGTGTGGCTTTAGACACTTTATGTTCATTTGTTAGTAATGTGCCATCCATATCTAATGCGATTAGTCGAATTACTTTCTCTTGTTCGTCCATTATATATCCTCCAGCCTTTCGTTTCTTCTTCTGAATGCTCTCGTTTTTCAACCTATGTAGAATATTAAATATCTATTTATATCTACGTTATTGTAAACCATTTTTCTTACAGTAGCAATTATCCTCACTTACAAACAAGCAATAGATTCCCACACAGCTTTAGCTAAATCTTCATTTGACCAGCTGGGTACATTTCTTTCCAATCCCAATTCATGAGATGCTGGAATATGAATAAATCCTGACGGTCGATGAAGTTTTTGTTCTTTAAAATAATGCAGAGTGTGGTACATAACATTATTGCACAGATAAGTTCCAGCAGTATTAGATATTTCAGCTGGTAAATTCGCTTTTTTGATGTTCTGTACCATATGTTGGATTGGTAACGTTGAAAAATAACCATCTGGACCATTTTCAACTATCTTCTCCCCTGCCGGTTTGTATCCACGATTATCTATTGGTCCATCATTACAGTTGATCGCGATTCGCTCTGGAGTTACTAATCTCCTGCCTACTGCTACTCCTAAAGATACTACTGCATCTGGGTCATAGGTTTCAATTAATCTAACCATGTCAGATCCAGATTGTTGAAATTCAACTGTCAATACATGTCCAATAACCGCATAGTCACTGATAACTTGATTATGTAATTGTTCTACAATGTTTGTGGTTGGATTAACCGGGTTATCTAAAAAAGGCGCAAACCCTGTTAGTAACAATTTTTTCATGATCGTTACTCCCCCTATTATTTATAAATCTTTACGAAACATACTCCATTGATAGAATTGATTATTCAATTCTATTTGCCTTTTCTGTGCGTCTTCTAAAGATATTGGATAAAATGAGATTTTTCCTTTTGGTGCCAATTGGGCAACCTTAGGAAGATCTGCGCTACAGATAGTTCCTATCCGTGGATAGCCACCAGTTGTTTGACGGTCTGCCATTAGAATAATTGGTTGACCATTTGGTGGGATTTGTATTCCGCCAAATGGGACAGCATCAGACCACAGAACAGTATGACTTTTAGTTACAATTTTCTTGGATTGTAACCGGTATCCCATACGATTCGAATTTGTTTCTACCACATGCGTTTGTCTAAAAAATAAATTTCTAGCTTCCATAGAGAAATGGTCTGTATGGGGTCCCTCAATAACCCCTACCTTAATGGATTTCTGATACCTTGGCCGGACAGACTCTGATAAACCAATTTTTTTAGGAGCATGTCTTGGATAACCATAAATACATGGTACATTATCTAATGTGGTTCCAAATCCACTCTTTATATCTACTGATTGGCTACCAAAGAAAGAGGGACTATCAAGTTCACCGGCAATCGCTATATACGAGCGTACGCCATTCCGGTGGCCCTCAAATGTCAACACATCTCCTGCCTGAATTTGAATGGATGTATACATAGGTGCTTCTCTTCCATTTATTTTAGCTTCTAAATCTGCTCCAGTGATTGCTATTGTAATCGTGTCACAGGCTTCCAGTTTTGGGCCAACCAGTGTAACTTCCAAGCATGCAGTATTTCTTGAATTACCTACCACTATATTTGCGGCTTGTAATGCAAAATAATCCATCGCCCCCGATACAGGAACACCAAACTGCTGATATCCATAGCGACCAAGGTCCTGAAAGGTTGTATATATCCCAGGTTTATGTACTTTAAACAAAGCTATTCGTTCATACATGATACATTCCCCCTACTTCTCACCTAAACGCTTTATGGTAATTCCATTGTTAGATAAAGTAGTTTGCAATGCTTCAGCGAAAGCTACAGCATGTTTGCCATCCCCGTGTATACAAATCGTGTCTGCTTTTAAATCTATAATGGTACCGTCGATCGCTTTGACCTTCTGATCAACGACGATTCGTTTCATTTGTTCCGCTGCGTCTTTTACATCATAGATGAATGCTCCCTTTACATTCCTTGGTGTTAAAAACCCTTCAGCGGTAAACGTACGATCTGCAAAAACTTCTGAGGCTACGTTTATACCAGCTGCTATTCCAGCAGATAATAAAGCACTATTCGCTAATCCGATCAGTATCAGATTGGAATCCAAATCATATACTGCTCTTGCTATTGCGTCTGCAACCTTCTCGTCACGTGCTGCAAGATTATACAACGCTCCATGTGGCTTAACATGTTTTAATGTCACATCGTGTACCGAACAAAAGGCCTGTAATCCTCCGATTTGATAGATTATTAGCTGATAGATTTCTTCTTCTGTGAATTCCATCATACGTCTGCCAAATCCAGCGATATCAGGGAAACCTGGATGTGCCCCAATTCCAACCCTGTTCTTTTTTGCTAAACGTACGGTTCTCTCCATTACATGTGGATCTCCTGCATGCATCCCACAAGCTATATTCGCTGAACTAATATAGTTCATAATTGTTTCATCTTCACCTACCATGAATGCTCCGTAACTTTCCCCCATGTCACAATTAATGTCAATTGTTGTCATCAGAAGCTCCCTCCTTAATGGATACGTTAAAATCTCCTGCTTCAACCAAATTGAATATATAGCTATAATCATTTTCGCTTATGGCATAAAATTGAATACGATCTCCATTTTTAAATAAGAATGGCGCCTGTTTATCATACGGATTAAATAATTGCAGTGGACTTCTTCCAATTATATTCCAGCCTCCTGGTGATGAAACTGGATAAACCCCTGTTTGTTCCTGTGCAATGCCAACAGAACCCTTAACGATTGATGGGCGTGGTTCTTTTCGTCGAGGTGTGGCTATTTGTTTATCTAGACCGCCTAGATACGGGAAACCTGGTAGAAAGCCAATCATATAGATTAGATACGCAGGTTTTTGATGGATAGCTACCACATCATCGGGAGTTAATCGGTTATATGCAGCAACATATTCTAAATCAGGGCCATATTTCTCTCCATAACAAACAGGAACATGCACCGTTCGAACCGAAGACGTTGTACGGATCGATAGATTTGTCAACATTTCTTCCAGTTTTTTGGTTATTCTTTGAAAAGATATATCAATTGGTTGGTAATAGATCGTGACAGAATTATAAGCAGGAACCCATTCAATAACACCAGAAATAGATGCTTGTTCCAACTTATTACAAATACTTCGGATTTGGGCATTCATATATTCTGTTACTTCCCCAGCTGCCTGAATTTTAACAGCCGAATCACCAACCGCTTGTAAACGATATTCCATATTCATTCCCCCAACATCCTATTAGTAAAATGATATCATATTTTAGCTAAAAATGACTGAACCTTTGGTATTTTAGGGAATCACTTATTGAAAGCGCAACCAAAAATTCTTGATCAACATTAAATCTACGAATATAATAAATACTATGAATATTAAAGGAGGTAGGAACATGATTTCGACAACATGGAAATGGATGTGGGAAAAACATGATGAAGTAAAAGATATGTTTTCCTTTTTTGTTAAGCCCAAATCCTCCAAAATTTCTACCGGGAGATCGATTGATCCCTCAGGTTCATCTAACGGAAATGGTGATCACAACGGGGGACATCGTAATTATAAACCTGCACAATTAATCGGATTAATTCTTGGTCCATTGCTGTTTATTTTAACTTTACTTGTTTTTTCTCCCGAAGGTCTCTCAAAAGAAGGATTAGCGGTGTTAGCAAGTACTATTTGGATCGCTGTATGGTGGATGACTGAAGCGATACCGATTCCTGCTACCTCAATACTTCCAATCATCCTATTCCCATTAACTGGTGGATTAGACATTGATACAACTACATCTTCTTATGGTAGCGACACGATCTTTTTATTTATGGGCGGGTTTATGATCGCACTTACAATGGAGAAATGGAATCTACATAAACGAATTGCGCTTAACATTATTTCTGTCATTGGAACTAATACGAATCGAATTATTCTTGGGTTTATGGTTGCTACCGGATTTCTATCGATGTGGATTTCTAATACAGCAACAGCTATGATGATGGTCCCGATTGGTTTAGCAATTATTTATCAAATCTCAGATGCATTAAAGGATGATCCTTCCATCGATACTTCCAAGGAAAATTTCGCATTTGGTAAGGCCCTGATGCTTAGCATAGCTTATTCAGCATCAATTGGGGGAATTGCAACGTTAATTGGAACGCCACCAAATGCGGCACTTGCTGGCGTTATAAACGAAATGTACGGCATTCAACTATCATTTGCAACCTGGATGTTATTTGGTGTGCCAATTGCATGGATATTTATCTTTATTGCATGGATCTACCTGGTTAAAATTGCTTACCCTCCGAAGCTAAAACAGCTGCCTGGAGGAAAGGCAGTTATAACGGATGAAAAACGGAAGCTGGGAAAACCATCTGTTGAAGAAAAAGCTGTATTTGCCGTATTCATCTTAACTGCACTAGCTTGGATTAGCCGTTCATTTATTTTAGTTGAATGGAATGAGAATATCAATGACGCAATCATTGCGATGACAGCAGCACTTATTTTATTTATCATTCCATCTAAGAGTAGACAAGGAGATTTTTTATTAGATTGGAAAACAGCTGTAAAATTACCATGGGGCATTTTATTGTTGTTTGGTGGTGGACTTGCAGTAGCAGCTGGATTTACTGAATCGGGTCTTTCCGAATGGATTGGAAATCAATTAACTGCATTACAAGGGATTCATATTTTCATTGTTTTACTTGTCGTAACAGCATTAGTTATTTTCCTAACTGAAATCACCTCCAACACTGCAACAGCTAATATGATGTATCCGATTATGGCTGCACTTGCAGTCGCGCTTGGGGTTCATCCATTTGTAGTGATGATAGCAGCAGGTGTTGCGTCTTCTTGCGCATTTATGCTCCCAGTTGCTACACCACCGAATGCTGTTGTGTTTGGATCGAATTATTTGCGAATCCCAGATATGGCAAAGGCAGGAATAGCCCTTAATTTATGCGGAATCATTCTTGTAACCATTGCTGTGTATTTCTTGCTTCCCGTTGTTTGGGGCATCGATATTAATCACCTCCCTGACTTTGTAAAATAACCCCCTTCTTATGAAAATGAGGGAGGATGAGTAAATTAAAACGATAATACAAAGATTCTTGATAGTGCGGCTACAGCTTTTTTGGCTAATATGCAGCATTTACTAGCCGAAAGAATCTTCAAACGCGTATAGTTTTGAATGGAGTCGCCAAAAAGATTAAAAAATCGAACGTTTATCCGAATTCATTTTAACTCGGATAAACGTTCGATTTTACTTATTTTATGATTGCTTTCGAAAGCTTTTAGGGAAATTAAAGAGAATAAGGACAATTCCGATACCTAAGCTAATATAAGGAAGCATTAGCTTCGAATCTTCATAGATGTAATAGGCTCCTATCGCCGTAAGTATCCATCCGAGCGCTTCAATAAGGAGATGTTTAACCAAATGTTTATGCCCCCTTTCTAGCTGACTTTTTTTGAATCATACGTTGTAATAATTGAACAACAAAAAGGTAGAAAATTGGTAAGACAGCTATAAATAAAATTAATCCTTGCCAGCCATAGTTCCCCCAGATTGGGGAAAGAGCAGAACTACCAAGTGAAACACCTATATAATAAGATACGAGATAAAGACTTGAAGCACTTCCTTTATGATGTGTCGCTTGTTCACTTACTGCGGTAGCTGTTAACGAGTGCGCAGTGAAAAATCCTAAGCAAGTGACACATAATCCAACGATAATCCAAAACAAGGAAGCACTTAACGTCATTGCTATCCCTATCGATAAAACAGTAATCCCGGATATACGAACTTTCTTCAATCCGAAAATACCAGCTAACCAACCTGCAAACGGAGAACCAATGACGCCTAACCCATATGCAAAGAATAAATATGAAATAGCTTGTAAAGAAAGGGAGAACGGTTCACCTTGCATATAAAATGGCAAGAACGTCCACACCCCTGTGAACGATAACTGCAAAATGATACCTAGCCCAAAAACAAGAAGTAAACTTGGATCTTTTAAATGAAATAGAAATCCTTCTAAATCTTTACGAAAACTCAAACTACTAGACTGAAAGAAACGTGAGCTTGGGAGCATGAAATGGACAAGCATAAGGATAAGCATTCCGAACACCGCTAATCCAATAAACGCAATTTCCCAGGAGAACGTATCTGCTACATAACCAGTTGCCACTCTCCCAACCATTCCACCTAAAGCATTGCTAGATATATAGAGAGCGGTGGCTACACCTGCACTCCTTCGATCAATTTCTTCACTGAGATAGGCTAAAGCAGCTGCCGGCAATCCAGCAAGTGCAAATCCTTGGATAAATCTAAGCATTACGAAGATAAAAAAAGAATCCGTTAATGGCATAAAAAAGAATGGAAGTATGGAACCAATCAACGATAGTTTAATAAATATGGTTCTCCCTATTCGATCCGATAAGAAACCTAAAATAACTAATCCAATAATTAAACCTACAATCGTCATCGACAATGTTAAACTGGAGGCGGAGACTCCTATATCAAATGCCGTAACAAATACAGGCAGTAGTGGCTGTACGGCATACATACTCGCAAATATAAAAAAAGAAGCTAAAGCCAAACTAAGGGTGATTTTCCAAAAATAGAAATCCTTCATGCTATAAGCTCTCTCCTGCATAGTGTCACATCCAATACTTAAAATTGTACGCTCTGATTTATTCATCAAACACAAATTTATCTCTGCCAGCCCCCATACCAAATAAGATAACAATAATGGCAATAGTAACTAAAGTTATCAATGGGATACCCCATGTATGTGTTTGATCATAGAGAAAGCCTATAGAAAATGGTCCGAACGCAGCTAAGATATAACCAAATGATTGCGCCATTCCTGATAATTGTGCTGCTTCTATACCATTACGGGCTCGTAAACTAAGAATCGTTAACGCTAATGGAAATGTCCCACCGAGAGCCACCCCAATTAATACAACACTGAGTATCAGCATAAATGATGATTCTCCAAATAACAATGCTGTATAACCAGTAACAGAAAACAGTCCCATTATTAATACAAGCCCTTGCTGTGACCTAAATTTACCAGCCAACATTGGGACGATAAAACTAGCTGGCACTCCTATAAATTGCATAATAGACAACATCCAGCCAGCAGTGTTCACAGTAAATCCAGACGCATGGAGAATTTCGGGCAACCACGAAATCGTAACATAAAATAGAAAAGATTGAAAACCCATAAATCCAGCTACTTGCCAAGCTAATGGCGATTTCCAGATTCGATTGGATACAGGCTGAACATAATGGTATAAGGATCGTTCATTTGCACGCTTTTTCACTAGATAACCCCAAACAATGATACCAATGAGTGCTGGTACTGCCCATACAAAGAGAGCAATTTGCCAGCCCAGGTTAAGTCCGCTTGCTATCGGTACACTTAAGCCAGAGGCTGTTGCTGCAAATCCCCCCATAATTGTAGAATAAACACTAGTCATAATTCCTACCTTCGCTGGGAATTTTTCCTTTATGACACTAGGAAGGAGTACATTACAAATAGCTATACCAAACCCTATTAATAAAGTCCCTGCAAACAGAAAAAATATAACCGATAAGCTACGTAAACTAACTCCAATAAATAAAACAATTAAGCCAATTAACATTACACGTTCATTCGTATATCGATTACTAATCTTTGGCACGAGTGGGGACATGATTGCAAAAGCAATTAGTGGCAAACTAGTTAGAAACCCCACACTCCCGTTCGATAAGTTTAACTGATCTCGGATCGTTCCAATGATAGGTCCTACAGAGGTAATGGAAGGTCTTAAATTAAAGGCGATGACGACGATTCCAGTTACCAAAAGAATTTGATAAAAAGCTGGTTTTTGCTGATTTAATTGCTGCGTCTCCAATTGCTGTATCTCCCTTCTCAACATAATCCTTTTCTTAATATAGCATATCTTTGCTTTTAACTTTAAGGAAGAGCACTTATCCTTTCCTTTAGTCATTACTAATAAACAGCAAGACCCTTGTTCCATACAACAAATATAAGCACCCGCAACATAAAAAAGGTGTCGATATGTTTAATCGACAGCCTTTAGAATTGTTTCTATGGTTATCATTCCATATTTTTAAGGTATGTATCCAGCCAATTCATTTGCGCGCCAATCCAGTATTCGCGACCTTTATAGAATGAATAACAATTGCACTGATACCTTTCGTGATATACAACGGATGCTAAATAACAAATTTGTTTTTGATGATAAGGAATCTGACAAGCACTTGTTTTGTGAGGATATACGTGTATACCGCGTTCTTTCTTATCTTCCGATTCTGCTTGCATTTTAGTACCTCCTTTATTTCTCCCTCCTTTTTGTATATACCAGTTGTCGATGAAGAGGCAGGTTTCATACTGATACAAATCCATTTTTTCTATAATTTGTAAAAATAATATGACTATATTCCTATTATCTCATATTCGTCAAGGTTTTGCTTTGTTAGCAATTTTGTCGATTTTGTATCGAATAACTATCGATATCCTGTTAAACATCGTCAAACTATGTCAATATATGTTTCATTATCTAGAATCAAAAATAAGATTTTAGCGAAATTTGTTATTTATTATCATATGTGACAAATTTGTGAACTTTTTATTTACATATGATGCCAAGAACAAATAAGTCGGCTTATTCTTTTTGTTTGTGGTATACTATGGGTAGAAGGATGCATATACTAAAAAAGGACCACAGCGGCAACTGTGGTCGATGATAAGCGGTTCCTAAGGGATCGGCTATCCTGAAATAGGCCTCTCCGTTCATGCGTTAGTGTCGTCGTAAGGGAGGTCTATTTTTTATTGATGATTCGAATGATTAGTGTCAAAAAAGCGACCAAAAAGGTGCCAAACGAAAACATCACCATAATCACTTCATAAATGTTCAATTGGCTCACCCCCTCCTTATCAATAGGGCTAGCCTTGTAATCCCAAAGAACATTATCTGTTAATAGTATACCATAGATGAATGATTAAATACGTAAAAACAGAACATTTGTTTGGTTTCCTGGTAATTTTCTCTTTTTACTATACAAACAGGCCTTACTTACTGCTTGTATACTGCATTGTATGTCATTTTTTATGTACGATGTAATGCATTTGATGTGTTTTCTATGCAATTTGGTTATTGTTATCAGTAAATTTTATTGAAAATTGATTCATCTTCTAATAAAAACCTAATCATTTTCTATTGCGTCTTACTAGCTATTAACTCATAACTTAGGAATTTAGACAATCTAAAAAGGGTGCAGCTCATGAGCTGCACCCTTTTCCTATTCTTCTTTTGTTTCTTGATCTTGATTTGGATTCTCTTCATCAGGACCACCATAGAAATAATTATCTGTATCTACTGGCTCCCACTCTTCATTTGGTGTATAGAAGCGTAACAAGTCACCATATAAGACTTCATCCGACAGTTCTAGTTCTTTGACAACTTGATCTTCCATTTTCTTCATTTCTTCCGTAGGTTCTTTGATCACTTCTTTTGTCTCGTTATCATAATACTTCCCATCAACATAACTATATTCATCGGTCATAAAGTTACCATTACGGAAAGGAACAAATTCTTTATGATCCTCTGAGAACATATCTGTACCGAATTGGATATAATCACTAGCGTCGATACCTAGAATATGAAGAAGTGTTGGCATAACATCGATTTGGCCGGTATATTCATGGTTAATTCCTTCACTTTCCACTCCAGGTACTTTAATCATGAATGGAACACGTTGCAATTCAGCGTTTTTCAATGGTGTAATTTCTTCGCCTGTTATTTCTTTCATCGCTCGATTATGGTTATCACTAATTCCATAGTGGTCACCGTAGATCATGATAATCGAGTCTTCATAGAGACCTTTTTCTTTTAGATCATTAAAGAATTGCTCTAACGATTCATCTAAATAGCGTGCCGTTTGGAAATAACGGTCAACAGAACCATCCCCAGTTTCTGCAGGTTCAATAGATGCATCTTCTTCATCAATTAGATATGGATGATGATGCGTCAATGTCATCATGTGTGCATAGAAAGGTTGTTCCATATCTTCTAAATATGGCATGGATTGTTCGAAGAATGGTTTATCCTTCAAGCCATAGTTAATGACATTTTCTTCACTCATATCATAATAGTCTTCATGATAAAACTCATTAATACCTAAGTGTTTATAAACCTCATCCCGGTTCCAAAATGACTTCCCATCTCCATGGAAGACAGAACTTGTATACCCTTGCTGCTGCTCAAGAATTGCTGGCAGTCCTTGGTACGTATTATTTCCTTTTGTTACAAACGCTGATCCTTGTGGTAAACCATATAGTGACGTATCGGTTATTAATTCAGCATCAGCTGTCTTTCCTTGCTCTGTTTGATGGAAGAAGTTATCAAAATACGTAAAGCCTTTTTCTTGATCATGTACTAGATCATTCAGAAATGGCGTTACTTCTTCGCCATTCAATTTATAGTCAATTAGGAATGACTGGAATGACTCTAAGTGAATCTTGATAATATTTTTCCCTTCTCCTTTACCAAAGTATTTCTCATTTGGTTCTGCATATTTTGCATCGGTATATTCTTCTACTTTGGTAATGTCATTGCTATCAGCTAATACACGTCTTGTTGACGTCTTAGCACTTTGAATAGCATCATAGATTGTAAAGTTAAACGCACCTAAATATTTTACTAGATAGTTTCTATCAAATGTACGTTCTAATAATTGTGGACGATCAGCTTCAGCTAATCCTAGATTAATAGTAAATACTAATACCCCTGTTGCTAATACCATAAAAGGCTTACGCAACTGCATACGGCTAACGGTCCAGCTTTTACGTACGAACGTAAACAATACAATAAGGAATAAAATGTCTACTGCGTAAAGCAAGTCATGCATTTGTGCTAGATCGGCTATACTTCCACCAATACTTCCAAAGTTATCCGTCTGCATCATGGTCGGAATTGTAATAAAGTCACTGTTGAAACGGTAGAAGACGACATTAGCATATAGTATAAAGGTTAAAATGGTATCAACAATGATGATCCAAATACCAGCTCTTCTACCTTTCGCAAATAATGCTAGTCCGAGAAAAATTAATCCAGAACTAAGAGGGTTTAAGAATAATAGAAATTCTTGCATCGCCCCACTTACACCCAGACTAAATTCCGTTTTATATATTGCATATGTTTTTATCCAGAAAAGCACTAGTGCAACCGCGAAGAAGCCCATTTTGGTTGATAAAAATTTCTTCACTTTTTTCACCTCGAATTTAAAACTCATTTAGTTAGTCATTATCTTTTTTATACCCTGTTCATTTACCTTTTAATCCATAAATTTTTCTAATAACGATTTTTAATTATAACTCAATCTAAAGATTTGGTCAAAGTTTTTTAAGGTTGTTTTCTTGACAAGTTTTGGTGTTTTTTGTCGATCATTACTCTCCCAAGGACTGCAATCAAAAAAATCATGGATTTTTACCATGATTTTCTTGTTCATTATATACCTAAGTTAGTCAAAAGATGTATTACAATATGTTTAATAGCCTGTTACAGGTTAAACCGTTTCATTAATTCATTTAGTTCATCTGCCAAACTAGCAAGCTGTTCTGCATTTGCAGTTACTTCCTGCATGGAACTACTTGTTTGTTGTGTAGAGGCAGACGTTTGTTCAACACCTGCAGCTGATTCTTCCGATATCGCTGCAATTTCTCCGATAGATCCATTCATATCCTTACTTTTAGTAGAAATACGGGCTAAATGATTTTTCACAGTAGAAATACTGGCTGTCATTGTTTTTACAGAGGAATGGATAGAATGGAAGGTTTCCCCGGTTGTTTCCATTTGTTTTGTTCCTTCTTGTACTTCACTATACCCTTCCCGTAGAGATGTAGCAACTTGATTCGTTTCTGACTGAATGTTACCAACCACATTGGTAATATCTTGCAAAGAGGAAGAAACCTGTTCAGCCAATTTCCTTACTTCGTCTGCTACAACGGAAAAACCTTTTCCATGCTCTCCTGCCCTTGCAGCTTCAATCGCTGCATTTAGAGCAAGTAAATTCGTTTGTTCAGCAATCTCGCTAATAACCGTTACTAAATGAGAGATTTGTTGCGATTGACTATCTAAACCTTGTACACGTCTAACAGCAGTCTGTACCAATTGATCAATTGTCTTCATTTGTTGTTTAGTTGTAGTCATCACCTTTTGACCACCTTCTGCCTGTTGAAGGATATCCATCGAAGCAGATTCAATTGATTCGCTTTTCGTATTGACCTCTTGAATACTTGTATTAAATTCGTTCATAACTCCCGCAAGATCTCCTGCATGGCTAGCTTGCGATTCCGAACCAGTTGCTAATTCCTGCATGGTCTCGGCGACTTGTTCTGTCCCTTGTTGTACTTCATTAGCAGCTTGTTTTAGAGCATCGCTCTGTTCATTTACTGTATCTGATACACGTTTAACACGATGTAACAAATCCTGAAGGTTTTCATTCATCGTATTCGTTGCAATCATCAATTGGCCAAGTTCGTCTTTTGATTTTGTTTCCAGCGGTTCATGATGAAGGTCTCCAGCAGCAATTAGATTCATTCGTTCCTTTAAATGCTGCAATGGTCGGGTAATGGTTCTTGAAGTTAAATACGCAATCACAATTCCTAATACTGCAACCGCAATGGAAACAATTCCTCCAATCATAACTGTCTGGTCACCTGATTGTATAATTGTTTCCCCCACCTCATTGATCTTTGTCTCTTTTGCTTTCGCTAAATCACTAAAACCTTGAATTAATTCATTAGCTATTGGCTGCACTTCATTTGTCATAATTAATCGTGCTTGATCTTCATTTCCATTATCGTATTGTTTAAATACTTCATCGGTGAGGTGCCCCCACTCAATCTTCTTATCTATTAGAGCTTTTGCTTGCTCTGAATCACTGTTTTCTAAGACAAAATTCTCTAATTCCATTGTTGCTTCTAACGTATCATTAAATTCCTGCTTATATTTTTCTTCTCCATATAATAAGTATCCACGAATAAGACTTGTACGTTCTGCCATATTAATCGCAAGCTGTTCATCAGCAACTAACACTGGCAATTCTTCTTTAATAATTTCATGAGTATCTTGGTTATTGTTATTGATTACAATATAATTGGTCACTCCCAATACGAAAACAAATAAAGTAATAACGGAAAATGCCACAAATAACTTCGTCTGTAAATGTTTAAATTGAAATAAGCTCTTCACTCTACTTCCCCCTTATGTCTATTACCTTGTTGATTCATTTTGACTTCCTGTATTAATTTCATAATTCGGTAAGATAAGAACCTCAACTCTACGATTTTTTGCCCGATTTTCGATCGTTGTATTTGGTACAGTAGGTTGGTGTTCTCCAAACCCTTTTGCACTGAATCGCGTTGGATCTAATTTTTCATTCGTTAATAATAAATGCATAAAATTAACCGCTCTTGTTACACTTAATTCCCAATTTGATGTGAATTCTGCATATTTGATTGGTTTATTATCCGTATGGCCACTTATGACAATTTGATGAGGTGGGTCCGTATAAAGAAATTCAGACAATTCCTTGGCAATTTCCTCCCCATTCGCTGTCACTTCTGCACTTCCAGAATCGAATGTGACATCATTTAAAATGGTAATCAGCAGGCCTTCATCTGTTAATTGGGTAGCTAACATGGCATCTAAATTTTTTTCTTCTATATACTGGTTCATCTGCTTTTGTAGTGTTTGTAATTCATGTAGCTCTTGTTCATTGGCACTCTGTTCCGTTTGTTTATCCTCTTCTTGTTCTTCATTCGGTAATTCTATTGCCTTATTACTCTCTTCAAGTATCGATTGGCCGCCAGAAAATTCATTTTGAAACACCCGAGATAATTCTCGGTATTTTTGCGAGTCGACTTCACTCATCGCAAATAACACAATAAATAATGCTAATAGTAACGTTAGTAAATCAGAATAAGGAAGTAACCATGACTCATCGATATGATGCGAATTTTTCTTTTTATTTCTACGCATCAGCCTCCTCCCCTTGTAAGGTAATAAACGCTTTCGTGGATAAATACGATCCTAGCTTGTCTCTTACTACTAATGCTGAATCACCTACAGTAATGGAAAGCATCCCTTCTAACATAATTTCTTTCACTTGAATTTCTTTCCTCGACTTTTCACGGAGCTTATTAGCGAAGGGATGCCACAAAACATATCCAGTGAAAATACCTAACAATGTTGCGATAAAAGCTGCCGAAATAGCATGACCTAGCACGTCCATATCCTGCATATCTCCAAGTGCAGCAATTAAACCAATAACAGCACCTAGTACTCCTAATGTTGGTGCATACGTTCCAGCCTGGGAAAACACGGCAATTCCTTCTTGATGTCTATTTTCAATCGCATTCATTTTTTCGATCATAACTTCACGAATAAACTCTGGAGATTGGCCATCTACCACAAACTGTAAACCGGATTTTAAAAACGGATCGTCTACTTCCTGCAGTTGTTTTTCTAGTGACAGGATCCCCTCTTTTCGTGTTTGATCAGCTAAATCAGTAAACATCAAGACAACGTCCTTGGGATCATCATGCTGATCATTAGAAAAAATGATCTTAAATAAAGATGGTACTTTTTTTATCGTACTCAACGGAAATGCAATACAGACTGATGCTGCCGTCCCGACAAGAATAATTAGAATGGCTGCGGGGTTCACAAGAGCTCCAATATGTACTCCTTTTAATACCATTCCTACTCCTACCGCAATAATTCCTAAGATAATACCTATAACTGATGTCTTATCCAATGTGCTACCTCCTCGTTTTCATAAATCAATGGCTGCTCCATAACGATAACTTCAGACAAAAAACGATCGTAGTGAACCGTTTCACTTTTCACGGATTGTTTAGCTAAATATTGTACCAGCCTTTAAATAAACCCCTTATGCTCTCAACTTTACACGCAACAAACGGATGAAAATTGTTGTTGGCACCATTGTAATCCTTTTGTTTAAAAGTTAACTTGTTACCTATCCTTGTTATCGGCTCTTATTACAAAAGGTAAAGAATAAATTGGTAATCGTTGTTATTTTTTATTGAGACTTTTATCCTATTTATGTATATTTTGTGTACAAAGTCCCACTCCCTTTCAACAACCAGCCTTTCCATCCGATACAAATGGAGAAACAGTGTAACTGGAAGTTTAAAAATTGATAAGGAGTGAATAGATAAATGGTAGTGTCAACAAATGAAGAATTAGATGTACATCCATTATTACAAGCATTTGTAACGGTGGGCCCGTTTCTTCAGGAATTAATTAATGATGATATAACGATTGGCATTTATGATACAGAGAAATTAGTAATTAATTTTCCAGCGAAGACATTTTCTCTAAAAGTAACACCTGGTGACCCATTAATGGACGGAGATATTGTTACAAACGCTATTCGCCAGAATCAAAATCAAGCAGCGATTGTTCCTGCTGAGTTATTTGGAGTGAATTTAATCGCTCGTGCTGTCCCGCTGCATGACCAATCAGGGAATGTTATTGGAGGAATTGGAGTTGGGTTGAGTGTACAAAAAGCGAATCAACTGTCCGAAGTAGCTTCCAACTTATCCATGGTATTTGATGAAGTGACCAATACGATTCAAGATATGGCGGAATCAATTACCGGCTTAGCTAGTAATATGTCGTTTGTTTCTGAAAAAGCGACCGAAGTGACAAATCGGGTAGAAAATATCGAAAAGGTGTCTAATGTCGTAAAGGGCATTGCAGACCAAAGTAATTTATTAGGTTTAAATGCAGCAATTGAATCAGCACGAGCTGGTGAACACGGAAGGGGATTTACCGTTGTTGCTGATGAAATACGAAAAATGGCAGCAAGCTCCAAGGAACAAGCCTCAGAAATTCATGCAATTACCGACGATATTAAAGGAGTAATCTCGAATTTGGATTCGTATATACAAGATGCGAACTTAGAATCAGATAGCCAGTCAGCGGCAATTGAAGAGCTTACTGCAACCATGCAGGAAATTAATAGTAATATTCATACATTAGCTCAACTTGCAAAAGAAAATCTCGAATTAAAAAACTAACTAGGAGAGATACCTATGAATTTCAATGAATTAAGTAGTCAATACATTAACGGAGAATGGCGCGAGGGTACTGCTTCAACAAAGATGGAAAATACGAACCCTTATAATGGCGAACCTATTGCAACTTATCAAGCTGCTAGTATCAATGATTTAGATCAAGCCTATCAAGCATCTGCCAAAGTCCAGAAAATCTGGGCCAAAGCAAATCCAGTAGTTCAACGTGAAGTATTTGAAAAAGCCGTCACGTATATCGAACAAAACCATGAAGCAATTGTTGCAATTATTATCGAAGAAATTGGTGGAACTAGATTAAAGGCTGAATTTGAAATCGGACTAGTAATAAATATTATTAAAGAAGCTTCCACCTTTCCATTCCGTATGGATGGAAAAATACTCCCATCACCTATTGATGATAAAGAAAATCGTGTATACCGAATTCCTGTAGGTGTTGTAGGAGTTATCAGTCCATTTAATTTTCCGTTCTTTTTGTCCATGAAATCAGTTGCTACTGCATTAGCTGCTGGGAATGGCGTTGTCCTAAAACCTCATGAACATACACCAATTACAGGTGGAACGATGATTGCAAAAATTTTTGAACAAGCTGGGCTGCCAAAAGGGCTATTAAATGTCATTACGACAGAAATTGTTGAAATTGGTGATCAATTTGTCGAGCATCCTATTCCACGTGCTATTTCCTTCACTGGTTCTACCAAAGTTGGAAAACATATTGGCGCAGTCGCTGGAAAACATTTGAAAGAAACCCATTTAGAATTAGGAGGAAACAGCGCCCTTGTCGTGCTTGATGATGCTGATGTTGATCTTGCAGTAAGTGCTGCCGTGTTCAGTCGCTTCACCCATCAGGGTCAAATTTGTATGTCTGCAAATCGTTTAATTGTCCACGAGAATGTTTATGATGAATTTGTAGAAAAATACGCAGCGAAAGTAAAAACGTTAACCTGTGGTAACCCGAATGATCCAACGACTATTATTGGGCCTCTGATTAATGAGCAACAAGTGAACGCAACGGTCGCTTTGGTTGAAAAAGGAATTAAAGAAGGTGCTACTCCTCTTGTTAAAGGAAACGTGGAAGGGAATATCGTTGAACCTGTTGTCTTTACCGATGTGACACCAGAAATGGCAATAGCGAATGAAGAACTATTCGCGCCCGTAGTATCCATTTTAAAAGTTTCGAGTGATAAAGAAGTAATTGCTTATGCGAATAATAGTGACTATGGCTTGAGTGGAGCAATTCATACGAGCAATGTGGAACGTGGTGCTGAACTTGCTAAGCAAATGGACACTGGTATGATCCATATTAATGACGGAACCATTAATGACGAACCAAATGTTGCATTTGGCGGGGTGAAAAATTCTGGACTTGGTCGTTTAAATGGTGACTGGAGTTTAGATGCTTTTACAACATATAAGTGGATTAGTATCCAACATAAAGCACGACAATATCCATATAGTTAATTTTAGATGAAACAACCACTTGAGAATGCCGGTTTTTGAATAAGAATATATTAGAATTACTATTCATCTAAAAATCTTTCTAAGCTTTTCGCTTAGAAAGATTTTTAGTTATCCAGCATTTATTTCGTCACAAAATCATTAACATAACGGATAATATGCTTAGATAGTTCGAATTTATCGTAAATATAATTGGGTCCAAGAGGATGTGTTTCTAATAAAAATAGATTCTTTGATTCATCCAATCCTAATTCTACAACTACCTCTGTAATTTTTTCCCCATATACCCTTTTTAAAGAACTAGCAGCTTTACTTGAAAGCAATCGTATATCCTTTTCGATATGGTTCATATCTTGGCTATCTTCTTTTGAATGAAGGTAATTCGTTAAACTCACCTTTTCATTACTACTTTTTGAACAGCTATGAAGTTTCACATAACTACTAACCATTTCCCATTCATGAAATGGATTCTCCATTAGATGTACGCTAATTGTATTCAAATTTTCTCTTGGATCCTCTTGGATAACCAAATTTGTTTCGCTGATTAATTTTTTGAATTTATTTAATAGAGGTAATTCATTATATACCTTACATGATTTATCATGCGATAATTGGTACTTCCCGTTCTCCATTTTTTTAATATAATGAGCTTCCCCCAAAAACGAACCCGTTTCCGTTCGTAGCATAACTTTTTTATATTTATCTAGATATTGAAATATATCTCTGGTTCTAGTTACACTTTTAAAAGCTGGCATACAGTTGGCAAGGTTATCTTCCTCTAGAAGATTTTGATAGATATTTGATCGTAACTGATATTCAACAGGCCATTTATTAATAAACTGAATATCACTTAACTCTCCATATAAGAACGAAACGTTTGTATTTCCTCTTAAATTTGTTCTGTCGTAGATAACCTCTGGATATGTGACGATTTTTGCTACCCATTTCCCATTTTCAAAAAAATTACCTTTTATTAGCATCTCATTATAGTCAATATCATTTGGTGTAAATGTGAAAAAATTAACTTCCTCTTTTCTTGCAGTTTGCGCTAATTCAATTAGAAAATTTTCTTCTTCCTTATTAATATTTGGTTTTTCAAGGACAGCTAATCGTACATTCCCATTCGTTGGAGCAAAAGCTAAGTTAGATATATTGGCTTGGAAGTCACTATTAACAACCGTGTCTTTATGAACAATCTTATTTTTTGCTATATACCTCGCATAGGCGATTGTATTAATTGCTCGCTTTTCTTCATGATAAGCCGTTTGTGGTCCATTATTCGCTTCATGCATCCAATATTTCCCATGTTCGTCAATCGCTAAGTCGATCCCAAGCTCATCCAATGCAAAATAATGAAGTTTATCAAGGTACTGTGCTAGTTCAAGGGAAAGACGTAAGATATCATGTTCATATGTTGCCCCATTTTTTCCAAACTCTTGTTCTAAAAAAGCATGAAAGTCTTCCACTCTACCATCTGTAGCAACATTACTTAAATTACTTTTTTTATTCCCTACACGAGGATAGATATGAGTTAATACCCAAAGACCTTCTCCATTCTTTTGAACATGCGCTCGAATATGATAAGGTTCACCATTCTTTGTACGCGTATGAATATAACGCTGTATAATGAAGCGATCTTTCTTTTCTAAAATAACGGTCCTCAGCCAATTAGTAAAAGCATCATAACTTAATACTTTTTCTTTTTTATGTTCGGATAAAATATATCTGGAACCCTTTTTTGTAACGAAAAAAATATTCTCTCCTCTATTACTTGAGAGTGCTTTGAATACGACTTTATTGTTTTTTTGAAGAAATTCAAAAATAATATTTTCATTTCTGCATAGCTGAAAAGGTACTAGTAATTCTGCATATTTTCTATGCTTTGCAATTAGTTTCGGCAGTTGGAACTTATTACCTACATGATAGCTTGTGAATGGAATAACCCTTCTTAACTTCCTTTCAGCTAATGACCGTTTTCCCGTTCCCACATTATTTATTACATCCGGAAAGGGAACACGAATGCGTTCCCAATTACTATTTACACATATGTCGGCATTAATTTCATTCTTAGTAAAGTCAATATCCGTTGACTCAAAAAATAACAATCGAGCATGTTGCCTCTCACTTTCTTGAATTAGCGCATTTAAACGAGGATTCGGAATAAAACGTCTAGGATTGCCATGCGAAGAAAAAACTCCAATTGTACAAACCTTATCTTCTTCTATTTCAACAAATTCTTTCGAAGTAATATCACATATCGATTTCAATAGTGGTAATAATGTAAATTGTAAAACTTCGCTTATCTTTGTAGTATTTCCCTTTTCCAACAATTGAGCAGTTTGAAGTAACTGTGCCTCCAATTTTTTTCGCTTTTTATCTAACTCATTGCTATGTGATGAAATCACATTACTGACTGAACTAAACCCCTCAACGATGGAACTAAGTGTATAAATACTTTGATTCATTTCTTTACGTTTTATAAGCTCGTGAAAGTGTTCAGTCGCTTCCAACAACGTCTGAACAATATTGTTTACCTGTGAAAGTTGTTGATCTGTCAGCTCATTCAAATCTATTCCTCCTAAGATTCACCATAAAAATCACTCTAAATTTATTATCGGACGAAGAAGGGAATAGTTTGATTCAAATTGCGAATTAATTGTAAATAAAAAAGGAATCATTCGCTAATAGGAATGACCCCTTTTTTCTACTATTTGTTATTGTTTATCGAAGTAGTTGTAAAACGCCTTGCGGTTGTTGATTAGCTTGTGCCAACATACTTTGCGCAGCCTGTGTCAAAATGTTATTTTTCGTAAAGTTCATCATTTCTTTAGCCATATCAACATCACGTATACGTGATTCAGCAGCTGTTAAGTTTTCAGCAGATGCCCCAAGGTTGTTAATCGTATGCTCCAAACGGTTTTGAACTGCACCAAGGTTAGAACGTTGAGTGGAAACAGTGTTAATTGCTTCGTCAATGCTCTCTAATAAACCATCATAACCAGCAGTGTCTAATGCTTCACCACTCTCATCTACCACAGAAATTTCATTTACACCTAAGCCCTCTGCACTCATGTCAGCAATTTCAACAGTTAACTGCTGTCCTGCGTTGGCTCCAACTTGGAAAGTCACACCGTCAGTAGCTAGACTGCCATCAAGTAAGGTTTTTCCGTTAAATTCTGTACGGTCAGAAATACCTTTACTACCAGTTTCTCCACCTAATTCTTGAATAAGTGACCCGATTTCATCTTGAATTGCTTGTAGATCTTCTGATTCCTGTGTTCCTGTGTTAGAAGCTTGAACAGTAAGTTCACGCATACGTTGTAGAATAGCGTGTGATTCGTTTAGTGCGCCTTCAGCAGTTTGAATCAATGAAATGCCATCTTGGGAGTTTTTAGAAGCCATTTCCAAACCGCGAATTTGACCTCGCATTTTTTCAGAGATTGCAAGACCTGCTGCATCATCACCAGCCTTGTTAATTTGTAGACCAGAAGAAAGTTTCTCCAAAGAATTTTGTACTGCACTGTTGTTACCAGATAGTTGGCGGTGCGTGTTAAGCGCCGCAATGTTGTGATTAATAATCATAATTTTCTTACCTCCATGTAAGTAGTGTTTTTGAGGTACGTCCTTGTGCCTCATCTATAACAGCTCTTGTATGAGAGCTATTATCCAATTTACGAATGTTTGGCCGAAACATTCATCATCAAGATGATTACATTCCTTATATCGGCATGTTGGAAGAAAGTTTAATCATTTTTGGATAAAATATTTTCTTTTTCATAGGAAAATAGAATATAATGTAGAATACTGATTTGTTATGATTTAAGAAAGCGCTTTTAGTAAAGAGAAAGAAGCGGCTGGTTAGTGCCGTAGGAATGGCACTAAGTACTCAGTTAATTCGGAATGCAGCTAGCTTGATCCAAATGAGGCTAGTAACATAAGTAAACAATTTACTCATTATCAAGCAATCTATGAAGAGAGGAGTAAATCGATGAAAGCAATTACGCGTTTTTGTGATCGAATGGTGCAGCGTTATTTACCAGATGCATTTCTATTTGCCATTCTATTGACGATTATTGTGTTTATTCTTGGTGTACTATTCACTGACAGTTCGCCAGTAGAGATGGTGTCGTACTGGGGAGGTGGTTTTTGGGATTTATTAGCATTTGCTATGCAAATGTCGCTCATTGTTGTCACAGGTTACATTTTAGCCAATACCCCCATTGTGAAGCGTTTATTAAGTAAGCTTAGTACAATAGCGGATACGCCTTCGCAAGCTATTTTATTGGTAACCTTTGTTTCCTCTGCTGCATGCTTGATTAACTATGGGTTTGGTCTCGTTGTTGGTGCATTGTTTGCAATCCATGTAGCCAAACGAGTTCCAACGGTTGACTATCGTGTGCTAATGGCTAGTGCATACAGTGGTTTCCTACTGTGGCACGGTGGATTATCTGCTTCCATTCCGCTTTTAATTGCCACACCAGGCCACTTTTTGGAAGATACGATTGGCACCATTCCTGTTTCTGATACCTTGTTCAGCAGTTTCAACTTATTTATAGTAGCAGTGCTATTATTTACATTGCCATTTTTGAACCGCTTTTTAATGAAGGCAAGAGATCCGCTACATAATACGAATGCGACCCTTTGGAGACCCGAAGAGATTAATCATTCCATCGACAATTCAGAAGAACCACTGGGAGAGCTAACGCCAGCGGAACGATTAGAAAATAGTAAAGTATTATCCCTGTTAATTGGCGTATTCGGTCTAGCATTTGTCGTTTTTTTCTTTATCGAAAATGGATTTGATTTAAATATTAATATTGTCAACTTTATCATGTTGTTTCTAGGGATCCTTTTTCATCGGACGCCTCGACGCTTTCTTAATAGTGTCACAAGTGCGGTTAAAAATGCGGGTGGTATTATTGTTCAATTCCCTTTCTATGCAGGGATTATGGGAATGATGGTAACATCTGGTCTTTCCGAACAAATGTCGATGGCGTTTGTGAATATATCAAATGAATTCACATTCCCGTTATTTGCATTTATCAGTGCTGGTATCGTCAATTTCTTTGTCCCTTCTGGCGGTGGCCAGTGGGCGGTTCAAGCTCCGATTATGATTCCCGCTTCCCTAGAATTAGGTGTGGACACAGCCAAGACAGCAATGGCAGTTGCCTGGGGAGACGCTTGGACAAATATGATTCAACCATTTTGGGCATTGCCATTGCTTGCAATTGCTGGATTAAAAGTACGTGATATCATGGGATTTTGTGTACTAATACTACTATATAGCTTCTTTCCAATTGCTATTGGCCTATTGTTCTTTTAATTTTAACTTGCTTTGCTGTCTGAAACGAGCTTTTAGACAGCAAAGTTGAAAAACTTGGTGGAGACTATTACGGGTGCACAACATCACATCAGCCTCCTTAAGAGCAAATACAGCTTTTAGGGAGGCTGATGTGTTACCCGATAAACGTATATTCCATTGTGTAACACTTTACCTCTATTAATAATACCTAGTTAAAAAAGTTTTTATATCTAAATTAATCGATGAGAGATACTCATCAGATGGAAAATGCCCCATATCATAGGAATGAAAGCTTATGAGGTTAGGAATGATACTTCGGGCTGTCTTGAATATCTTAACGCCGGGAAAGAAAACATCTGATTCCCCAGTAATAACCATGGTTGGTGCTTGATAGTTTACTAGTTCTTTTCGTTTCGTCAACTTCGGCATATTTCTTTCCAGTTTTACATATCTAAATATCTCGCCAATCAACTGTTGATCTTGTTGCCTCATCATACCAGCAGACATATGGTCTGTAATTTTTTGTAAATGTGTTTCTGAATTAGTTCGATGAAAACGTACCAAAGGAATAAGAATCTTTCTGACCATGTCTTTCTTGGGACCTAAATGAATTCCCGCAGGGTTTACGAGAATTGCGCAATCTATTTTTTCAGGAAAATTAGCTGCTAACCGAAGAATAATCCCCGCACCATATGACGGGCCAATAAACGCACTTCTTTCTACTTGAAAATACGACATAATATCTAGTATCCAATTTGCAAAGCTCTTGTCTTTAGCAGAAATGCGAACTTCATCACTATAACCTGGATGTCCGATAGTATCAGGGGCTATGATTCTATAATGCTTAAATAATTGCCGAAACCACTGTAACGTCATCGGATTAATTGCATTTCCTCCTTGTAAAATAATTATTGGTTTGGCATTCGTCGGACCTGTTGTCAGTACATGCGTCTTACCATATCGTGTGTTTACATATGTTCGCTTATATTCTATTGCCAACGTATCTAAATACGATTCATAGTACGATTGAATACGTTGCTTCCCATGCTTCCATCGATATATTGATTCAGATATCACTTGTCATACTCCCCCTCTTCTATACAAATACCGTGGCAAATTAGGTTGCTTTAATTATCATATCTTAAATACAAATAGAACGATTAAACCGAGCATATTTTATTCTTAGAAAAAATAACACTTTCAAACGGAGGTACCATTTCTACTTACTCTTCTAAAGGTTTCCCACGCATAGGTTGATTAATTTGCGCAATAATGATGCCAATAATGATCATTACTGAACCCGCAAACACACCAAGTGTAATTTTTTCACCTAGTAAGAAGCTGGAGAAAATTAAACCAAACATCGGTACTAATAATGTCGAGATGGTCGCAGATACCATATCGATTAAACTAAGGATAAGAAACCATACCGTAAAACAGAGCGCCGAGGCAAAAATACCTGTAAATAATATGTAATAGATACTTTGAGCATTTAATAAAAGCTGCTCATTGGGTTCCATGATTAGCGTAACAACCATAATGGCAATCGTTCCAAAGAACATTTGGAATGCGGATACTTGTAACTGTGGGAGATCTTGTACTTTCTTTCGATAATAGATGTTTGCTATTGCCCAGGAAATAGCGGCTATAATAATTAATACTTCCCCGATAATAATCTCGATTGATTGCCCCATCCAAATATCCCATCCTAAGATAGTTAATAATCCAAGCATACCAATAATCAGTCCAGAAGATTTGGCTAGGGTTAATCTTTCATTTAAATACTTTGCTGCTAACAAACTACTCCACATTGGCATGGAATAAAGCAATACCGATGACTTACCAGCATCGACAAAACGTAAGCCATACATGACAAGCAGGAATACGATAGCCGTTTGTAATATACCAATGACAAATATATGTTTCCAGTAATGCTTCGGTGGCAGCCCCACTTTCATGATCCAGGCCACTACTAATAAGGTAATAGCTCCTACACCAAATCGAAACGAAGAGAAGGTGAATGGACCCATGTAGTCCAATGCTTGCTTCATAAGCACCCAAGCATATCCCCATAATAACGTTATGATTAATATTAAACTTCCAATGAGTGTACGATTCTTTTGTAATTTTTCTATGAATTGTTTGGAGCGTTTCCCCATTCTCTCCCTCCTTTTTTCATTCATCATAGCAAAAAAACCTTTCAAAGAACATGGAGTATCTCTCGCTTATGAAGTAATTCCTTTCTTTAAGGCGGCGATTTATAAAGGTCAAACCACCAATTTTTCTATTTTTCCTTACATAAAAAAATAAGCCTGCAGATGCACGCTTTTTAATAAACTACCTTTCGTGCTATTAACTTTTTTGTGCCTTGCTGTAAATTCCCTTCTGTTACAACTGCTATCTTTTCATTTATATGTTTTATGTTCTTTTCTAGTCCATGAATATGTAGCTCCATGTGGTTCATCTTCGTTTCTAGATTGCTGTATAGTTCGTCAATTTGCTGGCTATTTGTTTGTATATCCTCTAGTTCATCCATGACATCAGTGATAGCATGCAACAGATCGTCCACCATATCTTTGGTCAACCTGTCTCCTCCTTTACACATTCTGTAACTTTATCGTAACAATTTGTAATAAAAGCAACAAGTGTATTTAGAATGATTTTCCTCTCAGATGTTTACTTTTAACTAGCTGAAAATGACCAAGCAAGATGAACTACTCAAACAACTTAAAGGCTTAAGCATCAAAATTGTGACACTTAAGCCAATAAATAATTTCTACCTGTTTCATTTTTTCTGTTTATGGATGATATTTCCAGCTAAAGCATATAACACGGCATACGTTACAAAATGGGAAGAATTATCATTCGTATCCTGTTGAGGGTACACTTCTACATAATCCATTCCTTTTATCCCTTGTTTGGCAAATTCATGAATAAGTTCTAATAACTCGAAAGATGTCAACCCATTCCCATCAACAGGGCCACCAGGATTAAATGCAAAATCTAATACGTCACTACAAATACTTAAGTATACCGCTTCGGTCCCTTTACTAGCAATGGCGTAGGCTTCCTTAGCTAGCTGTGCTATATCGGTAGCCTTTCGAACATCCCGTACCGAAATGGTAGTTGCTCCTACCTCTTTTGCGTACTTTCCTGTTTCAGGAGCATTCCTCGGTCCATGAATTCCCATATGCACAATACTTTCATTGCGTACACTTTCACTTTCATAAATGCGATGGAATGGTGTACTTCTTGCATAAAGATCCCCATCATAATCCTTATAATTATCATAATGAGCATCTAAATGAATGATGCCAACTTGACCGTCGACTTGCTCACTTAATGCTTTCACGATTGGATAGGTGATGCCATGATCTCCACCAAATGCAACTGGGAAACGCTTCGAATCCCATACGCTGCTTGCAAACTGTTCAATACGTCTCATCGTCTCAATCGTATCTGCCGGCACCACATCGACATCGCCTAAATCAGCGAGTTGATAATGGGAGAGTACGTCAATATGATCAAGTTCTGGCAAGTACCCCGAATAGCGAGCTGAATTTAAGCGGATGGCTTTTGGTCCTAATTCACAGCCTGTGTAATCACCCCAAGTAACAGCACCTTCCCAAGGAACACCGTAAATTAATACGTCATAATCTTGTATCTGTTCACTACTTATTTTTAACTTGGTTGCCCCTAAAAAGCATGGTGTATTTCCATAAATTTTTTCCTGATTCATGTTGTACCACTCCTAGTATTTATTTAACTCCTGTGACTTTATCGTACTCATCTATCATTTCTTTTGATGGTCCTTTTCCAACGAGGCTAAATAAGACAATAGCAATACTTGATAAAACAAATCCTGGTACCATTTCATAGAGCTCGGAGCCAGTTAACGGCCATAGGAATACAGTAATTCCACCAATTAATATTCCTGCCACTGCACCATTTCGGGAGGTCTTTCGCCAAAATAAAGAAAATAATATGGCGGGGCCAAATGTAGCACCAAATCCAGCCCATGCATAACTTACTAAATCAAGGACGGAACTCGTTTCATTCCATGCAATCATAACAGCAATAACGGCAATAACTAATACCGAGATGCGACCAACCCATACGAGTTCTGTTTCACTAGCATTTTTGCGGAAATACCTTCTGTAAAAATCCTCAGATAGAGCACTAGATGATACTAGTAATTGGGAATCAACCGTGCTCATAATGGCTGCAAGTACAGCAGCTAATAAAACTCCTGCGATCCAAGGATTGTATACCACTTGTACAAGCTGAATAAATACTTGCTCGGAATCCGCAAGCGGCTGATCAAAGGTTACAATTCCAAGCATTCCAACAATCAACGCCCCGTAAAGTGGAATCACTAAGCCCATCGATACACTAATTAACCGGGCTTTACGAACTTCCTTATGAGATCGAATCGCCATAAATCGGGCAAGTATATGTGGCTGCCCAAAATATCCTAATCCCCAAGCAAGAGCAGAAATGATTCCCACTGCTCCAATTGCACCTGCAGATTCCCAAAGAACCCCTTCCACTTGATTGTATTCGGTTGCGGCAAATGCATCGATTAGACTTGGTGTTATTTGACCTAGTTGATTAAACAATTCCCTAAATCCACCAATCTCAATCAATCCATAAATAGACGTAAAAAGAAGTGCTGCAGACATTAATGCACCTTGAATAAAATCGGTGTAGCTAACAGCCAAAAACCCTCCCAAAAAAGTATACGCAACAATAATAATTGCTCCAACCGTTAGTGCTAAATGATAATCCATATCAAAGGTTCCCTGAAAAAGCTTCGCACCAGCAACTAAACCAGAAGCAGTATAAAAAAGGAAAAAAGCTAAAATAAATGCTGCTGAAATGACTCGCAATAAATGAGAGTTATCTCTGAATCGATTTTCAAAATACTGAGGAAGCGTAATAGAATCATTTGTATATTCTGTATAGATTCGAAGTCGCTTTGCAACATACTGCCAATTAATCATGGCACCAATCGCTAAGCCAATGGCGATCCATAAACTCCATGTACCAAGACCTGCTGCATAAGCAGCTCCAGGTAAGCCAATTAACAGCCAACCGCTAAAATCACTAGCTGAAGCTGAAAAGGCAGTAACCCAACTGTTTAATTTTCTTCCACCTAAGACATAATCCGATAAGGTATTTGTCATACGGTATGTAATAATACCAATTACGATCATTACGATAAGATAGAAAATAAAAGTTAAAAGTGTAGGATTCATTTATCTTCTTTCCCCCTCTCGCTAAAAAAGGTAATGATTGCCCAAACAACAAGTAATGGCATTGGTATCGCAAACCAAAATAACGTCCATCCACTAATTGCATATTCCATCTTTTTCCTCCTTTTTTGATGAAATTCCCCTTTTTTATTACCTTATACCTAGTTTATCTTATCATAATAATTAGAAAATTTCATTTTATCTAATTTTATGCATTAGTCTTTACTTTTAATCTGATGGATTGATTTATATGTCTTCGTACAGCTTGTATCACGCTATACATGAACTCATCTTACAGGAAATAAAAAGAATCCATTTTTTACAAAATGGATTCTTTCTCCGTTATATAAGAGATCGAAATATTCTCTACCTTTACTTAAGAAGCGTTCCATCATGCAGAAAGACATAATTCTCTTCATTTCTTAAATTCGTAAACTGCCCGAATCTATTGATAGATTCGGGCTTAAATTGGGATAATTCTTAATCTAAACAGTTTTTCCCAGTCCTATTACATCATTCATATTGATAGTATTCTATCATATAGTTGGTATCAGCAAGCACTTCTTCATAAGCATCCGTTGACAACCAACCTCGATCGTTTAATTGTTCGATTAATGTCTTAAATGTTAGTAAATGTTTGATTAGCTTATCCTCTCTTTGTTTCTTCTCATAATAGGCGAGAACATCTAAATGCCTCTGAATAGAACGAACCGTTCGATCGTTTGCGAAATCCCCACGTTCTGCCAGTTGTTCAACTAAGGATTGCATCCCACGAATCGAGCTAGAATGATTCCCTGGGATAACCTTCACTTCCGCAACAACAGGAAGATGATCAGCAGCATTCGTTTGATAAGTATGCGATCCTTCCACTTCCATCCGTTGAGAAGTGAAGATATAATCGATTCGCCGATCTGGATTGGTAGCTGGATAGGTAAAACCTGGCGCTTCATTTATTCCCCACGCATCAGTAAATCGTTGAAAGAGTGGCGATAATTCAGGAGCAGTTGGCCTGGCATTCATATCGCCAACTAATATAGAATATGTGTTTTCAAACATGATATCTCTCATATCACTTACTTGCATTTCTCTTACAAACGGGTCCGAACGATAATCTAAATGTGTAACATAAACCGATACATGAGCACCATTCACATTAACCGTAGCTTCTAGAAATCCTGGTGAAAGACTCGGTGCTGGATTGGGATCCTGTGTAGAAAGCCTGGTAATTTCTCGATTGGCAGCATCAATAATGGGATATTTACTAAGTAGACCTACTCCGAATTGTCTGCGTTCTTCCCTACCAGTTTCAGGGGCCAAATCGTAAATTGTAGCAAAATAATAATACATATCTAATTCCTCAGCAAGCCTTTCCATCATATGATCATAATTACTTCGATTCCCCCAATGGATATCTACTTCCTGCAGCCCGATAATATCAGCTTCTGTCTCACGGATGGCTTCTGCAATTCGCATTAAATCATACGCCCCATCTGTACCTCTACCAGCGGCAATATTATAAGTTGCAACGTTCATAGCTATCTGATTATTATTTTCTGCTACCACCACATTTTCAGACTTGCCGAACATCGTAATAATCATTAAACTAAATAAAAGTATAACCAATCGCTTCATTAAAAACCGCTCCTTTACCCATGAAAGATTCATAAAAACAAGAGAAACCCATTGTCACTTCTAACACATATGCTGTTTGTTGTAGGAAATGGCAAAATACAACCACTATCACTCCCCATTGTAAATAACCTGAAAAAAGTCCCCATTTATGAAAGGGGACTACTCTATTTGTTTTATTTCCATTGATTCATCATATCATTGGTATAATCCATTAAGCTTTTATACGCAGCTTCCGTGATATTTTGTTCTTCTTTTTGCTGATCAAGCAATAACTTGAATCCATTCAGATGTTTTCTCACTTTAGCTGCTTGACCTTGTTCTTCATACTGAGCAACTGCTGTTAAATGCATCAATAATTTACCTTTGGCATCTCCTTCAAATGCTGATCTATCATCCCATTCTTCTATTGCTGTTTGCACATCTTCAACCATCACTTTATAGATTAAATAATCCCTTCTCGTTCCTTTAAATGTTTCTAAATCTTCTGACCATGTATCAATCATTTGACCAACCGTTTCACCATTTTCAATTGCCTCACGTACCCATCCGTTACCAATTAAATTATCAAAGAAGGATATTCCATTACTATTTTCAGCACGGAATGAAAAATCTTCTGGATACATGTCATGAATCATCTTTACAATATGAAGTCCAGTAACTACTGGCTGATAAGCCTCTTTATCCATTACATGAATCTGTACGCCATGAGATAATGTCCCACTATGTTTGGAAAAAGTTGGTGTGAATGATGCTGCCCGGAAAATAACGCCAGGTAATTTCAAATCGTTCATTGCCTGAGCAAATTCCGTACTATTTATAAATGGCGCACCGATTAGTTCGAATGGTTTCGTTGTTCCACGTCCCTCTGACACATTCGTTCCTTCAATGAGTGCTGACCCTGGATAAACGAGTGCTGTATTTAGTGTTGGCATGTTGGGCGATGGCAATACGAATTCTAAGTTCGTATCATCATAATACATCCCTCTTTCCCAGCCATCCATCCCTACAACCGTTAAATCGGCACCGATTTCAAATTCCTCATTAAATAAATTTGCTAATTCGCCGACGGTTAATCCATGACGTAATGGAATTGGATAATTCCCTACAAATGAAGCGTACGCTGGATCAAGTACCGGCCCTCCTACTTCATAACCACCTAATGGATTTGGACGATCCAATACAATAAATTCTTTGCCATTCTCTTGTGCAGCTTGCATTGCATAGGCCATGGTGTAAATATACGTATAAAAACGTGCACCGACATCTTGAATATCGAATAAAAGAACATCTACATTTTCTAACATTTCTGGCGTTGGTTTTCGTGTTTCTCCATAAAGACTATATACAGGCAGCCCCGTTTGTTCATCGATATAGTATTCAACGTATTCCCCTGCTTGTGCGTCACCTCGAACGCCATGCTCCGGTCCATAAAGTGTAGTTAAATCCACGTCCGGATCATTGTGTAGTCGGTCAACAATACTGTTTAAATTTTGATCTACCCCGGTAGGATTTGTAATTAATCCAACACGTTTTCCTTCAATTAATTCCTTTTGATCATCCAATAAAACTTCTACCCCAAGTTTTAATTGTCTTGGTTCCGATTCATTTGTTTCATTAGCTTTATCTGCCATAACAACGGATAAAGAGTAGACAACAAAAGCGATACTTAACAGTGTAATGACTACTTTCTTCATTGTTTCCCCCTCCTATGGAATCTTACATTATTTTGGGCTGATTTTGAAAAAAGAAGACAGCTGGTCCCACTATCCTATTTCCACGTGAGTTCCTAGCTGTCTTCATATCCGTAGATCAACTGACGAAAAACATAGCTACATCCTTATTTAGTTTTGCCATTTATTTTGTAAATAAGCAGTATTATTCGCTAATGTCGTATACGCCTCTTCTGTTATCATTTCCTGATCTAACTGCTCATCGATAAGTTGTTGGAATCCTTTTAGATGCTTAATAACTTTATCTGACTTATCTAGCTTTTCGTACCTGCTTACTGCAGTTAAATGAAGCTGAAGGGAATAGGCAGCCCGATTCGTAGCAAATGCATCTTTCGTTTTCAATATCTCAACCATTTCCTTCATTTGTTCTGCACTCCATGAATGAATAGCAGCTGCAGTTTGTTCAGAGACTTCTCTACGGATTGGATTAGTCGAAACAGTTTCCCGCGTAGGGTGAACGCGATTCGTTAATAGAACCGCAAGGCTATTCTGGTTTGGGCTGACAACAATGGATGTGCCTGTATAACCCGTATGCCCCATCGTATTAACTTCAGCTAAATCATCCATGTACCAACTCTGATTTAACTCCCAGCCTAATCCTTGATCTTGTCCTGGAAAAGCCTCATTCCAATTTGTTTTCATCAGTTCTACTGCTTTATCAGAAAGAATTTGTTCGCCTTTGTAATTGCCATCTTGAAGCATCATTTGAGCAAAAGCTGCCAAGTCAGTAGCTGTACTGAAGATACCAGCTTGTCCTGCAACGCCATCTAGTGACCAAGCATTTTCATCATGAACGCTTCCCCATACAAGACCTCGTTCTGTCCATGGCTGGTATTCTGTAGCAGCTATCCGATCTCTTAATGAAGCAGGTGGATTGTACATTGTATCTTCCATATCTAGTGGCTCGGTGATATATTCAGATACAAAAGCATCTTGTCTAACTCCACTTAACCTTTCTACTAACACACCTAATGTTAGATAATTGACATCGCTATAGACATACTCTGTATTTGGCTGATTTTCCAATGGTTCTTCCAGTACAAAGTCTAGTCGATCCTCCCGATCCCCTTCTATTAAATATAGTGATTCTGAAGGACTTGGCGCGAAACCAGACGTATGGGTAAGCAATTGACGGATCGTCACTTCTTCCTTCTCATTGACAGCGAATTCTGGTATATACTCTGCTACAGGATCATCTAATTCAAATATTCCTTGATCCCATAACTGCATAACAGCAGTTGCTGTAAATAATTTAGATATCGATGCCATATCGAAAATGGTGTCTTCTTGCATCATGACCGGATTCTCCATTTCTGTAAAATCAGCATCCGTATAGCGCGCCGCATAACCATAAGCGTTATGTTTAACGATTTTTCCGTTTTTAGCCACCAACACCACTGCTCCAGGCATGACTTGCTCTGAGATAGCTTCTTCTATCGCTTGATCAATATCTGCTAATGGCTCTTCCAGCATTTGTACTTGATTGGGGTTATCTGGAACTAATTGGTTTGCAGCTGCATGACTCATGTCCATGCTAGAAATACAAAAACTAAGGATCAACGTCATAACTATCATGAAAGGGATGGTTCGTTTTTTCATTTCAACTCACTACTCCTATCTATTGCTAGTTCAATTATTTTTCCTCACCAGCACTTTGTGTCGCAGTGAAAGTCCATTCTAAATTCAAAGAATCTCCTTGAAACTGATTTTGATCTTCTCCGTTATCCACAAAATTAAATTTAACGACCAAATCATCAATCGAATCAACAGGAAGCCCTTGTTCTCCAAGCAATGGATCAAATACGTGTTCGTTAACGGCTTCCGGTGTCATTTCTTTTAACTCAGCTAATGTCGTTTCATAAATAACTTCATCCAATTTATCTGCATTATATAAAAACTCTACTTGAATATGTTGACCAAAATCTTCTGTATTATCGCCACTCGCATCCGCAACGTTATAATCTGTAGCAAGTAACACTTTATCAATATCCAATGATCCATTATTTTGCAGTTCAAAATCACGAATCATCGAATCTCCTGGTTTAATATTTTCAACTTGAATAATTTCAGTAGGCTCAGCTACCAAATCTAGTGTGCCAGCAGCAAACGTATTATTCGTCGTTTCACTATCACTGAAATAAGCATAAGTTCCTCCGCCAATAAGCGATAAACCGAGTGCCGCTGATAGAATCCCTGTTCCTAATTGTTTTTTAATATTCATTGAAAATTCCTCCCCTATATTCATAAATGGTATAATCTGTGATTCACTCTGTTCGCATATTTTTATCATCAATTAGTTGTTTCACTTCTTTAATGGTTCGGCGAATAGTAAATAATGCATAACCAAGCAGAAGAATTCCAGGTAAAATCAACAATAATGCTGCTCCTTCTTTTGTTTCAGCAAAATTCATAATGTAACCAATATACGGAATCGTAAATCCGCTATACGTACCAACAACATTTTGGGAAAGAACTGGATTTAAGTCTTTTCCATCATTAGCATCGCCTTTTGTAATATATTGATTGCCATTATCAATAACTTCTACTATACGATGGGTTACCAGCATATCGTCTTCTGTCCTAAACGTAATGACATCACCTGAATGGAATTGTGTTTTATCCCCTTCCGTATGAATAGCTATTATTGAGCCTGTTTCAATATTCGGCTCCATGGAACCAGATAAAACCGTCTTTAGCTGATAACCAAATAAATTCGCCTCATTGCCAGTTGCCTTTGATACAAGAACCAGAAATAGCATACAAAGCAACAGGATAAATAAAAGAGTAGTGAGTAAATTACCGATTCGCTTCAGCATCTGTCTGCTGTTCATTTGGCTTATCACTCCCATCTGAATCAGAGGCCTCGATGTCTACTGTACTTGATTCGTCGTTTGCATCTTGAGCTTCTGTTTTGTCTTGATTTATATTTGAGGATGGTTTGGGTTCGGATTGTTGGTCCTTAACTGTTTTCTTTTCCAGTTGTTCTTTTTCCTCAACCGTTTCTTTCTTTTGTTCTTTATCTTCTTTTTTCTGATCTAACCCTTGTTCTTCTGAACGTTCTTTTAGCTCTGGTTTAGAATCATCAGATGATTCCTTTTTCTGTTTTATCTCCTCTGCATGATCTACTTGGATTATTTCATGAGCTGTCAAACTTCCTTGAACAGTACTTGTTGCCGTAAAGGATGCACTAGTAGGAGATGACAATTGGCTCACGATGATAAACATGAGATACAGTAATGTTATGAATCGAATGGTGATACGTTTAGAAAACGGTTTATTTCTGCTCTCTCTCTGTTTGTTATTCAACGTATATTCCTCCTGCTATTTGAAACAAGTCAATCGTTTTCATTCCAGGTTTCTATTAAGTGAATAGCTTCTGTATCTAGATAGCTAAACGCTTTGTCGGAGATCGCGTTATTTGCTAGTTGATGCTGAATCAAATCTTGAAAACCTTCCATATGTTTCACCACTTTATCTGCAGCTTGTTTACGTTCAAATCGACTGACAGCTGTTAAATGAAGAGATAATTTACGTTCCACATCACTCGAAAACTCGCCTTGACTAGCAAGCTCCGCAGCTAACTCCTTCATTCCATCTGCACTAAGCTCCGTATCAATATAGTCTATGCTATGACCAATCTCATACATATCTGGGATCGTCACAGGTAATTTCCCAAATGGGTTTAGCTCGCCAGTGAGTACATTAGCAACAGCATTTATGGATACATCCATATAACTATAGGTACTTAGATACCCCTCCACTTCAGGAAATGCCATTACATCATACGGATTCCGATGAGCGGAAACAATTACTGGTTTTCCTGTGTCTTCTAATGCTTGAACGAACTGCTGCTGCTGTTCATTGGTATTGGCTGTATAGGTTGTGACTAGCACTTTATCAGCCTCTTCAGCCCGTGCAACAGCTTCATTAATCTCTTCCTCTGTTGGCGAAGCAGCTGTCGAAAACCCTTCCACATGAATTCCTTGATCCACTAGTAAATCTGTTAGTCTATCTGGCTTAGCCATAGATGGACCTGTCACAAAAACGGAGTCGGATGATTGGAATGGGAGAACATCGTCACTATTTTTTACTAGTGTTACACTACGATCTGCCATCTCCTGAGCAGCATTTAAATGATCTGAAGATCCAATACTCTCTATTGCTCCAGGATCTGTATATGGGTCATTAAACAACCCATTATTCATTTTGGCAGCTAGTATTCGATGAACGGATGCTTCCAACCGTTCTACACTAATTTCACCAGTTTCTACTGCCTCTAGCATAGAATTAAAAGCAACCTCAACATTCGGTGGATTGAGTAAAATATCAGCACCGGCTTTAAACGCTTCTACAGGAACGCGTTCTGGTGGAACAACATTGGCACCTGACATTCCAAGACTATCTGTAATAATTAATCCTTCAAATCCCAGTTCTTCACGCAATAAATCAGTTAAAATCGGTTTCGATAGCGTAGCAGGCAATCCTGAATCATCTAATGCAGGAACTACGATATGACCAGTCATAATTGATTGTATTCCGTTATCGATCGCTTCTTTAAACGGTTTCAAATCTACTTCATGTAATGTTTCCAAATCATGATCTATAATCGGTAAACCATAATGAGAGTCAACAGCTGTATCACCATGTCCTGGAAAATGCTTTGCAGAAGCAATCACGTTTTGATCTTGATAAGCATTAATTTGAGCAGCACCTAATTTAGAAACAAGATCTGGATCTTCGCCAAACGAACGGACACCTATAACTGGATTTTCTGGATTCATATTGACATCCACTGTTGGTGCGAAATTCATATTAACTCCTAAACTCGTTAATTCATTGCCAAGTATACTTCCCGTACGGGATGCATAGGCTTCAGAGCGGGTCGCACCTAGTGCCATATTTCCTGGAAAGACAGTTCCTGGACTTGTTACCCTTTGAACAATTCCACCTTCTTGGTCTGTTGAAATAAATAATGGAATTTCTGCCGACTGATCCATTGCAATTTGTTGTAATCCATTTGATAAGCTATTTACTTGAACCGCATCGAGCGGCATGCCGATATTATCCGTCCAGTTAAAATAAATAATTCCACCGACATGGTAATTTTCGATGACTTCCTGAAAGTTCTTCCCTCCGCGATTATTTCGAAGATTTATCTCCTCATAATCAGAATCTGTTGGGGTTTGTCCATAAACATGAACAATAAAGAGTTGTCCAATTTTTTCTTCTAATGTCATCCCATCGATGATTTCCCTAATCTCATCGTCACCTGTTCCTTCCTTGTTTGTCTGATTTGCTGAAATCTTAGAGAACGGTCCAATAACCAAAACAAGGATTACGGAAAAGAGTAAAATCGCTCGGTAACGTTTCAATGGTATTACCTCCTTCAATGGTTACTACTAAAATGGAAGTCTACCTAATAACATGCTGCATCTAACAATCAACGTTTTACATTACATAAAAAAGAATGTGATATTCGAAACAAAAACACCTGCCTTCCCGAGCGTATTTCAGGTCATCGATGCAAAGAGCACAGTATGTAATTGATTAACTTGACAATAGCAGATAAATTTTGAAATATCTGCACAAATTTGTCGAATAAATCAAATTTTTAGAAAAATGATTCTATTGAACTAGAATATTTCTAACTACCATTAGGACAATAGTTGAAATCCTATTCCTAGAGCTATTAAAAAAGCACTAGGAACACATCTATTTCGAATTGGGTAACTTCATGCTACACTTTACATATCTGAAAATCGATGGAAGAAGGAGATGCATTATGACAAATTTTCCAATTATAGATGGTCATAACGATACCCTTTTACGCCTTTATGAGGAAAATGAGGATAAAAATAGTTTCTTTAGCAAAGGTGCGAATGGGCATATTGATTTACCTCGTGCTCGTAACAATCAATTTGGTGGCGGATTCTTTGCGGCCTTCACTCCAAACGCCAATTATGAAATCGCCCCTGAAAAGTATGTAACGTCGACTGGTTATGATATGCCGCTGCCACCTCAGATTGATCAGCAAACAGCGTTAAATCATACCATGCAACTTGCTTCTATGTTAGTTGAGCTAGAAGCAACTTCTAATGGCATTTTTCAAACAGTCACGAATACACAAAAACTAGCGTTCTGTCTAGAGAATCAGATTTTAGCAGCTATCTTCCATATTGAAGGAGCCGAAGCGATCGATACAGATTTCTCTGCATTACAAGTTCTTTATCAAGCTGGCTTGCGTTCACTTGGAATTGTATGGAGTCGACCAAATGCATATGGAGAAGGGGTCCCTTTTCGCTATCCATCTTCACCAGATATCGGAGGAGGTCTTACTGAAGCTGGTAAGGATCTAGTTCATGCATGTAATCAGTTGGGTATTATGATTGATACCACTCATTTGAATGAAAAAGGTTTCTGGGATGTAGTCCAACAGAGTGATGCACCTATTGTTGCAACACACTCCAATGTACATGCAATCTGCCCGATTTCTCGTAATCTTACAGATAAGCAACTTCAAGCAATTAAAAAAAGTAATGGGGTGGTAGGTATCAATTATGCAGTAAATATGCTAAGAGAAGACGGACAATTCGACACCAATATTCCCCTCGATACAATTGTCCAACATATTGCATATATCGCCGAAAACTTTGGAATTGATCATGTGGCTCTCGGTTCTGACTTCGATGGGACAACCGTTCCTGATTCATTAAAAGATGTCACAGGTTTACCTAAACTAATGAAGCGACTTCAAGCACATGGGTTTACAGATAAGGATTTGGAAAAAGTAGCCTATAAGAATTGGATACGGGTATTGGGAGCTACTTGGAAAGATTGATAATAGCCGATATACTTATACCCCCAAAGTTGAATAACAGGTACAAAACGTAATTAATAATACTTCTTCTCGAAAGTTCCCATCATCTGCTTAGTGAGGTGGGATTGAAGGAGAATCATTTTCAATATAGGGATGGAATATACTGCGAGACATCGAGCCCCACAGTGGCGTTTTATTCCACGATGAGACTCGGGGTGTTCGTCCGCAGTACGTGTGAGACTGTGGACAATCAAAAATGTTATGCAAATCAAGGTAATTCTACAGACAAGGTTCCTTCTACCTTCTTATGTTTTTGCGATTTCTTTACCCCTTAATTGCACCTTCTGTCATTCCTTTGGCAATTCGCTGCTGGAAGATGGCATAAAGGATAATCACTGGAACAATCGCAATCACCAAACTAGCAAATAATGTTCCCCATGCGTTCGTATATTGCGCCTCACTACTGATATAATCAATAGCTAACGCAAGGGTATAATTCTCACTGCTCTGTAAAAAAATAAGTGCCATGAAATACTCATTCCAAAATTGAATTGCATTCATAATCGTCACTGTTATGATTCCTGACATACTTAATGGTGTGACGATCTTCCACAACACCCGATATGGAGACATGCCATCCATTGCTGCGGATTCTTCTAATGACTTAGGAATCGTACTTATAAAACTTGTCAAAACAAAAATAGAAAACGGCAATTGACTTACTGCATAAACAATTGCTAGCCCAAAGATATTATCCAATAAATTTAATTGCATTAATAGGAAAAACAATGGGATCCACCCCAACACCATTGGGATCATCATCCCAGAAACATACAACGTAAATAGCAGTTTACTCCCACGAAAATTAATTCGTTCAATTGCATATGCAGTCGGAATCGCCATAACTAGTGTTAAAACTGCACCAATAGCAGTTACAATTAAACTATTAAAAACGCTGATATCAATATTGTAATTGGTCCATGCTTCTACAAAGTTTTGTAGATGAAAAGATTCTGGTATTCCCCACGGATTTCGATAAATTTCTGCATTGGATTTAAATGAACCAAGAAACATCCAAAAGATCGGATATAATACAGCAATGGTCCATAAAACAAGTGGAAGCCGAATCCCAGTTCTGCCTAAGATCTGCCCGATACTTCGTTTCACAAACATATCCCCCTCTCAATTTACTTAATACTCGACTTTATCTCTACGCAGCAAGAAATGTAATATTAATACAGTTAGCAAGGAAAGAATTAAAATCATCACACCAATTGTGGCACCATAACCAAAATTATATTGAACAAATGCTTGTTGATATAGATAAGATCCCATAACATGCGTTGAATTATTCGGTCCTCCTCCTGTCATAACTTGTACGATTATAAAAGAACCGTTTAATGTTGTAATAACAATATAAAGGACAGAAATTTTTATTTGCGGCCAAACAAGCGGCAAGGTGACTTTCCAAAACTGTTGCCATTGATTGGCTCCGTCAATCTCAGCAGCCTCATAATAACTCTTTGATACATTTGCAATTCCTCCCATGAGCATAAGCATAAACAAGCCAATCCCAGCCCAAATGGAAGGAAGAACAAGACTTGGGAGTGCCCAATTCTCATCCCCAAGCCATGGCCGCGCCCAATTCTCTAGTCCAAGGAATTCTAAGCCTGAATTTACTAATCCTAAATTGGGGTTATAAATAAACGTCCATAGAATTCCAATAACCACAACAGACATGATATTAGGAAAGAAAAAAACAATTCGATAAAAAGGTGCTTCCTTAATTTTCAACTGCGTTAAGGCAACCGCAAAGAACATAGCAAGAATCATGATTCCAATTACCTTTGTTATAACTAGAAAATAATCATGAATTATCGTATTTGGTATAATTGCATCTTTGATTAATGTTATGTAATTTGCCAAGCCAATAAACTCTTTATCTTGCGACGCACCTGACCAATCGAAGAATGAATAATAAAGTCCACTGAATAAAGGGTAGAGGGTAAAGACTGCGAACATAATAAATGTCGGGACCAAACAAAAAGCCAGAAATGTATACTTCTGTTTTTTTGACTGTACCATCCAATCACTCTCTCTGTTAATCGTTAGAAAACTTGACTATTTACATAAAATAACGAAAAGCTAAATTGTACTTATAACTGATTTGCTTTACATGTTTATACCTAACTCCTATTTGGAAAAGCCATCAGCAGAGGTATACAATTCCCTGCTGATGGACGGTCATGTTAATTACTATTCCGATAAGTTTTTGCCGCTTTTTCTGCCTCTTGAACAAATTCCTCCGCTGTCATATTTCCTAACATTAATGACATCAGCGCATTACCAATTGGTGTTTCCAAATCAGCACTCATCGGGTGTGGCTTTTCGTAAATTTGTACTTGTTCTGTATCATTGATCATTTCATTTGCTTCTGTTAAGTAACTTGGGATCTTATCACTTTGCGTTAAGTCCACCTCTGTGAGGTTCATGATCGCACCAGTATGTTCGGAGAATGACATCGCATAATCCCTTGTGAAGACAAATTCGACGAATGCTTTAGCAGCTTTTGGGTTCTCTGCATTTTCTGCAATTGCCAATGGTCGTAAATCCGGTACAATCGCAAATGGCTCTCCAGCATCCTGCATAGGTGATGGGATAAATCCAAATTCAAAACCATCAGGAATATCATTCTTCATCTCATTTGGCAGCCAGAATCCTACAGGAATAAAAGCATTTTCATGCAACAGAAAATTCATTTGAGATTGTGTATGATTTAAAGCACCTAAACCTTGATCAAACATGCCTTCTTGTTGCATTTTCTCCACTTTTTTCATCGTCTCTAACACGACATCACTTGTCCAAGCCCCTTCTTTCCCAGTAATTAGATCAGCTAGAAGTTCATCCCCGCCAGCTGCTCCAAAAGCCGGGTATAACATGCCTCGAAGGAAATAATATGGATGTTGACCAGAAGTAACAAATGGATCGATTCCTTCTTTATCTTTAATCTCAGTCATGGAACTCATAAAACTATTGAAGTCTGTCGGTACCTCATATCCTTTTTCTTCAAACAGTGCACGGTCATACCATGTACCCCAAGTATCAAACACCAATGGAAGTGAATAAATGTCACCATCGAATTTACCTGGATTTACGATAAAACTATCGATTAATTTATCCCCATTATCTAGTTCAATTCCCTCTACCCATTCCGTTAAATTCATTAGTTGTCCATCTTCCACCATTTGTGTTTCACTTGATCCTGCGCCATCGATATATACAACATCTGGTGGATCATTGGATACCCAACGAGACCGCATTTCTTCGTTAATATTCGGTCCGGCATGTTCGATTACGTTTACATCTGGATATTTCTCTTTGAAGTCAGCAATTACTTCTTTCCACCATGTATCGCCATATCCCCCAACAAAATACTGAATTTCTAAATCACCAGAAATCCCCCCTTCTCCACTAGTTTCTGAAGAATCCGTTGCCTCCTCTTCTTCTGATTCATCATTTGAAGAACAAGCAGCAACAACACCGATTAAAACTAAAGCCAGTAACCCAAGTATCCATCGGCTTTTACGGAACTCTTTCACTGTATAATCCCCCTTTATATGCCTTTTTTATATGAACACATGAACAGAAGCACTCTATTCATGGAGTCCAACAACCTGAAAATATCTATTAATTTATTGTATGTAAGGAACATGCATTAATGCCTAGTAATCCAGATGCTACTAGTTATATTCTCACACCCTTATCTGGCGAAACCATCATTACTGATTTGTTACCTTACCAAATCATGAATAAAAATTATTTAAAAAAATAATACAAATTAAGTTTTCTAATATATTTATAATAGGGATTTTTTTATGATTAAGGAATCGTTGGGAAGAAATAGTTAAAGATTCTAGAGATTAAAAAGCTGCTTTTCATCTCTAAAAAAATGCGAAGGATAATTTCCAGTTTGCTATGGAAAGTATGAATCTAACATAAGGAGACCTGTTATGAGTTATATTATTGGAATCGATGGTGGCGGGACAAAAACACTTGCGCTTTTAGCTGATTTGGAAGGAAATATAATATCCACTTGTATCACTGGTCCCTCCAATCCGAATACCGTTTCATCAAGAGCGTTATCACATACTTTTGAAACGATCTTCTCTCAATTCAAAGAAGAAGCACCCGAAGCTTTTTCCAAACTCATTGGCATATTTGCTGGTATTGCTGGTGCTGGTAGCTCGATGATTCAAACACAACTATATCAACTACTCGATGCCTTATCTCCATCAGCTTGTAGGGTGACGGTTCAACCGGATGCCATTAATGCTCTTTATTCTGGCACATTAGGAAAGCCCGGCGTTGTTCAAATTTCTGGAACTGGATCATTAACTTTTGGGATAAACGAAAACCAACAACAGAGTCGTATTGGCGGTTGGGGGTATTTACTGGGAGATGAAGGAAGTGGTTATGATATTGGAAAAAAAGGAATAGCTGCTGCATTGCATTATCTAGATGGTAAGATAAATAAAACAATGCTTTTAAAGATGCTTTATGATTATTTTCATGTGGATACTGGACGTGATTTAATTGATCAGATTTATCATAATGCCGATCCTAAGCGTTCGATTGCATCTGTATGTAGGCTTGTTTTTCAAGCATATCAATCTGGAGATAAGGCTGCTTCAATTATTATAGATGACGCTGCTTGGGAAATTGCTAGAAACATTCACCTTCTTCATAAACGGCTATTTTCAGTAGGAGAACAAATAAATGTTGTAGTATGTGGCGGTGTATTCCAAAACAGTATATTTCCAACATTAATCAAACAGGAATTAAACAAAATTGTTTCGGGTATAACCGTTATCACACCTAAACTTCCCCCAGTATGTGGATCTGTGATTGGAGCATATTTGAGTGAGGATATGAATATATCCACCGATTCAATGAATCGTCTACAAAACTTTCAATCAAATAAATAACCGGAGGAAATCATATGAAAACGTTGATTTCCTCCGGTCTTATTATTCGCTTCGGAAAACTTCAACTCATGTTCCAGCACCGTTGCTTGTTGCAACGGAATCACGGTGGACAATTTGGTGTGGTATAATAATCCGTTTAGCTGGCTCATCTTTTGTCTGCGTTTTTTCAATTAATGCTTTAGCCGACTGAGCACCCAATTGATAGATTTGAATATCTACAGTTGTCAGTGACGGACTCGTAATTTCTGATAAATACACATTATTAAAACTAACCAAAGATATATCTGCAGGGACATCTACACCAAGTTCTTCTAAGGTACTAAGTACTCCAAGGCTCATCAAATCATCCGTTACAACAATTCCCGTTGGTCTCACTTTGAGAGATAGCAATTGCTCAACTGCTTCCCTTCCTCCAGACTTGAGGAACTCAGTATGAATACGGTAAGCTTTGTCCGCGGCTATTCCAGCTTCTTTTAAGGCTGCTTCATATCCTGCTTCCCGATCCATTGTAACAAACAAATCCCTTGATCCACCGATAAAGGCAATCCTTTCATGACCTTGTTGAATTAAACAGGAAGTAATGTCCTTACCGGCAGTAAAGTTATCGTTATCCACATGGGTAATCTCATTCAAATGATCATACGGCTTGCCGACAATAACAAACGGAAAATCTTTCTCCCGTAGAAAATTCACAATTCGATCATTAACACGTGAATAAAGTAAGATAATCCCATCTACATAACTGCCATAAACCATTCTTTCCACTTCCGTAAATATTTCACTTTCTGTGCCTCCGCTAGAAAGTGTCATCGAATATTGTAATTGGTGAGTAATCGATCCAATTCCCCGAAGTACTTCTGGAAAAAACGGATTTTGCAATGACTTATCTGCTGATGAAGGCAATACTACACCGATTGCCTTTGTTGACTTTGCAACTAAGTTCCTAGCGTTTACGTTGGGATGGTATCCCAAATCCTTCATAACCTTTCGAACCTTCTTCTTTGTATCTGGGCTAATTCTCGGGTTATCTGCAATGACTCTAGAAACAGTAGAAGGTGATACCCCCGTTGCCTTTGCTACATCTTTTATTGTTACCACTGCGTTTTTCACCCTCTGTCTCCGGTAGGTTTTCCTAAGATAATGTTTTAATAAGATTCTAGCTTGTTTGTTCATTTATTATAACAAACTAAATACATATTGTGGATGAATTTTAAACTATCCCTTGGTTGCCCCTGATGTAAGCCCAGAGATTAAATATCGCTGTAAAAGTAAAAATACAAGCGCAATTGGTATAGCTATTAGTATTGACCCAGCAGCAAAGCGGGTAAAATTAGTGGAAAATTGATCATTGATAAAATTATATAAACCTAAAGCCAATGTATATTTTTCTGGACTAGTTAACACGATACGTGGCAATAAAAAGTCCATAAAAGGTGCCATAAAATTAAACAAAGCCACTACTGCCAAAATAGGCTTAGCAAGAGGTAACATAATCGTCCAAAATACCCTTAAATGCCCAGCTCCATCCATTTTTGCAGCTTCATCAAGTTCTTTAGGAATCGTATCGAAATACCCTTTCACTAGCCACGCATTAAAAGGTATTTGCCCTCCTAGATAAATTAGCATAAGTCCATATAACGAATCCGTTAACCCAATCGTGTTCAACAAAATATAAAGTGCTACCATTCCCATTAAAGCAGGGAACATCTGTAACAGTAAAAACATATATAAGCCATATTTTCTACCAATGAATTTATACCGAGAAAATGCATATGCAATTAACGAAGTAATGATAACTGATCCACCCGCATTAACTAATGCAACATATAGACTGTTTTGGTACCAAATAACATAATCACTGTTTGGATCCATAAATAACCATTTATAATGTTCTAGTGTTGGAGATTCAGGAAATAGATCGGTTACCAACATATTAGAGCCTGGATTCAGACTCATCATTAACGCCCAAAATAAAGGATAACCAATAATTATGAACATAATAAGAAAAAACAAGTAAATGAACGTTACCTCAATTTTCGATTTTTTCTTTTGTGACATAGCCATTAGTAACGTCCCTCCTCTTTAAAGGATGCTGTTTTTCTAAACTGGAAAAACGCAAATACAGAAATAATAATCCCCATAATGATTGTAATTGCAGCAGCCATATTGTAATTATTTGTCTCAAATGTAAGTTTATAAACCCAAGAAATTAGAATATCTGTCCCACCTGCATTTTGCCCACGCACAGCGGGGTTCCCTTCATTAAATAAATAAATGATGTTAAAGTTATTGAAGTTCCCTGCATATTGCATAATTAATAATGGTGCTGTTGCAAATAACACATGTGGTAATGTAATATGACGGAACTTCTGCAAACGGCTTCCCCCATCAACATCAGCTGCCTCATACATATCTTGTGGCACACTTTGGAGCACACCAGTAAATAAGGCAAATACAAATGGAAATCCAAGCCAGGTTTGAATCATAATCAATGCTACCTTTGCCCAAAATGGATCGGAAAGCCAAGGAATCATGGTTTCAAATTGACTTAGTATATCTCGATTAATTGCACCAAAAGTAGGATTAAATAAAGCAGAAAAGATTAAAATCGATACAAATGCTGGTACCGCCCATGGTAGAATTAAAATAGTCCGAATCGTTCGTTTAAATTTAATTCGTTTATCATTAACTAATAATGCTAGAAACAATCCTAAAATAATTTGAAAAGACGTTGCCACTACTGTCCAAACTACAGTCCAAGTAAATACGCTCAAAAATGTATCTTTCCAAATACCCACATTAGCTAAATCTACAAAGTTATTCAACCCAACCCAGCTCAATAAATGACGTGGTGGAGCATTGTATTGATTGTAATCAGTAAATGCCAAAGCTAGCATAAACATTAAAGGTACAACTACGATAAATAAAAGCATCAATAAACCAGGCAGAATCATAAAATATGGAAAACCATTGTTATAAAAGGCAGCCATACCTTGAATTAAAGTTGGATTTGATCTATGATTCTCCCTAGCAATTGCATCTGATCTAGCATCTTTCAAATTATAAAGATAGATTGCAATACCAAACCCTAAAATGATGAGTGAAATTAACCCTTGTATAAGTAATTGAATCGAATGATGGTCACGCGGAATAGTTCCTAGTGTGAATAATCCCCATATTCCAATATCAATATAGTTCCATGTTGTAATTAAGAATGAAACCGTCACAATCAATAAGCTAATACCTTTCAAAAAACGACGATTATAAAATTGTCCTAATCCTGGAATAATTGATAAAATCGTAGCAATATTACGAGGTTTTTTTATCCAGGCACTGCCACTATTATGATTTGTTGCCATTCCAGTATCCTCCTATATTTCCCGAATCACTTGATCATTCTAAAATGATCAAGTGAAACATTTATGGTGAGTTATCTCCCCATAGATTGTTCCTAATTTGCTCCAGAAGCGTCTATTTGACCCTGAATGGTTTCAACAGCTTCATCAAGGACATCTTTCACTGGTTCTCCTTTAGAAATAAAATTTAATGCATCGTTGATCGGATCCCAAACTTGCTGCATTGCAGGAACACTTGGCATTGGCTCTCCAAACTTTGTTTGTTCTGCAAATGCAGAAAAGATCGGATCCTCCGCAATAGCTGGATCCTCCATTGCATCATCACGGGCTGGGATTTCCCCAGCAATATCGTAATATGTCATAGAGTTTTCATAGTTTGTAATATATGCCATTAAATGCTCAGCCCACTCTTTGTTGTCTGAGTAATACGACAACATATATGATTTAACTCCTACAAATGATTTCGGGTTTTCTCCATTGTCCAAAATAGGTAATGGAACTGCACCGAGGTCGTTGCCTAGCGCCTCCGAGTATTCTCTTACCATCCAAGGCCCATTGATAACCGTTGACACTTTTCCTTCTTGAAATAATCCATTCATAATATCTGGAGTTAAATCTTGAGGAATATAGTTGTTATCGAACCATTTCTGAACAAGTTGACCACCCTCTACAGAACCTTCATTAGCTAATCCAATATCTGAAATATCATAGTTTCCATCTTCATTTGCAAACACATATGCTCCATTCCCAGAAAAGAAAGGATAAACAAAATAAAAATTAGCTGCTTCCATTAAAAATCCAAATTGGTCTTTGCTTGTATCTGTATCTCTCTCTGCAATTGACATAACATCTTGTATCGTTTCCGGAGTTTTTTCTACTAACGATTTATTATAATACATCGCATACGTTTCAATGACGGCAGGATATCCCCAATATTCATCTTCAAATTGAACTGCTTGCAGTGCGGTATCAGTGTAACCGCTTTCTTTATTTCCAAAGTTAACTGGATCTACTAATCCTCTAAGTACTAGATCACCAATTCGATCATGTGGTTGAAAAATAATGTCTGGACCATTCCCTGCAGGTCCTTCCACATCAAGCTTTTCCACTTGTTCCAGCATATCCACAGGAACCATATCTACCTTAATCCCGGTTTCCTCTGTGTATTTATTTGTAATTTGTTGAACTGCTTCTTGCTGTTTTTCCTCGGCATTTACCCAAAGTTTAAGAGAATCTGGCTTCTCCGGCATTTCATCCCCTGCTGCTTTCCCTTCATTGGTAGAATTTTCTTTTGGTTCGGTATTATCTGGACCACATGCAATTAAAATCACAGCTACCAATACCATTGTTAATGAATAAATCAAGCTCTTTTTCACTTGTACCCCTCCCATGATTTAATAGAGAACTGCATAAATAATGAAAACGTTTGCGCAATCATTATAACTTAATTATACATATTTCCCTAAAAATTACAACTCCATTTTAGAAACTTCTAATTATTTAATTAATAACTAATAAAACGCTTACATTATCATAGCATTAATGCTATGATAATTATAAACATTGGTAATGTATTTAAAAATTAATTAGTATTTAGCGCAAACGATTGTACAGAGGGAGGTAAAAAATGAATAAAGAAGCAATCTATCATCGTCCAAAAGATAATTTTGCGTATGCCTATGATAATGAGACCCTTCATTTAGTACTACGGACCAAAAAAAATGATCTAGAAATGGTGGAACTTGTATTTGGTGATCCTTATGATTGGATAGATAATCAGTGGCAGAGCGTGTCAAAACACATGAAAAAAACCGGTACAACAAGCTTACATGACTATTGGTTTATTGCTGTGAAACCGAATTATCGTAGAATGCGCTATGCGTTTATTTGCTCGAATGAACACGAATCTTGTATTTATAGTGAAGGTGGAATATTTGCAAGTTTCCCCTCGGATATTGCTAATTATTTTTGTTTTCCTTACTTAAGCTCCATTGATGTATTTAATGCACCAGATTGGGTGAAAGATACGGTATGGTACCAACTATTTCCTGAACGATTTGCTAATGGTAATGAACAGTTAAATCCAAAAGGCAGTTTGCCATGGGGCTCTGCAGATCCAACACCTACTAATTTCTTTGGGGGAGACTTGGAAGGAATTATTCAACACCTCGATTACCTTGTCGATTTAGGAATCAATGGGATATACCTAACCCCTATCTTCAAGGCATATTCCAATCATAAATACGATACGATCGATTACATGGAAATTGATCCACAATTTGGAGATAAAGCTACATTTCGTCTATTTGTCCAAGAATGCCATCAACGAGGAATCAAAGTAATGCTAGATGCTGTCTTTAATCATAGTGGATATTATTTCCCACCTTTTCAAGATGTGTTGAAAAATCAAGAAGTGTCTATCTATAAAGATTGGTTTCATATTTGGAATTTCCCTATAGTAACCAAACCACGTCCGAATTACGATACATTTGCATTTGTGCCTACAATGCCTAAATTAAATACGAAGAATAAGGAAGTCAGAGACTATTTATTAAAGGTCGCAACATATTGGGTAGAAACATTTGATATCGATGGCTGGCGATTAGATGTTGCAAATGAAGTGGATCACCATTTCTGGAGAATGTTTCGACAAGCCGTCAAAGAAGTGAAATCAGATGTTTATATTCTAGGTGAAATCTGGCATGACTCTATGCCATGGCTACACGGTGACCAGTTTGATGCCGTTATGAATTACCCATTTACTAATGGAGCGATTGACTTTTTTGCTAAACAAAACATGAATGCTGCTACATTCACCGAGACCATCACTAGTGTTTTACATATGTATCCACAAAATGTGAATGAAGTCGCTTTTAATCTATTGGATAGTCATGATACCCCACGCATCTTAACTTTAGCAAATGACAATGAAGCCCGTGTAAAGCTATTGTACCTTTTTCAATTATCCTTTGTTGGAACACCTTGTATTTATTATGGTGATGAAATAGGAATGGCTGGTGATACAGATCCAGGGTGTCGTGCATGTATGCAGTGGAACCCTAACCAGCAAAAACAAGAACTGTATCGATTTGTCCAGTCTCTTATTCATTTACGCAAGACAAATCCACTTTTTGGTAACCATAGTGACATTCAATTTCTCCAATCGAATGATGCAAGCAACACCATTGTATATGAGAAAAACGACGGACATCATCGGCTCGTCTTCTTTCTTAATGCGGGTGAAAAAGAGGCAAACATAACTAGAGATATCCTACGTATAAGCAGTTGTAAATATCTAACTGAATGGCATATTCAAAACCAGCAAGCAAGGAAATATAGAATTGATGAATTACCAACTTCAATTACGGTACCCCCTCTTCATTTCCGTATTTTTGAAATTGTATAAACTTAAATTAAAAAAATACTTTTTTGGGAATTTCGAAAATTATCTTGACAGCCACATTCGTTTCTAAGATAATGAGTACAATCAAAATTTCATATTAACCTATCAAGAGTCAGGGGAGGAAACTGGTCCATTGATCCTGCGGCAACCATACTCTATTTGTTATTCCGAGTAAAGGTGCTAAATCCAGCAAACGAAACTTGTTTGAAAGATGGGAATTGTTTAGTAAACAATAATCAAACCTCTTTCAATCGAAAGAGGTTTTTACTTTTTTACTTGATAGGTAATGTTAACAAATTAAAGGAGGAATGGGATGGCTCGAATCGACGACAAGAAAATCAATGACATTACTGAAGCTCTAGAGAAGATTGAATTCGGATCATTAGCAATTACGATACATGAAGGAGAAATTACGCAGATTGACACAACGGAAAAGAAACGGTACCCGTTACAATCAAAACGAAAAAAACATGTAAACGGGTAACGACGTGCTTATTGGAACACCAAAAGCACAGTTAAAGATTATTTACAAGGGAAACCGAATAAACGATTAACATGCTAATTAGACGACTAAAGGCATCCATTGAAATTAAGGTATTTGTATTTCCTTTATTAATTTGGATGCCTTTTTTTAACTTTCATATGGAAAGGAGACGTAACATGGACTTGTTAGCCGAATTAGATAAACGAATCTTAATCGGCGATGGTGCAATGGGAACTTTACTTTATTCCTATGGGGTCGATCATTGTTTTGAAGCATTAAATCTTTCTCATCAAGAACAAATTGCACATATTCATGAATCTTACATTCATGCAGGTGCTGATCTTATTCAAACTAATACATATGGGGCAAACTATATGAAGCTCGCAAGATATGGTCTTGAAGATCAAGTAAAAAAGATAAATACCGAAGCCATAAAAATTGCGAAACAAGCTGCAAATGAAGAAACTTTTGTTCTTGGCACTATCGGTGGTATTCACGGCACACAAACGCTGCAAGCCAAAACAGATGAAATCAAAAGAAGTTTTCGAGAACAGTTGTACTGCCAATTATTAGAAGGTGTAGATGGACTTATCTTAGAGACCTATTATGATCTTGAAGAATTAATTACTGTTTTAGAGATTGCAAGAGACGAAACAAATCTTCCAATTATTGCAAATGTATCAATGCACGAACCTGGTATCTTACAAAATGGGATACTTCTACCCGATGCACTAAAGCGATTAGAGAATACTGGCGCGGATATCGTGGGGATTAACTGTCGACTTGGCCCATTTCATATGCTTGAATCACTGAAAGATGTCCCATTACTAGATAAAGCATTTTTAGCAGCTTATCCAAACGCTAGTTTACCAGCTTATCGTGACGGCAAATTAATCTACGAAGATGAACCGAACTATTTCAAAAACTGTGCGACCGATTTTCGCAACGAAGGCATTCGCTTACTAGGTGGGTGTTGTGGAACTACCCCAGCCCATATAAAAGCAGCAGCTGATGCCATCAAACATACAAAGCCAATTAAGGAAAAGATTGTACCAGTTAAGCCACGCCCCATTAAGGTCAGCGAACAGAAAGAACAATCAGAGTCAGGTCTAATTGATATTGTTCAACAACGACATGCTGTAATTGTTGAATTCGATGCACCAAAACATTTAGATACATCCGAGTACTTAAATGGGATTAACGCCTTGAACGATGTAGGGGTAGATGCGATCACATTAGCGGATAATTCGCTAGCTACACCACGAATTAGTAATATTGCTGTAGCAGCAAAAATCCAACAAGAAATTGGGGTAAGGCCGCTAGTGCACTTAACCTGCCGAGATCGCAATCTCATTGGACTGCAATCGCATCTTATGGGATTACATACCTTAGGAATCCATGAAATACTTGCTATTACTGGGGACCCTACTAAAATCGGGGATTTTCCTGGAGCAACTTCCGTTTTTGATGTTACGTCATTCGATTTAATAAAATTAATCAAACAATTTAACCAAGGGATATCGTTGTCTGGAAAATCCCTAAAGAAACCAACAAACTTTCAAGTTGGTGCTGCATTTAATCCGAATGTAGCCCACATAGATAAAGCGGTAAAACGAATGGAACGAAAAATGGAACGTGGAGCGGATTATTTTTTAACACAACCTGTTTATAGCAAAGAGACGATTGTTGCGTTGGCTAACAAAACCAAACATATTGATAAACCGATATTCATTGGGATTATGCCGCTTACATCTTCGAGAAATGCTGAGTTCCTGCATAATGAAGTGCCGGGAATTAAAATGCCAGATGTGATTAGAGAAAGGATGAAAGCAGTAGCTGATGATAAACAACGTTCTATTGATCAAGGAATTCAAATTGCAAAAGAACTGCTTGATACGGCATTGGAACACTTTCAAGGAATTTACATTGTAACGCCATTTATGCGTTATGACATAAGTATTGAATTGGTTACGTATATGCAAGCGCGTGTACAACTTCTTTCCACATCGAAAATGACATAATTAAAAAAATAGTATTGGAGGAATTGATAATGACTGCTATTAGTTCAAATCTTGGTTATCCGAGAATCGGGGAAAAGAGAGAATGGAAACGAGCGTTAGAGAAGTTTTGGAAAGGTGAAATTACTGAAGCACAATTAATCTCAGAAACAGATCAAATTAGACTTCAGAGCTTAAAAAAGCAACAGGACATTGGTGTAGATCTTATTCCTGTAGGGGATTTTTCTTTCTATGATCATGTTCTTGACACATCGGTAATGTTTGGTATTGTCCCAGATCGCTTTAATTACCAAGGAGGAAAGGTTGACCTAGAAACGTATTTTGCAATTGCTCGAGGCACAAAAGATGCCGTTGCATCTGAAATCACTAAATGGTTTAATACCAATTACCATTATATTGTTCCTGAATTAGATAACTCGAAGCCTACGTTAACGGAGAACCGCCCCCTTACTTTTTATCAGGAAGCAAAAGAAAAATTAGGTATCGATGGGAAACCTGTCCTTTTGGGACCAATTACGTACTTACATCTTGCAAAAGGCTATCGAAAGGAAAACCTTTTGGAATTAATCGATACATTCGTTCCATTATACGTACAAATCTTAGAGGAACTTCAGGCAGCGGGAGCTTCTTGGATACAAATTGACGAGCCTATCTTCGGTACCCAGCTAGACCAATCCATTCTTTTAAAGGCTGAACAAGTCTATCAGCAATTTGCCGAAGCCGCTCCAAATTTAAAGATCATTTTACAAACCTATTTTGAACAAGTAATTCATTATCAAGCAATTAGTAACTTCCCTGTTCATGCTATTGGACTTGATTTTGTTCATGGTAATACATTGGAGCTAATTGAGCAATATGGATTTCCAAGTAATAAAGTGCTTGCTGCTGGAATTATTAATGGACGAAATGTATGGAAAGCTGATCTTGAGGAGAGACTTTCATTCCTTGAGTCTATTCGACCTTATGTGAGTACAGACCAAATTATATTACAGCCATCCTCCTCCCTCTTGCACGTACCAGTAACGAAGAAGTTAGAGGAGAAACTAAATAACGATATTAAAGCCGGATTATCATTTGCTGATGAGAAATTAACCGAAATTGTTACGTTAATAAATGGCTGGAACAATGGAAAAATAAAAATCACCAATGCCATTAAAGAAAATCGTGTAGAGCGGCAACAATTCATTCGTGCATCTTCACGTTCAAATGAGCAAGTGAAACAAGCATTAGCTACCTTGACTGCTTCTGATGCAGTACGCGATTCCTCCTTTGCTGAGCGAATAAAACAACAACAAACGAAGCTAAATCTACCATTACTTCCAACAACGACAATTGGCAGTTTGCCACAAACTGCAGTTGTTCGACAAACGAGGACGAAATGGCGTAAAGGAGATATTACCAATCAGGAATATGATCAATTTATTAAAGAGAATATAAGGAAATGGATTGCAATTCAAGAAGAATTGGGTCTGGATGTTCTTGTTCATGGAGAATTCGAACGGACCGATATGGTAGAATATTTTGGAGAAAAACTAAATGGATTTGATGTTACTGAGTTTGGCTGGGTTCAATCTTACGGTTCGCGTTGCGTTAAGCCTCCCCTTATTTACGGGGACGTATCTTTCAATAAACCAATGACAGTAAAAGAGAGTGTCTATGCCCAATCATTAACTAAAAAACCAGTTAAGGGAATGTTAACTGGCCCTGTTACAATACTAAATTGGTCATTTGTCCATGAAGATGTGGCCCGGTTTACCGTACAAAATCAAATTGCATTCGCTTTACGTAAAGAAGTGCAAGTGCTAGAAGAAAACGGTATTCAAATTATTCAAGTAGATGAGCCCGCATTACGTGAAGGTTTACCTTTGGATGAGCGAAAGTGGAAGGGGTATTTAGAAGCTGCTGTTTATGCCTTCGGCTTAGCTACTTCTGGTGTAAGTAACAGCACCCAAATTCATACACATATGTGTTATTCTGAATTCCAGGATATCTATGATACGATCGATGCCTTGGATGCTGACGTAATCTCGATTGAAACATCTCGTAGTCATGGTGAAATGGTTGGTTCGTTTGAAGATCACACATATGATAAAGAGATTGGACTAGGCGTTTATGATATTCATAGTCCACGAATACCTGCCAAAGAAGAAATTCTAGAAAATATTAACCGAGCTTTACAGAACATTTCTCCGAAGCAGTTTTGGATCAATCCAGATTGTGGATTAAAAACACGAAGCGAAGAGGAGACCATTCAAGCTCTAAAAGTCATGGTCGATGCAGCAGCAGAAGTTAGAAATGAAAAATTGACATATCAAAATAACTAAATTTACAGCGCCAACACAAATGTGTTGGCGCTACTTTTACGGAAATTACTTGTTGTGTTGCAGATACACGAATTCCCTTAGAGCAAAGTCCGAGATTATTCCGTAAACAACCAACGCTGCAGACGTAAATAGCTTGATTATACTGGGAAGATTCCTCACTTTATAAAGCGAATTCTTTCAAACACTTCATGAATAATTATTATCGGTACCTACAACGTTCTATTTGCAAGAAAGGCATCCACTTGCTGTTGATGATGCTGATCATGCTAGATAAATCCTGCAATATAATTAAACATTGTATGTGAGTAGCCAGAGTAAGGGTCTATAGTTTCCCCAATAAATGCAAAAGGCGTAAAGAAATCATCTTCCGTCTTATTACGTAAATCCTTTATTAGTTTTTCCCGCATTATTTTTTGTTGACTAATTAAATTATGACCAGAAACGCCAGATAAAGCATATTCAGATGCTTAATTATTCCATGCGTCAAATCCAACACTACTAATTTCTGCATCTTGTTTCATTTGAGGTAGCGTTTCTTCTATTATGTAATTATCCCAAAAGGTCAGATGACAAATTATTTCAGCTGAGGTCTACTCTCCTTCTCCAATGGGCTCAAACAAAAGTCCTTCATTTATGGCTTTCAAGTCTTGTACCCAGCAACTACTTTCACTAAAATCATGAATTAAATTCGCTATCGAATACATTTGCTCCCCCCTATTTTACTTTTCTATTCTTTCGCTATGTTGTTTATGAATTCCTGATTTTTAACCGAAGTACTTGATAGATATAAAGAATAGGAGTATTATAATTCATGTGGAAAATTTGCTGGTGTAGCACAGCTGGCAGTGCACTTCACTCGTAATGAAGGGGTCGGAGGTTCGAATCCTCTCACCAGCATCCGATATGCACATTGACATAAAGCGATTCTTGATACTATCAGGAATCGCTTTTTATTTTAATTTGTCGACATTTTTTAGTGATTCATATTGAACAGAAACTCTTATTAAACAATGAGTTTTTTAATCTATTCATACAACAATAACACAAATCATCCCTATTATAATTATTAATTTACAGCTGTGGCTTTGATAGAAATTAAAATCAAAGGGGAATTACAGCAAAAGAGTAACATTTATGATGCGCTGAAAAATCTGGAGAAGCACTAGGGCAGATTGTTTAACAGAAAAGAAATTGGGTTAAATAAAAGAGAAGTTATATTTTATCAAATGAGACATAACGACGGGTTTCCTTATCTTGAAAATAAAGTTAAACTTGTTGACTTTACGTTTATTATAGGAACGATATAAAGTGGTACTAGGAAATGTTATGCCAGTTTGAAAACTCCTATATCTACATGAGCAATATAAATTCAATAAAATTGAGTATTCTTTGCACTACCTGTGTTAGTGAATGCCAAGGGAGGAATTATTCAGTATGATAACAAGAGAAACCATCTTTAAGCACGCCAAAGAAAAATACGGCACATCACCTGATTATCCATTTCAAAAATTCCCAAACTATGCAATCTTAAGACATGCATCTAACAAAAAATGGTATGCCCTTATAATGAATGTTCTCCCTAAAAAACTAGGACTAGAAGGAAATGAAGAAATAGATGTTCTGAATTTAAAATGCCCCCCTGAAATAATTGATGGTTTAAGAAATGGAAAAAATATTCTACCTGGATATCATATGGATAAAGAAAATTGGATTTCATTTGTTTTAGATCGTACCGACCCAAACGAAGAGGTTTATAACTTAATCGAGCAAAGTTTTAATTTAACCAAGAAAGAATAAAAAGTTTTTTTAATTAAGGTTTTTCGTCCTATGCCACAATAGGCTAAATTGTTGAATACAGAGTGTTAAAAAACAAATCACGGATACAATAATCAAATTGATCATAATACCTCTAATTGAAGGGGCTAAATGGTCAATTTAAACAATTTTTCCTTAGCCCTCTATCAGTACAGAGGGCTATTTTACTGTTGATTAGGTAAAGGAAGGAACCCGTAGGTTCCTAAAAAATTTTAATAGTATCTTCCACAACTCTTGCAATGCTTTTTCTTTTTCTTCTTTTTGCATGGATCGTCATGATAACAAGGATCGTAGTAATAATCTTCTTCATAACAACAATCATATTTCTTTTTACAGCAATCACAATAGTGGTGATGCTTCTTTTCAAAAGGATCATAATAATACATAAGATAACCCTCCTTTCTTTTACTACATAGTATGAGCGTAAAAGAAAGTTGATTGGACAAGTTTCTTAGTCAAAGAATACAATTTTTGGTTTAGGATGATCAATATATAGAAATACTATCATTGACTCAAAAGTCTTTAACACCTTTACTCTAGCCCCCTGTCCTCGCATAGATCAGAAGGGGCTTAAACATGTAAAGAAAACGTAAAACTTATAAAGATTATCAAATTTAGAGTAGGGAAATTAATAAGTGAGCAGCCCCTTTCCCTAACTATCCCCCAAGTATATTGCGGGGAAAAAAACTTAAAAGGTATCATTAGATGCCTTTTAAGTGCTGCTCATTATACATATACTAGACATTGACGGTTCCTTTTCAACTCGCATCTTACGAAATTTGTTCACCCTATCATTGAGGATTATTACAACGGATACTCTATGGATCTATGTATATGTGGTTGGCTGTTACTGCAATTTCACTTTGGAAAACAGAGAATTATATTCGAAGAATAAAATGGTGATGGCTCCCCTTTTGAAAGGAAATTATCTGACTTAAAAATTTCCTCATTTCTGTCGATAGTAACAATAAGCCAAAAGCTCTCATCTTCCTAAAGATATAGTATAAAAGGATACTTTCCCTTTCTAATGTACAAAAATTGGTTAAGTCCGTCTAATTTGAAGCGTAAATAGTAGAAAAAATGATAAGTGAGGTAATACTATGAAAAAAATCACTAGAACTAATCCCGAGTTTATGCCAAAACCAGTAGGAAACTACAGTCACATCACTAGAGTGCCAAAGGGTGCAGGTTTAGTTGTAACATCAGGCCAAGTAGGAACGGATATGGATGGTAATATTCCTTCAAGTTTAAACGCCCAAATAACAAATACTTTTGCAAACATGAAAAAGGTACTTGAATCAGAAGGTTTGACTGAAGAAAACGTTATAAAAGTTAATATATGGGCAACAGAGGAAATAGACTGGGATCATTTATATCCTCAATGGGGTAAGTTATTCGAAACTTCATATCCATCTATGACAGTTGCTTATATTTCTGCTTTAGGATGGCCGGAGTTAAAAATTGAAATCGAACTTTGGTGTGCTATAGTATAATATTATTAAATCTGTATTATTTTTACATTCACCATAAACATGAAGTAAAGCCCCACAAGCGTGAGGGTTATAGCTTTTTCAACTCTAGCCTATAAAAGGATAGTTTTCTAAACTTAATTACGTAATTGTTATTATCCGTATAAGACACGATCATTTTTGTTTATACTCCTTCGACCGGTAATATAACCCTTATTAATTACTCTAGTACTTATAAAATCCTAGCTGACTACGGGGGGCAGCTTTTTTGTTACAACATTACTTGAATAAACTTAAATATTTAAACCCTTATAGACGTATTGCCCTATGTTATTATAAACTCTAATAAGTTAACCATGGACAATTTTCTGAGGTGATCGTGATGAAGCGAAAGAACACGGATAAAGAAACACATATTATCAAAACAGCTATGAAACTTTTTTCATCGAAAAATTACAACCGAACATCGATGCAAGAGATTGCTAATATTTGTGGAATTTCCAAAGGAACATTATATATTTATTTTAAATCGAAAGAGGACTTACTTTTACATATTCTCAAGTATTACTTTCATTCGATTGAAGAACAAATTATCGCTCTTGAACAGGACACATCCTTGACGGATAAAGATAGATTTATTCGAGAAATTGAAATCAAATTAAATCATTACATGGAGAATCAAGCATTTTATCGACTGCAAATTCAAGATTTACCAGGATTGTCTGACCAAAACATCTATCAGTTTTTACGACGACAAAATATTGTACAAATTAAACGTATCAAAAATTATTTAATCGCTATATATGGCCAGGAAATTAGTGGTTTTGCAGCGGATGGGGCATTTATTTTGACTGGTATGCTTAAACAATATATGGAACTAATTATGTTAAAACAGCTTCCAATCCCTATCAAAAAAGTACTTCCTTTTTTAGTAAAACAAATGGATTTTATCATGGAAGGGGTAAAGCATCAAAAAGTGGAAGCCATTGTAAATAAAAATTTATGGAATATATACTTAGAAGATGTGAATCAAGAAGAAGTTAATCCGCTAGAGGTAATTCAACAAATGAAATTGAAACTAAATAAAAGTACGTTTACCGAAGCAGAAAAGGAAGATGGCATCCAATCCTTATGTATAATGGAAGAAGAACTGATGAAGCTACAACCAAGAGCTGTTATTCTTAGAGGAATGCTTCATAATCTTAAGAACTATCCATTTCTCGATGAATTACGAATGAAATTAAACAACAACCTGCCATACCAAAAAACATAAACACCGTGCCAAGGCCAGCCCTTGGCACGGTTATTCTTTATGAATGTAATTTTAATGGCAGCTGTTTCAAAGACTGACCAGCTGCAGATTCAACTAAATTCTCCTCCAGCTGAAAGGATTCAGTCGGTTCAATCTTCGAAAATTGGGTTAAAAATGTTTTTAAAGCAATTTTTAATTCTAATCGAGCAAGAGGAGCACCCAAACAAAAATGGGGACCCTTTCCAAACGTCATATGCCGTTTATTATTCTCTCGGTGAATATTTAGTGTGAAAGGATCTTCAAATATTGCCTCATCCATATTTGCAGCACTCATCCAAGCAATGACTAAATCGCCTTTTTTAAGGTTCACACCTAATAGATTATTGTCCTGTGTCACCGTACGATCCCGCTTAGAAATTTGAAATCGGTAGCGAAGCATTTCTTCAACTGCCTGAGGTACCAGTTCTAAATCATTACGAAGCTCTTCATATAGTGACGAATCGTCATAAAGTAACGAGTAAAACGTATTTGCCAACATATGGCCAGTCGTTTCTACCCCTGCACCTAAAAGCGCCATGGTTACGCGAACAATTTCATCATCCGTAAATTGTTCTCCATCTACTTCTGACCTGATAAGATCTGAAATAATATCATCGGTAAGATTTATGCGCTTTTCCGCTACGATTGGATAGAGATATTGATAATACTCTTTGGCAGCTATTTGTTTCTTCTCTTCTACTTCTTTGGCATTTTCCTCCGTGTAAGGTTGGAATATTATATCTACCCAATGCTTAAATTGATCTCTATCTTTAATCGGTACACCAAACAACTCTGCAATTACTAAACTCGGTAAAGGTGCAGCGAAGGATTGGACGATATCAACGGTGTCCTTCTCCTTTATTTCATCCACAAGTTCGGAAGCGATTCGTTGAATTTGAGGTTCCCAATTTTTTAAACTTCGTGGTGTAAAAGCTGCTGATAATAACGAACGACGCTTTCGATGGTCTGGTGGATCAACAAAGTTAACATTGACTTTATCTGGGATACTCCCTTCTTTATTACTTGCTCCAACAGGAATAGTTGTTTTAGCTCCCTCACTAGAGAAGTATTCATAATTACTTAATACTTCCTTTACATCATTATATTTAAAAACATTCCATGTTTTCGTTGGTTCATGATAATAAACAGGCTGATTATCAAGCATTTCTTTATACCAAGCTAATGGAAAAAATTCTTCCGACCGTGTACCAAATGATTTCACTTCATTTAATAAAACTACCTCTTTATTCATAGAGAAGACTCCCTTCGAAATAATTTGTGTAACACAAACGTTACTTAAACGGCTGCTCAGCTACAATAATGGAATCTGTAGGGCATTCTTCTTGAGCTTCTTCCAGCTGCTCTAGTTTTTCTTCCGTAATTGGTGTTACCCCTTCATTTTGATCTACTTTTACATAGGCCAGTCCTTCTTCATCCAATTCGAAAATTGTTGGAGCTACATCTTCACAGTTTCCACAAGCAATGCAGGTATCTTGATTAACAATTGCATATTTTGGCACTGTACCTCCTCCTTTTCCTTCACAGAACTACAAAGTTCTATAAATGACTATGTAGTCAATTAAAGATTATCATAATCAATAATTTCCAATCAATGGTAATTTAGTAGGGTTCAAAAAATATACTAGAGTAAGGATGAATCTAAAACTGATTCCTATTTATTAGATAGCAAAAGTGTTAAAAGTTGTAGTAACGATTCCTCTCATAATTTATTTCTCTGTTAAAGAATTTCAACATTCCTTCTATTGGCCTATTTATAAATCTTCACTCTAAAAAACAAAAAAGCTTGTAAAGAAGAATCTTTACAAGCTTTCTATAACATACAGTTGTTTATCTAAAACACAATGGTTTTATTATCATGAACAATAATACGATCATCTAAGTGCCACTTTACTGCTTTTGCTAAAACCGTACGTTCAATTGTCTGACCAATCTTTTTCATATCTTTACTGTTATCTCGATGATCAACCCGACCAATATCTTGTTCGATGATTGGCCCCTCATCCAAGTCGTTCGTAACATAATGAGAAGTAGCGCCAATCATCTTCACCCCACGTTGGTAGGCACGTTCGTAAGGTTTCGCACCAACAAACGCAGGTAAAAATGAATGATGTATATTGATAATTTGACTTTTATACTTATCGACAAAATCGCTAGTGAGAATTTGCATATATCTTGCTAAAATAATTAAGTCAATCTGATAAGTTTCCATTAATTCCAACTGCTTTTTCTCCACTTCTTTTCGAATCGATTTATTTGCAGGAATATAATAGAACGGGATACCTAGTGCCTCTACTGTCTCACGGGAGGACTCATGATTACTAATAACTAAAGCAATATTAGCCATTAAATCTCCGCTTTGATATTCCCATAATAATTCCAATAAACAATGTGGTTCATTTGAAACAAAGATAGCCATATTTTTTAATTGGCTCACATAAAGCAGCTTCCAATCCATATCAAATTGGGTAGCAATAGGTTGAAATTCTGCTTCTAATGTTGCTGCTTTTGTGTTTAAATCTGGACATTCAAACTCAACTCGCATAAAAAACTGTCCACCCTCTGGATTGATGGTATACTGATCAGACGCAATGATATTAGCGTCATGGTTATATAGGAATTCTGAAATCGCAGCGACTATTCCTGGCTGGTCTGGGCATTTAATTAGGAAGCGTGCTTTATTTAAATGAGCTTCTTTAAATTGGTCAATACTTTCTTTCATATAGTGATTCATAGAAAACATACCTCTACATTTCTTTTTAGTTAATACTTTATGTTACCATAACGAAGAAAGTCAAGAAAAGATAAACTACAAATTAGAGAGCATTATAGTTGTAAATAGTGTCATTATTTATTACAATATCTTTTGTTGGATTTTTTAGTTTAACATAGATTCATAGATCTGATTTGGAGAAATACCCAAGTCTGGCTGAAGGGGATGCACTCGAAATGCGTTAGGGCGTGCAAGCGTCGCGTGGGTTCAAATCCCACTTTCTCCTCCATAATTTATACAAATATCGTAAATGTACGAAATGAAAGGTACTCTTGATGGGTACCTTTTTACGTAAATATCTTTCCTTCCTTATTAATTCCTGTTGCTAAATGAAGGTTTTACTTGTTTGGAAACCTTTTATTTCGTGTATAGTGTGAATAGGAAGGAAGTGTTTACAATGCCAAACCAGTTGCAAAAGGAAAAATCACCTTACTTATTACAGCATAAGGATAACCCGGTTCAATGGTATCCTTGGGGCGAAGAGGCTTTTCAACTTGCCAAAAAACAGGGGAAGCCCATTTTTCTTTCAATCGGATACAGTACTTGCCATTGGTGTCATGATTTTTATTACACTTTTATAAAATGCTGGTATACCAAGGTTTCCAATGGTTTCATAGTTTTATATACATCCTACTCAATAAGGCTTAGAGAAAATTTACATTAATTTCCCCCTCATCCTCTTTAGTAGGTCTTTTTAACTCTACATAACTTAAAACTGATTTAAACACCCTATTTCTATCTTTCTCAGATACAAGCCCATCAAAATTATCTAATACAGCATCAAGTAGAGCAATTTTATCCTTATCCTGTACTGTATCTTGCTTTTTAAGTTGCTTGTTTAACAGATCAAGCTCAGTCTCTACATCTTTCTGCTTGTTAGTCAGTTTTTCCATTCTTGACATATATTTTTCTTTTGTATAGATGCCATCCTCTAGTAAGTCATCAAGTCTATCCTGTTTTACCTCAATAGACTTTAGCTCTTTCTGTAGGTCTGCAACTTCCTGCTGTAAATACTCTTTATTATTATCCTTGCCCTGACCTTGTTCTAGTATTTGAGCTAGTTCATCCCTATAGTTTTTTATCTCTTTTAGTATTTCCTCAGTAATTTTACTTTCTGCAATTCCCTTATTAATACATTTTTCTCCTACAGGACTCTTATACCAACAATTTCTAATAACATTCTTAATGTACTTTCTTACTGTTCTATCTGAGATACCTAACAATTTACTAAATGCTGACTGAGTAGCCTCAAAATGTACTTTACAATAGGCAAAGCATAAAGCTACATCTAAGGAGGTAGAAGGCTTTTGCTCCTCTATGAAAGCCTCCATTTCTTTTTGTTTGTCTGCCATGCTGTCTAGCTCCTTTCTAACTTTAGTTAAAATATTTAATCTATCTCTCTGTCTCATGCTCTTAAGCCTCTTGCTCTTTTTATATTAAAATTAAAGGATATGAAAAAGGAGCAGACCTGTTAAAAGCCTGTTCCTTTCTCATCTTATAGTGCATCTCTCATAACCTGACTAAAGTAATTTTGGTGAAAAAGTTTATAAAATTACATATTTTTTATTCAGGATTAACATAAAATTCAAAGCCAAGTGCCTTAGGCTCTCCTGCCTTTCTGTAAACTACAAAAGGATTAGCTTTTACTCTTAACTCTTTAATGTTGCCTACCTTAGTTCTTGCAAAGACATATTTATTGTCATAAACAAGATTAGTAAGTTTCTGAGCTGTCTTTTGTCTGCTTAGTCCTTGTACCTGAGCTAAATCATCTATAGTTAAATACTCAGCCTTACTGTAATCTCTCTCATTAGGATTTTTCACTAGATAATTACTGTCATAGTGAACAAAAGGAATAACTTTATAAATAAAGCCAATGTCAGCAGGTTTAAAATCTCCCTGAGCATATACCTCCTGTAAGCTACTCATAAAGACTTTTACTGCTTTATCAGTCTTTCTCTTTCTGCTGTCTCCTGATATTCCTTTTCTGAAACAATATTTATCTGCAATAAAAAAAGCCTTATGCTGTTTTCCATAAAGCCCTACCTTTTCCTCATATAACAATCCTTGTTTTTTAAATCTCTTTACCAAGTTTACTAATGTTTTATTGGAGCTGATCTTTAATACCTCCTGCATCTGCTCTCTAGTCATAGGGAGGTTACTATCAGTAGTTGACTTAATCATATTCTTATAATCAATGTAAGTCTGTAATATTAAATAGTATCCTAAATCTTTATTATTCAACACCTCAAGACCTCCTATATTCATTTCTGTAAAGATAAAAGGATTATCTGCCCTGTTTTTTGCTGTCTCTTTCTTTTTTATTTCTCTATATGCTTTGTCTTGCTCAGGAGTCCTGTAAGATGATACCTCTATAATCTCTCCTGTATCTGCATCTATCATTCTTTTAGTCATGTTGTTTTTCCCTCCCTTATGTTATTTAATTCTTGCATTACCTCAGCTCTTTCTTTTGTTAGTTCAGCTACTTTTTGATTGACTGACTCTATCAGGCTATAATCTCCTGCATTAGCTTTCTCAATCATTAAATCTTGCAAAGTCCTATGAGCAGGATGCTCAGCATTAACAAAAGGATAAACAATGTAATTTATCTGTAGCTGTAGTTTATTAGCTTTTTCTATAAGCCTTACCTCTGTAGTTTTCATAAATAAATGCCTCCAATAGTGTTATAGTCTTTCTCACTATATAGGTCACCTCTCAAGAGGCATCTAAAGTATTCTGATGTAGAAAGTAATAAAAATATTTATAAATACATTTGTATAGTGCTAGTATCCCCCTTTTGCATTACTGATTGATAGCCCTGACATTTTGTCATTGCTGTACAAATCCCTGACAACCTCCTTTTGACTTTACCAACGAGAGCACTTCCTTTGAGGAAGGTCTGTCTATCTCAGCTATAACAGATTTACCTTACCTCTTTAGCTACCTCAGAATCTCTCAGCAACATACCTACTCTGAGGATTGCTCTTTTAGGGAAAAGGCTGTTTCTTACATTATTAACCTTTACCTCATTTCCTTGATTATCAGTAATGAGAAAATAGCCTTGTTTCTGTTGAATTTCTGTTGAGGTCAAGTTGACCTTTACAAACTTTCCTGACCCATTAACAAACCCATCAGACTTTAGCTCTGTTTTATTTCTTTTAAGTACAGTTTTAATAGTATCAACACTGACCTCATAAAAATCTGCAACCTGCTGAGTAGTAGCCATTTCCATATTAGGTAACAACAGTAATGTCCAAAACAAGGGGGAAAGAAAATATAAATCCAAGAGAGAGGCTGTCATGTGTCACCTTTTTTACACTTTTTAAAAATAGGGATGAGACTAAGTGGCTCTAAGTCTGAGGAGGGATTTTTGAGAGGAGAATACCTCTTATCTTTAGTGAATACTACAAAAACCTTATTATCCTTAACAGGCTAGGAGCAAAGCTCCCTAACAATAATTAGAGACCTTACTACTTAAAGACCTGCTACAATAGCTCAGCCATTAAACAGCTAGAACAGTTAGGACAGCTCATATTGTTCAGCATATATTGTAGTTATGTATAAAGTTTATAGTTCTTTTTATCAGGAAGTTGAGGAGCTTTAGCTCCAATCCCTTTAGAGATTATTACAGCAAAGGTATCAGGATTGACAGGAGTAGCAGGGGATACTGTCTCAATAATTGGTATGGAGTATTACATACAGTAAATAAACAGTTAGATATATAGTAGCTGTAAAGATAGGTACAATAAATTGGTACACTATCTCTATACTGTTACTGTATTTGAGACAGAGGGGGGCTATATTGTTGTAATACCAGTTAAGGAGGCTCTTATACTGTTGTATTCATTGGTACAGTAAAATAAGACATTACCTTTAAATAACAGTTAGTAGATAGATATATAACTGTAGGGGTAGTAATACCCTTACCTAGTCTCCTTTATGTTGTGTATTGTTGTAGATGCTACAAGCTCTATAAGATTACTGACAAGGCAGAGAGGATAGCTCATGATTGTACTTACTTACAGTAACTACAGCTAAGGCTATTCTTTCTCTCCTTTTCTAAAAAGTATTACATTCTAATAAGGCATGTAACATGCTTTTTCTGATGAAAAATCACTTTCTGATTTTATTTAACATATTTAATCATGTATTGATTATCATGCTCAGACAGGTTATTGACAGTATTTAGGACTATCTGTAAAGATACTCTTTAGACTGTTGGTAGCCTGTCCTTTTTTTTGTATGTAATTGACATGCTACAGTATCCTCAGTCATGTATGCCCCATGTTTTCTGATAGACTTGAGCATAACTTTTACCTCTTTTTTAAATGCTTTAGCTATAGGTTTTCTACTTTGCATCAGTACCTCATACAGTCCATCCTCTGTTAAGAACCATGTATTTCTATTTTGACCTGATAGGAATAATGTTCCCATCAGCTTTTCATCCTCATCCACTGAAACAACCATCTTTCTAGTATCACTGTGACCAATCATTTCAGCAACATCCTTAGCCAAGAACAAAGGGAAAGTGTTACTGAATATGAGACAGTAGGAGTCTAATAGAGTCTGTGAGGCTGATAGATTTAGGGGTAAGAATACTGTAAATACTCAGGAAAGCTCCCTGCCAAAAGCCTCCTCCAACCAGTATATTTTAGCTAGGAACTGTAAAGTAATTACCCTTTACATATTGCTATTACTGTATTTATTAGCTGACCTGTAACCCTTCCTGATAATGTCTCAGTAGGAATAACAGTACATAAGAGAGCCACAATATTAAATCCAGTATAGTATAGCTCTAACTCTCCCCCTTCAACTCTTATTGTTACTGAGAATAAGAGTTGAAGGGGGAGTCTTTTTACAGATGGAGGGGAAACATTGTCAAAAGGTGGGAGTACCTTTACAGGATAGAGGGATATACATTTGATACAGGTTAATGAGACAGACCTAGCCCTGCTACAATAAGGGTACTCTGATAGTATCAATAGCTACTGTATTTGAGACAATAATACAGAGGGGAGAGTACTATAACAGATAAGCTACAAAGCTAAGCCCCTGCCAATACTATCTATTATTGTAACTGATACTGTTAGACCTGATGCAATTACAGTATATATTGTAGTACTTGCTATGGCATACAATAGTACAGAGACATTAATAATATAGAGTTATTCTGAGAGTTACTGACAGACTTGCTGATATGCTCTGATATACTTACTAGACTTTATTGTGATTATTAATATTGTTGCTGAGAAAGGCTTTATAAGGCTCTGAGACAGGCTGACAATGTAGCAGATAGAGACTGAGACAAACAGAGGCAAGCAGGGAGTATAGGGGGGGCTATGGGATATATTCTGCTACAAGTAGCCAAGTAAATTTACTTATTCCTTTTAACTAAATCAGGTAGGCTCTGCTTAGCCTGTGAAATAAATTAACAAGCTAAGACATACCCTGCATAATAACAGGCAAAGGCTTATAAAATTTTTCTATACCTATTTTAAATATTCAGTAGGCAAGGCTTTTGCAATCTGCAAAGACATAAAAAAGAGAAAGACACTAAGCCTTACCCTCTTTTCCTTAAAGTCTCTATTTTTCATCCTAAACTCATAGTATTCTTTGCTGTACTTATTCATTTCCTCATCTTCTAATAAAAGGTCTAATTGTTCCTCGTATAGCAATACATTTACACTCCAATTCTACTAAAATAATTTAATTTATTGACTCATGATAGCACAAGCTATATAATAACCCTATGTAAAGTTAAAATAGTTTTTAACTGCAAGGAGGGTTATGATGCAGTACACTATCAGTAAAGAAAAAGTAAGATTACATATGAAAAAACATGGTATAACTACTCAAAAAGAGTTAGCAGAACAACTAGGACTTAGCAAGAACCAACTATCCATGTTATTGTCTCCTAACTATAATCCTATCAAATCTAATGCTCTAAAGCTATGTGAAACTCTTGATGTTAGTTTTGATGATATAGCTGAACAGATGGAGCTTGATTTAGGAATTGATGAACAAAGTTCTAAAAAAGTTATCTACAAAAAGGGGAAGAAAGAAAATCAAGATGATAGTAATGATTTTGTTGAGGTAAGAAATATCAAACCTAATAAAGAATATAAAGTTTTAGAGTTATTTGCAGGAGCAGGGGGATTAGGATTAGGTCTTGAATATGCAGGCTTTGAGTCTATTGGCAATGTTGAAATAGATAAACATGCTTGTAATACTTTAAGAAAAAACAGACCTAGTTGGAATGTTATTGAGGAAGATATTGAGCAAGTAACTGAAAAAGGCATAGAGAATTACATTGATGCTCCTGATGTTGGTGAGCTTGACTTACTTTCAGGAGGCTACCCTTGTCAGGCATTTAGTTATGCAGGAAAAAAAGGTGGATTACAGGATGCTAGAGGTACAATGTTTTTCCACTATGCTAAAATCCTTGATAAGCTAAAACCCAAAATGTTCTTAGCTGAAAATGTTAAAGGACTTGTTAATCATGATGGAGGAAATACCTTAAAGACTATGCTAGATGTTTTCTCTGATATTGGTTATATAGTAAAATGGAAAGTCCTTAGGGCATTAGATTATGATGTAGCTCAAAAAAGAGAAAGAATTGTTATTGTAGGAATCAGAAAAGATTTAGTAAACAAAGAGGGATTAGAATACTTTTTCCCTAAATCTTATGGCTATGAGCTTACATTAAAAGACATCCTTAAAGATGTTCCTGAGTCTGTTGGAACAAATTATCCTGAGTCTAAAAAGAATGTGTTAGACCTTGTACCTCCTGGAGGTTATTGGAGAGACCTTCCTGATGAAATAGCTAAAGATTATATGGGTAAGAGTTATTATTCAGGAGGAGGTAGAACAGGAATGGCTAGAAGGTTGTCATGGGATGAGCCATCATTAACACTTACCTGCTCACCTGCTCAGAAACAAACTGAAAGATGTCATCCTGATGAAACTAGACCTTTTACAGTTAGGGAGTATGCAAGGATTCAAAGTTTCCCTGACAGTTGGGAGTTTGACTGCTCTACAGGTAATGCCTATAAACAGATAGGAAATGCTGTACCTGTAAACATGGCTAAAGCTATAGGATTATCTATTGTTAATACTTTAAATAAACTCAATTAAAAAAGGGATGGATGCTGTAAATTGCATCCTCCCTCTTTTCATTTAAACATCATATGTACCTTTTCCATCAGCTATTTCTCTAACCTCTACATCTAACTGCTTAGGGTCTAGACTTTTCTCAATCTCTTTTGCCAATGAGGTAATAACTTTGTCCATTAGTTCAGAACCATCATATTCAGATGCAACATCACCAATAGCATCAGTTAGCCTTTGATAAAAGTCCTCCTCACCTGTTAGCCTGTACCAAAATTCAGCTCCAATAATTACAGTATACTCTTGAGCAATCCTTTTATAATGCCCACTTAAATCCTCAGGAGTACCATAAAAAACACCTACAATAAGGTCATTAAATCCAACATTCAGATTATTAGTCCTTGCAAGGTTTTTAACTCCTGCAAAATGCCCTTTTATTGTCTCTACATCATCTTTATTGATTGTATTTGGCCCTGCCTTAATTTGGCAATACTTTCTCCTACCATCTACCTTATCAATAAATTCTATGTCAATCCCTGATGTAGTTGATGCAAAGCCCTCTAAGACCTCACTACAAAACTTTTGTAACTTGTTACCAAATGTAGTATTTATGGATGTACCTAATACTCTTGGATAGACTAGAGCTTTTGCTATGCTCTTAGGGTCATCATTACCTGTTAAAAAACTTGCTTTGTACTTATCCAAAAATGGATTAAGATTAAACTGTTTTAACTTGGTGAGCTTTTTTGTATTAGCAATATGACTAGGAGCAATTTCTTTTCTAAAAAACTCTTTTGCTTTTTCAATAATCTCATCATAATTATTACTCATTTAACCCCTCCACAATTTCCCTTTAAAAATCATCTTACCATTTCTTCCCTATATTGCCTAGCTTTCAAGGTCATACTTAGGTAATAGACTGTTAGGTCAATAAGGTTTTTTAGGTCTTTAATATCCTTATCCCCCCATTTCCTAACATAATGAGTCTCATCATTCCCTAACCATACTGCTCTCTCAGCCATATCTTTTATGTCAGATTGCTCTATGTACTTTTGGATACATTGCTGTAGAGGCATTTTTTCTATCTTATCAGCATCATCAGGATATTGCTGTATAGTAAAATCTTTTATTAAATGCTCTAGAGCTTTTCTGTACCCTACTCCACATATCATATCTAGACCTTCCTGTTCTGAATGATAAGCCTGACTATAAATTTCTACAAAGTCAGGAGATAACTCAATTACTTCCTCAGGGAAATCTTTTTCTACCTTGCTGTATGGATAAAATCTAGAGAAGATAGGATTATTTGTACCCTCATAGACTGCAAAGAATAGTGACCTACAAACCTCTCTTGGACATCCACAAAGTAGCTCAGTTGTGAAATGGTTTTTATGATATATTAGTAAATACTCAGGAGAAAGTGAATAGGAACACACAGGACATTTATCAGGTAAAAATGACAGATAATTATAGTTTGTAATAGGATTATTATCTTTGTGTATAAGTTCTATTGCATCCTCTTCATGATAATTAACAGCCAATACAATCAGCTCCTTTAATATTTGCTCTGACTTTATTCTACCAAATAATACAAATTTTTTAATTAAATAATACAAAAAAAACAGATAAGTTATTAACCTATCTGCTCCTGTTTAGCTTGTTCATTCAATTTCCTATATAAAGTAGCCTTACTGACTCCTGTTATCTCAGCTATTTCTTTTGTAGTATGTTTACCTGCATGGTACAACTCAATAGCATGGGCTACCTTTGTCTTATTTTTAGTAGGTCTGCCAAACTTAACACCTTTCTGTTTTGCTACAGCAATACCCTCATTGATTCTCTTATTAATCATAGCTCTTTCCATTTGTCCTAAAGCTCCCATTACAGTTAGGAGAAAGTCTGACATAGGATTGTCTGAGGATGTATCTAGCCATGTATCTTGAATAGACTTTAAGGATGCTCCTCTGCTCCTGATGACCTCCACAATGTCTAGTAAGTCCTTAGTACTCCTGCTAAGTCTGTCAATGCTGACAATATGGACTGTATCCCCTTGCTTTAGTTCCTGTAGCATCTTGTCTAGCTGAGGTCTGCTCCTCTTAGAGCCTGACATTCTATCAGAGTAAATAACATCTATACCTAAAGCCTCTAGCTGAGCCTGTTGCCTGTCAAACTTTTGAGCATCATTGTCTGTACTTATTCTCATGTATCCTAAATCTGCCATGTATATTTCCCCCTATTGTATATAAATGCCTTATTGAGTTAAACTAAACCTAAATACTAAACTAGAAAGAAGGTGATGCCATCATGTCTAAAGAGCAGTTTACAAACAGATTGGTTAATGAAAAGAGTCCATACCTGTTGCAACACTCTGAGAACCCTGTAGATTGGTATGCTTGGGGTAATGAGGCTTTTGCAAAAGCAAAGGCTGAAAACAAGCCCATATTCCTATCTATAGGGTACTCCTGACATGGTGTAACAATTCACTTGCCATTGGTGCCATGTTATGGCGCATGAATCATTTGAAGATGCTGAGGTTGCCTCCATTCTCAATGATAAATATATCGCGATTAAGGTAGATCGAGAAGAGCGACCGGATATTGACTCGATTTATATGAAGGTATGTCAAATGATGACAAGGCATGGGGGTTGGCCCTTATCCATCTTCATGACACCAGATAAAATTCCGTTCTATGCAGGAACTTATTTTCCCAAACATAAAAAATATGGGATGCCAGGGTTTGTTAATATCCTACAACAACTCTATCGCAAATTTAAACAAGATCCGGAGCATATAGACGAAGTAACAGAGAGTGTCGAACAAGCTCTTAAACAAAGTCTTGGCTCAAAAAGCAACAATCGTATTTCCAAAGAACATATAGACCAAGCATTTCAACAACTTGGCAAAAGCTTCGACTTTGTACATGGTGGGTTTGGACAAGCTCCCAAATTTCCAATGCCACAAAATTTATTATTTTTACTCAGATATGCTTATTTTTCTAATAACAGTGCTGCTTTAAAAATTACCGAAAAATCACTTCAATCCATGGGCTCTGGTGGGATCTATGATCATATTGGCTTCGGATTTGCTCGATATGCTACCGATGAGCAATGGCTCATCCCTCATTTTGAAAAGATGTTATATGATAATGCACTTTTGCTAATTGCATATACAGAAGCCTATCAACTTACGCAACGTCCCTATTACAAGAATATTAGTGATCAGCTAATTACGTTTATCTTGCGTGAAATGACCACCAAAGATGGGGCGTTTTATTCAGCTATTGATGCGGATTCAGAAGGTATAGAAGGAAAATACTATGTCTGGGATTATCAAGAAATCATCGACATACTTGGGGAAAAACTTGGTGACATCTATACAAGATGCTATGATATTACACCTGAAGGTAATTTTGAAGGAAAAAACATACCGAATTTGATTGAAGCTAATATCGAACAACTGGCTTCAGAACTGAAACTCCCAGAAAAGATGATCATGAATAAATTAGAAACAGCCAGACAGGCTCTTTTTACGGAAAGACAAAAACGCGTATATCCCCATGTGGACGATAAAATACTAACCAGCTGGAATGGCTTCATGATTGCTGCATTTGCTAAAGCCGGCAAAGCTTTTCAAAACCAAAATTATATCGCTACATCTGAGAAAGCAATATCTTTTATAGAGGATCATTTAATTGATCATGGTCGTTTGATGGCCAGGTACCGTGATGGGGATACAAGATATCCAGCTTATATTGATGACTATGCTTTTCTGTTATGGGGCTATATCGAGCTATATGAAGCGACATTTAAGCTTGCTTATTTACAACAAGCAAAACAGCTAGCAGATCAAATGCTTGCGTTATTTTGGGATAGGGAAAATGGTGGTTTCTACTTTACTGGTGAAGATAGTGAAGCACTAATTGCTAGAGATAAGGAAGTATATGATGGTGCAATTCCATCTGGAAATAGTGTTGCAGCTGTTATGCTAGCTCGTATCGGCTACTTAACAGGTAACACCACTTATCTCGACCATGTAGAAGAAATGTTTTATACGTTTTATGAGGATATCGAAAGGCAAGCATCTGCTAGCCCCTTCTTTATTCAAAGCCTTCTACTTATTGACAGACCTACAAAAGAAGTCGTCGTAATTGGATCAGATACCGACCCAAAAAAACAAGCGTTTCTACAACAATTACAAGAAATGTTCTTACCTGATGTTTCTGTCTTATCGCTCGAAAACAAAGAGCAAGCAAAAGGAATTGCTGACTTTGCAACTGCTTATGAGCAAATCAACGACGCCACAACCATCTATATATGCGAGAATTTTGCTTGTAAGCAGCCAACAACAGATTTAGCTGAGGCCTTAAAAGCAATTACAAGTTAACATAAAAGAATCATTTCATTTAGAATTACGTTCACATAAATTCATCTAATCTATTATTTCCTGATTTCATGCTATAATTGGATTAGTTTAACAAAGGGAGTAATTAAGAATGAAGGTTAAGATGAATGTACAAACAGCTTATCATGGTGATCTCCTTCGTGCAGGAAAAACGTATGTTGTTGATAAGGAAACAGCAAAACGTTGGATTGCCAGTAAACTAGCAATTAGAGTAGAGGATAACGAAAAATAAGAGTAGAGGCTGGGACATCATTAGCCAAGAACAAGCTAAAGCGGGTTTTATTATCGTATTTTGATGATCGAACCCGCTTTTGTGTGGGTTGTTCTTAAGATATGGATACGGCAGCTGAGTGAAACGAAAGCTGTCTGACTAAAGCCGTGCCCGCAGATAGCAGGCAGGCATCTGCAGTGTAAGTCACCCTAAGTGTATAGGATAAATGTCAGACAGTTCTTATCATTAGAAGATTCGCCTTACCAGGGTTTTGTCCCAGCCTATACTTTTACTTTGATAAATATAAAAGCCGAATCACCTAGATAGAGGCGATACAGCATATATAAGTAATCAATCGGATTGCTACTTGTTTGCAAAAAATGCTTCTGCTTTTTCTAGGAAAACTTCCTGTTCTTCCGTTATATCATATTCTTCTTCAATTGCATCTACTGGGCAAACTGCTTTGCAGGCACCACAATCAATGCAAATATCAGGATCGATGTAAAATTGATCAGGGCCTTCTTCTATACAATCAACAGGGCAAACACTTACGCATTCACCTGACTTTTCACTTTGACATGGATCTAAGATTACAAATGCCATCTAGTTTAACCTCCTTATCTCTTTAAAAACAAGTCTTGTCCACTTCTTATTTAATGATACATGACGTATGCATTGCAAGTAAACAGCTTAGAGATAATTCAGTCTATAGATAAATCTCGACACCAAGACCAAATGGAATACCTAAAAATACAAATAACAGTAATAATACGATCCAGGTTAGTAAGAAACAGATTGAATATGGTAACATAAGGGCAATTAATGTACCGATACCCGCTTTTTTATCGTATTCACGCATAAAGGAAAGTACGATAATAATATATGGATTCATCGGTGTAATAATATTTGTTGAAGAATCTGCAATACGATATGCTGCCTGAATAAACGCTGGGTGATAATCCAAGAAATAGAACATCTTAATAAATATAGGCGCCTCTAGCGCCCATTGTGCAGACCCGCTGAAAATAAATAAATAAATTCAGTACCGCTGTTAATATCACAAAGCCAATAACGACCGTAATCCCTGTGAATCCGATGGACTCAAGAAAATTAGCACCGCTGACAGCTATCCATGATCCAATATTTGACCACTCAAAATAAGCAATAAATTGCGCCGCAGCAAAAATGAGTACGATAAAACCAGACATATCTTTCATCGCTTCCCCCATATATTTTCCGATGTCCCTTGAGCTTGTAATATTTTTTACGGTTACACCATATGCAACTCCAGCGATAATAAATAAAATTAAAATTAGTGGGACAATTCCATTTAAAAATGGAGAAGGCACAATACTTCCATCTTCACTACGAAGTGGAGAGTTTGGTAAAAATAGTACAATTAAAATAAGGGCTATATAGGCAATGCTGGCAATTGCTGCATTTTTCAACCCCTTAATTTCCATTGGTTTGGCTGCTTCAAATTCCTTCTTCAATTCCCCTTCATAATTGCCTAAACGAGGTTCTACGATTTTTTCAGTCACAATTGCTCCGATAATAGATAAAACAACGACGGGCGCAATCATGAAATACCAGTTATCAACCGGCGTTACAACGATGTTTTTCATCTAATGTTTTCATAACTTCAGTGGAAATACCTGATAACAATGCATCGGTTCCTGTCACCATAAAGTTGGCAGTAAAACCAGCACCTATCCCAGCAAACCCTGCAGCTAAACCGGCTAACGGATGTCGACCTATATTATAGAAGACCATTGCTGCCAGCGGAGGTACAATAACAAACGCAGCATCCGAAGCAATATTTCCAAGGATGCCTGTAAAAATAACAGCATAGGTTACGAATGCAGGTGGGGCTTTTAATATCGTACTTTTAATCCCCGTTTCTAATATTCCAACTTTATCGGCTAATCCAATTCCCAACATCGTTGCTAAAACAATACCAAGTGGTGCAAAACCTACAAAGTTATCCAACATAGATGTGAGGATATACTCTAAACCTTCTTCAGATACTAAACTCTTGATGGCTACTTCCTGTCCATCTCCAGGCTGGGTAAATGTCACGTCAAACCATGAGATGATCCAAGATAGTAAAATGACAATTCCGGCTAAACTGATAAACAGTATAAATGGATCAGGCAGCTTATTTCCAACCCGCTCAATTCTATTTAAAAAGCTAGTCATAAATGATTTCTGCTTCTTTGCTGCCATTCTTTCCATCCTTTCCAAATCATTTATTGCTGTGATTTGTCTGTATAATGTTCGTTAGTGCTTCCACAGCAACTGGCAATACATCTTCTTGAAAATCAAACGAAGGATGATGATGTGGAAAATCTAAAGGTGTACCAAACAGCATATAGGTGGCTAACCCGTTATTTGCTTGAACACGATTCATCATAAAACTTGCATCTTCGGATCCAGAAACAAGAGCTACAGGCCAAACCTGTTCAATATACTTACCTTTATCACAGGCTATTTCAATGGAAGATATAAGTTCGTTGCTACCTTTTAGTTGTTCTGTTTGACCAACAGCTTCTATTTGATATTCTACCCCTTGCATCATCGCTGAAGCCTTAATAATGCGTTTAGCTTCATTTTGCATATAGGAATTCATTTCTTCTGTTTCACCACGTGTCTCGATTTCCAAATAAGCATCAGCAGGTATGATGTTTCGCCCACTACCTGCCATCATTTTTCCTACATTTATCCTGGTAATTCCACCGCTGTGACGGGAAATTCCATATAAGCTGGAAACAGCAGACGATGCTGCTAGTAAGGCATTCTTGCCGAGTTCTGGTTTCATGCCAGCATGAGAGGATACACCTTTAAATGTTACATTTAATTTTGAAGATGCTAAAAATCCATCTACTGTTGCTGCAACTGTTCCTACCGGCAACGATTCGATTCCAATATGGCCCGAATAAAAATAATCGACATCATCAAGCCAGCCATTTGCTGTAATCGCCTTCGCTCCCCTGCCTCCTTCTTCAGCAGGCTGGAACAGTAAGGTGAATTTACCACATAACCGTTCGTGGTAATCCGAAATGAAAGATGCTACACCTAGACCAATGGTCATGTGGCCATCATGTCCACATGCATGCATTACTTGCTCATTTAAGGAAGTAAAGCCTTGTTGATGAGGGAAATGGGAAGTTTCTCTAGTTTCTTGGATTGGGAGTGCATCTATATCAAATCGTAAGGCTACATGATCTCCGGGCCTCCCTGTATTCCAGGTTGCGATTACTCCTGTCATACCACCTTGCATACGATCAAGAATGTCTTTTTCTACCCCATGCTTGATTGCCTTTGATTCATAAAATTGAAGCTCTTTTGATGATGGGATACCAAGCCGTGCTTCTTGTTTCATAACATCTTTTCCAATATGGATGGTAAACCCTAACCGCTCTAATTCCTTAGCCAATTTATAGCTCGTGACATATTCGGTAAACCCTAATTCTGGATATTGATGAAAATCACGGCGCCATTGTATGAGCTGAGGTGTTATGCTTTCAATAAATCCCTTCATTAGCTATCACCCTTTGCTAACGCATTTAACGTATCAAGAGCAACTTGTACGAACATTGAAGTTCCAAGTGGCAATGCACGTTCATCTAATTGGAAATGAGCATCATGAAGGGGTGCCTGTTCATCAGCATTTTCTATTTGGGTTCCTAGCCAAATAAATGCACCAGGATATTTTTCTAAAAATCTACTAAAATCTTCACCCGCTAAAGAAGGATTCACTTCTGGTGTTTCTCCTTGAACGCGAGCTGCAGAAGTTCGAGCAAGCCTTGCCCATTTTGGTGTATTAATGGTAGCTGGATACCCATCTAAATAAGTAATATCTGCCTTTGCTTCAAAGGTTTCTGCGACTTGATTGGTAATCGTAAAGAACCGTTCCTTTAATCGTTTACGAATATGGGGAGCATAGCTACGAATTGATCCTTGTAGTGTTACTTGATTCGGAATGATATTCGGTGCTTCTCCACCCTCGATTGTTCCAATGGTAACAACAGATGCTTCTAATGGATCTAAACTTCTGCTCACAATCGTTTGCAAACTTGTAATTAAATGGCCTGCCGCAACCATCACATCATTGGTTTGATGTGGCATGCTTGCATGTCCACCTTTTCCTGTTAAGATGATTTTAAAGCGATCGGAAGCTCCCATCATTTCTTTATCGCGGATACCAATCTGTCCTACTGGTAGGTCTGGCCATACATGCTGTCCATAAATAATATCTGGTGTATACTCATGAAACACCCCATCATCTAACATGACCTTCGAGCCACCAACAGGAGAATCCTCTTCAGCAGGTTGAAAGACTAATAGAACTGTCCCATGTAATGATTCCCGCATCTGTTGGAGGACATAACCCGCCCCTAACAACATAGCAGTATGAGCATCATGTCCACATGCATGCATAATCCCTGCATGTTTTGAAGTGAAATCGTGATTATTTAACTCTTGTATTGGCAGAGCATCCATATCAGCTCGCAAGGCTACTGTCTTTCCCGGATGCTTTCCTTCAATAATTCCTAACACACCATATTTAGCAAAACCAGCTTGAAAGGTTACTCCATACGTTTTCAGTTTTTCTTGTATAAAACGGGAAGTTTCGGCTTCTTGGTTGCTTAATTCTGGGTTTTGGTGTAAATGACGGCGCATTTGAATAACGTCATCTTGGATATGATGTAAAAGACTTTCTCTTATGCTCGCCACTGTTTCATTCCTCCCTGTATTTTGCGACATTATTCTAAAAACTTTATTACACAAAAGTATACCGAAAAATTCAGACAATGTATATTATTTTAGGAAAATTTATAAATATGAATTGATTACCAATTACGGTTTTAAATTTGTAAAATGCGGGAATTCCATAATTATCACTAGATAAAGATAAAGGAGTTTTAATAATGAAAACATATACGGTAACACCAAATGTAGATGCAACAGGATGGTTCGTAAAGTTAGAGGATGTAGCTCCGGAAGAGTTATATGATGCAAAAGATGAAGCGATTAGCGAAGCAACACGAATGGCGAAAGAAAACAGTCCTAGTAAGGTTACAATATTGGATAAATTCCACAATATTGTCGAAGAAACAAGATATTAAATAGAAAAAACGTGTCAGATTTAATCTGACACGTTTTTTATTTATTTTTAAATTTTGCAAGTTGTTCGGCAAGGGCATTGTTACTGAACCCTTCATCTTGTTTCTTCAAATACTTATTGACTTCCTTTCGGGAAACATTATGTTTCTTTTCTTTATCTTTACGTGCTTGAAACGTTGATAATTTTTCACGATGCCCACATTTACACATGAAGATTTGTCCATCTCCTTCACCACGTAGCTCAAGGCGTTTATGGCAATTCGGACAACGTGCATTTGTTTGTTTAGCAATGTTTTTCTTATGGCCACAGGAACGATCCTGACAAACAAGCATTCTTCCTTTTTTGTTTGCAATTTCTAACATCAACTTTCCGCATTCTGGACATTTTGTTCCAGTCATATTATCATGCTTGAATTTTTCCTGACTCGATTTAATTTGCTGAACTACTTGCTTCGTATAACCTTTAATTTCAGACATGAACTGGTTTTTGTTTAATTTGCCATCTGCAATTTTTGTCAATTTATCTTCCCATTCTGCTGTTAATGCTGGAGAACGCAATTCTTCTGGAACCAAGTCGAGTAATTGCCTTCCAGTCGATGTAATAAAAATGTACTTTCCTTTCATTTCCATATACATGTTATTAAATAATTTCTCAATAATATCAGCTCTGGTTGCTACTGTACCGATTCCACCCGATTTGTTTAACGTGTTTGCATGTTTTTTGTCATTTGAACTCAAGTAACGTACAGGATTTTCCATTGCCTGTAACAGCGAGCCCTCGGTAAAACGTTCTGGTGGTTTCGTTTCACCAGCTGTTATGGTATACGTTATATTTGAAAGGGTTTGACCTGTTTCTAAAGCAGGTAACTGTTGATCATCTTCTGCTTCCCCCTCATCAAAATGATGATTATAAACTTCTTTCCAACCTTGTTTTTGAATGACTTTTCCTCTAGCTGTAAACTGTTCTCCCTCTGTTTCTGCATAGATGGTTGTTTGTTCATATTCAAATGGATCAGACAATACAGCTAGAAAACGTTTCACTACTAAATCATAAATTTTCCGCTCTTTATCATTTAAATCAGCAAGCACAACATTTTCTTCTGTTGGAATAATTGCATGGTGATCCGATACTTTGGAGTTATCCACAACCGATTTTGTTAAATTTAAATCTTTGTTTAGAATTTTATACGCTGTACGAGCGTATTGATCGACACCACAAGCTTTGACACGATCCTTCAACGTAGAAACAATATCGGTTGAAAGGACCCGTGAATCGGTTCTCGGGTATGTTAAAACCTTATGTTGTTCATATAACTTCTGCATGATCGATAAAGTCTGTTTCCCAGAAAAATGAAACATACGGTTTGCATCACGCTGCAATTCTGTTAAATCATAAAGTTGAGGGGCTGATTTTTTCTTGTGTTTTTTATCAATATGTTTAATTGTCAGTGGTTGATTGTTCACTTTCTGTTCGATTGTTTGTGCTGCTTCTTTGGAAAATATTCGTTTATTATTTTTATTATCTTGCCAAGTTAACGAAAAGCCTCGATTTGTTCTGGCAGCTATTCCATAATACTTCTTTGGAATAAAGGATTTGATTTCCTCTTCTCTTGCCGCTATCATCCCAAGGGTTGGCGTTTGTACTCGGCCAGTAGATAATTGGGCATTATATTTCGTCGTCAATGCCCTTGTAGCATTTAAACCTACATACCAATCGGCTTCTGAACGTGCAACCGCTGATGCATAAAGGTTTTCAAACTTCGTACCTGACTTTAATTGATGAAAGCCATCACGAATGGCTTTATCCGTAACAGAGGAAATCCATAAGCGTTTAACCGGCTTATGAACACGTGCTTTTTCCAAAATCCAACGGGCAACAAGCTCTCCTTCTCTTCCTGCATCTGTGGCGATAACGATTTGATTCACATCACTACGATGAAGCTGTGTCTTAACAACATTAAATTGCTTGCCGGTTTTCTTAATTACCGATAGTTTTAGATTAGACGGAAGCATAGGCAAGTCTTCAAGCTTCCATGTCTTGTATTTATTATCATATACTTCAGGGTCTGCTAATGTAACAAGATGACCTAACGCCCAGGTTACGATATATTGGGAACCTTCCATAAAACCATTGCCTTTTTTATTACACTTTAAAACTCGAGCAATATCACGGCCAACGGAAGGCTTCTCAGCTAAAACAACTATTTTACTCATCTTTAAAATCCTTTCTTAAAAGACCTATCCTTTATCTTATCACATTTCACCTTCCGTTTCAGATTAAAGCAGCTAAACTAACTCATGATAAAAAGTTGGATACGCACAACAAATATAAAATAACCATACAATACCTTAGAAATAGATAAAGGAATTGGTGCCATGCTTTTTTATACTGGTTTAATTTTTTTAGTTATTGCAGTTAGCTTAGACGGGTTTGGAGTAGGTATAACTTATGGCATGCGAAATATTCGTGTACCATTAAATGCATTACTTATTATTATGCTTTGCTCAGGTATTATCGTTTTGCTGTCAATGACGATTGGAAATATGTTAACTTCCATTCTTTCTCCAAATATTGCTGGGATGCTTGGTGGAAGCATATTAATTATACTAGGGAGCTTTGCGTTATTTAATTTGATCACTCCCAGAAAAGAAATAGAAGAGAAAGATACCAATCAAAATATTTTGTCCACTGTTCTATCTACTCCAGATAAAGCTGACTTAGATCGCTCTGGTGTTATTTCTCCAACCGAGGCAATCCTGCTAGGTTCGGCATTAGCGCTTGATGCATTCGGTGCTGGAATTGGCGCCTCTATGTTAGGCTATGGGGCATTTTTAACAGCTGGTTTAATTGCAATAATGAGTGGTACATTTCTATTTTGTGGATTAAAAGCAGGGATATGGTTAGCTAAAAGCAGACAATTACAACGAATGACGTTTCTTCCGCCACTTCTATTAATTGCTTTGGGAATAACTAGCCTATTCCACTAAGAGTGCGAATATAATGGGAAACACAATGTAAGGAACACTGGGTTTCCCTTTCACTCTAAATTATAAGGATTTTATTAACCCGCCATCAACAATTAGTGACTGCCCAGTAATATACGTATTGGAAGCTGAAGCTAAAAACAGGATTGCTTTTGCAAATTCTTCTGGTCTTCCATAACGTTTCATTGGTATTTGGGCCTCTGCTTTGTTCATTACTTCTTCTTCTGATACCCCTAGCTTTCCAGCTTGTTTTCGATTTAAATCAAGAATTCGGTCTGTCTTTACTGAACCAGGCCCCACAGTATTGATTAATATATTGTCCTGGCTTAGTTCCTGAGCCAATGTCTTAGATAATCCGACAATACCTGGACGCATTGTATTTGAAAGCACCAAATTATCTAAGGCTTGCTTAATTGATGACGATGCAACATTGACAATATGACCGGCTTGCTGCTGTTGCATTTGTGGTACTACCGCTCTAATCGTTCGTATAAAACTAAGTAAGTTTAATTCAAAGGCATGATACCAATATTCATCGTTCATTTCTAAAAAACTTCCTGCTGGAGGTCCTCCTGCATTATTAATTAACACATCAATTGTTTTCCGTTGGTCTAAAATAGAGTGAATCATTTGCTTAATCGCTTGAGGATCTTTCATATCACAAACAACATAAGAAACGGAATTATTACCCGTCTTCTGTTTGATCTCTTTCACTGCCTGCTTGAGATTTGTTTCATTACGACTGCTAATATAGACAACTGCTCTCTCTTCAGCAAACGCTGTAGCAATAGCTTTCCCCAAACCTTTACTCCCAGCTGTTACAATGACTGTTTTATCTTGTAACTGCATATCCATGTAATCATCTCCTTCTACATATAAAAACCCGAAATGACTTTCCCTTCATCCATTATAAAGGAAGTATTTCGAGTTAACTATTTAAAAGTTTGAATCTTATCGTTAATTAGAATAAAGAGACGATCCAACCAATTACGACAATTGCTCCAATAATCATTAAAATCGTACGTATCATCTTTCTCATCCTTTCGTTTTATCCGTGTTAGTTGAATACCCCTAATACACCCATAAGAAACATTTCATTTCGTTATCAAACATTAAAACTCCATACCTTCTTGACATTTCAAACAGTATATGAGAATATAATAAGGTTAATAAACCGAAGTAACAGATAAGTGATCTGGCATTCTACAATGTTTTTGAAGATGCTTATTCACACTGGCGCGACTTCGGGGTCGCAAGGACGTAAGAGCAGGCAGGGCTTACGTTGCTTAAGTTAGAGGACATCCAGTGGAACATATACCGCGGTTAAAGTGAAATTCGAAATAAAAATCATCGAAGATGAAACAAAGAGAAATATGGCATGCTGCATATTTCATACAGTTTAATTAATTTTAACATTGGATAATAAGAATTTCCCACCCGATGAACATTTATCGGGAGTAAAAATAAAAGGAGTAAAAGCTTTATCCAGCTTTTACTCTCAATAAAATGAAAAACTTATGTGTTACTTTAAAAACAAAGGGGTACTCTTAAGATGAGTATCCCTTTTCCAATACATATAGAAAGAAGGTAATGTAATTGAAACATTTAATCGGAACTACCCAAACGATGATCGTTGATCGAATTATTGATACAGGCTATGTACTAACATTTGAAATGGATGAAGTTCTTTTGCATTACAATGAAGCAAAGAATGAATTAAGACCGAATCAAGAAGTAAATGTTTTTTTATACATGGACAAAAAAGGAAAGGTTGTTGCCACTTCCTATTTGCCTAATGTCAAGATGGATGAGTACGGTTGGGGACAAGTCAAAAACGTCCTCCCTAATCTTGGTGTTTTTGTTGACATTGGTACGACAAAAGAAATCCTCGTTTCTAAGGATGATCTTCCTTTATTTGAGGAAGTTTGGCCACAAATGGATGATCGTCTTTTTGTCACATTAGGCAAAGACAGGAAAGGACGACTACTAGCAATACCAGCATCAGAAGGGGTAATGGCAAGAATGGTGGAATTAGCACCTGATTCGCTCTTAAATACTACCATACAAGGAACCGTATACCATACAAGCAGAGAAGGGTCTGCAGTTATTACGAATCAAGAATACCGTGGGTTTATTCATCATACCGAGCGAAAAGAGGAACCGCGTTTAGGGGAACAAGTTACTGGCAGAGTAATTGAAGTTAAATCTGACGGCACATTAAATATTTCACTTCGGCCATTAAAACAGCACAGTATGTATGAAGATGCAGAAGTCATTTTACAACACTTAGAAGCCAATAATGGTGTTATTCCGTTTAGTGATAAGAGTGATTCAGATGATATACGAGGAACGTTTCAAATAAGCAAAGCTGCTTTTAAACGAGCCTTGGGTAAGCTAATGAAAGAAGGAAAAGTGGAGCAGAAACAAGGTAATACCTATCTAATTCAGTAATAAACATTAAAAAAGAGCGGATATATTATCCGCTCTTTTATGCTTTCGCATTCGCAAAAGAATCTGTTAAAGCTGTAATAATCAAGCCAATTGCAGCGGCAAATAATGATGCAATACCCCAGCCACCAAAACCAGCTCCCATAATGTCTACCTTGCCAGCCATCGTAGCTAACACTAGAAACACAATTCCTGCTGTAGCAACAACGAAACCAGGGAAGTAGGCAACATAGCTTTTCTTCGATGTTGCTTTAATAAGAACGAAACTAAGCGCAATAAGAATGGCTGCTAAAATTGCTCCAATTGTAAGTACTGGTTGAACCATTGTTTTCACCTCATACAATAAATATATTGCTTAGTATAGTCTACAATTGAACGGGAGTAAAGTCAATTATAGAAATGGATTTTCCGGTTGCGTTTACATAACCTATATGCCGCATTTCTATCTATATATTTTCTCCCTTAGTGTCTACATATGGCAAAGGGTTATACAGGTTCATGTTTCAACCAGTAAGGCACTAGGCTGTCTCAAGAATCTGATGCATACTTTCAATATAGTGTAATTGTTGATCCTTCCCGTTAACTAAAATCGAATGTGTTAAATAGTTTCCATTTCCTGTTTTTATACCATTTAAAAATAGATTGGCTGTTATTCCTGTCGCGGCAAATATGCATTCATCTGTTTGAACCAATTGCGAATGGGATAAGGCTTCATTCGGGTTCGTTATTCCCATTTCCAAACAACGTTCGATCTCTGTCTCATTTCTTGGTATCAGCTTCGCTTGCATCTCACCGCCAAGGCACCTAACTGCAACGGCACCTAATACCCCCTCAGGAGCACCACCAATTCCAAAAAACATATCAATATTTAAATCTTCCATACAAGTAGATGTTGCATAGATTACGTCTCCATCATTGAATAAATGTACATTCGCACCAATATCTCGGATTTCATCAATGTACTCTTGATGTCTAGGACGTTGCTGAATGAATACCGTTAAGTCACTAATCTTTTTATTTTGAGCTTTAGCCACTGCTATCATATTATCTTCCAAAGACGCTTCAATATTAATTTTCCCTTTTGCTCTTGGACCAACTGCTAACTTCTTCATATACATATCTGGTGCGTGAAGCAGCGTACCTTTTGGCGCAGCTGCAATAACAGTAATTGCGTTTGGTTGGCCATTGACCGTCGGGGTAGTTCCTTCAATGGGATCGACAGCAATATCAATTGCTGGACCCCCCCTCCCTGTGCCAACATTTTCTCCGATATACAGCATTGGAGCCTCATCAATCTCCCCTTCACCAATGACGATGGTGCCTTGCATATTCATCGCATTTAATTGTCTTCTCATCGCCGTCGTTGCGGCATCATCAGCAGCAATTTTATCCCCACTACCAACCCAGGGCTTCGATGCAATTGCAGCTAATTCGGTAACTTTTAAGAAATCGAATAATAAAGCTTCCATCAAATGAAACCTCCCATTTAACTACATTGATTACCTGCAGCTGCTTCTTGATAATGATCACGCAAAAATTTATTTTCATTTTCTATAATTTTATCAACTTTTCGTTTTGATCCGTTTGCCCATTCTGCATTTAGATAGGACTCAACCACCTTCTTACCAAGTTCAACACCAATAATTTGAGCGCCCATGGTAAGAATTTGAGCATTATTACTTAATTGAGCTCGTTCTGCTGAATACGTGTCATGAGCAAGCGCTGCCCTTATACCCGGGTATTTATTTGCTGCTATACATACACCAATGCCCGTTCCACATATTAAAATACCACGATCCAAATCCCCCTCACTAATCGCCTTCGAAACATCAAAAGCAACATCTGGATAATCCACTGCATTGCAGGAATGACAACCATAATCAACCACTTCATGCTCTGTACTTGATATGAATTCTTTAATCGCCTCTTTTAATTCAAATCCGTTATGGTCACTGCCAATCCCTATCTTCATGTTGAACATCCTCCCTATTTATTTTTTTCATTTTAAATTAATTTACAACAAAAAACAACTTTAATACTTTCGTTTTTAATCGTTTTTTTTCGTTTAGTTGGATTTGGACGAAAAAAAGAATCAGAAAAAAATCTCTGACCCTATTTTTTTCATTTCCTATTGTTTTCTCTTCTATTCATAATAATGTTTAACTTACTTTTGCTTTTCTTTCTTCAATAAAACTTAAGAAGGTCGCAAGTATGAAGTATACAGAAGTTGCCCCTGGATCTTGTGCACCAACAGAACGTTCACCTAAGCGACTTGAACGTCCTTTCTTTGAGATAAGCTTTTTCGTTGACTCCATCCCCTTTTTTGCATCGTTAACCGCAATTTGAAAAGCGGTCAGGAAATCTTGCGTGTCTGCAAATTGGGATGTCAATGATTCGGCAAATGGTTCCAGCGTATCCACCATTGTCTTATCGCCTACTTCTGCTTGCCCTCGCTCTTTAATTCCATTTGCAAAAGCTACCCAATATGCTGTTAGATCATTATCATGTAGTGTATTTTTATTTTTCAACGTTTTTGCCCCTCGCATAAAGCCGGTTGCATACAGCGGTCCGACAGATGATCCAACCGCACTTAAAAATGTCTTCCCAACAACAAGACTTATTTTCGCAGGGTCTTCTTCGTCAACCAACTCATTTACGAGCTTTTCATTTACAGCTTGCCAGCCAATAGACATCGTAACACCATGATCTCCGTCACCAATTTTACGATCAAGTTCACATAAATAATCCTTTTCTTCTTCAACCATATTTACAATTAAGTGGAAATAATCCTTTAAATCTCTAGATGTTAGCTCCATTATTTGATCCTCCTATTAGGATTTTATTTTTGAACAAACATTGGACAATTCACAGGATGATCAATCGTCTGTTTTAATTCCTCATCTAGCTTCATTACCGTAACTGAACATCCACCCATCTCTAAAGATGTAATATAATCCCCGACATAGGAACGATATACGACGATCCCGCGTTCAGCTAGTAATTGTTCAACTCTTCGATAAATGAGATATAATTCCATTCGTGGTGTGGAACCTAAACCATTTACTAAAACAGCTACTTGTTCCCCTTGATTAATTGGCATATCTTCCAATATATCTTTCACTAAACGCTCGGCAACATGATCAGCGGTTTCTAATGGCCCTTTTTCTATACCAGGTTCTCCATGATGACCCAATCCAATCTCCATCTCATTTTCACCTAATTCAAAACTGGGCTCTCCTGTTTGTGGTAAAGAGCATGGAGACAATCCTACTCCCATAGAACGCGTATTAGCATTTGCTTTTTCTGCCACTCGGATGACATTTTCTAAATCATAGCCAAATTCAGCTGCTGCACCAGCAGCTTTAAAGATAAACAGCTCTCCAGCAATTCCACGACGTTTCTCCTGCTCTTCTTTGGGAGCAGATGCTACGTCATCCGTAGCCAATGCTGCTTGCACTTGAATCTCCTCTTCTAGATCAGCCATTTCAGCCGCCATACCAAAATTCATTACATCACCTGCGTAATTCCCATATAAGTAAGCAACTCCTGCACCCTTATCAATTGCTTTTGTTACTTCTAAAATAGGATCTGGTGAGGGTGATGCAAAAATATTACCAACTGCTACACCATCTGCCATCCCTTCTCCAACATAACCCATAAAGCCTGGCTCATGCCCGGATCCGCCACCAATAAGGATACCAACTTTATCATCTCTTGTTTCCCTTACTGTGACGAGTGAACGTTGGTTTTCAGGTAATTGTTTGATATAATCCGGATGTGCTTTTACATATCCTTCTAGCATCTCTTCTACCACATTCGTTGGGTTATTTAACAGTTTCTTCATCGATGCACACCTCTCATTTAAATAGTTATAATTAAACGTGCAAATACTTCGCTATTATACTTTTCTATTTTTATGAAAAATCAATAATTTTACTATCTATAAGTTTATCATAATTGGTTTATATCCTGTATGGAGAGGTCAAATTTGGGCTCTCCATACAATACTATTATTCCATTACACAACAGAGTGTGCTTCCTCTTTATCTGAACCTTCCAATTGATCTTCTGGTAATTTCAAGAATTTAGTTGAAAATGCTGCCACAAAGTATAATGCAGCTAGTAACCACATTAATCCTTGTGTACCAATCAAGTCATAGAATAAAGTAACTAGAGCTGGACCAACAAACACGCATAATCCTGCCCCTAAATTCAAAATGGACATTGCCGCACCTTTATCCCCATCACCAACTAGAGAAGGAGTTAAAGCAGATAATGGGACAAAGCCAGCTAGACAAGCTCCCCATAACATACCAATTGTCCCAATTAAGAAAACGTTACCTGTAAATACCTGTGGTACGTAAAACATTAATAGCGTAAAGAACCCACAGCCAACAGCTCCAAACCACATAACCGTATTTCTCCAGCCTAATTTGTCGCCAACATAACCAAATATCAAGTTAAAAGCAATATTTGAAATAAAGATCGTTCCCCAAATATTTAACCATACCGTCGTTTCTATCCCTTGATCAGCTAAATAAATAGGTAAGAACAGTGGAAAAGCGTATTGAGAGGCTTGGTTAACAATCCTAACACAGCCAGCAATTGCCACTTTTGGTTCTCTTTTTAAAATGGTTATTCCGTTGATTAGCTCTTTAAATTTACTATCCGCACTATTCTTTTCTTCCAATTCAAATTTATCCCGGTTAACGATCAGTGCAAAGAACGCTCCTACCAGCACCCAAAACACTGCTGTCCACATCGTAGGAATATGTCCAATTGTATTAATTGCAAAACTAGAATAATAAGCACCTAACACACTTAGTCCACCAGTAAATACAAACCAGAACCAACCTACAGCTGTGCCTAATTGATGCTGTGGTGTTCGGTATGTTATCCAAACGAGAAACGCATATGCAAATAATGGATATCCAAACCCACGAATGGCATAGGTAGGTATCATTAATCCGTAATTAAGGTTTGGTATCGCTAAGCCAACAAATAGCACATGGCCAATTAAGTATAAGACTAACCCCGCTGTCATAGTCTTCCGTGGTCCAAATGCTTCTACTAAAACCCCAGATAACCAGGCAGCAATTGCGATTGTAACACCATAAGAAGTGGTAAGAAATGCAGCTTGCTGCACGGAAAGACCTTGGTCAACTAAATATGGACTAATCCAAGCTAATTCTAGTCCATCACCCATCATAAAGATAAGTACCCCAAAGTATCCCCACGCTAAGTTAGCAGGGATACCAATCTTATCTAAAAATGTTTGGTTATTTAAATTTGGCATAACTTTCTCCCCCCTTTTGTCATGGAATCATTAAGGTTTTAATATAATCTTTAACGATTGCTCACCTTTCTTCATTAGTTCAAACCCTTCTTCAAACGCTTCTAAAGGTAATTGATGTGTTACAACACCACTAGTTGGAAAGTCTCCATTTGAAATTCCTTCAATGACAAGTGGATAACAATACGGTCCAAGATGTGACCCTAATAAATCAAGCTCTTTTCGGTCACTTATAATACTCCAGTCAACGGATACCGGTTCTCCAAACACACTGAACTCTACAAATCTACCAAGCTTACGAATCGCATGAAGTCCTTGTTCCACTGACTTAGGATGCCCAGTCGCTTCAATATAGATATCACATCCATACCCCTCGGTCATCTCTTTAATTGCTTTCACGACATCTGTTTTACTAGGATTCAATACGACATCTGCCCCAAATTGTTTTGCTAATTCAAGCCGATCTTCTTTCATATCTAAAACAACTAATTTTTTCGGACCAGCCTTCTTTATTGCTCCTACCATCCCAAGCCCTAACGTACCTGCACCTGATAATACAACGATATCCCCTAATTGCACTTGAGCCCGTTGAACAGCATGGAGACTACAAGCATATGGTTCAATCAAAATCGCATCTTCAATTGGTACATCTTCAGGTACTTTATAATTAATAGCTTCTTTCGTAAACTTCATGTATTCAGCCATACCACCGTTTACATTATTCTGAAATCCGTATAAATCATGTTTCTCACACATCCAATATTGACCACGGTTACAGAAACGGCACTCCCAGCATGGGACAATTTGCTCTGATATCACACGATCACCAATGTTAAAGTCGGTTACTGCATCTCCTTTTTGGACAACATGCCCAATAAATTCATGCCCTGGTATCATCGGTGCTTTTATATAAGCTGGTTGTGTTTCATCACCCCAAAAACTAGGTGCACCGTCATATGCTTTGATATCACCAGCACATATTCCGCAAGCTTCCACCTTGATGATAACTTCTTTGTCATTTTCTAATTTTGGTGTTTCCACTTGCTCCTCAAATTTATAATTTTTTGGGCTATATGCAACAATAGCCTTCATATGTTCAGGTATTTCTTGCTGTTTCACAGCATGTTTCTCCACTGCTTTTTCCATACTTCCATCTCCCTTTAAATCAAATTTTTGGAGTATAAGACATCATTGGAATGATTGAAAACTTTGAAATCGTTTTCAATCTCTAGTTCTATGTTATCATTCATTTTCACATTGTCAATATTATTTTTTGATTTTTTTCGATTTCAATTATTTTGTTTAATTTATATTAAAAACGACAGAAAACAAAAACATAATTGAATTTATATTGATAAATGCAGTGAAATACAATAAGATGAAGGTAGAATAAATATAAGGGTGAAACTTCATGAAAATGTTTGCTAGTGAGCGAAGAAGTAAAATTATTGATCTTCTTCATGAAAGGAAGCGAATTACAGTTAAAGAAATCGCTTCCCAAATCGGGGTATCTGAGGCAACGTTACGAACAGACTTGAATAAAATGGAGAACGATGGGTTGTTAACAAGAACGCATGGTGGGGCAGTAATTAATGAAGATAAAGAAAATGATACAAGCTTTAATGTAAGACAAAAAAAGAATAAAAAAGAGAAAATACAAATTTCAAAAAGAGCACTAGATTTAATAGAAGAAAAACAATGTATCTTACTTGATGCAAGTTCTACCGCTCTGGAATTGGCTCGATTATTAAATTCCACCTCGTTACGGTTAACTGTTGTCACAAGCGGCCTGCAAACAGCGATCGAGTTAAAAGATAATCCGGATATCACTGTGATATTAATTGGTGGTGTCGTTACCAAAAAATCAACATCAATTGAAGGTACTTTAGGAATTGATATTCTTGATTATGTAAATATTGATATTATGTTTACGTCTGCAAATGGATTTTCCTTGGAAAACGGACTAGAGGACTTTAACTTATATGAAGTTCAAATTAAAAAAGAGATCGTAAAACGTGCCTCCAAGGTAATAGCATTGGTCGATTCTTCTAAGATTGGTAAATCATCCAGTGCTGTATTTGCCAAATTTGGTCAAATTGACCGGTTAATCACAGATCAACCAATTGAGTCGCCATTTCTAAACAAGTTAGACGCACATCATATTGATACTATTATTACGAATGAGACTTGAATAGTGGGATAACAAAGCCCACTACTTTTTTGATGAATATTATCTGATTATTTAAAAACTCTCTAACCGATAGTGCTATTTAAAAATTGGTATTCCTTTCTGATATTGATTTCTGCTTCAACGGTCACTTCCAAAAAGGAATGATTTCTCTATGAATTTAAACACACCTTTTTAATTACTTAAAGAGGATTTACATGGAATACAATTTAGAGTAGGACAAATCCCTTGCTTATGAATGAGCGCCAGTTCACATCAATATAAATACAATCTCACCTATTGTTATTCTTACAGAGTTAGAAAAAAAGGGATGGACAGGGGAAAAAGCGAAAAAAGAAATAGAATTTAATTACAGGAGAACAAATTGTCATGGATGGTGGCGTTACCATTAAATAAGCTTCTCCCATTTCATACGAATTGACAAATGCTTTTCGTATTTGAATAATAGAAGGAACAAGCAATGATTAAACAAGCAAAGGAGAAGTCCATGAACTATAAAATTCTATTCCTCGATATTGATGGTACCATCTTAAAGCCAGACCATACATATACACCCTCTACAAAAGAGGCAATTAAGCAAGTACAACAACAAGGGTTACTTGTGTTTCTATGCACAGGAAGACCACTTCATGAAGTCAATGATTTAGCGCATGAATTGGGAGTTGATGCATACATTGGTTATAATGGCTCCTATGCCGTGTATCAAGATACACCGCTTGTCAATGAACCGATGAAACGTAATACTTTAGAGGAATTTCTATCAATTGCCAGCAAGCATCAACATGAACTTGTATGTTATACAACGAAAAAAAATTATTTTACTTCCTTATCCAGTCCAGCTACCAAAGACTTCATAGAAGTTTTTCAGCTAAAACAAAATGAAAAACTCACAGATGATTCACTTGACCATATTCTCGGGGCTTCCATAATGAATGTCAGCCCTGAACAAGTGCAATGGTATGAAGCGATTGAGGAAGATATTCACTTATCTGGAGTCAATGTAAATGGAGTTTCTAACTGTTATGATATTATTCGCGACAGCGTAAATAAAGGAGAAACTGTGAAGAAAGTGCTTGATCACCTTCAGCTATACAAAGAACAAGCGATTGCTTTCGGAGATGGGATGAACGATAAAGAAATGCTGCAAACAGTTGGTGAAGGATTCATTATGGAAAATGGCGATCCTCAACTTTTCCCATATGCCAAACATCAAACGACTTCTGTTGATAATTCAGGTATCTTTAATGGCCTGAAAAAGCTAGGGTTAGTGAAATAAAAAGAGAAAGGTTAGCTAAAGAGCTAACCTTTCAGGCTGTCGAGAACGTATTTGACAGTCTTTTCTAATGGGTGCTAATGTCGTCACCCCCTTCCCCTGGGCAATACGTAAGCCACCGTTCTGTGGGACGAAAACTACGAGACTCCTGTAGAATAACGAGCGAGCCAAGACCCCGCAGCGTGAGTTTCGCGAGGAGACTTGGGCGTTCGCCCACGGAAAGCGAGTGGTTTTCTCCCCGGCGAGACTAAAAAAAGCTTGCAAAAAAACATCTGATTTCACTACAAGCTCTGAAAGGTTAGCTATGAAGCTAACCTTTCTATTTACAAGAAAAACCCGCCATAAATAAGTGCCCCACCGATGACAAATGCTGGGTGTAATTTTACCCGTTCAATTAACAAATAACTAACCACTGTTAGAATGACTGTCTGCCATAAGCCGATACCTTCATAGGATTCACTAAAGAAGCGCCAAGCCATTACTCCTAATAAAATACCAATAACCGGCCGTATATAGAGCGTCATTCGCTTTACTTTCGGTGAGTTTTTATATTTATAAAGTATTCCTAATAAGACAATAATTAATAGTAGGGACGGGGCAACAGTAGCAAAAACACCTATGGCAGCACCCGGAATCCCCGCAACATCATAACCAATGTAACCAGCCATCTTTGTAGCGATTGGTCCTGGCAGTGAATTTCCCAGTGCAAGCACTTCACTGAATTCCTGAACATTCATCCAGCCGTAGCGTGTAACCACTTCATTTTCTACCAGAGGAATAGAAGCCGGCCCACCGCCGTAGCCTAAAATTCCTGGTATGAAAAAGGCCAGAAATATTTCCCAGTAGATCATTAAGAATCACCTTCCCTTTCGGTGACTGCCGTATCTTGCTCAGGATTTTTATCTTTTTTAATAAGCGCTAAGATTAATAATGTTGCTATGATAATTCCTGGATGTATTTGCAGAAATTGCAGCAAAATGAACACAACTAGCAACAAGATACCTGTTTGTACCCATCCCATCCCTTTTCCTGCTTTTTGGACGAATTGCCAAGTTAACGTAGCAAGCATAACTGCAACAACAGGTATTACCGCTGCCGTCATTCCTTGTACCCAGTCATATTCTTTAATAGATGACAAGGAAGATAATAAAATAATCATAAGGACAACCGTTGGAAAAATCGTTGCTAAAACAGCATTGATCATTCCCCATATACCAGATACACGATACCCAATATAACCAGCAAGTTTTGTAGCAATTGGTCCTGGCAATGTATTGCCTAATGCTAATAAATCACCAAATTCCTCTTCACTCATCCATTTGTATTTATCGACTACTTCTTTGTGAACCAGCGGTATGGAACTGGGTCCACCACCATATCCCAACATACCAACCCGAAAGAACGCAATAAAGATATTCCAATGTGTTTTCATATGTCACGTACCTCTTCTAAGTTGTTATTTTTATTTACCAAGCCGCTACCGTGCCATCTGTACGAGATTCTGTTCCTCCAACGAGGACACCTGTATCAGGATCCCTCCAAATAACCTGCCCTCTTCCAAAGCTATTCGGTTCTAATTGGATGCGAATATCATGTCCTTTTTTGGCTAAATCCATTGCGATATGATGTGGGAAACGGTGTTCTACTTCCACTTGTTTATCTTTCATCCACTGCCAACGAGGTGCATCTAATGCTGCTTGTGGGTTTAAATGAAAATCAATCGTATTCATGATGACTTGCACATGTCCTTGCGGCTGCATAAAACCACCCATAACTCCAAATGGGCCAATCGGTTGCGTATCTTTCGTTAAAAATCCAGGAATAATGGTATGATACGTTCGTTTATTTCCTGCTAATACATTGACATGATTCGGATCCAAAGAGAAATTATGACCACGATTCTGCAACGCAATACCAGTTCCCGGTACTACAAGACCAGATCCAAATCCCATATAATTACTTTGGATAAATGAAACCATATTCCCCTCATTATCTGCAGTAGCTAAATAGACGGTACCGCTTAATGAAGGTTCACCCGCTTCTGGCTGCATGGCTGCATCACCAATCAAGCTTCTTCGGTCATTTCCATAAGTTTCACTTAGCAATTCTTCTGCTGAACGTTTCATATACCTTTCCTCTGTTACATGTTCTTGCCCGTCAGAAAATGCCAATTTAATCGCTTCGATTTGTTTATGGTATGTATCTACTGAATCTTTGGCTGTGAAATGAAAACCTTTTAAAATAGTTAAAGCTTGTAAAGCAACAATTCCTTGGCCATTAGGTGGAATTTCCCATACGTCATAACCATGATAGTTGACTTTGATCGGACTCACCCAATCCGGCTGATAGGATGCTAAATCATCCAGATCTAAAAATCCACCATTTGCCTGGGAGAAGTTACTTATTTTCTCAGCCAATTCTCCACGATAGAAAGATTCTGCACCTGTTTCTGCGATTTCCTGCAATGTCTTTGCATGATTAGGCGAGCTCCAAATTTCTCCAGGTTCCGGTGCACGATCATTTGGTGCAAACGTTTGAAACCACTCACGGAACATATCATCTGTTAATTGCGCTTTAAACACATCGTAAGCCTTCTTCCAGAACTTGCTTAATGTTGGTGACACAGGAAATCCATCTTGTGCATAGAGAATGGCAGGCTTTAGCACCTCTTGTAAAGGAAGTTTTCCAAATTGCTTCGAGAGTTCTGCCCAAGCTCCTGGTGCACCTGGGACCGTAACTGGAATCCAGCCATATTTTGGAATTGCTTGATGTCCAGCTTCTTTTACTGCATCGATTGATATTGCTTTTGGAGATCTACCACTAGCATTTAAGCCATGTAGATTTCCCTTCGTCCACACCAAAGCAAATGCGTCCCCACCTATTCCATTTGAAGTAGGTTCTACAACTGTTAAACAAGCTGCTGTTGCAATGGCGGCATCAATTGCATTACCTCCTTGTTTCAAAATAGCAAGACCTGCTTGTGAAGCAAGTGGCTGAGATGTTGCAACCATACCGTTTTTCGCATATGTTGCTTGCCTTGGAGCAGCATATGGGTACGTCTGTGAATTAAAAAATTCCATGTAAGTCATACTCCCCTTCTCTTATCATTGACCGAGTGAATCTTCTCCTGTTTTCTTTCTGTTTTTCATATTATTATAAATTCCATATCCCATTGAAATAATAGAAAGCACAATTAATACTGCAGATAGTGGGCGTGTCAAAAATAAAGATAAATCAGCACTTACAGATATAGCCTGTCGTAAATTTTCTTCAATCATCGGGCCTAATATAATACCTAAAATAAACGGGGCTAGCGGGAACTTATTGGCTTTCATCCAAAATCCGATTATCCCAAAAAACAATAGAACCCAAACATCAAAGATTCGATTGTTTACTGCATAGCTACCTAAGACACATAATAGTAAAACAATGGGAACTAATAGGTGATGCGGTATTTGATTAATTTTCATAAATGCTTTGATTCCAAAACTTTGTACAACCAACATTAAAATGGCTGCTAAGAAAAACGAAATAAATATTCCATATACCAAGACTGGTTGATTCTGCATTAATAATGGTCCTGGTTGAATTCCATGTATCAATAAGGCACCTAACATCATTGCTGTGACCGCATCTCCCGGAATTCCAAATGATAGCATTGGAACAAGTGAACCACCGATAGATGAATTATTTGCAGATTCAGCAGCAATTAAGCCATCTTTGTTCCCTTTTCCAAACTCATGCGACTGCTTTGAAAACTTTTTAGCAATATCATAACTTAATATATTAGCAATACTACCACCTGCAGCAGGCAGAATACCTACCAATGTACCAACAAGACTCGAACGCACAACATTAACTCCAGATTTCCATAAATCGCGTATTGTTTTAAAAATGGGATAAGAAATCGGTGCAGTACTGTCTAATGTTAATTGATTCGGTGGTTTCCGGATATCGTCCATTAACTGAGAAAAGGCAAATATCCCTATTAGTACCGGTAAGAAGTTAAAACCTGCCATCAGTTCTGTAAACCCAAATGTAAAGCGCGATACTGCAGTAAGCGGGTCAGAGCCAACCAGGGCAAACATAATACCTAAGCTTCCTGAAATTAATCCCTTTAACATCGACCCTTCACTTAAACTAGCTATAGCACTGATTCCAAATAACATTAATGCAAACATTTCCCATGGGCCAAATTCTAATGCCCACTCTGCTAATATCGGTGCAGTAAAAATCAAGATGATTCCAGAAATAATGGAGCCTATAAAGGAAGACCATAAACCAATGGCTAGTGCTTTACCTGGCTGACCGTTTTTAACCATCGGATATCCATCAAACGTTGTTGCCATCGCGGATGGTGTCCCCGGAATTCCTAATAAACAGGCGGTTATTAAGCCTCCTGAACTGCCACCAACCTGTACCCCCATCATCAGCGCAATCCCATTCACTGGTTCCATTCCAAAGCTAAACGGTAACGTCAAAGCTACCCCCATCGTTATAGTGAACCCAGGTATACTCCCTACTATAATACCAGCAATGACCCCAATGAATAAAATAAGGATGGTTTTTACATTTAAAATTGCTTCAAAACTTAATAGTATTGATTCCATTTACACGATGCTCCTTTAAAAGAACATTCCAGGAGGTAGAAACACGGATAATGCCTGTTGAAATATTACATATAACAGCAAAATTAACCCGATCATCCCTAAAATGACTAATCCTAATTTATTTTTAGTTGGTGCAAGTACTATGTATAAACTGATCAGGAATAATACAGATGCAATAAAATATCCAATATATGGCAAAAGAAAAACATAGCCTGCAAATAATCCGAAGGTTGCCACCACTTTTTTATTCCGTTTAATCACTTTACGAATAGCTACTTTCTCCATTCTTTTTTCTTTTGTCATACGATACATGCTTATAATCAGCAAACAAATACTTAAAATCGCTAATACAGAAATAACGATCGTTGGGAAAAAGTCTGCTTCTGTTTTCCCAAGACCTTGAATGGGTATTTGTGTTGACCCGAAATAGGCAAACCCACTAAATGCTAACAAGATAATCGCGTTTATAAAATCACGTTTAGCATTTGCCAATGCACAACCTCCTATTTATCTAGTAATCCACTTTTTTCTAGTGAACCTTTCATATCTTCTTCACTTTTTTTTAAGAATTCAATATATGCTTCTGTACCTTTAAAGTTAACCTCCGTACCTAATGAAGCTATTTTTTCTTTAAATGACGGACTATTTGCAACTTTCTCCAATGCTTCATTTAATTTTGAAACAATTGCTTCTGGTGTATCTTTCGGTACAACAATTCCCCTGTTCGCTGCGTTTATTACATCAATTCCTTGTTCCTTTAATGTAGGAACTTCTGGCAGTTCTGGACTTCGCTCCTCCCCTGTATAGCCTAATAATTTCATTCGTTCATCTTCCATATAATCTTTTCCTGCTGCGATCGAAACGCTTCCTAAACTGACATCATTAGCAACAACTGCTTTCATTCGTTTTGCCGTACCATCATACCCGACAATATTAAATTGAATATCTGCTGCAGTTTGAATTAGCGCTGGTTCTAGTTGTGATGTAGAGCCAATAGATGCTGCATAGGTAATCTCTCCAGGTTTTGCTTTCGCATCTTGGACAACGTCTTCCATTGAATCCCAGGGGTTAGATGGATTAGTTGCAACAAGCTGATATGTAGAAGTCATTAAAGAAACAGGCTCAAAATCAAAGTATCCAAAATCAGATTGTCCGGTTAATTGCGACATCGCTACCGAATCATGGATGGCAAGTAAGGTATATCCATCATTGTTTGCTTGCATTGCTTGTTGTGCCCCAATCACACCACTTCCACCAGCAACATTTTTTACAACAACACTTTGGCCAAGTTCCTTTTCTAATTCTTCAGCGACGATGCGATTAATTGCATCTGTATCCCCACCAGCATCCCAAGGCACGACGAGTTGAATATCCTTTGAAGGATAATTTGCAGCTGCTTCTTCTCCACTTCCGCTACTTGGGGAACTACATGCAGTTAATAGAAATAAACCAACTAGAGCGATTATACAAGTCAAACGACTGTACATTTTATTTCCTCCTTTTATTTTTCAGTAATTTCATACTTTTGTTAAATTAGTTAATATAATAATAAACAATTATACAGCTGTCAATATATTTTTCTGACATAAATAAACCTAAATAAAAATTATTCTTCCTATTGAAATTGTAAAGGGATATTTTTCTTACTTTATGTTGCTGTTTACATTTTCAGTATCATCTAGTTTTTCTTACCAAGATATTCTGGTAAACTAGATTTAGCTTGAAAATAAATGTAGGAGCCGAAAACGATGAAACTTGATAACATTGATAAGAAGCTGTTAGAAGAACTTGCTGAAGACGGCCGTTTATCCTATGTCGAACTGGCAGAAAAAGTTGGTTTGTCTCGTGTGGCTGTAAAAGATCGCATTCAAAATTTAAAGGAAAAAGGTGTCATTGAGAAGTTTACGGTTGTTATCAACTCAGAGAAATTCGGAAAACAAGTATCTGCTTTTTTCGAAGTAGATGTAGAACCGATGCAGTTGCAGGAAGTTGCTCAGAACCTGGCTGATCACCCCCAAGTTGCTAGTATCTACCAAATGACTGGTCCAAGTACCCTGCATATGCATGTCCTGGTAGAGGATTTTCAGAAATTAGAAGTTTTTATAAATGAGGAGTTATACTCAGTAGAAGGAATTACTCGAGTTGAAAGCTCCATTATTCTGAAACGCTTTAAGAGTCGAACTGGATTTAAGCTATAAAATAAGCACGTAATGAATGATTTATATTCATTACGTGCTTATTTAACTTATTGAATCATGGTTTCAATTAGACGAATATCAACATTTCCTCCTGACAGTACACAAACAACATTTTTGTTATGGACTGAGATTTTATTGAACATCGCTGCAGCTACCGTAACAGCACTAGAAGGCTCAATCAGCTGTTTCATTCTCTCTAATACTAGCGAAAGCGCCGCTTTTATCTCCGGCTCACGAACTAACACAACATCATCAATATAATGTTGAACGATGGGAAATGTTACATGGCCAGGATGGGTTGTCCGAAGCCCATCTGCAATAGTCCTGGTTGGGGGGATACTAGTAATTTGTCCAGATTGCAAGGAAAGAAATGTATCTTGGGCTGTGTCCGGTTCTACGCCGATGATTTTAATTGACGGCTTCTTTTCCTTTATTGCTGTTAATATGCCGGAGATTAATCCACCACCACCTATTGGTACAACAACGACATCAACGTCCTCTAATTGTTCCAGGATTTCAAATCCAACGGTCCCTTGACCTGCAATTATCAATGGATCATCATATGGTGGAATGACTACTCCTTGGTTTTCTTTTGCTAATGCTTCAGCCCTTGGTAAGCGATCAGCTGATGTATAGCCACATTTTTCAATACTTCCATGGTAAGCCTTAATCGCATTCAATTTGCTTTGGTTTGCATCTTCTGGCACAACAATTGTAGCTGGAATTCCTAGTTGATTTGCAATATAGGCAACTGCTTGCCCATGATTACCTGAAGATGCAGCCGTAACAAGGGAAGCTCCATCCTTCACTGCTTGTTTGACCTTGTTTGTTGCTCCTCTAATTTTAAATGACCCAGTCTGTTGTAGATGTTCCGCCTTAAAGAACATATGATTACCAAATAACTTTGACAGCTGCGTCGAACGTAAAATCGGTGTAGAATTTATCGTATCGGCAATGGTATGTCGTGCAATTTTTATCGCTTCGAATGTGACCATCAACTTCCTCCATATCCAGTTATAATAAATGTCCAACTTTGCATCTCAATTTTTTTAAATATCCTCGGCAATTAACTGCCGAGGATCCATCTTTTACTGCTTTTTTCCAAACGATCTTGTAACAGATTGATAAACTTCATCGAGGTTTTTTTCCATACCCGCTTCCACAGCAGCTACATACGATCCTTCCACAATTGGCGCCTCAATTAATTTCAGATCATCACGACCTGTTATCTCAATCGCCATTTCTGCATTCATTTTCGCACTACCGATATCGTAAAACAGTAAAACTCCTTCACCTTGGTTGGCTTGTTCAATGGCAGCGTTGATTTTTTCAATACTTGTCCCGATCTCACCTTCGTCCGTTCCACCTGCTGTTTCAATTGGAACCTCCTTCATCACTTGACGAATGAGTTCTTTTGTTCCTTCGGCAATGTGGGAACTATGTGAGATGAGTACAATACCTACGAACGCCATATTAGTTGTCTCCTTTCCAAACATCAGCTAAAGCTTCAAATAGATAAAAAGTAGAGACAGCACCCGGATCTAGATGACCAACTGATTTTTCTTTAAAATAGGCTGCCCTGCCTTTGGTTGCCTCTAATTCTTTTACACTTTCTAATGCGGCTTGGGCTGCCTCCATCATATCTTCTGGACGAAAGTCACTTGCTTGTTGGAATGCTTCAGATATGGGCGACCACATGTCAATCATTGTTTTTTCACCCTCTGTGGCTTTCCCTCTTTGCTTTATGCCATTAACAGCTTCGGTTAAAGCTTTAGCAAATAAGTCTCTTTCGACAGTGCCTGCCCCTTTGACTGCTGTAGAGATCTTTAAAAAAGCAGTACCGTACAATGGCCCTGAAGCACCACCTACTTTTGACATTAACGTCATTGCAACATCCTTCAGTACAGCAGAAACCTCATTATATTCGGTATCATTTAATTTATTGACTACTTCTTGAAACCCTCTTGCCATATTAATTCCATGATCTCCATCACCAATAGGCTGGTCAAGTGTGGTTAATTCATCTTTTTTTGCTTGCATTTTCTCATTTGTTTGTTCCATCCATTCTACAGTTTTTAAAACATCTAATTCCATTTTATCCCTCCTACCTTCGAAATGCAGGAGCTTCAGACGGTGCATCAAGTAGTGGCTTTAATTCATCATCTAAATGCAATACCGTAATCGAGCAGCCTGCCATTTCTAATGAAGTCATATATTCCCCAATATAAGTTCGATAAACCTCTATCCCTCTATCACGAAGAATGGCTTGAACTTTCTGGTTTACTATATATAGTTCCATTTCAGGGGTAGCTCCTAAACCATTAATTAAAACAGCAATTTCATTTCCATTGGAAATATCGATATCATCAAGGATACGGTCTGTTAGTTCTTGGGCAATCGTATCCGCTGAAGCAATTGGCTTTCTTTCTATACCTGGTTCTCCGTGAATACCAATACCAATTTCCATTTCATTATCTTCTAATTGGAAACCCGGTTTGCCTGCGGCTGGAACGGTACCTGAAGTCAAGGCCATTCCCATCGATCTTACATTTGCAACTACTTTATCAGCAACTTGCTTAACCTCTGATAACGATCCACCAGCTTCTGCTTTAGCCCCAGCAATTTTATGCACGAAAACCGTTCCAGCAATCCCTCTCCTACCAGTGGTGAAGGAGCTATCCTCTACTGCAACGTCATCATTTACGATTACTTTTTCAACTTGTATCCCTTCTGCTTCTGCTAGTTCTGCAGCCATTTCAAAATTTAAGACATCCCCTGTATAGTTTTTGATGACTAAGAATACACCCTCTCCCGCATCCACTGCTTTAATACCTTCTAAAACTTGGTCCGGGGTAGGAGATGTAAACACTTCTCCAGCAACAGCTACATCAAGCATTCCCTTTCCTATATATCCCGCATGTGCAGGCTCATGTCCACTTCCTCCACCACTGACAAGACCAACCTTCCCAGTGATTGGAGCATCTTTTCTAACCACTGCTAGTGTTTCAGGTATTAATGTCACCTTGTCAGGATAAGCTGCAACAAAACCATTTACCATATCTTGTACTGCTTGATTTGGATCATTTATAATTTTCTTCATATGCACGACTCCTTTCCTTTCTTATTATTGTAATACATTTCGATTAAATACGAAAAAAAGAGGTCATTCTTACCATTTGCGATAATCATGACCCCTTTTTATATCAGTCGTATGTTTTATTTAAATACACGTGTTGCTTCAACTGCCTTCTTCCATCCTGCATATAAATCTTCACGTTGCTGGTCTTCCATGTTGTTTTCAAATGTCTTTTCAACATTCCATTGCTGTGCGATCTCATCTTTGTCCTTCCAATACCCAACAGCAAGACCTGCTAAATAAGCTGAGCCTAGAGCTGTTGTTTCTTGTACGACAGGGCGCTCCACCGGAACTCCTATAATATCACTTTGAAATTGCATCAATAAGTTATTTTTAACTGCTCCACCGTCAACACGTAGTGTTTTTAAATCAATTTCTGAATCAGCGATCATTGCATTTAACACATCTTTTGTTTGGTACGCTAGTGATTCTAATGTGGCACGAATGAAATGATCTTTTGTGGTACCACGAGTAAGACCAAACACGGCACCTCTAGCATCACTATCCCAATAAGGTGTACCTAATCCAACAAAGGCAGGAACCATATATACTCCATCCGTGCTATCAACATTACTTGCATAGCTTTCACTTTCTGGAGAATCTTGGATTAATTGAAGCCCATCGCGAAGCCATTGAATCGCAGATCCCGCTACAAAGATACTTCCTTCAAGTGCATATTCTACTTTTCCGTCTACTCCCCATGCAAGTGTCGTCAAAAGACCATTTTCGGAATTAACGCCTTCTTCACCTGTATTCATCAACATAAAACAACCCGTACCGTAAGTATTTTTAGCCATTCCCTTTTCGAAACATGCCTGACCAAATAACGCTGCTTGTTGGTCACCAGCTATTCCAGCAACCGGGATTTCTTCACCAAAGAAATGGTAAGATACCGTATGTGCATAAACCTCCGAAGATTGTTTTACCTCGGGTAACATACTCTTAGGTACAGTGAGAATTTCTAGTAGCTCATCGTCCCATTTCAAATCATAAATATTAAACATTAATGTACGGGAAGCATTTGAATAATCAGTGATATGCGTAGTTCCACCAGAAAGTCGATAAACTAACCAACTGTCAATTGTGCCGAACATAAGGTCACCATTATCGGCTTTTTCTCTTGCTCCTTCTACGTTATCTAAGATCCATTTAACCTTTGTACCAGAGAAGTATGGATCAATTAATAAACCTGTTTTTTCTCTAAATAGATCATTGTATCCAGCTTCTCTTAACTCTTTACAGATAGCTTCTGTCTGACGCGATTGCCATACAATTGCTTTATAAATAGGTTTACCAGTATGTTTATCCCAAACAACTGCTGTTTCTCGTTGATTGGTAATACCGATACCCGCAATTTGATTTGCTTCTAAATCTGCCTTGCGTAGCACCTCAGCAATACACGCAAGTACGGAGGTCCAGATTTCATTTGCATCATGCTCTACCCAGCCAGGATATGGGAAGAATTGCTCAAATTCCTTCTGAGCTGTCTCTACAATTTCACCATTTTGGTTAAAGATGATCGCACGAGAGCTTGTAGTACCCTGGTCAATTGACAAAATGTATTGTTTACTCATCACTATCTCCTCCTTAAACAGCCTTATTATTTATTTTATCAGAAACCGTTTGCGATTTCTTTAATTCCATACTAGCAGCGCTTACAATTAATATAGCCATGATAACACTTGTAATCCAAAAACCTACTGTAAAATCACCCATGAAAAATGCATTATAAAAGAACGCACCATAGACGCCTCCTAGTATTGGACCTAAAACTGGTATCCATGCATATCCCCAATCAGAGCCACCTTTTCCGGGAATTGGTAGAATCGCATGAGCAATTCGTGGACCTAAATCACGAGCAGGGTTAATTGCATAACCGGTTGCTCCACCTAAGGACATCCCAATCGCAATAATTAATACCCCTACAATAATTGGGTTTAACCCTTCTGTGAATTCGTTTGCACCAATGAATAAAAGACCCATCACTAGTACAAATGTACCTACAATTTCACTTAATAAATTTGAAAAAGGACTACGTATTGCCGGATCAGTTGCAAATACACCTAATTTTGCTGCTTGATCATCCGTTTTCTTCCAGTGCGGTAAGTAATTTAAGAAAACAATTGCCGCCCCAATAATTGCGCCTATCATTTGTGCAGTTATATACATTGGTACTTTTGACCATGGAAATTCTCCTATTGCTGCAAAGCCTAACGTAACTGCTGGGTTAATATGAGCTGGTGAATAATTACCAACCGCATATACACCTAATGCAACCGCGAGTCCCCAGCCAATGGTTACGACTATCCAACCAGCACCTTCTGCTTTTGATGACTTTAAGGAAACGCCTCCAACAACTCCGCCCCCAAAGATAACTAGAATCATCGTGCCGATTAGTTCTGCTAGAAATTCAGACTCAGCCATGTATAACACCCCTTATTTTATTTTCTCAAAGCTAACTATGTTTTAAAAAAACGTTTACATCTCCAACATATGATTGATGGTATGCAAAAAGACCCGCACTTTAAATGATATACTCCCCCCAAGGAAGATACGATTAAAGTGTGGGTCTCCTATTCTCCGCCACATAATTAACTTGTAAACTAATCATACTTTAGTATGCAAACGCTGTCAAGATTTAAATAATATTCTAAATTTTCCATCCTAATCGAATGTGCTTTCTGATCACGTTTGGAAAAAAAAACCATAGTCATTTTACCCAGCTTATTTTCTATTTCGAGCTTTTCCGTGAAACAAAATCATTTTTCGATATTTCCCGGGTAATAATATTGTCCTACTTTAGCATTTAGACCAATCTATTATTTATTCTGGTTGGAAAATCAACAAATTACCTTGTGATTGCGAAAGTGTTGTTTCATGATAACTGCCATGAACCCAATCTGTTAATTGATCATGATACCAATCACTTTTGAAATGACCAGACTGTCCTGGGCCCACTATATGATACCCTTTTTTTGGTTCTTCCATATCGACAACAAAACGCCAAGAAGCTCCATGATTCACGATACCTGTCTCTGTTTTGTAGGCAGCAGCCATAGGTGTTACTTTGCTCCCTCCAACAGGTAAAGGGGCTTCATTATTGAAAAAGAATTCTAGTACTGGATTGATTTCAGATAATGGATGACGGAAAGAGACTTGATGATAATCTCCCCACTGCCAATCATTCATCTTCTTTCCAAAGTCATTTTCAAGTTTATTCAATGAATTTGTTAGTGCATCCTTTACTACCTGCTGTAATCCACCTGCGTTCTCTACCCATATTGCATCTTTTCCTTCAACAGATTTTCGAATTAGCTCATCTGTTGTTTGACCGCGCGAACCAAATAAATCCATCATATTATCTGGTATATCTTGATAGATAATTGCTTCTAATTCATTCATCCAATGATGGAAGATTAATGGTTGTACTGCTGTTGCTTCATCATGGTAATCCCATTTTTTCATGACATTGACCGCTTGTTTTTCTTTTTCTGAAATGTTCATATTACGCAATATCGATAAAAAAACAGGGACAAACTCTTCTGCTTGCATGTTCTTTGTATCCATTTGCAAATCTTGCATATCACGAACGGTTAATGCATTACTAGATTCTAATACTTCTGCTATTCGTTCATACCGATATGGTTGTGCCCAAACATTACTTATATGATAAGGATAATCTTCTGTTGTAATTTTGTTATTTGCTGTAGCAATATAACCTTTCGCAGGGTTTACAATACGTGGTAATTGTTCAAAAGGGATATACCCTTTCCATTCACTTTCTTTCTCCCACCCTGGTAATGGTAATAACGCATCAGTCCCATCCTGATAGATTGGTATGTTTCCATTTGCCTTATAAGCAATGGTTCCATTTTTCTGTGCAAACACAAAATTTTGCGCAGGTACGAGAAACTTTTCAAGCCCTTTTTCAAAAGAAGACCAGTCACTTGCCCGGTTTATTTCAAGAATGGCTTCCAATTCTGTGGTAGGTTCGAGTGCTGTCCACCTTAAAGATAGCATTGTATCTTTTCCGCTTTCTTCAGCGAATTCAGAGATAATTGGCCCATGCCTCGTTTCTACTACATGATAATCTAGTGTTTCCTCATTTTTTACTTTAATCGGTTCTTCTATAACCGTTGCCTTTTCCCATTTCCCTTCATAGTAAAATTGATTTTCCCTCTCAGGATGCTGTTTTTCTAAATACAATTGCTGTACATCTGGGCCTGTATTTGTAACCCCCCATGCAATGGTATCGTTATGACCTAAAATAATTCCAGGAACACCTGCAAATATAACACCACTTACATGATTCGTATCTGATTCCAATTGCATCTGTAACCATATAGATGGGGTAGCTAATCCTAAATGAGGATCATCTGCAAGTAACGGTAATCCGGATGCTGTTTTATCCCCACTTACTACCCAGTTATTACTTCCATTAAAAGCAGGGGGGATAATCGCCTTATCAAAGCTTTCTGGTATCGATACATACGGTTCTTCCATAATTACTGGCTTCTCTTCAGGATAATCAGGAAATAGTTCATACGCTTTATTTTCCGGATAGTTTTGTAATAAGTAGTAGTTGAATGCTTGTCTTTCCCAATGCCCGCCTAAATCAAACGCCATATACTTCCCAATGGTTAATGAATCTATTGGTGTCCATGCTTCTGGTTTTATTCCCATTAAGGTAAATTCAATCGGCAGACGGTTGGTCCGTATTGCTTCATCCACGTAGGCATTTACGCCATCGGAAAAGTATTGTAATACCTGCTTTGCTTGTTCGCTATAAATGTCGTAGGATTTGGTAGCTGCCCTTCTTAGACCCAATGTTCGAAAATATTTATCTTGATCAATCGCTGCTTCTCCTACTACTTCACTTAATGTGCCAGATGCTTGTCTTCTCGACATCTCCATTTGGAACAACCGATACTGTGCCTGAACATATCCTTGTGCTACGTACAAATCATGATCATTCGCAGCTTTAATATGTGGAACACCATTTTCATCCGTTATTACCTGTACTTGTTCTTTCAGGATTGGTAAGTTGATCGTACCATTCACTTGTTCAACAGATCGTCCAATGAATGCGTTTACAAAAAGGATCAAACTACCGATCGTTAGCAATAAAATGCCACTAGTAATGAAGGCAAATTTTTTCTTCTTTCTTTCCTGCCTATGTGGCTGTTTATCAAATACACGTTCTTCCATGTTCCCCCTCCTATATTCTTCGAAGACAAATCCATCTTTTTCTCTAATCAATATCTTCTTATTTCGGCAAATCCTTATGGTTTTCCTCTTAAAGGCTGCCTCCAAGCAACAGATTTTTTAATTTGTCTGCATTGATAGGAGATTATCAGATTCGAAATAGTATTTTGTTCAAAAAATACTATTCTTGTCTGAAAGGAATGGATACCATTATCATAGCAAATAAAATATGGGTGACTCCTGCGGAATCAGCACGAGTCCGAAGATCCAATCCGGTAAGCGATTTTTGCTTACCGAAGTTAACTGAGTCCATGCCCGCGGAAAGCAGCCCATATTTCAGTTTGCCATTTAAACAATAAAAGATTATTCAACTTGGGAGTTACTCACTACTTAAGCTATATCCGCGCCTTAACACCTTTTATTCACTCACTGTTACGTTATATTTCCGCAGCCAATAATCAATTTGACAGAGATGGGCAATAAGTTGGGGGCCCTTCATTAGTTGACCATACCAAGGGTCTTTGAATTCTTTCCCTTCACTTTGTAAAATCGCTTCAACCTTTTCACGCTTAAGAAACTCAAATAACCGTGCTTCTTTATCATCTAAAATCTCTTGCATCCATGTCGTTACTGCTTGCGTATATTCGGGTTGAAAGGTTTTCGGATATGGGCTTTTTTTACGATATAGCACGTCATGAGGTAAAATCCCTTCCATTGCCTTTCGTAAGATGCCTTTTTCTCTTCCTTCCGCCATTTTCATATCCCAAGGAATATTCCATACATATTCAACCAATTTATGGTCTGCATACGGCACTCGTACCTCAAGACTGGCTCCCATACTCATACGATCCTTACGATCTAGTAATTGGGCCATAAACCAGTGCATATTTAAATAAAACAATTCTCTTCTTCTCGCGTCCGTATCATTCTCGCCATGTAACCGAGGTGTTTCACGAATCGTTTCTTGGTAACGATCAAATACATAGTTTTTTAAGTCTAGCTTTTCTTGCCATTCGGGGTGCAATAGATGAATTCGCGAGTCAAGGGAGCGCATCCACGGAAATCCTGATCCTGCTTCCTTTGAAGGATCATGAAACCAAGGATAACCTCCAAAGATTTCATCAGCACATTCCCCAGAGAGACTCACCGTCGTATGCTTTTTTATCCGCCTGCAAAACCAAAGCATCGATGAATCAATATCAGCCATACCTGGCTGATCACGTAGATCAACGGATTCTTTTAAATGATCTGCTAACTCCTTCCCTGTGATTATTTCATTATGGTGATCTGTTGCAAAAGCCGCAGCCATCTTATCAACCCAGGGCTGATCCATCGATGGTTGAAATTTACTTGCTTGGAAATGCTCTGCATTGCCTTCATAATCAATGGAGAAGGTAGTCAAAGGAGCATTTCCTTGCTTTGTAAAATAATTGGATGCAATCGCTGTAATTGCACTGGAATCTAAGCCCCCAGATAGAAATGTAGATACAGGCACATCTGCTACGAGTTGACGCTGAACCGCGTCGACAAACAGCTCTCTTACCTTTTTTGTAGTATCCGCTAGTGAATCGGTATGCGGATGGCTTTCCACATTCCAATATCGCCATACCTTTAATCCATGAATAGAAAAGGTAAGCGCATGGCCAGCACGAAGTTCTTTCATACTTTTAAAGATACCATGCCCAGGTGTTCGTGATGGTCCTAACCCAAACACTTCCGCTAGGCCAGAACGGTCTACTTCTGCTTTCACATCGTTATGTGCTAAAATTGCTTTTAACTCTGAACCAAAGATAAACTGCTTCCCCTGCGTCAGGTAAAATAATGGCTTTACGCCAAGCCGATCTCTCGCCATATATAGTTGATTCTTTTGTCCATCCCAAATACCAAACGCATAAATGCCGTTTAGATAATCTACACATGTTTCTTTCCACTCCATATAAGCAGTTAACAATACTTCCGTATCAGAAGTAGTTGCAAAGCGATACCCCTTTGTCAGCAGTTCTTTTCTAAGCTCATCCGTATTATACAACTCTCCATTATAAGTAATGGTATACGTATAACCATCTTTCGCCTTCTGCATTGGCTGTTTTCCACCTTCTAAGTCAACAACAGAAAGACGCTTATGTCCAAAGGCAATATGCTGATCCATCCAACAATTTGTATCATCCGGCCCCCGTAATGACAACGTTTCTGTCATATCTTGAAGCATTTGTTTATTCGCTCGAATATCGCTTCCCCAGTCTACATAACCCGTGATCCCGCACAAATATCGTCACCCTCTCTAAGTTGCATAAATAGCCTACGCAGCATTTTATGCAGAAACAGTTGTAAATATGACAGATTCACCATCTATTACTATATGATTGCATGTCTAGCAGTATTACTATTTTATTTGGTTCTAGTTAAAGTTGATCGAATAGCAAGCCGGATTCATGAAAAAAAGCCCCTGGTCAGAGGCTTCCTTTTCAACTAGATTTATTCTGCTTTCATTGGTTCTTCTTGGGTAACAGAAATCTCATGTCGTCCATACCAATTAAAGGCAATGGAATAATTCTGAACTCGATTGTTAACCGGTACTAATTCGGAACGATAAAGGGTTGGGAATACTGGAATTTCTTCAACCATTAGTTTTTGCCACTCATTATAAACTTCCTTACGATGTTCCACATCAAAGGATGCTTCAGAAATTCCTTCTTCCAGTAATTTATCATTTTCCTCACTTGCATAACGTGGGAAATTAAAAATAGCATCACGGCCGTATAAGCCGTCTGGGTTTACATCATTACCCACAGTCCAAGCACCTTGGAAAATATCTACTTTTGGATCGTCATCGCCATTTTGTCCGACACGATCATAGAAGGTATTGAATTCTTGTAAGCGTCCATCCAATAGTTGGACATTCAGACCTACCTTTTTCCATGATTGAATATAATAGTTTGCTAATGGCTCTGCAGTGTCCCCACCTGACATGGAGGCGAAATTAATTACTAATTCTTCCCCTTCCGGATTTTCACGCATACCATCGCCATTCACATCTTCGTAACCGGCCTCATTTAGAATTTCCTTTGCTTTCTCTGGGTCATAAGCTAAACCCGGATTCTCAGAATCATGGAATTCTGGGTGAGATGGCGGAATTAATGTAGTTGCATTCCAGCGAAGTCCATTATAGAACTGTTCACCAACGGCATTATTATCCACAGCATGCCACATCGCTTTACGTAGGTTAACATCCGCCATTTTCATATTAGGATCAGGTTTCACTTGTTTCTTCTCTTTATCCCATGTACCTAGTTTAAAGCCAATATACGTATAAGCCATATCGATCTGTCCTAAGAATTCAACATTGGACATTTCTGCATTGTCCGGATATTGATCAACTGGAAAACTATGAACAGTATCGACTTTTCCAGTTTCTAATGCTTGCACTACTGTGGTCGGATTAATTACTGATAGAGTAACTTTATCTAGCTTTGGCTCCCCTTGCCAATAATCCTCATTTTTCGTATAAACAACTGATTCACCTGGTGTAATGGTTTCGACTTTAAATGGACCAAATCCAATCGGATGTTCTCTTACTTCAGGTGATTCAGCCATTTTTGCAACTGGAATATCTTCAAAGATATGCTTTGGCATCGCATATGGCCAAATTCCACCAGTTAGAAGCGAAGGTGTCGCTTCTTTGTAAGTAATTTTTAATGTTTTTTCATCAACTACCTCAATACCGGAAATGCTGTCAGCTTCCCCATTATGATAAGCTTCCATTCCTTCTACATTCGTGAAGTCCTCTCCATAGCGAACGCCATTATAATCCGGGTGACCAATTACTTCATAAGAGAAAGCCCAGTCTTCTGCAGTAACTGGTTCGCCATCATGCCAATTGACATTATCACGAATCGTAAATGTGAATACTCTGCCATCCTCAGACGTTTCAAATGTCGCAGCACCATCTTGGGTATACATATAGTTTTCATCATCCGCTAATAAAGGTTCATCAAACCATTTAATTACCTCTGAATCGTATGCCCCTGAATAGAAGTTCCAGTTTAATGTACCTTCAAACGCTGTATCGGTAACGAGGCCAAATTTTAAGTGACCACCGTCAATTGCTTCTCCTTCATTTGTTTTCTCCGCACTAAAATCATCAATCGAATATAATTTCTTTCCACTATCTTCTGATTTATTGGAATCAGATCCACCACTATCTCCCTCTGCTTCTCCCTCCTCAGATCCGCCACTGCATGCCGCTAAAGCAAGCAGCAAAACTAGCAACAGTGCGAGAAGTGCTTTGCTCCAACTTGTCTTTCTCATCCTTATAACCTCCCCTTTTTTGTCTTTCTTGTTGCGTCAACAAAGATGTTGACAGCATTTATACTTAACATCTGAAGATGCAAGTAACAATTAGTAAACTGTATTACTAAATGATCGGATTTATGCTTATCCTCTCCGCTGTCTTGCGTCAGTAGCACGCTTTAATGCTTCCCCCACGTTTCGAACAGCCAACATCAGTAAGAAGATAAGAACTGCTGCTGGTACCCAGACCCACCAGTGAAACTCCAATGTTTGTGGATTTCTTGCATAGCCTAGTAGTGTTCCAAGACTTGGTGTTGTTTCCGGGAAACCAAATCCTAAAAAGGAAAGCCCAGACTCTAGGCCGATATTGGCGGCCAGATTTAACGTCATCGTTACAATAATAAGCGAGCTAAGGTTTGGTAACACCTGGGTAAACATAATTTTAAAATTAGATGTTCCTAATGTTTTAGAAGCCTGTGCATAATCCAATTCTCTTTCTTGCAATGCTTTCGAGCGAATGAGGCGGGCAATTCCCATCCACAGAAAAGCAGTCATGATCAAGGAAAAGGACCATATGCTGTACTTCGGTACAATTGCAACAAAAACAATAACAATCATTAAGAATGGTAGAATTAAGAAAAAATCAACAATCCGCATCATAATATTATCGACGGTTCCCCCATAGTAGCCAGAAACCAGTCCATAAACGACGCCGATAACACCGGTCATTAGTGTAACGAGAATACCTATCGATAATGAGTTCCTCGTCCCAATAATTAACTGTCCAAAGATATCCCTTCCCCCGTAATCAGTACCTAGCCAAAATTGTTCAGATGGCGCTTCATTGATTGCAAATAAATCGACGGTTACGATTTCTGATTGTTCCAAAAATATTGAAATACCATATACAAACCCAGTTGTTCCAACAAGAAAAATGAGTGATATAAGCGCTACTTTATCCCTTACAATTTCCCTCCAAATAATGCTCCATGTAGAAGGGGTTTTTACTTCCGTGTCTGTTTGAGCCGTATCAACATGTGCATTGGCCATTTGAATCACCTCCATGTTTATCAAGTTATTATTTAATACGAATACGAGGATCCACAAGACTTAGAATGATATCTGAAAGTAGCGCTCCTAGAATGGAAGCTATCCCAAATAACAGAACAACTGCGGTTACCACACTGTAATCACGCTGCAATACAGAATCCATAAATAATAGTCCCATTCCTGGATAACTAAAGATCGTCTCGATAAACACTGTTCCCCCAATTAAACCGGTAATTTCAAAGCCAAAATACGCAGCGATTGGCAAAAGCGAATTTCGTAAAATATGGCGGTTATAAACACGTGATTCAGAGGCTCCTTTTGCTCTTGCAGTGACAATAAAATCTTTTTGCTTTGTATCAATAATTTCACTGCGTAAATACTGGACCGTATTAACCGTAGTAATTAATGCCATCGATAAGCCTGGCAATAATAGATGTTGAAATTTGCTGAGCGCATATTCAAATGTTCCGGGTTCTAATCCTGGTGCCACACTTCCACCTGTTGGGAACCATCCCAACTGAAATCCCCCAACCCAAAGCATAACAAGTGCAAAGATAAATAATGGGGTTGCGAAACCGATATACGTATAGCCAGTAATTAGCTGGTCGCGCATTGTATCATTATAGCGGCCGCTCGTAATACCAAGTGGAATTGCGATGATATAAGTAAAAATAAGGGTAACTAACCCTAACCAAAAGGAATTTATCAGGCGTTGTTCTACTAAATCAGTGACAGGCATCTTGAAACGAAACGATTGTCCTAGGTCTCCCTGTAATGCCGAAGATATCCAATCACCGTATTGGATATACCACGGGTCATTTAACCCCATTTTCTCTCGTTGCTCTTCAATAGCAGCGGGGTCAATATTTGGATCAATTAACCCGGTTAATGCGTCACCTGGCATCATTTGTGCCATAACAAATACTAAAATACTAAGTAAAACAATTTGCGGCAATGTAATTAAAAGTCGTCGAACGATAAATTTCCACATATTATACTCAACCTTTCTCTGGCAAAGCTACGAGATGTGAATCAGAAATGTTCCGTAATCTATAAGCCAAGCCCTCATTATCAAAGTAGTCGTTATAATATTGTTGATATTCCATTTGCACTTCATCACGCAAATGTTTCTGCTTTTGGCGATTCTGTGGGTCAATATCAGGAATAGCTGCCACCAGACGTTTTGTATAAATATGTTGCGGGTTATTAAATATGTCTTGCTTCGTACCTTCTTCTACGTAACGACCTTTATACATAATGCCAATATCATCACACATGTGTTTGACAATCCCTAAATCATGACTGATGAATAAGTAAGTTAAATTTAATTCTTTTTGAATTTCCTGCATAAAATTCAAAACTTGTGCTTGTACCGAAACATCTAATGCCGACACCGGCTCATCAGCAATAATCAGTTTTGGTTTTAAGGCAATTGCTCGAGCAATACCAATTCGTTGTCGCTGTCCACCAGAAAACTCATGGGGATATTTCAATATACTTTCAGGGTTTAAGCCAACTTGTTCTAATAATTCTTGCACCCGTAGCTTTTCTTCAATTTTAGTTAGCTTTTCATAGTTTCGCAGAGGCTCTGCAACAATATCTAGCACGCGTTTTTTTGCATTTAATGAAGAATAAGGGTCCTGAAAGATCATTTGAATGTCTTTTCGAACATGCTGGGTTTTACTTTTCTTGCTAGTTAAATCTTTCCCTTCAAACATAACCTGGCCCGATGTAATATGATTTAATCCAATAATTGCTCTTCCAGTGGTTGTTTTTCCAGAACCAGATTCACCAACGAGACCATATGTTTTCCCTTCTTCAATTGAAAAGGACACACCATCAACCGCTCTAATTGCCCCAATTTTTCGATTTAGAATACCGCCCCTAATCGGAAAATGTACCTTCAAATCGTTCACTTCAAGAAATCCCATCCGCCTGCTCCTCCTTCTTCTTTTCATCTGGGAAGTAAAATTGATTATGGCATGTACAGCGAACAAAGTGCCCAGGCTTTATTTCATGTAATTCTGGATTCGTTTCGTGAGCAGAAGTGTCTATCCATGGAATACGGGCAGCGAACCGGCAACCCTCCCGAGGTAATTTATGTAATGGAGGTACAATGCCTTGAATAACATGTAGTTTATCGTTTCCTCCATCTATATTTGGTATTGCATGCAATAAAGACCTTGTATAAGGATGCCTTGGATTAGCGAACAATGTATGAACATCAGCGATTTCTACGATTTGACCAGCATACATGACAGCTACACGATCGGCCATTTCTGCAACAACACCCAAATCATGTGTAATTAAAACAATTCCAGCATTCATGTTTTCTTTCAAATCATTAATTAAATCAAGTATCTGCGCTTGAATGGTTACATCCAATGCTGTTGTGGGTTCATCTGCAATAAGAAGTTCAGGATCATTTGCAATTGCAATCGCAATGATGACACGTTGCCTCATTCCTCCAGATAATTCATGGGGGAATTGATCACATGTATGTTCAGGACGTGGAATCCCTACTTGATTTAATAAATCTATTACTTTCTCTCTACGTTTCTTCTTCGAGAGATTCTTATGATGGAGTAAAAGTGTTTCAGCAATTTGTTCTTCTATTGTCATTAACGGGTTTAGTGCTGTTAGTGGGTCTTGAAAGATCATAGCCATATCATCGCCACGCAGCTTATTCAGCTTATTGGCTGGCAGATTGGCAAGATCATGATCCTTAAAATAGATATTCCCTTCTATTTTTGCGCGATTATGTAATCCCATGACCGAAAATGCTAACGCACTTTTTCCTGATCCAGATTCTCCGACAATGGCCAATACCTCATTCTTATTTACAGTTAGTGATACATCATCCACTGCCGCATAATAATCATCGCGAATGCGAAAAGATGTCTTCAGGTTTTTAATTTCTAATAATGCGTTGTTCAAATTAATCCCCCTAGTCTTGTTTTATATTCATTTGTATAGTTATCCCTAGGCCAACAATGAACGAAACTTCAGAAAATTTATCTTAAAATAAAAATAATACCCTATTATATTTAATTATTCTGATATTTCTAAACTTATTACTCACTTTAACGACACACCCTCAAAAAAATGGCGTGTTCATCGAATATAAATTATTTATTGAGAATATTATCAATGTTAATATATTGTGATTATATGGGAATGTTTTCGAAAAAGCAATATTATTTTCAATATTTCATAGATAATCCGGTCTATATTCTGACGAAAATTGTCAGACAAAAGTCATTAATATCTAGTTATATCAACGTTCTACGCCTCTAAAGCTAGTATATTTAATAGATAAATAATTTGTCGATTTATGCAGGTATTTTTTCTTAGTTTTTTCCCTTTTCACATGGTGAAATTCTTAATGTAAAAGAAAGTTTCCCAAATTGATCTTACTACAAGAATTATGCCATAATATATCTTACTAATCGGATAAGAATTATATTAGGAGGATCGGAATGAATTTATCCCAATTAAAAACAGCGGAAGAACGATTACAAGCGTTAGAAACAACGGTTAAACCATTCACGGAACGAGGCGCAAAGCATGATCAAGCAAATACTTTCCCTCACGACAATTTTAATGATTTAAAACAAATTGGCTACCCTGCATTAACCATTCCTTCCAAATATGGCGGAAAGGGAATATCTTTAACAGAATTAATAAAGTCGCAAGAAATTATTGCAAGAGCAGATGGGCCAACAGCCCTAGGTATTGGCTGGCATATGGGGATTACCAAACACCTTGGTGAAAATGAGATTTGGGAATCAACCAAGTATCAAGCTTTCGCTAATGATGTTATTCAAACTGGTGCCTTACTAAATAATGCTGCTTCCGAACGTGCTACCGGAAGTCCTACACGTGGAGGCAGACCAGAAACAACAGCAAAACAAACTTCACATGGTTGGGTTATTCACGGTCGTAAAACATTTACAACATTAGCACCAGTTCTAACCTATTTCGTAGTTAGTGCATCGATTGAAGGTACAACAAAAACTGGCAACTTTTTAGTAAAGCGTGACCGTCCTGGTGTTTCCATTGATGAAACATGGGACTCTATTGCAATGAAAGGTACGGGCAGTCACGATCTTGTTCTAAATCACGTTTCTTTAGATAAAAGTGACTATGTGGAAGAGCTCACACCTGGAAAAAAAGCAGCTGCAGGCTGGCTCCTTCATATACCTGCTTGTTATTTAGGAATTGCTCGGGCAGCTCAGAAGTATGCATTGCAGTTTGCTACAAGCTACTCACCAAATAGTATTGAAGGAACCATCTCTGATTTACCAAATGTTAAACAAAAACTAGGGGAAATGGAACTTCAACTAATGGAGAGTGAACAATTTCTTTACGGAACAACCGAGCAATGGGATCATGGAACAGCATCCAAACGCACTGACATGCAACCTTTACTAGGGGCAGTGAAATTATCTGTAGTGAATAAAGCCATTGAAGTGGTTGATTTGGCTATGCGAGTTGTTGGCGCACGCAGCCTTTCCAACAGTAATCCACTTCAGCGTTATTATCGTGACGTAAGAGCAGGATTGCATAATCCACCAATGGATGACATGACAATAATAAAACTTGCTGACACTAGTTTAAAAGACCTTAATGATTAATCTCATTCTTTGAAAATAATGCATTGTTGTATTTTGATAAGCTATCGATACGAAGACCAAAGTAACTTATTCCTATAATCATCCGAACGATTCCATTCAAATCCGTTCGGGTGATTTGGTTACATAAAACAGGTTCTACCATCACTCCGTCAACATACTTCGCTTTCAGTTTCCTTGCCCCGGTAAGGATATCCCAATGTGGCCCACAAAGGATGAGTTTCGTTGGCCCTCATTAGAACACATTCCTTCGAGATCTTCAACTCTTGCTGTTCCCATGTTCCCACAGGAGTCTGAGTCTACGTAGGTTGATTGTACGTATATTAGCTTTTATTTCATTCCTGGCTTAGTTGTGTTTCTGCCTCTCTTTTTATACTTCCTCAATAATTAGTAAAAATTTTACAAAACGAAATATATTTGAAATAGAAATGTAAGATTATAATTAGCCTATTTAAGGGTAATAATATATAAGATTCCTATGTTTAAGGTTAGGATTAGGAAGTATCTTCCAAGTACAAGGGGTGTTACGATGAAAGGTATTATTTTAGCAGGTGGAAGTGGAAGTAGATTATCTCCAAGCACAGATAGTATTAATAAGCATTTACTTGCAGTTTATGACAAACCAATGATTTACTATCCGTTATCGGTTCTAATGCTTGGAGGAATGAAGGACATTATGATTATTAGCACGCCCGAGGATAAACCGAGATTTGAAGCTTTATTAGGAGATGGATCATCGCTTGGAATTACATTAACCTATAGCGAACAAAAAGATCCCAATGGTATTCCTGAAGCTTTAACTTTATCGGAAGATTTTGTTGGTGATGATGATGTGACATTAATTCTTGGCGATAATATTTTCTATGGTCAAGGATTTACAACATTACTTCGCAATGCAATAAAGCATCATAAATATGCGACTATTTTTGGTTATCGCGTCAAAGATCCACGTCGGTTTGGTGTAGTAGAATTTGACCACCGACAAAAAGCTATAACGTTAGAAGAAAAACCAAATGATCCAAGATCTGATTTTGCCGTCACTGGCCTTTATATCTATGATAATCAAGCTGTGAAACTAGCAAAGAAATTAAAACCATCTGCACGAGGGGAACTAGAGATTACTGATCTAAATAGAGCGTATTTAAAACGTGGACAATTAGATGTTGAACTTCTTGGCAGAGGTTTTGCTTGGATGGATGCAGGCACCCATGAATCATTATTTGACGCAGCTGAATTTGTTAAAATCACACAACAACGCCAAGGATTTAAACTTGCATGTCTTGAAGAAATTGCCTATTACCTTGGTTATATCTCTAGAGAAGCATTATATAACAAGGGAAAATCAATGGAGAAAAACGATTATGGAACGTATCTCCTAGAAATAGCGGATCGCAAGCATACACAACAATATTGGGATTCCATTGATCGTAATCCAATGCTGGGACTGGTTGAATGATGAAAACAAACGAAACTACCATTTTAATTACCGGTGGTTCGGGGTTTATTGGTTCTAATTTTATCCCTCATTTTATGAATAAACATCCAAATTATAAAATTATTAACCTAGATAACCTTACGTATGCTGGTAATCCATTACATTTAACAGAAGTCAGTAATTTATCTAACTACCATTTTATCCATGGCGATATTGCAGACGAACAACTAGTTACCGACATATTCGAGCGTTATGACATCCATGGTGTAATTCATTTTGCAGCTGAATCACATGTTGATCGATCTATTAATGATGCAAAACAATTTATCCACACCAATGTTAAGGGCACAATGGTTTTACTACAGATTGCTAAAAATAATTGGGAACAGAAGCACGAATTACACAACCGAAGATTTCACCATATCTCAACAGATGAAGTGTACGGATCACTTGGTAAAACGGGGAAATTTACAGAAGCAACACCTTATAACCCCAGAAATCCATATAGTGCGTCCAAAGCTGGTTCAAATATGCTAGCAAAAAGCTTTGGATATACGTATGGAATGAATGTCATCGTAACAAGTAGTTCAAATAATTATGGTCCGAAACAGCATCAGGAAAAATTAATTCCCACGATTATTCGAAAAGCTCTAAACGGAGAAGCAATACCAATTTATGGTGATGGCTCCAATATTCGTGATTGGATCTATGTATTGGATCATTGTAAAGCACTTGACCTTGTCTACCACCATGGCCAATCATTAGAAAAATATAATATTGGGGGCTCTAATGAACAATCTAATATTGCAATTGCGCAGCAGATTTGTAGCATCTTAGATGAACTTGTTCCGGAGTTAAAAACGGAGCACGGGATTTCTAGGTATGAAGAACTTATCACCTTCACAAAAGATCGGCTTGGACATGATCAACGCTACGCCGTCGATGATCAAAAACTACGCACAGAATTGGGCTGGCAACCTGTGGAAGAATTCCATACAGGTCTTCAGAAAACAGTAGAATGGTACGTTAATCAATGGTCGAGAACAAAAACCCATTAATTTCTGTTGTTATTCCGGTCTATGGTTGCCAAAAATGTCTACATGAACTATGCAACCGAATCAAATCGACAATAGAAGCAATTCCAGCCCAATACGAAATAATTCTAGTTAATGATGCTAGTCCGGATAACGCTTGGCCAACCATTAAAGCATTAAGCAATGAAGATAAACAAATACGCGGGTTTAATCTAGCTCGTAACTTTGGTCAACACCACGCAATCACAGCAGGTTTAGATTATACTAATGGAGACTTTATTGTCGTCATGGATTGTGATTTGCAAGACCGTCCAGAAGAGATAAAAAAATTATATGAGAAAGCATTAGAAGGCTATGAAGTCGTTTTTGGAAAACGAATGGAACGAAAAGACACTTGGTTTAAGCGAATTTCATCAAGAGCCTTCTATCGAATCTATGATTATTTTACTGGAGGAGCTTCTGATCATACGGTGGCCAATTACAGCATGGTAACCAAAAAAGTAGTGGAAGGATATCGCCACATGCGAGAACAGAATCGTTTCTTCCCATTATTCCTACAATGGATGGGGTTTGAAAGTACTTCTATTGCTATTGAACATGATGCACGTAAAGAAGGGAAGTCTTCCTACAATTTAAAGAAATTGATTACACTTGCCACCGATGCTATTATTTCACAATCCAATAAGCCTTTAAGGCTATCTATTCAATTCGGATTCCTTATTTCATCCGTGTCATTTATTTATGGCATGTACTTATTTGGCAGGTATTTTTTCCTTGCTGAACCAGTACAAGGTTGGACCAGTGTAATGGTATCTATTTATTTCATCGGTGGATTGATTTTTTTTAATTTTGGTATTCTAGGATTGTATATTGGGAAAATCTTTAACGAGACGAAAGATCGACCGCTCTATTTGATAAAAGATACGACAGACAAGGAAGAAAATCAAACGAACAAACGGAGCTGATAGAATGAACACATTTTTGAAACCAACCCCTTGGGATAAACGGAACTTTCATATTAATACCTATGAGCTTACAAGTGCTTCAGAGGAAGCCCTACAAGAGACAAATCAAATCGAGGGGCATTTTACATTAAAGATTGATCCTACCGTCAATACAGAGAAGTTGCATAAATATGGGTTTTACTATACAGATACGTTAATGGAACCAGTATGTAAAAAAGATAGATTACAATTATTTGAGCAAGAAGGTATCGAACTTTCTAGAGAATATGATAAAACACATATATTAGAAATCGCTGGAGATGTTTTTACGAATGGACGTTTTCATCGCGACTTTCATATCCCTAACTTCATGGCCGATCATCGCTATAAAAACTGGGTAAATGACCTCATTCAAGCGGACAAAATTGTCGCGCTAATTTATGAGAATCATTTAGCTGGGTTCTTTGCCTATGAAGGAGATAAAGTCTTGCTCTTAGCAATGGATAAATCCTACCGAGGAAAAGGTCTTGCTAAGTCGTTTACAAGCCATTGTGTCGCAGAATTATTTCGTATAGGTAATTATGATGAGGTACGTACATCGATCTCCCCTTCTAATTCGGCATCGTTAAATGTGTTCATTTCTTTAGGATTCCGATTAAATGGAGCAGTCGATGTCTATCATAAATTAAATGGTACGTTACCAGTAGGAGTGTAACCATGGGTTATCTATATATTTTAGGAACCATTGGATTCACGGTGTATGGTCAATTAATTCTAAAATGGAAAATTGACCAATATGGTAGTCTGCCAGATGCCTTCATGGATAAAGTTATCTTCTTACTTCAATTATTACTAAATCCGTGGATTCTATCTGGATTATTCTCTGCTTTTCTAGCAGCGCTGTGTTGGATGGCGGCGATGACAAAGTTCGATATTAGCTATGCCTACCCTTTCATGAGTCTTTCTTTTGTGCTCGTGTTTATCCTATCTGCGCTTTTCTTCGGGGAACCAGTATCTGCACAAAAAATTATAGGATTTTCCCTCGTAATTGTAGGCATAATTATAATGAGGTGATAGGATGATTCCGTTTAATAAACCTTGCGTGATTGGTTCTGAGATACACGCAATTCAACAGGTTATAACCGCTGATAAACTATCTGGGAATGGAGAATTTGGGAAGAAGTGTATGAAGTGGCTGGAAGAACAGCTAACATGTGAGAAGGCATTACTTACCCCCTCTTGTACTGCCGCACTAGAGTTGACGGCATTACTAACAGATATACAACCAGGTGATGAAGTAGTCATGCCTTCTTATACATTTGTATCAACGGCGAATGCCTTTGTACTACGTGGCGCTTCCATTCGATTTGTTGATATTGAGCCATCAACAATGAATATTGATCCACAAGCTATCGAAAGAGCGATTACCGAACATACGAAAGCAATTGTGGTTGTTCATTATGCTGGTGTAGGCTGTGATATGGATACCGTTTTAACCATAGCAAACAACCATAATTTATGGGTGATTGAAGATGCTGCCCAGGGCTTAATGAGTACGTATAAAGGCGAATCACTAGGTACAATTGGCCACCTAAGCACGATTAGCTTTCATGATACAAAGAATTATACTTGTGGCGAAGGCGGGGCATTACTGATTAATGACGCTTCCCTTATTGAACGAGCAGAAATGATTCAGGAAAAGGGAACAAATCGCTCCCAATTTATTCGTGGAGAAATTGACAAATATACGTGGAGGGATGTAGGTTCTTCCTACTTATTAAGTGAATTAAATGCAGCTTATTTATCCGTACAGTTCCAGCACGCGAACGAAATTAATCAGAATCGACGACACAGTTGGGCTCAATACAACCATGGATTGATGAATTTACAACTAGATGGTGCAATTGAATTACCAACCATTCCTAATGTATGCGAACATAATGCACATATGTATTATATTAAATTGGAAAATGAAATGGAAAGAAACCAATTACGACAATTTTTAAAGCAAAACCATATTACCGCAGCTACACATTATGTGCCTTTGCACACTGCACATGCTGGCAAACAATTCGGTTTATTTGTTGGAGAGGATAGGTATACAACAACGGAAAGTGATCGCTTATTGCGGTTACCGCTTTATTATGGAATAGGAGAAGAGGCAATAAATGATGTGGTCAACAAAATACAGCAATACTTCCAATCCTAAACTATGGGTAGGCATTGCTTGTTTCGTCATCATCGCCTACCTCATGCCTTACTTTATATTAGGGGAAGATACTCATATTCGTGTCCATGACAATTTAGATTCGAATATTGTATGGTATCAATTACTTGCAGAAAGCGGACAAATTTTTAGTTTAACGGACACAGTACTTCCTAACGCGATTAACGGCTTACCAAGAAGTGCTCTACCATCTGGATTAGATGCAATGGTTTGGTTATACGCCATTTTTGAACCAATGACGGCATACACGATTGGACAAACCATTATGCGGTTTACAGCTTTCTTCGGTATGTACTTCTTACTAAAGCATTTTACCTCGTTTGGGAAAGAGATACCAATCATTACAGTTGGGGCCTCGTTAGGCTTTGCGCTTTTGCCATATTGGCCATCCGGTATGCTATCCATTGCTGGATTACCACTAGCATTATTTCTTTTCCTAACGATTCGGAAATATGGGAAAGCAACACCGTGGTATTATTGGCTAACGTTACTGGTTATTCCATTTTTATCTAACTTTGTTTTAACCTTCGTTTTCTTTTTAGCCATGATGGGAGTATTTTGGCTTCTCGATTGGCTTCGCAGGAAGCACGTGAATTGGCCATTTTTTATTGCAATTGCAGCCATGACAAGTGTTTATGTAATTAAAAACTACCTATTAATTACTTCGATGTTTTTTAGTTCTGGGTTTACTTCTCATCGTGATGCGTTAGATTTAGGTCATAATTCTTTCCAGCGAAGTATTGAATTATCATTGGAGAACTTCCTCCATGGTCATACCCATGATATGGCACAACATTATTGGATTATTTTTCCGGTTATTGGTATCGCCTTAATTGTTGCTGGTTATCGGAATGTAAAACCAAACTGGCTTGTCGGGTTATTTTTCTTTAATTTACTGCTTTCTATCTGGTATGCGTTCTGGTATTGGGAAGGTTGGCGTATTGTTAAAGATAACTTTATGATAGCCAATACCTTTAACTTTGCACGAATACATTTTTTTGATCCGGCAATCTGGTATATTTGTTTTGCTTTGGCATTGGCTATATTTTGGAAACATTTACGATTTGGCAGGGTAATTACCATTATTTTAATAATTGCGCAATGTGGGTTGGTTTTATTTCCGTTAAACGAAGAAACCAAATATAATTTAATTGGAACACCCACATTTAAGGAATTTTATTCAGAAGATTTATTTGACGACATCCAGTCCTATATTGGTCAAGACCCTAAAGATTATCGAGTGGTAAGCATCGGAATGCATCCGACTATCGCTCAATACAACGGGTTCTATACGCTGGATACATACAATAATAGTTTTCCATTATCGTATAAACATACGTTTCGAGAAGTTATCGCAGGTGAGCTCGATAAAAACCCATCATTAGAAAATTATTTCGATACGTGGGGTGGCAGATTGTATATGTATGTTGCTGAACATGGCGAGAACTATCTCTATACAAAGCATCGCAATGATCCAATTGAACAACTGGATATTAATACGGAAGCATTAAAGGATCTTGGCGGAGATTATATTCTGTCGGCTGTTCCTATTGGTAATGCAGAGGAATTAAATCTCACGTTAGAGCGTACATTCGAACAATCTGACGCTGCTTGGAAAATCTGGCTTTACCGTGTAGATTAATGGAATCGCGCGAGTCAATAAGACTTGCGCGATTGTTGTATAAAATCAGACACCTGAATCATCCTTAACAGCACAGCTACTCGTAGTGGGCCCAATGATTAACTTTGCTGGAATACGTTCATTTACAATTTGACTTTCCCCGCTATACATCGCTAATAACCGTTGGGTGGCAAGTTTTCCTAGTTCATTTTCATTCTGTTTCAAATGTGTGAAGTTCCATTCAATCGTATTCCATGGTGGACTATCAAAACAAATAATGGACATATCATTAGGTACCTCTATGCTTAATTCTGTTAAGGCGACTTTTGCTAATACTGCTATTTTATATTCTAAAGCAAACAATGCCGTTATATCCTGATGTTTTCGAATAAAATGTTTAATAACCTTAATATCTTCTTCCTTCGCTGCCAGTGGTGTTGGCAACGTACTTTTTAAATCATAACACCATATTTTTCGATTAACACGTAACTGTTTTTCTGAAAAAGCTTCGACAATTCCATGTAACCTGTCATCTATAGTAGTTGTCTTAAAATAATATGGCATTAGAACACCAATTTCTTGATGCCCTTTATTAATTAAATAGTCTATCCCTTTTTTAGCCGCTGCTTTATTATCCGTTGATACAGAATTAGCAGCTATCCCCTTAAATGATCTATCAATCAAAATGAATGGGAATTTATTTATAACCATTTTCAAGATTTCTGAACTATAATGTTCAGCTTTAGCTGGAAATACTATTAAACCTTCGACCCCATCGTCTAATAATTCTTTAACTAGCTTCTCCTCATTTTCCGGAATGCCAAATGAACATTTTAATATAAAATGACATTTATCCCTCGATCCTTCTACAATTGATGTAATAAGGCCACTACCAAAACTGTCATCAAAAGCAGTTACGATTAAACCAAATAATGGTTTGCCCTCACTTTCAGCATGTGAACTTCTAGTTTCCATCTGATTGGAATCTTTAACGAAAGAGCCTCTTCCTCTTTTTCGGTAGATAAAACCTTCTTCCGCTAACTTCTCTAACGCTTTTTTACTAGTGATTCTACTAACTTGAAACGTGGTTGCTAGCTCTTTTTCCGATGGTACTTGATCTCCAGTTTTATATCGTTCGGATACAATATCTTTTTTAAGAGATTCATAAACTTGTTCATATAATGGTTTCATTTGTTCACCTCAACTAATAATTGTCCACATATATAACCGTTTCCTCATCGAAATAAAATATCCTCCACTACAGTGGAGGTATGTTTAATTAAATGAAATGATTTGATTGATTATACTCAAGTTCCTCCCTAGGAAAGAAATGTTTATTTCATCCTATGTTTCTAAACCGACTTGTATTGATTATCCTTTTGTCGCCCCGCCTAAGCTGAAGCCTTGAGACATAAATCGCTGGGAAAACAGATAAAGAACAACTGCAGGCATGGTATATATAACAGAGAAGGCGGCTAACTTCCCATATTCCACCATTCCATAAGTTCCAAAGAATTGATAGATCGTTACAGAAGCAGGAAATTTATCTGGAGTTTGAATCAAAATGTACGGCACAAAGAAGTTTCCCCAACTCATTGAAAATGTAAAAATGGCGACAGTACAAATTCCTGGTATCATTAACGGGGCTACAACTTTCCTAACCCCTTTCCATATAGAAGCACCATCCACCCATGCGGATTCTTCTAAATTAATTGGAACGGAATCCATAAAATTTTTTAACATCCAAATGCTATAAGGCAGACCTGAGGCAGTTAAGAATAACATGGTTCCAAATAAGGAGTCTTGTAGATTCAAAAAAACAAATAATTGATAAACTGGCACCATTACTGCTGTTATTGGTAATGAAGTCATAAATAAGATCGTATACATAAATGGCTTCTTATACTTTTGTGTATACCGAGATAATGGATAAGCAGCTAATACGCCTACAACAACAACTAATATAGATTGGCCTAATGATAATCCTAAGCCAATCATAAAAGAACGAATATTTGCTGGGTCTGATAATATAGAAGTGTAATTGGTAAATGTTATTTTATCTGGTAATGTTAAAGCTTGTTGTGCATTTTCATCAATAGAAGCGAAAATAACCCATAATAGCGGAAGAAGGAAACAAACCCCTATAACAGATAAAATTATATAAGGAACGGCTACTTCCAGTTTTATCTTTTTCATGTTTATCCCTCCTTATATCTGAACTTTCATAGATCGGATATAAAATAAGCTTGCGATTATTCCAATTACAAGTAAGACTAGTGAGATAGCCGTACCATATCCTAATTGATAATTAACAAATGCTTGATTATACATAAAGATCGGTAATGTTTGAGTCGAGGTTCCTGGTCCTCCTCCAGTCATCGTGTAAATTAACGTAAATACACCAAGCGTTTGAAGGGTAACTAAGATCATGTTTGTTACAATCGTTCCTTTTACAATTGGGAGGACAATTTTAGTCAAAACTTTTATCTTTGACGCTCCATCGATACGTGCAGCCTCCTCTAATTCTGTTGGAACATCATCTAAGGATGCTTGAAACACCATCATGGAAAATGCGGTTCCATGCCAAATATTTGCAATACAAACACTTATCATGGGGAATGTATATAGCCAAGTAACTGCACTTAGACCAATTGCGTTTAATATCATATTCAATGTGCCGCTATCATTCAAAAATGCAACCCAACAAAATGCCACTACAATTTCAGGGGTTACCCACCCAGCGATAATGATAATACCGATAATTCTTCTAAATGATTGCTTTCTCCCCTTCATTAGAAGTGCCAACAGAAATCCTAATACTTGCTGACCTATAATTGCTGATAAGAATAGGAAGACAATAGTTTTTAAAACGCTTATTCTAAAATTCGCATCATCAAACATTGCAGCAAAGTTTTGAAAGCCTACAAAATCTATGTTCTGTGCCTGTGTTCCAGTTAAAGCAAGATTCGTAAATGAAAAAAACACGGTTAACAAAATCGGACCTACAAAGAAAAGTAATAATAATAACCAAGAAGGAAGTAAGAATACGATGGAACGCAGGGCCTGTGGTCTTTTAAGTCTCCCTTCTTTCGTAACATAGTTAGATGCATTCATATTCAAGCCTAACCCTTCTCTCCAAATCTTATTTTGCTTATATTAAAAGCTTCCTCCCGCGCTATAGAAGGAAGCTTTAAAATCTATCTCTCTGTGACATTGTCCTTCCCAACAATTTTTGTAACTTCTTTTTTATACATCTCTGTCGCTTCCTCAGGCGTAATTCTATCAGTCACTACATCTTCTACCAATGATTGAATTACTGTTGATACATTAGGATATTTATCAACAGCAGGGCGAAAATTGGTATGTTGAAGAAATTCTGTAGCTTCTTCAAACATTTCTATCTCCAAATAAGATTTTTCTTTAGCGACATCCTCTCTTGGAGTTAGGTTTCTATCGATTAATTGAAGCTTCAAATTATTTTCTTTTGTTGATGCCATTTTAATAAATTCCCAAGCCATATCTTTATTATCTGAATTTGCTGGTATAGATAATGCCCATCCGCCAGACATTGACGTCGTACCTGGAGATTGACCATTCTCTGTTGGCATAGCAGCAAAACCTAATGTTTCAAATGCTTCAGGCCATGGAGCAGGTCCACTTTCATGCCATGTACCTGCCTGCCATATTCCATCAAGACCTATTGCTAGATTCCCATTTGGCATTAATTCTTGATAGGCAATACTACTACCTTGCCCATTTAACACTTGAGAAAGATCTGGACCTAGATCTTGTTCGTAAACCTTATCAATAAATTTGAATGTATTTAATAATCCATTACTCTTTACAATCCATTTTTTATTTTCACTATCATATAATGGATCGCCTGTTCCATAGAGCAGCATTTCAAATGTTTGCATGGATGTTGCTTCACCGGTAGCCTTTCCAGAATTCATCCAAATTGGAACTACTTCATCTGACCCTTTTTCTTTTATTGCTGTTGCAGCATCTAAAATATCTGACCAGGATTTTGGTTCCCACGGGATAGAAATACCAGCCTGCTTTAATAATTCCTTGTTATACCATAATCCCCTAGAATCCGTATTATAAGGGACACCATAAATCTTTCCATCTTCAGCAATCACGCCGTCTTTTACATTTTCGGTAAAATTATCCCATTCTCCCCACTTCTCAATACGACTATCCAATGGCTCAAGATAACCGGCACTTGCATCAGAATTAACCATAAATGTATCTTCCGTCACAATATCTGGAGCAGCGTCTTTTGATTGTAACAGTAAAGATACTTTAGCAAAATAATCCCCTTCACTAACTTCTAACGGGGCTAAATTCACCGTCACATCTGGATATTTTTCATTAAATTGAGGTATTATTTCGTTATTTAACCAATGTATTAACCCACTATTCGTACCGCCACCTGAGCGAAATGTAATACGAAGTTCATTATCTGAATCCGTATTATCTTCATTGGAACATGCAGCAATTAAAAGTAAGCAAACAAGCAGACAGCCATATCCAAGTATCCTATACCACTTTCTCATAAAATCCCCCTTAAAGCCTATTTGGTAAACGTTTTCATTTAAGTGGAATAATTGATATATCAACTCCTTTAAATGATATATGAATAACATATTATATATATATTATTAGTACTGGCGAAAATGAATCAATTTAAAATTATCCAAAAAAAAAAGACCACATTTAGGTCCGCAAAAGGATAATTATTTATTGAACGTTAAAACGAACTGGTTAGGGCTAACTGTCCATATTTTCATAATCCCATAATAGCTTCCATTCTCCTTCTACTTCAGTCATATACACATCTTGTATCAATGTAGAGTTTCCATATTTCCCGTTAAAATGTTGCGAAACGGTAATGCGATAAACGGTGGGAATTGGTTCTTTATCAACAGCAGGTAACCAATTTTTTATTTCTTCTACGTCTTCGAAACTATATGTAAAATGCAGAACGCCAAAGTAGTTCATAATCACATCTGAACGATCTTGAATGTACGTTCCTTTTGGGAATTTTTCTTTCATTAATGGATGCAACATTTCCCATGACTCGGCAAAGGCACCGCTTTGTTCATAAGCATAAAATTCCTCTGCTGCTCCCTCTGCTTGATTTTCTGGTGATACTAGAACGATAAAATAACTAATGCCAGTAGCAAGGGTAGCCAGAATAATTAATGGAATAAGTAATTTTTTCAACCGTCCCATCTCCTTTTTATCTCTGCTATCATCTTATTCTAGCTAGTCTCAAATTATTATAGAATCTCTGGCAAATAAAAAGCTGTTACATCTACTGTAACAGCTTTTTCTATTCGTTAATCTGCAGTATAGATACTATCGATAAGCGTCCGTTCAAATGGAAAACCGGAACGAGTCTCTCCTTTCACATCAATGGTTATATTATAAGATTGGTTCTTTTTTAGGTTAGACAATTCACTGCTAAAGTCGAGCGTCCCGCTTTTTTTCCATGTATTTGCGGTTGAACGATTCCCAGATTCAAGCACTGTATAGGTTGCTTGCAAACTATCTTGTTTTACTTGCGCTGAATCTGCTTGTATTTGGTAGTTAAATGTAGATGGCTTACTTTTCTCACTGATCTTTTTTATTAATGGAAGATCTTTTTGTTTATCAAACTTGGTGACTAGTAAATAAGCACTGTCTTGATTACTGCTTAATTTCACTTTCCAATTCCCCTCAGGAGGATTTTTCACTGCAATTCGATACGACTTTGCCCCATAAAATATTCCACCTGTATCATGTGTCGTTACTTTTTTTGCTGAGTAGGATCTTCCGGTCGGATCAATTAATGTTAAATCTTTGAGATTATGTCCAGCATACACAAGTAAATCAATACTTTCTACACCATCTTCAACGACTAGTTCCTGTTGTTCGGGATTCCCTTTCGTGATGGCATTTCCTCGTATCAATTGATTCGATACTGGAGCCGATGTCGGCTTTACAGCTTTCGTTAGTTCGGGCCTTACTGCTACCTGTTCATCCATAATATAATCGTCCATAAACGGAAAAATAATTTCGGTTTTAATCGATAGATGATCCCATTCTCCAATCGCTATTTCTTGTCCCTCTGGCAAACTACTGCTTACCGCAGTAACAACCCCATCATTTTCACCATAACTGGACAGATAAACACCACCATACCATGTAACCGATAGAACACTACCCCAATCCATACCACCGAATGTGTAATAATCATTATAATACGCATAAGGCTGTTCATCTATTTCAGATCGAAAATGCGTCATACGACCGGTCTCTACCGCCGTCGTTCCTTCACCTTGAAAGCCTAGTAGATCTGCAAGCCATCCTGCCCAATTACTGTTTGCTAAGTCCGCCAATTGCGAACCATGATGAGGACTTGATAACGTAATAATATTGTCGACATAACGCCAAGCACCATAATAAGCGGCAGCAGTTTGAGCATCGACTCCCCCTTTACTATAAGCCACCAATGTAATTGGCCGTCCATTAAAATGCGCCGAAATCTCCTCAATTTTTTCAGCTAATAACATACCGTTGTCCCACATATCAGCTGATGCACCACCAGCATCATATAGTTGTACGAATGCTGTCTGATAACCAGCTTCATAGGCAGCATGATACAGCCCATCTTCCTCTTCCCAAAAGATTTGTGCGACATTGTTTAAACCAGGTACGAATAATAATATCGGTGCATTTTCAACCGGATTGACTGGTGCCTGGCCAACATACCAATCGCCAGGTGTTTCTTCATTTCCATTACCACCCTTTCCCATCAATACGTTTTCTTCCCCCTTGCCGACTAACCTTGGATTAGCTAACCCTTTCGACTGGGCAATTACATAACACGGAATGGATAATACGATTAAGCTGAAAAGCAGCATAACGACAATGCGAATCGTCATCTTTTCTCCTCCATTCTACTTTGTAATGTATATCGAAACACCATTTTTTAAATGATGGGATTAGAACTGTTAAATGAATATGTTATAACAAGCCCTGTTAAGAACTTCTCTATTCTAAAAAAACAGCTGAATCTATGAGTAGAGATTCAGCTGTTTTTTCTAAAGATGGATCATCGTCTGCACATAGATTTGTACCATGATATAAAAGACAATCGCATATTTAATATTAAAGCGAATACCATTTTTAAACCCATTTAATCCATTTGATGCACTTAACATAATGACTGGCATAATGAGTGGTGAAATTAAAATGGAAATCACACTACCAGAAGTAACAGCTAACACGATTAATTCCGGTGGGTATGGCAATGCTATATTTTCTAATATTCCAGCAACCAATACCATGACGGTTAATGGCCCCATTCCTAGAAACCCTAGTAAAATGACGATAAACGGAAGTAAATATAAAAAATTAATAAACGGTAATAACTCTTGTAGTGCATAGACCCCATCTACCACTTTCGTGGCAAAATTGGTTTGGTTAAGGGCAAATATTAACACCCCAGCAGCCAGCATAATACTGAGCTGGTACGATTGATTTGCCAAGCTTGTTTGAAAATAAATTTTTGCTTCCTTTGCAAATTTTCTTGGTTTGTTTTTAACTGCATAATATAAGCAGGTCCATACCAAGATGGTTAATGGAATGACGATCATCAAATCAGCAGAAAACAAACCATGGATGATAAAGATCGACCCGAATAAACTAAGAAATAAAACGACAAATTCAATAACCTTTCTCTTTCGTTCTTCTAATGGATCGGCATGACGTAACACTTCATCAATTTCTTGCTGCAACTCATACGTCAAATTTACACCATAATGCTTTTCTTGGAAATAAGAAAATAGAACCGCGATCATGATCCCACATATGGCAATAAGAAAGCCTTGCAGAATACAAATCCAGAGGGAAGCATTCATTGTTTCTACTGCAAATATAAAGCTAGGAATGCTAATTACCCACATCGTAGATAAAGCGAAAGCACGTAAGAGTGCGGTCCCCTTAAAGTTTTCCCATGCTTCGTTTCTTTTCTTCTTCAAAATCTGATTAATAAATTGATACATCATGGGGATTGCACCGAATAAAAGAAAATAGGAAAATATTTGGGTTAACGACATCATCCCCAAATAGAACTTCCGACTGGTATTTAAAAATCGATGCGCCATTCCCATAATGTCTTCAATATATGGCTCCTCTCTTAATACCCAGCTAATCATTGGTACAATCACAAGTAAACCGACAATACTTCGCATCTGCAAGAATCCGCCATACAGTCCTTTCCATACAGAACCTTCAGCAAAAAAAAGAATGATAAGTCCAGCTGCAAATAAGAAAAGCGGCAATTTAAATTGGCGTAATGTTTTCGAAAGCCCTGCAAATAGAAGGATCAAAAATCCTAAGACAGCTAAGATAGAAAGCAACGGTTCTACTTCAAGGAAAGTCGTTACAAAGTGGAGAAGTGTATAGGAAATAATGGAAATCCTTAACCCCCATTTGATGACTGACTGCATACACCCCATCTCCTAATCTAATTAATATTATTTACCTTCATTAGGATAGCGTTTATCTAACGATTACACAAGCTATTTCGACTTTCGAATTATTATATAATTGATTCACCTTTCCTTTGCAAACAGCTAAGATTCAATATAAGATGTCCTGTCCTATCCCACATCCCATTCCTTCCACGCTAATGTGCCACAAGTAGTTTTTTCCTATCATCGTTAATCCTAGTCGATAACTCTACCATTTACCACTTCTGACTAAGATATTTTTCAAGTTGTTTATGTAATAGAAAACTAGATGATAGGAGACCATGATAAGGAACACCCATGTTACTACATTGCTTATTATATGGTTTGAAATTTGATTAACCACCCAGTTACCCAGGTAATATAGCAAAAAAGTTGCAGCTATAATGATGCCCATAAAAGAACCGAACACTTGTAACATATTACCGAAAGTAAGTTTTTTAATTATATCCCTATTTTTAATTAAGCTTTGAATTAGTACAATCAATGTTAATATAACCATTACAATATCGTTCATCATGTCACCCCATAAAATAATGTCCTGCAGACCGCTCAGATTTTCTGACGTATTTGGTAAGCATCAGACCATCCCCTTATTCAACGATTTCCATGTTGGTAATTATTTCAAAATCTTAAGCATAAAACAATTCCGTCTTTATCATCTATTATGCTGACAGGCATCATTCATAAAAAATAACTTCTAATGCCACCATCTCTGCATATACATGAAAGGGTGTGTAACCATCGTTGATTAACAGGGAGGTTTTGGATTTGCCGAGCGGTATTTGTGAACGTCAAGTTAATATTCCTATTGAAAACATATGGCGCTTTGTTAGTGATATGAATAACTGGGCTCCTCTTGTTCCCGGCTATCAGGAACATCGCATTATTAATATGAAACAATCGATTTGGATCTGTAAAGGTGATCTAGGTATCATCCAAAAAACCGTTCGTTTATCCATTTGGATTACCGAGTGGAAACGTCCAACCAAAGTTGCCTTCACTCTTTCTAGCGGAAATGAACAAGTAATGGGTAACGGCTATTTTCAAGCAGTAAAGATTTCAAAAGATAAAACAAAAATGATTGGTTCCCTAACAATTACTGCAAAAGGCATAAAAGGAACGATGATCAACTCTGTACTACGCCCATTTATTCCGAAAGCAACTGCTGATCTTACCGATGCAGTCATTAGACAAATACAGAAGAAAGAAACCGTTGTTATGCATTGATTGACAGGTTTTTCCTCTCTTAAGTTCGACAGTTTAGATCCTTCATGTTAGAATATAGCCGTCACAAGGCTATCAAGAAAGGATCTATCGTTATGACAGGATTAACTAAAAATATGAATAAAACCGTTTTGTCTTATACTCAAATTATTTTTGGAGCCACACTTGTTGCATTATCCTATAATTTATTTTTACTCCCATCAAAATTAGCGGCTGGCGGAATCTCAGGAATTAGTACAATTCTTTATGAGGTATATTCTTTAAGCCCGGCTTATAGTCAATTTCTAATTAATATACCTATCTTTATTATAGGACTACTCACCTTGGGAAAAGATTTTGGTTGGAAGACCTTAGTAGGTACGTTTTGGGTGCCGTTTATTATCTGGTTAACTGGCGACATCCCTTTTACCGTAACAAACCCTTTACTTGGTGCCATTTATGGTGGAATTATTCTAGGTACAGGGCTAGGAATTGTGTATAAAGGCAATGGTTCGACAGGTGGGACAGCAGCGATTGCCCAGATTGTAAAAAAATTCACTGGTCTATCGAGCGGCTACTCCCAATTAATCGTTGATGGATTGGTCGTTATTTCTTCTATCATTGTCTTTAATCTTGAATTAACATTATTTGCCTTAATGTGTATCTATATTACTAGCAAGACCATTGATATTGTGCAATTACAGACTTCAGCATCCAAGTTAGTTATGATTATTACAGAAAATGAAGAGCACATTCAGAACATCATCCGTACCGAAATCGATCGTGGATTAACAAAAGTACGCTCCGTTGGTGGATACTCTCATACGGATAAAACGATGATCCTATGTGTAGTCGAACAACAAGAAGCAGTCTACCTTAAAAAGATACTCCAAAAAGAGGAACCAAATGCTTTTGTTATCTTCTTAAATGCTTCAGAAATATTAGGTCGGGGATTTTCTATTGATAAATATTACGGACAAAAACTATAGTTAGTTGAAAGCTTCTAATGACAGAAAACGGACTAAAAAAGATTCATCCACGAAGAGATGAATCTTTTTTATGTTTAAAGAGTTATGAATTAACTAATATTGGGTGATGCAATCGATCGGCGAGTTGTTGAATTTGCGGCATTGTACCAATATCCATATTACCGCCACTAACAATGACGCCACAATGTCGGGACTTAATTTGCTTATTGTGAGCAAATAATGCTGCTAAAGCAGCTGCACCTGCACCTTCCATTAACGTTTTATTCCGCTCTAACATATAAACAATAGAGGATGCAATTTCCTCATCAGAAACGGTAACCATCTCATCTACATATTCTTTAATAAGTGGTAATGTGCGTTTTCCCGGCTTCTTCACAGCAATCCCCTCTGCGATGGTGTCGACTGATTTTAAGTTTTGACTTCGACCGGTATGGTAACTGGAATGCATAGCTGCTGCTCCAGATGCTTGCACCCCAATTATTCTCAAATTGCGGTTGACATATTTGGCAGCAACTGCAATCCCACTTATTAATCCACCACCACCAACTGGAACTAGAATCGTATCGATTCGATCTTCCTGTCGAAGCATTTCCATGGCAATCGTTCCTTGACCAGCCATTACATCATAGTCATCAAATGGGTGAATATATTCTGCTCCTGTTTTCATTTGATGTTCTACCGAGGCTTCATATGCCTCTTGAAATGTTTCTCCAGTAAGCACAACTTGCGCTCCATAGTTCCTGGTTGCATTCACCTTAGCTAAAGGAGTTTTTTCTCCCATAAATATGGTTGCCTTCGCACCTAATTTCGCTGCGGCATAGGCGACACCTTGAGCATGATTGCCGGCTGAAGCAGTGATTACGCCTTTTTTCAATTGCGCTTTGGTTAATTGCATTAATTTAAACGTGGCCCCTCGAAATTTAAAAGCACCCGTTTTTTGCTGGTTTTCCATTTTAAAATAGACATGTTTTCCCAAAAGATTATTCGTTGTCTGCGATGTTAATAATGGTGTTCGATGCACGAGTGGGACCAGCCGCTGCATCGCGGTGTGAACCTTTTCACCTGTTAAGCAATTCCCAATTCCGTCACTCTCCTTGTTCAGCTATTCCTATTATTTCTTCATACTTGTTTCATAGTCTGAGATTCTATCTTCATAATGAAGTGTTAGCGAGATATCATCCCATCCATTCACTAGTTTCTCTTTATGATATGCAGGGATCTCAAAGGGATATTCCTGATCATCTTCAATAATTAGTTGTTTTTCGAGATCAACTTCTAGTGCTAGATTCCCAGTTTCTGCATCTTCCATCCATTGCCTTACTTGATCTTGGTCTAGTCGAATCAAGATGATTCCATTTTTTAAAGCATTATTATAGAAGATATCTGCGAAACTTGGAGCAATAATAACACGAAAGCCATAATCTAACAAAGCCCAAGGTGCATGTTCTCGTGAAGATCCGCATCCAAAATTTTCTCCGGCAATCAAAATAGATGCATTCTGATACCGTTCTTTGTTTAAATCAAAATCACTTCGTGTATTGCCCTCATCATCAAATCGCCAATGATAAAATAAAAATTGGCCAAACCCTGTTCGTTCGATTCGTTTTAAAAACTGCTTCGGAATAATCTGATCTGTGTCGACATTGGTTCGATTCAATGGGTATACGAAGCCCTTATGCTCTTTTATTGCTTCCATTTCACTCCTCCTTTACAACGGAACACCTGCGTAGTCACGAACATCAACAAACCGTCCCTCAATAGCTGCAGCTGCAGCCATTTCTGGGCTTACTAAATGGGTTCTAGCACCATTTCCTTGCCGTCCTTCAAAATTACGATTTGATGTAGAAGCACATCTTCCTTCAGGTGGTACAATATCATCATTCATTGCTAGACACATGCTGCATCCAGCTTCACGCCACTCAAAACCTGCCTCTTGGAAAATTTTATCAATTCCTTCTTTTTCCGCCTGCAATTTGATACTAAAAGAACCGGGTACAACAATCGCTCTTACATTCTGATGTACCTTTTTTCCACGGACAATTTCAGCTGCACGCTGCAAATCACTAAATCGAGAATTTGTACAAGAACCAATAAATACATGATCGATCTCAATTGACGAAATAGGTTGATTTTCTTTAAGTCCCATATACATCAAGGCGCGTTCAACATCGGCTTTATATTCCACTTCTTTTAGATTAGGCGTCGAGCCGCTAACAGGAACACACATAGAAGGATTTGTGCCCCAAGTTACTTGCGGTTCAACTTCATCCCCACGAATAATTACTTGTTCATCATATACCGCTCCATCATCTGTAGCTAATCCTAACCATTCCTGTGAAACTTTCGTAAAAGCCTCGCCATCTGGTACATGCGTTTTTCCTTTTAAAAATTCAACAGTTGTTTCATCCGGGCTTATTAAACCAGCTCGAGCACCAGCCTCAATGGACATATTGCAAATTGTCATACGACCTTCCATTGATAGATTACGAATAGCCTCTCCAGTATATTCCATCACATATCCTGTTCCAAATCGAACACCAAATTTTGCAATGATTGCCAGAATTAAATCTTTAGCCGTTACACCTGGTCCTAAATCTCCCTCTACATGCACATTTAATGTTTTTGGCCGTTCTTGCCAAATGCTTTGTGTCGCTAAAACATGCTCCACTTCACTTGTACCAATTCCAAAAGCCAATGCACCAAACGCACCATGTGTAGAAGTATGACTGTCTCCACAAACAATCGTTTTACCAGGTTGCGTTAAGCCCAACTCCGGTCCGATAACATGAACAATTCCTTGATCGGGATGAAACATATCCGCTAATGGAATATTATTTTCTTCACAATTTTTCTTTAATGTTTCCATCTGCTTTCGTGAGATTTCATCCTTGATAACATCTCTGTTTTTCGTAGGGACATTGTGATCCATCGTTGCAAAAGTCAGTTCTGGTCGCCGAACCTTACGACCGTTGATTCGCAGACCTTCAAAGGCCTGCGGGGACGTTACTTCGTGAACCAAATGCAAATCAATATAAAGTAAGTCTGGCTTTCCTTCTTCCTGATGGACAACATGTTTATCCCAAATTTTTTCTATTATTGTTTTTGGTTTTCCCATTATCTTCACCTCCAGCCATCAGGCATATGAGTTACAAATACAGTTGGAAACACTGTTGCTTGAAAGATTTCCAATTACGGTATCTGTCATTTCTTTCGTCCCTACTTTTATTCCATCCTTTATACTCAAATCAGGTGTATGATAACCTTGATCCAATGTCTCTTGAACTGCTTTTTCAATTTCATCTGCTTCTTCTTGCATATCAAATGATTGCCGAAGCATTAGAGCGGTAGACAAAATCATCCCTAACGGATTTGCAATCCCCAGGCCAGCAATATCTGGTGCAGAACCATGAACCGGCTCATATAGACCAACACCATCTGTACGTATGCTTGCTGAAGGCAGCATCCCTAGAGAACCAGTTAAAACAGAAGCCTCGTCACTCAGAATATCTCCAAATAAGTTTTCGGTTACAATTACGTCAAATTGATTTGGCTGGGTAATTAATTTCATAGCTGCTGCATCTACAAGTAAGTGATTTACTTCAACATCTGGATAGGATTTGCTTTTTTCTTCGACAATCTCTCTCCACAATCTACTTGATTCTAGTACGTTCGCCTTGTCAACAGAAGTAAGTTTTTTTCTTCTTTTTTGTGCTGTCTGGAAGGATTTATCAATAATTCGTTCCATTTCCTGTCGAGAATAATACAACGTATCTACCGCGGCATTTCCATTTTCTACCCGACTTTTCGGTTCACCAAAATAGAGGCCACCGGTTAATTCCCTGATAATTAAAATATCGCTACCTTCTATTATTTCTTGTTTTAAAGGAGAGGCATGAAGTAAAGGAGCAAATCCTTTAATTGGTCGTAAATTGGCAAATAAATCTAAAGCTTTGCGAATACCTAATAGTCCTTTCTCAGGACGTTGATCACCGGGAAGCGAATCCCATTTTTCTCCACCAACCGCCCCTAACAATACAGCATCGGACCCTTTACACGCTTTAATTGTTGTCTCCGGTAACGGCGTCTGATATTGATCAATCGCCGTACCCCCAATTGCATGTTCATGAAATATAAACTGATGACCGAAATTAGCTGCGACCGTATTTAACACTGATTTTGCAGATTCCATAATTTCTTGGCCAATTCCATCACCCGGAAGTAAAACAATCTCCCTCTTCATACACGCTCCTCCTCTTAATTTGATTTCACTGTCTTTTTCTTTTCGGTATTTTGATGAATGATAAACCGATTGATTGCATTTAAATATGCCTGAACAGATGCTTCCATTACATCTTGAGCAGAACCTCTGCCATTAACTGTTTTACCATTTACAATTAATTGCACACGCGATTCAGCTAATGCATCTTTCCCCCCACCAACAGAGTTAATTTGGTAATCAATCAACTTTGTTTCTTCCTCTGTCAGTGAATCCAATGTCGTATACAGCGCTTCTACGCTGCCTTGTCCGGTACATGCTGTCTTTACTGAATTTCCCGAAGGTGTAGTCAATTCAATAGCTGCTGTCGGGATATTGTTTGAGCCGTATTGAAGTTGGAACATTTTTAATTGATACTTTTCAATAGATGTCGTGTCTGTTTGTACTTCAGTAACAATGGTAAAAATATCATCATCGGTAACTTCTTTCTTATGATCTGTCAGTTGTTTAAATAGCTCAAAAGCCTTTTTAATATTGTCCTCAGAAACGTCCATTCCGAGTTCTTCTACTTTGTCTTTAAAGGCATGTCGTCCAGAATGTTTTCCTAGGAACAATGTGTTTGCGTTAACTCCGACCAGCTCTGGCGTAATAATTTCATAAGTGGATGCATGCTTTAACACTCCGTCTTGATGAATACCAGATTCATGGGCAAAGGCATTTCTACCAACTACTGCCTTATTTGCTTGAATATACATGCCTGTTAATTTTGCAACCATATCGCTAGTACGTTTGATTTCCTGTAAATTAAGATTCGTTTGATACGGATAGAAATCTGAGCGGACTTTTAAGGCAACAGCAATCTCCTCCAAAGATGCATTACCAGCACGCTCTCCGATTCCATTTATCGCTCCTTCTACCTGGGTCGCCCCATTTTCAACAGCAGCGATTGAATTTGCTACCGCCATTCCTAAATCATTGTGACAATGGCAAGACAACGTTACCTGATCAATATTCGGAACCGTCGACCGAATAAATTGAAACATATTGCCATATTCTTGAGGAGTGGTATAGCCTACAGTATCCGGTAGATTAATGACAGTTGCTCCAGCATCGATAACTTTCTCAATAATTTGTGCAAGAAAACTCCAATCTGAACGCGAAGCATCCTCAGCAGACCATTCAACTTGCGGGAATTTTTTCTTCGCATAAGCTACCATTTCCACTGCTGTTTCAATTACTTCGTCGGGTGTTTTCTTTAATTTATACGTCATATGAATCGGTGAAGTAGCTAGAAAAATATGCACACAAGGCTCATCAGCACCTTTTAATGCTTCCCAAGCAATATCAATATCCGATTTTGTTGTCCTTGCTAATCCTGTAACAGACGTATTTTTGATCGTATCCGCTATCGCTTTAACGGCTTGAAAATCACCTTTGGAAGAGGCTGGAAATCCAGCCTCCATTCGATCCACACCTAATCGTTCTAGCTGTTTGGCAATTTCTAATTTTTCTAGCTGATTAAGGTTTACACCTGGGGATTGTTCACCGTCTCTCAATGTGGTATCAAAAATTTTAATTTGTGACATGCACTTTCACATCCTTTTGTTTATTTTGAGTTGCTTGCAAAGGCTGTTTAACAAAAGGCATTAACTCTCGTAACTCCTTCCCTACTTTTTCAATTGGATGCTGGTTTTCTTTCACATTAATTGCGTTGAATTGTGGTCGATTTACTTGATTTTCGAGAATCCACTGCTTCGCAAACGTACCTGTTTGCACGTCGTTAAGAATCTCCTTCATACGCTCTTTTGTCTCTTCATTAATTACACGTGGTCCTGACACAAAGTCTCCCCATTGTGCAGTATCAGAGATGGAATAACGCATATTCTCCAGCCCACCTTCATAGAGAAGGTCAACAATTAATTTCATTTCATGCAGACATTCAAAGTATGCAACCTCTGGTTGATATCCTGCTTCGGTTAACGTTTCGAAACCTGCTTTGACGAGACTTGTTAGTCCTCCGCAAAGTACTGCCTGCTCGCCGAATAAGTCCGTTTCCGTCTCTTCTTGGAAGGATGTTTCTAAAATACCAGCTCGTGCTGCTCCAATACCTTGCGCGTAAGCAAGTGCAATGTCAGTAGCATTACCCGATACATCTTGGAACACACCATAAAGTGCCGGAACCCCCGCTCCTTCTTCATACGTTCTGCGTACAAGATGCCCTGGACCTTTAGGTGCGACTAAGAAGACATCCACGTTCGCTGGAGGAACAATTTGATTAAAATGAATATTAAATCCATGTGCAAATGCGATCGCATTTCCAGCTTGTAAATTAGCTTCAATACTCTCTTTATAAACTGCTGTCTGTTTTTCATCCGGTAATAAAATCATCACTACATCCGATTGCTTCACCGCATCTGCTACAGATAATACAGTAAAACCATCTTCTTCTGCTTTCGCTTGTGATTTACCAGGACGTAGACCAACGACAACATCATAGCCGCTTTCTTTTAAGTTAAGGGCATGTGCATGACCTTGTGACCCATAACCAATGACAGCAATTTTCTTATCCTTTAGAACCTCTGTTTTTACATCTTTTTCATAAAGTACTTTTGACATAATATATTCCTCCTCAAAATTATTAATTAAATAGTAAATGAATTTAATTCAGTAACTTGATTGGGCTGCTGCCCGCGTAAAAAGGCAGTTACTCCTGTTTTGGTTAACTCTTTGATTCCGTAGGGGCGAAGTAGCGCAATTAACGCTTCTACTTTATCTGGTCTGCCTGTTACTTGTATTGTCAGACTATCTCTACTTACATCAATAACAGTTGCGCGAAAAGGAGTTATTATCCCTTGAATTTCTGCGCGAAGCTGGCCACTTCCACCTACCTTAATCAGTGCTAATTCTCTTGCTACAATAGCTTTTTCTGTGATATCTGAAACCTTCAGGACGTCGATCTGTTTATTTAACTGTTTCGTTAATTGCTCCAGTTTTTGATGATCACTAACCTCAACTACAAAAGTCATTTTGGAAAGCCCTTCTGTTTCTGATGCACCAACCGAGATACTTTCAATATTGAATTGCCGTTTATGGAGCATGCCGGTAATTCGATTCAGCACCCCACTTCGATCTTGTACCGTAGCGGTAATGATACGCCTCATTTGCTCACCCCAATCATTTCATGAATCCCTTTTCCAGGAGCAATCATTGGATATACACATGTTTGTTGAACTACTTGACAATCAACGACGACAGGCCCGTCAAAACCAATTGCTTCCTCCAGCACTTCCTGAACATCTTCCTCCTTATTCACCCTCATTCCTCTTATGCCATAACTATCGGCTAACTTCACAAAGTCTGGATTTTGGACAAATAAAGATTCAGAATAACGTTCTTCATAAAAGCTCTCCTGCCATTGTCGAACCATCCCTAATGCTTGATTATTTACGATTAAAATCTTGATTGGAAGATTCCGTTCTTTTACGACTGCCAACTCTTGCGCAGTCATTTGGAACCCACCATCCCCCACAACCGATACAACTAATTCACCTGGCGCCCCTAACTGTGCACCAATCGCCGCAGGGAACCCAAAGCCCATTGTTCCTAGCCCTCCGGATGTAACCCAGCGATTTGGTTTTTCAAACGAATAAAATTGTGCTGCCCACATTTGGTGCTGCCCAACATCTGTTGTTACAATCGCTTCTCCATCCGTGATCTGGTGTACACGTTCCAGTAGCCATTGCGGGGAAATCTGTTGATCCGATCGTTCATACCAAAGCGGATAATCCTGCTTATATCGAGCTAACCGCTCCTTCCACACTAGTTGGTCACCAAGTTCTACGGATCTCTTCAGTAACGCTTCTAATGCTTCTTTTGCGTCTGCAACAACCGGGATTTCCGTCTGAACGTTTTTTCCAATTTCTGCAGGATCAATATCAATGTGAGCAACTTTGGCATGCGGTGCAAAATGTTTAAGATTACCAGTTAATCGATCATCAAAACGAGCTCCGATGTTAATTAATAGGTCACATTCGTACAATCCCATATTTGCTGCATACGTTCCATGCATTCCAGCCATTCCAAGCGATAGTTGATGCGAGCCTGGGAAACACCCCAGTCCCAACAATGTATTGGTAACTGGTAAATGATATTTCTCTGCAAATTCAATTAATTCATTCGTGGCTTTTGCAAAAATCACCCCTGCACCAGCTAATACAATCGGTTTCTTGGCACGACTTAATGCATCTGTTAGTTTAATAATTTGTAAAGGGTTCGGTGTTTTATTAGGTTGATATCCCGGTAATTCGAAATGACTTCCATAGACCGCTGTCGAAAGCTCAGCTGAGATATTCTTTGGAATATCCACGACAACCGGTCCTGGTCTGCCAGTTGAAGCAACATGAAATGCTTCTTTTACAATCCCTGGAAGTTCGGATAATTGATTGACCTGATAATTGTATTTTGTAATTGGTGTTGTAATCCCCATAACATCCGCCTCTTGAAAAGCGTCCGTGCCTATAACACTACTTGCCACTTGACCGGTAAATATGACGATAGGCAATGAATCCATCATAGCGTCTGTAATACCAGTAACTAGATTCGTTGCTCCAGGACCAGAAGTTGCAATTACAACCCCGGGTTTACCCGTAACACGAGCATAACCTTCAGCTGCGTGAATGGACCCTTGTTCATGACGAGAAAGCACATGTTCAAACTGAGCATTAGAACGATAAATCGCATCATAGATTGGTAATACAGCACCACCGGGATAACCAAAAATCGTATCGACCTCAGCTTCGACTAATGCGTTAATTAATACATCCGCACCTGTCATTACTTTCTTTGCACTTTCCAATTCATGCTTTGCCTCAACCTTCACTGCTGCATGCCTCCTTTAGTAATCATTTGTATAGAAAATCCTCGTTCTCATGGAACCTAAGGATCATTCAACCTTTTTTCATAAGTTTTTGCTGAAATAAAAAAGACGCCTTCTATCCCATAACTGCACATTCGTTTACAGTGATTGGGGAGAAAAGCGTCTTCTTTTCACGGTACCACCCAGGTTTTTAGTATCCTCGCGAACACTAACTCAACAAGACCAATATATTGGTCTCAATTGATAACAGGTACAGGTAAGCAGTACCTGGCCGGCCTATTAAGTAAACTGTTCAGTCCGGCACTCAGAGATGATGTCAGAATATAGTGTACTTCCGGGCTCACAGCAACCCCGGATCTCTGCAAATACACAAGTTATATTCCTTTTTTCCCGTCATAGCGTTATTTTTATAAAATTGTGAACTTTTTATTTTCATTGTTCTTACAGTCAATTAGGCGCTGTTAAAATTAATAAGTTAATATTGCCGTTAATCATATACCGTTTTCGAACAAGAGTCAACAGATATTTTTAAGTTTTTTGATATTTTTGATTTGCGAATTATTTTGGATGCGCTTACATATTTAGTGTGCATAGCATCTTTGTCTTTATTACATTTTCTTTACAAACCGATATATTGATTTAAACACCTAGTTTTATTATATTTATTAACTTTTTCACTTCGTAATATATCAGTTATTATTTTTTGTTATTTAAACCAATTTACTACAATTAATATATTGATATACAAAAAGGGCCTCTTACCTAGATAAGCCCCTTTTTGTAACCACTATTCTATTTATTTAAGTAATCCGTTACTGCACCAACGGATGAACAAGCAACATTATGTGCGTATTTACCTAACACTCCTTTTCTGTATAAAGGTGGAGCAATCCAGTCTTGTTTTCTTCGTTCCAATTCAGTTTCTGAAATCTCAAAGAAAATTTCCTTCTTTGTTGAATCAATCGTTACAAGGTCTCCCTCTCGTAAAAAGGCAATTGGCCCGCCGGATTGGGCCTCTGGAGCAATATGCCCAACTACTAAACCATGAGTCCCTCCAGAGAATCTACCATCGGTTAATAGAGCTACTTTTTCTCCTAAGCCCTTGCCAACTAGAATGGAAGAAATAGATAACATTTCCGGCATGCCAGGACCACCCTTTGGTCCTACATAACGAATAACAAGCACATCACCTTTATTAATCTGATTATTCATGACTGCTGCTGTAGCCTCTGTTTCCGTGTCAAAAACCCTTGCAGGACCTGTATGCCGACTCACCTTAACACCAGAGACCTTTGCTACCGCTCCTCGAGGAGCAAGATTACCCTTTAGTACGATCAATGGGCCATCTTCTCTTTTTGGCTTATCAAAAGGCATGATAATGTCTTGACCTTCTAATAATGACGGGGCATTTGCTAAGTTCTCCGCTAACGTTTTGCCAGTTACAGTTAGACAGTCCCCATGTAAGTATCCAGCTTCGTATAACAACTTCATAACTGCTTGTACCCCGCCAACACGATGAAGATCTTGCATAACATATTTACCACTTGGTTTTAAATCAGCTAAATGTGGTGTTTTCTCTTGGATACGATTAAAGTCGTCAATCGTTATATCTACTTCAATTGCATGTGCAATTGCTAATAAATGTAAGATTGCATTGGTTGATCCACCCAAAGCCATAACGACGGTAATGGCATTTTCAAAAGCTTCTTTCGTCATGATATCTTTCGGGTAGATACCTTTTTCTAATAATTGATAGACTGCTTGTCCAGCTTTGGAACAATCTTCTGCTTTTGCAGCTGACTCCGCCGGATTTGATGAGCTTCCAGGTAAACTCATTCCAATTGCTTCCATTGCCGATGCCATGGTGTTCGCTGTATACATTCCTCCACAAGCACCTGCGCCTGGGCAAGCATGACATTCGATTGATCGTAATTCACTATCATTGATATCGCCATTATTATGTCTTCCAACACCTTCAAATACAGACACAATATCAATATCTTTTCCATTTACAGAGCCTGGGGCAATCGTACCACCATAAACAAATACAGCTGGTACATCAGCATTTGCTATAGCGATCATACAGCCTGGAATATTTTTATCACAGGCACCAATTGCAACAAAACCATCTAAATTTTCTGCACCAACCACTGTTTCAATCGAGTCACCGATTAAATCCCTGCTTGGTAAGGAGTACCTCATACCTTGCGTTCCCATTGATATCCCATCAGAAACGGTAATTGTATTAAAAATTAAAGGAACACCGCCAGCTTCCCGTGCTCCTTTCTTTGCCTGTACAGCCAAATCATCAATATGTATGTTACATGGGGTAACTTCACTCCATGTACTAGCTATTCCAATCATCGGCTTTTGAAAATCTTCATCTGTTACTCCTACAGCCCTCAGCATGGCACGATTCGGGGCCTTCATTGTCCCTTCACTAAATACTTTACTCTTTATCCGTAAATCTTTTCCCACTGGATTTCCCACCTTTCTTTCGAATTATTATATGCCTAATTATCGAATAGTTCAATGAATTTATTTAATTGGTATTAATTAAAATTTACCACCTCATATAGTTAGAGGGACAAAAAAGGCTTAACGCCATGGATTAGCGTAAGCCTTTTGTTATATGGATATGATCATGCCCTTTTTACACACCCAACCTGGACACAAGTATGGAAAACTGGTGATAACAAAGTACTAGGGGCAATAATTATATAAGTATATGATTAGCTTCATTTTATTCGCTCATCAATTTGTAAGATCCACTTTGATATCATCTCCCCAGCTGCTTGTTGTCTGCTTAATCTTGGGCCTTGACCACTCCATAAATGCATCCATTCTGGTCGATTTTGGTTAGCTGCTTCTCTACGTATCTCTTTCGTCAATGCATTTTGAATTGGATAGCTTGGTAGGTCTTTCTCATATGCTGCCATCTCTGTTATAAATTGATTCTTTATTCCTCTTGCTGGCTTGCCGCTGAAGGCGGAAGTAATTACTGGCTGTTCTTCTGTCGTATGTAAGATCGCTTCTTTATGTTGTTTTTTTGCACCGCTTTCTAGGCAAGTCAGAAAAGCAGTACCCATTTGTACAGCTTGAGCACCCAAAGTAAGTGCTGCCAATATACCTCGACCATCCATTATTCCACCTGCTGCAATAACTGGAATAGATACCTGGTCAACAGCTTGAGGTACAAGTGCCATCGTTCCAATCATCGCATCCTCAAATTCCCCTAAAAATGTTCCACGATGACCTCCTGCTTCACTCCCTTGCATAACCACCATATCCATCCCGTTTACTTCGTTTATCATTGCTTCTTGTACAGTAGTTGCTGTACCAATTAATAACAAATGATGTTGTTTGAGTTTTTGAATGGTTTCTTTATCAGGTACGCCAAATGTAAAACTGCAAATTGGTACCCCTTCTTGTAAAAGAATCTCTAATTGTTTTTCATAATTCGATGAGGAAGGTTGCTTCACTTCTGGTTTGGTTAGTTGTAATGCTTCTCGATAAGGTCGTAACCATTCATTTGCTTGGTTAATAGCTTCTGTATCCACATTCGGAATTTCCGGGATGAATAGATTTACCGCAAAAGGTTGATCTGTAAGTTGTTTAATTTGTTTAATCGCTTGTTGCATCGTTTCTGGAGTCATATATCCTGCCCCTAATGTACCAAGTGCACCACTATTCGAAACAGCAGCTACTAACTCGGGGGTGGTAACACCTCCTGCCATTCCAGCCTGTATGATGGGATACTGGACACCTAGCTTCTTCGTTATTTCACTCCTATACCACATCCATTTCTCCTCCTCTATACATGTGCTTTCCTTTTCCTATTCAGACATATCCTTCATCTCATTATAACGATAAATCCAGGGACGATGAAGTCTTCTTTTTCGATTAACGTAACACAAATATGGAGATAGCCAAATAAATAGCCTCCCGATAATCGGAGGCTATTTATCATACCTGACCCTATTGATCAATCAAAACGATCTGGATTTGAACCACTTCGTTCATTTATATTTAGATTAGTTATTTGCTTCATTTCTTCTTTTGTTAAAGTGAAATCAAAAATCGATGCATTTTCAATTATACGATGTTCTTTTGTTGATTTAGGTATCGTAATAACCTCATTCTGAATATCCCACCGTAAGATAACTTGTGCAGCGGTTTTATTATATTTTTCACCTATTTGTTTTAATACAGGTTCATCAACCAAGCCACCTCTTTTAAGTGGAGACCATGCCTCTAATTGAATGTCATGCTTTTTACAGAAAGCATGGAGAGCTTGTTGAGTTAAATGTGGATGATATTCTACTTGATTTACAGCTGGTTTAATCATGCAACCATCCATTAAATTTTCTAAATGATGTTGATGGAAATTGCTAACACCAATGGCCCTGATTTTCCCCTCTTTATAGAGCTCCTCCATTGCCATCCAAGTGTCCTTGTATAACCCCTTTACTGGCCAATGGATAAGATAAAGATCCAAAAACTCTAAACCTAACCTTTCCATACTATGATGAAAAGCTTTTCTCGTATTCCCATATCCTTGTTGATCATTCCAAACCTTTGTTGTGATAAACAATTCCTCTCTCGGAATACCTGATTCTTGAATCGCTTCACCGACACCCGTTTCATTATCATAGAACGAAGCCGTGTCAATACTGCGATAGCCATGTATAATTGCGTTTTTGACTACATCCTTTACTGTACTTCCATCTTCTACTTTATACACACCTAAACCAAACCCAGGCATTTTCACATTATTATTTAGAGTTATCGTATCTTGCAAATGCTTCATCATATATTCAATCCTCCATTAGTTTTGCTACTTATATTTTAAAGGAAAACATTCATCGTTAAAATGAATAAGTCTATAACGCGATGTGTAGCGTGTTCAGAAACCGGGTACAGTAAATGGTATTAAAGGGTGTGAAACATGTTACCAGAATTATTTCATTCAAATTTATTTATTCTTGCAGTATCGATTATCCTTATCATTAGTATCCTAGGTATTCAATTTTCTGCACGTATCAATTCACCATCTTTGGTCTTTTTTATTATCATCGGCATGATACTTGGAAGTGACACGATTGATGTCTTTGATTTTCGTGATCCGGAAATCGCTCAACTTATTGGAATGATGGCATTAGTTATTATTCTATTTGTTCTTGCTCTATTCCTATGCTTGCTGACTTACAACACAGTCAATTGTATTTCAATATTATTTTCTTTATTGTATTAACTTCTACAGTTATTCAAGGAACAACGATTCCATTATTCGCCAAAAAATTAGGACTATCGCAACCAGTTGGTACAAACCCATTGCATACCTTAGACCTACTATCTGTTGGCAAAAAGGAACTTAGTATCATTGAATATCAAGTTGGTGAACAAAATAAAATTAATGGACAAGTCATTGCAACGATTTCCTCCTGCAGCAAATATTATTATCATTCTAAGAGACGGTGAGACGATTTCACCTACTGCAAAGACCAAACTGTTCCAAGGTGATGTCCTTTATATCTTGGCGCCCGATAATAATAGAGAAGATCTTGATCTTGTGTTACGAGAAGAAAACTAACGAGGCTGTGATGATATAATTAGCTAAGAATATGCAGGTGACTGAAGCAAAAGGTGACTGTGGCCGTGCCCGCGGAAGGCAGACACCTGTAGTCTAAGTCAAACGTATAATAGTCAGGCAGATCATCCATCATTAGGTGATTTGCCTGACTTCTTTCTTTATTACCAGGATTTTGTCCCAACCTCATCTGTTTAAACAAAGATGGACCACAAGAGGAATGTGATAATAAATGCAACCAATCCTTGGAATAATGTTGCAGCTGTTTGTGCTTTGTAGGCTTGTGTTACCGTCATCCCACTAAATTCCTTAACGACCCAGAAATAACTGTCATTCACATGGGAAACAACCATCGCCCCAGCTCCAACGGCCATTACTACTAAAGCAAGTGGAACAGCACCCGTAATCCCCAAATCAGGTAAAAGTGGAGCAATTAATGTAGATGTAATGACAATTGCCGCAGTCGATGAACCCTGTGCCGATTTTAAAGCAGCAGCAATTAAAAATGGAATAATTAGAAACATCGCGCCTGTCCATAACGTGTTTTGACCAAAACTCTGAATATAATCTGCAATTGGTGTGGTGCTAATGACTGTTCCAAATGCACCACCAGCACCGGTTATCAGTAATATTGGAGCCGCTTCTTTAATGCCGATGCCTATCCATTCTGTTAATGTTTCTTCATCATATGAGGGCAGCAGTGCAAAGGCAAATAGTACCCCAACCAATAATGCAACCACCGGTGAACCAAGAAATAAGAAGATAGATGCTAATGTACCATTCCAACCAGCAAATGTTATAATCGAGCTTAATCCAATTAAGATAATCGGTACAATAATTGGAGCAAACGACTTTGCGGCAGAAGGCATCTCGCCAAATGCCTTCACAATAGCCTCATAATCATATGCCTCTTCTTCTTTATCTTCTCCCTCTACTTTCATCTTTGTGCCAACTTTGATTGCCCAAAGATAGCCGGTAAAAATCACCGGAATAACCACAATAATGCCAATGAGAATAATCGTACCCAAATACGCTTCTGCACCAATATTACCAGCTGCCGCAATTGGTCCTGGAGTCGGTGGTACTAAAGTATGCGTAGCAAATAAGCCCGTTGATAAAGCAATAGTCATGGAGGTGACCGCAACCTTTGCTTTTTTTGCCAGTGCTTTTTTTAAAGAAGATAAAATAACAAACCCTGAATCACAAAATACCGGAATACTAACAATCCCGCCAATTAGACTCATTGCCATCTGCGGTCGTTTTTCGCCAACAATTCGCAATACAACTTCAGCCATTCGTAAGGCAGCACCTGACTTTTCTAATATCACACCAATGATTGTTCCGAAGATAATGACCAGACCAATACTGCTCATTAATCCACCAAATCCACTATTCACAGCTTCAACTACATCTGATAATGGAAGACCTGCAACAATGCCAATTGCAAAAGCTGCGATTAGTAAAGATAAAAAGGGATGAAGTTTCATCTTTGCTGTAGCAAAAATAACAAATAAAACACCCAGAATAATAACAAAAATAAGTCCTAATCCTTCCACGTTGTTCCTCTCCTTCTCTCTGATGTTTGTTAGCGTTTTCAATTGTTACATTATTATATTATCATCCATTCTGTATATAGACCAATGGAAGTTTTAATCTTCATCTTTCCGTAAGCATAACAAAAGCACCATCGATAAATCCGATGGTGCTCTCCATTAGCTATGTTTGTGACTGTGTATTGTTTCCAGATACTTCGTTTCTGATTTGGTGTGATCATGTACATCACAATAATATACGATTGTCTCAACCTTTTGAGATATTTGGCATGTGCGCTTGTGTTTCATAAAATTTTTCCAATATGTAAATTCATGGGTACCTGTATCAATAATATTCGTATCTCTACTATATTCTTGCCAATTATGCGACTTGTTGGAATCATCTTCCGTCGTCTCTGTATGAGCAAGTGCAATAGTTGGTAGGCCTAAAAGCAATAGAGCTAAGCCTATAATAACCAGTCTTTTCCGCATGCCATCACCACTTTATTGTAAATTCTTTGCTTGCTATTTAGTTTTAACAATAAAATCAATATTATTCCTATATAGCATGTAAATGTTTTTAAGAAATATTTTGTTTAACACCTGACTTAATAAAATCTTCATTTTTCGTATAAATCGTTAGTCCGGTAGTGTTCTTGGTGTAAGTCGGAAAAAAGATACTTGCTATATATCCAAAAATGCAGGAAGAAAAGAACGCCATCACACTTACCGCAAATGGTGAAAAACTAGTCTGTTGAATAAAGTAGGATGTAATTGCACTTAATATTAGACCAATAAGTACCCCGGGAGCATTTGCTCTTTTTGTAAAAATCCCAAGAGCAAATATTCCGGCAATTGGAACTCCAAATAATCCAGTCATTGCCAAAAAGAGATTCCATGTTTCCGCTTGATTTGTAGATACCAGGTAAAGCGCAGCACTCATACCAAGAATTCCGGTAATGATTATAACAAGTCTTGCTAGTACCACATCATTAAGCCTCCATGTTTTGTCAAAAAAACGTTGTTTAAAGTCGACAGTTATACAGGCAGAGATACTATTTAAACTCGATGATATCGTCGACTGACATGCCGCAAAAATCGCTGCAATTAATAATCCAGCAACACCAACTGGTAAGGTTGTTACGATGAAGTAAGGAACAATCGCAGAAGTATTAAAACCTTCTGGAAGCGCCTCCACATTTGAATAATAACTAAAAAGAACTGTACCCATTCCATAGAATATTGGAATTGTGATTAATGCTAAAATACCATTTGTCCATAATGACCGATTCGTTTCTTTTATTGATTTTGTTGTTTGATAACGTTGAACAACATCTTGACTAGCGGTGTATTGATGTAAATTATTAAAAATTGATCCGATAAAAATAATAGGAATTGCGGCTGCAGCTGCTCCAAATTTAAAATTATCCGTAGTTATTAATTTATCATTGACCAATGCATCGTTTATTACAGTTGACCATCCACCATTGATCGTTAATATACCAAGGACTAAAACTAAAATTGCTCCTCCAAGTAATAAAATCCCTTGAATGACATCGCTCCAAATAACACCTTCCATTCCACCTAAAAAGGTATAAATAATACAGAGTCCACCAACCACAGAAGCGATTACAATTGGATTAATACTAGAAACGGATGTAATTGCAAGCGTAGGCAGATAAATAACAATTGCTACCCTACCTATATGATAAAGCACAAATAATAGACTGCCGACCACCCGTAACGAAGGTCCAAAACGCTCTTCTAAATATTCATAAGCCGTCGTTACGTTGAGTTTTCTAAAAAACGGAATATAAAAATAGATGAGTATTGGTATAATCGCAAAAATTGCAAGATTACCAGCAGCATACGACCAATCACTTAAAAAAGCTTGTTCCGGCGTTGACATAAACGTAATAGCACTTAATGTTGTAGCGTAAATACTAAATCCTGCTGCCCAGGCAGGAATTTTTCCACTTGCTGTAAAAAAAGCATCCGTATTTTTTCCTGAGCGTTTTGTAAAATATACTCCCACACCAAGCATAGCAACTAGATAAACAATTAATACGATCCAATTTACTGCTCCTAAACCTACCTTATCCATTTCGAGTTCCCCCTTGTTTCATTTTTACGGTGCTGCCGCAGCAACACACGCCTAAGCAGCACCGTTTCTGACATCTTATAGATTAAATGTACTTACTAACTTCTTCACTTCTGCTCGTTTCTCAAAGTTGAATGCTTCAAATGGTTTTTTACAGACTCCGGCATCGATACCCGTAATTTTTAAAATTTCTTTCAGTGTTTGATACAAACCTAAATCTAAAATTCTCTCTATTAAATCATTTGTTATATGTTGTATTTCATATGCTTTTGAAACTTGATCTTCTTGACAAAGTGTAAGTATTTGTTTTGCACGTTTTCCATTAATATTAAATGTGCTTCCTATTGCACCATCAATTCCTGAAATGGCACCATAAATTAACATCTCATCAAATCCCGAGTAAATCAGCTTGTTTGGGTACTTTTTTCTTAGACGCTCTAATAAATAGAAATTCCCATCTGTAAATTTAACCCCTATTACGTTCTCGTTTTGGAAAAGTGCTTCAAATTGATCCAATGACATCGAAATACCTGTTAAAGCAGGAATAGCATAAATAATCATATTATTCTTCGTTTCATTGATAATTGTTTCATAGTAATATTTTATCTCATCGAATGAAAACTTATAATAAAATGGAGTAACAGCCGATAAGCTGTCATAGCCTAAATCTGTCGCATATTTCCCTAACGCAACAGCTTCATTTAAATTAATCGACCCTACTTGAGCTATCAGCTTTACTTTCCCTTTATTTTCTTCACTCACTATTCGAAACACTTCTTTTTTTTGCTCGGTAGACATCATAAAATTCTCTCCAGAACTACCATTCACATATAATCCATCCACTTTTTGTTTATCAATATTTTGTCTAATGATCTCACGTAATCCTTGCTCTTTTATGTCTCCGCTTTCATCAAATGGTACGAGTAGAGCAGAAAATATTCCCTTCATGTTGTCCCCTCCGATAATGTATTGATTTATAAACTTAATCAAGTTATAATATGGTCAGACCAATTTTAGTTAAACTCATCATAATTTCCTTATCCATAAAAGTCAACCCTTTTTCGTAAGGGGTTTCCTATTCCAATATGATATGATATGGATAACAATCATCACAAACCTAACTATATCAATGGTTTTGTGAGTGGATGAGGAGATTAGAATGAAAGCAAAAAAACAATCATTAGTGGAAGTAGTTATCGAAAGAATTAAAAAATCCATTATCGACAATAATCTTAAACCAAATGATAAATTTTTGTCCGAAGGAGAATTAGTCGAACAACTACAAGTCAGTAGAACCGTTATTCGAGAAGCGCTAATTTCTCTTCAAGCTCTAGGCATTCTTAAGGTTAAGGCTGGAGGCGGTGTATTTGTTGCAGATACAAAGCTCTATGCAATTACTTCTATCTTAAAACATCATTATGAAACCTACGGTGTAAAAATCAAAGAACTTGTGGAAATACGTAAAATAATTGAGCTCGGAGCGCTTCGTTTAATAATTGAAAAAAACATAGATGTTAATCTAGAAGCATTTTACGGTATTAATCATTCCTATTATCAATCGATCATTAATAATAACAATACAAATCAATATGATAATGATTTCCATCAGTTACTAATAAAAACAACTCAAAACGAAACGTTCTATCATTTCAGCGAAATTATCAATGAATATTTCTTATTGGCAAAGATGGATTTATTTCAAAAAGAGGAAGATCTTATGAAGTCCTACGATGAACATACGCAAATAATTAAAGCAGTTGCTGAAAAGGATTTGACGAAAGCACAGCAAACGATAACACAACACTTCAATCCTATATTCACATTTATAAAACAAATGGAGGAAGAATCGTGAAGATAGAACCAATCCAGAGTATGGAGAGAACCTCACTTAAAAAAACAGTTATTCAGGAGATTAAAAACTATATTATCGAAAACGAATTGTCGTCTGGGAATAAACTTCCCACCGAGCGAAGACTAGCTGAGATGTTTCAAGTCAGCAGGTCTGTTGTACGTGAGGCTTTAAGCTATTTAGAAAATACAGGAGTAATAACGACCACGCAAGGAAAAGGAGCTTACTTAAATGAATCAAATATTGACACTCTTTTAAATAGCTTCTTTTTTCTTTGGCAGATAAACGGCGGCAATATTGAAGATATTATGAGCCTGCGTATTATGTTTGAATCAAGTGCCGTAGAAGAGATTGTAAAACAAGAAAACCGTGAAGAAATGGAAACGATTCAAGCACTCCTAATCAAGAGTAAAGATGCTGATACCATGGAGGAATATAGAAATTTTGATATGTTGTTCCATAAACAATTACTTAAAGCAACAAGAAACCCACTTTTTATACAAATGACCAATATGATTAATAGCTACTTTTTTGAAACCGAGTACATCCAACTTAGTCTAGAAGAATATCAGCAAGTTATTCGTGAGCATCAATCCATCATAGAAGCAATTAAAAACAAAAATGCTGAATTAGCAAAATCATTGTTGAATAATCATATAAAACGAGCAAAACTATAGGGGGCTTTAGATGGAATATTTATCAATCGATATTGGTGGAACGTATATTAAGTACGCCCTCTTAAACGAAAACTTAGAATTAAACGATCATAGGAAGGAACAAACCAAAACTACTAGTAAACAAGTTTTATACCAACAAATAGAACAGATTATTAAAGAGATACAGAACGAATATAACCTATCTGGAATTGGGATCAGTACTGCTGGTATTGTGGATAGATACATTGGCAAGGTTGTTTATGCTGGACCAACTCTCCCTTTCTACAAAGGGATGGAATGGAAACAGCCTTTAACCAAAAAATTCAGTATACCAGTTGTCGTTGAGAATGATGTGAATGCAGCATTATTGGGAGAAATCTGGAAAGGCTCTATGATAAATAAAAACAATATCTTCTGCATCACTATTGGTACTGGAATTGGTGGAGCTTACTACAAAAATCACTTAATAGATGGAGCAAATCAACAAGCGAATTCTGTGGGCTACTTATCATATGACCCTACTACAGGAACAAACTACGAGTCCAGAGCTTCTACCAATGCACTTATTTCAACAATAAAGGAACATCTTGATGATACTGTTACCCCAGAATCGTTATTTGAACGTGCAAAATTGGGGTGTCACAAATGTTTAACTATTATTCGTAACTGGGCAAAGGAAATAGCAAGTGGCTTGGCACAGATTATCCTACTATATGATCCAGAGTATATCGTGATTGGTGGTGGCATTTCCAAACAAGGTGATTATCTATTAAATTTTATTCAAAAAGAAATACATCACTATTTGCCTAAACATTTTCTAAAGACAAAGGTAAGGATGGCTGCTTTACATAATCATGCAGCGTTATATGGCGCCATCTACCCTTTTTTAAAAACAAACGCGGAAGCGTCTTTGCATTAATCTACTTTTAAAAAGGATGAAGAACTTTAGATAAGGAGTTGATCGAATGCTAGCGCAAGTTAAAAATGGATTAATTGTTTCTTGTCAGGCTTTACCTGATGAGCCTCTACATAGCTCCTTTATTATGTCGAAGTTGGCACTTGCTGCTTTTCAGGGTGGTGCCTGTGGGATAAGAGCCAATACCAAAGAAGATATCGTAGAAATAAAAAAGGAAGTACCACTTCCAATAATCGGTATTGTAAAGAGGGATTACCAAGGCAGCTCTGTTTTTATAACAGCAACGAAAAAAGAAATTGATGAATTAATAGAGAGTGGTTGTGAAATGATCGCTATGGATGCTACAGATCGGCGAAGGCCCAAATCAGCGACAATTAGGGATATAATTAAACATACAAATCGATCAGCTCCCCATGTTGAGCTAATGGCGGATATAGCTACCGTTGAAGAAGCTATATCTGCACAAAAATTAGGATTCGATTGTATTTCAACCACACTTCACGGATATACAGAAGGAACAAATGGAAAGAAACTATACGATGATGACTTCTCCTTCTTAAAGAAAGTTATCGAACACGTTTCTATTCCTGTAATCGCAGAGGGGAATATTGTGACTCCTGATATGTACAAACGATGTAAAGAAATTGGCGCTTTTGCATGTGTAGTAGGTGGTGCAATTACTAGACCAAAGGAAATAACGAAACGATTTATCAATGTATGTGGTTAAGTCATACGGCAACTTCTACGAAAACAACCTCTGCTAACTCGGGTATGCAACAAGCAATTCCCCCGATTGGAACAGCACGACCTGTGCCGTTCCTGCAGATTTCTCAACATGCTCAACTGTTTCATTTTCCTGTTTATAAAATCCTATAGAAAGAGACAAGAACCCGAATACAATAATACGTATTCGGGTTTACTGTTATTTTATTTCGAAATTGCTCTTGCACCTGCCTCATCTGACAACGTGCTTCAATCAGCTAGCTTTAACGAGAATTTCTATTCCCTTTCGTATTGGTTACTTTATCTGCCGAACCAACCATTTCAATTTTTACATCTGTTGACACATGGATCGAGCTTTGTGAGAAATAATTTTCCCCCGTTTCCCAATTATCCTTAACCTTTGACCAAAACCCATAATGATATGTGTATAAGAATTCTCCAATCCCAAGTATATCCGTATGCAATTCATCTTGTGCTTTTGCTATTACTTGGTAGGACATGGCCTTTACCTTTTCTTCAATGGCTTTTTTTACCTTTTTCAGGTATGCATCATTTAAAACACTCATATCCCCTATTCTTTCGGTGATTCTTCCCTCTAAATCAATGGTTATAGCAATTTCTGCCGTATTTTTATGCTTATTTACTAGACGGATGGACGGTTTAATATCACTTAATTCAACAGCAACCATTTGACCATCGATCTTAATTTTAATTGGTCCTCCTTGGTTATGTTGTGTTAGGAAGTTTAATCCTTTTGATTCTTCATCCGATAATGAATCAACCATTTTATGGCTCATTCCTTGAAATGCAGCAGCATCTTTATATTGAATGTAATTTTTATCCGTCATGTTTACTTTAGGGATGACAAAACTTTGATTGCCTAGGAGCATCTCTTGAACTTCTCCAATATGTACTGGTTTCATTGATTCTGTATTTTTATATGCATTATCCATGAGCGATTCCAAATACAAAGCGGGAAGATGTTCATTCTCCACTTTTGAGTTTAAGATTTCTTTAGCTCCACCATCTGCAATGACTAACTTTATCGAACGTCTCATCTCATGATCTCGAATAAAGTAATCCACAATATTTGCAATTAAATTGGGCTCTTTCGCTAATTCTTCAGAAAGAATGAGTACTTGCATATGAGAAAAAAACAAGGCATGGCTGGTTATTGTAGACATTTGCCTAGTTAACTCAAACAAGCTTTCTCCAGAAGCTGATATATTGGAATATGCTTTTTTACTGCCACCTCCTCCTTTTAAAGGGGAACCAAACTCGGAAGGAACAGCTGCTTGGTGTGTCAGTTCTAATACATACGAGCCGTCAGGTTTTTTTTCTTTTAAATCAATAGCGGATCCAATAACGAACCCTCTATCTTCAATTTCCACACGATCCCAACAACCTGTTAGGAATATGCAACAACTGAGTACGATAACGATATGCTTTTTGCCCACTCATACCAAATCCCTTACCACGTTAAGCTATAATTCCAGCATTTTTATGGTTAACTTGTCCTCAATGAGAAGGAGATATGCATAGCAAAACAATATAAAAAACTGCACCAAAGCGGGGCAGTCTCTAGCAAAAAAAGTATTCAAAATGCATTCACTTTATATATTTTTTCTTATTCCATGTACGTAAGTGCAATAGCGCCTTTTATCCCCTGCTCATCTGATAACGTTGGAGCTGTGATAAAATCTTCTAGATTACCTAATTCCACATAATTATTCATTAGCTGTGAAAAGTAATTACGAATACGCTGATATAATTCATGCTGTTTCATAACGCCGCCACCAATAATAACTCGTTCGGGAGATAATACAAGCGTATAGTTTATAATCGCTTGTGCGAGGTAAAAAGCTTCTAACTCCCATACCTCCTTGTGACTTGCAAGCAATTCTGCTTTTTTACCATATCGCTTTTCAATGGCTGGGCCGGACGCTAGACCTTCTAAGCATGCACCATGAGAGGGGCAAATGCCAGCGAAATAATCATCCGTATGTTTTTGAATCATGATATGTCCCATCTCTGGATGACTTTTTCCTTGATACGTTACGCCATCTTTAACAAAACCAGCACCAATACCCGTTCCAACAGTAATATATAAGCAGCTCTGATCTTTTTGTGCAACTCCATATTTGTACTCTCCTAAAGCTGCAGCATTTACATCCGTATCTAGAAAAAGCGGGACTTGAACATATTCTTTCATTGCAGTTAGTAAATCAAATTGCCGCCATTGTTGCTTTGGCGTATGCAAAATGGTCCCGTAAGAGGTACTCTTCTTGTCCAAATCCACTGGTCCAAAACTTCCAATTCCAATAGCACGTATAGAGAATTCAGAAAAATAGTCACGTACACGCCTAAGTGTTTCATCCGGAGTTGTTGTAGGAAAGGTTACCTTGTCAATGATTTCCCCTGATCCTTTACCTACTGCACAGACAAACTTTGTACCGCCAGCTTCAATACCACCTGTTAACATACATGCTCGCTCCTCACTAAATGTTTATGTATGGGAGACAATGAATTCTGCATGACCATTCAATTTGATATGTTTGTATGCCGCGATGCAGAATAAAATGGTCTCCTTTTTCAATCGCAAATTGTTTTATCACGCTACATTGTAGAAAATCCAGCGATTGTTCTCTCCCCGCCCATATTCTCTTTTGAGACACGGGCTAAAAAAATCGGATCCTTATCCATACCATATGTCCTGCTCATTACTCAGTAATAGTATAACAAAATCTTACTTAACTTGTTTCATAGATAAACCAGAAGAAAACAATGCCCTGCCTTTATTGCAATTCTTGGATAAAAGCTTGATAGGTAGTAGATTTTATCAGTTGTTGGACAGTTATTTCTGAATTGACAATAGATCCTAACAACTCATACATCTGCTGTAAATCTTCCTTACTATCTTTTTTCACATTTAACAAACATATGAACTGAACAGGCTTTGTCCCCCATAACACCGGCTTTTTTAACGTACATACGGTTAAAAATGTTTCATTTGTCTGCGGTGTGATTGGGTGTGGAATGGCCACTAAATTACCATAGGAAGTTGGCGCAATTTTTTCACGTTGATATATATAATTCAGGAAATCACCTTGAACCATCCCTAACTGAAAGAGCTGATGATATAAAAATTCAAGCACTTCATCTTTTGTCACTAAATCTTCTCTTAAAAACATGAGGTGTTTTTGGAAATAGGTAGTTATTCGTCCTTGATTGTTAATAAACTGTTCAATCCGTTCTAAATCCGAACTTCCCAATATAGCGCTAACTTCGACAACAGGCACAGAAATATTCGATGCAATTGGCACGGAACTAATAATGACGTCAATTTCATGTAACGGATACTCATGTAACTTGTATCGTTCCGTAATTCCAACAACGTCTAGCGTTTGTTTAAATTCTGTTTTTACTTTGTAATAAATAAGCTGTGCTGTTCCAAACCCAGAAGCACAAACAATTAAACAGCGTTTCGGACCTGTATGGAAATTTTTCCTTTCGATTGCAGCACCAATGTGTAAGGCAATATAGCCAATTTCATTTTCATCAATCTCTGAACCTGTTTCCTCTTCAATTACCAACCCTGCTAAAATTCCTGCTTCAAATGCCAAAGGATACTTTCTTTTAATTTCTTCAAGTAATGGGTTTCGTATATTCATGCCATATTTGTATCGATTGATGGCTGGTTTCAAATGCAATCCTAACGCAATAATTAACTCCTTATCATGTTCAATTCCTAAGTTATATTCTCCCTCTACTTTATGCAGCATTTTTCGTATAATAGCTAAGATATTTTCTGAAATCATATGTTCATCGAGTACTTCTGCTTTATTAGGTTCCGATAACATTTTTGTTCCTAGTAAGTGAATAGCTATATAGGCTGTTTCTTCAAGTGGGAATGCAACTTGAAAGTGCTGCTCAACTTTCTTTACGATCCTTGCAGCTACTTGATATTCGTATTGCGTACGAATTTGTTTTACTTCACTAGACTGCAACGTGATATGATTTCCACTACGTATGCGCTGAAACGCAATAGCGATGTGGACAACTAAGTTTTGAATGGCAATATCTGACATACTAATATGATAGTTCCTAATCTGTCGGATAATAACCTGGGAAATAGACTCTACATCTTCCTTTTCGATAGAATCAATGAATTTTTCCATTGGTTGTTCACCACGATCATCGTTTCGCTCAACGATATATTCAGCCATACAAAATCGAATCTTTAATTCTTCACCTTCTAATCGCAATCCATAATTAGGTCGGGATTTTAAATGAATGGAGTAGCGCTGTAAAATACGTTTCACTTGCTTCAAGTCATTTTGCACGGTAGATTTACTAACAAACAGCTCATCAGCTAATTGTTCCAACTTTACATAGTCATTACTAACTAATAGCCTGCGAATAATTTCTGTCTCCCGTTCTTCTGGTGTTTGTGGATGCATTATTCCAATTGGTAATTCATGATAAGCAATCCTATGCAGAAAATCGCGGAACCTCGTCTCGTCAAGTATTGCTAGTTTATACCCTTTTCCCATAATCGTTTCAATCTTTGCGCCATATCCTTGAATCTGGTCATCCAACTTCTTTATATCTCCCCTTGTCGTGCGAGAAGTTACATTATTTAAATCAGCCAAAAAAGCTCCTGTAACAGGAGCATCGGCAATCATCATTTTTTTTAAAATCATTCGCATCCTTAAGGTAAGCATATCTAATTGCTCCTTACTGAAGGTTTAGAAAAGAGGGCGTTCTGGTAGTTGAATGTACTAAATCCACCAGAACGCTGTTTTTTTACTGAAGACCAAAATTACTCAATTCTCTTTATTTTAGTCGATTTGTTAATAGAATGATACTTTTTTAGTATTTGTCTTTTAATGGATATGAAGGCCATTCTTTTTTAAAATCCGTTATGCTCAGCTACGCTTTTTATCCAATGTGCGCTTTTCTTTGGTGTTCGTTTCATGGTTTTGAGATTCACCGAGTAGAAACCGTAACGATTTTTATAAGCATTCATCCAAGACCAATTATCCATGAACGCCCATAAATGATAGCCTTTTACATTACAATCTTCTTGAATCGCTTGATGGACCCATTTTAGATGATCACGGATAAATTCAATGCGATAATCATCCTGAATTTCTCCGTTTTCTATAAAACGCTCCTCATCTTGAACGCCCATCCCATTCTCTGAGATGAAAGACGCAATATTTCCATAGTTCTCTTTTAAATTAATCAAGATATCATAAATACCCTTTTCATAAATCTCCCAACCCCGATACTTATTCATCTTCCTTCCTGGCATTTCATAATTATCGAAAAACCAATCAGGCATAAACGGAGCATATGGATTTGGTAAATGCTCTTTTGCTTTGACTCGACGAGGCTGGTAATAATTTACGCCAAGTAAATCGATCGTATTTCGTTTTAAGAGCTCCTTATCCCCTTCGAATGTTGAAGGCAGTTGACCATGCTCTTTTAGAATAGCAATCAATTCTTCTGGATATTCACCAAGAACAGCTGGGTCTAAAAAGCTACGATTAAAAAATAGATCCGCGATTCGAGAAGCTCTAAGGTCGGCTGGGTTATTGCTTCTTGGATAAGAAGGAGTTAGATTTAAGATAATTCCAATCTTACTTTGTGTAAAGTCAAATTGACGAAATGCTTGCACTGCTTTCGCATGTGCAATCATCGTATGATAAGCTACTTGAACAGCCTTTTTGGCATCAACGATGTTTGGATAATGAAAATCATATAAGTAGCCACCTTCTACTGGTACAATTGGTTCGTTAAACGTAAACCATTTCGTTACACGATCGCCAAACAGCCGAAAACATGTAGCAGCATAATCTACATATTTATCTACTACTTCTCTACTTTCCCAACCACCCTGTTTTTGCAAATCAAATGGCATATCAAAGTGAAAGAGATTGACAAACGGTTCAATATCATTAGCTATTAACTCGTCGATTACCGAATTGTAAAATGTTACAGCTTGTTGATTTAGCTCTCCCTGAGGCATGAGCCTAGACCATGAAAGCGAGATTCGAAAGGTGTTATGTCCAATTTCTTTCATTAACTGTATATCATCTTTATAGGTATGATAAAAATCAGAGGTCTTACTCGGACCGACGTTATCAAAAAATCGATGAGGTTCTTGTTCATACCAATGATCCCAAATGTTTTTTGCTTTGCCGTCTTCGTTTGCCGCCCCTTCTATCTGCGTTGCTGAAGTTGCACTCCCCCACCAAAAACCTTGTGGAAACTGATAATTCACTTCCATTACTGTACCTCCTATTTATATCTGACTACTTATTTCGATAGATTTCAATTATTTCAATCGCAAGATCTCTTACTGTCATAGTTGTCATTAAATGATCCTGTGAATGGATAAGCATGACATTAATCACATTCTCCTCCCCTTTTGCCTCATTTTGAAGGAGTTTTGTTTGATACTCATGTGCCTTACTTAATTCTTCACCCGCTTCTTCTACTAATTCATCCGCTTTAGAAAAATCACCATGTTTAGCTTCTTGAATAGCCTCCATCACATTCGATTTACCATTACCTGCATGCAAAATAATTTGAAATGCAATTTCTGTTGTTTGATCCACGATTTTCACCTCTCATGACTGTTCAATTACGTCGATTTTTTTGTTTCTGCTTTTTTCTCTTTCTCATAGTAGCTTTTATCCATAATTTTCAAGAATGGCCACCAAATAGCAATAACAACAAGTAAATTGAAAGCTTGTAATACACCGCCTTGCCATGCATTCCCAGTTGCTAAAAATCCATTTAAAATAACAGGTGTTGTCCAAGGAACAATGACCCCTGCAGGTGGTGGAACTAATCCTGTAGCCATTGCAACATACGTAATAACGGTAACTACTACTGGTGCAACAAGCCATGGAATAATAATCAATGGATTCATAATAATTGGTAAACCAAAAATAATTGGTTCGTTTACATTAAAAATACCAGCAGGAGCTCCTAGCTTTCCTAATTCTTTCAATTGTCTACTTCTCCCGATGATAAAGATTAGGATAATGACAGCTAATGTCATACCTGACCCACCCATACCAACAAGAAAAGAATCAACAAACTGTTTGGTCACAATGTTTGGCAATTCATTTCCAGCCTGAAATGCAGACAGGTTTTGATCATTTAATGCATACCAAATTGGATCGAAAACGGAATTCACAATGATTTGGCCATGAAGACCAAAGAACCAGAAGAGTTGAATTAATAGTACGGCAATAATCGTTGCGGGTAATCCACTACCTAATTCAGTTAATGGTTGTTGTATAATAGTATAAATAAAATTCTGTAGCGTCTCAAAATTAGTATAACTAAATAGAATACGGATAACTAAAAATACAGATAATGTTAACGTGATTGGAATTAATGCACTAAATGATCTAGAAACAGCACCTGGTACTCCAGCAGGCATTTTGATAGTCCAATCTTTTTTCACAAAAAAGTGATATAATTCTGCAGAGATAAAGGCTGTAAAGATACCAAGGAACATTCCTTCTGCTCCAAGACTCGCTGTAGGAATAACCCCGGAAACACCTTCTAATACTTGCGGAGTTAAGATAAGGAATGCAGCTAATGCCACAACTCCACCGTATATTGCCTCGCCTTCATAATGTTCGGTTAGCTTATAACCGATCCCAACAATGACGAACATCCCCATAATACTCAACGTTGCAGCTGAAGCTGGACCTAAAGCATTTTGGTATGCTGTATATGCCTCCTCACTAATCATCTTATCCAGAAAAGGAAAATTGGCAATAACAACAAAAATGGATCCAAAAATAATCAGTGGTAAAGCAACCATAAATCCATCACGTAAAGCTGATAAATACCGATTATTGTTTAACTTATCAGCAATAGGTAATAAGAAGTTCTCCAACATTTCCATAAACTTCCCATTCATTTAAATCTCCCCCTTTTAAATGGCAGCTAAATAACGATTAAATAATTATCAAACACTTGAAATCGTTATTAACTTTTTATTTATTTCCCTCAAGCATCTCTAATGCTGTTGTTAACACCGCTTCTCCATCGATTCTTCCATATGCAATCGGATCAATGACATCAATAGGGACATTCAACTCTTCCGCGGCCTTCGAAAGCTTCTTCTTCAAAAAGCGCATTTGCGGTCCAATAAGTAGTACATCTGCTTGTTCCATTTCTTTAACCACTTTATCCTGTGCTACTGCCCAAATCCGGACATCTAGTCCTTTTTCAGTAGCTATTTCTTCCATCTTAGAAACTAATAAACTTGTTGACATACCTGCTGAACATGCTAAAACAATATTTTTCAAGAGAATTCCTCCTAGTTGGTAATTAGTTAATTTTAACTATAGTTTAAAAGAATACTACCGGAAACTACACCTATACTTTTTCCGTTACGAAACGGAAATAATTAAGCGCTTACAATTATTTACATAAGTAAAGGATAAAGTTTAATTCATCAATTAGGTGGGTACTAACATATTTAGACAGAAATGAGAAGGAGACAGTTCATGAAAAGGTTAAATCAATATGAAGCAGCTTGGATGGAGGAAGTTTTAGTTGAACATCAATGTCTATTTAAGATGAATGATCAAGTCTAACGAATTTGCATACAACAAACGGCGAATGAAAACCATATAAAAAACAAGCTGCAATAGAAGAGAAAAAGCAATCGCTTATAAATGGCGATGATTTTTCGCTGGAAGCTGTCGTAGATATGATTAATAGCGGGGAACTATAAGGATCAGATACTATTATGAAGAAAAAGGTTGCAGGAACTGGCAAAGAACCAGTTCCTGCATGTTTGTTAAACCTCATGGCAAGCAACAAAATGATTTTCTTCTACTTCACGATACGCAGGCATCCTTTCCGCACAATAGGATTTTGCAATCGGGCATCGTGTATGAAATGGGCAGCCTTTTGGATAATTTGCTGGACTAGGCATGTCCCCTTGTAACTTGATGCGTTCTCGCTTTATTTTAGTTTTCGGGCGAGGAATAGCAGATAATAATGCCTTCGTATATGGGTGAAGGGGATTTGCATAAATTCGACTTGCATCTCCTAATTCAACCTGTGCGCCTAAGTACATAACAAGGACTCGATCACTCATATGTCGGACGACTCCCAGATCATGGGAAATAAATAAATAGCTAAGCTGATATTTTTTCTGTAAATCTTTTAAAAGCTTTATAACTTGAGCTTGTACAGAAACATCAAGAGCAGATACAGCTTCATCGCATACAATCAATGACGGATTTAATGCTAACGCACGTGCAATACCTATGCGCTGCCGTTGCCCCCCACTAAACTCATGTGGATATCGATGATAATGTTCTGCTTTTAATCCAACTTCTTTAAGTAATTCCAAAACACGCTGCTTTCGGTGCTGTTTATTTAAATCGGAATCATGAATAATAAATACTTCTTCTAAGGCGTCTCCCACTTTTTGTCTTGGATTAAGTGATGCAAAAGGATCTTGAAAAATCATCTGCAAATTCCGTTTATATTTTTTCAAATGACGATCTGATAATTGTCCAATAGAGTCCCCTTGAAAATAAATGGTTCCATTGGTCATTTTTTCAAGACCAATAATTACTCTTCCTAAGGTAGACTTACCACAGCCTGATTCCCCAACCACACCTAATGTTTCTCCCTCATGAACAAACAAATCCACACCATTAACCGCTTTTACATGTGCTTTTGTACGCCGAAACACCCCTTTTTTTATTGGGAAATGTTTGGTTACATTGTTAACCTCTAATAACGGTGTTCGACTCACTCTCTGTCACCTCCTGTAACCAACATTTACTAGTATGCATCGGAGACAGATTAAATAATGGAGGTTCTTTCTGTTTACATTTTTCCATAGCAAATGGACATCTGGGATGAAATCGGCATCCTGTTATCTTATCGTCGGGTCCAGGCATAGAACCTTCAATTATTTTTAACTCCTGCATTGGATTATCAACATCTGGAACGGAATGAAGTAACCCTTTTGTATACGGATGTTGGGGAGCTTCAAAAATCGCATCGACATCAGCCGTCTCAACGACTTCCCCTCCATACATTACCATGACACGATCAGCAATTTCAGCAACCACCCCCATATCGTGTGTGACAAAAATAACTCCCATTCCAATCTCTTGTTGCAGCTCATCAATTAAATCCAAAATTTGTGCTTGAATGGTTACATCAAGCGCAGTAGTTGGTTCGTCAGCAATTAATAGATCTGGTTCACAAGCTAATGCGATAGCAATCATCACCCGCTGACGCATACCACCACTTAATTCATGTGGATATTGTTTTAACCTCTCTCTCGGACTAGGAATTCCTACTTTGTTTAATAACTCTATACTTTTTACAGTAGCTGCTTTTTTATTCATTTGCCGATGAATCATTAGTGATTCACGAAGTTGAAAACCAATAGTTAGGACGGGATTAAGCGCAGTCATCGGTTCTTGAAAAATCATGGATACTTTATTTCCTCTTATCTTCTCCATTTGCACTTCTGATTGTTTCGTTAGTTCTTCTTCCCCGAGTAAAATGCTTCCATTCGTTATTCTTCCCTTCGCTGGTAAAAGACCCATGATTGAAAGAGAAGTCAAACTTTTTCCGCAACCTGATTCACCGACAATACACAACGTTTCCCCATGATCCACCGAAAAGGATACATTTCGGACAGCAGTCAAATCTTTATTTGGTGTATGAAACGTTGTTTCTAAATCCGTTACTTGTAATAGTGGATTCATAAGATTCATCCTTTCTATCTACTAACTGGATATAGCGACCACTTTCCGGTAGGATCAACAATTAACCCCTCCATAGACGCATCATAAGCTGCTGTTACAATGCCATGATTCATTACAATCCAAGGAGCTTCCTCCATAGCAATTAAATTTGCTGCGTGTAATTTTTGCTTTCTAACTTCTTGATCAACAGACGAACGTGATTCTTGTACCAATTTATCAAATTCGCTATTTTCGTATCTTGCATAATTGGAAGAACCAATATTATCTGAGTGTAAATTCGGATAGAGTAATTCACTTCCGTCTGCAGTACTATTTGACCAGCCTAGAAAAGTCATCTCGTAGTCTCCCTTTCTAGCACTCTCCAAAAAGCTTGCCCACTCCATTGTTTCAATAGAAACATTTAATCCGATTTCTGATAACTGTGATTGTACAATTTCGGCCATTTTCATATAATTGTCACGGTTGGCAGCAAATAGTGTGATTTCCTGACCAGCGTACCCATTATCTTCTATCAGTTGCTTGGCTTTTTCAGGATTATATGCATACCCTTTTTCCTTAGCATCTTCTTGATAGCCGAAAACATTTGGACCAATAATACTCTCATTGTCTATACCAAGATCATTCAGTTGAGATACGTATGCTTCTTGATCAATACCGTATGCAACCGCTTGTCTAAATGCCAATTCATTAAATGGTTCTTTTTCCATATTAAATCCTAGATAGGATACACGCGTACCTTCCGTTTTTTGTACTTCAACATTTTGAATCGATTCGACACGATTAATATGATCAGATGCGATTGCATCGATAAATTGGACTTCCCCTGTTTCCAACATGGATATAGCGGTTGAAAACTCTGGAACTACTTTGTATGTCACCTTTTCTAATTTTGCTGGATCTCTCCAGTAATCTTCATTTCTAGTTAATGTAATATGATCGCCTTCCACCCACTCATCAAATACAAATGGTCCAGTTCCAACTGGTTCTTTATTGATATCCCCTTCCTGATCAGCTGTTGGGCTAACAATTGCTGCATTCGTATGGCTGAGAGCAGCTAACATCGGTCCGTACGGTTCCTCCGTATTTAATACGACGGTATTTTCATCTTCCACTTCGATCGATTCGATCGGTGCAAGCAAAGATGCTCGAGGCGCGGCTCTATCTGGATCTTTCAATTGTTCAAATGTATACTTCACCGCTTCAGCATTAAACGGAGTACCATCGTGGAAGGTAATCCCTTCTTTTAACTTAATAACCCATGTATTATCATCAGGATTTTCATACGATTCAGCTAATAATGGTTCGATTTCCATTGTTTCTGGATCCTGTGTGAATAATGTTTCATACACTTGATACGTTACATTTGAAGATACAGAGTCATTGGTATCAATTGGAGACAACCCTGCTGCATCTGAAGTAGAGGCATATGTGATTTCTTGTGGGGGTGTTGTGCTTTCTTTTCCACTACTATTCTCACTACTACAAGCAGCAGAAACAATCATTAATACGAGCAAACATATTGGTACAAAACGTTTTCTCATTCATATCTCCCTCTCTCTTTTTTAAACATTCATGTCCATATTTGGATCAAGTGCATCTCTTAATCCATCACCAACTACATTAAAGGCAAAAACGGTTAACATAATACCTAATCCTGGGATAATAGCCATATGCGGCGCTTCCCACATAAAATCCTGCCCTGCTGCTATCATTGCCCCCCATTCAGGCGTAGGTGGTTGCGCTCCTAATCCTAAGTAACTTAATGCAGAGGTTGATAAAATAGCAGTAGCCATTCGCATTGTCGCAAATACAATTAAAGGAGCAGTACAATTAGGAAGAATATGTTTTAATAAGATTCTTCTATCACTTGCCCCTAATGTTTTCATAGCAAGAATATACTCTTGTTGTTTTATGGATAACACACTTCCGCGAACGATACGAGCACAGCCTGGAATGGACCAAATACTTATCGCAATAATGACATTTATTAAACTTGTGCCAAGCATTGCTATAATTAACATGGCTAATAGAATTCCAGGAAATGCAAACAATAAGTCAACAACTCTCATAATCAATCCATCTAACTTTCGGTAATAACCTGCTAGTAGACCAAGACCAATTCCGCCGATCAATCCGATTGCTACGGAGCTTAAACTCACCACTAGAGATAGCCTCGCTCCATGAACCAATCTCGACCACATATCTCTCCCATAATTATCTGTTCCTAAGATGTGGCCATCTGCCCCAGCTGCTAATTTGGTACCACTTAAATCCTGTTCATAGGGACCATAACTCGATAACCAAGGAGCAAATACCGCTGCAATAAAAATGCTTGCGATGATTACAATCCCAATCGCAGCTAATTTGTTTTTAACTAAATCCCGAAATATGGTGATCAATCGATGTTCCTTCCATGATTTCTCTTGTTTTTCCTTAAGCCCAGCTACCGATGACATTGTTTACCTCCTTTCTAACTTAATAACTTATTCTTGGGTCAATGAGTGCATAGATAATATCTACTACCAAATTGACAACTACAAATATGCCGGCAACTAATAATACCGTTCCTTGTACAATAGGAAAATCTCTTGCTGCTATCGCATCAATCATTAATCTGCCAACACCATTAATGGCGAAAACCTGCTCCGTAATAATCGTTCCCCCTAGTAGCCCACCAAAGTTAATGCCAATGACAGTAATTACCGGAATCATTGCATTCTTAAGTGCATGTATCCATATTAACGAATGCTTGCGAACCCCTTTTGCTCTGGCTGTACGAATATAGTCTGATCGAATTACCTCAAGCATAGATGACCTAGTCATCCTCGCAATAAGTGCTGCAGATGCCGTACCTAAAGTAATTGCAGGTAAAATTAACTCTTTCATGCCTTCTACTGTGTAAAAAGGGGAATTCAATCCACCTACTGGAAGTATTTGTAGGTTTACGGAGAAAATTAATATAAGCATTGCACCAAGCCAAAAATTAGGAATAGAAACACCAGCTAAAGCGAAAGTTGTACTTGTCACATCAATCCAGCTATTCTGCTTTCTTGCTGAAATCATACCTGCAACGATTCCAATAATAATAGCCACAATCATACTAGCGGTTGCAAGCTTTATTGTCGCAGGAAATCGAGTAATAATTGCTTCTGTAACTGCTTGATTCGTTTGATATGAGTAGCCGAAATCTCCTTGCAACACTCCAGCTAAATAGTCAAAATATTGAACAACTACAGGCCGATTTAGTCCTAAATTTTCCCGAATAGCCTCCAAATCTGATGCGGTTGCATTAGGACCACCAATGATAGTTGCAGGATCTCCTGGTGCAAGATGCATGCTCATAAAAACCAAAAACGAAATACCGAATAACAGCAATAGTAATTGTAAAAACCGTCGAATAATTAATCCGACCATTCATTCCTCCCCTTTCAATTGTTTCATTTTTCTTATTTTTCTATATAAATTAAATATTATTCTATTTCACAATTCGACAGTTGTCAATATTATCAGCTGTCGATTTAACCATTTTTTTAAATAATTACTTTCTTTTTTAAGGAAATATCCCTATAATTATTTCGTTTATGTCATTAGCACTATATTGTTGTTTATAGCTGCCATAACATGTTTAAATACCTTCAATTACATCGGAAACGTGGATAAAAAAGCACTAATCTTCATTATATATAGCGATTCTGCACTGGCTGAAGTCTACATGAAATGAAGATTTTATCGTTACCACTGATCCCTTTATCATGATCCTGAAAATAGTACACGAAATCACTACAGAGTTAAATAAGTAGATTTTGCATAATGTTTTTAACTTGAATTTGTTACAGTTTTCTCTCCTGATACTACAATTCATTGTTATATGGCTGTTCCCATAGCTTATGTACGCTACGAATTAAATCAAATCAACTAAATTTAAACAGAAAAGGAGTTTTAATATGTCACAGTTTTCTCTTGAAATACGTCAACAAATGATGGGAGTTGTTATGATATGAATGAATAGGGGACTCAAGAATCCTCACAAAACTGGAGATACTCTTAATCGGGGTCTATAGACGCCTGGTTGGCCAGAAATCACGGTCGAAAATATATATCGTAATTATTGTAGGAGCTGTGATATTGCTTCAACAAGTCACCGATCCTAATCCCGGGTTTATGGGTCATGCTCTCTCTGCATTATCCGCTTTGGACGGATTAGGATCCTTTGGAGCAGCCTTCATCATACGTATTCGATCCGCTTTTTCTTTTGACTTTCGTAAAGTATCCTGGCGGTGGCTCTTGCTGGGGTTGGCTCTCGGAGTGGCTATTAGTTACGTATCCACCATCGCAATCTACTATATGGGCTACACTTCAATGGATACCCAAGAAAGTTATCGCACCAGATATGATTTCCTTATTTATCCATATAATGGCCACAATCGTCTCTGTACTCTTTATGTGAATTAGTCATTTGTTTTAAATTTGTTTTAAAACGGATAAAAATAGTACGAATAGTATTAGCGATAATCACACCAAGGATATGTTATCCTCAATTGAAGAATAGTCGATAAAAGTTCCTTAGAACCATACCACTTAACCATTAAGTCGTTAGGTTTATTTTAGTTGGACCAATAAAATCCGAACTACCCTTCCCCACTATAATTTCGTATACTCGGAATGATAGTTCGGATAGATCTGCCTTTTAATCAAAAATAACCGACTATGTTGTGTTAACGCATGAGGGCTATTCTATGTTGATTTACAAATGCAATGGCGACATCCTGATTCACTACTGTTTTCTTTAATTGTCGTTGAGTTGTTCCGACACCCGGTACAATTGATGAAACTGCATCAGATGCATTTATTAATCCATAACCGTATCCATTATTGGGCGATTCAGGAAATTCGCTATCCGTCAATGGGTTAGCTGTCGATATAATCGCTTGTTCTATCTCATCGACGGTTAAACTACTATCTGCTTGTTTCATTAATGCTACTACTCCAGAAACTGCAGGGCCAGCCATGGAAGTTCCATTCCATCCGCCTTCATAGCCACCACCTGGTACACTAGAACGGATGTTTACACCTGGTGCTGAAATTTCAGGCTTTATTTCTTCATAAGGGGACGGTCCTTGTAAAGAAAAGCTACCTAGTTGATCATTCAAGTCCGTTGCACCAGTTGCAAATGATTCAGGGTAATTCGCTGGTACTGCTACCGATTCCGGTCCACCTGGATTCGTAAGCGTCGTGTTGCCTGCTGAAAATTCAGGGAATATTTCTGCAGCTCTCCAATTTTGTACAACATCACGGTACCATTCATCAAGACCTGAACCGCCCCCCCAGGAATTATTAACAATATCTGGAGCCATTTCTACATGTGCATTTCCTTCAGCATCCGTCGGGGCTAATATCCATTCCGCTGCTTCTAATAAATCTGCATCTGTACCTCCAGTGGCAGAAAATGCTTTTACTGCGATCCAATCTGCTCCAGGAGCAACGCCAATTTGGTTAGAGCCATCAGCTTCACTTCCAACCATTGTACCGGTTACGTGTGTACCATGGCCTTGATCATCATAAGGCGCTGCTTCACCTGCTGTTGCATCAAACCAGTTAAAATCATGACTTACCTCTCCTGAAGCTGCATCATAGCCACGGTATTTTTCTTTTAATGCCGGATGATCCCATTGAACCCCCGTATCTATACTAGCAACAGTTACACCAGAACCATCAAATCCCATATCCCATACAGCGGGAGCACCGATACGCTCAACATTCCATTCTACATTAGCAATGCGTGAAGCAGGCGCTTCTGCATCTTGCCTAACTGTTGTAAATAATTCCCTTGTTTCATTAGGCAACACCTTTTCTACTTCCTCAAAACCGGCGATTTTATTAGCTGTGTCTTTTGTTGCTGTTACTGCCATCCCATTTACAATATGGTACGACTTAAATGATTCTACATTACCTTTTTTAGCTTCTTCTGCTAGAAACTGCCTCACATTTTGCTGCGTATCCAACGATGTTTCCTTTAATTCGGTTAAGACAGCAGACCGTTGGGTTAGCTCAGCCTTCTCAGCAGTTACTTGTGCCCTTTGACTGGAAACTTTTGCTTGTTTAGCCACCCTCATCGTATCGGCTTTTTCACGAAATTTGACTAGGAAGGTTATTTTACTATCATCATTAAATTCGTTCACTAACCGCTTACTAACTTTTGCTTGTACCACCTGATTGGATTTAGTACTTGTTTCTGCATTTACTACTGCTGGTGTGAATAATGAGAAAGTCATGATTGCCGATGCAGCTATGCTAAAAACTGCTTTCATTCGATGTCTCCGTTTTATTCTCACAGCTATTCCTCCCATCGTTTTTAGATCAGATAAGAACCTTGATAAAGAACACCTGCTGTCTACCCTCCTTACAAATTTTGGCCCTTAGCTGACAGTGGTGCTTTTCTGAACGATCTAGGTTGTAATGAAAAGTATAGTAAAAGCAGCGAGAAAAAAGCTGTCGATTGCAGTCGAAAGAAAAGCCGTTATTGATAAATTAGTAGATTCGTAGCAAAATTCTCATGTTTTATCCTAGGTAATTATAATGAATTTCACTTATTAGATTTGCTTCAAATCAAATGTATACCTTGTTTTCAAGCTTTATTCGCAGCTTCAAAGCTCAATCATAAATTAGTATATTTTTACAAAAATGAATAATAACACCTATACTTCCTTTGGAATCTACTATTTTTCCTCTTCATTTATAAGCCTTTTCTCGTAAATTTCCCTAAATACAGGAAGCAAATGTTTTTATCCATGGACTATTAGGGAATATAATAAAAATAATGAAGTGTTCTATTACTAAGTAAAGGAGTTTTTATCATGACTGATTCGATTGTTGTTACAAATCCTGCTAATGGGGAAACGATTAAAGAGATTAAAAAGCACAGCAAAGAAGATGTTCAGATTGCTCTTAAGAAAGGACACGACTATTTTTCAACATGGTCGAAGGTCAACGCCCATCAACGTGCGAAACTATTAAACGCATGGGCGAAAAAAATTCGCGATGCCAAAGATGATCTTGCCGAACAAATGACGCTTGAAAATGGGAAACCATTAAAAGAGTCGTATGGAGAAGTAGAGTACGCTGCAAGTTATATTGATTGGTATGCTGAAGAAGCAAAGCGAATATATGGACGAACAATCCCTGCAAATACCGAATCAAAGCGTATTATAATTAGTAAACAGCCCGTTGGTTTGGTAGCAGCCATTACCCCCTGGAATTTCCCAGCGGCTATGATGACGCGTAAAGCTGCACCAGCACTTGCAGCAGGTTGTACATTTATTGTAAAACCGGCTTCTGAGACACCATTAACTGGTATACGAATCATAGAATTAGCACATGAAGCTGGTATTCCAGAAGAAGCTATTCAATATGTTACTGGATCAGGTAGCGTCATTGGAGATTTATTTACGGAAAGTGAATATGTTCGAAAAATTACATTTACTGGATCTACGTCAGTGGGTAAAGAATTAATAAAAAATAGTGCAGATACAGTAAAGCATGTAACAATGGAACTGGGTGGTCATGCACCATTAATTGTCGCCAAAGATGCAGATATCGAGTTGGCCGCCAAACAAACCGTTGCAACTAAGTTTCGCAATGCTGGACAGACTTGCGTTTGCGCCAACCGGATTATTGTCCATGAAGATGTCGTTGACGATTTCTCTAAAAAATTGATTGCAGAAGTAAAACAACTGCAGGTCGGAAATGGATTAAACGAAGGTGTTGATATTGGACCAATTATAAACCAAGGCGGTTATGAAAAAATCATTTCTCATATTACAGATGCAAAGAAAAAAGGTGCCCAGGTGCTGTTAGGTGACCATTTCGATGCGAATAAAGAGAAAGGCTACTTTTTTGTTCATCCAACCGTGCTTACAAATGTAACCAAAGAAATGGATATCATGCACGAGGAAACGTTTGGTCCAGTTGCTCCTATAACCACCTTTACTGAAATTGAGGAAGCCGTTTCTATTGCAAATCATACACCATTCGGCCTTGCCGCTTACTTTTTTACAAATGATTACCGAACAGGTACGTATCTCCATGAACAATTAGACTATGGAATTATTGGCTGGAATGATGGCGGTCCATCTGCAGCACACGCACCATTCGGTGGTATGAAAGAAAGTGGGCTAGGACGTGAAGGCGGCCTAGAAGGCATTGAACCATATTTAGAGACAAAGTACTTGTCCATTGGAAATTTAGAATAAGGTTGTCACTAGATGTTGAACGCCAATTCAATGAGCTTCCATTTCGCTCATTGAATTGGCGTTTTCTTACAAAAAGTAAAATAGCTTAATCGTGTTTCGTTGCTTTTACAGAAACCAATTCCTTGCAATAGTGGGATTTGGTCACATGGAATTTCGATTTGAATACGCATTTTTGACAAATTGTTCTATTGATGTTGTAAATCTACTACAATACGTGAGTCATATGTTGGCGTTTCTATATCTACGGAAGGTTGCTTTAAATGAAATTCTGCCAAAAAATCTTCTCCCTCTACCCGATAATCAACATGCTCTATTACCGGGCTGTTCGAGACTGGTATACTTCCGCCTTCCTGAGCTAACTCACCATCTATCTCTCCATATGGAATGGTTAATAACAAGCGATGATCATCTTCTTCCAAAGTATAATTGGTCACAGATTTATTTAAATCCAGTACGATTCGTGTATAAGCATCGTGTATACCAAAACGGATGTTTTTAATTAACGTAGCAGATATATCAACGTTACGTACTGCTTTTTCTTCTCGAAAGGTTGCAATAATTTCACCGGTACCTTCTTTGATTGCATAAAATTGATTATCTTCAACATTCCCTAATCCGTTTGAGACTTCCCAATTAATTTCTTCCGGGTTTATTTCTAGTTCCCCTCCCTTCTTATCAAAACCTTGTAAGGTTAGAGGGATTGTTTGCCCAACTGCAGCGGATAAATCCAATGGTAAGATACCAAGTACGGTTTTTTCTTTATAAGGCTTTACCCCTTCTGGATAAGGTCCATAAAGTAAGTATTGATTACGTACATGGTCAACCCAATTCGTCAATTCCTCTTGCCAACTATTGATAATCCTCTCCACCGGTTCCCCTTCTTCAATCATTTCAGCCGCATCTGAATCGCCAATTAGATTCACGTATTTTTCTGTCATCGAAAATTGCGCTGGATCTTGATTACGCATCGTATCTAAAAGCTGTAGTCCTAAGTTAACTAACTCTATTTTCTTAGGGTTTGTTATATGCACTTGGACACCACCGATTCGTTCCCCTTCATATGTTCCAAACATCGGTGTAAAATAAGCGGACCGAAATCGGACACCTTCTAGGCTCTTGGCATTCATTTCTTCCGCTAATTGCTCGCCATTAATCCATGGAGCACCTACTAGTTCAAACGGTTTGGTTGTTCCCAGACCAGTTGTTAATGTTGTATCATCCAGTAGTTCTGTTCCTGCATACAGATAAGCGGTTTCTTGAGTGGGAATATTTGGTGAAGGTTGAATCCATGGCAATGCAGTATCTTCAAAATGCATAAAACGCTTCCAACCTTTCATTTTTGCTACCTTTAACGATACACCCAAACTATATTCGTGATTCCACATCGTTGCTAGTTCCCCTACTGTCATTCCATGGCGAACCGGTAGCAAAAACCTCCCCATAAAACTAACCGCATCCGCTGAACGAACAGGACCCTCTACTCGCTCACCGCCAATCGGATTTGGTCGATCTAGGACAATGATCTCTTTACCTTGCTCCGCAGCTGCTTCCATTGCAAAACCAAGGGTATAAATATACGTATACACATTCGAACCGATATCTTGAATATCGAATAGCAACACATCAACATTTTCAAGCATCTCTTCTGTCGGTTTCCAGGTTGGACCATACAAACTGTAAACAGGTAATCCAGTCTTTTCATCAATGTACGACTCCACATACTCTCCAGCTTCTCTATCTCCACGAATTCCATGTTCTGGACCAAATAGAGCGGTTAAATTCACTTCTGAATGTTCATGTAAAAGGTCAATGGAACTTTTTAAATCTTGATCGATTCCTGTTGGATTGGTAATTAAACCTACGCGCTTTCCAGCTATCCAATCCAAATGATCTTCTAACAAAACCTCAATTCCTGGTTTTACTTTCTTCTTCCCATTATGACTCAGTTCTTTTTGTCCAAGTACCGTATGTTGCTGTAATAGAACGGAAACAATTGCAATTGCTGATAAACATAGTATCTTAATCTTCACCAAAACACTCCCATCCATCTAAATAGCGAACATTTATACGTTTTCTGTTTGATCTCCTTGCTCTTCGTGGACAAGCTGACGATCATACATCTTAAAGAAAGGATAATAAATAGCCATCGCTACAATTATATTTACAATCATAAGAATGCCACCCCGAAAATCACCTGTTGTCAAAATACCTGAAAACGGCGGTGGTGTTGTCCAAGGAACAATCACATATGGCTTTCCAACCAAACCAATCGACATCGAAACATAGGTAATAATTCCAACCGCAAGCGGTGCAAGAATAAACGGGATAACAAGGATTGGATTCATTACCACCGGAGCACCAAAAATAACTGGTTCACTAATATTAAACGCACTTGCCCATACGGAACCTTTTCCTAAACTTTTCAAATGCTTGGATCGAGCTCGCCATACAAATAACAATGTCAAAGCCAAAGCCATACCAGAACCGCCTACTGCCCACCAAATTGCCATAAACGGCTGACCAACAATATGCGGCAGTGCTTCTCCCGCCTGATGAGCTGCGACATTCTCTTCCGTCAAACTATACCAAATAGGTGCCATTACACTAGCAACGACAGAAATACCATGAATGCCAAAAGACCATAATAAGTGAATTAAGATAATCGCTACAATTGCCCCCCAAAAACTTCCCCCGAGCAGCTGTAATGGTTCTCTTAACACAGCACCAACGATACCATGCAAGGATAAGTCCCAAGTTGTTTTTAATACCAAATCGATGCCCCAAACAATAGCAATGATTGCTGCTCCTGGAATTAACGCTGTAAAAGCCCGCCAAACAGACGGTGGTACGCCATCAGGCATACGAATGACCATATTTCTACTTTCAAAAAAGCGGTATACTTCCACCGTAAATAATGCCAATAAAATAGCAATAAATAGTCCTTCACTTCCCATCAAATGAAGTGGAATATTCCCGTTTTCTGTTAATGGTGTCGCTACAAAAAACGCTGCAATACTAAGTACCCCTGCTGACAAACCATCCATGTTATAACTTTTGGCTAAATGATATGCAATCGCAAACACGGCAATCAGTCCCAACAAACCGAATGTTGCATTAACTGGGATATTAAGTGTTGTGGCATATGGCTTCATGAATGCTGCCCATGATTCAACAGGTGGCGAAGAAATGATCAAAAAAATACTTCCAATAATTAATAAAGGCATCGTGGCAATAATTCCATCTCGGATTGCCCGTAAATAACGCTGTTCAGCCAACCTCGCAGCAACCGGCAAAAAGTAACGTTCCATAAATGCTTGATACCTATTCAATAGTCTACACTCCTTTCTAACGTAATATCTCCAAAGCTTGTTCCAGTATCTCTTCTCCATTCAGCGTTCCATATGCTTTCATATTAATCATAGCTATAGGCACATTAGCTTCTGCTGCTTTTTCGGCAAGTTCTTTTTGTTTGTAGCGAATTTGCGGTCCCAGCAAAATAAGATCTGAGGTAGCTAACTGCTTTTCCATTTCATCAACCGAATGTGCTTCAATTTGGATATTAATTGCTTTTTCCTCTGCCACCTTTTCCATTCTATCTACAAGCATACTTGTACTCATTCCTAATGCACATACCAGGGTAATTTTCATATATCTCACCTCCTAAGTAAGAATTGGTTGAAAATAAGCCTCATTCGCTATAAACATATCCTGTAGCAATTCATGCGCTTTTTCAGCTGATGGAATTAATGGATGAAGCGTTAAAGCTTGTAGAGCAGTACCTATTTCTCTAGTAACTGCTGCCTCTACGGTTAATTCTTCATAAGCCTTAACAACCTGCAGTAACCCTCTGATTTGTGGTGGAATATCTCCTGTTTGCAAGGGTGTTATTTGATGATTTTCAACAAGACAATTGACTTCGACACAGGCATCGTTAGGTAAGCATGGAATAGCACCATTGTTACGCACATTCACTGTGTGAATGTGCTTAACATCCAAGTGAATGGATTTAATTAGATTAATCGCTGCTTCTGAATAATACGCACCGCCTCGTCTATCTAGTACTTCTGGCTTTTCTGTGGTAGATGGGTCCGCATAAATAGTAAACAATTCCTGTTCTACTTGTTGCACTTGATCAGCTCTTGTTTCTCCTTGCTTATATTCCTCTAATTGCTTCGCCAGGATTTGATCTGTCTGATAATAGTATTTATGGTAGCTACATGGAATGGCATCTAGTGATTGTAAGAAAATAGGATCCCATCCCATGTTTGGTATGTTTTTAGCTTGATAACTATCAGATGTTCCTGTTAACACATCATTTAATCGTGATATCCCTTTAATTGAAAAATCAGTAATCCAAATCAAATGATTAATACCAACAAACTGGAGACTCACATCCTTGATTGGTACTTGATAGTCTTTAGCAAATTTTTTATAAAAGTTGATTGGATTGTTACATAATCCAACTACTTTCACATGACGATGCTTGAGAATTGCCTCGGTTATAATACCTGCTGGATTCGTAAAATTAAGTAACCATGCATCTGGAGCAAGTTCCTCGATATCTTCACAAATATCCAACATTACTGGAATTGTCCGTAATGCTTTCATAAAACCACCTGCTCCCGTGGTTTCCTGCCCAATAACACCATGCTTAATGGATAAGTATTCATCACTTTTTCGCATCGTTAGTTGCCCTACTCTAATCTGGGTGATAATATAGGACGCGTTTTCTATTGCTTCACGGCGATCTAATGTGGCAACTATCTTAATCGGACATCCTGCTTTTTCTACCATTCGCTTCGCCAATGCTTCAATAATTTCTAATTTTTCTCTGCCTTCAAGAATATCTACCAACCAAACCTCTGAAACTGGTAATACATCATGGTTGTCAATCAAGCCTTCAATTAATTCTGGGGTGTACGATGATCCACCTCCAATGACCACAATTTTTAGTGGTTTCATAGTAATCCATCCTTTCTAGTCAACGTCCTTGATACAGTTTATTAAGGATGATTGTAATTTAGTAGATATTTAATCAAATGGAACACATATGTTTAGCAGCTGGGGAAATTTTATCTATTCCATTAAAAAAAACGTTGAATCAGTTTTTCTGATCCAACGTTTCAACCAACGATGTTATTTTCTCCACGCTTCATAATCCAGATGTTTATATTTATCCAAGTACCTGGTTGGCATTTTTAAGGCATCTTTTCGGAAAGGTGGAGCGAGCTGCGTACCATCAACAAAAATATTCAGAACTGCCGGCTTTCTCATTTCTAACACTTCTTTTATCACGGGTTCCATCTCGTTTGGATTATTTATCGTATAGCCAAGAGCTCCCATTGACTTCGCTACTTCAGCAAAATCGGGAGCTTGAATATTGGATCCGACAAATCGATTATCATAATAGTCGACTTGGTTCTTTTTCTCAGCAGCCCAGGATTTATTATTAAATACACAAGCAATTACCGGTATATTCTGTTCAACGGCTGTGCTTACCTCATGCAAACTCATTCCCCATGCACCATCCCCAATAATAGCAACCACAGGTGAATCCGGTTCTGCTAATTGCGCCCCTAATGCCGCTGGATAAGCGAAGCCCGTATTACCAAATGTCAATGCAGCAATATGACGTCTGGTCTGGTTAAATTTTAAATACGCATTCGCTGTGGAAGAGACATTTCCAATATCTGTGGAAATGATCGTATTTTCAGGTAAAGCTCTTGTTAATTCTAATAATGCACGACGTGGATTGATTGGATTCCCGTCTTCCATCGCTAAATCAATTAATTCTTGCTCCCACGCAGTCTTCAATTTGCTTATATCATCTAATCGATGCTGATTTTTAGGTCTGTCTTGGGCCTTCTGACTTAATTGATGATAAATAGCATCACTAGTTGCTTTTGCATCCCCTATAATGCCAATCTCAACCGGATGCGTTCTCGCAATATGACGCGGATTAATATCGATTTGAATAATTTTGGCAGCCTTCGGAAAATAATCAATATCATAACAAGGCAATGTACCGAATACCGATAATCTTGTGCCAATTGCTAAAACCACATCTGCTTTTTGCAGCGTATACATGGCTGCTTTTGATCCCATATAACCGATTGGTCCCACAGCTAAGTGATGATCTGCAGGGAAAGCATCATTGTGCATATATGACACAGCAACAGGGGCTGTTAGATGTTCTGCGATTTTCTTTACCGTATCAACACCCTCTGCATCTACCACACCACGACCAGACAAAATTACTGGATTACTTGCATTTTTAAGTAAATTAACGGCTGCTTGAATCGACGCGGGGTCGCCACTTCCTCTATTATCTACTCGATATTGGCGAGGTTCTAGAATTTCATCTTCTAATTCCCCATAGAATAAATCTCTCGGAATATCATACAATACCGGCCCTCTTTCAGCATAGGCAATTCGAAAGGCTGTACGTAAACAATCTGCTACCCTGCTTTTATGTGTAACTCGAACCGTTTCTTTTGTGATATCTTCAAAAATGGATACTTGATTTGCTTCTTGGAAGCCATCCCAGCCAACTGTCGGCGTTCCTGCAGATGGTGAAATAACCACCATTGGCGTATGCGCTTGGTTGGCTGCTGCAACGGAAGTCACCATATTTGTAATACCAGGTCCATTCTGTCCAATCACCACACCAGCTGTACCGGAAACCCTTGTATATGCGTCTGCCATATGTGCAGCGCTTTGCTCATGCCTTACCGGAAGAAACCGAATGCCTGCAGTTGGGAAAAGATCGAGCATATCCATAAATGCAGATCCGACAATGCCATATACTTCTCGAATTCCTTCCGCTACCAAAGTCTCTACAATTGCTTCACTAGGTGTCATTCTCACCTTTTTACGGACTACGTTTTTAACTTCTTCCTGTTGTTTTACCATTTCCATTCCTCCTTCATAATGCATGAAGCATCCTTTGCTTCTAGAATATCTTTCTTTGCTAATTCACCTAAACGTACGATTTCAGTCGCATAGTTTAACAGAATTCCTGCTGATGGTGTTAACTTGACTTGTTTTGTAGAGCGTTCGAATAATCGCGTATCTAATTCCATTTCGAGTTCTTTTATTTGTATCGTTACACTCGGCTGCGTCACATGTAATATTTTCGCTGCTTCTGAAAAGCTCCTTTTATCAGCTACTGCTAGAAATGTCTTCAATCTTTCATAATTCATAGATTTTCCTCCATGAAAAATAATGATTCATAGTGACGTCCGTACCAGTTGAAGAAGCCATTTATACTGTTTGAGATTTCGCTTGCTTTTCTAATTTTTCACCGAGGGATAAATAGAGCATTTCAATATCCCGTCTCTCTGGAATTCTCCGGTTCGTTACAATCCCATTCCCATTTAATGCATCCTCCACAAGTGTATGCCGCTCCTGTTTTAACTCATCTAGATCGATATAAGCAAGCGCATCTTGCCAAATCCCGAACTGGTTATTGTATTGCTCGATTCTTTGCACTGCCTTTTCAGCTAATAAATGTTGATTTTCTCTATCCTGCTCGCCTAAAAGAATTGCAATTTGTGAAAGTCTCTCTACCGCTGAATCAAGACTAAATCGCAGCACAAATGGCAGCAATAAAGCAACACTCAATCCATGGGGGATATGAAAGTGTGCTCCTAAAGGTCTGCCAGCTGCATGTGCGAGATTCGTAGATGCATTTGAAAAGGCGATTCCAGCAAAACAACTTGCCATTTGCATTGTTTCGCGCGCTTGTAAGTTCTCCCCATTCTGATAAACAATAGGTAAATGCTTCCCGATTTTTTCAATGGCAAAGGTAGCATAAAAATCTGTAACAGGAGTAGCTTTTGTTGATATATATGCTTCAATAGCATGCGTTAATGCATCTAATCCTGTATAGGCTGTAAATTTCTTTGGTAAGCTTATTGTTAATTCCGGATCTAAAATGGAAGTATCTGGAACTAAATCTTTATGGCCCGGATTCATTTTGACATATGTCTCTGTGTTTTTAATCACCATTATCTTGGTTGCTTCTGATCCTGTGCCAGATGTTGTTGGAACCGCAATTAATGGAAGTCTATTTAACTGATGTTGATGGGGTATTTCCTCCCAATCCAGGTGTGGAGAGGCAGCGAACAACGAAACAGCTTTCGCTAAATCAATCGCACTTCCACCTCCGATTGCTATCACACCATTTGCTTTTACTTGATGTAATCGGTCAACAGCTTCTGATACATGTTCGGTTGTGGGTTCTCCCTGAAAGTCAGTAAAAAAGGTTAGATGAACACCTTTACTTAACTGCTTTCGTATCTTTTGGTCATAATTTAGAGGCGGAGAAACTAAAAAATGATCGATGATAATAAACAAATGACGAACACCTAGTTCCGAAGCAAGTCTATCTAGATGTGCTAGCTTGCCTTCTCCTAACATCATTTGCCTCGGTAAATATGTTGTGGACATCTTCTCCCTCCTTCGGTTTACAAAAATAGTCCTCTTCTCTTGTTTTTACCTCAAAACATCAACTAACCACATACTTATTGCTGGAATATAAGTAATGAATAGTAAGATAACCACCAGGGTAACTAACAGTGGACCAATTCCTTTGATCACCTCCTCAATACGCAATTTGGCAACACTTGCTGCCACAAACAAGTTCACTCCAACAGGTGGGGTAATAAATCCTATCGCTAAATTAAAGATCATCATCAAACCAAAATGGATAGGATGAACGCCTATTTCCATTGCCATTGGTAAAAGGATTGGTGTTAGAATAACAATTGCCGCTAACGCTTCAATTACAAGACCAACGAGTAATAGCAGGATATTTAATAATAGCAAGATGATGATTTGATTCTCACTAATCCCTAATACAAAGTTGGCAACGGTCTCGGCAACTCTTTCCAATGTAATCAGTTTTCCGAAAATACTTGCCATAACAATAAGTAAGATAATAATCGAAGAAGTCATGCCGGCTTTTACTACATTTTCATAGACTGCTTTCATTGATAAATCTTTATATACAAACATCCCAATGATTAACCCATATAAAACGGCAACTGCTGCTGCTTCTGTCGGTGTCATAATGCCACCGTAGATACCTCCAAGAATAAAAATTGGTACCAATAATGCGAGCTTTGCATCCCATGCTGCACGTAATACGCTCTTGAATTGAAAGGATGTTTGATTCCCTCTCCACCCTTTTTTCTTGGCAATTACATAGGTAACCACCATTAGTGCGACCCCAGAAAGGATCCCTGGTAGGATCCCAGCCATAAACAGCTGGGAGATAGATTGCTGTGAAACAACACCATATATCACTAAAGGATTACTTGGTGGAATAATGACGCCAATTGTTCCTGCGGCAGCCACGATTGCAGTTGCAAAGCCGGGATGATACCCTTGTTTAATCATTGCAGGTATTAATAACGTACCAATAGCCGCAACAGTTGCTGGTCCCGACCCACTAATTGCCGAGAAAAACATACTCGTTACAATTGCTACTAATGCCAGACCACCCGGAAGGAAGCCTAATAATTCATCCGATAAATGAAGTAACTTTTTAATCATACTGCTGCTTCCCATAATGACACCTGCCGCAATAAAAAAAGGAACAGCCATAATTGGAAAATTATCAATGCTTGTGAATGCGGTTTGTGGAAAAAAATCAATCGGGATCGCATCGGTAACTAATACGGTTGCTAGCGTACTAATTCCAAGCGCAAAAGCGATTGGCATACCAATTAGAATAAACAATAGAAAATAGCCAAATAGTAAAATAGCAATAGAGGAATGAGTTAGAAATAGGGAAGGTATGATAAAAAGGGCAGCTATTAGACAAGTCATCCATCCCTCTTTTACAGTCATCCCTTTCATATCTTGCCATAGGTTCTGTAATAGTCGGATTGATATAAACAGAAACCCAACTGGAATTGCACTATAGGGTATTGCCATCGGTATCGACAGAGCAGGTGTTGTCTGCGCGGTTTCCAATTGAAATAAAATCATATCAACCCCGTAATGAATTAAAATATAGCTAAAATAAAGCATGAAGATAACGGTTACTGTTGAAATCGATTTTTGTATTCCACTCGATAACTTATCAACAGCAATCGTTACTTGGATAGACTCTCTATTCTTTACAGATAAACTAGCACCAATAAAGGAAACAAAAACAAACAAATATCTAGCTACTTCTTCTGTCCATGTTGTAATATTGGCAATTTCAATGAAAGGCAGTAAATAGCGATTAATCACCTGTAAATTAATTAAAATTGTAAAAACAAGAAACCCAATCACAATCAGTACTTCTTCCAATCTCCTATCCAAGCCCTTTAAAAAACGATTCCACGGATTTCTTTTATTCTTAGAAGTAGAAAGTTGTATACCCTTGACTACAGAAGACCCTTGGCTCATTCCCTTTCCATCCCTTCAGCAGAATCTATTTGTTTACTCAAAGATTTCTTGCTTTGTCTTACCAAGTGTTTCAAGAATTAAGTCAACATATGCAGGATCAGCGACACCAGGCTTGACAAAACGATCCCAAACCGGTTTTACAGCTTGTTTCCATTTCCGCATCTCTTCCTCATTCGGTTCGACAATTTCTATCCCGTAATCAATAAATTGTTGTTTCGCCTCTTCCTCTCTTTCATTTGCTAATTTCCGCTGCCATATCATCGCCTCATCTCCAGCTTCCATAATAAGCTGTTGATTTGCTTGAGTTAGCTCATCAAATTTTTCTTTATTCATCACGACAATGTCGGAGCTATAGTTATAGTTAACTTCGGTAGCATAACGAAGCACCTCCTGGTGTTTTGAATCCCATAATAAGGAGTAGCTATTCCCTTCTCCTTCAACCGTTCCTTGCTGCAGGGCAGTAAATACTTCAGACCATGAAACAGGGGTAGGAGTTGCACCAAGTGCATCAAAATCAGCCTGTTCAATCTTGGAGTTCGTTGTCCGAACCTTCATCCCTTTTAAATCGGATGGCTCTTGAATTGGCTTCACGTTATTAACAATTTGCCGAAATCCATAGTCTGGAAAGAAGATAACTTGAAATCCCGATTTCTTCATTTCATTACGAATAACATCTCCAGGTTCTCCATCAATTGCTTGATATACCTCGTCCTTGTTTTCAAAAATGTATGGTAAATCCCAAGCTGTAAAATAGTTTGTAAAGCTTGTCATATTCGGTGTCGATGAACTAGCAAATGCAATACCTCCTTTTTGTGCACTCTCTATCACTTCTCGATCATTTCCGATTAGTGCATCATGATACGTTTGAATCTGAATTTGCCCATTTGATTTTTCTTCTACAAGTTCTGCAAACTTATCGATCCCTTTAGAAACAGGGTGGTTAGCAGATTTCGATTGGGCAACCCGAAAAGTAATTACATCGGCATCTGTTGAACCAGCACTTTGATTCATTGCAAGGTTTCCAAGTACAAATAAGGTGATAAATATAAGTACAACAAAAACCGAATTCATAAAATGCTTCAACCCTTCTCACCCCCATGTTGATAACGCTTACAAATTAATTACATTCAACCTCTCCTCTGTCTACTATCACGCCTCGTCTTAATCCGAAATCGATACATATCCGGTCGATACAAACCTAGATATGCTTCAATGGGTTCGCCATACTGATCGTAAATAACTCTTTCCGCACTTAATACTTGGGAGGAAGGCTCTATATTTAAATGTACCGCGTCCGCCTTTATTACCTTCTCTGTAGAAATAAACTGCTCTGCTTCTGTCAATGTAATATGTAATTCATTCTCTAATAAGTCATAAATGGTTGCATTATTTAAATTATACGTTTGAAGTTCCAATCCAACCTGAATTGGATAATAATGCTTCTCTATCGCAACGGGCTTTGCATCTGCATATCGTAAACGTTTGATCGTGTAAAGTTCTTCTCCGAAAAAATGGGCTAATGTATCTGCCTTCTGCTTTCCAGCGAATAGCAATTTACTCCCTGGTTTCATTCCCATTCTTTTTACCGTATCTGTGAAACTGTTTAGGGAAGAGAGCCATTCCTCAATTGGGGGCTTCTCTGCAATAAAAGTTCCCTTTCCGTGTATTTTTTTCAATACACCATCCTGGACTAATTTGGTTACAGCCTCTCTAACTGTAGTTCTACTTACGGAGAACATATCCATCAGATCCCGTTCACTAGGAATCTTATCTGTATACGTCCCATTATATATTTGTTTTTCTAAAACATTTCCAATTTGTATATGCAACGGGATAGGTAATTCTGCATCAATCATCGGTTTCCCTCCATTTCATGCTCATCATGACGTACCTACCAGTTAATTTAAATAAAATTTGGCAAGATTAATTTGTTTTTATTAAAACAGGTATCCTACAATAAATCAATAATTAACCCTAATTTGAATTATAAGAATATTTTATAAGTATTTATACGCAATCTAAGAAGCAAATCTTCCTTCACATGAAATCGGAATAGATCATTCCTTTGCTATATTTATTTCCTTATAAAAACACCTCCATGTCGTTACGCATACTCGACGGTTTGGAGGTGTTTAGATTTATTCTCTTTCTATAATTTAATAATATTAGATTCTTCTTTTTCTATATTTCCTGATTTTTGTAGGGTAACTTGCTCGCCATCGTTTAAATTCGTAAATACAATCGGCGTAATGATCTTCAAACCCTTACTTTGAATGAATGAGAGATCGGCGTTTAATATTGGCTGACCTGCTTTGACATGCTCTCCTTCTGATACCAATGCCTCAAAACCTTCCCCTTCTAAGTTTACGGTATCAATACCAAGATGAATAAGTATTTCTTTTCCTCCATTTGATTGCATACCAATGGCATGTTTCGTTGGAAAAACATTTACGATTTTTCCATCTACCGGTGCAACAACAAGTCCATCTTTTGGTACAATTGCAAAGCCATCTCCCATCATTTTCTCAGAAAATACTTTATCAGGTACCTCTGTAATCGCTAGGATTTCACCTGATAACGGGGCGACGAATGTATCCGCGAACGGTTCATTCTGCATCGCATCTGGATTCACTTCTTCAATTTGTTGCTGAATTTCAGCTTGTTGATCTACCTCTGCTTCTCGTGGTGTTTTTCCAGAAATAATATCTTGCATTTGTCCCTTAATCGTTTCCGAGCGTGGTCCGAATATAGCTTGAATATTATTGCCAACTTCTAATACACCTGAAGCACCTAATCGTTTTAATTCTTCTTTATCTACGTTATTGATCGTATTTACCGAAACCCTCAGTCTGGTAATACATGCATCCAAATGGGAGATGTTTTTCTCTCCACCCATGGCTTCTAGAACATTATAAGCTAAATCACCATTTTTACTATTTCCACTTTCTATTTCTTCCGTATCTTCTTCACGACCAGGCGTCATTAAGTTGAATTTCTTGATGAAGAAGCGGAAAATGACGTAATAGATTACTGCGAAAATAAGACCAAGTACAATTGTAATCCACCACGGCTCTTGATTTGGCAGAATACCAAATAATGCAAAATCGATGGCCCCGCCAGAAAACGTGTAACCCACATTCACACTAAACAAGGTCATGAGCACAAAGGACAAACCATCTAACACCGCATGCAAGAAAAATAGTAACGGCGATACAAACATAAATGAGAATTCCAATGGTTCGGTAATTCCTGTTAAGAAAGATGTTAAAGCTGCAGAGCCTAATAATCCAGCTACTAATTTTTTCTTTTCAGGTCGAGCAGCATGATACATTGCTAATGCTGCTGCTGGTAGACCAAACATCATAATTGGGAATTCACCAGCCATGAAATTACCAGCTGTAATTTCTACACCGTCTTTCAATTGGGCAAAGAAGATCGTCATATCCCCACGTACCAAATTTCCAGCTTCTGTAGTATAAGAACCGAACTCATACCAGAAAGGCGCATGGAAGATATGATGCAGACCAAATGGAATAAGCAATCGTTTTATAAAACCGAAAAAGAAGACGGCTAGATACGTTCCTTCTTCAATTAACCAATAAGATGCACTGTTCATTGCTTCTTGGACAGGAGGCCAGATGAACAGTAATATAAAACCTGCTACAAACGAAAAGGCGGCTGTTGCGATTGGCACAAATCGTTTTCCTGCGAAGAAACCAAGGAATGAAGGCATTTCAATATCGTGATAGCGATTGTAACAAAAGGCAGCAATCAGACCAATGATAATCCCGCCAAATACCCCTGTTTGCAGGGTTGGAATGCCTAATACAGAAGCAAAACTAGGATCATTTTCGATCATTTCCGGTGTCACACCGATCCAAGACCCCATCACTTGATTTAGTACTAAATAGCCAACAAGCGCGGCAAGTCCAGCAGCTCCATCACTTGCTAAACCAATTGCAACACCAACTGCGAAAATTAGTGCTAAGTTATCAAAAACAATGCCACCAGCATCTTCCATTACGGTAGCCACAAGTTGAATCCATTCTGTTCCTAAGAATGGCAAGTACTCGAGCATCGTTTCCTGCTGTGCAGCATTACCCAATCCTAAAAGCAAACCGGCTGCAGGTAATAATGCAACTGGAAGCATCAATGCTTTACCTACTTTTTGCAGCACGCCAAATGCTTTTTTAAACATATTATATTCCTCCTTTTTCTCAACCATTCTTTCGAAAAAACCATTAAAAAAAGCATGAGCAGAACTTACAAATAAGCTAACAAGGACATCCATTCCTTATCTACTTATTATCCTTTCCACTCATGCCTGATCGTATCAGTAACACGTTAGATATCATTCGTATTTTTGATTTAAGCGTTGTAAATGCACGGTTAAGTAAACCGCTTCCGCTTCATATACGGGTTTTTTCATTGTTTGTTGCATAATTTTTACCAACTTCCATGCTAGATTATAGCATGTCGGATATTCTCTTTTCAATAGAGAAGCAATTTTTTCTGGTTCTTCAATTCGTTCTCCTTTCAAAACCCGTTCAATCGTATAACGAATATGCCTTACCAAGCGGATGTACTCAATCCCTTCTCGATTGACCCGGATGCTTAGCTGGCTTTCAATGATATCAATAAATTGAGTAACAAGTTGTGAATATTTGTTAATATCAGAAAGTTTTTTATCCGTAATCGCACTATGCACATGTAATGCGATAAAACCAACTTCTCCTTCCGGCAAGTTAATAGCTAAATGATGATTAATATAATCAACCATCTCCGCAGCAATCTCATATTCAAACGGATAGAGCACTTTTGTCTCGGCTAGAAATGGATTACGAATTTCTAATCCATTTTTCAAACGATTTACAGCAAAAAGAATATGATCCGTTAATGCAACGTGAATCGCTTCATTTAGCATTTCCTGTGACCTGTTTCGAATAATACCAATGGCTTCTATAATTGATTGTAATAGGGGTTCATCTATATTTGGCAGTAATTTTTTATAGTTTTCTTGCTCTTTTGCATTACGTAAAACAAATAACTTCTCTATTGCCTTTTCATCTATATTCTCTTTTTTCTTATGGTGAAAACCAATTCCATTGCCGATTAATACGACTTCTGATTGACCTTGATCCAGGGCAATTAATACATTATTATTTAAGACTTTTTTTACCGTAAACGTATTCAAAGTGGTCCGTCCCCTCAAGTCGGTGTTTTGCAATACGTATGATTATAACATGATTCCCGATTTAGGCAAAACGATCTAGCTATCTAAAAAATACCAATTAATTATAATGAAAAGCTATCCGTAGCTTTAAAATTTATTAAAAGTACGAAAAGCATCCGAAGTCTATGCTCGATCGGATGCTCTGATAATCTTTCATTTACTCCCAAAAACGATTTTGATAAAAGTAATTCGGTTTATTGGTTGTATTATCAAATGGTTTATGAAAGATATGCGTCGTGGCAGGGGAAAGCGGTGGGATTAACCAAGCCCATTTTCCAGTCACAACTCTGCCTTGTTTCGCTTCTTGCTTCTCAAATATTTCAAATTGTTTCGCAGCGGTATGATGATCTACAATGGATACGCCTGCTTTTTTGTATGATTCAAGAACAGCAGCATTTAGCTCAACAAGCGCCCGATCTTTCCATAATGTACTTAAATGTTTTGTGCTTAGACCTAATTGTCTAGCAACAATGGGGAGCAAGTTATAACGATCTTCATCAGCGAAATTCCTAGCACCTATTTCTGTTCCCATATACCACCCATTAAATGGGGACGCTACATAATTTAGACCACCTATTTCTAAACGCATATCAGAAATAATTGGTACGGCATACCATTTCACATTTTTTCCAGCAAAAATGTCTACTGTTGGATGGTTAATGGGAACTTCAGTGACTACCTCCTCTGGGATCTCCCGCCATTGTGGTGATTGATCATTTACCTGAATTACCAATGGCAGTATATCGAAAGACGTTCCTTTTCCTTCCCAACCTAACTTTTGACATTGCTTCGTAAATTCTAATGACGCTGGATCACCAATAACCCCATTCTCTGTTTCATAGCCAGCATAGCGAAGCAATTGATGATTCCAAATTTTAATCGGCTGCTCACCAGTTTGATATTGTTCGGGTTGGAAAATGGTAATGAATGGTTTAACTTTCCCATGATTCGTTGCTTTGTTTATATGATCAATGAGATACGTAAATACTTCTTCGCTTGTCGAAGCATCTCTTGCATCAATCACTTCCATACGTTCCCAGAATAGACGACCGATGCAACGATTGGAATTACGCCAAGCCAATTTTGCTCCATAAGCGATTTCATCATACGTCTGTCTATACATTCCATTCGCCTGTATTTCTTGTTTCACTTCGTTGCATCTTAGTTGGAAATCATCTGATGATGTTTCTAGTTCAGAATGGTACTGTTTAAGGAATGTCAATGCTTCTTCCCAAAGTTGTTGTTTATCCATGTCCTATTGCCCCCGACTTTTGTCTCTTTCTAGTGTATCAAAGCGCAGCTCATTTTTTGTGACAAAGTACGTACAATATAATTCTGAAAAAGCGTAACACAACATTTTACCTGAATAAATAGAAAGGCTTAAGCGCCTATATAAACTATAAATACAAAAAAGTTGAGTGACTATGTCTATCATGGTAAGATTTTAATTATAGATATTAAGAGTCTTTAATAACTATATTAAGCGGAGATGGATTGAGATTGAGGAAGTGAACCTAACTCAACAAGTAATCTATCTTTCTTCACTTTTAAACAAATTAGATTGGAGATGATTCGGTGATTTTAGATTGTGCTGTAATTGGTGGGGTCCAGCAGGGATGAACGCTTCTTTAGTTTTAGGAAGATCAAGACGTAAAACCATTTTATTTGATGATAATCAACCTCGGAACGCTGTAACTAACGAATCACATGGCTTCCTTACTCGTGATGGTATCACCCCTTCTGAATTTAGAAGACTGGGGCAGGAAGATTTAAAAAAGTATCCAGATGTTACCATCAAAAAACAGCGCGTAACAGAAGTGCATAAAGTTCAGCAACTATTTACGATGCAGACAGAGGCTGGAGAAGTTTATCGATCAAAGAAATTAATTTTGGCAACAGGCTTGAAAGAAACACTACCAAATGTAAAGCAGATGCAACAGTTCTATGGTACTAGTATATTCAGCTGTCCATTTTGCGATGGTTGGGAATTAAGAGATCGCCGATTGGCTATTATTGCAGACAATACCCATGCCTTTCATATGGCTAAAGTTGCTTTTAATTGGAGTAAAGATCTGATTCTTTGTACAAATGGTAATTACATTCTTTGCAGTGAACAACAGGATTTGCTAGAGAAAAAAGGAATACATGTATACGTGGAATCAATTACATCTTTAGTTGGAGAAAACGGCTATTTGGAAAAGATCATCTTTGCTGATGGTACAGAGATTCTGCGTGATGGGGGATTCGTTGTGCCAGAAATGAAACAGGCTTCTTCTATTGGTGAATCCTTAGGCTGTGAATTAAATGAGCAAGGTGGAATAATAACAGATCGTATCGGACGTACAAATGTCGACGGTGTATTTGCCAGCGGAGACATGGCAATTGCAGGTCCAGCCCAATTAGTAATTGCTGCTTCAGAAGGTCATAAAGCTGCTATTGGAGTCAATGCAGCGTTTATTGAGGAAGATTTCTGATCCAAATAAAATGGCAAGATTCATTACAATCCGCGTTTTTCCAACTTTATAGAAGATGTAATGACTGGACTGTCGATAATCAAACAGTGGAAATCGTTGAAACTCCAGTGGGAACAACATAGCTCGTAGATCGACTCTAGTAAGCGATTTGCGCTTACTAGAGTTAGCTAGGGCCATGCCCGGCAGAAAGGGAAACGATTTCCACTGTGATACAATTATCCGTCTTTTTACGTTCCAGCTACTAATGCTAATCAAATATTTTCTTCTTCACTGTATGCTTGGCCACCTCGTTACGGTCAACACCATATCCTATTCCAGGATGATCATTTACTGTAAGGATACCATTTTCAGCTATCACCTCTGGTTGGATAATATCTTTGTTCCAATACCTTGATGAGGAAGCGGTATCCCCTGGTAATGTAAAATTGGCCAACGAAGCAATTGCAATATTATGTGCGCGGCCAATACCGGATTCTAACATCCCACCACACCATAGAGGAATGCCTGCCTGCTCACATAAATTATGAATTCGTTTCGATTCAGTCAATCCGCCAACGCGGCCAATCTTTAGATTGATAATTTTACAACTTCCTAATTCAATGGCTTGACGAGCGTCTTCATGGGAGTGAATACTTTCATCTAAACAAACTGGGGTACTGATTTGCTTTTGTAATTTTGCATGATCGATCAAATCCCCTGCCATTAATGGTTGCTCAATCATCATTAAATCAAATTCATCCAATGCTTTCAACACGTCTATATCATCCAATGTATAGGCAGAGTTTGCATCTACCATTAACGGAATATCTGGAAAATGCTTACGAACTTCACGAATCATCTCAACGTCTTTTCCTGGTTTAATTTTGAGCTTGATTCGTTTATAGCCTTCATCCACTTTTGCTTGTATGGACTCCATTAGCTTTTCATAACTATTCTCGATCCCCAAACTAATACCAACTTCAATTCTAGACTTCGTTCCTCCTAGACTTTTCGCTAAAGATTCTCCGTTTTGCTTCGCATATAAATCCCAAACCGCACCTTCTAAAGCTGATTTGGCCATATGATTACGCTTATAGGGCTTGAATAGTTCTTGTAAATTATCCGGGTGATCAATTTTTTGACCTACTACTAGCGGGATCAGAAACTCCTCCAGCATATACCAGCTTTGCAGAGTGAATTCTTCGCTATATAATGGCCGTTCAGAGGTGACCCCTTCTCCCCAGCCGGAAAGTCCATCCTCGCTTCTCACCTCAACTAATAAGAACTCACGATCTTGCTCGGTTCCAAAACTCGTCGTAAACGGGTTTTTCATGCGCATTTTCATTTTATACATGATAACTTCCTTGATTTTCATAACCATCATTCTCCTTTTTAAATTGGTCCCCAACCCATTAAGACAGCAATTGTAAGATAAATAATTCCAATTAGACACCATATAATTACTAGCGGCATCACAAATTTAATCCATTTCACCCAGGATACCCCTGCGATGGCTAGGTTGGCCATTAATATTCCAGAAATGGGGGTGATGACGTTTGAAAATCCATCTCCCATTTTATAGGCTTGCACGGCTACTTGGCGAGGGATTTCCATAATATCTGCAAGTGGTGTCATAATCGGCATTACAATTACAGCTTGACCACTACCTGATGAGACGAGAATATTAAATAAGAAGTTTGCTACAAACATAACTAACGCGCCCATCACATTCGTAAATGGTTCCATAATCGTTGCCATGCCTTGGACAATCGTATCTAATATCTGTCCATTTTCCATTATAACGACAATGGAACGAGCCATTCCAATGATTAATGCTCCATAGACAAGCCCTTTACATCCTTCAAAGAATTGTACAACGAGCGCATTCGGATTAATTTTGGCTATAACTGCAGTTCCAATAGCAATGACGAGAAACATCGCTGCCATTTCGTTTAACGACCACTTGTATTGAAATACACCAAAAATATAAATTCCAATTCCAATAGCTAACCATAATAAGACGAGTTTATGTATACCTGTTAACTCGGAAGGTGCTGTATCCACACTTTTCTCATCATATTTCGGAAAGCGATTTTCGCCTAAAACACTGCGCATTGGATCTTTTTTGACACGATTGGCATACCACCATATATAACCAATGGTAGAGGCAAGCACCGTTACATAGATCAGTATCCGAAAACCAATTCCCGAAAACAAGGGTACTTGTGCAATTTCCTGCGCCATTCCTGTCGTTAAAGGATCAAGAAAGGCAGTATTAAAACCGGCATATGCGCCAAGATAAATAATAGAAACTCCAACAATTGCATCCAATTTCATGGATCGAGCAAGAATAATACCAATTGGAATAAAAGCAATCACTGCATTTACAATAATACCTAATGCGCCAAAAATTGAAAACAGCGTACATACAATAATTATCAGCAAATACTCTCTATTTTTCGTCTGATTAATGGTTTTCATAATTAACGCATCAATTGCTCCAGTATATTCAATTACCGCAAAAGCTCCTCCAATAATAAGTACGAGGAAAATTAACCCTGCTGAATCAATCATCCCTTGTTGAATCGATGTGAAAATGTCAATAAAGGATGTGGGCTGTTGATCTGTTTGCTGATAACTATCTGGCACCACCGTCGTGATATCATTCACTGTTTCTCTTTCAAATGTCCCGGCTGGTATCAAATACGTTGCAATGGCCGCTACAATTAGTATGATAAATAGAATAATATACGCATCTGGGAGCGCTAGCTTTCTTTGTTTGCTATTCCTCTTTTTGTTCTCCATTCAATCCCTCCTCTTTCAATTTTCGAAATATTAACAACTTGCATTGTATTATAATAAAGGATATAATTTATTTCAATATAAAATATTGTAAAAACTTTAAAAAGAATAAGGAGAATAACCTTGACTGCTGATTTTATTCGAAAAACGGAGGCCAACTTTTCAAAACTAACGAAGGGATTAAAGGTAGTTGCGGATGCGTTATTATCTGATCCAATGATTTTTGCAATTCATCCTGCAAAAAAAGTAGGAGATATACTTGGTGTTAGTGAAACAATGGTAATCCGTTTTTGTCATTCTATCGAATATAATGGCTATACTTCCTTACAAAAAGAGGTCCGTCAACACTTACTAGAGTTAAGCCAAACATCTAACCATGATATGAAAATAGAAGCCAATTACTTTGCTGAAAGTGTACAGAAGGATATCAAGATGATTGAAAATAATTTAGAGAAGTTGTCCATCCATGACATGGAAAAAATAGTAGAAACGATTATCGACTGTGAAAAGATAGTCGTTGCTGGATATCATCATTCCTTCACATTTGCACACTGGCTTTATTTTAACTTAAATTATATTGTTGGAAATGCTGACTTGTATCGGCCAGAGACAGATGCAGGATTGCTCGATTTATTACCCAATAAAGCCTGTATCATTGTTTTTTCATTTTACCGATATGCGATAGATACGATTCGCTTAGCAGAAGAAGCAAAAGCAAAAGGAATTACTGTCATTACCATTACTGACTCACGAGTGTCACCAGTTGTGGAATTTGCAGATATTTGTATCTCCTTATCTATTAATCAGCATACATTATTTAGTAAAGGACCTGTGACATTAGCAGTAATCAACGCAATTCTGTTTGAATTAGTGGAGCGAGTGGAGAACAGAGGGAAGATTCAATCAACCTATAAATACTTTATAAAGGATGGCGAATAGGTATATGAATATTGAACAACAGGTTAAAGATACATTCACGTATTTACATAATCACGCAGAAATTAGTTGGGAAGAAACGGAAACCACGCAATATATTGCCTCTATCTTAGAAAAGAATGGCTGCCGGGTTACTACTTTCCATGATCAAACAGGTGTCATTGGCGACTTCGGAAGATTTCATGCAAACCTACCAATTGTTGCGGTTCGAGCTGATATAGATGCATTATGGCAAGAAGTAAATGGTCAATTTCAAGCGAATCACTCCTGCGGTCATGATGCCCATATGTCCATAGTTCTAGGGCTATTATGGAAAATAAACCAATCTCCAGAATTAAAAGACAAAGTAGCTTTACGGTTCATTTTTCAACCAGCTGAAGAAAAGGGATCTGGTGCATTATCCATTGTAGATAAAGGAATGATAGACGAAGTTGACTACTTATTCGGCGTTCACCTTCGTCCACAACAAGAGACGAAAATGGGTCATGCTACACCAGTTATTGTTCACGGTGCTGCTAAAATGTACAATGCAGTCATCAAAGGACATGATGCACATGGCGCCAGACCACATTTAAATATCAACGCGATTGAAGTAGGTGCTCAAATTGTCAATTTATTAAGTAAAATTCATCTAGATCCTCGTATTCCGCATTCTGTAAAAATGACGAACTTCCAAGCAGGTGGAAAGAGCACAAATATTATTCCTGGTAACGCATCCTTCTCCCTAGATATGAGGGCCCAAACGAATGCAATTATGGAAGAACTCGATGCAAAGGTACTTCATATTTTTGAAACCATGAAGAATTTATATGACGTCGAAATCGACATTACCAATACCGATGGCATTGTTGCAGCCGAAACCAGCGATGAAGCAATTGCCATTATGGAAGCTGCAATAAACCATGTGCTAGGAACAGAAAACACAGATGCTCCTCTAGAAACACCTGGTGGCGATGATTTTCATTTCTATACCATTAAAAAACCCAACTTAAAAGCCACCATGCTTGGATTGGGTTGCGATCTTACTCCTGGACTTCATCATCCGCAAATGATGTTCAATAAAGATGCATTAATGAACGGGGTTCATATTCTATACGAGGCAGTAAAACAAGTATATAAATTTTAGTTAAAAAATCTCCAGCCCGATATGGTTTGGGGATTTTTTAACTTTCATAAACAGACAGAATGCCTTTTCAAGTGTATAGGCAAAAGGTTCCTATCTTAACTTATATTTTTGCTTGGTTCATCCATACTATTACTAGATATGTTAGAGGTGAGGATACGAATATGATTTTATATATCGGAAAAGTCATTTTAATATACATCCTAACGATCATCATTATTCGTTTGTTAGGTAAATCCGCTTTTGCTCAATTAACCGCTCACGATTTAGCAGGCGTCTTTTTCGTCGTTTCGATAGCGATCGGCCCGGTGGTTACAGATAACCTGGCCTATGCAATTGTCGCACTCATAGCTATTGGCACTATTCATATCATCTTTTCAAAACTTACACTAATTAATCGGTTAAATAAATATTTCATCGGACAGCCAACTATTGTTATCAAACACGGCAAGCTGATTAAGAGAAATCTAAAACAATCTCGTTTTGCACTGGCTGAATTGTTGTCGAGCTTAAGAGAAAAAGGGTATTCAACAATCGATTCTATTGAGTATGCAATTATTGAACCTAGTGGGGAAATTAGTATTTTACCAAAACCAGAAGATGCACCTGTCACACCAAAGCAACTAGATATGGCTGCTCCCTACCAAGGACTTCCGCTTGCAGCGATTGTTGAAGGGAAAATTCAGCATCAAAACTTGAAACTTATTAACAAAGACGTCCAATGGTTAAGAAAAGAGCTTACTTCAGCTGGATATTCAGATGAGCGCAACATTTTTTATGCAGTCGTTCAAGATAACAACCATTTGTTAACGATTGATAATGGAGAAGGAGATGTACACCGACAGCCATAAGTTGTACAGTTATGTAATCATTCAAATAGTTGACATTAATTCCCGCCGCATGACATGAAATTTTTAAAAGCGATTATCTCCTACATCCAGTGATTCACTGGTACGTAGTTTTTTTCTCGCTTCTCTCCCCCAGCTTTTTACTGCATCAATTGATACACCTTCCATTTCGGCAATCTCTTTCATCGTTAAGTTCTGAACAGCAAATAGATTTAACCATTTCCATTGCTTTTCGGTTAATACCTTCTTCGCCTCACTTAAAAAGATCTTCTCATCGAAATGTACGGATTCCATCTGCTTAACTGAATAATTACTTGTTCCTTTCTGATAATAATTTCCAGTCATCGTTTTTATTTTTTGTTGTTCAATGTAGGCTTTTACATTTTCTCTCTCTTTTGTTTGTTTACGAATCAAATCGATCATCCGATTACGAATTGCATAATTGAAATAGGTAGCTAGCGGGCCTTTATCCGCATGATAGGTTTCATACGCATTCCACATCGCCACTAACCCCTCTTGAAAAAATTCTTGATGGGGATCTCTTATCTTTAACCTGTGAATATGATAATGAATTCTCCGTTCATTCTGAGCAAGTACTTCTTCAAAAGTTAGATCAAACGTATTGGGTTGCTTCATGCCACTTTCCTCCTAGCAATGCTTGTTAATACTATAATCGAATAAACATGACAAATAGTGGCATTTTGTTATCAATTTCCTTCAAAAAAGCTGGTACCTACCAAACCGGTGATATAGGCAATCTATGCATATAAGGATCGTGTAAATCGTATATAATGGAATAAAATTCGTTTATTGGGGAGGGGTTTTATGTTTTCTGACAACCAGATTAGTCATTTTTCTGAATTAGAATATAGTCTTTATAACTTTATTATGAACCATCTGGAAAAGGTACAGTATATGCGGATTAGAGAATTAGCAAAGGAAACGCATGTATCTACAACCAGTATTCTTCGTTTCTGTAAAAAGATTGATTGTGATGGTTTTTCGGAATTCAAAATTAAGTTAAAATTATACCTGAAAGAAGCAGAGCAGCTGCGGATGATAAATACAACTACTTCCCTTTCTGAATTTCTCGAACGTACGTTACAGCACGATTATCAAACGAAAATATATGAGATTGCCAACCACTTAGTAAAGGCGAAAAATTTAATTTTTATTGGTATTGGCACGTCTGGTATTTTAGCAGAATATGGAGCACGTTATTTCTCTGCATTGCGGAAATTTTCCCTACATATAAAGGACCCTTTCTTTCCCATTCACCCAACAACTTTTGAAGACAGTGTTGCCCTTATCCTTTCCGTATCCGGGGAGACAGATCATGTACTTAATTTAACCAATCAGATGAAACAAAGAGGAAGTACGGTGGTAAGTATTACCAATCATTCTGACTGCACATTAGCTAAAATTTCGGATTATAACCTTGCTTACTTTGTTACACCAGAATATCGGAAAACATATAACCTTACCACCCAAATCCCTGTGATTCATTTTTTAGAAAGCCTAGCTAAAGCAACCTATGAAGTAATGCAACGAGATTAATTCTGCCCATGTATGGAGAGATGATGGATTCTCTTATACATGACTACCATTTCTGTCACCATCTCTTTTAAAGTTTCGGTTGTGAGCATCAGGTCTTCCGCATGCATGAGGAGCAGGGAGAATTCAATTTTGCTCCCTGCAGCTTCTTGGGTTATAAAAGCTGTATGAACCTTATGGCCGTTATTTAATAATGTAACGGCTTCAGCTATTTTTAGTTCTGCTTCTTCCATTCGATTTTCTCTAGCGGCATATAATCCCTCCATTAATGAACTTCTAGCTGAACCTACATGACTAATTAGATCAAATATTGCTTGTTCTTCTACCTTCATAGTCACACCTCTTCTTTATCTAAACTATCATTAGGTTGATTCCCAGGTATTGCTTTATTCGCGGCAATTACAAACGGTAAATAAATTAGAATGGAGACAACCACACATAAAATCCCTACAAATAAAGCCAGCCAATTTCCTCCCGAACCTAAGAAAGGGATAAGTACGCCAGGCGTTGTCCAAGGTATCGCATACGCTGAGGGTGGGATCAATTCTAGTGTAATAAAAAAATAACCAATGAGTGTGTTAACAAAAGGAACCATGATAAACGGAATCATAAACAACGGATTCAAAACGATTGGTAAACCAAAAATAACGGGTTCATTAATATTGAATAAACCTGGCGCAAGTGAAAGTTTTCCAATTTCACGATGATCCTTCCGCTTAGAAATAAACAATATTGCTAGTACCAAACCAATCGTCATTCCAGAACCACCATAGTTTGCAAAAGCATCATACAACGTTCCCCATGTTTCAGGATACGGTGCTCCCCAAGCCATCCCATTTTGTCCTACATATTCCAGATTTTCTAAATTCGCCTCTGCAAAAATTGCTTCCCGTACAGCCGCAACTGTATTTGGCCCATGAATTCCAAAAATCCAAAGGAGGTTAGAAACAACACCTAGAAATAGTACTGTCCATACGTTTGTGCCCATATCTTTCAATGGCGCCTGTAATACGGTATAAACTAACTCATGAATGCCCCCATCATTAAATTTAATAATTAAATAGTTTAATACAGAAACACCAATTGTAATAAAAATGATCGGGAATAACACACGAAATGACCTTGCTACTGCCGATGGCACCTGAGGCGGCATAGTAATTTGTAATCGCTTTGCTTTCGAAAGCTTACTAAAGATTTCACCAACTAATAATCCAATAATTAACGCAACAAATAATCCTTGAGCACCAAGCCATTGAACAGTCATATAACCTTGCCCATCAACATCGATATTTGCCGTATAAACGATAAAATAAGAGGATAAAGCAGTTAAACCTGCTAATAAATCATCCGCCTTTAAATAGATTGCAAGATTTCTTGCAACTAAAAACACAATGAAGATAGACATAATTTCTGTCGATCCCCGTAATACTGGGGTAAAGATTTCTTGATAGTTACTTAGATTCGGGAATAATTTATCTAAGAATAATAAATTTGCTATGAATCCATCCGGTGATAAAATCGCGAAATTTAATAATAAAATGATCGAACCAGCCATCGTTAATGGAAAAGCGAGAATGAATGCATCACGAACTGCAATAATATGACGCTGTGAATTTAACTTATTCGCAATCGGAACTAATATCCTTTCGATAACGCTTTCAAATTTGCTCATAAAACCCATTATTATCCCCCCTTTTTTTATTCTCCGTGGAGAGCCATTGCTCTATTTAACACCGCTTCTCCATTCATCGTTCCGTAGTCTCGCATATCAATAACTTCAACTGGAACTCTACCATTAATAATGGTATCAACTTGCGGTTTCTGGTAACGTACTTGTGGTCCAAGAAGAACTACATCTACTTCATCAGCCACCGTACTGCATTCGGATATTGGCAATGCAATAATCTCTACTTCTTTGCCTAAATTCGCTGCATGCTCCTTCATCTTGGTGACTAAGAGACTTGTAGACATACCGGCTGCACATACTAATAATATTTTCATTATCTCTCCCCCTCTATTCTTCTCTAAGCCCATTCTGCTTAATTACTGATTGATACCAATAAAAGCTTTTCTTTTTTATTCTACGTAAATCTCTTTCATTCCATTCATTTCGATCTACATAAACGAAGCCATATCGTTTCTGGTATCCATTTAACCAACTTAATAGATCAGTAAATGACCACGTACAGTATCCGAGTACTTCCACTCCATCCGATATTGCCTGTTGAACTTGCTCAATATGCGCTTTGATGTATGCAATTCGATAATCATCATTTATGAAGCCATTTGCTTCCACCTCATCAAATTCTCCTAGTCCATTTTCTGTAATTAAAACTGGTAGTCCATAGCGGTTGCTATTCGCCGCAATCCAATGCGAAGCCCTATTGGATCAATTTCCCAATCCCAATTTGTCACTTCCAGAAAAGGGTTTTTAACTGTTTTAAACAATCCTGGTACGCCTGACTCCGATGAAGTCCCTTTCTTCCCAGTCGTGTTCATTGTTCCCATACTTATTCCGTCTAGCGGATTGGATTCAACCGTTCCCGAGCGATAATAATTCACTCCCATGAAATCAGGCTTTGCTTCTTTTAGGAGTTCCATATCTCCCGGTTCTACCACTGGCGCTAAACTATGTGCTTCTAAGAAATTCCACATTATTTGCGGATATTGTCCAAATGCATAAATATCCATCCACCAATAGTTACGCTGCTCTTCAACATTCTCAAAAGCAAGTACATTGTCTGGCTTACTATCTAGTGGATATCCGGGCATATAGGCAAAACTCGGTCCAACTTTTCCTGCAGGCACATATTTACGAAAGGCTTGGATCACCTTAGCATTTGCTACATTTGCGATATGATTGGCTTGGTACATTCGCTTGGTATCCTTAACACCTGGTGGGTGGATACCCGCTTGATACCCAAGTCCGATAAACACGTTTTGCTCATTCATGGTTACCCAATAGGTTACTCGGTCTCCATATCGCTTAAATAAGGTAATACAATATTTCGTAAAATCATCAATGATCTTTCTCGATTCCCATGCGCCATATTCGTCCATTAATGCTTGTGGAACATCCCAATGATAGACAGTAATAATTGGTTCGATGTCATAAGAAAGCAATTCATTGATTAGATCATCATAAAATTGCAACCCCTGTTCATTCACCTTTCCTTTACCGATTGGATAAATTCTACTCCAGGCTATGGAAAACCGATATGCTTTTAAGCCCATTTCTGCCATTAAGGCAACATCTTCTCGATACCTGTGGTAATGATCAACCGCTACATCTCCATTTGTTCCTTTGTAGGTCATTCCCTCTTTCTTTGTAAAAATATCCCATACAGACGGACCTTTTCCGGCTTTATTCCACGCTCCTTCCACTTGATAGGCGGCTGAAGCAGATCCCCAAAGAAAATGATTGGGAAACGAAGTTCGCTTTTGATGTTCCATATGTTCCTCCTATTGATTTGCCTTATCAATAGTAAACGCTTTCAAATCATTCATGTAAATACTTTACCGAAGCTTCGTATCATGTACCACCATCTAGGAATCTGTTTCAAATAGATAACAAGTTGTAACATCATCTATTCATTTTTAGTAAATATAGATTATGATCGATTTACCAAATCTTCACAATATCTTCATTTCACTTTAATAGTTGAAACGTATACTTAAACTAAATTTAATCTAGGAGGGAAAAAATGAAAAAACGGAAGTTACATAGCTTACTTGCAGTTATTGCTGCCACCATGTTGTTTGTAACAAGTCTATTACAGTCAACTTCGATCGCTTATGCCTCTGTTTCAAATCCAATTGAAAAGGTAGAAAACGAAGAGCAGACCGATCAAGGTGAAAACAAAACGGCAGACGCAAAAGAAGAGCAAACCATGGAGGAATTAAAAGATCAGAAAGAGCTCCCTCTAGAAATAGAACATGAACCCCCTTCCCAAGTTGGTTATAACCAAGATCAATACATTCAAGCTACTGTTCCAAATGCGACAACCGTTCAACTCGTTTATCAAGCAACCAAATACGCACAACCAATTCGTGTCGATATGAAACGATCTAAGAACGATACATTTACAGAAACAATACCTGGATCCGTACTTTGGTCAGATTCCGTAGATTATTGGATTGAAGCGAAAAATAATCAGGAAGAAAAAACATCTACTGTCTATTCTCTACCAATTAAAAAACAAGCAGATGATGTTTCCTTATCAACATCATCCCTGCTTATTACTGAAGTAAATCTTAGAGAACAGCCTTTTATTGAACTTTATAACAACACGAATCAACAGTTGAAACTTAATGATTATACCCTATCTCTTGGGGATAAAAAGCTAGATATACCAGAAAGTACGGTAGCTTCTGGAAAAACAATCGTACTTTGGTTATCCGAGGCAAATAAAAACCGTAATGATTTTAATCAACTTTATGAAACCAACCTCACAGACGATCAACTTATCATGCTCGAATATAAGGACCTGCCTACCCAAGATATAAAACTACAGCTCGTTCATAATCAAAAGAAGGAAGACGTTTCTACTGTTTCTTATAGTGATTCAGATACAGCAGCTAGTCAATTATATTATTATCATGAAGGAGAAATGAAAAGCGGCGGTCTAACTAAGCAAGCTGCACCTATTAACCTTTTGCCTGGTCAAGTACCGGAGAACGTAATTGAAATTAAAGAGCCAACATCACCAGAAAATCAAACGGAGGGCACTTCTAAAAACAAGCAAGAAAAAGCCGAGCAACAACAAGCATTATATGACAATGCCGATAAGGGAAAAAATGAGTCTACACAACCAATTCAACATGAACCAATCACATCTGCTACGGATACAAACGATTTAACTATTACAGCTACTGCTCCTAACACAAATCAATTAACATTGCATTACAGAACAGGAGAAGGAATGACAGTACAAGAGCTTGTTTTTACGAAAGCGACTGATTCAAATGTGTATACTGTCACCATTCCTAAAGAACAGCTCTGGTCTCCTACTTTTTCGTATCGGATTGTCGCTGAAGCTGAAGATGGGACAACAATTAGCTATCCTGAAACAAATGATATACAAGTTACTATAGAACAAACCAATAAAGCTGATCCACAAACCATACCACCATTACTGATTACCGAAATTACACCTGATACAGCAAATATAAACGGTGCCGATGCCTATGAATTTATCGAAGTCTATAATAATTCCAATCAGCCCATTCAAATGAGCGATTATCAAATCATTTACCGTTATCCAACAGAAACAGCTGATCAGCATTGGGATATTACAAATGATCAACTAATCGAACCTCAAGACAGCTTTATTATTTGGATAAAAAATGATGGAAATCAGAAGCAAACGGTTGCTGACTTTAATACGCACTACGGGTTAACGATGCCAGAAAGCCATGTTGCCAAACTAGATAGTGCCGGTATGGCTAATGGTAGTGAACGTACGCTAATTGTTGCAGACAAGTATGAGAATGAGATCATTGCTGCTTCGTACAATCAAGTAACCGATGATACCAATGCAGATCAAGGGATTGTTTATACGTATCCAGCAGAAAATGACAGAATGGTTAAAGCTGGTATTGGCGAAGGAATGACGCCATTAACCATTATTGATGGACAAGCACCTGAGGAGCCTGTAGTCATTAATGATACAAGTACACCAGTCATTGAATCACCTACTTTCACAGTAACGAAAGAACAAATCATTTTTAATGTAACAGTTACTTCCGAACAAGAAATCATTGGGACTAATCTTGCAATACTTCAAAGTGAAGATACTCAATATCAAACATGGTCCCTACAAGCTTCCGAAGATGATTCCCAAACCTACACGGTTACAATTCCTCGAGAAGAGATTTGGAGGGAAACCATTCAGTTTTATGTGGAGGCTTCAAATCAATCTGGAGATACTAAAACGGATGTAGAAGACTATACTTTTTCTCAGCAACCGATTGACTATCAAGAAGTTCCACCATTACTAATGACGGAGATTACACCAGATACAACAAATTTGAATGGTGCGGATGGCTATGAATTTATCGAGGTCTATAATAATTCAACAGAATCAATTAACTTTAAGGACTACAGTATTCGCTACCGATACCCAAATACGAGTGCAAGTAATGATCTAGTTTGGGGGCCTGAAGAAGGAAAAGATATAATGATACCTTCTGGTGAATCCATCGTATTCTGGGTAATTAATCATGGAAATACAGATAAGCAAGCAGCTGATTTTAATGCCCATTTCCAAACCAATTTAGTAGATGGAGATAACCTATTTAAAATATACAATAACGGCATGGCTAACGGCAGTGAACGTACGTTATTAATTGCCACTAAAACGGGAGAGGAACTCTCTTATGCAAGCTACAATGACCTAGTTGACAGCGATGACACCGTTGCTAATAAAGGTATTTTCTATCGTTACCCCATCGATGGAAGTCTACAATCAACAAAAATTAGTGCTGGAGAATGGGATGCGACTCCTGGAGAAACATTAGCAGCACAAGTACCACCTAAAAGAATAAACCTACCAGCAGATAGAGAAGAACCAATTATTAAAAATACGACAACGAAAAAGAAAATAACATCTGAAGAGCCAGTAACCCTTTCCGCTGCCATTACGGATAATATTGGAATTAAGTCAGCAGCTGTTTATTATCGCACTGATGAAAAGAAAGATTTTCGAAAAGTAAACTTAGAGAAACAAGCCGATAACCACTATCAGCATATCGTATATGAACCAGAACTTATAGGAAAACAAACGCTAGAATACTATTTTGTCGCTAGCGATGGCCGAAACCAATTAACTGCTCCTGCTAATTATATAGAGATTGAGAATCCATTTTCACAAGAAGGATTAAGGCTTAATCTCGAAGATAATCAACTACTTTCTGGTGAAAAAGTGATTAAAGCAACCGCTGATACATACAACAATGAAACGCAGCTATTTATTGATGATCGGCAGATAACAGATACTTTTGAAGCAATGGAAACGGAGGCTTACTTTGCCTTTGATGTAAAGGAAACAAATATTTACTTTAAAAATGGCGTAACCATGGGAGATGAGATTCTCGAGGTTTTTGACGACACGTATACGGATTTCACGACATTAACTGTACCGGTGTCTGCTGAACGGCTTCAGCAAGGGGAAAATACGATTTCTATCCGAGCAGGTAACAAAGTTAGTCCATTTGATGAAACTTCCGAAGAGAATCGGGATGATTTTATGATAAAAAATATCCGACTCGTTTTAAAAGACGGGACAACCATCTATGATCCAGCTTATTCAGATCCTAGCAAAGCGTATTCTATTGGCGATAGTCCAAGAAAAGATGCTATCTACGACTTTAACTTTAATTTAGAAGAAGAACAATTTACATCAACAGCTTATGTATTTGATACAACATCTGTAGAAGATGGAAAGCATGAAGTAAAAACAAGTTATCAAGATAAGACAATAACAACTGCGATTATAACTGATAATACAAGTCCAACACTAATCCCTTCCATTAACGAGGGAAAAACATACAAAGGTGAATTTACGATTGATGCAGAGGCAAAAGATGCCACAAGTGAGGTTACATCAATAACTGCAACGTTAGATGGAGAATACATTTCCTTACCTTACGAAACGTCATCTGCACTACTAAAACCAGGGAGTCATGAACTTGTCTATCAGGCTACGGATAAAGCAAATAATGTAGCAAAGAAAAAGGTATCCTTTTCTGTTACAGAAGAGCATCCATTAATGCCAGATTGGCTTAGTGATAATGCTCATACAACAAGCGCCAATCTATCCGTAACTGTAAAGGACCCGACGAATGACATTATGGATGTTAACTTCCATGAAGCTTTTCAATACACGGCCGAAGATGAGAATATCACGATTTCACAAAACGCAGTCAGCACTGAACCCCCTATTGGCTACTTACCAGATGGAGAAGATCGTCTTACAAAAGAACAGCGAAACCAACTGCAGGCTTTAGATGGAAATGAATTATCTACCGAATCGAAGCAAAAATTCCCTTATCACCGATTTGATGTCAGGGTAGATAAACAGGTAGATAAAAATGACGAAATCGAAATTGTCTGGAATGGTTCTTCTTTAGAGGGAAGAAAAGTAACCATGTATGCTTGGAATTATGAAACAAGCAAATGGGCGCCGCTCGTATCTACGATTGCAGGAAAAGAAGCATTTCAACTTATAGGCTCTGTAAAAGGGTTGGATTATGTACAAGATCAAAAAGTCAGTGTGATTGTCCAAGACCAAATCGCCAACCCAGGAGAAGATTTTAGTTTCGTTTGGATGGCAGATACACAATATTACTCCGAAAGTTATCCATATATCTATGATAAGCAAGTGGATTGGATTGCGAACAATCGAGATACGTTAAACATTGAATATGTTTTTCATTCTGGCGATTTAGTAAATGTTTACGATGATTTTGAACAATGGGATGTTGCTGATAGATCAATGCGCGTTCTCGATGACGCAGGCATTCCTTATGGGGTTGTCGCCGGCAACCATGATGTATATAATAAAAGCCGAAACTATGAGAATTACTATCAATTCTTCGGCGCAGATCGGTTTGAGAACAATGATTATTATGGAGGTTCTTTCCAAAATAATCGCGGACACTATGATTTAATTTCTGCGAATGGCATGGACTTCATCATGGTACATCTTGGCTGGGGAATCGAAGAAGAGGGTATCGAATGGCTTAATGAAGTTTTACAAGCACATCCTAATCGAAAAGCGATTTTGAATGTACATGAATACTTGCTAGCAACTGGAAGCAGAAGCCCAACAGGAGACGAATTATTTGAAAAAGTTGTCGTGCCAAATGAAAATGTCTTTGCTGTTTTATGTGGACATTATCATAATGCACAAACATTGATAGATGAAATTGACGATAATAGAGATGGCATTTCCGATCGTACGGTTTATCAAATGTTGGCCGATTATCAAGGAGGTCCTGAAGGTGGACAAGGGTATTTACGAATATTGAATTTCAATATGGAAAACAATCAAATTGATGTACAAACCTATTCTCCGCACTTAGATGACTATAATTATTATAATCCGGAAGAATATCCTGGAAAAGATACATTCTCGTTGGATTATGATATGGCAGCTCAAACGAAAAAAGTAGCAACAGATTATCTAGAAGTAAATGTATATACCGATACATTAATCGATCGTGTTGAAAACGTCCCAAGTGGTGAAAAAGCTTCCGTCGCGTGGCAGAATTTAGATCCAGATCATGAATATTTCTGGTATGTTGAAGCAACCGATAAATATGGCGGTACAACCCGTTCTGATATTTGGAGTTTCCTAACGGAAGATGGGGAAATTGTTAATCCAGGAGACAACGATGATAACAAGGAAGAAGATGGTAACGAATCGGAGAATAAAGATGGCGATGGTGATGGTAACCCAAGCGTTGAAAAGCCAAAAGCAGGTTCTGAACAAGATAAAACAGATAAGAATCAAGATGATTCATCGCCATTAATTGAAAATACATCCAATAACCCAGGCAATGGATCTTCTCTACCGGATACAGCAACCAGTATATATAATTATCTGTTAATCGGAGCTCTTTTCTTACTCGCCGGCCTAAGTATTTGGCTGATTTACTACTACCGCAGGCGACATATCCTAACTTAGGTTATAGGGTCGGTTTCAAAAAACTTGGCATGATTTCCGCGGACACGGCCACAACTAACTTCGGGGTAAGCAAAAATTGCTTCCCCCCAAGTTAATCTTTGGACCGGTACTCTTCCCGTAGGAATCATGCCTATTTTGATTTTCTTATCTACTCCTTTGTTGTGCTTTCTATAAACGGTGAATGAAACATAGATTGACTATGCAGTAGCTCTTTACCAGCATACGGAAAGTTTGTCTTTAAAAAGTAGTCATTCTACGTAAACTCGTTCATTTCCTTATACTATTGAACTTTACACCAATCTAATATAAACGCCGCTATTGTTTTCGTAGTCGTCTTTAAGCTATCTAGATGAATATATTCATTTGGTGCATGCATATTAGCACCGCTTGGACCATAGCAAGTAGCAGGAATGCAAAATTCTTCAAAAGCTCGTATATCTGTTGTAGCCGTAAAACCAATGGATTCAAGCTGTTTATTTGTCGTAATTTCATGCGCATTAGCAAGTGAATCCATTAATGAAGGATCAACCGAAGAAAAACCCGGAGCGTGAAACCCATAAAATGTGATCTCAGGAGGAGTTTGCTTTAACCAGTTATCTTGATTAGCTGCTTCCAACAACCACGCTTTGACCTCTTTTTGAATATCTGTTGGATTTACATCTGCATAAAAACCTACTCTCGCCTCAAATGTACATACAGATGGCACATTCGAAGCCCAATCCCCTCCATGGATAATTCCAACATTTACATTCAGTGGATGAGGATGATTTTGAAAGTCTGGATGCTTTGGCTTTTGATTAATATATTCTCTATAGGCATCTAATGTCTCAATTAAATATGCTGCCTTATTAATTGGATTTTGCGCTTTTTCTGCACGTTCGACATGCGCACCGCTTCCTCTCACTTTTACACGTACCCACATGACCCCAAGCTGACCTTTTATCGCTCGATGGGACGTAGGTTCTGGTATAAGCGCACCGTCAGCAGTATATCCTTTGTCTAACAATGCTAGCGCTCCATTTCCAGTACATTCTTCTTCGATTACTGTCTGAATTTGCAAAGCTGCCCCTAGTTCAATACCAGCTGCTTGAATTGCTTTTACGGCATAGATCATTGCTGCAACGCCTGATTTCATATCACAAATACCTCGACCATACATTCTTTCATCCACAATTGTAGGATGATATGGATCATAGTCCCATAACTCCACTGGTTCTGCACTTACAACATCAATATGCCCTTGCAAAATTAAGCTCTTCCCTATTTTATTAGGATTCTCCCATTCTCCGACTAATACAGGCCGATCCTGGTAAGACCATTCAGGCTGCCCATAATTGTGATACTTTTTTAATCTTTCTGGTTCAGGATCAAAGGTGGTTGTTGTTAGATTCATTTCATCTAAGTGACCTTGAATAAAGGTTTGAATTGCCTTTTCATTACCTAATGTACTTTTATATGTCCCTAGCATCTTTAAAAATAATTTTTCCTCTTCCCATAATACATCGATCTTTTCATTCACTTCTCCAATTACGTGTTGATTCAATTTGGTTACCTCCATTCATGGAATCTTATTTTTTAAAGAATATATAGACTAGTATGACAATTAACCGTAAAAATGGAAAGTATCAGCTTCCATGAATAAGTGGTACCAGATGAAGTAACCTTATATAGATGTTTTTAGATATATAAAACCGGAGAGCATTTTAATGTTCTCCGGAGTACACTTACTTTGTAAAATAGTAATAACTATAAGGTTTTTCGGTATCTCGAATAAATTCATGCGCTTGATAGCCTTGGCTAAATAAATGAACAAATGCTTGTCTTGACTTCATTCGCCATTCAATAGCTGTCAACAAATCCCTATCTTTGATATCTTGAATATGACTTGGGATCGTAACAGCATACACATCGTTAGATAATGACTCTGTATAATAATCAGTCATCACTGGCTTCCCATTCTGCTCACTTAATAATACACTTGCTTGTTCTAGTGATGCCATTTTTAGTTCTGCTTGGTCATTCCAACGCCATTCGATAAACATCCGATCGGTAGGCATTCCCTTATTCAGCCCATCATCCATTTCACCATAATAATCTTCCTTATAGATTGCTCCGGTTGCTCCTAATTTGTGTACATTAAGATAGGCATTAAGACTTTGCAGTGGATCGAATGTCCAGATCATTTTAGCATAGCCCATCTCCTCTGCGATTTTTGCTTGCCTTTGTTTCATTCTCTCCCCTAAACCAGCTTTACGGTATGCTGGTAACAATCCTAACATATGGGAGTATAAATAGGGCTCCTTCCCGTCAAATCCAGCAAAACTATATGAAAAACCAACTAACTTCTTGCCATCGTACGCACCTAACATAAGTCCTCCATTGTTTACCGCTGTGAAGGTTTGATGGACAGGTGTCGCATTCCCCCAAATCACATCCTCTAACATGATGACATTCTCCAGTTCATTCATTTCAGTAATTGTTCTAATATCCAGATTCCCTTTCATTGTACCTCCCACCTACTCTCATTAATATGTATTGTTAAATCATATAGGATATATCAGCCACTTTTCAAGCATATACTTCCCTATTCTTTCACCAGATAGCTAAGAACATATGCCCATCTTTGACTTGATTGTCATATCGTTTATCCAACCCACGTAATCTTATATAAAATCTATAAATAAGAATAAGAGGATGATAGACGTGATAGCAGCATTAGAAGGATTACGTGTAATTGAATTGGGGAGTTTAATTGCTGGCCCTTTTGCTGGTAGGCTTTTTGCAGAGTTTGGTGCTGACGTTATTAAAATAGAACCGCCAAAAAAAGGTGATCCACTTCGTGAGTGGCGTTATATGTATGACGGAAAATCATTATGGTGGTCCCTGCAAGCAAGAAATAAAAAATCCGTTACCATTGACCTTAAATCAGCCGATGGCCAAGAACTTGTTCGAAAACTAATTGATGAAGCAGATATTGTTATTGCCAACTTTCGACCAGGCACACTAGAAAAATGGAATCTAGGATATGAACAACTAGCTAAACGGAATCCTAAGGTTATCATGGTATTGGTCTCAGGTTTTGGACAGTCTGGCCCCTATCGAGATAAACCTGGATTTGGGAGTATTGGTGAATCTATGGGTGGCATTCGTTATATAACAGGCTATCCAGAATTACCGCCTCCACGAGTAGGAATAAGCATTGGCGACTCGCTTGCCGCTTTATACTCCGTTATTGGAGCACTTATGGCTGTATATCACCGGGATGTTCGCGGGACAAAAGAAGGTCAATTAATTGATGTTGCTCTCTATGAATCTGTTTTCAGCCTGATGGAATCCCTCCTACCAGAATATGATAAATTTGGTGTCGTGCGAAAGCGCACAGGTGCTAAGCTACCTGGTATTACTCCTTCGAATACCTATCCTTGTAAAGATGGTAAATATATTGTTATCGGTGGAAATGGAGATAGTATATTTCAACGCTTCATGCATGCAATCGATCGAGCTGATATCGCTGAAGATGAACGATTTCGATCGAATAGTGGACGATCCCAATATGCTGATTTCTTGGACAAAGCCATTAACGATTGGACTAAACAAGTAAACCTAGACAAAGCATTGACTATCTTAGATGAAGCAAATGTACCTGCTGGCCCGATTTATAGTATTGAAGATATTGTCAAAGACCCTCAATACATGGAACGGGATATGATCCAAACCTATTCTTTAACAGAAAATGATACTGTAAAGATTCCTGGAATTGTTCCTAGAATGAGTAAAACCCCGGGTAGGACAAATTGGTTGGGTCCGGATTTAGGAACACATACCGTTGAAACATTAAGAAATTATTTAAACCTAACGGAACAAGAGATACAAGATTTACAAGACAAAGGGATTATTTAAAGGAGACTCGTTATGAGTAAACAAATATATATTCACGAAGTGGTTACCAGGGATGGTTTACAAAATGAAGACCAATTTCTTCCAACCAAAGATAAAATACATTTACTTAATCAACTTAGTCAAACAGGTTTAGACAAAATCGAAGTCACATCCTTTGTTTCTCCGAACGCAGTACCTAATTTGGCAGATGCTGAGCAAGTAATGACATCGATACAGCGGAATCCACAAATATCGTATAGTGCACTCATCCCTAATGTGATTGGGGCCAAGAGAGCAATGAAATGCCATGTAGACGAAGTTAATTTGGTTGTATCGGCGAGTGAGACACATAATCAAAAAAATATCCGACAATCCATCCAACAAACATATGATCAATTCGAATTAATCATCGATTATTTGTCTGATAAACCGGTGATACGCAATGGTTCCATTGGAACTGCCTTTGGCTGTCCTTTCGAAGGGAAGGTATCTGAATTTAAAGTACTCCTATTAATCGAAGCATACAAAAGTTTGGGCATAGAAAACATTACGTTAGCAGATACCACTGGAATGGCTACACCCACACAAGTATATCAATTATGTAAACAAGTACTCACCTTTTTTCCAGACCTCCAACTGACCATGCATTTCCATAATACCAGAGGTATGGGATTAGCAAATGTTATTCAAGCCATCCAAGCAGGGGTTACGCATTTTGATTCATCTTTAGGTGGAATTGGCGGATGCCCATTTGCTCCAGGAGCAACTGGAAATATATGCACAGAAGATGTCGTCCATATGCTTTATTTTATGGGTTATGACTTGAATGCTAAGTTAGACAGCCTGATAGATAGTTCTATTCATCTTCAGTCTCTACTTTCCCATGAAACTCCTGGCCAAGTTAGCAAGGCAGGTAAAATTACGGATTTACATGATCCATCCAAATTTTAAGCAAGGAGATTATAGTATGAAACTAATAAAGGAACCAATTAAAAATTGGAAGTTATGGGTTGTTTTCGGTGTGCTGTTCTTATTAAGCGTTCCATGGTATTTTCCAACAGGTAGCTATAAACCGATTATTCTTGGGATTCCTTACTGGGCATGGATTATCCTGTTTGTCTCAATAGCCTTTTCAGCAACGATTACCTTCGCTATTAAACGACTCTGGATAACGGAGGAAATAACTACGGAGAGAAAGGAGGATAACAAATGGAACAAGAACTAGCTTTTGGTGGCTGGGCAGGAATCCTGATTATGGCGAGTTACGGTTTATTGATGCTAGGAATTGGACTGTTTACATTTTTAAGAAACCGCAATCTACGAAATAGTAATGAAGAGTATTACTTGGGTGGAAAAGGTTTAAGTATCATGGTGCTTTTTTTTACTTTTTATGCCACTCAATATAGTGGAAATACGATCATTGGGTATGCACCACAAGGATATCGAATTGGCTTCGAATGGATTCAATCGATCACTTTTATGATATTAGTCATGGTCGGCTACCTATTATTTGCGCCCCGATTGTATGCCCTAAGTAGAAAACATAACTTCATTACGCCATCCGATTGGTTAGATAAACGATTTCGCTCTAAAGGCATTACCATTTTAGGATCTTTTCTTATGCTCTATGGTCTAGGTAATTATTTATTAGAACAATTAGTTGCAGTTGGACAGGGTGTTTCTGGATTGACCGGAGGAACCATTCCATATCAAATTGCTGTTGTGTTTTTTATCATTATTATGTTAATTTACAGTTGGCTCGGCGGTATGCGTGCAGTAGCCTATACGGATACAATGCAAGGAATTGCGCTCCTCTTCGGTGTTTGCATACTTGTAATCGGTTCTATTATTTACTTCGGCGGTCTTCCTACTTCAGCCAATTATATGGCTACACTTTCGCCAGAAAAACTTGGTGTCCCGGAAGCGAGTGGAATTTCTGGATGGTTTAGCATGTTGCTCCTTACGTGTATAGGTGCAGCAATCTATCCCCATGCAATTCAACGTATCTTTTCTGCCAAAAACGAAAGTACATTAAAAAACTCACTGATTGGTATGGCATGGATGCCGTTTATTACAACGGGGGTTATTTTTCTTGTTGGTATTATTGGTATAAACGCTTTTCCGAAGTTGGATGTCATGGAGTCCGAACAATTGGTTGGGATGATGGCGAATGTAATTGCATCGCAAAATGCCTTTTTCTATTGGGCAATGATTCTATTATTCGGAGGGATAATTGCAGCAATTATTTCTACTGCGGATTCCGTATTATTAACCTTCTCTTCCGTAATATCCAAAGATTTATATGGTAAGTTCATTAATTCAAAGGCATCTGAACATAAACAAATTATTGTTGGAAAAATTTCCGGAATTCTGGCCGTTGCTGTTTTATTATTGTTAGCATGGTACCCTCCAGCAACGTTATACGAAATATTTGTTTTGAAATTTGAGTTACTCATACAGATTGCTCCCGCATTTATTCTCGGCTTATACTGGAAAAAGCTTCATACAGCTTCTGTTTTTACTGGAATGATTGTGGGGACAATTTTAGCAAGCTTGATGACATTTATAAATATGGAACCGCTTGGCGTATTTAGCGGTCTTTGGGGATTGCTAGTAAACCTGATCATTTGTGTTTGTGGGAGTTACCTATTCCAAGTGACTACAGAAGAGCAGACAGAAGCGGAGAGAATAATAGGTTTATAAAATCACAACAACACTAACCTACTACTTCATGTAATATTTATCATAAAAATAAGTGTAGAAAGACCGATGGTTTTTCTACACTTCAATATTCTGTTCGATAAAGAATTATTGCTATTCTGTAACTTCTTGCATTTTTGTTTTCGCTTCTTGAACAATTTGATCTAATTCTTTCAGCTGAGCTGGATCGATCGTTCCATCCTGATTGTTTTGCTTTTCAATCTTATTGATTAACGTATCCGTATAACGTTGCAATTCTTTTGTTCGTGCCTTAATTTCAATACGAACCGTTTCATTTAAATCGCGTTCAGCTTCCTCTACCTCTTCTTTCAAGGCATCATTCAGACGATTCGTTTGTTCGTTTTGCACAGCTGAAATTTCCAATTCGATATGATCAATTGCTTCATCGGTTTTTTGTTGAAACCAATTTGTCAGCATCCCCGTTATATTCTGCTCTGCAAAGACAGCCGTATATGCGCCACCTGTTAACAACATACATAGTACTATACAAAACGTCCATCGACATATTTTCTTATTCTTTGTTCGTTCGCCATTGATTTGTCTATCTGCCACCTGCTTCTCCCCCCTTCACAGGTGATTCATCACAGTTCGAAATTACTCATTTATCCCTGAAACCACTTCATCAAGCGCTGCTTTAGCCTCATTTTCTAGTGTTTGTGCCGTTGCCGTAATTATGATTTGTTGTTCTTCTACCAATCCTCCAATTAATTCCGTAACCGTTTCTCTTAAATCGTTTATTGCCCAATCCACTTGGTTTTGTAGATTACGTATCGTTACTTCCTCATTCGTTGCAATTTCCGCTTCCAAATCAGCTTGCGCATTGGCAATTGCTTCTTCCAACTCAGCAACCGCTTGCGACTTTGCTTCGGTTAAATCAGAAGTTAATTGGTTTACCGCTTCATCTCCCAATTGTTCTGTAAATGCTGTTAAATCATTGGTTGCGTATTGAAGACCTTCTACTCCTAATCTTTCAATCTCTAGGTACCCATCAAGAAACACATTATAGAACTGTAATCCCATCTCCTCTAAAATCATGCTTTCTTCTTCACTCAACGATTCAATATGTTCTAGTTTTGCAGCGACGACTTCTTGAAGGGATGCTGCTGTCTCCTCTGTTCGAGCTAAATCAATATCTAACGATGCATCACGCCTCAATTGACCATATTTCTCTTCTAGTTCCGGCAGCTTGCTTTCACCGTACTCGTTAACTTCTTCTTCAATTGTCGCTACAGAATCATTAAACATCCCGTCATACCACTGGCGGATAGTTATCCCTGCATCCGTATTAGCAAATACTACACCAGCGCTTGATAATATCCCTACTCCAATGACTCCCGCAGCAACTTTCGATTTTAAAGTTCCTAATCCTAGTTTCATTCTCAACTCTCCCCTTGCTTTTATTATTTGGAAGGACTCGTTGTTGAATCCTATTGATATAACCACGATTCCAGTGAACGACGAACATTATTTGATATACCTTGTTGTATCTCAGGCTTCTTTTTCTCTGAATAATTGTCCAACCGTTCATAATTCGATTTACTTATTGCTTCGGTGATTTGTTCCTCATACGCTTCTCCATACTGCTGAATCTCTAGTCTAGAATCTATACCAAGTTGCTCTAGTCTTTCTTCAACGTAGTTTTGTTGATGATTTAAAAGATAGTCATTTAAAATATTTTGTTTAAAATTATCTTCCGTATGCTCGTTTATCCAACTCTTCATTTGAAAAATGGAATACCACATCTCTTTATCAGCTGCCACATGACTGGAGCTTATTAAAACGATGCAAAAAGCAATTGCTAATGATTTTTTCATTTTCCATACAACCTTTCGACTCAATACTTATCGCTTATATAGATGTATTCATTACCATCTTTTATACTATCTTAGCAAAATATCAATAGATTAAAATCTGAATATTATACTATTTTTAAAATAGTATAATAGTTTTGCAAGATATCTATCTTTCATGCAACTGGTCTTATTTTAGGTATAAAGTCCTGGTGTTTCTTTTCTTTTTCAACAAATTCACAGAAAAACTGCAGTCTGCTCAAAACACTTAACCAAAAACAATACTATTTTCCTATTAAACCGATAACTGCTTTGATTTTTGTACTAATTACTGGATTACCCCACTAAGAAATAGGGTTAAAAATAATCAGGATGGATTGACTAAATAACGTAGTGAAAAGTCGCGTTCGCTGGAGGCATCATTCATGAATATTGATATAATTATCAATTTGACATCGTTACTCCTTGCTATGGCATTCTTTCTTATGACGATGTACAATTTAATACTAAGCATTACATACCTAATTAAAAAGGTAATTCATTCATCTTGGAATGATTGTCTTACTAATGCTTATTGTAATTATAAGTCTTCATAATGTTGCGTATTTTGGATAAATGGATAGATTGCAAGTCAAAGGAGAGAAGAATTATCTACCCTTTTATATTGATGATTAAAAGCCGAGTTAAATACTAGGCTTTACAAATTATTTTCCAAGGTATAAAATAGATCGAGTATATTATTTACCTAGGTAAATATAAGTTGAGGATGGTACTTGTGAATAACATAACAAATCGGGATCTGCTCCATTTATTAAATCAACGTTTTCGCTATTTAACCAAAGAAATGAACAAACGACTCAGTGACCATGGGTTGTATGCTTCCCAATGGTCTATTATTTTTTCTATTCAGCGATTTGGGCCAATGACACAAACAGATATATGGAAATATTTAAACATTGAAGCGCCAACCGTTACACGAACGCTTTCTCGTTTAGAAAAAGGTAGTTGGATTGTTCGAAGACAAGGAGAGGATAAACGCGAACGAGTCATTGAATTAACCGACTATGCAAAACAAAATTTTTCGGTTGTTCAAGAAACAATGGATACATTTGATGAAGATATGGTGACTCATTTATCACCAGAAGAAAGGAATCATTTGTATCGATTATTGGAAAAATTAGCAACAGGAGAGAAGTAATATGAGTCAAGAACAAAAAATATGGACGAAAAGTTTTATAAGCATTTCGATGACACAATTCTTAATTTTCATGTCGTTTTATGCTTTAATGACAACCTTACCTATTTATGTCATCGATAATTTAGGAGGGACAGAAGCTGAAGGTGGGTTAGTGGTAACTGCTATGTTATTAGCAGCAATTATTGTCCGTCTTTTTTCCGCTAAATTATTAGATAAGACCGGAAAGAAAATGGGATTAGTAGTTAGTGTGGCAAGCTTTGCAGTAACTTCATTTCTATATCCAGTAATTGACGCATTTATGTCTTTATTAGCTTTACGTTTCTTTCATGGTTTATCATTTGGTGTCATTACAACTGCGACAGGGGCGATAGCAGCAGATATTATCCCACCATCACGACGAGGTGCTGGCCTTGGCTATTTTGCTATGGCAATGAATCTAGCAGTTGTTGTCGGACCTTTCATTGGGCTAACCGTATTACAATTTACGAGTTTTCAAAACTTATTCATTATTTTAGCGGTATTAATGATCGTAGCTGTCATTAATTCAATCATGGTACAGGTGCCAAGAGGAGCGAATGCTCCTGAAAAAGGGAAGCGAAAATTAACGATCCATGACTTTATCGAAACAAAGGCTATAACGATTGCACTCATTTGCAGTTTAGTATCGTTAGCTTATGCAAGTGTCATGTCCTTCATTTCTGTATACGCCAATACTTTAGGACTAGCATCAACAGCGAGTTATTTCTTTGTTGTATTTGCCGCAGTTATGCTCTTATCAAGACCATACTTTGGAAGGTCATTTGATTCTAAGGGACCGAAATTTGTTATATTCCCATGCTTAATTATGTTTACTATGGGACTAATTGCACTAAGTTTGACCAATTCACCTTGGATGCTTTTATTATCAGCTGTTCTTATTGGTCTTGGATATGGTACCATCTTACCAAGTTTCCAAACAATGGCTATACAAGCTTCACCAAAAAACAGAAGTTCTCATGCAACATCAACGTTCTTTATTCTCTATGATTCCGGGATTGCAATTGGATCATTCATATGGGGAATTGTCGCATCAGGAGTAGGGTATGCGAATCTTTATCTCGTGTGTGCAGTAATTGTTATTGTAGCACTTGCTCTCTTTAATTTATACCATTCAAGAGCAATAAAACCTAAGGCAAAACAAGAAACTGCATAGTTCCTACATCATCTCATAAAGTTCGAGGAATGGATCATCCTATCCTTCCCCGAATTTTAATATGGGTAAGACCTTCACATAGGATAACACGTGGAAATGCTGGCCATTAACCTTTGATAAATGCAATACATTTCTCGGCTATTAATTCCTTATCATGATCTAAAGTTGCAACATGGTAACTAAGCTCTAAAGACACAATAGAACGTTCTTTTGATGAAATAGATTGGTAGATTTCTTGAGAATTTTCCGGAGGAACTACATGATCTACCGAAGATGCAAAGATCATGGCTGGTATGTTAATTGTTGATAATTGTTCCCTTACTTTCTTGGTTAATGCAATAATTTCTCCCATCGATTTAACAGGTGTTTGTTTATAAGCTAATTCTTCAACCCCATTTTTTTTGATATCAGAACCGATCCCATCTATAAAGCGGGTATTTGAGTTAATAAGCTCTTGATAATTTTTGATCATTTCTGGCATATGAATAGCCGCATTGATTGGCATAATTCCCTTTATCTCTGGATGGTGTTCAGCAAGATAAAGCGTTAATGTCCCTCCCATGGAAAGCCCCGTCACATAAACTTCCTTACATGTTTCTTGAAGTTTTGCTAATCCTTTTTCCACTGTTTGAATCCAATCCTGATAGGTTGCATTTTCCATATCTTCTGGCGATGTCCCATGTCCGATTAAACGTGGTCCAAAAACCGTAAAACCAGCATTAGCAAGTTGTTCACCAAGAAATCGCATGCTTTGGGTAGAACCTGTGAATCCATGAATTACTAGCACCCCCGTTTGACTACCAGGAAAATAAAATTCTTTCGCACCCTCTATTACATTTTTCTCTGCCACGAATTAACACCTCCATCAAATACAATAATATTGTAAGCGCTTCATTTTTTTATAAAAAAATGAAAGTGATTTATAGGATCACTTTGTGCTTATATGTATTAATCAGCATCTAATATAGATGTCTTTGTTCCTTTTATATTACCACTAAGCAAAACTGGTGGCAAGACTTCTCGATTCTCCATTTGTTTAGGCTACAGCTAAAACAGCATTGATGATGGTTTTTTTAAATCACAGTAGAGCCTGGAGCAAATGGTACATCCACTTATCATGAGTTTCGTAAGGCACCGCAATCGGTACATTAATGGAATAAACTGACACAATTCAGCTAGCATATAGGCAGCCCAAAATCCACATTTCCATCTGACTCCATCGATGGAACAATTTGTTTGGCCGTTTGGTTCCTAGCCTATAATTCTTGTTGTCTACAATTCATATGAGGTCAGAAATGCAATTGCCTTATTCATCAGAGTGTTACTTCTACCATACATCCTCTAATCAAAAAGACACCACGGATTCAACAAAATGGTTATGGTGGTGTCTTTTCTCTGAGATTAATTCTTTAACTCATAAATTTCACACAAACAACTTCTGGCACTTCGACTTCACTGTCTTGTTTTGTTAATTTGCCAGTTGTTTTATCCCGAGCAAATAATACGAGATTTCCACTATGTTGATTCGATGCAATGATAAACGATTCACTTGGATCTAAAACGAAATCACGGGGCCACTCTCCGCCAGTAGCTGTCCATTCAACCAATGCTAACTGATCGTTTTTTTCCTCTACTTGGAAGACCGCAATACTATTATGTCCACGATTCCCCGTATAAACAAACTTTCCATCAGATGAAATGTGAATAGCACTTGCATCATTTGTATCTGTAAAATCCTCTGGCTTCGCAAGGATTGTTTGTTTTTCTGTAAACCTACCTTCGCTTGCATGATAATCAAGTACAATGACTTCTGAACTTAATTCTGTCAGAACGTAGGCTGTGTTCCCGTTTGGGTGGAATACAATATGACGAGGACCACTGCCTGGTTTCGTATGTAATGTTTGATGTCGAACCAATTTATTGTTTTCCACACGATACGTGACGACCTCATCTGTACCTAAGTCACATACGACAACATAACTCCCATCAGGAGTAAATCCAGCAAAGTGGACATGGGATTTTTCCTGTCGTTCATGTGGACCGTTCCCTTCATGCGTTACAAATGAGCCAGTTTCTATCTTGCCACTTGTATGAAGAGCATGGATAGCAACTTCACCTTTGTGATAATTCCCTGATACCACTTTTCCATCATGAACACTGACATGACATGGCGCTCTTCCCTCTAGAAGCTGTTCATTTAGTTTGTTTAGTTCCGCTTCTCCATCTATTTGATAAGCATGTACACCTCCCAAATCGCCGTCCTGACCAACAGCAAATAAGAAACGGTTATCATCGCTAATGGTTACATATGTAGGACTACCAACAGTAGCAACAGCTTTTACTGCATGTAATACTTGTTCTTGGGTATCCAGCTCAAAACGATAGATTCCTTTGCTATTTTCCCTTGTATAGGTTCCTGCAAATCCAATATAGTTTGTCATTCTACCCTACCCTTTCCATATACTGAAATACTATATAGCTAGAATTGTACGTTTAAATAGGTGAAATGTAAACCTCGACACTTCCTTTTCGATCAATATGTAAAGTGCCCGAGATAATTTATCTCGGGACACGATTCTACATATAGTTCCTCTTTATTTCCTTATTCCATGTCTTGCTGAATATCTTTTCGCCGTTTTCAAACGCTGACATGGTATTTGTTAAATAAAAGTTTGCTTCGTCGCTCGTCATTTCACTAAAAGTAACTAACTTAGTCTGCCAATCACCTCTGCCAACTTTTAGTTCCCATTCACAAGAAGCCGTTGCCGATAAGGGGTCGTTTTCTTTAATCGTATAGGTATTTTTATTTTTACTTCCATACTCTAAACCATTGGTTACTAATTTCCGTTCCCCTTCATCGGAATAATCTTCTAATTTCCATGCTCCTGTCACTGTATCATGACTAACTTTTCTGCTTCGTTCTTCCATGCGTAATACTTTCTTTTCCATTACCTGAGCGATTTCAGGGTTTTCAAATCGTACCTGTTCATCGTTAGATTGCGCTTTTCTAATTGGTAATGAAAGCTTTGTATCCTCCCCAGTATGCAGGGTCAGTGTAACAGCTTTCGGAGACGGCCATGCTGACGGCCAGTAAGCTGGTGAAACAGCTAACTCTAACCGATGTCCTATAGGAATATGCTGACCGATTGCATCTAGTTGTACCGAGACCTGATATTTTTCTCCTGGAATTAGCTTGTCAGGATACTCATGTGAATTGCGATGGGTTAAATTAAGTACACCCGAGCTAATTAGTGTGGATTCCCCAGTCGGTGCTTTATCACATAATCTTACTGCTAATAAAGCCTGTTCTTGATCTGATTCAATCGTAGCATGGAACATAGGGAACCCTAAGATTTCCATATTTTCTTCCATTGGCTCGGAGGTAAATACGGTTGTCATGCCATTTTCTAATCGTTGGTCTGAAGGAAGGTCACCTGGTTGACCAAACGGACAAAATACCCCTGCATAAAATCCATGCTGTTGAACACTTGGAACCGTTATGCTATCTTCATTAGCTGCTTCTGAAAGCTGCATATGGTTCGGATAAAAATTCTTCTTAGCGATACTCTTGGAAGGCCATTCTTGATCTGCCACCCATTTACCAGGACGCACATCATAACTTACTTTAGGAGGAGCACTATCTTGGATATAAGTGGTTAATTTAGGTTCATCCATGATGCCAGTATCATTTCCCTTTAACCAGTGATCCCACCAACGTAGGCACTCTTGCAGAAATCCAATTGCTGGTTCCGGTGTAGCAACCTCGGGATACTCATGAGCCCAAGGTCCAATCAACCCTTTCGCATTTGGAAGACGCTCAATTAGGCGAAATACTGAATTGGTATAGCCATCCTGCCAGCCACTTACAGCAAACACAGGAATTTTAATATCGGAATAGTCTTCACAAACAGAACCATGTTTCCAATAATCATCTCTTACTTGGTGACTGACCCATTCTTCCACAAATGGAGGCGTATTCTCTAATCGATCCAACCAGTTTTCCTTCCAGCTCTCTCCTACTACCTTGGGGTCTTGTGGTCTAGCATTATAAACAAACATCGTTGACGCCCACCAAAGCATATCCGAAGCAAGCATCGTTCCTCCCTTGTAATGGACATCATCTGCATAGCGATCGTCCGTTGAACATAGCGTAATAATCGTTTTTAATGCCGGATGATTCCTCGCCGCTACTTGTAAGCCACTAAATCCACCCCAGGATTTCCCAATCATTCCGACGGAACCAGTACTCCACGGTTGGTTTGAAATCCAATCCAAGACGTCTAAAGCATCATCCTGTTCTTGCTTTAAATACTCATCTAATAAAATACCATCCGAATCACCAGATCCTCTTATATCTACTCGAATGCTCGCATAACCATGCCCAGCAAAATAAGGATGACGTATGGAATCTCTGATTGCAGTAAAATCATTTTTTCGGTATGGAATATATTCTAAAATCGCAGGTACGGGGTTCTCTTCGGCATCCACAGGCAGCCAGATGGTGGCCGCAAGTTTCTTGCCATCTGACATTGGTATCCAAATATGGTCAACTTTCTTTATTTCACGTGGATAATCTGTTTTAATTCTCCGCTCCTCTGAGTCTCTAACATTAAATACCAAGCTTATCTTCCTTTCTTGTGTTGCAACTTAATTTCCTAAAAAACGATAATTTATTTTCACTCTTTTATCTGGCTTAATCGTTCTCATTACGCTTTCATACACATAACATATTGTCCGTTCCACTGCTTGTTCCTTAGAGTAGTTACGTCGATGATTCATGAATGTACTCATCATTCCTTTCCAGACCATTAACGTAACATCAGCAATATAATCAATGTCTTCACGATCAATAAATTCTTCTTCCACTGCATTTTCGATATACAATGCGCTTCGTTTGGAGAAATTCTGTTCCATAATAATGGATTTAATCTGCTCAGGTAATCCAATAAGATCATCTTCGTATATACTATAATAGTCTTCCAACAGATCCTCAGGTATTGCTCCCAAATTATCCATAAAAAGAATAGCGTAGATTTCTGGCTGCTCAAAGGAATGCTTACAAAAGCATTCCCATGAATATAGCCATTTTTCTACAGTATTATTGCCTTTTTCCATATATGCTGGTAGTTCCTCTATATAAGTTGTTGTAAATCGCATGGCTGCAAAGAATACGAGATGAGATAAATCCTTAAAATAGTTATATGCTGTAGAACTTGTATATCCAGCGCGATCTGCGATTTTTCGTATAGTTATATTGTCAATTCCTTCTTCTTCAATAATTTCCGCAGCAGCATCGAGAAAATAACGCCACATACGTGCACGTTGTATTTTCTTTTTCATTTAACTGCCTCCTCACTTGAACATTTACGAACGACGTTTCTTCACATATACATGTTGATCTTCATTCTGTCTCAACCATCTTACCAAAGATATAGACAATAGAATATACATGATTAAAATCGGAACAGAGACTAAAACAGATGATGTTTGTACGACACTAAGCCCACCTGCAATGGTTAAACTAATTGCTAATGCTGATAGTAGTATTCCCCATAATAATCGATGCCAACGTGCTGGCTCAGCATTACTGTACAATTCTTTTGTTGCAACACTAGCAATGACATAGCTTGCAGAATCGAGCGAAGTTGCTAAGAAAATAAAACCTAAAACAACAAAGAAAATGGAAACAACGATAGGCATAGGGAGTGAGTTTAAGACCGCTACAATAACAGCTGGCTCACTCTGTTCTAAAATAGGAACTAAATCTACTTTTCCAGTTAATTGAAGATCCATCGTGTAACCACCAAAAACGCCGAAATAAAGCCAACTTCCTAATGCACCCCACATGAGCACATTAAATACTAACTCACGAATGGTTCTTCCTTTGGAAATACGAGCCACAAAAATTCCAATGAACGAGGCTGTCGCTGCAAACCATGCCCAATAAAAGACCGTCCACGCTTGAGGAAATCCTCCTTTTTCTATTGGATCCGTATACAGACTCATTCTCATAAAATTATCCAACATTAAACCAAGACTGTTTGTGAAATAGGATAGAATAAATAATGTTGGCCCAACAATAATCACAAATATCGCCAACCCCAATGCTAAATAGACATTCCAATCACTTAATTTACGTATCCCCTTATATAATCCAAAATAAGCACTTGAGCTAAAAATAACGGTCCAAATCAAAATAATAACAATATTTAAGCCTAATGATGGCTCTATCCCAATTAGATTTCCGATTACTGCAGATACCATTGGGACACCAAGGCCTAGCGATGTTCCTAACCCGCCAATCATGCTCCAAATTACTAATATATCAATAATTTTTCCGATAATTCCATCTGCATGCTTTCCAAGCACACCTCGGCAAGCCGCACTGATACGAAGCGAACGCTCTTTTCTTACATAGAAGCTATAAGCCATTACGACGGCTGGCAATGCGTATAGTGCCCATGCAGAAATACCCCAGTGAAATAGCCCATAGCTGACTGCATATTCAGCAGCAGTAGTGGATTCGCCTTCGATGCCAAATGGAGGACCCGTATAATAATAAAGTGGTTCGACAATCGACCAAAACATGATACTGGTACCCATACTTGCACAAAAAAGCATACCTCCCCAGCTAAACCGAGAAAACTCGGGTTTATCATCTATATCCCCTAGTTTCACTCTTCCATATTTACCCAACATCAACCATGCCAAAATAATAAATAAACCGATCGTTAAGAACTCAAACGCCCAATCTAAACGGTGTGTAATATCAGTCATGAGGCTTTCCACTACTGGACCAGCGGATTCTTTAAAAATAACTAAGAATAAGGTTGCAACTATAACTACCAATAAAGATGGCCAAAAAATAATTTGATCTACTTTTACTCTCATAACGTTTTTTACATACCTCCCCTTATTTATACATTTTATGAACGCGTTTTTTATATGAACACGTTCATATTAACATAATAATAAAATATATCAACCGCTCCTAAATGGATTGAAAAATTCGTTTTAAAATTAAAAAACCCCCTAGATAATAATAACTAGCCCTGGGGGGGATTAGTGTTATTTGTCCATTGATCCATTTACCATAAAGTCAACATATTGTTGAATCATTTGATCATTAAATAGAGTGACCTAATCTCCCTTATGAATACGATAATGCGTATACACTTGTAAACAAAAAATAGCAAAAAATACCTATTGAAAGAGAAATCCAAGCTATTAAGACTTGTTTCATTCCATCCGTTTCTAGTATTTAAGCACCCGAATAGCGCAGACTTTTAGCATTTTCCTTTATTGCTTTTTCCTCCTGAAAAAGCTATCGAATAATTCGATAGCTTTTTTTACCTTTAATTCGTTACCTATCTATTTTTAAAATAACCTTTCCATAGCAAAATGCCAATTACAACTTGGAAAACGATAAATCCATATAACCAGACGGAAAGCATAGGATTTACAAACATATTAACACCTCTTCACATGCTTTATGCCTTAGTAATACTAATACGAAAGTTACACACTTGTTTTCTCTGCTTGATTATAAGAATAGGTGTGACGATTTAAAAATGGTGCAGTAATGATAATTGTGAATATCCCAATGAAAGTTGCTACTGCTCCTGCTGACATGGTACTTGGAATAATTCCTCCAAAATACAGAATGAGATAGGATAACACACCAACAGCCATAGAAATTTCAGCTGCTCGTGCTGGCGCTTTTCTTTTTCCATAAATAGCATGTAAGATTGGTCCTAAAGTTCCTGCAGCTACACCAGAAATACCAATCCACATGACATCACCCATATAAGCAGGAGGTCTTACTACAATTAGAAAGGCAACTAACCCTATAATTGGAACAGTTACACGACTAATAATGAGAGCAATTCGCTCTGCCTTTTGGTTATCTACTTTAATTATTCCTCGTTTTACTAATACTTTTAGAAAAATATCATTGGCAAACACCGTTGAAATGGAAACAAATAGACCATCCGTTGTAGACATTGCAGCTGCCAGTATAACAACACCAAATATAGCCACAATAATAGCCGGAAATGCCCAGACAATATATTCCATTAATGCTACATCCGCGCTAACTACCGTATCCCCTAATGCAGCACGACTATAGATGCCACCAAATAAAACAACAAGTGAAAATATACTAGCCACAATGTACGTGACAATCATCTTTCCTAGATCTTTCTCATTCTTCAACCCTAACACTTTATTAAACAAATGAGGGGCAGAAGCGAATGCCCACTGAATCACGATGGCACCTACCACAACACCAATTGAATAAAAATGCGTCGATTCTGGGTTAAAAATACGCACCAAATTTTCATTTTGATTTGCTAAATTCGACGTAATTCCACTAAATGTTGCTGTTATACTGCCTTCCCAAAAAATAACGATCCCCGATACAAATATAAATAGACCGCCAATTCCCATCATCACTGCTTGAACAGCGTCCGTGTAAATATCAGCAAATGCCCCTCCAGCGAAGACATACAGAATAACAATAGCTGCAATTACAATTAAACCTGTGGTATAAGGGATATGTAATAAATATTCAAATATACGGGCACCTGCGACGAATTGCCCAGCAATATAAAATACATTAAATAATAATATAATCCCCGTACCTACTCGTAATATATCACTCTTATAAAAATCACCGAGCCAATCAGGAAGTGACAGTGATTTTTGTCCATTATTTAACTTCCTTACTCTTTTCGCTACCATAATTACACCAATTGGGCCACCACCAATCATTGCCAAAAACAGCCAAAGGTTAGATAATCCCCAGTCATGCGACCAGCCTGGATAACCGAGAAACGTAGCGGCACTTAAATAAGTTGCTGTGAAGGACAGACCAAGCACATAAGGACCAAGATTCCCCCCACCAATCGCAAAATCCCTCACATTCTTGGTTTTTTTTGAACTGACCAAGCCAAGCAAAAACATCACAACTAAAAAAATAGTAAAACCGATCCATGTATAGATCGTAACTGTACTCATCTCTGTCCCTCCTTTCTCACGGTGCTTTATTTAATTCATTCGCACAGTTCTAAACTGTTGTTTGAGCTTTTCTAGCTGGGTGATTGTCCGGTACATGTCTACGTCCTTTACCAAACATATTCTCTCTTAGTGTCTTCCCCTCATATTCTGTACGATAGATGCCACGCTGTTGCAGTTCCGGTATAACGTAATCAACAAATTCCTGGAATGTCCCTGGTGAATAGGACTGGGCAATATTAAACCCATCTGCATCGCCAACGGTAGCCCATTCTTCAATTTTATCGGCTATTTGTTCGGCAGTACCAATGAATTTCACCGTCCCATTCCCAAGTCCATGATTCTTCACTGCTTCACGTAGTGTCCACTTTTTATTTGGGTCCTTAGTGTACATATCTAAATTACCCTGTACTGCTTCTGTTTCCATATCTTCTATATATTGATCTGGGTCATAACTTGAGAAATCAATTCCTGTATGACCAGATAATAAAGCAGCTGTCCCCTCGTAACTGACCTGTTCTTTTAATCCTTCATATTTTTGATACGCTTCTTCTTCTGTCGAACCAATAATTGGTAGAATCATTGGAAAGATTCGTACATCTTCTCGATTACGCCCTTGCTTTACTGTCCGATTTCGGATATCGGCTGTATAATTCTTTAATGCATCCAAGGAATGATTTTTGGTAAAGACTCCCTCCGCATGTTTAGCTGCAAAATCTCTTCCTTTTGGAGAAGCACCAGCCTGAAAAATGACAGGTGTTCGCTGTGGAGAGGGCTCTACTAAATGCGGGCCAGGTACTTGAAAGAATCTTCCTTCATGATTAATTAAATGTACTTTTTCTGGGTCAGCAAAACGATCATTCTCGCGATTATAAACAACGGCATTTGCTTCCCAGCTTTGTTCCCAAAGTTTGTACACAACTTCCAAAAATTCATCTGCTCGATCATAACGCAATTCTTTTGGCAGTCTACTAGTAAGTCCCAAGTTTACAGCTTCACTTTCTAAATAAGAGGTGACGACATTCCAAGCCACCCTTCCATTTGTTAAGTGATCAAGCGTAGAAAGCTGACGAGCTAGTGAATACGGTTGTGCATATGTTGCTGATATCGTCGGTGCAAATCCTAGATGTTCTGTTACAGCAGCCATAGCTGCTATTGGAATTAGTGGATCATGAGCTGGAAGCTGTACTGCATGCTCCGTTGCAGCCTGATGACTATTGTTATAAACGCTGTAAGTTCCTAATACATCGGCAATAAATAGAGAATCAAATTTCCCTCTCTCTAGCAATTTAGCAATGTCCATCCAGTAGGTAAGTGTATTATGTTTAACTCCTTCATCCTTTTCATGCTTCCACAAGCCTGTCGAATGTGGAGAAGGTGAATTCTGAATAAATCCGTTAAAGTGAATTTGTTTAGCCATATCCAACTCTCCCTTATGCGTTATCCTAAATTAAATCTTTACCACTCTGGTGATTTTCATCCTCCCCTGATTGATGGTAACTCATGAGGATTCGGTGCCCCCGTGCTAACCTAGGAGACGGTTTAGTCGTCATAGGCATTAAGTGCATTTACACTATGTGCCAAAGCAGACCCTGCTTTCAAAGCTACAGCTACGAAGATTGCTTCAGCAATTTCATGGCGGTTTGCCCCCGCATGTTTTGCATTTTTCGTATGAAGGTCAATACAATATGCACAGCCTGTGGTATGTGCTGATGCCACTGCAATTAGTTCCTTTTCTTTCTCAGTCAGGTAATTCGTTTGGATTGCTTGTTTATCAAAATCAAGAAATGCGTCAAATGTAGCCCCATTTAATGCTGCAAATTCCTTTAATCGGTTAAAATAAGACGCCTGATACAAATTATCAGTTCCTTCCCCGTCATACGCATTCAATGCATTAACTCCATGGGCTGCTGCTGATCCTGCCTTTAATGCTGCTGCAACAAAGATAGCTTCAGTTACCTCTTCTTTTGTTGCTTTTTGTTTCTTCACATTGCCTACATGTAATTCAATGCAGTATGGGCATCCTGTAATATGTGCTACAGCAACGGCAATTAATTCTTTTAGCTTTGCCTGCAACTCTCCTTCAGCTAAGGCCTGATCATTAAAAGCAAAAAAAGTATTACATGTTTCTGGGGCATATTCTCTAAGCTCTTGAATCCGTGAGAAATAAGATTTTTTATACAAACTCTCCGTTATATTACTCAATGTTATCGCTCCTTTAATAAATAAATCATTTCACTAATTAAATATAACTTTTCCCATTCATTTAGTTGGATTAATGGAAGAGGATATACGGTTTCTATAATGACCAATGAAAAAACCCCTTCCGATGAGAAGAGGTTGCTGTATCGCCTACATTCTCTCATCTTTCAAGCAAATGCTTGCTGGAATTAGCACCTTGTTATATGTAACGGTTGCTGCGGGATCACTGGACCAGATTCCTCCCCCGACTCTAGATAAGGAATATTCAATTTAATTAGTAAGAATTGTACACAATAATACCGAATACCGAAAAATGTGTCAAGTATGATTTTTTACATTTTTCCGATAAGATCTTTTTAATTGTTGGTTAAGAGACTACAATTCTATCTTTTGACCTATTCCTAGCGATTTCGCTTTTACATAAATTCCTTTAGCTACGACAAGATCAAAATAGGCAGCTCCAACGGATTTAAAAAAAGTAATTTCTTGATCTGTTTCTCGCAATAATCGATCTCCACCACCAACATCACTTAACTCTGCGTGGATGTGAGAAAATTGCCAATCACTTTCTTGATTCGCATAAATTAACTCACCAGCTTCTTCTTTTATACTGGCTAAATCATCCACAATAATCTTATCAACTGTCTGAATGGTTTTTAGATCTACTTCTCTCATGCTAGGCAAATACGAACCAACCCCATTTATATGCATACCAGGTCGTAGATCATTTCCATCGAATACCGGATTATCCGACCTTGTACTACAAGCAATAATATCGGACACTTGCATGACTTGCTTCGGTGAATCCACTACTTTGATTGGAATCGTAATCCCCCAGGTCATTAATGCTTCTTTGAATGTGTACGCCTTTTCGATCGTCCGATTAAATAGGATTAATTCTTGGATATCACGAACTTCCAAAACACCTAGGACTTGTTCAAAGGCCATGGCCCCCGTTCCAATCACTCCCAATGTTTGTGCATCCGTTCTAGCTAATTTTTCTGTCCCGATCCCGCTCAGTGCTCCTGTACGTAAACGAGTTAAAAATGATGCACTCATCATACAAATATGTTCCCCATTACTAGCGTCGGTTAATACTAATGCACCTTGAGTAGTTGGCTTTCCTTGTTTCGGATTCTCAGGAAAAATACTGACTAATTTCACGGAGGCAATTTCCTGTGATAAGTCTGCACTTGGCATATATAGACTCGAAGCTTGATGCGCCGGTATGTCAATGACTGTCCGATGCGGATTAGTAATTTGCCCTTTCTTTTTAGAAATTAACCCTTGCTTTACATCATAGATTGCATCGTTCATAAAATAATGATCCTTAATTTCTTGCTCTGAAAGAATTAACATAGCTTTCTTCCTTTCATGTATATGTAATAGAAAAGTGCAAGCGCAGTTATGAGAATATCGGCATAAAACCTTTCTCAAATCGCATCTTGCACATTATAAACCGACTATTTTTTAAAGATTCCTTTTAATACAAAGGCAACGTTAGCTGGACGTTCGGCCAAACGACGCATATTATAACCAAACCAGTCATCTCCATACGGCATATATACACGTACTTTATATCCTTCGTCGACTAATCGTTCTTGTAATTCAATACGAATTCCATAAAGCATTTGAAACTCGAATTGGTCACGAGGAATATCATGCGCTTTTTCCAGTTCTTTGGTATAAGCAATAATACTGTCATCATGCGTTGCAACAGCTGTGTAATTCTCATTCAATAAGTTCTTTTTTATAATTTTTTTATAGTTATCATCGACATCCTGTTTATTTGGAAATGCCACTTTTTCGGACTCTTTATAAGCACCTTTAACTAAGCGAAGATAAGGGTTGTAGCTATCTAATGCGTCTAAGTCCTCTTCCACGCGATAAAGATACGCCTGTAAAACCGTTCCCAAATTATCAAATTCCTGTCGTAATGACTTAAATATGGTTAACGTCTGTTCTGTACGCTGATAATCTTCCATATCAATCGTTATAATCACACCATATTCTGTCCCAGCCTGCAAAATTTTTCGCATGTTCTCCATAACTAATTCATACGATATATCCATTCCCAAAGAAGTTAATTTCAACGATAATTGTGCATTCAATTCTTTTTCTGCAATGACCTTGATCGCCTGAATACATTCCTGAGCAGATTGCCTAGCCTCGTCTTCATTATCAATGAACTCTCCCAAATGATCGACTGTAACGTCAAATCCTTTGGCATTTAACTCTTTTATTTTTTCAGCCGCACCATTAATATCTACTCCTGCAACAAATCGCGATGCTCCAAATCGAAAACCATACTTCTTAGCTGCTTTCGTTAGTGGTTTATTATTGGATAAAAATAAAAAGAAATTGCGCATGATTTGTTCCACGTTGATCCTCCCCCCAACCATCTATAGTTTATGAACGATCAAAAGCAAGGGAAAAACACAATAAGTGATTTCCCATGATTTTGATTACGCATTTCCACAAAACTTTGTAAAGCAGTGCAGGAGTGAGATATTGTTATTATGTTATAACATTTCAGAGCTTGTTTTACCTTGCATATGGTGAATCAGATAATCAGGTCCACCTGCTTTAGAGTCCGTACCCGACATATTAAATCCACCAAATGGCTGATAACCTACAATTGCAGCTGTACAACCGCGGTTGAAGTAAAGATTACCGACATGGAAATCTTGTCTTGCTTGCTCAAGATGGGTACGATTATTGGTAATTACGGCACCAGTTAATCCATACTCTGTATTATTGGCAATCTCAATCGCTTCATCAAAGTTCTTTGCCTTTGTAAGTGCAACTACTGGTCCAAAGATTTCTTCCTGCATAATTCTTGCTTCTGGACTTACATTACCAAAAACAGTAGGATTTACGAACCAACCTATACGATTATCACCTGAGCCGCCTGCTAATAATTCTCCTTCTTGCTTGCCAATTTCGATGTAATCCATAATTTTATCATAAGCACCTTGATCAATAACTGGTCCCATAAAATGAGAGTTATCATATGGATTCCCAGCTGATAATTCTTTGGTAAGCTCTACGACTCTATCTTTCACTTCTTCATAGACATCCTCATGTATGACAGCACGTGAACATGCCGAACATTTTTGTCCTGAAAATCCAAATGCAGATTGTACAATCGATTCAGCTGCCAACTCTAGATCGGCTTCATTATCTACTACGATAGTATCTTTTCCACCCATTTCAATAATCGTACGTTTCAGCCACTTCTGACCTTCTTGTACTTTAGCAGCACGCTCAAAAATTCGTGTTCCAACCTCACGTGATCCTGTAAAACTAATAAACCGCGTACGTGGATGATCAACTAGATAATCCCCTACTTCTTTACCAGGACCCGGAATGTAATTGATAACTCCAGCAGGCATACCCGCTTCTTCCAACACTTCCATTAGCTTATAAGCAATTACTGGTGTAGCACTGGCTGGTTTCAACAATACCGTATTACCTGTGACCATAGCTGCTACCGTTGTACCGGCCATAATTGCAAACAAGAAGTTCCAAGGTGAGATCACAACCCCAACGCCTAATGGGATATAATGGTATTGATTGTATTCAATAGGACGACTGTTGATCTTGACACCATCTTTTAACTCAAGCATTTGACGGCCATAATATTCAAGGAAATCAATTGCTTCTGCTGTATCCGCATCTGCTTCTTTCCACGGTTTCCCACCTTCTTTAATTAAATGAGCTGTGAATTCATGTTTTCTACGTCGAATAATTGCCGCAGATCGAAAAAGAATATCCGCACGGAATTTCGGGTCTGATTTCCGCCACGTTTCAAATGTTTGATCTGCAACTTTCATTGCTTTTTCTGCTAATTCTTGATTCGCTTTCGAAACATAGCCAACTACTTCTTCTTTATTAGCAGGGTTAACAGAAACGATTTTATCTTCTGTTGTAATGCGTTCTCCCCCAATAATTAGTGGGTATTCCTTACCTAGATCCTTCTCTACTTTTTTTAATGCATGAAGCATTTGTTGCCGATTTTCTTCCACTGTAAAATCTGTAAAAGGCTCGTGTGTATAAGGTACTACCATATGAAAAACCTCCTAATTATAGTTTACTAGTCCAAATGATGAAAACGTTTTCACTACTTGTGAAAAGAAGAAACCCTAAAGCATATGCAGTGCTTATTAATTTAATCATTACTGTAATCAATAAGTTGTCTAGCCTGTTGCGGGTTTTTTTCTAGTTACTAATAAGAAATAGATCGTAGCTACATTAATTTGAAATTTGAACTAAGAAAATTTTCCAATAATTTAAGTGAAAAGTATTTAAGTATCACTTAAATTATGTTTAAATAAATTATAAGATATTTTTTGCTTTTTCGTCAACTGTTTTTTCATACCATTCTATAAAACTAGGAATTGTGAACTATCATGAACCGTTTAGCATAAGGGGCGAGTATACCATGACAAATTCTGAAAACCTTGGAAACAAAGTAAAGAATCTGCGAAAACAAAAAAAGTTAACATTGAAGCAAGTCTCTCAAGAAACCGGTCTTTCCATTAGTTTTTTGTCACAATTAGAGCATTCCAAAACATCTGCAACATTACTTTCGTTAAAACGAATTTCTGAAGCACTCGGGGTGAATCCAAGCTATTTTTTTTCTTCAGAAACACAAGGTTCCCGTTCGGCAATTACCAGAAATATTGTTGATACGAAAAACCTGACAGAAAATCGATTTATTTATAAAGATCTTTCGGGAGAAATGGAAAACCCTTTGTTTGTACCTAATTTAATAATTTTGAATCCAGGGGATAATCGGGGGAATAATTTTACACATAAAGGTCAGGAATTCCTCTATGTATTAGAAGGCACTCTAACCATCGAAGTTAACCATGAAGAAGTCCTATTGCAACCATATGATTGCATATTTTTGGAATCATCCACCCCGCATAATTGGTATAATCGAACCGATAAAACAATTAAATTTTTATGTATTTCTTCTACTGAATAAGGATTAATATCAATAGACTTTGGAATGATTGTAACCATTGATTATCGAGGGCACCTATAGGAAGGCTAAGCAGAGGCGCAATCATTGAGAAAATAGGGCTGAAAGTATTTAAACGGCAACACATTGGAAAATAGGCTTTGTAGAGAAAGGCTACAGAATGAAAACGATTAAAGTTAATGTTGTGATCTATTATAATCACTTTGCAAGGGCTTATTCCATAAAAACTAGGTCTTAAAAAGGCTCAGCACCTTGCTGAGCCTCTTGATTTACAAATGATTATCAATAAAAATGGTTAATACCCGAGCGGGTTCATTATTTACTGGTATAAACAGATGCGATTTGTTCCCTTTAAAGAAAGCACTATCTCCTTGTTCCATATGATGTTTGCTTTCTCCATAAAGTAATTGAATCTTTCCTTCCAGAATATAGATAAACTCATCCTGTGAGTGGGTATACGCTTCTTGACGAACATTCATGTCACGCGGAGTAACGTGTACAATCGTCGGTTCAATGCCAGTAAACCTTGAGCGATTGGCTAATAATTCATAGGAGTATCCCATATTTTCATCGCCTACTTTGAATTGTCGCTCTCCATGCGGAAGCAAAACAAGATCGCGATCATCGTGATCATCTAATAGCCATGATAATGGCACATGTAATACTTCACTAATTTTGGATAGCGTGGCAATTGCTGAAGCAGTCTGGCCATTTTCTATTTTTGATAGAAGACTTTTGGAGATACCACATTCATCTGCCACTTGCTGTTGTGTCTTTTTTGTTCGTAAACGCATCTGTTTTATTTTCTTTCCAATATTATTTAGATTTATTGCTACTCTCTCCTTCCAGTAAAAAAACCGTGACTATCTTAAACTAATTATAACAAAAGAAGCTAGATTACAGCAGTTACATGGTGAAGGCATTTATCAGAAGCTATTTTCAATAAATCAAACATGGGACTTCCACTGATGTTTGAGTTAAACTTCTTCCATGATAGAATAGTACAAAAACAACGTCAATTGGTAGGAAAAGAATCATCAGTTCAGGTTGATTAACATCTAAAAATCAGAATATACCGATAAAACGGGAGTATCTTTTGACAAAGGGGTGGTACAATGAAGCAAAAGCTGCTGTTATTCCTTTTATATTTTCTCAGTTTAACGAGTGTATATAACTATTTCCAATTCGTTCAGAGACCGATTGATGGAAACGGGATTGGCATTTCCTATCTTTTTATTATGATTAATGAGAACGTTAGTAATCATCAAATATCCATATATGCTTCGAGCTTTCTAATTATCGGTCTTTGTTTATTCATCCTTACTTTACTTTATCATTTAACCAAATATCGGCATCCAAGTCAGTAGTGTCTCTACATAGGGAACAGGACAAAAGTCATGTAGCTAAACAAATTACGACTGTCTTTCATGAATTTGACTTCTGCTATATTATTAGATGAAATGATTGAACGCATCATCTATTAAAGATCTGCAGTAGAAATCGTTGAAACCCAGCACAGACCTAAGATCCACTCGGATAGGCGATATTTTGCTCGCCCAAGTTAGCTGACATGCTCACGAAAAGCGAAACGATTTCCACTGCGAAAGTATGGTTCGCCTACTTATTTAAAAATTCATGGTTTCTCAGCCATATACTCTAATAGAAAACTGCTTAAACAGCAGTAAAGATATTTGTCTTTCCACCTGTACCTTGAACAACTGCCAAACCTAAAATTGCTTGAATAAGTTCACCAAGATCAATATTTTGAGCATCCACAATATATGCTACGGTGCCTCCCCCAATTGGGAAGTTATTACATCCAATAATATAAAGATTCCCCTGCTCAACCGAGAAGTTTTTGACTTCTGGAGCATCTTCACCTGGAGCTGTACATCCCGTTTCTACTTGATCACCTTCATACGTTAATACAATAACATCACCTAGTGTTGGAACTGGTACGGTAATAGCCACACTAAATTCCTCCTTTAAATTTTGTTTATCTTGCAAGATCATCCTATGATGTAATTCAGTCAGTGCATAGGTTGATAGAGGAAGTTAGAAGAAAATGATGATAGAATCTATTAATACTTAGGCAAATAATAGGGTTTTAACAAAAGATCAGAAGCTTTGGTGTTATTTTAAGGGGATAGAAAATAGATAAAGCGAGCGCTCTCCAAGCTGATGCATTCATTTCCATACCTTTCAACCGCAATCATGATGAAGAAAATGAACAATAAAAAAACTACCCGAATATAACTTGTATATTCGGATAATAATTTGGATTTTCCTTTAGTTAATTACTTACAAGAAGGAACCTCTAAACTTATTGCCATACATCTTCCGCTATCTCAACAACATGACGTATTTTTTTCCATTGCTCTTCTTCTGTTAAATTATTTCCTTCCTCGGTTGACGCAAATCCACATTGAGGGCTGAGACAAAGTTGGCCATAAGGGATATACGTAGCGGCTTCTGCAATACGTTTTTTAACCAAGTTTGGATCTTCCAGCTCCGCAAATTTTGATGTAACCAAGCCCAATACAACGTGAAGGTCGTTTCTATTCACATAAGATAAAGGTTCAAAGCCACCCGATCGATCATCATCAAATTCAAGGAAAAGCCCATCTACATCTAATCCTCCAAAAATAGTTTCTGAAACCGCATCATATGATCCTGTACTGAAATAGTGTGAGCGGTAATTACCACGACAAATATGCATCGTTATTAACATATCGTTTGGACGTTCGGCAATGGATTCATTAATAACACTTCTACAGACTTCCATTAATTGTTCCGGATCAAAACCTTTTTCTCGGAGCGATTCCCTGCCCTCATCTGAAAGAAATGAACTCCAAGAAGTATCATCTAATTGCAAGTAGCGACAACCAGCATCATAAAAAGCTTGGATTGCTTTTTGATATGTGTTAATTAAATCTGGAATCACTTGTTCCATATTTTCATAGACATTTGTTTCTATATCAGCTCGCACTAGCAACATATTCGGACTTGGGATTGTCTGCTTCGCAACATGCTGGTCTCCGACGGCTTCATGTAAGAACTTATAGTCTGCAAGAAAAGGATGGTTTTCACTAAAGTCTACTTCTCCAGTGACACGAATCGCACGTTTTTTTGTTTGAATTCCAGAAAATTGCAATCCTGCTTCGGGTACAAATTCTTCAACTCCAATCAAACCTTCTAAGAAGTCAAAATGCCACCATGCACGACGAAATTCCCCATCTGTAATTGCCTTTAACCCTGCTTTCTTTTGTTTTTCAACTAATTTAATTATCTCCGTGTCTTCAATGGCTCGGAGTTGTTCGTTCGTGATTTCCCTACTTGCCTTTTGAATTCGAGCTTGCTTAATCCGATCAGGTCTTAAAAAACTTCCTACATGATCCCCTTTAAATGGTGCTTTTTTTTCTACTTTTGTTGCCATTTTATCCACTCCCTAATTTTTTATGTAATAAAAAAGCCTCTTCTAGCTAAGAAGAGACGCTGTAATAAACGGTGTCATCTTCTTATCTCTCAAGTTTAACTAAACTTGCTAGAAGTAGCACCTTGTCTTCACAAACAGGTTGCTGAGGCGTCTACGGGCTAGTCCCTTGACCTCTCTTGATAAGAATTCCTTTTAAATATTTAATATCTATCATAGCAATTCCACAATAAAAATGCAAAAGGTTTTGACAATTTTTTTATTTATTTTCTAGTTGACGTCAACGTTTTATAAGGATATATCGCATGAAAAAGCTAAATAATACAACAACTAACATAAACACCATCCAGCGCCAATTAAACGATTCAGCAAGTAGATTTATCCCTAAGCTAACGATACCTAGAATCATTGATAAAATAACAAACAAATTAGCTATAATCTTATCGGCATATTGAGGCGATCGTACCGACTCCTCCTTAATTCCTCTTTTTTCTCTCCAATTTGTTCCAATCCATTCTAGGATGGGCATGGCAATTAATAAAAACAGCAGTAAATAATGAAGCAATTCCAAAAATGGCATATGCTCAGATGAATAAATGCTTGCAAAAGCACCAGCAACGGCAAATCCAAACATGACAAATCGGTCAACCAACGGTGTAAAGATTGGTTCTTGTAAGTAACGTTTTAAGTTCTTCATCCATGCAGTCACTCTCCTCATATAACTAACTTATAACAGTTTTTCTTTGTTAAGCGTAACATCTCTTATTAGTTAAGGATATACCTTCTTCCATTCACGCATGAAAAAGGATGATTTAACACATGGTAACAAGAGAGATCATTCATTATTATGAAATTCCATTATAAGGCGATAAGGGAGGTTATCTGATGGAACAATCATGGCTTTCATTAATTCCATTTATTATTGTTATTGGACTTTCGATCTGGCAAAAACGAATTCTTCCTGGTTTAGTACTTAGTCTGGTTGTAGGAGCTTTTCTATTAGAATTCAGTATTTTGGACGGGACAAAGGAGACGGTCAGCTATATCGTAACTACCTTGGCTGATCCAGGAAATATTAATATTATCGCTTTTTTATATCTATTTGGCGGATTAATCGGCATGATGCAAATCTCTGGTGGTGTGAAGGGATTTTCGGAGTGGGTTGGTAACAAAATTGACTCTGAACGCGGGCTTCTAGCGGTCATTTGGTTAACTCTCCCCTTTACCTTTATGATGCCAATGTTTCGAATTATGATGATTGGTCCTGTGATTAAATCCTTATTGAAAAAAGTCAATATATCAAATTGGAAAGTTGGTTTTACCATGGACGTATCAACCAGCTCTGTTATTGTATTGTTACCTGTAGCAACAGCATTTGTTGGGTTTATGGTTTCACTGATTGAGGGCGGTATTCAAAAACATAATTTGAATGCAGATGCTTATCAAGTTTTCCTATATAGTATCCCTTTCAACTTTTTTGCCATCGTCATGCTAATTATTGGATTGATTTGGACCTTCTGGTCAAAGCCAAAAAAGAAACAGACAAATAATGGTCCGCAAGACGGGGAAGAAGGGAAACATCATCGTGCTAGCATAAAAAAAGAATTAGAAATGGTAAAGGCACAACCTTGGAATTTAATTGTCCCATTGTTTTTACTACTTGGACTTACCTTATTTCTATTGTGGCAGGATGGGGTGGAAAAAGGAGCTACTAGCTTGTTCAATGCCTTTGCTGAAGCTGATGCTACTTTCGTCATCCTGCTTGCTGTTTTTATTACGTTAATCATCACATTTATTTTCTACATGATTCGTGACCAAAAATTAGGGGAAACGATTTATCATTTTTATGATGGGGGAAATCAATTAATGGAAGCGATCATCCTTCTCGTTTTAGTATGGTCTCTTTCGCTTGTTACGGAGGACCTTGGTTTCTCTCAATTTATTGAAGCAACACTAGGTTCTTTTCTCCCAGCCTTTACAATCCCTGCTATTGTTTTTATCGTCGGATCGATCGTTAGTTATTTTCTCGGATCATCTTTTGGAACGTGGGGGATATTTATGCCACTTGGTGTTGCTCTAGCAGCTTCCACTGGAGCTTCACTGCCAATGACAGTTGGTGCCGTCTTTGCAAGTGGATCATTTGGTGCCATGACCTCTCCACTTGGCGATACAACCATTACGACGGCGTCTATTTTAGAAGTTCCATTAATTGATTATGCACGGTATAAATTAAAGATTGTTTCCATTGGGCTTGGAATTGCAGCTGTCTTATACCTAATAGCGGGATTTTTTATCGGTTAAGATAAAGATGTTTTCCGTTTATAGAATATATTCTTTACCTTATCTGATTATAAGGAGGTTCTTTGAAAATTCTAAGTAAACAGGCTGTCGAGACTTTTTTCCGACAGCCTAGAAAGAATTTTCGCCTTTTTTAAATTAGTTGATAAACCCTAGCTTCATAAGGCCTTAATACCAATTGCTCCAATTGTTCTTCTTTATCTACATCGTAATTACTTAGTAACAACTTCGCTGATGATTGATCTGTAATGCTGACCAATACTTCCTCCTCAAATAAATTCACCATAATGAACATTTGTTGATTTCCATCGGTTCTTGTATACGCGTATACCTTATCATGATCGGCTAAAGAAAGATCATATTTTCCATAAATAAAGACTGGATGTTGTTTTCTTAATTGAATGAGCTGTTTATAGTAATGATAAATGGATGTTGGATCCTTTATCTGTGCAGCAACATTGATATTTCTATAATTTGGATTGATCTTCATCCAAGGGGTACCCGTAGTAAATCCTGCTTTTTCTTGGCTACTCCACTGCATTGGTGTTCTTGAATTATCTCGCCCATTTTTCCAAATAATCTCCATCACATCTTGATGATTTTTCCCATTCGCCATCTCTTCTGCGTATAAATTTTTCATGGAAATATCATTATAATCATCAATGGACGCAAATTGGACATTTGTCATTCCAATTTCCTGTCCTTGATAAATAAATGGTGTTCCTTGCATGAGAAAGTAAAGAGTAGCCAACCCTTTTGCTGATTCCTTCCAATATCGATCATCATTTCCCCAGCTTGAAACCGAGCGTGGTTGATCGTGATTTTCCAGAAAAAGAGCATTCCACCCGTCGCTTTCAAGCCCTTTCTGCCATTTAGATAATGTCTCTTTTAATGCGTGAATATCTAATCCACCAGACGCACTTTTCCCCCATAAATCCAAGTGCTCGAATTGAAATACCATATTGAATTTCCCTTTATGTTCACCAACCCAAAGATCTGCATCATCTACTGTCACCCCATTTGCCTCACCAACAGTCATGATATCATAATGATCAAATGTCTCCTGCTTTAATTCCGCTAAAAAGTCATGAATACCTTTCTGATTCATGTGACCATCAAAAGAAGGTACATATTTCTTATTCTCCGGATTTGGCATATCCGGAAAACCTGGAGCCTTTTTAATATGCGAAATGGCATCTACTCGAAAACCGTCAATTCCTTTATCTAACCACCAGTTCACCATCTCATATAAAGATTGGCGGACTTTCGGGTTTTCCCAATTCAAATCAGGTTGTTTACGAGAAAAAACATGCATATAATAGGCATTGGTTGGTTCATCATATTCCCAGGCCGATCCCCCAAAAATGGATTCCCAATTATTGGGCTCTCGATTGCCTTTTGCTTCATGCCATATATAATAATCACGATAGGGATTATTTCTTGAGGACCTTGACTCCATAAACCAAGGATGCTCATCCGACGTGTGGTTAATGACTAAATCCATAATTAATTTCATATCTCGCTGATGTACTTCTTCCAATAATTGATTAAAATCTGTCATGGTGCCAAATTCAGACATAATGGCTTGGTAATCACTAATATCATACCCATTATCATCATTTGGGGATTGATAGACAGGACTTAGCCAGATTACATCAATGCCTAAATCTTTAAGGTAATCTAACTTATCAATGACTCCTTGAATATCACCAATTCCATCTCCATTTGAATCCATAAAGCTGCGAGGATAGACCTGATAGGCTACCGCTTCTTTCCACCATAGTTTTTTCATCGTCCCTCTCCTTCATTTAACTAGTTCCATTCATCGTTCCATTTTCTATCGTCACTTCCACACCGAAATGATCGGAAATCACTGGTTTATTGATACCATCAAATATCACACGCGACAATCGTACCTTGTCCTTTGTCGACGTAAAAATAAAATCAATTCGTTTATTTTCGTTATTCTTTTCCCAACCTGCAATTTCACCAGCTACAGTAATTCCACTATCCTTTTCTCCTGCCAGTTGGAAGGTGTCATTATAACCTAAATGTTGCACATAGGCATACCCTTCCGCTTCTATATTAGACGCATTATTAAAATCGCCCATTAGATAATGTGGAATCTGTTTATTTACATTTGTAACGAGTTGATCCATCTGGCAACGAAACGGCTCTTCTTTGTCCTGCCACCATCCCATATGACAAGAATAAAATGCATATGGTATCCCATGATGATCAATGGTCAATCCTACCACCTTACGTGTTTTCCAAAATTCTGGATCATCACTTTGACTTACCAAGAACTCTGTTTGGTCAAGAATTGGACACTTTGTCAATAAAGCAACCCCTTCTTCATATTGATCATAAGCAGTATGTGAGAACGCCCATGTATATTTATAAGTTGATCCCAAATCATTTAGCTTTTGTACAAGTAATAATCCAAAATTATCCTTTTTCAAACGATCTGTTACTTGTTCCGATACAATAGATTGACTTACTTCTTGTAAAGCAACAACATCATAAGCAGCCTCATGAATTGATGCAGCAAGGATGTCCAGCTTCTTCCATTGATCTTCCTCTTGCCAAGAATGGCAGTTTAGTGTCAATAATTTCATCTACTCCTCCTCCAGGTAATCGATTACCTTTGATTTAAGCACATCTGCTTTTGGTCCGTAGATTGCCTGAACGCCAGTATCTTTTTTAACAAGCCCCATTGCACCTGTCTTTTTCCAATCCGTTTCAGAGGCAACTTGATCTACATCTTTTACAGAGACTCTAAGACGTGTCATACATGCATCTACTTCCAAGATATTCGCTTCACCACCAAGTAAGCGGACAACTTCTTTCACTTCTGTATCTTTCGTATCTTTTGCTCTTGCTGTTTGCGTAGAGCTGTTGTTTTCCTCTTCTGTTTCATCGTCTTCTGAGTAATTACCGGCACGACCTGGTGTTGGTGAGTTTAATTTCCTGATTAAGAAGTGAAAAAGGAAATAACTAATTGCAAAGAAAACAAGACAAGTAATTACAAAGTTAATAATATCACCGATGAGCCCTGCATTGATTGCCATTGGTAATCGAGTAGTCAATTCGATTAACCCAAAGGAGTGTAAACGCAAATCTATTAAATCTACCATTGCAAAACTTACTCCAGCTATAAGAGCATAAACAAAGTACAATACTGGTGCTGCAAACATAAACATAAACTCAATCGGTTCCGTTACCCCTGTAATGAATACGGCTAGTCCCGCAGAGAAAAACATGGACTTGTATTTTGTACGCTTATCTATATCAACATTACGATACATTGCAAGTGCCGCTCCAATTAATACTGCACTGGATAAAATCATCTGTCCCATTTTAAACCTAGCTGGTGTTACTTCTTGTAGCAACGTATGATAGGCTTGCATATCACCAGCTGCTTGCAAATTGACTAGATCAGAAACCCAAGCCAACCAAAGTGGGTCTTGACCTGCTACCACTTCACCAACCGATGCTCCGGTCATTATCGTATAGGTTCCGCCAAGCTCCGTATAGTTGATTGGAACCGTTAGCATATGATGTAAACCGAATGGTAACAACAATCGCTCTAACATCCCAAAGACAAATGGCGCTAGAAATGGTGCAGAGTCTTTAGACGATGCTAACCAAATACCAAAATCATTAATCAGTCCCTGAATAAATGGCCATACAACAGCCATGATCACAGCAATAATTACCGACCACAGGATAACCACAAATGGTACAAAACGTTTTCCATTAAAGAATGATAGGGCTTGTGGTAGTTTGCTAAAGTTGTAGTATTTATTATAAATTGCCGCTCCAATAAAACCGGAAATAATTCCAATAAATACCCCCATATTAAGCGCAGGTGCCCCTAAAATTGAAGTGAAATAATTATCCACGACCAATTCACTTCCAAATAAAGAAGTAACTGCCGCCTCCGGATTGGTAAACATATCGTTGGTAACACCAAATATAACACCAGTAATTCGATTAATTAATATAAACGCTAGTAAAGCTGCGAATGCCCCTCCGGATCGCTCTTTTGCCCAAGAACCGCCAATGGCTACAGCAAATAAAATATGTAAGTTATTAATAATTGCCCAGCCAATATCTTCCATCACTCGTCCAATCATAAGGATAAAAGATATATCTTCCACTGACATTGCAATTACTTTCCCTAACGAGATCATAATTCCAGCTGCAGGCATTACAGCCACAACAACCAACAACGCCTTCCCTAACTTCTGCCAGAAATCAAATGAAAACATGTTTCTCATGCTGCTCCCTCCTTATTATTAATGCAAACGATTTCTCAAATGAATCGATGGTTCCTTAGTTTTTCAAAAAATTGAAAACACTTTCATTTTACTAAAAAATAAAACATATACGTTATCAAAATTCTACTTATTTAATCCTATTCTCCCAACCATATGTGCAAACGATTGCATTAATTCTATAAACATAGTATAGCAGAATCAATGGAAGGTCAAGTACTTGTTATGATTTTTTGTTTATGTTCATCAAAAAACAGACTGTAATTATTGTTCATTTAGGAGAAAATACAGTTACATGTTGAGAGTATTTTCTATGGTTTTATGCATAAAGCGTTTCTGATAGTTCGCGTACAGAGGTACTACTATAGCAGGGGACAAATAAACTACTTGAACTTCAAATAGAATATGTATCCTGAGAATAAAGTCGATTACCTCATATAAGCATAATCGACTTACCATTATAGAATGTTATAAAAGGATTTGAATCTTATTATTTCCCCCCTAAGTTAGCAATCTTGTCATAGGGCATAGCGTCATTCATCATATGATGAAAGGTTTGTTGACCCATGATCTCATCACTAATGGTTTTCAGTAAAGTTACAGTTGCTCTAAAAGGGCCAGACCCACAACTAAGCCTCTCAATGCCAATATCTGATAACTCGGTCAAAGAAGGCATTCCAGGGCTGGCCAATAGATTAATAGGTAAGGAAAGTTCTTCTCTGAGATGTTGGATAATCGTCTGGTCTGTTAATCCAGGAACGAAAATACAATCCGCTCCCGCTTCCTCAAATTCTTTAGCACGTCTAACGGTTTCTTTCAATCGCATTGTTGCATCTCCAACATGGAGCCAGTATGTATCTGTACGAGCATTTATAAATAATGAAGCATCATCAGTGGCATAGGAAAGTTCCTTGATAGCTGCAATTTTTTCTTTTTGAAAGGATAGATCATATAGTGGTTGATCTGGTTTGCCTGTACCGTCTTCAATATTTATCCCAACAACTCCAGTAGCTATAATTTTTTCTACTGTTTCTAAAACCTCCTTAATGGTTTCTCCGTATCCTGCTTCAATATCTGCGCTGACGGGGACATTCACAGAACTTGTAATCAACTGAATGACTTCAATCATTTTTTCCAGTGGAATATTTCCTCCATCCTTATACCCCAATGAAGCGGCAATACCAGCGCTTGTCGTTCCAATCGCTTCAAATCCACTTTCTTCAAACATCTTAGCACTAATGGCATCCCACGCATTTGGAAGAACAAAGCTGGATGACTGCTGATGTAGATGATGAAAGTTACTCATTTTTAAAGATCGATGGTTTTGATCCATAAAAAAACCCCTTTTCATGAATTAAATTTGAAATCACTTATAATCTATGATTATTGTAACCTATGGATAGTTCAACTATAATCGAAATATGGAATGCAGAAGGAGATGAATACAAATGAGTGTGAATCCAAATGTGGCCGAAGTTGCTTCTCTCCTTAGTGAACCTTCAAGAGCAATGATTCTAACTAGTTTAATGGATGGGCGTTTTCATACAGCAAGTGAGTTAGCCTATATGGCTGCCATTAAACCCCAGACAGCCAGTTTTCATCTCTCAAAATTAGTGAAGGGGAACCTTGTTACTGTCGAAAAGCATGGACGATATCGTTATTATCAACTGGCAAGTCGAGAGGTTGCATGTATTTTAGAATCTTTTCTTACTATTTCAAAACCACCCGAAGTGCGTTCATTAAAACAGTCTAGCCAAACAATCGCCCTTCGTAATGCCAGAACGTGCTATGATCATTTAGCAGGACGGTTAGGTGTAGCATTAACTGAATCGATGGTGAATTTGGGTTATTTGCGAAAAGGAGAAAAAGAATTTGAGGTAACCTCTAATGGAGAACGGTTTTTTCAGGATTTCGGATTGGAACTTGCGGATCTAAGAAAAGAACGTCGTTCCTTCTCCCGTGTTTGTTTGGACTGGAGTGAACGGCATCATCATCTTGCTGGTGCTTTAGGTCAGGCCATAACTTCTCATCTTTTTGAATTGAATTGGATTAGCAGAAAACCTTTAAGTCGTGCCGTTACGATTACCGATAAGGGACAGAAAGAGCTCAAAAGATACTTTAACTTAAGCATTTAAACTCCTTTTTCACAGGTTGTCTCTATATAACGAAAGAGTGCAAAAAGGATTAAGCAATGCGTAAAGCTTGATCCAACGCAACTCTACTATTTAAGAAAGACTTAAAGGTAATCCATATTATGTTTTTTTGCTTTATATGGATTACCTTATATTGCTACACCTTCTTATAAAAGCTTACCACTTCTCAATTAAATAATCAGCATCATCATGAAGTCTGTTATATGCATCTTCAGCAATCAATCCTTCTTCGTTTTGATGATCAAGTAGTAATTTAAAGTTCCTCATATGCTTAACAACCTTCTCACCTTCTTCTCTTTCCTCATAAATATTAACCATCATCAAATGGATAGATAATGAATGGGCAGCACTTTCGTTCTCGATCTTTCCTTCCTCTAAAAATCGTTCAACTAATATTTTCATATCAGATGAACGCTCCGTCCAATACTTTGGCAAACGAAGGAATTGATCACCATTTAGTTGGTCGATAGACCCATCAGCCATACGAGTAGCAATGCCCCATAATCCATTTTCCACACGATCGATTAACGCTTGATCATATCCATATTCAGGTTGTTGCCCTGGCATTTCGAAGAGAACCGTAGCGGTTCCATTAAGAGCAAATGAAGACCTAGCCTGTCCAGGCAAGTCACGTTCCTCAGGGTGCAAATAACGGGCAACTCCTGGCTCTTCCCTATCCGAAAATTCCTTTACCCCAAGAGCAGCAGCTAACGCGTATCGCTTAGACTTATCTTGATCCAATTTTGGCCAATCCGCATATTTTGTACTATCTTCCGGCCCCAGTGGTGGATAGTCTATCGCGATTGTGACATCCTCGCCGGTCTTATTCGTTTCTGGGGTTCCCATATGATGAAGATCTACAAAAGCCTCAACTTCACCGAACTCATCTTTCAAATTCAGATATACGTTTCTAAGGATGCGGGATTCATTTGTTAGGAAAAAACCAGGATCGGCCCCTGTACCAGGTAAATCCGCAACCTCTGGTTCGTAGCTCAAATTCGGGTTAAAATCCCGGTTAACGTCAAATCCGCCGTTCGTTTCACTATAGTACCAAGATGGAGTAGTACCATTAAGCTGTGGATACTTATTCATAACATCATTCCATGAGAAAATATTCTGGCGTTGAGTTATGTCAGCACCATCGACATTAAGCCTAGGCACGGCAACTATTGTAACTTCGTCACGAATTGCTTGAGCAAAGGTACTATCACTGGTTCCGAGTGTTTCAAGCATTTGTACAAGTGCTTCAGGACCACTCTTTTCGTTTCCATGTATATTACCATTTATTAATAATACTTGATCCCCTGTCCCCACTCTAGCAGCATAGATTTCTCGTCCTTGGTGTGAATGACCAATGACATCAACATCGACTCTGTTAGAACTTGCCTTCTCAATTTGATTTAGCTTTTGAATTAGTTCTTCATTGCTCATCCAATCATGGTCCACATTATCAGTATTATTATCGTTTTGCAGCGCCTGTACAGAAAGCGGATTCATTACTAGTAAGATAAAAGCAACGAATATTAATTTTGTCCAACTATTTTTTCTCATAATGCCCTCCCTAAAAATTCACTTAATCATCCCTACTGCTATTCATCTTAATAAAGTGATGAAACAATCACTTATTTTAGATGTACTTTGATGAAACACCTCCTTTAAATCTCTTTTTAGAGAAAGTCAATACATCCTTTTAAAACTCCGAGCAATCCAGTCCCTAACTTATAAACATGTATTTATTTTTAGTTTCGATAGGCGCTTTTGTATCTCCTTCTGAAAATGAATAATCAGTACTTTAGTAGGTATATCAAGTGAAGTGAATGATCTGAAGGGTATAAGTGACTTTGTAAAAACGCTGCCTGCAATCATTTAAAAACAAGAAAAGATGCCCTTAGGCACCCAACTAATTATTTGCTTTACTAAGATGGTGATCGTTATCCCAACAAAGCAGAGAAGTTAAAATATCGTAAGGCTCACATAAAGCAAACGACCTACAAAGCTCATTTACTTCGTAGGTCGTTGTTTTAGACTGTTTTTTTATAATTAGTAGATTGATAAGCAAGTGCTTTACTCGGTAGACTTTTACCTAATTTATCTTGAATATATAAAGCTGCTTGTTGAATCTTTTCTTCTTTTATGCCGGTTTCAATTCCCAATCCATGTAACAAATATAATACATCATTTGTAGCAACATTCCCAGCCGCTCCTTTTGCATAAGGGCAGCCACCTAAACCGCCAACAGAGCTGTCAAATCGCGTTATTCCATGTTGAATAGATGTCATCATATTTGCGATTGCCATTCCTCTTGTGTCATGAAAATGCATAATAATCTTTTCTTGATCGTAACGAGATAATATAGAAGCTAATAAAGCTTCTACCTGACTCGGAACGGCAGTTCCAATTGTATCGCCCAATGATATAGAATCCACACCATAATCAAATAATTGATCGCAAACGTCTATTACTTGTTCTGGAGAGATTCTTCCCTCATATGGACAATCAAAAACGGTAGATACATAACCAGTTACTGCCTTTTTAGCATCTTTTGCTTCATGGATTACTTTTTTCAACACGGGGTAGGTTTCATCAATGGATTTATTAATATTTTTTTGATTATGTGTATCACTTGCTGACATAAAAACCGAAGCTACATCAATTCCTGTTTCCAATGCATGCTCTAGCCCCTTTAAATTGGGAACAAGCGCAGAGTAGGTCACGTCTGGATTTCGCTTAATCCTTCTGCCTACTTCACGTGCATCGGCCAATGGTGGAATCCACTTTGGATGTACAAAAGATGAATATTCAATTTCCTTCACACCGGATTCAGACAGCATGTTAATCCATTTCACCTTGTCATTTGTATCAATAAATACATCTTCATTCTGTAATCCGTCCCTTGGCCCAACCTCTTTGATACCCACATGCTTTGGATACTGACACATGCTTTCCCCTCCAATTTCAGAATTGATTTTTTCGAAACTCCTCATTACGTATTATTATCAATGTATGCAAAATGACAAATACAGTTCACGATAAGAAGGCTTATGAATACGCTTACTTATAAAAATATAACCTCTTTTTGTACTATATATATTGGATCATGTTTCATTTCATTCAACTTTGTTGAATAAAGTATATTATAAACATCCAACCCAAGTCAAACGAAGGAGAACAAAACTGCCCATCTCAGAAAATGTAATAGATGAACGACAAACTTGGTTTAACAAGTTCTATTTTGCTCATACTAAGTTCTATAATTATTTGAAGAATGGAGCTGAGCAAATGGATTCTACCAAATCAAAGCTGATTGAATATAAAGAAGGGATGGGAAAATTCTCCGATAAAATGCCGGGATTTACAAAAGCCTATACATCCTTTACAGAAGCTTGTTTTCAAGAAGGGGCCTTACCTAAGAAAGCAAAGCAATTAATCGCATTAGGTATCAGTGTTCATGCGCAAGATGAATATTGTATTATCTATCATACAAAAGGCTGTTTGGATCAAGGCTGCACCGAGGAGGAAATTCTTGATGCCATATGTGTGACTGCTGCTTTTGGGGGTGGACCTGCAATGAGTCAAGGAGTTACATTAGTACAAGCATGCATTGATGAACGAAAGCAGTAGCTTGTATATACGTTTTGGATGAGCATACTTATATAGATACGTATGAAATCAGCTTGTAAAGAAAAACTTGCAGGCTGATTTTTTTCTTACAAATGAGCTTATATAACAAGTGATTGCTCCCTTTAATCGTTCTCACGAAGTATAAAAACAATCGATTTATATTTCCTCATTTATTCCACATTTATCACATATTCATTCCATCACCATTGTTTAGTATTAGTAATGTGCTTCATTATAAGCACCCAGCAAACATTTGAAAATAATAGAAAGACGGTGAAAAACAATGGAATTGCTTAGTCTAAATGGGTTGTCTCACATTGTTGGCGTTCCAAAAAATACTGCAGCAACCTGGGTTGAGGAATTTAATATGTACGTACCAAAGACACAGCAGCAAGATGTCATGTATTATCTTCCAGAAGCAATTGACGTTTTAAAATTCATCAAAAAATGTAAATACAAAAACTATAAGAAACCAGATATACTAAAGCGATTAGCTAATAGAAGCTTTCCAATACGAGTAGAAAGTACAATCGAGGATGTACAAATGACTTTTGAACAAGGAAATTACCGAGAAAATATCTTAACGGTGATGCAAACGATTGGAATGACAGTCTCTAATGTTGCTAATCAAGAAAAATCCATTCAATCACTGCAGGAAGAACAGAAAAAAAGGATGAAGATCGCAGAACAACAATCCAAAGAAATTAATGATTTACGAGAACAGATTGAGTCATTAAAACAAGCAATCACCCCGGCGAATGAGTACGAAATGAAAAAGGAATCTTTCGCAAGAATGTTCGAATAATAAATTAATTGCTAGAGGAGGAACTGTAATGTTTAAAGCAGATACTAAAAAGGCTAACCCAGGTGATATTATTGAATTCGAGAAAGAAAATTACATCTTACAAGGACAAGTACTGCCATCAAACTGTAAACGTAGTATTATTGTCGATATTTCCTCATCCAATAATTTGAGGAAAATCAGCCATGGCTTCTCAAATACAGTGGTGGCACATGAAAATTACCGAATTATCCAAAAGGTTAAAAAGTAGTAAATTCATTGTCTCCCTCTTCCCCTTCATAAGTAAGGCGGCTGCTAAAAATAGCAGCTGCTTTTCTTTATGTGTGTTGATCTTATCTTCTAAAAACCGGCATAAAAAACATAACTGTCTAATTGTTTGTACAATTGTACAGCTAAGTCACTGTTTTGCTATTATGATTTCACATATTGATTGGCATGTTATTTGCATTAAGATTATAGAATAAAGTAACAATAGAATGATTCTAGGAGGAAGAACTATGGAATGTAATCATATTCAGTTAACGTATAAGGATAAACTTGCTAAGATAGAACTAGATGCACCACCAGCAAATACATTATCAACTACGATGATTCAAGAATTACGTACTGTTTTCAAACAATTACGCGAAGCTGATCATGTCCACGCTATCATTATAACCGGTTCTGGAAAGTTCTTTGCAGCTGGTGCTGATATTAAAGAATTTGTACCAGCGATGGGCGATGCACATAAGGGAAGGAGTATATCCGAAGCAGGACAAGCATTATGTAATGAGATCGAGTCCATGAATAAACCGGTGATAGCTGCCATTAATGGCCCTGCATTAGGCGGAGGACTGGAACTGGCAATGGCCTGCCATTTTCGAATTGCTGCTCATGATGCGAAGCTTGGGCTACCAGAGTTAAATTTAGGATTAATCCCCTCTTTTGGTGGAACACAGCGTCTGGCAAGAATTACCGGTATAGCTACTGCTACCGAGTTAATTTTATCTAGTAAACATATCAATGGCGAACAGGCTTTTGCATATGGAATTGTTCAACTATCTGTTCCCCAAGAAGAACTATTACCCACAACCTTAGCGACGGCTAATGGTTTTATTAATGGACATAGTATAACAAGTGTAATCAAAGCCATGGAGAGCATTGTCTATGGATACCATGAATCCTTCGCAGATGGATTAAAAAGGGAAAGAGAAAACTTTGCAGCATTATTTCAAACAGAAGATGCCAAAGAGGGCGTAAACTCGTTTGTTGAAAAAAGAAAACCAAGCTTCAAACATAAATAAATTCCCACTATAAGTATAAGTAAAGGAGACGTGTAAACATGGAGGAAGTTTTATTCTCAACACAGGATAATGGAGTTGCAGTAATCACCTTAAATCGACCAAAAGCGATTAATTCATTAAACTATGAGATGCTCGTACCAATTCGCGAGAAATTACTAGAATGGGAACAAGATGATCGTATTTGTCTTGTTATTCTGAAAGGTGCAGGTGCCAAAGGTTTTTGTGCTGGCGGAGATATTAAGACACTGTATCAGGCAAAAGATAACAAGGATGGATATGATAAGGCAATTACCTTCTTTACCGAAGAGTATTTAACCGATCAATTAGTTACTAGCTTTTCTAAACCGATTCTAGCAATCTTAGATGGTGTTGTTATGGGCGGAGGAATTGGATTATCCTACGGCGCCAGCCACCGAATTGTTACGGAACGAAGCAAATGGGCCATGCCTGAAATGAATATTGGGTTTTTTCCTGACGTTGGAGCAGCTTACTTTCTAAACAAAGCGCCTGGCTATGCTGGTAGATACCTAGCACTTACAGCTAATGTGATTACTGCTACAGATGTTCTCTATGTAAATGGAGCGGATACAGCTGTATCCAGTAATCAGCTAGAAGCATTAGAAAAGCAAGTAATGGAAACCAATTGGCATATTGAACAAGATCGAGCAGCAAAACTTGATTTGCTTCTTGATACATGTCATCCAACTTCAATACCTGATGGTGAAATCGAAGCCTTACAATCGAAAATCGACCAACATTTCTCTTATGGAACAGTTGAACAAATCATTGATTCTCTTAAATCCGATAATAGTGAATTTGCTAGCAAAACGAAAGAAACCTTGTTATCTAAATCCCCGATTTCTCTTAAAGTTACATTAGATCAACTAATCAAAGGAGAAAATAAAACATTAGAGGAATGTCTAGAAACAGACTTGGTTCTAGCTAGAAACTTTTTAAAGTCGCATGATTTTTATGAGGGCGTTCGGTCTGTCGTTATAGATAAAGATCGGAATCCGAAATATAATTACCAGCAATTATCGGATGTGTCCCCATCCGTAGTGAACTCTTTTTTTAACGTTAATTAAACAGACTTGTTCTAAAAACGAGTTGAAGCGGCACTATAAAAAACCCCAAGAGTTAGTTGTTAGACAAACTAACTTTTCTTACCTCCAGTCAAGTGTTTTACACAATTTATTTGAATTATTTACCTTGATTTATTCAGGGGGGATAAACCTCCTGAGTAAGTCAAAAGTTAGATCGGCTTTTCTTCACTCCTACTATAAAAAAATAGTAGCACAAAACCATGGCCTTGGTTTTGTACTACTAATCTTAGTATGTTTGGGGTGCAATATCATAAGGCTTTAGTGATCTATATGAAATTTAAAATTTATTGATCCAATTTTAATTTCAATGCCTCTGCAATTTTATTCGGTAAATCCGTATTATCATAAAATCCAACAAACTCATCTGCCTTCGGACCGTATGCAAATACAGGTACCTGAACACCAGTATGATTACTGCTTGTCCAGCCAACATTGGCACGATCACTAATCACTTTATTAATGGCAACTGCTGGATCTTCTGCCTTTTTAATTTGTTCAATTTCTGTTTCATTTAGGCCAAAATCCGTATATTGCTTAATAACTTCTGCAATATTGGAACGCTCTTCATTTAATTCCGCTGCCATTTGTGCTCCTGTTGCTTTTACATCCCTTAGCAATTCTGGATTTGCAGAAGCGGAGCCATTCGCGCCTACCGTCATACCTCCTGTTTCATGATCACTACCAATAACAACAAGCGTTTCTCCATCTTTTTTAGCAAATTCGATTGCCTCTTTTACTGCCTCTTCAAACGCTTCTACCTCATTCATTGCCCAGGCTGCATCATTGTCATGTCCGGCCCAATCAATTTGACTTCCTTCAACCATAAGGAAGAACCCGTCTCTTTCTTGATTAAGAATATCAATTCCGGCCTCTGTCATTTCAGCAAGGCTTGGTTGTTCCTCCTTGTCACGAATCATTTCATCCGAGAGTGGACCATCCGCAAATAACCCAAGTAGTTTATCATTATCTTTTAAAGAAATTTCATTTTTCTTCTGCAATTCTTCTCGATCTTCAATTACTTCATATCCTTGCTCTTCCGCTTCTTTCAGCAAATTTCCTTCCTCTTGCTCCCCACCTTCCGACTCAGGTAAGAAGTTGCTTTTCCCACCGCCAAGCAAAACATCAACTTCATTAGCAATCATTTGTCTAGCAATCTCTGTTTCATTATTTCGATCTTCAACATGAGAAGCAAACGCTGCTGGCGTTGCATGTGTAATCGTTGATGTAGCTATTAATCCTGTTGCCATATCTTTATCCTTTGAAGCTTCAAGAACAGTTTCCAATTCATCCCCGTCTGGATCGACACTTAGCATTCCGTTATTCGTCTTCACCCCTGTTGCCATTGCCGTTCCAGCCGCAGCAGAATCTGTAATATTGGAGTTAGCAGAATGTGTCGTATACATCCCTTTTAAGTGGTCATCCCAAACTGCCTCTTCCCCTTTAAAGATTCGATAATTCGTAGCATAATCGGCATTAAAACCGTCTGGGATCATATAAATAACATTCTCCACTTTTCCTTTTTCCACCCAATCAGGCTTCCCAGGCTTCACCCATTCTGGTTTACTTGCTTCTGCAACTTGTACAGATCCCATACTAGAAGCAACTAGACCAAGACTTACTGCAACCACACCTATTTTCTTTAACACATTATCTCTCCTCTCCAAACTCAATTAATTCTAGTATATCTACAAACTATTAATAGAGTTTTAATACATCGTAAATAGAATATTAATTTCAAACTGAATGCTATTCTCTATAAGACATCTCCCCATTTGTTGTCATTTCTCCGATTATTATTTGCAATAATGAAAAGACCGTACCCGTTCCCTTGGTACGATCTAAACTGTCTTCCACTCTCATATTTGAACATATATCGATAATATGGAACACTTATTTCATGTGGTAGCATGCACTGATTAACAGAGCAAACAATATAATCACAAATAAAAGAAATGAGAAATAAATAATACTGGTATGCGATGAATAAAAGGTTTGTTGATCGATTTGTTTTTTCTTATTAAGGTAACTGAATGTAGCGATGATAATTGTTAACGTTCCTACCATTCCTATTCCTAATATGGTAACGATTAGAGTAATTCCCTTAATACCAAGATGCGCAATTAATAACCCTATACCTATAACAGCCACAACTGTACGAATCCAGGCAAGATAAGTTCGTTCGTTTGCTAGATGCTGCTGTGCATATTTTAGTTGGTTTTTATGTTTATCTTTTTCTATAGGATTAATTTGTTTCATTCTGAATCACTTTTGAATAGATTAACAAAATAGCGTAGTAAATCGACTTCCCCCACTAGTTGGACCTTACCCGAATGCAGTGCTTCTCGAATGTCGTATGCTCCAATAATGACTTCTTTCCATACCACACCTGTCGTTTCAATCCAAAGATCAGGATACTGAATATATCCCCTCCGTACCTCTGCTACTCCCCGTCGCACTTGGATTTGATAGGCTGCATCGTTATCTGTGATTTGAACGGATGCGGTAATGACATCATTCTTACTCTTGTCTGGGTTAAGGCGAATCGCCATATTGGAAAAAAATTGATCAACTGACATAGACTTGGCGTATGAAAGTTGTTTGTCCACAGATCTTGGCCGGTAATGAATTTCCCCTTTTAACTCAAGCGACTGCGTAAGATAATAAGCACGGTTGTTTGAATTCTGAGAAGCGCAGCCCAATTTAAATAATGCCTCAGCCTTCAAGGATGTAACTTCATCATTATCCGGTGTGATCGTCAGCAACATATCTGAAATTTCCGCGGTCCACTGATATTCTTTGTTGTCCAATGCAGTTCTAATCTCTTTCAGCATCTTTTGATAACCACCTGCTAAATCCACTATTTTTTGGGCACGAATCGCTTTAGAAAGGGGGATTAAATTAGTTGCGTTCCCGTCAAACCAGCCTAAATAACCATCATAGATAGCTCTTATAGACTGTGAAAGCTCTCCATACAGCTCACGTAATTCTTTATATGTTTGGAGATGTGGCGGAAGATAGATGCCTTCGACCAGCTCATCTGGGGTCTTCCCTTGATTCATTCCTCTAACAACAGAATCATGAACATATTGAATTGCATCACGGTATACCGTAAGAAGCTCATGGATTCTTTCTGATCCGTAAATCGGTTCTGCATGGCTAGGAACTAAATACTCAGCACCAAGATCTCTCATTTTATCTAGTGATTCAACCCATTTGTAAACTGGCCGTGGGGTTGTTCCACGAATGGTATACAGATTAGGGAAACAAGGATAATAGTTATCAGCACTAAGTAACACTTTTTTTTCGGGTATCCATATAAATATTTGGTCATCGGTCTCACCTGGAGCAGAAACCAATTTTAATCGAAGTCCTCCAATACGTAATTCCAACAAATCTTCAAACTCTTGAGTAGGCATAACCAATTGAGGATTATATCCATCGACATGAAGAAACGGTCCAAGCCCCATCGCAGGAAGGTATTCACGTGGAATTTTCACTCCAAACTGTCTAGCTCCACGGACGGTTAAGATAGGATCCAATTGATTAAATTGTTGATTAAATAAATCTTTCGTCTTTGCATTCGCGTACACTTCCGTTCCCTCATCCATAAAAACAGAGGCACCACAAACATGGTCCGTATGCCCGTGGGTGTATATCACGGCTACAGTTGAAAGCGGTGAAATTTTATCAAATTCTCCCTTGATTTCCTGGGCAGCACGAATACTTTCCGTTGTATCAACAATGATGTTCCCCACGTCTGTTATCAACAAAATAGAATTTGCCAAACCGTAGCCAATGGCAGAATACACACCCTCTGTTACTTTTTCTATCCTTTTTGTGAAACGCTCGGCATGTTCCGCTAAATAAGAATGTTTGTCATAAAATAGTGCATTATTCTTATCCATATCAACCCTCCATCTAAATAGTATGAATATTAATCGTGTAATTTCTAGTCATTGTTTCTGACACTTGCATTGTCAAGATCTGCTCTAATACGATATAAATCGCTTTTTGTTAGATGAAATGGGAGAACAAATATAATACTAATGATTAGCAGGGCTGCTGGAATAATTGACAACAACCAAAGAATTCCATCCAACACAAATGGTGTCTGCGCTTGATTCGGTATATAGCCAATAAACATCAGCACAATTCCTATCAGCCAACCGCCAATAGCATTTCCCGACTTATGGAAAAAGGCAGACGTAGCAAAAGTCATACCTTGTGCGCGGAATCCATGTTTCCATTCTCCATAATCCACACAGTCAGCAATCATGGAGAAGACCAGAACGGTTATAACCCCCTGCCCAATACCAGCAAGAAAACGTGTTATAAATATCAACATCAAACTGCCGTAAGGAACAAAAAAGAACGTTGCATTACATACAGCTCCTAAAGACAGGCCAAAAATAAGTATTGCTTTCTTCTCCATAAACTTTGACATAAAAGGGACTAAAAAGGCTCCTACAATAGTTGCCCCCATCATATTTAACATATATAAACTTGTTAAATCCGCTCTACCAACATTATAGGTCATATAATAGATTCCTACTGGTTGTACTAACGCCTGAACGATAGATGAAACAAAGAGCATCATGATTAAGAATCTTAATTTATCGTTTTTCCCTACCACTCCCCACCGTTTTAGAATACTTCCCCTCTTCTTATTCTTGTTGACCAAGCCTTCATACCATGCATACGGTTTTGTTGTTCTAAACGTTATGAACAAAAGAATTGCACAAACGATCCCAAATAGTACCATCGTAATAAGAAACCCTATTTCCTCATTGGTAAACATACGAACCAAAGGCATGGTAAGTGTTGATGCAATTAAAGCTCCAAACAACTGAAAAATCAGTTTCACCGAAATCACTTTCGACCGTTCATCCGGATCATATGTAATGGATGCTTCCATCGACATATGAGGGACATTTACAAACGAATACATCATTCCGAATAATATATATGTTATGGCAGCGTATATTACATTTCCGCTTTCAGAGATACCTGGCGAAGTAAAACAGAGCACACCTGTTACAACAAGTGGGATAGTTCCCCAAAGGATATACGGCCGATAGCGGCCATGCTTTGTGTTTGTTCTATCAGCAATGGTTCCTACAACAGGGTCAGAAATGGCGTCCACCAATCGAGCGAATAAAAAAATAGTTCCCGCAGCAGCTGCACTGATTCCTACAACATCCGTATAAAAATACATCAGATAGGTCGTAGTTGTCATAAACAATGTATAATAAGACAACGCGCCCAATGAATAACCAAAAATATGTTTCATTGGAATTTGTTTTACATTGGTCTGTCTATTTTCTGTATCTAAAATAACATCGGCCATACAAATCCCCCTATATTTATCACTTTTTAAGCTTTTATGTCTTCCTCCTATCAATGGACCTGTCGTTCCACTTTTTCCCAAAAAGGTTCTTTTAATTTTTTCTTATCAATCTTCCCAATCATCGTTAAAGGAAGCGATGCTTTAAAATGAACTTCTTTCGGAACCATGTAACTAGAAGTTCGTTCCTTACAGAATCGAATCAATTCTTCTTTAGAACAGCTTTTGTCCTTGCGAAGAACTACAAAGACGCAAACAGCTTCTCCCCAATCGGAATGTGGCACACCGATGCATGCACTCATGTCCACAGCGGGGTGCTGATTAATAACCCTCTCTACTTCAACCGAATATACATTGAAACCACCTGAAATTATCATGTCTTTTTTTCTTTCAACGATATACAAGAATCCGCTATCATCTATTTCACCAATATCCCCCGTATAAAACCAACCGTCCCGGAAAGAATTTTCAGTAAGCTCAGGGCGTTTGTAGTAACCGCTTGAGAGATAAGGGGCCTTAACAATGATTTCTCCCCTCCGTACCGTTTGATCGCAGTTACCATGATCATCAACAAGACGAATACTAGTACCTAGACAAGGCTTTCCACAACTTTTCAGCACTTCTCTCTTATTTTTGTAAGCCCATTGATGATCACTTTTTGTTAATCGGGCAATTAGGATACTGCATTCAGTCATACCGTACTGCTGTCTTAAAATTGGTCCGAATAATGCAAAAGCTTCCTTCAAACGTTCGGGAGATATCGGAGACGAGCCGTAATTAATATTTCGCAGCGAGCTTACATCATAGTTTTTTTCCTTGGCTTCATCTATCAAGCGATAAATGATCGTTGGAACAACGAAAGTGCTTGTAATACCTTCATTTTGCACAGCATGCAAGAAAGCCCCTGGTTGAAAAGATCTTAGAATATACACGTGACTGCCGGACAATAACGATCGATTAAGCAGGACCCCCGCTGAATGTACAAGTGGTGTACAAAATAAAACCTTATCCTGATCATCGTAAGGATATTCCATACTGGCGGTTTGCAATCCAACTGCTAAATTCTTTTGCGAATGGATTACTCCCTTTGGTGTACCTGTCGTACCACCGGTATAGGAAATCAATGCCGTATCGTCAGGTTTAGCAACAGGAAATTTCACACTAGAAACGGTTTGATCCCAATTAAATATAATAAATTCCTCAGGATAGTCGATAGCAAACCCCGGGATCCCCACCACTATTCTTCCCGCTGTCCCCTTTTGGTACTCCAATACGGATTCTATATGATTACTCGTTGCAATAATCACAACATCCGGTTCGGCATCTGCTAGAATAAAATCAACCTCACTAACACCAAGTTTATTATTTAAGGGGACAAGTACAGCACCACAGCGTCCTATTGCACGGCTAAATAAAACGCTTTCAATACTGTTCGGAATTGACATAGCAATATGAGTGCCAACACCTGCACCAAGCTGCATTAAATAACCAGCAATCCGATCTACTCTATTTTGTAATTCCTTATAACTAATCGTTTCATTCTTCTCTAAATACGTAAGCGCAGGCTGATGGTCAAACCTTCTTACACCATTAAACATTAAATCTTGATAAGTCATGGTTTCCACAGAAAATCCCTCCATAAATCTAAAATCATTCTTCTTAGGAAATCTCACATTATCTATCCTTGAAGAATAATGTTGTTTGTTGCACCTATATAGCGAGGAAACATTGCCTCATTACCAAACACCCTTCTACCTTTTCAGCATTTGCTTTGCAATTGTATTTCTTTGAATTTCAGAAGTACCAGTCAAAACCCTAAACATACGCACATTTCTGTACATTTTTTCAACCGGGTGTCCCTTCATTAATCCTTTTCCTCCAAATATTTGAACCGCTTTGTCTGCAACTCGGTTGGATGTTTCAGAAGCAAAAACCTTCACCATGGATGCTTCTGCCCTCACGTTTTCACCGTTATCAATTTTTTCAATTACGTCATATAGCATGCAACGCGCAGCATAAATTTCAGTGGCCATATCAGCTAACATATGCTGAACAGCTTGAAATTCACTGATGGCATGCCCAAATTGGTTCCGTTTTTTGGCATGATCAATCGACAGATTTAAAAGCCGTTGTGCCACACCAAGATAAGTTGCCGCCCAAGAAGCCCTGTTTTCATTAATCCTGCTCATCCCCAAGCGAAGTCCCTCTCCCGGCTCACCAAGTATATTTGAAGTTGGAACTTGACAATGGTCGAAAATTAGTTCAGCGGTACTATGCTCACCAGAAATTGGCACCTGTATATTTCCTAATTTAAAACCTGGTCTGCTCTCCGTCTTTCTATCAACGATAAATGCAGTAATCCCTTCATTACCTTTCTCAGAAATATCTTTTGCCATCACTATTGCCCAATCAGCATATGGTGAGCCACTGATAAAATGTTTCTTCCCATTTAAAATATAATTGTCACCATCTCGTATTGCTGTTGTTTGTATCGCATAAGCATCTGACCCTGCTCCTGGTTCTGACAAGGCAAAACAACATCCTGCTTCTGCATTAATAACTGGCATTACATATTTCTCTTTTTGTTCTGGAGTAAATACCTTTAGCATCTTACCAATCCTTAAGGGGCCGCCAATTTCACCTAATACATGTCCCCAAAGAGCAGCACCGGATTGTGTCAATGCTTCCTTCAAAAGACAAAGTGTTTTTAAACTAATATCCTGTCCTCCCAATTCTTTCGGAAGATTAATTCCGTAAAACCCTAGATCCTTAGATCTCTTTCTGACCCAATCAATATGTTCAATCGGAATCTGTTGTTCAGAGTCAATTTCATGCTCTCTTTCGTATGGTAACAACTCATTGTAAATAAATCTGCTTAATTTCTCTCTTAGGCCGTTATTTTGTAAAGTACTTGTCACCATGCATCCCTCCCTTTAGATGAATCTCCTTACTTTTCTGTCTACCAGTTATAAATAATACGTCATATGACGTATTATTTATAACATTAATATATCTCTAATTCTGTGTCAATATTTTTTCAGAACCTTTCGAAAAGAATCGCAATAGTTCTTGTCTAACAGTTGCTCACAAAGAAGATGCTTAATAAAGGACAAAAAATAAACCAGTCTTATAAGAAGACTGGATCACTTATTTATTCTTGGAATTCTGACCTTTATTTTTAATTGTAAATTGGTATGAATCAGAGGAAAGATACATAAGAGTTGAAATAAAAGGCTTGGAATTCCCAGTAATAAATGTACGGTATAGTGTTAAAACTGGAAATCTAGGAGGCACATGTAAATATTCTGCGATATCTCCAGGAATTTGGTTAACCTCAATCGAACACCTAATTTCTTCTAGCTCATTTTGAGATTGCTCTTGAATTAATGTACTTAACGGTTGGAATTCAATATTATCCAACACTTTTTGTTTATTAATATATAAGTTTGGAGATATGTATCCAATATGAAATGCAATCGGCAGATCTTTAATATAGAATAAACGCTCTATCTTTTGAACTTTCATATCCGGTGAACAACCCAAAGCCTCCGCAATATTTTTGGGGGGAGTATCTAAAGTTGATCTTAACAATTTAATATTCACATCTAAACCTTGATCTAAAAGGGTTTCATAAAAACCTTTAAAATTCTCAACGCTTAGAATATCATTCAAAACATCGGTCTCAATTACAGGGGCGTTAACAAACATCCCCTTTCCACGCTGAATCGTAATTAATCCATCCGTAACCAAAAGATTTATTGACTTTCGAATGGTGACCCTGCTCACTTGATACAATTCCATCAGAACAGGTTCAGTTGGTAACTGTTCGCCAACCTCAAAATATTTATCTTGTATTTTCTGTTGTAAATCGTCAGCTATTTGACGATACATGGGAACATGACTACTGCGATCTACTTTCACAAATATAACCTCCAAATGTTATCTCGTCTTATTATACAACAATTGGTAAAACTGGACAAAAAGAATATAGTTTAAGTTTAAATGAAGTATTTGTTATGCAGTTCTTCATCAGTCACGTTTACGTACAAAATTTGTAGGTCACTGTTTGAGAATAATAAAATAACCCGGCATCTACTTTTTCCTTAAGTCAAGCACATAAAACAACCTGATCCTCGAATTTAAGAATCAGGTTGTTTTGTACATCTTGCTATTTATCAAAACCAGCGTTCGGTTACCACTTTTTTCCTTGTATAAAATTGTACGCCATCTTTTCCATTTGTACCTAAATCTCCGTAGAAGGAAGCTTTGTTTCCAGCAAATGAGAAGAACGCCATTGGTGCTGGTACATTGACATTAATACCAACCATACCAGCATCGATACGCTCACGGAAAGTTTGTGCATGTTTACCATTCAAAGTATAGATAACAGCACCATTGGCAAATTTAGATTGATTCGTTAACTTTATGCCTTCCTCCAAATCTTTCACTCGGACAACACTTAAGACAGGTGCAAATATTTCATCTTGCCATATTTTCATATCTGGGGTTACTTGATCAAAGATAGTCGCACCAACATAATATCCATCTGGAGTAGCTTCTTCGATATGACGCCCGTCTACAAGCAGATCTGCTCCCTCGTCAACACCTGAATCAATATAGCGAATCACTCTTTCTTTATGAGAATCACGGATTACCGGTCCTACAAATGTCGATTCATCCATCCCGTCCCCAGCTTTTAATTTTTTTGTTTCCGATGTTAGTAATTCTAGGAATTCATCAGCTACCTCATCTACAACGGCAACTACCGAACAAGCCATACATCTTTCCCCACTGCTACCGAAGGCTGCGCCAATCACGCCTTGAACTGTTTTTTCTATATTGCAATCAGGCATAACGACCGCATGATTTTTAGCTCCAGCTAGTGCCTGCACACGTTTGCCATTAGCAGTACCTGTTTGATATACATGTTTTGCGACAGGCTCTGAACCAACAAAGGAAATAGCCTCAATGTCAGGATGTTCTAATACGCGATTAACCACATCTTTTGCCCCATGAACTAAATTCAATACGCCATCTGGAAATCCAGACTGATAGAATAAATCAACAAGGCGTTCAGCCAAAATTGGTGTACGTTCGGATGTTTTCAAGACAAATGTATTTCCACATGCGATTGCCAATGGGAACATCCAAAGCGGTACCATCATTGGAAAGTTAAATGGTGTTACCCCTGCTACAACACCGAGTGGGTAACGCCAGATTGATCCATCTATCCCTTTCGCTATACTTGGAAGTGCATCTCCCATCATGAGATTCGGTGTGGAGGTTGCCAGTTCTACTACTTCAATTCCTCGCTGTACCTCCCCTTCTGCATCTCTTAATGATTTCCCATTTTCAAGCGTAATAATCTTTGCTAACTCTGCTTTATGTTCTTTTAAAAGATGAAGATATTGAAAGAGATAACGAGCACGATCAGGTACTGGAACAGCCGCCCAATCTTCATAAGCTTCTTTTGCAGCAGCAACTGCTAGGTCTACGTCTTCCTTCTCTGATAAAGCTACTTGTGCAATAACCTCCCCTGTTGCAGGATTAGGAATATCAACTACTTCATCGCTCTGTGATTCTACCCATTTGTTACCGATAAAGTTTTTCATCATTTTTATTTCTGAAGATATCATTTTGCTGCCTCCTTCTTATTTGATTGTTCTTTCACTCGTTGGTACAGAACAGACATATCTTTATCCCCAAAACCTTCCTGCTCTACTTCCTTATACAAAGCTAATAATGTTTTGCTAATCGGTAAGTCCAATTGATTGTTATCTGCCACATCCATCGCAAACTCCAAATCTTTACGCAGTAACTTCAAGGAGAATCCTGGATTGTAATCTTCGTTAGCAATAAAAGTTTGATAATTCCGTTCATAAATTCGGCTCTGTCCATAGCTAACATTAAGCATTGAAAACAAGTCATCTAAATCAATATTTTTCTTATTAGCAATATGCAAGGCTTCACTAACCCCAGCAGTATAAAAACCAATTAATAAATTATTAATTAATTTAACTGTTGTTCCACTATCAATCTGTTCATCGACATGGAAGATATTTTCACCAAGCACTTCGAGTACAGGTAAGACTTCATTATAGATAGCTGTTGGCCCACCAACCATCACGGTCAATGTTTGGTTTTCAGCACCAATTACTCCTCCGCTGACCGGTGCTGCCAAAAACGATAATTGTTTTGCTTTACATGCTGCTGCAATCTGTTGATTAAGTTCAGGCGCGACGGTACTTGTATCGATCAACAACTTTGAATCGTCGCTTCTATCAACCAGTCCATCGACACCTAAGTAGACATCTTCTACCGCCTTAGAAGATGGCAAGCTCGTAAAAATCAAATCACTTTTCGCTACCACGTCAGCGATAGTAGAAGTAATCTCACCACCAGCCTGCTTCAACGAAAGTAGAGCTTGCTCATTTAAGTCATAACCAGTAACATGATATCCTTCCTGAATCAATCCCTTTGACATCGGTAATCCCATGTTCCCTAAACCAATAAATCCAATCTTCTTCATGCTATCCCCCATTTCTTATTCCATATATCCGTCATTTGCAATAATTGCTTGAGCAATTTCCTGTTTTACTAAAAATATATTGGAATACCTTACTGGTAATGCCCGAATGTCATCCAGTTGTTCACCCTTGTCGTTATCACTTATAGTTAAAGAAGACAGAAGCATGATCGCATTGTTTTCAATTCGTTGATATGCTTCCTCACAAAATAAGTTCGCTAGCTTTTGCTTCAACTGCTGATTGCTATCGGCAGCCATCAGTTGCGTAGCGTTCATAACGTAGAATTCCTTAATAATATCGGCCATACTTCGTAGCGACATCTGTTCAAACTTTGTCTGATCGGAAACTTTAGAAAACGCATTCAAAATAATGTTTATTATTGTCGCTGCATGGCGAATAAATGGATGGGCGGCGTTTGTGTCGATAGCAAGCAAGTGCTCCTTTTTATTTTTCAAAAACGATTTCGCTATGGTTTGTCGATTGATTTCATTTGTTCCTTCAAAAATACGATTAATACGAGCATCACGATAAATTCGTTCTACTTCATATTCTTGCATATAACCATATCCACCATGAATCTGAACTGCTTCATCAATCACATAGTCTAATGTTTCAGAAGCTTGCACTTTATTGACCGAACAATCCATTGCATAGTTCGCCAGGTGGCTAACTACATTGTCTACATGGTTATCCAGAACATCTAATGTTCCGGCAGTATACGATGCAGAACTTTCTGCACCATAAATCGCTACTGCCATATTGGCTATTTTCTCCTGAATCATGCCAAACTCTACGACAGCTTGCTGAAATTGTTTCCGTTCTTTTCCATATTCAACAGCAATGGCCAATGCTTGCTTGGATGTTCCAATATTCGCAAAAGCCAGTTTTAGACGAGCAAGATTTAAAATGTTTAACGCAATTTTATGCCCTTTGCCAATATCTCCTAGAATTTGTTCGTCTGATAGGATAACATCTTCAAAGATAACGGTTGCTGTAGATGAACCTTTAATCCCAAGCTTTTTTTCCTCAGGACTAACGGAAACCCCGGGGGTATCCCTTTCAACAATAAACGCAGTTATTCCATCTATCGTATTAGCAAACACAACATATACATCAGCAATATGTGCATTGGTAATCCATTGTTTTTCTCCATTTAGTTTCCATGTTTTCGTTCCTTCTTTCTTCTTTGCTGTTGTTTTAGATGCTAGGGCATCGGAACCTGCATGTGGCTCTGTCAAAGCGTAAGCACCCACCCATTCACCAGATACTAATTTAGGTAAATAGGTTCGTTTTTGGCCTTCTGTCCCAAAATAAACAAAAGGTAATGTACCAACTCCTGTATGAATATTATAGGATACACTAAATGACCCGCCAAAACCCATTTTTTCAGCGATGTTACCTGCCATTCGTTTCCCCATGGAAAGTCCGCCATAATCTTCAGGAACATCTGCACCAAGCAGTCCAAGCTTACCGGTCTCACGAAAAAGTTGTTTTGCTAATGTATAATCATGTGCTTCAAGTTTATCCATATTGGGATTTACTTGTTGGGAAACAAATTTTTCAATAGTTTTTGTAATCAGTTGTTTTTCTTCTTGAAAATGATCGAGATTCAATATCTGTTTGAATACATCCTCATTTGGAAACATGGATTCTCGCTGAGATGCACTTACTTTCTCCATCTTCTCGCCCCCTTCAATCTTACAAATGCAAAATTCATGCCAACCCCTCACTACCTTTACGAAGCTATTTAATAACGCCGGCTTGGATTTGGTAATTTGTTATCTTGCCGCTGCGGACGGCCGCTTTCCGCGGGTAACGCTTCAGGCTCCTCCGGGATCTTCAGCTGTTGCTTTTCCCGCTGGAGTCAGCTGTCCTTCACTTCATCACGAGACAAATCAACAAATTGCCCCCCCATCCTCTTACTCCTTCGAGTGTGGTTAGTGATTATGCAACTCTACACATAAAGTGTTTAGCTGTCCATACAATTCCACATCCTATCTATAAACATTTTATTCCATACAAAATCACAGGATTCCTTAAAAGTATGCCTGTGATTGTACGTATTATATTTTTTTATAGCGTGATAATTTATTATATAGTGTTGAACGGGACATACCTAAAAGCTTAGCTGCTTGTGATTTATTTCCTTGTACTTTTCTTAGCGTACGTTCAATTAACTCTTGCTCCTCTTTGGAAGCTTCCTCTAATAATTCCTTTCTTCTTCCAAGATGATTATGGTGAGACGGGCTATAGGATTCCATTTCCTGAGAAGCAGTATTTGTTTGTTCAAGCTCGGGTAATTCATCAAATGTAATATGATCCCCATCTGTTAGGACAAACAATCGCTCCAATACATTCATTAGTTCACGTATATTCCCCGGCCAATGATATGTATGCATCATTTGCAGCAACTTCTGATCGATTGTTTTTTCTTTCACATCATAGGTTTTTGCCAACGCTTGTAATTTATGAGAAACAATAATAGGAATATCTTCTTTTCGATCTCGTAACGGCGGGATCGATAACGGAATGACATAAAGTCGATAAAACAAATCTTCACGAAATTCCCCTGTCCTGACCAGTTGCGGCAAATCCTTATTCGTAGCTGTAATTAATCGAAAATTAACAGGTGTCGATTGATGACCGCCTACCCGTTCCACTTTTTTCTCTTGAAGCACACGTAAGATTTTTGCCTGCATCGCTAGTGGCATATCGCCGATTTCATCTAAAAAAATCGTTCCGTTATGCGCTAATTCGAATTTACCTATTTTCCCGTCTTTATCAGCTCCTGTAAATGCTCCTTTAGCATAACCGAACAATTCGGATTCCATTAACCCATCTGGAATAGCGGCACAGTTGACACTGATAAAATTGCCATGTCTTGTACTGCAACCATAATGAATCGCCTTGGCAAATTGCTCTTTCCCGACCCCGCTTTCACCTGTTATTAATACGGCAGCTTGTGATTTAGCAGCTTTTCTTGCCATTTTTTTTGGTTCTGATATAACCGGACTCTCCCCGAGTATATCCTCAAATTTCACACATGCTTCTGGTTCATTAACAGTTTTATAAGCTATCGGGGACTGATTTTTTTGAACATCCAACTGTTCCATTCGTTGAATAACCTGATAAATTTCAGAAACACCTTCATAGACAAGAATTCCTGCTGCACCAATTATTTTATTATTTTCCCAAATTGGAATGCGATGTACAATTACATTTTGTCCTTGCAAATTATGAGGCTGACTACGCTCGGGAACACCGGTTTTCAAGACAACCGGTAACCGTGTATTATCGATAACGTTCACTGCATGCATGCCAACTGCTTTTCCTTTAGGAACGCCAGTATATCGACTGTACGCTTGATTAAATAGGCGAATAATTCCATTTTCATCTACCACCGTTAATCCTTCATAAGCTGTATCAAATACGAACTGATACCATCTTAAGGATTCCTCTCTCTTGTCGAGCTCTTCGATCAAAAATCGCTGAAAGTACGTTAATTCCTTATCTGAAATCGAACCGATAAGTTTTTCATCTTCATTGATGATATATACTGGTACATCGGTCACTTGTCTCATCAGGATACGATCATTTAAAACTCGATAATTCAGGCTCATTATTCTTGTAACATCATCCATAACCGAGTGTTCTTGCAAATAATTTACTACTTCATGTACACGAAAAACACCCATAATACTGCCATTATCTATAATTGGAAGTTCTGTTTGATTTTGTTCTGTGGCAATTTTCATGGCATCCTTAATCGTCATTGACTTTTGGATGGTTATAAGATTGGAATTCATCCACTTTTCTACCGTATGTATTACTTCTTCCACGCTAACCATCCTCCTATAATTAGATAAATTGAGCGGTTGTTCAATTTTTGTCCATTATACCCTGCAAATAAATGTAAGCCTTTTCATTTATGCGTGTAGAAACATGTGTTTTTTCTGAATTATAGCATTATTTTTTTGGATTCGCAAACGGCCTTCTTCCATTCGAAACGAAATACATGATCTTATTGCATACGAGGCAAACTAAACTTAAAGGAGGGAATGACATGGCAAAAGGAAAAACAAAAACAAAAAATAAGAGTAAAGAAGAAATTAATGATATGAAAAATCAAAACAAATATAAACGCAATCGTCCTCCTGGTAATTAACACAGGTCAAAGCATCCACAGATAGCTCATCGTGGATGCTTTATCTATTTATAATAAGTAAAATCCGATACCCATGATGACATAAGCCGCTAGTAATACCAATCCTTCAAACCAATTGGAATCACCATCAACCGATATACGAATCATTAACAATACGGCTGTAACCATACTGATAAGCTCTGCCCACGTAAATACAAGTGGCATCGATGTCGTGAAAAAGAGAGACAAAAGGACGAGAACTGGTGCGACAAACATAGCTACTTGGAGGGTTGATCCAACTGCTATTTCAACTGCAACGTCCATTTTATTTTTATACGCCATAATTACAGCTGATCCATGCTCCGCAGCATTTCCTACAATTGCTACAATAATCACACCAATGAATAATTCTGTCCAACCAAACGTGTCACCTACGACTTCAAATGTATGAACCAGATTTTCAGACACATAAGCAACAGAAATGGTAGAAGCAGCTAAGACAATAATGGACTTTATTTTTCCCCATTCTGGAACTTCTTCTTCCTGTTTTTTTTCTACATCTTCATTATTGTTTGTATAGACACCTCGATGAGTCACAAGCTTAAACACAAGTGCAGCGATATATAAAAGAATTAAAATAATCGAAATACCGATACTTAAAATCATTGTATCTGTTTCATTCATGGATGCAGAAAATACTTCGGGAATAACAAATGCCACAACAACAGCAAAGATTAACAGACCTGAATTATGTCTAGCATCATATACATCGAAAGATTGGCGTTTATATTTCAACCCGCCAACAAAAAATGAAAGACCAGCAACAAGTAATAAGTTACCTAGTACAGACCCAGTAAGTGAGGCAAGGACAATTCCAATTAATCCCGCCTTTAATGAAAAAATTGAAATAATGAGTTCTACTGCATTTCCAAAAGTAGCATTCATTAATCCACCAATTCGTGGCCCCATTACGATTGCTAAACTTTCAGTTGCTCGGCCAATAAAACCAGCAAGGGCAATAATCGTTAGGCAGTAGATGGCAAACATGATGACTGCAGACCAATGCAGTAAGGATCCGATCACAGATAAAGGTAGCCCTATAATTACTAAAATAATGAAGATTTTATTCATCATTTCGCATCATCCCCTTTCAAAAATGTTATAGGGATAGGCTACCCAATTTGGATGGTTTTATTTCAATGTATATACTCCTTTTATTGATTCACCACATCTTCTTCCACATCATCATATCCCTCATCAAGATCCTGTGATCGACGATCTTTCACAGTCAAAATAGCGACTAATGAGATAATTGCGGTTAAAATAATATAACAAGCGACCGGAATATAGGAATTATTAAATTGCATCAAAAGGTATGTAGCTACTAATGGAGCTGTTCCACCAGCTGCCGCTGCACCAATTTGATACCCTAATGAAATCCCTGTGTATCTTACTTTTGCTGAAAAAATCTCAGAAAACATGGTACCAAGAACTGCTGTAATTGGTGACCAAATCAGTCCAAGTCCCACGATCGTAGCAATTACTAAAAGCGCCACTGAATCTTGGTGGATTAGCCAGAAGTAAGGAAATGCATAGAGTATCATTAATATCGTTCCCCAAATATACAGTGGCTTTCGACCAATTTTATCCGATAATCTTCCCATAATTGGGATTAGTACCGTTGTAATGACGGTGGCAATCATTACTGCATTTAATATCGTTGTTTCACTAAATGCCAAGTTAGATGTGGCATAAGAGACAATAAAGGTACCGAAAATATAAAATGGGGCCGTTTCGACAACTTTTGCTCCGATGGCAATTAATACCTCGCGCCAATGAAATCGAAGGGTGTCTACAATTGGCAGTTTGGCAACATTGCCTTTTGCTTGGTTATTTCGGAAAGATGGGGTTTCATCAATTCCCTTACGAATCCATAAACCAAAAATAACTAGCAATGCACTAAGAATGAATGGAATTCGCCAGCCCCAAGCCATAAAGGCATCATCTGGCAATAACGACATAACAGAAAGGGCAAGCGTACCCATAACCATTCCAATCGTTACTCCCATCTGCGGCACACTGCCAAAAAGACCACGCTTTTCTTTTGGTGCATATTCTACAGCAAGTAAAAGTGCACCTCCCCATTCTCCACCAAGACCCAATCCTTGAATTAAGCGTAAGATGATAAGTAAAACAGGTGCCCATATTCCAATTGCTTCATATGTGGGAAGTATCCCCATCCCGAAGGTGGCAGCCCCCATTAGACTTAATGTTAGTACAAGCGTCTTCTTTCTTCCTATCTTATCACCAATATGACTAAAAATAATACCACCAAACGGACGAATAAAAAATGCTAGTGCAAATGTAGCAAAAGCATAAAGCGTACCAAAAGCAGGATCTTCACTAACAAAGAATAGTTGATTGAACACAAGTGCTGCTACTGTACCGTATAAAAAGTAATCAAACCACTCAATTGCACTTCCCACAACACTTGCAATCAGTACTCTCCTCATACCTTTATCCATGTTTTTTCCCCCATATTATTATCTATTATTCTTTTGACGCTCGGTAATGAAGTGGTTTTTTCTTACTTTGAATCGCTTTCATCAATAAAATGAAAAGATCTCCTCCTTTAACTAATAATTTAACCTCCATTTAAAATACGCGTATAAATTTAAATATAACTTAAATTTATACTAAGAATTATAAAATAATTCCGTTTATTATGTCAAATAATTTTTTGAAAAATCAAGTAAATGTTTTATACTTAAATGCTCGGAATTTAGGGGCCCTTATTACGTAAAAAGCCAAAAGCTTTACGCCTTTGGCTTTTTTGTAAATTAGAGGGAGTATTAAGATTGCAATTGACTTTATTAAACTCCCTCTTTTCTTGAATGATTAAAATCAATCATTTATGCGCTTTTCTATCTGCTTCCTATACCCATATACACTTCCAAGCAAATTAGCATGTTGGCGGAAATGACAGAATTTTATAGTAGGCTTTATGGTGGAGAGGTCAATTTTTGCTAAGATTGCATCCACCTTCTCATCAATTGCATCAATAAGATCCACTCGCTCACTTATTCCCCCACCGAGTAAGATAATCTCCGGATCATAAATATATTGTAAATTATAAATCCCAACTGCAAGTATGTGATAAAATTCTTCTAAAGCCTCGATGCAGATATTATCGCCGCTATCAGCCAATTGAAAGATCCTTTCCCCAGTTAATTCTTGAATATTACTTAATCCTTTTTGTTTGGCTACTTTTTTTACCAATGCTCGTGTAGATGCAACCCGGCTCCAGACATCATCATCCCCAGTTATGTTCGTATTAAGAAGCATATAACCAAACTCGCCACCATGGAGATTAGCTCCTTTATGGATGGTTCCATCCTTAATAACAGCTCCACCGATTCCGGTACCAATTACAACAACGAGTATATCCTTTTTTCCCTTCGCTGCTCCCTTCCATAATTCTGCATAAGCAGCACAATTCGCATCATTTTCCACATACACTGGTAAATTAAAACGCTCTGATAGCATTTCTTTTATATTCGGTCCATGTAAATAAGGCACTGCGCTGGAGCCATATACAATCCCATGATCAGAAACTGCCCCAGGGCTAGACACAGCTACACCCTTTATATTGATCTGCCGTTTTAAATAATGATCCATTACATCCATTAACGCTTCTATCGTAGAAGGGGTGTTTACTTTTTCCAGTTGTGATATTTCACCTTGATCATTAACAACACCCATTTTAATATAGGTTCCACCTATATCGATACTGAAGTAACTTTCCACTAAGTCCCCCTCCATTCCCTAGTATTACTTCACCATGTCATCATTGATTGCTTCAAAATTCCGCTCTTCTATTAAATTTTTAAACCAATAGGCTGATTTCTTTAGACGCCGATTACGATTAGCCTCTAAGTCTATTTCTACTAAACCATATCGGTTTTTAAAGGCATTCATTGGCGAAACATTATCAGAGAACGCCCACAACATATATCCTGTACAATTAACCCCTTGTACGATTGCTTTCATTAACCATTTGAGATGCTCACTTATGAATTCGATGCGATAATCATCTTGAATGATACCATCTTCATTTTTGAATCGTTCCTCGCCTTCTACCCCCATTCCGTTTTCTGCTACAAACCATTCGATATTTCCATATTCTTCTTTCATTCGAATTGCCATATCATACATAATTTGTGGGTATATTTCCCATCCTCGATAAGGATTCATTTTCTTCCCTGCCAATTCATGTTTTTCATAATAATATGCTGGATGAAATGGAATATGGTCATTCCAAGCAGTGGATCTAGCTTTCACGCGGTGTGGAAAATATAAGTTGATACCAACATAATCGATCGTATTCTCTTTTATCACTTGCAATTCCTCTTTTATATAGTCAAAGGTAACTCCATGCGCCTCCATTAACTCAAATAACTCAGCTGGATATTCTCCTTTTATTGAAGGATCTAAAAAAATGCGATTAAAGAACAAATCATACATTCTGGCTGCTTCTTGATCATGTCTTGCTGTTGATCGTGCATAGGTAACTTCTGGATTAAGGATAACGCCAATCTTTGCTCCATGGTTTTCTTTCAGTTTCAGTTGTTTAAATAACTTTACAGCTTTAGCTGTAGCCAAGACCTTATTGTAATTCCATTGCATCCATTTTTTTGTATTTTGTTCAAATGGCCAGCGGATTGCATCTAAATATACCCTAGTCTGTACCACAATCGGTTCATTGAAGGTGAACCAATGTTTTACACGATCACCGTAACGTGCAAATACCTTTTCCGCATACTTAATAAATAGATGAATCACATGTTTTGATTCCCAGCCTCCATATTTTTCTAACAAAATAGCCGGCAGTTCGTAATGCTCTAAACATATCATTGGCTCAATGTGATTAGCAATAAGTTCATCAATCATATTGTCGATATGCTTTGCATATGTTTCATCCACAACCGCATTCTCATAATCGATTAGAAAACGGGACCAATTAATTGATGTTCTGAAATGAGTTAGGCCTATTTCTTTCATGTAGCTGATATCTTCTTGATAACGATGATAGAAATCTGTAGCTATTCCTGGACCGTAACCATTGTGCCAAACATGCTTATTGTTCTTATACCAACTATCCAAATAAGAATCTTGAAAATCTTTTTTACCTGCCCACCCTTCTGTCTGCCATGCTGACATGGCAGCTCCTAATATAAAATCCGTTGGTAATTGCAAATTAATTGTTTCATTCATATTCATAGGCCTCCTTGTTTAGGATTCATCTGTATTTTTGCTTTGAGTGGCTAGCAGCTTTCGATAATTCGTTGGTGTGATGTCAGTAAAACGCTTAAAAACTTCAACGAAGTACTTGTATTCCTGAAAACCAACTTCTTTTGCAATTTCATGTATTCGATATGGTGTCTCTGCTAATAATTGCTTTGCTTTGTCCATACGTAATTGATTTACATATTCATTAAATGTTTTACCTGTTTGTTGTTTAAATAAGGAGCTAAAGTAATTTGGCGATATATTCATGACATTCGCTAATTCAATTACTTTAATATTCGATGTATAATAAGTTTGGATATAATTCTCGGCACGTTTAATGATCCAATCTGTCGTATTGACTTTTTGTACATTTACGCTGTTCATAACATTGTCTAGTGCGTAATTAAACTGTGTCTGAAGTATTGAATAAGAATTATGTTTTGCTAGGTTTATACTTTCTAATTGTTTGGGATGAAGTTGAGATACTTCTTTTTCAAAAAGGGACTTATAACGATAAATGACTTCCTCCATGATCTCCATACATGTTTCTACTACTTCATGCAAAAAGTACTCATTTGTTTGAAAATAAGTAAATAACGTATTGACTAGCTTCCTTACCTTATTACTATCTTGAAAGCAAGCAGATAACACTTCTTCAACGATCGATGATGGAAATTCCCTCTGCCCCTTACGTTCCGTCTGATAGCAGTAGATAGATTGATTATTCAAGGGTAGATATGGCAGCATATTTATTAGAATGGTATATTGTTGCTGTAGTTGTTGAAGCGGGATTATTCTGTCACTCCAAATGAATTTCATATCGTTTTGTATTAATGGATGAAGAATAGTCGTAAATAAATCAATCTTAAGATCATTCTCTTCAACGATAATACACGTTAACAACAAATTCTCATCTGTAAAGATGGAAACAGCCTGATACCCATTTTTTACTACTATGTCTTGAATCACATGTTTCCAATCTGTTTTTAAAGCATGTATATCATATTCAGTCAGTTGATTTGTTTTTTCCGCCCATTCATTCATTCTGCTTAAAACTGGATAGATTTTGACTTGGTGGTTGATAGAATTATCCATAGATTCAATGGTAAATTCATTAATTTGCTGATAAATCGTATTCATCAGCTCCATGTGTTGCAAAGCTGTTTTCTGTTCCTCGGTTTTCGACAGCGCTTGTGTCAGATTCACCACTTTTTTTATTAGCTCTTCTACATTCACCGGCTTTAATTGATAATCTTTTACTCCTAGCTTTATTGCTTTTTGTGCATAAGCAAATTCATCATAACCACTAATCATAATGATTTGCACAGACGGATATTGTTTATAAATCAACTCAGCTAGCTGTAAACCATCTATTTTTGGCATTTTCACATCTGTTACAATTATGTCAATATTCCCATGATCAATTATCTTTTCCATTGCTTCTTGACCATCATAAGCGACAGCTACTACATTCACATTATAATCTGACCAAGGGATGGTTTGACTCAACCCTCGACATATAATCGGTTCATCATCTACAATTAGTAAATTAAAAGACATGACCTTATTCACCTAGTTCTCTTTGAATATTTTTCACTCTTTCCATATCTATCAATGGAAGAACAATTTGAATAGATGCGCCCTGTGTCAGATTTGTTTTTTCTAAAGTAGCCGCTTTACCAAAGACGAGCTCTAGTCTTTCTTGTAAATTCCGAAGCGCATAACCATGTATACCTATTTTTTCTGGATTGGTAAATCCCCATCCGTTATCGATTACATTAATATAAAGCGAGTTGTATGACCGATAACCATGAATCCTAATGATCCCTTGTCTTGGCAAGTCTTTAAATCCATGTTTAATACTGTTTTCTACTAATGGTTGGAGTAACTGTTTCAGGACATAGTTATCTTTCACATCATCCTGTACATTAATATAAAATTGGAGACGATCTCCTAATCTACTTTGCTGTAGTTCTAAGTAATTTTTAATATAGTTGATCTCTTCTTTTAATTGAACCCATGGTTTTCCGTTATTTAACTTCATCCGAAAGATGGAAGAAAGCCGTTCAATTAGACGACTGGTTTCATAAGCATTCTCTAGCCTTGCTGTCCAGCGAATCATATCCAGGGTATTATACAAAAAATGTGGATCAATTTGACTTTGAAGCGCTTTTAATTCTGAGTCCTTTTGTTTTATTTTTAACCTATATTCCACATTTATATGATTTTGAATGGTCTTTACCATTTTGTTAAAGTGCATACCTAGAATTCCAATTTCATCTCTTGATTGTACATCTACACTTGCAGTAAAATCTCCGTTACTCACTTGCCATGTTTGTTTCGTTAGCTCAATAATTCTTCGAATATTCGATCTATAAAATCCAACAAAAGCAACAGCCCCTAATAAAATCAAGAGAATGATCATATTTCGAATCGAATTGCGTACATGATATAGTTCTTGAACAACTTCTCCTTCATCAACCATGGCGACGGAATACCAGTTAGTGCCTTGTAATTCTTTTTTTACGACGAGATAATTACTATCTTTTGTTTCCAAACGATACGATGATGCTTTTCCTTTTGTTACCCACGTTGCAAGTTCTGTTTCGGGATATTGCTTCCCGACCAGAGATGGATCGGAATGCAGGACTACAGAACCTTCATTTGATAATACAAAATAACTCCATTTCGTTGATGAATCTTGGGATTCAATACTGCGATATAACTTCTCATGATCCAGGCGAATGCGAACCATACCTATTCGATTATTAATTTGGTTCAAATCGTTAATAGCCCGGGATACACTGATAACTTCTTTCTCTCCCTCCCATTCACTCGTTACATGGTAAGCATCACTCCAAAGTGGTGCTCCGCTTTTTTGAATGGCAGCTTTAGCTAATTCCTTCTCACCATTAAGAATGGGCTCGCCTAGATCTAAGATTGTTCCATCCTCCGCTTCTAGTAAAACGGATGAAACATAGGGTTTAGATATCATTTGAAATGTAAAATAGCCATTTATACCATCTACAGCATTTTTGTAAGCTAGTTGATGTGTTTCTGCTTCTGGTGTCATAAAAAATGTCCGAAACTCCTTATCATAAGTCATATAAGCAGTCATATTAGTAACTTCTTCTATAATAGCGGATAAATTTTGTTCATTCTTCTCTAGATTCCCAATAATATCCTCTTTTGCCTGGTCCTTCAGTGCAACAGAAGTCTGATAATAAATGATAAAACCAAATACAGTAGGCAGCGTGATTAACACGACAAACACTGTTATGAACTTCCGCTTTAATCCCCAATTCGGAATCATCATACATCATTCCTTGTCGTTTAATTCTTCTATTCTACCCTTTTACCGCTCCGGCTGTCATACCCTTAACAATTTCTTTTTCTAAAAACAGGTAGAATACAACGATTGGAATTAAAGACATGGTTAACCCCGCCACCTGTGCTCCATAATTGGTTGTGAATTGCCCAGCAAAACTAGCCAAACCTAAAGGTAATGTTTGAAATGCTGGATCATTAATTAAAACGAGGGCGAAAGAAAATTCATTCCAATTGTAAATAAAATTTAGAATTACCACGGTAGCTAACGCTGGACGAGACATTGGTAAAATAATCGACCAAAAAATGCGAAACACGCCACACCCATCCATAATTGCTGATTCTTCAATATCATTAGGGAATGCTTTCATAAAACTCGTTAGTAAAAAGATCGTGATGGGTAAGTGAAACGCGATGTACGGAAAAAGCAGCGTTATCGGTGTATCTAATAAGCCCAAATCTCGCATCAATATAAACATTGGTACAAGCGTAGCGTGAATAGGAATTAACATACCAAAAATGAAGAATGTATATACTAACTTGCTCATTTTAAACGTAAATCGTGCTAAAAAGAAGGATGCAAGTGCTCCGAATAACACCGTAATTAGAGTAGCGGTAATACAAATGAAAATACTATTTCCAAATAGCACTCCAAGATTGGCTGTTTCCCATGCATTTACATAATTTTCTAAAACAAACGTATGTGGGAACCCTAATTGATTTGTTAAAAACTCTTGTTCCGATTTAAAAGAATTAATCATCATCCACAAAATCGGATATGCATTAACTAGTGCAAATAGAAAAAGAATCAGATAAATGGACGTCTTTTTTATACTCCTTCTTGGATATAATTTAAGCTTAGATCTATTCAATAACTCCATTAAGACGATACTCCTTTCTAAATCATCTTCTTTCCTAAGACTTTCGTGACAATAAAAATTAAGATTAGACTAAAAAAGAAGATAAAAACTGAAACGGCACTTCCATATCCGTAATTCAATTGACTAAAGGTCTCCTGGAACATATACAACGCCATCACATCTGTAGAATGGGAAGGACCTCCATTGGTCATTACATAAATTAAATCAAAGGTTTTTAAACTACCGGATATACATAAAATGATAGCTACGATGATGGTATCCCAGATCATTGGAATTGTTATTTTCCAAGTCGTTGCCCATTCTGATGCACCGTCCATTTTCGCAGCTTCTATTACTTCATCTGGTACATTTTGTAAGGCTGCTAGAAAAATAATTAAATAGAGACCAACAAATTGCCAAATCACTGTGACCAAGACAGCAATCATTGCCCACTGTGGATCACCTAACCAATTCTGTGCCAACTCACGAAGTCCGATAGATTGTAATAACTGATTGATCATGCCATTTTTTGAATTATACATGAGGCTCCATGTTAGAGAAATAACTACCGTAGATAAGACAACCGGTAAAAACCCTATTGTTCGAAAAAACCTTACTCCCTTCAATTTGCGATTTAATAATAGAGCGATTAATAGTGCAATTGGAATTTGACCTAAGACGGAGGCAATTACGACATAGATGTTATTTTTTACAGAGTTCCAAAATAAGGAATCCTGAAATAATTCCTTAAAATTATCCAGCCCTACAAAAGTCATCTCAGAGAATCCATCCCACTGCATGAAAGAATAATAGAATGATTGAATAATAGGATAAATGGCAAATAGAATATAAAATAATAAAGCAGGTAACAATCCGATTATAATAATGCCTTTTTTACCAAGTAAATGCATATTCTTCTCGCCTCCTTCTCTGAAGAAGGGCTGCCAACTCAAGGCAACCCGAAAGTCATTTGCGCTTAATTTTCTTCTTCTAAAAGTGCTTGCATTTCTTTAGCCAACGCTTCGGGTGTTTTTTCATCCAACGTGATTGATTGCAACCCATTATTTATCATATCTGTTAGGTCAGGAGTAAGCGTTGCGTCATATACGGGTGCCAATCCATTTTGGGCAAACCGATTCGCTTTTTGAAATAAGCGAGGTACATCGTCATCCATTGGAATATCAGCCGGAACAATAATATTCGCTTGTGCTAATTGTTGATATAAATCTTCTGCATAAAAATATTTCAGAAAGGTAAAAGCGGCTTCTTTTTCTTCATCATTTAATTCACTGTTCAAGGCAATTCCACCTCCAGCTACTCCAGCTATCTTAGAAGGGTCTCCCTCACCACCTGCAAAACTAGGAAATGCAGCAACTCCGATGGAATCTGGATCGTCTACACCTTCTAAAATTGGTCCAATTGCCCAAGAACCAGCCAAATGCATCGCTGTTGTTCCATTAATAAATTCACTTCTTGCTTGAGCTTCATCTATCGTATTCATATCTTCGTTAAAAGCTTGTATTTCTGTTAACTCTTTAATTACTGTTAAGGCATTTATAAATTGATCGTTTTCAAATGTTTCTTCTTTACTTAATACATTCCCTAAGAAATCACTTCCTGTATAGCGATCAGCAATCGTTGAAATATAAATCGATTGCAGCGGCCAAACAGATTTGTTACCGAGTGAAATTGGTGTTTCTTTGTTATCATTTAACATACCAATTAATTTCTTTAGTTCTTCGTAAGTAGAAGGAAATTGTTCATAACCTGCTTCTTTTAATTTATCCTTATGATAAAATATGAGACTTGTCTCACTTATGTTAGATGGAATAGCATAATAATTACCATTAATTGCATAATCTTGTAAAATTTCATCCGGTATTATGTCTTTCCAATTATCTACTATAGAATTAAGTGGTAATAAAACTCCTCCTTCAGCTAACGGAGCTGTTCGAGCCCCAGGCCAAACTCTCATCATATCTGGTAGTTGTTTCCCAGCAGCTTGTGTACGGAGTTTTGTTTCATATTGATCATGCGGAATACTTTCCATCTTTATAGTAATATCTTCATGTTCCTCGTTAAACTGTTTGATAATGTCTTTATATACAGTATTTTCTGGACGATCCTCCGTCCAATCATTCCAAAGGGTTAACTCAATTCCTCCATTTCCCGAAGCCTCTTCTCCCCCGCTACAAGCTGCTATAAACATGAAAAACAACCCGACAGTTAAGCTTAATAACTTCTTCAATTTCCATACCTCCCTTTATTAAGCGCTTACATATATCTTAACAAGATAATAAAAGACGATATATCCTATAAATCTATAAAATTATCCGATTTTTTCAAATTATTATTCAATGAGGAAAGCTCCAAAATACCTCATAAAAAAAAGCCAAGCATGTAAGCCTTGGCTTTTAGAAATAGAACTAACCTTTATTTAAAGAATGAAAGATATAATAGATTACCGTACCTAAGATTAAGGAAATAAACAGCCCCATGATCGTAGCTTCAGATTCAAATGTGTTCCCCCTGATATTGATGGAATACAAGGAAAATTGAAACATCGTCGGACTTGAAGAAACAGAAGTAGTGCCCATTAACCGGATGATGAATGGAGCACTAAAAACAATCAAAACATATATGAAGACAAAGCTTATTCCCAATTTGAGTGACTTCCATAAGACGGGCATTGGCATTCCCCCTTTCTTTACTCAATTTATATCTAAAATATCCAATTCCTTTTCTCTCAGAAACCCATACACACTTCCGAGAAGATTGGCATGTTGTCGGAATGCACAAGTATTTATCATTGGCTTAACCGTAGAATCTTCAATTAATTCAATGATATGAGTAAGTTTTCCATCAATTCTGTCTACCAAATCGTTTCTTTCACTTATTCCACCACCAATAAGAATAATCTCAGGATCATAAATATATTGTAAATTATAAATTCCGAGTGCAAGGGAATGATAAAATGCTTCTAAGGCTTCGATACATATAATGTCTCCCATATCGGCCATGTCAAAGATTGCCTCCCCTGTAAGGTCCGAGGCATCCAATTGTTTTTGTTGGGCAACCTTTTTTACTAAAGCTTTCGTAGAGGCAATTTGACTCCACGTTACACCGTTCTCAGAAGTTTTTGTCGGAATTAACATATATCCAAATTCTCCACCATGCAAATTAGCCCCTCTATGAATCAAACCATCTTTGACAACTGCTCCTCCTATCCCAGTTCCAATGACAACGACAAGCACATCTTTTCTATCTTTGGCAGCGCCTTTCCATATCTCAGCATAAGCAGCACAATTTGCATCATTCTCCATATACACAGGCAAACCAATTCGTGCCTTCAGCATCTGCTTTATATTTGGTCCATGTAAATACGATACAGCACTAGCTCCTTGGATAAGCCCTTCATCAGTTACCGCACCAGGACAAGAAACTGTCAAAGCCAAGGTATCAGAGTTTTGTAAAATATACTGTTCAATTAAAAGGAATAGTTCTTCTAATGTCTTCGGTGTTTTCTCTTTATGATGTTTGAGAATTTCTCCAGACTCATTCACTATTCCTTTTTTAATATATGTACCACCAATATCCAAAGATATGTATTTATCCATCGATGGCCGCCCCCCTGTTTCTTTTTTTTTCAACTATTATATCATTCAACTATTATAAAAATTGGATTTTTCAGAAATCAAAATCAACCTTTTGATGGTAATGAATTTCATATCATGACGTTAATCTTAGAAGGGAACATCAATGAATTTTATTTAGATGCAGCCAGAAGAAAAAGCCAAGCTTACGCATTGCAGCCCTTGGAATCGTATATCTTGGATGTTTAAACAGGATCGCTCTTTTGGAATAAGGAGAAAAATTTGCCTGAAGTTTAACCAGCCCATTAATCTTCTGTTGCTGGAAGTAATTGTTCCTCTAATACATATGCTTTTGCAGCTAGCGTTTCTTCCTCTTTTAATAATCGAAATAAACCTCTCATCACAAGTTCATCTGGTTTTGATTTTCTCGATTCTTCTGATATCCGGTCCGTTACCTCAAGGTAGTAAGTAGCATTTCGAAGTTCATGAATCCTTTTATACAGCGCTTTCCACGCACGTTCTCTGTCCTGGAACGATGTAAATGCTCCGTCTCGGTCCATTCCTACAGAAAAAGGGCGCATTATCTCATCGTCTAAAAACGGAACACTGCTACCTTGGAGAAAATCCTTCGCTAGAATATCAATCTGTCTTACGATATGTTGACCAAGCCCCTCCGGAGGAAGCACATTTTCTGAAGAAATGATAAGTCCCATATACGATGTATAAATGGATTGTGTCATCCACATTAAATCCCATTTGTAAGGCAAGATACTTTCACCATATAAATCAATTAAATTCTGTTCCAGCCAGTTAAATAATCGCCCTCTCATCCGATGGTGTAATCCCTGAAGCTTCTCACTGTTTTGAGCTGACTCCCCACGGATATGCATTTTCATATACGATTTATACTCTAATATTCCTTCGAATTGAACTTGAAACTGTTTAGCAAAACGTTTATAAGGTGGTAAATTATTATCCAAGCCTACTACAAAAGCACGTTCAAATACAAGCTGTTGATAATGTTCGTATATCGATATAATTAGATCTTCTTTTGATGGGAAAAACGAGTATAGCGAACCTTTTGATACACCAACATTATCTGCGATTTGCTGCATCGATGTACGTGTGTATCCATATTCTGCGATCAATTCAACAGCTGCTTCTAATATTGCTTTTCTTTTATCCATCATGCTCACCTCAATGTCTTCTACCACTAGAATACACTACTTGTCCAGTAAAATGATAGTCACAAACAGGGACCAGCACCTCTTATAGCAGCATTCCCTCTTCACTTATGTTTACACTATATCTTTTTTTAATAAGTAAACAATGAATGATTAAAACAAAAAATGACTATATAGTCATAAACATCTATACTTTATATTGCAATAAATATATGGTATAACTAATACCATGTTGACCAAACAGTCTAAAGATCAAAAAGGAGGCTGGCACATGCTGAAATGGATCTTAGAACGTTCGAAGCTCTTTATTATATTTATTGTGTTATTCGTCATTGTTGGAGCATTTACATTCATTCAACTTCCACAACGCGAAATTCCAGAAACACCTGTAAATATCGGTACCATCAACACTGTATATCCTGGTGCGACGGTGGACACAGTTGAACGGTCCATTACAAATCCTATTGAGTCTTCACTCCGATCAATTGATGGCATCGCTGAAGTAACTTCATCTTCTTCAGCTGGCTTTTCTAACATTGTTGTCGAAGTTGAAGAAGGAGAAAGCAAGAAAGAAGTATTTGGTGACGTCCGGCAGGCTGTATCCAGTTCTTCTGCTTCGTTTCCAGAGGAGGCACTGGAGCCAGAAGTTAACGAATCAACGTCAAAAATGCCAATCGTTTCCTATCACATTACAAGCGATAATCGCGATAACCTGCTCTCTCTTGGAGAGGAATTGAACCAATGGAAAGATGAAGTACAAGAATTATCAGGTGTTTCTGGTGTAACCATCAAAGGATTGCCTGAAGAACAAGTTTTGATTAAATTAAAGCAAGCTGAATTAAAAGAGGCTGGTTTGAACGTGACTGATGTTCAAAGTGCCATTAATAATGAGTACTATCCAATTCCTTTAGGAAAGCAGCAAATGAATGATGAAGTTGTCCAGCTCTCTGTTGAAAACTATGATTCGCTCGACCAGATGAATGAACTATTCGTTGGTAAAAACACAGAGGGGGATGCTGTCTATTTAGAAGACATTGCTAGTGTTGAAGTGAGTTCAAAAGAACTTGAAGATATGATTACATTTGAAGGTAACCCTTCTGTATCATTCACTGCTTATGTTAAGTCAGGAGAAGATATCCCAACCGTTGATGAGCGGGTAAGCGATAAAGTGGCTGAGCTTTCTGAAAACCTGCCTTCAAATGTCGAGCTCGTGTCGTATTATTCACAAGCATCTATTGTAACGGATATTTTTGATGGGCTATTCCTATCTCTTGCTATTTCTGTTTTAGCTGTGATTGTTGCTGCATCGCTTGGACTTTCTGGATCAGGTGCACTTGTAGTGGCACTTGCTGTTCCAATATCCGTTCTTACTGGTTTAATACCATTACCATTCACAGATGTTGACCTTAACCAAATTTCTGTTATTGGCTTAATTATTGCACTAGGAATTATCGTGGATGACTCTATCGTTATTAATGATAATATTCAACGTAGATATAAACTAGGTGATAAAGGACTAATTGGTACTACCACTGGGGTAAAAGAGATCTGGGTATCGATTGTAACCTCTTCCCTGGCAATTGTATTTACTTTCCTACCGCTGGTCTTCCTGTCAGGTGGAAATGGAGCATTTATACGCGCATTGCCAACCGTTCTTATTACTACAATTATCGCATCCACACTTGTTGCCCTAATATTTGTGCCAATTCTGCGTTATTTCTTAAATCGTTGGTCTAAGAAACCGATGTCTGACGCACCAGGTCTTCTTGGAAAACCTTTAAATAAGCTTGCTGATGTTTATGCAGATAAACTCTTAAAGAAATTTTCAAAAAAACCGATGCTTGTCTCCATTCTTGGGCTTGTATTTACAACGGCCATCTTTGGATTGATTGTCTTAACACCATTTGAATTCTTCCCACCAGCTGATAAGGAAGAAGTAACCGTAGATATCACACTTCCAATTGGTACACCAATTGAAGAAACACATCATACGCTTCAAGACATTGAAAAAAGATTAAAAACAGATGACGGTGTGTATGAAACAGGTGTCTTCACAGGAACTGGGACTCCTGGTCTCTTTAATAGTTCATTGTCAAGCACTGGAGAAAATACCGGACAAATCGTAGCTAGAGTCGACAAAAAAAATCAAACAACCCAAGGGCTGATTGACGATTGGACAGATACACTCCGAAATGAATACCCTGATGCTGAGATTTTTATGGATACTATTCAGCAGGGACCTCCCGTAGGGGCTCCAGTAACAGTTACCGTCAGTGGGCCGGAAATCAACAAATTAATTGAACTGAGAGATAGACTTACGAAGGAAATAGAAGGGCTTGAAACAGATATTGTCGTAGATAATGTAGGTGATTTTGAACCTTCTATAGAATATGTACCTGATCGTGGTGCACTCGAAGATAATGGAATTACCGTCAATCAGGTTAGTCAGCAAATTCGACTTGCGACGGAAGGTATCCCATTAAAAGCATTCGATAATGGTGTCGTTGAACGTGATATGAATATTGTATTAGAAGGAAATGAAGGTAAGGTTGACCTTTCAAAACTTGAGGTTCCAGCAGCATCTACAGATGGAACACCTGAACTCATTTCTTTAGATGAGCTTGTCACAACAGAAGAAACGGAAAAGCTTCAGAAAATCCCTCACATTGATGGCGAACGCTCGATTACACTTCGTGCCTTCCCAGAAAACGAGGAGAATTATGAGGCAAACGTAACCGATATCGTTGAAAATCAACGTAATCAGCTTGAGAACGATGATTACAGCATCACAATAGGTGGAGAAAATGAAGCGCAAAGTGATTTCTTTGCCGAAATCACCGTACTCTTCATCATTGTACTGTTCCTAGTATACCTGTTAATTGCTTTTCAATTTAACTCACTTTCGTTACCGTTCCTCGTACTTGTTGCGGTTTACCTGGCAATCTCAGGTGCGATTCTTGGTTTATTCGTCACGCAAACACCAATTAGTTTCCTTGGTGTTATGGGGATGGTTTCACTTACTGGTATTGTAGTGAGAAACTCCATTGTGTTAATTGAATTTATCGAACAAGCGCTGAATAGAGGCATGAATGTGAAAGAAGCTGTGATTGAATCTGGACGCGTTCGCTTACGCCCGATTCTTCTAACCGCCATCACATCAATTGTTGCCCTGATTCCAGTTGCAGTAAGTGGAGATGCTCTCTTTACTCCACTTGCCATAACCATTATATCTGGTATCCTCTTCTCAGCAGTATTAACGCTGATTATGGTCCCAATGCTTTACCTTGTTTTCTATCGATTTAGAAGAAAGAAAACAACAAAAGAAGCATAAGCTATACGAGAAAAGAGATGGAGACAAAGGTATCTTAATCCTATAATAATCCGAACGACTCCACTTGAGTCCGTTCGGATTATTTGTTTTCTCATTGCTCCGTCAAAATACTCCGCTTTCCGCGGGCACGGCATCAGCTTCCTACCCCGGCAAGGGGTATGCCGATGTTGTCCGCAAAGGACACGTTTAGTCGTCCCTCATCAGAACACTTTCCTGCAGGGTCTATAGCGCGTGCTGTTCCCGCAAGAGTCTACGTATTTTGACTACACTTTTGTATCAGCGGTTATTTCATTCCTATTTACCCCTTCGGCTTTTAAGTTATTGTGTTCCGACTCTTGTTAGAATGAATTTTATAATATATTTTATTTTAGAATAAATGCGTTATATATAAGAACGTATAATTAGCCTAAATAACTCCCTGTATTCGTAGTGTGATTTCAGCTATGATTGCTGAACCTAAATAAGTTCCAACTAACACAAACATCCCAACAATGATCGTCTTCCAGCCTAATTTAACGAAATCTGCCCAGGAACGGCCGATTGAGATTCCTGCGTAAGCTAAGATTGGTGTTGTAATTGCCAGTAAGTTAACCTCCGAAGTCCAGGTAACAATTTGTTCTGATCCAGGGAAGCCAGGAATCGTTAAGATAAATGCTAACAAACCAATATAAGCAATGCTTGGAATTTTTTTAGAGGGAATGAGACGATGAATGATAAGACCCGCTAAACTAATTAACGCTAACGTAATTATTCCTGGAATTGCTTGAAGCGGCATAATATCATAGCCAATCCAATTACCAATAATAATCATTGCACCAATAATCACAAATAATAAAATCCATTCTTGGATATTTTTCAGCATGACCTACACCGCCTTTGATTTTTTACCAATTTTATTCTTATTTGATTTGTCTCTTGTCATTATTTCGTATAATTTTTCCGTTAACGGCAACCCAATAAAAATACTTGCATATAGTCCTGTAACAGAGGTAAGTAAGTTACTAGCACCAGAGAATGCGGTTAATGTTTCTGCCATATTTGGATGTGCTGCAACTAGCGGACCTAATGATGCTGCTGCCATGCTTCCACTACCAATACCGGTTGCCATCGCAAATGAATATGGATGAAGTGGCGTAATCGTAGCTAAAAATCCTGAAGCTAATCCAAGAAAGATCGAGCCGAATACCGTACCGAAAATATACATAGCCATTACACCTCTTCCCTCCGGGGAAGATAGTCCATATTTATCAGTAATAAGGGCTAAATTAGCTTCTCTACCTATTGAGTGAGTCATACCAACACTTTCACGTTTCAAACCTAATAAGATTGCAAGTGGGAGAGCAATTAGAATGGTTCCTAAGTTTCCAATCTCCTGAAATACCAATGCCCAGCCTGCTTCAATTAATTGCGGCAATGCAGTACCAGCTTGTACGCCAAACTTTGCAATGAGCAAGGTTACTGAAATAAATACAAGCGATTCTGCATGAATAGATTGTTTCTGTTTAACAAGAGGTGTAAAAAACAAAGCAATTCCAATAATGACGGCATAAAGCATCGGCAATAATAGAATAACGCCAGCACCTATTGGAATCTCATGTGTTCCGATTATTTCTGTAAACATAACAATACCAAATACGAGTAAATGTAAGCGCCAATCCTTCCATAGTTGAGCTGCTTGTTGTGTCATTCTGTTTGCCTCCTCGAATAATGAATGAGGAGCCTCTAACTAATAGAAGACTCCCATCAAATAATTAACCAATTTCATTTAATGATTTGTTTGCATATTCATTCATGTATTGAAGAGTGGCAGCTCCTAAAACTTTTGCAGCATGTAGTAATGCCCGTTCGTCAATATCAAATTTAGGATGATGGTGTGGGTAAGCGATATCCCAATCTTCATTTCTAGCTCCTGTGAAGAAAAAGGTCCCTTTGACATGTTGTAAATAAAAAGCGTAGTCTTCTCCCCCCATAATTGGTTCCGTTACCTTTACTGCTTCTACACCAGGTACTTCTTTCGCAACTTCTGCTACAAATTCTGTCTCTTCTTTATGGTTTACTAAGGTAGGATAGCCGCGTGTATACGTATACACATAATCAGCCCCTGAGACATCACAGGTAGCCTTAATAATACGTTCCATTTCTTTTTCAATAAATTCTCTCGTTTCTTCTTTAAACGTACGTACTGTACCAACTAACTCTGCTGAGTCAGCAATCACATTATATGGGTTTTCAGCAACAAAATTACAGACCGACACAACTGCTGAATCTAGTGGATCTACCTTCCTGCTTACAATTTGCTGTAAGTTATTAATTAATTGTCCACCAATAACCACGCTGTCCTTTGTATCATGGGGATGAGCTGCATGTCCACCTTTTCCTTTAATCGTAATATCAAATCGATCTGGAGCTGCTTGCAAGGCTCCTGTACGATATCCAATTTCTCCTAATGGCATTTGAGCTTGTAGATGGGTACCAAAAATAACATCGACGCCATCTAAGCAACCATCTTCAATCATTGATATCGCCCCACCTGGTGGCAGTTCTTCCGCATGTTGATGTAAGAAAACAATCGTTCCTTCTAATTCATCTTGTAACCCGTTTAATACTTTCGCTAAGCCTAACAGTGTCGCTGTATGCCCATCATGCCCACATGCATGCATCACACCATCATACTTTGATTTAAATGGGACATCGGTTTGTTCATGGATAGGAAGCGCATCAAAATCAGCTCTTAAAGCAACCGTTGGACCAGGCTTTGCCCCTCTTAGATAAGCCAAGACCCCATTACCACCAACATTCGTGCGAACTTCATGTCCTAACGCAGTATGATAATCTGCAATATATGCTGCTGTTTCCGTTTCCTCAAAAGATAATTCCGGATGTTGGTGAAGAAATCTACGTATTTCTACCATTTCTTCATAGACTAAATCTAGATTACTATATAACTTTTCCATGTAGCTCACCCCTTTTAAATATTATTCTTATAGTAATACAAGTTTTCAGAAATTTAAATGGGAAATAATGGTCAGATATAAATTTATACTAGAGCCAATTGGATGAACGAATCCTATTTTCTAGGGAAAAGTATGTGTTTATTTTCCTTATCTAGGAATAACTTCGAAAATAAACCTGCTTAATAAGAAATAGTGAGAAAGGATAAAACGTGAGATCCAAGCCATTATCCCATTTATAGCTTTAATATTATTGAAATAAACATAAATTTTATTAAGGCTAATATATAAAAATATTTAACTTTAATATTGATTATGATACTATTAAGCAAGTGAGGTGACTATAAAATGGATCCAAAAGATACGCCCGCATGGATAGCATCCTTAGAAAAGGAAGATATAGAGTTTATTCGAAAATTTGTTTTAAGTTCAGGTTCATTAAAGCAAATCGCGAAGAGTTATGAAGTTTCGTACCCTACGGTGCGAACAAGATTAAATCACATCATTCAAAAGATCGAACTAAATGATGAATTAGAGAAAGAGCCTCTGATTAGTTATGTTAAACAATTGGCAATTGAAGACCGCATCCAATTAGATGATGCGAAACGAATTATTGAAAAGTATAAAGCAGAAAAGAATGATTATTAACAAATAGAGTTCTTTCTTCATGAATTTGGAACGGTAACTATCATTATTTTGGGTTCAGCTGCACAAATCTTTTTTCGAAACAATATAATATCTTGGAGGGGGAGTTGTTCCTACACTTTATGTGTCGATATTAACTTGGAAGTTTGTTAACCATTACATCGAAAGTATACTGGCTTATATGCTAATTATTTTAGTAGGTATAATCTGTTTTATCGAGCAGTGGTATCTAGCTAGGAACTCCCTTCAAAAGCAACGTAAAAAAGAATGATTCAAAATGAAAACCTATGATTTATCTAACGTTTCATGCTTATCTGAAAGAAAATCAAGTCTCCTTAAATGAAAAGTGAAAGACATACATAATGTAGGAAAGAACAATCCAAATGTCATCCGAGTATAAGTTCCTATTCGAATGATCGTTTGGATATTTTTTTCGCTTTTTCCGATACGAGCATTTATAACCATCCTTTTTAGATTGAATTAAGAAAAACTTGGGAATACCTAAGGTGGACGAAATAATAAAGGAGTGTAATATCATGACAGAGCGAATCTTTATCAGTCCAGCAAAATACGTTCAAGGCAAAAATGCCATTCATAATATTGGACAATATGTCAAAGATCTTGGTGATCAAGCGATAGTTATTGCCGATGAAACAGTCTGGGATATAGCTGGTAATGACGTTGTGAAATACTTAAAGAAGGAAGCTATCCAAACAGAAGAAGTTGTATTTAATGGTGAAGCTTCGAAAACAGAGATGAAGCGGATAACGGATATTGCCAAAAACGCTAAAGCAACGGTCGTTATAGGTGTGGGAGGTGGTAAAACACTAGATACCGCTAAAGCTGTATCCGATGATATAAATGGCAGTACTGTGATTGTGCCGACAACTGCTTCTACAGATGCGCCGACAAGTGGGCTTTCAGTCGTTTATTCGGAAGAGGGTGTATTTGAAAACTATCGCTTCTATAATAAAAATCCAGACCTTGTCGTAGTAGATACGAAAGTAATTGCTGGTGCTCCAAAACGCTTTCTATCATCAGGTATCGCTGATGCCCTCGCTACATGGGTCGAGGCAAGAAGTGTTATTCAAGCGAAAGGAAATACGATGGCAGGTGGTAGTACAACTATCGCTGCACAAGCAATCGCAGAAAAATGTGAGGAGACCTTGTTTGATTATGCACACCTTGCTTATGAATCGGTGAAGGCTAAGTCTGTCACACCTGCTCTTGAAGCAGTCGTTGAAGCAAATACATTACTTAGTGGTCTAGGCTTTGAAAGTGGGGGGCTAGCTGCAGCACATGCGATTCACAATGGATTCACAGCAATAAAAGGCGATATTCACCATCTAACACATGGCGAAAAGGTTGCGTTTGGAACACTTGTCCAGCTTGCTTTAGAAGAACGTTCCTTAGAAGAAATAGAGCGTTACATTGCGTTATACATTCACCTCGAATTACCTGTAACTTTAGAAGAGATTAAATTAAAAGATGCCACCCGCGAGGAAATTATAAAAGTGGCAGAAGCAGCAACAATTGATGAGGAAACCATTCATCAGGCATTTCAAGTAACCGCAGATGATGTGGCAGACGCGATCTTTGCCGCTGATCAATATGCAAAAGCTTATAAACAAAAAGTCAATAAATAGGTCACTTCAACTTGTGGGGGATTCATCCTCCTCAAGTTTTTTTATAAGGGTTAGTAACATCTTTGAATATGGTAAAATCAAAATCAACGTAGTGAATACAAATGAGAAAGTATGTGTAAAAATGAAGAAGATCATTAAATATATTCTGATTATTACTTCCCTACTTGTGTTCATCGGCTTTAGTGTATTTTGGATATGGTCTGAACAAACCTATGAAGCTTCAAATAACCTGTCGACATTCCTCGGTAATGATACCATGGAGTATCAGCAAAATTGGCTTGTTTTTGAACCAGAAAATCAGCAAGCAAAAACTGGTATCATCTTATACCCAGGAGCAAAGGTTGAACCAGAGGCTTACAGCTATTATGGAGATACATTATCAAAGGAAGGCTACCTTGTTATCATTCCAGAGGTCTTATTCAACTTTGCAATTTTTGATCAAAATATTGCGCAAGAGATAATGGATTACTTTCCTACTGTGGTTCAATGGATTATTGGAGGTCATTCACTAGGAGGCGTTGCTGCTGCTTCATTTGCTTTTAATAATCCAACGAAACTAGATGGTCTTATCTTGTTAGGATCTTACCCTACAGATAATAATAACTTCACAGGTATGGATCTACCCATGTTGTCTATTTACGCGAAAAACGATGGATTAACCACCCCCAAAGAAATACAAGAAACTCAACATTTGCTATCGCAGCACGCAGAGTTACAAGAAATTCAAGGTGGCAATCATGCACAGTTCGGGATTTACGGAGAGCAAAAGGGAGATGGCAATGCGACGATTTCTGTTGAGGAACAACAACGGAGGATTACAGATACAATAAAACAGTGGTTAGACGATGCCAATCTTTAAACAAACAGCATTATTTTTATATTTAATGAAAGGAGGAAGTTGAGAGAAATGGATACCCTGCTCTATTTTCTTTATACCATCATATATTTGATATTACTTATCTGCGTCGTTCGTTCACCCTTTTCTCAGAATAATTGGTCATTGCGTTCGTTTATCTATCTTGTCTTACTTGGTTTAGTAATCGATAATAGTATCATTGCAGTTGGCAGATTTATTGGAGAAGGTATGTTTCTCGAGTATCTGAATCTCAGCCGTTACTGGATCCATGCGTTAATCACGCCTACATTAGTACTCTTTTCCTTTGGGATATTGAAGCCATTCAACCTTCGAATCTTTCAACATAAGGCAGCTTTCATGGTTACTTTACTGTTTACCATGCTATTAATAATTTTTGAATTGTTTACTGAAACCATTCCTTTACATTTAAAACCACTCTGGGAATATGACGTCTTACGTTATGTTCCAATAGAATCAGAGAGTGGTCCACCTTTCATGATATTGTTCGTTACTCTTTGTTTATTGATTGTAGGTATTATTTTATCCGTTCGTATAAACTGGATTTGGATGTTAATGGGAGCTTTGTTGATAACATTAGCTAGTGTCATTCCTATCCCCTTAAATAGTTCGGCTATAACCAATGGTTTTGAATTATTTTTAATGTTAACATTAGTATTAACATAACAAAGAGTAGATAGATAGCCAGAAAAATAAAAAGACTGCTTGTTTAGATTAATAGTTGATTATAAAGCTACAAGCTTTTATATTCTAAGTGGTAAAGGATGATGAATGTGGTAAATCTTCCTCGAATTGGGATGGTAGGTTTAGGCGGGATTGCTCAAAAAGCATACTTGCCGATCCTCTCAAAAGAAACAGATTGGACGTTTGTAGGTGCATTTTCACCAAGTCGTGAAAAGAGAAAGACTATTTGCAAACAATATCGCATCCAAGATTTTTATAGCTTATCAGCATTAGCACAAGCTTGTGATGCTGTATTTGTACATAGCTCAACCCAGTCACATTACGAAGTCGTTTCAGAGCTATTGAATAAAGGACTCGACGTCTATGTCGATAAACCTTTGGCTGCGTCTATTTCAGAAGCAGAAAAACTAGTTGAATTAAGTAAAACATCAGGAAGAAAGTTGATGGTCGGTTTTAATCGCCGGTTTGCACCAATGTATATGAAAGCGAAGGAACAAGCAACTAATATTGCTTGGATACGTGTTGAAAAGCATAGAGCAGATAGTGTTGGTCCTAACTCTTATGCATTCACCATGCTAGATGATTATCTTCACATTGTGGATACAGTACGTTGGTTAAGTAATAGTGAGCTTCGTGTATTACATGGAACGATTCATACTAATGGGGAGAATCAACTTTTGTACGCACAGCATATGTATCAATCCACTCAAAATATATCTCTCACCACAGCAATGCATCGAAAGGCCGGGACAAACTTAGAACAAATTGAACTCGTATGCGATGGTGTAATAACTCGTGTTAAGAATATGAACAACACAGAAATCGAAGGAAACAACACCGTTTCAAGCTCTTCTTTCTCTTCATGGGACACGGTATTAAAACAACGAGGATTTGAAGGTGCTGTCTATCATTTCGTAGAATGTATAAAATTTGACAAGCAGCCTGTGATTGATGGAGTAGAAGGATTTAAGTCACAGCGGTTGCTGGATCAACTATTAACCCACCAATCGTAAAAGGACCGATTATACGTCTAATTTTAATCAGTCCTTTTAACATTCTGCTCATTTATTATCACATAGCTACTTACCAATTCTAAACTGCCTGCATACGACTAGATTTTTACTCATCATCTGATTGTATATGGTCGATTACTGCCTTCGTTGTCTCTGCAATTAACTTGTCATCATACTCCGCATCTTTCTGATCGCGTTTGGAAAGGATAGCAAGAACAATTGGATCGCCTTCTGGCGGCCAAATAATAGCAATATCATTTCGGGTACCATAGGAACCTGCACCCGTTTTATCTGCTACTTCCCAATCATCTGGTACACCTGCTCGAATCAAATGATCACCAGTTGTATTTCGCTTCATCCAATCCATTAACAGCAATCGTTTCTCCTTCGGAAGTGCATCTCCTAGTGTGAAAGCTTGAAGACTGTTAACAAGTGCTTTTGGGGTACTTGTATCAGCTGGTTCTCCTGGTGTAAAATCATTTAACGCTGGCTCTATACGCTGCGGATCAGTAACATCATCCCCTATATTTCTAAGTACCTTTTTCAATCCACTCGGACCTCCGATTTGGTTGAAAATAAGATTTGCCGCTGTATTATCGCTGTAGCGAAGGGAAGCATCGCTAAGTTCTTTAAGAGTCATCCCTGTATCAACATGCTTCTCTGTAATTGGATTATAATTTACCAGATCATCGTTTGTATAAGTAATCCTTTCATCTAATTCCGCTATTGACTTTTGTTGTAAAAGGGCCCCTACGGCAAGCACTTTATGGGTAGAAGTATAAGCAAATCGTTCATCTGACCGATAAGCTATCGATTCGTTCGTTCCCATGTCCAAAGCATATACACCAAGGGTGGCATCAAATTCATCCTCAAGGCTTTGAAAACGATCCTTTATTTCTGGCTTTGGCTCTTCTCGATGACTTTCACTACTTGCCTCATCATCTGTACAACCTATTAAGGCTGCAAATGAAACAAATAATACAAGCCCCGTTTTCTTCCATTTTATTAACTTAAAAAGCTTGTTCCCTAAATTCATCCCCATTCCCTCTTTCTACATGAAGTTTTGATCTTAGCCTGATGTTCACACAACATATTTAATCAGATTCCTACATGTTGAATCACCTCTAGCGAAAAATATGGTGTACTAAAAATGGCGCTTTCTTCTGCGTCCTTTTTCGATTGCAAAGGCAGGCTACCTCTGGATTATCAAATGATGATACATAACCAATAAGTGTAGACCAAAAAGTTAGATACCTTCATAAGACTACAACTGTAATCTTATACTACATTTGTAATCTCACTTTGTCAAATCGGTTAACTTTAGTCGAACTCAAGTTCTCTTGGATTGTAATTATAACAACAGGAACACTTCGTTAAAAGATTGGACTTGCTGTAAATCCAAGTGGATTGATTATCCCATCACGAAATGCTACTATTTTTATATATTAAATTTATGAAGTCTCACCTTTTAGTGATCTTATCGGTGGAATATATATTCTCAATTAAGGACTAAGAAACGGAGATAATCATATGTACTTTACTCATTTTGTAATAAGTTTCATCGTGTCTTCTTTTACTGTTGTCGTAATAACGCTAATTAGAAAAGTGTTTAAAAGGCAGCTCACAGCCAAATGGAGATATTATTTATGGTTTCTAATGTTCCTTGGATTAACACTTCCTTTTATTCCAACGAATATACTTCAAGTTGAGAATTATTTTAACGTTGATGTTAATCAGAGTACTCAAATCAATTCTTCCTCTACCTCTATGAAACAAACGCCAGGGGAAGAAAATTGGATGCAGGACTTTTCCGTATCTGTCAACAGGTTGGATCTTACCGTTCTCAATGAAATACTAGCTAATATATGGATACTAGGGATACTAATTCTATCTGTTTTGGCCATAAATGCTTGTTTAAAATTAAAGAAAATTAAAAGCAGTATAATAAACATTGAAAATAACGACATCATAGCCCTATTTGAACAGTGTAAACAACAATTAAATATATCGAATCATTTGATCATAGGCGTTTCTCCACTGATCAAAACGCCGATGACGTTTGGCTTGTTTAAAACGTATATTGTGCTGCCAATCCGATTTGAGGAATGGCTATCGAAGGAAGAAATTGAATACATTCTGCTTCATGAGCTGAATCACTATAAATATAAAGATATGGTCTGGAATTACATTGTTGTCATCTATCAAATTGTATATTGGTTTAACCCACTTGTTTGGTTCGCCTTTAAAGAGATGAGATTAGACCGGGAAATTGCCTGTGATACTGCCGTTTTAAATACATTAGATAGGCAGAATTATGTTGATTATGGAAATACGATTATTAATTTTGTTGATAAGAACGCACAAGCCAAAGAACATTTTAGTTTGACCAATCAGCTTAATGGTTCTAAAAGGCAGATCAAAACACGGATTGAAAGTATTGCTTCCTATACAATGGAAACAAGAAAGTTGAAGCTAAAAAGTTTAGCTATCTTTCTTCTAGTAGGAGTAGTTATAACTAGTCAAATTCCAATCATTTCCGTTATGGGTGCTGAAGATAATTATCATCATTTAAATAATGAACAGACAGTATACGAGGACTTAAGCAAACATTTTGCGGATTATGAAGGAAGCTTTGTATTATATAGTATGAAAGATGATACGTATCGTATTTATAACGAAGAAAAAAGCACATTACGAGTTTCTCCGAACTCCACATATAAAATTTATAGTGCACTGTTTGGATTAGAGACAAACGTCATCTCAAATAACCATTCCATCCTGAAGTGGAATGGGGTGGAATATCCTTATGATTCTTGGAATAAAGATCAAAATTTGTCAACAGCAATGAAAAATTCCGTAACTTGGTACTTTCAGCAATTGGATCAGAGTGTTCAGAAAGATACGATCCAAGCATACCTAAACGAAATAGGCTATGGGAATAACAATCTTTCTGGTGGATTATCTCAATACTGGCTAGAATCTTCGTTAAAGATTTCCCCAATTGAACAAGTACAAGTACTTAAAGGTTTTTATACCAACCAATATGGATTTAAAGATAAGAATATACAGACAGTAAAAAATGCTATCAAGTTAGAGGAAAAAGATGGGGCAATGCTTTCAGGAAAAACTGGTACAGGTAGCGTCAATGGCAAAAACATTAGTGGTTGGTTTATTGGCTATGTGGAAACCGAAAAAGATACTTTCTTCTTTGCGACGAATATACAAAGTGAGGAAAAAGCTTACGGAAGTAAGGCAGCTGAAATAACATTAGCAATATTAAGGGAAAAAGGCATGTATTAATTCCATGGTTTATGTGTCTTGGTTAGAAGGGTGGGAAATTCATTTGCCTAAAAAAGTACCAAGTATTTCAGAAGCAGAATGGGAAGTTATGACTGTGTTATGGGAAAACGCCCCGCTGACAGCCAATGAAGTCATTTCTTCATTACAGGAACAAAAAGATTGGAAGCCAAAAACCGTGCGCACCCTATTGGATCGTCTTGCATACAAACAAGTGATCAGTGTCAATAAAGATCAAAGAGTCTATACTTTTTACCCGAATTACGCGCAAGATGATTGTCAGCATGCCGAAGCTCAATCCTTCATTCAACGAATCTACGGGGGGACATTGAAGTCCATGCTTGTACAATTTATTGAAGACGACTCCTTGTCTGAAGAGGAGATTAATGAGTTACGCTCCATCTTAGATAAAAAACCAAGTGAAAACGATTCAGGTAAGAAATCAAGTGAATAACAATAAAAAACACCTCGAAGTCACTATTGAACAAAACGAGTTCATTTGCGACTGCGAGGTGCTTTTTTATTCAATACTTCTACCATTACAAAACCGGTCAAATAGTTAGTTCACCCGCTTTTCACTATTCCAATACTTTCTGCGCAGACGAAATTTCTGCAGTTTACCAGTCGCTGTTTTGGGAAGCTCTTCTACAAATTCTATGATTTTCGGCGCTTTAAAATGGGCCATATTATCACGACAATACGTGACAATATCTGCTTCGCTTACGTTTGCTGCAGATTTCAACACAATAACTGCCATTGGTACTTCTCCCCATTTATCATCTGGAACAGCGATGACAGCTGTTTCTAAGATATCAGGGTGTTTATATAATACCCCTTCTACTTCTGTTGAAGAGATATTTTCACCACCAGAGATAATCATGTCTTTCGCTCGATCTCGAATCTCAATATAGCCGTCCGGATGCGTTACGGCTAAATCCCCAGTATGGAACCAACCATCTTTGATCGCTTCAGCTGTCCGCTCTTTATCTTTATAATACCCCTTCATGACTACATTACCGCGGGTTACGATTTCTCCCAGCTCCTCCCCATTCCAGGCAACTTCTTGACCGCTGGGACTAATCACTTTTGTTTCTCCATTAAAGGCAAGTTCAATACCTTGCCTTGCTTTAATCGTTGCTTGTTCATCAGCTGATTTTTCATTAAAATCCTGCTTCCATTCATTGTATAAAATAAAAGGTGCCGTTTCCGTTAGTCCATAGACATGCATAATATTTAGTCCAAGTATCTTTTGCGCTCGTTCAATTAAAGCTGCGGCTGGCGGCGATCCTGCCGTGCCCATACGTGGCTTCGATGTTATCGTTGTTACTTGTGCTTTAGGATCGTTAACAAGCATATTGATCACCGTTGGTGCTCCACATAATAGCGATACCTGATGCTGCTCAAATAATTCTAAAATAATAGATGGTACAACTTTTCGTAAACATACATGAACCCCTCCTACCGCTGTGATTGCCCATATACCTCCCCATCCATTCGCATGAAACATCGGTAACGTATGAAGATAGACATCATCATGATTCACTCCAAGATGAAACATGAAGTTTGCTGCATTCATGTAGTTTGCCCGATGAGTCAACATCACACCTTTCGGGTTCGAAGTGGTGCCACTGGTATAGTTTAACGTTAGCAGCTGATTTTCGTCGATGTCCACTGGAGAATACACCGATGGATTGACGTGAGCGATAAAATGGTCATAATCTATCCCCTGTAAGGTAGAATGATATCCAGGAACAGAAACAATAATTATTTCTTCCAATGACAGATTTGCCTCAATTTCCTGAATCGAAGCTGCAAATTCCGCATCGACAATTAGCATTTTGGCATCACTATGGTTAATAATGTATTCCATATCCGATGCTTGAATTCGATAGTTTAGCGGTACCATAACAGCTCCAGTTTGGCAAATCCCATAAAAGCATTCCAGCATATAATGTGTATTAGGTAACATGACCGCCACATGATCGCCCTTTTGAATACCTGCATCTGTAAGCGCTGCTGATAAACGGTCAATCCTTTCTCCAAATTCTAGATAGGTAAATTGTTTCTCTCCATCAATCACTGCTGTCTTCGTTGGATAATATTTAACAGCTCTGCGTTTCCAATCCAACGGTGTCAGTGGATAATTCATATCGTCAGCCCCTTTAAAATGAGTTTTTTACACATGTTTATGTGTCAATCTATTACTCTGGCTGATAATCTTTTTTGTTGCTGATATATACGCGTTTTCTAGTTCAGACACGACTTCCTCTATCGACTGTACTTGATTAATTGCACCAATTCCTTGCCCAGAACCCCAAATATCTTTCCATGCTTTCACCTCCGGATTATCCAATTTATTAAAGTTAATTTCCTGTTTCTTTTCTAAGTTATTCGGGTCAAGACCTGCTTTTACAATACTTGGGATTAAATAATTTGCGTTAACACCGCTGAATGCATCCGTATAGATAATATCTTCAATCGATGAATCAACAATCATTTGCTTATATTCATCAAACGCCCCACTCTCTTCTGAAGGAATAAACCGGGTTCCCATGTAAACAAAGTCTGCTCCTACGATTTCCGAAGCGAGAATATCTTCTCCTTCTGACATACCGCCAGCTAATACGATCGGCCCTTCAAAAAATGACCGTATCTCATGGATAAATGCAATGGGATTCAATACACCAGCATGCCCACCAGCTCCACTAGCTACGAGTATTAATCCATCCGCACCTTTCTCTATTGCCTTTTTCGCAAACTTAACATTAATTACATCGGAAAAGACGATGCCACCATATTCATGGGCAATTTCCACTACAGGACTTGGATCTCCGAGTGATGTAATTACAATAGGTGGTTGGTATTTTTCGATTAACTTAAGATCTTCAGTGTATCGTTTATTGGAACGATGAGTGATAAAGTTAATCCCCCATGGAGCGATTTTCTTCGTTGGCTCCTTTTCTTTAATTGCGTTGATTTCGATATTAATTTGATGCATCCAGTCTTCCAAAATATCACCGGTACGGGCATTTAATGCTGGAAATGTCCCAGCAATACCAGCTTGGCAAGCAGCCACTACCATTTTCGGGCTGGATACTAAAAACATTGGCGCCATAATAACAGGCAAGCGCATCGAATCTTTCATTCGTTGAATGGCTTCGTTAGACATATTCAAGACTCCTCTTTCCAAAGAATTTTTCTATACAGCTATGGTTACTATTGCTTTGAGTTGATAGATATCTCCTGTACCTGAGCCTCTTGCTCCATTCACTTGGTTAAAGTAAAAGTTTTAGGCGTCAAGCACTTATTGGAAGCGATTTCAACTTTATTTTTCATCCAATAATCACTGAATACCCATTCATTATTCAATTACTGATAATTCTAATAATTATGGCTTAGATTGTCAAGTTTTCTCTAGCGTCAGCGTACCCATAGAATCATTCTGTAGACGTAAATGACTAGCTACAGCTTCGATATCGGTAGAGAAAATCCGATCTTTGCTAATCGTCGGTACAATATTTCGGTATTCGTGATATTTCGCTTTTAGTTGCGCTGCCATGTTTTCAATCCCTTTACTTTCTACTGCTTGTAACGCACAAATACATTCAATTGATAACACGTGACGCGTATTGTGGATAATCTCTCTTGCGTGTCGAGATGCAATTGTTCCCATACTAACATGATCCTCCTGATTTGCAGAAGAGGGAATTGAGTCAACACTCGCTGGATGAGCTAAGGTTTTATTTTCAGATACAAGTGAGGCCGCGGCATATTGCATGATCATCGCTCCAGATTGAAGTCCTGGCTGCGCACTTAAAAATGGGGATAAATCATTTAATTGTGGATTAACTAATCGTTCCACTCGGCGTTCAGAAATATTAGCAAGTTCAGCAATTGCTATTTTAAGAAAATCCATCGCTAAGGCAATTGGCTGACCATGAAAATTCCCACCCGATATCACTAATTTTCCACCTTTAAATATAAGTGGGTTATCAGTTGCAGCATTTGCTTCAATTTCCAACTTTTCTTTTACGTAATCAAGTGCCTGCCATGTTGCTCCATGCACCTGAGGGATGCAGCGGAGCGAGTAAGCATCTTGTACACGCTTATCCCCTTGCTTAGTTATTAATCGACTCCCCTCTAACCAATCGGTCATTCGTCTAGCTACATTGGTTTGTTGTGGATATCCTCTTGCTTCATGAACCGCAGGATGGAAAGCATCAATAATTGCTTGTAATCCTTCCATTGTTAGTCCTGCAATCCATTCACTATCATATGCGAGCTTCTCTGCCTCTATATAGTTGATGACTCCAACTGCTGTCATTGCCTGGGTACCGTTAATTAAGGCTAAGCCTTCTTTTGCCTGTAATACAATTGGTTTAATTCCCTTTTCTGCCAAAACCGAAGCCGCATCCGTTGGTTTCCCTGTCATATCAAAGACCTTTCCTTCCCCAATCATTACTAAGGCTAAATGTGCTAGAGGAGCTAAGTCTCCAGAGGCCCCAAGAGAACCCTGCGAAGGAATAACTGGATGAATACGCTGATTGACCAGTTTTACTAATTGTTCTACAAGAACCGGGCGTACACCGGAATATCCTTTTACTAATGCATTTAACCGAAGTACCATCATGGCACGTGCGATCGTTTCTTCGAATGGTTTGCCAATTCCACAAGCATGGGAGCGAATCAAATGCAATTGTAAATCTTCTACGTCCTTCGTATCAATTCTTACATCGCTGAATTTTCCAAAGCCCGTCGTGATCCCATAGACAATTTCTTTGTTGGCAACAATTCGATCTACGGCTACTCTACTTTCTTGGACCCTTTCCATCGTCTTACTTGAAATCGCTATTTGTTCAAAATGAATACAGATTCGTTTTAATTGTTCCACCGTTAAATTGTTTCCGGTTAATTCAATCATTGATTTTCCTCCGTTTCATAAACCAAGCAGCAAGATGCAGCTCGAACTCAGTAAGTTATCCGCAACTGTAAATTTCTAGACAATAAAAGAGATGACAATGGCATACAAAAACAGCCATCATCACCTCCTTTTAGCTAGTTCCTTTAGGTAATGATTATCTTATCTTCTTTAAATATGATTAACGCCTAGGCCAACCGTTTCATGTTCCAAGCCTTTGATTGGTGCACCGATCGTTCCATAAAAGGCAACCGCAATCCATTCACCTTCTCCAGAGTCCACATAAGGTTCTCCACGAACAACAGCAAAGCGTAAACCAACGGTCCGCATCATTTCACCAATCGCCCACTGCCCTCTTGTAATTCCTTCCAGACCTTCTAATATTGCATGATAAAGTGCATGGGTTTCTCGGTAAATTCCGTCTTGAATCAAACCGCTACGTTTTACTGCTGTCTCCACTGCAGATATTACCTTTTGCATATCCATTGATCCGACTTTGCCTTCACAGCATTGGACATCTTGAAGCAGGGATGAATATGACGCTCGTTCTTGCTCCTCTAACATCGCCAGTAATGTTGCAATTTTCCCAATCCGAAGTTTCTGTGTCATCCGTTTGTTCTCCTAAAAAATATTCTATTTCTTTCAGCTCCATTCTAAAATGAGAGCAATTTAACTAATGACTAGTAACTAATAATCAGTATACGTGCTGGCAAATTCATTCGTCAATTCTATTTATGAAGATTCCGTCTTTTTATTATACAGATACTTTAAAATCGAAAACTCAACCTCATCACTAAATCATCTATTCCAATGTGAACTTATAATAATACATATGCAATCGGCGTGACGATAATGATTGTCAAAATGGTACGTTCTATCCATATCACGAGTAACTTCGGAATGGAAATTGGAATTTCCGTAGATAGAATAACTGGTATGGTTGCTGAGAAAAATAAAATCGCTGATACCGATAGGGTACCAATGACAAATTTCATAACTAGCGGGCCTTCTGCAGCATACAGAGCTGGTAAAAACATTTCCGCTATTTCCATCGCTGCCGCTTTTGCTGCCATCAATGGCTCTGGTACTTGCATGATCCATGTAAATGGATAGAAGATATATCCAAGTATATCAAAGGTAAAAGTGAATTCTGCAAGTACTAACCCCAAAAGTCCAACCGACAAAATCGATGGTAAAATTGACATTGTCATCATAAGTCCGTCTTTCAGATTTAACCATATATTTTTATAAATGGATGGCGCATGTTCAGCAACTTTCATCGCTTGCTGCCATGCAACTTTGAATCGTTCCCTTTCTACTTTTGCTTCTGGATCGCCTTTTTGATCCGCATAAAAACGTTCACTCATTTTGTTTAACGGCCAAATCCGTACAGTAATTGCCGTGATCAGAAACGTGACAACTAAGGTAACCCAAAAATACGTATTCCATTTTTCCATGAGTCCAAGCGTGTTTGCCACAACAACCATAAACGTAACAGATACTGTAGAAAAACCCGTTGCGATAATCGCTGCTTCTTTCTCTGTATATTTTCCTTCTTTAAAAACGCGATTGGTAATTAATAAGCCAAGGGAGTAACTACCAACGAATGATGCAACAGCATCAATCGCCGACCTACCTGGCGTTTTCCATATCGGCCGCATCATTGGCTGCAGCAATACGCCAACAAACTCTAAAATTCCGTAGCTAACTAATAATGCAAGAAAGATCGCACCAATTGGCACAAGCACCCCTACTGGAGTAACCAAGCTTTCCATTAAAAATGGGCCCATATCAGGACTGAATAACCAATTCGGTCCAATATCCAGATAAAGCATGAATGCTACAATTAGCCCAATGACCTTGAAAAAAGATAAGACCTTGGTTACAGTGCTTTTCTTCCATGAACGGTTCACAAACGGTTGTATCGCACCAAAAGCAATAATGACAAAGATATACACAGAGACTACAGTAGGGAAGCCATTACGTAAAAACGTTACGAGATGGTCCAACGGTATCGACGAACTGCCATTTATTGATATTGGAAGAAAGAACATGAAAATTCCAATGAGGCTATAACCAAAAAACTTCATTACCGCTTGCTTCGGATGATTTGTTCCGGTTACTGGTACCTGCTTCTGCACTTCACTCATGGATATCCTCCCAGCTTAACGTACCTTTTTTAACGCCCTCGTTTGTAAGTTACCATCTTCTACAACTACTTGCCCACACTTGATAACTGTATCTACATGATTCATTCCATATTGATAGGACAAAGTTAAATAATTCGGAACATCGAAAATTGTAATATCTGCTTGTTTCCCAATTTCTAGGCTCCCAATTTGATTAGCTCGGCCAATTGCATGTGCAGCATTAATGGTTGTGGCCGTAATTACTTCTTCTGGTGTCATACCCATTTTTAAACAGCCAAGATTCATAATAAATTGTAAAGACAGTGTTGGTGACGAACCTGGGTTTGCATCTGTGGAAAGTGCAACCGCTAAACCTTGGTCAATCATTTTCCTTGCCTGGGCAAATTCCGCCATTAGAAAAAATGCAGTGCCTGGAAGCAGGACCCCAATCACATCCTGATCCGCCATTTGGCGAATTCCTTCATCAGATGCTTTCAACAAATGATCGGCTGAAACAGCCCCAACTGCTGCAGCTAACTCTGCTCCACCATAGGGTTCAATTTCATCTGCATGGATTTTTGGAATCAAACCAAATTCCTTACCAGCTTCTAAAATTCTTCGTGATTGTTCTGGTGTAAACACACCCCGTTCGCAGAATACATCATTAAATTGGGCTAGTTTCCGTTTTGCAACTTCCGGTATCATTTCAGAAATAACTCGATCAACAAATGCGTCTGGATTCGCTTTTTCCTCAACTGGAACAGCATGTGCCCCCATAAAAGTAGAAACAATATCCATAACATGATTCTCATTTAAGTGCTGAGATACTTCCAATTGCTTGATCTCATGTTCTGTAGTTAAGCCATATCCACTCTTTGCTTCTACCGTAGTTACACCATTTACTAAAAATGTGTCTAGACGCTGTTTTGACTCTTGGTATAGTTGATCAACATCCGCCTGCTGTGTAGCCCGAGTAGTAGCATGAATCCCACCACCCTGATTCATAATGTCCATATACGTCTTTCCTTTTAAACGCATCGCATATTCATTTTCCCGCGTTCCTGCATGAACAAGATGTGTATGAGGGTCAATGAGACCTGGAGATACTACTTTACCTGACGCATTAATCTGTTTTGCCTGATTGATCTCATTTTCATACTTCGTTTGAATGCCTTCCGTTGTACCAACCGCAATAATCTTTCCATCCGTTGCAAGTAATGCGCCATCTTCAATACAGTTCAATTCTCTCATCCCATCTCTTTTGGCAGGATTCTCCGTATGTCCACTTACCGTAACTAATTGGGCTGCGTGTTTAATAAAGATACTCTCTGACATTTATAACGCTCCTTTATTTAACATTGGAATATGAACACCTTTTTCCTTTGCTGTCTCTTCTGCTTTTCTATAGCCCGCGTCCACATGCCGAACGACGCCCATTCCTGGATCTGTTGTCAGTACACGATCTAACCGTGCCTCCGCTTCTTTTGTCCCATCAGCAACAATTACCATTCCAGCATGTAGAGAATAACCCATACCAACACCGCCACCATGATGTACACTGACCCAACTTGCGCCACCAACGCTATTAATTAACGCGTTTAAGATTGGCCAATCTGCCACAGCATCACTACCATCCTTCATAGCTTCCGTTTCCCGATTTGGTGAGGCCACGGAACCTGAATCAAGGTGGTCGCGTCCTATAACCATTGGTGCTTTTAATTCCCCACGTTCAACCATACGATTAATGATCTTGCCAAAGCGCGCTCTTTCTCCATACCCAAGCCAGCAAATACGTGAAGGAAGCCCTTGAAAACTAATTTTTTCTCGTGCCATACGAATCCACTTACAAAGGGATTCATTGTCACTAAATTCCCGTAAGATGACTTCATCTGTTTTATAGATATCTTCCGGATCACCGGATAGCGCTACCCAGCGAAACGGCCCTTTCCCTTCACAAAATTGTGGGCGGATGTATGCAGGAACAAACCCAGGAAAATCAAATGCATTTGCAACTCCCTCATCTTTAGCTACTTGGCGAATATTATTGCCATAGTCAAAGGTGACCGCTCCTTTAGATTGCATTTCCAGCATCGCCTGTACATGAGTAGCAATACTTTGTTTAGATAATTGAACATAATTCGTCGAGTCATTCTTACGTCGTTTGACGGCTTCTGCTAACGTCAGTTCGACGGGAATATATCCATTTAATGGGTCATGAGCAGATGTTTGATCTGTAAGCACATCAGGGATAAACCCCTTGTTAAGCATTTGCGGTAGGAGATCAGCTGCGTTTCCTAATAGACCGATAGATAGTGCCTCTCCCTTATTACGTGCTTCTTCTGCAAGTTTAATAGCTTCATCCAAGCTATCAGTCGAAGTATCCAAGTAATTCGTATCTAAACGACGGCTTATTCGATGAGGGTCCATTTCCATTGCGATACAAACACCTTCATTTAATGTTACCGCTAATGGTTGTGCACCTCCCATTCCTCCTAAACCAGCTGTAACAGTTATCGTTCCTTTCAAGCTCCCGTCAAAATGCTGCCTCGCACATTCTGCGAACGTCTCATACGTCCCTTGTACAATCCCCTGACTGCCAATATAAATCCAACTACCCGCAGTCATTTGTCCATACATCATTAACCCTTTCTGATCCAATTCATGGAAATGTTCCCAATTCGCCCAGGCTGGTACTAAATTCGAATTAGCAATCAATACTTTCGGAGCGTTTTTATGGGTGCGGAAAACAGCGACTGGTTTTCCTGATTGAATTAGTAATGTCTCATTATCCTCAAGCTGTTTTAATTCCTTGACGATTGCCTCGTAGCATTGCCAATTGCGTGCTGCTTTGCCAATTCCTCCATACACCACTAGCTCTGCTGGATTTTCTGCCACCTCCGGGTTCAGATTATTACTCAACATTCGTAACGCCGCTTCTTGAATCCAACCTTTTGTATGCAATTCTGAGCCACGATATTGCTCTACCTGTATGTTGTTTTCCGTTTTCATATTTCCCCATCTCCTATTCTCTTGATCTTTTCAAAAGATATATGCATCCAATAGTCGAAATAGCCAGTGTTTTATATTTAACGTAATATCATGTTAGTTAATTCCTTTCAGAGACTTCCTGTGTATTCCCTGCATTACTTCAGCAACCAGATAAGCAGCTAATCGTACGGTTGAATCACTTGTATCTAATTCTGGATTCACTTCAGAAATATCAAAACTTACGAACTGTTGTTTGTTTGAAATATATTGGAGGATCGCTCGAACAGTTTTTGGTTCCAATCCAAAAGGTGACGGTGCACTAACCCCTGGAGCTGCTGATTCCTGTAGTGAATCAGTGCATAAAGTTAACATAAGGTAATCATATTGTTCACTAAACCAATCGATTTGCTGGAACGTCGATGTAAGATCAGCAACATCTTCTTCCATCACATACTGACAACTATAGTTATCTGCCTCATCGAATAGCGCTTGAGTATTTCCCAACCGTTGGATACCCAAGCACAAATAACCTGCTCGCTTATCTTGTTCAAGAATTTGTTTGAACATCGTCCCAGATGAAGGTGCTGCTTCATTACGCAAATCAAAATGAGCATCAATGTTAATAATTCCAATCGTCGCCTCTCGACTAACCGATTTACGTACTCCTAAATAGTGACCGTATAATGTCTCATGTCCTCCTCCTAATATAATTGGCGTACAACGATGTTTAAACAGTGAATGAATATACGTCCCTAGTTCTTCCTGTGCCTCCTCCATACGCTCATCCATGCACTGTACATTACCCAGATCAATTATTTTGGAAGAATTTATATGGGAGGGCAGTTTTGCCAAGGACTTACGAATTTCGTTTGGTGCTTTTTTAGCACCCTGTCTACCTTTATTTCGCTTGACTCCTTCATCACACTCAAAACCAATGAAACCAAAAGTCAATTGTTTTTGCTCAATGAGTTCACTGTTATTCTTTATTTCAACAATCTGATGAAATCGGTAGCTTCTAGGGTTATTGTAATCATCCACTCTGCCTGTCCATATTTGTTTATCTACTGGTCGATAGATGAAAATCACCTCGATGTTTCATTTTTTAGAAAATACTTACTTTACGTAAAATTATACGTAAGCTAATATATAATTACCAATACATATTTTCTATAAATTTATAGTTTAAATCTATAAAAATGGAGGGAAACAATGGATTTTCGCCTGTACATTTATTTCATTACGGTTGTAGAACAAGCAACCTTTACAAAAGCCGCTGATGTTCTTCATATTTCTCAGCCATCCTTGAGTGCAGCAATAAAAAGATTGGAACAAGGGGTTGGAATGACACTATTGGAAAGAAGCACTCGGCATATAAAAGTGACTGAAGAAGGAAACATTCTTTATCATGAAGCTAAGAAATTAGTCAATCATTATCAGCATGTTTCCAACGAAATGAACCGGCTAAAACGAGAAGGACCGCTCCAACTACAGATTGGGTTAATTGAGTCCTCTCATTTCTGGGTCCCTAAGATTTTAAAATCATTTAAACGAGACTATCCCCATGCACAAATTAACTTACATGAAATTCTCAGCTTACCTGACGTAGAAAACGCACTCATGAACTTTGATATTCACTTAGCTATCACGAATCAATTTCTCAACAGCGAGATGATTGAAGCAACTCCTCTTTATCAAGAAAGATTAGTGGCAGTTCTTCCTAACGGGCACAGACTGGCCAGCAAAAGAGAATTAAGGTTTGCAGATATGGAAGGTGAAGCATTTATTGTATGTAAGGAAGGATTTCAGACAAGAAAGGACATTTTACATGCATTTGGAAAATCTGGTTTTCAACCAAAAATCCAATTTGAAATTGAAAGGTTTGAAACAGCATGTCGTTTAGTGGATGAGGGACTAGGCATGACCATATTACCTGAAAACTACGTAGACCAAGCAATGAATGGGAATTATACAATCAGGCCTATAGTTGGAGAAGATATCGCGCGTCATGTTTACCTAGCATACGAAAAAAATCGGTATTTACCTCCGATAGTACTACGATATATTGAATTAATAGAAACATATTTTAAAGTCAATCATCGTATTACAACAAAGTAGCGATATCGTTCTCCCATTTAGCTGTGATGATGCCTCGTTTAAATAGAATAAGGGATCATTTGGTGTTCCTTAAAAACTCCTCCACATCTGCCATTGTTGGCATTGCTATAGCGGTTCCTGTTTTCGTTACCGATATTGCCGCAACTGCATTCGCTCGAATAACAGCTTTGGCTAATTTCATGCCTTCAGCAATAAATGTTGCCAAACCGCCATTAAATGCATCTCCCGCACCAGTTGTATCAACCGCTTGAACAGGGAAGCCTTTTACAAGTGTTCCATCATCAGAACCGTCATACACAAAGCAGCCTTGTTTTCCAAGGGTAATAACAACTGCATGCACGCCACGCTCGATTAATTGTTTGGCTGCTTTCCTTGCTGATGACTCATCCACCACTTCTATCCCCGTGAGTAAACTTGCTTCCGTTTCATTTGGTGTAATATACGCAACGTCTTGCAGTAAATCATCGTCGATTTGTTGGAAAGGTGCTGGATTTAAGATGACCGGCTTATTATGTTTTCTTGCGAGTTGAATCGTTGTTCGAATTGCATCCATCGATGTTTCTAATTGAACGAGTACCATATCCGATGCTTCTAAACGCTGTTCAGCGCCTTGTACATCCGTTGAGGTTATTTTCCCGCATGCTCCCAAAGCAACAACGATCGTATTTTCCCCTTGATCATCAACCGTAATAATAGCAGTTCCAGTCGCTTCTTCTGTATGTCGTGTTACATATGTAGTATCTATGCTTTCTTCCGTAAAATTTTCCATTGCATGGTCACCGAATAGATCGTGACCAACTTTCGTCACCATGGTTACATTAGCACCCTGTCTAGCAGCGGCTACAGCTTGGTTACTCCCTTTTCCACCAGGCCCCATTTGAAATGGTCCACCTAATACGGTCTCTCCCGGTTTTGGCATATGTGGTGTTCTGCTCATCAAATCTACTACATAACTCCCTACAACCATTATATTCGCCATTGAATTTTTCACTCCTTACATTCGACTCTTTGTTCATTATACAAGCAATATTGGATATTTTGTATAGTAGAACCCGTTTACATCCCACCTCATTTACATTATCTTTAAAGGGGAAGGCGACAGCAAGGATTAAAATGAAAAGCAGGTGTTGTTACCCTAGTTAGCTCTAAGGTATGCCCTCGGAATATTTTAGATAATCATCGTTTCATTAAGACTTAACTTCCAAACGCTTTTCCTAGTCAGTTTTGTATTATTCTATATTGCACCCTTGGTCATTTGAAGTACCTTTAAATAAGTCTATAAGCACCCTTACTTCCCCCCTTCTGATTGATATCCATTATTTCTTAGCGCCTTTTCTACCGCTTCTAAATATTGAAATTTTAATTTTTTATCGGGCTCGAGATAAGTTCCTTCTGCCCATTCATTCCAAGCATTTATGAACAAAAGGTCACTTTGATACAAATGGTTTGCACGATGAATTTGCTCGCTTAAATAGTTTTGAAAATATGTTGGATTAGCACCAACACAAAAACTGGCATTTTCGCCAAGACGAGCAGTATTATCCCAATCGATAAAAGCACCTGGTATAACCTTCGTTTCATTATCAACTAGAGATCTATTTAAAATACAGGACCATAGTGTATCGTAGTCCATGGCTAGTTTTCTTCCGTTGTATCCACTTATCCCCTTCCACATACGATGACAACCACCGTGAGCCATCGTATAATGCGGTTCAAATTCCAATGAAGCATCAAAATTAGTTTTATCCGATAGTGGATGAAATCCATTTAAAGTTCTAATAAAATATATCCCTTCAAGGCCGTGTTGCTTAGCCAATTCGTTCCAATATAGTAACATCTCAGAACAATTCGGTATGAGTTCAGGGCGATAAATTAGAAAAATTGGTTTATCCTGGACACGAATATATCTATCATCCATAAAGGCACGTAATAGATAGTTAAAATGCGATTGCCAATCTTTTTCTCTTCCATAGTATTGAGGCATCAAGACCTGATCTTCACTCCCATCCCATCTCCTTGACCAAGGTTCATTTGCCCAAGAAAGACAAAATGGAAAGTCTGGCTTACCAGAGGTTAATACTTCATTAAATGGTTTTTCAAGTAACATCTTTCCATCGAACCAATAATGATAATAGCAAAAACCATAGATACCATACTTCTTAGCTAAATTTGCCTGCCATTCACGCACACTTGGGTCTAGGAGGTTATAATAATAATCTTGATAAGGTTCACGGGGTTGATAATGATTGGTAAATAAGGGTGATGATTTTTTTGTATTCGTCCATTCTGTAAACCCTTCCCCCCACCACTTATTATTCTCAGGGATTTCATGAAATTGCGGTAAATAAAAGGCGATTAGTTTGATTTTGCATTGATTATTGTGATTAGCACCTTCCCCCGTTCTTTGAATTCGATCCATTCCTTTTCCATGCATTAGAGCTCTGCTCATAGGAAAGGATACTTCCTCATACGCAAAACCTTTCCATTCTAGAGATAGACCATTCTCCTTCCCAGTTATTTCATCGTCTTTACAATGCTGAATCAATCCAATATTTAGAGCATGATCCCATAACCTTACATTTTTAACCTTACCTACAAAAAATCCATACCGTTTAAGTCCTCCAATTGTTCCTGAAGCAAATACTTCTTCCTTAGCACTGGAAACTCCTTCTTTAACAAACTCTCCATTTATAAAGAGATTAGGTATTTTATTCTTAATGACAATGGAAATATGGGACCATTCTTTTAGCTCTGTACCGCACACCAAAGTAGCAGGAAAATAGTCATCAGCATGCTCCACTACAACAACTCCGTTCGTACCAACAGATACCCCTACACCTGATTGGAATTTATTTTCAGTATGTCCTGGAAAAATTACAAATCGTTGATCAATTAGCCCCTGTGTACCTTTATTATTTTCATTAACTAACCGGATCTTTTCTTCCGGTTTCACCCAAAATTCATACGTGAAATGATTGCTGATGTTTTTAATTAACGGTTTAATTTCAATGTTACTATTTCCATCAAAGTACAGACGTTCTTCATTGACCATGAAATCTCTCCTTTTAAAACCCATTATCGCCCCAAAATGAGACTCTCCAAGTTTATACCATCACTAATTAATAAAAGGAAACCATATCATCATCTTCCCTTAAGCAAACAATACCTGATAGGGACTGACAATCTACCACAAACTTACGACGAATTGGAACCATTGGAGTCGTTCCTCCCATATCTTGATAACTAAAAATAACACAACAACTATTGTCCAATGATTTTTCCAATTTAAATACAGTTGGCATACCCGATCCATCAAGGGATATTGGTTCAGAAGTTCCCTTCTCCTTAATTAAGAATCGTTCACATCTTTCCACATCACAAAAATCTGTATTTTGTTGCCAAAACATATTACTTAATAATTTACAAATGCAATTATTACATTGTATTAAATGGTCACATCCACTACACCCATCCTTTCTTCTTTTTACACGACGCCGTTTCTCCCAGAATGCCTCTCTACTATATCTTCTAGCAGATTTATACACGCCCACGACTATCCCTCCTTTTATACCCGCATTTTGAAACAACTTACTACATCATATTAAAACTCCCAGATATTGATTAGATGTTCGACTACTTATTGGCTCATTATCCTGAATCTGATCTTAGAATATCTTTCTTTTCAAATACATAGGTATGTTAATGGAGTTGACAGCAACCGTTTACCGAGAAAGAGTGGTTGAATATGAAGGGTGTTATTTTAGCAGGTGGGTTAGGCACAAGATTGTCACCAATAACTAAAGTAATAAATAAGCACCTATTACCGGTGGGTTGTTTTCCAATGATTTACCATTCAATTTGGAAGCTAAAGGAAATAGGAGTTACGGACATTTTACTTGTGATAAATAAAAAAGACACACAAGATTTCAAAACAATAATAGGTAATGGGGAAGCATTAGGTGTCAATATACATTATGGATTACAGCTCGATGCAAAGGGAATTTCAGACGCTGTTTATGTATCAAAAGATTTTATTCAAGACGATAAATTCATCGTCTTACTCGGTGATAACCTATTTGAGGACTCACTAGTTTCCTATGTGGAGAATTTTAAAACACAGCCAGTTGGAGCCAAAATCATAGTGAAACAAGTGGGTAATCCGGAACAATTTGGAGTTGCTTCATTTAATAAGATGGATAATCGAATTACTTCGATTCTGGAGAAGCCCAAACATCCACCTTCAAATTATTGTGTTACTGGTATTTATATGTACGACAGTAATGTATTTAAGCTTATTGAAACACTAAACCCTTCAAATCGAGGAGAATTAGAAATAACAGACATCAATAACCTCTATATTCAAGATAGACTAATGACATACGACGTGTTATCGGGGTGGTGGATTGATGCTGGTACATTCCAAGATTACGCACGTGCTAATGAACTTATTTTAAAAAAGAAGCTGGATAACTAAATGAATTGTGATACAAGGATTGACGTATGACGCTTGACTATAATTACCAGTTATAATCAACCTCTAAAAAAGAAATCTCTAGAAGGGAGATTTATGATGAAAAAAATGATTATTTCAGGTGGGGAAGGGCAGCTTGGAGTAGCATTTGCAAAAAGATTACAGCCTTCATATCATATCGTCAGTTATTCAAAAAAAGAGATGGATATAACAAATCCCGAGGAAGTTGACAAAATCATCAAGCAGAATAAGCCTGATTATCTTATTCATTGTGCTGCTTACACCGATGTGGATCAATGTGAAAATATGAAAATGAAAGCTTTCCAAGTCAATACACTTGGTTCATTAAATATTGCTAAATCTTGTAAGAGTCATAAGGTGAAATTAGTTTATATTAGCAGTGATTATGTATTTGATGGTGAAAGCAATGTGGCATATAGCGAAACGAGCAAGCCAAATCCCAAAAACACCTATGGCCTAAGTAAATGGTTAGGGGAAGAAGTCGTTTTAAAAACCAACCCTGAAAGCTATATTGTAAGAACATCTTGGCTATACGGGCACGGGGGAAAAAATTTTGTACGAACGATGTGGTATTTGGCGAAGCAAGGTCAGGAGGTGTCTGTTGTCTCGGATCAAATTGGGTCTCCAACGTATGCAGAAGATCTTGTTGAAAAATGTTTAGAAATATTCGAATCTCCTTATGGTATCTATCACATTAGCAATCAAGGAAAATGTAGTTGGTATGATTTGGCTCGAGTAATTTACCAAGAGTCAGGCGCAGGTATTCATCTGGTAAAACCAGTATTAACAAAGGATTACCAAAAGACTTCCGTGCCAAGGCCTTTTTTTTCTGCTCTAAAAATGGAAAGATTGAAGCAATTAAACATTTCCTTACCATGTACATGGAAAAAGGGGTTAACAAAATTTATGGGGAAGGAGAAACTTTAAATGATGGAAGGCGTAGTTGTTAAAGAATTAATAAGACATTGTGATGATCGCGGTTATCTGACTGAGTTAGTAAGAGATGATGATAATTTGCTAGAACACTTTGGGCAGGCAACCTTTTCCATGAGTTACCCTGGAGTCATCAAAGCATTTCATTATCATGAAAAACAAGATGACTTATGGTTTTTTCCATCTGGAAATGCTCAAGTGGTTCTTCATGATCTTCGAAAAAATTCAAGTACAAGTGGGAAAACCGAAACATATTATATGGGTGAAAACAATCCTATTCTATTATTAATCCCTAAAGGAGTCGCACATGGATACCGTGTGCTTGGTTGTAATCCAGCAACTTTAATTTATTTTACAACCACTTCGTATAATCCGAAAAATCCTGATGAAAAACGGTTATCTTGGGACGACAAACAAATCGATTTTGATTGGCAGACGCATTATCGCTAGTCAACAACAATGGTGGGGTTAATCACTCCTTACGATACCTATCATTTCTTCCACTCTACTCGCAAATGTATGCAAACGTAATACCTTATCTTTTGCACTTTCAGCAATTTCCTGTCGTAATTCATTTTTATTTAAATATTGGCTTATTTTGTATATGCAGTCTTCATCTGTTTGAAATGAAACAATCTCCTTTCCCTCTTGAAAATAAGTTGGGAGTTCATCAATATATTCCATAAGTGCGAATGAACCGCAGCTTGCAATATCAAACATACGATTATTAACACTTTGATTAAGAATTCCAGCCGTATTCTGATTGGAGGGTTCATTATGAGGCCGTAACGTATTAAGTATAATCTTAGAATTTGAATAGAAATCTGCAACTTTGTTGGGGGGAATCCAACGACTTATTACCTTACATCTGCTTCTAGCTGATTTTGGAATCCATTGTGCACGCCAATTATTTCCAATTAATTGCATAGTGTATGAAGTTTTTTCTAAAATTAATAACACCAATCGAATTCTTTCTAGATAAGGGTACCCGACCATACATATATCATATTGCCTTTCTATACTTCTTTGCGAGAATACAGAAGGGTTTGTACCAAGCATCAGATGATGGACATTTTTGTGCCCTAGCCTTTTATAATATGCTACTGCATTTGAATCAATTGAAAATATATAATCGAAGTACGGCAGAATTTTAATGGAACGATCCGTATAATAAGGATCTTCTGTAAGCCAAAGAACCGACTTAAAATTGCCGGATTGTATGGTTTCTAATATATAAATAGGAAGATGATCCCCCAACATAGTTAGAATCATATCGGGTTTAAACTGTTGACAAACATGTTGAAAATTCCCTCCGTTTCGTAACGAGAAATACATTGTAGTCAATCCGCTACATTTGTTTATTTCATCGTAGATCCATTGATCAAAATAGGTATAAATACCAGAATATCCGGATGGAATATATAAAACATTCATTTCAAAGATATCTCCTCTATTTATAGATATTTATTGCTTTCAATTATATTAGGAGTTCTTCAAAAAATGACTAGCAAAAAGGGAAATGAGGCAGGTGATAAGAGTGAACCCTAAAATAACCGTCATTCTTACAAGTTATAATAAGCCAGACACAGTTGGCAAAGCTATTAATAGTGTATTAAATCAGACATTTAATAACTGGGAACTTTTTATTATGGACGATGCTTCGAACACACAAACTACTAATATTATCCATACTTATTTAGACGACTCACGCATTTATTATTATAATAGTGGTATTAAAGACAATCAAAGATATAAAAAAACTCGCTATGCTACGTTAATTAATATCGCCATTTCCTTATCTCACGGAGAATACATTTCCTATTTAACAGATGATGTGTTTTATTTGCCTGAAAGATTAGAGGAGATGGCGCATTTCTTGGACCAACACCCTTCCATTAACATTGTGTACTCTGGACAATTGATAAAACATGTTGATCATTCTTACAATGTGGTAGCTGAAAAGAACCTAAACACGAAGGGCATCTTAAAAAAGGCTGCACATCAAGTCGATCATTGCTCCGTAATGCATACGAGAAACATTGCCAATGAAGTTTTTAAATCCTATCAAAGTTATTGGAATGATGATCCTATGTATTGGTATAATGCTGATGCAGCATTCTGGAATCGATTAAATAGGTTTGCCCCCTTCCATCCCATTCCTAAAGTCTTAGATGTTAGCTTAATTACCCCATCATCTCTGCAACAGCTAACATCTTATCTTCCAGAAACCATACCGGATGGTGTTTTAGTAAAAGGATTAGATGACAAAGTTTATTTAATTGACAATCAGAAGCGTAGACATATTTCAGAAGCGATGTTTGACCAATTAAAATACAACAGAGCTAACGTTGTACAAATACCTGACCCCATCCTTTTTAAATATGAAGAAACTATGCCTATTGACCTCAATCTTGTTAATAATGGCTTCATTCCAAATCAACGTTTAGTACAATCAAGAGAATCCAAAGAAATGTATTTTATCCAAGATAACAAAAAAAGAAAAATTTGCAATAATAGGGTTTTACGGAGATTCCATCTTCATATTAAGGACATAATCCTAATGGATGACATTACGTTAACAAAATTAAAAGATGGTGAAGTAATAGTTGAACGCATTTCTAATAACACACTACTACCAGATGGAGTTGTTTTCAAATATATGAATACACATTATTTAAGTATTAATCATTGTCTACACCCCGTTCATCTAAAAATATTAAATAAACTGAAATTATTTACGAGAAATGCTGTTAGATTAACAAAAGGAGAATTTCAATTATTCGAAGTGGCAACCCCAATAACTTGGCCTTTCATAGGAGAAGATAATAAACAACATAAAATTTAAAGTAAAGAAATTTTCTCCCTTGCATAAATAATGATTTTCTGTTATATTACAGGCAACTAAATATCTTCTTATTTCAATTTTTTGAAGTGAGGATAGAGGTGCAATGTTCATGATTACACCGTTTGAGGATGATGAGATCCAGGGAAGATGGTGGAAAGGGGGCATTGCCGAAGCCACAGAAATCTCATATTTTCTGTAGCTGGTTCTGCTATTGAATAAATACAGGACTGTCATATAGGAAACTATATGGAGGGCTATCTGACGCAAGAAACGATTCTAACGTTTCTGCAGCAGTGATACCCCTCGCTGTTGCTTTTTTGCGTTTATTATATATGGCCTTTCCACCTATCAAAAATTACACAAAAAGGGTGTGAAGCAATGTTATTTGGCCAAGTAGTAACTGCAATGGTTACCCCATTTGATCAACAAGGAGAAATTGATTTTCAAGCAACGGAAAATCTAGTTAATTATTTAATTGCAAATGGATCCGATGCATTAGTCGTAGCTGGTACAACTGGAGAATCACCAACACTTACAAATGAAGAAAAATTAGCGTTATTTAAATCGGTTGTGAAAATTGCTAACGGCAGAATTCCAATTATTGCTGGGACTGGATCAAATCATACAAAAGCATCGATTGAGTTAACGAAACAAGCAGAACAAACTGGCGTAGATGGTATTATGCTGGTTACCCCATACTATAGCAAGCCTTCACAAGAAGGGATATATAGACATTTTCAATCGATCGCCGAAGCAACCTCCCTACCGATCATGCTTTATAACGTTCCAGGTAGAACTGTTGCCAATGCTAGCGCTGAAACAATTGTAAGACTATCTGAAATTGATTCTATTGTATCAATTAAAGAGGCCAGCGGTGACCTTGATCAAATCACGGAAATCATTCGTCGCACGCCTCATGATTTCACACTTTATAGTGGAGATGATGGACTTACATTACCTGTATTATCGGTAGGAGGAACTGGTGTCGTTTCCGTAGCTTCCCATATAATTGGCAATGAAATGCAAGAAATGGTCAACCAGTATCGAAATGGAAATGTAATAAGAAGTGCAGAGGTGCATCAGCATCTACTCCCAATTATGAAAGCACTATTTGCGGCACCGAGTCCAACACCAGTAAAAGCAGCATTGAACCTTAAAGGTATTTCTGTTGGTAGCGTTCGTTTGCCAATGGTGCCTCTACATCAAGAAGAGTACGAAGAATTGAAACATGTATTGCAGTTCAGCCAATCCATGGTATCCGCGATATAAAAAATTTACAATTATGCAATGCCATAAAACAGCCGCACATCTTTTTGTGACGGCTGTTTCTTTTTGCTTTTACTTACTACTCCCTATCCTTCAGCGAAATAAACTTAAATACATATTTCGACGGATGAAAGTATATTTTTGAATACTCAAATACCGTTCCTTGCACAAATGTTGAAAATGCTTTTAAATAAAGCAGCGGCTCATTCTCCTCAACATGAAGAAAATCCACAATCTCTTTCGTTGGCATGATCGGATACAGTTCTCCGTAACGTTTATCGATCTGATGACCTTTCTGTTCAATATAGTCATATTTTGATTCTTTCATCACATCAATGGACAAGTCTGGGAACAGTTCTACAGGCAAGTAAGATTCCTCCAGAATAAAAGCTTCTTTATCTGCCAATCGTAACCGCTTAATATAATACACCTTATCATCTTCCGAAACATTTAATACATCCTGCACTTCTACTGAAGGCAATGTTAACTGAAATTCTATTATTTCATTCGATGGTTGATGGTCTAGTCTGATCATTTCCTCTGTAAAGCTTTGTAATTTATATATATTATGTTCAACCTTGTTATGGCTTATATATGTTCCACTACCTTGAACACGATATAATAATTTTTCTTCTACCAATAACTTAATAGCCTGCCTTACTGTTACTCGACTAACACCATACGAATGAGCTAGCTTTGTTTCAGTCGGAATAGCATCTCCCTGCGCTAATTTTGCTGAGATGATATCTTCTTTAATTCTGTTTGCGATCTGTTTGTATAAAGGCAATGATTTATCCCACATTCAACGACCAGCCTCTCGAAAAATATATACTTCAGTCTACCATTTACAGCATGATTTTCATAGTTACTGAAAGAATTTGTTCTAAATTTGTATTGATAACCATATAATATTTGTGTTAAAGTTGTATTAAATTATAAATGAAAGGGGTTTCATATGAGAAGCAAGCAAAATCTAGTCATCGTTGGCGGTGGAAGTACGTACACACTAGGAATAATTATGAGTTTAGTAGCCGAGAAAGCTAACTTTCCACTAAGAAAAATTGTATTCTATGATAATGATAAACAGCGCCAAGAGAAAATAGCCAAAGCATCGGAAATTATCCTTAAAGAAAATTATCCAGAATTAGAAACGTTCACCTATACGACGAATAAACAAGAAGCGTTCACAGACATCGATGTTGCTTTTATTCAAATCCGTACTGGTGGATTAAGGATGCGGGAGCAAGATGAAGAAATCCCTGTACGCCATGGTGTAGTCGGCCAAGAAACCTGTGGGGCTGGTGGCATGGCCTATGGTATGCGATCAATTACAGACATGGTTGCATTAATTCAAGATATCCGATCGTATTCCAAAGACGCCTGGATATTGAATTATACGAATCCAGCCGCCATCGTAGCCGATGCATTAAATCGAGAGTTTAAAGCAGATGAACGAATTCTCAATATTTGTGATATGCCTATTGCAATTATGCACAGCTATGCATCGATGTTACATAAAGATGTATGGGAGCTCGTACCAGAATATTTTGGATTAAATCATTTTGGTTGGTTTACAAGAATATATGATAAAGAGGGGAATGATTTAACGGATACCATTAAAAATAAAATACTTGAGGAGGGGTTCATACCTAAGGATAAAGAAATTGCCCATGATGAATCATGGAAGCAAACGTTTAAGCAGGCAAGGCAAATGCTGATCGATTTTCCAGAATATCTTCCAAATACATACCTGCAATACTATCTTTATCCAGACGATTTAGCGAAAAAGGAAGAGATCGGCAATACAAGAGCACGTCAAGTAATTAACGGAAGGGAAAAGCGTGTCCACGAACAATGTGACCAGATTATTAACGCGAAAACTGCTGCAATGATAGATATAGAAAGTGATATTCATGGGGTTTATATGATACGAGCCGCTGCCTCCCTTGTTTACCATTTGCAAGAGACATATATTGTCATTGTTGAAAATAACGGAATTATATCTAATATTCCAAATGATGCAATGGTGGAAGTCCCTGCCTCGCTTACAAAGCATGGACCAAAACCGTATGTCGTTGGGGAAATCCCTCGGTTTTACAAAGGATTAATTGAAAATCAGTTAGCCTATGAAAAGCTAGTTGTAGATGCTTTCTATGAAAATAGTTATACAAAAGCATTACAGGCTCTTACGTTAAACAGAACAATTGTCCATGCTCCAACAGCTAAAGCTATATTAAATGACTTAATAAAAGCCAATCAAGGGTATTGGCCAGCTCTAAAATAAAATTCTTGAAGGTGGAATAGATATGAAGCAATTGATTATTAATGCAGATGATTTTGGATATTCGCGTGCGATTAATTACGGGATTATCGACGCGCATACAGAGGGTGTGCTAACGTCAACAACCTTAATGACCAATATGCCTGGTGCACAGCATGCCTATGAACTCGGCAGAAATCATCCAGATCTCGGAATCGGCGTCCATCTGACCCTCACATGCGGAAAACCAATATGTTCTACACATCACACATTAGTAGATATGGATGGTAATTTCAAAAAACTCCATCATTATCAGAAACGATTTCATATCGATCAAGAAGAGTTATATTCTGAATGGAAAGCACAAATTGAATCGTTTATTGCATCTGGGCTTACTCCAACTCATCTTGATAGTCATCATCATATTCATCATAAAGAAACAATGCAGCCAATATTTGTAGAACTTGCTAAAGAATACAATCTACCTGTTCGCAATTATCTACAACATAATGACACGACGAAAGCGCTGCGGACAACGGAAGCGTTTGAAATGAACCCAGAGGTTTTATTAAAAGATATCGATGAATTGCTCGCCATGTATAGACATGCAACTACGATTGAAATCATGTGTCACCCGGCTTATTTAGATAAGCAGATTTTAGAGCAGTCTTCCTACGCGATGCCGCGCATAGAAGAGCTAACTGCATTAATCCATCCTTCGATGAAAGCGAAATTTCGAAACAGCTCTCATGTGCAGTTAATTTCGTATCGAGACTTAAGGAGAGGAGCTTTATCATGAGACGGTTTATGCAAAAGCTTGGAAAGTCCATGCTCATTCCAATTGTCGCTATGCCAATAGCTGGGATTCTATTCCGCATAAGTGCTCCTGACTTACTAGATCTACCATTATTCCAAGCCGCAGGAGTCATCTTTAATAACATGGATATTTTAATAGCTATTGGTATTGCCATGGGCCTAGCAAAAACAAAGGATAGAGGGATTCCAGCATTAACTGGATTTTTAGCGATTAGTGTATTAAATGAAGGATTAGCCCTGATGAATCCAGACTTGAATATGAGTGTCTTCGGTGGGGTATTATCTGGGTTAATTGCCGCCTTTATCTACAATCGATTTAAGAATACCCAATTACCGAATATCTTTTCATTTTTTGGTGGCGAAAAATTTCCAATTACGATGATTATTTTAACCATGATTCCAGTTGCAGGTATATTCACTTTTATTTGGCCATATGCCCAAGCAGGAATTGACTTTTTTGCCCAATCACTCGTAGGACTAGGCGCGTTAGGAATCTTTATCTTTGGATTTCTCAACCGCTTCCTCCTGCCATTTGGCTTGCATCACGTATTAAACACATATATCTATTTTGGCCTAGGCAGTTATGAAACACCTTCAGGTGAGGTAGTGACTGGAGAAATAACAAGATTTTTAAATGGCGATCCTACTGCTGGTTATTTCCTTGGTGGCTTCTTTATCGTCATGATCTTTGGTATCCCTGCAATAGCTTTAGCAATTACTCGAGCAGCAAAGAAAAAGAAAAAACAAGAAACAAAAGCACTCATGAGTTCCGGAAGCCTTACCTCTGTTGTAGCTGGTCTGACAGAGCCTATTGAGTTCACATTTATTTTTACATCGCCATTATTATACTTCATTCACTCTGTTTATACAGGACTCGCAGGTGCTACATTGTATTTGTTACATGTCCGGCACGGCTTTTCTTGGGGAGGGAGTATCATTGACTATGGATTAAACCTTGGTATTGCGGAGAATGGTCTACTCCTCCTCCCTATCGGTCTAGCATTTGGTGTATTATATTACATTACATTCTACACCATTATCGTAAAACGCAATATAAAAGTAATTGGAAGAGAAGATGATGTTGCATTCAGTGAAGAATCAGAAGAGCGTGAACAAGAACTATCCTTATCGCATTCGAAGTATGAATACATGGCGAAAAAGATTCTTGAAAATGTAGGTGGTAAAGAAAATATAACTGATTACGAAAACTGCATGACACGTCTACGATTAGTCTTAGCTGATGCCTCCATCATTAACGAAGAAAAGATCAAGCAAACCGGCGCACACGGTGTCGTTAAGGTTGACGATCAACACGTACAAATTGTTGTAGGTCCAGAAGTATCCAACATATACCAAGAATTTAAAAAACTTATCGAAATATAATATTTACCAGACCGCATCTAAGGTGCGGTCTTCTCTTGGATGAAGCTACCTATGATATGGAATACAACTACCAATTATAAAATTTTGAAAATCTATAGACTTTTCTGTTTTCAATCCTTATAATATGAAACAATTTCTTATTATTTAAAGGAGTAAAGATCTCAATGAAAACAATTAATTTCATCAGTACCTTTGCGAATAAGTACTTTGCTTTAATCACCATTCTGGTAGCTATCCTTGCATTCAACCTTCCAAATCAGTTTCTATGGCTTAATTCCTATATCAATATTTTATTAGGAATTGTTATGTTTGGCATGGGGATGAATATGAAACCAGTTGACTTGAAACTTGTTCTAACCAAACCAATACCAGTCCTAATTGGAGTACTTATCCAATTTTCGATTATGCCACTAATCGCATACGGAATTGCTACGCTCTTACAATTGCCGCCAATGTTAGCTGCTGGAATTATTTTAGTTGGATGTGTCCCAGGAGGTACTGCATCGAATGTAATGGTTTATCTTGCTAAAGGAAATGTCGCATTATCTATTGCAATGACTTCTTTTTCAACATTACTATCGCCTATGCTTACACCCTTATTACTATATTTACTTGCTGGGCAATGGATGCCAGTTAACCCCTTTGCTATGTTTCTTTCAATTATTCAAGTGATTATTATTCCGATCGCTTTGGGTATTATTATTCAAAAGTTCTTGCCTAACATCGTAGAAAAAAGTTCGCAAGCATTGCCTTTTATTTCTGTTATCGCGATTTCAGGTGTAGTTGCTGCCGTAGTTTCTGGGAATACGGAAAATATAGCTGCCTCAGGTATATTAATCTTTCTTACTGTTATTATCCATAATCTATCAGGATTGCTACTTGGCTATGTTATAGCGATGGCTTTAAGACTTGATGCAGACATGAGACGGGCGATATCGATAGAAGTGGGTATCCAAAATGCAGGTCTGGGCGTATCGCTAGCAAATACGCATTTTGCTCAGCAGCCATTGACCGCCTTGCCTGGAGCGGTAGCTGTGGTAACCCACGTTATTAATGGGTCTATTCTAGCTACAATTTGGTCAAGACGACCTATTCGTAAAAAAACAACAGATGTTGATAAACAAAGAAGCAGCAGTTATATTAGCTAAATTAATTTTCGAAAGTCTCCATTAGAATTAATTAAGAAGCTGATTATAAGCGTTTAACTAACTCCCTCTCCTTTATAACTAAAAATAAGTCTAGGAAACTTTTTAATAATGCTTTATAATGATGTATTGGAAAAATAATCTATTTATATAGGCAGACATCATGATTCTTCCTTATTACTAATCCCTATATCCTGCTATCAAGAGACTATTATGACAAGGAGCACTGACAATGAAGAAAACAACACCTATTATTTTAGTTAATTCATTAGATGTTGAACGCGGTGGTATTACAAGAGCTTCCATAAAAAGAGCAAATATGTTATCACAGCACAATAAGAACGTCATGATAATTACATTTGCATATCAACAATACTTTAATAAAATTATCCAAAAACTCTATGATAAGAATATTCTCAGTAAACATGTAAAAGTCATTAATTTTTTTGAAGAAATGCAATTGATGAAGAAGAAAACAAAAGCAAAAAAACAACTCGTAAAAGAAAAAGGGTACACTGTATTTCCAGTTGAAAACAGGAAAAAAGAACCTTCTTATAGGTACTATAAAAATGGATTATACATCATGTACAAACGATTTAACGCTGAAGGATGTATAAAATTTATTGATTATATGGATGAAACCGGTAAAAGGGTTCGTCGGGAGGAATATAATGAAAACGGTATTCTGGCGAGGACAAGGCATATGGACAGCACGAACAATAAACCCCGCTTTGATCAATATTTTGATACGTCGGGAAATTGTATCTTCAGTGTGTATGTTAATCCAAAGTCAGACAATGAAGGAAGAGTAGTACGGTTTATACATCAACCCAAAGAGTTCACTAGTTTATCTAAATGTCAGCAAGAATGGCTAGAATCTGTATTACAACGGATTAAATATCCAGTTGTATCGAGTGAATTGCGAAAGTTTACTCCAATGTTAGCCAATGTCCAGCACAAAAATATAAAAAAAATTGAAGTGATACATTCAAGTCATTTACAAAAACCGTTTAATGATAATAGTATGATTAAACCAGCATATCAGTCTTTATTCAAAGAGCTAGCAAGTAATTTTGATTATATTGTTTTTTTAACAAATGAACAAAAGCAAGATGTAGAGAAAGTCTATGGTGCAAACAGTAATTTTAGAGTAATCCCACACTCCACTTCAATTAAAGAAGAAAGAAAAACTAAAAATACGTTGAACTATAACCCATATCTTGCAGTAACCTTAGCTCGCCTTCATGAGGTCAAGAGACTTGAAGAAGCAATACGCGCATTTCGCCTTGTTGTAGATAAACTACCAAAAGCACAATATTATATTTATGGAAATGGAAATAGTAAAGAAGAACTGCAAGCACTTATCAAGAATTTAAAATTACAAAATAATGTATTTCTAAAGTCATATACAAATTCTCCGCAAACTACGTATAGAAACGCAGCATGCTCGATATTAACTTCGAGACAAGAAGGATTTGCAATGGTTATTACAGAAAGTATGGCAGTGGGTACCCCTGTAATATCATATAATATTAAATATGGTCCTAAAGATATTATTACAGATGGAATAGATGGGCATTTAGTCGAAGACGGAAGTAGACAAGCGCTTGCTAAAAAAATAATTGACGTAATGGAGAATGAAAAATATCGTAAGAATTTATCTACAAATGCATTAAAAGTAAAAAAAACATTTAGTGAAAAAAGATACAACAGAAATTGGCTCGAACTTTACCTGTAATACGATATACTCGTTACTATAAGTTCTATCAAATTAATACCATTGGTAGAATTTCCGAAGTGGATATACGATTTTAAAATTTGATATTTTTTCACCAAACCTGAACTCCTTTAAAAAGAAACCATCTCCATTCCTTAACTGTCTATGTATATGGTAAACTATTTCTTACTTGATTAAATGGGGATGTTCAACATGATGTTATTTCTTAGTGTTATTCTGCCAATTATGGCTGTTTTTGCTTCAGGATTTATTTTACAACGAATTCGGATTTTAGACGTAAAATCCATCTCTACCGTGTCACTATACATACTCTCACCAGCCCTGATCTTTGTTACACTATATGACGCGGAATATGACAGTGGTTTCTTCATTATTCTGATCTATATGTTTGTTTTGTTCTACTTAATGGTGGCATTAAATAAATTACTAGCAAGAATCTTTAAATGGGAACCTGATACAGAAAGTGCTTCTATTTTAGCTACAGGATTTATGAATTCTGGAAATTACGGCTTACCTGTTGTCCTGTTCAGTGTTGGAGAAGCTGCGGTTCCATATGCCATTTTCATAATGGTCGTACAAGCATTGCAAAATAATTTCTTTGGTATCTACTATGCTTCTAGAAGTACAAATGGAATACGGCGTGCCTGCGAAAATATTCTTAAGATGCCTACTACCTATGCAGCAATATTAGCTTTTATCTTTAAATACGTTGCAGTTCCTATCCCAGATGCCATTCATTCAACCTTAGCAATGGTTGGGGATGCCGCCATTCCTGTCATGATGATTATGTTAGGAATGCAGCTTGGATCCATTACTGGATTAAAGCTTAATTGGCAAGTCGTTACATCTGCTGTTACCTTAAAAATGATAATTGCACCAGCAATCGCTTATTTATTTGTATTCATTGTTGATGTAGATCCAATTATTGCATCTGTGCTAATTATTATTTCTGCCATGCCAACCGCTGCAACTACAACTATGTATGCAATCGAATTCGATTCCGAACCAGAATTAGTATCGAGTATTACACTAATTTCTACTTTGGTTAGCATCGTTACATTGAGCGTATTGCTGAATATCGTGATATGAGGGTGGGGTGGTATGAAAAATATACTATTTAGTCTAGCTTAAAAAGAGATGAGGGCAATCCTAATTTAGATAAAGGAATAATCCGTTTTCTTCATGTGCGAAGTTACATTCGGAGAATTGTTTAAATTATTTATCGTTCGCTTTTAAAGTGGTATTTACTACTGTAAGGATAATAACCAATTCTTAATAATAGAACAGAAATGACTTCCACGGGGGAGTGAGTGAGGCTCCACTCGAGTAAGCGTTTTTTCTTACCCGAGCTAGCTGAGCCCTTGTCTGTGGAAAGTATCCCGTATACCAGATTGCAGTTTAACGCATACATTGGTTGATTCAAATTAGAGGTTCTTATTTTAGTTATATTCTAGCTAATTAACCAACATTATTAAAAATCTCTCTTTCCTCTTCTAATTTTTTTAGGGCCTCGTCATTTGTAATTTTTTTCTTTGGAGAACAATAACTAACTATTAAACCAGCAAGAAAGGACACTATTAAAGATGGGATAACTGGATTTCCCCAAAATTCAATGAAGTTTTCATTTGAAATTATGGTGAAAGAAGTACCAGATCCCCCTATTAGACTTGCTATTCCACCTTGCCAAGTAGCTCTTCTCCAATACTTCCCTAATAAAGCCGCTACTAGTAAACCAGTCATAATGGTAGAACTCATGTTGGTAATATAACTAATGATGTTTGTAGTACCAATAATGAAAAGTAGCGCTAACCCAATGGTTATCATTAATCCTATCCTTGAAAACAAAATTGTCTTCTTTCTACTTGGTAATTTCCCGCTAATTACCTGATAAACATCTCTCACTAGTATCGTTGTTCCAGCTATAGCATCTGAATCTCCTGAAGACATCGTTGCAGCTAAGCCTGCTACCAATAAAAAAGCACCAATCCAAATTGGAAATACCTCAGTTATCATATAGGGAAAGGCAAAAGCGGTATCTGACATGGTCGGATTCAACAATCGAGAAGATAAACCAATGATGGTTGGGAAAATAGAGAATAACACTGCTACAATTCCTGAAATAATAAAACTTTTCTTAACTACGATCGCATTCTTACCAGAATAAATACGGTGTCGATAAGCAGGAATGACTAAAACTGCCACCACTGTAACTAAAATCAAGGATAGTCCGGGAATTAATCCAGCTTCTTGAACACCTAAGAATGTTGTCATCTCCCTAGGTAATCCTTCAGATAAACCAGCGAAGCCTCCAACCCTTATGAAGGACAATATGGCTAAAAGGGTAAACCCAATAAATAAAATAATAGATTGAACCACATCCGTATAAACAACGGCTAAATATCCACCAATTATGGTATATAAGCCAAAACCCACTGCAGTAACAATTTTAGCAGTTGTAGGATCTAGACCAGTAATCCACCCTAGATAAATACTGCCCCCTAGAATATGGGTTCCTAACCATCCAACCTCTGCTAAGTATAAGATAATTGACATAGCTCCTTTAATTACTTTGCTTGCCCCAAAGTAATAACTCAATTCTTCAGAGAACGTCATAAAATTTTTATCCCGTGCATCCGAAAATAACAAAACTAACGTAATCATTCCTATTCCCAATCCTATCCCAAAAAATGCTCCTGCCCACCCTTGCTCATAAGCTGTCTGGACTGCCCCCATACTTGAACCCGTACCAACAGCAGTCGCAACCGTTGTCCCAATTAAAAGAATTGGGCCTAACCCTCTTCCTCCCATTAAAAAATCCTCACCTGTTTGAACTTTCCGCGTTACCCAAATTCCAATACATACCATAAACAATAAAAATAGTAAAAAAAATACGAGGTAAATAATTTGATTTTCAACCATCATTTCTTTCACCCCTTCCCCACTTTAAAGAAAGAATTAACCATAACAGCTAGTTAAGACATTCGTTAGTTTTCCAAGACCCTCTATCTCTACTGTCACTTCGTCACCGTCACGTAACCAAACTTGCGCTGCCTTATCATACCCCATCACAACACCTTCAGGGGTACCGGTAAGAATGATATCTCCAGCTTTTAGCGTCATATATTGTGAAATATAACTAATTATCTCATCACAATGAAAAATCATATCCTTTGTATTGGACAGTTGCCTAACCTCTCCATTCACACGACAACTAATCGTTAAGTCATTTGGATTAGGTATCTCATCAGCTGTTACAAAATAAGGTCCTAGTGGGCAAAATCCCTCTAAATTTTTACCTAGTAACCATTGGGAAGATCTAAACTGCAAATCTCTTGCTGATATATCATTTGCACAGCAGTAACCAAAAACATAATCTTTCGCGTTTTCCTTCGACACCTTCGTTGCTGTTTTACCAATTACAATGGCCAATTCTGCTTCATAATCTACTTGGTCAGAATCCATTGGTAATTTGATATCCTCCATATGTCCAGCCAGTGTATTATTGTATTTATTAAAAAGAATCGGTGTTTGAGGTATATCTGCTTGCGTTTCTTCAGCATGCTTACGATAATTTAATCCAACACAGATGACCTTTTCCGGATCTGTGATACAAGGACCAAGCGTAAGTTTTGTATCATCAACAAAAACCGGCAATTCTTTTTCCATTTGTTCGGTAATCATCGTCTTTAATTGAGTTATATCTACATGCTCGATTAACTTCTTCATATTGTTATATCGAGGAAATATGGCAGTTAGATCGACTACTCCTGTATCTGTTTTTATGCCAAGATAATTTGTCTGTGATCCTCTAATTGTCACTAATTTCATGTTATCTCCTCCCTTTTCGATGATAAATAAATGCGAATGAAGCAAGTATCGTTTATGATTTAAAATTCACTTGCATTTGCCAGATGCCCCCCATCAATCGGTAATATCGAGCCGGTAATATAGGAGGCTTGATCGGATGCTAAAAAAAAGACTCCATTTGCAACTTCTTCTATCGTGCCAAGTCGATTCAATGGAGTTTTATCGGTTAAATTTAATTGTTCCTCTTTTTGCTTTAAGGCTTGATCTAATGGTGTATCAATGAATCCGGGTGCTACTGCGTTAACACGAATATTATACGCTGCTAACTCAACTGCCATAGATTGCGTTAATAGATTGATACCAGCTTTCGAGGCATTATAATGTGCGAGTTTGGAACTCCCTGCAAGCCCATTCTTTGACGATATATTCACGATAGAACCAGGTATTTGCTGCGCGGCCATCTCTTTGCTTATCCATTGGCTAAGGAGAAAGGTGCCTCGTAAATTGATTTCCAATATTTTATCCCAATTTGCTAATGAAATCTCTAGAAAAGGTTCTCTAGCAGCCCAGCCAGCATTGTTTATTAAAATATCAAGTCCATCCCAGCATTTCCAACACGCATCAGCAGCTGACTGAACTTCATTTTCATCTGAAATGTCGCAAATAACAGCGTGTGATGCGCCCTTTAATTCAGCTAGATCTTGCAGCGCCGCTGATAATTTTTGTTCATCCTTATCTAGCAACACTACTTTACATCCTGCACTTAGGAACTTTTCAGCAATTCCTCTCCCAATACCACTTGCAGCGCCAGTAACTAATACTCGCTTGTTCACGCAAAAATCCCCTCCCCTTATACGCTTTAGTCCCAAGTACGTTCCACGTCCACGCCTATGCTTTAAAAAACTCATGAATAAACTGAACGTAAATATTTATCGTTTTTTCCAGTTCACTGATTTCTACATATTCTATTTCTCCGTGAGCAGTACGTTGATCAGGACCATGGCAAACGGTTGGTATCCCCATCTCTTTTACAAAAATGCCAGCATCTGTTACTAGTTTTTTCCCTGTTAATGGTATTTCCACTTTCGTTACTTGTTTTACCGATTGCTGAAGAGCTGTTACTAGAGGATGATCTTTTGCTATGCGATAGCCATCTCTCACCTTGGTTAACTCTAAATGAATACGTACGCCATGTTTATCCGCAATAGTAGCTAATCGTTCTTCCATTTGGTGCTTAACCGCATCAAAATCGTCATCTGGTCCATAGCGTCGGACTCCTTCCACACTAGCATACTTAGGCATTTGGTTATAAAAGGATCCACTTTGTATATGGCCAATAAAGTAAGAAGCATAGCCAATATCTTCAATCGCTTGTTGGTTTAAGTACTTATTTTCAAGTTCTAACGCATGAATGACATCTGCCATAACATGAATAGGGTGTGGTGTTTCAATCGGTGTGAATAATTGGTGACTAGGATCTCCCTCTCTTTCGACAACGATATGAAACGTGGCTGATCCCATTTGAGCAATGGTGCAATCGCTTGTTGCTCCTTCCATGACGATTGCTGCATCAGCTTTTAAATCTATCTTTTCCGCAAGCGCATATAAATCTTCTCCTCTTCCCCCCGGGCTTTCATGCATACTATTCGCAATCACAATCCATTCCCCATTAATAGCATCACGAGAAGCATGCAGCATTCTAGCAGCTTCCAAAATACACGCGAGGGATCCTTTCATATCGCATGTTCCACGACCGTATACTTTCCCATCCTTAACAAATGGGGCTCGATGATCTAAAGGAATGACATCCATATGTCCATTAAAGATTAACTTTTTCCCATCAGGGTTGGTATTTCCTTGAAATCTTCCAATAAGTGTTGGGTTATTTGGGATGAATTCATATGTTTCTACGTTAAAGCCGACTTCCGTTAGTAATTGTTCATAAAGTGCTGCAATTTCTCTCGTATCACCTGCATGATCTTGTATACGTACTAGATTCAGCAGATTGTTGATAACGAGCTCGATATCTGTTTGTTTATACAAATCCGGCATTATCTATCCCTCCATCTGTTTTACCATCTACCACTTTCGCACATCCGGAACCTCGATGGGAGCCCCATTACGAGTAATTGATTGTTCTGAAAGAATTCCCGGTAAGGTCATTTCAAGTGATTTATAGATATCAATCGCTACTGGTCGTTGTTCAAGGATACGATGAACAAAGTCTTTGACCATAAAATAATCGGCTCCCCAATGGTGGGAATCTTTTGCCTCTTCTGGGAAATCAATTAACTCAGCTGGAAGAAAATCACCATACACATCGGGGAGCGCCAGCCACTCCTCCTTTGATTGCGTATAATCCGTGAGCCAAATCCGATGTGTGCCACCAGGTACTCTTGGCGCTTCATAACAGCCTTTTGTACCTTGAAGCGAGTAATATCCCATGTTATGCGGCCGATTAGACACCATATCTAAACGGATCGTTATCAGGGCTCCACTTTCTGTGCGACATAGCATCATCGTTGTGTCATCGTTTTCATATGCAGGCTCCGTATGCGATCCCGGGCCCAGACAATTAACCAATTTCACCCGCTCATTAAACCAATCCAAAGGCGGTCCTAAGCTATGTGTGCCGTACGTACAGCCACGTTTTCCCATTGTTTCTTTACGTCGCCATGTTGGCTTCCCATGTTCGTCGTAATGAAGGTAGGTTACATTATGCAAATATTCCCCTTCAGCAAAATATATGTCACCAAATAAACCTGCTCTAACCATGTTTCGAATAGCGATATTTTCCCGAATATAACAGTAATTCTCTGCCATCATATATTGTGCATTGCTATTTTTAGCAGCTTGTAGTAATAACTTACAGTCTTCCAATGTAGCAGCAGCCGTAACTTCTGATAAAACATGAATATCTTGATTGAGTGCGTCGATCGCCTGTGCAGCATGAAGTTGCAATGGCGAAGCAATAACAACCACATCAATCCCAGCATTTAATAGATCTTCATACGAAGCGAGCGCATACTCAACTTGATATTTATCACAAAAAGCCTGTCGTGCTCTCTTATCCGGATCCATAATAGCGACTACTTCTGCACCATCTACCTTGCTAAAATCTTCATGAAAGTGACTTCCTCTACTCGTTCCAGCTATCCCAATGCGTAATTTGCCCATGAACTTTCCTCCTGCTCATCAATTAATTCATTTCAACAGATTGACGCTTTTCCCATCCGTCTGAAAAGAGTGGTAAAAAATGATTTGGGTGATAAGGATGTTGTTCTACAATTTGATGATTTAATGCAACCCCCCATCCAGGTTGATCACTAACTGAAATATAGCCGTTTTCTACGTTTATTGGATTGGTTAATAATTGTTGGGTCCAGTCGACATTGAAATCATCGAATATCTCATGTAAATAAAAATTCGGTGTCGCTGTGTTTAAATGGGCACAAACAACCGAACATAAAGGTCCTTGGGCACTATGTGGAGCAATGACACCATTACTTGCATGTGTCATCGCAGCAATTTGCTTCGCTGCTGTTATCCCTAAATATTGGGGCTCCAGCTGAATAATGTGAACGGCATGATGTGCTAAGAGTTCCGAAAATTGTTCTCTACAATAATAATCCTCCCCGCACGCGATTGGTACTGGACTTCGCTTGGCAACCTCCACCATCGAACTTATTTTTTGTGGCGGTACAGGGGCTTCAAACCAGGTTGGTTGAAAAGGCTGCATCGCATCAGCAAATTGCAACGCAGTATGAACACTAAATCGATTATGACCTTCGATTAAAATATCCACATCTTCTCCCACTGCTTCTCTAACTGCAGCAATAATTTCGATAGCTTCATTAAAATCAGGTCTACTCACAGTTCGCCAAGCTGATCCAAAGGGGTCAAATTTTAATGCTGTATATCCTTTTTCTATCACTTTCTTTGCGTTATTATAGAAATTCTCCGGTGTTCGCGCCGATCGATACCAGCCATTTGCATAAGCACGAAGCTTCGGTTGCACTTTTCCTCCAAGTAATTTATAAACCGGGACCCCTAATGCTTTCCCCATGATATCCCAGCAGCCGTACTCAATTCCAGATAATGCTGCACCATGAATCTGGCCACCATCAGAGTAGTAATCACGGAATAGTCGTAAGGAATGTTGCTCGACATCGAAAGGGTCCTTTCCTATCACCAACCGTTTTAACTCATGAACAGCTGCTTCTGTCGTTTTTGCAAATCCGTTAAGCGTTGCCTCTCCTAAGCCGGTTATTCCTTCATCTGTTTCAACCTGTGTAAACACCCAATTCTTCCAATTATTACCTGCGATATATGTTTTTACATCAGTAATTTTCATTGGTAACCTCCTATGTCTTCAAACTTAAAACAATTCTCGTAATACATCCTCCATCGCTTCCAAAGTTACATCAATTTCTCTGTCTGTATGACTAAAGCTAATATGATTCCGTTTCATGTTCATCGGCATTTTAAAGATACCTTTTTCGATGAGCTTCTTGCGATAGCGAACATATAGCTCTCCATCATTATGTTGTAAATCCGAATAGTTTTTCGGTCGAAAATTCATAAAATATGTTGTCCAAACGGATCCAAATCCTGCAACAAACGCGTCGATTCCTAGTACTTCATGTATTTCCTTTATTCCTTTTCGCATCCTATCTCCTAAACGGAAGATGTGATCATGTACAGGTTCATTCTCCAGCATTTCGATCGTAGCAAGTGATGCTGCTGTCCCTACTGCGTGACCATTGTATGTTCCTGCAAACCAAACATCACCACCTGGATTTGTATTAAATCGAGACATATACTCCCTCTTACCGGCAATAGCTGCCATTGGATATCCATTGGCCATTGCTTTTCCTAAGGTAGTTAGATCAGGGGTAATGCCTGCTATTTTTTGAAAGCCACCAATATCATGACGAAATCCAGTAATCACTTCATCAAATATCAACAAAGCGCCGTATTTCGAACAGAGTTCTTTTAAACCACTTAGAAATCCATCTTCCGGCAAAATACAGCCAATATTATGTGGAATTGGTTCAACAATAATTGCTGCTACTTCATCATTGTTTTCGATTAAGGTTTCTTCTACATGTTGAAGATCATTAAATGTACATACCAATGTGTTATCAACTGCTTCATCTAGCATCCCGTTAGAACCAGGATCCCGTTTCCCAATTTTATCCCAATCACTCAACATATTACGTGCTACATAATCATGCCAACCATGGTAACAGCCTTGAAATTTGATTAATTTCCGCTTCTCTGTTACTGCCCTTGCTAAACGTATCGCATGATACGTTGCTTCCGAACCTGAATTACAAAATAATACTTGTTCAGAGGAAGGAACATGCTGACAAATCTTCTTTGCTAATTCGATTTCGATATCTGTTGTTCCGACACCGAATAAATCCGTTCTTGCAATAGTTTCTGTTACTTTATTGTTCACATAAGGATAATTATGTCCGAGAATAAATGGTCCAAATGCGGCTTGGTAGTCTATAAATCTATTACCTTCCACATCTTCCATATAGGCTCCTTCCGCTTTTGTGAAGATTAAGTGCGGATCCACATTACGAATAGAAGTATGCACCCCACCTGGTGAATAGGCAGTTGCCTCTTTATAAAGCTCTACATTACTCGCTTTGTTCATACATATTACCTCCTTTGAGATTAATTATTGAACACGCAGCGTTATGACTATATATCTACTACATAGATACTACATACAGCGTGATTTACGTTACTGCCCCTAATTCTTTTGAGACAGCCATGGCCGTTTGCTGCAATTCTTTTACCAATTCATCCAAATTGGTAAATGTCAGCATCGAGGTATGGCCGACAATACTGATAGAAGCTACCACTTTGTCTCCATTAAAAACGGGGACTCCGATACATCTGACGCCGATTTCTTCCTCTTCATCTTCGAGGGCATATCCTTTTTCTCGAATCTGCTGTAATGAATGTTTTAACTTCGAACTATCTGTAATCGTACGATCTGTATGACGTGTGAGTCCTTTCTGATCAATGAGTTGTTCAAGTTCTTCTTCTTTTAAATAGGCTGCGATTACCTTTCCAAGACTCGTTATATGAAAATCTGTCCGCAGTCCTGGGAAGGTAGAAAATCGTATAAATGAATTTGGTTCCACTTTATCCACATACAACACTTCCCCCTCATCCAACACCCCCAAATGAACGGTATATCCCGTTTTATTCATTAGCTTATTTAAATAAGGCCTTGCTATTTTCACCATATCCACTTCTGATATATAAGCCATACCTAATTCATAGAGCTTTACCCCAATCTTGTATTCTCCTTTTTCATTTTTCTTGACGATATCATGTGTTTCCAACACCTTTAAGATTGAAAAAACGGTTGTTTTAGAAATATCTAACGTCTTGTGAATCTCTGTAACGGTATATTTTCTTTCGGGTGATGCAATTAGATTTAATATAGAAATAGCTTTTTCCAAAGCCGGTACATTGTATTTAGCCACGATGTTCTTCCTTTCGATTCTTGCTTTTATCTATTTATTTCGTTGATCCATCAGCAATACCACTTATAATGTGACGCTGTGTAAATATAAAAATGATGATGATAGGAAGGGTAGAAACAGCTGATAACGCCATCAATTCTCCCCAATTTGTTCCAAACTGACCAACAAACTGTCGCATTGCTAATGTTATCGGCCATTTACTATTGTCTGACAGCATTGTTAATGAATATAGAAATTCTCCCCAAGCAAGTAAAAAGCTAAATGCCGCACAAGTTAGTATTCCTGGTTTTGCAAGAGGTAGAATAATTCGCAAAAATGCTCCCCACCTAGAGCAACCGTCAATGATTGCTGCTTCTTCTAATGCCTTGGGCAATGTTAAAAAATGCGTTCGCATGATCAAAATGACAAATGGCAGTGATAATGTCATATTCGCAATAATGACACCTAGATACGAATTCAATAATCCTATCTTGGCAAACATCGTATAAAGAGGTAATGCCAACATATTACTCGGAAACATCTGCGTAATTAAAATAAATAAAAGAAACAAGGTGATTCCTTTTAAATTCTTTCTTGCAATGGCATAGGCAGCAGGTGCAGCTAAGCAGATCGTACCAATCATTGTCCCAAAGCTAATGATCAGGCTATTAAAGAAGTGACGAAATATGGCTAGATCACTTCCTATAAAAATGTTTCGATACGCTTCAAAGGTAACATTCTTCGGGAAAAGTGTGGATTCACCAAAGATCTCCGACATTGGTTTTAAAGACGAGATTACCATCCAGTAGATTGGAAATAAGAATACAGCAACAATTAAAAAACCCACAATAGAGAATAGCCACTTTTTACTACGCATCACATTACTTCCTCCTTCCGAATAAGATAGAGATAGAGGATCGCTATCATTCCTATTAAAAAGAAGGAAATATTAGAAAGTGCAGCACCTTCTCCAAAACGATACATGCTAAAGGACAGCTGATATGCGAGAAATGGGATAACCTGGGTTGAATCAGCAGGTCCACCACCGGTCATGATATAGATTAAATCAAATACTTTAAATGTGAATATAACCCCGAGCATTAATAGGACGAGAATAGTAGGCTTCATCAATGGGAGTGTAATGTAATAAAATTGCTTTATTTTATTCGCACCATCTATTTTAGCTGCCTCATAAATACCTGAAGGCAAACCTTGCAGTCCTGATAATAGAATGACCATACTAAATGGGATACTTATCCAAATATTTGCGATAATAATACTAATTAAAGCTGAATTTGGATTGGTCAACCAATACACAGGCTGCGAAATAAACCCACTCTGAAGCAAGAATTCATTAATGATGCCGTTCTCCCCACTTAACATCCAACTAAAAACGGTGCCAATAATAATAATTGGTGTCATCCAAGCAATTAATAGGATCGACCGCATCCATTTGTGACCAGGAAACGACTTATTGAATAATAAAGCAAGTGCAAATCCGATACTTGTTGAAAAAATTATTGTAGCAACAGTAAAGATTAGTGAATTTACAAGGGCTTTACCAAATAGCGGAGCTTTTAGTACGGTAATATAATTTTCAATACCGACAAATGGCTGCTCTCCCTGAATCAGATTACCGATGTTTATATCCTTGAAGCTTAATAGAATATTGTACAGAATGGGATACACAAGAAAAGCGAGTAAAAATAAAGCTGAAGGGAGAAGAAATGTATAGTCCTTGAATTTATTTCGATTTAATTGTTTCGCATTTCCAAACTTCTCCACCAAACTCCCTCCCTTTAATATAATCTCTAGTTCCTATTTGACTCCAATAATGGTTGTACTGTTTCTTTCGCCTTTTTCAACGCCTCTTCGGCAGATTGGCCACCAACTAAAGCATCCTGTAACACAGTATAAATAGCAGTATTGATATCATTATGTTGTTCGCCCCAGCCATATCCTTGAGAATTTTGGATGACATTAGCAAAGACACGACGTATTTCATTATCTTGGAAATAGGAGTCATTAGCTACATCGTCACTAAATGGGAAATTCCCAGTTGCTTTCAGCCACTCTAATTGTCTATCAGGTTCAAGCATGAATTGAATAAATTCCCACGATTCTTCAATCGATTGCCCACTCCCAATGGCAATACTTTCCCCACCGATAACGGAAGAATGGGTTTTATCTTTTGGAATTTGAGCGACAGACCAATTTAAATCTGGAGCTTCCGTCTCGAAAGTAGGTATCATCCATGAGCCGCCGATAATCATCGCAACTTTTTCATTATAAAAATCCACACCCACTTCCTCTAACTCTTTATTCACAATTTCTTGCGGCATCACTTTCTTATCAAACATTCGTTTCCACAAATCAAGTGCGCTTATCGCATCTGAACTTGTTATATTAGTTACATCACTACCTGTGGACCATAAAAACGGTATCCAAGATGCTGTACCATGCTGCGAATTATGTGCTGAAGCTGAAAAGCCGTATGTTCCATCTTCTGTTAATTCTTCTGCACTGCTCTCTAACTCGTCCCAAGTTGTAGGTGGCTCCGCTACTAAATCTGTGTTGTAAAAAAGCGCAACCGCATTTGTATGAAGCGGGACACCATAGTACTTGTCATCAAGTTGATGAATCGCTGCAATATTTCCATACATTTTCTCTGCTAATCCAGAATCTTTTACTTTGTCTGTAACGTCTTCTAGAATGCCAGACTTTGCGTAAAACTGAACTTCATTTATACCCCCGATAACCAAATCAGGCATATCACCACTCGTTGCACTAATTAAAAGCTGTTGTGTTAACTCGCTATAAGGTACATATGTCAATTCTACTTGGATATCTTCTTGAGACGCATTAAACGCTTCAACACGATCAATAAGCTCTGATTCTAGGTTTTCTGACCAATAGTGCCATAGAGTAAGCGTGGTCTTATCTCCTTCTTTAGCTTCTCCTCCAGCATTCTTTTCCTCATTACAGCCAACCAGTAAAACTAGTCCGATCAACAGAAACGAAAACAATTTTTTCCTCATTCGTCCTTCTCCCCTCATTTAAATTTGGACCAGTAAACCATCATTTCTCCAGGGACCATCATTTTGAACTTTTGAAAAGGATAGTTTCGATATAAGTAATCTACAAAGAAAGCAGGACTTTCTGTATTTGATTGAAATAAGTCATAATGAACCGGTACTATTAAATCAAGGTCGATTTGTTGGGAAAGCTCGATAGCATCTCGAAAATTCATATTACCAAGTGCTCCTTCATTTGAGCGCTTCCAATCCTGACCGTTAATAGGTAAAAAACCAACATCTATAGCGCGTGGTTTCAAAAAGTCAATTAATTCTTTATAAAGTACGGTGTCACCTGCATGATAAATCGTTTCATTGTTTGTTTCGATAACGTAACCGAGATAGTAATGCCTTTGCTTTTGATCAGTGAAAAAATCTTCATGTTTCGCAGGAACTGGAGTAATGGACAAATTAGCGAATTGGATAACTTCGTATGCTAGTGCGGAGTGGATTCGATCTTCATGTATTCCTATCGTTTTTAGCTGTGTGGTAGATGGTGCTGGGCAAATAAACGTTGCTTCTGGGGAGCTTTTCATGATTGCTTTTAGCGTTTTTGGATCGAGATGATCTACATGTTCGTGTGTTATCAGAACGAGATTTGCGTGTGTAATAGCTTCAGGAGAAATAGGTGAATCGAAGTTTCGTTTTAATAAGTTAGGTGGATAGACTAGACTTTCTTCTTCAATGTAATTGGACAGGTATGGATCGATATAACAAATAACGTCATTCACTTTTAGTACTACACCTGACTGGCCTAAATGCCAGAACATTATCGCCCCCTCTGGAACTACTGCATTACTAATTTGCTGAACCAAGCTTGGATTACCGGAAGGATTTTGTGGCATTTCATAACCTCCATCTCCAACTATTTGTTCCGTATAAAAAACTATGTTCTATACACAGAATTTTAACCAAGTTTATATCATCTGTCAATACAAAATAATTATTATTTTCAAAAAATAATCGTACAGGTGCCGCAGGAAATTGTTCTGATGAGGAACGACCACGCGGACAACGTCGACAACTCCTTGTCGCGGCAAGGAAGCTGAATCCTCGCTCGTGGAAAGTGATGGACCGATGTGTTGTGCAAAAAAAATTCCGAACAGATTCGAGTGGAATCGTTCGGATTCGTATTGGGATAAGATCCTTTTTTTCTCCGTTCGTTTCTTTACGGATACAAGAGTACCGCCTACGCAGCATTCCTTTCGGGCTTTCTAACAAAACACATAATTGCTGCTACTGCGTATAAGACAGATTGGAAAGCAATTCCTGTGAATAGTAACCAGCTGCTAATAACAGTAGCTGCAATAAAAAACCCGCCGGCAACACGTGGATTTCGCTTTAGATTAAGAACACCTACAAGTCCTAAGATAAAACTAATGACACAACTGATAATCGGAATCCATAATAAATTGATAAATATCGTTATTAATTCAGCAAAGGCTCCGAATTCGACAGGATTAATCGAACCTTCAAGCCAGCCAATACCTGTATTAACAATTATTAGTAATAACACCCCTACTGCAGCAAAAAACGCATCCATTACAAACCCAATAATGCCTAATATTTTTTCAATCGTTCGATTCATATTTTTCCTCCTGATTCAAAGGTAAACTGTCTAATTATACGTTGATATTTGAAAAAAAGATTCATGCTTTCTTTATCTATTTTATTACAAAAAAAGGATGTCATCCAAACCATTTCGATTTGATGACATCCTTCCCGCACGTATTTTTATTTAGTGAAGGTGGCTTCCTTCCCTTCAACTGCTAAATCATCACGCTTCTTCATGGCAACTAGTGTAATCATTTCAAATGCCACTGCAGAAGCAAGGGCAGCAGTTATTTCACCACTATCATATTCGGGCAATACTTCGACTAAGTCAAAACCTTTAATATCTAGCCCATGAAGCCCACGTACATATTCTAGGGCCTCATGACTATCAGGACCGCCTACTTCTGGGGTCCCCGTTCCTGGAGCAAATGCAGGGTCAACAAAGTCGATATCATATGAAACAAAAACGGGCTTGTCGCCAACACGTTCATGAATTTGGCGTAATACCTCTTCTTGTCCTAATTTTTTCACTTCACGCATCGGAATGGTTTTAAATCCTAAATCTTCCGGATCTGTTATATCTTCTGGACCATAAAGCGGTCCCCGTAAACCAACCTGTATAGAGTGTTCTGTATCAATGAGTCCTTCCTCTACTGCTCTACGGAATGGCGTTCCATGCATATATTTTTCTCCGAAATAATTATCCCATGTATCGCTGTGGGAATCGAAATGAACGAGCGAAACAGGGCCGTACTTGGCTGCAAACGCCCGAAGATGACCTAGAGATACAGAATGATCTCCTCCAAGGATAATGGGAGTAATTTCTTTTTCAAGAATGGGAGCTAACGATTCTCCCACAATGTCATAGGATTTATGAATGTTTTGTGGAACAATTTCAAAGTCCCCGTAGTCAACTCCTGAACAATAATCAAAAATATTAATTCCTTGATTCGGATTATAAGGTCGAAGCAACACAGAAAAGTTACGAATATGCTGCGGGCCGCCACGAGCCCCAATACGATTTGATACTGCAGTATCAAAAGGATTACCTACCACTACAAAATCTACATTTTCTGTTGTTTGGATTTGTTCCAGTCGCATAAATGTACGTACACCGGTGTATCGTGGGCTTTTTGAAGAATCTTTTGGTTTGTACATGTCGTCTTCCTCCTATTGAATTAATCACTCTACTATCAAACTAATTGCTAGCGGTTATTTATGCAAGTCACATTAAAGGAAAAAGAGCTGTGCCATTAGAATGATAATTGGCAGTGTAATGATGGTGCGCTGTAAAAATATAATTACCATATCAAGAAAACTGATTGGAATTTTCGAACGTAAAATTAAGATGCCTACTTCTGATATATAAATTAATTGCGTCATTGATAAAGATGCGATAACAAAGCGGGTAAGTTCACTTTCGATTCCACTGCCTATTACTGCCGGTAGAAACATGTCCGCAAAGCCAACGATCATCGCTGGCGCTGCCTCTGATGCTTCAGGGATATTCGCCCATTCCAGAAGTGGGACAAAGGGATAAGCAAGAATATGAAAGACTGGTGTAAACTCAGCAATTATAAGTGCAATCGTGCCTAATCCCATCACTAGTGGGAGCAAACCAAACCAAATATCAATGACATTTTGTACGCCACTCTTTACAATTGAGGAAATACTTTTCACTTCTGCTGCTCGAGCAACTGCTTTCTCCATCGCAAAGCGGAATTGGGTTTTCCCAGTAGGAACTTCTTCAGCGATTTGCTTGCCTGCTAATTCATAATAGTTATCTTCTTTTCTTGATAGTGGGGGGATCCTTGGAATGATAATTGCAGCAATAACTCCTGCCACAATAACCGTGATATAGAATTGTACAAACATATGACCCATACCAATAAAGTTAATAACGAGTAAACTAAAAGCAATGGATGCAATAGAAAAATTGGTTGCGATCACAGATGCTTCGCGTTTTGTATAAAATCCACTCTCATATTGCTGTGTTGTAATCAACACTCCAACGGTACCGCTTCCCATCCATGACGCTAAAGCATCAATTGATGAGCGTCCTGGTAATTTAAATAGCGGTCGCATCACCCCTCTAACAACGGTTCCAATAAACTCCATTAACCCAAAATTTAATAATAAGGGCATAAGAAAGCCAGCAATTAAAAACCACGTTGTAAGTACAGGAATGAGATCGAATAATACCGTACCACCGGTAGCACCCGTCCAGATAAATTTAGGACCTAACTCATATAGTGTCATTACTGCAAAAACAGCACCTAGGATGCGAAATATCCCCCAAAACCAATTAACATCTAATAATTCCCTTAAGAACTTGGAATTGGTCGCCCATTGTTTTTGGTATCGTAAACCTACTTTCATAACAGTAGTTCCCAATACAGAAAGGATTAACACACCTGTCATAAATGTTGGTAAATAAACCTCAAATTTGTTTTGAAGGAATTCAGCAATAATACCTATTCCAATTGTCCATTGTCCCTGATAAGGAATTGGAACAAGAAATAAAAATAAACCTGTAAGCGATACAATGAAAGATTTCCACTGGTTAGATGGTGTCCAAAAAGACAAATCTTCTTTTTCCAAGTCGTTGGATTTTTCTATTTCTTTTTGAACCACATTCACATGAGCACCTCCGACTAAATCTACGACATACATTTAAACGAATTTTCCAACAATAAAGTTTTGCTAAGCATCTGGCTAATTCCATATCCGTAGAATTAGCCATGTTTTATCTTAAGAAAAGTTACAATTACCAATCGACAAATATTTTGTTTCTAAGTACGGTTCAATTCCTTCCAATCCACCTTCTCTTCCAATACCGCTCTCTTTCATTCCTCCAAAAGGTACATGCGCACCAGAAGGAGCCCCATCGTTCCAACCGATAATCCCATAATCAAGATGGTCATGAAGATAACTTCCTACGCGGTAATCATTCGTAAAGAAATAAGCCGCTAAGCCATATGGCGTTCGATTCGCTATCTCAACCGCTTCTTCAATAGATGAAAAACTCGTAATCGGAAGAATTGGTCCGAATGTTTCTTCCTGCATGATAGCCATCGCTTCACTCACATGAGTTAACACCGTTGGGTAGACAAAAAAAGTACCGTTTTCAAAATTAGCATCAAACTTATTTCCAATCGACACCTCGGCCCCTTTTTGAATTGCATCTTCTACTTGAGATACAATTTTGTCATAGCCTTTTTCATTTATGATCGGACCGACATCTGTATCCTTCTCTAATCCATTACCGACTTTCAAATGCTTTATCGCTTCTGTTAATTTTGCTGTATAAGATTCTACCATGCTCTCATGTACAATTACACGATTTGCACAAATACAGGTTTGACCAGCATTTCTAAACTTAGAAAGGATTGTTTGCTTAACGGCAATATCCAAGTCTGCGTCCGCTGCTACAATAAGTGGTGCATGACCACCTAACTCCATCGTTACATGCTTTACTGTATCTGCACTATCACGAATTAATGTCTTACCTACTGGTGTAGATCCAGTAAAGGTAATCTTTCGCACATAGTTGCTCGCAGTGAACAATGGACCAACATCAGTTCCATATCCATTAACGTACTGTATCACATCCGCTGGAATTCCAGCTTCATGCGCAAGGTCTACGAATCGCATCGTCGTCAATGGGGTTTCTTCCGCTGGCTTAATAATAAACGAACATCCTGCAGCTAGTGCTGGTGCTGCCTTTCTTGTCATCATCGCCGCAGGAAAGTTCCATGGCGTTATCGCCGCAACTAACCCCACTGGCTGTCGACTGATGACAATCCGCTTTGAATCAGACGATGCAGGAATCGTTCGACCATAGATTCTTACTGTCTCTTCTGCATACCAATCAATATAACTCGTTGCGTAATCTACCTCGCCCAATGACTCCTTTAGCGGCTTTCCATTTTCTAATGTCATAACCTCTGCAATATCTTGTTTATGTTGTTGAATTACATGTGACCATTGTTTTAATAAGTTAGACCGTTTATGGGCATCAAGGTTTGCCCAGGCTTTAAAACCACGATGTCCATTTTCAAGCGCTTGATCAATTTCTGCTTTTGTATTAATTTTCACTTCATTAACAATCTCACCTGTTGCAGGGTTCCATACTTGGATCTTTTCAGACATGACCATCCCCCCTATTGATTAAATGCCTGTTCTAAAATGGTTAAGCCCTTCGCTAATTCTTCGTCTGAAATAACTAGTGGCGCTAAAAACCGAATCACATTTCCCTTTAGACCAGCTGATAGGAGTAGCAACCCATGACCATTCGCATAGTTGACAATTTCACTTGCCTTCGTTTTATTCGGAAATTTACTGTTTTGATCGGTAACTAATTCAACAGCCACCATTGCTCCTAATCTACGAATATCTCCTATAAATGCATGCTCCTTAGAGAGCGTAATTAATTTATCTTCTAGCTTTTTCCCAAGAAGCTCCGCTTTTTCTACTAATTTTTCTTCTTCAATAATATCTAATACTTGTAAAGCAGCCGCGCAAGCTACTGGGTTACCAGCAAATGTTCCACCCAATTCTCCAGGTTCTGCCGCATGAAGAATTTCTTTTCTGCCTACTACCCCACTTAATGGCAAACCTGCCGCCAATGACTTGGAAACGGTTACCAAATCTGGTATAACATCAAAATGTTCCATAGCAAATAGTTTCCCTGTTCGTGCGAAACCAGTTTGAATCTCATCGGCTACGAATACAATTCCATGTTTTTCACAAAATGCACGCACAAATTGAACAAACTTCTTTGGAGGAATTATAAATCCACCTTCGCCTTGAACTGGTTCCATCACGACACAAGCTACTGTCTCTGGGGCAACTGTCGAAATAAAAAACTCCTCAAATTCTTCTATCTGTTGGTCAATATAATCTGATTCTGACATCGTATCTGGTTTATGGTAGAGGTAAGGATACGGCGCTTGATAAATTTCCGGAGCAAATGGCCCGAACCCAAATTTATATGGTTTTACTTTACTTGTCATCCCCATCGTCAAGTTCGTTCTCCCGTGAAACCCTCTAGTAAATGTAACAACGGCTTGACGATTGGTATATTTACGAGCGATTTTGACCGCATTTTCTACTGCTTCTGCTCCAGAATTAAACAGGATTGCTTGCTTATCGAAACTACCTGGAGTTAGCTGGCATAATCGTTCCGCCAGTTGGATATACCCTTCATACATGACTACATTAAATCCCGGGTGTAAAAATTTATCTACTTGCGCTTTGACCGCTTCTGTAATTTTGGGGTGGGAATGTCCTACATTTAACGTCCCGATAGCACCAGCAAAATCAATCCATTCATTCTGTGCATGATCCGTAATGGTTGCTCCTTTAGCATGGTCAGCAATTAATACATTTCCGTTACTTACTCCCCTAGGAATATACTTATTTCGCTTTGTTCGTAATATATCATCTCTGGCTTGTTCGACAGTAGTCATCTATATCCCTCACTTTTTTAAATTTAGTAATTAGTATGACAATAATCTGGTATAATGAAAAGTACCAGATTTTAAATTTAATAGGTACCAGATTAAGGAGTGCTTTCAAATGTTATTGAGATTAGATAAAACAAAGAAAGAAGCCTTTATTTATCAGCAAATTTATGAAGAAATCAAAGCGATCATCCTAGCGGGTAAGATTCATGCCAATGAAAAATTACCTTCTAAACGAACGTTGGCCACTCAACTAAACGTCAGTGTAAATACGATCACCCATGCATATGAACAATTACTAGCAGAAGGATACATCTATACAATTGAAAAAAAGGGGTATTATGTCGAAGCGATAACTGCGTTTATTCAAGACAAACAACCTGTTCGTACTTTACCAGATGATTTAAGAGAAGAGAGTGTGGATAAAAAAGGTTGGCTCTCCTTATCTCATATGGCTTCTGATATTACGAAATTCCCATTTAAATCATGGATCAAATGTCAGCAAAAGGCGATTAATCAGCATAAGCAGGAACTTTCAGAATTCCCGCATCCTCAAGGACCCTTCATTGTACGCAAAACAATTGCCAGGATGATTACATTATCTCGTGGTGTGGTTTGCGAACCCGAACAAGTTGTTATCGGCGCAGGTACCCAGCTGTTAATTCGTCAACTCATGGAAAGCAAAACAGAAAAAACGAGAATAGCCATGGAAAACCCAGGGTATTCCCGGTTTTATACCCTCTTAAAGAATATGGAATTTCCGGTACAGCTTGTCGACTTGGATAATAAGGGAATGAATATAGAAAGAGCGGAACAATCAAAGGCGAATCTTTTGTTTGTCACACCCTCCCACCAATTTCCAACTGGAAAAATAATGCCAATCTCTCGACGTATCGAACTGCTTAATTGGTCATTACAGAACAACGATCGTTATATTTTGGAAGATGATTATGACAGTGAATTTAAGTATGAAACGGACAACATTCCATCCTTACAAAGTTTGGATCGAAATCAGCGGGTTATCTATACCGGAACGTTTTCAAAAACGATTTTACCTGGACTTCGCATTAGCTATATGGTACTTCCACCAAAGTTATTGCGCGATTATCAAAATCACCATCAGCATTTGATTCAAAACAGTAACGCACTTGCACTGTATACGTTGCATTATTTTATTCAAACAGGAGAATACGACCGACATGTGAAGCGAATGAATCATTATTATAAAGTAAAAAGAAAAAAACTAGTCACCTACCTTCGATCTTACTTTAAACATACTATTTCGATTGAAGATATCCCTGCCGGCCTTCATTTTGTTGCAACGTTCAAAACGGAAAAGCGGTATGAAGAAGTTGAGACTCATGCTAAAAAAGAAAAGCTTGAGATTTACTCTATGAGACGGTTCATGTTACAACATCAACCCAAACAACCTGGAAAGATTAAATTAATTATCGGTTTTGCTAATTTACAAGATGAGGATATTGAAGAAGCAGTGAACCGGTTGGGGAAATGTGTAGGAATACATCATGGTTACTGAATCAGCTGATAATAATTAACCTCTTATAGTGTTCTATTTTGTATTGACAAATTGGTATCGCTTCCATAAAATATAATATGTAGACCGTTTGGTATAAAACTTTAATTGGAGTGAATGTTCTTACATGAAAAAAAATACTCGAGAAGAAATGATTAAGGCAACAGCAAAACTTCTGCAAAAAAAAGGGTATGTTGGAACAGGATTAAATGATATTATACAGCAAAGTGGTGCACCAAAAGGGTCTATTTACTACCATTTTCCAAATGGTAAAGAGCAACTAGCTATTGAAGCTATAAATTGGACAAAACAAGTCGTAACCAATTTTATTAAAGAAAAACTTACACTACATGACAATCCAGTAGAAGCTATACAATACTTTATAGCAGAGAGCGCAGAACGTTTTGAAAAAGACAATTACTTTATAGGGGTCCCTATTACTGCCCTTGTATTAGAAACGTCCTCAACCAGTGAAAACTTACGAAAAGCATGTAATGATGTATTTGAAGCCTGGTCTACAGAATTTTCTCAAGTGTTAGAAATAAATGGCTATGAAAAAGAGAAAGCAAACGAACTTGGCGAGTCCATAAATTCCATGATTCAAGGCGCCTTTATTGTATCCTTAGCTCGTAAAGATTCTTCTGCTATTCGAGGGATGTCTCACATGATACCTATCATTCTAAAATAGTCATTTTTTTATAAATTATGTAGACCGGTCTACTAAAAATAAAAACGGAGGTACAAATAATGCATAAGACAAATGAAATCCTGGAAGCGAAAGATTTTATATCAAGTAAAACGAATATTATCCCTGAAGTCGGAATCGTTCTCGGTTCTGGGTTAGGAAGTCTAGCTGACGAAATAGAAGATGCCGTTACTATCCCTTATGAAGATATTCCTTTTTTTTCTAAATCTGATGCGGCAGGACATGCAAACGAATTGGTTATTGGTAGATTAGAAGGAAAAAAAATCGTTGCAATGAAAGGACGCTATCACTACTACGAAGGCTACAGTCTGGATGAAGTTACATTTCCTATAAGAGTAATAAAAGCATTAGGTGCTAAAAATCTAATTATTACGAATTCTTGCGGTGCAGTTAATACAGACTTTAATCCAGGTGAACTAATGCTAATTACCGATCATATTAATTTAGTTGGTACAAATCCGTTAATCGGCAGAAATAATCCTGCCTTAGGCACACGCTTTCCTGATGTATCTGAGGTTTATAGCAAGGAGCTACGTAATTTAGCCTTAGATATAGCTATCGAAAATAATATTACATTACAAGAAGGTGTATACGGATGGTGGAGTGGGCCTGTTTATGAAACACCTGCAGAAATACGAATGATACGAACACTTGGAGGTGATGCAATCGGTATGTCTACTGTACCTGAAGCTACCGTTGCAATACACTCTGAGATGAGCGTATTAGGGATTTCTTGCTTAACAAATATGGCTTGTGGGATCCTAGACCAGCCTTTAAGTCATGATGAAGTTATTGAAGTTGCCGGCAAATCCCGAGAGAAGTTTGTTTTATTAGTTAAAAAAGTAATTAATAGAATTTAAACAAGTAATCAGGATGTACAATCACTTACATTCTGATTACTCCAAAAATGTCATAATTTTTATTTTATTATATACAGAGGTGTACAAAATGAATGTAATTTGGGGTATAGCAGGATGCTGTTTTATCATTTTGGTCTCTTTTCTCTTATCTGAGAACAAAAAATATATAAATATAAGAACAGTTACAATTGGTTTTTTTCTCCAAATTGTTTTTGGGTATCTTGTATTAAAATGGGAGTTTGGAAAAGAAGTACTTGCATATGTATCCACAGGCATCAACGATATTATTAACTATGGACATGAGGGAATTGCATTTGTTTTCGGTCCTTTAGCAGATAAGGACGGTGAACTTGCAGTCTTCGCTGTTAACGTATTAGGCCTCATTATCTTCTTAACCGTTCTAATAGCAATACTTTATCATTATGGAATCATGCAGTATATCGTTCGGATTATTGGAGGATTTATTTCTAAGATAATGAAGACTTCTTATGCTGAATCAGCAGCAGCTGCTGCGAACATCTTTGTTGGTAATACACAATCACCATTAGTTGTAAGGCCCTATATTGCCAATATGACGAGATCACAGTTATTTTCTGTAATGGTAGGAGGCTTAGCTTCCGTTTCTGGTGCTGTAATGGTTGGACTAGCTGCAATGGGGATTCCATTAGAATATTTACTATCAGCAGCCTTAATGTCTGCACCAGCAGGGCTTATGGTAGCAAAATTTATTATTCCGGAAACAGAAGAAATTAATGATAACGAGTGGATAAAACCAGTAGAAGCTGCTGCAAGCAAGGAAAAGACAAATATCATTGATGTTATTTTTGTGAGTTCAAAGGAAGGATTACACTTTGCAGTAAACGTAGGCCTCATGTTAATGGCTATCATTGGATTAATGGCGTTAATAAATGGGCTTTTAAATTGGGGAGGATCCCTTTTGGGATTTGACAACTTTTCATTAGAATTGATTTTTGGTTATCTGTTCGCTCCCATAGCATTTATTATTGGGATTCCTTGGGGGGAAGCTTTAACAGCTGGAAATTTATTAGCTCAAAAATTCTTATTAAATGAATTTGTAGCGTTTGCCCAACTATCTGAAATTATCGATAGCCTATCGGATAGAACATTAGCTATTTTGACTTTTGCACTTAGTGGATTTGCTAACTTTGGAGCAGCAGGCAGTATCGTTGGGATGCTAACAAACATGGCTCCTAAACGGAAGTTTGAAATTCAAAAACTAATGTTGAAAGCATTAATTGCAGCTACTTTAGCAAACCTTTTAAACGGGGCCATTGTAGCAATGGTTATCTAATTAAAGCGGTGTACATTGCCAGCTACATAATTATTGTTTTAGATACTTTTAAAAATAGGACCTCCTGTCTCTACTTTTATTTCATAGTTTGCCATACAGGAAGAAAAACGATAGGATTCCACTCTACGATGTATATAGCTTCCAAAAACTGGTTATCATTCCGTGTGTTAAGCTTGCCATCGACCATGTCACAGGTAAATGGGAACTGATTTGACTTGAAAAGAAACCAAACTTATATGTGTCGTAAGGTTCCCATTCGGTCCGTCGGAAATCAATAAAACAGCAATGCTCCTGTTATTAAGGATCTTTTCGCTTCCTCTGCTGCTATTGATTCAAACTACGACATGTATACACAGTACTAATTTCTGCTCCAGCAAGGTGTTTTTTGCGGACATCTTCAGCTCCCGTGGCAACAAAGACTGCTTCTTCAAGGATCTTCAGTTATCTTATTTCCTGCTTGAGTCAACTTCCTTTTGCTCCAATTATCGAACATTTATTTAGTGAAACAAGCATGTTATGACATAAGAAGACTCCATGTTAACAAAGATACATAGACTTCGACGTGAAAGCGAAGACAGCAGACTTAAAAGCAGTACAAATGTTAGTATACCGGTTATCGTTCTAATAATAGAGCCGTTTTATCGTCACTTTCCTTTAACCTTGGATAGGTTAAACAGGAGGCGTCTTGACTCTCTCGTTTCACTACTTCATTAAATAATGCCTCTACCCCCTGATTACATGCAATCTTTGCAGATTTCTCCCAAGCAATCGTGGTTTGCTCTCTTGTAGGTAAAAGCATACCATCCGTAAGTAATACTATTTTCGACACCTTGCTTAAGGAAACCGTTCCTGACTCCATAAATTGGAATGCTTCAGCAGTCCCATCAATCACCCCATAACCCCCTGATGTATTCATGTTCTCGCGATTTTGCATTAAAATAGGTTTTATCATTTCTCTTAATTGACTTAAATCCATATGGTTTCCTTTTTTCTCATGGAGTTTCATGAATTCTTTAAGGGCAAGCTGATCAAAATATTGGATTAGATCATATGTAATTGCACGTATTTCACCACTTTTATACTCTACAAATATCATGCAGTCTCCCGCGTGAAAAAAGTCCAATGCATGACCATTTGAGTGCAACTGAATTGCTGCTAACCCGGTTGAACTTCTTTGCTTTTTAGGAATATCTTGAATACTAGATATATTGCTGCCACTCCTAGCAAAATTATTAAATTGATCCACTAATTTTTGACCTAGTGTTTGATTCGCTCGAAGCACCCCATTATATAATCCATCAGTTTGCTTCAGTGCTTGCAACTGCTCTTGGACCGTATACGAAGCCAAGTAACCCGGAAGTCCATCTAATCCAGTAGCCCCATCTATTACAGCATATACATTGGCATCTTGATTAATAACATAGGAATCTTCGTTAATCGGACCATTCCCTTTTTGGTATACATGGGTGCATTTCATTTATATACTCCTTTCAAACTCACCTGTTTAGTTCGAATTAAATACCTTAAGACCAGAGCCTAGAATTCCTTGGTCATGATTAAAATGACTAAATTCCATATGATCTAATATATGAAGTTGCTCCTTTAATAAGTAACAAGCTAATTCTTCTTTCACTAATTGTAATAGTTGCGGGTTATGTACAGCAACACTTCCGCCAAATACAATCTTGTGTGGGTCTAGTAAACTAGTAATCACGTATAACCCTTGGGTTAAAGAGGAAACCAGATCTTGAATAATTATCTCAGCTTGTGCATCTCCTTTATGATATGCAGATAATACATCTGCTGAGGTAATGTACGAATCTTTAAATAGATCCTGCCCTCTTTTGGCAATGGCAGGACCCGAAGCAATGGATTCTAACCTTTCCATGTATGTCCCTTTGTTTTTCAAGGTAATTGGAATAAGCCCTAGCTCTCCAGCAAAACCAGCACCTCGAATAATTTCTCCACCTTGGATGATGGAACATGCAATTCCTGTACTTATCGTAATATAAGTAAATAAATCCGTTTCCGTCAGCTCTGCTTTCTTCCATTCAGCAAAAGCAGCCATATCTACATCATTATCAATGACAATTCGATTAACGCCCAAAGCTTCGCTTATCCGTTTTGTAAACGGAAAGTCTCGCCAAGGTAGATTATTCTGGAATACAGCTATTCCATTTTCCCTATCCACTTTACCAGGGATACCTGCACCAATACCAAATATATCACTTAATGGGATACTCGAATGATTCATCAGGGTCTGCACACATGTTATTACCTGTGAAAACATTTGCTCTTTATCAGAAGTATCACTTCTTACAACTTCTTTTTGAATTAAATCCCCATGTTCATTAACAATCCCACTTGCAATCTTTGTCCCACCAATGTCAATACCAATGGCGTACCTCATTTCCTTCCCCCATTCTAATGGCTTAGAAAAGGCAAAACCAAATGGAGTGTTTCCAAAATTGTTTTGCCTCTTTATTCCAGATAAAAAGTTTCATTTTTATTACATGCGTATTATGGAAACTTAGACTTTCATCACCAAGATTGGCAAAAAGCAAAAGTAGTTCGTGTTCAAAAAGGAGGATAAAGATGTGACAATTTAACCATCCTCTATTAAATGAATTTCCGATTATAATTCCAGAGCAGGAACAACAACCCCGCCAACCCAATTAATTGGGAAAATAACTCAAGTCTCCCAATTGTTCGTTGTCCATTAATGATCAAATACATGCAAAAGAGAAAAAATACGATTTTCAAGATACGAAACACCTTATCTTCCATCTTTGCATACCTCCCAAATAATCTCACTCGGTCCAAGGGTCACTACATGCTCAATACCGGTTCCAACATAAACATTTGTTGTCTGTGTCTCCATTGAATTGTTAACAACTGCGTACATATTGATTTCTAAGTAGGCATGAACTTCACAGTGAATATTTGATGCATACCATTTCTTCAATTCCCTTTCTTTATGTGCTGCAAAAAATAATGCCCGCATAAACAACCGTGTGTTTTCATGGCTATATGGAAGTCCGGCCATATAAACACTTCGACCACTTCCAAATGGTGAACTAGCTAAATAAATGCCATCATCATTTTGTCCAAGAATCGTCGTCTGCTGCTCTAATGCATAGATGTTTTTTATCCCTTCACCGAAATGGAATACCTTGGTATCATCGGTAATAAAATGGGAATCGGCCGTATCGGTAAAATACTTGTTCGTCGATAAGCTAAACCCAAGTTCTTTATCCACACCTAATACATTGGCTAGTTGAAAATAACGTCCTTCGTGATGATATGCACTTGGTTCGCCAATCCCGATAAATCCACCGCCATGATAAATCCATTCTCTTAGTTTTTCTGTCAACACAGATTCCTTCCATATTTCCCCACCTGAGAAGGCTGTACCAGCATCTCCTGCATTTATGATCACATCGATGTCATCAGGTATACCATGATGTATCACATCGTCAAAAGATAGAAAGGTAACTTCTGCATTTGAACCACTGAGCGCTTCCAAAATACCATAATAGGAATAGGTTTGCTTATACCACTTCCCATGGGCAACAGTGTGTGCCTGCCAGGATCTCAGTTGTCCCCAGGCATTCAGGATGGCCACTTTAATTCCTGTATAAGGCTTTACTCCTTTAATCTTGTCATAAATTTCGCGAAATTCCTCGGTAATGTGTTCCACATAGTCAACAAACGCAGGAAATTTATAGGCGAGGCTTAAATAGCCGCCATAGCCGATGCGATCCAGTGGTTTTCGCATCATAGCCCTTCTAGCAGACAACCAAATTTCATTCGCTTCAATAACCGGATCATTCCCTTCATAAAATGTATCCGGGAAAAAGTAAGGAAGTAATCGCCCCTCGGTATAAGCAACATGCGGAATATCGGAAATAATTCGAAGGGTAGTTCCATCTCCAACACTGCCAACGACCGCATCCATATCTGTATCTTTAAAATAGTTGCCGTATGGTTCTGTTCCAATCCAATTATCTCCTAAAAACATCATTGCTTCCTTGCCGCTGTCGTGAACCATTTCAACCAGTTCTTTCACTTCTTGCGCAACAAATTGTTGAATGAAATCAATATAATCCAAATAGGCTGTTGAAGGAACGCGAAAGGTAGTGTTGTAATAGCCTTGATCTACGATATCTTCCGGTCTTAGTGAATAGCCTTTTTCCTTTTCAAAGGCTTGCAATGCCGCCACAGAAACGCTCGCTCCATAGCCAAACCAATCCACAAATTTTTCTTTTCCTAAATGATTAAATATCAATGTAAAATGATAGAAAAAGGTGGTAAACCGAACCACATCGGTGTCCGGATTTTCCTTTAGCCACTTTACCAAATAATCTTTAATAAATTGATTAGAGTATGGCTGCCGAGCATCAAAAGGGATTTCATGCGGTTTATCCCCCCAATCATTGGTCATATGATTGTACATTTGTGTCGGATCCCATTTCATATAAGCTAAAAAGGAGACCGTATATTCATGCCAAGGCTGTGCTTGATGAATAACTAATTGATTCTCTGCTTGATTGACTTCCCAACTATCTGGATTTACTACCTCACCTGTTGTCCGGTCAATTACTTCCCACCACTTTTTTGGGTCATGTACATAATCCGGTTCTATCTGTTCATCAAAGTACCCCTTCATAAATGTTACTTCCAGCTTCGTTCCAGTAGCCATATGATATTGGGACATGAGATAAAGCTGCTGAATTTCTTCCGGATGCTGTTCAGCAAATTCATTGTGACTTCGTGCCACAAAATAGGTCGTATATATTTTGGCATTTAACTGTTTGATTTCTTTATCCAACTTGGTTCCATCACTATCCCGCAAAGCATCTGCACCCCAACGGCTAAGTAGTTCCTTCGTTTCATTTAAAAAATTTTCCTCACTTGGTAACGTTACTCTTCCTGATAATTTCTTCATTTGATCCACCTATCCTTTCAACCCACCAACCGTCATTCCTTGTGTTAGACGTTTTTGCAGGATAATATAAAGAATTAATGTTGGGAGCATAACGATGACCATCCCCGCATACATTGGTCCATAATTCGCCGCTGCCCGCTCAGCCGCCATCAGATTTAATAAGCCAACTGGCAATGTTTGATTTTCGCCCGGCATTAATGTTAGTGCCAGAATATATTCGTTCCAAAAAAGTAAGAAGTTAAATAAAATAACTATGATAATACTTGGTCCTGCCATCGGCAGCATCACTGAAAACATGGTTTTAAAATATCCCGCGCCATCGATACTTGCTGCTTCCTCAAAATCGGAAGGAAGTGTTTGAAAATAACTTGATAAGAGATAAATTGTAAACGGCAATGCGGTTGACGCATAAATGAGTGCAAGCATAAACCGATTATTTAACAGGAGTTCTTCGCCAAGAATAGTCCGGATAACCGTATCCCAATCTAGGAGCATGAGGAAAATCGGAACGGCAATATAGCTGATATTAATAAACAATCCTACCTTAACGAACGAGTTAATCATTTTACTTCCTCTGAAACTAAAACGGGATAATACATAAGCTGCTGGTAACGCTACAATCAGCAAGATTGCCAATGCCAATACGGTCACCACGGCCGAATTAAATAAGTAGTTTCCCATATTTGCTTCCTGAAATGCTTCGATGAAATTTTCAACATGGAAGCCAAGGGGAATCGACCATGGATTACCGTAGAATTCAGCATTTTGCTTGATTGATGCAAAAAACACCCATGCTACTGGTACAATGATTGATATTGCCAAGGTGATCAAAGCAATATAGATAAATAGCTTATACAACGTATCCGTTTGCGAACCATTTGATTTTTTCACCACTTCCTACCTCCTTCTCTAATATTCCAGTACATCTCGTTTTGTAATAAAATTTACAATCGCCGCTAAAGCAAAGGAGAAAATAAAAACGACTACCCCGATCGCCATCCCATAGCCATAGGTCGAATTTGTATACGCTTGATCATACATATAGAAAAGAAAAACCTCTGACGAACCATCTGGTCCACCGCCGGTCATTGCTTTTACAAGTAGGAAGCTCAAGTTAATCGTACTAATGATAAAAAACGTTAGTGTCGTCCGAATATTGTTCCAGATCAATGGTAACGTAATGCCGGTAAATTGCTTCATCTTGCTAGCCCCTTCTAGGGAGGCTGCTTCATAATAGCTCGCAGGTATACTTGCCATGCTAGACATATACATTACCATGTAATAACCAATAGCCTGCCACACCAATGCTCCTGCTACACTGTAAATAACAATGGTCTGGTTACCTAACCATTTCTGTTGTAAGGTTTCCAAGCTTAATAGATGGAAAATGCTATTTAATAACCCATTGGAAGGATCATAGATGGCAGAAAAAATCCCAGCAATTACGACAATAGATAAGATGTTTGGGATATAAAAGATCACTCGAAAAAAATTGCTGCCTCGGATCTTCTCTTTGGATAATATTGCCGCAAAGAAAACAGCAATCACGAAGGTAAAAATGGCAACAATAACAATTAATAGAATTGAATTTTGAAAGGACCGAATAAAATCCATGTCATTCCATAAAAGCTTAAAGTTATTAAATCCTACAAACTGCTGGTTATTCGAAAACCCGCCCCATTGATAAAGCGACATTCGAAATACCTCAATCGTCGGAATTACCATAAAAAGAATCAGTAAAATAAGTGCAGGAGCCACACAGACGCCAATAAATAGATTCCTAGATTTCTTTTTACTCATTATTCTCACCTCTTTCATGTGAAATCGCGTAGGGGACATAGGCAACATGTTCAAATAGAACTGTTTCATCACATGCCGGGTATCCTGAGTTGGGCAACTTCACCACTGATTCACGCGTCCGTCCACCTAAGTCACACATTATATGCAACATATCACCATCCAGGCATCCCTCGTCACCATTCGACGTACCTCGCACCCTGTGACCAAATAAAACGATGAGTTTACGTTCCCACCGTTTTATTTTTATCTTTGGATCGTCCATTAGTTCATAGCAGGTCTTAGCTGGTCACTTGCCTCTTCAATTTGTTTTCTCCATTCCTCCACAGAAATTTCACCACTGATCACACTGTCAATGGAACCATATAATGTGTCTCCGATGCTGACACCTGGAACAGGAGCTGTAGAAGCGAATGTTCCCATTGCTGGAAGTACGCCATCTTCTTCATAGATATTGTAATAGAGTAGATTGTCTCCCTCCATTTCTTCTGTAATCCCCTTAATTGGCTGAACTGCTCCAGATTCTAAGAAGATAGAAGCTGCTTCATCTGTGTACATATAGGTGATAAATTCTTTGGCTGCTTGTTTATTTTCAGAAGCAGATGGAATCCACATCTGTTCAAAGAATGTAAATGCATAACGATCGCCGCCTTTTTCAAACGAAGGAATTGACATCATCCCCCACTCAAAATTATCCGCTTTAGGGGCTTCTTTCATTTCACCAACTACCCAAGTTCCATTCGGCATAAATAGTGCCTCATTATCTAAAACCAACTGCTGGTTCTTCGTAAAATCATTGGGGTTTGCATTTGCAACTGTATTTGGATGCGTATAATCAGCTAATTTTTTTATTGTTTCTAACACTTTCGTTGCTTCTTCAGTTTCCCATACACCATCTTCATAAGTCATTGCTGAATTAAAGAAATCTGTACCTCCTGAAGCATACAGCATTGATCCAACCATCGTGTCAAAATAGCCAGTTGTTGGATAGGTGAAAAGTGAGATTCCTTCTTTAGCTGCCTTCTCACCTAAAGCCCACATGTCACCCCAAGTTTTCGGAACTTCCCAGCCTTTCTCTTCAAATAATCCTGCATTATAAAATAACCCTGTAGGACTATAAAACATAGGAGCTAAATAGGTTTCCCCATCTGCATATGGATTCGTAGCTAATGTATCACTGAATCCTTCCAATAATTTGTTATTTACCGTCATGTCTTCTCCATATACATCCATGTCTAATACATCTGTAATTTTTTCCATACCATCTTCCTTAATAAGTGTTTCTGTTAACCCTTCTGGTCTACCTGTTGCCAATAACAATACATCTGGATATTCTCCGGCTTGCATATTTGGCCGGATCACTTCTTCCAGGTTTTTTTCTACGGTTAATTCAACAGTTACATTCTCGTTAGCTGCTTCATATGCATCGGCTATCTTTGTCCACATGTCGCCACCATAACCGGATTCCAAAGCAGCCACATGTAAGGTTGTTTTCCCATTTCCTGTATCACCGTTTGCTGATTGAGATTCCGAGCAAGCAGCCAAACTTAGCACGAGTAAGCTAAAGAAAATCATAGACAAGCATTTTTTCATCTTGTACCCCCCATAGTTTTATTTACTATAGTTCAATCGTACCTAGTGTTAAGCGCTTCCACAATAAAAATATTGTTGTGATTTTTAGATATATTGCTTTTTATTATGTTTTGAATAAAATTTCTTGATAAAGATAGAACCGTAACTTCTAAAAATCATTACCAAATAGAAATAAGGGAGCTGATTAAAAATTCAGCTCCCTGCTTTTTTATTCATATAGAAAGATAGGTAAAAAACTACTCCCATCTTCCGATTAAAATATCAGAACTCGATTTAAGCGTATTATACGCCTTTTGAGAAATTAATTTTTCTTGTTTTTGTTGATCTAGCAGCTGTTTAAATCCATTTAGATGCTTGATAACCTTTGCAGCTTGTTCCTGCTTTTCGTAACGAGCAACTGCAATCAAATGGGTGTTTAATGCGCGAATCACTTGAGGGTTCTCGAATTCCTCCACTTCATCGTATTGTTCAATAAGTGTTCGGATATCAGCTGTGCTTTCTATCGTAGCTACCTTTTCAATTTGTAAGTTGTCTAATATAAAAGTTCCTTCACCGGTATCCATATTCACACTTGTTCCATCACTAAAGATTCCAATATAGGTCTGTCCATTTCCTGAGCCAGTTACTGTGAACTCTGCCCTGTTGGTATCGGTGGATGCAGTTATTTGTTCATTCACTGAAAGCCCTTTGGCATCATCAATATCCTTTACATCAATCGCCTGATCTCCAGCTATAAACCGATAGGAATCAGCAGTAGTCTGATAGTCAAAACTGACTTTGTATAGACTATTTGCTTCAAAGTGGACATGCTGTGGAATGGTTCGGTACACTAAGCCATTATTTCCAGTATTCACTTTCAAAGACCATTCACCATCGATTACGTCATCGACTAATTTTTTCCCTGCCCATCCTTTTTGGGTGTAAGGAGCATGGAGCTCGGATAAATGAATACGATTATCTTCCACTCCTTCTGTGTTTCCTACAACAAACGGATAAATACCCTGCACTACCGTTTCAAAATCCTGCTCAAATACACGTGGAGATGCATGATTTGTTAAAGACTTTTTAACAATTCGGATGTCATCATATATGGTATTTCCTTCACCAGATTCTCTACCAAGGATCAATTCAGCGCTTTCACTTTCCGCCGTAAAGCTTACCTGCATCCGCTGCATGGTACTATTGGTTCCATCATTTGTTGCATGTGAATCAGCTTTTACATAATTTTTTTGTAGACTGCGGAGAGTGTAATTTTTCACATCTTTTGAAGCACCAGTCACTTCGATGGAAGCTTGCTTATCACTGTTGTTTTCTACATAAACCTCAGCTACATAATCCTCACCTGGCTCCAGCCCTGTAAGTGTACGAGTGACATAGGTGTCTTTTTTGGGATTATCGATATCCAAGTAATAATTACCACTGCTTAAATTTCTAGCTGATCCTGCTTGATTCGTCCGTTTGACGGTTACAGCTTTTTTGTCACCAGAAACCTTTGTGTGTTCCCCTTTTACTGTTCCTGAATTGAAACCAGTATCATAAACATGCGCTTTTGAACTCCAATTATCAATGATCAATCCTTCATCTTTTTCCTTCGTCACGATATAAGGTGTAGCAGCCTCTGCCTGTAAGGTTATTTTTTGATCAATAACGTTAACTTTTTGCCTTTCTGATCGGCCTTGATCTGTCAATTTATATACATAAACCTTAGATACACCTGCATATTCATCTGGAAGCGACCATGTTGATTCTCCGCCTTCTAGATTCCAATGATACAACTTATCAGAATCAGGGGTCGGGTTTTCAAAATCTTGTTCTACCCAAGGAATCAAATACGTATGTCCATCAAGTACTACCTGATCATTAAGCGCAATGATACGTTCTCTGGAATTATCCTTTCTTGTTACCACCACTTTATCTCCATTACTTGGATCTTCCAGCTTAATTTCTTGTTCTAAGTTTGTTACTGTCGGATCACCATCTGTTGTTTCCCAGTTTGTTACATAATATTTCTGCAAAAATTTTGTTGGAAGATTCGTATCAAACGTCATTTTGATGAAGTTGTCATAATTTTTATCGGATTGCCATCCTTCAAATCCAGCTAGTTCAAATCCGCCAAGTAATGGATGATCTGCTGTGCCGCCAGCTTCCGGCCAATTTAAAACCCAGGAATCTTTTTGATGGTTGCCAATAAAACGTAATACTTCAGAATTAATCCCTTTATTTTCAGGACCTCCGTAATTCTTGTCCGTAGCCCAGTGCTGCCATGTAGAATAGTTGGCTACAGCTGTCCCAAATTCGGATGTCAATCTCCAACCTCTATCTTTAAACTGCTCATAAATTCGATCTGATTCCCATTGATCCTGATACCAGACATCTAGATAGATAAAATCAAGCCCAGGAGCTGCAGCATGTAATTCGTCCAAACGTTCTGCCCGCGTTCCTGAATACAAGTCTTTTAATTTATCAATTGTATAAGATTGGTCTAGCCAGCCCCAACCTTTTGCATTTGGTCCTTCAATTAAGTCTTCATTGAAAGCTTTTGCTTCCGGATACGTTTCCTGGGCATTTATATGAACACCAAATTCGGTATTATACGCATGCCCCTCATTAATAAGGGTGTTTAGATCGGCTTTGCCCCCCATGCGTTCCCCTACATTACCATAATCCGGATGCGCACTATCATGTCCTTCACTTCCATATCCTTTTAAGAGAACTGCTTGTCCTAATCCATCTGTCGCCAAGGCTACCTTTTTTACATTATCCAATGTTTTAAGAAAAGGCTGCTGTGCCTGTGACCCAAAATTCATCGCAATTCGTGTTCCTACAAGATTATTAACATTGTTTGCTCCTTTAATGTCCTGCATGATATCACGGTAAGCAATCGCACTGTCCTGCCAGTCTACATTATTATCTTCATTGATATCTTCGGCAAGCGCAATTTTTATCGTTGGTTTATTGGATGATGGCTCAGGCATAAATTCGCGATGATAGTATAAGGGGCTGGATCCGATCCCCATCGCTTTGTCACCATTTTCATTTTCATAACGGCTTGCGGTAAGATTTTTGTATCCATTTACTTCGGAACTGGACCAAACACCAGCACTTATTTCATCTGTAGACAGGAAAGCAGTGTAATACCCTGTTTCTGTGTCCATCCCCCCCAGCGAATCATTAACCAATACATTGATGTCGCCAGGTTTGGTTACATCCTTGCTAAGGTTTGTTAATTTTGCCTTTGCATCCTTTTGACTGGAATTAACCGAAATGAAATTCATATCTGCAAATTCAATGGTCTCTATCGTTGCCCCAGCTTTATTATTTATATCTTCGAATCTGTAAGTAACTTGGTTATCTTCTACTTTTACGGAAAGTGTTAATTCGGCATCCATCGCTTCATACTCGTCTTCAACTGCTAAAGTGTAAATTGCTTCATCTTCACTGACTTTTTCAAATGATACTTCAGGATAGTACAGCATGTTGTTTAATTTTAAGCCATAAACAGGAGATTTCTGCCCATTCATCACTTTACCATCTACCTTGTATTGAATAATTCGTGGAAATACTTCATCAATGGTGACATCCATATAATTGGAATGTAATGTTTGTTCGATTGGTTCCTTATTTGGTGGCTCTGGGGGTGTGTATTCCTCGATACTTACATTAGAGATGGTAATATTAGCAGGTCCACGGCTCTTTTCCAAGCCAAGTAATCCTGCCTCATTTACCCCATCAGGTTGAAACCAGGAACCCACTTTTTCATTATCAACATATAACGTAACGTTATCATCAACAAACTTTGCACGTATATGGTAGGTTTTGTCCGCTTCCAAAGGTACCCCCTTCGTTGTAGAGGTCCACTTATTGGCAGGACCAAAAATCTCACTAAAATATTGATCGTTTTCATCCTCCGTACCAGCGAAGGAATACGTAGAAGCATCCTGCAGACGATAAATAAAACCAAAGCGGCTTAAATCCGTATTCGAGGTTATATCTGCTTCAAAAACACCATTCTTTATCTCTTCCATCTTATTGTAGACAATTTTATTTTTCTCATTTGAGGTAACACGAAAAGTCGCTGAACCGTCATCATTATATGTGATCGATCCGTCACCTTGAATCAAATTAAAATCCCCTTCTTCAAGATCACGATCACTAATATCTACTTTATCTTCTTCTGATAATTCGGCATGTAATGACGGGACGTTTATCGATAATAAAGATATCGTCATTGCAAAAAAAACGATGAAAAATGGTTTTTCATAACGTTTGTTCACATCAAAACCTCCTTTTGAATTTCAAGACAATTACCCAAGAATAAATGAACAGCTAGATCGTGCTAAAGCCGAATCATCCCCTCCTTTAGGAATCCAACGATTTTCCATAGTTGAACAAAGGCAAACCGTCGTTTCAATAGTTTATTTAGTAGTCAAATCACTACTCTACTCCAAGGCTACATTTATAAAAACGCTTTCACAATAATAATATTGTTGACTTTTTTATTAATATTGCTGTTATTATCGCTTGTTAATAAACTCCCATGAGACCCTGTAGTGAATACTAGATTCCTAGTTAAAAATAGATGAACGGAAACTATCCAAAACCAAACCAATAATTCCATATTCTAGGTGTCATTGTTTTATAAATATTGCCTTTTATTAGAAAACTAGTTAGAATATAAACAATAATCAGTCATCATAATTACGTATATAAAAAGAGGGTGCGTATCATGTCTTACGAAGTATATAAAGTAAATAATTCAACTGCTAAAAAAAGACCATTTAAACTTTTGTATATTACTCGTTCCGAATATGATAAGGGCTGGCATAGTACACAGCATACCCACCATTTTACTGAACTATTTTATATCGTAAATGGAAAAGGGTCTTTTGTTCTTCCAACTCATGAAATTCCAGTTAAAGAAAATGATTTAGTGATAATAAATCCTAATGTAGAGCATACGGAGAAGTCGAATGTTCAAGATTCACTTCAATATATTGCTTTGGGAATAGAGGGGTTGACTTTCTCACTTACTGAGGAAAAAGACGCACAAATGGGGCTTTTTACGTACCGCGGAGACCGTGAAGATGTTCTATTTTACCTTAATAAATTATTAAATGAAGTGATGCATGGCGATATCCAATATGAAATTATTTGTCAAAATATTATCGAAATCTTGATTGTTAAACTAAAACGCGAGAAAAAATTTACCATAGAGAAAACAGAAACACTGAATATTAATAAGGCAGTAGCTTTTATCAAGCATTACATTAATCAAAACTATCGTAACAACATCACACTTGATTTATTAGCAAAGGTGGGGCATATCAATAAATATTACCTATCACATACGTTTAAGAAAGATATGGGAATCTCTCCGATTGAATACCTGAATAAAGTTCGAATTAAGGAAGCAAAAATATTGTTGGATACAACCGACTATAATATCGGTGAGATTGCTGAAATTATTGGTTTTTCTTCACAATCTTTTTTTACACAGGCATTTAAACGCACAACAAATCAAACACCTTCCACGTATCGAAAAGTGCAATTAAACAGATGATTTATGCTTGTCCTTTTACCTGGTTGAATGCCATACAGATCTTGAAATCTACGAAAGTCGTTAATCATGTAAAACGCTTATACTCCATAGGATACAACATCAAAGCGCGTTTGGAAGAATCCGGATCGTGAAAAGGATAGTAGGAGGAACAAGTTGGGGGAATGGAGTCATCCTTCTATGTTGGTACATAACCAACGTGTCGCATTCTGTTACCCCTCTAACTTTCTTACCTCCAGTCAAGTGTTTTACACAATTTATTTGAATTATTTACCTTGATTTATTCAGGGGGGATAAACCTCCTGAGTAAGTCAAAATTTCCGCATGACTAATAGACCTAACGTTTTTCCATTTTTTTCGCAAGGTCTTTATGGTATAGTGAGATTAGCCTAGGTGATTATGAATGAGTAGAAGCAATTTCATAATCGTATGGTATGTTGTGTGAAATAAGGTGAAATGCCACTTTCAAGAACTTATTTATACACGCTATCACCGCAACCTTATGAGGTTTCCTCTGAGGTTGTTTTTTTAATTTGTCATAGTAATCAACGATGTGATTCTGTCCTTTTTTTCGTAATGAAATCATGGAAAAAATCATGAAATATAATATTTTCCGTAGTTTCTTATTGCCACGTTTATTGATACGATCTCTATATTGTGTATTACCTGACTGATATCGCATAATATCAATTCCAACGTATGCATTCAGCTGTTTGGCATTTTTAAACCGTCGTATATCTCCTAGTTCACCAATAATTCTACATGCCGTCGCATCACCAATGCCAGGGAATGAACGAAGGATATGATATTCCTTTCTATCAAGAGATAAGGCAACCATTTTTGCGATAATTTCTTCTTTCTTATCTCTTAAGTCTGCAATTCTGCTTGCGTAATCCCTTACTTGTTCACAACGTACATCCGATGCATCGATAGCTGGGTATGAGTTTTTGGCAACTAGTAAAAGTTCTTGTGCCTTCTTATCTGCTAGTTTAAGAGAAAGATTTTTTTTAGTATTCTTTTTCAGGCTATTTCTAATTACTGTTTTTGAATGTACCAATAAAAATGATGGCTGCGGATACAATTGAACGATGTTCAAAAAGAGTGCTGAGCTTGGTGTAATCATTCGTTCTAGTTCCGGAAAAGATAATTGTAAAATCGCATGCATTTTGCCCCGTAGTTGGATTAATTCTTCATCAACTTCGTCGTAATAACGTGATAGGGCACGCATTTGATTATAATAGGTGTCTTGTTGAAACATTGGCTTACGGTTTATTTTAAAGTGTGTTTTAGCCAACTCATGCGCATCGCTTTTATCGGTCTTATTTCTTCGCATAGCTGCTGTCTGAAGTTTTGCCTCAAGTGGATTTAAGCGACAATATATGTATCCACGATCTTGAAGAAATTTTTCCAAAGCCATTGAATAAACCCCAGTCGCTTCAAAAACAATTTCCGGTCTTTGACCCTTTTGTTGTTCTAACAATATCATTCGCTTACGAAGTGATTCGAAGTCCGCTTGACAATGATTTATTTCCCCTTCAAATATACAGCGTTTTTGATCATAAATAACTATCGTACTTTTACCTTTACTTACATCGAGCGCAACTACAGGTTTCATTTCGTCTCCTCCAATTAATTACTCATAGAAGTCTTCACATAACCTTATCGATTCCACTTTCTTATACACGATCTCTATGGACCCAACATACTAAATTGATTCAAATAAGGGTGTGAAGTGAGCCTGTTTGGGGTGCGGATTCAATATTGATCCCAAAGTTAGATCGGCTTTTCTTCACTCCTACTATAAAAAAATAGTAGCACAAAACCATGGCCTTGGTTTTGTACTACTAATCTTAGTATGTTTGAGGGAATGGCTTATGGTACAGGCAAATATGCATGAACTTCATACCGATTTCCTTTTTTGATAGAGTTTAAATCTTTCAATCGTTATGGATCCAAACAACATTCCTAACAGGGCAAATAAGAATAACGATATTAGGAAACACATTAACCAGCGAAATACTATAAATAAGACAAATGCTAAAACAAATAAGCATACAATAATGATGGCTATGCCAACTTCTATTTTAAATCCGTTCTTTCCAGCAATTATGTAATCATTAATCATGTCGTCAGTTAGATATACTTCCATTAAAGGTTCGTAGGTTAATTTTTTATAATAATATACGCCTGTACCAAAACTAATTGCCAAGCCAATTACTATAAGTAGCGTCATATAAAATTCATTCAGAAGCGTCAAGTATATGTGATCTATCCCCCGAAGACATGCTAAAACAAGAGCAAATGCTATCCAATAATATAATTCATTTACTTTCCTTTGATAGGCTTTATAAACTTTACTAGTCTGTTTATCCATTTTTTATGTTCTTCGTATAAATAGGAAATAATTGATTATCTAATTTGCGATTCGTGTGCCACATTCTAAAAACCCCTCCCCACTAAAACGACCAATACCAACTTTTGTAACTTGCTCATGATCTTCTATAACCTGTAAGGACCACCCATCTACCTATACCAGAGCTGTCACACTATATACAGCATATACTAATGTTAAATGCAGTCTAGATTACTATCTATTTGGATTATTAGCTAAATGTAACGGTTTCTCTACGTTCTTTCCCAGTTATCAAAGGAGCAGTAAATAAAAAGCAAGAACTGTTGTTTTACCAGTAACAGTTCTTGCTTCATTACGTTGGATTTATCGAGTACGTTAGCGATGCGATACAATAAACGCTGCTTCACCTGCGATATGGTATTCAGTTATACCATAAGGGAGTACGAAATGATCTCCTTTTTTGATTGGGAATTCATTCTCGGCTACTGTTATCGTAGCATTGCCGTCTATCACACTAACCTGCAAAAAGTCATATTCTTGCTTCAAAGTTACCTCACCATGTAATTGCCAGTGATTTACCGAGAAATAGTTTGCTTCCACTAGTTTCTTTATATCTAAATCTTCTTCCGTGATCTCACTTTGTCCTACTTTCGCATCTTGATGTGGCACGTTTGTCACTTCAACCGCACGGTCTAAATGTAGTTCACGCTTTTGACCACTTCTATCGGTACGATCATAATCATATACACGGTACGTAATATCCGAACTTTGCTGTGTCTCTAAAATGACAATTCCTTTTCCAATGGCATGGATGGTACCGCTCGGAACATATACAAAATCGCCAGCTTGTACTTTTTTTCGACGTAATAATTTCTCCCATTCTCCACTACGAACCATTTCCTTCAGCTCTTCTTGGTTTTTAGCATGATGACCTAGAACGAGTTCCGCCCCTTCTTCTGCATGAAGCACATACCAACACTCCGTTTTTCCGTATGGTACACCTTCGACTTCTCTTGCAAACTCATCATCTGGATGAACTTGTACCGAAAGATCAGCGTTAGCATCTAAGATTTTGACAAGTAACGGATATTCCTCAATATTCGCTGCATCTTTATTAAATAATTCCCCATGTTTATACCAGGCATCTGCAAGCGTTTTTCCCGACAAAGGACCATTCATGATAACACTTGGTCCATTCGGGTGTGCAGAAATCACCCATGCCTCTCCGGTTTTTTCGTAAGGAATCTCATAATTAAATTCACTCCGCAGCTTTTGACCACCCCAAATCCTCTCTTGAAAAACGGGCTGTAAAAACATCGGTTCTTTATACATTCAACATCACCTCGAGTAATTTATCGGTCAACTATAACTTTATTGAATTTCCTCCAACAATTTCATTGCTTCTAATTCAGAGGTCACTTCAAGCAATTGGTTTCTATAATCTTCATCCATTAACTTACGAGATAGCATTTGCAATATTTTCAAGTGAGCATCTCCGGCACTCTCTTCAGGTACAGCGATCATGAAGATTAGCTTCGCATCGGTTCCATCGAGGCTATCCCAATCGACACCATCACGCTTAATCCCAAAGGCAACGGCCGGACGTTTTACTGCACTTGATTTACCATGTGGAATCGCAATATTCATTCCCAAGCCAGTTGAACTTTGACTTTCACGATCCAGAATTGCCTGCTTATACGCTTGTTTCGATTCTATTATACCGGCAGCATCAAATTTTTCAATTAATTCTTTAATTACTTCATCACGTGTGGAACCAGTCAGATTTGTTTCCATTAGATTGGTAGCGGTAATATCTACTAGCTTATGGATTTCTCCCTGATCTGCAGGTTGTTCAGACGTCTCTTTCGATGTTGCTGCTCCACCATCTGTGTTTTCTTGATGAACGGGTGCAGCATCTGCTACATCCTTTTTCAAAAAGTTAACTAAAAATGCTGTTACAAGAACACCCACAATTACTGCAATAAAGAACATGATTACATTATCGACAGCACCTAAGAGTGCTACAATTGGTCCACCGTGTGCAACCTTATCTCCAACATTCCCTATCATCGCGATCACAGACCCTACCATGGAGCCGACCACAATACTCGGTATTACTCGTAAGGGATCCTGCGCAGCGAAAGGAATGGCACCTTCTGTCACTCCAAAAAAGCCCATGGTCAATGATGCTTTCCCAGCTTCTCTTTCATTCTCCTGATATTTCTTCTTATTCAGTAATGTTGCTAATCCCATTCCTATAGGTGGAATACAGATTGCAACAGCAATCGGCCCCATAATTTCATAGTTTCCTTCTGCTATCATTGCAGAGCCGAATAAGAATGCCACTTTATTGAATGGTCCACCCATATCAACAGCAATCATACCACCAAGAATAAGTGCGAGTAAAATCGAACTTGCGCCTTGCATTCCTGATAACCATACCGTTAAACCTTCGAACACTTGTGCAACGGGTGCACCAATAACATAAATGAATAATAGACCTACAATGGCAGATGAAATAATCGGTATAAATATAATTGGCATTACTGGTTGTACAGCTTTTGGTACTTTTATTTTCTTAATACCCAATGCGATATAACCAGCTAAGAAACCAGCGATTATCCCGCCAATAAAACCAGCACCTGCCTCACTTCCATAAAAGCTTCCTGTAGCTGCAATATAGCCGCCAATCATACCTGGTACTAGGCCTGGCCGATCTGCAATACTAACAGCAATGAAACCAGCTAATATTGGTACCATGAACATAAATGCTGTATTGCCAAGGCTTTCAATCTGTTTCCAAATCGAACCCTCTGGTATTTTAATTCCACCTGCTGTTTGTTCCCCACCAAGGGTCAATGCAAACGCAATCAAAAGACCTCCAACAACGATAAACGGAATCATATACGATACACCATTCATCAGGTGCTTATAAATAGGGTTTTCTTTTTGTTTACGCTCTTGCTTCACTTCTTCTGGAGATACTAACCCCTCTTGATGAACCGATACGTCTCCAGCTTGAATTCGTTCAATTAATGCTTTTGGGTTACGAATTCCTTCTTGGACACCGGTTACAATTAATTTCTTACCAACAAAGCGTTCTTTAGAAATTTCTTTGTCAGATGCAATAATAATACCATCTGCTTCGGCAATGTCTTGTTCTGTAAGTACATTTTCTGCACCGATCGATCCCTGTGTTTCTACTTTTATATCAATGCCCATTTCTTCGCCTGCTTTTTGTAAATTTTCAGCAGCCATGTAGGTGTGAGCGATTCCAACAGGGCAAGCTGTAACAGCTAATACCTTCATCACACTTTCCTCCTATGAATCGTTTATTCTTACCTACCTGTATTATAACTTAGAATATCGAATAATTAATTTCGATGTTTACCAGAACTTCTGGTAAATATGAATTATTAGCGAAAATCTCAACTACGATTGACTATTTCATCTTTTGTAGAAATTCTTTCACACTAGTAGCATGAACTAATGAGTGAACAAATGACAGATCCTCACTATAATTAGCTATCTGTCGGACCGCGTCCTTATTTAACCTTTGATCATTCCTAGAAATGGCTAGCAAAAACACTAACGATACTTGTTCATCCCCCCAATTTAGAGATTGTTTTAACACAGCAACCGCAACGACGGATTGATTAATCATTGTTGGATTCCCATGCGGAATCGCAATACCTCCCCCGATTGAAGTCGATGACTTTCTTTCTCTTAACAGTGCACTATGGATGAACTCTTTGTTGATAAATCCTTTCTTATAAAGTGTATTCCCTAGCATTTCTATTACTTGAAACGGGTGCTCTTTATCCACATCCAAATGGATGAGATCCGCACGAATTAATGAGGAGAGTACTGATTTTTCACTCTTTCCACTTTGTTTAGTTTCTATTTCCGCAATAAATTGATTTAGTTTTTCTTTATCCTTCGCTTCTAATAAAGGAGATACCATCACATAGGGGATATTCACCTGTTCCAATTTTACAGTTGAAATGATGAAATCAATTTCATATTTTTTCACATAATCGTTCATATCGGCTTTCCCTATACAAGCAACAATTTGTAATCCATGGTATTGATGCTCGATCTTCGCTTGCAATAAGTGAGACATGCCGACACCCAAATGGCAAACGATTAATATCCTTTTTTCTTTCTCTCGTTTGCCTTCTAATCGTTCCAGTGAAGCTTGAAAATGAAGTACTAAATAAGCTGCTTCATCCTCAGGAACATCCAGTTTGTGGTTTTCTTTAATTTCATCCAACGCGATCATAACCATATTAAACAAGTAGGGATACATTTTTTTAATATCGGATAAGAGTGGGTTCGTAATAGGAAATCCATATTTCATTCGATTAATCACGGAATGAATATGTACAATTAATCCTTTCTTGAGAATACCATCACTTTCAAACGAAAATAAGGTAAGGTTACCCAGTCTGTTTATTAAATCATCAATAATTTGTAGTAGGTGATCATCTTTCATAAAGATGTCATCCCCTAAGTCATCCTTCTTTTTGCTGCCAAGCAAATGCCAGGTAAAATAAATTAACTCATCTTCAGGAAATTTAATTCGAAAAACGGAGCCGAGCTTTTTTAAAAACCAGGTTGCGTAGTGATATTCATTGTAAGAATGTATGGTTTCCTTCTCCACGGTTGGAATAGACACAGGAGATTTTTGCCGCGTTCGTTTAACCATAATAAGCGTATGCACAAGTAAACTTTCCATCGCACCATCTGTAAAGGCGATTTCATATCGTTTTTGTAATTCATGTAGTACCCTTTTTACCATTGTTATTTCATAAGGCAAAAACAAATTTAAGACATAGCTTTCATCGCTTGTAACAGAAGAAATAAGCTCTGATAAATGAGCCAATGCACTACGTTTTTGCATTTCTTCCCCTTGAACAGCATTGCCTAATTTAGGCTTAGATAATAACGTTAGCTGATACGTGTTAAGCCAATTCGCGATGATTTCTAATTCTTTTTTCACGGTGGCTCTTGAAACATAGTACCTATTGGACAATTCTTCTAAAGAAACCGCTTTATTACTTACCAGTAAATAATAGGCGATTTCAATACATCGATCCTCATGCACTTTGGTCTCAGATGATAGTACTCTCTGTAATAATTCAGGTCGGTCCGTTTCATCCATTTCAAGTGTAATTCCTACTCCTCGTTGCCGTCTTAGACTTGTACCGTTATAGTCCATAAGCAGCGCTTCGATTACTTGCAAATCATTACGTACCGTCTTTTCTGAACATCCCATTTGCAGTGACAAATCATCTATATTAAGAATTTTTCCGTTTTGTATTAATAATGTTTTAAGCAGTTCCCTTTGTCGATCATTCATAATTACACCTCGCACTTAATCCAATCAGAGTGTAGCATACTTCGTAAATTTACTGAAATAGTTTTCCTTTATTAATGATTGGGCACACCGAAATTTTGAAGTACCCCAGCAAAAGGAGGGAACTTAAACATGATGATAGGAAACCAATGTTTCTTAAGGGGATACAGACAAATCCTTTTTCCAAACTATTGCTAATCGTTATACTATACTTACATGCTTGATAGGGAGTGAACAAACCATGTTGCAACAAATTCGTAGATTACAAATAGAAGATGAGGCATATTTTGCTGCCATGGATACAGGAATAGAAGATGATTATATCCAACGAATTTTTCATCGATTAGTTACTGATTCCAATCGATTGTATGGATTATTCTCAGACAAACAATTGGTAAGTCTTGCTGGCTTTTCTGTATATGCCAAACGCTATGCCATGCTCGGGAGATTGCGAACAGATCGCAGGTATAAGAGGAAAAACTTTTCAACAGAAATGATGACGTACATGATAAATGAAGCTGTGCAACTTCCAGGCATCCATTGGATTGGGGCAAATACGCAGGAAAACAACTACCCTGCACGCCGTGTGTTAGAAAAATCGGGGCTCACCCCCTATATCAGCTTACATGGTGCGACTGCCTCGGACACTTCTGCTTTAACAACAGGAGAAGAGATTTGGCAACCGATTCATGATTTACAGAAAAAGAAAGGCTGGATTAATCAAGCATACATAAACAATCATGCCATTTTCCCTTATGAATGCTATTATTCTTTTCCTGCAACCGAAGATTTATTTACTGAGGAAAATTTACAAACATGGGAGTTCTATGAAAACCCTACAAGCACACGTTTTATCATTACGAAACATGATCAGAAAAAATATGATTATTTACATGTTGCCTACCCGTGGAATGATATCACAAGACAAGCAGGTCTATGGGAAACGATTACTTATGCCTATCGGAAATTATGTAGACGTACAAAAAAACCAACCTTTATATGGATAGATCTAACAAAGGAAGAAGCAAAAGCCCTTCCTGCTAATCATGCATTTGAACTTCCCTCTCCTTGGATCCTATATGGTAAAGATCGAAAGTCTTTTTAACCGTCTAGAATTGCGCGATTTAACCAGAAATCGCGCAAATTTGTCTTTTGATCGAGCAGTAATTGCAATATTCATGCTCCTCGACAATTCGCTATATTTCATCCATAAACAATTGAACAAATTCCCGCGCTCCCTGCTTATCATACCCAAAATACAATTCACTCGCTAATTTATATGGATTACCGAAGAAAAAACGCTCATATTGGGTTTGTCTTGTTCCAAATGGACTCATGGTTAAATCCCATGCTAATCGAAACAATTTAACACGTGCTTCTGCATCTAATGTGGCACTTTGTAAATATTGATTTAAATCACAACGGAGTTCTGAATTAAAATCTGCTTCTGTTGGAATAGAGATTAACCCGCTTGCTCCAAGTAATTGAATAATTTCAATTACCCTAGGATAAATAGTTGGAAAAGCACTGCTGGCCGCTTGAAGGGGAGCAACTTCCGGCCGCATTAAACCAAATTCATCTGTTTTAGCATTTGCTTCTGCTTTGGTTAATAATCCTTTCATCGATTCCAGTCCAACAATCACATCAGCCATTTTACTTTGAACATTTTCATAGCCAGCTATTTTGATAGATTGAATGATCTCCTCTGCAACCCCTAGGGCAAATTCCAGCTTCACAATCTGCCTATGGATGACTTGGTGTAAATTAAATGGCAAAAATGCGCTCGAGCGCTGGAAATGATTGCCCACCTCAATATTCTTATACGAAAATACCCTTTCCCATGGAATAAGTACATGATCAAATACAACAATTGAATCCATTTCTTCAAAGCGTGAACTTAGCGGATAATTAAAGGTTGAATCTCCTTTTTGAAATGACTCTCGACAAATGAATTTAAGTCCCCTGGCATTACTCGGTATCGAAAAGAAATAGGCATTATCATCTTCAAAGATTCCGCCTGCCGAAAACACCAGAATTTCATCGGTCATTCCTCCCTGTGTCGCTAGCAGCCTCGCTCCCTTAATAATGACTCCTTCGTCCGTTTCATCAACAATTCGGGCAGCAATAGGATCTTTACTATCTTCCACATAATACTCCGACCGATTTACTTGTGGATTAATAAATGTATGGGTAAACGATAAGTCTTTTTCTCTAGCTTCCTCATAAAACTTGACAAGCCGTTCGGGAAAGCAATTTGTTTTCCCTTTTAAAAAAGAGGCAGAAGCTGCAAATGCCATGACGATCGTATTCATATAATCAGGACTTCTCCCCATCATTCCACCATGTTTCTTGGCCCATGTCCGGATCATCTTTCCACGTTTAAATAGATCATATTTAGTAATTGGTTGTAGATACGAGGTTCCAATTCGGTCCCCTGTAGTAGGAGAAGGATACGTCATTAATTCTTTGTAATTATCCTTAAGCTGTATATCATACAGCTCAGCTTGGCTTTTCATTGCTCCTCTAAAAGCAGGATGCTGTGATATTGGTCCAGATATTTTTTGCCCATTATACCAAACTTCTGTTTTAAGCTGATCAATGCGCCGTAAATAATCATCACCTGATATGGCTGGCATTTTCCTTTACACCCCTTACATATTTTCCAGTTAAACACCTATATTTCAATATATTATCGAGTATGAATTATGTTCACATACGTTTTAAACCAATGATTATAGCACCAAAAAGATATTCTTATTCGACGTTTCCTTCCCTGTTATTCCAATTACAATTAGCAGGGGTTCATTATTCATGAAACAGCCTTGAACACGAACTATTTCCAGCCTGGCATACGTCTGGATTGTAAGGTTAATCATTTACCATCATCATTCATTTATGATAATCTTAAATCATATACATAAGCATTATGGTTCTTACTTTATATAAGGGGGCTAATCATGGAAAATCAAATGATTATAGTAAAAAATCACCAACAATCCATTCCATTAACGATGAAACGGATGGCAATTTACAAACGAAGCCGAATAGTTGAGGCGACCGACGACAACGAGCAAACGTATCTATTGTTTTTCCATCTTGATCGCTACTTAACCTATGCAAAAAACCAAAAAAAACATACCAATTCACATATTGGCAACGCCTTTCAATCTGGACTAACCGTATCCTTCCCCCACCCGCTCATCGACTGGCAAATAACAAGCTCCACTTATAAGAAGTATAAATTCAATGAACTCTTCAAAAACTTACAACGTGAATACGGGCCTCAAGAAACTGCTCTCATTGCAACTTATTTTGAGTCACTCATTCCCAAAGAAAAACTTGCAAATCTTATCGAAAAACTTTGTTATAAAGAGAGACGTGATGGAAAATTACTTTCTTGCTACCGCCTATATACGATTCTAAAATCCTTTTCTCCTAATCACCGTTTGGTCGAAGCCTTTTCGACTGACCTATCCTTCACTAAATACGATGAACAATACAAACATCAAGACGAAAACATGCTCGCGAAAGATCCAATTTATATAGAAAATCATCTGTATGATCAAAAATATAGTGCGTTTGATCAACTTAGTGCTCTTTATAGACAGCAAGCGCGATGGGTAGATCTTATAGCCATCACCATTGCTCAAGCAGCATACACTAAGAACGAGAATGATTATAAAAAGCTATTAACAATGCTTCATCATCATTTCCCTGACGTACCAATAACAGAAATTCTAAAAGACTTATATACACGTAATTTAACGATTGCTTCATTTTTGCAAGATTTAATAAATGCTTATTTAGCAATAGGAGAGTGGGAAAATGCCTTGCATTTACAAAATCAACATGATCTCTCTCTAACATCTGCTCAAATCCAATCGCTGGAAGCCATAACCAACAAGACTGAAATGAATTTTGATGCTATTTCACCGTTCGAACTTCAACAATTAATTCGTACGATAGCCAAAGTAAATCCAACACAAGCAAGCAAGATGTTACATCAAGCAATTTGTGCATTACTAGAAAAACACAAATTAACCTATATCCAAAATTGGTTATCTCCGTTTAATGATCTTCCATTAGCGCAACTAGACATTCAAAAAATCAAAGAAATGATTCATATTTTCGAAGAGCCGAATCAGCAGCGCAGGCTAGGTGAATTGTATCATTATTACCATCAACCTGAACGTGCAATTGAGTGTATGAGTTGGGATATGGAGCTATATGAAGATGACCCTAAACCAGTAGAATGGCTGGCAAAACTCTATTCCGAACTAGGCATGGAAGCAGAACATAAAGCATACCAACAACTCTATGTGGATATGGTTAAACGATCCTCATAAGAGGATCTCAATAAGAGGAACCAAGCCTTAATGAACCGAACAATTTGAGGATCCAGAGGGGTGTACTCCATATGATAAAGGAAAAAATATTCACATCTGCTTAAGCACACCCCTTTTTTAGATTGGAAAGAAAAAACAGCCATCACTCTTATTAATCGCTATCCAAATGCGAGCTGGAATATTGCTAGAATGGCACACCGATCTAATTATTAGGGTGCGATAACTTATTAAGCATGTTTAATCCCTCAACGTAGTAACGATTCAGCACCGTCAACAAAGATTTCTGTACCAGTAATATGGCTTGCTTCATCCGAAAGCAAAAAGTGGACTAGATCAGCAACTTGTTCAGGCTTTCCAGCACCATGTTCCAAAGGCTGACTCCCCTCGGGGAACACTACTGGAATTCTGATTTTAGCTAAATTAGCTTCATCCGTAAACGTATTTTCACCAATATTGGTTTGAATTGCACCGGGGCAAATAATATTGACACGAATACGGTATTCAGCTAACTCTAAAGCAGCCATTTTTCCAAACGCCATTTGGCCAGCTTTGGAGGAACTGTATGCTGCCATACCAAAACCAGTAAACGTACGATTCCCATTTATTGAGCTGGTAATGACAATACTTCCTCCATATTCTTTCAAATATGGTACAGCGTATTTCACTGTAAGAAAGGTACTTTTCAGATTCATCGTTAATGTTTGGTCCCAATCCTCCGGACTTAAATCCTCAATTGGAGCAACCCGTCCATTAATTCCTGCGTTAACAAAAACGGAATCCAGCCTTTCCCAACGCTGAACAATACGTTTAATTGCTTTTTCCAATACAGCAGAATCAGCTACATCCGCTTGTACAACGATAGCCTCTCCTCCTTGATGTTCGATATCTTCTTTCACAGCTACTGCATCACCTTCATGTAAATCAATTAAACCAACTTTTGCCCCTGACTTTGCTAATCTTAATGCTGTCGCTTTTCCAATTCCTGATCCAGCACCGGTTATGATCGCTACTTTTTGTTCCATCATCTCGTTACACTCCTCACATGCTTTTACGATGAAGTTTACCCGGTTTAATAAGTAGTATGTATGTTGATACGGTATCTTTGAATCTCTTGGCTACACATTTTATACTTAACAACATACTAGGTTAGAAAGGAAGGGATCAGATTGGGACAAGAGATTAAAGGGAAAATCGCCTATATTACTGGAGCAGGTAGCGGTATTGGTAAAGCCACGGCTCTAACATTTGCACGTGAGGGAGTACATGTTGGCTTAATTGCAAGAACAAAAAGCAAACTGGATGTAGTTGCAAAGGAAGCAGCAGAAATTGGTGTGAGGGTAAGTGTGGCAGTGGCTGATATAGCTAACTTAGAAGAAGTAGAAGAAGCAATTGCCAACTTAGAAAGTGAACTAGGCCCAGCAGATATTCTTATTAATAATGCTGGAATTGGTGCGCATGGGGATTTGCTAGAAATGAATCCAGAAACATGGAAACATACATTTGAAGTCAATGTCTTTGGAACCTATCATGTTATCCGTGCTGTCTTACCACAGATGATTGAAAAAAATCAAGGAGACATCATCAATATCTCCTCTAGTAATGGCTTAAAAGGAACGGCAGGTTCTACCTCATATAGCGGGTCTAAATTTGCTATTCAAGGTATGACCGAAGCACTGATGCAAGAAGTTCGTAAAAACAATATTCGCGTGTTTACGATGAACCCAAGCCTCGTTGCTACAGAACTCGTCTTTGGAGATGAACTAGCAGAAAAAAACGAAGATAAATATATGCAACCAGAAGATCTAGCAGAATATATGGTAGCTCAATTGAAGCTTCACCCACGCATCTTCATTAAACAATCTTTACAGTGGGCAACCAATCCTTTTTAGATTTGCGCTAGAAGTAGGTAAACTCACCTACTATTACAGTGTGACAATATGTTACTTATTAATCAAATAGAAAGGCCGAAGGCTGTTACAACCACCTTCTGCCTTTCTGTTTGTTTTACATTAATCTTTGCTTTTAAACTATTTACATGGCTATAAAATCAATGTGCCATCATTTCATGAGCTACTTCATGTCCACTCATTTCTGATGGATAATAGGTTGGCCAGTTAGTGACCTCATTTAATAATGCTTCCCGATCATCTCCCCAGTACAAATGGTAGTGTCCAGCTTCAGTCGGATAGATGCTATGATCACTAAATTGAATATACTGAGGGAGTCCTTCGGATGCTTCTGCAAGTTTAAATATATATCTTACTCCCCTATTCCCTGCCTCATAATTTAAAATTTCATATCCATCATAGGTGTATTTACCAGAACGCTCTTCACCATTCTCAAAGAAAGTTACTTTATCTCCTTCAATTAAAATACGCTCAACATCTGTTTGGTAACCTTCCTGATAATATTCCTTATATTCTTCCATCGTCTTATCACCTTCATGTTCTGCTTTATAGGCAAAAACTTCATCAAGCGTACCATCTTGAAGTAACGGATAAACAGACTGCCAATCTCCTTCCCAATCTGAAAGGGAACGATCCTTCACTTGACTGTCCTCAAAATACCCTTCATAAATTTTCTCTGTTTCTTCATCATGCGCATGATTATGGGTATGCTCATGTTCACTTTCAGAGGTAGAGGCTTCAGATAAGGCTTCGGTTAAAACCTCTAAGTTGTGCTCCATAAGTGTAAAATAATTCTCTTTATTCTTAACATCTTCTTCGGTTAGAACAGATAAATTGTGTATTCGCAAGGTCTCTGCATCAATTTCTTTCCTCACAACATCTGCCACTTTAGGAGTTACATTCTGTTCAAAAAGCACATAGTTTAACCCGTGCTGTTCAGAAGTTTCTATAATACCTTGTATATCTTTTTGTGAAGGTTCATTGGTAGGACTTAATCCAGAGATAGCAATTTGCTCAATACCATAAGATTGCTCCCAATATCCGTAAGCAGCATGAGATACAATTATTTTATTCTCAGGTAAGCTTTCTAGTTGTGTATGGAATTCTGTGTCAAGTTCTTCAAGCTTTCCTTTAAGTGTTTCAAAATTTTTATTAAATACTTCTCCCTGCTCAGGTTTAAGCTCTACAAGGATATTCTTAATGTTTTCTGCCATCTCAATAGAGAGAATGGGATCTAACCAAACATGTGGATCTTTATCCCCGTGATTATGTTCATGCTCATGATTACCTTCTTCCCCCTCATGGTGATGATGGTCATGGCTATGTACATGCTCTTTTAAGTCAATTCCTTTTGATGCTTCTAGTATTGTTACATCTTCAGATTCAATAGAATCTGAAATCTGTTTAGCAAAAGGCTCTAAACCTGCACCGTTATAAATAAAAGCATCGGACTCAGCAATATCCACTATTTCTTCCGTCGTCGGTTCATAATTATGCGGATTTGAACCTGGAGGTAAAATTGTCTCCACGGAAGCTGCACCTTCTGCAATCTGCTCTGCAAAATACTGAAGAGGATAAACAGTAGTAAATAGCTTCAAATCTTTATTCGGTTTCTCTGAATTATTGCTATCATCACTACTACTTACTCCATTTCCGCACGCAGATATAACAAAAATAAACGTAACAAAACTGATAATGCCTAATATTTTTTTCAATATTTCCCCTCCTCTTTATTTTCAAAAAACATTATATCGTAATGATTACGATTTGTAAATAGTAATCATTACGATTAATAATCATAATTTTATTCCAGTTTCTTTAACTGGACTCGTACATTGTGGACATAAGCCATAAATTTCAAATTTATGGCTATGAATTTGATAATCTTTTAATCTATCATTTATCATATTCATCGGATAAAGTTCAAATGCTTTTGCACTCCCACATAGGTTACAAATAAAATATTAGTGATCTCCATTAGATTACATGCAAAGCGAAAGTATCTTTTACCATGAAGATTAGTCATTTCTAATAATTTCTCATTCGCTAACAGGTATAAGTTCCTATAGATCGTATCGTGGCTCACATTTGGCAAAACTTGTTGAATGCTATATAAAATATCTTTAACAGGAATATATCGATCTTGACTTATAAGAAAATTCAACATATGCTCTCTCTGTTTTGTATGCTTATAACCCTTCTGTTTTACTTTTGAATGGCTGTACTCAAATTCATCATACTCCCACCTTAATCAAAAATAGCGTATTTATCTTTCTATAAGCCAGCGTTAAAATAAGAATCAGCACCGCTGTCATTACAATCGTACCTCCTGGAGGGATGCTTAAATGATAAGCAGAGAACAAACCGATAAGAACAGATATTTCACCAAATAGTACCGATAACCCGATCGTTTGTTTAAAGCTCTTGGCTATTCTTAAAGCTGAAGCTACCGGTAATGTCATTAAAGCTGAAACGAGTAGGATTCCCACTACTTGCATCGAAGAAGCGATAACTAGTGCCACCAGCAAAATAAATAGAAAATGGATCCAATGTCCTTTAACTCCTGAAACCCTAGCGTTTTCTTCATCAAATGATAAAACAAATAACTCTTTATAAAACAAAAAAACAAGTAAAATCACAGTAAATGTTATGATCAGGACGGTCCACATATTGGAACGGCTTACAGCTGCTACACTTCCAAATAAATAGCTAAACAGATCCGTGTTAAAGCCGTCTGCTAGAGATATGAAAACGACGCCTAATCCTATACCTCCAGACAAGATAATAGGAATGGCTAACTCTTCATAATTCTTGTACACGCTTCTTAAACGTTCGATTAGAACAGCCCCTAATACGGAGAAGGTCATCCCCATGAATACTGGATTCCAATCATTTATCCCAGTAACTTTCTTTTCTAGTAAAAGACTGGCTGCAATCCCGGTTAATGTAATATGAGAAAGAGCATCTGCAATTAGAGACAGCCTGCGAACAACGATGAAAACTCCAAGTAATGGTGCAACCAGACCAATTAATATTCCTGTCACTGCAGCATTCTGTAAAAACTCATATTTTAAAAAGCCTTCGAGCATCAGGACATCACCTCCATATGATTTAGTTGCTGGTGCATGTGGCCATAAATTGGGTTCGGCTCGTTTCCATTGTATTGATTATATTCCTCCGGAGTACCATGAAACCTTATGGTTCTATTCATGAAGACCAGATGAGTTGCATGCTCCGTAATCGTAGCTATATCGTGTGTGATCATAAGAAGGGTGATACCATGATTTTTATTTAACCTTGCAAGTAACTCATAAAACGCGGTGACATGCTTTTCATCAATTCCCACTGTTGGCTCATCAAGAATTAATAACGAAGGGGCACTAACTAAGGAGCGTGCGATAAGTACTCTTTGCTGCTGACCGCCTGATAGTTCCCCTATATTAGATTTTGCAAATTCCTCCATTTCTACAATTTTTAATGCCTCTAATGCTTTTTGCGTATGCTCACGTTTTAGGAAGCGGAACATACCTAATCTTGAGACAAGGCCGGATCTTACGACTTCTAAGACACTCGCCGGAAAACCTGAATTGAAACTATTGGACGTTTGTGAAACGTATCCAATTTCCCTCCAATCCTTGAAATGTTTAAGTGGTTGGTTAAATAATTGAATACTTCCTTTATTAGGCTTAATGAGACCAAGAATCAGGTTTACCAAAGTAGTTTTTCCGGAACCATTTGGTCCTACCAATCCAAGGAATTGCCCCTTATCTATTGAAAAATCCACTTGCTCAACTGCCCATTCCTTTTCATACTTAAAAGAAACGTTTTTTACTTCTACAACCTGCTGTTCATTCATTTGATCCCCCCTCAAATATGATTAATTCGAACTTGCAAGATACTGAGTGAATATGTTTTATATTTACGAATGGAATTCAAATTTGCCTAACAAAAATCATAATCATTACGATTTATATTGTCTAATTATGAAACAAATGCCTCTTAAATCAACAATATTTCTTCTTGTTCAAGGTCCTTAGGTAAATTCAGGCAATGGATCATGAAATTTTCTCCAATCCTGCTTCGTCTCTTCATCTGTTAGTAAGCACTGATTTAAACCCATGATGATCTTCTCTTCACTCATATCTACGCCAATAAATACCAACTCTGTTAAACGATCACCATATTTGTCATCCCACTGCTCAGCTATCCCTGGTTCCTCATGTAAGATTTTTATTCTTTCCTGTTCAGGATAAGCCGCTATCCACTTCCCTACACCTTGGATAGCGATGGATGTGCCAGTTTTCGAACCACTTGATTATTAGAGAGTGGCACGCCCATCCGCCTTCAAACCATGAAAAGTCCTTCCACAGTCCCCTGTTTCCAACACTCATTCACGCCTGCCCCCTCCATTTTATCCAGGCTATGCTGATTAAAAATATCTAATCGAGGCCTTGAATATCTTCCTTTGAAGGGTTGAGCATAGTCGTTTGACCGGGCGTATTTTTTTAAGCTGTAGGGATCACTAGCAGGGTGATGGAACAAGGGAGACCTTAAGTAAGACATGCCTATTTTTTTGTTAGTGTTCGCCACACTTACATGGGATCTGGATAGGAATCAATAATCAAAAAATCCTCTTTGTTGACTTTTTCTAGTAGGCGAGTGGCCACACTGCATCCTTGAACACCTCCGCCTATAATGATCCACTTATACATAAACAAAGTTCCCTCATTTTTCTTACCAACTTGATTTTTTCACACCTGGTATTTGCCCTTTATGCGCATAATCTCTAAAAGCGATCCGGGACATTTTAAACTTTCTCATATATCCTCGAGGTCTCCCTGTTACTTCACATCTGCCTGTTAAACGTGTCGGCGAAGAATCACGCGGTAGCTTTCTTAGTGCTTCATAATCTCCTTTTGCCTTTAACTCTTTTCGTAATTCTGCATATTTTGTTACCATTGCTTGTCTTTTCTTTTCTTTTGCAATTTTAGATTTTTTTGCCATTTTATCTCACCTTTCCCTTTTATCAATTAAAAATTGTTTTCCACTTCTTAATAAATTCAACTTGCAGTCGTGGCAGGATAATAGAGCGATCAGATGATTCAATGGTTAAGCCCTGCCATTGAACGTTGTATTCAATAGAAAACCTTCTTCCTTTAAATCGAAATCATTACGGTTTTGATTTAAAAATTTTTTCCGATATACATCTACGGAATTGCCTAGTAAGTTTTTCCTTATTTAAGTTCTTACCAATAAATACAAGTTCACTTATACGAGTATCCTCCTCCCTCCAGTTACCTTTTTCTTCTCCTGCAAAAAGCATATGAACTCCTTGAAAAATATAACGCTTATCTTTTCCTTCTATGTTTAAGACACCTTTATAACGATATAAATTCTCGCCTTGTATTTGAACAAGATAAGAAAACCACAAGTTAAGTTTTCTTAAGTCAAGCGGTCTTGTTTCTTTCAATAATAATGAAGAAATACTCTCATCATGATGATCCTTTGCATTTATACCATTTGCATTTAGTCTTAACTTCTCGTTCAAGTCAAAAGAATAGATATTTAGCACATTACGCAAATCAATTTGACTATTTAAACATACATATTTGGTAGCTGTTGGGTTCATTTTTTCTAAACGCATGGTTAGCCTATCCCAATCATCACAGGTGACTAAATTCGTTTTGTTCTAATTGACTTAATGATTCATCTTTATACTCTAAATGTTTTTATTTCTTTAGTTGCTTATACAATAGTTTAATATCGAATAAACCAAATCGTAATGATTACGATTCATTGTAATAGAAACGTACGCATTTGTAAACTATAAACCTTTACAGCTTTTTCACCTTTATTGTTGCAAATGGTCTATGCCGACCAAAAAAAGGAGCTAAGTCAAAGGATTTAATTCGAAGGTATAGTCACATAAAACCACTTTTTGTTTCTGCTATCCTTATCCATACGAGAAATAATTTCTGTATAATCAACCCATAAAACCTTAGCATGCATTTCTTTTAATTTCTTATGAATCTTTCCCTCCAATTCTTTCATAACTTCTAAAAGTTCAAATAATGGCATATTAAAATGTTTAGCTATTTCCTCATGCAGCGAATATTTCTTCACTTGAATCATGTACTGTTCTGCTGTTAAGATGCTTTCTGTTAACTTATCTTCCATTTTTATTACCATACGATAAATTAATCGATCCTTCTCTGAGAACTCGTTTAAAATTCTACGTAGAAACAGTTTATCTAAGTAGTCGTTCATATTAGCACCCTTTCAAGAAATCCTTTTTCTTACACGTCCGTAAAACGTAATGATTACGATTTATTCGCATGTCACTTACTCTATCACGTAACATCATTTAAAACAAAATAAAGTTAATCATCAAATGAACACATTTTATACGAAGAAAAGAGTAAATTACCCTTCATAGTGACATGTAGGTGTGGATGCAATAACCTAGTACGTTCTTAACATACGAAGTCTAAGATCTTCCTCTCTCGTTCATAAAATAGTTACAGGAAGAATATTGTTGATAGTAGCACAATCAATAAATGTAAAACGTTCTTAATTTATTTCTTTAAACATAATAATGGAACAGATAAATGAAGTTCCCTACCAATCAAAAGTATATGAAAAAGGAGAAATAGAATATGAAAAAAACACTCTCTTTATTTTTTCTTATTGTAATATTGGGCCTTGTTGCTTTTTGGGAAACGGCGGAAACAAAGCATGGATTCACGCCCACTTTTCGAGAGGGGGAAGACACGCTAGAAGTAAGTAATGAAGTAGAAACTGATAGTACGTTGGAATATATGAAAGAAGAAACGGAAGTTGAAAATGGGTACCGTATTGAAACATACCGGGAATACGAAATCTATACTGACAAAGAAGGAAATATAATCAAAAGGGAACCTACCTCTAATTATAATTACTTAAGGTATAAATTAGAACAAGAGTAATATTTGGGGGTGTGTCGATAATCGATTAGCTTCGAAAAGCAAAAAATCAGGCCCCCTATTAATAAGCATGAAAAAAGGTTCTGTGTTCACCTCCCAAATAAGTTAAACCGGAATGTTACAGACAAGCAATCTATCTCACAAAGCAAAAGTGGGGAGTATCTTTCTCCCCACTTTGATATTTTGAGCTATGCGCCAATATAACGTTGATACAATTGTTTTGCGACATTTATATTTGTAACGCCATGTAATAAGGTTCTGCCATCTTGAAAAACGACAAAACGAACGGCTTCAACTTCAAAAATAAGTACTTCTCCATTATCGTTAATTTTATCCGTAAATGTCTTGACAGCTTTCGCTAAAGCAGAAAGTGATAAGCTGCCTTTTTCTCCTGGTCTTACTTGTACCGTATCTCTTCCACAAAGTAAAACTGTCTTCATCCCTTTTTCCTTGGTTAAATAAGGATAGGTTGCTGATTGTGAACAAGATGAACAAGTGGGATTCAATAACTTTTTTACGTTAATTGCACTATAGGTCCTTCCCCATATATCAACTTGTACTAACTCCTGAGATAAACCATTACCAGTCAAGTACTTTAAACACTCCGATGTCTGATAGGCAGCGGTCATCTGTACCGCAGGAGAAATAATACCAACCGTATCACAGGTTTTCCCTTCCTGAGGGAGATGATCAATTAAACATTGTAAGCAAGGGGTTTCTCCAGGAATAATGGAAAATGCAATGGCAGTACTCTGTAAGCAGCCACCATATACCCAAGGTTTACGATGTTTTGCTAACACATCATTAATCACAAAACGTGTTTGAAAATTATCTGTTCCATCGATAACAAAATCAGCATCATGTAGCATCTTTTCTCCGTTTTCCTCATCGAGCTCATCAACAATTCCCTTAATCTCTACTTCCGGATTAATTGCTTGTAATCGTTGCTCGGCAGTCCTTGCTTTCGTTCGATTCTGTTTCGCGTCTGCTTCTGTATAAAGCTGTTGGCGCTGAAGATTACTTAGTTCAATATAATCACGATCAATCAAAGTTAACTTACCTATTCCTGCTCGTACAAGCATTTCCGCATTTGCACTGCCTAATGCTCCCGCACCAACGATGACCACATGTTTGGCAGCTAATCGACATTGACCTGTCTTCCCTATCGGGGCAAATCGTTCTTGACGAGCATAACGTCCTGCTATCATTCGATCATCGCCGTATCTGGACTGCTCTTCATTCCATCCATTCGTTTAGGGATACGCCCGGCTTCATAACCTAATCGGCCAGATTGTACGGCCAACTTCATTGCTTCTGCCATTCGAATTGGATCTTTTGCGCCAGATACAGCTGTATTTAATAAAACCCCATCTGCTCCAAGCTCCATGGCATAAGCAGCATCACTTGGAGAGCCAATCCCTGCATCAACAATTACTGGGATATCAGATTGTTCGATAATAAATTGTAGATTCATTGTATTGATAATGCCCTGCCCCGATCCAATTGGTGAGGCTCCTGGCATAATCGCATGTACACCTGCTTCTTCCAATCGTTTTGCTAATACAACATCATCAGAGGTGTAGGTTAATACAGTGAACCCTTCCTCTAACAGTTGTACCGAAGCTCTCATCGTTTCAAAAGGGTCAGGCAGCAACGTTTTCTCACAGCCGATAACTTCTACTTTAATCATGTCACATAAACCAGAAGCCCGGGCTAAGCGGGCAATCCTTACTGCCTCATCGGCTGTTTTAGCTCCAGCAGTATTTGGTAGTAAATCATACTGCTGTAAATCTAATTCTTCCAATAAATTCGGCTCGTTTTCATCAAAAATGTTCATTCTTCTGACTGCAAAGGTTAGAATTTCTGTTTCGGATACTTGCACCGCCTTTTTTTGGCTTTGAAATGTCGGATACTTTCCAGTACCTAGCATCAGTCGAGAATGGAATGATTTTTCTCCAATCATTAACATGACTTATCCCCCTCCTACAAAATGAACGATTTCTATAACATCGCCATCGGTTAATGTTGTTTGGTTATATACGACTTTATTGATAATTTGTTTATTCTGTTCAACTACCACAAGCTTCTCTTGAATGTTAAAACGATTTAATAGATCACCGATCGTTGAATCCTTAACTACCTCCATTTGCCGTCCGTTCACGTGTATTTGCATATCTTACCCTCCCTTTCCTAAAACGTGCTGGTGTGAAAAGACGTTCGATCGAAGCTGGCACATAACGGTTTAAGACCATATCACTGACAAGTTTCCCTGTAGCTGGAGCAAGAAGAATACCATTCCGGTAATGACCGGTGGCAAAATACAAATTAGAAACATCGGGATGCTCCCCAATGATTGGTCTGCCATCTTTGGTACCTGGACGCACGCCAGTCCAACAGCTATGCAATTCTTCCTGCTGAAGGGATGGGAACAACCTAAATAGGCGATTCATTAACTCAAAAATGCCTCCTGTTGACGTATAGCTACTGCTATCGTAGTGATAACTAGTTGCTCCAATAATGTAGCGTCCATCTCGTTTTGGCACCAAATACAAATTGTGAAAAAATAATGTCTGCTCAATAGAGGGATCGCTTGGCTTGATGGCAAAACATTCTCCTTTTGTCGGGATCATCGGATTCTTTAAACCTGTTGCTTCAAACCACTTCCCACTATTCGCACCAGCCGCAACAACCACATGATCCGCTGAGATACCACCGTTCTCGAATTGGATATGAAAAACATCACGGACACGATCTATATTCGCAACGCGACAATTCTCGATTACTTGGCTGCCCATTCCTAAAGACGCCTGTTTAAAAGCTTCACATACAGCCAAAGGTTCCACATTCCCATCTTGCTGCATGTACAATCCTCCTACAGCATGCGTTAATGCTGATGTTCGTTGCCTAATCCCTCCCCCATCCAACCATTCCAAGCCTTCAAATGCCTTTTGTTTTGCTTGCAGTCTTTGCTTCTGTTCTTCATTCGTAGCTATCTCGAGCATACCGTTGGTGGAAAGCTGGATATCAATCCCTGATAACGAAAATAGTTCGTCGCTTAGAGATGCATACATATTTCTACTTGCTTGGCAAAATTGATAATACGTACCTTGCTGATCATTTTCTGTATGCACCCCAAGCATGCCCGCAGAAGCTTGTGTAGTTTTTCTTCCAATTCTATTTTGTTCAATTACCGTCGTTGCAACCCCACTTCTACTTAAATAGTAAGCAACGGATTGCCCAATAACGCCTCCACCTATAATCACTACATCAACGTGTTCCTTCATATCCGTTCACCTCCTTTCGAAATGACTTTACTGCTTCTAATGGATCAGTATGGCTGAAGATACCTGACATCACAGCAACCCCACCTGCCTTTGCTTGATATATATCATTTACCTTCCCGGTTGTAATTCCACCAATTGCATATACGGGAATATTCAATGCTTTCGCGACTGTCGCTAATTGTTTTACTCCCCTTGGCTTTACTCCCTTTTTGCTCGCTGTTGAAAAGACATGCCCATACAAAACATAAGCAGCGCCTACCTGCTCTGCCCTCTTGGCTACTTCAAGGGAGTGCGTCGATACACCAATTTGTAAACAAGGGTATTTTTTTTGGAGGCAGTCTACCTCTGGCAATCTATTTTCCGGAAGATGAAGCGTTGGTACAGCTGTCTCCTTAGGTAGAATCTGGTGGACATGAATAATTAGTTTTTCTGCTGGAAGACCTTGTGCAAGTAGTCGTTGAACGAACAAAGAATAGCCACTCTTGGTCATCTGTTTTTCTCTTAACATGATAGCGTCAACATATGGACTAATGCCCATTATTACCTGGAAAAGACGCGCTTCCTTCTGTGAACCACTCGTCACCGCAATTAATTTCATAACTCCCTTCTCCTTTTCATTAAAAAATGCCACTTTTCCAGCAAAGGAAAAGTGGCATGAATCGTTCAGCATATTCAATAATATCGTCGATACACACTAGTCATGTCACTTTCCTCCGCTGGTTCTTACCCCAGTTCAGGTTCAAAGGGTCTCCATGTCTCACATGGATCTCAGCCATTACGTAAAGGCACCCCTAGTGAAGCGTAATTTAATTATTTAATAGGCATTTGTCTATAAAATACATGATTTTGGACTATTCGTCTACCAAAAACGACCAATTTTCTATTCTTCTTTCTGTTCTTTTATGAAAAAAGGAGCTGACTTAAAAACCAGCTCCTTCAAATCTGTGCTATTTGGTATAGCGTTGTTTCTCATCAATCTTTTGTTCTTTCGCAAGTTCACGACTTGCACGCGGAGCTGTCCAGAATGTGGTTAACATGAGTAAGGATACTGGCACAGCCGTAACGACGATAAAGGATTGCAACGATCCAACACTATCCTCACCAATAGTGATGAGTACAGTTGCGACAAGTCCCATAAGAATCGCCCAAAATACACGTAAGAATTTAGATGGATCTCCGTTGCCTGTGATCGCCATCGAAATAGTTAATGACATTGAATCGGTAGTTGTTAGAACAAATACAATCGTTGCCACTAAAAAGAAGAAACCGATAATTGTACCAAGCGGTAACTGTTCGGCGATAGCAATCATTGCTGCTGGAGGTCCAGCACTATTTAAGGCTTCAGAAACGGCACCAGGGTTATTCATTTCAGCAAAAATCCCTGTTCCACCAACGACAGTAAACCAGAATGTTGTTACTACAGGAGCAATTACCGCAACAGCAGTCACAAGCTCACGAATTGTACGTCCACGTGAAATACGACTAACAAACATGGCCATCATTGGACCATAGCCGATGAACCAGGCAAAGAAAAAGACGGTCCATAAGCCAAGCCAAGCTCCGTCTCCACGGAACGTATTCAAGGTTAGAAAGTCTTGAACATATAATCCAAATGATTGCACATACGAATCAAAAATGAATAGTGCTGGTCCTAGGATAAGGACGGCCACCATTAAACAAACTGCCAGTATAATATTATAGCTGCTTAATATTTGAATTCCTTTATGAATCCCTGTCGCAGCAGAAATCCCAGCTGCTAGAACAATGACGATAACAATAAGACATTGCACAGCTAAATTATTTGGTACACCGAACAATGCACTTAATCCGTAACCTGCTTGTAATCCAAGGAATCCAATTGGACCAATCGTACCAGCTGCCACTGACACAATCGAAAAGGCATCAACAAACGTACCAAGTGCACTTTTTCTCATAATTTTATCCCCAAATATCGGATAAAGCAACGATCTCGGCTTTAATGGTGCGTTCCGATGATAATGGGAGTACATGAGTACAATCGTACCTAATGTTCCTAAAATTGCCCATGAGACAAATCCCCAATCGACAAAACTTGCTGCAAGTGCAGGTACTACTGCTTCAGCAGTGCCAGCTTCAATTCCTGAGAAATGTGGCGGTACGGTTAAAAAGTGACTTAACGGCTCAGCAGCAGCCCAGAAGACACCACCCGCCGCTAGCAGCGTACACATGATAATCGAGATCCACTTGAACGTTCCGATCTCTGGCTTTTCTAATTTTCCTAATCGAATCTTCCCAAATTTGGAATAGCCTAGTATTAATGCAATAACTAAAGTCCCAACCATCAGAACTTGATAGATGGAGCCGAAATAGGTTACCGACCAGTTAAACATCGTATTAACTGCATTTGTAACCATTTCCTGGTTTATTAATGCAAGAATCACAAAGGCAAGTAGCGCCCCTCCACTTAGAAAAAGAACTGGCTTATCTATGGTTTGATCTTGCTTCATTCTATTCTTCAACAATCTGCTCCTCTCAATTCCATACAAAAAAATCTCACATAACCATCTACTGACTTTTCTTATGTTTACCTTTTTCGTCAGTTGTATGTGAGATTTAATAAGCATTTTAAATTAACATACAGCGTTTAAGGATACATTTTTTCTAAAAACCTGTCAAGTCAAGTGAATAAGAACTGCGTTCATAAGCGTCAAATAGGACTGACCAGGTGGGCATGTAAACGTCAGAACTCTTCTGTTTTGAGCAGTCTTTTCTCTTGAGTTGGAGCAGTGCTCTCTCCAGTTGGGGCTGGTCTCTCCTTTATATCTATAATTTTTAAACATTAACCTTATTATTTTTTGTAATGATTAAATTTTCAGAATATAATTGTATTCAGCTTTTTTGCATGCTTTAATAATACTAATACCCACTTAAGTTAAGCGCTTACAAAATTCGGGAGGAGAATAATGATGACCGAGCGTAAACAATTGAACAAAACATTAAAACCACATTGGGTGTGGGCAATTGCTTTTGGATCTGCTATTGGTTGGGGGGCATTTGTCTTGCCAGTAGATTGGATGTCATTGGCAGGACCATTAGGAGTTATTCTTGGATTTATAATTGGAGCAGTTTTAATGATTATTATAGGAGTTAGCTATGGTTTCTTAGTTGAAAAGCTACCGGTATCCGGAGGTGAATTTGCTTATGCTTATTACGGTTTAGGTAGGTATCACGCATTTTTATGCGGCTGGTTTTTAACACTAGGGTATATGTCTATTGTTGCCTTAAATGCCTCTGCACTCGCACTTTTAGGGAAATTTGTATTACCGTCTATTATTGAGCAGGGCTATATGTACAGTATTGCTGAGTGGGAGGTATATACTGGAGAGGTTATTCTTGCTTGTCTTGCTTTGATTGTCTTTGCATTTCTTAACATACGTGGTGCAAGTCTATCAGGCTTTTCTCAATTTATCTTTTGCATAGCATTAATAGGTGGTGTTATCGTTTTAGTAATATCTATGGTGCTTCACCCTTCAAGTTCTTTCTCAAATCTGCAGCCTCTCTTTAAACCTGAAATAGGTGCATTATCATCAATTCTTGCGATTGTTGCAATAGCTCCCTGGGCGTATATTGGCTTCGATAACATACCACAAGCAGCCGAGGAATTTGATTTTCCTCCTAAGAAATCCTTTAAGATTATAGTTATTGCATTAATTTGTGCTAGTATAACTTATTCATTAACTATTATTGCTTCCGGTGTCGGCCAGTCTTGGACTAGCGCTGTAGAAGCTGGTTCTGCTTGGGGGACAGGTGCTATCATTGAAAATACTTATGGTGCAGTCGGGGTTATCTTATTATCCTTTGCGCTCATGATGGGAGTATTTACCGGATTAAATGGATTTTACATGTCAACAAGCCGCCTATTATTTGCGATGGGAAGAGCCAAAGTGCTACCGAGCGCTTTTGGAAGATTGCATCCGAAACATAATACACCACACATAGGTATCCTATTTACACTTGTCATTACCTTACTTGCCCCATTCTTTGGCCGAGAAGCTTTATTATGGGTCGTTGACATGTCAGCATTAGGAGTGACAATCGCCTACTTCTACGCCTGTTTCGTAGCATATCGACTTTTTAAATGGTCTGATAGAACCTCTCTGCATAACAGTACAAAAAAGTCAATCGTTTCACCTGGCAGAAAGCTCTGTTCACTACTAGGCATCCTCTGCGCAGCTGGATTTTTCTTATTACTCGTTATTCCAGGATCTCCTGGATTTTTGGATAAACCATCTTGGATCGCCCTATTTGTATGGGTGGGAATAGGAGCTATCTTTTTCCTCATAAGATTTAAAAGCTATCGAGCAATCCCTAAAGCGGAAATGGATTACTTGATTCTAGGAGAATATAACGAGAAGGAAGCCAATTCCAATGTAGCCTCTATGGAAGAGCATATTAAGTAACGAATGTTAGTAGATACGATTGTGTGATCATTAAGAAAATAAATGTGTCTTAATAAGCTCCTGGCTCTAGACAGGAACTAGATCTCAGGTACCTATAAAGAAGGTTGCTAAATCGAACGTCCTGGATCACCTCACGTCTGACCTATGCCCTTGAAAAGGAAACCACCCTTTTCAAGGGTGACGTAATACGAATGCACTTCAAGAGATACCCTCGTATGAAGCATCACCATCCCCACACGCTTAAGCTAGCCGTAGCTAATAATTCAAGTATTAAAACCGAAAGAACAAGCGCGCAAGCTCCCTGAACAGAGATGTACGGACTGCGACCTGCCAAGCAGGTTGGGGCGGTATTGCCACGCAAAGTGGCGAAATTAGCCGATCATTCTACCGTAGGAGATAATGGAATCATGCCCCTTCATAGGGGTATGCCGATGACTTAGCCCAAAGCACGGTTTTAGTCGGACATCATGCAACCGAATTGATGATGACTTTCGCTACGGGCATAAGTGTGATGAAGCCTCTTTCTTCACTTCGTTCAAAAATCGGCAAGTCTTCTTTATCGTAGGACACGACGGGAAATCTCCTAGTTTTTGGCGCTAAGAGCTAAACAGAGCTTTCTCATCAGAAGCGTTTTATCCAACCAAAATTTTATACTTCCTTAACTTGTAAAAAAATCACCGTGCCAAACTTTGGCACGGTGATTCTTGATTTCGTTTACTTCCCCCACACTCCATAATCCAGGTGTTTGTATTTATCCAATAAGCGTGTAGGCATTTTCAATGCATCCTTCCGAAATGGCGGTGCCAGTTGTGTTCCATCTACATAAATGTTAAGTACTGCCGGCTTTCTTTTCTGTAATACGTCTTTAATTACTGGTGCCATATCTTCTGGCTTTTCGATGGTATAGCCAAGAGCCCCCATTGACCTTGCAACTTCTGCGAAATCAGGAGCTTCTATATTGGAACCAATAAAGCGATTATCATAATAGTCTACTTGGTTCTTCTTCTCAGCTGCCCATGATTTATTATTAAAAACACAAGCAATTACAGGAATATTTTGTTCAACAGCTGTACTTACCTCGTGCAAGCTCATCCCCCAAGCGCCATCACCAATAATCGCCGCTACTGGTGAATCTGGTTCAGCAAGCTGTGCACCTAATGCAGCTGGATAAGCGAAACCAGTATTACCAAATGTTAATGCGGCAATATGTCGCCTTGTCTGGTTGAATTTCAAATATGCATTTGCTGTTGAGGACACATTTCCAATGTCTGTTGATATAATCGTATTATCAGGTAAGGCTTTCGTTAGTTCTAACAGAGCACGTCTTGGATTAATCGGTTCCCCATCTTTCATGGCAAGGTCAACCAATTCCTGCTCCCATTCCCCTTTTAATTTGCTTATTTCCTCTAAACGACCAAGGTCTTTGTTGCCATGTGGTACTGTTTCTTTTAGCTGATTATATAATTCATCTGCTGTAGACTTTGCATCCCCAATTATTCCAACCTCTACGGGATGGGTTCTTGCAATATTTCTCGGGTTAATATCTATTTGAATGATTTTCGCTTCTTTTGGAAAATAATCAATATCATAACATGGGAGCGTTCCAAATACGGACAAGCGTGTGCCAATGGCTAATACAACATCCGCTTTCTTTAACGTATGCATTGCTGCTTTCGATCCCATGTAGCCGATTGAGCCGACAGCAAGTGGATGATCTGCTGGAAAAGCATCATTATGCATATACGAAACAGCTGTCGGAATGGTTAAATGCTCGGCAATCTTACTAATAGTATCCACCCCATCAGCATCTACAGCTCCACGCCCTGAAATAATAACCGGATACTTCGCAGTTTTTAAAAGCTCTGCAGCTTTTTTTACGGAGGTTGGATCTCCACTTCCTCGATTGTTTACCCGATATTGATGTGGAGCTAGAATTTGATCCTCTAATTCTCCATAGAATAAATCACGTGGAATATCATACAATACAGGCCCTCGCTCTGCATAAGCGATTCGAAATGCTGTTCGCAAACAATCTGCTACACGACTTTTGTGAGTAACCCGAACGGTTTCCTTTGTAATAGCTTCAAAGATCGAAACCTGATCTGCTTCCTGAAACCCATCCCAACCAATGGTAGGGGTACCAGCAGAGGGTGATATAATAACCATTGGCGTATGCGCTTGATTGGCAGCAGCAACAGAAGTTACCATATTCGTAATTCCTGGACCATTTTGCCCAATAACAACACCTGCTACACCAGAGACACGTGTATATGCATCTGCCATGTGTGCTGCACTTTGCTCATGCCGTACTGGCAAAAAATGAATACCTGCTGTCGGGAACAAGTCCAGCATATCCATAAAGGCTGACCCAACAATTCCGTATACTTCCTTTACATTTTCTGAAACTAATGTTTCAACGATAGCCTCACTTGGTGTCATTTTCACTTTTTTGGATGCTTCCTTACTTACTGTGACTCCTTGTTTTTCCATAAAGAATTCCTCCTTCAAAATTAAATACATTAGCGAAACAAACTGTTCGAAACATCTAGTTCTAATTTATTTGCCATTTTTCTTAATTCATGAATGAATAACTCCGTTGTAGACGATAGTATTTGCTCTTTACGAAAAGCTATATAGAAATATCGGTAAAATGAAATATCTTTCATCGCGTAAGCTGTCAACAACTGTAACTTCTGTTCTTTTTTAATAGCATTTTTCGAAATAATTGAAACCCCTAATCCTGATTCAACTACTGCTTTAATTGCTTCTGTACTGCCTAGCTCCATCACAATATTTAACTCATCGATAGGTATTCCAGCTTGCTGCAAATAGTGGTTCACTACCGCTCTTGTGCCAGACCCCTCTTCTCTTACAATTAATGGGATATTTTTTAATTGATCTATCGAGATTTTCATCTCCATTTCAGAGAAATAATTTGGTGGAGCTATTAAACACATTTCATCTTCAAGAATTGGCTCAATCATAATATGTGGATCATCAATTGGGGTTTCAATTAATCCTACATCGATTAGCTGATCTTTAATATCAGAGACAATTTTATTAGAATTTGAAATATCAACACGCATTTGAATTAATGGGTATTTATCTTTAAACGTTTTAAGAAACTCAGGAAGAATATACTCACCTATGGTTAAACTACATCCAATACATAATTCGCCATGCGTACTTTCCTCGATTTTCAAAATTTCCTTCTGTGCCGAGTCACTTAATTTAATGATATCTTTGGCGTATTTTAGTAGGATACTCGCAGATTGAGTCATCTTCACTTTTTTAGTCGTTCGTTCAAATAATTTAGTATTAAGTTCTTCTTCAAGTGCTTTAATTTGCGAAGTAATAGTTGGTTGTGTAACAAATAGTTTTTTAGCGGCTTCTGAAAAGCTTTTCTTCTCAGCAACTGCGATAAATGTTATTAATCTTTCGTAATTCATGCATGCTACATCCCCTCCGATAAGCATTCCTTAAAAATGGGTGGCATGAAAATTAGTATCTTTCTACACGCTGCAAATTACTGACTCTACAGTTTCTACAAGAAAATCTAAATCTTCCTCTGTACTACTCAAGGGCGGAGCTATAATTATGACATTATTCTGACCAGGAACGGTGTCACCGTTTCTACCTATAATTAATCCTTTCTTTTTACATTTACTTACTATCTCTGCCATTTTTGAATCTTCAAGAGGTACTTTAGATTTTTGGTCAGTAACCATTTCCAATCCAAGTAAAAATCCAATTTGCCTTACTTCCCCTACGTTTTCATGTTCCATTAATTGATGAAGTTGACTTAATTTAGATTTCCCTAATTCATTTACCCGCTCGACAATATTTTCGTTTTCAATAATTTCAATATTTTTCAGTGCTACCGCACATGCAGCAGGATGGCCACCATATGTTGAAACATGGCGGAAGTGATTATCCTTTCCTTCTTCTTTAAACACGTCATAAATATTGGATTTAACCGCTGTTGCTCCCAAAGGTAAATAACCGCTCGTCAGTCCCTTGGCCATGGTTATGATATCTGGCTGTACTCCTTCTGCGTGCATAAAACCAAACATTTTACCAGTTCTACCATATCCTGAAACAACTTCATCCATAATTAAGAGCACGTTATACTTCTTACAAATTTCAGCAACACGTTGAATGTATTGCATGGAAGGAATGATTACGCCGCCACCAGATATAAAAGGCTCCATAATTAATGCTGCTACTGTTTCTTCTCCTTCCCAATTGATCATTTCTTCAATTAATTGGGCCGCTTTTAGATCCGATTCCTCTGGTTCTCCGCCAAAAATAGATCGATAATGATAGGGTGGATATACATGTAAAAAGCCAGGTACACCAGGATCATATTTCACCCTTCGATTTGCCTGTGCAGTTGCACTTAATGCACCTAAAGTTGAGCCATGATAAGCTCTATAGCGGGAAATGATCTTAAATTTGTCTGGGTTGCCAGTCTGCTTATGGTACTGCCTCACAATCTTAAATGCGGTTTCATTAGCTTCAGATCCACTATTAGAGAAGAATGTTTGATAACCTCCTCCTAGTAAACTACTAATTTTATTCGCTAGTTTAACTGCAGGATTGTGACTCATTGTTAAGGGAAAATAGGTAAGTTTTTTCATTTGTGCTGTTGCTGCATCAATAATCTCTTGCCTGCCATGCCCGAGATTTAAACACCATAATCCTGATACGCCATCCAAATAGCGGTTACCAGATTCATCCGTAAACCATGATCCTTCACCTGAGGCAGCAACCATTTGTTGAGCACCTGGGTGATAACGATGCATTGCATTCCATAGATGAGGTAATTCTTTTCCAACTACATCAGGCATTTCCGCTTCCTTTTTCAACTTTAAGCCCTCCATTCCAATTTAAAATAGGGTATAACTCTGAAACTTACTACGCAGTTATCGGAGCTTTTAAAACAGATGTGATAGGTTTGTACATCTGGTCATAGTGATTAGCAACTTTTTCATGCGTCATATATCCAGCATACGTATTAACCCCCTTCGCTAATGCTTCATTTATTTGAATTGCCTGTTGCAGGCCATGATTTGCAAGAAAAACCCCATACTGGCATGTGTTGTTTGTTAACGACAATGTTGAAGTTCGAGCTACAGCTCCAGGCATATTTGCCACAGCATAATGAATAACACCATGTTTCATATAAACTGGGGAGTCATGTGTGGTAACTCTATCAATGGTTGAGATCGATCCTCCTTGGTCAACTGCTACATCAATGATGACAGATCCCGATGTCATTTCTTTCACCATTTCTTCTGTAACCAATTGAGGAGCCTTTGCCCCTGGTATTAGCACAGCACCTATTACCAAATCCGCTTGCTTTACTGCCTGTTGAATATTCATTGGGTTTGACATTAACGTTGTTACTGTTCCAGCAAACATATCATCCAATGCACGTAAGCGATTCGCATTAATATCAATAATAGTTACATTTGCTCTTAAGCCTAATGCTATTTTTGCCGCATTCGTACCCACAACTCCACCACCTATGATAACCACATTACTAGGATGAACCCCTGGTACTCCACCTAGTAAAACGCCCTTACCACCTTTCATATTTTCTAAATATTGTGCACCAATTTGTACAGCCATTCGACCTGCTACTTCGCTCATAGGTGTCAAAAGCGGCAATGAATCGTCGCTGTCTTGAATAGTTTCATAAGCGATTGCAGTTACCTTTTTATCTATTAATTCCTTTGTCAATTCTGGTTCTGCAGCAAGGTGTAAATAGGTAAACAAAATTAACCCTTCACGGAAATAAATATATTCATCCGGCTGAGGTTCTTTCACTTTCATTACCAATTCAGCCGCCCAGGCCTCTTTTGCAGTACCAATTTCAGCTCCTGCAGCTTTGTACGCTTCATTCAAGAATCCACTTTCTTTGCCAGCTGCGTCTTCTACCAGCACCTGATGTCCTGCTTTGATGAACGAGGTGACACCTGATGGAGTAAGCGCTACTCGGCGCTCATTATTTTTAACCTCTTTTGGAATACCAATAAGCAATAACATCACTCCCTTTACGTCAAATAGTAATTACAATAATCAAGTTAAGACATCATAACGTCCGAACCAGTTAGGTTATTGTAATGTAAAGCGCTTCTGTGTGGTCCTCCTCTCTACTTCCTTCTGTATTTAATCAGCAATTACTTTTAGTATATAAGAGAACACATTTAAGTTTCAACCTATTACAAAAATTCTGATATTTAAAAGCGTAATAAGTTCCATTTAAAATTACTATTAATGTTTGTACTCTCCTTATTACCAATACATTGCTGGCAGAGAGAACTTCTACATCAAAATCAACGAAACTACTTCATATAATAAAGTGACACTTTAATCATTGAAGGGGTTTCTTTTATCCCCCACTGTTTGTTAGTGCCACTTTGGGTATGACCTAAAGCCTCTGAACAGAATCGGACATTTACTGGCAGTTGGATCTCCTAATTCTCCTCCTGGGCTTTACTTTAGGATGGAAGTGGAGGTTTTACTGCCAGTTAAATGCGGGATAAATAAGATGGCTACCCAAACTTGCGTGATAGATTAATCTTAAAGGTATACATATCACTTCGATAAAAAGCTTCTTCCAATTCAATAATATCTCCTGTTTGATCTTTTATAATTCTTTCAGCAATAAGTAAATTTGCTCCTGATGCAACGGATAAGTATTCTTTATCTTCATCTAGCATCTGTCCACTAGAAATGGTCTGATCAGCCTCAGCAAATTTTATTCCTAATTCATTCTCTATTAAGTAATATAATGTAGCATTGTCTAAATCATATTTTACCAATTCCCTACCAATTGAGACAGGGTAATAGTGTCTTTCTACTCCTAGCGGGATGTCATCAGCATAACGAATTCTTTTTATAAAATACGCCTTTGTAAACCCAGTTCTATCCTGAATATAACTAGGGGGCGTGGTGATATAATGAGTTATTAATTTTTCCCCGGGTTTCTTTCCCATATTCCTTATTGTTTCTGTTGTACTACTCAAATTACCTAACCAATCATGAATTGGTTTAAATGAAACAAATGTACCTTTACCATGTCTTTTTTCTAACACTCCTTCTCGTACTAAAAGATTAATAGCTTCCCGGACTGTACTTCGACTTATATTATAACGTTCCATAAATTGACGTTCACTTGGAAGTTGACTTGTAAAAATCCCTTGCTCAACTTGATTTTCTAAAATCTTTTTTAATTGAATATGTAACGGTATTGAGCTAGTATGATCAAGCAAAGAACTTCCCCCTTTTACTCGTTTATTAAAGAATAACACGGTTCTGTGTTATGTAAAGGGAAGTAACATTTATCCTTATTTATAAAGGTAGATGAGAGATTTTTAAATTTATCTTCATAAATCTTTTTCTATTGATAACCACACAGGCCTAACTATAATTATTATTACAGTAAGGGCGTGGTTAAGTTTAGTGCCTTTTTTTGGGGCGTACTCTGTCCAGTTATGGACGTGCTCTCTCCCGAGTTGATACGTTTCTCTAACGAAAAAACGCCTTTCTATAGAAAGGCGTTTTTTAGCTGGCCACTAAAAATTAGCCGCTTCAAAAAATCTATTTGGTTTCATATGTTGAATATGATAATTTGTTTTCCCATCGATACAAAGTTCTGAAAGTATCTTACCTATCATTGGAGAAAGTTTGAACCCATGCCCTGAAAATCCACTTGCTATTATTAGGTGAGAGGTGTCTGGCAATTCTCCAACAATAGCATGGTTATCTGGTGTGTAAGCATCCATATATGCACTTGCTCGTACAGGATCAGGATAAAGTACTGGAAGTAATGTTTTTACTGACTCACTTATTCTTTCTAATTCCTCAAGATTTGCATCCCTATATAATTTGGATGGATCGTCAATATACGATGGATCCTTTGTATAAGAGGCTTTTACCATGGAACCATCAAGCATTGGTGCGCCTGTAAGCCGGAAATCGCCACGCATGCGAGCGAATATAGGCAGCTTATCAGCAGTGACCAAAGAAACATCCTTTGGTGCAAACCATGTTAACAAGAGTCTCCTTGGAAACAACTTATTTTTTAGCTGAGGAATTAGTTTTAACGTCCATGCGCCGGTAGTAATGATAACTTTTTCTACATGATAGGACTTCTCATTAGTTACAATCGTTGCCCCTTGTTTTTCTGGAACAATATCATTTACCTTTGTATAATTTTTAATCTTCGCACCATGTTTGACAGCCTGCTGAACTGCTGATACAACAGCTAACTCTGGCCTTAAAAAACCAGCATTTTTATCTAGAATAACAACGTCGTTCTCGTATAACGTAAATTGTGGGTATCTTTTTTTGGCTTGTTCCCCCTCCAAAACTTCATGCTCAAGGGCAAAATCATGAATACTTTTTTTAATTGTATTTATTTCTAATGATCCTGACTCACCTATCATTAAGCCCCCGTTTAACGTTAATAAGTTGTTATCGCTTGCCTCTTCCAAACTCCTCCACAAATGCTTTGCTTCTTGTAATAACGGTACATACTCCGGACCTTCCATATAGGCAGTACGAAATAGGCGCGATTCTCCTCCTGCTGCTGTGCGATCATTACCAATGCCAAATTGTTCAAACCCAATTACAGATACACCTTTTTTAGCGAGCTGCCATGCTGCCATACTTCCCATTGTTCCGACCCCAACAATTGCAACTTCTGCATCCATCTAACACACTCCATTCCACATAACTTATAATTCTAATAATAATTTTTATTCAGAAAATTCAACCTATATCTAATTTAGCTGCATTCCGTTTCTTTGTCGTTTCATTTTTAAAAATGGCGTTGAATATCAGAAAGCCTATTAACGAACCGGCTACCCCAAAAACTGCATATGGAATTTCTGTATCTATTATTTGGGCTACTGCAGCACCTGCAACGCCTAGTACAATACTACCAATTGCACCTTTAGGAGAGAGGAAATTTGTACGTCGTATGCTAAATCCTAAAAAAATTGGAACTAATAACCCTGCGGCCGAATAGGCGTAAGTTGCTTGTAGCCATCCTAATGCTTTTGGGTAATACAAGGCTAATAGAATTGCTAAAAAAATAACGAATACGGATAACATCCTTGAAGACCTTATCAGTTTTTTGTCGCTCACATCTGGATTAATGTAAGATTGATAAATATCCTTCGTAATATTTACAACAACGGATTGTACTGCACTACTAACTGTAGACATAATTGTCGCTATAATAAATGCTGCATAGATGGAAAGAAACCAGGTAGGAATTTGTGTTAAAAACCACCCTGATGCCATTTCAGGATTACTTAAACCTGGGTTTTGCGATAAAATCGCAATCCCCATAAACGAAGCCCATACACCAGAAATTACACCTACTATTGCAGCAATTATAAACCCTCTTTTTGCTGTATTCGCATCCTTAGCAGCATAAATCCGTTGGTAAGACATTTGATTTGTTAAAGCTCCAGGGAAAATCGCAAAAATCCAAAGTACGATCGTACTTAATCCAACTGCTCCTAAACCTTCAGGAAAGGATACAAGATTGTTTGGAACATTTGCTGAGATACCACTCCAACCCCCAGCCATGTTCAACATATAGAGACCACTTGCAATTGAAAGTACTAGCATGAAACATCCATATACAAAGTCCGTCCAAGCTACAGAGGCTAGTCCTCCGGGTAATACAAAGAGTAGACTGATAGCTGCGAATATAATAATAAGTATCGTAAAGGAAATTCCCGTTATCTCGGTGAATAAGTTACCGAATGCAACCAGTTGTGTACATAACCAGCCAAACGGTACGACAATTGCCAATATGGTAACTAAGCTCATCATGATTCGATGTTCACCATATAGGTTTTTAAAAATATCTGGTAATGTAGAAAAGTTTTGCTTTTTCAACCACCCAGCAAGCAGTACAAGAAGCACAATTCCAATTGAATATAACAGATTATAAGTGATTGCAGACCATCCTGCGCTATATCCAATACCAATATGTGCAACTAAGACACCACCACCGACACCAGTAGCAAATTGACTACCTGCAACGACATACACGGGTAAGGATCTGCCACCAACAATCCAAGTTTCACTGCTTTTTTGTTTTTTTCCCACCAAAAAAGCGATTGCTGAACCAAGACCTAGAATTACAATCGAACTAATAATGATTGCGATTGTAGCGCTCATCGTTCTCCTCCTTATTTTTGACGAACTTTTTTCGAATCAAATTGTTAGCTTAACTTTTTAACTATTCAGATATCCGGGAGTGCATTTGGTCGAATCGATTCATAGAAAATCGGGTAAGATCAATGGAAGTCTCTCCATCTTCTAACAACTCTGTCATAAGCGTACCTACTAGTGGAGACAACGTAATCCCGCTATGCATTGCAGCAATATAAGCATTACGGACCTCCGGAACTTCACCAATAATTGGAAAGCCATCTTTAGGCATCACTCTAATTCCCGAGAAACATCGCACAACATTTGCTTTGGCTAAGGAAGGAATAAATTCAGTAGCCATTTTTGCCGTTTCCTGCATGATATCTAGTGTTGATCGTTTGTCATATCCCACCTCCTCTTTAGAATAGCCAATTAAAACCTCCCCATTATCGGCTTGTCTTATTCCCCCTATTGTATGTTTTAAAAAAGGTGATTGATGTTCTGTTACTAGAATTTGCCCTCGAACCTGTTTAATGGGAATGTCTACCCCTAGCATCTTTCCTAAATCCTTAGACCATGGACCACCAGCTAAAATCACTTTTTTTGAATAAAAGGTATCTTGATCAGTCTCGATCTGAAATATATCCTTTTTCTTTGTAATAGTGACTACTTGATTATAAAAAGAAAAGACAGCACCATTCTTTTTGGCCGCTTTTGTATATAGCTCCACAAGACGAAAAGGATTTACATTACCATCTAATTTACAGAAAGTAGCCCCGGCTACTCTTTGTGAAAGAGCAGGCTCTTTTTCTAATACTTCTTCTCGGTTCAACACATCGACCTCAATGCCAACTTCAGCTTGTTTTTCAGCTAGCCTTAATGCCCCCTCTCGATCCGCCTCATTGAAAAATGGAGCGATTCCTCCAGTTCGTTTATATTCAACATCACCTATCTTCCGCTCTAGAAACGGGTATAATTCAGCACTATACATACTCAGTTCTCCATACCAAGATGGTGTTTTGCTGTGCACCCAAACCCAAGCTTGCGTTGACCCGGACGTTCCAGACATAGGAAATCCTTTATCAACAACAAGTATATTATTTTTTTTACTTTCAGAAAGGTGATAGGCAATACTACTTCCAACGACTCCACTCCCGATAACAACTACATCGTATTTATTATTTATCACTTGGATCACTCTCTTCTAATGATTCCTCGAATACAGAAGCAACACTTTCGGATTCCTTTTCACCAGCAAGAGCACTCATTCGAACCATTCGTAACGGTAGCCGCATCCTAGATGGTTCAATCTCACTAGATTCCATCCCCGTGTACTCACTGATAATCCTTCTAACTAGTTGAAGACATATTTTTGATTGACAGGGGCCCATTCCACATCTTGTTAACCGTTTAATATCGTCAAACGTTTCTGCACCAAACTGAATTGCTGACTCAACTTCATCTATGTTTACTTCTTCACAGCGACAAACAATTGTCGATTTATCCAAAGAGCATCTCTCCTTTCAATGGATCAACAAAGTCTGGTAATGGAAGTCCTCTTTCACTATGATAATGCTTAACTAATTCTAACCTGGCTTGCATGGTATCCTTATTAAAAAACGTTTCTATTTGATAAAGTTCTTCCCACAATGCAGCCTTTTTTCTATTGGAATCACGTTCACTAATAAACTGTAACGATTCTAACGCACTTAAAGCAGCAATTTCCCCTGTTAAAAGTATTGAACCTAAGGAAGTAATCCCTGCTGCATTACCTGCAAGGTATACAGATGGATTGCTTGTTTGAAAATTCACGCTGTATGTTGGCAGCCATCCGCCAAGCACCTCACTGTGTGTTAAGTCACAACTCATTATTTGAAACGCTTCCAATATAGGACTAAATCCATTGGCTGTACAAATCAGATCTACTTCAAGCTCCTCCAACATACCTTCACTGGTTCGAATAGTCATTTTCTCAACATGGCCTGATCCACTAACCGATTCAATCGTACTATTTAAGAAAAAAGGGATATTGTTTTTCTTACACATGGATAGTAAAGCTTGATCCCTGCTTAATATCGTTTCAGACGCTTCCACAATCGCTTGTACTGAAATACCACATTCATATAATTGCTTAACGACTTCAAGAGCAAAGCTATTTGATCCGATCATCATTACTTGTTTCCCTGGATATACAAACTCCCTATTCAGTAAAATTTGTGCTGCACCAGCTGTCATAACCCCAGGTAGTGTCCAACCCGGAAAGATCCATGCATTCTCTGCAGCGCCAGAAGCTATAATATTCTTTTTAGCCTCTATTTCAAATGTTGTTTTTCCATTAGTAACACCGATATGTCCATTTTTATATGCACCGATCATCGTATGATTTCTAAGTATTTTTAGATTGGGAGTTTCTAATTGACTGGTAAGTCTCTTCACTAGTGATGTTCCACGTTCAGCAAAAAACTTGCTTGGTAGGTTTGCATGCATTTGTGTCTGCTGTCTTAATTGCCCACCAAGTGAAAAGGATTCCTCAATCAAAATAACATCCGCGCCATAAGAAGTAGCTGTTATGGCTGCACTTAGCCCCGCTGGACCACCACCTACTATTACTAAATCAGTCTCCATCTTACTTCCCCCTTTTTGGATCTCCAACATTCGATGACACGACCATACCTTCTTGTACTAATGTAGTGCAGCTTATCACATGCTCTAAGCCATCAATTGTTAAAAAACAGCTGCAGCATCTTCCCGTAGCACAGTATACTCCTCTTGCTTGAGCCAATTTACGGCTTCTTCCAAGTTCTTTAACTCCATTAGCTAGTAAAGCAGCAGAAACCGTTTGTCCCTCCCAAGCCTTTATAGGCTGTTCATTAAAATAAAACGTTATTTCCTGGTCAAATTTTCTCCCTAAAATTGGATGCTCCACCATTTGCATCATCAACCCTCCAATCGTTTCAATGATTATTAGAAAAGAAACTCCTTCATTATATAAAATATAATATTATAATATTATAATATTTAATTTGATACTTATTGTTGCTTAGATATTAACGCTACAATTGAACTTCTAGATAGTATTTAGCATCTTCAAAAAGCATGATGAGTTTTGAGTACTCAATCATTTGTTTCGTAGCAGTTGTAGTAAAGCGTTCTAAAACAAACAATGGATCACCTATATCTATACCAAGTGTCGAAGCTTCATATTCTTTTGCAGTCATTGTAGAAATATAAACTTTCGCTCTATCTAATTTAATTTTATATTTTCTAGAAAATATATTATACAGTAGCTCGTTTTCTATATCGTTCTGACTTAATTCTGGCGCCAAATGTTCTGGAACATAAGAGAATTCAATCACTGTAGGTTTCTGACCTTCAATTTTAAGACGGTTCATCATATAGATCATATCCCCTTGATCGATACCTAGTTTTCTAGCAATTGCTTCTTCTGCTGGTATTGTTTTAAAACCAAGTGTTTTATGTGGATATGCTTTTCTAGTTTCTTGTTCATCCTGAACCGAAACGAAACTGGCTAGATTATGTTCTTCTCGTTTTTTTACAAAAGTCCCTTTTCCACTTTTTCTGTGAAGAATCCCTTCGTTAACTAGATCAAGAATGGCTCGCTTAACAGTAATATTACTTACTTGGAAACGGGTAGCTAATTCCTTCTCAGCAGGTAACTTATATCCTACCTCCCATTCACCTGAATCGATTTTTGTTTCTAAATATTTTTTTATTTGCTTATATAATGGTATGGAAAGATCTTTATCTACAACCATATTGGTTTGCTCCTTATAATAGTCTAAAATTATAATAATATAACTTATTTAATAACTTTCAGTAAATTCTAACATTCAATATGTTTCGAATCAATCTTTTTATTAAATTTTCTAAATATAAATTAAAAAAGAAATGATTTCATCTTCTTATCACATAAAAAAGCCGGTTACCCGACTTTTTCATTTAACTTGTGGTCTTTTCCGTGGATACACATCTGTCCGCTTAGCCCATGCTTCCCAGATACCCTTCATCTCCTCCACAAGTTCTGGATAGTTGTCTTTTAGGTTATGCATCTCCGTTCGGTCATGCTCTATATCATAAAGCTCCCAATCCATTTCTTTTACTTTCGACAGCTTCCATTTGCCTTTCCTCACACCACAATGCTGCTCGTGTTCAAAACAAAACGTTCTTTCTTCCATTTCCTTTTCACCGCGAATGGCAGGCATGAAGCTTTGCCCTTCCATTGGTAAGATCGAATGTCCATTGTATTGATCGGGATAGGAAGCATTCGTAATCTCCACAAGGGTTGCCATTATATCTATAAAATGACCTGGGCGATGATCAATTCCTCCCTGGTTCGCCACTTTTTCCGGCCAATGAGCTATTAATGGCGTACTTATCCCACCTTCATGGCTATAATGTTTATACAATTGCAATGGCGTACTACTCGCATTTGCCCAGCCAGATCCATAACTATGATAAGAATCAGGACCACCCATATGATCTAAGTCCTCCTTGCGATGAAGAAAGTTAGACGTTGTAATCCAATTATCAAACCCCCATGGATCCCATTCTGCACAAGCACCATTATCGGAACAGAACAGGATAAGCGTATTGTCCATCTCGCCATGCTTCTTTAAGTCATTGAGTACCCTGCCAATATTTTGATCCATTCGATCAATCATGCCAGCATAAATGGCCATTCGTTTAACTAAATCCTGCTTTCGATCATTCGCAACCGATTCCCAAGCCGGGTTCACACCTTGAATATCTCTATCCCTATTCCAAAACGGAGCACGAGGCGTTAATTCTGTGTCTTCTGGAACAATCGCTAGTTTCTTCATTCGATCCAATCTTTCTTCTCGTATTTTATCCCAGCCTTTTTGATATAGCTTCTCATATTTCGCTATTTCTTCTTTTGGAGCTTGCAAAGGAAAATGTGGTGCATTATAAGATAAATAAAGAAAATATGGTTCCTGTTCTGCTCTTGCTTCTGTAATGAAGTCTAATGCATAATCGGTAATCGCATCTGTCGCATAAAACTCTCCATCCTTATAAGTTCTTTCCGGTCGCCCCTTCGGCAGCCTGGAATAATCCGATTGATCCCAGAAACTAGTAAACCCTCCTAATAATCCATAGAAATCATCAAAACCGCGCTCCGTTGGACCAATTTCACCAACATGCCATTTACCTGACAAATAGGTACGATAACCTACTTGTTTAACAACTTCAGCTAAGGTAACGCATTGATCTTTAAGGTAACCACGATACCCAGGCGTTTCCAAGTCTTCCGTCATTTCACCGACACCGGCTTGATGAGGGTATAATCCACTTAACAACGAAGCTCTGCTCGGGCAGCACCGAGCAGAATTATAAAATTGAGTAAACCGTAGCCCACCCTTGGCTAATTGATCTAAATGCGGCGTCTGAATCTCACTTCCAAAAGATCCAAGGTCTGAAAAACCTAGGTCATCTGCTAAAATCAAAATAATATTTGGTTTCTGATGCATATTAACACACTCCTAACAGCTAAAAATTAGGCATCATTGATTTCTTTAATTTTTTCCAGAGCTATCTTGGGTTCGCGATTTTCTTTTAGCAAGCCATTAATCTCCTGCTGAACATCGGTGGTTTGGGTATAACAATAACCTGAAATATAAGGGAGATCTTTGATAGCATTGGTAATATTACGGAAACGTTCTAGGAATTCGGCTTCCGTCGTCACTTGATTGCCATAGCCCCAACCACGCTTATCTTGAAACGCAATGCCCCCGTACTCCGTTATCATTATTGGCTGTCCTTGATAGTGATATCCTTCGGCAAAAGCATATTTATGGTGGTTATGTGGTTTTTTATTTTCTAAAATAGCTGCTTTATCTTGATAGCGATGATAGAAATTCTCACCTAATTCCTCGTAGTCATGTAAAGCAATTATGTCAGAGATTGTATGTTCCCAACCATCATTGACAATGACTGGACGGTTGGAATCGATTGATTTTGTTACATAGTAAATTGCCTCCGTAAAGGATTGCTGCTTTGTATCCTTAAAAATCTTTGGCACGCCCCATGATTCGTTAAACGGGACCCATGTAATAATCGAAGGATGATTATAATATTGAGTTACGACTTCCTGCCATTCTTTTGTAAAGTTCGCTACCGCCTTATCAGAGTACTCATAGGTTGCCGCCATTTCTGACCAAACAAGCAGCCCCTTCCTATCGCACCAATATAGAAACCTAGCATCTTCCACTTTTTGATGTTTACGTACCCCGTTATAGCCCATTGCTAAAGTCTTATTAATATCTTCTAACATCGCTTCATCTGATGGAGGAGTCAACATCGTATCAGGCCAGTACCCTTGATCCAGTAATAGTTTTTGATAAATCGGCTGATTATTTAACAATACCTTTCCCTCTTTAATTGAAATCTTTCGCATCCCAAAGTACGAATGAACTTCATCTTCCAAAGCTTCGTCCACATATAATTGGAAGGTTACATCATACAAATGTGGATGCTCAGGCGTCCAATGCATGATCTTCCATTCATGAATCGGCGAAGTTAACTCTATCTCTATCTGTTCATCTTTCCGAGTTGGCGTGATTACAAACTGTTTTACTAGATTTCCCTCATACCGGATCGTCGTCTCTATCCGGCAAGCCCCTGTTGGCAATTGATTTAAATCGTACGCCAAATGCAACGAATTTGTATCGATATTTGGTGTCATCTTCACATGATTAATCGTTGTCTCTGGTAAAAACTCCAGCCATACCGTTTGCCAAATCCCTGTTTGCTGTACATACCAGCAGCCAAAATTCTCATTAATCCAACGTTGCTTGCCGCGTGGCTGATAACAACTTTGGCTATCCTCTACTTTGACAACAAGTTCATTTTCCTTTGTTGCATCAACCGCATGCGAGATATCAAAGGAAAAAGCAGCATACCCACCAGTATGAGCACCGATAAATACGCCATTCACCCAAACCTTCGTATGATAATCAGAGGCTTGGAATCGTAACAATGCACGTTTCGCTGCATTTTCTTCTGTAATTTGAAACGTACGATGATACCATACATTCGCGTGAAATGCTTCTTCACCAATACCACTAGCTTCTGTCTCGTACGTAAAAGGAACTTGTATTTCTTTTGTCAATGCAGATGGCTTATGCTGCCACTGTTCTAATTCACCGATATTTTTATCGTCAAATCCGAACTTCCAAGTTCCATTTAGGTTCATCCACTCTTTTCGTTCAAATTGTGGACGAGGGTATTCCGTCCGTTGATACGTTTTCTTTTCCTTTGTCATTGTTTCTTTCATTTTCCTTCACTCCTCTATTAACCTTTTATACCTGTGAAACTAATTCCTTTGACAATCTGTTTTTCAAAAATCAAAAATGCAATAATAACTGGAATCGATGCGATGGCATTGGCTGTCATTGGTAACACATAAGCTTGCGAATAAGTTGAATTAAACACCGGCAAGCCAACCGGTAATGTGTACAACGTCTCCGACAATATGGATAAGTATGGCCATAAGAAATTATTCCATGAACCTATAAAAGTAAAGATTCCAATCGCTGCCATTGCAGGTTTTGCTAGGGGCAAGACAATTTTGTAGAATAATTTGAAATAAGAACAACCATCAATAATGGCACTCTCAATAACTTCTTTTGGTACACCATCAAAGAAACTTTTTAAAATAATGACTCCAAGTGGTGAAGCAATCATTGGCAGAATTAAACCAGCATAACTGTCAATCAGATTCATACTCTTAACAATTTCATAAAGAGGAATAATCGTTGCTTCTCCTGGAATCATTAAACCAAGTAAAAAGAAGATAAAAATAAAATTCTTAAAACGAAATTTCATTTGTGAAATCGCAAATGCTGCCAACGAAGTAATTGCTAATGTTAAAATGGTAGTTACCAAAGCAACAAAAAAACTATTAAACAGCCAACGTAGGATTAAGCTGTCCATAATGATAGTTACATAATTGGAAATCGTATAGGGTGGTAGAAACCACGCAATAGGATTTGACGTAGAGAATCCATCCGGTTTGATCGATACAAACAACATCCAAATAATCGGAACAATAAACACTATAGCTACAATCACACCGATGGTTACTTTTACCTTTAAGAGCGGATCTCGATTACGATCCAACGCTTTCCTACTTTTAGATGAAGTAATCGAAGCCATCTAGTTCTCCTCCAATCGTTGATTTTTTAACTGAATGATTGACAAGATTAATAAGATGAAAAATAACGCATAAGACATCGTTGCTGCATAGCCCAAATTATTTTGTGTAAAGCCTACTTCATAAATGTATTGAATGAGCGGCCGTGTGGCTCCTCCTGGACCACCACCAGTAATTAGCAGGATTTGCGCAAATACTTTATAAGAAGCTAATATTTGTAATAAAATGATTACCCGACCAATTGGGATTAATTGTGGTAAAGTAATATAGCGAAATTGCTCCCATCTCGTAGCGCCGTCGATTTCACTAGCTTCATAATACGTATCTGGGATTTCTTGCAAACTCGTAAGAAAAAGAATCATATTAAAACCAACCGACCACCATAGTGTTACCCCGACAATACTGACCCAAGCCAACGTTTTATCCGCCATCCAAAATGGTTCTGCTTCAATTCCTATTGCCTGAATCACCGTATTTACCAAACCACTGTATGGCTGTAACATAAAGATGGCTAAAAAGGATATTACCGCAACGGACAAGATACTTGGCAGAAAGAACGAGCCACGGAAGAAGGTCTTTAATTTGGTATTTAAATTAGCTAAAAGCGCAAGACCTAATGCTAGAAGTACCATCGTTGGTGTGGTGAGGATAACAAATAAGGTCGTATTCCATAAGGTCTGCCAAAAGAAAGGATCCTTAATCATGTCCACATAATTCTCCAAGCCGACGAAATCCATTTTCTTAACTAGATTCCAATCATATAGACTCATTTGCAATCCTTTAAAAATAGGCAGGATTGTAAATATTAAATAAGCAATAAAGAATGGAAGCAAAAAAGGAACCGCTTTCATATCTTTGATCCAAGCTTTCTTATTCATTTCCTAAACTCCTTTCTTGTCTTATTTGTTAATTAATCATGTATAAGCTCCTTTACCTCTTTCTCAATTTGCTGAAAAGCTTGTTCTGCGGTAGCTTCATTTGTCCATATTCGATCGAGATTACGGATCATAATATCGTTAATACCACGATAATAAATGGTTCGGTCAGAGAAATTGACATAATCGGCAACCTGGGCATAGTCTTCCCGATAGGCCATCTCTTTAAATTCCTTTGATTCTACTACCGTATCCTTTGCTGGAATATGACCTGCTTGCGCCCACTTTGCTCCATGATCTGTGGCAAAGTCCATAAATGCAACGGCACCTCGTTGTACTTCTGGATCTGCATCTTCATAGGCAGGTAAAACTAGGGTGTGCGAACCACCCCATGCTCCTTTTTGCCCAAAAATAGTGGGAATCGGCATTGCCGTAAAATTAAAATCCTCCGTGCTTTCCCAAACTCCTGTCGACCAAACACCTGTGGCAATCGTAGCCGCTTTACCAGATTGAAAGTCCGAATAGAAATCTGCTAGATTTAATGGAATGACTTCATCCTCATACCAGAATTTCTGCATGTATTCTGCAGCTTCAATTGCTCTGGCCGTATCTAACACATAACTAGGGTTTTCCAAATCATCTGTTACAATATTTTCGCCACCTAGCTGGGTATAAAATGTCCACCATTGTCGATATCCATCCATTCCAACTGTTGGGAATGCCAATGGAAAATTATTCTCTGGCAATTTCTCTTTTAATGTTTGAAAAAATGCTCGAAATCCTTCGGGCGTCTCCTCCATCTTTAACGTTCCATCTTTATTTAATAGTCCAGCTTGATCAATCAAATCATTATTGACGTACATAATATGAGGATGTGTATCAATGGGGATTGCATAATGTTGATTATCAAAAACGGTTTGATCTAGAATATTTGTATTAAACTCATCCCATTGCACTCCTACTTCCTCTGCATAGCCATCTAGATGTTGCAAAATACCAAGATCGACTAACTCAGGTAATGTATGAGAATGAGAAATCGCAATATCTGGTCCCTTCCCTGCTCCAAGACTGGTAATTAGTTTCGTATAGTATTCCTCGAACTCTTGCTGAATATTGTTCACATAGAATTCGTTTTGACTAGCATTAAATTCATCCACGATGTTTTGCATGTATTCGGCATCTCCACCTGCAAATAAATTCCACATTTTGATTTCCTTAGCTCCATCTGGAACATTCGCGCTATTACCACTTACTAGCTGACCAAGACCAGAACACGCTGTTAACAGAAATAACAGGCTAAGCAAACACAATGATACGCCAACCCTTCTACGCATCAAACACCCCTCCCTTTATTACAATTTTTATGTTTTTATACTGTTTTTCTGTATTTTAAGTAAATAATACGCTTACATTTCTGAAAAGTCAATAAAATTAAATGTATTTTCTAACTCCTTTTGTTTTAGAAATCTCTTTTATATATAAAGAAAACATCCTTTCAAAGCCCCCTATTCAAGCGTATATAATTGACAGCAGGTACATGAAAAATAAACTCGCTTGGACAAATATCCAAGCGAGTTACTTTTAGGTTTTATTCCATTCACGACTCCCCGCGTTCATTTAATATAACTAAATTTTCCATTTAATTATTGCTTCTTAATTACAATCGATAATTTATAATTTGCATGCTTATTTAAGCCCAACAAAAAATCATCTAATACTTCATTTGATGGAAATCTACATTCAAGAAGATAACAACCATCTCCACTGATTTTATAATTGCTTATTATATGCTTCTCTTGAGTGTTAATAAAGGAAAGGAAAGGCTGATGATTGGTACTTCGTATAATAATTGTAATAAAGGCATATACATAACAACCTAATTTTACTTGGTTTATCTTTATTGTATATCCCTCAATTACTCCCTTTTCCTCTAATTTAGTGACTCTATCTGCAGCAGCTTGTCCAGTCAAATGAACTTTTTCCCCCAGTTCTTTCATCGTTATACGACTGTTCTCGTTAAGTTCCTCCAAAATCTGCATATCCGTATTATCCAGCATTCGGTCAAATCCTTTCAATTATCAAGTCAAACAGCAAAAAGTCTTGATTTTATCCATGTATTCTTAATTGATCCTAGTATAAAATATACTTAAATAAAAGCAAGGGAGTTTTATTATGAATATACAACAAATCCGAAATGCAACTCTTGTAGTTGACTATGCAGATAAAAAGTTTTTAATCGACCCTTTTTTAGCAGATAAGGGGACTTATCCTCCTTTCCCAAATTCAGCTAGACAGGAACAAAATAACCCTTTAGTGAACTTACCAACATCGATAGATAAAATTATATCCAACATCAATGCCGTCATTGTAACGCATCTACATTTAGATCACTTTGATGAAGTTGCCAAAGAAGTATTACCAAAAGATATCAAGATGTTTGTACAAAACGAAGAAGATGCGAAAGAAGTAGAAAAAGAGGGTTTCCAAAATGTAGAGGTTTTACAAGAAGATTCCGTTTTTGAAGATGTTAAGTTAATTAAAACGAAGGGGAATCATGGAAGAGGAGAAATAGTAAAACTTGCTGGTCCAGTTTGTGGTGTTGTTTTCAAACACCCAATGGAGAAAACGTTATATGTAGCAGGAGATACGGTTTGGTATGAAGGTGTGCAAGAAGAGATTAATGCACACAATCCAGCAATCATTGTCGTAAATGCTGGAGATAACCAATTCCTAGAAGGCGGTTCTCTTGTGATGAGTAAAGATGATGTTTATCAAGTATCTAAGGCTTCCCCTCATGCAAAAATTATCGCAAGTCATATGGAGGCTGTGAACCATTGGACATTGTCCAGAGAAGAATTAAAAAGCTTTATTGATGAAAAAGGAATCTCCTCTAACGTGTTCGTGCCAGAAGATGGGGAATCATTTTCATTTTAAGGTAAAAACAGACAGAAAGAATAAATTCTGTCTGTTTTTCTAGTACTTTAAATGCTCCAAATTCAACTACATACCTCAATAACTAGATTAGATCTTCCATTACACATAGGACAAATGGTATTGATTTTAAGCGGGAGCCGATTCTGTCGGAACAGACAACAAACATACGATAGAGCAATCGTTACATTAACTATAATGAATCGTTAATACGATATCTTGATCATAATCACCAAATCCTTTACCAAATAAATTAATACCTCCTTTATGTATTGCATCTTCTTTAATGCCTACTTTAATTGATACAAAATTCTTTTCTAGTAGATTTAATTCGTCGAGGGTACATGCCGATAATTGAAAGTCATCAATAAATGTTTCATGCTTGGTAACCTTCCACGTTTTTAAACTGCCATACTGTGTACTGGTAGTATCAGCCCAGTAACTTGGATTAAGTTTCCCTGGACGATCTCCATAATCCCCTGGACTCGTCCATGTCCCAATATCTACACTGTTAATCCATAACGTAATATCCGATGGCCAATTGGGGTCATGATTCGGTGCTTCCGAACATATCTCCATGGAAAGTTGTAGGCTAGAGATCGTCGCACCACTTGGAATTACGATAGGAAATTTATATTCAAAATATCCCTTTCTGGTCCAAATTAATTGTGCTTTTGAGCGCTCTGGGCTATAAAAATGAACCGGTTCATCTTCAGGAATCAAGAATTGCTCTTGATTTACCATGCCACAAGTAGGGGCCACTTGAAAATCGGTATACTGACCAATCGGCATTTCTAATCGATAGCTTTGATTCTCCATATAGAAATTATCTTTTTTATTTAATTGAATATGAATATCATCGAAATTTCTTGTACAAACTTTCATAGCTCCCCTACTTGCCGGTCGAAGTTCTGTATGTATTAATGCAGCTTGTTCCAGCACCTTCACATGTGACGCTGTGGTAGAAACGGGTATGCCTAATGTCTCAGCCATTTGGTGGATATTCATATTTCCTTCATTAAGTAGATTAATAATTTGCAGACGAACATCGGAAGCTAGCGCATGGGCCACTTTCTTTAAATTATCTGTGTCTTTTATGGATAGTTCTAGCAAAAGAATCCTCCTCTACGATTAGATTGATTTTATTACAAGATTGTTAGAAATATACAAACTTTATATTTATTTCTTACTATATTACTATATATTTTGGAATAAATGAATACGCCATCCTCTCTAAATGGAAAAATCCTACATTGAAAAAATGAAATTCCAAAAAATCTAAAATGATATTGATTTCAATACATTGCTGAAAATGGACCAAAAACATATACATTCAAAGATGGAGCTAAAATGGAAGTCGGTTCTGAATACGTATGACCGGAACGAGAAGTGCCAACAGTTATGAAACTGTTTGATTTAATTAATTTAATTTAGCAATAGCTTTTTAAAGATTTCACAGCCCCTTTAAAGAGCTATTTTTATATGTGGGGCCTTAGGATATGGATATAATGATATTTAATTGTTATTATAAGGTGGAAGTAATATTTGTGAGGTGATTTTATGACTATGCAGGAATTAATGCCTTTAATAATCATCTTTATTAACTTAATTTTTACTATAGCGATAGCTTTTGGAATAGTTTTTATTGTTAAGTATGTGAAATCCAAGAATTCTTCTAGAGATAAGTTAGAGGAAAGAGTTGAAAAGTTGGAAGAGAAAGTAAACAACAAATTCAAGTAATGGTTACTTCTATATATACAATACCTTATTTTATGGGAATATGAACAAATTATATAAAAATCCTGCTCAATATGAGCAGGATTTTTTACTGTTATTTTAGTCTAAAAATTAACGAAGTAATTATAATACTCCTGGTTTGCTTGTGCCAACACTTGAGCAGCCTGCGTAAGAATATTATTCTTAGTGAAATTCATCATTTCTTTGGCCATATCAACAACTCTAATATGTGACTCAGCAGCTGTTCCGTTTTCAGTAAATGCTCCTTAATCGTATGCTCTAGACGGTTTTGTACTGCACCTAATGAAGAACATTGGGTAGATACTGAATTAATAGCATCATCAGTTTTCTTAAATTCGTCGTCGAAGCAAAACGGTACAGCTTCTTTACTGTTGAACTTGCTCCAAAGAATGAAATCTCCCTTCTTTTCCCTACCCCACATCCTCATCTATTTCCAATCGTTCTCCTTCCCTTTGTTCATGCCGATTCCCTAAATACCGTATAATAAAAAATTGAACCACAATACCGACAATTAAGAGAATGATACTATTGTCAATGAATGTATAACTTACGTACATTACTCCAGCAATACTAGCTGGTACAAGGGCATAAGGTATTTGTGTATTCACATGGGCAATGTGATCGGATTCGGAGAAGATCGATGCCATCACGGTCGTATCAGAGATTGGTGAGACATGGTCTCCAAAGATTGCCCCAGCAAAGATTGCTCCAATTACTATTGCAATTAATTCTTCTCCTCCCATTGAATAACCCAGCGGAATAGCAATCGGCGTCAAGATCGACATGGTGCCCCAAGATGTTCCTGTAGCAAACGAGATAAACATCGCAATTATAAATACGAGAAATGGCAATAATGCTTCAGTCATCCACCCTTGTGTGGCTTTAACTACAAATTCCGCTGTACCCAGCTCAGAAGTTACTGTACCGATTGACCATGCTAAAACAATAATAATTAATGCTGGCAACATGGTACGAATCCCACCTAACAATGTATCCTCACAAGCCTTTAAACGCATACCTTGGAGTAAAGCTAGGATAATGCCAACGGTTGTCATTGCAAATGCTCCCCAAGTAAGTGCTACAGAAACATCTGTATCTGCAAGTGCGTCCATAATGGACTTTCCTTCAGCGCCACCTCCTGAATACCATAGCCCCCAAATGCTGACAGATATTAACGTGACAAGAGGCAGAATAAAATTCCAAACGCTACTCACTTTTTTATGCGGTTCCCCCAAATCCTGGTCAACCGAAGACAATGGTGTCGATCCATCTGGAATCAACTTCCCGGTTGTATGCGCACGTTTTTCCGCTTTTGCCATCGGTCCAAAATCCTTTAATAAAATGATCATGGGTACAGCTAGCAAACAGAGAATCGCATAGAAATTCCAAGGAATCGATTGTAAGAAAACAAAGTACGGATCTATACCTGCTATACCAATCGTAGCAAATGCTGCTGCTATTAAAGATACTTGAAAGCCAATCCAATCTGAAACTGGGCCAATTGTTGAAATCGGTGCTGCGGTTGAATCAATGATATAAGATAATTTCTCACGTGATACTTGATGTTTTGCAGTAATATCCTTTGTTGCATTTCCCACGATTACGGAATTTACATAATCATTAAAAAAGACGACTAGCCCTAATATATATGGTAGGAATAGTACTCGCTTTTTTGTGGTTAATTTATTTTCCAATAAGCGTATAAGCCCTTCTGAACCACCGGTCTTAAACATAAATGCTGCCCCTGTTCCTAACAATGCTGTCATGACAAGGAAACGTGCATTCCAAGGATCAATCATCACATCTTTCATCCATGTAAAGGTCATACCGACTGCAGCAAAAGGATTTCCACCAGCTGCAATCAATCCTCCAACCCAAATACTAATAAATAAAGAAAACAACACACGCTTTGTAAAAATCGCCAATAATACAGCAACAATTGGTGGAATAATTGATAAAAAGTCCATAAACATGTCAACCTCCAATAATTGTGAAATTCAGTGACTTATCTTTTAAACAGCATCCTTCCTCTTGCTTCATTCTTATATTTTGTTCATTTATCTTACGTTTATATTTTTATTATTACAAGTTATAAAATATTCAGACAAAAGTCGTCTAGCAACATGAATCAAAAGTTTTAGCGGTATAATAAAGGGTAGGTAGTAATAGCTACCCTTATGTTTATACTGAAGGAGGAAATATCCATGCAATTCAAAGATAAAGTCGTACTTATAACAGGAGCAGCAGGAGGAATTGGAATTGCTGCAGCTAAAAAGTTCGCAGAGAAGGTGCCAAACTAGCACTTGTCGATCTTAAGAAAGATGCACTTGAAAAAGCAGCGGAATCCGTTCAAGCTGATGATATTCTCTTACTGGATGCCGATGTTTCAAAAGAAGCAGATGTTAAAACATATGTCGATCAGACCAACAAACATTTCGGGCGCATTGATGTGTTTATTAATAATGCTGGCATTAATGGAGCGTTCGCAAACATTACGGAGCAAACAGCTGATAATTACCATGCGGTATTTGGAGTAAATATAATGGGCGCATTCTTCGGCTTAAAATATGTACTTAAACAAATGAAGGAACAAAATAGTGGTGCTGTAGTGAATACAGCCTCGAATGGTGGCCTACTTGGTGCCCCAGGTATGAGTGCTTATGTTGCATCGAAACATGCCGTTATCGGGCTTAATAAAACAGCAGCCCTTGAGATGGCAGAATATAACGTCCGCGTGAATGCAGTTGCCCCCTCAGGGGTCGATACGGCTATGATGAAATCCATAGAAAAAAATGCGATGGGTGAAAACGCTGGAGAAGCAAGAAAACAATTCGAAGCTTCCGTTCCGCTGAACCGCTATGCTACAGCTGAGGAAATTGCCGACTTAATGCTCTTCCTTTCTTCTGAAAAAGCATCGTTCATCAGCGGTTCCTACTACCGAATTGACGGCGCACAAGGTGCTACATCCGTTTAATATTTAAAAATGACAGCCCAGATCTGGACTGTCATTTTTTATACTCCTTCCTAAAACATTTCCGATACGGTTTTTGCATGGAGGAATTGTGGTAAATAATCCGGGCCTCCCGCCTTTCCGTTTGTACCTGACATTTTGAATCCACCAAATGGCTGATAACCTACAATTGCAGCTGTGCAACCTCGATTGAAATATAGATTCCCTACTTGGAACTCATAGCGAGCACGGTCTAAGTGTTTGCGATTATTGGAAATCACTGCACCAGTTAGTGCATATTCTGTATTATTTGCGATGTCTAATAATTCATCAAAATCCTTTGCCTTTGCAAAACCAACGATAGGTCCAAAGATTTCTTCTTGCATAATTTGAGCGTTTGGATCGACATCTTTAAAGATCGTTGGATAAACAAAATAACCGTTGGAATCATCCATCTCCCCGCCGTAAGCAAGCTCTCCTTCTGTTTTTCCAATATCAATATATTGTTTGATTTTATCGAATTGCTTTTGATTAATTACCGCACTCATATAAAAATCCTGTTCAGCCGTATTTCCGATTGTAATTTGCTTTGTTTTCTCAATCGCTTTGGTAAGTACTTCATCATAAACAGCCTCATGAATAATAGCACGTGAACAAGCGGAACATTTTTGGCCTTGAAATCCAAATGCAGATTGAACAATCGCGTCTGCCGCAAGATCGATGTCTGCATCATTATCGACTATAATTGTATCCTTTCCGCCCATTTCAGCGACTACCCGCTTGAGGAAATCTTGACCTTCCTGTATCTTTGCAGCACGTTCTATAATTCGTGTTCCTGTTGCACGTGAACCAGTAAAGTTAATAAAATGTGTTTTCGAATGGTCAACCAGATAATCGCCAATTTCTTTAGGATCACCAGGGACAAAATGGATAGCTCCATCTGGTACGCCTGCTTCCATTAAAGCTTCCACAAGCTTATAAGCAATTACAGGTGTATTCTCCGAAGGCTTTAGTAATACCGTATTCCCGGCAACCAATGGGCCGACAGTGGTACCGCAAACGATTGCAAACGCAAAGTTCCATGGTGGGATAGCTACCCCTGGTCCCAGCGGCTGGTAAAAATACGAATTATTCTCATTTGGACGATCCTCCACCCATTTTCCTTCGGCAAGCTTTATCATTTCTCTTCCATAATATTCGAGGAAATCGATACCTTCTGCAATGTCAGCATCCGCTTGTCCCCAAGGCTTACCTGCATCATAGACGAGTATAGAGGCGAATTCATATTTCTTTCTACGAACAATCGCAGCTGTCCGGAACAGCACCTCTGCACGTGCCTCCGCACTCCAACGCCCCCATTCTTTAAACGCCTCTTGTGCCGCATTCATCGCTTGATCAATATGATCCGTTGACGCCATAGAAGCTTTCCCAACAACTTGTTCTTTGTTTGCCGGATTTATAGAGACGATTTTTTCTTCCGTATATACTTTTTGCCCATTAATCATTAATGGAATATCCTCTCCTAATTGACTCTCTGTTTTCTTTAAGACTTGTCGAAACGCTTCTCGATTCGCAGATTCATTAAAGTCAGTAAACGGTTCATGCTTAAACGGTAAAACCATATAACTTCCTCCTTATAAACACGTTTATATACCGATTCCCAAGACATAAACTTGTAAAACGTTTACAGAACAAAGGCTTAAAAAAAAGACCTCCATCGTTACATGAAGGTCTTATCCATTCCCATTATGATTTTATTTCGTTAATCATTCCGTGTACTTTCGTGATTTCTTCATCTGGCACAATGTAATAATAAGTGCCATCAATCTTGGTGCCGCTCCCCTCCATCATATAGCTAACAACGTTTTTCCTTACATTTGTATAGTTAAAAAGTAAATCTTTCATATCATCAAAATCCATATTTGTCGCCATATTGTTTCCTAATACATCGATGACACCGCTGATTTTGTTGACTGAGGCGACGGAAGCACCTTTATCGACAATGCCTTCGATCACTTTACGCTGGCGCTCGGTACGCCCAAAGTCTCCGGCATTGTCCTGTTTACGCATACGTACAAATGCCATAGTTTTCGCTCCATCCATCTCTACTGGCCCTTTCGTAAAATTATACGTACCATCATTCCAGGCAATCTCGTTATTTACTTCGATGGTACCAAGCTGGTCAACCAGTTCTTCGAGCCCTTCCATGTTCATACGTACAAAATAATCCAGCTCAATATCTAAGAAGTTTTCTACTGTTGCTATTGACATTTCGCTTCCACCATATGCATATGCATGGTTAATCTTATCCTCAAATCCTTTACCAACAATCGTTGTACGTGTATCTCTCGGAATACTAACTAATTGCATCTTTTCTTGTTTAGGGTCAAGTGAAAGCACCATTAACGCATCTGATCTTCCCTTATCCGCACCACGCGCGTCGACACCGAGTAATAACACATTTAATGGTTCTTCATCCTTCATTTTCTTTTTTGTTACCGTCGTATCTATCGCTTCCACCGGCTCACTCATTTTTTCGTTCACCGTACTCTTTGCATTATTATAAATGGAGATGGCATACGCTCCGCCCCCTAGTACCAATAATAGAATAATAACTAAAGGAATCTTAAACCATAGTCTTCTTGGTTTTTTCCGATCGCTTCGTTTCATACAATTTCTCCTTTTACATATAAATAACTCATTTAATTATTTTGAAATTTTAATAGAAAATTACTAGATTTACCAAAATCTATTACAATAGTCTTATTATACGCTATCTTTTCTACAAAAAACAACAGTATTTTCATTGGGCTGAGACAACTATCATCTCAGCGGCAACTCTTCATTTCAATATAAAAAGCCTGCAAACAGGATGTTTACAGACTCTTTAGCTTCTTATTTCTGAAAGTCCACCTTTGCTGTTTTTGTCAAATGGACATGTGATTCACTTGGTTTTGTTTCAGCAATTATATTGCCGTTACGAATCGAATACAATACAGCTGCCTGTTTGCGAATAGCTTCATAATCATCTTCCGCGTCAAGCACAATTAAATTTGCTGGTTTACCTTCTTCAATTCCATAGTGCCCCTCAATATCCATTGTCCTGGCGCTATTGGTTGTAATTAAATCAATTGAATTGCTAATTTGATCATATCCCATTAATTGGGAAGCATGAATTCCCATATGAAGTACTTGTAGCATATTTCCTGTACCAAGTGGGTACCATGGATCAAAGATATCATCATGGCCAAAGCAAACATTCATTCCAGCTTCCAGCAATTCTTTGACACGTGTTAATCCTCGTCGTTTTGGATAGGAATCAAACCTTCCTTGCAAATGAATATTAACAAGCGGATTAGAAATAAAATTGATTTCAGAAAGACCTAATAAACGAAATAACTTCGACGTATAGGCATCATTATAAGATCCCATAGCGGTTGTATGACTAGCTGTTACCCTTGATCCTAGTCCTCGCTCATAAGCTTCAGCAGCTACTACTTCTACAAAACGAGATTGCTCATCATCGATTTCATCACAATGAATATCAACGAGCCGATTATATTTTTCAGCTAAGTCAAAAGCAACCTTCATTGAATGCACACCATACTCACGAGTAAATTCAAAATGCGGAATTCCACCAACAACATCTGCACCTAGCTTAAGTGCTTCTTCAACTAATTCTTGACCATTCGGATAAGATAGAATGCCTTCTTGCGGAAAGGCAACCAACTGTAAGTCTACATATGCAGCCATTTCTTCCTTTACTTCTAATAAGGCTTTTAACGCCGTTAGTTTGGGATCGGTAACATCCACATGGGTACGTACATGCTGAATACCCTGAGCAATTTGCCATGTTAAAGCTTTCTTCGCCCTTATTTTTACATCTTCCTGTGTTAAGGATACTTTCCGTTCAGACCAACGTTGTATCCCCTCAAACAGCGTTCCACTTTGATTCCATGCAGGCTCTCCTGCAGTAAGTGTTGTATCGAGGTGGATATGAGGCTCTATAAAGGGTGGCAGTACTAGAGAACCATTTACATCGATTACATCTTCGCCATCTCTTATCGTATTCGATCGATGAACCGAGATAATTTTCTTATCCTGTATGGAAATGTCCCATTTCCCAGCTTTTCCTCGTAACGAGGCATTTTTTATAATCATATTAATTACTCACCTTCTCTACTTTTGATGTCATGACTTGTTTCTCTTTCATTCCAATGAATTTCATCCCTGCTACATGGACTACTCCTGTAGCAATTAAAGCATTAATTGGCGGGATCCCCGGGATAAAGGTTGCCGCGACAATCCCCACTCCCCACGCAAGTATTGCTACCCAATTGATGGGTTGAAAAGTCATTGTCTTAAATGCCCGATAATTCCCTCGATGAACAATGAAAAAATCAGCAAGAATAATAGCTCCAATTGGCGGCAGCGCAGATCCAAGTAGTGTTAAGAACCCAACAAAGTTATTATACAACCACATCGCAGCTAATGTCCCGATAACTCCATTAACAATAACTAATTTCTGTTTTGGTAGTTTCGTAATATTAGATAATCCAAGTCCAGAGGCATATAGCGCATTATCATTGGTTGTCCAAATATTTAGTCCTAAGACGATGATAGCTGGTAAAATCAAGTTTTGTATAAACATTACTTCCGATATATCTGCTTGTCCAGTTGCTATCGAACCAATAGCTCCAAAAACAAACATAAGCGTATTTCCTATAAAAAAGGCAATCACGGTTGTCACTACTGCTGAACGCTTTTTACGAGCAAAGCGAGTAAAATCCGGTGTCAGTGTTCCTGCGCTGATAAATGAGCCGATACAAATGGTTAACGCTGCAGCTAAACTGATTGCCTCAGCAGGTTGATAATCAAGTAGTCCCTGTATCCCTCCAATACTTTCTGCTGCTTTAAAAACAGAGGTACTGCCTAAGACTGTAATTAATGGCACGGCGATAAAACTTATGATAGCAAGTGCCTTCATTCCAAAAAAGGCAGTAAACGTCATAGCAATTCCCGCTATAGCAATTAATAGATAGATATCAATTCCTGTTACTTTTTGAACAGGAATTGCAAACATCGCTGTCCCAACACCGAACCAGCCAATTTGTGTGAATGCAAGGAGAAAGGAAGGAAGATAGGAACCTTTCTCACCAAATGCATAGCGTGCAAGTAAGTGGGTCGACAGCCCAGTCTTTGCAGCTATATAAGCTAATGCCCCAGTATATGCACCAAGAATCAAATTACCAGCAAGCACAATTCCAATAAACTGTAGGAATGTCAGCCCTTGTCCCAATTCTCCACCTGACATCATACTTGCTGAGAAGAATGTTAAACCAAGCATCACTACGAATGTTTTCCAAAATCCATTGCGATGATTTAATGGAACTGCCTGTAACGAAAACTCTGTATCTATTTTTTTCATTATAATTCCTCCTGGTTATCGGTACCATAGCAAGAAGGGAGATTGTGTTTTCTGTATAAAAAAGCAGGCCTCCAGTCGTGTGCGACAAGAAGCCTGCTTTTTAGGGATGGCCATTATCGAAAAACGATAGTAGCTACCGTTATGTATGTTTGTACATCTATACATAACCCCTACACATGATCCGCTGTCCTTGTCAGCCTCTCTGGACTGAATTAAAGGTACCATATTTAATTACCATTATTATGACAGATGGTTAGCGAAATCGTCAAGTTGGGAAAAGCTGGTAGATGCTTTTATTCCACACCTACTATCTATTTTTTATTCTTAACCTCTTCCTAACGTTCCTCTCCTCTCTAATTCTACGATTTTTTCTCCTTTAATATCGTGGCTTTACAGGAAATGTATGTACAATTTTTTATGAAAATTCATTCATCGTGTATTGAAAATCTAAGACTAATAACCTATAATTGAAAATGATTATCAATTTCATGTTCTGGAGGTGACAACATGATCGATATAGATCAAGTACAAGTTGGTTATGAGGATACCATTATTATTGATAAGCTTAGTGTTTCGATACCAAAAAATAAAATAACTACGATTATCGGGCCAAATGGTTGTGGCAAATCTACATTACTGAAAGGAATTGCCCGAATCCTCAAGCCAAAGACTGGTGGAATTTATCTTGATGGAAAGCGGATTAGTCAGACATCTACCCAGGAGATTGCAAAGAAGATGGCTATACTACCACAGTCTGCTGAAGCACCATCAGGATTAACCGTACGTGATCTTGTTACATATGGTAGATTTCCTCATCAACCCAGATTTGGCAAATTAAAAAAAGTTGATATAGAAGCAATTGATTGGGCACTAGAATCTACTGGACTAACGGACTTAGAGAAGCGCCCATTAGAAGCATTATCTGGTGGACAGCGACAAAGAGTTTGGATTGCGATGGCACTCGCACAAGATACAGAAGTGGTTATACTAGATGAGCCGACTACCTATTTAGATATGTCACATCAGCTAGATATACTGGAACTTTTAGAAAAGCTTAATCGGGAGCAAAACAAAACCGTTGTCATGGTCCTGCATGATTTAAACCATGCCTCCAGGTTCTCCCACCATTTAATCGCCATGAGAGATGGTGAACTAATTACCCAAGGCAGCCCACATGAAGTGATGGCAGAAGAGAATTTAAGAAAAGTGTTCCACATTCAGCCAATGCTGACTGTTTGTCCATTCAGTGATAAACCAATCTGTCTATCCTATGCAAATGTGGTAGAAAAGTCCGTTATCAGTTAATCTAGACGATTCGTATTTAGTTAAATACTAGTGAATGGGAGTTAACCAAAGATGAAGAAAAAACTTACATTACTTAGCACATTGCTATTTTTATTTATTATATTAACCGGATGTATGCAAGAAGATGCCTCATCACAAGAATCAGAGGATAAAAGTGATGCTTCAGACAACGAGACAATTATAATTGAAGCTGGTTCAGAGAAACATGAGTTTGATGGACCGCAGAAAAACATTGTTGCTTTAGAATGGAGTGTAGCAGAAGAATTACTAGCTGTAGGTGTACAACCAGCTGGAGTAGCTGATGTAGAAGGGTTTAATAAATGGGTAACCATTGATAAGAAATTGGATGATAGTGTGGTCGATGTTGGACAGCGTACCGAGCCAAATATTGAAGAAATTGCCAAACTAGATCCTGATGTGATTGTTGGAAAAGAATATCAACGGAAACATCAAGAAGAGTTAGAAAAAGTAGCCCCAGTTGTTTTATATGATGGAGCAACCGACGAAGCAATAAGCGACTTATATGCCCACATGACTGATACATTGAAACAAACTGGTAAATTAGTAGGGAAGGAACAAGAGGCCAAAGACGCTATTACGCATTTAGAAGAAAGAATGGATGCAGCTAAACAAAAGGTAGAAGCAGCTAATTTATCTACAAGTGAATTTGTTTTTACACAAGCATTTTCTGTGAATCAAGCACCAACTTTCCGGCTTTTCACGAGTAATTCTACAGTTAGTCACGTTCTTGAAGGCATTGGACTAACAAATAAAATTCAAGATCAAGAGCCACAGACGGATGGTTTCATTGAAGCAAATGTGGAAGCATTATCCAATTATCAAGAGTCGTTATTTTTACACACGGTGCAAAAGGATGATCCATTATTCTCTAATTTAGAAAATAATCAAGCTTGGAATTCTTTAGCTTTTGTTAAAAATGAGGATATGTATGATCTTGGCGCTGGTGTTTGGACATTCGGTAGTGTATTATCCATGGAAACGCTGGTTGATCATGCCGAAGAGGCTTTAGTGAAGTGATCGTATGAAGGTAAAACCAATCCTTTTCATATTCGGATGTTTTCTGTTATTTCTTGTCCTTGGATTGATTCACTTAAGCCAAGGGCAAGCCTCTTCGGGCTTTATTACGTTTTGGTTAGACGTGTGGAATAATGATCAGGAATTAAGCTTTTTATTATATAATCGTATGCCTCGATTTGTAATTGGCTGCTTAGCAGGAGCAGCATTAGCTGTTGCAGGGATGTTATTACAAACAATGACGAAAAACCCACTTGCCAGTGCGAGTACCTTAGGTATCCATGCAGGGGCATATTTTTTTGTCGTATTATTCACGATTTTCTTCCCTTCCATTAGCGGTGGCTACCCGATTATCGTGACGATGGCAGGAGGAATTGCGGCAGCATTAAGTGTCACCTTTTTAGTTGGCAAATCTTTAGACCCTGTGCGTATCGCATTAACGGGGCTCATTGTAACCATGCTTTTTTCGTCATTCACAAGTGCATTACAATTATTGTATGAGAATGAAGTGTCTGGATTATTTTTATGGGGTTCTGGAACATTATTACAATTGGACTGGAGTGGGGTCCAATTTGCTACTCCATGGATAATTGGTACATTAGTGGTTGCTATCTTAGTCAGTCGCCGCTTCGACATCTTATTGCTTGGCGATGAAGTTGCTATTGGCCTTGGTCAGAATATTACGTTGAGTAAAGCATTTGGTTGGGTTATCGCTATCTTATTAGCATCGGTTACCGTCACCGTAGTAGGACCAATTGGATTTGTTGGTATTATTGCACCACATTTAGTCCGATTAATGGGATTTCAAACACATCGAACGATGATAATTGCCAACGTACTTGTAGGTGCTAGTTTACTCATCAGTGCAGATATTTTCGTACGTATCATTTCTGATTTGTCAGAGTTACCCGTAGGTGCCATGACGGCAATTATTGGTGCTCCATGGCTCGTATATTTAGCACTAAAGATGAGCACTCAAACGCGCTCCTCTGGAAATGCATTAGAAGGGAAAGAAAGAATTGAGCGTGATCGAAGGAAAATCTTCTACCCAATTTTATCGCTTGGTATCTTGATACTCGTTGTCATTAGCTTATCGTTTGGGGGGACAAGTTTTACTAATTTGCTCGCGTTACCACAGGAGCTTATGTACAATAGTTATGTTTGGGATTTTCGAGTCCCACGAGTAGTAGTAAGCTTTGCTGTTGGTATGATGATGGCTGCAAGTGGTTTACTTATGCAAACCGTCCTACGAAATCCGTTAGCCGATGCATCTGTTTTGGGGATTACCTCTGGTGCTAGTGTCATTGCTATGCTGTTTATCGTAGTATTTCCTCAAGCTCCATTTATTTTTGTTCCAATTGGTGCATTGCTAGGAGCCCTATTAACAATGGTAATTGTGTTAATCATTAGCTCAAAAAGCGGATTCCAGCCGATGATTCTCTTATTAATGGGAATCGCCATGTCAGCAGTTGGTGCTGCACTTATTCAAATTTTACTCGTGCGAGCGAATGTCCACGCTTCCCAAGCTTTAACCTGGCTGTCTGGAAGTACGTATGGAATGAGTTGGGATGACTTGGTGATGGCTTTGCTTGCGGTTATATTGATTATCCCAATTATTATCTGGCTAGCTAAACCATTCGAGATTCTATCCTTTGGCGATGAAATTTCGATTGGATTAGGTGTTCGTACAAGCCGTATGCGATTACTTATGATTGTTTTAGGAGTCGTATTATCTGCAATTAGTGTATCCATTGTTGGAGCAATTGGTTTTGTCGGATTACTCGCACCACATATTGCCAGACAATTGGTTGGACCAAAGTTATTGCAGCTACTTCCATTAACTTTAGTCATAGGCGGCTTACTGTTGCTTTCCGCTGACTTTTTTGGAAGGCTATTGCTTGCCCCGAAGGAAATTCCAGCAGGTATCATTGTCTCGCTGATTGGCGCACCTTATCTCCTTTATCTATTAAAGAAGACAAATCGAGTAAAATAAATAAAGGGTTGCCTCAAAGTTTTAAACGCTTTTGGGGCAACCTTTTTTGTTATACAGAGCCGAAATCTTATTCCTACTTTACTTACTTTTGTACAATCTGAATCAGGTTAACGCATGTATCATCGTAAATAGCTATAGTGGTATCTACCGCTTAGTTGATAAGCAATGGAATCGGCTGCCTATTTACGATAGCCTAACACATGAGAGATTGCCTCTGCCTGTTGTTTTATTCGATATCCTAATAAATTCTTTTCCTCAGGATTATACGCTAGAAAGAAACGAATCGGAATGACACAAGTGATACAGCCAATTACGTTTTGAGAGGCATCAAATAATGGAGCTGCTGTACCAGATGCACCGTCTAACCGCTCCCCATAAGTAGTTAAATATCCCTGTTTGTGGACTAGTTGAAGTTCTTCATACAATTGCTTCTTCTGTTCTATTGAAACCTGCTCCTTTTCCAACACGGACTCGATCACTTCATCCTCAAGATATGCAAGCACAGATTTGCCGCTTGCTGCGAAGTGAATAGGCTGTAAGCTTCCCAATTCTAATACGTATTTTAAAGGGTTATGACTATGAATCCCCTCTACAAAGGAAATCTTTTTACTCGCTGAATGGTAAAGCCCTAAATAAACCGATTCGTCAAATTGGGTTGAGACATCTTGCATAAATGGTCTAGCAATATTTTTAATATCAATATCCGAAGAGATAATCGAAGCAATTCGGATAAATTCCGAACCTATACGATATTTCCCGGTTTGTGGTGAAACTTCCAAAATATTTTCTTCTCGAAGTGTTTTTAAATTCCGATGTAATGAGCTAACCGGTATATCTAAATACCGGGATAATTCATTGACTCCCCAATCTAATTTCACGTCTGAGAAAGCCCTAAGGATAGCAAATGCTTTTGAAATCACATTTGAATTATACGTACGGTCCTTCATCTAATTTGTCCCCCACTCATTTTCCAGTCTTCTCTTTAGGGACATTATAGCATAGGTTAAATAACCCCTTCTTCCCCCAACTGTTTAATCTCTTCCACAGATAATCCCAGTTCATCTTGGAGAAAAGTTTCTGTATGTTCTCCGAGTAACGGGGGATGCTTTTCGATCGTTATAGACATGTTGGAAAACTTTAATGGATTACGAACTAGGGGAACACTCCCCAATGTAGGATGATCCACTTTCTCTACCATCTTTCTTGCCTGAACCTGTGGATGTTGAAACACTTCTTCTACGTTATTAACAGGACCAGAAGGAACACCAGCATCTGATAATAACGCAAACCACGTTTCGGCGGTTTTCAGAACCATGACCGCATCCAAAAGCTCTGTCAGTACATTACGATTATCTACTCTACTTGCATTCGTCTTAAACCGAGAATCCTCTGCCCATTCGGGATGTCCTACCACCTGACAAAATTTCACAAACTGTTGATCATTACCACAAGCAACCATGAGTGGTTTATCCTCACATTGAAAAACTTGATATGGTACAATATTATTATGCGTATTACCCATTCGTTTAGACCGATGTCCCTTCATTAAGTAGCTACTAGCCACATTTGCTAACGAACTTACTTGTACATCTAATAAAGAAATATCAATATGGTCTCCTTCACCGTATAGGTCACGTGCACGAAGGGCAGCAAGGATACTAATTGCTGTGTATAGAGAACTCATCATATCGACGACAGGTAAACCAACACGGGTTGCTTCGCCGTCCGGATCACCTGTGACATCCATGAGACCACCCACAGCTTGAAGAACTGGATCAAACCCGGGTTCTTGTGCAAATGGTCCCGTCTGTCCATATCCTGTTACAGAACATAGAATAATTGTAGGATTCCATTGCTTCAACTGTTTAAAACCCAATCCTAGTCGTTCCATTGTTCCCGTTTTAAAATTTTCTAAGACCACATCTGCTTGAGCAACCATTTTTTGAAATAACGCTCTTCCTTCTGTTTTTTTCAAATTTAACGTTATCGCACGTTTATTTCGGTTCGCTGAGAAATAATACGTACTTTGATCCTTAACAAAAGGAGACCAGTCACGAATACTATCTGTACCATGCGGAGCCTCTACACGCACCACATCTGCACCTAAATCTCCTAGAATCATCGAACCACCTGGTCCAGCAAATACCCTAGACAAATCCAATATTCTAATACCCTTTAAAGCTTGGCGCATTTTCCTCGACTCCTTCCTGTTTAAATTAAAAGTCACTTGCTAATGCAAATTTTCTCGGGATCCTATGACGATTGGCATCCTTAATTCCCAGTGCATCTTCAGCAATCAGAATTCGTTGTACATTCGGTGCACCTTCTCCCATATGCAGCATATTGGCATAATTCATATACTTCATAATCGGGTATTCATCGGTTAAGGCATAACCACCAAAAATTTCATATGCTGCTCGTGATGCTTTTGTTGCAGTAAGCGAAGCAAAATATTTAGAATGCGAACTTTCCCTGGTTGCAGTATCCCCTTTATCTTTTAAATAGGCGCTTTTATATAACAACATCCGAGCTGCTTCAATTTCTACTGTCATATCAGCAATCAGATGCTGAATCATTTGGTAGTTGCCTATTGGCTGCCCTTTTAGTTCGCGTTGATTTGCATACGCAATGGATTCCTCCAAGCATCCTTGTGCAATACCAATTAACCGAGCAGGTACGGTTAATCGGCCATAATCTAACGCATTCATTGCAATTTTGAAGCCTTGACCTTCTTTACCTAATAAATTTTCTTTAGGAATGCGGTAATCTTCGAAAAAGACCTCACAGCTTCGTGTCATATAACCGAGACTGCTCATTTCAATTGGTTGTGCCATAAATCCTGGCCGATCCGTTTCGATAATGAAAGCAGAAATTCCACGATGTCCAGCTTTAGGATCTGTTTTTGCAAATAATACGCCATAATCAGCTTCATTTGCGAAAGTAATAAACACCTTCGATCCATTAATGACATAATCATCTCCAACTTTTTCGGCAGTAGTCTTCATTGCTCCAGCAGCATCGGACCCACCACCTGCTTCAGTTAAAGCGAACATGCCAATTTTTTTCGCTGTGATTAAATCTGGAACATACCGATTCACTTGCTCGGAAGTTCCCCAATTAAGAATGGTGAAGGGACAAGTCATCGCTTGCATATTGAAGGCATAGCCTAAGGCAGGATGCGCTTTGGAAATTTCTTCACAGATAATTGCAAGATTCATAAACCCAAGTTCAGTTCCCCCAACCGATTCCGGGAAACACGTGCCAAAATAACCCTGCTCCCCCATTTTTCGTAATATGCTATAAGGAAATTTTTGATTTAACTCATATTCCTTAATTACAGGCTGTATTTCGTTCTTCGCAAATGCCCGCACCGCTTGTTGAATCGCAGTATTCTCTTCTGATAATTGAAAATCCATGCTTCCATCTCCTTTTAATTATTCATCGTTTCGGGTAACCAAGTTGCTATTTCTGGAATACCCATTAATAACAGTAAAATGATTAAATCTGTTACAACAAACCAAATCACCCCTTTAAAGCTTTCCGTTGTTTTCACTCCTGCCGCACCTGAAGCAACGAAAACATTCATTCCAACTGGAGGTGTCACTAAACCAATTTCCGCTGCTTTTGTGACAAGTATTCCAAACCAGATCGGATTGAAACCTAAAGCTATTACAATTGGAAACGTAATGGGTACCATCAAGATCAAAATCGCCATTTGATCTAGAAAGAAACCTAAGACGAGAAATACGGCAACAATAATACTTAAAATCACATACCTAGAAACGTCTAAACCTTCAATATAAGTTACTAAGTTTTGTGTAGCACCTGTAATCGTTAAGAAGTACCCAAAGATCATCGCGCCGATAATTATTGTTAATATCATAGTCGTTGATTTCAATGTCTCCAGCAGCACTTTATTACAAGATTTGAGTGAAAAACGCCGCATGAAAATCGCAAGTAAAAGCACAGTAAATGCTCCAACTGCCCCTGCCTCCGTTGGGGTAATTACTCCGGTATAAATAGCTCCAACCACCACAAATATTAATAGAAGGACTGGCCAAGTATATTTTATCGATTGAAATCGTACTAACATTGTCGGCTTATCTTCAATGGTCGGTGCATCCTCTGGTTTGATTTTGACCCAGATTAGGATAGTAACAATATAACCAATAGCAGTCAGAATGCCAGGTATGATTCCCGCAATTAGCAATGTCGCTACACCAACTTCAGAAAGAATGCCGTACATGATTAATATAATACTTGGTGGAATCATCACTGCTAATGTCCCCGAAATACTGACAACTCCCATGGCAAATGGTGTGCTGTACTTATATCGCTTCATTTCTGGATAAGCAGCAGAAGCCATCGTTGCAGCAGAAGCAGTAGACGACCCACTCGTTGCCCCCATTCCTGCTCCGGCAAACACCGTCGCAATTCCTAAACCTCCTGGGAGATTTCCCAACCATTGATGAGCGGAATAAAATAAATCCTTTGTCAAGCCTGTTACAGTCATAATCGCCGCCATTAGGATAAACATCGGAATAGCACTTAGTACAAAGCTTTCTACACTGTCATAAGGTGCTGTTTGTATCACACCAAAGAAGGCCTGCCACCCTTCATTAATAATCAAACCTATGGAACCAGCAATTCCTAGAGCAAGAGCGATTGGCATTCCAAATAGGAGAAAGAAGATTAGTAGCAAGATAGGAAGCACTATCGTCATATCACATCCTCCTTCTTTACTATGAATTGCCTCTTTTTCTTTCCAAGCAAGAGAAGCAGTGACTGGCTAAACTGGAGCATTAAACGACAGGTAAAGAGATAAGCACCAACAGGAACCCAAATATAAGAAAGCCATACAGGCCAAGCAATCAACCCCGTACTAACAACTTGATTGCTCCATGCTTCATATGTCATCACCATTCCTTGGTACCCAATCGCGAAAATAAACGCTGCCCCTAGTAATTGAAAGAGAGTGTTAAATATTTCTGTTACACTTGCAGGAATCCGATCAATTAATACATCCAGCTTAATATGTCCGTCTAGTTTTGCAACATAGCTCATACTCAAAAAAATTACCGCGATCATTAAATATCTTTCTGTAAATTCATAAATTCCAATTATGGATTGGCCAAATACATATCGACTGGCTGCATCAGCAGCGATTAGAATCATCATGATGACAAGTGCTGTTTGAGATAAAATTACAAATATACGTTCTATCTTTTCAAATATATGGTGCAATTGTTTCATCACATTCACCCCTCTTTGAAAATACCCAAGCCTAGAGAATCATAAGAGCCTAGTTACCCAAATTTTGTTTTATTTCTTCAAATCGTTGCAGTACTTCATGCCCTGCATAGCCTCGAGCTTCTAATGCATTCGCCCAATCATCCCATGTCTTTTGTATCTCCTCGTTTAAGTTTCCTAAGGTTTCACCATCTAGCTCATACATATCCATTCCTTCCTGTTCAAAAGTCTGAGTTAATTCTTCCACATGATCGTCTAAGTAAGTAGAAAAATGTTGCATCGTTTCCTCTCCAGCTTGCAACATTGCTTCTTGAACAAAATACGGTAGTTTTTGATAGACCACCTCATTTATTGAGTAAGTGGCAATAAAACTCCCCATATTCGCATTTGTAGTAGAATATTTGGCTGCCTTTTGTAATTGATAAGGCTGATAGCTTGTTACCGCTAGCATTGCCCCATCAATTGTCCCCCGTTCAATTGCTGTATAAATTTCTGGTGCTGCCATTGCAACAGGGGATGCTCCAATTTCATTGGTCGCTACTTCAATGGGTCCTCCAGATGTACGCAATTTTAAACCCCGTATGTCTGCTAAACGCTTGATCTTTTTATTTGTCGTTATAATTTGATATTTTGGCAATGTCACTGCGAACATCGGTCGCACACCATTTGATAAGTAGGATTCTTCCAATAAATATTGGTCCACTAATTTCCAGTACATTTTTGTCCCCTTTACAGAAGATGGAATCGCACCAGGTAATGCAGCAACTTCAGTCAGTGGCATTTCTTCTGTGGCATAAGATGTATAAGCTATATCAACGGTGTTCGATTTGGTTAATTCTAATAAACTACTTGCCTTTCCGAGCTGTTCGGATGGAAAATATTCAAATTCTACCTTCCCATCCGTAAGTTCTTTCACCCGATTCATCCAATAAACAATGCCTTCCTTCGAAATAAAATTGGTTGATGGTACCGAATCAGCAACTTTTAAAGTAATCTTTTCATCTGGCAACTTTCCCGTTGCGTCAGTCACCGAATTACTACAGCTACTCATCAATAATAAACAGATAGCTAAAAATAAAAACCAACTTCTCTGCATAGCAAGCTCCTCCAATTAAAGAATAATGTTCTAAACTCCACCTCTTGTTAACGCTTACATTTTATCGATTATTTGAATACTATTCCATTATAGCGAATAATAACACACCACCAGTTATTGGTCAATAAAGAAATTTCCGAATATTTAAATCCATCTAGGCACCTATAGATCTATTAAAAAAGATTATAATTTTGATTTCAAATAACCTTTATATAAATTAAATCTATTTTAATTAATAGTTAACAATAGATATATATACTTAACCTAGTGAATAACAAAGGAGGAATTTGAGTTGAAAAAAGCATTATATCCTATTTTATTGGTAATGATTGTAATTATGTTGGTAGATAGTACCTTAATAGGACCTTCAAATGTGTTAGCATCTGAAAAATCTGGACAATCCACGAAGGTAGATTTAAAGATTATGACCTATAATTTAAGGTATTTAAATGACAGCGATCCTTCCCCACATACCTGGGAGGAGAGACTCCCTGCCATTAAAAAACTTATTCGTAGAGAAAGACCGGATATCATTGGGACGCAAGAAGTTTTATATCAGCAGCTTACTGATCTTAAACAAAGTCTAAAACATTACGACTGGATTGGTTTGGGACGTGAAGGTGGAAGCAATGGAGAATACGCAGCTATATTTTATGACAAAAAGCAATATTCTCCTATCGAATATGATCACTTCTGGTTATCAGATACACCAGAGGTGATCGGTTCCAAAACTTGGGGGAATAATATTCCACGGATGGTAACTTGGGCAAAATTTGTTGATAAAAAGAGCAAGCAAAGCTTCTATGTGGTCAATACGCATTTCGATCATGAATCTGCAAATGCTAGAGAGAAGAGTGCAGCGTTAATCATGAAGAAAATCAATAATTTTGATGAATCTCTACCTATTTTCTTAACAGGAGATTTTAATACAAGCCCTGATAGCATTCCACACCAGACACTAACAAGTGAGGGAGCATTTAGTGACTTGTGGGATACTGCAAAATTTAGATTTAATGAAAAGCTTGGTACTTTTAATGGATTCGATGATCCAACTGGTGGCGGTCCAGATAATCGAATTGACTGGATACTTGGAAAAGGAAATATTTATACACATAAAATTAAGATTTTCGATGACAGTAAAAATGGACAATTCCCAAGTGATCATTACCCAGTAATGGCGGATGTCATTTTATCCTACTAAACTAGCAAGAGGTGCAGTCCTTGTTTAAAAAGGGACTGCACCTCTCTTTAGCAACAACCTATTTCGGTATCGTAATCATCACTCGATCATCCTTAATCTCAACTTCAGCTCCCATTAATGCATTTTCCCTTAACCAGTCACTCCCATGGATACTAAGAACATAACCGTTATCAGGGATGTCTGAATTATTTCCACCCCTTTTTACCACTTCTCCATCTACAACCGTTACCTCATAACCGTATATATTCGTGCCTGTAGTATCACCATGCTCGGGTGTATATTGGATTAATTGATTAGCACCACGACTTTGATTCACACCATCTAATGGTCTTGAAAGAACATATTCCCCATACAATGCTTGGATTAGAAATGGATCAAATACAAACTCTCCCATTTTTTGAGGAATTTCTTCCAATCTATCTAACAATGATTGTAATTTTTCTCGGTGCTTCGCTGCCTCTTCCTCATTGCCTTCTCTCTCATTTAAAAGTAGATGTACTGCCTCCACACCTGCTTCTCCATACAATGCTAGTTTATCTAAATAGGGACTAATTTCTCCTAAGAATTGCTGATTATTGAGATGATTTCTTAGGTTTTCAGGTGTTGTTTGCAGCTTCTGAAACTCATGTATCAATGTGCTCGCTACTTTACTTATATCTCCGTCTGATTCGTAGACATCCCAAAACCGTTTAATAAGCGGTTTAATCGTAAGTGATTCCTTATCACTAAGGCGAGAGGAATAAGCATTCTCGGCGAAAGTCTTCACATAAGCAGCAGCATCCCCTCCGAAATCCTGAACACTGTTTTCCCAAGATGTCTCTGGGTCATAATGATACGGATTCCACGTATAATCAGCGATCGTATATAGTGGTATTTTGGATGCTTCCGCTTCATTCATCGGATTTGCGATTAATCCAGTGACACCATTTTCTGTTAGATCGCTATCTCTATTAACTAGTGGTCCTAGAAATAAGCGATTACGATCAAAATCATTTACTGGATAGTTGTCCCATAGTAATAGCTCATGACCAAAAATTTCAGATACTTGGCTTGCCCCTTCAGATGTAATTGATTCAGATACAACATTTGGACCTGTCCACATAACAACAATATCTTCATTCGTTAATGCAGCGAATCGTTCCCTGTACGTATTTGTGTGTGTACCGGCATAATCTGTTGGCACCGTTATTAACGCATTGGCACCTTCATGTGTATCAATAAACGCTTCTTCAAAACGATTTAATAAATAAGCTTGAGCAGCTGCAGTTGGATTCGGGTCATCACCGAACATTTCCTTATCCTGATCACAGTGAAGTTCATAACTAATATCATCTAAAAAAATAGCATAGGAACGAACACCTAAATCCCATACCGTTTCCATTTTATTCATAAGCAATTCAAAATCTTCGTCTCCAGAGTAGCATACGGTATTTCCTGGAGATAAGGAAAAGGTAAAATCAACATGATTTTCCTTCGATTGATCCACCAATTCTTGTAGTTCCTTCAACTTCTCTTCTGGATAAGGTTCACGCCAATCTTCTCGATGGTATGGGTCATCCTTCGGAGCATAAATATAAGAATTCAACTTGTTATCTCCATAAAATTCAATTTGACTCAAACGATCTTCATGAGACCATGGAGGTCCATAAAATCCTTCAATGGACCCACGTAACGGCATTTCCGGCCAGTCAATAATTGCTACACTAGGAACCCAATTTCTCCCTGGCCGCTCTTGGATAAGCTGTTCAAATGTTTGTGTTGCATAATACGTGCCTGTTTTGTCTTTCCCTGCTAACACCATTAATTTCTTATCTGCATTTGTAGCAAGGACATAACCGTCATCCTTTATGGTTGTTGGTTGTTTCATATCCAAGTTTTTCAGTATTTGACTCGAGTTTTCATTTTCAGAAGGTCCACCAAGAAAGATGGTTGTTGGTGTATGTGGCTTGTCTCCTATATGTTCTTTTATCACAATACGCTTCACATCATTATTTTTTAATGTTTTCTTCAAATGCTGTAATGCTTTTTCATCTGTATCGTCCCCAACTACGATTCCCACAACCGGCGTCAATGGAAAGCCATTACCTGTTACCTGTAGATGCTGTGGCTTCGGGTTAACGGTTATTTCACTTTCTTCTTCAGCTTGAACAACATTTGACTTGTTAAGCATCATCGACGCGACAACGAACATCATCAGTACAAACATCATCAACCAGTTTTTCCATACACTAGCACTTCTACTTTTCGAATGAGAATACAATTCATCACCTTCCTCCAATATTAAAACGCTTTCATTTATGCTAGCACTCTCTTTATTCTCCTGTCTATGCATCCATGGTTTGATTTTTTACAATTTTCAACATATTATTTCTAAACAATAAGAGACGCCCATGAAGGCGTCTCCCCTGATAAGATAGATCTTATTCCCTTGCAGCTGCAGTATGTGCTTGCAACAGTCCTTTATCCTTTCTACCATGCGCAAAGTAATAGACCATCAAGCCTACGATCACTAGTCCAGTAAGCGTCACATACATTCCCCTGTATCCAGATATCGGAACTAAATAACCTAATACAAAAGGACCAACACCTAAACCAAGATCCAAACCGATAAAATACGTGGAATTTGCCAATCCCATGCGATGCTTCGGTGTTACCTTTATAGCAAGGGCTTGCGCCGTTGATTGGAAATTACCATAACCAAGCCCTATAATTGCTGCAGCGAGTAGTAGAGCCCAACCTGTTGTTGCCTGACTAAGAACAAGCATTCCAATTGCAAATAAAAGGAGTCCAGGATATGCTACACTGTTTCCTCCCATACGATCCATTAATGGTCCAGTGATTGGACGTGTTAACAGGATAATAACAGCATATACAAGGAAATAAAAACTACCCGCCTCGACCAAATCGATATCTGCAGCATAACCAGTAATAAATGATAGAATACCAGAATACGCAAAAGCTGCAACAAACATGGCAATGGAAACCGGTAATGCATTTAATTCAAAGAAATTAGACAGCTTGAACCCTTTACTTTCTGTTTCCACAGGTTCTTGCACCATTGGTACTTTCACCATAAGTCCAAGTAGAAAGCTGATAACCGCCATTACGAGTGAAAACACAAAGATACTTGAATACCCACTGGAGGCAACAAGTGCCACGCCAATCAATGGTCCAATTGCTGTTGCTAATACAACACTCATACTGAAATAACCAATTCCCTCCCCATTTCTAGTTGGAGGAATGACCTGTGCAACAATTGTACCTGTTGCCGTTGTCGCCATTCCTAAGCAAATACCTTGTAACAGCCGGAGGATAATTAGTGGGTAGATGCCTATTGGAAAAAAATAAAAAAAGGTCAAAAAAAGAAAAAGCGAACTCCCAATAATTAAGATTTTCTTACTTCCAGTTTCCTGAATCTTTTTCCCCGAAAATAATCGACCAATTAATGAACCAATAACAAAAATACTAGCAACCAATCCACCCAAACTCACAGAAGCGCCATACGTTTCCATAGAGTAGGTTGCCATCGTTACTAATAATAAATACATCGATAGCATTAAAACAAAGTTAACAATCGATACAAACACAAAATCTTTCGTCCATAATTTTTCTTTTGTCAAAAACAGTTCATCCTTTCCGATAATCTGAAATCTTACCTGAAATATGATTTAACAGACGAGCAGCTGCTACTTGTTCTTCTTCAGGTATGTCTTCTAATAAGTACTGTTGAAATTGGCTAATCTTCGCTTGAATTTGATCACAACGTTCCAGTCCTTTCTCTGTTAATTGGATCAACTTCGTTCGTTTATCCGCCCCAGAAATAGACTGAAGATAGTCAAGTTCGATTAAACGTTGCACCATTTTAGTCGTCGTTGGCTTCTCCACTTTCTGATAACTAGCTATATCACTAAGCGTTTGCTCTCCATTGTGTAAAATGAAGTGCATAATCCGCCATTGTGAACTATATAATTGAAATTCTGCCAACTCTTGATTTAATTGGTTTACATACGGTCGATAAGTTAAGTTGTATTCATGAAAAAACTGCTTATAAGGTTTCATTCTTTACCACCTTTACACATTTAATTAGTTAGGCAAACTAACTAACGAATTCTATTATACATAGTAGTTTTGGAAATGTCTATAGCATGGTCGACGTAAATATAAAAAACCCCTCAGCTTCTGCCAAGGGGACGTTCATGCTTCGCTCAGTTCACCGTTCTATTGACTAACCTCATGTAAGAGCAAATATCTTCTTCATCTGCGCGCGTTAAAACAGCTATTACAAAAAAGGGAGTGTCATTGATTATTCTTCAATGTACCTACGAATACCAGAAAGCTCTTCATAATACCCCTCTGTTGTCACTGGTATGATCTCTACATCTTTTTTCGAGTTTGGTGAATGGATCATCATGCCATCGCCAGCATACATGGCAACGTGATGCACACTCCCCTTGCCTTGATCATGAGCAAAAAATAACAGGTCTCCAGGCTGCATATCTTCATACGCTACAGGTTCACCATGTGTTGCTTGGACACTGGAATCACGCGGAATCGTAATTCCATGAGATTGATACATCGTAAAGGTAAATCCAGAACAGTCAAATCCGAAGCCACTCATGCCTGCCCATAAATAATGCAAGCCTAAGAATTGCTTCCCCGTCTCTACCAATGCTTGTCCAGTCGGTGTCGGGATGGCTTCTTGAGATTCAAAGGTTTTCGCATCTGCTTTCTTCACCCACGCATGGCTTCCATTTGGCAGCATCACCCGATATGCATGCTTGGTTTCTCCTAGATAGGGTAAGCGTGTATTGTAGCTGACCTCCATACCCTGATGTCGGAATGATGGGGTATGATATAAATGACTAGTCGGTGCATCTACCATGACAAATGCGTCATCTGCTTCATATGCAAATCTTTTTGAATACGTCAACTGTGAAACTGGCATCCATCCACTATAACCTAATTCCTCTTTCGGCGTAGGTTGTCCATCAACAGCAACCTTTACCCAGTCCCCTTCTTTTTCTAAAATAGTAACCTTATTTCCATACAGTGCCTGGGTCTCCAACATCCCATCACCAGACAGCTGCAATTCTTGTTCATACGTCATATTTTCTTTCCATTTCCAAATATCAACCGGATTACTAGCCGACGGCTGATCGACTTCCCGCAAAATATTCGGACCAGTCCAAAGGGTGGCGACTGCGACTTCCACATAAGCAGTCTCCCCTTCTTCCGCTTCAAATGCTTTCTCCAAAGACTTGTCTGCAGCATGAGATTCAACTGGGCTAACGAGTAAACACCCAATTAGTGCTAAGCCTACTATTTTCATCCACTTGATCAACATCGAACATCCTCCTTCTCTGATTCTTTGATTCTATTTTTCTGATTCATTCACTGCACCAATACCGGCACTGGATGATAGATAAAGCTTCTCTCCTTGATAGTCAATCACTTCTGCTTCCTCTACCAGCCATAATGGTGCATCTAAGTCGTAATAAATGACATTCGGATGTGCAGCAGCAAAATGTGCTGCTGCTCCAACGGAAAAGCTGGATTCCATCATGCTTCCTATCATGCATGGCATGCGGTGGACCATTGCTAAATTAGCGATACTTAGCGCATTTTGAATCCCACCACATTTCATTAATTTAATATTTAAAAGATCGGCGTAATGGCCACTGACAATTGTAAATGCATCCTGTGGAGAAAAGACGCTCTCATCTGCCATGATTGGTGTATGCACATGATCGGTAACAAATTTCAATCCATCCAGATCCTTTGCTTTTACCGGCTGTTCAATAAACTCGATTCCCGCACCGATTTTCTCCATCTTTTGGATTAATTGGACTGCCTGCTTGGGCTGCCAGCCTTGGTTCGCATCAAGCCTAAGCAACACATCAGCAGGGATCGCTTCTCTTATCGCAGTAATCCGTGTAATATCGAGCTCCGGCTTAGCACCAACTTTAATTTTTAAACGGGAATAACCAGCTTCCACCCATTTCTTCGCATCATCTGCCATCTTCGCTGGGTCATCCACCCCAACGGTCATGGATGTATAAATTGGTTGATGATCCCCTAACAATTGATATAGAGGAATAGCCAGCCATTTGCTGTATGCATCATAAAGTGCCATATCTGCGGCTGCCTTTGCACTCGTATTTCCGACGCAACTATTTTGAATTGCGGTAAGCAACGTTTGGAAATGACGAATATCTTGATGAAAGAGCGCCGTTTTAATCGGTCCTTCAAGCGCAGCCTGAATACTCTGCGCTGAATCACCAGTTATCACCCAAGTCGGTGCTGCTTCTCCTTTCCCAATCACGCCATTCGCTAAATGAATCGTTACGGTAATACTTTCAATTTCCGTTGCCGTTCGCAATGCTGTTTTGAACGGGGTATGCAGCGGAATCTCTCGGTATGAAACCTTTATATCCTCTATAAGCAACACGATTTCCTCCTTCTTTCAACCTCGTAATATAGGAATCCACTTTTATATCTAAAAATCTATTGTCATCTTATGCTCGTTAAAGTATTTCGAGAATTTTTCCTACAAACATCCCAAAATACGTACCAAGGAAAGAACCGATCAATGCCATTACAACACCGACTGGAATTAAGCTCCGGCTATAAGCAGCTGCAAGCATTGGTGCTGATGCCATTCCCCCAATATTAGCTAAGCTGGCAATCCCCAGGGTGAATAAATCGTATTTGAACAACTTTCCTAGTAACAGCATAATGGCTAAGTGAATCAACATAATTAGGAATCCAGAAATTAAATAAATTGGCGCTTGGGCAATTTGTGAAAAATCGGATTGCGAAGCGATTAAGGCTACGATGATATACAACATCACGTTCGAAACATCTAATGCCCCCGGAATTCTAGACACCCGTGTTTGTCCAAGAATCAACCCTACAATAGAAGCAATTAGAATCGTCCAGGTTGTTGAACTGAACACATCCCCTAATGCTGGTAAATGATTTCCTGCTAACGTTGCGAGTGCAGAGACAAGTAGACCAATTCCAAGTAAGTACATCATATGCTTGAATTCCGTGCCTTTCACATCATTCACGTTGTCAGCATCCTCTGCCAATCCACTGTCCATAATTGTCGTATCTGCTTTCGTCCAACGATTAAATGCACCAGCGAACGGAACCAGCCAGAACATGAACATGACCCACACAGCATAATTAATCGTATCCATCATTAACACATAACCAAAAATATTCTCTGGAACCTGTAGTATGTCTTGCAAAGCAACCATATTGGCACTTCCACCCGTCCAGCTGCCTGCAAGTGCACCAAATGCGCGCCATGTATCCGCTGCATAGAAGTGATTAAATATAAGATATACAATGGCAAAACCAAGAATAATACTGATTACCGCAACAAAATAGCCACCGAGCATGCGCGGTCCAAGTTTGATGATACTGCGAATATCACATTTCAATAGCATAATCATTAGCATCGCTGGAAGCAGCGCATTCTTCACAGTCGAATATGCAGGTGCTGTTGCTTCATTATCAAATAATCCAATTGTTTGTAAAAAGGCAGCCCCAATATAAATTAGTACAATACCTGGAATGAATTTAAAAAAGCGTTTCGAGCTAAATTTATTCTCTATTCCTACCATCAATGCTGCTAACGCTACTAAGACGGCAATATAAACAAAACCATCTGTAATCATGTTGTTTCCCCCTTTATATCAATCAACCTGTCTTACGATTTCTAATCTATTTCATGATTGGAACGAAGCCTCTCCCCCTTTATATATAAAAAGTACTCGCGTATGCTGCAGCTGTAGAATCCCTTATTACACAATCTTAATTATTTTCTGAACAAATAAAAATCCAGCCTAACAAGTCATTGTCAGGCTGGATTTCGACTAGGTTTATGTAGTCAAAGCAGCTTTTGCTTGGTTATATTTATATTTCGCGTCTTGATAGGCGACGACCAACGCTTTTTGTGATGAACCATGATATCGCTTGCGAATTGCTTCCTCGATTAACGAATCATCAATCTTCCTTCCAATAAATAAGGATTTGACAAATTGATTCGTTAATTGAACTGTTGAAGAACACTCACAATCGACAATGTCATCGGTGGTCGCATCAATTACCAGTGCCAGAAAAAATTGACTGTACTTTTTCGTAATTGGGTTATTCTGTGGTGCCTTGGCATCCCCAATTACATAGATGGAGCTGTCATTATACAATGAAAGAATCCCCTTTAGGATGCTGCAGATAATATAAGGGAACTACAAGGGAAACTTGCAGTGACTTATACCATGCATACGCTTTCTATTAAATATAGTAACATTATAATATTTTTGAAAATTTACGTCAAATACTCTCAGCAAATTACTTAATTAGATAACTATACCCGCACATAGCTCCATATAGTATGACATAAGAAGTTTTATCTAATATAAACATGCATTAGGTTAATTAGCACGCTGGAACATAGCGATAAGATCATCTAGTGAATGAAGCGTTAGATCGAATTGATCGTTAGGAAGCGGAGTTTCCGTATATTCACGTGGCAAATAAACGGTAAGGAAGCCATGAGTAGCTGCAGCACGTAAATCCCAAGGATGCGCAGAAATAAACAGCGTATGAGCTGGATCGATCCCTAGTAAGTCAATGGGCAGTTGATATGCTTCAGGTGTTGGCTTGTACGTTTGCGCAAGTTGAGTTGAAAGTAGGACATGCCAACGTAAAGCGCCGCGAGAACATACCTCCGTGATCTGTGTTAAGCTTGCGTTTGTTAACCCCACTGTTTTAACTAAATTTTCTAGTTCACTTAGCTGCCTTACCGCTTCTGGCCATGGTGTAAAGTACCTTCCAACATTGACTAGGTGTTCGAAGTTGTCACGGGTTAATGAAATTTCTTGTTCGTCCAAAACAGTGGATAGTACTTGGCGTCGAATATCATCTTGAAGCATAAAAGGAACTTCTCCTTTTATAATTTTATCTTGAAACGATTGTTGTCTCTTTTCCCATGTATTGACCACTTCCTGCGCTCGTTCTTCACCAAATCCGCTGCTTAAAAACACGCGTGTTATTTCCTGATTAGTGGTACCAACATAGTCCACAAGCGTTCCAACAATATCGAATATGATTGTATTCACATTATTAAAGGTAGTTTTTTGATTAACGTTATTGATGTCCATCGAAGCATTCCTCCCTCTTTATAAACAAATATTTAAGGAAATTCCGTGTTAACATTAATGATAGCGTTCGAAAAATGTTAATCTTGTTTATCGTGTCCAACAAAAAACAAAAATAATCCCTCATTAGTTCACAAGACCTGTTGAGGGATTATTCCTAATATAGCTCCTTCCCCCTTGATGGGGTTGGTCTATTGTTACCATTGAATGTTCCAGCATGGAACGGATTTCACTCTTCTATGAACTTTTGTCATTTGCCTGCCACCTTTGCATGATTTTCAAACCAATGATTCTGTAATTTATAGCCTAAGAATCATGCCTTTTTATACTACTAAAGCAGTTATCAACCCCAAATCACTTAACATTCTGACTTTTTTCTGTTTGTATATCTGCATCGCTTTTAAAATCCACATGCTGAACAGGGTCTGATATATTTGTCAAATATGCTAGTTTGAAATTCGTATAACCATATATCACTGCAATCATTGGACTGATTATATTTAAAAAAGCATACGGAGCATAACTGAATGCGGAAACACCTAACGTAGCAAACATAAACACCCCACACGTATTCCAAGGAACGAGCGGTGAAGTCATGGTACCTGCATCCTCCAATGTTCTCGATAGGTTTTTAGGGTGAAGATTTCTATCTTTATATACCTTCGAATACATCCTTCCTGGAATGATGATAGATAAATATTGATCACAAGCAACAACGTTCGCTGAAATACAAGTCGCAACTGTGGAAGCAATTAAACTTCCTGTTGATTTGGCAATCGAAATGATGGCTTCTACAATTACTTCCAAGCAGCCGGATTTTTCTAATAAACCACCAAACGATAGAGCGATGATAATTAATGTAATAGTATACATCATACTTTCAATCCCGCCATTATTAAGTAGATTATCTACTACTTCGATTCCGACATCTTGTGAAAACCCATAGTACATAACACTTAAAGCATTGCCCGGATCCATTCCCTGAAATAGAATAGCAAATGCCACTCCCAACAAAGAACCGATTGTAAGACCTGGAATTGCCGGCATCTTAAATAACATCATAACGATTACTGCTGCAGGCGGTATAAGCAGCCACGGTGAAATCTCGAATATTCCGCTTAACTGATCTTGTAACGCTTGTACTTGTGCAATACTTGATTGCGTTTCTGAAAATTGAAGGCCTAAAAACGTATAAATGACTAATGCAATCACTAATGCTGGAATCGTCGTATACATCATATGTTTGATATGTTCGAATAACTCCGCTCCTGTAATACCAGGCGCCATATTCGTTGTTTCTGAAAGCGGCGATACTTTATCTCCGAAATATACCCCAGATATAACGGCCCCTGCAACCATTGGTAAATCAACGCCCAGCCCTTGGCCAATCCCCATAATTGCTATACCTATCGTTCCTGCGGCTGTCCATGCATTTCCAGATGCTAAAGCTACAACACAGGAAATTATACATGCAGATGCTAAAAAATAACTCGGTGATAACAGGTCCATACCATAGTAAATCATTGTAGGAACTATACCAGCTGCTATCCATGAACCTATGATCGTACCAATTATTAATAAAATGACAACCGCTTGTAGAGACAGTCTAATCGTATCTAAAAAACTACTCTCCAATTCTTGCCAAGAATAACCTAAACAAAGGGCAACAATTGCAGCAACAATTCCACTAAACAACAGAGGTATATGAGGATCAAGCTCAAGTATAGATATACCTACGTAAAGCGCAATTATCATGAAGATAATCGGAATCATAGCCACCTTTAATGATGGTCTTTTACCCGTTTTCTTCAAACTAACCCATCCTCCCTCTATTTTTATACTATTGTCCGATCTGTAATTTCACTTGTTATTTTATACTCCTTACAATTTTAAAAAATTGTCTTTTCAGTTAATTATATTTCGTTTGAAACCCATCTTCTTTTTATTTACTTTTCCACGTAGTCGGGATTACTCCATTCCATCGTTGTTGCATACTTCAGTGATTCATGATCATCGGGCAAGTAGTTTTCGACCACCTCATGTAATACAAACCCTTTCTTGGATTGAAAGGTAAGAACAGGATCATATAATTCACCATGAATTACTTTTAATGCATAATCTTTCGCAGACATTTGCTCTGCATATTTATAGTAAAAAGGAATCCGCCCTCCAATGAAGATACTTTTTAGATTAAATTCTTTACAAATGGCTCTTCGGGCATCATACAAACGTTGACCAATTTTCATCCCTCTATAATCAGGGTGAACGCCAACTTCAATTCCATACAGATGTACCCCATGCGGATTATGATTACGAATATACCCTTCATCAGATAATACTTTATAGGAATGGTCCTCATCATAGTCATGGTAGTTAATAATTAAGCTCGATGCATTCCCGACAATTTCACCTTCGTATTCAATACAAATTTGACCTTCAGGAAAAACCTCCAATTGACTTGCAAAATGCTCCCTTTGGAGTGATATATCTGGACCGAAGCACTTATTCGATAATGCTGCGATCTCCTCCAGATCCTCATATCTTATGTTACGAACAATTAATCGCTCATCACGTTCCGTTACTTCTGCCTCATACATGGTTCGACTTCCTCTCTTTTAATTAATTATTATTTCGTGATAGCAGATTCTTCCCATATCTCTAGAAACCACATTCATTTTTCAGCAGTACGAATGGATACAAATTTTTCTTCCATAAACTCATAAAGTCCTGATGTACCGCCTTCCCTGCCAATTCCACTCTCTTTCATTCCTCCAAAAGGTGCATGCGGAACAATCGGTGCTGGGTCGTTAATTCCAACCATTCCATAGTCAAGCTGGTGCATCATCCGTATACTGCGACTTAAATCATTCGTGAAACAGTAGCTCATTAGCCCATATGGGGTATTGTTCGCTCGATCGATCACTTCATTTTCTGTACGAAAAGTAAATATCGGTGCAACTGGGCCAAATGTTTCTTCTTTTGCAATTTTCATATCGTCCGTTGTGTCAGCAAGTACTGTCGGCGCATAAAAATACCCCTTTGTCCCTTTAATCCGCGATCCACCTGTCACTACGCTTGCCCCTGACTCCGTAGCTTTTGTTACTTGATCTTCCACTTTTTCTAATGCTGCAGCATTTATCAATGGACCCATTTCTATATCTTCTTCCATACCATTACCAACTTTCAGTGTATGAACTTCTCTTGCAAGACGATTGCTGAATTCATCCTTTATGGACTCCTGTACGTAAATTCGATTTGTGCTGATACACGTCTGACCAGCATTCTTAAACTTTGTACCGATAACTGAGGCAACAGCATCATCTAAATTAGCATCTTCAAATACAATAAATGGTGCATGGCCTCCTAATTCCATGGATACTTTTTGAACATTCTCTGCAGCGTTACGCATTAATAGCTTTCCGACCTTTGTTGAACCTGTAAATGTAATCTTTTTTACTATTGAATTACTTGTCATTTCACTTCCAATGGAATCCGCGTCTCCAATAACTAGATTCGCAACTCCTTGCGGCAAACCACCACGTTCAAAACACTTGAATACTTCCATTGCACATGCTGGAGTTGATGGGGCTGGCTTCAAAACAGCAGTACATCCTGCAGCCAATGCTGGTCCTAACTTTCGAGTAATCATGGATACCGGGAAATTCCAAGGTGTAATGGCACCAATAACGCCAACAGGCTGACGCAGGACCATTAATTGTTTTTTCGTGTCAAGCGCTGGAAGCACATCCCCATATACGCGTTTCGCCTCTTCTCCATACCATTCGAGGTAAGCAGCGGCGGAAGCCACTTCACGCCGAGCATCAGTAATCGGCTTTCCCATTTCCTTCGTAATGGTCTCTGCGATCTGAGATTGCACTTTCATTATTTCATTGGCAATTTTCACAAGAATTTTACCTCGGTCATTTCCTGACAACATGCGCCATGATTTAAAAGCATGGTGGGCAGCTTGAATCGCCTCTTCCGCTTCTTTTTGCCCACCTACATATACTTCACCCACTTCTTCTTCTGTTGCTGGGTTAATAATAACTTCTTTTTGACTCGTCTCTATCCATTTACCGTTGATATACACCTGACAAATCCTCCTTTATAAAAATAAAAACGATAGTCGAACATCTATAATTTAAACCTGTTTCTCTTTCTCGCGTTTTACCGTATATTTTTGAAAGGGATGGTCTACAGGCATCCCATCACAAATATAAATACGATTCTTCGTTAAATTCATGACAATACCAAAAATTGTCTCCATCCGTCGATGTACCGGAGCCTGCTTGTTTACAAAGTGATTGATCGAGTTTGGTGCATTAAATGTATCGCTAAGCCATATTTTAAACGTTTCTTCTGTAATCTCTGTTTTATTTTGAATCGCTTGAGCAAGCAGCTGCTCCGCTCTACGCTTTCTAATTTCAGAATCACTGTAACGTAAATTATTTCCTTCTCCTACCTGCATTTGGATCTCTTGGGAACATATATGATTGGTGTGTACCCCATGGGATGCTTCTTTATTTGTAATCGCTATTCCAAAGGGAGATACCTCAACATGAAAGGTCATGCCATGATGTGCACCTTCACTATAACCAATCATAAAGTTCGCCGCCGAAGCCATTTGACCTTCTTGGATTTTCCCCATTGCTTCATGAAGGGAAGCAGAATCCAAAATCGAGCGAAGACCTAAGTGAATTGGCACCCCATCAGACTTCTTGCTGGAATGAAGTGCATTTAGTCCAACACCAACTGCGTGTTCATTACAACCAATCTTTCCAATAATGCCACCTTCTGTAACCATAAGGATATTCGGTCTATCTTTCCTCTCGATATTCATCATCAGCAAACTGTCTTTTTGCGTAGCTTTCCAGTCCCAATTTTGCCCGATAATCGTATCGGCAGTTAGTGGACTGCTCGTGCAAATACTTGTACAGCCATCGCTAAATGACGTATGAGCATCGCCAGTAAGTGCAATTTCGCTCCGTGCATTTAGAGCCAAAATATCTTCAAATGCAAGCCCAGACCCTTCAGCAACCCCTTCTATTTCATCAAGCAAAACGGAATCAAAGGCTTCGATTGCGGGAACATGAATCAGCGCACGCTCTCTTACCGTCTTCCAATCAATACCCTGGTACTCATAAAAAAGCCGTTCATACGTTTCCATACTTTTATCGATTTCTTTCTTACCTTGCTCACCATGCTGACGCCCGATTTCCTTCGCAGTCCCCTCAAGATTCAATATTTTCATTATTTACACCCTATTCTATTAAACTAGTTTTTTTACACAGAAAAGTTGGTAAGCGCATCGTCCATAATTGCGACCATACTTTCCACCTCTGACTTACTAATAACTAGAGGAGGCGCCAATGCAATAATTGATTTTCCATCGGCCATTCCGAGTGCTCGTAAAATCAAATGATGTTGAAAACAATCTTCTACATATTGAAGGCCTGCTTTCTTCTCATCCGCAAAACGTTTGCCAGACGCACTGTTTTCAAAGAGTTCAAATGCTCCCATTAAACCTTTATTACGACAAAGACCTACCGTTTCGTGTTTGTCGTTCAAATAAGCAAGCCCATCATTCAGTACTTTTTCCATTGCTTTCACATGTTTTACAAGATTCATTTCTTCCATAATTTCCATGTTTCGAATACCGACTGCACAAGCCATGGGGTGCCCACTATACGTAAATCCATGAGCCATTACGTTTCCGAAAGTGTTGATAACTTCTTTTACGTTGTCATGAATCATCACAGCACCTAATTGTGCATATCCGCTTGTAATCCCTTTAGCGAGTGACATTAGGTCAGGAACCACGTTCCAATGATCTACCGCAAATTTCTCACCCGTCCGACAGAAGCCATTAATAACTTCATCTGCAATTAACAAAATATCAAACTCATCACACAAATCTCGCAGCGCCTTCATATATCCTTCCGGTGGCATATATACCCCGCCGGATCCTTGAATCGGTTCTATAATCAGTCCAGCAATGGTTTCTGCTCCTTCTGTTTCAATGAGATGGCGAGCTGATTTTTCAAAATCAGGATGAGCGCGCTCCCCTTTTTCACATTCTGTTAAATGTGGGGTTGCATGAAGCACATCTACCATTTCAGTACCAGCAAACCGATGGAATCCAGCGATTTTTGTCGCCGTACCAGCACCAATCGTTACCCCATGGTACCCATTTACAAAGGAAATGAATTTCGTTTTCTTCGGCTGATCTTTTATCTGATAATATAAACGGGCTAATTTGAAGGCGGTATCATTAGATTCCGACCCGCCAGAAGTATAAAACGCCGTATTCAATCCATCTGGAGACCAGTCCGCTAGCTTTTTTGTCAAACGAATAGCTGGTTCATTCGAATAACCGGCAAAAGAGGAGGCAAACGCAATTTTCTCCATTTGTGATTGAGCTGCTTTGCCCAATTCTTTGTTGCCGTGCCCTAAATTTACATTCCACAACATAGAGATGCCGTCAATAAATGATTCACCTTCTGTATTTCTTACATGAATGCCATTCCCGCTTTCAAAAACCATTTTCGGAACCTGCCCCGGAATACTTGTTGGATGCAGATAATGTTGAACGTCCATTTGTTCCAGCTCTTCAGTTAGCTTGCTTTTAACAGGTGCATGTTTCATATATAATTCCTCCATTTCTTTTATGAAAATCAGTCCTTCAACCATATACATGCAAATGTCATGCCAACATTTATGAAATGTTCATCCACCATATTTAAAACGCTTTCAAAACAAGATTATACATTTTGTTTTTTTATGCTTTTGCATTTCACTATTTATTTTTCTAAAATCATAAGCTTTATTTTCTATGCATTTCTGCATAATCTATACATACACGCATACTAAATAAACTATTCTCAATAACCAAAAGACCAAAACCTATACAATCCAAATTTCCATGGATATTTATAAATGAAAAAACATAGGACCAAACATATGAATCGATATTTCTCAGAACAAAGGCGCAAGCGCCCGTTTAGCGACGTACGAACTGCGCCCTGCCAAGCAGGGTGGGTCGGCATTGCCACGCAAAGTGGCGAAATTAGCCGATCATCCTACCGTAGGAGATAAAGGAATCATGCCCCTTCATAGGGGTATGCCGACGTTGGGTGCAAAGCCCGATTTAGTCGGACATCATTCAACTCAATCAATGATGACTTTCGCCACGGGTCCACATTTTATACTTTCTTACCTCAAATTATGCATTTTAGCATAACTCACTAGAACCAGTCTCTTTAAGTACAAGATTCCACTATATGGAAATTATACTTCTTTACTTTTATCCTGTCGTTTTATCGAAATGTCGTCTCTACCCTAAAATAAATAGAACAGCCGCTAAACACTAAGCATCTTGTAACGACCCGTCGAATAAAAAGACACCCTAAAAACACGGATGCCATTGTGGGAGCCAATATAATCCCGGCTCCTTTTATTGTCAAAACTAATTGATAGTATGTCGCCGATTTTTGAAGTTACTGAATACTTTAGGATCTTCCGTGTGAAATAACCCGTCAAAGCCATTTCAGGAAATAGAACCAGTTCTGCCTTCTTTTCCTTCGTTTATTGGATAAAATCAAGCATCTTATTGAAATTCTCTTGTTTATCACATAAAGCCGGTTCGATTTGCGTCAAAAGGATTTTTGTCAATTTGGTTTCCCCTTCCCTTCATCTTCAAATACAACCTTTCCGTCCATAACGGTTAATTTCACCTTGGTCTCTCTGATTTCTTCTACAGGCACATCAAACAAATTTCGATCGAGTACAATAACGTCGGCCAATTTTCCTTTTTCGAGTGTACCCAACTCATTTTCACAGAATCCCCCATAAGCGGAGCCTAATGTATAATTCCGTAACGCCTCAGCCAAGGTGATTTTTTCATTGGGATTCCAGCCTCCCGCCGGATTCCCGTCATTATGAACCCGGGTAACCGCACGGTAAATCTCCGTCATCGGTTCAAGCCCAACAACAGGGAAATCCGTACCAAACGCCATTCGTGCCCCTCTAGCTTGCAATGTCCGAATGGGCCATGTCAAATGTTCAAGTTTTTTTCCTAGTCGAACAAGATAGTCATTATCTTTGAATTTTTCAGCCGCTGCCATATGTTCCGGCTGCATGGAAGCGATGATACCTAGTTCTGAAAAACGATCAATATCCTCGGGATGAATGACTTCAATATGCTCTATCGTATGACGAGAATCCCGTACTCCATTGGCTTTCTGCGCTTCTTCAAAGATATCCAATCCCAATCGGACAGCACCGTCACCGCAAGCATGAAAACGGATACGAAAGCCTTCATTATCGGCATCTAGCGCCCATTCTTTCACACGGTCAATCGGAATAAGCGTATCGCCCTGCGTATCCGGCCGGTCTGAATAAGGATCCACAAGATAAGCAGTGTACGTGGTTGGCACTCCGTCCAGAAATTGTTTTAAACCCGAAAACATGAGCTTATCCGATTTGAATTTCTCTCTTAACATCTTGGGTCGTTCCAAATCACCATTTAACGCCGTCAAAAATTGAATGCGAGTCGTTAATTTATCTTTTTTTTCAAACTCATGATAAGAATCAAGATCCCCTAGTTCAAGATTTGGAAGCGGCAGCATGTCACTCACTGTTGTAATCCCTAACCTCGACGCACGATCCAAAAACTTTTGAATTAATTCAGTTTGTCGTTCCCTTGGAATGGTACTGAATGCCATGTGTGCCAATCCCATTGCTGTCTCAGATAAAAACCCTGTCGGTCCCCCATTCTCATCTCGTGCAATCTCACCAAATGGCGGATCAGGTGTGTTTCTATCAATACCTGCGAACTCAAGGGCTTTACTATTTAACCATGCCCCGTGACATTCGGCATTAAATAGGAAGACAGGACGATCCGGGATCAGCTGGTCAAGTGTAGAACGATGCGGCAATTTTTTTCATCCCAAAACACATGATACCAGCTAAAACCAATCACCCACGGATCATTCGGTCGACTGTCCGCAAAGGTTTTAACCATTTCCGCCGTTTCTTGTTCTGACTTTGCATCTATCAACCAAACACTGTCCTGCGATAAACTTCCAAGGAACAGATGAAGGTGGAAATCTTGAAAACCAGGCATGATAAGCTGATTCTCATAAACATTGACTTTTGTATTGGGACCAATGTATGATTTAACTTCTTCTTCTGAACCCACCGCAATGATGTGCTTATCTTTAATTGCGACGGAGCCGGAAAACGTAGTATCCTCCAAACCTGTAAATAGTGCATGACTGGACAATACCAAATCAGCTTGTTTAAAAATACTCATAGCTATGGCCATTCCTTTCACTTCGCTTAAGGCACGAAACACTATGAAATAGTACTTGCGCTGAGCGATTTTTCACAATAGCTTTGGGGCGGTATTCCGTTTTTCGAAAAAAATATTCAGTTACATTTCTTCTAAATATAGAACTCCACGTTACAGCATAATCATTGTTAGTATCACCGCATTATCCGCCTTAATGGCAAGATAAAACTATCCGCAAGTTCTTCAAACCGGAAGTAATACTTCTAATCCTAGAACCTCCAACTTTTCAGAATACTTCTTTTTATTATATTATTACTCAACTTTCGCATTAAAAAACAAGATTAACCTCTGTATATGACAAGGCCTTAAAGCAATAAGATACTATCTTTGATATTAGGGTTCTTTAACGTTAGTTAACCGCTGAAAAGGCTATCCTAATAATAGAACAAATCTTTCTAAACACCGCAGATTGAATATACTTCGCTTTCCGTAGGCGAGTGTCGAGACTCCTCGGACTGCCGTCCTGCGGGTCTCGCCGATTTCTTACTTCCCACTGGAGTCTACATATTTTCAATCTGCTAATACTAGTAGTTATTGCCATTATCAGCAACGAATTCTTTTCAGTGACATAGTTGGATTTCTTACAAAAAGCATATCAAATGTTGTTAAGCCAATGATTTGATGTTTTAAAAAAACTTGTTGATTTCATTATTCATTTAGCGAGCAAAGCACATGCGATGTTGAACCACTTCATTAGCTTCCTGGAACGAAAGGTGACTGACTCCTACGGGAAAAGCACGTGTCTGAAAACCCCGCAATGAGCGGTCTTTGCGAGTGAGGAGGCTAAAGCCGTGCCCGCGGAAAGCATGTCACCTTTCGTGGAAGGCAGCGGTGTTAGGAACACCCTCCTATCTAACGCTTGTCAAATATCATAACAAGTTTCATATAAAGTGAATCTTCAATCAGTGGGGGTTTTCTTTTATCCCCCACTGATTGTTAGTACCGCAAGGGTATGACCTAAAGGCCTCTGAACAAAATCGGACATTTACTGGCAGTCGGATTCCCCACTTATCTTCCTTAATTTCACCTCGTAGGATTGAAGTGGGGGGCTTACTGCCTGTTACATGCGGGATAAACCTTATCATACCAATAGTTGCAGGATTATTTTTAACTGCAAAAGTTGAGTTGTTTATTCATTCTACTTTAATATTTTTATATAGTTGATTCATTTTCGCTAATTCATCTGGCTCTAAATATTCAAAGAAAACCGCTTTTTCCGGGATCTCTGGGTAAGAGGCATGATTACTTTTCTCTTCTTCGCTCATTAAATCTTTAGCTGCAGCATTTGGATTACTGCTCGGAATAGCATCTGTCAGTTTTTTACTCACTTCTGCTTCCAGCATATAGTTAATAAATACTTCCGCTGTATATTTATTTTTCGATGTTTTAGGGATTACAAAGTTATCCATCCACAACATCCCACCCTCTTCTGGAAGTACATAATCCAAATTATTATTTTCTTCCATAGCAGTACCAGCCTGATCTGAATAGACTTGTGATATCCATACTTCTTCATTAACCAGTTTTCCTGCTGGCGTTGAATCATAAGCGAGTATATTTTGTTTAATTTTCAAAAGACTTTTCTTTGCCTCACTTAACGTTTCTTCTGTTGGCTGGTTAATATCATAGTAGTGTTTCTGTAATGCCATCGATATCCCCTCACGCGGAGTTTCCTGAATAGTTACGTGATTTTTATACTTCGGATTCCAAAGATCATCCCAACTTGTCGGTGTTTCTACTTTTTCTTTATTGTAAACAATCCCGATGCTTCCATATAAATATGGAACGGAATATTTATTCCCAGGGTCAAACGAAGGATCCCGAAATTCCTCTTCAATGTTTTCAAGATTCGGAATGTTTTCCAAGTTCAACTCCTGCAGCATACCCTCTTGGATCATTTGCTGTACGAAATAATCGGTCGGCACAACAATATCATAGGCAACTGTCCCACTACTTAGTTTTGTTATCATTTCCTGATTCGATGAGTATGTGTCATAAACCACCTTCACACCATACTCTTTTTCAAAGTCTTTGAGAATTTCCGGATCAATATTCTCGCCCCAGTTAAAGAAATATAACTCTTCAGACAATGCTTGCTCCCCTGAACTATTATTTTGTTTTGCCTTCGTAGTATCATCATTAGAATCACTGCAAGCAGTTAATAAAACAAGGAAAAAGACTAAACCGACTGCTAATCTTAAGTGTTTCATAAATATACCTCACTCCTCATAATCGATAATCTGAAACAATCTTTTATTTATTCCTTGTTATAACCCAGTTTAGCTTTTTGAAAATAACGGTTAATTAACTGATTCATCTATGGGTCAAGCAGCTTTCCCCAGCCTGTTTTTTCATTTTTTCTTTTGCATAATAATGTCGGGATTATTCTTTATGCTGTATCAAGTTAATGAAAACCTCAGTTATATATTTATAGCCTGTACTCTTCGGAAATGAGCCTGTCCGGAATAAAGATTCAGAACAGTCCTCGTTATATCTACTTACATCTATTCTTTAGTAAATCGTTGTACGTCTATCTTTCAAAGGGGTGACGGTACCAACCTCACGATTCCGGCGGATGAGTTCCAAATCCAGTTCACCATAAATCGTCATTTCCACATTAAAATCTGATTCAGTAACCACACCGTTATGTCCAAAACCTAAGTCAGACGGGGAGAAAATACTCGATTGCGTGTATTGTGCATTCATGCGATACACCCTAGATAAATGTCCGGTCATACCAGTGGTGACGGTATATACTTGATTTTCAATAGCACGTGCCTGAGCACAGCAGCGAATACGCGCATACCCTTGCTGATCTTCAACTGTATAAGGAGTAAATAAAATGTCCGCTCCATTTTCTACTACTTTTCGTGCTAGTTCTGGAAAGAGAATATCATACCCGATTAGGATCGCAATTTTTCCGCAATCTGTATCAAATACGTCCATCGTACTACCTGGCTTAATACCCCACCATTTTCGCTCGTCTGCTGTAATATGCAGCTTATATTGTTTATCAATTTTTCCGTTTCGATGAAATAAGAAAGATACATTATAAATAGAATCGGTTTCTTCGATAAAGTGAGAACCTGCAATAATATTTATACTGTAACGTATAGCAAGATCCGAAAAAAGTTTCACATATGCCTCTGTATATTTGGTCAAGCTTCGAATTTGTTTACTTGGGACCTTCTCTCCCAAGAAAGACAATAGCTGAAGAGTCAATGCTTCTGGAAGCACCGCAAAGTCTGAGCGCTTTTTAGAAGCAAGGCTAATGAAATACTCACACTGCGAAGCAAATTCTTCAAAATACTGCATGTTCCTTAATCCATATTGTATCATGGAGATCCTTACCGGCATGGCATGTTGATAATACTGACGGTCTGCTGGGACATGATCGATGTTTTTCCACTCCAGTATCGTCGCATACTTTAATGAAGCTTCATCCTCTAACAAATAATTCGCTTTCACCCCTCTGATTTCAAATCCATTCATTAATTGAAAAATTAACACTGGATCGTAAATCTGCTGGTCCCTCACTTGTTCAACATATTCTTCAGCAGTCAGTACATCTGCATATTTGTGGTAATTGGGAATCCTTCCACCGAAGATAATACTTTTCAGATTTAATTTTTTGCATAGCTTCCGTCGTTCCTTATAAAGACGCCTTCCGATTTTCAAGTGTCTGAAGTCAGGATGCACCACCACATCAATCCCATACAAATGATTTCCATTCGGGTTATGATTTGTAATATACCCTCCTCCAGAAATATCATCTATTGAATGATCATCCCCATAATCTTCGTAATTAACAATAAGGCTCGAGCTCGATCCAATAATTTGGCCGTTATATAAAACGCATACCTGTCCCTCAGGGAAAATTCGAATATGACTTTCATAGTGCTTTTTTTCAAACGCGATGTCGGGATTATCGAATCCGATTTGAGCAATCCGTACAATTACATCAATATCCTGTGATTCTATTTCACGGATAACTATCTTTTTTTCAAAAGTCGAAACATCTATTTTCGTTTCCGTCATCATCTCATGTCCCTTCTTACTATCTGTGAATTTTTAACTTTACATTTATTAGGCCTTAAATTCTAACCAAAAAACCGATCTTGAAACTGTTTGTAAAACTTCATTACTCCAACTGCTTTGGAATGTTGGTTGTGGAATGGGATAGACCGCAATTTTTTAATACGAAGTGGGTTGTCCGGATCTCCTTCCTCCAAAATATCTTCCGCCATTGTCTTCCCTAGTAAAGAGGCCATTGCAGCACCATGCCCCCCATAACCAAATGCAAAATGTGCTCCATCCTTTAATTGGCCAATACAAGGAAGCATGTTCTGCGTGAATCCTACTTTTCCTCCCCACCGATATTCGATACGTGTTCCCTTTAATTGTGGGAAAACGCTCAACATCCCTTCTAAAAGATTTTCATAAATTCGGTTTTGATCGCGTTTACTTGATGCTCTTCCTGAACCGCCAAACGCCAAACGATTGTCCCCGGTCCTTCGGAAATAATAAAGAAGGTTCTTTGTATCCGAGACCGCACGATTATTTTTAATTAGCGCTTCTACTACATCTTCTGGAAGAGACTCGGTTGCTATCATAATACTTTCCACCGGAACAACGGATTTTTTAACTATTTTGTTTAAATCACCAGAATAGGCATTTGTAGCAATCACTAGATTATCCGCAATCACTTTGCCTTTGTCGGTCCGAACAATGAATTTGTTTTTTGAATTTCTTTTTACACCTGTAGCTTCTGAGCGTTCGTATATTTTCGCACCCAGTTTTTCAGCTGCCTTTGCCAAACCTAATGTGTAGTTAAGTGGATGAAAATGAGCACTTTTATAATCAACACGCCCTCCGGAATAGAAAGAAGTTTCCAGTTCATTCTTTATCTCATTCTTTTCTACAATATCAATCCCATAATAATTCAGTTTACTAGCCATAAATTCTTGATCTTTTTTCATAGACTCTAAATGTGATGGTTTATATGCTGCCAAAAAGTCTCCATTCCGCTTAAAATCACAAGAAATATCATGTTTATTAATAATATTTTCAATCAGATCGATCGAGTCTAACGAAAGCTGCCACATCTTTTTCGCTGCATGTAATCCTTTTTTCTCCGTCCAATATTCCATAGATCCAAGATAACCAGTCAGTACTTCTCCTCCATTCCTGCCGCTTGCTCCGCATCCAACTTTTCCCTGTTCAAGAACAATTGTGCTGCATTGTTTTTCTTGTAAGTGATAGGCTGTGGAGAGTCCTGTAAAACCGCCGCCAATAATGACCACATCACAACACTCCTCTCCTTCCAATAGCGAACGATTCATACTGTTATTCGCTGTACCTTCCCACATTGATAATAGATCCATACTTTCACCTTCTATTTAAAATTATGTTTATTTAACATTCCATTCCTATAATAAAGAGCTATCATCATCAGATGATGTAAACTTGATTAATACCACAATAGATAATAGAACCAAAATCATTAATAAGAGTGAAATCGCAGAACCTAGCTGCCAGTTCATCTCTACTAAAAATGCATCACGAATCACATTTCCAATCATCAATAAACGTCCGCCGGTCAATAAATCGGTTACGACAAAAACACTGATAGCCGGTACAAAGGTAATAATTGTTCCTGTAAGCACACCTGGAAACGTCAGCGGCAACGTCACAGTCAGAAATGTTTTGACGGGATTCGCACCTAAATCTTCAGCCGCTTCTAAATATGTTTTATCTAACTGTTCGATAGAAGCATAGATAGGAAGAATCATAAACGGCAGAAAGCCGTACACTAATCCTACAATGATGGCAAATGGTGTATAAAGCATCGTAATTGGTTCGTCAATAATACCGATCTTAAGAAGTAAATTATTAATAACACCTTGGTTATTCATTAATATAATCCAGGAATAAAGCCGGATCAGCAAATTTGTCCAAAATGGCACCATTACTAGCAACAACAAAAAGTTTTTCCATTTCCCTGCATGAGCGATAAAATAAGCAAATGGATAAGCAATAATTCCGCAAATAACTGTTGCAATCACAGACCACCAAAGAGACTGCCAAATCGCCTTTGCATATAAAGAACTAAATGCTAAACGATACGCTTCCATGCTGAATTCATAAAGGATGCCACCAAATCCAAGATTCGTGGTAAAACTAATTACAGTAATCATTCCAACTGGAACGACTAAAAAGACAAGAAGCCAAACTAAAGATGGAGATAACATCAAATATGCTGTTCTAATGTTACGTATCATATCAAATCCCTCCCTGCTGTTTATTCATCCTGTTCATTCTCCAGCCAACGATTACAATGACAAGTACGACCGCTAAAATCAGAATGGTAGATAAAGCATTAATTTCCGGGGATACCCCTCGCCGTACCATCGAATAGACAAGAACAGGTAGCGTATTAGAACCTGGTCCCGTCGTGAAAAATGCAACAACAAATTCGTCTAGGGAAATAGTAAATGCCAACAAAGCGCCTGCTAGAATTCCAGGATAAATTAACGGAAACGTAACTTTCCAAAATGTATGCCACTCATTAGCCCCAAGGTCTTTAGCTGCCTCTTCTAGTGCTTTATCTAAGCCAGCTAACCTCGCTAAGAGCACGAGAATAACAAATGAGGTCGCGAACACAACATGACCGGGGATTACAGTAGCTAGACCTAATTTAACGTTCAGAAAACTATATAGTACTAACAGAGCAACCGCTAAGACAATATCAGGTATAACAACTGGAATATAGAAAACGAAACCAACCGTTCTCTTTCCCGGAAATCCATATCGATGGAGAGTAAGAGCGGCTAATGTTCCCAGTACTGTGGAAATAACAGTCGTCACTATTGCGATAAACAAACTATTAAATGCTGCATCGATAATTTGCGAATTTGAAAATAATCGAATATACCAATCAAACGTAAATCCTGTCCATACCGTCCCTATCTTAGAGTCATTAAATGAAAAAACCATTAAGACAAGGATAGGTATATAAAAGAAAGCAAAAACGAGTATAGTAAAGACAAATAATGTTTTCTTCGTACCTTCTCTCATATTTGCACCTGCCTTCAGCAATAAAAAAATAGTAGCAAGCTTTAAACCGAAATTACTTCAGTCCCATACACTCACGATGTGCAATACACATAAAAATCAATGGTTTATTGATTATCATGATTTCTCTGAAATATCCGGATGAAAAGCATCGTCGCTTTTTTCATCCTGTTAATTCACTTTTGCTTTTTGGAAATAACGATTCATCAATTGATTTTTATCGGGGGCAAGCGGCTTTCCCCAACCTGCTTTCTCAACTTTTTCGTTCGGCATGATAAGGCCAGGACTTTTCTTTATTTTGTCATCAAGTATTTCAACTGCAGCTTTATTTGGATTGCCGTAAGGATACGCTTCTGACAATTTCTTACTCACTTCCGGCCTTAATAGATAGTTCATGAAAACCTCTGCCGTATATTTGTGTTCAGCATTCTTTGGGATTACCATGGTATCCGTCCATCTAATTCCACCTTCTTCTGGAAGCACGAATCCTACGTTTTTGTTTTCTTTCCAAGCTACAGCTGCTGCTCCTGAATACGCATACCCAATCCACGCTTCTTCACTAACAAACTCTGCTTCTGGAGTAGATTTGAATGCTAATAAGTTTGGTACTAATTCTTTCAATTTTTCCGCACCTTCTTTAAGCTGCTCTTCTGTTGGATCATTGTGGTCGTATCCTAAATATTGAAGAACCATGTTAAAATTTTCTTTCGGCTCTTCCATGGTAATGACATGCCCTTTATATTTAGGATTCCACAAATCTTCCCAGCTGGTGGGTGGCTCTTTTATTTTTTCTTTGTTGTACGCAATACCGTCATACCCAAACATGTAAGGAACGGAGTACTTTTCATCCGGATCAAACGGAAGACCTTTCCATTCGTCTGCAATATTTTTATAATTTGGTATATTTTCGAAATTGATCTCCTGAAGTAGGTCTTTTTCTTGTAGCTGATTTACGAAAAAATCAGATGGGACGACAATATCATAAGCAACAGTACCAGCACTTACCTTTGCAAGCATTTCCTGATTTGAACTGAACGTTGAATAAATAACATCTACGCCGAATTCTTCTTCAAAGCCATTTAAAATTTCTTGCGGCATATATTCACTCCAGTTAAAAACAACTAATTCATCAGACAACTCTTCTCCTGCATTGGCATCGCTTCCTCCCGACGACTCACTGCCAGCTTTTGAGCAAGCGGCTAGCGCAAGAACCACAACCGCCAACAACGGTAATATCTTTTTCTTCAAATTCATATCCCCCTCTTTCCTAGTTTTGAGCTATACTTCCAATTTCTCCTTCATTTTGAACACTATACTATCAGCCGGCTCCCAGCTTAGGTAAAGCTGGGAGCCTTGAGAACAACGCTTAAAAATATCGCGCGACCCATGAGCCACAACCTCCTGCCCGTCTGGAAACGCAGCGATAATCTTTGTGACCGAACCTATATAAATTTCGTCTTTCATGATTACTTTTAACTGCTTGACTTTATCATTAGCGTGCGCAGAAACCTTAATTTTTTCTGGACGAATAGACATATAAACACTTTCATTTTCCAGAAAATTCTGGTTGTTTGGGATGATTATATACTGTCCAGCACACTCCATTGTTGCGTATGTGTCATTTGTTTGCATAACCTTTCCTTCAAATAGGTTTGTCTCACCGATAAAATCAGCCACAAATTTTGTTGCAGGTTTTTCATAGATTTCATCCGGCAACCCCGTCTGTTCAATTTTCCCTTGATTCATAATGACAATCCGATCCGACATCGTTAAAGCTTCTTCTTGATCATGAGTAACATAGATAAAAGTCATGCCTAACTCTTGTTGCAGCTGTTTTAGTTCGAGTTGCATCTGCTTACGAAGTTTTAAATCCAGTGCTCCCAACGGTTCATCTAGCAGGAGTACTTTCGGGTTATTTACAATCGCACGAGCAATAGCAATCCGTTGCTGTTGACCTCCGCTGAGATTTTTTGGTTTTCTAGCAGCAAAATTTTCTAGTTGTACAAGATTCAAAGCTTCCTTAACTTTGTTTTTAATATCCTGTTTTGATACTTTTTTCATTTTTAAACCAAATGCTACATTATCAGCAACCGTCATATGTGGAAACAATGAATAACTTTGGAAAACAGTATTAACTTCTCGGTTGTACGGTTCAATCTTGTCTACTTTTTTTCCATCAATCCAAATATTTCCCGAAGTCGGTTTTTCAAACCCGGCAATCACTCGTAACGTTGAAGTCTTTCCACAACCAGATGGTCCTAGTAATGTCAAAAACTCTCCTGTTTTAATATCTAGATTTAACTCTTTAACTGCGTAAGTATTAGCAAACTTTTTAGAAATATTCTCTAATCGCACCATACCTTCCGCCATTTTCATCTCCTCCAATTTAATATTTGTCTCCCTGTGAAAAACGAAGAATATAAAAAGCCATGAAATTTTAGACTTTCTATACTTTCCATGCAATTATTATGCCAATTTTTAGTTTATTTTAAATTTTACCAAAAAAATAAATTCACTAAGGCTACCTTGGTTTTTAAACAATGGAGCAAGCAAACGTTTCTATGTATGATCTGGGCCCTCGGCGCAAAAGCAATGTAATACCTCACTGATATTCTATCTGTAGACCAGAGTGCAACGAATCAATGTTGATTTATCGTAAGAGCGTCTGGAAGCAGTCATTAAGCAATGAGTGTTTGTACCGGATGTGTTTAGCTCTGCAAATCACTTAAATAACGCAAAATTTCATACAAAACTAAAACATTAATTTCAGTCTCTAGTTATCCAGCCAAGCGTATGCTGTATTGCATAGATCTATGCAATACAGCATTAAAATACGGATGTGATACATATCAATTACAAGTAATTTTTTATCTATGCTTTATTTCACCCAATCACTTCTATAAAGTAAATCTTCAATCAGTGGGGATTTTCTTTCGTCCCCACTTATCCTATTTGTTTTACCCCCCATGAAAATGCAGACAATCTTTACCTATTTTCATCCTAATAGGCGAAGTTCACTCCATGGTTGGCTTCCTGTTAACCTGCGACAATAATTAAAATAAGTTACAATTTTTCAGAAAACTGATTTCACAATATTAGCACCCTTTATTTTTTAACTATTATGCATTTTTGCATATTTTGTGATAATCTGATAATAAATGAAATTTATCGTGGAGGTCATTACATGACTGTTGTAATTAAAAATAAACTTCATCCCCTATTCACTATTTCAATAGCACCTGAGGAAGAAAGCTGGCAAAGCCGTTTAAAGAATAATCCCAATGCATTTCTCTTTCTTAAGGCAAATAATCAAATAAATGCTTATATTCATCTACGTGATACGAATTGGGAGCAAATGGAGGATATTACAATAGATAATTTGTATGAAAGCGCACATTCTCTGGAAAATGTGGGAGTTATCCATCAAGATCAGTCAGAAATACCATCTACCTTTATTTTTCAACTTTTAGGGGAGCCGATTGCTCTTGTTAAAGGTGAAAATGACGAATATATTGGATATATCCGGCGAGAAGATTTACTAGTTGAGCTTTTACGTATAGAAGATGACAACACGAACTTGTTAAAATTCATGCTTTCCTCGATCCCTATGGGGATTTTTATCACAGATAACGAAGGAAAGATCGTAAACTCGAATGAAGCTGGACTAAGAATGATTAAATCTTCTTTAAAGAAGTTAGAGGGTACTGCAGCTTCTCAATGGTTTAATGGCGATAACCTTAAGAAAGTATTCCGTACCAAAAAGAAAATTCTAAACCAGATTCAGATTGAGGATGAAGCAGGGGTTTTAGTTGATTATATACCCATTTCGGATTCCAAAGATAATTTGGACGGTATCATGATTGTCGTTCAAGATTTGCCTAAAGTAGAAGAGATGGCGATGGAAATTGCGTACGTCAAAAATCTCAATGCTGATTTAAACGCAATTCTCTCATCGATGTACGATGAGATATTAGTAGTAAATGATAAGGGGGATATCCTTCGCTTCAATGATAACTTTATTTCTGGACTTTGGAACGAAGAATTTAAAAATCTTGTCGGGCAAAATCTTTTCGAATTAGAAGACCAAGGATACTTCAACCCTACTATCTTACGGTTAGTATTAGATAAACATGAAAAAGTATCGATCGTTCAAGAAACAGAACAGGGTAAAAATATTTTAGCTGTCGGTAATCCTGTGTTTGATGAGGCTGGCCATATTCATCGTATTGTTATTGCACTGCGGGATATCACGGAAACAACGAAACTGAAAACAGAGCTTAACGAGACGAAAGAATTAACAAAACGTTACGAAAAAGAACTTCAAAATCTGCGAAACCTTGAAAATGCAAATAATAAAGTCATCTATTGCAGTACTGCAATGGATAACGTGATGACAAAGGTAAAAAAGTTAGGCGAGTTTCATTCTACAGTCTTAATTTTAGGAGAATCTGGGGTTGGCAAAGAAGTTATTGCTCAATCGATACACAAAAATGGTCTTCGCCAAAACAAACCATTTCTATCAGTCAATTGTGGAGCGATCCCAGAAAACTTATTGGAAAGTGAACTGTTTGGCTATATAAAAGGCGCTTTTACCGGAGCAATTAACCAAGGAAAAATTGGCTATTTTCAGCAAGCAGATCAAGGCATTTTAGTATTGGATGAAATCGGCGAGATTTCACAACAGTTGCAAGTGAAACTGCTACGTGTTCTACAGGAAGGTGAAATATTTCCTGTGGGGAGCTCCAAACCGATCCCTATTGATGTTCAAATTATTGCTTCTACAAATAAGGATCTAGAAAAAATGGTGAGGGAAGGCACATTTAGAGAAGATCTTTATTATCGAATTAATGTCATCCCGATAGTTGTACCGCCATTACGCGATCGCACGGAAGATATTCCACTTTTAGCTTACCATTTTTTGCAACAATTAAATTTAAAATACGGAAAAGAATACTATTTTTCACAAGAAGCATTAAACTTATTAGAGGTTTACTCATGGCCAGGAAATATTCGTGAACTCCAAAACATCATTGAGCGTCTAGTCGTAACTGCCGAGGAGCAAGTGATATCTGCTGACTCTGTCAGACCACTATTGAGATTAGGGGAGAGTGGCAAACATAAGCCGATTATCACCGACATTATACCTTTCAACGAGGCGCAGGAATCCACCGAGGAACAGCTGATTTTGCTTGCGATGAAAAAATACAAAACTACAACAGAGGCCGCACGAGCATTAAAAATTAGTCAATCTGCTGTCAGCCGTAAATATAAAAAAATCTTAACTAAACAAACACAATACTAGGGGCAAGCATCATGTGATTTAAAGCCGTCAGAGATACTTAAGGCAGCTGTTGAAAATCAACTCAACAACTGCCTTTTTATTTCTTTACGTTAACTATTCGTGATTAACCTTGGCAAGTTCATTTTCTGGCTTCTAGATAGGTATCATAGAAGCTGGTTGCTGTGCCAGTTGGTTCAATTACTGGATTATACATAGGACTGCTGACGAAATTCCCTCATAACTTAATGACAGGATACCTTGGTAAGCCTCTCTTTGGACTTCCCAGCCTGACGATAGGTACACCAACTTAGAATATAAAAACAAACTTTACTATGAACTGCAGTTAATTATTACAACGCAACGATGTATTACTACTTAGAAATCGAAGGCTATCAAATGATAAAACCTAAAACCAAATATCCAATTGCTGTTATACATCCACTTAATAAAACATATGGTGCTTGGGTTATAACATGTGTGATAGCGTCAATTCCCGAACCTGATGCAGATAATACTGTTGTATCACCATACGGACAAGCATGGCTTCCAAAAGCACCTGCTGAGAGAACGGCACCAACTGCCAACCATATATTTGTTCCCATTGCTTCAGCCAGCGGTATAATAATCGGAAGTGTGATTGCATATACTCCCCAGAATGAGCCTGTTGCAAAAGCAACTAAAGCCATGGCTAAAAACGATACAACTGGAAGCAAACCAGGACTCATGAATGGTTTTATTGTTTCAATCACATATTCTGTAAGACCTAAAGAGCTATTGACATCTACTAAAATAAAGGAGGATACAACAATTCCTAGCGGGTAAATCATCGGTTTAAACCCTTCAAAAAAAGTATCAAACAAATCTCCTAAGCTCATTAATCGTTGGAAAACCAGCATAATAATCATGACAATCAATGCAACAAGAACACCCTGTAATACATCAATACCGGAGTACCATGTATAAAAGATTAAAACACCAATAGGGACAAAAAAATTTATTAATTTCGGCTTCACTTTCTTTTGCTGATTGCCGTTGAGTGATGAATCTTGAGCATCAGTTTCAACGGAGGCAGCCACATCAACATCTACTATTGAGGAGTCTTTAGAACCTTCTGGAAGACAAATCCCCATCTCTTCCGCTCTTTTTTCTGCTATCTTCATTGGACCCAGTTTAGGAATAATACCAAAAATTGCTAGCAAAACAATGAATAATGCTACCCAACCATACAGTATAAACGGTATAACTGTAACATATGTCACTGAACCATTCCCTGACGCAGCAAGCCCAAGATCTTCAAACAAGCCAGATACATAAAATGTCCATGTAGATAAAGGTATTAACACACATACCGGAGCTGCAGTTGAATCTACTACATAGGCTAAGAATTCTCTAGAAGTTCGGTGTTTATCCGTAATTTTCTGCATTGAGGTACTGACTGTTAATGCATTTAAATAATCATCGAGGAAAATTACAATACCCATTACCCAAGTTATAAGCAAAGCACCCTTTTTTGTCTTTACTTTGGAAGAAACAAACTCCCCAAACGCCAATGCACCTCCGGATTTAACCAGTAATGCAATTAGACCGCCAAAAGATAATATAACTAGGATAATCCAGCCAATGGTTGGATCTCCCATTACGGATAAGGATGAATCAACAAACGCTGAGAAAAAATGTTGCTTTTCCAATATAATAAATCCAATAATTGATCCAAAAATAAGCGATTCAATTGTTCTTTTCGTTATGAGCGCAACAGACAAAACACATAATGCAGGAACCATACTTATCCATCCATAATGCTCCATAAAATCATCCTTTAAAATAAGTATTTAATATTATCACATCTTTAGCGTAATACAGTTGTTTGAAATCATTTTTAAGATTGTTGTATATACATTAATTACAAATTTAGTAATCTACTAAAACATGGGTATATTTCTTACCTCCTTGTTCTTTGATAACTATAATATTGCAAATTTCATGCCAAACTAAAACAAGCAGACAAACTATTACAAACCCGTGAATTGTTCGCAATATCTAAATAATAAAGCCCAAAATGAGTCATTACCAATTCAGATGTGAAGCAAAGTTGAATCGAATATGAAACAAGGGAAACTCCTAAAATGTTGGGTATATCCAACAAGGCTATACGTATTAATAGATGAGTCAATTTTGAGGTATATTGCACTTTTTATGGATATAAAATTTGATCGCATTCCATAAGATTTTGAAATAATCAACGCTTGCACTATTCTGCCTTTATAAATAGGAACTAAAAAAAGCCCTGTAGAAATTACCTTCTACAGAGCAATCTTTTCAGACAGCTCAAAAACCCAATCCCACTCATTTATATGCAAGTTATCTTAATTGGTACTTCTTCTCCTTTATGTTAATGCCACGTGAACCAATTTCGTCAATAAACAATTGGTAAGGGATATCTGTTGTCGGTGAAAGGACACCCTTTTTTGTAATCGTATGGTTTCCAAGCATTTGTGCAATAATGCTTGCTGTGTAACCAACAGTTCGATTCATGGCAAATAAGCCAGTTTCTAAATCTCTTTCATCCATCATTTCATAAATAATTTCTATATTTTCCCCGTCTTTCTTTCCTCTTATTATATTCTTCATTAATACAAGATCTTTCTCATTCGCTTTATATTGAAGACGAGGCTCTAAGTGTTTTAATAGAAAATGATGAGGTGTTACATCGGATTCAAATCCTTGAACGGGCTCTTTCGTTAAGAATCCTAACTCAACCATGCTCTTCCAAAACTTCGCATGACCTGACCATCTGATCGTTCTTCGTTCCGTATTGACAATTTCCGTATCAATACCTAGTAATCTTGCAAAATTAAGCGCATTTCCATTTGGCATGGATTCCAACCCCTCGATACCGGATAAGGTAATATCCGTGACCCATTCCTCGTGATGTTGACGATCTGCTGGTATATCAATAACCTCTCCCTCCCTTAACATCAAGGCTGGGCGTTTGTAAGACATGAGCGTACTATCAAAGTTCCATGCAATTTTGTACTTTAATGGATTATCAGCTGCTTCCGCGGTTGGTATACCCCCACAATACGAAAAAAGATCATGGACCTCATCTAATTGACTCACACCATATCCACACAACACCAAATCAATCCCTGGATCCAAGCCTGCCTCCGGCATTATCGCCACTTCTTTTTCCAACGCTTTTTCAAAGACCTCTTTGGAAAGACCTGCTGCATAGGAACAATTGACCAATGAAACCCTTGTATTGATTGCCGCCCTTGCAACGGTATCGTTGAATTGCTTTGGCAAAAGATCAATGACAACATCTGCATCTTCTGTGAATAAGGATTCCAAGTTTTTCTGGGAAGTCGCGTCTATTTTTCTAGTATTCATCTTCTCCATGTTAAGGTGACTGCGAAAGCTTTCCAGCCCGTCGAATGAAACATCTGCACAAACAATCTCAGTGACTTGACTGCATTTTCCCAAGTCCTGCAAAGCGGCTCTCCCTTGTAAACCCGATCCACCTAGTACAATTACCTTCATCTAAGAACCTCCAGTCAAAAATTATCCGATTAATCCAAGTCCTAAATAGATTGCTAATCCAATGATTCCTACTACCATAGAATATGGAATTTGTGTGCGAACATGATCAATATGATCAACTGCCGCTCCAGTAGAAGCAAGTATCGTTGTATCCGATAGTGGGGAACAATGATCACCGAAAACTCCCCCGCCAGCTACTGCCGCTATCGTAGCTAATACTACTGTATCAATCTCTCCTCCTGCAAAACCAAGAGCAAGTGGAACAGCAATCGGAATCATAATCCCAAATGTCCCCCAGGACGTACCAGTGGAAAAAGCGATCACAGCTGCCAATAAAAATGTAATTGCAGGTAACAACCCAGGATTAAGCCATGTTTCGGTTGTCTGAATTAAGTAATTGGCCGTACCCATCTGTTCATTTAAGGCATTAATCGTATAAGCAAAAACTAATATCATCACAGCAGGCATGATTCCCTTGATGCCATTTAAGGCGGTATCCATAATATCTTTCACAGGTATTCCTTGAATGCGCATGATAATCCCTAGAAATATCACGGCAGCAAGAAATGCCTCCATCGTTTTTGCCGAACCAAGCCCAATATACGTACCAACTGCAATCGTTATAATCAGTAAAACCGGTAAAAAGAAATTCCAAGCAATACTAAGTAACCGATCATTAAAGAAAGGCTTAATATTTGTAAGTTCCTTTGATACTAATGGTGTTGAACCGTCTCGAACTAGCTTTCCTTCCTTGTGCGCACGCTCTTCTGCCTTTCTCATTGGACCAAAGTCTTTAATAATTCCTGAAGCGATTAATCCAACCAGTAGCACTGACAATACAGCATAAAAATTAAACGGAATCGACTTTGTAAATACATCCAGAGCATCAGCTTCATTCTGTATCGGTCCTAACCCAATTAATAACCCAGAAATAAATACCGCCCAACCGGTAATTGGAACAATAACGCTAACTGGCGCTGACGTAGAATCACAAATATAAGCAAGTTTCTCGCGAGACATTTTTGCCTTATCGGTCACCTTTCTCATCGTTGATCCAACAAATACTGGGCTAAAGTAATCGCTAAAAAACACAAATAATCCCATAAACCACGTTGTTATCCCAATCCTCTTTTTTGATGCTTGCCTTCGTCCCACCAAATCAGCAAAGCTTTGGATCGCACCTGTACGTTGAAAAAAAGCAATTAAAATACCAATAAAAATCTCTAACAGAAAGATCCAAGAAAAACTTTCGTTACCCAATGCTTCCTTCATTAGATTTGGAAAACCAAGCAATCCTTCCCCCGCCAAAAATACCCCAACCAGACAGGCAATACCTAAAGATAAGATGGTATCCCTTGTCCAAAAAGCAAGCACAATTGCAATTAACGGAGGCAATACCGAAATAAATCCTAACGTTGAAGCACCATCCATCCTACCACCTCTAAAGTAAGCGTTTACATAATCATATGTTTGATAGGAAAGATGTAGAACGGAATAGTTACCTTGCTAAAAAACGAGAAAACATCGCTTCTCAAAAATGCCGTAATTATTGGGATCTAGTAAATTTTCGAAATGAATGATCGAGTTCTACTATTCGTTTTGATATATCATATCTAGTACGAAATACAATTTCACTTCTCAAAAAAATGCCCTGTATATTGTACAGAGCTCTCTATTCACTTAAAAGTTCTTCTTAAGTCACTACATAAAATACCTCATTTTGGAAATAGTAAACGTAAACGGCTGTTTTTCAGGAGGTAGTAATATGAATGAAAATAACGTCCATTTAACGTCTGGAGAAATTGCATCACTCTGGACAGCGTATATGAATGATAGTATGTCAAAATGTATTTTAGATTTTATGCTTAAACATATAGAGGATCAAGATATAAAGCCGATTATTCAACAAGCCCATGATATATCCATGAAACATATGGAACAGCTAACAGCTATATTTGAAAGTGAGCAATTTGCCATACCGAATGGCTTTACCGAACAGGATGTAAATATGAATGCCCCATGGCTATTTACAGATGTCTTCTGTCTCACTTATGTAAATCATATGGCGAAGGTAGGAATGCTTGCATATAGTGGGTTTGTCTCCATGAGTGCTCGGCAGGATATAACTTCTTACTTTTCAAAAGGGCTGGCCGAGACCAATCAGCTTTTTCAGGACTCCCTTAAAATAGCGCTGCAAAAAGGTACAAACGCAAGACATCCTTATATTGAAGTTCCGAAAAGAGTAGAATATGTAGACAGCAAAAAATACCTAAGTGGTTTAAACCCGTTAAGCAATAAGCGACCGTTAAACTCTGTTGAGATTTCTCATTTATATATGAATATCATAACAAACTCAACTGGGATTAAACTATGCCTTGCCTTTGCTCAAACCTCCCCAACAAAGGACGTCCAAGATTTTATGATTCGGGGAAAAGATATCTCTCAAAAACATATTAAAATCTTTGTAGATACCCTACTGAAAGATGATATTGAAGCCCCTCATGTACCGGATGTAGGAGTGAGTGAATCGACAGCCTCCACCTTTTCCGATAAATTAATGATGTTTCATATGAGCTTACTCATATCCTCGGGAATTGGCAATTATTCCACAGCTGGTTCTGCAAGTCAACGAAGTGACTTAATGGTAAATTATGAACGATTATCATTTGAAGTTGCAAGGCTTGCCAAGAGTGGTGCAGATATTATGATTCAGAACAACTGGCTGGAACAACCACCAGGGGTTAAAGATCGTGAGAAGTTAGCAAGAAGTGAAGAAAAAAGCTGATCATACGTGGCGATCCCAAAACTTAGATTTTCACTCTTAACTTAGGGATCGCCACTAGTATTAAAAATATTGTTTACAGGTTATGGGTATCTAAACAAAAGACCTTAATTTATAGCAACTAACTGTTTACTTTCAACCGAGAGTTAGAAATACATCTACTTTACTATCACTTTTCCATCATTTAAAAATGATTCTTATTTTTATTCAAATACAGCGAGCAAGAACAAAGAAAGTTCTGAGAAGAATGCTATAACAAGCAAGGTAAATATCATAACAAGAATAAACGGAACGGTACTTTTAATTACCTCGGTTAATGATACTTTACTAATCCCCGAAGCTACAAATAAATTTAGCCCAAACGGAGGTGTGATCATGCCAATAGAAAGAGCAACAATCATAATAATTCCAAAATGGATCGGATCAATCCCAAGTTCGAAAACCATTGGCAAAAATAACGGAACAAAAATTAATACTGCCGCACTCGTATCCATAAACATTCCTACCAGCAGCAAAATGACTATAACAAGTAATAAGAAAACCACCTCAGTGTTGGCATACTCAAGAAAAACAGATGCGAGATTGGCAGGTATTTGCTCATAGGTTAGATACCAACTAAACACATTAGATGCCGCAATAACAAGCATGATCATCGAAGAAGTTATAACCGATTTCTTCGTAACATCGATGATCCTTCGCACTGTCAATTCCTTATAGACAAACAACCCAATGATTAGACTGTAAAAAATTGCAACAGCGGCAGCCTCTGTCGGAGTAAAAATCCCAAAATAGATGCCTCCTAAAACAATAACAGGAAGCAATATTCCCCAAATGGCTGAGATAAATGATTTTCCAACCGCTCCAAGACTCGCCCTTCCTTCTGGTTTAAATCCTTCCCTTTTTGAAATGATATAACTGACAATGATCAGGACCAAACCAATAAAAATTCCCGGAGCGATTCCAGCAAGGAATAAATCACTAATGGAAACCTCTGCAGAAGAGCCATAGACCAACAGCGTGATACTAGGCGGAATGATAATACCCAATGTTCCAGCAGTTGTCATTAAACCGATTGCGAATTTCCTTGAATATCCAGCATCATTTAACGAAGGAATCATTAATCCACCGATGGCAGCTACCGTAGCAGGGCTAGAACCTGAAAGTGCGGCAAATAGCATAGAAGACATAACCCCTGCAATTGGTAATCCACCCGTCGTCCAGCCTACTAGCTTTTTAGCAAAATCAATTAATCTCCTCGACGTTCCGCCAGCAAGCATCAAATCTCCAGCAAAGATAAAAAAAGGAATGGCCATCAGAGTAAAGGAATCTATTCCCGCAAAAATGGTTCTAGAGAATACATCAATCGAAACTCCCTGTTGCATCATGGCTACAAAACTCGCTAAGCCTATTGCTACGGCAATCGGTGCTCCAATAATTAATAGAAGAACAAAAATAACGATAATCATTCCTTCTTCCCCCCTTCTGTAACTGGAGGATTTCCATTGGAATTATTTTTTTTAGCATTGGTAGCATCTTTTATTAGTAATTGTAGAAAACGAATGAACATTAATGAACCGCCTACAGGAAGCGCCAAATATGGGATAAACATCGGAATACCTACAGCAGGTGTTACATTCCCAAATTCGATTACATTGGAAACCGTAATCGATCCAGACCAGATAAGAATGACACTAAAGATCATTCCTATCACGCTCGCTAATATCGAACATAGCCTCTTTAGTATGTACGGCAGATATGTAACCACCGCATCAACTGTCGCATGTGCCTTCTCTCTTACTGCTATACTGCTCCCCACTAAAATAAACCAAATAATAATATACCTTGAAACCTCTTCAGACCAGACTAAGGATATATTAAAAGCATATCGAAGTACTACTTGAAGGAAGACCAGTAAAGAAGCAATGAGAAGAGAAAGCACTGCCACGTACTCCTCCAAGTGATCTAATAATTTATTTATTCTCATTTACATGCTCCTTTTGAATCAATTAAAGAAAAAAGGGAAAGAACGGCCTCAACCGCTCTAATTTTAGTTTGGCAATTATTGATCAACCGCATTTAGCAATTCCTTACTACCATCCAACTTATTAAATTCGTTATATACGCTTGACATTGCATCCTTAAAGGCTGCCTTCTGCTCCGGACTCAGTTCGTTGATTTGAATATCTGTTTTATTTAATTTTTTTAGATAGGCCTCTTCATCACGCTTCGATTCTTCCCACTGCCATTCCGTCACTTCCTTTGAAACTTCATCTACAGCTGCTTGTAGTTCCTCAGGCAGCTTTTGATAAAATTTACTGCTGATTACAAGTGGATACGCCATATAACCATGACTACTTAGCGTAAGATAATCCTGCACCTCATAAAACTTCTTACTAACAATATTGGATAGTGGATTTTCCTGACCATCTACTGTACCAGTTTGCAAAGCAGTATATAACTCAGAAAAATCAATGGACACTCCACCTGCATGAACTGCCTGAAACTGGGAGATTAGAAGCGGACTTTGTGAAACTCTCATTTTTAGCTGATTCATGTCCTTCGGTGTTTCAATTGGATGTATGGAATTCGTCAAATGCTTGAATCCACCGTCCCAGAAACCTAATAAATGCATGCCTTGCGATTCTAATTTTTTTCCTAGAATATCCCCTAATTTACCATTCGTTGCTTTAAAGGCATGATCTCGATTCTCAAATAAAAAAGGAAGATCAAACACTTCAAATTCTTTTACAAAGGTAGGTAAAACACCTGTAAATGGTGCGTTCATTTGCACAGTACCAGACTGCATCTGTTCAATTATTTCACGATCACTTCCGAGTTGAGAATCTGGATAGACTTCTACTTTTATTTGCCCATCGGTTCTTTTTTCAATAAGTTCACCAAATTTTTCTGCCGCTTTCCCTTTTGCAGTAGATGGACTTACCACATGAGCGAATTTGATAGTATATTCTTGACCATCTCCTTCACTAGAAGCCGATTCCCCATTGCTGCACCCAGCCAAAAGCAAAACAATCATTAAGCTACCAATCACCCAATTAAAAGCAATTTTTTTCATCATGCATCCTCCCCCATTTTCATTATTAATCATGAACATCCACAATTGTAATCGCGCATGATTTCATGAATCCCGACGATCCGCGAAAATCCTCCATCAATTTTATCCTGTTATCCTGTTGAATAGAAATTGATTGTTGTAACTAGCAACGACTGAGCAGTGGTAAGGAAATAGTTTTCTTTAAACCATTCTTCGACATATTTTGTAAGCGCATTCATTTTTCTGCTTCGTTTAGTGTAAACGTAAAAATAATTACAAGCTGAAAACTAATTCGATCCGTCTTTTATTCCTAAATCCATCAATTGATCGCCGCCGTGAATCATTTATTACCCTAATCATAGAGCGTTCATCTTTACACGTCTTATTAATCCAAGAATTAAATTCTCAATTTCGGAAATCAAATAAAATACAAAAGTAAAAACTACTTGTCCATCATTTACAATTTTATGACTCACTTCGTATAGTATTCAACTTCTCTCTTTAAATTTTATTCGCTTTATGAAATCTTTTTGTTCTATAACAAAAACAGGTAATTATATCCAATTCTGGAGGGTCAGGTTTGTTTGATGATGAAAGCATTACAGATTTTAAGAAATTAAGAAATCAAAGCACACTGATGTAAGGCAAAACAAAAAGGCGATTCAATATAGGAGAAGTCGTAGATGGTACTATTAATGGTGTCATAGGTGGAATAAAAGTTGTTGGAGTAACTGACTTCGCAGTAATACCTATATCCAGTCTTTATTCAGGCTTATAATGGTGTTGTTACCTCATCATATTTGCTTTAATCATAGTGAGTATAATAGGGGAAAGAATATATCATAAGCTAACAAAATTTCTTATCTGCTATAATATACGGAGTCAAGAGATGGTGCAGGAGATAAAACACGAAATGGATTAAGATAATTAATAATCCTATAACTGAAAAGAAAAATACATATGTTCTTACAGAAGGATTCATTTCTTTTTAAAGGCTAACTGTATTGTTATTCTTACCGTCTTTCTATTTCTAATTAATTATCCTTCTTGGAATTGGGATTGGCACCATGATCTATTGGTTTTTTGCTTTTTCCCCAACCTTTTCTAGTTTTATTAGCATTCGCTGCAGCTTTTCGAAAAAGGAGCAATAAACATTTGTATTCATTCGAACAAACAAAAAATTCATGGGTTGGCTCTGTACATGCCATTATTTTTTATATTCCTCTTTTCCCTAATTTTCCTGGGGGCAGAACTTCCTTTCCCTAGTACAATTTTGTTTTTGATTATTACCACGAGTTTTATGGTTGCAGCTTTTTCAATTATCTTTCATCCATTTACTATAGGAGTCTATGTCTATGGAGCAAATGTTTTTAGAATGCCAGACAAAAATAGATTTTGTATTTAAATATATTGTTATTTTTACTTCAGGTATTAACTATCATATACAAAAGTTATTACAACCGTTTTGCCGCTTTTGTGGAATAAGTTATTAGCTATACTGTTTGTTATTGTTTTACTCTGGCAGTTATTTGGCGTTATTTCCATTTTTAGTAATTAAATAATAGATAAGCGTTCAGTTCTAGATGCAGAATTTGAAGTATAATAGTGTACTTCTCTAAATTTATATAAGCCACATATTATCAAAAATAAACCTTTACAAAATTAATAGAAATACGGCGTTTTATAGAAAGAAAGGGGAAAATAATGATACAAGGTTATCGAAACACTGTTACTGTTACTGCTCCTTCTTTCAAAGCAGGAGCAGCTTTCTATCTAAAAGCACATTTACTTTTTTTTGCACTACTCTTACCTTTTTTATACATTTTAGAGATTGGGGAGGAGACGAATTGACGTCCATACTTACGCTAGTCTGAATTGATATAGCAGGAATAATCAACTATTTTGAAATTTAAACTTATATTAAAACCTATAACTATTATTTAAGCAAAAAGGTTATCTCTTTTTAAAAGATTACAGAATCATTTATCTTTAAGCAGTTGCAGATAAACTAGGTGAACTAAGAAGAGAGTTACGATGCACTCAATCAACAAAATACAAACTTAGAATAATTACTATAATCTATATTTTATTGAGCGTAAAGGTTCTACCTTATTTAGATAGAACCCTTACGCTCAACTTCTAAAAATGGTCTAGCATTTACTATTTCAATGGGTATGTAACTATTCCCTTTTCTATACTTTCATTATTTTCTTGTTTCCAATCGTTAAAAAGTTTCTGGAAACGTTCTTCTTCGTTATCTTTAAATCCTTCAAATACTACCCTATCGATATTTTCATGATTAAAATAAAAAACATTATCGGGCACCAACCCTTGAGGATAAAAGCATCCTGAGTAATCAAACATCTTCTTTTCGTTTTCCACTTCTAAGATCGGTCCTCTATTTAGAATCATAAGTTTACTTGTTCCTTCTTTTAAGTACACAATGGATCCTATTGGTAACACTATGTGCTTCCTCCTTTTATTATAATGCTATCCAACTGCCTTTTTATCATCTTTAAATTTCACTGTTGTATTTCCATCTATTACTGTCATGCCACTACCAATGAATAAAAGAAACAAAAAAACGGTTGCAAAGAATAGCATCATTACATTCCCGTATTCAATAAATGCAACAAAACTTATTAGTGTAAATCCTAAGAAGAATAGATAAAAAAATAAATATTGAAAACAATACTTCGTTGATTTTGGTCTGATCCATAATCTATCAGTTGATAACTGCTCGGTTTTAGCAACTTTATATAGATTTTTCTTATTCATATTACTTATATAAAAACGGAGTAAAAAAGCTATTATTAACACAACGATAAGAATAATAGAGTTCACTAATGTGGAACTTTGAATATTAAAATAATCCATTAAAGGTCGTAAAAGATTAGCTAATAATATGGAGATACCTGCTCCTAATATACTAAAGTAATTGGTTTTTGCTTGTTTTAATTCAGGAGCTTGTATATTTCTCAACATATCTTCATCGTCAATTTTATATACGGTATGTGGGAAAATCCAAAACAAAAAAGGAAATAATATTTTCCATAATGATTGCCCCATATCTACAAGGTAATAATCATTATTATTAATTGATAGAATTCTATATCTTATGTTTTTATTTACACGTTGAATCTCACATTTCATAGAATGATCACCATCCCCAGTTCATTGGATTTAAAGCATTTAGACCACTCTGTATAGCCTCACCTGCGTTTTCCATTGTACTATCAAATGTTTCGTTAATTTTTTCTCCCATATCATCTAACTTTTTCCCCACTGTATCTAAACCATCTTGAAGCCCCAAAAAATTATTATCATAAACAAAATTAAACGCAGTTGTAGCAAATGTACCCGCAGCTATACCACCTAGTACAGCCCAACCAGCTGGATTTGAACCAAGTAAGAAGGCCGTTGCAGCTGTTCCTCCTATATTCGCAACTACCCCCACTCCTAAAGCCGCTGAGTTATGAGAAATCGCTTCTCCTACAGTCTTATCCTTATGCGCTAAATCCACATAGATACCAACACCAAAACCAGCTGCCATAAAACCACGACCTAAAACTTTTCCTGCCGTACGTATATTCTCGCCGTTTTTAATAAAAGAGTTGGATAATCTTGCTGTTCTTTTATTGATCATTACAAAGGAATTACTTCCTGAAGGTCCATGTATACCACTAATTATGTTTATCAAACCACCAAATTTAGTTGTTCCATAGCCTACTTGTTGAAGAGTCGTAGCAGTAATATCTACACCTAAATTCGTACCTATTTTTTCAACATTACCTTTTAAATAGCCAAGAAAGCTGTCAGGTACATCTTCTTTTAATTCATCTTCACTTAAATCACCTTTTAATTTTTCAAGTACAGATAAATTTGTGTAATATTGTTCTCTATCAATTACTCCATTTTCTAAGTCCTTATACGAGTTATTTAAGATTGCTTGTGATAACTCATCCATATCTTTCAACGATTCATTCTTCGCTTTTTCAATTTCATATAGTGGCAAGTTCTTAATAGAATACAAGTTTATAACTTCTGCTGTTTCTTTTCCATTTTTTGAATTACTATTCTTGATAGATTGATAAGCAGTAATGCCATTGACGGCATTTATATTGAATTCTTGTACCGACAAATCGCCACTGTCGAATTTGGAACTAAGCTCAGATATGTAATTTCTCATTTTATGTAAATCTACTTTTGTTTGTTCAAGCTGAGAGGTTTCATAGTCATCTAATCGATGCAACTCTTCCACTACATCTTGAATCATTTGTTTTTCGCGTTGAACATCTTCAACCACTCGAGATTCATCAATTTTAGGAATAGCGACTATATCCTGCACACTTCCTAGAATATGGTTCGCTTCATTGGTTAACTCGATCGTTTTTGTCTTCACTATATCCAAGCTTGGGTCCACTTCATTTTCTAGAAATCCCTGATCAATAAAGCCATTTGTATTAGATTCATATGTACCAATCGCTTGTTTCATATCTACTAATGTATTCTGATAGTCTACCAAAGATTGATACAAGAAGATAAGGAATGGCTGATGACACTCATTATAGAATGTCCGCATTGCATCTCCTGCTTTTCCCTTTAATGCATCATCGAGACAATAGAAATCCCTGACTGCACGTTGAATAGAAGATATTCGGCCATAAAGGGATTCAATATCTTTTACAGCATAATCAATTCCAGACTGCACACGATGAACATCTAAAACTTTCAAGAGAGAACCTCCTTTCTAATTATACCTCATGCCAATGCTGTTAGCTATGCGATCTGACGCTTATTTCAGCTTAATATCATTCGCCACTTGTTGTTCAGTCTCTTGAAGTTTTGTGATGGCTTTTTCAGTCGCATTTACATTAGCAACAAATAATGCCTCAAATTGATTTAACAGTTCCTCATATTCCCTTTTTATTTCATTAAACGATCGTAGCATCCGAAGCTGATTTTCTCCATCAATTTCCCGTGCGAAAGATGTATTCAGCTCTTGGATAGAAGTTCGTAATTCTGCAATTCCATTCTCCACAGGGGTTTGTTGGAGTTTAATTTCTTCACTCATGATTGATTTTCCACCTCACGCTTTTGTCTGTTTACATTTGTGTGCTGTGTTTCCATCGATGAGATATTGCTTTCTATTACATAAATCTCTTGTTTTATCTGATTGATTTGTACTATGATTCGATTCTCCGCATCACTAATATCTTTATCGGAAATCGCTGAGAAGCTCACTTGTAATTCATTTTCTCTGAAGTTATGTATTTTAGTGGCATTATTACCATGAAGCGTTTTCGTTGTGAATTCTGGTTCTATACAGATGCTTTTTGTCCTATTAAAATCACTTTTATTCAGTTGTAATTGGGATAAAGCACTATTTAACCGTCTTAATTCTTCATTTTTTTCTTCTAATCTTAAGTTGGCTATACCGATGAGACGTTGAAGCTCCAAAAGCTCCGAGTTTAACTTATGTAAATTTAATTCCACATTGATCACCTACTATTTCTAAATACGTAATCCGTATTGCTTATTAGAGTGGAAATAAAGAAATTCCCATATAGTAATATGGTACTTAAAAAGATGGATTGCTTGTAGAGTAGTAAGTACCATTTTATGGGTGATTATATGAGTTAAGAAATGTTATTTAGGAAAATATGCCCATAAAACAAGCAGCGTAAGACTGTTTTCTTCATCCTCTTACCTAGAAATTAAAGGATATAAGGGATATTGGGATGATAATCAAGAAACGGGGATTGCAAGAGGATTAGAAGATTTATTGTACCTGCTTGTACATTCCAAGAAGAAGATTCGCACGATCAATATGCGTAATCATAACGTACTTATTATCCATTTATTGACCAACAAAAAAGATACATTGGTTCAGTCTATTGATGGAAGCAATCATCACTTCTCTTTCCTAGGTGTAAAAGACGGCATTGGCCAATTGCTTCGAGAGCATGCTCGAATGGAGGATACAGAGATTTCTGTGGATGGATGGCAGCCTATTCAGCTTCCGGAGGAGCTATTTGATGAGTTCCATACCTCCCCTGCCCCTGCTTTACAAGCAATGGCAGCGGATCAAAAACAACCAAAACCGATACGCGAATTTGTCTCTGCATTGTTAGCAAATGGGCAAGAATTCGATAATATTTCTTTTATGAAATCTAGTTACGTCAAAGATCAATCTGCATTTGATGATATTCATTTCTTTTTACCAGTAGAGGAAGAAGACTACATTTGGCATCTAGACTATCAGGAAATTGAAAGCGCAAGACGAGTTACCTTACAGCCGATCCCTGTCAGGAGTTATTTTCAAGAAATAGAGCGTGCAACCATTGCCTATTTTACAGAGGAATGATAGTTTTAGTAGATTACACTTCCCATTAATACGTAATGAACAGTCCTGTAAATACCCGATAGCATAAAAGAAGATTCAAGAATCTGTTCTTGAATCTTCTTTCACTTATAACCTTCTATATTGGTGGCTCTTAGGATCGGGTGTAAAGTACGAGATAGAGTAATCAAGGCTGATCATTTCACTATATTCAAAGACGCTCCTCATCACGTAAAATCCCCCGATTCACAATCTTCATCGCATCTGTCCCCTTCTTACAATTAAGAAGTTCTGCATATATTAACGACGGTGTAGGTTGTGCTAAAGTGAGAGATTTGGTAACCGCTTTGTCTGACAAATTCATGTACAGATTGGGCAACACATTTTAGTATACTATATGTATGTAATTAACCACCTTATTTATAATTTAAACCTTTCTTTTGGAAATCTACACAATAATGCATTTATTAATGTAAAGCATGCCATTATAAAACAAACAATATAAGAGATTGAGTTATCAAAAAAAGTAAGGATAATAATAACTACCCATAATTCCGTTTTTAGAACTTTCTTGCCTCGTTGAATATAATTATCTATCGTATTTTGCGTAATAAATATCTCTTGGAATGCTTCATAAGTAAATTTCTTATCGTTTAAACTTTAATAAACCCTCTGTGTTCGTTGAAAAAAATTCAATAGACTTCGTTGGCTTTTTGTCTAACGAACCGACTAACGCACAAGCGACTACTGTTTCCTGGTGTACATCTAAACCTGCACTTCTTTCAATCATGGCTTCCATTGGAGAATCACCTCATCATTAAATGAACAATACAAATGACAGTAGTTCTCTTGTAAAACTTTTGTATACGTGATCGAGGCACAATAGATGGTTCTTCTATACTGTCACAACCCGTTTCTTACACAGGGTACCCACTTTCAGGATCCACCATAGTATATTCGGTCTGGTCGTATTGTTAATACTGGTATTGCCAGATTTGAATAACGTATATACACTTTTTTAATTAGAAATTCTTTTTCATGATAGATGGTGGCTACGCGGAGCGGAGCCATGTTGATTTCTTATCTTTTAAAAAAAGAGAAAAGTGCAATCAGCACCTTTCTCCCTTTGGAAGAAGCCCCAGTTATTCTGTAAGCACGGAATCTACGCTGTAAATGGTCTTTCCCTCTTTAATCGTCTCTACAACTTGTAATTCCTTTATTTTCATTTTATCTACTTTTAATGGATTTTGGTCTAATATAACTAAATCTGCCAGTTTTCCTTCTTTGATACTACCTTTTTGGTCTTCTTCAAAGTATGCATAGGCAGCATTGATTGTCACTGCTTTTATTGCATCATAGACGGGGATGCATTCTTCAGGTCCAATATGAACACCTTTTCTTGTGATGCGGTTGACCGCACACCATATGGTTTCAAGCATATCAGGTTTTACAACTGGCGGGTCCTGGTGGAAGTTGACGACAAGCCCCCGTTCAAAGGCAGATTTTGCAGGACTAATACGGCTGCCGCGCTCATGCCCCAGATTTTTCAAATGCACATCTCCCCAATAGTATGTATGGGGTATAAATATAGAAGGAATCATCGATAATTCAACCATCTTATCCAATTGATCATTTCGAACGGTTTGACAATGAATCATAACCGGGCGTAAGTTGGCTTTATTAGAATTATCCGATTCTTGCAGTGCAGCTTCATAGTTTCTTAATAATTGATCGGACGCAGCATCACCATTACTATGGGTCAGAAGCTGTACGTCATCATTTATAGCTTTAGCTACATATTGCTTCACTTGTTCGTCTTTATACCAAGAATAACCACGATAGGTTTCTTCCCCTTCATACGGCTCTGTCATCCATGCCGTTTTTCCTTGAGGGGAACCATCTAAAAAGAGCTTATAACCACCTATTTTAAGTCGCCTATGATATTTTTTGGCGTATTTCTCATTTTTTCCCATATCATCAGGATTTTCAACCACTAAAGGATAGGCAACAACATCCACTTTCAAATCACCTTGTTCAGCCAAGGCTTTGAATAGTTCGAGATATTCACTGGATGTTGCTCCATCTTGTACTGTAGTAATCCCATTTTTTATATACATTGCCTGGCCAAGATTGGCTAATTCAACTATATCCGCTTTCGAATCTTGGAATAACGTTTTCTGTAAACTCAACAAACTTCCTTCTTCCAAATAACCATTGGGCTCCATTGTTCCTTCTATTCTGCCGATAACTCCTCCATCTTCATTAGGGGTATTTTCATCAATTTCTGCTAATTTCAGACCAGCATCATTGGTACACCCTACGTGACCAGATGCATGGAAAACGAAAATAGGGTTTTCCGCCGAAACATGATTTAATACTTCCTTGGTAGGATGTTTCTCCTCCTTCAAAAAATTATGGTCGTAGCCAAAGCCAACAACTACGTCTTCCCTATTTAATCCTCTATTTTCAATATATAATTTCAGTGTATAAATAACATCATCAAAACTCTCACATTTACTTAAATCCGCCATTTGTGATATCGGTCCCATCATAGCTAAATGCCCGTGAGGATCGATGAATCCAGGCATCAATGTTTTTCCTTTCAAATCAATCTTTTCAATACGGGAATCATTCATGAAGGATTCAAAGTCTATGAAGCTACCAACCTTCTTAATCACCCCATCTTCAACCAATACCGCTTCTACTACATCCTTTTCATTCTCCATGGTTATAATGTCTCCGCCAAAATACAATTTCTTCATAAAAATTAATACACCCCTTTGTCATTTAAATTACTTAGAAACAACTGACTTTAATTCCTCTACATTCTCAACATTTTTTGGTTTAAAATTATATGTTTTTCTTCCCCATACGTTGAATACCTTTAATATGATTAAATAAATAGGAATCGGCGCTAAAAGTAATAGAATTCCTATAGTCAAAGATAACGTACCAGAAGCAATAGCTAATATGGTAACAACTGTTCCATATGAGGCGATCATCGGAACATTCATCAATCCTAATTCAACGGCAGTTGAAGTTCTTAAAGAAGGATCAATAATTCTTACAAGCGCAATACCACTTGGAACGGTTCCAGTAGTTGTACCATATAATCCAACCGTTCTTTCAAAATCGTTCTCCCCACCAATTCTTTGACCAAAATAAACGCATATGACGATAGTTAAAATCGTTATCACAATTGCCTCAATAATAATCGGAACCATCCAAACACCAATAACACTAAATGGTACAGCCATAAATGACGTAACTACTAAATAATCCGTTGACCAGCCGGTAATCTTGGATTGAAACGTATTATCCAGCATATGCTCAATACTTAGTTTTTTCATTATAAATTTTACTAGATATCCAGCTAACATCCCATAAATAAATAGCATGCCACTAAAAGTGGCCCCTACACCAGGAATGAATGACACTACTTGCGCCATGCCTAAAGCTAACATAAAACAGAGACCGATAATCGCAAAATGAAAGGTCATCGTATCCATATTTCCACTATACATTGTCTCATTACCTAATGACTCTCTTTTTTCTTCTTTCACATAATAGCCTCTTTCAACATAACCGTCGATTCCGGATTTAGCCAAGTTTTTCGCCAATCCTCTTTTTATACCAAGTTTGGCTAGTGGAACACCAACGAGAAAGCAAAATAAAAATCCGATAGCAGCAAAGGTAATTCCGACCGTAGCAGCGTCAACAATTCCATATTGCTGCTCCATAATCGTGCCAAACGTAGCCGCTTGTCCTGGACCTTGTGCAAAAGCAAATGGGATAAGCAAGCCGTAGACTGTATCCATTCCGAAGAAACCACCAATACCCAAGATGACAAGTGCCCCTACGGCAGGAGTAAGAGCATATAGCAAATTCCAATGAAAGCCTAACCCTAATGAACCTTTCGCAATACTCTTACCAATAGAACCTGATGTTTTTGACTTAGGGCTACTTGTCAATGCAATGGAAATAAAGGTAATAGTAAATAAGAAATTTACCATACTAACGTACATTTCTGAGTCCGTCGATGTGATAAGACCCGTATTCATAAGAATCAAGCCTAACAAACCAGCGACAACGCTTGCAGGTACTAGCATTTTCCTAATAAATGTAACCTTTGTCCGAATGATTATACCGAGGCAGAGCATAATACTCGCTAACCCAAAAGCTATCATGAAACTAATAAAAATCCCCTCCATTTCTAGAAAGAGAAATTTCAACTGCCGTATGATGGTACCCATTCTATAAATAGGGTCTGTTCGATAGATGATCAACTTATTACCTGGCCATAGGGATACCACCTAAGTTATTGGAATCGCTTTCATATTATTGGTACATACGACTATAGCAATCTTTGCTGCATAAATGTTAACTGTTTCCCTATAATTATGACACATTAGCTGGTTTAAACATCACATAGCACCCAGCTACACAGATAACTTTCACCTTTCCCCCCTTTTTATTTTTTAAAATTACAAGCCAATGCGTAGTAATGACTACATCTTGCTTAAAGCTTCACGGTCTCAAACTTCTTAGTCATTTTTATCCTCAATTTGAACATGCATTATAAGATAGTTAGATAGTTAGATAGTTACGTTTATTAAATCAGTAAGTGGTTAATAGGTCAATATATTTCTAAAATTCTAATTATTTAGATTTTAAATAATATATATAAACAACACCTATAGAGGATTGTTTTTCACCCCAACCAATTAATTGAACATCGAGCTTTAAACGAGGGCTGATTGAACTCGCGGATAAAGGCACCCTATTTTTGGATGAAATTGGTGAAATGCCACTGCAGCTACAGGCAAAGCTCCTCCACGTCTTACAGGAAAACGAATTCCTGCCTTTAGGTGGAGATAAAATGAAACGGGTAGACATTCGCATTCTCGCAGCAACGAACAGAGACTTAGAAGATATGGTAGCACAAAAACAATTCAGAGAGGATTCTATTACCGACTGAACGTAATTGATATTACCCTTTCTCCTTTACGGACAAGAAAAGACGACATTGTACCATTGATCTATCATTTTTTATACAAGATTTAATAATCTGTATAATTTGGAAAATTTCATTACGAAAGATAGCTTTGATCTTCTCGTAGATTACGATTGGCCAGGTAATGTGCAGCAATTGGAAAGTATCATGGAAAGACTTGTTGTCACAAGTGATCGCTTTATCCAAATAGATGATATACCCAACTTAATAATACAAAATAGTAAACAAAACTCAAAGTCAACTGATTCAGAAACACTTGATGCAGCTGTTGAAGACGTTAAAAAAAGCATGATACGAAATTCATACGACAAGCATAAAAGCTCTCGTTAAGTAGCAGAGGATTTGAAAATAAGCCAGTCCAAAGCTTTCAAGCTGATGCGTCAGTATTGTGAGGATTTGAAGTAAAGTTGAAGCTGACTTACTGCGGATGTGAGCATGCTGGTTATGAGGATTGGCGATGTAGACAAGGCTCTTTCTCACATTTCCACGAAAGGCTAAAAAAAAGGGACTTACATTTGAAAGAAGTAAGTCCTTTTTAGTAGGTGTGTATAAAGTGAAACTTTAATCAGTGGTGGGTTTTCTTTTATCCCCCACTGATTGTTAGATTGGCAATTACCTTTATACTTTAATATCCCTGTGATTCCAGCTTCCGGTTCATGACTCCCTGTCTTGCAAATACCAACAGAAAAGTTGCGGTTAATCCTTCCGCTACAGGAAGTGCAAGCCAAACACCTGTGGTTCCAAGCCAAATTGGTAGTATAACGAGTGCGATCTCCAGGAGAATGAAGCCGCGAAAAAGTGTGATGCCAATGGACGGTTTGATGTAAGCAACCGATTGATAATAGGACATGTAAATGAAGTTAATCCCCATGAACAGATAACCAATAAAGAACAAGCCAATCCCCTTAACGGCAAGCTGACGGATAGCTTCTGTTTCCACACCAAAAATCGAAACCAGGATATCAGCACCGAACCAGCCTGCAGCGAGGAAAATACCGCCCAGCGCGAATCCTGTGATTTCCGCAATCTTCACCGTATTTTTGATTGATCCATATTTTTTGGCGCCATAGTAAAAACTGATCATCGGTTGGATGGACGTGCCAATCCCGATAAACGCCAGGAACATAAAGGTATGTAGATAATGGATGACCGAAAATGTGGCCAGTCCGGTTGTACCTGCGTAGTAAGACAATAAGACAAGGCAATATTGTAACCAATCACGAAGACTCCTGTTCCAGTTTCAGAAAGAAAGTTTGGGAAGCCCAATTTGGCCAGGGTCAGTATATCAGCTTTTTTCCATATAGAACGTGCAACCATTGCCTATTTTGTAGAAGAATAATAACTTAGTGATTCCACATTTCATTCAGACCAATCTAATCGTCTTATATTTTACCAAGCTAAAAGAAGAAGGTATAACCTTAACCATCACAGCAATAAAAAAAGAGGATAGCATATAACACTATCCTCTAGTATCAAAGATATATTTCCATTAATGGATAGGATTAAAAAGAGGGAGTCTTCGGCCTCTTCCATCACTCCTCTCTAAATAACGGAATTAGTTGTTGGGTGTTGACATCTACTAAGCCTAGATCACTTATGCGAATTTCAGGGATAACGGTTAATGTCAGGGATGATAGCGCCATTGATGGAGAACGTCTGCCCACCTTCACTCCCATAGACTGAGCCACCTCATTGAATTTCTCTACTTTTGGAGACAGTTCCTCGATAGGTTCCGCTGCCATTAATCCAGCTATTGGCAGATCTACTTGAGCCATAACATTTCCATCTTCCACTAAGCATAGTCCTCCGCCAGATTTCTGTAGTTGTTTTGCCGCCATCAGCATGTCTCTAGCATTTTTGCCTGCAACGACTAAATTATGACTGTCATGAGCTACGGTCGTTGCATATGCACCACTGCGTATCCCTGAATTTTTTAAAACACCTACAAATGGTTTACGATTTTGACCATGGCGTCCAGTTACAGTTGCAAAAACATATTCTTCAGGTAAATGACGTATTTCCCCATCTGTAACCTGTATCTCTAAAGAACCTATTTTCGTTGTTCCAATTGGTGTCATCTCCATTGTATTTAGTGTTATCGTTCCGTTTTCCACTGGTGAATGAATAATAAAATCCTTTTCATTAAGTTCCGGTAGACGGACGGTATTTTTACGAAGCGGTGGCGTACGAGTGGTAATATCCGTGATGATTCTTCCATCCTTTACCATTTGTTCCCCTTGTACATAAACATCATTGATCTGCATTGTCTCTAATGAATCTACCAAAGAAAAATCCGCTACATATCCGGATGCTATTGCGCCACGGTCATGAAGTCCATATCGCATCGCTCCATTTAGCGAGGCATAACGAATAGCAAGTGGTGCTGGTATTCCTTCTTCAATACAACGACGAACCACTCGATTCATTTGTCCATTTTTCAACATATCATTCGGTTCTACATCATCCGTGCACATTGCAATGTTAGAAGCGTGAGGAAGGATTTCCCATGCCTTTGCCGCTATATCCGCAAACTGACTGACACTGGATTCCCGAATATAAATCAACATACCAGCACGCAGTTTTTCTACTATTTCTTCTACTGTACGGCTTTCATGATCAGAGTTTACTCCAGCCGCTAGATAAGCATGTAAGTCTCGACCAGTAACCCTTGGCAAATGACCTTCATTACGTACACCAAAATCAAGCCCCTTTTGCACAATGCCTGCCATTCGTGGATTTTGCTTAATAACACCTACATAATCCATTAATTCAGCAATTCCCACTACGTCAGGATTATCTAACAATGCTGCAATATCTTCAGGACCAAATTCTGCCCCAGCTGTTTCCACACCGGGAACAGCTGGAACACAGGATGGAATTGTTGTAAGAATTCGTACCGGAAGTCCCTTGCTAGCATTTATCATATAGCTTACCCCTTCAGCACCCATGACATTGCCAATTTCATGTGGATCAATAACAGCTACTGTAGTGCCATGTCGAAGTACTGCTCTCGCAAACATATCTGGTGTAACCATTGTGCTTTCAATATGCACATGACAATCGATAAAACCAGGTATCGCATATTTACCTTGTGCATCAACCTCATTATCCCCTTCCATGTAAAAGGTTGGTTTATTATTCTCATAACGAGCTATTGCACTAAAACGGTCTTTTTTAATTCCAATATCAGCAGGATAAGTCTCTGCCGTGAAAACGTTCACCAGATTAACTCCTCGAATCACAGTATCCATCCGTTCATCACCACGTGCTGCTGCTACAATATGTTGCCGTGAAAACATACGATTATTCTCCCTCCGGTTTTTTCATCATTCAGCTAATGTAATAAAATAAATGATAAGTGGTATTAGTAAAATATATAGTCCAGGATGAACTTCCTTGTATCTGCCTGACAAGCTCTTTACGAGCACATATATAATAATCCCAGAAGCAATTCCATTTCCAAAGTTAAAGGTAAATATGGTAATAACGATTGTCATGAAAGCAGGTAATGATTCTGTCACATCTTGAAAATTAATGTTTCTAACAGATGAAAGCATTGTCAATCCGACTAGAATTAGTGCCGGAGCTGTGGCTTCTGTTGGAATAATCATGATTAAAGGTGTAACAAATAAAGTCAGCAAAAATAAAATCCCAGTTGAAACTGCGGTTAATCCTGTACGTCCTCCAGCCTCAACACCAGTTGCCGATTCAACATAGGTGGTCATCACAGGAACTGAAAATAATGAACCTAAAACTGTGCCACCCGCATCAACTGAGAATGGTTTATCTATCTGAGGTAAATTACCGTTTTTATCTAACATGTTCCCTTTACCGGCAACTCCAAGCATTGTTCCAAGACTCGAAAAGAAGTCTGGTACAAAAAAAGCAAGCAAAAATGGGAAGTACGAAACGTCCAACGCTTCCATAACGTCCAATTGGAATAACACTGGTGCGACACTTTCCGGAAGCGAGAAGATAGAACTAGGCAATTGTGTAACCCCCATCGGAATTCCAATTAAGGTAACAGCAATAATTCCAATCAATAGATGACCCCGAACATTTCTTGCCAGTAATACACTCATAATAAAGAATCCGATAAGCGCCAAAATTGCGTTCGGAGAACCTATATCTCCAAGCTGCAAGGAATTCGCGCTTTCACTAGCCGTTACTAATCCTGCATTACGAAACCCAATGAGTGCAATAAATAATCCTACTCCTGCACCGATAGATAGTTTAATTGCAGGTGGTATAAGCCGAACAATCAGCTGTCTTAATCCTAAAATTGTAAATAAAACAAAAAGGACTCCGGAAATAAATACCATTCCCATTCCAACTTGCCAAGGTATTCCTTCTGCTACCACTAGCGTAACAGAAAGAAAAGCAACTGAACCAAGGCCAGGGGCCAAGGCAAAAGGCCGATTACTGTATACTCCCATTATTATGGTTACTAGACCCGTCATCAGAATAACAGCTACTGTAACTGGTCCTTTCGGTATACCTGCACCCTCAAGCATTCCCGGTACAACAATTAATACATAAAGCATGGTCATGAAAATAGTTAATCCTGCAGTGAATTCTGTTCTTGCATTCGTATGATTTGCAGATAATTGAAATATTTTTTCCATTAAATTAGACCTGTTCAATTATGTCTCTCCTCTCGGTGTAATAGAATATTATATTGATATTAGTCCTGCTTTCTCGAAATAAATCGTAAATCGCTCTCCTCGCTGTTTGATTTACTCGAAATCGATGCAATAAAAAAGCCCGGAATAATAGAATGACTTCTACCTTCCAGACCTACAAAAGTTAAAGAAAAGATATATCAGCAATAAATATAGCAATTTAACATATCAAGTAATAGCATAAAAGCCGAACAAATCTTATACTTTAACTCGTAGTCCGGTTCTTTCCGTGGGAACCTGGTAGAGACCCTCAGACCATATTACTGAGGATATACGAGTATGATATTTAATTTTTTATTACTCTAATAATATAGCAAATCCATGCAAGTTAAGCAAATAAATCTTAACATTAATCAAAAAAAATAAATTAATGTTCGCCTTTTACGAAAACCGATCATTTTCACTACCATTAAATTCCCTGACCATTTTTCCATAGATACGCTTGCATCTAAACCAATTTATACTGTGAAAAGATATGGAACCGGATTAAAACGCCATTCTTTTGGAATGGCGTTTTAGTTATTTCTAATTGTAAATTGGTTTAAACCATTTGTGCATGCTTTTCTAAGCTTAGAATCGAAGCATATAACAGTTCTACGGCTGGGAGTAAAGTATTTTCATCAATATCAAATTTTTCATTATGATGGCCAGCAGCTAACTCGGTTCCAAAAATGCAGTACGTTGCTAAGCCGCCATTATCTTGAACACGTTTCATAAAGTAGGTTGCATCTTCTGACCCGGCAGCTGCGTTTACCTCTACTGTACTTGCTTGGAAAAGAGATTTGGCTTCTGCACATTCATGAAGAACGTTTGCTAACTCATTTGATGAAATACAACTGATAGCTTCGCCGACTGTCTCCATGTGATAATCTACTCCATACATCTGTGCGGCACCTGCAACTATCTGTTTTACTTGCTGCTTCACATATTCATTAACCGAAGAATTTTCACCACGCGTTTCCACTTTTAAATCGGCTTGGTCAGCAATAATATTTCTGCCTGTTCCTGCGTGGAGCTCGCCTACATTGATTCTAGTCACCCCATCAGAATGACGGGAAATCGCATGTATGTTTAATGCTGCCGCCGCTGCTGCCAGCAGTGCATTTTTCCCTTCCTCTGGGCGGCCACCAGCATGTGAAGCTACTCCGCTAAATGATATGTTCTGCTTTGTTGTGGCAAGAAAGCCATTATTAGCTGCTACAAAATGATGATGCGGCACCCCTGTTCCAATATGCGAAGCAATAAAATAATCAACATCATCCACAACTTTTGCTTCCGTCATTGATTTAGCACCACGTGTGCCTTCTTCTGCCGGTTGGAAGATCAATTTTATTTTTCCCGATAAGTGATCTTTATTCTCTGCAATTAACGTAGCCAAGCCAAGTCCAATAGAGGTATGAGCATCATGTCCACATGCATGCATCCGATACGGCAACTGCGACTTGAATCCTTCCTTCATCGGATAATGACTGTCTAAGCTTGATTCATTAATTTCCAACGCATCCATATCAAATCGAAAGGCGATTGTCGGCCCTGGTTTTTTCGTATCCAGTGTTGCTACAATTCCTGTGTAGCCATCTGAAAAGTGCTCCATATAATTTTTATTTGCTCCATTTTCAAGCGCCCAGAGATAATGTTCCTTTGTCACTTCGGCAGATGGCTTGCCCATACATTCAGCTTCTGACATGACTTCACGGCCCATTTGTAACTCAAACCCGAGTTCATCAAGAATTGTTGCTACGATTGAAGCCGTCCTCATTTCCAAAAAACCCACTTCCGGAAATTGATGAAAATCACGCCGCCAATGTACTAACTTTTCGACCAATTGTTCACTCATATTATAATCATCCCTTTCATTTTAATTAAATCCTATTTAATTACGCTACACGACAAAGTATTAAAGAAAAGGTGTAATCCCTGGACCAAACGGGATTCCTACAAAGTAGAAGATAAGAATTAAGATGATCCATGTAATAAGGAAACAGATTGAGTAAGGGAGCATTAATGAAATAAATGTGCCAATACCTGCTTTTTTATCGTATTTTTGCATAAATGATAACACAATAACCATATATGGCATCAGTGGTGTGACAATATTTGTTGAGGAGTCTGCAACACGATATGCCACTTGGGTAAATGCAGGATGATAACCTAATTGCATGAACATCGGTACAAAAACGGGAGCCTCCAGTGCCCATTTTGCCGAACCAGATGTAATCAAGAAGTTCATTAATGCAGTAAAAATAATATAACCAATAATAAGCCATATACCGGTAAATTCAATGTCTTTAAGGAATTCTGCGCCATTGACAGCTACCCATGTACCAATATTTGACCAGTTAAAGTACGCAATAAATTGCGCAATAGCAAAGATGAGTACAATATAACTCGACATGTCTTTCATCGATTCACCCATGTACTTGCTAATGTCCTTTCCGGATTTAATATTGCCAACGGTAATACCATACGTGACCCCAATGGTTATAAAAAAGAATAAGATAATCGGCACAATTCCATCTAAAAATGGAGAAGGTATGATACCACCCTCTTCGTTTCTTAGCGGACTGTTTGGAAGTGCAATCCCAATGACAATAATTCCCCAGTAGATCACTGCTGCAATGATCGCATTTCGGAACGCTTTTCCTGCTTTTGGAGGGTCTTCATCAACGTCTGCTTCAACAGCATCGCCTTTGTATTTACCTAGTCTAGGTTCAATGAATTTATTGGTAACCAATCCACCAACAATGGTTAGTATAAATACAGAAACAATATTGAAGTACCAGTTATCGACGGGTGTAACGACGACGCTATCATCAATAATCGCCGCAGCTTCTGTAGAAATACCTGACAAGAGCGCATCCGTACCAGCAATGAATAAGTTTGCCGTAAAACCTGCTCCAGCAGCTGCATAACCAGCAACTAAACCTACAAGAGGGTGGCGGCCAACTTTATAAAAAACCATAGCAGCTAACGGCGGAACGAGTACCATCGCCGCATCTGAAGCGATATTACCTAGAATACCAACAAACACTACGGTATACGTAATTAACGCTGGTGGCGATTTTAAAATCGTTCTTTTAATGGCATAATCAAGCATTCCAACTTTTTCTGCGAGACCAATACCTAGCATCATCGCTAAGACTAAACCAAGGGGTGCAAATCCTGTAAAATTCTCAAGCATGGATGTTAAAATAAATTGCAAACCTTCACTAGACGCCAGGTTTTTTACTTGAAGTTCTTCGCCTGTACCCGGATGAATAACGGATGCACCAAACATACTAAATATAGAAGATGCAATAATAATTAAAAGGGCTAAAACCGAAAATAAAATAAATGGATCCGGCAATTTATTCCCGACTATTTCGATATAATTCAAAAATTTCTGAAAAAATCCTTTTCTCGTTTTCATCTGTCCCCTCTCCTTACTTTTAAAATCATTATTTCTTTCAAAAAACGATAATCTTTTTAATTGTTTATTAACCTTCTTCTAGTTTGGAAGGTTGTACATGGTTTGGAATTGGACAGCGATATGGATGTTTTTCTCGAAATGCATGGAATTCTTGCTTCACTTCAATTAATTCAGCCGGATTTAACAGAAGCTGAAGAGATGTTAATGCCATTGCACCTGCGGCTCGAAGCATGCCTTTATGAGCATAAGAAGAAATTCCCTGACTCGTCATTTGCCATGTATGCAATGGTGTTCCAAGAGCTGAGGTTGAGGCTGTTAATTGCGCAGTAGGAACAACCCAACTAACATCCGAAACATCTGTTGACCCTGGAAGAATTCCTTCCGTTGGTTCATATTCAGCGATGGAGTCGGAGAGATATTTACCAGCGAATTCACTGCCATCGCCACCATAACCAAATCCTTTTATTACTTCGAGGTAACCGCCTCTTTCCACATCTGTCAACGAAGACCAGATTTTTTCAGCAAATGCCTTTTCCTTATCAGTAGGCTGCTCAATTCCTAACTCCTGCATATGGTTATATAGGAGGCTTTCAAGCTTGCGATTGGGAATATAATTAGAACAAGCTTTATCAAAATCAATTTCCAACTCTGTTCCCGTCATTTTAGCTGCACCTTCAGCGATTTCGCAAACACGTTGATAAATTTCATCCACCTGAGTAACTTTAGGGGCACGAATTAAATACAACACTTCCGCATTAGCCTGTACCACATTAGGAGAAATTCCCCCTGTATTCGTCACAGCATAGTGCAGCCTTGCCTCAGGTATGATATGCTCACGCAAATAATTGACACCGACATTCATTAACTCAACTGCATCTAATGCACTTCTTCCTAAATGTGGAGAGTTAGCTGCGTGTGATGGGATCCCTTTAAATTTAAATGCTATTTGGTAGTTAGCAAGACTCGATAAACTCATTATTGCGTTAGCTGGAGATGGATGCCATGTTAAGGCTGCGTCTACCTCATCAAACACACCCTCTCTAACCATAAATGTTTTACCAGACCCGCCTTCTTCCCCTGGGCAACCAAAGAATTTCACTGTACCAGATAAACCATTCGCTTCAATGTAACTTTTAACTGCAAATGCAGCAGCTAAAGAACCGGTACCAAGCAAATTATGCCCACAACCATGGCCTACATCAACTTTAACTGGTTTATATTCCGTTTCATTTGGTTCTTGGCCAAGACCAGAAAGCGCGTCGAATTCACCTAAGAATCCAATAATTGGCGAGCCGCTCCCGTATGTTGCAACAAAAGCAGTCTCCATATCAGCTACTCCTCGTTCAACAATAAATCCTTCTTGCTCACATTCGGAAGCCAAGAATCTAGAGGATTCATATTCTTCAAATCTTGTTTCAGGATGCTGATAGATATATTCACTAATTCGCTGAAAAAGTGCTTTGTTTTTTGCTAAGTATTGTTTAATATAACTACGCGTATCTTTCATTTATATCCTCCATTCGCTTCAACTCGATTAAAAGCCAAAAAATGATAAACGTAATTTTTCGACATTTTTCAACATAATACATGCTTCTATTTAAAAAGTCAATATATTTTTAATCTTCCTCTAATTGAATGACAAATAAGCATTTTTACTGTAATCCCTTTATCATGCAAGGTTATCTCTGCATCAAAAAAGTTCTTATTTACCATTCAAGAAGATGCAAATAAGAACCCTGGAAATCTTTTCAAAGACTTTGTTGTATATTTAATTAAGCATACGCCTTTCCTAATTCGTGTATAACATGACATGTACACATAATTCCATCAAAAAAATTCTCTACATTTATATTCTCATTTGGAGAGTGATTCGCCTCATCAAAGTTGGCATACGGCACGACAACAGAAGGGACGCCTAATAGTTGCGTCCAAACATAATCTGGTAAACTTCCACCAAGACTTGGCTGTAAAATTGGTTTTTGATGATATGATTTTTCTACCGCTTTTTTAATAATTGCCACCTCTTTTGAATCTGCAGGTGTACGAGAGGCTTTCATGGAGCCATGTCTGATAATCTCTACATCTGGAGCATATTTTTTTACATGCTTTTCAATCTTCCGGTAAATATCATCCGGATCTTGATCCACTACTAATCGAAAATCTATTTTGACATTTGCAATAGATGGAATAATCGTTTTTGCACCTTCGCCACCATAACCACTATGAAAACCAGCTATATTAAAAGTAGGTTCTAACGTTAGTTTTTTATAATACGCTTCTTTGGTCATGTCAAATTCTTTATAACCAATCTTTTCAGCAATCGATTTTGGATCAAATGGCAATGTAGATATTAATTCCAATTCGTTTTCTGTTGGTTTACGTAAATCATCATAGAACCCTTCAATGAGGACGTTGCCATTCTGATCTCTCATGGTCTGCAATAAATCGATTAATTTCCAAGCAGGATTTGGAGCGATATTCCCTTTATTACCCGAATGGTTGTCCCACTCTGCGCCTTTAGCTAAAAGTTCAATAAACAGCATTCCTCTTACTCCAAGTAATACAAAGGGAGCGCCACTATCATGCATGGGACCATCTGATGTGTACACTAAGTCAGCTTTTAGTAATTTTTGATGCTCTTCCACAAACCTGGCTAGATTAGGACTGCCACTTTCCTCTTCCCCTTCAATTACAACCTTAATATTGATTGGTAACTCCCCTATCACTTCCTGGTAACTTTTAATTGCCAGCAGCTGTGCCATTATTTGCCCTTTATTGTCCCCCGCTCCACGACAGAAAATCTTCCCATCCTTTATAGTTGGTTCAAAAGGAGGCGTATTCCATTCCTCTATTGGATCAGGTGGCTGCACATCATAATGACCATAGATTAATAATGTAAAAAGTTTCGGATCTTTTATTTTTTCACCATAGACAACAGGATGACCATCGGTTTCTATTAAGCTTGTATTTAATCCTATATTTTCTACCATTTCAACTAACATGGCAGAGCATGCTTCCATCCCGATATTTTGGGCACTAATACTTTCCTGCCTTAAAAAGGTAAATAAACTATCCAAGTACTCCCGACGATTCTTGTTTACATATTGTTCCATTTCCAACATACATATTTCATCTCCTTATGGCAGTACTCTAACTAATACAAAACATCAAATCTTCGCTTCCTTGTTTAACGTTGGGACCTCTACCTGTACCGTATTTGGATATTTTATTCCTGCTCCGGTATTTAAAACGACGACGCTCTCTTCATCATGAAACCAACCATTATTTCGTAGGTCACGCACAGCAGCAAAGGCTGCTGCACCTTCGGGACACACAAAAGCACCCTCCATACTGGAAATTTTCTCCTGCTCTTCCAGCATTGCTTCATCTTCTACAGCGATCGCACATCCGCCAGTTTGATAAATAGCCTCCAAAACTAAGAAATCACCCAATGCTTTTGGTACATTTATTCCAAATGCAGTTGTTTGAGAGTTCAGCCAAAAATCGGATTCTGTTTTATTTTCCTTCCATGCCTTCACAATCGGAGCACAGCCTGCTGCTTGAACTGCTACTAATCGAGGTAACTTTCCTTTAATCCATCCTAACTCTTTCAATTCATTTAATGCTTTATAAATACCTATTAATCCTACTCCACCACCAGTCGGGTAAAGAATGACATCAGGAATTTCCCAGTCCATCTGTTCTGCTATTTCCAATCCCATCGTTTTCTTACCTTCTATTCGGTACGGCTCTTTCAATGTAGATACATCATATAACTGGTTATCTTTCACATATTTCCCTATGATCTTTCCAGCATCACTAATTAAACCATCCACTAAGTAAAGATTAGCACCTGAGACAGCCGTCTCCTTTCGAGTAATTTCTGGGGCATCTATCGGCATCGCAATCGTTGACTTTATTCCGGCTCTAGCAGCATACAAAGCCCATGCTGCACCAGCATTCCCATTAGTAGGCATCGCAAGCTCCGTCACACCTAATTCTTTTGCTTTCGACACACCAACTGCCGCTCCCCTAGCTTTAAACGAGCCAGTTGGGATAATCCCTTCATCCTTCATATAGAAGTTCTTTATCCCTAGCTCACTTCCAAGCTTGGACATTTCAACAAGCGGGGTCATCCCTTCGCCAAGCGAAATGACATTCTTACAATCCGCTACTGGAAGCAGTTCATGATACCTCCATAAGGAATCCTCCCGATCCTTCAATTCATCTGGCTTTAGATTATCTTTTAGTTGTTCGAGATCATAATTTACTAGAAGTGGTGCTCCACATGTACAAAGCTGCTGGACTGTGTTCACATCATACGTCTCACCACATTTTGGGCAATCAAGATACGAAACATAACTATACGGCATTGTAATCACTCCTATAGAAAAGAAATAATAGTTTAATTTATTTATCTATTTTAAATAATTTTATATTAAAAGAAAAACTTTGTTTACCATCAAATAAAAATACTGTAATATAGATAGCTTACAGTCTCGCAGTCTCTTACTTATATCAAATCATTAGTCAGTACATAAATTCGCTATCACTTCTAACATAATTTCTGATCCTACTTTAATATCTTCTACAGAGGTGAATTCTTCTGGATGGTGACTCAGCCCATCTTTACTTGGTACGAAAACCATGCCCACTTCCATATTATTCACGAGTGAATTTGCATCATGATTGGCGCCACTAGGTATAGACATAAATGAAACGAAATTGTTTTTACAGGCTTCGATTATCTTGTTTTGTACATCTCGAGAAAGTTCACTCGGCGCTTTCTCAATAAGCTGCCTCGTTTCTGCTTCAAAGTGCTTTCTTATATAAGCTTTTATCTCCTCTTCGATCATTTTCATTTCATTTAATTTGCTGCCTCTTATTTCTACTGTAAGATTCACAAGGCCTGGTACTACGTTTGCTTGATTTGGATGAACATCTAATTCCCCCACTGTAGCCACGTTGTCCCCGCCAAATCTGCAGACAATCTGGTTTACTTCTTGGATAATCTTCGAAGCATACAATAAAGCGTCTCTTCTCATGTCCATCGGAGTCGTTCCAGAATGGCTGCTTTTTCCTTTTACGGTGACATGAAAACGAATAATGCCTGCAATAGAAGTAACGACACCGATCTGTTTTTCATTAGCTTCTAATACCGAACCTTGCTCAATATGTAATTCCATATAAGAAAGGTATTTTTTTCTGTTTCTTACTGATTCAACATCCTGCCAATCAAATGATAGTCCTTCTAATTTTTCTTTTATAGCTTCACTTTCTTCTATTAAACCCGCGAATGCCCTGCTTCCAAACGTTCCTCCGAGTACATTTGCTTCTTCACCACGAAATGCAACTAATTCTATCGGATTGTTAAGGTTGATTCCCATTTCCTTTATTCTTAATAAACATTCTAAACCTAATACGACACCAAGCGCCCCGTCATAAAGACCTCCTTCAAAGACGCTATCCAAATGAGAACCCATCAGTAATGCAGGAGCGTCTGCTTGTCCAATTCTCCCAAATACATTGCCCACTCTATCCTGTTTTGTAGGTATTCCATTTTCCCCCATCTTCGTTTTTAACCATTGTAAAGCTGCATCTTCCTCTTCGGAATATGCCAATCTTGTATAGCCTTTTGTACCACTGGAGATTCTTCCGATTTCATCTAAGTGATTCATTATTCTATCGATGTTTACATCCACTCTATCCATCTCCTATGCTTTAGTAAATTTCACTTCATAACTACATCTTCCTATCAGTTTAGCATGAAAATAAGAAAAGTAAGATAATTTAAGAATAATAGATAAAATTTAACTACAATTATCTCTACCTACAATCAAGCAAGTAATATAATTCTAACGACGATCATAGAAATGATTAGAACTCTGAAATAAGGAGGAACGAAATGGTCTGGTACAGTTACTATATTATTCCAATTGTCTATTTAATTGCGATGATTCTAGTTGGTGTATTGGTGGCTAAAAAACAGGAAACAAGAGCAGACTTCTACGTTGCTGGCGGCAAGATGAATGCAGGATTACTATTTAGTACAATCTTTTCCACAGTTGTAGGTGCGAACACATATATGGGATTTAGTGGAATGGTTTATCATGATGGTTTTTCGATGATGTGGCTATTAGTTGCCGCAGGATCAGCCTATTTTGTTCTTTTCTTTATATCAGGGAAAATCAGACAAATAGCCCGGCACTTTGAAGTCTTCACACTACCTGACTTGATGGCACTTCGTTATTCGAGCTCGGTTGCCATTCTTACCACCTTATTTTCGCTCGTCGCACTCGTTGGCGGAGCAGGAGGAAGTATACTAGGGATAGGAGTGATTCTTCATTCTATCTTAGGGATTGATACGACATTAGCCATTTTAATTACTTCTGTAGTAACAATTACGTATACAGCTTTTGGAGGGCTTATGGGGGTGGCATTAACCGATTGGATCCAATCAATTATTATGGTTATCGGATTAATCCTTGTTATTGTATTTGGACTTCAGGCCCTCTCCCCTGAGAGCACATTAATGAACGCAACCATAATTGGTAGTGAAGTTATGCAAACAGTGTTAGGTGGTAACTTTATGAGCCTTACAGAAAGTGCAACATTTATGATGATCATGACATGGGCCATCACTTTTCTTCCTTTAAACACAATCAGTCAAACGCAAATACAACGCGTTTATTCGGCGAAAAACGTAAAAACAATTCAGCGTATTAGTCTACTGATGGTTTGGTTCGTAGCATTATTTATGGCGTTTGGATTAGCACTTGTCGGGGGGATTGGAAAGGCGTTAATTCCTGATATCAGTAATGCAGAAACGATCTTCCCCGTACTAGCAATGGAAGTCATTCACCCATGGATAGGAATCATTATTGTAACGGGTATCTTAGGAGCTTGTATGTCTACCGTCGACTCGAATCTTCTTGGTGCAGGCATTCATGTAACAAGAGATATTTATGAAAAAAACAAGCAACGGTTAGGAAAAACGATTAATGAAAAACATACCATTTCCATCACACGTTGGACCTTAGTAACGATTGGAGTTCTATCCACCTTTGCTGCCCTATGGACACCATCTATTATGGAATTATTGTTACTGACACAAAAAATATTTGCAGGTGCAACGTTCATTCCAATCATCTTGGGGCTATTATGGAGCAGGGCGAACACCAAAGGGGCTACAACAGGGATACTACTTGGAGCTGGTGCCACGATTTATTGTCAAATTATTAGTAGTACGATCGACCCTGTCATCATCGGCATTCTTTTCTCACTTGCTGGAACAATCATAGCTAGCCTGATTTCTACAGAGGAGACCGAAAAAGGAAAACAATTTATTTATAAGACGATTAATAAGAAGGATATGGTGTTCTTATCAATTATTCTTGTCGGGTACATTGCTTTCCTTGTCGGCGTGAATTTTGTTAACGTATGGCCGACCTTAATTGTGATTACACTTATCGGCTTATTAATTGGTGTACTATTATTAATTATATATATTCTTCCAAGAAAACGGAAAATCGGAGAGGAGCCTTAAAATGTATGCAAATATTAACGATACGACCCTTTATTTCGATGTAGACGGAGCTCAATTAACACTAGAAAACGGACAGTTCAAAGAAAAGCCTGTCGTATTTGTCTTGCACGGTGGACCTGGCGGATCCCATTTAAATTTCAAACCACATTTAGATGCATTAACCAAAGAAGTCCAACTTGTTTATATCGACCAACGTGGCTGTGGCTATTCAGCTGAAGAGGACAATGCTACCTACACACTCACACAAAATGTTGCTGATATCGAGGCATTACGAGAATATCTTGGACTCAAAAGCATCTGGATATTAGGCCATTCCTATGGTGGGATGGTGGCCATGCAATATGCTTTACAACACGGCACTTCACTTAATGGCCTTATATTAGCAACAACTTCTCCATCTTATCAATTTATAAAGAAAGCAAAACAATTCATAAACGAACAAGGAAATGAAGAACAGAAATATTACGCAAATATATTATGGGAAGGAGGTTTCCAATCAGAGCAAGAATTACAAGCATATTATCAAGCGATGAGTTCACTATATTCCCATAAAATAAGCGATAATCAAGAACAAGTCAGACCGTCTGTGAAACGGTCATATCAAGCACTCAACAAGGGCTTCGGTGGATTTTTAAAGAACTTTGATGTTAGAGATGATCTACATACCATCACTTGTCCAACTCTAATTATTGCTGGAAGATACGACTGGGTAACCCCTGTCAGTGAAAGTCAAGAAATACATCAACGAATCCCTGGTAGTACCTTCCACATACTTGAAAACAGTAGTCACAGCGTATTTAATGATGAGAATGAGAAGACCATTTCCCTAATTCAAGCATTTATAGAGACTCATTTATAAGAAAATGAACCCCCGACACGCGGGGGGTTATACATAAAAAGAAATCAACGTTACGAAATTTTATTAACGGTACCTTTATAGTTGTATTCGTTGCTTATACGTATCAATCAATATTCGATTATGCTGATCAGCACCTTCAATATTTCCACTTAAGAAAACAGGTGGATCATAATCGTTTTCTGCCATTTGCTTGATAGACTCAGCAAAAATGGCATTTAGTATGGTTGCACCAATGACAGTGGAGCTAGGAGAAAAGTTTACCTCCACTTTGTCATGTGATAAGAGTGCATCCCCAACCGGCGCATGGTTATCAATTACTAGATCCACTACATGAAACAAATGCCGTTCACTTGTATGGCGTGATGGTTGGCTAGATGAATATGCCATGGAGGTAATTCCAATAACAAAGGCCTCTTTGCTTTTAGCCAAAACAGCCACATCAACTGGAACAGGGTTTCTTCCTGATGTCGAGATAACGATTACAAGGTCTCCTTTACGAATATCCTGTTCCTCCATAAATGTCTTTGCATAATCATTTTTTCTCTCTAACATAGAAGAACGAACAGCGCCTTCATGAAGCATTAGCGGTTCATGTAAAATAGGATGTATTGGAACTAATCCCCCTGCTCGATAATAAACTTCTTCTGTTAGGATATGCGAATGTCCACATCCAAATAAATGCACAATACTTCCATTTTGAATGACATCGGCAACTTTTTTAGCAGCATGATTTAATGCTTCCTGTTCTTCTTTTTTGACAATAGCTAGTAAATTAGTAATTTCACTGAAGTATTGTTGAATCATTATAACCCCTCCACTTTGAATGCTTCGATTATCTTAACCATATTCTCCAAGGCAGTTTCGATAATATATTCCCCTTTTTCTTTTGTCGCAAGGCTGGCATCTCCTAATACAGCTGTTTCGGTAAACTCCTCCCAAGGTGTAGGCGTGGAATCAGCGTGCATTGGTATATTTGGAATATCCGTAAGCGCCTTGTCCATATCAACGAATTCGGGAGCCAGGTACAGCATGTAAGATGTTTCGATTTCACAGGCATGAAAGTAAGTGTTATGGGTTGAACTGTTCTCTCTGACTTCAGCTGCCGCCTTGTTCATGCCTGGATAAAAGAAATAAAACACACGCATTTCCGGGCAGGATTCGTACAATACCCGCGCCGCTTCTTTTAATGCTGTTTGGTTCCCTAAATGCCCATTCACCATAGCAAATGTTCGAAATCCTTGTTTATAAAGACTTTCACCGATATCAACGAGAAAGGAGATCAATGAATTGTTGCTTACATTAATACTTCCCGGAAAGTTGCGGAGGCTCCATACTTGACCATAAGGTAATGTCGGCAGTACAAAAGCCTTCACACGTTCCGCCAATTTTTGGGATAACCGCTCAGCCAGAAAATTATCCGTACCAAGCGGTAAGTGAGGACCATGAGCCTCCACTGCACCGATTGGTAATATAACAATTTGTGATTGATTCATTTTTTCTTTTATTTCAAATGAATTCTCATTTTGGAATTCCACCATGCCTCAAGCCCCCAATTTTTCAATGATTGTTTATAACGAAATAACCCCCGAACGGTTCACATTCCAAAACGATGATTATGTCTACACAAAAACTCTCGCAACTTCACATCTATTTTTTAAATGCAAAGCAACGTGCCGGGTTATGGATGAAAAACTTTTCGATTAATCGTTGACCATCAAAACCATTCTGATTCGCTTCATCAATAAAACGTGGAACCCACTTGCCAATAATATTTTCCAAACCTAACCCGTAATCATAATGTTTGTAGTAGGATTTTCTTGCTGTGTCGCCACTCACCAATAATTGATCCTCATACCCTTTTCTAACCAGTTCTAAAATACATTGAATTCTTGTGCTTTCTGGGGCATACTTAATTTTTGAGATACCATCAAAGGAAAGTAGTGCACCAGTTTGTGCTACTTTCTCATGGTAGTAAGGATCTGGATTACGATCCATATGACCGAAGCTAATATGTTCTAAATGTACGCCTTCACTTTTCAGTAGTTCAATTTGTTCCAGAGCCATTGTCCCCGCTTCTGTATGAGAGTGCAATGGCGCTTTTGTTTCATGATGTGCTCGAGCTACTGCACATAGTGTTTTTTCCTCTAACGGGGTTATTCGGTTATAGCCTGTACCAAATTTCACCTGGCCGCCACGTATATTCGTACCTTCCATCCCCTCTTCAATTTCGCAGATAACAAAATCAGCCAGCTTATTGATAGATGTTGCATCTATCCATTCATAATACGTATGATAGTCACCTGTTACTTTTTTTACGTGTTCAGGGATTTGCGCGTCCCAAAGGAAACTCTTGTTGAAGCCTGCGGTACCCACAATGGTGACATCCGTTTCCTCTGCGATCTCTTTCACTGCTTGCACATCACGTCCATAGTCCACTGCAGTTGCATCAACAATTGCTTGTCCACCGAAGTTTTTGAAGTCTAGCACATCCTGCTTGGATTTTTCTTTATCATCTAAAAGCAAATCATCGTTTTCTTGTTCCACCCAATATGGAGGGCGACAGACAATGTGTTCATGTGAATAGGTAAAACCTAATTTTGATGGAGCTATATCACCATGAAATGTTCTAATGAAACTCATATATATCACTCCTGATGTAAGTTTAATAGATTAATTGGAAAACGGGGATGCTATATCCCCGCTGATGGATCCAACCTAGAAAAATAGTTGCGATAAAAACCGGATAATCGGGCCTAAAATGAACATATCTGAATCTGCTGCCCACATGGCTGTATCTGGTACGGTGTCAGGTAGAAGCATTTTCACCATCACAAACTGCCCCCATGCAACAACAGTGGAGGTAATGAATCCACCTAGAACAGCACCTCTTACACCACCGGTTGCATTCCCAAATACGCCTGCAGTTGCAGAATGGAAGAACAGTACAATCATCGTTGGCACAAATACATAACTAACTGTATTTCCTAAAACAATCAACCAAATTAGTGCCCCAACAAAGGAGCCTAAAAATCCTAAAATGACAGCATTTGGTGCGAATGGAAATACAACTGGACTATCTAAGGCTGGCTTCGCACCAGGTACGATCTTGGTTGCAATCCCTTTAAATGCTGGAACCATTTCACCAATGAACATCCGTACACCTAATAGCACCACAGCAATACCAGCAGCAAACGTGAATGACTGAATAATCGAATATACGATGAAGTTCTGATCTCCAGCAGCTTCCACTAGCGCTTGCGCTCCTGGTGTATCTTTAAGGGAGATAATAATCGCACCAATTAAAAATAATAGTCCCATTGTTAATGCTGTAATAACGTTAGAATCTCTTAGAAATTCCAAGCCTTTCGGAAGCTTGATTTTTTCAGAATCATTTTCTTTATTGCCTAAATATTTACCAGCCAGCGCACTTAATAAAGATACCGATGCCGAGGTATGACCCAGCGCAATATTGTCATTCCCCATGATCTTCCGCATGAATGGCTGCGTCAATGCAGGCTGAATGGTCCAATATAAGCCCATAAATACTGCTAGGAAGATAACGAGCTTACCAAATGAAACATCACCTGCAGTTTGAACCACAATTCCTGCAAAGATGGTGGTTGTCCAGAACATCATATGACCAGTTAAATAGATATATTTAAATCTAGTAAACCTTGCTAATAAAACGTTAATAACAAATCCTAGAGTCATTGCTAATGTAACCGCACTGCCATATTTAGCATTAAATGTTTCTTGCCCCATGAATTCTCCCAGTGGTTCTGCGGATAAATTAAATACTTCTTTCCACAGTGGTTCAAAAACCGTCAGCGCATCTGTAATTACCCCTGAACCTGCACTAATGATTAGAAACCCAATAACTGCCTTGAAGGTTCCGCTAATGACCTGGCTCATGCTTTTTTTCTGTAGTAATAACCCTAGAAGGACGATAAATCCAAGTAGAATTGCTGCTTGTCCAAAAATATTCGTCGCAATCCAAAAAATAACATCCATTCGAGTTCCCCCCTATATCGTTTTAACTCACAACGTTCTCATCAATTGCCTTATTAATTTCTTCCATATCAAAGTAGTTATTTACAATGAAAACTTTAGCGCGATGACCTACCAGACTTTCTGCTAGTTCATTACTCGTTATTATATAATCGGCTTCCATTGTTGAAGCTGTAGAAACATCGGTATGTTCCACCTCTGCACTAATCCCTTTGTCTGCTAACGCTTGCTCCACATTCATTTTTAAAATTAAACTCGTACCTTGTCCTAATCCACAAACTGTCAATACTTTCATCACGATCTCCCCATTTCCACTATTTTTTTTATTTCTTCATAGGTTCCTGCAGTTGCTAACTTTTCTACATTCATCGGATCATTGAGAAGACCCGTTAATTTTCGAAGCAAGGTGATATGCTCCTCACTGGATGATGCACCTAAACCAAATACAAGACGAACTGGATCGTTCGAAGCGTGACCAAATACAATTGGATCCTTTAATTGCACCAGTGAAACAGAAGCTTCATTCACTCCATCTTCGGGTCTGGCATGTGGAATCGCAATACTTGGAGCTAGTACAAAATAAGGTCCGTTTTCCTTATAGGAATACTTCATCGCTTCAATGTATGACTTTTCGATGTACCCTTCTTTTAATAAAAGCTCCCCAGCAGCTTCAATAGCACCTTCTGCATTTGCTGCTTCCACCCCAACCTTCACAATACTTTCTTCTAAAAACCTCATCGCATTCACTCACCTGTCCCTTTGCGTAATTTCATCTCCGTTGAATATGATTGAATCATTTTGATTAGTTGATGTTTATCTTTTGTCTTCAGCATACTTTCCTTCATCTCTTTATTAGAAAATAGTCTTGTAAGTTGTGATAATGCTTTTAGATGCTGTTCATTATCTCGTGAAGCTAAAACAACCAGGACGTTTGCAGATTTTCCTAATATGTCAGTGGCTTCTTCCAAATGCAGCATACTCATCCCTGTTTTTATTACTCCATCTTCTGGGTTAGCATGGGGGAGAGCAAAATGATCAGATATCACAATATACGGACCAACCCTTTTAACATTTTCGATCATCTCGACGACATAATTTTCTTGGATATACCCTTGCTTCAACAATGGTTTAGCAGCAATTCTGATAGCATCTTCCCAATGATCCACCCGCTTTTTAAGCACAATTCTATCTGATGGTAAAAGCTTGGCTAGGCCCGGTTTCTTTACTTCATTTTCTACATTTATTGGTGCATGAAAATAACTTCGAAGCTCCTTGGATAAGGATTCCTTGTCTTGAATTACTGCGTATCTTCGGACAATATCCATCACCGTTTCAACAGAATAAACTTGGTTTTTGGAGGAATGTTCAAACAAACTGTTTACTTTTTTCAATAACTGCTCTTTATCTTCATTATCTAATACAGGATTCACTACAAAGACTGGCACGTCCCTATCCATTAGTGGAATAGTTGAGACAATAAAATCAACATGCAAATCCATTTTTTCATATTCCCTTAATGAGGTTACCCCAATGGTTTCTACATCAGAAAATAGTCCTTCAAGCTGGCTTTCTAATAGTCTTGAAGTACCCAACCCATTCGTACAAACAAGAAGCATGCTTTTACGAGTCGGTTCAAGCATTACACCCTCTTTACGAAGCCATCCTCCAAAATGCATTGTAATCAGAGCAACTTCATTTTCATTCATTGGTTGACCGATTATATTTTCAAAATGATGTACTACTTTTTTCGTTAAATGAAATACTTCCGAATAATTTTTCTTAACCAAATCCCTTAAATCATTCTCTAGTTCAATGCCATATTTAATTCGGTAGAATGCTGGTTTTAAATGAAGCAGCAAGTTTTGAATCATTTGTTCCGGCTCTTTAAACTCAATTGCTGCATAGCGTTGAAAATCAGCAGCCATCTTTTCCACCACATGAAGCAAAGTGGTCATTTCTTCGCTTTCTAAGTATGTTCTAAAATTGTAATTCACTTTTGCACTGAGCAGATACTTCGCGAAATAATATATTTCATTCTCTGGAATCGTCATATCAAATGAATCAGCGACATGATTACATAAGGACTGTATTCCTTTGTATTCATCCATCGTTTTAATTACTTCTTTTTCAACTGCGTCCACTTCTACAAATGATTGCTGCTCGATTCTCCTCAGGAAAAAATGAAACCAAATGATGATATTATTCAAAAATTCATCGGTAAACTCAACCATAAATCGTTGCTCATATGCATGTAAGGATTGACTTAATAACCGAATTAATGGAATATCGAATATACAATATGGTCCCATCATTTGGTTATCTTCTTTGTTCGCTGTCTCCTCCAGAGACAAGAAACTGTGCCATCCTTCTTTCGGAGTGACGATAGCTAAGAAATGAATCAACAACCTCCTGATATCGTTTTCATTTCCCTCTATAGCATATCCTGTCTTACGATCTGAATAGAAAATTAATTGGTATGTCTTCATTTCCTTCTTCAGTTTTTTAATATCTTCTAAAACGGTATTTCTACTTACTTGAAAGAGCTTTCTTACATCCTCTAAAAAATACGGTTCACTCTGACCGACAATATGAATATAAATCCATGCCCTTCTCTCCGTAGGGGAATACGCATAGTACGTCATTCCTGAGAAAGGATACTTCGTAATGATTGCTTTTTTAACCGCAGTTTCTAGATATAACCCTTGCCGTCTTACCTGCTTGATCTCTCCTAACTGATATTCATGCAGCCAATCATTTACTTTATCAAGGTCACTATAAATCGTACGGCGCGACACATTTAACAATGCAGCCAGTTCTTGAACAGTAATATATGCATCTTGTTTCAAAAGTTGATTTAAAACAGCCATACTACGTTGATCCATCATTATCCCCCTAATCAATAGTTCATAAGTAGCATGTTCTATACTTGTATTATACTAAGAAGGCATCTACGTGGTAAGACCAAAAGAACCACATGGGCATGTGCAAAATTGTACTGAAAAAGAAACGGAAATTGTTTGGAAAGGGATCAAATAGTAATATGCGAGACAAATCTATCAAAATGCGCTTCTATTGAGGCTAGATATTTACCAAAAAGAGGTAGAGAATTTTTTAAAATGATTAACGGGAAAATAGAGTTGATGGTTAATTTTTGTAATTGGTGAGGGGAGAAAGTAATGATCTAGTATCGTTCATAAAACAAACCCACTAAGCTCATGGCTCAGCGGGCAACCTTAATACGCCTATTAATTACATACATTCCTATATCAAACATCGCACCAGCACTATCAATGAGAACATCTTTCGCTTGTGCTCCTCTACCCCCCCATTTTTACGCCAGTGTAGTATATCAATAACATCCTTGCGACATTTTTTACCAATTTCCAAATATATATTGCTAATATGCACCTTCGTTGTGTTCCCTCTTCGATTTGTATTAGGTTGGCAATCTCTTTATATGACATGGAGTAGCCAGCTTTGCCCAAATACATTGCAAAGAGTTGTTTGTTTTTTGTTTCCGACTGTTTAAGTCATGAAAAAGGGACCTATCAAAGAATCTGATAAGAAAAACTGCTCTTTTTTTACAGTAAGTAATATATCTACGATGTTAATTTTGGTTTGTTCTGTTTTAAAAACTAAGCTGTTCCCACCATATTTGATAATCTCTCCGATCATTTTTTTCGGAAGGCTCGATAAAAACAATTACTTTGTATCATAACCTGATATTCTTGTTAAGGCTTCCATTGTACCGTGTGCTTGTAAATCTAGTAAAGCTATTGAATTTTTCAGTTTCCGCTTTGGCCTGCGTTTTAATTCCTGGAGATTAAACTCACCGTTTAAATGCAAGCGATTAATGATATCGTCTAAATATTTACTAGCGGAAATAGAAATATTTCTTATCATATTATGGCCTTCATTCTTGACCTAGAAACTAGGTTTTTAATGAATAAGTACATCATACTAAACACACAGTCATGTTTTTAGTGACCTTTGGAAATAAAAGTAATAATTCGTGATTAAATTACTAATTTTTATCCAATAGTTGACGAAAACAAGAAATTAGTTGCTTTCGATTATGGATTCCAAAGGTTTGATAGATTCCACTAATATAGTTTTTTATGGTACCTTCACTTAAAAATAATCGTTGGGCAATATGTTTATTTGAGAATCCTTCAACCATTAAAACAGCAATATCTATTTCCCGGTTGGATAATTCAAGACTGCTATTTTGCAATGAATTTTCCAGAATTTCTCGTTTGTTAAATTGTCTTTCCATTATATGTTTAGATAATATACGTGACACTTCTCCTGAGAAGACGATTTCATTTTCGATTACATCTCGAATGCAAGAAATAAATTGATCTCCCTTTAATTTTTTTAATAAGAAACCATCTGCTCCCACATAGATAGCGGAAATGATTGCATCTTCATCTGTTAAATGTTGTAAGAACAAAAATTTTCGTATTTGGATGATTTTCTTTTATTTCCACGATTAATTTAATGACATCCGTGTGAGGCATATGGATATCAACTAGCACCAAATCTGGTAGGTGCTCTATAAATCTTAGTATCCCATTCTTTCCATTTGTTGCAGTTGCAACTACTTGTAAGTCCTCTTCGTTATTCAAAAGTGCTTTTACTCCGTCTATAAATAGTTGTTGATCATCTACCAGCATTACGTTTATCATTCCTAATTGCACCTTTTCAAAGTCTCCCCTTACGTTTAATTTAATGGTAATACAACAAAATTACATAAAAATATTAATTTTAAAATTATAAACTGGTGTCTAATTACCCGTACCAATCTCATAGCTTAATTCTTGCAATACCAACCTACGATTCCAAAAGTTCGAAGAATACGACTTTTTAGGTGAAAAGTCACCGTCTTCACCCATTATATTACAAAACAATTACAAATATCCTATAAATCTATCATTTTTTTGTAACAAAAGCTATAATGGAATTAATTTCCTAACACATTTTGACAATTATATTACAGAGGGGAGCAACAACCATTGGCGAATAAAAAGATAATTATGACCGTGACTGCTGGAGCAGCAATTGCCGCATCGATTGTTGCAGCTGAGGAAGCAGATGCTGCATCATATAAAGTCAAAAGTGGTGACTCGTTATGGACGATTGCACAAAAGTATAATACGAGTGTTTCACAATTAAAATCGATTAATCATCTCTCAAGTGACTTAATCTTCCCAAACCAAATTATTGAGACAGATAAAAAAGGGTCTTCTTCTAACTCAGGCTCTTCGAATTCTTCTAATAATAACTCTAGTAATTCTTCTAGTACATATACCGTAAAGCGTGGGGACACGTTAAGCGGAATTGCATCCAAACATAATATCTCCTTAAGTAACTTAATGAAATGGAATAATTTAAACTCCACGTTAATTTACCCAGGAAATGTGTTTGTTGTAAGTAAGAACGGATCAAGTTCGAATAGCTCAAATAATTCAAGCTCTAATTCAGGATCCGGTTCATCAGGTTCTGGTAACAGCGCTTCGAAAACCTATGTGGTTAAATCTGGGGATTCCTTATCCGTGATTGCAGGGAAACATGGTGTGACAGTTGCTAATTTGAAAAAATGGAATAACCTATCATCTGATTTAATTCTAATTGGCCAAAAACTAAGTATCGGTAGTAGTTCAGGATCTAGTTCAAGTTCGGGATCAGGCGGTAGCTCTAGTGAAAAGCCTTCTAATGTTAGCTATAATGTCGATAAACTTATTCAAACGGCTAAAAGTTATGAAGGCGTAGGTTATGTATGGGGCGGTTCCTCTCCATCTGGCTTCGACTGTAGTGGGTTTATCTATTATGTCTATAAAAAAGCTGGAATGAGCATAAGTCGAACTTCAAGCGATGGTTACTATAACCGATCTTATCATGTAAGTAAACCTAAAGTAGGTGACCTCGTCTTCTTCGCAGGTACCTATCGTCCAGGAATCTCACATCTAGGTATCTACTTAGGAAATAATCAATTCATCCATGCCGGATCAAGTGGTGTACAAATAAGTAGTTTAAGTAACCCTTATTGGAGCAAACACTTCGATAGTTATAAACGCTTCTATTAATCAATTAAATAAGCCTTAGCTCTATATATGGGCTAAGGCTTTCATATTAGATTTTTTACAATGGTTTATAGAAATGTTATGCCAAATCTAATAACTTGGCGGACGGTGGTTTGTAAATTTTTATGTTTAAGGAGTACTTACAAATGAAAAAGTTGCGATCATCCCCAGATAAATCGATCACAGGTGTATGCGGTGGGATTGCTGAAATCACAGGGTTTCTTCCTTTTTCACACGACTCCTCTTCCTATTTACACCGGCATCAATATTTCTCTATGTAATTCTCACTATAGCTATTCCAGAAAACCCGCGTAAACCACCTTCTATTTAGCCACCATTTTGCTTGGTGATCTTCAGCCAGTCCTATAATTGGTGAATTCGAATTTCTCTCCATTATCAGCTACGACAATATTTCCGAATAAGTTGCAATCCATAATTGGCTGTCTAGCCCAACCAATACTTGCTTCATTTAGACTTCCAAATGCTTCACATAAGGATACTGGATTAATAAGTTCCTGCCATCAGTTACCCATCCTTCAACTTCCTTCAACTCTAGAATACTTTCAACAACAAGATGCTTTACTCCTCTGTATATTTAATGATAGTTATACTATCATTAAAATAGTTGTGTTCTATCATGAGGTGATTTATAGTAAAAATATCCCGATATTTTAAAAAGAAAGGTGATTCCCATGAAACGCTTAGAAGATAAAATAGCAATTATTACAGGAAGTGGCGCCGGTATTGGAAAGCAAATTGCCCGTACGTATGCCCAAGAGGGCGCGAAAGTGGTTATTGCTGATTTTGATGAAAAAGCACTGCAAACAACTGTCAATGCACTTCAAGAACAAGGTTATGATGCTCTAGGCGTCAAAGTGAATGTTGCAGAAGCTAGTGAGGTTCAAGCAATGATTGATGATACTGTTGAAGCTTTTGGCAGGATTGATATCCTGGTAAACAACGCTGGGGTTGGTGACAATATGCAGGCTGCTGCTCATGTAGAAGATGCAACATGGGAACGTGTCATGAATGTAAACGTGAATGGGGTGATGCATACCTTACGTGCAATTATTCCTATATTTATCAAAAATGGAGGCGGTACCATTGTTAATATGGCTTCCATTACAGGACTGACTGGAGGTCGTGGTGGACTTGCTTATACCGCATCCAAACACGCAGTTGTTGGCATGACGAAAAACGTGGCATCACAGTATGGACCAGAGCATATTCGTTGTAACGCCATTGCCCCTGCACAAGTGGAAACTGAGTTTTCCGCACGGATGACCAATGTTGATCCATTTGGTCTGGAAATAGCTACCCGCGGGGTAAACCTAATGCCTAAAGCTGGACAAGTACAAGATATAGCAAATATTGCTCTATTTTTAGCCTCTGAAGAATCAGCCTATATTAATGGAGTAGCTTTAGCTGCCGATGCTGGATGGAGTGCTTATTAAACTAATTGTATATAATATATCTAAAGCTTTAGCTTTGTTTAAAAGATGCTAAGGCTTTTTTTATGTCTTCTAGACGTATTGGTTTATCTTCAGGATAAATCCCTTTCCATTTCATGAAAGAAACGCATCCTATTAGAATATTTATATTTAAGGGGAAATTGATCAAACAACTGAACTATTTTTCAAACTTTCCCAGCAAACTAGAACAGGATTAATTGATAGGGTCCTTGAAAGGAGTAATATGAAAATATATCATTATTGATATGATGACATGGTACTCCACTCGAGGGCTATTTCATTGTAATTCCTCAGTTAATTCACTATTAATACCTTTATTCCTCTTACAAAGTTCAAAATAAGATAATAGACCCCAATCACGGTGAAAATACAAATGATGATCAACGATGACATTTGGTTCCCACCATTCAATACCAAAACCCCTATACCAATAAAGAAAGATAGATAAGGAACCAAGTGTATCCATAATGATTTTCCTGCATGGTGTCTAACAATTCCATATGTTAAAACGTATATAATAATTGGAAATAAAAATGGCGCAAAGAAGATACTAAAATAACATAAAGATGATAAAAGTTTTTCTGCCTTCATATGAATCACCTCTCGATGAATTTAAACGTACTTTCTTAGGAATCGTTACCGACGCCCAACAACTGTTGAGGCTTTTTTGGAATGTCATCACGTTCAACCTCTTCATATGTGATAACTTCACCTTTTTTGAAATAGACCCGTAAATAGGCTTCTCTTGTTAAACGATGATTACTCGTAAAGGTGAGTTTTTCATCGTTGCCCTCTTCATTAAAACCTTTCAGTTGATACTTGTATCTAGTATGTTCTTGCTCCGTATACTTCTCACCTTTATTTGAGATTTTCACATAATATTCACTCGAACCAATTGTTTGAATCTCTGACCCACAGGCAGTCAGTAAAGTTAAGCTGATAGCTATGCATACGATACGGAATTGTTTCAATACAAACCCACCTTTCCTAGATTATTAGAAAAGAAGCTAGTAGTGTATGATCAGCATCATCTATGCTAGATTCCCGTCTAATCTGACAATAACTTTATTATGATGGGAAATCACATAGACGAAAATCGATTATTCTTTCAACCTTCATATAAAAAATTACAATTTTGTCATGTTCTATCATGACTGTAGATCAATCTGAGTACCGAAACTATCGAAGGAAACACTTCCTAGGAGGATGAAATCTAGACATCAATAATGATATACTTTAAAAAATCGCTAGCTTGATAAAATGGTAGATTCAGATGGGTTTTTTCGAACCAAGATACACTTTTAGAAAAATCATCCTAATGGTAGTTTATATAAAACATTCTTTATATAGGAAACGTTATGATTTTGGAATAGATAACGATAATTAACGAATAGGGATTACTTGTTGCCTTCAGAAAGTTTGGGCTATAAATTACGTATATGGATAACTGGGAATCAAACAGCATTCATCTATAATCGAAAGGAGTATTATATGAAACGCAGAGTAGTAGTAACTGGTATGGGGGTCGTCTCACCATTAGGTAATGATGTTAATACACTATGGAAACGTACAAAAAACGGAAAGTCTGGCATCAAGACATTAAAAGCAGCTGAGTTTCAAGATATTTCTACTAGAATTGCCGGGTATGTAGATGATTTAGCAATCGATCAATATATGGAGCCAAAAGAACAGAAAAAATATGATCGATTTACCCAGTTCGCCTATAGTGCAGCAATCCAAGCATTAGAGCAAGCGAATGTCGATTTTGAAACGTTAGATAAAGATCGAGCAGGTGTCTATATTGGTTCTGGAACAGGCGGCTTACAAACCGTCTTAGATAATCATCAGACCATGTTAGAAAAAGGAAAAAGAAGAGTATCCCCTTTTCTTATCCCAGCAATGATCCATAATATGGCGAGCGGCTACATAGCTATTCAGACAGGTTTCCGCGGACCAAGTTATGCCGCTGTTTCCGCATGTGCTACAAGTAACCATGCCATCGGCGAAGCCTATACAAATATTGCTCACGGCTATTCCGATGTCATTTTAGCTGGTGGTACAGAGGCAACGATTACGCCACTCTATATCGCTGGTTTTTCTAAGATGCGTGCCATGTCCACACAAAACGAGAGGCCTGAAAAAGCTTCCCGACCATTTGACCAGGACCGTGATGGTTTTGTCATGTCAGAAGGTGCAGGGATACTATTCTTAGAGGAATACGAACATGCGAAACAACGCGATGCTGTGATACTCGGTGAAATCGTCGGTTACGGAAACACGACAGATGCCTACCATATCACCGCTCCAGATTATCGAGGAGCAGCAAAAGCCATGCAATTAGCGATTGAACGCGCAGGTATTAACAAAGAAGATATTGCTTATATAAACGCCCACGGAACAAGTACGCCAACAGGTGACGTCTCAGAAACAAAAGCAATCAAGCACATATTTGGCAAGCATGCCTATAAACAATTAAAAGTTAGTTCAACCAAGTCCATGCTCGGTCATTTATTTGGTGCCGCTGGCGCAGTCGAAGCCATTCTTACCATCAAAAGTATGCAGGAAAACATCTTTTTGCCTACCACCAACTTGGAAAATCCAGACCCTAAACTTGACTTAGACTATGTCGCTAATCAAGCTACGGCAGGGGCTATTCCTTATGCCTTATCAAATGGCTTTGGATTCGGTGGTCATAACGCCGTGCTCGCATTTAAAAAAGTCTACTAGGGAAGAAACCATCGAAAGGAGAAGATCAACATGTACCAGAGCAAACCTGAACTTCCATTTCCAACCGCTGCAGAAAGAAGAAAAGAACTAGAATCCAGCTATCCAGCGTGGCCAAGAAATACGATTTCCCGTCACTTTTCCAAGGCGGTTGATCAATATGGGACATTACCGTATCTATACATTCATGGGGAAACCTACACCTATCAAACCATTTGGGATCAAGCGCTTATATATGCAAAAGCATTGGTCCAATTAGGAGTAAAGCGAAGAGATCACATCGCTACAGTAATGGATAATGATGCAACCTATCCATCATTGTTAATTGCTGCTTCCATGCTTGGAGCAGTATTTATCCCAATTAATGCAATGCTTTCCAAAAATGAATTGGGGTATATTCTATCGCAGTCAGACAGTCAATTTCTCTTTATCCATGAGTCTGTAAAAGAAAAACAGCATGGGAAAGCAGTGTCTGAATTACTGCAATCGGATGAATTCCAGCAAAATAGGCAGCTTGAACAAGTTATCTTAATCCCAACAGAAAACAAAATAAAAATGGATTCCCATTTTATTTCTTGGGAGAGATTTGTACAAGGTGCTGAAAACATTCCATATGAACGAGTGATGAACGTATGGGATGCTTCGGATTATCCAGATGAAGTAGCAATTATCATGTATACATCTGGGTCAACGGGGAGACCAAAGGGTGTTATGCTTACCCATGATATGCTACTTCGATGTGCTTATGGAACTTGTATTAGTCGAGCAATAGAAAAAGAGCGGATTACCTTTGCCCCCTTACCTTTTTACCATTGCTTTGCTATTATCGAAGCAATGTTAGCGATGTCCTTTGTTGGGGGATCTTTCGTTTCTGCCTTGGGTGCTTCTCCACTCCGTTCATTAGAATTGATGGAGAAATACCAGGTAAATGACTATCTATGTGTTCCTTCTACACTTGTACCGTTATTAAATCATCCCAAAGTTCATGAATTTGATTTATCACACTTATTTGCCATGTGGTGTGGTGCAGCTCCATCCCCTATCCCGGTATGGCAGCGCGCTGTGGACACCCTTGGACTCACTGAAATCATTACAGGATATGGCCAGACAGAAGTAGCATCCTCTGGAGTAACAACAGAAATTGGTGATCCATTAGAACGCATTTCTACAAGGGTAGGCAGACCGAAGTTAGCAGGTATTAGCGGCATGCCAGAATTCAATTACCATGCTGTAGAATACAAAACCATTGATCCAGAAACAGGTACAGCTTTAAACAAAGGTTCAGTTGGTGAACTTGCTGTGAGAGGAGTAACTGTAACACATGGTTATTATAAGAAACCAGAAGAAACTGCAAAGACGATTGATAAGGACGGCTGGCTACGTACAGGGGATGTCGGGAGAATTGATGAACTTGGTTACATTCAATTACTTGGACGAAGTAAAGAAATGTATAAAGTTTCAGGGGAATTAGTATCACCAAGAGAAGTAGAAACCGTTATTTCAGAACATCCGGTGGTGGCACAAGTAAGTGTGATTGGTGTACCCGATAAACTTACCACTGAAATTGGCGGTGCCTTTATTGAGTTAAATGATGGAGAATCTATGACCAGAAAAGAGGTCATTCACTGGTGTTCGGAGAAATTAGCTCGATTTAAAATCCCTCGACATGTATGGTTTATAACCACGGATGATTGGCCATTAACCAGTACCGGCAAGGTTCAAAAATTCAAACTGCAGGATATTGCGAAAGAAAAGTTGCAGCAATTGTAATATAATAGCAAGTAGGAAAAAGGAGTAGAAGTTATGACGACACAATGGCATCAGCATAGCATGCGTGTACAATACAAAGATACGGATCAGATGGGAGTCGTACATCATGGTAATTATATTACTTGGTTTGAAGTTGGCAGAACCGAGTGGATGCGCTATTTTGACATCTCCTATCATGATATGGAGGCAATTGGGCTGCTGCTCCCTGTCGTTGATGTACAAGCATCTTATAAACAATCTGCTCATTTTGATGAGCCCGTGGTTATTTTCAGCAAATTAGCCAATTTCTCACCGATCCGTATGGAATTTGACTATGAAGCTAGAAAAATAACGGAAGTAGAATTTACTTCCATGCAAAACAATAAAGTAAGTATGGTAAACGAACCTTATGGCAAATTATTAACCAAAGGCTCCACTACACATATGTGGGTGAATAAGAATTGGAAACCTGCCAAGCTTACTAAAACCCACCCCACTTTATATCAAAAGATTGAACAAATGATGTATTCATAGATTTAGAAAAAGCGACGAGGTATGTAACTCGTCGCCTTCTTTCTTTAAACACTATTGTTATCCTGTTATAAGGTCTTAATTTCTTAACAACTGCTTGAACCAATCATCATCTTCGGATAACTCAGCTACTGTATATGTATCTTTTCTTATTTCTTTTCGATTTTTTATAATATATTTCAAACTCTGTTTCTCTGTCCACACTTTACCTTTTATAAATGAATAGTTTATGTTTAAAGGATTTAAGAATGAAGGATGTGTGGTTTTATTGGTACGGAGAAAAAATAAGGAGGCTTATGAAGAAACCAAAAATTTATATAGGCAATTAAACACGAATCTTATTGAGTTGTTACTAGAACTACTATTTAGGGTTATAGTAGAGCCGATCGAAGATATCATTGAGCCAATTATTGATCCCATAGGAGCTACTGGTCCGACGGGGCCGACCGGTGCTACCGGAGCTACTGGTCCGACGGGAACCACTGGCACTACTGGCGAGACCGGTGCCACTGGTGCGACTGGATCTATTGGCTCAACTGGACCTACCGGCGTAACTGGGCCTACTGGCGCAACAGGGTCCACTGGCGGTACTGGAACTACCGGTACAACCGGAACCACAGGTGCTACTGGATTCACAGGTGCTACCGGGCGAGACCGGTGCCACTGGTGCGACTGGATCTATTGGCTCAACTGGACCTACCGGCGTAACAGGGCCCGCTGGCGACACAGGGCCCACCGGTGTTACTGGTGCTACGGGCGAGACCGGTGCCACTGGTGCGACTGGATCTACGGGCGAGACCGGACCTACCGGCGTAACAGGGCCTACTGGTGCAACGGGTCCCACTGGCGCTACTGGACCTACTGGCGACACAGGGTCCGCTGGCGGTACTGGACCTACCGGTACAACCGGAACCACCGGTGCTACTGGATCCACAGGTGCTACCGGACCTGTTGGCTCAACTGGTCCCACTGGCGGTACTGGAACTACCGGCGAGACCGGACCTACCGGTGCAACGGGACCCGCTGGTGTTACTGGGCCTACTGGTGCAATCGGAGCTACGGGCGAGACCGGTGCGACTGGATCTATTGGCGCAACGGGACCTACTGGCGAGACTGGTACCACCGGCGCAACGGGACCCGCTGGCGACACAGGGCCGACCGGTGCTACCGGACCGACCGGTGTAACAGGGCCTACTGGTGTTACTGGACCTACCGGCGAGACCGGACCTGCTGGCTCAACGGGGCCTACTGGGGATACTGGACCTACTGGATCAACAGGGTCCACTGGCGGTACTGGAACTACCGGCGAGACCGGGCCGACCGGTGCAACGGGACCCGCTGGTGTTACTGGGCCTACTGGCGCTACCGGAAGTACTGGATCTACAGGTCCTACCGGCACTTTCTCTACAAGTTATGGTTATGTTTATAATACCGGATCTCAAACGGTAGCTTCTGGCGGTAGCGTTGTATTCAGTACAAGTGGTCCGTTAGCTGGCGGAATTGCCCATACTCCAGGAACTGCAGCTATTACTGTTGCAAACAGTGGAACGTATAAAATTTCATATGAAATTACGGTATTACTTTCAGGATCAAATAATGCTGTAGCTTATGCAACTTTTTTAAATGGTACCGTTCAAAGTTCTACCATTTATGGGCAAGCTGGTGGATCAAATAATACAACAAGGTTAATAGTAGGATCTGCTATTTTGACAATTCCTAGTGGTGCTACTATAACGCTTCGGAATGTAGGTACAACTGCTGACACACTTGGTACAACAGCCGATGGTCAAACGATAGTTAATGCTTCCTTTCGCTTAACTCGAATTAGTTAACCATGCCATGCTAATAGCTTAGTAAAAGAAATCCCGGCCAATAAGCCGGGATTTCTTTTACTTATTGATTTCCTTTATTACTGCATCCACTAACGGATGTTCTGCCGATAGTTCTGCAACTATTTGCAATGCATTAGCATATCCTTCTTTATTCACTAAAGCTTGTAACTTCACTGCTTCTTTGTCTTGATTATTAACATAGGTGAGAGCAGCTGCAATGGTTTTTACAAGATAGCTTGGAATTTTTCCAGTTTTTTCCATATAAAGTATAGCTGGTCGTATCAATCGATCCCTAGCTCCAAGCTTTCGGATCGGACCTCTACCTACTCTAGTCACTTCATCAGAAATATGTGGATTCTTAAATCGTTCGATAATCTTCGAACGATAGGCAGCATGCTCGTGACGGTTAAATCCATAAAATTGAATCAACGCTTCACCGGATTCTTGTAAAGCACCGTCAATGATGGCTTGAATTTCTTCATCCTGCATCGCTTCATAAATCGTAGGATACCCTTTTTGATGCCCAATATAAGCTGGAACAGCATGTCCTGTATTTACGGTAAATAATTTTCGTTCAATATATGGCTTCAAATCCTCTACATAGGTAACACCATCAATTACTGGCGTTTTTCCTTTTAATGCAGGTTTTTCAACAACCCATTCATAATACGGTTCAACAGCGACTTGTAATCGATCATCATTCACTTGATTTGGGACAATCCGATCGACAGCTGCATCTGGAAAACCTACATATTGTTCAATTGTATGCTTTATTTCTTCCGTTACATGTGAAAGAACTTCTTCTTTTAATAACGTGCTTCCACCAAGCATATTCTCACAAGCAATAATATTTAATGGTTGAGCATTTTTTGCAACTCTTGCTTCTAATCCAGTAGCTATCAACTTGGCAATTACCTTTAATATGGTTGGTCCAACAGCTGTTGTGACGATATCTGCCTTTTCAATGGCAGCAACAACATCTACAGGGTTGGTTACACTGTTAATCCCCGATACTTGCTTCACCACTTGCTTTTTCTTGGTTGCTCCAGCAAGAATGACTTCATATTGATTTTCCTTATTTAATCGGTCGATAACTTCCTGGTTCACGTCCACGAAGATGGTTCGATACTTTGCTTCATAGAGCAATGCTCCGATAAATCCTCGACCAATGTTTCCTGCTCCAAAATGGACGGCTAACATTTAATTCACCTCATTAAATAGGCTGATAATCTCATCCTTCGAGGTTGCTTCTAAGATATTATCAATATTCACTTCTTCAGAAAGGATGATAGCTATTTTTGAAAGAATTTCTAAGTGTTCGTCTCCTTTTCCGGCAATGCCAATTAATACTTTAACGATATTACCGCCGCCGAAGTCCACACCATCTGGTACCGTAACAACAGAAATACCTGTCTCTTTAATTTCTTTCTTGCCTTCTTCTGTACCATGGGGAATAGCAACATAATTGCCCATAAAAGTGGAGGTAACCGCTTCTCTTTCCAGCATTTTATCTATATAACCAGCATTAACGTAACCTTGATCGACCAAAATTTGCCCCGTATGACGGATGGCTGCTTCCTTACTTGTAAGTTGCGCATGTAAATCAATTGTTGCTGGGCTTAATATTTGTTTTGTCATAACGTGATGCACTCCCTTTTTAATGTATATTTTTATCCTGTAAGAACTGCTGAAACTGCTCCGATAAGAAGTTCTTCAGCTCTATTTCTTTGCCTAATTCAAAGCGATCGATACTTTCTTGTCCTTGAATAATAATTAAACTACTCAAAAAGCTTAATACTTCTAAGACTTCCTTATGGGTTACCTGTGGCGCTGCCATTAACAGAAGACGCGTGATTTGCATATCTTCGCCATCCATTCCTTGTACGGTCACTGGATGAGCAAGCTCATAGATAAAGAAAACGGCGTCACTCACATCATTTGAACGGGTATGATACAGGGCTAAAGCTGTATTCGGAATACCTAGACCACTTTGTTTTGCCCGCTCTATTAATTTCTGGTAAACTGTTTGCTTATCGGTGACATAACCTTGCTTTTCTAAATCCGTACATATCGCATCTAGCACTTGTTCAAGGGTTAAGTTATCATCCACCTGTTCGATATGGAAGGATTGCAACAGTTGTAAAACTGTTGTTGTGTAAATTTGTCTTGACTCTAATTTTGTAATAAAATCTATTCCCGTTTGCTGTGATGGCTGACGAGCTCTGGAAGGTGTGTAAGTCACTTTTTTCTGCCTTATTTTCTTCTTCACTCGATCTGCTTCAGCTTGCGATAACATTGGGGAAGCAAGCACATAATCTACATCATACCCTTTTAACGGTACGGTCGATACGATCACGTCATACGCAGCTAAATCCGTATTTGATAAGTCAAAAATCGATTTATTATCCACTTCTTTTATTTCTGGAATACGCTGCATTAAGGTTGTGGCTAATAACTTTGCGGTCCCAATTCCGCTTGAACAGATAACCAATGCCCGTACCTCTAATTTCATTTCTCCATATAGTAACACCGATGCAAAATGAAGCACGAGATAGCCAATTTCATCATCTGGAAAATGGATCTGGGGAAATATTTTCTCCACGCCTTCACGTAGTAACTCGATTAAAGCTTTATACTTGCTTGCAATCTCATCATAGATAGGGTTTTTTATCGTCATCCCTTGCTTTAATCGATAAATCGCAGGTCGCATATGAGTAACAAGATCATTCAATAATGACATATTATTTGTTAAGTCTACTTGTAATTGATGACCAATATATGCAATCAATTGTTTTGCTCGATAAACGATGTCTAAATTGGAATCCTCAAGTACATAAGCTTGGTCAGCGCGTAATTTTGCACCGAGTAAATGCATGGTAATATAGTCAATTTCCTCATGAGGAATCTCAATAGTTAAGGCTCCTTGTAAATTTCGAAGCATCGCAGCAGCAACTTCATATTCCTTCGTTTCTTCGAATTCCTTCCTTGGATAAGCCTGGTCAAACATAATTATTTCTCCTTGTTGCAGGCGCTCGATGGCCAATGCGAGATGAACAACTAAACCAACATATGCATTATCTGCCAATTCGTAAGGTAAAGATTTGCTAGCTTCTTGCACACAAGCCTCGATCATACTTAAATTCTCTAAATTTACAAAACCCAATAACCGATTGGAAACTGCATCTAGTGGTTGGGTACGTTGCTTCATCGTCTCCTTGATTAATGGCACATATTCAAAGAGATCGACATATCGATTAATTAAATAGCTAATTGCTGCACGTTTGTCGACCTCATTTCCAGTGATTTCGACCCCATAGCCCCGTTTTCGAATTAACGTTAATTGATAATCATTTAGTTCCTTCTCCATTTGATCAAGATCATGACTAACTGTAGCTATTGTCACGTTTAGATCATGTGAAAGGGTGAACAGTTTGATCGGTTCATTTGCTTGCAATAAACTAGCAAGGATGATAGCCTTCCTTTCTTCCGGTGTATACTCCGATACTGTCCCTCCATTATTTAGTGCTTGATCTAGATCCTTTAATTTACCTAAATCACCAGTCATTCGGATACCGAATCTGGTTTTCTTTTCAATGGATAAGTTATAATCAACTAGTGCCGCTTCCAAGCTTTTGAGATCTCGATGAATCGTGCGTTCACTTACAGTTAACTTATCAGCCAGTAGTTTAACTGGAATCGGATCTTTACTTTCACGTAATAAGGACAACAGTTTTCTTTCTCTGGCTGTAAGGTACAATCTGTTCACCCCCTACTTATTAATTCGTTACGTTTATTTACGTAAGCGCTCAACTAGTTCTGCATATTTTGGACTATTTAAGAAGTTTTCAACCGAAATATGTTCGGCATTCGGTCTTTTTGCTTTGGCACGATCGGTTAAATCTTTATGGGTAATAATAATATCTGCATCATCTGGAATCTCGTTAATCGCTGTGTTATTTACATCAATGTCAATCGATGCATCAGCGAATTTCTTCTTCAAGAGGGAAGCTCCCATTGCACTAGAACCCATTCCTGCATCACAAGCAAAGATAACCTTATTGACATCTTCGGTAGGCTTTTCTGTATTCCCTTCTGTTTCCACCGTTTGCTCCTCTGTAAGATTAGCTGAAACAGAGCTTTTCTTGCCTTTCATTGCTTCCATTTTGTCAGTTGCTTCTACTAAATCTTCTTCGTTAGTCTTACTAGTTTTCAAGATAAATGCAGCGATAATGAAGGACACAACTGCTGCGATTAAAACACCAGCTGTAACAGCAAAATAACTTCCTTGGGCTGTCATTGCGTATATCGCGAAAATGCTACCTGGAGATGCCGCTGCTCTTAGACCTGCATCAAGTAAGTTAAAGGTAAACACTCCACTCATACCACCAGCAATTACAGCGAGGATGAGTGCTGGCTTCATTAGCACGTATGGGAAGTAAATCTCATGAATTCCACCTAAAAATTGGATGATTGCAGCACCTGGCGCAGAACTTTTTGAAGCACCTCTGCCAAAAATTGAAAATGCTAATAAGATACCTAATCCAGGTCCTGGATTTGCTTCTAATAAGAAGAGAATCGATTTTCCAGCTTCTGCTGCTTGTTCAACCCCAATCGGACTTAAAATTCCATGATTAATGGCATTGTTTAAGAATAAAATTTTTGCCGGTTCTATAATAATACTGGTTAATGGAAGTAAGCCAGCAGCAATAATTGCTTCTACTCCAGCTGCTAACGCATTATTCAACCCTTCGACCACTGGTCCAATTGCTAAAGCAGCAATAATTGCCAAGCCAGCTCCCAAGATACCAGCAGAGAAGTTATTATAAAGCATTTCAAAACCAGAACGAATGCGATGCTGCAGCCCTTGGTCAATTTTCTTCATGACATAACCAGCCAATGGACCCATCACCATTGCCCCTAAGAACATTGGAATTCCGGCTCCTACAATAACTCCCATGGTGGCTGTTGCACCAACAACTCCTCCACGGAGGCCGTGAAGCATTCGACCACCAGTAAAACCAATTAACAGCGGTAATAGATAATTAATCATGGGATCAACTAATTGTGCTAAGCTTTCATTTGGCAACCATCCATCTGGAATGAATAAAGCAGTAATAATTCCCCACGCAATAAATGCACCAATATTCGGCATAATCATACCACTTAAATAACTTCCAAAACGTTGGACTTTGGCTCGAAAACCTTTATTTTCAGCCATTGATAAACACTCCTTTCACGGACTTAGGATGTCCTTCTATTTATAGATTTAATGTTTTTTATATCGAAATTCCTAATACAATTTTACTGTCCAAGAAAGGGCTTTCTCAATGAAATCTAAATATAATTTTGTCATCTCCATTGTTGACATGATTAAAATACGGAGGCATATTTCATTTGCACTCTGATATTGATTATACTTTCCTTGGACTCATCTAACTTGGCAAAGCTAGCATCACCTATGTAGAGCCAGTTCCCTTCAATTTAGGGGCTCTGCTTTAATTCATCTTAAGGAAACTCCCGAGAACGAAAGACATCCCTCCTGTCTAAACAAAGGCATTATTATGTTAGGATGACCATACCAGTTTATAATTAATTCGAAGTCTACAGCCACATCATAAATTCCTGAAAATTGGTAAATATGAACTATTTTAAGAAATTATCTACTTTAGGCAGGTCTTTTTCATCAATTATCTGTAAATTCTTAACCTTCTGTTGATATTTGTATCTACTTATGTATACTTGAAGTAAGCGAAAGGTTATGACAAATATTAGAGAGAGGAGGATAAATTTGTATACTTTGTTACAGTTGTCTAGACAGGAGCAATAAATCAAGAAACCAACATTATGTACACCTCCCCCTTAATTATAAGAACGTATTGCTCTTCTAATAACTCAGCTATTCTATGACAACAATCCGTTTATAAAATATATCAAGTTCTTATTCTATTCAATCACTGCTCTAATTTCATTTCACCCGACCTTTCGCACCATTTACGTTTTCAAGGAGGAATTAAATGAATTTACTAACATCCGTTCCGAAAACATTGAAAATCACTTTAGGTGCTCTGATTATGTTATTATGTTCCGTTGCTTTTGCTAATTCTGTATCCGCACACGGATATGTTAATAATCCAGAGAGCCGTAACTTATTATGTGCTGACGGAGCCAACTATGACTGTGGTGCTGTGATCTATGAACCGCAAAGTCTTGAAGCTCCTGGTAATTATCCAGAAGGTGGTCCTCCAGATGGAAAAATTGCCAGTGCAAATATCTTTCATGAACTCGATGCTCAATCGGAAGATCGCTGGGCGAAGGTTCCCATGTCAAGTGGTGCTTTTACATTCGAATGGACACTAACAGCTGCCCATGCAACAGATAAATGGGAATATTACATCACAAAAGAAGACTGGGATCCAAATGATCCTTTAGAACGTTCTGATTTCGAACGATTCTGCTCCATTGATGATAATGGAGATCGCCCTCCATTTACAGTTAATCATGACTGCGTGATTCCAGATAGAATAGGGTATCATGTCATCCTTGCTTACTGGGAAGTGGCTGATACAGCAAATGCATTTTACAATGTAATTGATGCCAACTTCGATGGGGAGTATGTAGAACCTGGTGATCCAGGAACTGGCGAACCTGATCCCGGAGAACCAAGTGATGCTCCTGCCTGGGATGCAAACGAAACTTACCTAGGTGGAGATCAAGTAACCTATAATGGAAATATTTATGAAGCAAAATGGTGGACCCAAGGTGAAACACCAGGTGAAGCTGAGGTTTGGGAGCTTGTTAGTGAAGGAACAGCATCCTCAAACAATACCAGTTATCTCACTTACTTTTACTCACTTGGCACTATTTTGAAATAAAAGTTATCCTTAAAAAAGACCCTTTTCTTATTAAGAGGGTCTTTCTATCTTTCTAATCCGATGGTTTTAATAGAATTCCTGACTCACGTCGCTGCTTTAATGTTCTTCCGTACTAGAATCCAATTAGGAGGATAGCTTGTAAGAAAACCTAAAACCATTGCAATTCGCATCATATATCAATAAATAGACTCGGTTGATTTACTGGGTAAATAGGATAAAATGTACAATTACCATCTAACCAAACATTCCAACTTCAAATGCAATTAGAGAGATTGAATCTGACTTAATGGCTGCCTTAATGGAACCCATCCTTCCCTGTGCTTCGTTCATTGGATAGATGGTATAAAATTTAAATATAATACCAACTATGTAGGCGAGTATAAATTCTACTATTAAATGAGCAGATAAGGTGGAGCCTGCAATCGTTACAGTCCAAACAACAAAGGGAACACCAACAGCATTATCTCCGACAGTGCAACCTGCTGAGCAATGACTGGTAGAAACAAATACTTTAGCGGTTTGATGGCGGTTGTCTTGAATATCTATATTTTTATTCGACCCCCATCTAAAATATGTCCACAGCGCCAATGGACCCAAAAACCATCCATTTATTGGCCAAACCACATCCATGATTTCCATCATTTGCGGATGCCTAATAATACCCATAATTATAATCAAAGAACAGAAGAATCCGATTGCTAAAAAAACTCATGAAATAATGGCTAACATTGTCCCCCTCCTTTTATTGACTAGCAGTAATATACCCTCATACAGAAAGTAGAAACGTAGCGCGTGAATGGTTTTGGACCGATAGATATTCTCCATGTAGAACAGAATGGCATTTAAATTATGGTATAATCAACCCAACGTAACAGCATCAGCAGCTTTGCACCAAATCTATGAAAAGGATCGTTGCATATGGACAAACATACTTCGGATACATTTCGAAAACGGATCGAAAACTTTTCTTACCATTATAAATATCATACGATTGCTGCTATCTGTTTGCTTTTCCTCGTATCTTCACTTGGCTATACCCTTATCGAAGGCCAAATTGCTAAATCAAATGAGGCAAACAAAGCCCCGGCAGATTTAGATATTATGTTGTTTGGTAATTATCAGGAAGAGGATTTCTCCTCTATCGAACAACGGGTTCAAAAATCATTCCCAAATTGGGAGCGTATTCATATAAGGCTTGTGTATGTACCTAATCAAGTAAACGCAACAGAAGATATGGCAAATTTTCAACAAGGTCAGATTGCCATCAAGGAAAATAAGCCTGATATTTACATTTTTGACCTTGATTATTTTAAACGCTTTGTAGAGGATGGACCTTTTCTTTCATTAGAACAATTAGCACTTCCATCATCTGTCACGCTGCTTTTTCATCAAAAGGAATCAGATACGAAGGAACACCCATATGGTTTGGATCTAAGTGATCATCCTTTGTTTTCAGGATTAGCAATTGCGTCAGCAAGTAAAATCGCAGTAATTCGAGAAGATGGAGATAATCGCTCCCATGCCGAAGCCTTATTCAAAGAACTTTATAAAGAAACATACTGAAGCATTGATTTTTTCGATAAGCTGCGTTCATAATTCAGGAGCGGAATATCCCGATTTTCCGCGGACAAAGGCCAGAGCTTCTTTGCAAAAATCAGGTTCAACGAATTCGAAGTCGCTCGTTTTTCCAAAGGAATGACGGGCTTTCGCTTCATCGGAATCAACTTACATCAATAATCAGGTTCACGTAATAAGCTAGATTGTTGCCTAGATATATGTAGACATTCTCCTCCATTCTCTTCTCTTATCCAATTCTTTAAGTCACTGCTAGAAAGCATCTTGTCGATGAGGCTAAAAAATGGCCGCCGAGAGTTTCTCAACAGCCGAATTGCAATCACCCCAAACTTTTATCATCACTTGACTTTGACACAGACAGGTGCGTCAATACAATACTCAATCCCTGAATATCTAGGGATACCGTTCGTTCCAATTTCCATTAATACAATTGAATTGCTATGCTCATTTGCAATTAACATCCCATTTTCATCTGGAGTAAGAGCAAAACTTCTCGGCCAATCTCCTACTGTTGATACATAATCAACCAACGATAAAGTTCCATCCTTATCCATTTTAAATATAGCAATACTATGATGTCCTCGATTGGAGGCATATAAATATGATTTTTTATGGGCAATATGAATATCTGCCCCAAAATTATCCGCTTCAAAATCAGCAGGTAGACTGCTGATTTCTTGGACGAGTTGTAAGCCTGTTATGCTTTCATTGTAGTGGTAAACGCTAATTTTTGAATTAAACTCATTCACGACATACAGCTTCCGATGATTTATTGCTACGGCTACATGCCTTGGGCCTGACTTTGGAACGGTATCAAAGCTATTGATGAGTTCTAGTTTTCCATTACGAAAGCGGTATAGATATAATTTATCTAACCCTAAATCAGTCACTACATATTTATGAGTATAGGGAAGGTGTACAATGGTATGTGGATGTGAACCAGCACCATACTCCTGTTGATCCGTTAGTGGACCAATTGCACCATCTTCCTGTAACTGATGCACGGTCGTTGTACCTTCTCCATAGTTAACAGTTAATAAGTAGCTTTCTGTTTCATCCATGGTTACATAACATGGACCATTTCCATAGGTGCTTTGATAACTTTGTTCTGTCAAATAAGCATTATCTTCCCTTATTAGATACGAAACGACTTCTCCTTGATCTACTTCACTTACTGCATAAAGTAACTGTTGCTGCTTATCTATCGTTAGGTAAGAGGGGTTTTTAATCCCTTTTGCGGTCGCTTTTAGTTTCAAAGTCCTTGCCTCTGTATCTAAGGATAGGATTTGTATGGAAGCATCTAACTCCTCTCCATACGTCCCTACATATACATGATAAGGATTCGCTTTTGTTGTCATAGACACACTCCCTGTTGATTATATTGGAAGCACATGGAAGAATACATTTGGTGTAGCCATGCGATAGTAATAACTAGACCAGCCAATTGCAGTTGAATTTTTAATATCATGATAATATAGACGTTCTTGTTCGAGCTCATCAATCATGGCAATATCACCTTGTAAATATTGATTAATCCGATGGATCGCTGTATCCAATCTTGACTTTAATCCACCATAACGTATATCAATTACTTCCCAGCCAAATGGTTTATTCATAGATAACCATTGATAGCGATGAGCAATGCGTAACTTTTCTGCCCTCTCCAAAATTTCTGGCAAAATCTGATCGGCTATTTGTTTTAATCCTTCTTTATTGCCTGCATCATAGACGGCCTTTAGTTCTACACCAATCGTCGCTTTCAAACTCAATAGTTCTGCTAATTTCTGAGGTACATCAAAGATAAAATCCAATTCATGATCCGGGTTTCGTATCGCTAGGATTTTTTGCGCTAGTTCTTGATAATGTGAATAAAGATCAAGCCCTTCTACATGTTTATCAAATACGCCAAGTAATACATCTTGCCAAAGTAAAAACTTAGAAGGATTGGTTTGTTCTTTATTATCTTTTGCTACTCCAGGAATGGCATCTAATTGATTTAATAATAGGAAGGCTCCTTCCTCTATACCTGTAATAAATTTCACCCGCTCCGTCACTTTCTCTCGATCTAAATCGTTAGTATACGCATGCTCGGCATATAATTGCAAACCTAATAAAGCAGAATAATAATTATTTTCATAGCCATCATCTCCCCAAAGGGTTACAAATACATCTTGAATCCCTTCTTGCTTACATGCTTGTAAGGCTGCATGACTTGCATCTAGGGACAATCCATAATTCGTTGCAAATGTATTCCAAACCCATATACCTCCAGCAAAAGCAGGGTTCCTTCCAAAGGCCTTATGCTTTCCCATCATAGCTAGGTAATCTTCTCTTTTTGTATGGGCATAATCCCAATACATTAACGTAACATTCTCAGGTGTTGCTTCAATGATTTCTTCAGGAATTTCTGTAGCAGGATCATAATGAGCATCTCCTGTTTTTGATGCTAGCTTAATAAACATATCGCTCCACATGAATGGTTTTAACCCATTTGCTTCAACGATTTCTAACACACGTTCCAAATGCTTGGTCATTAATTCGAGACGATCCTTATAACCAAATTTATTCAAATAGACCCCTCTGCCCAATTCTTCCGCCTCGTCCATTCCAATATGGATACGTGAACTACGAAACGGCTTGGATACCGTTTCAACCATTTCTTTTACAAATTGGTACGTATCTTCACTTTCAACTAGCAGTACTCCACGTGTATCTTTTAATCTAGCGGCATCACTCCACTTCAAAAACTCTTCCAAGTGTGCCAGCGTTTGAATACATGGAATAACTTCAATTCCAAATTGATCTGCATAGTCATCAAGCGCTTTTAATTCTTCCTGGGAATACCTCCCCCGCATATATCCAAAATAGGGCTCGTTTTTTATTTCATATAAATCTTCCATATAAATCATGGCGGCATTAAAGCCCATTAATGCTAATTTACGAAAGATCCCCTTAAATTGATCTACTCTCATCACGGCATTCCGTGAGACATCAAACATTGGACCAATCGTGTCAAATTGCGGCTCTTCTTCTAAGAAAAATGCCTCCTTCTGTGCATAATTCTGGAAAAATAACCCTAGCCCACGGAAAAAGCCTGCCTTTTCCCCAAATACAATTTTCGCTCGTCCATCTTCATATGAAACGGATAATTGGTTATCTGCTTGCTCGATATGTATAGGAATTCCATCATCTGTCAATTTGAAGTTTAACTCTTGCTGCAAGGCATGAACTCCTGATAGTACTGCTTCTGTATCTCCTTCTAATTTGAGCTTCATCTTTCATCCTCCCTTTGTCAATGTAACAAGATTGGTAGAAAGCATATGCATCACTTTCCACCATTATCCCTGTTTACCCTTTAACTGCTCCAGAAGTTGCTCCTTTTTCCAATGTCTTTTGAGCGAATAAATAAAAGACAATCACCGGTATAACCGTCATCGCAATTGCCGCTGTCATTAGACCATAATCTGTACCATATTGGGAGCTGACATGTGATAATAAAACAACGATCGGACGGACTTGCTCCTGTTCAACGAGAACAAGCGATGTAAATAAGTCATTGTACGACCATAAAAATACAAATGTCCCCACTGTACCGAAAATAGGCAATGAGACCGGAAGAAATACTCTCGTAAACATTGACCAGCGACTGCACCCATCCATTAATGATGCCTCTTCCAGTTCTTTTGGTATCGTTGCCATATATCCACTAATAACGAGAATGGCAAATGGTAGATTCCCTGCTGTTTGTGGAATAATTAATGCCCAATACGTGTTCACCAATTCGAGATCGATCATCATTCGATAAACAGGTACAATCGTAGCAAATGCTGGAATTAACAAACTCATTACTAGAACTGTTTGCAACACTCCGCGAAGACGAAACCGCATCCTCGCCATAACAAAAGCTGCTAACCCCCCAAAGAATAGGGTAAAAAACACAACCGACCCAGACATAATAAAACTATTCAGATAACTCTTTCCAATATCTATTGTATCAAAAGCATTCAAATAATTCTGCAATGTTGGGTCAGCTGGCAGCCGAAACGTATTGGTGATAATCTCTTTTGATGGCTTAAACGAGTTTAAAAATACCCAAAGTAGTGGGAAGATTGTAGAAATTGACCAAACAATCAGGATCGTATAAATAAATAGTTTGCCAAATTTAGATTTTGTAAACAATCGGCCAAGGAAACTTTCCCATAATGTCAATTGTTTTTCTTCAGTACCCAAGTTGTGTTCACCACTTTTCTTGTTAAAATTCATCGATTAATAGGTTACCTCATCCTTATTGCTTAAAAACGTATTCGTAAGGAACGCCAATGACAGACCTATGACGACCATCAGTACTGCTAAGGTAGCACCGTAGCCAATCGCACCATCATCAAAAGCTTTTTGATACATGTATGTACCTAAAACCTCCGAAGATCTTGCTGGCCCGCCCCTCGTAATAATGTAAACCAATTCAAATATCTTTAATGCTCCTGTAATTGCTAGAACAAGGCATGTTTTTAAATCGCTAACAATTAGAGGAATCGTTAATTTGGTCATTCGTTGAAACCCTGTAATTCCTTCTAATTTAGCTGCTTCATAGAAATCGTCTGGGATCTTTTCTATCGCTGTTAGTATGATCAAAAAGTAAAAGCCTACATAACTCCATATCGTGGGAATTGCCACCATGTACAACGACGATTGCTCTGTCAGCCAAACAATTCGTTCAAATCCTAAATTCACTAATATTTCATTTAAGAGACCATTGCGATGATTATAAATTAATGTAAACAACAAACCGATAGCAGCACCGGAGATGACAATTGGAAAGAAAAACGTCGTGCGGAAAAAACGAACCCCATGTTTAATCGAGTCGACCATTACCGCTAACACCAAAGCTATACCTACTTGAAAAATAGCAACATATAACATTAATTCTAATGAATTTAATGTTGCGCCAATGGCAATCTCATCCTCAAACAACCGTTTATAATTATCCCATCCAATAAATTCCGAATTAAAAAAACCATCCGTATTATAAAAACTTTGAACAATGTTTTCGAAAAAAGGATAATATAAAAAAACAGCTGAGATTAAAAAAGCTGGCGCTAAGAAAAGAAATATAACGAATCGATCACCTTTCATAATGAACCCCTTTTTAACATGATTTAAATAAGAGCTGCCTCACATACGATGGAGACAGCCTTATCATGAATTATTCTAAAGCAGCAGCTTCTTCAAGTACATCCTTACCTGTTTTATCACCACTTACAATTTGTGGTACACTTGTTCGAATAAGTGTAAAAGCTTCTGGTAGAATCCGGTCATTAATTGGAGTCAATACTGATCCTGCTTCATCTACCATTTTATGACCTACTGCAATATTTTCTGGTAAATCAGATAGCGATCCTTTTGCTGGAACCTGTCCAGTAGCTTCTGCAATTCGTAAAATGTTTTCCTCTGATGTTAAAAAGTTGAATAACTTAACAACGGCATCTTTTTTATTCTCGTCTTCATACGCTTTTGTACTTATAAACCAACCTTGAGAAGCACCACCTACAACATCTCCAGTTGATCCACCTTCTGCGTAAATCGGCATTGGCAATACTTCTACATGTTCTGCAACTTCTTCTGGAATACTTCCCCACGCCCAAGAACCTTCATAGAGCATTGCTGCTTGTTCTTGATGGAAAAGATTGGAAGCCATCGCTAGATCAATCGTTCCTGCATCTTCGGGGAACGCTCCCATTTCTGCATGTTTCCCAATATTATCTAGACCTTCTGCCCATGCCGCATTTTTATCTGCCAAGGTAGCATTATAGTTCTCTGCACCACCAGCAGCTAGTGCATAATGCTCTACTACGTAATAAGAATCTTCGGTTGAAGCAGCTACTGGAATAATATCCGTTTCGGAGAACTGTTTAATTGCCTCTTCATATTTCTCCCAAGTTGTTGGCAAATCTACGCCATGTTCTTCAAATAATTTTTTATTGACAAATAACCCTTCATAGAAACCGGTTTGTGGAGCAGCATAAAGATTACCATCTTCATATCGCTGCTGTTCCAACATCTCTCCATAACCAGAAAGGTCTACACCTTCTGCTTCTTCAAGATTCACCACTTTTCCAGCATCGATAATTCCTTCAGCATCTACCGTATTAAAATAAAACATAAGATCTGGTTCGTTGTTCGATGTAAAGTCGGTATTTATTTTGGTACGAATTGTACCAGCATCTGCTGATTGAGACTCATTGACAATGGAAACATGAGGATTTTCTTTCTTAAATTCTTCTAATAATGTTTCAAACACTTCACCTGCCGGATCCGTACCTGCCATTGTAGTAACCACTCGTAGCTCTACATCCTCTTTCGCTTCTGCATCATTTCCTCCTGAAGATTCATTACCTCCATCATCTCCACATGCAGCAAGAAGCAATAGAAAAATTGACATAATCATTACCAAAAACCCAAAACTTCTTTTCTTCACCATATTTCTCCCCCTTTTTTTGTTATTACAAATAATACAACTTAAGTAACATTTAGTTGTCTATACCGATAGTACCAGTTTTCTGAAAAATGTCAATATTATCAATCTAAAAAATGTAATCGCTATATTTGTGATGTTTATCCTAATCCTAGTTCCTTTCTCTATTCAATTTGGACATATATTCATGCCATTAACACGTCATTAATGTATGTAACATGTTTCAAAATTTGTTTTAAAGGCTTATTATAGTTGCTTACTTGCAAAAACCTTTCATTGCATTGTGAGCAGTATTGTATGCAATTTCCAAATCGAACATAGGTCTATATGTCTATACCAATATTTATGGCTGTCATAATCACAAATGCATTCACAATATAACGTGTTAAATGAAGGTACGCTTCATTTGTATTCGTTAGTTATAAAATGATTATTTCATCCCCCTAAACGATCGACATTCCTTCATATCATGATTAATTATTCCATTTACATTCCCAATTAACTGTTCTAGACAACTATATAGATTGGTGCTATGCTTTAATTAACTAATAAATGAAAATTTTCTTTCTATATAAAATAGAATAGGAATATATTCAACTAAGGAGTAACGACATGATTAATAAAAAATCTCCGATCCCAATCTATCATCAACTTGAGAAACATATTAAGAATCAAATTGAAAAACAGGAGTTACAGCCTGGAGATATATTACCTTCAGAACGTGAATACGCCGAAACGTACAATATAAGTAGAATGACAGTCAGGCAAGCAATTATGAATCTTGTAAGTGATCAACTCCTTTATCGAATAAAAGGTAAGGGCACCTTTGTAATGGGACCAAAATTTGAACAGAAGTTACAAGGCTTGACTAGTTTTACAGAAGAAATGCATGCAAGGGGAATGCAAACAAGCAGCAAATTACTTCAGTTTGAGATCGTTCCAGCTGGAAAGGAGCTTGCTAAACAGCTAGGAATAAAAGAATACGCACCAGTGTATGAAATCAAACGAATACGACTGGCTGAAGATATTCCTATGGCACTCGAACGCACGTATATCCCAGCAAACCTAGTAATGGGAATCACAGAAGAAATTGTCCAGCATTCACTCTATCAATATATTGAAAATACCCTTCATTTAAAGATTATGGATGGATTTCAACTAATTGAAGCTGCGATTGCAAATGAAGAAGAAGTTAAACATCTTCAAATTGAAGAACATTCCCCGATTCTTCTTATGCAACGAACTACTCATTTAGAGAATAAACATACACTGGAAGTCGTAAAATCTTCGTACCGAGCGGACCGCTATAAATTCATGATCGATCTCATTCGTTATTAGACAATACGAAATCGGTATAAAGCAGGCATGCTCTCCACAGGCACGGGCTCTGCTATAACGAGTCAGCAAAACCACTTCCCAAGTAAGAAGATCTTCATGACCTGTGTTCTTTAGCTAGATTCATACCTATTTCCACCACCTTAGTTTATCCGATAGACAAACTAAGTGTTTCCTGTTATACTTAATTTCAGAAATTGAAAGCGCTAAACAAATCTTGAAAGGAGGATAAGACAGGTTACTTGCTTCTTTTGAAATCGTTATATGTAAGCGATTTATAACCTGGCTTTAAAATGAACATGACAAAGAATAGAAACTCCCTTTATATCTTTTCCATTACTTTTGTGGCAACTTTAGGTGGACTGTTATTTGGTTACGATACTGCTGTGATCTCAGGGGCAGAGAAATCTATCGAGAATTATCTAATTAATGGATTGGGGCTAAGTTCATTTATTCATGGAATAACTACTTCTAGTGCTTTGATTGGATGTATCATAGGAGGAATAATTGCTGGCTTTTTCTCTTCGACCTTTGGACGGAAAAAATCATTAATTGTAGCCTCAATTCTCTTTTTATTGTCAGCATTAGGTTCAGCCTACCCAGAGTTTTTATTTTTCGAAGTGGGAGAACCAACAATTGGTCTATTACTTACCTTTAATTTCTACCGAATAATCGGTGGGATTGGAGTTGGTTTGGCTTCAGCAATTGTGCCGATGTATATTGGTGAAATTGCACCAGCTACTATACGGGGGAGGCTTGTATCTTTTAATCAATTCGCCATTATATTTGGAATGTTAGTCGTCTATTTTGTAAATTGGGGCATTGCAAGAGGACAGTCATTAGACTGGATAAATGAAATGGGATGGCGGTTTATGTTTGCTTCAGAAGCTATTCCAGCATTATTATTTGGTGTTTTCCTTTTCTTTGTACCTGAAACACCTAGATACTTAGCATTAACCAATCAAGAAAGTAAAGCCTTAACCATTTTAACAAAGATCAATGGGAAGAACACAGCTTCCAACATCTTACAAGATATTAAACAATCAAAAAGCGCCTCTAAATCAAAGCTTTTCGCTTATGGTAAAACGGTAATCGTTATCGGGATTTTACTTTCCGTCTTCCAGCAATTTGTAGGTATTAATGTTGCCCTATACTATGCACCTCGTATTTTTGAAAGCATGGGTGCAGCAAAAGATGCTTCTATGCTTCAAACCATTGTGATGGGACTGGTGAATGTAATCTTCACGATTATTGCTATTATTACGGTGGATAAATTAGGACGCCGCCCATTATTAATAACTGGCTCCATTGGAATGGCTGTTGGAATGTTCGGAGTTGCCGGATTAGCTTTTGCCAATATTATAAGCATTGGGACATTAATCTTTATTATTATCTATACTGCTTCATTTATGATGTCATGGGGCCCAATTTGCTGGGTACTTATTTCTGAAATTTTCCCTAATAAAATTCGTGGCCAAGCTGTAGCAATTGCAGTAGCCGCACAATGGGCAGCCAACTATCTTGTATCTTCCACTTATCCAATGATGATGGAATATAGTGGTGGAATGACGTATGGAATTTATGGCATTGTCAGTGTAATCTCTGCCCTATTTGTTTGGAAGTTTGTACCAGAAACGAAAGGAAAGACATTAGAAGAGATGGAAAACATGTGGAACAATTCAAAAGAGACCAAAATTAGCTAATAGCAAACATAGATGGACAGCTAAACGGGTAGTTGTCCTTCTATGTTTTCATATACATCGAGTAGGGTTGTATAATGGCATTTCTCAACATACGCTTTCTTCCCCTTCACATATACTCTTTTGTTTTAAAACAAATTCTATTAAACGAAAAACCCTTTTCTACCTATTGAACATCCTCTATGATGCCCACCTTTAGGAAGAGAAAGGGAAATTCACTTACTTGTCTTTTACTTTCGATAGTCAACCAAAGCTTCATTTAATTCCTTTGTTTGGTAATAAATGTTTTTATAAAGAAGAAACAACTGCTGATACATTTTGACTTTATCTGAATCAGGGTAAAACTCATGCTCGACCTGTAGGAATGTATCTGCACATGCCTGGAGTGAATCAAACCAGTCGCAGCCAAATGCCGCCAACATAGCAGCACCCATACCAGGGCCTTGTTCACTAGAAAGCTTAATTATTCTTGCGTTAAAAATATCTGCTTGCATTTGTAGCCATTCTGAATTCTTTGCCCCCCCTCCCGTTGAAATAACGGTATCAATTTGCTTTCCGCTCTTTCGAAATATCGAGATCGATTCATGAAGAGAAAAAGTAATACCTTCCAAAACAGCACGAACAAAATCACGTCGCTCATGCGAGCTATCCATACCAATAAAACTTCCTCTAATATTCGCATCTGCGTGGGGGGTTCTTTCTCCTGAAATATATGGGGTGAATAATAATCCATTTGATCCTGGAGGAACAGCGCTGATCTCATTTAGAAGATTTTCATAGCTATCCTCTTTAGCAACTACTTCTTTAAACCAACTTAAACTATGTCCTGCTGCCAACGTAACTCCCATCGTATAATAGGCATCTGGAACGGCATGATTACAATAATGAACCTCCCCATGAAAGTCTTTATCATTGGTAGATTCATAGGAGAGCACGACGCCTGAAGTCCCAATACTACATAACGTCTTGCCATCCTCTAATATGCCAGAACCAATTGCTCCACAAGCATTATCTGCCCCCCCAGCAAAAACACGTGTTGCTGGAGAGAGACCAGTATCTGCAGCTATTTCGGCATTGATCTTTCCTACTGATTCATGGGAACCGATGAGCGGGGGGCAAATACTTGTAGAAATATCGAGCAGTTCACAAATTTCCGTGCTCCATTGATGCTTATTTATATCTAGGAGAAGAGTGCCCGCAGCATCGGAATAGTCCATATGCAATTGTCCGGTTAATCTATACCGTAAATAGTCCTTTGGTAATACAAATTTGGCTGCCTTTTGATAATTACCTGGTTCATTTGCCTTGACCCACAGTAATTTTGGCAAGGTGAATCCTTCTAAAGCAGGGTTTTTAGTGATCTCCAATAAGCGCTTTTCTCCAACGATATTGTAGATTTGTTTGCACTGATCTGTTGTTCTTGTATCATTCCAAAGAATTGCAGGACGAATAATTTGATTGTTATTGTCCATAAGAACTAACCCATGCATTTGCCCGGAAAAACTCATTCCTTGAATGGCTGCTTTATCACCCTGGAAATGCTGTAATAACTCCGTTAATCCTGCTAATGTTTGTGTGACCCACTCATTTGGGTCTTGTTCGCTGTAACCTGCCTTTTTTTGTATTAACGGATACGATTTTGAAACTTCCTTAACAACCTCGCCAAGCTGATTGACTAATAATAACTTTACTGCACTTGTTCCTAAATCCACACCAATCACGTACTTCATTGCTCACACCTCATTTAGTACCGCTTATTCACCTGCATAGGCTCTAAGTAAGTATTGATTCATTGTTGTCTTAATTTTTTCAAGTCGTCCAGATTGATGGCTTATCTCTTTTAATTCTAACGCATGTGCCTCTAATTTGTGAAAATCGGTGTTCCCTTCAACAATTTCTTTGCCAATACCTTCATTATAACTGTTGTATCGTTCATTGATAACGCCATCTAGCACTTGATCCTCAATTAATTGTTGTGCTACACGTAAACCAACAGCGAAGCTATCCATTCCGGCAATATGCGCATGGAATAAATCCTCTGGTTCAAATGAACCTCTTCTTACTTTCGCATCAAAGTTAAGGCCACCACGACCTAGCCCACCATTTTTAAGAATTTCGTACATAGCTAGCGTGGTACTATATAAATCGGTTGGAAATTCATCTGTATCCCACCCAAGTAACGGATCGCCCTGATTTGCATCAACAGAACCCAGCATGTTGTTAATGCGAGCATAGCGTAACTCATGTTCAAAGGTATGGCCAGCCAATGTAGCATGGTTTGCCTCAATATTAAATTTAAAGTGATCTTGTAAATCATACTTTTGTAAGAAAGCAAATCCTGTAGCTACATCAAAATCATACTGATGTGTCGTGGGCTCCTTTGGTTTTGGCTCAATTAAGAACTGTCCATTAAATCCAATTTCTTTGGCATAATCAACCGCCATATGGAAAAAACGACCCAGATTATCCATTTCTAATTGCATATCGGTATTTAAGAGCGTTTCGTATCCTTCACGTCCTCCCCAGAACACATAATTTTCTGCACCTAATTCTTTTCCAATTTCCAGTCCTTTTTTCACTTTAGCTGCAGAATAAGCAAAGATGTCTGCATGATTAGAAGAAGCCGCACCATGAATAAACCGTGGATGGGTAAAGTTATTCGCTGTATTCCAGAGCAATTTCGTTTTGCTATCTTTCATGTAGTCCTTCATTAAGCTAACAATCGTATCTAGGTTTTGATTGGTTTCTTTTAAATTCCTTCCCTCGGGCGCGATATCTACATCGTGAAAGCAGAAAAATGGAACATCTAATTTCTCAAATAATTCAAAAGCGGCGTCCAACCGTGCTTTTGCTAAATCCATACCTGTATACTTATCCCAAGGACGCACCATTGTTCCCGCACCAAATGGATCTGACCCATCCATAGTAAATGTATGCCAATAAGCGACTGCATAACGAAGTATCTCTTCCATCGTTTTTCCGCCGATCTTTTCATCTGGATTATAGAACTTGAATGCATAGGCATTGGTTGATGATGCACCTTCATACTTTATTTTTGGTACATTGTTGAAATATTTCATTATCTATACCTCCTATTAATAATACTTTTCATGTAAATGCTTTCAATTTAAAGTATAGCAATCTATCATTAGTTTGTCTATTGAATAAACTAAGTTTATAATAAAAGAAATAGTTTAGAACAAAAAGCGTTTCCATTATAATATAAAGATATAGGACTTTTGATAGTTAAGGAGATTCTTATATGAACAGTGTACTTTATCGGATACTAGAATGGATAACTAAAATGGCTTTGGTCAATGTATTATGGATCTTTTTTTCCTTAATAGGTGCTATTATTATCGGGATTTTCCCTTCTACAACTGCTATGTTTGCAATTATACGCAAATGGTTACGAAGGGATACGGATATTCCTGTGCTCCGTACATTCTGGGTATACTACAAAAAAGAATTTAGGAAAAGCAATATTCTCGGGGCCATCCTCTTGCCAGGTATCCTGTTAATATGTCTGGATATTTGGTATATCCAGGCAAGTCGATTAGATTGGATACAAGTACCTTTATTTGCATTTATACTATTGTATATCATTTTCTTATTTTACATTTTTCCAACATATGTCCATTATGACCTCCATGTATTTAAGATAATAAAGCAAGCATTTTTAATTATGTTGATTCATCCGCTCCATACGTTTTTAATGATTCTTTGTCTAACGATTTTATTCTTCATTTACCAAACACTTCCTGCATTGACTTTTATTTTTGGAGGATCCATTTATGCATTGATTACGATGTGGCTCGGTTTACATGCATTTCAATTGATTCACAAAAAACAGGAAACTCACAAGTGAATCAACCATAAACTAGGGTGCTATCTTACCCTTTTACAGCACTAGATGAGATTCCTTCTACTACTTTATTACTGAAGAATAGAAAGGCTAGTAGAATAGGAAGAAAACTAATAATTAACGTCGCTCCAATCGCTCCCCAATCTGTCATATACTGGCCAATGAAGTTCTGAATACCTACTGTTAACGTCTTGTATTCATCCGAACTAATGAATGTATTGACGAAAACAAATTCGTTCCAATTATAGATCATATTAATAATTACCGTTGTTGACATTATTGGCGTTGTCATGGGGAGAATAATTCTAAAAAACATTCGATGGATGGAACATCCGTCAATAATGGCTGCTTCTTCGATTTCCCGTGGTAATGTATAATAGAAACCTAATAGAATCATTATCGTAATAGGCAGATTATAAGCAGTATACGTAATAACAATCGACCACGGATTATCGATTAAATTTACATTTAAAAACATATTAAACAACGGGATAATGCTTGAATGTATAGGTATCATTAAACCTACCATAAATAAACCTAAAACAAGCTTATTCCATTTCCATTGCATGCGAGTGATTGCAAATGTCGCCATGCTTGCAAACAGTACAGTTAGGATAATCGCTACCCCCGTTATCCAGATACTATTCCAAAAGTAACCTCCTATCCCCCCTTCCCATACGGTTACGTAATTTTCCCATCTGAATTCTGCTGGTAATGCAAACGGTGATCCTGAAAAGATTTCTTGATTATCTTTTAAGGAGAACATAAAAAGCCAGATAATAGGAAATACCTGAAATAAAGCAACAAGTGCCAATGCGATATATAAGATGACATATCCAATACGTTGCATGTTATCCCTCCTTTTAGTATTGAATTTCTTCTTTGGTAGCAGTAGCTTTTCTAATAATAATCGTGACAATCAAGGTAATAATAAGTAATAAAAATCCAATAGCACTTCCATAACCGAAATCGTTACTCGAGAAGGCTAGTTTATACATATACGAGGCCATAACCTCACTTGCACCATTTGGACCTCCACCTGTCATGACATAGATCAAATCAAAGTACTTTAATGAACCGACAATTGCCAGCACAATTGTTACTTTAATCACCGTCATAATTAATGGTACTTTAATTCGGAACGCAATCTGAAGTGGGGTCGCTCCATCAATTCTAGCTGCTTCTATAATCGTTTCGGGGATATTTTTTAACGCTGCATAATAAATAAGAATATAAAAACCAGCATACTGCCATAAAATAGGAACGAAAATAGCAAATAATACAATAGAGGGTTCAGCTAACCAAGCTGGTGGATTTTCAAACCCAATTGTCATTAACACACTATTTAACATGCCATTCGTTGGATTAAATACTTTAATCCAGAGCTGAGCAATCGCTACAGATGATAGCAACATTGGTACTAGATAAATCTTTCTTAATAAATCAGATCCTTTTATCCTGGAGGCTAGTATGACTGATATGGCGAGATATCCTACCAAGCTAAGTGTTGAAAACAGCGCTAATAATAAAGAATGCCATGCACTTTCCCAAAACTTCACATCCTGAATTGCTGTAATATAATTCTCCAGCCCAATGAATTCCATGGCACTAATTCCATTCCAATCCATCAAGCCATAGTAGCCCGAAAGCAGAAGTGGAATAAATATGAGAACCCCGACTAATAAGAGAGCCGGAAGTATATAGATGGTAATCACCCATTTATTTGACATTACTTTATTCATTACATTCAACTCCATATTGAGAAGTTGAAAAGGACATCCTTTTGGGATGGTCCTTTTCATCATTAATCAGGTGATCTCCCTATTCGTTAGACAGCGCGTCTTCATGCTGCTTAGTGAAATCCTCCGGTGCTACTTCTTTACCGAATAAGGACTGAATCATATCCAGATGCACCTGCGCTACATCCGCACTCATTTGGACATCTGCAAATAGCGTAAGATTACTTGCCTGATTCAAATCATTTAATACATCCACATACATTTGTGGGAGATCAAGCGATCCGGCATCCACTTTTGTTGCTGGAATAACTCCTGCTTCTGTTACTGACTTCTCTCCCCATTCTTGTACAAAGAAGGACGCAAAATCTTTTGCCTCTTGTTTTACTTCTGAGTTTTCGGATACAAATAGACCGACACCTGGTCCGCCAACAAAGCTATTCATATCGCCATTTCCATCAACAGTTGGGAAATTAAAGTACCCGACAGAGTCTCTGAATTCTTGTGGCACATCCTCATTGGTCGTGTAATTAGGCAGATCCCAAGTTGCAATTAAATACATAGCTGCTTGTTCGTTCATAAACATACTCTTTGCTTCTTCATCGGAAAGTCCATTAAATCCTTTTACGAATGTATTCATGTCTACTAAATTTTGTACTTCCTTAGCTGCTTGTACTAAGTCAGGGTCATCAAATGAAGCTGACCGATTTATCGCATTTGTTAATAGATCAGAACCACCAATTCGATCAGCCAAGTACATATACCATAAAGAACCTGTCCATCGATCTTTATTACCTAAGGCAACTGGTGCTACACCATTATCGTTTAACGTTTTAACAATTTGTTGGAATTCTTCATATGTTTTTGGCGCTTCTAGGCCATATGCTTCAAAAATTGCTTTATTATAAAATACAGTTGCAATGTTTAATTCCAATGGCAATCCATATGTAGTGCCATCCACAGCATATGCTTCAGCTGTACCCGATACAAATCGATCTTTCAGTTCACCTTCTACCAAATCATCTAAAGGCGCAAATAATTCACCATCAACATAGGGTTCAAGAAATCCTGCTGCCCACGTCATCCCGACATCAGGCAATTCATTCGATGTCGAAAGCACTTTTAACTTGTCTTTGTATTGCTCATTACTCAAGACTTCTAAATCAATAGTTACATCAGGATTTTCACTTTCAAAATCGTTAATGATTTCGCTTACAATTTTATTATGCTGAGCAGAACTACCCTCTGGCCATAAATGCATAAATTTTACTGTTTTACCATCTTCAGAGCTAGCCTGCCCTTCATCTGCATCAGAACATCCAACTGCTAGGGTAAGCAGCATGAAAACTGACAACAAGAATGTAATCGCTTTCTTTTTAAACATAAACAAACCCCCGCCCCTTATTTTTTAAAAAGTTGCAATTTACTTACGAAATAAGAATATCATGCAAAACATCGTTTGTCTACTGAATAAACAAAGTTTATTTTTGTTAAATTTATGGTACACTGGAAACAGAGAGCTGCTTAGTTCTATGCATCGTTACTGACAAATTAATGAAAGAGATGACGTTATCGATGAGAATGACAAAAACATTTAATCAACATGTAGTTAAAAAAGAAAACAAATCACTCGTATTGGAGACAATTAAAGATCGTTCCCCCATTTCACGAGCTGATGTTTCAAACGTAACTGGTTTGAACAAAGGCACTGTGTCCTCTCTAGTAAGTGAATTACTGGATGAAGCGTTACTTAATGAATCAGGACCTGGACAATCAAGCGGTGGTCGAAGGCCCGTTATGCTATTATTTAATGAAAAAGCGGGATATTCAATTGGCATTGACTTAGGAGTCAATTACTTACTTGGCGTATTAACTGATTTAAAAGGAAACATTTGCCATGAGGAAGTTATGAAGTTTAAAGATTTAGGATACGAGGAGATTCTAACAAACCTATTCCACATCATAGACACTTTAATTGCATCAACTCCAGAAAGCCCCTACGGCATTATAGGAATAGGGATAGGCGTACCAGGTGCCGTTAATAAAGATGGAAATATTCTTTTAGCACCGAATTTAGATTGGAAAAATATACATTTAAAAGAAATAGTAGAAAACAAATATGATCTGCCAGTCATTGTAGAAAATGAAGCAAATGCTGGAGCATATGGAGAGCAGAAGTTCGGTGTAGGGAAAAGCTTTTCAAATATTATTTATATCAGTGTAGGAATAGGGATAGGAGTCGGACTAATATTAAATGGTAAACTCTATAAAGGGAACAATGGTTTTTCTGGTGAATTAGGACATATGACCATTCAAGTGGACGGGTTACCATGTCGTTGTGGAAACCAAGGTTGTTGGGAATTATATGCCTCTGAAAGAGCTTTAGTTAAACGAGCAGAGGGACGTAATATAGTTGCAAAACCAGGGGAAGATATTTCGCTGGAAGGTTTAACAAGCTTAGCAGAAAACGAGGATAAAGAAGCTATCCAGCTATTCGAACAAATTGGCGATTATTTAGGAGTAGGGATAAATAATATTATCAATACCTTTAACCCCGAGCAGGTAATTATCGGGAATCGAATGGCTGCTGCAAGTAAATGGTTGGATCAACCTTTAAAAAATCGAATGATTAATCAAACTCTATGGTTTCAACAAAAAGGTTTTCAGATTAATTATTCTGAACTTTCCACGCATTCAACAGCCTTAGGTGTTGCTGCATTTTCCGTAGAGAATTTCTTTAGAAATGATTTACTGCAAAATATGTGATGATGTCTTAAGACATCATCACATATTTCAGATATTTTTATGAAAGCGGATTCTAATAAAACTTTATAAAGGAGATATTTTTCATGAACAGGATTAAGAACCCTATCTTAACAGGTTTTAACCCAGATCCATGTATCTGTCGTGCGGGTGAAGACTATTATATTGCCGTCTCTACCTTTGAATGGTTCCCTGGAGTAGGTATTTACCATTCAAAGGATTTAAAGAATTGGCGACTGGTTGCAAGACCCTTGAATCGTTTAAGTCAATTAAACATGATGGGAAACCCAGATTCAGGTGGGGTTTGGGCCCCAGCTTTATCATTCAGTGATAATAAGTTCTGGCTTATCTATACCGATGTAAAAGTTGTCGATGGAAACTGGAAGGATTGCCATAATTACTTGGTCACCTGTGATACGATTGACGGGGAGTGGTCTGACCCAATACATATGAACAGCTCAGGGTTTGATCCATCTCTTTTCCACGATGAGGATGGCAGAAAATACTTTGTCAATATGGTATGGGACCATCGTGATGGCAATCATAATTTCTATGGGATTGTCCTGCAAGAATATGATCCGGTTAAGGAAAAACTCATCGGCAAAAAAGAAGTCATCTTTAAGGGAACCGATGTTAGGCTTACTGAAGCTCCCCATTTGTATAGAAAAAATAATTATTACTATCTTTTAACAGCAGAAGGCGGAACCAGATTTGATCATCAAGCAACCATTGCACGTTCAACACAGATAAATGGTCCATATGAAGTACATCCAGATAATCCATTAATTACTTCCTTTCCTTACCCGAGAAATCCTCTTCAAAAGGCTGGGCATGCCTCTATTGTTCATACCCATACGGATGAGTGGTTTTTGGTCCATTTAACAGGTCGTCCATTGCCTCAGGAAAATAAGCCTTTATTAGATCCAAGAGGTTATTGCCCACTTGGAAGGGAAACTGCCATCCAGCGAATGAAATGGCAAAACGATTGGCCGTATATTGTTGGCGGCAACCAACCCTTTCTTGAAATCGAAGGTCCGAATATGAAGGAAGTACAATGGGATAATGATATGGAAGGAAATGAAGATTTTAATGAAAAGGTGCTAAATCACCAGTTTCAATCCTTACGCATTCCATTGGGAGAAGACATTGTTTCTCTGAATGACAACCCTGGCCACCTGCGCATTTATGGCAGAGAATCATTAACTTCTAAATTCACGCAAGGTTTTATTGCACGCCGTTGGCAGCATTTTAATTTCACTGCAGAAACAAAAGTATCCTTTCAACCTGAGACGTTCCAACAAGCAGCTGGATTAGTAAACTATTATAATACGAAGAATTGGACTGCCTTGCAAATTACATGGAATGAAATAAAAGGTAGAATTCTAGATTTAACCATCTGCGATAACTTCTCATTGACCCAGCCACTAGGAGACAATAGAATTTCCATTCCAGATGATATACAGTATGTATATTTACGCGTAGATGTAAATACAACCGTTTATGAATATGCTTATTCGCTAGACGGTGAAACTTGGACAAAAATACCAGTAAAGCTACCTTCCTATAAACTATCGGATGATTATATTCATGGTGGTGGTTTCTTTACAGGTGCATTTGTCGGCATGCAGTGTCAGGATACCTCTGGACAGTATAACTATGCAGACTTTGATTATTTCAGCTATACCGCCAAATGCTAATCCTTTCCTTTCATCCTTCCTTGTTTTCAAGTTATAATTATTATAAGAGCAGGAGAAAGGGTGAGGGTTTTGAATCAAACATTTTCTATTCGGACGGAAAAACATTCGGATATGCTCGATATTACCGCTCAATTGGAAAATTGGATTCGTGAAGCGAACATAGAAGATGGGATCTTAGTTGTGCAGTCGATGCATACAACGGCAGGGATTACGGTTAATGAAAATGCAGATCCTGATGTAAAAACAGATATGTTAATGCGATTGGACGAGATTTACCCATGGGAACATCGGAAGGACAAACATTTTGAAGGGAATACTGCAGCTCACTTAAAGACAAGTACCATGGGGCATGCACAAACATTAATTATTCGAGATGGGAAGCTTGTACTTGGAACGTGGCAAGGCGTTTATTTCTGTGAATTTGATGGCCCACGTCATCGGAATTTCCATGCGAAAATCATTCAAGCTTAACATCACGAGGACGATCGGACGATTTCCGTGCAAAACAATTTATTACCAATAAAAAGCTTGTAGCTAAACGTTTTTCTACAAGCTTAGGGGGAGAACCTGATATCGGTTCTCCCTATTTATTAGGAGATCGAGACAAACAATTTAGATAAAATAATAAACGGAAATCTCAAACAAGGTACGCTATGTCCAGCCCTTCTGATTAATCGCCAGATACTGGAACTACTTTGCCGCCTTCAACTGCACCATATTGCGTATTAATCTCAAACCCACCATTTTCATCTATCTTTTCAATCTCATACACTTTCTTTTCTTCTGGTAATGATTCTAGACCATCTTGAATATGTTCTCTAATCACAGTTGCATCTTCTACATTACCAGCTGCTTTCATTGCTTCTACAAAGATATACATGGATAAATAGTGGAAGCCTGCCTCTGAACCAGGATCTTTGTTATATTTTTCCTGATACTTTTTCACGAATTCCTCTGTTCCTGGATAATTGGCGTTGATCAATGGAATCGTGCCAATCGAACCTTCTAATGGTTCGTATGAGCCAGTGACATTTTTCATTTCATCTAGCTTTGCCTGATCCATTACAATAAAACCACCTTCGAACCCTAAATCTCTTGCTTGTTGAGCCACTTTTGCTGTAGGTTCAGAAGGGCCCCCAATAAATAAAACATCCGGATTTGATTCAAGTGCATTCGTTAAGAAAGTAAAGAAATCCGTGTCTTTCGAGAAATCAATCGCGGATTCATGCACCACTTCGCCACCTGCTTTTTCCCAATATGGTTTAATTGCTTCTGCCCAGTCCTTCCCATATTGTGTGACTGGTGGTAGTGCAGCTAATTTGTTACCGAAGTTCTCCATAGCATAATTAGTAAATGGCTCTAAGTAACCATCATAACTTGGGGGAATGCGTACCGTTAACTCATTCCCTGCTTCGGTAATCGCTGGTTCACTCGAATATGCGCCAATCAGAAAGTTCTCTTGTTCATTAAATACTTGTAATGCAGCGATTCCCCCACTGTGTGGTGTGAACACAACTGGTGTATCATCCTCTTGAACGAGTCGACGTGCATTTGCAGCAGTCTCATTTGGTAAGTACTTGTCATCATAAGCAATTAAATTTAGCTTATACGTTTTTCCATCTACTTCAAATCCTTGTTCGTTAATTTCTTCCACAGCCATTTCTAGGCCATTTAATGTATTTTCCCCGTAATAAGCAGCTGCCCCACTTAATGGCCCGCTATAACCAATATTCACAACGTTCTCTCCACCAGTTGCTTCTTCTTTATCATTACTGGTTTTTCCTGCTGAATCAATACATGCTGATAGAAATACAATGATAAAACCAACCAATAGCATTCTTATAATTTTACCTTTCATTTGATTCCCTCCTTTTTTCAATTAACTACTAAGCTCCTACATATGCCTTCCTTACTTCCTCATTGGCCAGCAATTCTTCTGCACTCCCTTGGACAACAACCTTACCGCTTTCATAAACATACCCCTTATCCGCGATGCTTAGAGCTGCATTTGCATTTTGCTCAGCTAGTAGAATCGTTGTCCCCTCCTGATTGATTTGTTGAATGCTTTTAAACATTTGCTCTACGATTAAAGGAGCTAAGCCAATAGAAGGTTCATCTAACAGCATAAATTCTGGTTTGGCCATTAGTGCTCTGCCAATTGCCAGCATTTGCTGTTGGCCGCCACTAAGTGAACCGGCAGGATTACTTCGCTTTTCATAAAGAATAGGAAATAACTCAAACACCTCTTGAAGGGTTGCTCTTAATCTACTTTTCTTGCCTCTATGAACGTATCCTCCTAACATAAGATTTTCTTGTACGGTCATTTGTTGAAATAGCTTTCGATCCTCCGCACACTGGACAATCCCCATCTTTACTATTTTGTCTGGTGACTTTCCAGCTATTGACTGACCATTTAACATGATATGCCCGGAAACAGGCTTATTTAAGCCACTAATTGTTTGGAAGGTAGTACTCTTTCCTGCCCCATTTGCACCAAGTAAAACAACAATTTCACCATGGTCTACTTCCAGATTCACTCGATGTAACGCCTCAAAGTTTCCATACTTAACGGTAAGATTTACTAATTTAAGCACTCGCTTCCCCTCCCAAATAGGCACGGATAACTTCTTCATTTTTATTGATCTCTTCAGGTGCCCCTTCAGCAATTTTTTCTCCATAATTGAGTACCATGATTTTGTCTGCCATCTGCATAATCATTTTCATTTTGTGTTCAATTAAGCAAATCGTAATGCCCATTTGTGCCAATTCAGTAATTAATCCTGCTAATCCATTAGTTTCATCTGGATTAATCCCAGCAGTAGGCTCGTCGAGGAAAAGCACTTCTGGATCGGTTGCTAAAGCTAAGGCAATGGCAACTCGCTTTTTTTCCTCTTGGGAGATATTCGTTACTATTTTTGTAGCCACATGGGTTAACCCTGTTGCTTGCAAAACTTCCCATGCTTTTTCTTTGCATTGTTCTTCTTCTTGTTTGCAACGTTTCGTTCGTAAAATTGCATCCAACAAATTTGTTTTTGTTCGCAGTCTGTGGCCCACAATGACATTATCAAATACCGTTGCACGTTCAAATAAATTCGTTGTTTGAAACGTTCTTGCTATGCCAAGTTCTGCTATTTTATTTGAGGATAAATGGGAAATCTCTTGGTCTTTAAAGAACACTTCTCCAGAACTCGGACGATGCAGACCAGTGATGAGATTAAAAAATGTAGATTTGCCTGCCCCGTTAGGCCCGATAATGGCATTGATCTTCCCTTTTTCAATAGCAAAATCGACCTCTTTGACTGCAGTTAGACCTCCAAATTCTTTGGATAACTCCCTTGTTTCAAAATACATGATGCATTCCCTCCTACGCTTGTTTTTTCATTGTGGTCATGTTTATTCGCTGCTTTTCCTTTCGTCGTGCCCTCCATTGTAAAAACGTACCGGAAATTCCTCCAGGAGCAAAGATAATGATTAACGTAAGCAGCGGACCAAAAATCAACATACGATAATCCTGCAGAAATTGTAAATTCTGAGATAACCAAACAATTAATAATGTTCCTATCAACGGACCGGATAATGTCCCAATTCCGCCGACAATCATATAGGTTAATAAATCAAAAGTGATGGTTGTATAGGCGATTTCCGGTCCGATAAATCGAATAAAACTTGCATAGAGCGCTCCCGCTAGTCCTGCATAAAAAGTAGACAATACAAACGAAGTGAGTTTGTTTCGCATTGGTGATATACCAAGTGATTGTGCTAAAGGCTCACTGTTTCGAATAGCTGTAAAGGATCTTCCTGTAAGGGAATGGACGATTCGGTATACGGTAAAAATGACAAGAAGTAGAATGGTGAAAACAAAATAGTATTGGGAAAGTGGTGTAGAAAGAGAAATAAAACCGATATCAGCTGGAGCAGGTATGCCTATTAACCCCCGAACTCCTCCAGTTAACGAGTCCCATTTATCAATGATTAAATAGATAATGTAGCCAACACATAAGGTGTAAATTGCGAAGAAATGTTCTTTGGTGCGAAGTGCGATAAGTCCAATCATTACACCAATAATGCATGTAATGATGGGTGAAAGCATAAATGCCAACCAATAATTCAATTCGACTTTTACAGTAAGTAATCCAAGTGAATATGCTCCTATAGCAAAGAAGCCTGCATGTGCTAAGGAAAGATAGCCAGTATATCCAGAAAGTAGATTTAAACCATAAACGGCAATTGTCCAAATAAAAGCTAATGTCAAAATATGAATATAGTATTGGTTCGGTACGATTAAAGGAAAGATAATAGCAAGCAAGATCAAGACAAATAAGAGCCCTTTCTTATTGACCACTGCCATTTATACGCCCCCTTTCGCAAAAATACCTTGTGGTTTGATGGAGAGAATAACGATTAATAAGACAAAGGCAATAATATCTTTGTAGTCACTAGAGATATAAGTCGCTCCTATACTTTCACTGAAACCTAAAATATAACCGCCTAAGATGGCGCCAGGAATACTGCCCATACCACCAATGATGATAATGACAAAGGCTTTTAAAATAACTAAATGCCCCATCCCAGGAAATACGAGGTTAATTGGGGAAGTAAGTGAGGCACCGATTGCCGCTAGTGTCCCAGCTATAAAAAAAGTTATAACTGCTACTTTGTTGGTGTTAATTCCCACTAACGAAGCTCCTTCACGATTTTGAGCCATTGCCAGTATTGAAGCTCCCATAAATGTTTTCTTTAAAAACAGATAAAGTAAAATCATAACCGCAATTGCGGCTACGACGATAATTAACCGCTGAACAGTCAATGTTACATCAGCAAATTGAATAACTTGCCCGTATGGCGTGGGCATTTGCCGATAATCAGCACCCCAAATTAACTGGGCAAGTGCTTCCAGAAAAAGCAGCATTCCGATTGCAGCAACTTTATGCTGAATGGGGGTGGACTTTCGTAATGGATGAAAGACAAGTCGATCCATAAGTACACTCAGTATTCCAATTGTTATAATGGAAATGAGGATGGATATCCAATAATTCACCCCTAAATAAACCATCATCGTTAACGTGACGTACCCACCGAGCATGTAAAGCGCACCATGAGCAAAGTTTGGTATGTGTAAAATGCCATAAACCAGAGTTAATCCCAGAGCTACCAAACTATAGACACTTCCAATTGTTAATCCATTAAACAGCTGCTGAATAAATATATCCATGCCAACTCCCCTTACTTCTAAATTTTCCATACTAGTTTGTGGCCTGACAAACTCCTGTCATTTTTATTAAGCGTTTATAGTAGTTACAATGTAGAACCCCTCCTATTTTTGAATCGATTACTTTGGCATTCCTTGCGAATAAGATGTTAAGTTCTGCCTTAGCTGATCTGGAATTTCGATTGTTTTTTGCTCAGCATAATTAAAGCACACGGTTATTGCTGTAGCCTTTGCAATATCTATTCCTGTTGCCTTATCGGTTAGCCTATGTCCAATAGTAAAGCTTTTCCCTCCTACATTCGTGACGTATGTATACAGCTTTAACTCCTGCCCAGCATATGCTTGGGAAATATAATCACACGAAATGGATGCCAAAATAAAATTCAAGGCATCGCTTCTTTTAGGACAAACAATTTCAAAAAACTTCGTTCGAGCCTCTTCAAAATAGAAAAAGTAGCTAACATTATTGACATGACCAGCTGCATCAGTCTCACTAAAACGAACATAAATATCTATCTCATGTAGATAATCCAACTAAAACACTCCTCGCTCCAACTTTTTTGAATCCGCTTACATTTAAAAGGATCCTATACCGCTTCATAGTTTTCAGCACTTCGTTAACATACTAACTACTCGGTATGTTCTGAATATTTAATATTATTATAGCAAAATCTGTTCGCTTTTCAATGTATTTTTGAAACTTTTATTTGACGGGAACTTCTTATAGTTAACAAGATCTCTAATTTAACATCACCAGAAATGAAGGATGAACATTAAATTTACATATTTTCTTATTCAATGAAAAGAAAGGCAATAACAAAAACCTAACTCCCTCAGTGATTAGGGGCAAAAAAACACTAAAGACTCAGTAATGACCTGAGTTTTTTGTATGATTTTTAGGGTATTTACATGAACTAATTTTCCTATTTAACTTAATATTGTAAATATATTGAATCATTACTAATGTAGTGATATTATTACAATTATTGGAGGAGGGTCGGTGATTACTTATCTACACTAAAAAACCCTTTGAAAACATATCAGAGAGTTGACAAGCTATTTGTAACACAAAAAGCATAGGGAGGAATATAATAATGAAAAAGTTATTGGTAATGTTGGTTACTGCATTAATTTTCTTCTCAGTATTTAGTACAAATATGTTTGCAGCAGAGAAAAGTGGCGTGGGTCAACTTAAGCAGGAGTTTGAGTCGCAACTATTACAACAAATTAGTGATACAAGTGGTGTTGAGCGTGAAACACTGCAAGAACAATACGATAAGTATGTGAAGTTAGATGAAAGTGAACAAAATAAATTTGTTTCTTATATAAGTGACGAAGAATTGATGTCAGAAGTGATGAAAGAATATAAATCTCCAGGGAGTAGTAATTTAGATGTTGCTACGAAAGAAGAACAAATAAATGGAGAAACCGTTAATACAAGTAGCGTTAACAATGATATTGCTATTGTAGAGAACCTGTCCGATAAACCGGTTGCAGAAAAAGAACCAATAGCAACCATAAACGAGCACCGTTCTGCTTGGTACAAAAAATATGTCACATTGTTTGGCATAAAGGTACTTGAAAATACTTCCACTTTAGATTACACTAGAACTGGATATGGTGGCAGAATCACTGGGATATTAGGATCTGATCATCGAGTAACAAGAAACTTTACAGTTAATCGCATTTCCTATTCGGGGAAAGTGGATAGATATGGAAGTACCTATGCTTATTCAAATTCAAACACAACTGTAGCAATAATTTGGAAGGGTGTTTGGACTTATGATGATGGCAAATGCCAAATAAGAGTTGATAATAGAAGTAATGTCACAGGGTACTTTAGATAATTAAATAAGACGGAGGAGGAGTGTTTTGGAAAATAAGAGAAGCAGATTGCCCAAAATAATAACTGTTTTGGTTATAGGTTTAATTGCAGTTTTAGCTGTATGGGTTATTTTCTCTATATCAACAGGAAGCTTATTATTTTCATAATACTCTCATCCTCATCAAAAAACCAATGGTAAAAAATATCCATTGGTTTTTTGATTGCTCAAATAATGAGTAGTTTGTATTAAAAAGTACGTTCAAATATTTCTACCCTAACTACAATATCCAATACAAGAAGATGAATAAGCTAAAATACAGTATATTTCTTAACCTTAATTTGTTTAAAAATTTAAAGTTCCTATAGTTACTATTATTATGAAACTTAATTGAGATTTCCATTAAGAAAGTTACAAATACTTGTAAAAACAGAAGTTTGTGTATGCGATGGGGGAAAAGTTTCGTCAGACCTGGATACCTTCTCTATCGACTTTACGTGAGTCTCTCCCGATTTCGGGCGGTGTTCTCCCGACTTAAGGCTCTCCTGACTTTAGCCACGACCCTTCTCCCTTTAAACAAGTCTTCCCACTTTCACCCGCTATATCCCAATAGCGTCGATATATGCTGGGCTGTTTTCCGAATTTCTTCGATGATTACTTCCTCTTTGTCTTTCGAGTAATCGGTTATTGGAATACTAATCCCAAGCGCGGCCAGGGTGGTGCCGTTATAATTTTTAATCGGAAAGGAAAAACCTACCGTATCTTTAAAATGCTCCGCTTTACTGACGGAATATCCACGCTCTCGAATCTTGGCTATTTCTTCTAGCAATGCTTCTTTGCTCGTTATCGTATTTTCAGTAATTGCTTGTATTTCCAGTTGTTCTAAATAGTTGTTTAATACTGCATCATCCATGCTGGCTAATAACATCTTCGGACCCGATCCAGCATAAAGCGGAGATCTTTTTCCTACTTTAATGACAAGGCGTACCGGTTTACTGCTATCTAATTTCTCGACGTAGACTGCCTCATTTCCTTCGATCGCAACCATATGAATCAATTCGTTTAATTTCTCATTTAATTGCTTCATATATGGCAGGGCGATCTTCCGATATTCCAGTTGTTCACTTACGCGGTTACCTAATTCCAATAGCTTTAGCCCCATGCGATACTTCACATCATGACTGGATCGTTTGACCCTTACTAATAACCCTGCTTCTTCTAAAGATAGAACTAACCGAAATACAGTTGTCTTTGGTAATTGGGACATCTCCACCAATTCAATTAAACTTAATTCTGATTTGGAATGAAAACAATCTAATAATCCAACTGCCTTCAATAAACTTTGACTCATACTACGTAACCCCCTATAGAAAATAAGCTCTATAGTGTTATCTTAAATCATTCTAACGTTAAAAAATAGTTTAATAGAGCTGGCATTTGTGCCACCTCTATCTTAGTGAAGGTATTCAATCACCGTTGATATTCCTTGACCACCACCAATGCAGAGTGTAGCAAGACCATATCGTTCACCAGTTCGCTCCATTTCATGAAGGAGTTTTGTCATGATCACTGCTCCTGTTGCTCCAATAGGATGGCCTAATGCAATTGCTCCTCCATTGACATTGACCCGCTCCATTGGCATATCTGCCTCCCTTATTACAGCAATCGATTGGGCAGCAAACGCTTCGTTTAGTTCAATTAATCCGATATCCTTCATTTGTAATCCTGCTTGCTTTAACGCTTTAGCTGTTGATTCCACTGGTCCAATCCCCATTATATCAGGTGATACACCACTCACTGCCTGTGCGAGAATTCTTGCCTTCGGTTTCAGCCCATGAACATCCATTGTCCGTTTATTCATCATTAATAGGGCTGCTGCTCCGTCATTTCTTCCACTTGCATTACCAGGCGTTACAGTTCCTCCTTCTTTAAATACCGCTGGAAGTGTGGCTAGCTTTTCTTTTGATGAAAGCCTTGGATGCTCATCTCTGTCAAATACTAATTTTCTCTTTCGTTCCTTCACTTCATATGGAACGACTTGTTGTTGGAAGCGTCCCTCTTTGATAGCGCGATCCGCTAGCTCCTGACTTCGATGAGCAAATTCATCCTGCTCCTCTCGTGAAATCCGATATTTTTCTGCTAGATTTTCTGCAGTCATTCCCATTGTCAAATCACCATATTCTTCAATAGGCTGAGAACCTGGCTGACTTTCGGTATTTGGATCCAATAAAAGCCCTCTCCCAGCTCGATAGCCATATCGCGCATGTCTAAGATAAAATGGTGCTGTACTCATACTTTCTGCCCCTCCAGCAATTACGGCATTTGCAAGTCCTAGCTTTAATTGCATATCTGCATTATTAATCGCTTGCAGACCAGAGCCACATTGACGATGCACCGTATAACCAGTCGTAGATACGGATAAATCCGCGCGTAACAAGGCCACACGTGCAAGGTTCGATTGATCTGCACTCTGTTTCGCCTGCCCAAGAATGACTTCATCAACCTCTACATCAGAGCCATGTCTTGCCAGAACTTCACGGATTACTTGTTCAGCTAAGTAATCCGCTGTAATATGTTTTAATGTCCCACCCATTTTACCTACAGCTGTTCGTACGGAACCAACAATAAATGATTCTTCCATGCTATCCATCCTTCCTTTTCAACTCACGGATTAGTTCCCCAGCAATTATGTTTCGCTGAATTTCTGATGTTCCTTCATAAATTTTGGTAATTCGAGCATCACGATAATACCGTTCAATCGGATAATCTTTCATATAGCCGATTCCCCCGTGGATTTGTACTGCAAGATCTGCTACGTTGTTATACACTTCTGAACCATATAATTTTGCAATGGCAGCTTCTTTTACAACTCGTTGTTTTTGATCGGTCATCCAAGCAACCCGATAGGTTAACGAACGTAAGGTTTCAATTTGCATACTAATATCTGCTAACATATTTTGTATCGTTTGTACTTCAAGTATTGGTTTCCCAAATTGTTCTCGTTCCTGGGCATATGCCAAGCAATGATCGAGTAACTTTTCACAAGATCCTAAATTTCTAGCTGATAAGCCTGCTCGGCCATTAGCAAGTATTTTTAATGCATTAACATATCCCTGTCCTTTTTCTCCTAATACATTTTCGACTGGCACTTCCATATCTTCGAAGAACAATTCTGCAGAGTGCGACCCTCTTAGTCCCATCTTCTGCTCCACATTACCTAAAACAAACCCTGGAAAATCCTTTTCCACGATAAATGAAGTAATCCCCTTTGCACCCTTGGATGGGTCGGTTACGGCCATAACGGTGAACACATGACCATCAACGGCATTCGTAATATAATGCTTGGAACCATTTAGAATGTATTTATCTCCTTTTTTCACAGCAGTTGTTTTTAGATTAGCTGCATTTGAACCAGCACTTGGCTCTGTTAAAGCAAAGGCTCCAATCCACTCTCCAGTCGCCATTTTGGGTAAATATTTTTGTTTTTGTTCTTCTGTTCCCAGTTCGACGATCCCAACACTACCTATTCCTGTATGGGCTCCAATTAATGTGGTAAACCCATTATGAGTTTTTCCTAATTCTTCATAAATGGCACATTTTCCAACCATATCTAATCCTAATCCGCCATATTCCTCAGGAATACTTAAGCTAAATAACCCCATCTCCTTTGACTGATCGATAACTTTTTGGGGGATTTGATCCTTCTCTTCTATTTGCATCGCTAATGGCTCTACTTCATCTCGAACAAATTTCCTTACCGTTTCTCTTAAAAACGCGAGATCTTCAGATAAACGAAAATCCATGATAAAACCCCTTTACTTAGTTGTTTTGAAATGTTGGAGTTCTTTTCTCCATAAATGCGCTTGTACCTTCTTGTTTATCTTCTGTTTCAAAGGCTACTGCCTGTGAGAGTTTCTCCATCCATAAAGCTGTCGATTGATCGACGTCATAGCCTTTATGGACTGCCATTTTTGCTAGTTGTATAGCGATTGGTCCCCTATTTAAAAGGCGAGATGCGACCGTATTTGCCTTTTCTAACAAATCTTTATTCGTAGCTACTAAATAGGTAACCAAGCCAATGTCCATTGCTTCTATTCCACTAATCTTCTTTCCTGTTAGAATCATGTCCAATGCTCTACCCTTCCCAATGATTCTAGCTAGACGCTGTGTACCACCTGCACCAGGAATGATACCTAGATTTAATTCAGGTAAGCCAAACGTTGCTTGTTCTGTAGCAATTCGGATATCACAGGCCATTGCAAGTTCACATCCTCCACCTAAGGCATATCCATCCACAGCTGCAATCGTTGCTTTTTTACTGCTTTCAATTTTGTCATATAGCGCCTGCATTCCTGGGCTAAGCGCATCCAAACTTGTTTTTTTAGATAATTGTTTGATGTCTGCGCCTGCCGCAAAAGCTTTCTCACTTACACTATGAATAATAATCACACGCACCTCAGGTATTGATTCTGCTTCATTTATAGCCGCTTCTATCTCTGAAAGCATCTCTGTATTCAGTGCATTACGTGAGTCTGGACGATGAAGCATTAACCAATAAACGCCATGGTCTACCGAGATTTGAATATTTTTAAAGCTCATCATTATTCTCCCTTCCTTTAGCGATAATCGTAAAATCCAATCCCACTTTTTTTGCCCAGCCTTCCTGCCTTTACATATTTAGTAAGCAGCGGAGAAGGCCGGTATTTTTCCCCTAGTGTTTGATAAAGGTATTCCATATTCCGAAGCCGCGAATCTAAACCTACTAAATCAGCCAATTCCAGTGGACCCATTGGATGATTCAGACCAAGCTTCATTGCTTTATCAATATCTGCTGCACTAGCAACACCTTCCATCAGCATATTCATTGCTTCATTACCAATCAGGCAGTTCATTCGCGACGTTACAAACCCAGGTAATTCATTCACCTCAACTGCTTCTTTTCCTAAACTAAGCGAAACCTCTTTAATCACATCCACGGTTTCATCCGATGTTTCTAATCCTCTAACGACTTCAATTAATTTCATTTTGTGAACTGGATTAAAAAAGTGCATCGCTACGACTTTTTCTGGCCGATTTGTTTGAGCAGCAATTTCTGTTGGACTCATTGTCGAAGTATTTGTCGCCAAAATCGTGCTTCGTTTGCAATAATGATCCAGTTTTTTAAATATATCGATCTTTAATTCAATTTTTTCCAGCACTGCTTCTACTACTAGATTTACGTGTTTAACAGCTGACTCTAAATCAGATTCATAGATCATATTCATCTTTGCTTCGCTTATCGTTTCCTCATTGATAAAGCCATTGTTATAGCTGCGGTCAAGCAATTGTTCAATATCCGTCTTTGCAGCTTGCAAAATTTGGTCATTCACATCATTCAGCATCACCGTATAGCCTGATACCGCAAATGCGTATGCGATTCCTTTTCCCATGATACCTGCCCCAACTACTGCCACTTGCTTCATACTCACATCTCCTTTAATTGACTAGGTTGTTCCACCTGTGCATCTTTACGTACACTTTTTTGCAAAAGGTATACGAATAATAATGTAATTACACCGACGATATCTGTGTATATCCCAGGAAAAATCATGAGTAACGAACCAGCAAATAAAATTACACGTTCATACCAATATGCATGTCTAAGCAGCCACCCTTCTGCACCACTAGCAATTCCTATAACCCCAATGACAGCGGTTGCAATAGATAGAATGATCTGCGATATCCCGCCGATTAACAGTAACTGCTCTCCATATACAAACAGATACGGTACAATATAAGCCGCAATTCCTAATCTCATAGCTGTTAGTCCTGTCTTCATTGGCTCTGAACCCGAGATACCCGCAGCTGCAAACGCTGCCAGCGCAACAGGTGGAGTGATTGCAGATAACGCGGCAAAGTAAAAAACAAATAAATGAGCGGCAATTGGAGCTACTCCTAGCTCTACTAATGCTGGGATTGTCAAGGGAACTTGAACAATATAGGCAGCTACAGTTGGAAGACCCATTCCCAATATAATACTTGTGATCATCGTAAATACCAATGCTAAAATGAGAACACCGCCGGAAAGGTCGATGATAATACTACTAAATTTAAGACCAATCCCTGTGAGGCTGATTATTCCAATGATTAATCCTGCAGAAGCACAAGCGATTACTGTTTCTAAGGAGGCTTTTGCTCCTAGATCCAATGCTTTCACAATTTGTTTGATTGACAACCTGCTTGCTGTTCGAATCGCCGCAACGAGGATCGTTGCAATAATTGCATACAATCCTGCCTTCATTGGAGAACTTCCTCCAATTAATAAAACAACGATAACTACTAAAGGAATTAAGAAATGGAAACCTCTTTTAAAAATACCCCAGGTTTTCGGTAGACGACCATCTTGTATCCCATGTAACCCATTCCTTTTTGCCCGTAGGTCTACCTGAATAAATAAAGAAAGATAATACAAAACTGCTGGGATAATGGCTGCAACCGCCAACTCCATGTAGGGAATTCCTAAGTAAGCAGCGATAATAAATGCCGATGCCCCCATAATGGGTGGCATGATTTGCCCTCCCGTTGAAGATACAGCTTCAACGGCACCAGCGAATTGTTTCTTATAACCGGTTTTCTTCATTAACGGGATGGTAAATGCTCCTGTTGTTGCTGTATTAGCTACCGCGCTTCCAGATATTGTACCAAGTATCGAACTAGCTACAATAGCCGTTTTGGCTGGCCCACCTCGGTATTTTCCCATACCAGCTACTGATAAATTAATAAAGAAATTTCCTGCTCCTGATACTTCCAAGAACTTACCAAATAGAATAAATAAAAAGATAAACGTTGCTGAAACCCCCAGTGGAGTACCAAACACACCTGACACTGTATAAAAAAGATGATCAATAATCCACATTGGAGTAAATTCACGATGCCCCAATTCTCCTGTAATCAAATGTCCCCAAAAACCGTATACGAGACAAACAAGGATTAGAATGACAAGTGTATTTCCAATTACTCTTCTAGTAGCTTCAATAAGCGATAGGCATGCAATAAAACCAAGAGCCATTTCTAATGGCGTTAGTTGCTCAATATAACTCATACGAGACTGTATCTCTTGTGCATGCATTACAAAGTAAGAATAGGATACAATGGACAGTGCAATAAATATCCATTCAAACCACGGTATCGATTGATTTTTGGCTGCTTTTCTACTTGGCTTATAGATGGCAAATACAAGTATTAACGCAAACCCTAAGTGTGCAGCGCGCTGCAAGATCGATTCAAATACCCCAAACAGACCTGTGTAAAGATGAAACAGGGACATTGTAATAGCAGCAATGGAGATAATCATGCTAGAATACCCCTTCAATAAACGCACTTTTTCATTCTGAATTGCCTCTTCCTCTTGATCTCCCTGTATAGGTACATCCGATTTGTTTTGTCCTGCCATATTCAAACCTCCTTTTTGACAAAATGTACTGTACCAATCCCCACGTATGTAAGATTGACAGCCTTGCCACTAACTTTTACTCCAATACACCGATCTCCTTATAGTACTTCTTTGCACCAGGATGCAAATTACCAACATTTTTTTCAACTGAATACTCGGCAGTAAAGTCGCTCATAACCGATGAAATATTCTCCCATTCGTCGCGATTTTCTACCATCATTTTCGTTAACTTATAGACGGCATCCTCACTCATCAAATCATTATTGGCTAGGAGAACTGTATAACCTGCAACTGTTTTTATTGGATCTGGCTGACTTGGGTAGGTATTTGGTTCGATTGTATATTCCAGATAACCTTCATTCTTTTCATGAAGCGATGAAATTACCTCATCACGAAGTGGAATAAACCGAAGTCCCATTGTTGTATCTAATTCTTGAAATGTGGATACTGGCGCAGCTAACATTCCTGTAATTGCATCAATATGACCATCACGCAAAAGATCAGCCCCATCAGCAGTTCCGACATATTCAACGCCGCCCAAATCGTCGTAACTCATATTAGACATTTCTAAAATATCCAATAATGCCAATTCTCCGCTATATCCTTTGATACCAGGACTGACAACTTTGCCCTTTAAATCTTCCACACTATATATATCCGAATCCTCTCGCACAGCAATATGAAAAACATTCGGGTAAAGTGTTGCTACTGTACTTACATTTTTTATTGGCTCATCAAATGCTCCTTTCCCATTCAATGCTTCAGGTACGGTTTGCCCATTGCTAAAACCTATATGAAACGTCCCTTGCCCAAGACCTAGTAAGTTGGATACCGAACCGCCTTCGACAATTGTAGTTGAGGATTCCGGAAACACGGAAGCCATTTTATCTGACATCGCACCTGATAATGTATACCAAAACCCACCTACTGTTGCCGAACCAAAGGATATTTCGCTAAGATCTTCTCCTGCATTTGAGTTTGACTTCGTGCTTCCAGTCTCTTCTGAGCAACCTATCAATACTCCCATAATCATTAAGAAGCTAATAACCATCCCAAACATTTTCTGCATAGATTTCCCTCCTAATTTTTTATTTCTGCTCTTTTCACTTTAAACGTCGGACCAGTTATCTGCTGTAAATCTTTTAAACTGATATCCGACAATAATTCAACCAGTTCTACACCATCGTTGGTAAACCCAAAAACCGCATGCTCTGTTACTAGCAAGTCTGCCTTAGCCACGCCACTACTAGGAAAGGTTAACTTTTCTACCAGCTTTGGTTCACCTGACTTCGACATATGTGTGGCTGCTATAATAATTTTTTTAGCACCTGCTACAAGATCCATTGCACCACCCACACCTAAAATTGTTTTACCTGGAACAGCCCAATTTGCGATTTCTCCGTATTGATCTACTTGAAGTGCACCTAAAACAGCAACATCCACATGCCCTCCTCGTATCATCGCAAAAGAGTCGGAGCTATCGAAAATGGAAGCACCAATATCCATCGTGACTGGCTTTTTACTTGCACTGATTAAATCCATATTTACTTCTTCTTCCTTCGGTGTAGGCCCCATTCCCAGGAGTCCATTCTCTGTCTGTAGAAATACTTTTTTATCCCCTAAGCAATCTGGAATTAAGGTTGGGATACCAACACCCAAATTAACAATTTCCCCTTCACTTAATTCACTAGCAACTCTATTTGCTATACGAATACGGTCCGATTGGCTCAACGTACACACCTCCCTTTTTCACATACTTGTTTAGGACAAGATAATCAATATACGCATGAGGGGTTACGATATCTAGTGGAGAAAGCTCCCCCGCTTCTACAATTTCATCTACTTCCGCAATAACCACCTTTCCCGCAGTTGCCATGGATGGATTGAAATTTCGCGCCGTATGGTCATAAATAAGATTACCTAATGTATCCGCTTTCAAAGCTTTGATTAAGGAAACATCTCCGTTTATTGATTTCTCCAACAAATATCTTTCCCCATCAATCACTTTCTCTTCTTTTCCTTCGGCAATTTTTGTTCCAACAGCTGTTTTTGTATAAAAACCTCCTATTCCTGCTCCCCCACATCGGATCGCCTCGGCTAGCGTACCTTGAGGAATAAGGTCAATTTCAAGTAACCCATCGTTCCAGGCCTTCACAGCATCTCGATTGGTTGTAAAGTAAGAACCTACTGCTTTTTTCAGGCAGCCAGACGTTAATAGTTTTCCCAATCCTTTGCCTACTTCCCCTAGGTTGTTACTTACGACGGTAAGATGTTGCTTTGAAGATGCTGCTATTTCATCAAGCAAGGTGAGAGGGGTTCCAGACATACCAAACCCACCTACAAGTAATGTATCGCCATCCTGAATGAGCTGCACGATTTCACGCTTGTTGATTACTTTATTCATTTATTCTCCTCCCTTAAAACGCTTGCAAAATTATTCCGTATATTGGAATAATCATTCCTTTTTTAGCTTGTTTAGATTTTAATCGAAATAATTAGAAAAATCAACCTATTTTTTAATAAAGTCTTCATACATTAAAAAAAAGGATGCTCCATAGAGCATCCTCCCTATTTGTTACTACTTTTTCCTGTTTGCGAGATCTTGTTCAGCAATTTTAATCATCCGCTTTACCATCTCGCCACCCACGGATCCATTCTCACGTGCGGTTGTATCGGCTCCGAGATCGACATTGTATTCATTAGCGATCTCATACTTTAAGGCATCGACAGCATTTTCCGCACTTGGCACTTCTAATTGATTACGATTATTATTGGCCATTTGAAAAACACTCCTAATGGGAAAGTAGTAGAACAAGTTTTCACCTGTTCCTTTTTTACTATGCGTGGTTACACTAAAAATACACCTGTTAAAAAATCACAGGAAAAGCTATCGAAATAAATTTAACTTACCAATCCTTTTTGCTGCTTCTTCTAATCTCTTTTCACTTGCCAATAAACCTACTCGGATATATCCTTCCCCAGCTTCACCAAATCCATTTCCTGGTGCAACAGCTACATGTGCTTCTTGTAATAAGCATTTAGCAAATGTTTCCGAAGTATACCCCTCAGGAACTGGCAGCCATGCGAAAAACGTTCCTTGTGGTGGTTCTACCCTCCAGCCTATTGCGTGCAAGCTATTGATTAAAGCATTTCTACGTCTTTCATATGTTTCCACGAGGTGGGTTACATCACGTTGATCACTAAGCAAAGCCTTTTGTGCTGCTTGTTGGATAGCCCCAAATAAACTGACATATAAATGATCCTGAATCAAATTCAGACTTTCTATTACCGATGCATTTCCCACTGCAAATCCCACGCGCCAGCCTGCCATATTATACGTTTTTGATAAGGTATACATTTCGACACCAATATCTTTCGCACCGGCTGATTGCAAAAAGCTTTGTGGCTTTTTACCATCATAGCCAATCGCACCATAAGCGAAATCATGAACAACACACAGACGATGCTTCTTTGCCATTTTTACCGTGTCGTCAAAAAAGGTTTGTGAAGCCATAGCTGAAGTTGGGTTATTCGGATAATTTAAAAACATAAGCTTTGCTTGGTTTTTTATATCATCAGGAATAGCCAGATAATCTGGCAAAAAGTTATTTTCTTTCTTTAATGGCATCATCGATGTTCGAGCATTGGCTAAGGCAATCCCAGAAAGGTAGTCAGGGTAGCCTGGATCGGGCAACAAGGCCAAATCACCAGGATTAAGTAAACATTGACTGATTTCTACGAGACCCGTCTTCGCTCCAAATAAAACAGCAACTTCAGATGCAGGGTCAATATCCACATCATACGTTTGTTTATAGAAATCAGCGATCGCCTGTTTTAAAAATGGTTGTCCTCTAAAAGGAGAATATTTGTGATGATCGGGATTTTCTGCTGCCACCTTTAATTCTTCTACAATATAATTAGGTGTAGACAAATCCGGATTTCCTTGTCCTAAGTTAATTACATCATGTCCCTCGTCGGTTAGCTTGTTCACTTTCTGTACAAGCTGTGCAAAAAATTGCTGTGGTAATCGGTTTAAACTATCTGAAAAAGCAAATTGCTGCACAACAATCATCCCCCATATCACATATTAATTATCAATAGTAGCTATTATCAAACAATTTGTAAAGTTCCTAATTGGGTAGTTTGACAGCAGAATAGACCAGTGCGATAATATTTTACAATTGGAAAATTACGGATCCATGAGCTGGAATACATTCAGTCATTTGAAGATAAACAGTGTAGTAGGCGCGGTTACTTCTTTGTTTTTCAACACCTAAAGAAGAGAGAGGGGAACACCGTTGGAAGAATTTCTTACGATACTTAAAGATATTATTTTACCGATATTTATTATTATGGGTATTGGCTTCTTCATGCAGAAAAAGTTTCATCTAAATTTACAAACCCTAGCCAAACTAAATATTTACTTTTTAGTCCCTGGATTTATCTTTGTTAAACTGTATAGTACACATTTCTCTGGCCAATTGCTCTTGCATATCGTTGCTTTTTTTATTGTTTATGTGCTCATTCTTTTCGTTATTGGCAGTTTAACTGGAAAATTACTCGGATTTGATAAAGGTAAATCGACCACTTTCTCAAATAGTGTGATGTTCTTTAATTCAGGAAACTATGGAGTACCAGTGAACGACTTGGTATTTAAGAGTGACCCACTCGCAATGTCAATTCAAGTAATTGTGCTTACATTACAGAATATTTTCTTGTTTTCTTACGGGATCTTTTCTCTACAATCCGTGAATATTGGGAAGATGCAAGCATTGCTGGGATATTTTAAAATGCCAGTTCTGTATGCGATGTTGGCAGGCGTTATCCTTAATATTACGCACGTGCCATTGCCTTCTTTTGTTTGGGTGCCTGCTAATTATATTGCTGATGCAATGATTGCGATTGCATTAATCACATTAGGTGCTCAAGTGGCACAACTGCGCTTAAGTGCAGGTTTATCATCGGTTTATTTTAGTTTAATCATACGTTTGATTATCGGACCAATTATCGCACTCGGAATCATTTACTTATTCCAAATGGAGGGCACTGCCGCACAAGCATTGTTTATCGCATCTGCTATGCCAACATCAGTAAATAGTTCCGTAATCGCGCAAGAATATAATAATTATCCAACATTTGCAGCACAAATTGTCCTATTCTCTACATTGTTCAGTACCATTACTGTTACTGCCGTCATCTACTTATCACGTATACTGTTTGGGTAAAGTAAATGAACCATTCGTGGGGACCACGGGTGGTTCATTTCGCAAGGGTATCGCATAGAGCTATCACCTTATGTTTGGCCTTGTGGCAAGTATTTTGTGAAATAAGCAGACAATACAAGTAAAAATATTGAAACAGCCCAGCTAATAATGCCCATAACATCAAACCAATAAGCAAGATAATTAACAAAGGCAGATACTAACAAGCACATCGGCGTAAGTACCGTCTTTATCCCTGTTACGCCCGCTTTCTTACGTTTCCTTATAATAACGATAGTTGCAATTATTATTACAAAAGGAATGATATTCCATAATAAATGAACTGCCATTTTTTCTCCTCCCTTATCTAGAGAAACAACTTCCCATAGTAGAACCAACGCACCATCTTTACCAATTATTTCTAAGATCCTGAAGAAACTCAAGCCTTTTTTACAAAGAGTTTAACTTCTTAGAAAGTTAATCGTCCTATTCACCAAATAGTCATTTCTTTTTTAGGAACATAGTTGTGTAATGCTTCACAATTTAGTAATCTTAAATCGAAAAATAGCTAGGAGGAGATCAAATGAAAAAACTAACCACTATATTTGTAGCAACAACTATTTTCCTATACATGGCACCCCCCGTTTTTGCACATACGCATTTGGCAAGCTCCAATCCAGAAGCAGGGGCTACGGTTACAGAACCAATGAAAGAGATGACATTATCTTTTGACACCGTTATTGAACAAACGGCTACATTAGAATTAGAAAACAGCAATGGAACATTGACCCAGGTTGACAATATTAGCATTAATGATGATGGAGAATTACATGCTGTGTTTGATCAAGCTTTAGAAAATGGAGAGTATACAGCAAGATGGGAGATTATTGGAGTAGATGGCCATCCAATGGAGGATTCGATTACATTTACTGTAGATGTAGAGGAATCTGTTGAAGAGGATACGGCTAATGAAGAAACAGCCCCTACAGAAGAAGACGCAGCAGAAACAGATGAAGATAATACAGTTTCACCTGCCAATGAAACTGAAAGCAACCAAGCAGAACAAGATAATTCAAACGTGATATTAATTGCTATTCTTGTTGTTGCAATCATTGCAATCATTGTAATAGTACGATTGAAAAGGAAAAAATAAGACATGTTCTTTCTAACCATCATAAGTGAAACACTGCTTTACCTTTGTTTTTCCCTTTTAATAGGGGCATATATATTTGCGATTATACCAACTAATCGCAAGCCAGCCATTTATATTTCTTCAACCATTAAACTTCTGGCTGTTTTGGGAATTACGATTTTATCATTTATCCCATTGATTCAAATTATCACCCATTTGTCACAGGCATATGGCTTTGGCTCAGCCGCACAGACAGTTCTATTATCATTTAAAATAGGTAACGCTTGGCTTTTTACGTTCATCCTTAGTATTGTTCTTGGATTTTATATTACCTTAACCGATGATAATCAAGATAAAAAGACAGCTTGGGGAGGTCTTGCGCTTGTTGTGTTCCTTGCAATTGGTGTTGCATGGAGCAGCCATGCAGGTTCGGTCGAAGGTATATATGGTGTGTTTATTCATGCTATGCACTTTATCGCTGTTATTATTTGGGTAGGCTGCTTACTGCTTGTAAGCTGGTTCGCCAAGGATCTTCACAATTGGAATCGTTTTTTAACATGGTTTCACCCAACAGCTATCGCCTGCTTTCTGTTCATTATGATAAGTGGCTTGTTGTTAATGAATGCCATAATTAATTTCCAACAGTATACTGATTCCTATTTGGTATCCTATGGTCAAAGTTTACTAATCAAGCATCTATTTATCTTACCACTATTTATTTACGCTTTTATCAATGGCTATTGGATGAAGAAAAAACTAACAACAGATTCTACATTTAACCCGAAGCCGTGGGTACGTGCAGAATTTCTCATAATTTTATTAATCTTTATCGTTACTGGCGTAATGAATGAACAATCACCCCCATTCCAGATCGAGAACTTAATCCAAAGTAGCGGATATGCTCCGATTTTAGAAATGTTTTACCATGGACCAATTGATGGTAATCAGGTAACACTCATGTGGAATAGTTCCACTATTTTCTTCGCTGTCATCGCACTATGTCTTACTATCAGCATGTATGTGTTCAAGACAAAAATGTCAGCAACATTGTCATTTATGCTCGCCTTATGTTTGGTACTAACGACGTATATTACGTTTATTCAAAGTATTATTATCATCTAATATTCGGCTGTCGGGCAATAGGATTCGACAGCCGAAAGTTCTCTAATGACGAGCCTTAGCTCATAGTAAATCCGTCATAATATTTAGCTGCAACATCATGACATATTTGTGTGTACGCTTCAAATCCACCAAGATAAATTAAAAAAGATCGTGGCTTTCCCGGAATATTAGCTCCTGTGTACCAAGAATCGGTTTTAGGGAACAATGTTTTATCGGCTATTTCTCTTGAATGCTTGCTCCACATTTTTTCCGCTGAAGGATTTGCTTCCACCGTTGTTTTCCCATGCTTTTGCATATATTCTAAGCAACCAGCGATCCACTCCACATGCTGTTCAATTGCTGTCGGCATATTCACTAAGACAGATGGGCTTTCTGGTCCAGTAATCATGAAGAAATTTGGGAAATCAGCTGTTGCCAATCCTAAGTAGGTACGTACCTGGCCTCCATCTTCCCATTTTTCCTTTAAGGCAACCCCTTTTCTTCCACGAATATCGATTTTAAATAAGGATCCAGTCATCCCATCAAATCCTGTCGCAAAAACAATTACATCAAGTGGGAAATCAGAACTGGTTGTACGAATTCCTTTAGATGTAATTTCAGCAATTGGATCTTCATTAACATCTGCAAGGGTTACGTTATCTCGATTAAACGTCTGGTAATAATGGTCATCTAAGTTCGGTCGCTTCGTTCCATAATAATGGTCTGGCTGTAGTTTCTTAGCTGTCTCAGGGTCTTCCACAATCTGTTCGATCTTTTGTCGAATGAAGGATGCCGCTGTTTCGTTGGAAGCCTCATTACTTGTTAAATCCTTATAAACCAACGGAAACGAGAAACCTCCCTCTTGCCAAGCCTCTTCATAGACCCGTTGCCTTTCTTCTGGGTCATCCTTTAATGCCGAATGTCTACTGACTTTTGTTAGTACGCCATTGATTGATTCTGGTAATTCTCGCTTAATTTGATGATAGTTCGCTTTTGCTTCCTTAATTATTTCTGGATCTAATGGATGATTTTTCGCTGGGACTGTATATTGTGGGGTACGTTGAAACACAGTTAAATGATCTGCTTCTTTAGCAATAACCGGGATCGCCTGTATGCCACTGGATCCAGTTCCAATTACACCAACACGTTTGCCCGTAAAATCTACGTTTTCATGCGGCCAATTTCCTGTATGATACCATGCTCCCTTAAAGTGTTCTAATCCTTTAAAGTTTGGAACATTCTTCGTTGATAAACAGCCTGCACCTGAGATGAAAAAGGTTGTTGTCACATGGGAGTCATCGTCTGTATAAATATGCCAAAGCTGCTGCTCCTCATTATAATGAGCTGCTGTTACCCTTGTATTAAACTGAATACCTTTTCGTAAATTGAACTTATCTGCTACATAGTTTAAATAGTGAAGTATCTCTTCCTGCTGTGGAAACCGGTCTGTCCACGTCCATTCTTTATACAACTCTTTAGAGAAGGTGTAGTTATAATACATGCTTTCCGAATCACAGCGCGCACCTGGATATCGATTCCAATACCAAACACCCCCAACATCAGCTCCTGCTTCATACACTTGTGTGCGATACCCTGCTTTACGTAAGCGATGAAGCATATATAACCCTGAAAATCCTGCACCAATGACAATCGCATCAAAGTCAGGGGTTAAGTGATCTCGTTGTTTATCTTTCATGATTTTCCACCTCACATTCATAATAAATTTATATTTCATGCACTGTCATATTGATATACCCGAAATAAGCTAATTTTATCCTTCTTGCATTTTATCTCTTTCACTTCACAGATTCATGCATTAGGGAAAACAAGCTAACTCCTTAATCCTACGCTTTCATCAGCAGTTAAGATATTCGAGTTGAGAAGGTGTTTTATGTGGCGATTCTTTTGAAAAAAAGGGGCCCCTTCCACTTACCTTCTATTTTCTTTCAATAACCCCCTACAGACTGTCTAAAAATCACTCGACAGCTCACTTTATTTATTACAACTAGAATGATTTACTTTGCTACTTATTAAAATGTCTAACTTTTGGCGAATATCCAAGGTTTGCACAAGGGGACTCGTGCTTTCGAACAGGGAGTGGGCTGTACTCTTGGAGGCAAGAAAAAAAGCTTGTAGAAAAACAAGGATTTTCTCTACAAGCTTAGAAGTGCTAATCTCTGTTATGCCCACCACATCTGAGCAGGGGCCTCTTTGATATTTACATCTTTTAAATTCTTTACAGCTGCTTGGAATCCTTCATCAACCGACATGATTGGATCTTCATGTTCAATGCTAATAACATAATCATAGCCATACGTACGTAGCGCACTCACAATATCCGACCATTCTTTTTCACTATGCCCATAGCCGACAGAGCGGAACGTCCAAGCGCGACTTTGCACGCTGCTATATGGCTGCATATCTGTTAGACCGTACATGTTTACATTTTCTTGATCAATGTACGTATCTTTTGCATGGAAGTGGTGAATGGCGTTTTGTTTACCAAGAATTTTGATCGCCGCAACTGGATCAATCCCTTGCCACCATAAATGACTTGGGTCTAAGTTAGCACCAATTGCATCGTTCGTTGCTTCACGTAATTTCAACATCGTATATGGTGTATGGACGAGGAATCCTGCATGTAATTCCAAGCCTATCTTTACCCCATGATCTTTTGCAAACTGGCCCTGTTCCTTCCAATAAGGAATTAACTTGTTCTCCCACTGCCAATCAAGAATGTCTGAATATTCAGTGGGCCATGGGGTAACCGGCCAGTTCGGGTATTTAGATTGCTCGTTGGAACCAGGTGTACCAGAAAATGTATTAACGACTGGTACATTCATTAATTCTGCTAATTTCACCGTTTTAACAAACGCCTCATGAGAAGATTCAGCATGTGCTTGGTTTGGTGAAACTGGGTTGTCATGGCAACTAAATGCACTAATCGTCAACCCCCGCGAATGGATTTTATCTAAATATATTTTCCGCTTCTCTTCACTAGCTAATAATTCATCGACGTTACAATGAGCTGTACCTGGGTTTCCGCCCGTGCCAATTTCCACCGCATCTAATCCAGACGCTTGCACATAATCGAGCATATCCTCAAAAGATTTTTCTCCGAATAAAACAGTAAATACGCCTAATTTCATCTTTTACTCCACCTTTCTATACATATGACCAATCAGAAACAGGCCGATGAGGCTGCTGCCCTCTTCCCCTATAAACACTATTACTTCAGCTTCACACTGCTACCCGTGTCACTGCTTTGATAAATGGCATCAATGATTTTGGTAACTTTTAAGGCTTGTTCTGGCTTCACGACTAATTCGTCTTGACCCAAGCAGCTATCTACAAAGTTCTCAGCCTGAATATAGCCAGCGTTTGTTTCATTATGCTCTACTTTTGCATCGCTGCGCATAAAAGTACCAAGCTTTGGTTGATACAATTCAAACGGATAGAGACTCAACCCACCATCGACACCGGAAATACTCAAATGTCTCGTATCTTCCTTAATGTTGGCTGCCCAAGAGCATTCCATTTGCATGGAAATCCCGTTGTCAAACGTAATATAGCTAGTTACATGATCATCCACTTCGAACGTTGCATGATCGAATGTGCCCCAATCATTGATTTGGTTTGGCAGCTTGCTTAGCCGATTGTACGTTGTTCCCAACACTTCCACCGGTTCAGGATCGCCTAACAGCCAAATCGCTAAATCTAGAAGGTGACAACCATAGTCAATCAAGCTGCCTCCACCTTGTAATTCTTTATTAGTAAAGACCCCCCAGCCGGGAACTTTTCTTCTGCGTAACGCCTGCACTCGAGTTACAAGCGGCTCACCAATTTCCTGATGCAGAACAGCTTGTTTTGCAAGCTTTGCATTATCGGTATGTCGATAATGGTAAGCAATTGCCAACTGCTTGCCAGATTGCTTCGCTGCCGATATCATACGCTCACATTCTTCCGTCGTCATCGCCATTGGCTTTTCACATAAGACATGAACACCAGCTTCTAATGCTGCTACTGTAATTTCTGCATGGAATTTATTTGGTGTACAAATTACCACCGCATTTACATGCACAAATAAATCATGATATTGAACAAATGTACGTGGGATGTCATATTTTGCAGCTACTTCTTTGGCGCGATCTTGATTCACATCCTGCACTGCTATGATTTCCACTCGATCTTCTAACGCTTGGAAAGCTGGAATATGCCTGCTCTGAGCAATCCCACCGACTCCAATTATTCCTACTTTTAATTTATCCATAACAAACCTTCCTATATTTTTGTTATTGTCTTCGTTTGACTTGATTCCAACGCGGCTAAAATGACTTGCAGTGATTTCAATCCTTCTTCCCCATTAACCAATGGTTCGATATCGTTTAAAATTGAGTCGACAAAATGGTCAATCACATGCGTCGTTGTTTGGCCATCTTCCTCATTAGACTGAATACCACCTAGATCAATATTTGTCACGTTCCCATCTGCATGGTGGACAATAAACGAATAAGTTGAATCATCTTCTAAACGCAAAATGCCTTTTTCACCATAAATTCTTGTTGCATTATCTTCTTTAGATACATACGCCCAACTTGCTGCTAAAGTACCGATAATTCCGCTTTCTGTTTTTAACATACAAACAGCATTATCATCGACATCTGTATCCGTTTTTGCATTTGATTCAACAAACGCAGCTACTTCACTAATTTCTTCACCAAGAAGAAAGCGAATTAAGTCAGCCTTATGTACACCGAGATCTCCCATGGATCCAATAAAAGCCTCATCTTTTTTAAAGAACCAGCTATTTTTGCCATCAATACTCCAGCCTTCTGGCCCACCATGACCAAATGCCGTCCGAAAGCTGTAGATTTTCCCTAACTCCCCGTTTGCAATCATTTCTCTTGCTTTTTGATGGGACGGGACAAACCGCTGATTATGACCAATCATTAGTTTTTTACCACGCTTCTTAGTAGCAGTGATCATCGCTTCAGCTTCTTGAATGCTTGTAGCCATTGGTTTCTCACATAAGACATGACAGCCTGTTTCTAATGCTGCAATGGATACAGGAGCATGTAAATAATTAGGTAAGCAAACACTGACCGCATCCAGTTCCTCTTTGGCTAACATGGCTTGATAATCCGTATAAGCTTTTACCTGATAACGTCGTGCAGTCTCGTTCACTCTTTCTTCTACCTTATCACAAACAGCCACAATATCTACTTTTGAGTTAGCTTGATATTCTAATAAATGCCGATGTTTAGCAATACTTCCACAGCCAATTATCGCTACGCGTAGTGATGCCATGTGATCTACCCCTTCTCTGCTATTTTCTCTAAAGGCTGTTTGTTACCATAGGTTGGCTTGATACTTTTCGAACTCGCCGCCCATTTTACTCCATTTGTAATAATCCGTTGAATTTCATTATTATGATACGTAGGATATGTCTCGTGACCTGGACGGAAATAAAAAATCTTTCCTTGCCCGCGCTTAAAGGTAGCACCACTTCGGAATACTTCTCCACCTTCAAACCAACTAACAAAGATCAACTCGTCTGGAACAGGGATGTCGAAATGTTCGCCATACATTTCTTCTTTCTCGAGCTCGACATATTCTCCTATTCCTGCTGTAATTGGGTGACTCGGATCAACTACCCATAAGCGTTCTTTATCATCCGCTTCCCGCCATTTCAAATCACATGTTGTACCCATTAATTTCTTAAATACTTTGGAAAAATGACCTGAATGAAGAACTACTAATCCCATTCCTTCAAGAACACGTACTTTTACCTTCTCTGCAATCGTATCCTCTACTTCATGATGCGCCTTATGCCCCCACCAAACAAGGACATCTGTTTCCTCTAATACCTCATCGGTTAAGCCATGTTCTGGTTCATCTAATGTTGCTGTTTGTGTATCTAAGCCCGCCTCTACTAAAAATTGGGAAAGCGTATCGTGAATCCCCTTTGGATAAATTTCTTCAACTTTCGGGTTTTCTTTTTCATGACGAAATTCGTTCCAGATGGTTACTTTCATTGTGTATATCCCCTTCGTCTGTAAATTTTATTTGATATCACTTACTTCTATTCGCTTTCCCTCCTGATGGGAGTGACGCGCTGCCTGATTAATCATTGTTAATTGCATCATATCTTGAGCAGTAATAAAAGTTGGTTCATCTGTTTGTATAGCGTTTACCCACTGCTCCATTGGAGTTGCTACTACTGGAAGCTGCTCATCAATTTCTATCCACTGGTTGTCGCCATAATGGATACTCTTTAAGCGAATACGACCTTCTTCAGCTAGTAGAACACCTTCTGTACCATACAGTTCCAATTGGAAAGGACTACTATATGATAAAAAGCCAGTTTCCACAACGCCTAATGCTCCAGAAGCGTATTCTATGGTTACTACTGCTGCATCATCAACATCCTTACTAACTTGGGGCTGCATTCTTGCATAAACTGCCTTCGGATCTTTGGCTAAGCGGTTTGTTAAATAAATTGGATGTGCACCAAGATCAATTAGTGCTCCACCACCAGTTTGCGCTTTATTAAAGAAACGCTTTGGCAGCCAGCCTGCTTCTTTTCCAGCTGGAGCAACTGCTCCATTATGCGCTAGCCGGCAGCGAATCATCGATAAATCCCCTAGCCATCCTTCGTTTAGCGCATGATCTGCCTGCAGAAATTCTTTCTCCGTAAGCCTTGGTAGCGATAGCATTAATTTGATACCAGCGTCTTCTGCCTGTTTAATAATCTCCTGACAATCTTCTATGGTGAAAGCCAATACTTTCTCGCTAAAAATATGTTTTTGATACTGACAAGCTTTTAACATGACTTTCTTATGCTGATCTGTAGGTGTGGTAATAATGACAGCGTCTATATCCGGACTTGAACAAACCTGATCAATATCTGCTTCAAAAGCAACATCTAATTCGTTCGCCCATCGCCTTCCACGATCGGGGTCTTCATCCCAAACCATTTCCACTTGTAAATCTGGATGTGCGATTGCTTCCCTTGCATAGTCGTCAGCATGAACATGCCATCTACTTAATAATGCTACTCGAATCATTCTTATTGCCACCCTTTTTTTGTTTAGTCAAAATAAACTGCTTTCCCCGTTTTTGCAGATTGATAGATCGCTTCTAAAATTTGGGTCACTACGAGAGCCTGTTGAGGCTGGACAACTGTTTCTTTGTCTTCGATTATGGACTCAATCCACAGTCGCGCTTCTAGATCAGCGTCAGATTCTGTTTCCCCATCATAAAAGGCAACACCACCCGCTCCTAAATCTACATTCGTCGTGTAAAGCTTTCCAAATTCTTCTCCATTCATGCGTAAACCATCTTTCATATCAGCTCCGCCTTCAGATCCACTTAGGGAGCATTTTGCCTCGTCTACGTCTAAGGAGTTTAATGCCCAGCTAGATTCCAAGATTATGGTAGCACCGTTTTTCATTGTGATAAATCCAAACGCGGAATCTTCTACATTGAAAGCCTTTGGATCCCATGAACCCCAAGGATTTGCTGCATTCTCTTTCTTTCCTAATTGATGATGCGTAGCCCCCATAACCACTTTCGGCTCATAGTTATTCATCATCCATAATGTTAAGTCAAGTGCATGTGTTCCAATATCAATTAATGGACCGCCGCCTTGCTTCTCCTCATCTAAAAACACTCCCCATGTAGGGACAGCACGCCGTCGAATCGCATGAGCTTTTGCAAAATAAATCTCTCCTAAGTCGCCGCGATCACAAACTTGTTTTAAATATCGACTATCTGGTCGAAAACGATTATTGTAACCAATCGTTAATTTTTTGTTTGATTGATTGGCCGCCTCGAGCATTGCCTTGGCTTCTTCTGCCGTTTTTGCCATTGGTTTTTCGCACATGACATGCTTATCTGCTTGCAGCGCAGCAATACTAATTTCTGCATGAGAAATATTTGGTGTAAGAACATGGACAACATCAATCGCTGAATCTTTCAACAAATCTTGATAGTTTTGATACACGCTTGAACCTTCCGCTCCATATTCTTTCGCTGCCTGTTCGGCCTTTTCCTTCTTCACATCACAGAAAGCAACGAGCTCTACCTGCTGTAGTTTTGATAAACTCGGCAAATGCTTTCCAAAGGCAATGCCACCACAACCAATAATTCCTACTTGAACTTTCTCTGTCATATACTCCACCATCCTCTAAAGTTTAATTTTATTAAATCCGAACTCCTATTCTTTCACAGAGCCAGATGTCAAACCAGAAACGATTCTTCGTTGGAAAATCAGTACTAAAATGACAATTGGAATCGTCACAATTACTGTTGCAGCAGAAATATCCCCCCATGGAACAGAGAATTCACTCTGGTACATTGAAATCCCAACCGGTACTGTTCTCCACGAATCCTCACTATTAATCGTTAATGCGAAAAGATACTCATTCCAAGCAGCAATAAATACAAGAATCCCTGTAGTAAAAATGCCTGGTGTTGCCAGCGGGAAGATAATCTTACGAAATGTTTGGAACGGACTAGCCCCATCCAATTTCGCTGACTCCTCCAATTCATAAGGAATCTTTTGGAAAAATGTAGATAGAATCCAAATTGCAAGTGGAAGACTGATTGTAATATAAGGAATTATTAAACCTAAGTAGCTATTACGTAAACCTAAACCTGTAACAAGATTAAACATTGGCGATATGATCGCAATCTGCGGGAACATTGACGCAGCTAAGACAATTCCTAAAATCAGGCCTTTCCCCTTAATTGGCAGCCTTGTTACCGCATAAGCAGTAAACGAAGCAAAAACAAGTGCTAATAACGTTGTCAGGATCGATACGACAAAACTATTGAGCATATATCGTAACAATGGTCGATTTGTTAAAGCAGCCTCATAGGAGGATAGTGATGGATTACTTGTAAACCATTTAAACGAAGAAAAGATTTCATTTACTGGTTTAATCGATGTCAAGAATACCCAGATGAATGGGAACATGACGAGAAATACAAAGATAATCAAGAAAATATAAAAACCAATTTTTCCACGTTTGTTCATGCTACTCCCCTCCTCATTTTGTTCGACCTGCAAATAAATCGGAACCGATCAATTTCACATAGATGAAACTGATTAATGCTACACATAAGAACACGATAACCGACAACACAGATCCTTCTCCAAAATTTTGTTGAGCAAATAAGGTTTTATACGCGTACACCGAAATGGATTCCGTTGCATTCGCTGGTCCACCACCAGTTAATACATAAATCAAATCAAATACACGGAATGCATCCAGCGTTCTAAATAGTAAAGCTACTAGAATAGAAGATTTTAACAATGGCAAGGTGATCTTCCAAAATTGTTGCCACTTATTCGCCCCGTCTACGCCGGAAGCTTCATAGAGTGAACTCGGAATCGTCTGTAAGCCTGCTAGTATCAATAAAGCCATATATGGTGTTGTTTTCCAGACATCGGCTAAGATAATGGAGAACATTCCTCCATTAGACGTTGATAATAACCAGGATTCTCCTGGAATTAGATTTAGAGATGCTAAATAATGAGCTACGATACCAGACTGCCCATCATAGAGAAAACCCCACATCATGGCAGCCACAGCAGTTGGGATTGCCCAAGGAATTAATACTGAAGCACGAATGAGGCCTCTACCTTTAAACGCTCGATTAATAAGTAACGCGATACAAACACCAAGCACTAGCTCCAATGCAACTGTTACAACAGTAAAGAACGTTGTATTCCACAAGGATTTCCACATGCGTGTGTCCTGTAGATATTTTCCATAGTTTTTTAATCCAATGAAGTTCGATTTTAAGATGGTTTCTCCAGTCGCCCCCAGTAAATCCGCAGATTGGTTAATATTTTCACTGACTGTTTCATCTGAGACAGAGGAGGCTAAGCCTGTTAATTTATCTTGATAACTCATTAAAGCATCACGATATTCGTCTGCGAATCCATTATCAATCTTCTGGTATTTCAAATCGGAATCCGTGACCGGCTGATAGTTCATAATTAATTCATCGACTTTTTCCACTTTCTGCTTGGTTTCTTCATCTTCTACTAATTCTTGATGATACCCATTTATCTTTTCCTTTATGTCGGTAATAGTTGCTGCTGCTTCCCCTTCTACAGATGAAGCTAAATCCTCTAATTGACTATTAATATAAAAATGATTATCTACGTATCTCTCTAAATCAATATTGGCACTTAACATTAGTTCAGATCGGTTCGGATCATTTAATCGATAATCAAATAAACTATTCCAGAACGACTGCGCCACTGGCCAAAGCACAACAACAAAAACAAGAATTAATGAAGGCAGAACCATTGCATAACCAAGTTGTTTCTCATTCAATTGAAAGCTGCGTTTTTTCCTCTTCACGGTAACCCTCCTTCTCCTACATCTCTATTTATAAAGGCAAGATGAGGAATGCCCACCTTGCCTTATTAACCTTCCTTATTCGTTCATCGCAGCTTCCATTTTCGTTTGCATATTGGTAGCAGCTTGTTGTGGATTCTGATCACCAGTTAGGACTTTAGAGATTTCAATTTGCATAATATCTGAGATTTCTGGATAAATTGGTGTTACTGGACGGGGCACTGCGGTTTGCAATACTTCTCGGAAATCTGGGTTCCCAAATAATGAATTTAACTGCTGTATTTCAGGATCATCATATAATGCTTCAATAGTTGGCGCACGGCCGCCCTCCACTGCCGAAATCTTTTGTCCTTCCGGTCCAGATATAAATTTTACAAACTCCCAAGCAGCTTCAGGATGTTCGGAGTAACGATTAATCATCGTCATCCATCCACCTAATGCTGATGCACTCCCTGCATCCCCTTCTGGCATCGTGGTCATCTCTACATTCCCACTTATTGCAGAACGTTCTTCATCATTGGAAGAAGACATTAGGTATGGCCAGTTACGAGCAAAAACGGATTTCCCTTCAATCCAAGCATTCTCCGTTTCAATTTCTTGGAAATTAAGAATATTCTGTGGTACAAAATCAGAACCAACCACTTCTTTCATTTTTTCCAAAGCTTTAACGGTTTCCGGACTATCGACAACGACTTCATTATTCTCATTAACTACTTCTCCACCATACGATGCGATAAACTCAATCGCATTTGTAATTAATCCTTCATACTGTGCAGCTTGCATCAAATAACCAAATTCTGTCCCTTTTTCGCCTTTAAGGTTATTTGCTTGTTCAATAAGATCATCCCATGTTTTCGGCGGCTCATCGACGATATCTGTTCGGTAGTAGAGGATTCCGGCATCGGTATATTGTGGCATAGCCCATTGTTTTCCATCGAATTTACCCGCCTGAACTGTACCAGGGAAGTAATCCTCCATATTGATTCCATCTTTTTCAATGAAACGATCTAGCTCTAAAGCATAATTCGCTTGCGCAAACTCTGCTGGCCAAATCACATCTGCATTAAAAACGTCAATTTCTGTACTTTGCGAACTGAAAGCGGTTACATACTGGTCATGCGATTGACCGGTATCTGCCGGCATTTCTTGTTCTTTCACGTTAATATTTGGGTGCTTCTCTTCAAATGCTTTAATAAGTGCTTCTGTCGCTGGTGTTGTATCTACTCCACGGGCATAAACGATAGTAACTTCCTCTTCATCACCTGATCCGGAACCATTTTGATCAGCAGTTTCGTCTTCGGATGAAGAGTCACTACAAGCAATTAGTACAAATGCCAAGCCAATCAATAGTAGAATAGGAAGCAAGTATTTAGATAACTTCAATGGAAATCCCCCTTGGTTTTTATCGATTTCACCACAATAACTTTATTTAATATTAGAAAAAATGAAATCGATTACATTATGGTTTTATTATAACCCTTATTCCCCTGTTGTCAATAACTTTTTTATCCCACTCTAGATGTATCAATAATGCATGCCTCTTTTATCATGGCCGAGAAATTGAATGAAATCGATAATACTTTTCAAAATAATGCCCTTACCCTATTGTCTTAGAAACCCCCCTTCTGAATGAATAACTTGACCGGTTATCCAGCCTGCTTGATCGCTTGCAAGAAAAGATACTAATTTTGCCGCATCGTCTGGTTCACCGATTCTTCCTGATAGAAATTTGGGGTGAAGTTCTTGTTTTAGCTCCTCCGTCATCCAGCCAGTATCTGTTGGTCCAGGATTAACCGCGTTTACGGTAATTCCAAGTGGGGCAAGTTCAGCTGATAATGACAAAGTAAATGCCGATATAGCTCCTTTTGTTGCACCGTATGCTAACTCATTGACCATTGGTCCTTGCGCCTGACCAGATGTTAAATGGATAATCCGTCCATGATCAACATTTGTTTGTTCTAATTGACGTGCGAAGGCAGCACTTAATAACATTGTGTGACGCATATTGACTTGATAATGTTTATCTATTATTTCTGCATCAAGAATTTGGTAGCCATCCCTTGTAGAATGGGCCGCATTATTTACGAGAATAGTAGGAACTCCCATTTGATCTACCGCCGTCGTCATTATTTCCCTATGTGCTTGTGTGTGGGACAAATCGATGCCCAAATAATTACATTCAACCCCACGTCTCCTAATTTCTTCTTGAAAAAACGTTGGCCAACTAGCCTCTGCCCGAAAATGGGTAAAAAAGATCGAACTACCTGCCGCTGCAAGTTGACGGCAAATTGCCGCACCTATTCCATTGCCATGACTGACACCAGTAACAATCGCAATTTGGTTGGTTAATGAATACATGATATTCCCCCCTTATGTTGATTCACGAATAATTAATTCATGTTCAAGAAGCATACTTTCTACCTTTTCTCCTCTTATCTTCTTAATAATCATTGTCGCTGAAATACATCCCATCCGGTACATCGGCTGCGATACCGTTGTCAGCGTTGGGTAGGTCATGTTAGAAAAGCTAATTTTGTCAAAGCCGATCACCGCTATGTCATTAGGCACATTCAACCCACTAGCGTGAATTTCTTTTAATGCACCAATGGCAAGAACATCAGACACAGCAAAAACTGCATCAGGGCGATCGGCTTGGTTAAGAAGTGTCCGCATTGCTTGTTGCCCACTTTCAAAATTAAGCTTTTGGATATTATACATCCATTTCGCTTCTACAGACATATCGTACTCATTAAATGCCTTTTCATAACCAGCTTTCCGCTCACGTGCATATAAAAATTTTTCATCGGAATTAATGAATGCAATTTTCCTCTTTCCAATTTTAATTAAGTGCTTCACCGCTTGATAAGCAGCTAATTCATTATTAATCGAAACATAGGATATATGCCCTTCCTTATCAAATTCACTGCATTGTACAATTGGGTGTGTTTCTGCCAATTGCAATACATTATTTCGATTAATAGTTGGATCCATTAGAATAATACCATCGGCCATGCGATTACGAACAAGATTAAAATAAATCGCTTCTCTTTGAGGATTCGAATCCGTTTCACAAAGCATGATATTATAGCCTTCATGAATAGCAGTATCTTCTATCCCATTAATAATCTCCGTATAAAACGGGTTCGAAATACTCGGTATTAACACAAGAAGTAGTCGGCTTTCTGAATTTCGTAAATTCCGTCCTAAAACACTGGGCGCGTAATTTAACGCTCCAATCGCTTGCTCAACTTTAAATCTTGTTGTTTCTTTTACAGTATGGGAATTATTAAGTACTCTAGAAACTGTGGCTACAGATACCCCTGCTTTTTTCGCTACTTCTTGTATAGTTGCCATGCTCCTCACACCTCTAATTGTAATCGATTACAATAAATCTTACTGTTTTGCTAATTAATTGTCAATATGCTAATTACTTATATACTCATAAACCGAATTATTGTTTGGGTTGCAATACATATTGCTCAACATTGGACCCAAAATAACCGATATGGCTTAAGTTGTTTTTCCTCAAAATACAAGAGCCTCTCCTGCTGCATATGGGGATGACTCTTGGAATAACTCTTGATAAGTAAATATGGCATACCTATTTAGTATTATTATAAAGGAAAATAACCAAAAATTCCTTAATTATTCAATTTTACCTTGGACTAAAAGTACTATACCAATCTAAGATGAAAAAATTCCAAAAGAACCGTAAGTAGGAAAATAAATAGAATATAACCTACTTGTTGCCTTCAGCATAGCTACGCTTAATCTATTAGATCAAGCGTAGCTATGCCTTTTGTCTCTCGACAAATAGCTGGATCAGGTGCTAGAGTAATAAAAATAGAATGTGCAAATACGAAAGTTAGTTAGCGTTACGATATGTCTAGGCTACGAATCCTTCAAAAACGTTTTAACCCTTCATACGTAGGTTAGGAAGGAAGGGGGGCATAACTTGGATCAAAGAAACTACTAAATTCTTTCTTCATATACTAAGGAAATGCGGCTTTCAGATAAAGGAATGTATCGAAGATTATGATTCTTCGATCATACATAACTTATCCCTATGGTTCTTTAGGCTCTTACACATATAAAATACCTAACAGCTTTTCATGTATATAGAATATATTCATTGTAATGAAGATTTGTACTAATTATTGTAAGCGTTTTAACTTATGGAGAATTGATACAAGTTTCATACGGTATTTGTAGGCATTCAAAATTGGGAAGGATGAAAACGTGCAATTGTGCACGCTCAAGGTACTTTGAATGAGATAGAACAAATAATTAAGCACCTGATAACGAAAGCAAAGCGAACAACTAAAAGAAAGTATATTCATAACTAGGAGGCAAATCATGACGACACCCCAACAACAATCAATTGAGCCGGAAACAGTATCAAAAACAAGGTTATTTCAGCGCATAAGTATCTTTAATATCCCGGTTATTTGGTTTGCATTAATTACAATTATCGCTTTAGCAGCTATGTATACAGGGAATTTACCTGCTGGAATGATCGGTAGTTTACTCATTATGATGGTACTGGGAGAACTGTTTGGCTGGATTGGCGATAATACCCCTATCCTCCGAAGCTTTTTAGGTGGAGGTGCTATTGTAGCTATATTTGGTGCTGCTTTTTTCGTATACGCAGATATCATGCCCCAAGAAACCATTACCAGTATAACGGAATTCATGAAATCCGGTGGTTTTCTTAATTTCTATATTGCTGCCTTAATAACAGGTAGTATCTTAGGAATGAATTCCAACACATTAAAAAAAGCTGGCGCTAAATTTGCTTTACCTTTATTAGCTGCTGTAATTGTATCAATGATACTAGCGGGTATTGTAGGTCTGATTATTGGATTTGGATTTAAAGATGCCATTTTAGTTATTGCCATGCCAATTATGGGTGGAGGTATGGGAGCTGGTGCTGTTCCAATGTCTCAAGTATATTCCGAAATTCTTGGTAATGATCCATCCTATTATATTTCAATCCTTGTACCAGCATTAGCACTAGGTAATGTCCTGGCTATTATTCTTGCAGGTATCTTAAATATGATCGGTAATAAGTTTCCCAAGCTATCAGGAAATGGCCAATTGATGGAAGGCTTCCATGTAGAAAATAAAAAGGTTACGTATAATGTAAGTATCATGGGTGTAGGTATGGTTGCAGCTCTCGTATTTTATGTGCTTGGCCAAATTTTAGGAAACTTTATCCCACTACACCCATATGCCCTCATGATTATTTTAGTAGCTATTTTTAAATTAGCAGGATGGTTACCTGAAATTGTTGAAAATGGGGCAAATCAGTGGTATCAATTCGTTGCAAAAAACTGGACGCTCGCCTTATTAATTGGGATAGGGATTGCTTATACGGATTTGAATGCTGTTATTGATGCACTGACGATCGAATATATTTTATTGGTTGCCAGTGTCGTTGTTGGTGCAGCATTAGGAGCGGCAATGCTCGGAAAATTAGTTGGCTTCCACCCAATCGAATCTGCAATCACGGCAGGTTTATGTATGGCTAATATGGGAGGAACGGGTGATGTGGCCGTATTGTCCGCTTCCAAGCGAATGGAATTAATGCCGTTTGCTCAAATATCATCTCGTTTAGGTGGAGCACTTATTCTACTAATCGCCGGCATTATTGTTCCATTATTATAATTTAAAGATCGGGCACATTACTTGCCCGATCTTTTCGTTATATCAGCTGTTTTAATGCGCTTACATTTTCTTTCGCGCTAATTAATGGATCTCCAGTGAAATGTTCCTGCTCAACGATGAACCAATTCACATCATGTTCTTTACCAGATGTAATTAGTTTTGGAATATCTAATGTGCCATTGCCAATCTCCGTAGAAATCATTTCTCCTTCTTCCTGCTTTCCGTCTTTAACATGAAGTGAAATACATCTGTCTTGATATTTCTGTATTAATCGATCGGGGTCACTTCCAGCATAGGCTGCCCAATAACAATCGAGCTCCATCTTCACATTGCTAGAATCTGTATGCTCAAACAGCAGTTCAAATCCAGATGTTTCATCAAAACGTTCAAACTCAAATGCATGGTTATGGTAACCAAAAGCAAAACCTTCTCGTGTAAGCTTCTCACCAATCTCATTAAATTGGTCAGCTGTCCGCAAATAATCATCTTTTGATTTCCTCATCGATTCGGGTAAAAACGGGCAAATTAACAATGAATTATCTAGTTTGGTATGGAAACGCAACACTTCATCCAACTGGCTTTGTAACAGTTCTATCGGTACATGGGCACCTGCAGGTGTTAAACCTAATGCTTGTAATTGTTTATGTACCGTTTCTGCGCTATGATCATGGAACCCAGCAAATTGGACGCCTTGATAACCTAGCTCCGCAATTCTTTCTAATAACCCTAATAAATTCTCATTAGCTAATTCGCGAACTGTATACAATTGCAGGGCAACTTTTCCCATTTTTTCTCTCCTTTTTCCATGGTATTGGTTTAAAAAGCTGATAACTGGGTATACTACTAGTATCCTTATAACTCCCCCTTTCTTGTAATGTATATGAATCCAAGCAGAGACAGATGTTCTTGCTTGGATTTTTTTTGAGCAAGTATCAACCTATACGTAAACCATCCCATAGTTTAATAATTATGACAAGTATAGTTTTATATGAAGTGGTAAAAAACTTCCTTTGAACCGGAGGCTAGTCGAATTAGTATTCTCCATCTGCCAAGGCATCCGCTTTTGTTTGGTGAACCGTTCCAAATGGATGTTCTGGCGGAGCATAAATAGAGTATAGTTTCAAAGGTTCATCACCGGTATTTGTGATATTATGCCAGGTACCTGCTGGTACCATTATCGCATCATCCTCTTCTACATATCGGTTAAAATCTAAATTGTCTCTGCTTTTCCCCATCTGTACATACCCATTTCCCTGCTCCAAACGTAAAAATTGATCTGTGTCAGGGTGAATTTCTAACCCAATATCTTCACCAACATCAATACTCATTAACGTTACTTGCAAATGATCTCCAGTCCATATCGCTGTCCGAAAAGTATTATTTCGTTCTGTGGCTTGCTCAATAGCTACAACAAATGGATCTCCTCCTTGATCGGAGATACGCGTTGCCGTATCCTGAGGTGATTGTTTAGAGGTGAGTTGTGCTGATTCTGCCCCATAATAGGCTCGTAAGAAGACGTCCCGCACATATGGATCTTGTGTCAACATGTACCCTTTCTGATAAGATTGATAACTCTCTTGTTCTAGTAACTGAAGTTGCTGTACACCTTCTTGGCCATCCGCAACTCGAATATCTTCCTCATAGTCCGGTTCCCCTCCTGTTAGATTTCGATATATCATAGCTGAGTTGTCCAACAGTACTAGTTTTCTTTGAATAATTTGCAAATAGTTCATCCGCTCTTCCTCTGAAGATGCTTCATCAGCTAGTTTTTGACAGATTGCAATCATTTTCCCTTCTCGTTTTATATCCTGGTGGATGGAATTACATAAGTACTGCAATGGATCATGAGAATTTCTTACTGAATCTGGCATTGTAGTATTTATTTGCTTATCAAATTGGGCCATATAAAACATATACACGCCTTCCTTTCTATCTAAGAATTGTCATTATCAGCATATGCCTATGTTGTAAAAATTGTACGCTGGGCTACCTAAAAATGTTTTATTTACATTGGTTTTGGGTAATTTTTACTAGGAAATGTTTTTTTGGGAGGTTTCGTAATGAAATACTTACATGATGCACTAAATAATAAAATCGGTCTTGGTACAGCTCCACTGGGAATATGTTTCGTAATGTAAGTGAAGAAGAGGCTCAAGCAACAATTGAATCAGCATGGAGCCAAGGCGTGCGCTATTTCGATACAGCTCCTTTTTATGGCGCTGGGTTATCGGAAATGAGGCTAGGAGAGGCGCTAGCTGAACAGGACCGAAAAGAATTTGTACTAAGTTCGAAGGTAGGACGTGTCATTTTAGAGGAACAGGAAGAGAAGTCTGGATTATTTGAGCAAGCTCGAAAGAATAAAATACAAACAGATTATACAGAAGCTGGAACGCTTCGTTCAATTGAGCAAAGTTTGAAACGGCTGAATACGGATTATTTAGATATGGTCTTTGTTCATGACCTTTCTCCAGACTTTCTAGAAGACGAATGGATTACGAAGTTTGACGAGGCACGTAAAGGTGCGTTTCGTACATTGACTCGCTTAAAAGAAGAAGGGGTTATTAAATCATGGGGATTAGGTGTGAATACTACGACTCCTATTGAAGTTGCAATGGAACTAGAAGAAGCTAATCCGGACTTAAATTTATCAGCCACTCAATATACTTTAATGCAGCATGAACGTGCATTAGAACGAATGATGCCGTTAGCCCAGAGAAAAGGAGTAGGTATCGTAGTTGGTGGTCCATACAACTCTGGAGCATTGTTGGGTGGTGATCACTTCGATTACGCCCAAGCAACAGATGAAGTCAAAGCACTTGTCAACGAATTAAATAACATTGCCAAACAGTATGACGTTAACTTAAAAGCAGCTGCTTTACAGTTTTCAACTGCACATCCAGCCGTTCAAGCAGCTATCCCTGGTTCTACCAGACCAGAGCGGATCAAGGAAGATTTGGCAGCAATGAATGAGAAAATACCTGATCCATTCTGGGAAGAATTACAGCAAAAGAAACTAATTTCAGAAACAGCTCCTCTTCCCCATAAGGAATAAACAAATAGGCGAGGCTGAGACAACAGTATCTTATTCCTATAATAATCCGAACGATTCAACTCGAATCCGTTCGGGTTAGTTATAAAAACAGGTTCTACCATCGCTCCGTCAAAATACTTCGTATTAGCATTTAGTTCATCCCTATTTTATCATTTCACTTTTGGGTTAGCTATTTTAGTTGCATCCCTGCCACATCTACTTTTACATAATCTTAATGCCAGTTCTAATTTCGTCTTTCTATTGAACACGTTCTGGATAAAATAGTACCTTTCCAAATGACCCTTGTTGCTGAATGATAGTTTCAAATATTGATGGTCCATCTATTAAAGGAATTCGATGAGAAATAATTGGCTTGACGTTTAACTGTCCATTTTTCATAAAGTTCATCGCCATTTCCCACTCCTTACCTGGATATGGCGATGAAATGGCATTCCAAGAACCTAAAACAGTTAATTCATTACGAACAATATGTTCAAAATAAAATCGTTCGATCATTACATCCGCATATGGAATACCCATAAAGACAACTTCGCCGCCTTTTTTAATGAGGGAGAAAATTTGGGCAGAAGTAACTGGTGAACCAGCTGCTTCGATAGCTATATCAGCACCTAATCCATCGGTTACCTTGTGGAGCTGTTGATAGGCTGGTACTTCTCTTGAATGAATGATATAATCTGCACCAAGCTGTTTGGCTGTCGCTAACTTCTGTTCATCAATATCAATCGCATATATATGTCTTGCACCAAACACTTTGGCCCATTGAATCGCTAATAATCCAATATTGCCACATCCCATAATAGCAACATCTTGCCCCGGCTGAAGCGACGTTCGATAAAAACCATGAGCCACAACCGCAGAAGGCTCAATCATTGCAGCCGTATCAAAATCAACACCGTCTGGTATAGGTATTACATTCGCTTCAGGTAACTTCACATATTCTGCGTATGCTCCAGGATGTTTAGCCCCAATAACGATTAACTTCTCACACCTTGCTAATTCTCCTTTTTGACAATACATACATTTCCCACAACAGTAAGTCGGGCATCCAGAGACTCGATCACCCACTTGTATTTCCTCTACCGCAGAACCCGTTTCTACAACTTCTCCTGCAAATTCATGCCCAAAGACCATCCCTTCCACATACGGCCCTAACTTCTTATATCTGGATAAATCGGATCCACAGATTCCAACCGCCTTCACCTTGATGATAACTTCATTGTTCTGTTCAATTCTCGGAGTCTCTTCCTCTTCATATCGTATATCTCTTTTTGCATATAGTTTCAAAGCTTTCATCTAATCACCTGCTTCATTGGCTGTTTGTTTTTTTCGTGAAAAGAATATTGAATATATCCCAAATCCGACTACCAATGTATTAAAAATGACTTGATATTCCACATAGATGGATGTGATTCCTCGCATTGGCCCTAACATAAAATCAAGTAATGGTTCGACCATCGATTTTCCCTCCCTCGTAGCTGTCTAATAGGTGGGGAACAAGTAACACCTTAATTGCTTCGCCGCTTTTTATTGCTTGATAAGCCTGTTCCCACTCGGTAATTTTGTACTGATGGGTTACCAATGCTTCTGCTTGCACCTCGCCATTGCTCATCAGTGCCAGAGATGGCTCCCAATCTGCCGGTTTTTGACTTCTGCTTCCCACCATGTGTATCTCTTTTTGGATAATTTTTTCCATATCAAAAGAGATAGCTGGTTCACTGAATATCCCCACCTGAACAAATTGACCTTGTTTTCTTAACAAATCCATCCCTTGCTTAGCAGCAGCTACAGATCCAGAACATTCCAATACCACATTTGCTCCGTATCCAGCTGTTAATGAATGGACGAGCGTTTTTAAATCTTGTTTTTGTGAATCTACTGCATAGTCAATGCCGATTTCCTTTGCCTTATTTAAACGAATCTTGTCATTCGTTAATCCCGTAATTATTACCGTTGCGCCACGACTTTTGGCTACCTGTGCGGTTAATAAACCAATTGGACCAGGGCCAATCACCACCACAATATCCCCTTGGTTTATTTCTGCTTTATTGACAGCGTGGTGTGTACAAGCCAATGGTTCTGTCATAGCAGCAGCTTGATAGCTGACAAGCTCCGGTATCAGGTGGAGACTTTCTGCACGTGCAATCACATATGAGGTAAATGCTCCATCTTGTTGCGTACCTAATCCTTTGCGGTGATTACATAAGTTGTAATTCCCAGTCTGACAGTAATTACATTCTCCACAGATATAAAATGTTGTTTCTGAAGTGACACGATCTCCAACTTTGAAATTTGTCACATCATCAGCTACTTCTACAATTTCACCAGAGAATTCATGACCTAACGTAACTGGAGAAGCTACTTTGTAATGTCCTTCATACGTATGGATATCTGAACCACAAATCCCTGCATAGTGAACTTTGATTTTTACCTGCCCTGGATTTGGGTTCGGCTCTTCCTTCTCTTGCACAACCAGATTACCGAATCCTAAAGCTGTTTTTATAAGTGCTTGCATGATGATCCCCCTATACATTCTAAAAGAATTGAAATGACGGCCTTTACGACTTAATTAAACAAAGAGAAAATTTTAAAGATAATCCAATTAATCAAGTTTCCACCTTGGTCGATACTCGAGATTCTCGCAGAGCCTTCAGGCATATCGAAGTCCGCATTCTCAGCCATTTGTGTAAAGATCGGTGCAACGTCTGTTGCAATATAAAGAGAGATAGCAATCATCACTGTACCAACAATAACGGAATGCACAATATTCCCTCGGGCAGCACCGACAATAAAGGCTACTATAAATGGAATGGTAGCTAAGTCACCGAAAGGTAATACAGCATTTCCTGGTAAAATAACAGCTAAAACGACAGTAATGGGAACAAGGATCAGTGCAGTAGAAATAACAGCAGGATGTCCTAATGCTACAGCAGCATCCAGTCCAATATAAATTTCACGATCACCAAATCGTTTGTTTAACCATTCTCTTGCTGATTCCGAAACAGGCATTAGTCCCTCCATCAAAATTTTTACCATACGAGGCATTAGTACCATAACTGCTGCCATGGCCATACCAATCTCAATGATTTCACCAACACTATAACCAGCTAGGGCACCAATTGCCGCCCCTAAAAACAAGCCGATAAAGATTGATTCTCCGAATATTCCGAACCTTTTTTGTATCGTTTCAGGATCCGCATTCCAATTTTTCAATCCGGGTATCTTCTGTAATCCTTTAACTAACCATATTCCTGGTGCATAAGAAATTGTAGACCCTGTTGCTAAAGAAACTCCCGGTAGCTCGTAAAATTCACTAACCATAGGAGCTGTCCAATCAGCGACCTTCAAACAAACGATTTGGAAGATAACTGCCGCTATAAGTCCTTGAATAATGCTATCAGAAATGGCATACACCATCGCTGCCATAAAGGTATAATGCCAGAAATTCCAAATATCAACATTCATTGTTTTGGTTGTTTTGCTCACCAACATGATAACGTTTACAATTAATCCCAATGGGATGATGAAAGCCGCCACAACCGAGGCCCATGCTATCGAAGAAGTTGCCGGCCATCCTACATCAATGACATTTAATTCAACACCTAATCGATCAACCATTCCTTGTGCTGCAGGCCCTAAATTATTTACCAATAAATCAACAACTAAGAATATACCAACAAATGCGACACCTATCGTTAATCCTGATCGAAATGCTTTTCCCGGTTTTTGCCCAAATAACAGACCTAATAGAAAAATCGCAACTGGTAAAATAACGGTAGCTCCTAAGTCTAAGAAGGCTTGAATAAAATCAACAAACCCCTGCATAATTCCTCCCCCTTATCCCTTTGAAGAGGTGCATCTCTCCTTACGAGATGCCCCTTCACTTATTTTTTTAGTTCTTCTAAAATTTGTTTCTTTGTATCCTCTACACCAATTCCAGTTAGGAAAGAACGTGCATTGATTACAGGAAAAGGATATTCTTTCTTCGTCATTGCTGTCGTTACTAGCAAATCGGCGGTGTCTACATATGAACCTACTTCAGCAATTTTTATTTGAACTAATTCAATATTTAAATTATTTTCTTTTGCCATTTCTTCAATTGCACTATTGACTACCGTTGATGTAGCAATCCCTGCACCACATGCCACCAATACTTTTCTCTTATCTGCCATGTTATTCACCTCCTTTAAGCGTGAACCCTAGTTCTTCTTCTAGGAATCGTTTTATATTTTGTTTATCTTTCTGATTAGCTAAATACGTTAATTGTTCTTCATTTTGAAAGACCTGCATCAGCTGTTGTAATAGGACAAGCTGCGCGTGGGTTTCATCCATAGCTAGCAAGAAGATAATTTTTACGGGAGTCGTCGAATCCAAATCTCCCATTATGCCAAATTCAACTGGTTTCTTTAAAATTGCGACACTAATTGATTTTTTAATGACATGCTCGATATCGGTATGCGGTATTGCCACAGATACGCCTTGAGTTGGTAAGCCTGTTGGAAACGCTGCTTCCCGGTTAATTAGCGCATCTTTAAATGACTCCGTGACAAATCCTTTTTCTGCCATCGTTGCTGCCATGTTCTCAAGTGCTTCTTGATTACTTGTCACATCAAGGTCTACTTGAATAATTGATTGATCATAATATAGCTCTGTCATATCTGCACCTCAGTCCCTGTTGTTATTCAAATGAGTAATCTTGAATCAATTGCTTCATTTTGTCTTTTGATTCTATTTGCATCAATGTTTTCATTGCATCCTTCGATTGAGCAAGCCTCATTAACTGCAGTAATGCTTTTAAATGTTTTTGTTTATCCATCGCAGCAATTACAACCATAATGTGAATACGATACTCCTTTCCATAATCAACACCTTCCTTTATATGCAGCAGGCTCATTGATGTCTCCCTAACACCGTCCTCAGGTGCTGCATGTGGGATAGCAAGATGATTCCCAATGACAATATAAGGATCCTGTTCTTTTTGATTCAACATTGCTTCCAAATAAGATCTAGCAATCTTGTTATTTACAAGTAAAGGTTTTGCTGTCAATTTAACTGCTTCATTCCAGGAAGTAACTGTATGCACCATTCGAATATGATCTAATGGCAAAAAATCACTTAGCACCATCATGGAAGAAGGAGGTTCTTCCGTATAAATGGATTCTGCCTCATCACGATGCATATAACGATATAATCGCTTTGCTAATTGTTGTTTATCATGAATTGTCGTATGTTCTTTAATAATCTGCAGCATTTCATCCATTTCGATTTTCGAAGGAAAATAGCCATGTAATTCTAATGACACCTGTTTCTTTAAGCGAATTTTTTCATCACGATGCAAGACACTACTCACCGTAAAAAGCTTTTTATTTGTTTCTAAAGGGATTGGCGAGAACACAAGATCATAATCATACGGATAAACCTTGAATTCTCGTACAGATAATGAATCTAAGAATACAAATTCAGGAAATAAATCTTTCAAATCACGATACATCAGCCTTGATACCGATACACCATTTGGACAAACAACAATGGCTTTGATTTTCTTCTGAATACTGTCCCCCTGCTTCGTTAACCAACCACCAATTAACATCGTTAAATAGACCGTTTCACTTTCGGGAATATCCTTGCCAATTAAAAACGCTAACGGTTCGATTGCCTGTTCTACTAGGTGATGAAGCACAGAAAATTCCTTGCTTAATCCGTGCTGTACATGATTGATTTCCGTTAGTTCGTATTTAATTCTGTAATACGCTGGTTTGACATGTAATAATAGCTTTTGCAGTAATTGCACACGGTCTTGAATGACAACTACAGATTTCTTCTCAAAACGCGTCACCATTTCATCAAGTGCTTCATATAAATCAGGAATCGTATCTTCCATCAATAACTCAGACCAGTACACATTTATCGTTAATAAATGCAAGGTAATAAACAGCCGCTCTACCATAGGAATATGGGGGTGATCAAAAAGAATTTCTTCTGTCGCCAGATATTCTTTCGTATTTGAGAGCTCATCGTAAGTAATATAGAAAGAATCAATCACATGTCCCTTGTTAATTCGGTATAAAACAAGTAATAAGATATAAGGCATCGATGCTAGCTTCTCATCCGTAAATTTCAGATTAAGCTTCTTTTCTATATTCTCGATTCGTTTTATAGTCTCTGTTACCGCTCCTGCTTGCATATGAGCCAAATGCCGTACAAGCTTCTCTCCATCGTTCATATCAAGTATGACCGTTGTTATGTGAATGAGTAGTTTTCGAGTATAGAATTCATTGCCTTCTAATAGGTAACCATACTTCCGACTATAGCGAATGGTTAATTGAAATGGTTCAACCAATTGCTGTGCTTTCTTTATATCATTTAGGACAGTATTTTTACTTACTTGTAATTCACTTGAAAAATGGTAGAGCGATAAGTCATTATTACTGATAAGCATAAACACGATCATGTACACACGTTCTGATTCGGAGAGAATCCGGTTTGGCTTCGCTCCCTCCTGATCATGAAGCAAGGCTGTATAAACATTCTGATCTAGAATAAAGTAACCTTGCCTTGTACGATTAATTGGCGGGAGACCTTGATTATCCAGCCATTGATTGATCTTTTGAATCCTGTAACTTAATTGTCTTCTCGTCAGCTTATACGTATGTGCAACCTCTTTGCTATTCATGCTAGGATTATTTAATAATGCTTCAAAGATCGTGTTACTCCGATCATCAAGTTTCATGATTTCCCCTCTTTCACATTCATTGTATCAGCCAATACCACAATAATGTACGCGATTTCATCATAAATGTTTGAACGACGAATGTACGATATTGGGATCGACACAAACAGCTTGTATCTCTCTTTATTCCTATTCCTATATAACACGAAATAAAGATAATAATAAAATTTTCTAAAACTGATGTAGCAAAGAAATTTGAAGTTCCCCATAGAATTTCGGGCAAAAAAATACCGCTAACCCGTCAATTAAGACGGATTAGCGATTCTATTTCAACAATTTGCGAACATGAATTTGCGATAGGTAATCAGGTATGGCTTCTGGGTCAATCTGACCTGTCTGGGCTTGCAATGCATTTAAGACACCCATTGTTAAACCAAATTGAATTAGTTCCACTGCTGATAATTGCCGCTGATGACCAACGGCAAAACCAGCCAAGACACTATCCCCAGAACCAACTGGATTTTTAGCATGGATATTAGGAATAGATGCTCGATAAATAACTGCTTCATGTTTTATAACAGCTCCATCTTTTCCTAGTGTTACGACTACCCAAGGGATATCAGAAAGAAGGGTTCGATGAGATAAAATGTCAACAATGGCTTCCACGCTGTTTGAGGTCATTTCCATCGCCTCGGCAAATTCCTGCTGATTTGGTTTAATTAAATATGGCTTCGCATCACCTTTTACAATTTCCATCAATAGCGATGCCTTCGTATCTAAAAAAACAGGAACCTTTTGTTGATTTGCCAAGCTAATAATTTGTTGATAAAAGGATACCGTTAAACCTTTTGGAAGGCTGCCTGAAATCGTCAATCTAGTAACTTTCCCCAATAAATTCTGCAGCTTTTGAAGAAATTGCTCTGATTCATCCTTGGTAATGATTGGGCCATTCTCTAGGATCTCTGTCTGTTTGCCATCATGTAAAACAGCGATGCAGTTTCTTGTCTCTCCTTGAATGGATACAAAATCATGAGCAATCTGTTGCTGCGATAATTCATCTACTATAAACTCTCCTAATCTTCCACCTAGAAAACCAGTTGCTGTGACTTGCTCTTGTAATTGATCAATAACTCTGGTGACATTAAGCCCTTTGCCACCAGCAGTCTTAGACACATGGGCAGCCCGATTCACATCATTTACTTGTAACGCTGATAATTGGTACTGCATATCTACCGAAGGATTTAACGTAACCGTAAGAATCATCGATACCACCTCCTCCATACATCTGTTATGCTTTCCCAGCACTCATACATATGGCTATTTTTTCGACAACTGCATCTTTCATTTTTGCTTTTGCAGGTGCCATGTACTTACGTGGGTCTGTTTCATCTGGATAATTAATCAAATGCTCTCTTAACCCTTGAGAAAACGGGATTTTCAACTCTGTTGAAATATTGACCTTTGCACATCCAAGCGAAATACATTTTTGTACATCTTGCTTCGATATCCCTGATGCCCCATGCAGTACAATCGGTATCGATATTAGATTCTTGATTTTTGTTAATCTATCAAAATCTAAATGAGGTTCTGTTTCGTATAAACCATGTCCTGTCCCAATTGCAACAGCTAAGGAATCTACCCCGGTTCGTTCCACAAATTCAACAACAGTATCTGGATCTGTGTATGCCGCATCTTTTGCTGCAACGACCATATCATCTTCTTGCCCCACTAATTTCCCCAACTCTGCTTCTACCGTAGCGTTATACGTATGCGCTTTATCGGCAACTAATTTTGATATAGCAATGTTTTCATCAAACGTTTGTTTAGATCCATCAATCATCACGGATTTCGTACCGAGTTCAAGTGATGCTGTAATCGATTCATAGGTTTCATGATGATCCAGATGCAATGCAATAGGGATCTCATGTTGCTTTGCAGCCACTTCTGCTATTGCTTGAATATAAGCACGCCCTGCATAGTTCATCGTCCCAGGAGTAGCCGCCAATATAACCGGTGATCGTTGTTCAGCCGCAGCTTCTACGACGGTTTGAATCGTTTCGAGATTATGAATATTAAAAGCTGGAACAGCATAGCTTTCTTTCCTTGCATTTTCTAGCATTTCTTTTGTATTTTGCAAGCAGGTCATAATTTTATACCTCCGTATTTTATTTGGTCAAAATGCTAAATACCCTCTGAATGATTTCCTGTTCGTTCTTTGAATTCAAAGGCTTTTATACTCACTTTCCCCTCTTGTATAACGTTCGAGACAAATGCTTTGACTGGAAGTTCTCTTTGAAACAAAGCACTAAGCAGCATCGGAGGATTTGTTCCACCAATTACATGCATGTATTCCCTTGTTATTGCTAATTGCGAGCTTACATTAAATGGGGTGCCTCCAGCTAAATCTGCAAAACAAACAACACCGTCTCCTTCATCTACTTTTTCAATTGCCTTAAGCAATGAGTCTTTTAACTTGTCTTGATCTTGCACAAAAGGGACAACCTCCAGACTCTCTACTTCTCCAGCAATTAGTTTAACGGATTGGTACAAACCAGTAGGGTATTTCCCATGGCCTGTTAGAACAATACCAATCATGTCATTCACCTTCCTTTTTCTTACAATTTCATTTTAATGTACGGAACGATTCGTTGCGCTTTTGTCCTAAGTGAAGAAAGTATTAAATTTGATGGTTGGATAAAACGCTTCTGATGAGAAAATTGTGTCTAGCTACGAGCGCCAAATACTAGGAGATTTCACGTCGTGTCTTACGATAAATCATCATCGATTTGCTAACGCTTATCGAGATTCCTTTATCTCAGGTACGCCGCTCCAATTTCTAAATTTTTAAACAGGCGCTCTGCGCTTTTCTTACTACATAATTCCAAAATAAGATCCAATCAAGCCTACTATTACGGTTATTCCTATTAACAAAATTGGCGAACGGCCTTTTTTTAATAACCAATAAATAAGCAGGGTATATATTAAAGGAAGCATAGCTGGCATGATCTGGTCTAAGATGTCCGTTTGAACATTTAATTCAGACTCTCCTTGTTTCCATGTATAATCAATTTTAAAAGTTACATAGGTGGCAATCAGCCCACCTACTACTGTTAACCCAACGATTGAGGCGGCCCGTGAAACATGTTTCGTTCCTTCCTTTAACTTGCCAATTGCCTTAACCCCGGTACGATAACCGTAACGCATTAATCCGAATCGAACTCCGAAATGAATAATATTAAACATGATCAAAAAGATAAACGGTCCGAGAATATTGCCCTCCACTGCCAAAGAGGCACCTATACTTGCTGTAATTGGCAATAATGTTAAATAAAACAAAGCATCACCAATACCACCTAAGGGTCCCATTGTTGCTACTTTAATGCCACGTATTGCTTCCCTATCCTCTTTCTTTTGCTCCATAGCTAGAATAATTCCCATAATAAACGTTACGAGAAAAGGATGTGTGTTGAAGAATTCCAAATGATCCTTCATTGATTTGCTTAAATCTTTTTTATTCTTATGAATAACCCTCAGTCCAGGCAAAATAGAGTATAGCCATCCAGCGGCTTGCATTCGCTCGTAATTAAATGAGGCTTGTAACAATAACGACCTCCATGCAAGACTTCGTATTTGTTTGGGCGGTAAGTCCTGTGCAGAAGTTGTATCCTCGTATTGATAATGATTAGATGCCATCCGTTATCTCCCCCTCTTCAGGTGTAGGGCCTTGCTTATGTTTGTTTTGATAATAGTCGTACAATGCGATGGCTAAACCAATTAAAGCAATCGCTAATATTGGGAGCTCAAGATAGGCAGCAAGAATGAACCCAACAATAAAGAACATGATATATTCGACCTTCATCATAATCCTTAGCAGCATTGCAAAACCTATTGCTGGCATGATTCCTCCTGCAACTGATAATCCATCAATAATCCATTGTGGAACGGTTTCTACAAAAGCAGCCGCTTTTTCAGCACCAAAGTAAATAGGCAAAAAGGCAATAACTGCATTAAAAATAAACAAGATTACTAGACCAAGATAATTAATTCTTTCAATCCCTTTTCCATTTGCCTCCAACGCAAATTGATCGGCCTTATGCATGACTGGTGCAAAAACGGTGAAGAATAATGTAATCAATCCCTGTACAGCAACAGCAAATGGGATGGCTACACCAACAGCAACATTCGGATCTTGCCCAGCTATAATTCCGAATGCGGTTCCAATAACTCCACCAATAACGACATTAGGAGGTTGCGCCCCAGCAAGCGGGACCATCCCCATCCAAATTAGTTCTAATGTACCGCCGACGATTAATCCTGTAGTAACATCTCCAAGAATCAAACCAACAACCAGACCAGTGACAACTGGACGATGAATATGTGTCAAACCATTATATAAATCTATTCCAATAATCCCTGCCCATAAAGCTATTAAAATAGCCTCCAGTAACATCCTTCACTCCTCCTTTTAAACATAGATTTGTAGGAAACACTTCAATTAAAGAAGATCCATGATATTTTGGCCTTTTTCATTCGGAACTCCCCGTAAGTCCATACTTACTCCTAATTGTTCGAGTTTTTTAAATGCACTTATATCAGCTTCATCTACAGAGACAGTAGAAGATATTTGCTTTTTCCCTTCTTCATAATGCATATTACCCACATTGATTTGTTCCAAGGGAACGCCACCTTCTTTTAATGCCAGAGCATCATGAACATCTTTAACAACCAAGAATATTTTCTGTTTAGGCGATGCTTTATGAATAACATCGATTGTTTTTTGTAATGAAAAATATCGTGCTTGTATGACATCTGGAAGTACCATATCCATTAGACTTTGCTGAACCTCATCTCCAGCAGCTTTATCATTCGCTACAACGACTAAATTTGCCCCTAAGTGATTTACCCATGTTACGCCTACCTGCCCATGTATTAATCGATTATCAATTCGTGTTAATAATATATTTGGTCCTGTCATATGATTCATCCTTTCTTTTAATTCTTCAAACATGTAAGTGCTATCATAATTAGTTATTTAGAGACTGCCCATAGTCCCTAAATGTTGCGGTACTCATAAATAGTCACCCCCTTAACCACTCGATTCACTTTTCCATCAGGACTTGGATTGTCCGGTGTAATTCCAAGTTGGATCGACTTCTTCAAAGCAAGGATTTGAGCGAAGATGATATAAAGAAAGGCCAAATAAAAGTCATTTCCAAGTGACTCTCCCTCTCCATTGACTGAAAGGGCCCAATCTGCCAGCTCCACTACTTCTGAATCTTTACTTTCCGTTAGTACGACCACCTTGCTGTTCTCCTGTGACAATTCCTTTAATATATCCAAATCATACTGTCTGGTATATGGATCTTGAGACATGAATAGAACAACGAGTGTCTGATCATTTAAGATTGATTTAGGTCCATGACGGAACCCTAAGGAGGATTCATGTACGGCAACAACTTTACCCGCCGATAACTCTAGCATTTTCAAAGCTGCCTCATGCGATAATTGACTTAATATCCCAGATCCCAAATATACAATTCGCTCCATATTCATATGAATAATTTCATCAACGATATCTGCTAAAGTGCTGATCAATCTTTCTGCATACGCAATGATTTTTGTAACTGAATTTCCAGTAAAAGGACTCGTGGTGAATGCCCCATAACCAACGATCATCATACTTGTAAAACTACTTGTCATCGCAAAGCCTTGATCATGTGCTTGTTCTGGTGTCTGTAGAATAAGGCTATTTTCATCATGCCTTGCATTCTCTGTTAACTCCCCATCTGGATTACAAGTGATAATAACTTGATAGAAATCCTTAATGATATTGCTAGCCAAATTGACTGCAGCTACACTCTCAGGACTATTTCCGGATCTTCCGAAAGAAACTAGAATAGTAGGTATTTCCTCAAATAGATAATCGGCAGGATTAGATACCATATCTGTTGTTGCAATCGCTTCAAATTGTATGTTCGCTTGATTCTCTTTTTGTAATACTGGCGCGAGTATATCACCCGCAAACGCTGAAGTACCTGCACCAGTAAAGACAACCCTTAATCGAGCATGCTTCGTGTAAATAGCTGAAAGAAATGCATGAATGTCATCCTTCCATTGGAATACGTTTTCTACTGCTTCTTTCCAAACATTTGGCTGTTGAGAAATCTCACGGGCTGTAAATCCAGCCATTTCATCTGCTAATTCTTTTTCTGATAGCTTAAACATCTTATTTCCTCCTCAACTGGTTATGTTGTCATAACCAGTATTGATAATTGAAAACCCTATTAAGAATGGAATGGCTTCCTAATAGAGTTTGTTTTACGTCAATTCCACTGTGTAATCAAATTTATCTCCTCTTGCTACACTTACAGTATATTCAATTAACTGCTCATTATGATAGGCGAATCTCCTGATTAACATTGCTGGCTGTTGAGCAGTTACTTCTAAGTATTCAGCCTCTGTTTCTCGTAAACTCGTTGCCGAAAACTTCTCTAATGCACGGGTAACAACAACCTGATAATCCCTAGAAAACACATCATACATTGGTGCCCTCATCAATTGTTCCTTGGTTAAATAAGGAAAAATTTTCTTTGGCAAATAGGATGTCTCATACATTAAAGCTTCATCATCTGCTAATCGTAAGCGAACCACTTGATATACTTCATCGAGGGGTTGTACATTCATTTTTTCAGCTAAGCGATCTTCAACCGCAATTTCTTTAAAGGACAAAACGCGTGTTGAAGGTGTTTTTCCTAGCTTTCTCATCTCTTCAGTAAAGCTATAAAGCTTTACTAGATGTTGATTGAACGTGGATGCAGAAACAAATGTCCCTTTACCATGTAATTTATAAATATAGCCCTCTCTCTCTAACTCTTGCAGTGCTTGCCTAACAGTGATCCTACTCAAATTATACATAGCGCATAGTTCGCGTTCTGATGGCAATTTCTCATGCTCTTGATATGTTTGCTCATCTATTTGTTTGATAAGGTTTTCCATCAATTGTAAGTATAAAGGTACCTTGCTTAACTTATCCAATTAGAGCGATATCCTCCTTCCAAAAGTGGTTATTACCAGTTCATTTTAGTATATAGCAGTTCAATGCATATGTAAAGGTCCCAACCAATAAAAGGAGTTTATTGCCTTAAAAGGAGGAATGAAAAAATCAGGAACTAACGCACGCTTTTTCTTATAACTAGTTTCGTAGAAATAAAGATCTTCTTTGCAATTTTCCTGCCTTCTAACCGTTCCATTAATGTATCTACTGCCGTTTCTCCCATCACTTCTGTATATACTTTAACAGTACTTAAGGAGGGAAACACATATTTCGCGACAGACATATCGTTCAATCCAATAACACTTACCCGTTCAGGAACAGCAATATTTGCTTCATGCAATGCTCGTAAGCTGCCAATTGCCATCACATCACTGCTAGCAAAAAAGGCGGTAGGCAAATGATCTCCTAATTGGTTAATGGCTTGCTTCATCAAGCGGTATCCTTCATCAACAGAAAAAGAACTAACAAAGATATAATTACAATCGAACATGGCCTTTTCTTTCATATACGTTATAAATGTTTTCTCTCGTAGGTCCGTACGTGCTACCTCCTCCCCTTTTAATTGTTCTCTACCACCAATAAGCCCAATGGATTCATGACCTGTATTCAAGAAATAATCAATAACCGTTTTGGTTGCTTTCTCAAAATCAATGATAATCGCATCATATTTATCTTCATCAGGGCTATCATCTACAAAAACCACATGAGGGCTCACAGTGGTTAATTCATTTAATTGGGTTGCACTGAATTTTCCTACGGCAATAATCCCGTCTACCTCTTCATTGGATATTTCATCTATGTTATCAAGGAAATATACATCGGATTGAATATTTAGTGCTTTACATCGTTCTTCTATTCCTAATCGTATGGATAAATAATACAAGTCACTTAATTCCTCTTTTTCTGTATACCAATGAACGATTGCAATTTGCTTACTACTATTCCGCTTTGTTGCCTTTTTCCGATAAGATAAATCTTCAGCCGCTTCGAATATTTTCTTTTTTGTTTCATCTGATACGGATAAACTTGCATCATAATTAAGTACACGAGAAACCGTTGCAGGAGAAACTCCAGCTTGATTCGCGATGTCTTTGATTGTTGCCACACCATCACTCCTAGACTACTTACTTCAAATCTATCATTATTTTACCATTTTTCTAACAGTATCGTCTGTTTAAGTCATAGAAAAAAGGCAGAATAACTGCCTTTTATAAGCCATATGAGGCTTCCTCCCATAATTAATCAATTGCTGCTTGGGTTCGATGCTTCTGATGAAAATAATCCATCTCAATCACTTTTCCTTTTTCGAGGCGTGAAGCCTCTGCTGCAAAGGCTATTAAATGACTTTCCAAAGATAATACTGCCGATGATTTACTTGTACTTTCCTTTCCATTAAACTGGCGAACCTCTTGTAAGAACTCCCTTACTACTCCTTCATCACCGCCAGCGTGGCCACTGTTCGGATTAGGGAGATGGATGACTGTTTCTTGTTTTGTTAAGAAATCATAAACAGAAATCTGATTTTCATCCATTTTTCCTCTGATTTCTCCTTTTGTTCCCATAATCTGTACGATTCTAGTCTGCTCCCTAGTGAACGCAGACATACTGAATGTTGCTGTTGCACCGTTAGCAAATTCTAAATTAACGACTTGATGATCAACCACATTATTATTTGATTGATAGACACATTTACCATATGATGTCGTTTCCAATGCATGAATAATGCCCTCACGTGTATGATCGGTTGTAAATTTCTTGGCCCAATTTCTTCCTTCTCCTAAGTAATACTTCCCGGCATGAAATGGACATTGGTATTCTACTGGACATCCGTCCAAACAACGAAGCGGGGCTCCTTCCGGTTTATTCCCTTCATGAAAATACAGGAGAGAACCAAAAGAACTAACTCGCTTACATGATTCGTCCATCAAATACATGATAATATCCATATCATGGCAGGATTTTTGCAGAATCATCGGGCTTGATGTGTCACTATTATTCCAATTTCCCCTCACAAAACTGTGCGACATATGCATAATTTCTACATTTTCATTTAACTGAATGGAAGCAATATCACCAATCGTACCATTGTGGATGATCTGCTTAATCCTTGACCAAAAATCGGTATATCGCAGCACGTGGCAGATGGAAAGAAGCCGTTGATACTTCTTCGCCTGCTCAGTCATCTGCACACATTCTTCAGCATTTGGAGACATCGGCTTTTCTAACAATACATGATACCCTTTTTCTAACGCCTTCATCGTCGGATAAAAATGCTGCCGATCCAAAGTACAAATAAAAGCCACTTCTGCATCCATATTTTCACTTAACAACACTTCCCACGAGGAAAAACAGGATGCCACTTCAATTTGATGTGAAGAAGCGATTTCTGCTCTTTTAACAGGATCCTTCTCCGCCACCGCAACAAACTCCAGTTCATGGGGAAAGTTTTTCGCATACGGGGCATATGCCCTTGCTCCACGATCACCTGCACCAATCAACACCGCTTTTATCTTTCGCAATAATCATCGCTCCTTTCTTGAATACTAGCCTTTTCGACCAGATAAGGCAATTCCTTCCACGAAAGCCTTTTGGAAGAACATGAAGATAATAATTAATGGCCATGAAGCTAAGAAGGTACCAGCCATAAGTACGGGATAATTCGTACTGTACTGTCCTTGTAATGATGCTAGCCCTGCTGATAACGGCATCTTATCCGGTGAACTATTAACGATCAACGGCCACAAAAAATCATTCCATGACCAAATAATTGTAAATATTGCTAAAGCAATTAATCCTGGTTTCGCAAGTGGCAGCATGATACGCCAATAGATTTGAAAATGATTACAACCGTCTATTTTGGCAGCTTCTTCTAATTCATCCGGCATCGTCATAAAAAATTGCCTCAATAAGAACGTTCCAAATGCACTGAATAATCCCGGCAAGATTAACGCTGTTAACGTATTAAGTAATTCGAGATTAGCAATAATTTGATATTGCGGTATTAAAAATGCTTGTGGCGGAATCATTAACACCGATAAATACAAGATAAAGAAAAAATTCCTTCCGGGAAATTTAATTCTTGCAAATGCATATGCCGCTAACGAACATAAGAACAATTGGCCAATCGTCTTTATTACAGTGGTAAAAAAGGTATTCCAATAAAATTCCGCAAAGGGAAAGGATGAGAATACTTCTTTATAATTACTCCATTGGAATACTTCAGGAAATATCTTAGGTGGTATTTGCGCTGCCTCACCTACTGTCTTTAAGGAAGTTAGTACCATCCACAGAAATGGTCCAACCATTACAATAGAACCGATGATGAGCAGGGCGTGAATCACCACTTTTCGTGTATTACTTATATTCTCCATCTTACCATTTTCCCCCTATTCATAGTGCACCCACCGTTTCTGTAACCTGAACTGTAGAATGGTTAACACGAGAATAACTAAGAATAATACAAAAGCGATGGCTGCAGCTATTCCTTTTTCTCCAATAACAAATGCATAATGATAGAACAAATAGATCACCGATTGCGCACTATCAATTGCCGGGTTTGTCGGACTTACCATCATAAAGATAAAGTCAAAAACCTGAAATGCCGAAATAAATGAAATAACAGCAACAAAGAAAATGGTTGGTGATAATAATGGTAGTGTAATCTTAAAAAAAGAATAAGTTGATCCTGCTCCATCTAGTGACGCTGCCTCATATAGTGACTTTGGAATCCCTTGTAGTCCAGACAGCAAAATAACCATATTTGTTCCTATTGCTCCCCATGTACCTACGATAATAATTGAGATAAGCACCCAATTAGGATCTGTTAGCCAATCTGGTCCTGGAATGGAGAACCAACCAAGAATGTGATTAATAATTCCATAATCGGCATTGTATAACCATTTCCATATCATTCCAATTGCGGCTGGCATCGTTACCACAAGAAGGAAGAAAAGAGTCCGGTAAAACGTTAGGCCCTTGATCTTCTGGTTTAGCAGTACTGCAACAATAATCGAAATCGCTATACTGATTGGTACCATTACAAATGCGTAAATTAATGTATTTCTAAAAGAATCCCAAATCTCAGGATTGGCGAACATCTCTTCATAGTTTTCCAACCCTGACCATGAATAACTGCCAAAATCTCCCCAATCATTAAAGCTATAAAAGAAAGTTTGGAAGACGGGAAAGATATAAAAGATTAATAGCCCCAATAAAGTTGGTGCAATAAACAAATAACCCCAATACATATCATTTTTTCTAAGTGTTGATTTTTGCTTTTTGATATCCACCTATGATCACTCCATTAATTTGAGCCACTTATCTATTCTTCTTCGAGTACTTTTTCCATTTCTTTATCAATCACTTCACTCGCTTCCTCTACTGTCATTTGACCAGACCAGGCTTTTGCTAAATTATCTTGAATGATGCTTGACCATTTATCCGTATCTTTGGATACGGGGTACGGTTCAGCAACTTCTGCCATGTCTAAAAATGCTTGCAAGTTAAAATTAGGCGTTGATTTCAGCCAAGCATCCTGCGTTCCTTCATAAGCTGGAATGATACCCGATTCTGCTTGCATAGTTGCTGCTTTCTCCGAACTTAAGAATTTCACAAATTCCCATGCAGCTGCCTTGTTTGCCGAATTTTTCGCTATTACATTACCTAAACCATGGATAACATTAGCTCGTTTTTTCATTTCTGGAAGAAGTGCTACATCAACATTCTCATTTGTATACTCATTTGCTTTAAACTGTGGAATCATATACGATGCCTGAAATAGCATTGCAACTTTACCTGACTCAAACATACTAGCCGCTTCCGTTGTTTCCATCTGCGCATGTGTTGGAGATACTTCATGCTTGTGTATAAGATCATGGTATTTCTGCAATCCTTCTATTGTATTTGGATCATCAAATCCCGATTCCTTTTTATCTTCTGAAATAACGTAACCGTTATTTGCCAATATCGTATTGAAATAGGAAGCCTGTGCATCCTGAATATATGCTGCAACCCCATAAATATCCTTATCTGGATTAGTCAGTTTTTGGGAAGCATCTACTAAGTCTTCCCACTTCCATGTTTCATCTGGATAAGATACACCAGCCTTATCAAATAGCTCTTTATTATACCAAAGACCAACAGTATCATAATCTTTTGGCAGCGCATAGGTTGTCTTTTCGTATTGATATAAGCCTAATAGCCCTTCTGGATAAGGTGATAAATCTAAGTTATCCTCTTCGATATACTCATTGATAGGCTCCAGCATGTCGTTGGATGCATATTTCACAAAGTTTGGTCCATTCATCCAAAACACATCGGGCAAACCTCCTCCAGTAGCAGCGGCATCTAATTTTGTAAAGTATTGATCATAGGGCGTAAGTTCTAACTTTACATGAATGTTTGGATATTCTTGATTAAATTCTTGAACGATACCTTTTAACATATCTTCTTGGTTTTTATCCCAATACGCATACGTGATCGTTGACTCTCCATCAGCAGTTGCATCTTCTTCCTGTGAACATGCGGATACAGCTATTAGGAAACCTAGAAGGATGATGATCCCCCATACTCTTCTCATATACTTCCCCTCCAACAATTCTGTTTATTATCCACAAATGAATGATTATCTTAACAACTTCCTATCAAGCCTGCCCCTATCACACCAGAATCATCTTTTAATTGGCTGAGTTGAATACGTTCTTCTGCTCCCTCCTGTTCTGGAATGAGACGCTTTCGTAATTCTGATTTTACTAAATCTAGTAAAATGGGATTATGGTTGATGACACCTCCACCTAATACAATTAAGTGTGGGTCTAGTAAACTTATAACAATATACATTCCTTGAGCAATTGCATCTACGATGGAAATCATAATCCGTTTTGCATTTAAATCACCTTTTTGATAAACCTGAAAAAAATCATGTGTAGATTGAATTTGCTTCCCTAACATTTGCCTAGCAATTCGTTCGATAGCTGGACCAGAAGCCACTTGTTCCAGTGAAGAATCGTCACCGAAGATATTTCGAATTGGATACATTCCCATCTCACCAGCAAAACCTTTCCCTCGAAGAAAAATGCCATTATGTATAATGGAACAGGCAATCCCAGTACTGATTGTAATATATACGAAGGTTGATTCTTTCTGTAACATAGCTTGCTCCCATTCTGCATAAGCAGCCATATACACATCATTTTCGATACTTATCTTAGAAATCGGAAACATTTCTTGTAAACGTGCTACAATTGGGAAATTATCCCAAGGCAAATTATTTTGATATACAGCCAATCCCTCTTCTCGATCGACTTTACCAGGAACACCTACTCCCATTCCTCCAACTTTGTATAATGGGATCTCTGCTTCTTCTATCATTCCATGGATACACGTGACAACTTGCTGAAACATCACCTCTTTATCATTGGTTATACTATTCACTTTACTTCTATGAACAATAGCACCTCGTTCATCCAAAATTACCGCAGCAATTTTTGTACCTCCAATATCCACCCCAATGGAGTAACTCAAACTTGTCACCTCATGTCTGCATCCAAATGTCTATTTAGTAAATTTATTAATAAATGTTTACTAATTATTTTTAATAGTAGCATATCCGATTTTTATTGTCTATAATTTTTAGAAAATTATCTATATATAAATAAAGAATAAAGTAAATTAGATTCCCTGCATATACGAATTTATTCGAATACAATTGTTCGGTTTTTAAGTAGTAATTACAATTGAATGGAAGACATGAAAAAAGCCTATCTATGTTTTCAACCACAGATAGGCTAGCTCTTTTCTAATCATATAGTAGAAAATTCACCCCTTCACAGATCCAGCCAATAATCCTCTTACAAAGTATTTTCCTAAGAAAATATATACGAGTAATGTTGGTAAGGCTGCAATCAAAGCACCTGCCATTTGTACATTCCACTGAACGATTTGGCTCCCAGACAAATTCTGTAAAGCAACCATAATCGGCTGTTGATCAGAAGTTGTAATGGTGACTGCAAATAGGAATTCATTCCAAATATTTGTAAATTGCCAAATGGCCACAACGACAAATCCTGTAATTGATAAAGGTATCATGATATGACGAAATATTCCCAGAAAACTTGCTCCATCTATTTTAGCTGCTTCAATCATTTGATCTGGTATATTGGCGTAAAAATTTCGGAACATCAATGTTGTAATTGGAAGTCCATAAACGACGTGGACAAGAATTAAACCGGGAATGGTATTATATAATTCAATTGTACGTAAAAATTGAATTAATGGAATTAAGATACTTTGATAAGGGATAAACATACCAAATAATATAACCGTAAATAAGGTATCTGCACCTTTGAACTTCCATTTTGATAACACATATCCATTCATGCCCCCTAACAAAGCAGATAGTATTGTCGCTGGTATAACCAAATAAATACTATTCATAAAGTTTGGAGCTAAATTAGCAAACGCTTCTGTATACGAACTGAAATCAATCGACGACGGCAAGGCCCACATTTGATCAAGGGAAACTTCATCTAATGGCTTTAGACTCGTTACAATAATGACATAGACTGGCATTAAAAAGACAATTGCTAATACAACTAAGATAAGATATTTAAACACTTTTCCAAGGTTAACAGCAGTCATTTACTGATCCCCCTTTCGACTGTTCCACAAATAAGGAACAATAAATACTGCTACTAATAAGAGCATAATAATCGCTATTGCCGCTCCATTCGCATAATAATTACCTCTAAATGTGGTTTCAAACATATACACCCCAGGAACATCCGTCACAAAGTTAGCACCTGGACCTGTCATTGCATAAATCAAATCAAAAATCTTTAAAGAAATATGTGCCATTATAATCACGACACTCATCGTAATTGGCAGCAACATGGGAAGTACGATCTTCCGATAAATTTGAAATTCGCTTGCTCCATCCATCCTTGCCGCTTCTCGTAATTCATCCGGAATTCCACGTAACCCTGCTAAATACATTGCTAAAGAAAAACCTGTCATTTGCCAAACAGCAGCAATAACGACTGCAATAATGGCTACTGGCAAACCAAATTCAATACTTCCCCATTCAAATCCCGCCAGTATATTTGTGTCCGTATACCATTTAGGCTGAATACCAAACACCTTTAAGAATTGGTTAAATCCAGTAGAAGGATTTAACAGCCATTGCCAAACAACCCCTGTTACAACAAAAGATAGCGCCATTGGAAATAGAAAGATATTGCGAAAGATCGATTCCCCTTTTAATTTTTGATCAATTAAAATTGCAATCCCTATTCCGAGTACAATAACAAGCCCAATAAATAAAACCGTGAAGAATAAGGTATTCCGTAAATCCGCTTGAAAGCGAAAATCGTTAAATAAATAAAGGTAATTTTTTAATCCAGCAAAGGAAAAGTCGGGAACGAGTGAATTATAATTACTTACCGATACGTATCCCGTCCAGCCAATAAATCCGTAAACAAAGATGAAAATTAAAATCAACGATGGAATCAAAAATGCAATAGCCGTCCATTGATCCTTGGAAAATCGTTTGCGTTTTCCGTTTATCGTATTTGCCATATAACCCCCTCCTTTTCAACGAATTTAAATAGGAAGAGACTGCCTGAAATGGGCAGCCTCATTATCTGCTTGGATTTTTGCTGGTTACTCAAGCCCAGCATTATCCAAAGCCTGAATTAAATTATCCACATTTCGTTGGGTAACAAAGATATTGACTGCTTGGTTTGCTTTTGTAAGAAATCCTTCGGATGCTGCTGAACCATGAGCAAGGCTAGGAACTAATCTGGAACTTTGGAATGCATCCATCGCATCCTTTCCGTATTGGTCATATTTTTCGGGATCTGCATCTACACGTGCCGGAATCGATCCTTTCAAAGGATTAAATGTATCCTGGCCTTCTACAGATCCTAACACGGTTAAGAATTCCTTTACTTCTTCTGGATTTTCTACGCCTTTTGGTAATCCGAACGTATCGGTAATGACTGCAAAGTCTCCTTCTGTATCAGGGAAGGCAAAATAACCAAAATCCTCATTTGTTTCCAATTCCAGATCATTGGCAAAATAGCCTTTTGCCCAGTCACCCATATTAATCATTGCTGCTTCCCCGTTTGCAACCAATTGTGCCGAATCCTGCCAGTTACGTGAAGCATGATCTTCATTTACATAATCTAGTATCTTAGCAAATTTTTCTGCTGCTTGAACGACCCGTTCATCATCAAAGCTAATTTCTCCATTAAATAACTTCACGTAATCATCTGGGCCAAGTTCACCTAGTAATACATTTTCAAATATTTGTGTAGCAGGCCATGATTCTTTATCTCCTAACGCCATTGGTACAACCCCTGCTTCTTGAAGCTGATCCGCTACTGCAAAATACTCGTCCAATGTCGTTGGTACTGCTATGTTGTTTTCCTCAAATACTTGCTTGTTATAAAAAATTACATTCCCACGATGAATATTTACAGGAACAGAGTAAATATCGTCATCCTTACTAACTAACTCAATTAACTCTTCTGGGAATTTATCCATCCATTCGTTTTCTTCATATAGGTCATTTAACGGCTCCATCTTATCTGCAGCAACCCAACTTTTATTTAACTCCTCCCCACCATGGACTTGAAACGTCGATGGCGGATCATTTCCTTGCATTCTTGTTGCTAACACTGCTTTGGCATTCGTTCCTGCTCCGCCTGCTACCGCAGCGTTTTCAACAGTTATATCTGGGTGTTTTTCTTCAAATAAATCAATTAATGCAAGTAAACCATCCTCTTCGCCCGCACCTGTCCACCAGCTAAATATTTCTACTTCCCCAGTAGATTCTGCCTCATTACTAGATGATTCATTTTCAGATTCTCCCGACGAATTTTCACTACATGCCGTAATGAACATCATAACTGCCATAAATGCGAACATCCCGTATAGCTTCCTCACGTTATATTTTCCCCCTTCGGTATGTTTTTGATAACGCTTCTATAACCATTATAAAACGCTATCAATGAGAGCTGGCGTACATTTTCTGCACTATCTTACGTTTTTCTTCACTTTCTTAAGATGGCTTGTTGATACTGCTTAGGTGATTGATTAACATGCTTCTTAAATACCCTGCTAAAGTAATTTGGATCTTTATAGCCAATCATAAAACTTATTTCTTTTAAGGAATAATTATTCGTTTCTATTAATTCTTTTGCTTTTTGTAAGCGAATCTGTGTTAGATAATCAATAAATGTTGATCCAACACCTGCTCGAAATAGATTAGAGAAATAATTTGGGCTAAGATTCACTTCTGCCGCAACCTGTTCTAATGTTAAGTTCTCATGAAAATGTTCATTCATAAATGTTTTTGCTAGATGGATCGAACGTTTGGAAGCAAAATAATCACGCATTTGCATACAGCACAGATGCAAATAGGAATACCAATCCTGACTGGACTGTAAAGAAGTCACTAATGTCTTTGGTTTTTCCACACCGTGACGAGCAAATAGCTGTATTAATTGAATATAAAGTTCTTCTTTATCCATTCCGGTAAGTTCTGATTCATGATTCTTAAAAAATACGATCACTTCTTCTTGTTTTCCTTGTTCTACTAAAATACAAATAGTGTTAATCTTTTCATCTGTTTGTTTGTCTTTGATTTTCCCCTGATAGAATCCATAATTCCGATTTCGGTCCGCGAATAAGTCGATACAAGCACGATATGCATTCTGATAAGAATGAGCTAGTTGGTCCATGTTTGCTGTCGGATTACCAATCCCAATATAACTTGCTTCTCCTAATTCAAGATGAACTTTTCTTGCGAGAACTAATAGATCCGATTTGATTAATTTATTTACTGAAAAAATACAGTTAACAATTACTTGTTCACTCGGAATTGATTTAAAGATACACGCTTTACTGCTGAGCACTGTTTTCAGTTGATACTCATAATCTTCTAGATTATGATCACCAGTCGCTTTGATTACAAAAAAACAGGCAGTTTCCATATCTGGGAACAATTGACCTTTTAGTTCTTTTATTCCTCTCGAATCTGATTGGTGCATTAATCGATCCAATAACTGTTCTTTTCGTAATACCTGAGACTGCAAATCGGATTGTTGTTCTTGATGGATTTCCTTGGAAACACGTAATAGTGTCTTCACTATTTCCTGCCTTCTTCCAGGCTTTAAAATATAATCCTTAATGCCAAATCGCATCGCTTCTTTCGCATATTCAAAAGAGTCATAGGCTGAAACCAAGATGAATTTTATTCGCTTATGCTTTGCTGAAATTTGCTCTATGGCTTCAAGTCCATTCACACCTGGCATACGAATATCCATAAACATAATATCTGGTTCTAATTGTTCTGCGAGTTCGACCGCCTTTCTTCCATTCATTGCTTCTCCTACCACTTCCATATCAACGAATGTTTCTTCAATAAACTTGCGCATGGCTTTCCTTTCTACCAACTCATCTTCAGCTATAATAATTCGCATCTTCATCCTCCTTCCCATCTTTGGGCAAAAGTAATCGAATTGTTGTTCCTTTCCCCGGTTCCGTATCGATTTCTGCAACATTCATTTGTTGATAGCATAGTTGGAGTCGGCGAATGACATTGGATAAACCGATTCCTGTAGAATGTCCTACATGGTTGATCGCTTTATTGGTTGTTGTAATGTAGCTTTGTGCATCATCTGGGTCCATGCCAATCCCGTCATCAGCTACTTCTGTAACTACCCATTTCTCGGATTCGTAGATGGTCAGCGTGATAGTTCCCCCTTCTTCTTTCCCTTCAATTCCATGAATAAATGCATTTTCAACTAATGGCTGCAGTGTCAGTCTTGGAACATCTATATCTAAACATGCTTCATCCACAAACCATTGAAACTGAATTCGTTCTGAAAACCGGACTTTTTGTATATGAAAATAGTCAGCAACTACATCTACTTCTTCACGAAGCGATACATTCTTATCAATGTGCCCGAGACTATGTCTTAGAAGCGCAGCAGTTGCATCAATGAGCTTTGATGTAGATGCAGCATCTTCTAAATAGGCCATTTTCGATACCGTATTTAACGTGTTAAACAAAAAATGAGGATTAATTTGATTTTGCAGATGTTTTATTTCCATTTCATTCACAAGTCGATCCAATTCTGATTGGTCTTTCATATCAGACACAAGCTGATGAATATCCAAACGCATTTTATGAAACGTATCCCCTAATAATTTCAGTTCATTATTTGCCTTAATATTAATCGGTGCGCCTACTAATTCTCCTGTCGAAACTTCTTTCGCTGCATCAGACAATTGTTGAATCGGCATCGTAATTCCTTTGGAAAACCAGATAGCAAAGAAAACGGCAAGTAATATCGTTGATAAAGACAAAAAAAGAATAAATAAAAAGAAATTCTGATTCCGTTCTTGCATGTCCTGATAAAACAGTTGATAGTCTGTTAGATCCCTATCTATTAATTCCAAAGTCGCTGCCTGAATATAGTTAGAAGCTGCACGTGTTTCCTCTAAATGCTTCGTATACTGTTCCATATCATCTTTAATTACAAAACCCATGGTTAACTCACTCTCGTAAATAAACGTTTCAATAATATGACGATAATTTTTTAACTCAATCGTGTTATCTTCATTAAATATTGCTAGCAATCGATCTTTTTGATTCTCCAACCCATTCTTCAGTTGGAAGTAGGACGTATCTTGTGCCGTATTTGAATTGTTAACATACAGTTTAAGTTCAGAATACAAGCTTTCTGTTTGTTGAGAGATAGTATTCAAGATTAAGAACCGCTCAAATCGTTTATTGTAAATAGAAGATAATTGATTAGAGCTGACATAAATAGATATAGCAGTAATTTGAAACAAAATAATAAACACACACGAATATACGATCAATTTCCCACGAATTGTCCTCATTTCCAATCACCACTTAGCTTTTCTAAGTTACCCTTCGTAATAATTGACGTATCGATAAATTTTTCATTTTTTAATAGATCCTTGTTTTGTAGCGTAATCAACGTATCGATAGATGTACGTCCCATTTGCTTCGGATATTGACTAATTGTTGCATCAATATTGCCTTGTTTTATGTATTCAACTGTCTCTGGTAAAATATCAAATGAAGTTATGTAGAGTTCTTTTTCTGGTGCGACCTCCTGCATTCCCTGAACAATGCCAATTCCATCTAGCGCACTCATTCCAACCAATGCTGTAATGGAAGGATGTTGTTTATAGATTTCATATGCTGCTTGTGCAGCACCAATCTTGGTAATCTGTGATTCCTTAATATCAGCAATTTCAATGCGTGGTGCATTTTTTATTTCTTCCTTAAATCCAGCAAGACGCTCCTTTTGGTTAATAGCATCTAATCTCCCCATAACAATACCTACACGTTGTTCTCCTTGTGTATGTTGTATAATTGTCTGCGCAGCTAATTGACCGGCATAATAATTATCCGTTCCTACATATGCCTTACGCTCACTACTTTTCACATCTGTATCAATCGTAATTACTGGTATATTTCGTTCAATTGCCTTATGAACAAGATCGACGAACCTATTTCCTTCTATCCCTTGAATAATAATTCCATCAACCTTAGCTGCAATCATACGATCGAATAACACCAACAACTGATCATTATCTGCCTTTTTCGGTGCAACATACTCTAAATATATCTCCTTTTCTCTAGCTGCCTTTTTTGCTCCATCCTCAATTAATCGCCAATACGCGTTTTCAGTTTCCTCCGCTATTAAAGCAAAATGATAGCGATAATTATCAGCTGCGTTATTATTGGTTTCTTCAATATAAAAAGTTTTATAGCCAAAATAGAGCATCACGCTACAACTTACAATGAATAAAATTGTAGCTAATAAAAAAATGAGTCGTTTTCGATAAATATTCATTTTATACACCTTCTTGAAAGCGTTTTATTTATTTTAGCATAGAATACATTCCCTACGAATGGTATCCATCCTATCGGTAGTAGCCACATTTAAAATACCCTAAAAAAATCCAAACTAATTTCCGAATATAATTATACAAAAATTAGTTTGGATATTTATGATCTATATTACGTTTGTACCCAAAGAAACCTAGGGAAAATAGGAATATCAAGCGAATGCTTCGTACATATACTCTTCTATCATTAGCTAGCTGTTCGCTTACGTAAGTCGGCTTCGATCTCTTCTAGACTACGCCCGCGTGTTTCAGGTAAGAATTTAATAACAAAGATAAGCGCGACAACGCCAATAACTGCAAAGATTAGAAATACTTGCCCAACACCTAAAGCTTCTGCCAACATTGGGAAAAACTGGGCAACTAGTAAACTTCCAATCGATAAAGCCAATGCAGCAATTCCTGTTGCAGCACCACGTGCGCGCATTGGGAATAATTCTGGAAGCATTACCCATAACACTGGTCCCCAAGTAAATGCGAAGAAGATTATAAATAAAGATAGGCAAGCGACGATGATCCACGCACCCAAGTTCGAATCTAAGCCAAGTGTCCAAATCAGTACGGCCATTATTACCAATGAAGCAACCATTCCGATATTACCAGTAATTAATAATTTTTTTCTATCAATTTTATCAATGATCATAATTGCAACAATTGTCATTAATACGTTAACCGAACCGATCCCCACTGTCCCTAGTATAGCTGTTACATCTCCTAAACCTGCTTGACTAAAAATCGTTGGTGCATAATAAATAATCGCATTGATGCCAATAATCTGTTGCAATAATGCAAATGTACAACCAATGATTAACGTTGGACGCAGCCAGGAGGAAGCTAGCACTTTCCATGTTCCTTCAGAAATACGATTTATCTCATGCATTTCATCGATTTCTTTATCGATTTCCCCTGATTTTCTTGTTAATTTCATTACACGTCTAGCAGCTGATTCACTACGGTGTTCCAGCAACCACCTTGGACTTTCTGGCATAAATAAGACACCGATCATTAATATTAATGAAGGTACGACAGCTAATCCCACCATCCAACGCCAGCCTTCTATTTCTGCAAAGGCATAGTTGACCAAATAGGAAGAAAGAATACCAATCGTAATCATTAACTGATTTAACGAACTTAATGAGCCTCGTGATTCTGTCGGAGCCATTTCTGATAAATATACAGGGACAATGGCAGTTGATCCACCTACTGCTAGTCCAATAATAAGCCTTCCGACTACAAGTGCTTCCATATTAGGTGCAAAGGCAAGCACTAATGAACCAATGATAAAAATAATAGAAATCATAAACACGAGCCGCCTACGTCCAAATTTATCTGATAACGGTCCGCTAAATCCAGATCCAAATATCGCACCGAATAACATTGAGCTAACTACTAACCCTTCCGTAAAGCTCGTTAATGGAATATCATTTTTAATGAATAGCAATGCTCCCGATATAACTCCCATATCATACCCATATAAGAGTCCACCTAAAGCACCGAAAAAGAAGATCATTTTCTTGTTTAGTATTTTACCCTTCATGTCATACAACCCTTCCTTTTCATATAAATTAGCAATCGTTAGCGCTTGCAAAAAACGTTTATAAACTATATCCCACTTTTGCAAGCTTCCCAAACATCTTAATTAATTAAATTAATTATCTAAATGAAACAATATCATAGACGTTATAGAATGAAAAGATTTAATATTATTACATAGGTTGATAGCTGGTTAGATTCGCAATTATTTTCCATTGTATCTCAACAAATGTTATAGTAAACTATACTTAATTAATTAAATTAATTATCTTCTTTTGCAAGCGTTTTAAACCAATGAAGGGGGTTTTTTATGAAATCGTCTGAATTACAAACGATGTTTCAAAATATCTTTCATACAACAAAGAAGCCACGGTTATTTTTTGCTCCTGGCCGAATTAACTTAATAGGGGAACATACCGATTATAATGGCGGGAATGTTTTTCCTGCCGCTATCACCTTTGGTACCTATGCTGCTTGTAGCAAACGCGAGGATAAACGCATACGATTCTATTCCAGCAATTTTTCTGAAACTGGAATCATCGAATGTGAATTATCTAATTTAAATTATCAAGCGTCCCATAATTGGGCGAATTATCCCAAAGGGATGATCCAGTTTCTTATTAATGAAGGGCATCTTATCGATCAAGGAATGGATATCTTATTTTACGGGGAGATTCCAAACAGTGCTGGACTTTCTTCTTCTGCATCCATTGAGATGGTGACAGGTGTACTTTTAGAGGGGATTTTCTCCTTAAATAGTAACCGAATTGAGATGATCAAGCTTGGTCAACGAGTAGAAAATGAATATATTGGGGTTAGTAGTGGAATCATGGACCAGTTTGCTATTGGTATGGGAAAGAAAAACCATGCAATTCTATTAGACTGTCAGTCTTTGAACTTTTACTATGCTCCACTAGAGCTTAAAGACCATGTTATTCTTATTATAAATACGAATAAGCAACGCACATTAGCTGGGTCAAAGTATAACGAACGACGAACCGAATGTGAGCAAGCATTATTTGACTTGCGGAAGCAGCTTCCCATAGCAAGCCTTGGAGAATTAACACCTGATGAATTTGAAACAAATGCCAAATGGATTAATAACCCCATCCATCAAAAACGTGCTAAACATGCGGTATATGAAAATGCTCGAACAAAGGAAGCTCTTGAAAAATTAAGAGTGAGTGACTTAGACCGTTTTGGAGAGCTGATGAATGAATCTCATTTATCGTTAAAATATGATTATGAAGTTACAGGAATAGAACTTGACACCATCGTAGAGGCTGCCTGGGATCAACCAGGCGTGTTAGGGGCAAGGATGACCGGAGCTGGCTTTGGAGGCTGTGCGATTGCGGTTGTGGAACGAAAATATACAGAAGCCTTTCGGAAAAATGTAAATACAATCTATGAAGAAAAGATTGGTTATCCTGCCACGTTCTATTCAGCTGAAATCGGTGATGGTGCAAAAGAAATCATAGAGGAGGTGGTATAATTGTCCATACTAGTCTTAGGCGGAGCAGGGTATATTGGTTCCCATGCAGTTTATCAATTAATTGATAAAGGAAAAGAAGTTGTTGTCGTTGATAATTTACAAACAGGACATCAAGCAGCCATTCACCCCAGCGCTACTTTTTATCAAGGAGATATTCGAGATATTGATTTTTTACATCATGTCTTTCACCAAGAAACGATTGAAGCAGTGGTCCATTTTGCTGCTAATTCATTAGTTGGTGAATCAATGGAAAAGCCACTCCAATATTTTGATAATAATGTGTATGGTACGCAAGTATTATTAGAGGTCATGGTCGAAAATCAGGTGAAGCTTATTGTTTTCTCGTCTACCGCAGCTACGTATGGGGAAGCCGATACGATACCAATTAAGGAGACAATGCCTACTAACCCTACTAATGCGTACGGAGAAACCAAACAAACGATGGAGAAATTAATGAAGTGGACGGCCCAGGCGCATGATATCCGTTTTGTATCACTTCGTTATTTTAATGTGGCTGGTGCAAGAGAGACAGCCGAAATTGGTGAAGATCATCGTCCAGAAACACATCTTATCCCGATCATTTTACAAGTTGCCCTTGGCCAGCGAGATGCGATAACGATTTTTGGAGAAGATTATCCTACCGACGATGGGAGCTGTGTTCGCGACTATGTGCATGTAGAAGATCTTATTCAAGCCCATATCCTTGCACTTGACTATTTAGAAAATGATGGGAAAAGCGATGTTTTCAATCTAGGTAGCAATACTGGCTTTTCCGTCAAACAGATGGTTGCATCTGCTAGACGTGTTACGGGAAAAGCTATTCCCGTAAAGATAGGCGCACGACGAGCGGGAGACCCAGCTGTACTCATTGCAAGTTCTGACAAAGCCAAGCAAGTCTTAGGATGGAAACCAACAAGGACTTCCATTGATACGATATTAGCCGATGCTTGGAATTGGCATCAACAGCATCCTAACGGCTATAAAGGAGAGATAAATCATCATGATTGAACAACTACTTAGTGGACTAATTAATCAAGCCACTCACGTTGGTTTAATCACCAAAGACGATCGTTTGTATGTCAGAAATCAAGTGATGCACCTATTAGATATAACTACGTTCCCAGAAGATGTCATACCCCTGGAAGCGTCCATTCCTGAACTTCTTGATCAAATAATTACGTATGCAATTGACCATAACGTAATCGAAGATATTTTTGATGATAAGGAAATGCTAGCAGCTTCGGTTATGAATTGTTTTGTTGCTCGCCCTTCCGAAGTGAATCGTACCTTTTATCAAAAATACGAACAATCACCTAAGGAAGCAACGGACTACTTTTATCGCTTGAGCCAAAACAGCAATTATATCCAATTAAAACGAATTAACAAGAACATTCATTTTGCATCTAGTACGCCTTATGGGGATATGGATATTACTATAAATCTTTCGAAGCCAGAAAAGGATCCCGCGCAAATAAAACGAGAAAGAGAACAAAAACAGAAGACGAATTACCCTAAATGCGTCTTATGTGTTGAAAATGAAGGGTATGTAGGAAGAATCGGTCATCCTGCCCGTGCTAATCACCGAGTAATAAAGGTTCCCCTGCAAGGAGAGAATTGGTATTTGCAATATTCTCCTTATGTTTATTATAACGAGCATAGCATTCTGCTTGCAGAAGAACACCGAAACATGAAGATCGATAGACAAGCATTTGAACGTCTGATACTATTTACGGAACGATTCCCCCACTACTTTATTGGATCAAATGCAGATTTACCAATTGTCGGTGGTTCCATTTTAAGTCATGACCATTATCAAGCAGGTAATTATCAATTTGCTATGACCACAGCAGAAAATGCGTTTACCTTTACGTTAGAGCGTTTTCCATCCATTCATGCAGCGGTTTTACAATGGCCATTATCGGTGATTCGTCTGCAAAGTCAGCATAAAGAACAATTGCTTGATGCAGCAGATCACATATTACAGCAATGGAGAGGTTATTCGGATGATGGTGCTGCTATCCATGCATTTTCCGGCAATGTTCCTCATAATACGATCACGCCAATAGCAAGATTGCATAAAAATGGAACCCATGAGCTTGATCTGGTATTACGCAATAATCGAACTTCAGAAGCGCATCCAATGGGAATTTTCCATCCACATGCAGACGTTCATCATATCAAAAAAGAAAATATTGGCTTGATAGAAGTAATGGGTCTTGCTGTACTCCCAGCACGTTTAAAAGAGGAGCTAGCTGAAATAAAGCAGCATTTGCTTGGAGAGTCCGCAGCTATTGCAACATATCATCAAGCTTGGGCACAACAACTACAGCAGCAATACGGTGTGATTAATGACGAGGATCGCGCAACATCCATTATTAAGGAAGAAGTAGGTAAGAAATTCACCAAAGCATTAGAAGATGCTGGGGTATTTAAACAAAAAGAAGATTTCTCACGATTTATAGACACATTAAATAGGTAGGTGACCGAATGGATGAAGATCTCAAGCAAGCAAGTGACGGATAAGTGGACGGAATTCACTTTAGTAAATGACAAGCAGATGTCTGTTAGTCTCTTAAACTATGGCGGTATTATTACAGAAATCATGGTACCAGATCGTGATGGGAACAGAGAAAATGTCGTCCTCGGATTTAAAAATATTACCGATTACCAAGCGAATCCTGCCTTTTTTGGTGCATTGATTGGTCCAGTAGCTGGGAGAATTGAGAAAGCTTCGTTTCAATTGGACGGAAAAACATATCCCTTGGAGAAAAATGATGGGGAGAATCATCTGCATAGCGGGTCGAATGGATTTCATCAAGTGTTATGGGACGCCGTACCTTTCCAAACAAATGAGGCTGTAGGAGTGAAACTTAGGCATCAAACAGATCCTAAGAATGGCTTTCCAGGCCATGTTGACGTTACGGTAACTTATTGTTTAACAAACGATAACCAACTTACCTTGGATTATCATGCGACAACTGATCAGACAACTCCGATTGCATTAACGAATCATAGTTATTTTAATTTAAATGGATCTGCCAAACAGGAGGTTACTAATCACTATGTGACCTTTAACAGCAATGCATTTCTTGAATTAGATGAGAAACTCATTCCAACCGGTAAAACGATTGAAGTGGACAATAGCACTTTTGATTTTCGCACTGGAAGATTTTTAAAAGACGGCACGACTACTGCTTCCTTACAACATCAAGTTGCGAATGATGGCTATGATCACTACTTTCTATTTGACGGAAATGGCCATGTACAAATAACAGAAGAGACATCGGGCAGAACACTGGATGTTCGAACGACCCAACCGGGGATGGTCATGTATACATCGAATACATTAGAGGGAGGAATGGAATTAGCAGAAGGACAATCTGGCAGTTATATGGGGGTATGCTTTGAAACACAAGGAAGCCCAGCCTCCCTACACCATAACCATATTTCATCAATCCTATTAAAGCCAGATAAAATCTATCAAGAAAAAACGGTCTTTTCCTTTGGAATACAGGCTTAACAAATCAAAGAGCTGAACAAGTATGCATTCAGCTCTTTGATTTATTCATTGTCTTTCATTAAATAATTCAACTAATAGTAACGCTACTGCACCTAATAATGTTGCATCATCTCCGAGATTCGTAATGGTAATCTCGGTCTCCTTTGCTTTCGAAGTAAGTGCACGTTGTTTAATCGTGTCCTTAATATGGGGAAAAATAAACTTCTCCCCTTTCATAACACCTCCGCCAAGGACAATTTTCTCGGGATTCAGCAAATGAATCAGATTAATTAGCCCTATACCAATGATTATGCCCGTTTCCTGGAGTAATTCGATATATCCTCGTTCGCCATGCTGTGCACGTTCAAATACTTTCTTCCCAGTTAAATTACTGCCATTTTCTAGTGCTAGCTTGGACTGCGCGCGATCAGCTATTGCTGTTCCTGTTATGAATGTTTGTAAGCAGCCGGGATTTCCACAATCACAAATCGGTCCATTTATATCAATGGTCATATGCCCTATCTCCCCAGCAATATCCTCCGCACCATGATATAACTGCTTGTTTATAATAATACCAGAACCAACACCACGTCCAATGTTCACTGCGACCATACTGTGAACGCCTCCATGACCACCAAACCAAGACTCCCCTAATGCCATGGCTCTTGCATCATTTTCAACTCGAACCGTTAAACCAAATGCTTCCTCTAATTCCTGCTTAATAGGTATATTTGACAACCCGAGGTTTGGGGCAATTTGTGATACCCCATCTTTCACATTAACAACGCCATGCATGGCAACACCAATACCAATAATTTTTTCTGATTGGATTGGAGAAGTATGAAGAATTTTTTGTATATTCTCTTTGATAACGGCAAGAAATTTTGTATTGGTTGTTGGTTTTATCACTTTACTGGAAATACGCTCAAAAACCTCCCCTGAGAGATTCGTCAGCATACAAGCTACTGTTTCTGGACCAGCATCCACTCCAACCACATAATAGGCATCACTATTAATGTGAAGCATGGTGGGTTTTCTCCCACCCATTGATTTCCCAAGTTCACTTTCCATGACGATTCCTTGGTCGATTAGTTCCTTTACAATACTGCTGACAGTCGGTGGGGTTAATGTTGTATCTTTGGCAATTTGTGCTCGCGATATTGGTTCTGATGTTCTAATTTTATTAAGTATGATGGATTTATTTACTGATTTCATTAACTGAAACGTCCCACGCTGCATGGCTTATCCTCCGTTCAATCATTAACTGACTTCATTATAGCATAGTAAATTAAATTAATTTAAGAAGGAATGTTTTATTCAATTACCATTTGAAGTCAGTCGGATGGGGACAATGCTTATACGCTATCTTTGCTCGAAAGTGAATAAAACAACCACAAAGACTGCAGGTAGTTTGATTAAGCAGTGATGGACAAGTCATACAACTAGCAACTCTTTCTTTGTAAACAGCATCATCGACTAGATCCGTCTCCAGTGCTAGTTGTTCTTCCACAAGAAGCTTTACATCGTGAATAGACATCACATTATCAGCATAACATCCTTTACAGCTCATCAATAACCTCCTAGCCATACACCTTCTCGAAAGGATATGCTATGCGTTGTTTTTTTAATTTATTGATTAACAATAAACCCGTACAGCGATCCCGTAGATAATATGCCTTATTAAGACTTTCTTCCACGAGTTGATCATCAATCCCTAATTCACGAGAAGTAGTCGGACCTCCCACTCTATTCAACATCGTCCTTAACCAATCAGAATCAGGCATCGTGAGTATTTCAGTTTTTATTGTAGGCCAATACGTTATTAATCTTTCCTCTATTTTCGTAGCAGGTTTTAATAAATCAGTAGCAAAACAATGTGCAAACTGACGATATAAATCAGCAATAAGGATTGTCGTTACACCTACCTTAGCTCCATGTAATAATTGTTTCGCGTCTTTCTTTAATAATTCCATCTCCCAAAAATGGGATAGATGATGCTCTCCGCCGGAAGCACTACGAGATGAATTGATTAGCAACATCACTAATCCCGATTCGATTAATGCTTGCATTAAAATGGCAACACCCTCCTCGTTTGCCTGTGCAATTTCCTCTACGTATTGAATACAGGTATCCAATGACGTTCTTGTAAGATCAGCAGCCGTTTGGTTATATGGTTCTTCACCAATTAAATAGGAAATCTTCCAATCTAGTAGTGACGTGTACTTCCCTAAAATATCACCAAAACCAGCCGCAGTAAGTTCTTTAGGTGCATCTTTCAAGACAGCAATATCTGCAAAAACAGCGATTGGAGATGCTGTTTGAATGGTTTGCTTAACACCCTCTAGAATGAGTGGTGCCCCTTTTGAAGTAAAGCCATCTACTGACGCTGCCGTAGGTACAGAAATAAACGGGATACCCATTTTATAAGCACAGAAGCGCGTAATATCATGAATCGTTCCTGCACCAACTGCAATTAAAGCATCTGCCTGCTCTGGTATACCAACAAGTAATTGCATTATTGTAGTCTCATCTGCATTTACTTGACCATGTGCATTTGCTCGCAGTGAAACTAGGTGTGTAGTTACTTTATCTTGTAATGCGTTTTGTAATTTTTCTCCAGCAACCTGGTACGTATGCTTATCTACCACCAACACAACGGTTGCCAAATGATGCGCTTGAAGAAAAGGGGCTACTTGATCCATACAATTCTTTTTAATTTCTATCGTAGGAAAGTTAGATGTATCTTGGTTTAAATCCTCTGCCAAGTGGTAGAGTTCCTTTGTCAGCTCCATTCTTTTTTCCTCCATTCTAAATTAAATCATCCGTTCCTTATTGAATATTTAGTTTAGAGCCAATACTACGACGGACATCGGTGGTAATTCCAATTGGAGGAAATTGCCTTTCCGTTTATATGAGGTGAATGCAGTTGGTTTAACTGTCTCGGGTGATTCAAAGGTATTTCTAGCATTCATTTCCTTTGCAGTCAGAACCCTTCCAGTAGCGGTGGTCATATCGGATCCACGGATGTGAAGGGTGGTATTAGCTGATTCATCTGTATCTAAATTACATAAGCTGATATGAATAGTTCCATCCTTTGCCTCTGATGCGGATGCGCTTAGTTTCGAATACCTTTCATCGCCAACCTCAACTTCCTCAGAAACAATATCAAGACTTAGCTTTTTAGCATCTTGATGCACCTGAAACATATCGAACACATGATATGTTGGCGTTCGTAACATCTTATCCCCTTCTGTTAATACCATGGCCTGAATAACATTTACGGTTTGCGCAATATTAGCCATTCGCACACGATCATTATGCTGGTTAAAGATATTTAAGGAAACACCTGCAACAAGCGCATCACGAATCGTATTCTGTTGATAAAGAAACCCAGGATTTGTACCTGGTTCCGCATCATACCAAGCTCCCCATTCGTCAATAATCATACCTATTCGTTTATTCGGATCATATTTATCCATAATAGTACCATGTTTCCTAATCAGTTTTTCGATAAACCATGCTTTCTGCATCGTGACCTTCCATTCTTCTTTCGTAAAATTAACAGCTGAACCCTTTTTTTCAAATCCACCAGGATGTACATAATAATGTAAACTTAGGCCATCCATAAAAGGTGCTGCATCACGCATTAACACCTCAGTCCAATGAAAATCATCAACATTAGCTCCCCCAGCAATTTTGTATAATGTATTATCATTATAATTACGACAATATGTCTGATACTGACGGTATAGATCAGCATAATATTCGGGGCGCATATTCCCGCCACAACCCCAATTTTCATTGCCTACACCAAAATATGTCAGCTTCCAAGGTGCCATTTTTCCGTTTTCTTTACGCCAATTTGTCATTGGTGATTCCCCATCAAATGTCATGTACTCTACCCATTCCGACATTTCCTGGACCGTTCCACTGCCAACATTCCCACAAATATACGGTTCCGCTCCAAGCATGTCACAAAGCATCATAAATTCATGTGTCCCAAAGTGGTTGTTCTCAACCACACCACCCCAGTGCGTATTTACCATACGCTTACGATCTTCATATGGGCCAACGCCATCTTTCCAATGGTATTCATCTGCAAAACAGCCACCAGGCCATCGCAAAACAGGAATATTCAACTGTTTTAATGCCTGTAATACATCATTTCGAATTCCTTGTGTATTGGGAATAGGCGAGTCCTCTCCAACCCAAATCCCTTCGTATATCCCCCTTCCCAGATGCTCTGCGAAATGCCCATATATGTTTTTGTGAATGACTCCTTCATGTATATCCCCATTGATAATGATTTTGTTCAAAGCAACCATCTCCTTTTTAAAAAATCTTTCTTCTTATACATTGGCTGTATCCATTTGAGAGAAAACATACATCGCTCCCCACATCCAACTAAATGCAAAAACACTAAAAAATAGGAGTGGTAGAAATGCAGGATAGGAAATCGATAGATAAATTAAACCAAAGCTAGTAACAAAGATCCCCAACGTAATATGTACTTTTGATAATCCAATGATGAACGCATGTTTCATATATTGATAGATACTGGTTTGATAATGAGCAAGGAGGGGGAAACTCCAAATAACAACCAAACAGTAAACAATTACTACAAAATAGAAAGCAAAAGGTACCATAAACACAACTTCCTCCTGGCGCACTTGTAATACCTTATAATTCAAAAAAAGCACGGTACCAATTGCTGTTAAAATCCACCCCAATACATTAGCTGCTGCAAATTCTTTAAAATATACTTCTTTAAACGTTCTCCAAATAGGAATCTCCTTATTACCAGCTATCCATTTACGAGAAACTCCTAAGGCTGCGACAGTAGCCGGAAACACTCCAGCAACAAATAGTCCCATCAGTGAATAAAGCAGCCAGAGGAAATTCACAACTGCGAATCTACTAATCCAGTTCATCACTTTCTCTAAAGTCGTTACTATTCCATTTGGATTCACCCTCAAACCTCCTTTTCTTCATTCATTAAGTGGTGCGCTTTTATTATCCTTTAACTCCTCCAACTGTTAGTCCCGAAACAAAATAGCGTTGGAAGAAGATAAATAGAATAATAATCGGAATAATGGTCATTACCGAACCTGCAATTAATACATCATAATTATTTCCATAAGGTGTCAATAATGTAGCTAAACCGATGGGTAAAGTAAACATATCGTTTGAACGGAGGACAAGTAATGGCCATAAGAAATTATTCCAACTACTAAGCCCTTGTAAAATGGCCATTGCTGCAAGGGAAGGTCCCATTAACGGAAGCATAATCTTGAAAAATATTCCATATTCTGTTGTACCATCGATACGTGCTGCGTCCATTAACTCTTTAGGTAATCCTAATGCATATTGTCTAAAGAAAAAGACAGCAACTGGTGCAACGACCATTGGTAAAATCACAGCAAAATATGTGTCCACCAGTTGTGTATTTATCATTAATTGAAATAGTGGCAGCATAAGAATTTCAAATGGCACCATTAAAATAAATAACACAAGGATGAAAAAGAAATTTCTCCCTTTGAAGTTGTATAAAGCTAATGCATAACCTACCATGGAAGAAAAAAAGAGTGAAAGTACGATCGTTACAACCGAAATAATTAGACTATTGCCATACCATGCCCAATATTCAGGTGCCTGTGAAAAGATGTAGGTATAGTTATCTAATTGTAACTTCTCCATTGTTATATTAAATGAAATTCCGTTTCTCATTAGTTCAGAAGAAGGCATAAATGACGATATAACAAGACTAATAATTGGAAAAAGTGCAATTAACGCAAAAATAATAAAACCAATATTTACGATCCATTTCACTATGGCGTGGTTTTGCTTACTCATTTACTCATCTCCTCTTTTAAAGGCTCCAGTTACCAACAGGTTAATAATACTAACAACAAAAATGATAAGCATTAAAATTACTCCGACTGCAGCTCCAAACCCCATATCATTCTGCTGAATACCTTGCTGATAGATATAGCCGACAACGGTTAGTCCAATATTGCCTGGTGAACCCGCTTCCCAAAACACAAAGCTTTCTTCAAACATTCTAAACCCATTAATAATTGTGATCGTCATAACAAATATAACGATCGGCTTGAGCTGTGGTAATGTAACATACCAAAATTGTTGAACTTTCGATGCTCCATCAATTTTCGCTGCTTCATATAATTCAGACGGTACATTTTGTAATGCTGCCAAGAAATATAACATGTTAACACCAATCCAACGCCATGATGCTAACAAAACCATTAAAAACATGCCTGATATGGCATTAAATCGCCAATTAACAGCGTCCATACCCAAGAAGTTTAGTATTTGATTTGCTACTGCTGTATCTTGCTCACCAAACATTAATCGAAATATCATACCACCAACAATTGTTGACGTAAGTGCAGGGATAAAAAAGGATGCGCGCAGGAAAGTCTTCATTTTAATTAATTTAGAATCTAAAAAGACCGCCAGTAGTATAGGAATAACGGTTAATATAATAACTGTCAGGACCACATATATGGTTGTATTCGTTAGAGCCTTATAAAACGTACCGTTTGTAATACGTGAATAATTCTCCAACCCAATAAACGAAACTTGTCCGGGTAATACACTTTGAAAACTCATGATGATTCCTTGAATGGCAGGATAAAGAGTCAGTATTAAAAAAGTAATGATAAACGGTGATATAAATACATATGGAACTACTTTCTTTGAATTTAATAGCTTAAAGAACTTATTTGGACCTCTTTTATTCTTTTTATATTTAGGATCTTTATTTGGGGATAACGGTGAACGGTACTCCTCCGTCTCTAATTGTAACTGAGATTGATCAGATGCAGATGACGATGCCATGGTAAAACCTCCTCTATTCCAATATTTTAAGCGGTTACATTTTGAATACGGATCATATTCCAAGATGCTTTTGTTAAACGGGTTTCCAATAAACCATCATTCAGGATAGATGCTCCGCTCTTATGAGGCCTCACCTCTTCACCTGTTGATGTATTTACTGCCTTTAAATTTTCGTGCTCCAATACAACATGCTCAACAACCGCATAGCCTTCAAAACTTCTAATATCCGTACTTAAATAGATCGAATCATGTACGTTTTTATTTACGATAAAGATAACCAACTCTTCTTTTTCCTCATTAAATACTGCTGCACTATCGATATACGGTACATCCGTAAAGTCTTTACTGTCATACCTTGGAGAAGATAATATTGGTTTGATGGAATGCCCCCTACCGTATTTAGATGTGTACATGTATGGATAATAAATGGTTTGTTTCCATGCGCGGCCATTATTTTCCGTCATAATGGGGGCAATGACATTTACAAGCTGAGCCATACAAGCCATTTTCACACGATCAGCATGATTCAAGAAAGTAATTAATATGCTACCTACAAGCAAAGCATCTTCAAAATTATAGACATCTTCTAATTGAGGAGGGGCAATTTGCCAATGATTAATCTTCTTATCTTGCTCTCTCGAGTGATACCAAACATTCCATTCGTCAAAGCTTAAATGAATCGTTTTTTTGCTACGATGTTTTGCTTTTATGTAATCGCAAGTTGAAGTTACTGTATGAATAAAATGGTCCATATCTAAACTTTTTGCTAAATAATTGGCTGTGTCATTAGAGTTATTGCCATAATATTGGTGTAAGGATATATAATCAATTTCTTCATAGGCAATGTCTAATGTTGTTGCTTCATATTCAGGAAAGCTAGGCATGCTTGTATTTGAGCTCCCACAAGCTACTAATTCAATATCTGGATCAACTAGCTTCATCACTTTTCCCGTCTCCTTAGCAATTCTCCCGTATTCATACGGCGTCTTCTGACCAATTTGCCATGGACCATCCATTTCATTGCCAAGACACCACGTCTTGATAGCATGAGGATTTTTGTAGCCATGTGATTTTCTTTGTTCACTCCAATAGGTACCACCAGGGTGATTCGTATACTCAATTAGATTCCGTGCTGCATCCATACCTCTAGTTCCTAGATTAACTGCCATCATTACTTCAGCATTGACTTTTTTAGACCATTCTACAAATTCATTCAAACCGAATTGATTTGTTTCAATGGTTTGCCATGCAAGCTCAAGTCTTCGGGGGCGATCTTCTTTCGGACCAACTCCGTCTTCCCAATTATACCCAGAAACCATATTCCCCCCAGGGTAGCGGATAATAGGAACTTGAAGCCCTTTTACAAGCTCCATCACATCTTTACGAAACCCATGCTTATCTGCCTCGGGGTGATTAGGTTCATAAATTCCTCCATATACTGCCCTCCCCAGATGCTCAATAAAGGAACCATAAATACGATTATCTACTTGCGCTATTATGTAGCTCTTATCCAAGACCATCTTTGCCTTCCGAACATTCGACATGCTTTATCCCTCCACCCATCATTTTTAAGGTTAATCCGCTTGCAAAACATCATATACGTACATATATATCAAAAATAATAATTGGTACGTATATGTCGAGTATAGCTGATTTGATATAATATTACAATAATTTATATTATTAAAATAAATTTTGCAAAAAAAGGAAAGCAAGCTCCTCCTTACTCTCCTTTTTAACGGTTATTTCATATCTCGAATTTTATCAGCTGCTTGCTTCAATGCTTCTTCAGGCGATTGGGCTTGTTGTCTAAGTACGTTTTCAGCTATAGTCGTATTATATTCTGTAGAAACATCTGGTGTATATTCTGTAATGTTTAACTCATTAATTTCATCTTTCAAATCAAGGAGTGTATCAAAGATTCCTGTTCCAAAATAGTGGTAATACTTGTTATCTTGTCTTACTGCTTCACTTTCCCATACATTCCATCGAGGAGGATCAAAACCTAAAACAGTCCAAAGATTCTTATTTCCTTCTTCAGATAGCTTTGTAAAAGCGAGAAACTCTTTAGCCAATTCCGCTTCTTCTGTTTGGTTTGTTACAACTGTCCCAGTACCTCCCATACCAGCAGATCGATTTCCTCCATCTTCCCATGCAGGCATTGGTCTAATTGCAATCTTACCTTCTAGATCAGGCATATTATCGATAAATCTACCCATATACCATAATGGAGCAAGAATGGAAGCAGCGCCTCCATCGTTCATATAACCATAAAATTCTTCCGATTGATTCATAGCACCTGGAGTTAATTCCGCAATATTTTCTTCATAAATAATATCATGTAAGAATTGAAGTGTTTTACTATTTGTTTCATTGTCGAGTATTACCTCTCCGTCCTCATTAAAAAAATCAGAGTTCTGCTGGGAAATCATCGGCCAAAAGTCCATTAAAAAATCTCCAGTCCCAACATTCCACATTACAGAGTCGGTATTCTCTACCACCTTCTTGCCAGCTTCTACAAAATCATCCCAGGTCTTAATCTCGTCAATGTCCACACCAGCTTGATCCATAATTTCAGTATTATAGTACATCACAGTTGCTCCAACATGGGTAGGTATCCCATAATAATTTCCATCTTTTGCATATAGTTCAAAACGTGACGTTACAGACTCTTCTAAGACTGGTTCAACATATTCATTCATTGGCTCTAACTGTGGCTCTCCTTGAAGATAATTTGCATATCGACTAAGTTCAATATCAGCAATATCGGGTGCACCTTTCCCTGACTGTAAAGCAAGCAGTAAATTATTATGCATTTGGTCATATGGGTAAGTCTCGGCTGTCAACTTAATTGGACGATCAGGGTTTTCTTCGTTCCACCTGTTAGCTGCATCTCTAAATAAATCAACATGTTGCCCTACAAACGTCCAATAAGTTAATTCTGTAGCCCCTTCAATATCATCCCCAATTATTTCCGTTTCTTCTGCTTCGCTACTAGCGGATTCTCCACTTCCACTACATGCTGTGAGTAGTGCCATCACTGCAAAAATTAACAAATAAAATAGCTTTTTCACAAATATTCCCCCTTTTGTTTTAAAGCGCTTTCAAATAATAGCAACATATTGCCTAGCAATTTCATCCAGCCTCCTTTATAAATGATAAAGATGTCAATTTTGACAGCGCATTCATTTCACTTAACATATTGTACGAACATGTTTGGATATTGCTATAGCGGTATTAACTTGGGTACTATTTTAATAATTATTAAAATAGTACCACCTTTCTAAAAACTAGTCAATAAGTGAATGATTAAAACTTAAAAACTTATACGTACAATACAAATTTTGAATTATCCAATTGCACAAAAATGGGTTATCAACGCCATTTGATAACCCGTAGTATACATTCGTCCTTATATTACCTCCACTTTAGCTACGGCTTCTTGCTTTCCTTTTAAAACATCACCAGGAACCCCAAAGTATGGTGTCCCATCTGACTTCCATAATAACGGTTGAACGCGAGCATGCCGATTATGATCATATAAGGGATTACCACTTATTTGTTTATATGGCCTAGCATGATAAACCAGCAAATCATCACCTGTTTCATCGGTGGTGAAGCTATTGTGACCTGGGCCATATTGTTTTTGTTTCTTATTAGAAATAAATACTGGTTTGGCAGTTTTGGTCCAAGCTTTTTCGTCTAATAGATTGCTAGTTTCATCAGCGGTAAGAAGTCCTATCGCATAGCGGTCATCGGTTGCACTGGCAGAATATGCAATAAAAATACGACCATTTCTTTTTAGCACAGCTGGCCCTTCGTTTACCTCAAATCCAGCTTGTTCCCATGAATAATCCGGTGTTGCTAGTAAAACTTGTTCCCCTGTGATTGTCCATGGATTCTCCATTTTAGCTATGTATAAATTAGATATGGTATCGTTATTCACTTTTTGTGCCCATACGAGATATCTAATTCCTTGGTGCTCGAACGTGGTTGCATCTAAGGAAAAACTTTGAAACTCCGTATTTATTTGCCCCTTTTCAACCCATTTTCCTTCTAGCGGGTTAGTTGACGTATTTTCTAGCACATAAGGACGTATGGCCCAAACATCATCTTTATCACCTGCCGCAAAATAGATATACCATCTTCCATTGATATAATGAATCTCAGGAGCCCAGATATGCTCTGACATGATACCGCTTTGATGCTTTTCCCAGACGGTTGCTTCTTTCACTTTAGGCAAATCTTCTATTTTCTTCGCCCTGCGTAGGACGATACGGTCATACAAAGGATGTGATCCAGTAAAATAATAATATCCATCATGGTTTAAATAAATATAGGGATCTGCACGTTGCTCTACAAGTGGTCTTGGATATTGCTTATAGCTTAGTTTTCCTTTTACTTCAAATTCGCCTTTCTGTTGATATTTCCATGTATCTACATGTTCCCAATCTACCTTTATTTCTACCACTTGTCCCTCGTCTAAGCTGACATTCACTTTTGGTGGTAGTTCAGGTTTATTACCTACAGTCGAGGATAGACGTACGGGATGAATATCTTTTACTATCATTTATTCTACCTCCTAATCATCATGATACCGCTTTCTAATTATTTAAAAAAAAGCCATCTTATTAAAAACAAGACGGCCAAGTATTAAGATGTTATTTCAATGGATTGTAATTCTTTTGTGGACCCTCTTAATATAAGTTTTGGCTCATAAATAATGGACTCTACTTGGCTGGAAGCATTCCCTTTCACCGTTTCTTTCCCTTTAATTAGCTCAAGAATGGTGTCGGCTGCAGCTTTTCCCATTTCGCTTTTTGGATGAGCGACAGAAGTTAACTTTACTTCCGATACCTCTGTTAAGAAGGAGTCATCATAACCAACCACGGATAAATTAGTAGGTACTTTCAGACCTTTACTTCGCAATACATTCAACACATTAATGGCCAATTCATCGTTATAACATACCAAACCCGTTATATCTGCCGTTGCCGTTAGCAAATTTTCCAATTCAGTACCAGGCTTCGTATGCTTTTCTTCCGTATTATAGGTAATAATATTTTTAGGGTTTAACGGGATGCCATATTTACGGTGCGCCTTTAAAAATCCCTTCATCCGTTTCGTACCTTGCGTATCATCTGTCTTAAATAACCCAGCAATTTCTGTATGCCCTAATTGGATTAAGTGTTCCGTTTGTAAATAGCCGCCCCTTTCATCATCCATAACTAAACGGGTTGGCTCCAGCTCGTCATAATATGCATTAATCATAATATATGGAATGCCCAAACGCTCAAGATTAAGGTAATAATTAATATTTGGATTTGAATACGCACTTCTAGTAGGCTCCACGATTACTCCATCAAATGATTGGGAAAGTATTTTTTCTAAAATATCTCGCTCTTTATGATGGTCGTTATTCGTACTAAAAATACTTACTTGATATCCTTCTTGACTCAGTCGTGATTCTGCACCTCGGATGATAGATGGAAAGATATAATCAGAAATATAAGTGGTTACAATTGCAATGTTTTTGGAATCCATTGCTTGTTTACCTTCCTCTGCTGTACTTCTATCCGCACAGAATGTACCAGATCCTTGTTCCCTATAAAGCCACCCTTTCGCTACTAGATCCCCGATAGCCAGCCTAACAGTGTGACGACTTACGCCAAACTGCTTCATAAGTTCACTTTCGGAGCTGATTTTTTGATGGGCTGTATAGGTTCCATCCATAATATTTGATTGAATTGCCCTTTTTACTTTATTGTACTTTGTTTCCATGAAACCACCTCAGCTTATTCGTATAAGCCAAGGATACCATAGATTAATTTTATTTCCTATTCCCTTAACTTTGTTCGAATAACATCTGTTCATTATGTAGCAGTATGCTTAATAAATCCTTTCTCAATCTACAACTAATAGGGATAACCACCCCCTGAAATTGGTACGTATAAACTTTTTTATATCTTTATCTTATTATAAGTTGTACGTATGATCAATGAATGTTTTTAGAATTTCTTCTTCTCGAATAACATGTTAGTTATATTATTTCCAATTTTTACTCACAAAAAAAGCATGGCTTACAATACTCCATGCCCAATTACTTAACATATCTATTTATCATCTAGCTATAAATAACGCTGAACATGTAGATTTTGCTGATTCTAACCACGTTTTAGCCATTAACAAATTGCCTCTTGCATTCATATGGACACCATCAATTGTTAGATGATATCCATTTCGTTTTTGAATATAATCCAAAAACACTTGATGAGTCGGTACAATACTTGCATCATATTTATCACCAAGACGACGAACGATTTCTACATATTCTTTTAACTTTTGATTACCTGACGACTGTTCATCTTCTTCAATGATAGTAGGTTCCATTAAAACAATCTTTGATCCACATCCATCCTTTACCCGTTCAATAAGCTGTTCATAGATAGCAGCGAAATGCTTAGGAAAAACCTGTTCTATATTCGGTTGATCCAATTGTCGCCATACATCATTGATTCCAATCGAAATGGAAATAAGATCTGGAGATAGTTGCAGCACGTCTTCCTCCCATCTCGCTGCTAAATCGACAATACGATTACCACCAATTCCCTTATTTATGATTTCAAAGTTTCTATCCGAATAGGTTATACGTAAATAATCATGTATGAGGCGTACATAATTTACGCCAATCCTTTCAGGATCATCCTGTATTCCCCATTCGGTAATACTATCACCAATAAACAACAGCCGTTTTTTACCCACTGTTTGCCACCTCCAAATACCTAACCGGATCCTATCCCATATTTATTAACATCGATATTTTTCAATGATTATAATGATTTCTTTCACTAACCGATTGATTGCTTATCCCCTCAGTTCACCTTCGTACTTTGCTGCAAAACCAGGACGTCTTTTGCATCAATGCTACATTCTCCGGTAAACGTACTTCCAGATAATAAATCAACTGCCTGGATCTCTCCTAAATCAAAGTAGGCAGGATGATTTTGGTGATTTAGTACAAACAAATAAGCCGTTTCCCCCATTTCACGCTTCGTCACTTCAACCCCAGGTTTTGTTTTCACTAATGGGGTAATTGCTTTTTCTGCACATATATTCTTTAGAAATCCTGATAAAAATTCTTTATCCGGACTAGAAGCAATATAAAAAGCTTCTCCATTACCATAGTGATTTTTAGTAACCACTGGCATTCCCCGATAAAAATCAGAGCCGTAGCTAGCGAGAACTTCCGCTCCTTCTGTATGCAACAAATCAAACAATAGATTGCACGTATAGGATCCTTCTAGTTTTCCCCACGACTTCTTCATTACAATTTGATTTTTTTGATTTGGCGGTAATGCATCAATTTCTTCTACCCAAATTCCAAGTAAATTGCGAAGTTGGCCAGGATACCCCCCCAGAGTGACTAAATCATTCTCATTAACAATTCCACTAAAAAACGTCGTAATAAACGTTCCACCGTGTTCTACAAATTCTTCCACTTTTGTCGCATATCCCTCTTTAATCATATACAATACCGGTGCAATGACGACATCGTAGTTTTCTAGATTCTCATCGGTGCCAATTAAATCTATAGGAATATTGTTGTCATAGAACACTTCATAATATTTATGCACTTCTGTTACATAATCTAATGCAACAGACGGTCCACTTGATAAGTGAACACCCCAACGATTCTCCCAATCAAATACAATAGCCACTTTGGCGGTTACTCGTGATCCAATAATTCGATTATCTAACTTCATTAGTTCATTTCCAAGCTTAGATGTTTCCTTAAACACACGCGTATGTTCATGACCAACATGTTCAATTACTGCCCCGTGAAATTTTTCAGTAGCGCCAACAGACCTACGTAATTGGAAGAACAAGACGGAATCTGCTCCGTGAGCTACTGCTTGATAGCTCCAAAGACGCATAACTCCTGGCCGCTTCAAACTATTATAAGGCTGCCAATTTTGCTGACTTGGTGTTTGTTCCATTAAGAGAAACGGTTGCCCACTTTTTAACCCACGCATCAAATCATGTGTCATTGCGGTCAGACTCTCCGGTGTATCTATGGAAGGATAATTATCCCATGATATAACATCCATTTCCTTTGCCCATGAGAAATAGTCCAACTCTTCATATAATCCCATCAAATTAGTCGTAATTGGTATCTGCTGATCATGTTTCCGAATGGCATCTCTTTCCAACTTATAGCACGTTAATAAACTATCAGATTGGAATCTTCGATAATCGAGTGAGATCCCTTGAAAATTTGTATTTCTACCACTCCCCCATTCTTCGCTTAAACCGTTCGGTAGGACAATTTCATCCCAATCATAAAACGTATGCCCCCAAAAATTTGTATTCCAAGCTTTATTTACAGCCTGTAATGAATCATACTTCCTTTTTAACCATTGCCGAAAAGCGGTTGTGCAGTTATCACAATAACAATAGCCACCATATTCATTGGAAACATGCCAAAGTACCAATGCAGGATGATTTTGGTACCGATTTGCCAGCTTTTCTGCCATTCTACTTGCGTACTTACGATAAGTTGGGCTGTTTGGACAAGAATTATGACGTCCCCCAAACTTCCTTTTCCTTCCATCAAAATCTGTCCTTAAAATATCCGTATATGTTTTTGCCATCCATGCAGGATGTGCACCTGTGCCAGTAGCAAGGCATACATAGACCCCATTTTTATATAACTTCTCCATCATTTCATCTAAAAACGTAAAATCATATGTATCTTCACCTCTCTGAACGATTGCCCAAGAAAACACATTGATTGTTGCTACATCTATTCCTGCAAGCTTAAACATTCGAATATCTTCATCCCAGGTTGCTTCATCCCATTGTTCTGGATTGTAATCCCCGCCATACCAAATTTTTTGTAATTTGTTGTGAACCATATCGATATCTTCATCCTCCCATCTCAGAAACTACTTCGTAAAGATTTCCTAGCTTTCCTGCAGCTTTATGATATTACATGCAGTCTCTCTATTTCTCGTTATCTATCCAAAGTTTTACCACACTTTATATTGTTCTTCACGTATACTAACACATAAATTCAGTTAAATAAATAAATTCTGAAAATAAATAGGAGTTATAAAAGTCTATGTAGACAACGATAACTCCTGTTCATTTGAATTATTTTATTCGTTTAACGATACGACAATTTCGACTTACTTTACGAATGTAAAGGTGTCTTCCAATCCTTCTTTACTATTCGGGCCAACAAAGACAATAAACTCACCTACATCACTACGATAAGATAGGTCTGCATGATGGTAGCGTAAGTCTTCTTCGGTAATGGAAAAAGTCAATGTTTTTGACTCACCTGGAGTTAAGTATACACTTTCAAACCTTTTCAGCTCCTTCTTCGGTCGCACCACCTGTCCCACCTTATCTTGAATATACAGCTGAACAATTTCCTCACCAGCTACTTGCCCAGTATTGGTAACTGTAACATTGATTACTAATTTTTCTCCTGCTTGTAATTGTGTGGACGATAACTGTAACCCTCCATACGAATAAGTGGTATAACTCAGACCATAACCAAACGGATAGCGAGGTTCATTTGGAATATCTAAATACTGCGATACATATCTGATTTGCGCATCCGGAGCATCTTTCGGACGACCTGTATGATAATGATTATAATAAACCGGTATTTGTCCAACAGAATATGGAAAGGACATGGTTAATTTTCCAGAAGGATTGGTATCCCCGTATAACAATGATGCAATAGCCGCTCCCCCTTCTGAGCCAGGATACCAAGCCTCTAAGATCGCATCCGATTTTTCAACCAATCCAGCTACATCTAACGGACGTCCATTAAACAGGACGGATACAATTGGCTTACCTAACTCCCTGATTCTATCAATTAATTCAAGTTGTATTGCAGGTAATTTGATATTTGAGCGAGAACCAGCCTCACCACTCATCTCGGAAGCTTCTCCTAGAGCTAACACGATTACATCGGCTTCTCTTGCTTTTTCCATCGCTGCTTCTAAATCTGCTTTCTTTCCTGATTCAACCCCCATCCCCTTGGCAACTAACAATTGATCAGGTTGGATCTTTTGCAGCATCCCATCCTTCACTGTAATGGCATCTTCTTTATCACCTACAAAAGACCATGGGCCCAAGATATCATTACTGTCTGCAAATGGACCAATAAGTGCTATCTTCTGTTCCCTTTTCAAGGGTAATACGGCTTCATTTTTTAGTAATACACACGATTTTCCCGCTAGTTCTTCGGCAGTTTGCAAATGTTCTTGACAACGTAGCACCTCTTGTTCCCGCTTCTCATCTGCACCTCGGTAAGGATCTACAAACAACCCTAGCTTTTCTTTTAATTCTAGGATACGAATAACCGCTTCATCCAATAACCTCGCATCTATTTCCCCATTTTCAATTAATAGTTGGATATGATTTATAAACGTGGTAGTCATCATTTCAATGTCGACCCCTGCTTCCAGAGCCAACTTAGCTGCCTCTTGTTCACCGACGGCAACTCCATGAGGAATTAGTTCTTTAACAGCTCCCCAATCAGAAATGAGTACTCCATTAAATCCCCATTCATCTCGTAACAAATCTCGCATTAATCTTTTATTTCCTGTTGCTGGAATCCCATCCACCGTATTAAATGCTGTCATAACCATTTCACAGCCTGCCTCCAGAGCTGCTTGATATGCTGGCAAATACGATTCTCGTAATTCCCTTTCCGACATGTTAACCGTATTATAATCTCTACCACCCTCTGGCGCTCCATAAGCAGCAAAGTGTTTAACACACGATGCTACACTTTCCTTATTTGTAGTTAAATCATCTCCTTGAAATCCGTTAACCTGTGCTTTAGCAAAAATACCATTTAAGTATGGATCTTCTCCAGTTGATTCCATTACTCTTCCCCATCTTGGATCACGAACAAGATCTACCATCGGGGCAAATGTAACATGAATCCCCGAAACAGCCGCTTCTTTTGCAGCAATTGCTGCACTCTTTTCCACTAATGTAACATCCCAGGAACATCCTATCGCTAGCGGTACTGGGAATATCGTCCGATATCCATGTACAACATCTGACATGAACAAAAGTGGTATTCCAAGACGGCTCTCTTCTAAATGTTGTTGCTGTATCTGTTTTATTTCCTTTGCTCCCCATGCCCCAAGTACAGATCCAGTATTTGTTATCATCTGTTCGGAAATATTCATTCGCTCCATCGGGCCAGTTATTTTCCCACGATCAGATGCCCCCTTAAAAAAAGGAGTAGCCAGCTGCATGAGTTGCCCGACTTTTTCTTCCATTGTCATACGTTTCAATAATTGCCCTACATCTATCATTGCCATGGTTGTTCCTCCTCTGCGTCTAGTGAAAATAGTGAAAAGAAAAATAATTCTTGCAATCGTTTTCAAAGACAACTATAATCGATTTGTAGAAACGTTTCAACAAAATTTTGTATTTATCTCATAAAATAATCTACTGGACAACTAGATATAACACTTTATTAGTGCCTTTTTCACTCGTTTTATTGGAACCGATTTCAACTTTAGTAGAAACGTTTCAATAATTTATTCATAGATGTGAGGGGGGAGGAAAAACTTAGAAGCATGTCATAATAAATTGGAAACCACGATAGGAAAGGATGTTTGCAAAATGAAGATAAAGACTAGAAAAAGTATTCACTTATTCTGTTTACTAGTTCTTATCGTTTTCATAAGTGCCTGTTCCTCAAGCAGTAAATCAAGTGGTGCAGCCGATGAAAATACGATTACTGTGTGGACAATGACAAAAGGTTTAGATGAATTTGTAACAGAATTCGAAGAGGAGTCTGGAGTGAGCGTTGAAGTCCAAGCAATTCCATGGGAAAACGCCCACGATAAATTATTAACTGCCGTTGCTTCTGGAAAGGGTCCAGATGTGCTGCAAATCGGGACAACTTGGGTAGCGGAATTTGCTGAGGCGGGAACGTTCTTAGATTTGAGTGACTATATCACCGATTATGACAACCTAAGCGCTGATAACTTCTATGAATCTGCTGTGGAAACGACCAAATTTGAAAAACAAACGATAGGAATCCCTTGGTATGTGGATACCCGAGCATTGTTTTACCGTACAGATATTTTAGGTGATTTAGGTTACCCAAACGGACCATCAACATGGGAAGATATGATTGAAGCTTCTAGACAATTAGCAGATCGTGGTGATGATCAATATGCAATTGATTTGCCTGCTACTGATCCACAATTTCCTTTTGTACTGGCTTGGCAATTCGGGTGGAATTATGAGGTTGGCGAAGGCGCAGCAAACTTTGATCATGCAAACTTTGAAGAAGCGATGAAATTACATCACTTATTCTATGATGAGGGGTTATCTCAAACAGGAGAAGGTAAGGAATTTTTTCAAGCTTTCGAAGACGGCTCTAAACCAATGTTCATTAGTGGTCCATGGGATATCAAAACAATTAAAGACAGAGCTCCTGATATTGAAGGAAAATGGGATGTTCGCCTCATGCCAAAAGCAGAAAATAATAAATCAATGATGGGAGGCGCTCATTGGACCGTCTTTCATAATTCAGATAAAGTCGATCAAGCATTAGATTTTATTAATTGGATGGCAGATCCCGAAACCCAAGTAAAATGGTATGAAGCAAATAGTGAATTGCCAGCAAATACTGTTGCTTGGGAAGATCCAATTCTAGCTGACGACCCGATGGTAAGTACTTTCGGTGAACAACTAGAAGCAACCCAACCATTGCCATTAATACCTGAATACGAACGACTCGGACAAGAATTGTTAAATACATTAGAACAAATTAATCGTGGTGGCGCCGATATCGATAAGTCTCTAGAAACTTACCGAAATGAAGTATCACGAATATTAGGCGAGTAATAATTACAAAAAGCGGAGTAGGTATGAAGCTAATAGCTATGCTTTATACTTTTCTCCCCTTTCTTTTTAAGTAATGAGGGGTGAATGGAAGTGAATCGTTTTAAAGCAAAAATAACACCTTACTTATTTATTGGACCTGCTGTCATTCTATTACTTATCTTTTCTTTTTTACCAATCTTAGTTTCGCTTGCAATTAGCTTTACCGATATGAATTTAAGTGGGTTAGCGAATTGGTCACAAATCAATTTTATTGGCTTTGATAACTTCATTACATTATTTAAAGATGAAGTTTTTCTTAAATCCATGCGTAACACTTTTTTTTATGTCATTATCGGTGTCCCAGCTGCAGTAATTAGTTCGTTTGTGATTGCATTGCTATTAAAGTTCGTAAGCGATTGGATGTCTTCTGCTTTTCGTGTTGTTTATTATCTGCCATCAGTTACAAATATTGTTGCAATCGCTGTCGTATGGGGATTCTTGTACAACCAGGAGTACGGATTATTCAATTACTTACTTTCTTTATTTGAAATCAACGCGATTCCGTGGTTGGAAGATCCGCTAATAGCAAAGCTTTCGTTGATATTACTAACTGTATGGAAGAGCAACGGTGTAAGTATGCTTATCTTTTTGGCAGCATTACAATCCATACCAAAGATGTATTATGAGGCTGCAGATATTGATGGCGCCAATCGTTGGCAAAAATTATGCAGAATCACCTTACCTTCCATGCGTTTTGCCACCTTCTTTGTAACCGTAACAACGGTTATTGGTTGGTTACAATTCTTCGAAGAACCATTTGTTATGACCGAAGGCGGACCATTAAATGGAACCAATTCCATGGCTTTGTTTATTTACCAGGAAGGATTCCAATACAGTGAATTCGGCTATGGCGCTGCAGCATCGTTTATTCTTTTTATTATCATTATTCTTGCAACAGTTATGCAATTTATACTACGCAAATCGGATGAAAATTAAGGCGGGATAGTTATGGAATTGAAGAATCGATTTGAGCGATCCATCGTAAATACACTATTGTTTATGGGTGGGTTACTTGTCTCCCTCCCTTTTGTTTGGATGATCCTTAGCTCATTTAAGAATGAACGTGAGGTATTAAGCATACCTCCTACATTATTTCCTAATGAGCCGACATTTGAACATTATATCAATCTTTTCCAGAATTTGAACTTTGATATTTATTTAGTTAATACCTTCATTATCGTATTTTTTTCAATGGTTGGATTATTGTTAAATACCATGGCTGGCTATGGATTTGGCAAATTTCAATTTCGAGGAAAAGAAATATGGTTTGCCACCGTTCTATTAACAATGATGATTCCTGGGCAAGTTACGATGATTCCAACGTACTTAATTCTGAATGAAGCAGGATTAACCAACTCAATGGCGGGGATTGTATTACCAGGATTGATCGCAGCATTTAACATATTTTTAATACGACAATTTATGGTTACGATACCGGATGACTTGATTGAAGCAGCCCGTTTAGATGGTGCTGGAGAATTTTATATCTTTTTTAAATTAATCATTCCATTAGCGAAACCCATTCTCGCTGTACAAATCATTTTAACATTTATCGGTGCATGGAATAGCTTCCTATGGCCATTAATTATTGCGAATGATGAATCATTATACACCCTTTCTGTTGGACTAGCCCTTCTTCAAGATCAAAATGTTACGAATTATGGGTTACAGATGGCTGGGTCTACCTTTATGGTTGTCCCAGTACTAATTATCTTTATTATCTTTCAAAAACATATTGTCGAAGGTTTTAATGTTTCAGGAATTAAATAAAGAAAGGAGATTTGTATATGGCGTTAATCCAGTGCGAATTTGCCTCTGAGATTCTTTCAAAAAGTGTTTCTATGACTGCTATTCTACCGCAAGAAACGCTTGTAAATGCAGATTCTAGTTATCGATTACCAACACTTTATTTGCTGCATGGATTTAGTGATAACCACACTACCTGGTCGAGAAACACAGCAATTGAGCAACTTGTTTCTGATAAAGAACTCGCTGTCATTATGCCGAGTGTCGATAATAGTTACTATACAGACATGGTTTATGGAGGTAAATATTGGACGTTTCTTACACAAGAGTTACCCAAAATTTCACATGCATTCTTTCCACTGTCTTCAGATCGGGAAGCTAATTTCGTTGCTGGTCACTCCATGGGAGGATTCGGCGCGCTAAAATGGGCATTAAACTGCCCAGAACAATTCAGTGCAGTAGCAAGCTTATCCGGCGTAACAGACATGGTCACCCATCTTGAGCGGATACGCAAAGCATCAGGAGATAAACTAACCTATCTTTCCCTTGTCTTTGGGGAATCGAATATACACGAAACAGCAAATGATCTGTTGTGGAAAGTAGAACAACTTGCAATTGTAACAAGAAAACTCCCTAAAATTTATCAAGCTTGTGGGTATAGTGATTTTCTTTATGATCTTAATCAACGATTTTATCATTTATGTAAGCAGACTAGTCTAGATTTAACAACTGATTTCGGGCCAGGAGATCATACATGGGAATATTGGGGAAAAAAGATAAGCGATATCCTTGATTGGCTTCCAGTTAGAAATAGACACTGAGAGGAATTGCTGATGGATAACCATAAACCTATGATACGATAGGTACAATTATAATTCCCAAAATTTTGGAGGAACGAATATGGCAACAATTAAAGATGTAGCAAAACTAGCTGGAGTTGCAATTTCTACTGCTTCTTATGCGCTTAATAACAGTGACCGTATCTCTGCTGCTACGAAACAAAAAGTGGAAGCGGCAGCTAAAACATTAAATTATAAGAAAAATGGGTTTGCATCCGATCTAAAGCGAACAAAAACAAATACCATCGCCTTAATTCTAAGCGATTTATCTGGACCCTTTTACTCTGAGCTAATCAAAGGTGTACAAGATGTAACAAGTGCTAATAATTATGACTTGATTGCCTGCAACTCAATTGGCGGAGCTCAATCCACAGCCGTCAAATTCTTAACTGAAAAACGTGTAGATGGAGCTATTATACTGGCTCATAACATTACGGATGAACTAACAATCGAAAGTGCGACGTACGGAACCCCCCTTGTCTTACTGGACCGTTACTTAGATGATAACCATGTGTACCATGTAGAGGTTGATAACATTCAAGGTGGATATCGTGCTACAGAGTACCTCATTACCCATGGACATACAGAAATAGCATATATTAGCGGTCCTGCAGCATCAAATGATAATATCTTACGCTATCAAGGATATCAAAATGCCTTAATGGACTATCATTTGCATTTACATTCCAGATGGCATATTCAAGGGGACTTTACACGTGAAGGCGGCTATCGAGCAACTAAATTGCTAATTGCTCAAAAGAAGCTACCTCATGCTATCTTCTACGCAAATGATGAAATGGCTGTTGGTGGACTTCACGCATTTAAAGAAAATAATATTCGAATCCCTGAAGATCTATCCATTATTGGTTATGACGATATTCAACTGTCTGAATATGTTCAACCTCCATTAACCACTATTAAGCAACCAAAATACGAAGTTGGTGCATTAGCAGCTCATTTAGTATTCCAGATACTGAACGGTGAAAAAATCGACCACCACTACAAACTATCGACCGAATTAATTGAACGTGCATCTGTCCAACCTAGAAAGTCTTAATAGATAGCGTTTACACATTTATTTCTTATCCAAAGGAGGAATGAATATGGATACCAAGCAACCAAATATTTTATTTATTATGAGTGATGACCATGCTGCCCAAGCAATAAGTTCATATAATCATACCCCACTTGTAGAAACGCCAAATATTGATAGAATTGCAAATGAAGGCATGCGCTTTGATCACGTTTATTGCACCAATTCATTATGTGCACCGAGTAGAGCTACGATCCTTACTGGCAATTATAGTCATGAAAATGGTGTGAGAGGGTTGTCCGAGCATTTTGACGGAAGGCAGCAAACCTTCCCTAAACTACTTCAGGAAAACGGATACGATACTGCAATTATTGGTAAATGGCATCTTGGACATGGTGGAAATAGTGATCCAACTGGATTTAATTATTGGAATATTTTCCCTGACCAAGGGGATTATTATGATCCTGTCATGATTGAAATGGGTGAGGAAAAAAAAGTAAAGGGTTATGCAACGGATATCGTTACGGATCTATCCATTGATTGGCTTGAAAACAAAAATAGGAAACAGCCCTTTATGATGATGGTACACCATAAAGCGCCCCACCGCCCTTGGCAACCACCGGAAAAATATAAGCAGCTATTTGAAGACAAAGCGGTGCATTTCCCTAATACATTTAATGATACGTATGCTGATCGAGCCAATGCAGCGAAAATTGCAGACATGCGTATTGAAGATTTAAAAGAAGAGGATGTTAAAGGGGTGCCGCCAGCAGGGCTTTCTAAGCAAGAAATGAAGCAGTGGAAATACCAGCGTTATATAAAGGACTATTTACGTTGTGTGGTATCTATTGATGACAATGTTGGTAAGTTACTAGATTACCTAGATAAGAATGGCCTAGCCGAAGACACGATTGTTATCTACACATCCGATCAGGGCTTTTTCTTAGGAGAGCATGGTTGGTATGATAAACGATTTATGTATGAAGAATCACTACGAATGCCTTATGTAATGCGGTACCCTAAAGAGATCAAAGCAAATAGTGTATCTACGGATTTTATTATTAATAATGACTTCGCACCAACGTTTCTTGATTATTGCCAAGTACCAGCTAAAGAAAGCATGCAAGGAGAAAGCTTCAGAGTAATAGCAAAAGGAGATAAACCTAAGCTATGGCGTGATGCTGTATATTATCGTTATTGGGAGCATTTAACCATCCATCAAGTTACGGCCCATTATGGTGTACGAACAGAACGTTATAAGTTGATTTATTACTATGGAGATCCATTGGACGTAATTGGGGCTGTGAATAAACCAATGGAACCAGAATGGGAACTATTCGATTTAGAAAAGGACCCTATGGAGTTAAAGAATGAATACCACAATCCAGCATACGCTCCTGTTATTACGGAGCTTAAAAACAAACTAACCCAGCTGAGGGTACAGTATAATGAAACCATATAAGGGGGAAGGTTGATGAGAAAATGAATCAGAAACAACATCAAACAAAGCATTGTTGTACAGCTTCACGAAGTACATTCCAAGACAGCCAAACGAAGAAACAGCAAGTATTTGCGAGATCGGAGAATACAACAACCGATATGGTAGTTGTGCCCGGTGGAACATTTTTAATGGGTACAGAAAATCAAGCTGGATTTCCAGAAGACGGCGAAGGACCGATTAGATCCATCGAAGTAGCCCCCTTTTTGATTGATCCTTGTACAGTAACAAATGGATCGTTTCAACAATTTATTGCATCTACAGGTTATCGCACCGAAGCCGAGCAATATGGATGGTCATTTGTTTTCTATCAATTGATTAGTAAACAGACCAGAAAAAAGGTAACGCAACATGTTCCACAGACCCCTTGGTGGTGGGTAGTGGAAGGAGCAGATTGGAGACATCCAGAAGGGCCTGATTCAAACATAAATGGAAGAATGGATCATCCTGTGATTCATATATCTTGGAACGATGCAATGACTTACTGTAAATGGGCTGGAAAACGACTACCTACTGAAGCCGAATGGGAATTCGCTGCACGTGGAGGTCTTGAACAAAAAATATACCCTTGGGGAAATGAATTAACACCAAACGGCGTCCATCAATGTAACATTTGGCAAGGAACATTCCCTACTCAAAACACACAAGAGGATGGTTATTTTGGCACTGCCCCCGTAACAACATATCCCCCTAATAACTTCGGCCTATATAATGTTTCTGGCAACGTTTGGGAATGGTGTGCAGACTGGTTTACGGCAGACAATAACCTTCAAGCTGAATCAGTTCATCCAAAAGGACCAAATAGCTGCTCAAGTAAAGTAATGCGTGGTGGTTCGTATTTATGTCATCACAGTTATTGTAATCGGTATCGAGTTGCTGCAAGGTCAGCAAATACACCTGATAGCTCAACTGGAAATCTCGGATTTCGTTGTGTAAAGGATCTTTCATCCAACTAATAAACACAGGTCTTCCATATTCTCTGTGGAAGACCTTATATTAACAACTATGCCTCTGAATAAATCAATTGAACAAAATGCTGCAGTAGTTTAGCTGTTAATCCCCAAATCACTTTGTCTTGATACTGATAGAATAGTTCATCCAATTCACGTAGTCGCCATTCGTATTTTTTGCCACCTTGAATCAGGTTATATGGGAAATTATCTTCTGGAATTACTTGAAAATTAACCTTATATACTTCGGGTTTGGTTTCAAGAAAATAGTGTAGTGGCACTGTAAATACTTCCTCCACTTCATCCCGATTCGGAACAATCTCTTCTGGATGACGTAATGTACCAACAAATGGAGTAATAATTCTCCCGAAGTCCGACACCATATAATCCAGAGGAATAACACTTTCCACTTGTTCTTCACTTATCCCTAATTCTTCCGCTGTCTCTCGAATGGCACCATGTTTTTCATCTACATCGCCTTGTTCTAATCTTCCTCCTGGAAAACAAATATCTCCTGGTTGGTTTCGCATGTGAATAGAGCGAACTTCAAAGAGGAGATGTGTCTCGTTATTTATTTCCACCAGCGGAATTAATATTGCGAATTCATGGAAGTTTTCCCTTCCTAGTATCGTTGGTGTACGATCTTTTAGTTTAGCTATCACATCAGGTGCTTTCATTTCTTCACCTCCATGTATTCCATTACTTCAATTATACCTGCCAATAGATGGAATGAACAATAAGTAAACAGCACAAAACGATACAGGTGCTCTGTACCGTTTTATCATAGAACCTCTTTCTCCCTAGATCCGACAACCTATTTTATAATAGGCTCATTCAACTTTTACTGTCGATATTTCCCGGGAAATGATACGACGATATTTTTATATTGACGGTTTTCAACATGGAACGATAAATACTTCATTGCTCTTTCCTCCAAATAATCCTTGATTTAAATTTATTTATTCTATATTCAGAATTTATTTTAGTTTTCATCCCATAACCGTTTAATATTAGCCATCCCTATCTTTGATGCTTGTTTACACTCTTCCATACCTTCGAATTCAAGCGTAATATATCCATCATAACCTGCGTTTTTTATAAGTTTTATTATTTCCCTTAATTCAATATCTCCATGGCCAAAGATGGAACCTCTCAAATAATTATTATTAGCTGTTTTAATCCATTTTCCTTCTCCCGGATTTTGGTAAAATGGTCGATAATAGAAGTCTTTAAAATGTATGAGAGAAGCATAAGGGAGGTTCTTTTTGACCCCAACAATCGGAGCTTCATCTACACATAAAAAGTTTCCTATATCTAATGTCGTCTTAAAATTAGGTCTGTCCACCATTTGTATTACACGATGTACTCGATCGCTATGTTGTACAGCCATTCCATGATTCTCTATTGTCGTAGTAATACCAAATGCCGCTGCATAATCAGCAATTTGTCTAGAACCCTCGATAATTTGTGGCAAACTGTTTTCAAAGTACTCAATCGTCCGTTTCTCTGGGGGGAGTGTGAAGGCAGTCACATCATGACGCATATGCTTTATCCCCATACGTCGAATTAAATCCACATGTGCTTTCAAACGATTTACTTCTGCATGAAATTCCTCATCCGTGGGCTGGACAAAGTTAGCTGGAAGCGCATAATTGGATAGTTCAATACCTTCCTTTACAGCTTTTTCCTTAATAGCATCAGCTAAATTTGGATTGTCTACTAAAGTAAAGCCATACGGAACGATTTCCATATGTTCTCCTCCATTTTCCTTAATCCACTCAACTATATCGAGTACAGTCATTTCTCCAGAATTAATTGCATCTAACAAACTATACGTACTTAAACCTACTTTCATTTTTTATCACCTCTCATAGTTACTATTATTTTAAAAACAATTCAATAACTGGAATACTTACATTCGGCTTCTGTACAGGTAGATTTAATACAACAGAATCTCTGTCAATCGTTGTTTCCGTACTTGTAATGACTTCTTTAGGATCGTATTCAGCAAATCTAACTTCTGAAGCATCATGTAGAAATTGGCAATAAGATACTCTACCTGCTAAGCCTTTTACATGGATATGCTTGTATGGCCATGAAAATATGTGAAGATATAATTGGCTACCTCTTTGGGTATAACGGCAATCAATAGGCGCTTCAAATTCACTTTGTTTTGAACCATAGATAGAGCGAGCGTGTAATCTCATCCATTCTCCTATTGCTTTCAGACGAACTACCGAGTTTTCATCAATTTCTCCACGACCATTTGGTCCTATATTCAGGAGAAAATTACCGTTCTTAGAAACTGTATCAATCAGCATCTTTAATAATGTATCTGAAGACTTCCAATTTAAATTATCTCGATGATAGCCCCAGGATCCATTCATTGTTTGACATGCTTCCCAAATGACAGGTTGATTATTTTCTTTGTTAAGCCTATTCGGTTGAAACTGTTCAGGAGTCATGATACCTCTATTTAAATCCAACCGATCATTTAGAAGTATATTCGGCTGTAATTCTAGAACTAACTTTTCTAGTTCCTCTGATCGCCAATCAACAGCTCCTTTTCCCTTTGCCCAGCCCCAGTCTCTGTGAGAGTAAGAAAAGTCAAACCATAGATAATTAATTTCTCCGTAATTTGTTAATAATTCTCGGATTTGCCCTTTCAAATATTCTATATACGTATCCATGTTGCGATTTGCTAAAGAGCGCTTAGAAACATCGTCTCTTAATGGATGAAGCCCGTCAATTATAAAGTCAGGATGGTTCCAATCAATTAGTGAATGATAAAACCCTATCTTTAAACCTTCCTCACGCATTGCTTCTACTATCTCATAGAGCAAATCTCTCTTTATTACTGTATTTGTAACCTTATATTCCGTGAGTTTTGAATCCCATAAAACAAATCCTTCATGGTGTTTTGTGGTGATCACAACGTATTTCACACCTGCTTTTTTAGCATACTGTGCCCACTGCTTTGCATGTAGTAAATCGGGATTAAAATAATCAAAGTACTTTTTATACGCTTGTAAATCTATTTTTTCGCGCGTCATGAACCACTCATGTCTTGCACCAGCAGAATAAAGGCCAAAATGAATAAACAAACCAAATCGGTCGTGTATAAACCATTGAGGATCTCCGTAATTATTAGGCCAATTAATATACTTTAAATTCTCAGTAGGTACATTCACGAAAGAATACCTCCATTAAAATAATGTCATTTAATCCAATCGAACCTCTTCTCTTTTTTCACTAGATTCATAGATACCAGTTAGTATTCTCATCATTTCTATACCATCGTCAACAGGGCAAAGTGTTTCTCGTTCTCCTTTAACACAAGAAATAAAATGGTCAATCTCATGCTGAAAGCCCGTTTTAAAATCAAATGTCAATGCATCAATTTGAGGTGTGGTGTTTAGAATCGTATTATTTTTCTCAGTGATAAGTTGTAATTCTGGCTCAATTTCAGCACCTCCCTTATCTCCAAATACACTAACAGCAATTGTATCTTCCCTTGCGTGGAGCGTAAAACTGACATCAACCATTAATGACGCACCATTTTCAAAACGAATTACTGCATTAGCCATATCCTCTACCGTATTTTTATAGGGATCATAATCTGCCGCTTTATAATATGATTTATTTTCTATATTCGAACGGTTTCCCAATTTATGATAAGCATTACCACTTATCGATTGAAGCTTTGGTTTCCCCATAAGGTACCAGCACATATCAATAACATGAACGCCAAGATCAATAAGCGGGCCGCCTCCAGACCTCTCTTTATCGGCAAACCATCCACCCGGATTACCTAATGCACGAATACATGATGCTTTTGCATAATAAATATCACCAATATCTCCAGAGTCGATAAAACGCTTTAATACCTGTGTATTGGTCCCAAATCTTCTAACAAAACCTACTTGCAATGTTTGTTCACTTCTTTTTACTGCTTTCTGTATGTTCAAAGCTTCTTCAACAGTTTTACATAAAGGTTTTTCGATAAGTACATGTTTACCTGCATCCAATGCAGCTATCGAAATTTCAGCATGCGTATTATTCCATGTGCAAATACTTACTGCTTCAATCTCCGAATCTCTCAGTAGATCATAATAGTTTGTATAAAATTTCTTAGCATGGTGTTTTCCTGCTTTTTCTCTAGCTCTTTCTTCATTTATATCGCAAACCGCATAAATTTCTACATCTTGATGATTCTCGTACGATGCCAAATGCATCTCTGAAATAGAGCCTAACCCAATTATTCCAACCTTTATTTTTGCCATTGTTTTAGCTCCTCTTCACTTTTATTCAAATCTAACCTTGAATCATGTATTACCCAACAGAGAAAATTGTGGCAGCACCTTTGTGACCTAAATCCTTGTATCCCCTAACAGAATCGGGTATTTACTGGTAGTTGGCTCCACTTATCCTCCTACGACGAACGATTTCTTACTTATTTTGTCGACATTTCCCAGGAAATAGAAAATAATGTCTTACTTTTTTACAACTATCTGCAAATTAGTATTTTAAACCTTTACTTAGCTAGTGGACTCCCCTTCACAAAATATCCTAGCCTACTTAATACAAATTCACTAAACATCGAATTAGCCCAGGAGAACCATGGTCTCGTAAACCTTTCAGGGTTATCAACATGAAACCCTTCATGCATGAAATTTGTATTTGCATCCGTTTCTTTGAGAAGATCAAGAATCTGATCCTTTTCTATGCCTTCCTTCGCGGTCATCCCTTGCATTGCCAATGCAATAGGCCAAACATAGCCTTTAGGCGTATGTGGACTTCCTATTCCATTAGCTATTTTACCCTCATAATAATATGGGTTATTTACGCTAGTAATGAACCTACGTGTATTTTGATAAATAGGATCCATCACATCACAATAGCCTAAGTACGGCATGGATAGTAAGCTAGGTACATTTGCATCATCCATTAAATTATAATTTCCCCGTCCGTCTGTCTCATAGGCATAAATGATGCCGTATAGCGGATGTTCGACCTTACCAAACGTTTGTATTCCTTGATTAATTTGATCGGCTAAATGAATAGCTCTTTTCTTAAGATTTGCATCATGAAAAACTTCATCAGAAATTGTAGCAACTTGGCTTAGCACTACCACAGCAAACATGTTTGCTGGTACTAAATATCCGTATTGACACGCATCATCGCTAGGACGAAATCCACTCCATGTCATACCAGTATTATTTACAGGTAGACCCTTTCCTTCATTTGCTAACGTATCTTGCGGAGGACAATTTTCTCTTATAAATTGATAACTAGACTTTCTAAAATGGTATTGTTCGATCTGCCATGTATGAATAACCTGATGAACGGCTTTTATAAAATCTGCGTTAAAATGAGATGTTCTCCCTGTTGATTTCCAAAACAAGTAGGCTAATTGTATGGGATAACAAAGGGAATCTATTTCATACTTGCGCTCCCATATCCACGGTGTCATATCCGTTTTATCTTCGTTATAGCAATTTCCATTTGCGGTTTCATTAAATGCATTTGCATAAGGATCATGATTAATATAATTAACCTGCTTTTGTATTACGCCTTGAATAAGATCTGCCATATGTTTATCATGCTCTGCTAAAAGTAAATAGGGTCTTACTTGAGCTGTTGAATCTCTTAACCACATCGCTGGTATGTCTCCAGTAATGACAAAGGTAGATCCATCCCATTGTGGTCGAATCGTCGTTTCATAGGTGTTCTTGAAACAACTTTCGAACATCGTTTGTATTTTTGGATCACCGCTGAACTTTTCCTTCACTTGATCAATAAGGTCGGTCATTGATGTAGGTAGGTTTTTTGACATAGTCCCCGTAACACATCCTTTGCAAGTTGCTACTAATTCTAACCAATGGTTTCAGCTTTCTTGAAGCCAACTGTAACGATTTCATTCTGATTTACTGGTATTACTAATTTGCTAGAACTAGTAGGTATGGATAAGGTCTCTAATTCTTCTTCAAGAATATTACTCCTGTATACTTGAACAGATCCTATTGGCATACGTGTTGATAACCAAGCTTCTGTTTCTGCCATATTAAATCCACGAAAAATGATATCATTTGATGTATGCGAAACCTTTAATGCTGTGAAACTAACTTTGGTAGACTCCCATTCGATAAAAGCGTATGTTGGGGGAAGCTCTCCTGTTTGAAGTCCCAACTGATTGACTGTCCATGGTACTTGAGATTGGTAAGAAGCTTGATAACTTGCAAGCCTGCTTTGTTCTCCTTCATGAGGAAAAATGGAATACGAAACGATGTGTTCACCTAAACATTGAGCGTCCGGTGTCGGAAAATAGCCCCAATCTCCCAATTCTCCTACAGCTCGAAGTAATGTAATTGCGATTGTATTTCTGCCATCACGTAATATTTCATATTCATTTAGACCAAGATTACTAACTGTCAAGCCACTCTTTTCATTACTTATATTTACAAATGCTTGCTGATGTTGCGAATGATCTGGGTTTTTCCATTCTTTTGCAGGCTTATTAAATCTTTTGACAACTTCAAACACCGAATCTGTATAATGAACATCGGATAGAATATCTGTTGGAAATAATACGCGCATACGGTGATCCTTAGCCTGATTGTTAAAGGAAGTAGTGATATACACTCCCTTACTATTTTTCTCCAACCTCACTCTTGTAGTAATTTTATGTGTAATTGTTTCAGATACTCGTTGCGACTTCCTCTCTGTAAACCAAACGAGCTCCTTCTGTTCTTGATGCAAATATGTGGAAGCACTTATTGGTAATTCCCATTCATGAACGATTTCATATTCAGCCTGAAAGGGCGTATCCTTCACAACAAATATTTTTGCTTGTATATTTCGCGTAGTGATTGTTTTTTCACCGCTTGGTTGTTTATACATGTATTCATTACCAATGTCACCTGTATCTTCATAAATACATAAATCGTTATATTGTTGACCATTTATTTTATTTGTTACTGTTAACGATCCATTTGGATTAATTTTTACATGCAAATAATGATTCTCCATTTCCCGATCATTACAAATTAAAGAATCCCACACACAATCATTTGCAGATCCCTCAGCTAATACCAAAGCAAATGAGTTATACCCTAGCGCAGGGATATTTTCAGCTTCAAAAGTCAGCCGTAATCTTCTTGCCATATAAGGCCGTCTGAATTCGTCCTTCGGTAAATCAAAATCAAACTCGATACCTAAATCTTCTATCTGGCAGTCTAGTATATTCCCGTGATTATCTAGCACTTCCCTATCCTGAATAGAAAAATTCTTCAGCTTTTGTTTATTTATTCCCTCAGATAGGTACTGTTTTACAACATCCAAATTAATCGTAATAACTCCTGTACGATTGTGACCAGTAGTATTAAACACAACAAATGGAATGGTTGATTTTCCCCATTTGTTAAACATGGACGTATCTATTTCTCCTGACAAAAATGTAAGGCTTTTATTAATCATCCCTTTTGCCACTTGGCGAGTCTTTTCAAACCGCGTAACCATTTCCCGGTGGACGTCATCAATGCTACAGCCACAGATACTATCATGCGGATGATTCTGCATTAATGTTTTCCATCCATATTCAAATAAGTCATGATCATATGCATCCCCCTGTAACCACGCAAATGAAGCAAGTGGTTCTGCAACCTTTTCTAGAAGTACTTGATTCTGTTGATTTAATTGTTTTAAATAAATACGTGAAGATGCTGTATTAACAAGTGTTCCCCATCCATCCGTATGTTGACTTCTCAACTCGCCATCAATGATTTTTACATCGTTTGGTATCGCTGAAGATAGTTCCTTGCAATAATCATTGAAATTCGAATGTTTAAAATCTATATTGGGATACAATTTCTTTGCAACTTGTATAGCCTCTGGTAAATTATATTGAACAGGTTGATGATCACAACCATTCATTACTAGCATCTGTGATGATGAAGCATATTTTTCTAATGACTTTAGTTGGCTTTGCCAATAGATTTTCGCGCTTTCATCATCCAGGGGTATTTCATTTCCATTACAGTACCAATTAGCAAATAGAATACCGATTACCGTAGATCCGTCTGGTGAGCGCCAGCACATTTCCGAATAAGGCGATTCATAACTGGATGCCTCTTGAATCATGTTATTAAATCCTGTTGGCTTTACCCCTCTCCCAAAGACAGCATGATGAATGCCGGCCTGACGTAATAGCTGAGGAGCTTGCCCAATATTACCGAATGTATCTGGAAAATAGCCAATCTTAGTCACGCCGCCCCAATCATTTGAATCCTTTATACCATATAATAAATTCCTAACATTTGATTCACTGCTCGTTAAAAAAGCGTCCTGCAAAATATACCAAGGACCAACATGAATCCTTCCTTCTTTAATATATGTTTTCAACTTTCATTTCAGGTCGAACTTGTACATAATCATCCAGCATAATCGTTTGGCCATCTAAGTGAAAGCTTTTGTAACCCTGATTATTTTCCAGTGCTTCTAAGAGTCGATCCATCAACTCAACCAGAAGAATATGATGTCTTTCATATGGTAAATACCATTCTCTGTCCCAATGAGTATGGGAAATAATATGCACTGTCTGATTATCTTCCAATCTTCTCCCTCCTCCTATTAGGATATTCGATAATTGTAAAGTATCTGCTAATTTGCCTTATCAAATTTACAGAACCTTAGTTCTATACAAACATGGCTAGTATGCTTTTCTTAAAAAACAAGCATACCAGCCACTTACAACTATTTGACCCTGACTGAACTACAGTTAACTATCAGCCCAGCGGTCATAGGCATCTTGATAGATTTGAATATATTCCTTGATATTCATCTTTTCGATCGTCTCCACATATGTTTCCCAATTTGACAGAGGTTCAACTCCCGTAATAAATTTAGCTTCCATCTGTTCAACATACGATTGCAAATCAACCTCAATTGTATTTGCCTTCTTTTGTTCATCTGATGTTAAATAAACTAATGGGTAGGGCACTTCAGCGTATGGTTCAATCTTTTCTTCCGTTTCTGAGGCAATAAACTTGTCGAATTCTGATAACGGTCTTCCCTCAATAGGCCCACTTATAGTAGGAGTTGAAATACCATAATCGGGTGTAATCGTTCCCCGATAATCTTCCTCTGAATTAAACCCTTCAGGTATCTCACGGTCGACCTTTTCTCCTCCTTCTTCATCCTTCCATTCCCACATGTAGCCTTCAGGACCGCGATTCAAAAATTCATACCCTTCATTCGTATAAAAATAATCCACCCATCTGATCGACGCCTCAGGACTAGGGTTATTACTTGTAATTGAGAATGTACCTCTTTGAATTGCGGGGCTTCGAGGTATAATTGCTTCTTTCGATACTGAACTTGTTAACGGCTGAAACATTGGGTTATTTGTTGCTTCTTCTTCTGTTTCGCCAGTAGTAAAAAAGGAATAATAATCAGGAAATACACCAATTCGATTTTCCTGTCCCTTGGCTTTCTTTTGTTCATCCGATTGCGAGAAGGTTTCCGGGTCTAACAATTCTTCTTTATATAATTTATTCATAAACGTTAAGTATTCTTTATAGTTCTCTGTAATTGGGGTATATCGCACGTTGCCATTAACTTCCTCTATCCCCCATTCTTTCATTCCAAAAGCGCCTAATAACCATGGCCTTGAACTATTCATTTTTACGTCAAGTAATGGTATTTCATCAGCTTTTCCATTACCATTTGGATCCTCAGTCTTGAATCTTTGCAGTAATTTATAGAACGCGTCTACTGTTTTAGGTAACTCTTCAACACCTAATTCTTTCAGCCATTTTCCGTTATACCATAAAGGTCCTTTGTACCAGCTCGATGTAGGACCATCCGCTACAGTAGGTAGTGAATAAATATGTCCATCAATCGTTGTAATTGACTTTTTGACATCTGGTCTCTCATCAAGAAGCTTTTGCAAATTCGGTGCATGCTCGGCAATTAGATCTTCTAAAGGTAAGAGCACATCTTGTTGTCCATAATCGACTTCCATTGCAGGGGTTAAATTACTAGTACCTGCACCATAGATAACATCTGCTATATCCCCACTAGCAAATGCTAGATTCAATTTTGTTTGGAAGTCATTGAGAGGTGGTGTAATGTATTCAAAGTTCATATTGGTCATCTCTGCATATTTTTGTAATGTAGGCATTTCATTCCACTCAGCAAGACCTGTTCCAGGAGCCATCATTGATAGCTCGATTGGATCCTTAACAATAGGAAATCCTTCGTCATTTACTTTTATATTCTCTTTTGCAGTAGTTTCTTCACTTGCATTTTCAGACTTACATGCGGCTAACCCAAATAAAATGAATGCAACAAGCGTAAATAGTATCCATACTTTCTTCATACTACAATTCCCCTTCCTTTAATGTTTTTTTCCTAACAAATCGTCCAACATTCCCCCCTTCTTCCAATTACCTATTAACTAGCCTTTTAAAGAACCAATCAAAACGCCCTTCACAAAATACCGCTGGAGGAATGGGTAGACGATTATTACTGGTAATGAAGAAACAATCATAACCCCATACTTAACAATCGCAGCAAGCTGCTGTTTACTATGCATTGCTTCCGCCATACTTCCAGAAATATTTGTATTTTGTGAGGCCATTTCTTGTAATACGAGTATTTCTCTTAACACCAATTGTAGTGGGTACATATCTTTATCAGATAAATAAATTAAAGCATTGAAGTAGCCATTCCAGTGTCCAACTCCATAAAATAGAGCCATCACAGCAATAATTGGTGCTGATAAAGGTAAAATGATTTTGGTGAATAATTTAAAGTTTGAAGCCCCATCAATGATCGCTGCCTCTTCTAACCCTTTTGGAATAGAAGTTTGGAAGAATACACGGGCAATTACAATATTCCATACAGCTGCAGCATTCGGTAAAACCATTGCCCATATCGTATCAATTAATCCTAAGCTTTTTACGACGAGATAGGTTGGAATTAATCCACCACTAAAAAACATGGTTAATACAAACATCCCCATCAATAAATTTCTTCCTGCAAAATCTTTTCGAGATAATGCATATGCTGCAGGAATCGTAACCGCTAAATTAATCAATGTCCCAAGAATGGTATAAAAAATCGTGTTGAAATAACCTCTCCAAATATCATTGTTTTGAAAGATTAATCTATATCCTTCTAGTGTTATATCTTTTGGAAGCAGCCACATTTCGCCGGAATTGACAGCCGACGGATTACTGATCGAGGCACTTATGATATATATAAGTGGATATAAAACAATAACAAGAGCAGCTGTTAAAAATAAGAACACCAAAACCTTAAACAACTTATCTTTTTTTGTTTCTTGAATTGAAGTACTCATAAGCTGATAACCTCCTACCAAAGACTTGTCTCACTTGTTTTCCTAGCAATGTGATTTACTATAACAAGTAAAATCGCATTGATCACTGCATTAAATAGTCCAACTGCAGCGGCAAAACTATATTGTGCATCTAATAAACCAGCCTGATAGACAAATGTAGCGATAACATTTGAAGATTCAAGGTTTAATGGATTTTGTAAAAGTAATATCTTTTCAAAGCCCATTGCCATTATGTTCCCCATATTCATGATTAAAAGGATAATCATCGTTGGAACAATCGCTGGAATATTAATATGCCATATCCGCTGTAGCCGGGAAGCCCCATCCACAATAGCTGCCTCATGATGCTGCGGGTCCACGCCTGACAGTGCAGCAAGGTAAATGATGGTTCCCCAACCTGTACTTTGCCAAACGCCAGAGAAAACATATACGGTTTTAAACCATTCTGGTTCACTCAAGAAAGCCACTGGTTCTAGCCCTAAGAGCTGCATTCCGTGATTTATAATACCAGTTGCAGGTGATAAAAATGCTATTACCATACCCGCCATAACTACTACGGATATAAAATGCGGTGCATAGGTTACTGTTTGCACTGTACGCTTATATAGGCCATCCTTTGCTTCATTTAATGCTAATGCTAGTATAATAGGTAGTGGGAATCCTACGATTAATTCATAAATACTTATTCCTAACGTATTTTTAATTAGATCCCAAAAATAATAGGATTCAAAAAATCTAGTAAAGTGTTCTAAGCCTACCCACTCACTTCCCCATATTCCAAGCGTAGGAATGAAATCCTTAAACGCAATTTGAACGCCATACATAGGCACATAATGGAAAATTATAAAATATAAGAAGGCTGGCAATACAAAGATGTATAATTGCCAATTTTGTAGGATCTTTCTATTTTTTCCTTTTTTCCTCGTTTTTTTCTTTTTCACCGAATCTTGATTTCTGATAGGCTGAGTATGCTGAACATAATTGTCTTCTTTAGGTAGTGGTGAATTAGCAGGGCTCATCGAATCTCCCCCTTTCCCATTTAAGAAACTGCTTACATGTTACATTTTTCAGAAAATACAATCAATATGTCGTTTTCGTCATCGCTTGTCAAAAAACATCTTTCTATATGCACAGCAATAGCTTTGCAGCTTGTACTATGTCATATTTAACTGACTATGTTTCACTTTACATAAGCAAAGACGGTAGCTTTAATGTCAATCCAAAAAACAAACCCTGCAATATATGCATGTATCATACATATATTGCAGGGTTACTAAAAAGAAAATAGTGGGGGGATATTTTACCCCCTCTACGTTTCCGTACAGTTAATACCTAAATACAATTACCGGGCCGCTCTTCCACCTTTGTTATCTAATTCGAAAAACCTCAACAATTGTCTTTTCGTCATTAAGTTGATCTGGTATTGTCACCTTTAACCCTTTATTTATTTGTTTAAAATCTAGGTTCCACTCATAGCCTACTAGCGTAACTTGTTGTGCAAGATGTTCGTATGGAATAAGCACCTCATTTTCATCCAAACCAACCTGTTTGGATAATCGAAAACAATAGGTTATGTCGTCCTTTCTGGTAAAAGCAAAATCATTCGTATAATAAGGGGCACATATTCTTGTTCCATAAATAGCTTCCCCATAAATGGCTAACCATTGCCCGAGTTCTTCCATTCGTTTGATAGCTCCTTCAGGTAGACGACCATCTGGTTGAGGAGCTACATTTAAAGCCAAATTGCCACCTTTTGCGACAACTTCTATTAATGTATGAATGATTTCTGTAGTTGATTTGTAGGTATCTTCATATTTAAATGAGAAGGAGGTTCCCATTGTAATACAGCTTTCCCAAGGTACCTGTATTGGATGATCTGGAATTGTTTGTTCAGGGGTAATATAATTTTCAAATTCTCCTCCCATCATTCGATCAGCAGTTAATAATCCAGGTTGGACACTTCTAGCTTTTTCAACTACTTCACCTAAGCAAATATCTTGTTGATCATTTCCAACCCATCCAGCATCCAGCCAAAGTATATCAATGTCACCATAATACATCATTAATTCCATTATTTGATTGTGATTAAATTGGACATATTTTTCCCATAACCGAGGGTATTGTTTGGGATCATAGGAAGGCCCCCTCCACGTTTTCTTACCAAACTCCGCCCCTGAGGACCAATAATAAGGAGTATGCCAATCTGCTTTAGAATAATATGCTGCGATTCCAAGGCCCCTTTCGCGAAACGCATGGAATACATGCTTACAGATGTCAGCATATTTATGCATATGGAATGGACAATCTTTAGCTGTAATTCGATAATTTGTTTCTTTGGTATCCCACATACAAAAGCCATCGTGATGCTTCGTCGTAAATATCACGTATTTAAAGCCTGCTCGTTTTGCTAAATCAGCCCATATCTGCGGTTGAAAGCGAATTGGATTAAATGTTTTATTCAAATTAACATATTGACGCTTAAACTCCTCTCCATCTGCTACCCAGTCAATACCTTCTCTTGACCACTCTGCATCGTCATCACTTAATGCCCACGATTCCACAATCCCTAATTGTGAATATGGCCCCCAGTGCATCATTAATGCCAATTTCTGATCTTTAAACCACTCTAATCGTTCTAACACCTTAGGGTCTCTAGGCTCTATCCAACTCTCCTCAGCACTATAGTGATGCTTTCCTTCTTCCACAACATGATTTGTTGTTTCATCTTTCATGACTATTAGCTCCTTTAACTAGAATAGACTCTACCACTTCCAGCTTGCTTTCTTCCTCGCACCTAATCAATATGTGGTTCATTTCTACTTGTACTTCCTTTTCACTAAAACGATACTAACAAGGAGCCTCTCTATTATTACTATGTGAAAGTTCTATTTCTATGTGGTTGTTGATAGAATAACGTCAACAATCACAAAAGGAAACTAATCAAAAGGCAGCTTACTTCCTACCCAACTGGGTATACTCCCAGTGCATAGAGCTATTATCCTCTTTTGAGCTAAAATCATTGACCTCTCGATATCTCTACACCACTTCCAATCCCCACAAGAGAAAAGTTACTGCAATTAAATAACCTTATAAGAATTCATTTATTACTGATTTAATCTTCGATACTCGCCGGGAGTAACACCTATTAACTTCTTAAATTTCCGTGTGAAATTAGCTACATCTTTATACCCTACTGCTACCACAATATCCTTTATTGGATGTTGTGTTTCCTTTAACTGTTTTTTTACGTTCTCCATCCGTAATTCTTGTACATACTGTGTGAATGTAGCTCCAGTTTGTTCTTTTATAAACCTACTAAGATAAGATACAGATAGTTTAAATTCAAGTGCTACATTCTCCAATGACAGCTCATATAATTGATAATTTTCATTTATATAGTTTAAAATATCATTTCTTAATTGGTCATTATGACTTTTTTTCTTCCTCTCTACTTCATGACAAATTTCAACAACTAAACTTTCAAGCTTTTGATGCAGCTGTTCCATCGAATGAAAGTCGACAATATGGTTAAAATCTTTTATTAAATTACTTAAACCAATTTCAGAGATTGTCTTAACGGTCGTATTAATTACATCAAAACAAATACATTTTAGCACCTGTATAGAGCAGTCATTATGAGCTAGTTTCGAAAAAATTTGATGCAACGTTTCAATTGCGACTATTTTATCTCCTTGTTTAATACTTTGAATCAGCTTTATTTGTTCTTCCTTTGGATAGCCAAGCGACTGTTCAGTCTCCACACTGATGTCTGCAAAGTAAATTACACTACCTGGCGGATTTATAAATTTATACTCTATCGTTGCCAAAGCTTCTATATAGGAGCGGTTAATCTGAGACTTCTTTGTATATACAGTCCCTACTCCTATCGTAGGTTCCTTTATAGTGAAATTCTTCATATATTGCTGCATTTCTAAAATAAGTTTCTTTTGCTGCTCACTAGGGTCTTTTATGTTTCTATCCATACTAATAATCATTGCCATGGCATCGTTATAAAGTAAATCAATACCATGAGCACTGGCTTTATCAAATGATAAATTGGATAATTTCCCAAAAAGTTTTTCTCTTTCTTTTATATTTCCTTCTTTAAACAACCCCTTATCGAAATATACGATACCGACAAAATAGTAGCCTTGCTCCATGTGTATATGCAGTGCATCTAAGATGACATCAATTTCACCATTATTTGAAATACTTCCTTTTAATAACTTTACAAAAACCTGATCCCTTGCAAATGGTTTTTGCATATACATCGTTTCGTTCAATGTTTGATGATCTTCAAATACACTGGTAATGGTTTTTCTAATGGTTTCTAGTTCATTCCTACCTTCGAACTCTCTATTCCCGTTATTTCCCTTCCTCGTAATTTCAACAATATTTCGAATTGGTTTGTATTGATTCTTCCCGATTAAAACAGCCAGTATAAAACCTATTATTAGTAGAATGATAAGCATCCCTAAGATTAGTAGGGTCGTATTATCCAGACGTTTAAAAAATTGATTGGTATCCATAAGCGTAATGAATTTCCAATTACTTATTTCTGATTCTACCGATACAATAGAATAATCTTTCCCATTTACATCTAAACTGCTTATGCCATGCTTTCTTACGGAATCGAAGTCAACTTCATTCTCTTGAATGAAGTCATCATTAATACTAGAAGCAATTACTTGGTTATCTTCATTAACAATATAAGCATTCCCCTTAAAATCACCTAAAATATTTTCTATTAGATCTGTCATGTTACTTTCTTTAATTAAATACATGACCGTTCCATATGGACTAGGGTTTCCAGGGGCTATTGGAAACAAATAGGCAATCATATTCTTATGTTCATCATCATTAATAACTACATGTTTTATTGGCTTTATGAAGGGCAATGGTGTATGTAAATCATTCATGAAATCTTTCTTTTCCCACTTATTAAAATGATATTTATTATTTAGTAAAGCACCAAATGAATAAGAACCACTAGTAGAATAAATTCGTTCATTATTATGATAGTAAATAAATAACTCCTCTATAATAGAACTGTTGGCTTTATATTTCCTCAATTCATCAATTGCTTCCCCGCTATAATAATCATGGCTAAACATATAAGGGGTTAGCCTTGGGTCATAAGAGATTCTAGCTGCTAATGTCTCTAATTCTTTCATGCGTTCATTTGTTATATTTTCTACTTGCTCTAATTTATTGATATTAGCTTGTTCTATTTCTTCCCGTAAGTTTGCAACTGAATTATAATAAATGATCATACTCATAATTAGAAAAGGCACTAGAAATACTAGCAGATAGGATATAATATATTTATACAACAAACGGGATTTATTCCTTTTTCTCCACATCGTTTCCCCCCCTGCCTATTCATTCGTCTGCTTCTTCTCTACTAGTACACATGCCCGTTTGGCTAACCACATCAGAGGAGTAGCAATTATTGATGAACCCGCAAAAAATAACATGATTGGTAGATAACTAAAAAAATAGAAGAGTAATATTAAACTAATAATCATTGCTATTGTTTCTAACGGCTGTGCCAAAGCTATTAGAAAGGCTTGTTTGACGTATTGGTGAAACTTTAGGTTATAGCGTGAAAGGATAGGGAAAATGTATAGAAGTATAATAATATAAAAAGAACTAATAATTAATAATAGACTATGTAAATAAAAGGATTGAATGTAATCATGAGAAATGGAGATATCAAAGTATAGAAATCCTCCTATTAATAATAAGACGACCCCCAAACCATTACTTACTTTAAATTTTTCTTTATAAATGCTAAAAAAATGTTTCATGGTTGGCTTATCAATATCCCTTTCAAACCAACTATGTAGTATTGCAAACAGAGCAGTAGTAGCTGGTGTAATACCGAATATAACGAAACCTAACGCTGTAAATAGAAGCCATAGAAAATGTAAGTAAGCAACTTTATACAACCAGTTACCAAAATCATAAAGTAGCTTTATAAAACCATGTAAGAGCATCAGTTTATCCCCCCTTTTTTGAAAACGCTTTCTTTTATGTTTAGAAAAATACTTTGCTAAAGGTAAATTAGTAGGTTTTCTCCATTATTATATCATACAAAATTTCTCATTTATTAACATATTTAAAAATAAGACTTAATTATCAGAAATTAAGTCTTATTCCATCATTTCCTTTAGATTCCCGTTGATACAGCCACTTCTTTCGGCCGATATACCGATATTATCTGACCGTTTTTGTCTGTAGAAAACATCACGATACGTTCTGATTGCAATAGGAATGAATAGTTTTGTTTTGTTAATTGGTCCGTAATGGCAACTTTCACATCCCTAGAGAATTCAGAGACAAATATAAATAAATTTCCGGTTTCAAACGATAACTTTCTTCCATAAATCCCTGGGAAATCACCTTCTTTCCAATAGAATTCAGGAGAAATCCCAATTTGTTCAATAACATAGGAGTACAATGCAGCTAACGGTTCGCTGCGTTCATTTAATTCCATTGGTAATCCACACCAAAATAATCTCCCTTTTCCCATTTGATACGTATTTACATCATTGGTGTATTTCTCTGTATTCACCTCTTTCATGGATTCAGCAATTCTGTCTTTTCCAAAGGCAGCAAAATACTGCTTTCCTTCTAGTTGAAAGACTTCTTCCCGGACAAGATTGGTTATTGTTGTTTCTCCTACTGTAGCCATCATTCGTTCGGTATTTTTCCAATAAGCATTTATATTAATTGGCCCTGTAAATAGCAAGTTGACTTCATTATTTTTAACAATCTCTACGATTTGATTAAGTGCCGTTGTACTAAAATTATGTGGACTTGGTACGATAATTAATTTAGGAATAGCCGTCGTTAACTCCGATAAATGATATTCACTAATAGCTCGAAATGGAATATTCATTTCATAAGCTAATGTTCGCGTTAATTTTGTCGTTGACTGTACAGAAAATCTACGATTGGAGAAATCGTTGGAATATGGATATACAACTACAATATCTTCTAATTTTCTTTTTTTAAAAAGATCTCTGATATTATTTATGAATTCGCCAAAATCATAGGATACATTTACTTCTGGTTTTTCAGTACCATCAGCTCGTATTGCCCCAATATTTGACTCATTAATATTATTCATATAATAATTCGTATTCCACAGCCATTGAACTGCACCTGCGCCACCGGTCGAAAAAGCATATGCATATTTTCTCTCTAAGATATTTCTTAGTTCTTCTTCACTTCTTTTAGCACGATTATCAGGGGTTTCAACATACATAATTCCAGTTTCCTGAATAAGGTTAGGTTTCGTAAGTGTTTTTGAGAAAATCCCATCCCAAATCAGGTCATCCAAAAGCCACCATGTATGATTCGTCGTATAATTAACAGAATCACTATAAAATAGAGGAGAAGGCCTAAGTCCCCCTAGTGCTTCATCTTGACCTACCGTAATAAGTTGATTGGTTGCTAGTTGTTTAATCGAATATGTTAATTCCCGTACCCAATTATTATGCATATCCATGGTATACAACGTATAATCTAACCACTTCATCCCCCTTTTTCCAGTTATCATATCTCGAATACTGAAATTGATTTCTGACGATTCGGGAGGATCGATTGCTTGAAAAGAAGGCAAATCTTCTTCGGTTACATTCCACCTTTCCCGAAGCTTACTAATGGACCGATGACGATTTTTTAGCCAAGCTTGATAATTCTTCCGATCAAATGAATCATGCAGCGACTTAGGTCCTGCAAATGGCCTTTTCGGATCAAACAAAGACGGTTCATTAATCAAATCCCAATTAATATTCGTCGTTTCAATATGTCTGGATACAATAGAGGTAATAAATCGCTTTTGCGCATGAATGCTTCTAGGGTCTAAATATGGATTATCACCCTCCCATGCTTCTGGAGTGAAAGTGAAGAACGTGAATGTTACTTCTAATTCATGTTTCTTTGCGCATAAGATGAATGCATCTATAGCACGTAAAATTCCTTCATCCATGTGCCCATCGATAAACATCATATGGCGCCATCCCGTCCATAATCCTGTCCGAATATAGTTGATACCAGCACGCTTCATATGGGCCATATCCTGATCCCACATATGTGGGTTCGGTAAAAATAAGTAATAACGAGCAACATCAGATGTCATATATGTCATTCCTACAATTGGCATTGGTCGTCCATCTTTTATAAAATAGTCACGCTCACAAGTTAATGGTTCCCCTTCTGCTAAGAGTCGCTTGTCCATTCCCCAAAAACCTTGTTGAAGAACTCTTGTCTCCCCTTTTTCTGACTCAGTAATACAGGTTAGCTCATACAAACCAGGTTCTATATCGATGGGGAGTATAAATGAATGATTTCTTTGCAGCTCCGTAACATTAATTCTCATAAACTTAGAATATAGAAGTTCATTATTTTTATAGATCTTAAATGACGTGGTCCATGCTATCGCACCCTCGATAAATGATTGCGATTGTAAATAAACAATCGGACGCTCCCCATTCTCATAAGAAGCGTAGTTCGTTTTTAAATGAAATTCGGTTACCTTCCTATTCGAATAGGAAATTAAATCTTCCAATAATTCGAAGCCTAATTCAGTCCAAAATTGTTTTTGTATTTTTTGATTGATAAATATCCATCGACCGCCTGCAAAACTTCCATTTGTGTTTTCAATTAATACACTAGGAGCAGTAACATTTCTACCATTGCTCGTAACTCCTTGAACCAATGGGTAAATACCTGCATCCATTGGTCCGGCTGAACCCATTTCTGCAGAAATGGAGCTTGTCTTGGTAACATGTAAGATAAAATTGTATGTATCCTGAATTGAAAATAATGTATCTTTACCCTTAAATATCGGAATATTTTGGTTATATGCTAATTTTTTCACATTTTCCGAACGAACGCTTAAGGCTTCATGAATATTCAGTTGCTGATGATAAGCAGTCTGCTCTGCTTCCTTCTGCCACTCTCCATTTTTGATAATACAAGGAATTCGAAAGGGGATCCCTCCCAAGTGAATGAATCCATTTCCAGACTTAAAATAGGTATAAATTGATTTCCAAGCTTGTTTTGGAAAATAGGAACCATGTAAGTTAATAAAACAAGTAACTTTATTATTATCAAAAGCTTCCTTTAAACAACATGCGTTTACGACTGTACTCGTTTTCTTTAGTTGATATAAGAAATATGAGCTTGGCCGTTCCCCATCAAAAGGAAAAAAAGGATCATAAAAAATTAGCGTTTCCGACATAATATCCCCCTACCTTAATGTATTATGTAGCTAGCTTACTTTGTTTAAATAAAGCCGTAAATATGTCATTTTTTATCTCTATGTCATTCTTTACCTATAACCTAAATGATAATTAACATGTTATTTTACTAGTACAAATAATAGTTGTTCAAACGTTTGTTTATCTTTTAAAACCCCAATAATAACACTGTGTACCCCCATTTGAAGAAAATAGGGGGTACATTAGTGAGAATGCTTTCCTTTTATTATTTCAAACGATCTGGCAATGCATGAATGGATTCAATTAGAACATTTAATTTCCCCTCAATACGATGCAACAGATAGAAAGTTACCGCAATTGGAAAACCCACTTCCGTCATAAACGGGACCCATGTCTCCATGCCCTTATTCTCCTCCTTTTTAATAAAATAGACCGGAAGCCAAGCCACCGGTCTACCTGTTATGCATTCATTTATACGTCAAGATCAATTTCTTCTACAACACGCTCAACAATTCTTGCACTCTTCTTTGCAACAAGATCTCCCCCACTTGAAGTGAACGCATTTTGAGCAATGACCTGTTCCATTGCTGTATTCACATCAACGGAATTAGCTGGCTCAACTGGATGATCAATGCTATACGTGACTATTTTACCTTCCACATTTTCAAACTTCAATTCGAGCTTTTTCAACTTGTTTCCCCCTTCCCTTTTGGTTTTTTCCGTTATTCTGCCAAAATTTCCGATGTGTCTTTACGTTCAACCACCTCAAGTGGTAACTGTTGCAGGTTAGTAAAAGCCTCAGCGATGATATAAAGTTGTTCCGCAGTTGCAGCAGTTTTGACATTATTAAAGCTCTTTGTTTTGGTAACCATTTTTCCTGTGCTTTCATTGATACCATTGTCAAAGACCAACCACAATGAAGAATTGGTTAATTGAGAACTCGCCATGTAATCACCTCCCTCTAGCCTTACAATCGAAAGAAGTTAACGTAAAGTGGCAAATTCTCAAAATACTTTTGCATTTACGAATAGAATTTTTAATAGTAAAATAATGATTAGTATAATAGATGAGGTGTAAACATAGTGTTTGTCGAAAATCAACGAATGGGGAAGCGAAAACAGGAGAAGAGACGCAAACGAAGAAAACTGCTCATATATGCGGGAATCCCCCTCACACTAATTATAATAGCTGTTCTTTCCTATGGATATCATATTTATTCTACTGCACAAGATACTGCAGATGACTCCTATCAAAAAGTCGGTCGAGAAAATGAACAATCCCAATTGCGTCATACAGCTGTAAATCCAATTGAAGATAATGTATCTGTGCTTATTATCGGGGTAGATGACAGTGAAAACAGAGGATACAATGAAAAAAGCAGATCGGATGCATTATTATTAGCAACATTTAATAAAGAAGAAAACAGCGTGAAATTACTTAGTATCCCCCGAGACTCCTATGTTAATGTTCCAGAATACGGTTATACCAAGATTAATCATGCCCATTTTATTGGTGGTCCGAAGAAAACGATGGAGACTGTGGAAAAATTCATGAATATACCTGTTGATTATTATCTTCGAGTAAATTTTGAAGCGTTTATAGAAGTAGTCGATTCCTTAGGTGGAATTGAATATGATGTGCCCTTTCAAATGAGGGAAATGGATTCGAATGATAATCAAAATGCCATTCAGTTAAGCCCTGGCCTCCAACAATTAAATGGGGAAGAAACACTAGCACTTGCAAGAAGCCGTAAATATGATAGTGATGTTGAACGTGGTAAAAGACAACAAGAAATTATTAAAACCATTGTAAAAGAAGCCGCTTCTGCATCTTCTATTTTTAAACTAGACGATCTTATTCAAGCAGTTGGAAGTAATTTAAAGACCAATCTCTCCTTTGATGAAATGAAAAGTTTTATGAGTTACGGGATGAATACGGATCTAGTAATGAATACTGTTAACTTTGAAGGAACCGGTGGAAAATTAGACGATGGTCTCTGGTATTATCAAGTAGATCAAACGAGTAGAACAGCGATCGAGAATGAATTACGGACACATTTAGACCTGTCCACTTCAAATGCTGAACAATCAGAATACAATAGTACAACGGATGAGGCAATGTCTAATTCAACTACGAACAATTAATAAAAACAAGCGTGGCTAGTGAAAAGCCACGCTTAGTTAATACCTTCTCGAGTAAATTCGCAACATAAATTCCAGTACTGTTAGAATTCGTTTAAAGCGAAATGGTTGCTTTAACAATCGATACAACCATTCCAAGTTAAGATCGACCCACATTTGAGGAGCACGCTTCACCTCTCCCGCTAATACGTCAAAGACACCACCAATTCCCATAAATAATCCTTTATCAAATTTATCTTTATGTTTTACGATCCATTGCTCTTGTTTTGGTGAACCTAATGCTACAAAGATCATATCAGGTTGACTTTCCTTAATAGATTGAGCAAATGTTTCATCCTCAATATCGATATAGCCATGATGGTGTCCTGCAATTGTAATATTGGGGTAAGTTTTTTTTACTTCAGATACAGCCTTATAATTAATTTCTTCCTTCGCTCCTAAAAAATAGCAGCTTAGCCCTTGTTCATTCGCATAATTTAATAAGTCAAGCGTTAATTCATATCCAGTAACCCGTTCTTGCAACGGCTGCCGCTGATATTGAGCTGCCTTTAATATGCCTACACCATCCGGAACGATATAATTGGCAGCCTGTATAATTTGTCGATACGAATCGTTTTCTCTTGCCTTCATAACAATTTCTGGATTTGCAGTTACTACAAAACACTTCTGTTGGCGATTTAAATGAGGGATTAAGTGATGGGTTACAAATTCATCCCTCGTTGTATTAATAAAGGGAATATCCATAATTGTAACGGTACTCTCAAAATGCTTCATTCCTATGCAACCTTTCATGTGCGATAAACGTCTATTCAATAGAGCTTACAGAATTGTAATATACATGTTATTTACGAATACACATATTCGTAGTAAAATTAAACTTAGTTTTAAAAAAAAGCAAGAAAATTATCATTTATTATTGTTTAATATTACCATTATATATTTCGATTTTCTATTAATTATTTAAGGGTGAATATGAAAATGTCTAATAAAACAACGCGCACAAGAGTTGTTAGAAGAAAGAAAAGAAAATTAAGAAAAAGAGCATACTTTATACTATTGCCGCTTATCCTCGTCTTTCTAGGAGTAGCTAGTTATGCATCTTATTTATATATAAAAGCGGATAGCGTTCTATCTGACTCCTATGAAGATGATGGTAGAGAAAAATCCGATCTAAGAGAAAGCAAAGTCGACCCCAATGTAGACAATGTCTCTGTACTAATAATGGGGGTGGATGCAAGTGATCTGCGTAATAATGCAGATAATGCTCGGTCAGACACATTAATGGTAGCTACATTAAATAAAGATGACAAAAGTGTTAAATTACTAAGTATTCCACGTGACTCCTATGTATATATTCCAGAAGTTGGTTATAAAACAAAGATTAATCATGCTCATGCATACGGTGGAACCCAAGCAACAACAAAAACAGTGGAAGAATTATTAGATATTCCAATTGATTATTATGTCAAGGTTAATTTTGAAGCATTCATTGATGTGGTTAATGCTGTTGAAGGGGTTACTGTCGATGTTCCATATGAATTACACGAACAGAATTCAAAGGACGAAGCTGGAGCTATCCATTTACAACCAGGAGAACAACAGCTTAATGGGGAAGAAGCCCTTGCATTAGCGCGTACAAGGAAATTAGATAGCGATATCGAACGCGGAAAAAGACAGCAAGAAATTATTAAAGCAGTAATAAATAAGGCAATATCGCTTGATTCTGTAATGAAATATGATGATGTACTGGAAGCAGTTGGCAGCAATATGACTACGAATATGACGTTTAGTGAGATGAAAAGCTTTATCTCCTATGGTACCAAAGGGAAGAATCTTGATTTTGAAACCATGACCTTAGAAGGGCATGATTACCAACCAAACGGTACCTATTACTGGCAATTAGATGACATAGCCTTAGAAGAAACTCAAGAAACACTGAAGCGGCATTTGGACATCTCAACAAACAGTTCCTTAACGGATTCAAATAATCAATCGAATGAACAAAGTTCAGAAACAGAATCTTCTGTTTCCAATGATGGAACACAATAAATATCAAAAACCCTTCTGGTAATTTACCAGAAGGGTTAATTTTATGGTTTATGTTTAAGCGCTTTGAAAAAATTCGTTAATGGTTTATATTTGCTATTAATCAACTCTAAATTCTCAATCAATGCTTGTAGTGCCAGCATAGCAACTGCAAAAATAGCTACTGACCCCCATACCGTAGTCATGGAAAATAGTATTGCCGCTAAACTAAACATCGTACTTAAAGCATAAATAAACAGTACTGTATGTTTATGCGAGAACCCCATGTGTAATAATCGATGATGTAAATGCGAACTATCTGGACTAGATAACGGCTGTTTGTTTACATATCTTCTAATAATCGCAATAAGCGTATCCGAAATCGGAACTGCTAGGATAAATATTGGTATAATAAATGAAATTATCGTCACATTTTTAAACCCTAACAGCGCGAGTACAGCTATCATATAGCCTAAAAATAAGGCACCTGTATCCCCCATAAAAATCTTTGCGGGATAAAAATTGTAACGAAGAAATCCAACGATACTAAAAAACAATATCAGCGCCATCGTTGCTACGTACACATCACCCATGGATACTGCCATTCCTGCAATAGTAAATAATGCAATTGCTGATACACCAGCTGCCAGCCCATCTAGACCATCGATCAGATTGATAGCGTTAGTCACCCCAACAATCCAAAATACTGTTATCAATGAACTCATAAAACCAAATTCAATTTGGCCTCCAAACGGGAGATTTACAAACTCAATATGTAACCCCCCACCAAAAACGACAATACAGGCGATCCCAATTTGTATAATAAATTTGAATTTTGCCGATAAATCAGTAATATCGTCAAAAAATCCTAATACAATAATAAGAAAAGCCCCAATAATAATAGCGAAATGATAAGTGCTTGTTGGCTGTAATATAAGTAACCCCAGTAAAAAACTAAGAAAAATTGCTAAACCACCCAATGTCGGGATAGGTGCTTTATGAACTTTTCGAACATTTGGCTTATCGGTTGCATTTAATTTCTTTGAGAATTTAATAATAATTGGAGTTATTATGAGTGAAAATAACAGGGTCAGACAGGCTAGCAATGCTATTTCAAGCATGTAGCCCACCTCATTTAAAACAAATTTATACGTCACGATAATTAGTTACTTTTTTTCATGCTTCGATATACATTATAAATGTTTTCGGCAAAAATCTCCAATGTAAATTTGGCGGAAGCATGATTGTATAACTTTTCTCCCATTAATCGTAACATACCCCGTTTATAAAAAAATAATGCATCATTCATTGCCGCAATTAACTCCCTTGTATTCCCAGGCTTAATTCTCCAGCCAACAGACTTATCTACAACTAACTCACTAACACCTCCAACATCTGTCGAAATAACTGGTGTTTTTACTTTTGCTGATTCTAATAATACAAGTGGAAAACTTTCACTTAAAGAAGTAAGCAACGTTACATCTGCCAACTGATAAAGATGTTCAATATCATTACGATAACCTAAAAAATGAACGTGATCTGTGATCCCAAGTTCAGTAACCATCTTTTCTAGCTGCTGTTGCAGAGCACCCTCTCCAGCTAGCATGAGATGACAGTTACCAGCTGACTTCAACACTTCGGAAAATGCTTCCAAGGCAAAATGATGCCCTTTTACTTCCTCTAGTCTTGCTACCATTAAGAAGACAAAATCATCCTCTGCTATCCCAAAATCTTGTTTGCGATATTTGCATTCGACATGATGCGTAAAATCAATTCCATTTAGTGCAATAACAATTTTTGCTTCATCAATGCCAGCATCAATTAAGAAATCTTTAAAAGGATGAGAAATAGCAACTAATTTATCAGCTTGTCTCATCGCATTAACATTTAATTTGCTAAGTAACTTTCCATACATTCCCTTTCCCATAAAATCCAAAAATGGATTACTATGTATGGTAACCACCCATTGAAATGGTACAATCTTCCTTAATATATTTGCGTAAACGTTGGCTCTTGGGCCATGTGTGTGTATACAATGAATGTGTTCTTGTTGGATATACGATTTCATTTTGTGTATTAATGGAATGCTGAATCGGGAATTGCAAGAAAAATGAACAGTTTGAATACCTGATTCATTGGCACGCTTTAATAATTCTCCGTCTTCCATTACCCCAAGTACAAACTGCTCGTTATTAAATTCCTTCATTAAATTTAAGATATGGTACATTCCACCGCCTGTCTCATTTCCAGCGTTTAAATGTAATATTTTCATGAATTATCCACCCTCGATGTTTACTAGTAACTCAATATAACCAAGTGTGGTGGAAATTATAATCAGAAGTGAATATAAACAGAAATCGTGTCAATAATTGTATACGAAGGAATTAAAATTCAGGGGAAATCATATGAAAATAGATGCTTATACGCGAAATAAACTCATTTTTGTGCTAATTATCATACAACCGATTATCGATTTGTTAACATCATTCACATCACAATTCCCAATATCCATCGGTGCTTTCTTTCGAGCATTCACTATGATGGTATTATTCATTTCATTGTTCGTTATTTTTTATCGCACAGATAAAAAATTACTTTTCTTTTTATCTGCTGCTTTCTTAGGAATAGGAATTAGTTTTTTTCTAAATGCTTTTACGAAACCAAATTTTATATGGTTCTCCGAATTTAATTTCTACTTAAAGGCAAGTTACTTCATCGTAATTGTTTTTGCCATCATCTATGTCAATCAAAAAAAGTCGCTATATAAACATGACTTATACAAAGCTACAACCATTGCTAGCTTTATTGTTGGACTTTCCTATTGGTTGGCCATTATAACCAATACAAGTATGGACAGCTATCGATATTATACTTCTGGTCATTCTGGATGGTTTTTTTCAGCAAATGAACTAAGTGTCATTATCCTTATTTTATTCGGAATATTGAGTATCAACCTCATGTACAATAAACAATTATCTTCATGGATTGCTTATCTACTTCTATTAAGCATGATACCAATGATTGGCACAAAAACTGCCTTCTTAGGTGGTTTGATCCTAATTAGTATGCTCATTATCTATCATCTATGGAGATTAAAATTACAAATCTGGAAAGATATACATGCTTCTGCCTTATTCGTTATTCTCATCCTATTTTTTTGTCTCATTCCGTATACCCCAATGGGGACAAATACGCAGCCTGGATACGGACTTCCAGAAGATCAACTAGAAATAGATACCACTGAAGAAAAGGCAATTTCTTCCAAAACGGCACTTTTTTTTCATAAAGTGCTCAGTTCCAGGGATATCTTTTTTGTAGAAATAAAAGCGGATTATATGGAAGCAAATACCTTCCGAAAACTATTTGGGCTTGGATACGCGGGTGATTATCAGAAGGAGCCAAAATTAGTTGAGATGGACTTCTTTGATCTATTCTTTAGTTTTGGAGTGGTAGCAAGTAGTTTTATTCTCTTGCCTATCATCATCTTAGGGAAACAATTACTCCTTTCCTTCGCTCTAACCGTAGAACATCTCTTTCTATTCGTCATCATTGGTCTAAGTCTTGGAATAGCTTTTTTAGCAGGTCACGTCCTTTTTGCACCATCTGTGATATCTTATCTTGCTATTCCACTTTTGCTTTTAGGAGTCGATGAATATGATTACACCGAAACTAGTAAGCTTCATAATTCCTGTTTATAATGCAGAACATTCCTTGTTCCCTTGTGTCCAGAGTATCTTAGGACAAATGTATCATCCTATTGAAATCATTCTAATTAATGATGGCTCAACAGATCACAGTAAAGATTTATGTAATAAATTGGCGGAAGTGTATGCATCCATTCATGTCATTCATCAAGAAAATACAGGTGTATCTCAAGCGAGAAATAGAGGTATCCGAGAAGCTAATGGAGAGTATATACAATTTGTTGATGCAGATGATTATATCGATTCCATGATGACTAAAAAACTCGTGCAAGCGATGAAGTCAAACAAGAAATGCGAACTTGTCATTTGTGGTTATGAAGCAATCACAACAAAAACAAGCCGAAAAAAATATACACCATGTATCGAAGGCATGTTAAAAAATAATAGGTATCTTACTCATATTGGTGAGTTATATAAACAAATTATCCTACCATCTCCCTGCAACAAATTATACCGTACCGATATCATACGCGAACATCAGCTATCTTTTACGGATAAACTATCAAATGGAGAAGATTTGCTATTTAACTTAGACTACTTGCGTCATTGCAAGCATATTCATATCATTGGTGATACGCTTTATAAATATCTAATGAAAGATTCCTATTCCCTATCTCGAAGATACCGTAAAGACTATCTTCAAGAACAACAGCGCCTACTAGAAGAAGTCACTCGGTTTCTAAGAGAGAAAAGGGCGTTAACGACAAAAAATCAGCAAGTCATAGGCGAAATTTATGCGAATAGTATTATTAATGCCTTGACCAATCTGTTTCATCCAGATAACTCGATGCCTCGCAATAGAAAAAAAGAACAAATGGATGACATACTTCTTACCGCCAAACGAAATGTCGACATGAAGTATTTTCGAGGAACATCTCAAAAACGGTTAGTAAGTATGTTAATTCGCCTTCGAGCTACCTATGGGCTCTATGCTTTTTTTCGAGTTAAGCCATTTCTCCAACATCAGCAACGGGTACTATCTACTATTGTAAAGAAGGTAAAACATGAGTAACTACCATGTCCAGCAAATAATTTAGGAAACACCAGTTACTGAGGAGGTTGTTTATGAACAATATCATGCTTTATGCTTACACCCAACATAATTTAGGAGATGATTTATTCATCAAAATCCTTTGTGATCGCTACCCAAATACAACCTTCCATTTACTTGCCCCTCGTGACTATGACAAGACATTTTTAAAATTAAAGAATTTGAACATTATCCCACGTGATTCGCTTTTTTTTCGTGGGGGAAATTGGCTAGCAACAAAGATGAATCAGCAACAACTACTCTCTGCTTTCCTATCAAGGGAATGTGATGCAGTCGTTTATGCAGGTGGTTCATTGTTTATTCAACATGCTGACTGGAAAAGGCAAATGAAACAAGTAAAAGCAATGTATATAAAGGAGAAGCCTTTCTTTTTATTAGGGGCGAACTTTGGTCCGCATTCAGATCAGGCTTTCCTAATGGAGTATCATCAATTATTTCAACAATTCACCGATATCTGCTTTCGCGATCAGTATTCGTATACATTATTTAATGATCTACCTAATGTTAGAGTTGCTACAGATATGGCTTTTCAGTTAGAAACAACGGATACAAAAACAGCGTCAATGATGTCGGTTATTATTTCCGTAATAAAGCCATCGATTAGGTCATCATTGCGTGGATACGATGCTATTTACTATAACAAGGTAAGTGAAATTGCGCGTTATTTTATGATTCAAGGATATACTGTAACGTTGATGTCCTTCTGTGGTTATGAACGAGACCATGAAGCAATCAACAGCATTATCCATTTGTTATCAGATGATGAGAAAAATCAGATTCGCACCTTCTATTATCAATATAAATTGGAAGAAGCTTTAACGCTCCTTTCATCATCGGCTTTTATTGTGGCTACAAGGTTTCACTCCATGATATTAGGCTGGTTATTTCAAAAACCTGTATTTCCAATCGTTTATAGCAGTAAAATGACGAATATTTTAAACGACATAAATTTTCAAGGGAGCTATACTACCTTCGATGGCTTAAAGAATTTAAAAGCGGAGAATGTTTATGAGAGTATAAACACGAATACAGTTGATATCTCGAATCAAATTTCTAAGGCAGGTAAACAATTTTTCCAACTAGATTCGTATTTAAAAACCAAGACGTAAAGGACTGGTTATCATGGCCAAAGGAGAAAAACTAGCAAAAGATACAATGTTATATGGTATTGCTACGTTTGGTTCGAAAGTACTTGTTTTTTTCATGCTGCCAGTTTATACACATTATTTCACCACGGAAGAATACGGAACATGGGACATAGTCCTTACTACTTCCAGTTTGCTAGCTCCATTTATTAGCTTTGAATTGGTTTCAGCTGTCTATCGTTGGTTAATTGTTGAAAGAGATAAACAACAACAAATAAAGATTATTACGAGTGGTACCATTGCTTTAGTACGAAACCTGCTTTGCTTCACAATCCTAGCTTTCATATGCCTTGCATTTATTTCCATTCCCTATGGAATGCTAACCTTACTATTAATTAATGTTGTTATTATCAATAGCTATATGCAGCAATGTGCTAGAGGACTAGGTTTCAATATCTTATTTGCTTTACTTGGATTGTTACAAACAACGATACATATCCTGCTTATTCTCCTATTCTTATTTGGATTTCATATGCGTATCGAAGCGTTCTTCTATGCTTATATTCTTGCTAATATGGCAGCAATCCTTCTCGCCTGGATATTGATGCGTTTTCATCGGTTTTTATCTCTTCAAACCTACTCGAAATCGTTAATTAAATCCTTTTTAGCCTACGCTATTCCAATTATTCCTGGAGCAATAAGTTGGTGGGTGATGAATGCCTCTGATCGGTTTATTATTGTACGTTTCTTAGGCATTGATTTCAATGGTCTATATGCGGTCGCAAACCAAATCCCTGCAATTCTTATTATGATCAGTACGGTATTTAACTTAGCTTGGAAGGACAGTGCCATTGTTTATTTTAATGAATCCGATAAAGATAATTATTATACGAATGTATTTCAGCATTTCTTCCGCTTACTTGCTACATCGGTTATTTGTATAACCCTTCTCACCAAGCCAATCTTTTCGATCTTTATCTCAGAAAAGTTCATTGAATCATGGCAATACACAGGCTTGTTATTAGTAGGAACGATGTTTAGCGCTTTCTCGTTGTTTTGGAGTGCTGGCTTTCATGGTGCCAAAAAGACCAACGTTATATTTATTACTTCCATCATCGGTGCAATCGTAAATATTCTCATCCATATTTTATTTATTCATTTTATCGGTTTATACGCAGCTGCTTGGTCCACGGTAATTGCATTTTTTATCACCTGGATTATTCGTGTACATACTTGTCGGCCGTATTTTACAATTCGCTTAAATCGAAAAGATATGCTGATTCTATTCCCACTGTTGTTCGTCGCAATCCTAGCACCTTACTTTGTAGGAACAGGAGAGTTAGGCTTGCTTACTGGATTGTCCATCATCCTGTTTTTGGCTTATAATAAGCCTATTATCATCGGAGTAACAAAGCTGCTTGTTCATCGGTTTAAAGATTCGAGAGACACATGATCTATGTTATACTTTCACTACGAAAAAGTTAGGGAGATGGACAAATGACATTAAATTTTGCACATAGAGGTTCGTTAACAGAGGCACCTGAAAATACATTACCTGCTTTTCAACAGGCATTAGTACATGGCGCAAAGGCGATTGAACTAGATGTTCAACTTACGAAGGATAACTATCTTGTTGTTTGCCATGACCATAAATTATCACGGTTCAACCCATCAGCCAATCAGCGAATCATTGATGTCACGTTAGAAGAATTAAAGCAAATAGATGTTAGTGCTCCGTTCGGGGACAATTTCAGCGCGGTTACCATACCAACTCTTGATGAAGTATTAGAGGATTGCCCAAATGATATCTTCTTAAATATTGAAATCAAGAACATTCCTGTTATTTACAACAAGATTGAAGAACGACTCATCCATTGCTTATCGGAACATAATCGTTTTAATAATATAGTGATCTCCTCGTTTGATCATGTCGCTTTAAAAAACATACAAACAGTCGTTCCAAGTGTACCTTTAGGAATGTTGTTTTACTATCGAATCCTCAACCCTTGGGAATATGCGAAGCAAAGTGGATTAAACATTACAAGTATTCACCCAAATCATGTCTATACGGATCAGCACTTTATCGAACAATGCCATGCCAATGGTTATCAGGTATATCCATTTACTGTGAACAAAAAAGAAAGGTATCATGAATTAGTCTCTTATGGTGTAGATGGTGTGTTTTCTAATAACCCGGAAATATTCTCACAAACGAAAGCATAACAAAACCCAAGCAGCTGACTTTGGATAAAGTTAGCTGCTTGGGTTTTATAGCGGGCAAATCAAAGAGAACAACGCTCTCATAGATTATCCCTTATTTTATATCTTCTAAAAAACGCTGATGTATCCACACGCTATTCCCTTCTAGGATACCATTATACCAAAGGTTTTTCCCTATTTTAATCGTTCGATTTACAACAAATTCTTTTCCTCTAAACGATCCAAGATCATCATAGACTAAGTTCCTTTTACCACCCCATGGGCGTTCAAAAGCCTGGCCAGCCCCCATTATAGAGTACCGCTTTTTATCAGAATCTATTAATACTTCATCTTTACTATTGACATCATTTGCTTTCATCCAACCTACTATTCCTTTTTCACCACTCGGCTCGTTACTTAGTAAATAAAAAACGCTATTGCTAAATTTCGCTTCTCTTTTTATATAGTATACGCAATTCTTATAGTCCTCAGAGGGAACTCTATCTTGTTTATTCGTAGACAGATGAGAATAAATAAATGAACGATTAGCATTTATATGCCCTATCTTTGATATAGGTTGGATAATAAATTTTCCTCTATTCTCAAAAGGATGATGTTCGTCAATAATTGCTTGATTTTCATCAGAATCGTTAGTATCTTCCGCTAAGGGGTCTATTCGATAAAGTTTATATTCTTCTTTTTCCTTTTTGGACATTTTTTTCCATTTATTTAGGAACGCTTCATACTTTGGTATTACTTCTTTTACTGGACCAAAATCTTTCACTTTTCCATATTCTAGCCAAAGTATTTTTTCACAAAACTGCTTCATCTGACCAATAGAATGACTTACAAAAATCATGGTTTTTCCTTGTTTTTTAAATTCTTTCATTTTATTTAAACTTTTCTCTGCGAAAGCTTTATCACCAACGGATAAGGCTTCATCAATAATTAGAATATCAGGATCAACGGTAACAGAAATTGCAAAACCTAGTCTTGATTTCATTCCGCTTGAATAGGATTTCACAGGCTGATCAATAAAATTTTCTAATTCTGCAAATTCAATAATTTCTGGTTCAAGCTTTTTAATATCATTTTTACTGAACCCAAGCATTAATAACTTTAGTTCAATATTATCCCTGCCCGTAAGATCATTTTTCAAACCAGCAGAAACAGCTATTAACGCAACTTCTCCTGAAATATCGACGTTACCATCAGTTTCTGGAACGATACCCGCTAAAATATTGGATAATGTTGACTTACCAGATCCGTTTACACCGACAAAGCCAATAATGTCTCCTTTTTCAGCTTCAAAATTAACATCCGTCAGTGCGTAAAAGTTTTCTCCATAGCTTTTCGGGGTGATTAAATCCAATAATCGTTCTTTTGTACCATTATATAGTTTATATTTCTTTGATACATTTTTTGCAATAATCGCTTTTTCCATTGTCATCACAAGCCTTTATAAGTAATCAATAAAATGTCTACGGAATTTCACATGAAGCATGGATCCAAACAGGAATAGTACAATAACAATTCCCCAGAACACCAAAGTATACTCCCATTGTGCAATGAAATGCCATTCCGTACCAAATAAAGCAGCTCGGTACCCTTCAATCAAATAATAGAGTGGGTTTAATTTTAAAATCGTTAATATCTCAGGAAACTCATTCCCAACTATACTAAGTGGCCACAAGACACCTGATACATAAAGGAACATTCGAAGTATGGAATTAAGTAACATATGAACATCCCTAACTATCGTCGATAATGTTGACGTTATTAAAGATAAAGCAAAGATTAAGGCACCCGCTGCAAAAATATAGTAAATTAATTGCAGATAATAAATGGAAGCGAAATGTCCAATAAAATTCAGTAGAATAATGGATATCCCCAACATCACAAGGTGGACATAGAACTGGGAAAAAATTACATACCCAGGAATAATACTCATTGGGAAATTCATTTTGGACAGCATCTTCAAACGTGCATAGATGGATTTCGAACCCTGAATCGTTCCTTGATAAAAGAATATCCAAAGAAAGAAAGCTGCTACTAGCCAAGGGAAGAAATCAACTTCTTGTCCATCAGCTAATACCACAGGTTCTCTACTTCTAAGTGTTGTAAATACAAACCAGTAAATAACGATTTGTATAGCTGGGTTTAATATTTCCCATAAGATGCCTAAATAATTATTTTTATTCTTACTTTTTAATTCATAAACAGATAGTCTTCTAAGCAAATAAAAATGATCAATTTGCTCTTTAATAACTTTAATTGCAGATTTCATACGTATATCCTTTCAAGTATCCATATACTATCTTCTTTTTTTCGTTATTAAATTATACAAGTAAAAATTATAAAACACAATGAAAATCAGGGCTACTTTGCCTGATTGAAATGCTATTGTTGAAAGACATTTTCTACCACTCTTTTACTTGCTTGGCCATCCTCTAGATAACAGAAACTGTTATAAAATTCCTCAGTGATTGTTGAAGGGATAAAACCATTTTCCTTTATTGCTAATACTTCGTTGATAATTTCTTCTGTAGTTTTCACTAAAGGTCCCGGTGCTTTTTGTTCGAAATCAAAGTAAAAACCTCTTAAATTATCCCGATAATCTTCTATATCGTACACATAAAAAAGCATTGGCCTCTTCAAATTAGCATAGTCAAAAAACACAGAAGAATAATCTGTAATTAATAAATCAGCAATTAAATAAAGTTCTCTAATATCTTCATGATGAGAAAAATCATAGACAAAGCCTTCGTATCCAGTAAGGTCTAAATTCTCAGCAACTAAATAGTGAAGCCTTAAGACAATAATATATTCATCACCTAACTCTTCCTTCAGTAGATCTAAATCCATTTGCAAATCAAATTTATATTTACCCTTTGCATAGAACTGATTATCCCGCCATGTTGGAGCATACAGGATAATCTTCTTATCCAAAGGTAAGTTTGTAACTTTTTTTATATCATTTACGCTCTTTTGGTTATTTGCATTAATTAAAAAATCATTCCTCGGGTATCCCGATTCAATGACATTACGGTTAAACTGAAAAGCTCGCTTAAATATCTCCGTTGAATATGCGTTTGGAGAAATAAGAAAATCCCATTTACTTGCTTCCTTAATAAAATTTTCTTTATATTTGGTAGTATTTGTACCCGGCATATGAACTTCATCCATATCAGCAGCTAATCGTTTTAACGGAGTACCATGCCATGTTTGAATATAAATTGTTTTTTGAGGTTTATGAATCCATAATGGCAACCTAGAATTTACTATCCAATATTTCGCTCTTCCAAATATCAATAACCATTTCAATGAAAATCTTTTTATATATGGAACATTTAATGAGGAAAAAATTTCTTCATATTTCTTATCAACACTCCAATACAACTTATAATTAGGATATTTTTCCTTTAGATATTCATAAATTGCCCTAGGATTATCACTAAACTGTTTACCATGAAAACTTTCAAACATTATTGTATATTTTTTTCTTGGCAAAAAACTAATTATAATAAAAATAAATTTATACAATTTAATTAATAAATTACTACGTTTGATTTTCCTAAATATTAATTTAAAATTATACATAATCAGTACTCCTTCGTACTAACAAATCAATCATTTTTCACCTTTGAAACGATTGATTTATAAATCCTTTTACAGTTTGAATGATCCTGATATTTAATAATTTCCGATATATCAACGTCATAGTTGGCAAAACCATGTTTGATTCTATCTTCAATTAGCTCAACTAGTTCTTCTTCATTGTTTGCAATACCTCCAATAAATGTTTCTTCTATCGGTCGGAGTATTCCTTTTCTGAAGAACCTCTTTTCATCGAAATGATAATAAATAACAGGTTTATTCATGAGAGTGAAATCGAAACTTACACTGCTAAAATCTGTAATTAGTAGGGCATGTTTGATTAATAAATCTTGGACACTAACTGAACCTAAAGATATAAATCTAATTCGATCATTTAAATTTTTTATATCTTTATTAAAATAATTCTGTGCTCTATAATGCGGATAAAAGTTTAAATTTATATTATATTTATTTAATAGATCAATTAGTTTTTCGTTATTTATTAAACTCATATATGAGTTGTAATAACCACTATTCAGGAATTGTTCGTCAGTGTTAATCCAGTCTCTCCATGTTGGCATTAGCAAAATATCCCTTGGTTTAAATTTCATAACTAAATTATCAAAACGCGCTAAACCACTAACAATTACTTCATTTTCATCATATCCCAATTGATCAACCGCAATATTATATTTTTCAGGATCGCTACTCACTACAAATAAGTCAAAAGGCACCTCATAATACTGTTTATGATATTCTACATTTTTTCTCCCTAAAACTCCATGTTGTAAGAAAACCTTAAATGTATCCTCATAATTAAAAAATCCTTTTGCTGGTTTGAATGGTAGAACATTCTCTAGATCATGAGTACCCATAAGAACTTTGGCTTTAAATGAAATATTATAGTGCTCTTTTGACCCAAAGTCTAATATATTTGGATCACCTTTTAGCTTTTCATAATCAACTGAATTTTTTTCTATTACATAGTACGCATCTATATTGGTATTTTTTCGCAACCATTTATATAATACAATTCCATTGTCTTGTGCAGTATTATACCTTTCTCCTATTAACCAAGTATTTGAATCCTTCTGAATTTTAGTAGGTAAACTAATTGTTTTTGGTATGCTAAAAGATTCTACTTTCAAGTTATCGAACGGAGTAGTTGTAATCAAAAAATGATGCTGATTTAAATCTACATCGCTTATTGCTAAGTAATCATAATAATTATCCTTTTTATAATCTGAATATTTATATTTAATCTTTTCTTTCCTAATAATTTTCTTATTCTTATCTTTAACTACAATAAAGAAATCCATGACTGTTTTATCTTTAGCTTTTATAGAAATCAGATTAAATTGTTTAAGGTCAATTATAAAATTATCTTGTATTGGTACAGCAATTGATTCCAAAGAATTTCTATCTTCAATAAATAAATAAGCCTGGCAATTTATAAATTGATTTAATGATGTCACAAAACCTTTTACTTTAAAATCATTTACATTAGTAATTAAACGCTTAATTTTAGGTTGCTTAATTTTTAAGCCTAAAGAATTGTCCGTACGCTTATAAAAAGTTAATTTAATAACCTGTGAACTATAAGTAATTTTAAATTTACCTTTATCCTTTAGAGAGTCAAGTAAATTAAACTGATATTTTATAGGTTGGGAATTTTTGCATAATATAAAAAAACGCTTTTTTGAAAAACTATTTAAGATTTGATTCTTTGGTACTTTCGCTTCCCATCCATTTAGATATACTAAATCACATTCTGTTTCTAAACCTGTTTCTACATCATTTATTACTAGTGAATATTCTAATTTAGTATCCAACTCTTCTATATCTAATAATAATTCTATACATTCTCGTTTGTCTTTGATATATCTAATTGATGTATTTAAACGATGAGACTTGAAACTCAAATATAAGTACGCATTTGATTTTTTAACATTCACTTTATGGTTATAAGTATTAAAAAATGAATTAACATAATTATGCTCTATACATATAGGGTAAAATTGATTATCGATGCTTACAAAAATTTGCCATTTACCAATTGAAAGCATAGAAAAGTTAGAAAGAGTAATTTTATTAGTTTGTTCAGCATATTGAGTATCTACGGTTCTAATTTTATTGTAGTTTAGAGCATATATTTCAAATTTATTAATTTCTTCAACCGGAAGTAAAATATTACCCTCTAATAAGTCAAAACCTGTTCTCATATTTTGCAGATAAAGCTTTTTACTATTGAATTTATATTTATTAAAGTAGTTTCTAATTGATATATTTTTATTTACACTAATTGCGTAGTATTTTCCATCAATAATTGCAAATTTACTATCTTCTACAAATTCTTCAGATGGTTTAATCAACATTAATTTCTTATTAATAAACAATTTAATGGAGCTTTTGCCATCTTCCATTTCTGTAAAATAATCAAAAGGTATTTTAATTTCTAAATTATTCCCTTGTAAATCACAAGGGATTTCTCTTGATATTTTTTTATCAACTAACAGAGACTTGACATTTTTTTTCATTAAAAAATTTTTTAATTGCAAATTAAACCGTAAGTAATTATTTTCAAGTTCGAACCCATGTACGGTAACTTTTTTTACGAGCTTATTTCTTAGATTTTTTATTAATTTGTACTTTCTCAGTTTCATTTAATACTCTCCTAATTCTAGGTTTATACTTATATTGCCTTTTTTATATCAAATTATACTATAAACATCCTTCATGAACGTGACAACTAAAAAACGACGAAATAATTATATCTCTTAACCTATTGAATTTCAAATATGGGAAAAATACCTTAAATTTCCTTAGCTTTTTTAGTATAATAGTTTTGTTGGGCGTAGAAAGGAGTGAGAAGTTTATTAATAATATATATCTATAGTCTCATATGAATCCATAAAAATTATAGGAGAGGTAAATTGAATAATAATAAAACAGTTTTTAAATTTATATTAATTTTTGCTTTTGCTTTTTTTTTAATGAAAGTCCCAAATACAACTAATGCTAATGAACTTGATCCAAGCTCATACTTAGTTTCATCTAATAAAGGCGATGTCGCTTTATTTGAAAAACAGAGCGACGCTAGTAATATATTGATACATATTAAAAGTAATGCTGAAATAACACTACTAGACAGTTTCGAGGACTTTTCTTATGTACAATATATTAATACTCAAACAGATGAAGTTTTACAGGGGTTTGTAAGAAATGAATATATTAAAAAAAATAATAGTGTCACCCCCAACATAAATAATGTGAAAGATCCAGAAAAAATAGAAAAAGACATTATTGCACCAGGAATTAATGAAGATTCGGAAAAAAACAAAAAGAAAAATGGACGTGAAATAGAAAATGGAGAAAAGAAGGAAAAAGTAGGAGAACTTGATGGAGAAAGGAGTAAAGCAGAGAAGAGTATTGAAAATAACAGGAGAAAAGAAGAAAATCATAAGATCACCAACTATTCTGTTCAGAAATCTAACTTACGTGGAATTGCACTAAAAAAACCAACTAATGTGTATGAAACGCAATCATCTAAATCTGACAAGCTTAAATCGTATGAGCAAGGAACGGTTCTTCAGTACAAATCATTTACTTCTAATTGGTATCAAGCAACCGTTTATATCAACGGAAAACCTACTACTGGGTATATTCATGTATCTGATGTTGAGAATAGTAATACTTCACAGGAATTTGAAGGGTTTGCACTTGATGGTAGCACTAATGTCTATTCAAAGGCTTCAATCAATTCGTCAGTAATAAAGACCTATAGAAAAGGTAGCTATTTAAGGTATAACTCTCTAATCCCGAATTGGTACCAAGCAACTGTATATGTCAATGGAAAACCAGTTACTGGGTATATTAACAAACTTGATGTTATAAACATAGATCCAAACAATCAAATTAGTATAAGAACTCTTGGATTGCTAGATACTACTAATGTATATATTAATACTCAGGGTTCTAAGATACTTAAAACTTATCCAAAAGGAAGTATCTTAGAAGTAAGAACGTTTTCTAAAGATTGGTACCAAGCCACAGTATATATAAATAATGAAGCAAAAACAGGATATATATCAACAAGCGAAGTAGAGGTTATAAATCCAAACCAAAAATTATTAAGCGGATATTCAGCTAATAACCCTACCGCTGTTTATTCTAGAGCTTCGAAAAATTCCGAGGTACTGAAAAGATATAGCTATGGAAGCGACTTAAAATTTAATACTTTTTCAAATAACTGGTATGAAACAAATGTTTATAAAAATGGAAAACGATATACTGGCTATATTCATAGGGATGATGTTGCCTTTGATAATGTAGTACGTACAACTAAATATAACTTATCTTTAGAAGATGCATTAGAAATGCAGATGAAGGTTGGACCACAAACTGACCAACCATATGCTTACGTTTCTAAAACTTTTATAGATGAGCATCACAAAGTTACTGCAAATGCTCTAAATGTTAGAAGAGGCCCGGGAGTTACTTATAATTCAATTGGGCAACTTACAAAAGGAACTTCAGTTACTATTTTAGAAGAAGTAGATGGATGGTATATAATTGAATTTGTAAGTAATAAGTGGGTCTACGCAAGTCCAGATGATGTATTATATTATTTAGATCCAACTAATTTTATAAATGACCCTATTCAACAATTCCAGTTTTTAGATCTTTCTAAGCCTAGTGGTGCTACAGTTCAAGTCCTAAATAATTTTTTACGAGGCAAAGGCCAGCTTGAAGGAAAAGGTAAATATTTTTTAGAAGCTGGATTAGATAACGGGATAAATGACCTATATTTAATTTCACACTCACTTTTAGAAACCGGAAATGGAAATTCTAGGTTGGCTAATGGTGTTAAACATAACGGTGTAACTGTATATAATATGTATGGAATAGGAGCAAATGACGGCTGTGCCATAGAATGTGGCGCTGAAAGAGCATATAAAGAAGGATGGACCACACCAAACAAAGCTATTATAGGTGGTGCTAAATTCATAGCTGACGCATATATTAAAGATGGGAAGAACACTCTATATAAGATGAGATGGAATCCCGACTCTATGGAAAAATACCAGGAGGCAGCATATCAATATGCTACAGATATACGTTGGGCATCAAAACAAATATATACAATGTATAACTTGTATCAAGAAATTGAATCCTATCTTTTATATTTAGATATTCCTTTTTATAATTCTTGATCTTTTGTGTTAAGAGGGGGTAATCTTTACAAGTCTATATTTAGACTTGTAAGATTATCCTTATTTTTTATATTTTCATATAGTAGCTCATAATATTTCCATTTATAAAGTTGTAAACTTATAATAAAAATGATATAATTAAATGCTTTTAATTCATAGAATAGAGGTTACAATATGATTAAAGAGTGGAATTTATTAAGAACAATAGCTTGTCTAAGTATTGTGTTATTACACAGCAGTACAATTATTGGCCGTAGTATTGGGTATACTGCTATAGAAAACTATTATATTATAAGAATAATACTAACATACGCAACACCAACTTTTATTGTTTTATCAGAAATAATATTATCAAATAGGTATCAAAGTCAATTGCCAGAGAGGTTTTTTTTGAAGCGCTTTAAATTAATATTTCTTCCTTTTATTAGTTTTGCTATAATTGATGCAATAGTAGTAAACTATCTATCAGTTAATGATATTAATATAATTAATAAGATAATTTCAAATCTAGCAGGTGGTTATGAGGGTTACTTTATTCTAATAATTTTCCAATTCTATATACTTCATTATATTATATTAAAATATAGAATTTCAGTAGAAAAACTCTTACCAGTAAGTATTACAATTATGCTTGCCCATTTAGGTTTGTTAAATAGTGACCTCGACTTAATAGCGGAATATAAGACATATTTAAAGCTACCCTTCACTGCTTGGCTTGGGTATTTCTCAGTAGCTTTTTTAATAGGAAAGCATTATGTGAAAATAGCGAATTTTATTAGAAATTACAAATGGATGACTCTTATTCTTGCCTTTTTTTCAATTCATTTAATTTTAGTATCCTTTGAGGCCGGTTACAATCAAGTAGATTCTAGAAGAATTGATATATTTCCCTTGTCTATATCTATAAGTCTTGCAGTATTAGCTTGGGGACAAATTATTCCGAATTATAAACTAATAAACATGATTAGTAACTTTTCTTTGGGAATATACTTAGTTCACTGGCAAATACTAAGGTTCTTTTCACCTTTTTTATTAGAATTCACAAAAGATGTCTCTCCAACCCTGCAGATTATAATAATGTTCATATTTACTCTAATATTATCCATGATAGTTATAAAAGTAATCTCTCTTCTTCCATTTGGAAAATATATAATTGGAAATACTAAAAGAGTTTATCAAAACAAGAAAAAAGTTATAAATTCAGGTAAAGAAGAAATAGCTTGAACTATAACTAAAATATCATAGTTTACTTTTATCAATTTTTAAAATGAAGTCAAATTGTTATTATATTGATAACCTTAATTATAATTGTGGTATTAATTTTATGGTACAATAAAATTAAGCATTCATTTATTGCGGAGGTTTTTCATAATGAAAAAAGTAATCACTTATGGAACATTTGACTTACTGCATACAGGTCATATAAATATACTACGTCGCGCAAAAGAATACGGAGATTATTTAATTGTTGCAATATCAGCAGATGAGTTTAATGCCTTAAAGGGAAAGAAAGCTTATTATACGTTTGAACAGAGAAAAGCTATACTCGAGGCGATTCGTTATGTCGATTTGGTTATTCCTGAACATACGTGGGAACAAAAAATGGAAGATGTTCAAAAATACGATGTCGATGTCTTTGTTATGGGGGACGACTGGGAAGGTAAATTTGACTTTTTAAAAGATCATTGTGAAGTCGTTTATTTGCCGAGGACTGTTGGAATCTCCACAACAAAAATTAAGACTGACCTAAACATGACAAATAATGGTTAAAGAAATCCTTATAAGTGTATACCTCTTTGCTTTCCGTATACTCTTTAATTTCTTTAAATTATTCCCACTAAAACAAAAAACAGTTGGTGTTTCTACGTTTGGGGATAATATTTACTATACAACTGAAGCTTTATCCAACTTGTCCGACGAAGAGATTATTATTCTTAAAGATGGGTCATGTAGGTATCCGTTTGATGATACAAATGCAACCATTATTCCGTTTTCTTTAAAAATTCCATTTTCATTTATAAAATCAGTTTACCATCTTGCAACTGCTACTACTATTTTAGTAGATACGTATTATGGATTTTTAGCGGCTACCCATTTCAAACAAGGAGTAACCTGTATCCAATTATGGCATGCTGGTGGGGCAATCAAGCAGTTTGGTCTAATGGACCCTACAAATAAATATAGAACAACAAAAGCAAATGAACGCTTTGCCAATGTCTACCGGAGCTTTGATTACACGGTGGTCGGTTCGGAAATGATGGCGGAGACATTTAAAGAGAGTTTTGGGCTTACAGATAATCGCATTCTGCGTACTGGTATACCACGCTCAGATGTTTTATACGATCGTTCGATGAAGGATCGTATTTATCATGACATGTTAACTAAACACCCCATGATTAAGAATAAACAAATTATTTTATATGCGCCAACATTTCGAAATAACCAGTTAACTAATTATCAATTAAAGTTAGAGATTGATAAGCTGTACCGTGAACTGTCTGATGATTATGTGCTGTTTATTAAACCTCATCCTGCGGTAACTTATGAGATAAGTGAAGTTTATAAAGATTTTGTATATGATGTGTCGGAATTCTATGATACGAATCACTTATTGCTTATCACTGACTTATTAATTACCGACTATTCATCCATTCCATTTGAGTATGCTTTATTGGAAAAACCAATGATTTTCTTTGCTTATGATGTGGATGAATATAGTTTTACCAGTGGCTTAATTGATGATTATGAACACAAGATGCCAGGCCCAGTCGTAGCGTCGACAGAAGCTATTATTCTAGCAATTAAGGAAAATAAGTTTAATTATAAACAAATCAAAGACTTTGCAAAACAATGGAATGAGTACTCAAATGGTACATCCAGTTTAAACTTAGCGAAACATTTGACCGATACAGAAGAAAAGGAAAAAGAAAGAGCAATTGGTTAACATCCCATTTTCATATGGGATGTTTTTTAATTCCTTAACTAATCTTCCTCTTTAAGTACTTCATATTTTTCTTATTCACAGCATACCATACTTTCCATACCACACACTGTTAAGTTTTAGTAAATAATGTTAATTATCTGTAAATAATACTGAAATTCCTATACAAATGTACTACTATTGATGTGTCGCAATGAAACAATAAAATAGTGGCTTTTATTAGTTAAAGGGGGAACCTTTATAAAACATGAAAATATTAAACAAATTCTTCTTTGTTCCAATTATATTATTAACACTAATCTTACCTCAAACAATTTATGCTCAATCGGATATTCACGGCCACTATTTTGAAAAAAGTATGGTATCTCTTATTGAAAGAGGAATAATGCGCGGCTATAGTGATGGAACCTATCGACCAGATCATGCCATTACACGAGCAGAGTTTACCGTTTTTTTAGTTCGCGCTTTAAATTTATCAACCAATGCATCCCAAAATAAGTTCACTGATATTGAAAAGGAAGATTGGTATTATGCAGCAATTACCACAGCTGTCAATAACCAAATTATTGGTGGTTACCCTAATAATGTATTTAGACCAGATAAACACATATCTCGTCAAGAAGTAGCCGCAATGATGAAGCGCGCTTTAGATTTAAAAGGAATAGATGCTGATAAGGCACCTCTTCTATTTAATGATAATAAAGAAATTAATCCCATGTTTTACGGTGCGATTCAGAAACTAGTCTATTTAAATATCATTGCTGGTAAAAAAAATAATCAAGGGTTATATTTTGCACCACTAGATAGTACGACTCGAGGTGAAATGTCTGCCATTTTAAATCGTATGTTGCAAGTTATAGGCGAGCCAAAAATAAGAATAGACTACACCCATTACAATTATTCTTTTAAGGAAATGATTGATATTCAAGTAACCAAAACCCCTAAAGTGGATGGAGCAGGAAATTTCCTTGCTAGTCGTTCTCTTGTAGAATACTATGCAAACCCTAGGAATTTCTCAAGTGAATCAAGTGACTATTTACAGTTTCTTAACCTTTCAGAAAATGCAAATCTAGATCCGAGTGAGATTAATAGAAAAGTCCTGCAAAACAAGGGTTCCTTATCAGGACAAGCAAATTCATTTATCGAAGCAGGAAAACAGTATGGAATTAATGAAGTATATTTAATGGCACACGCACTCCATGAAACTGGTAATGGAACATCAAGGCTTGCTACTGGCATTCCTGTGGATAAAAACGGCAATATTGTAGCCAAAAACAAGGCAACTTATACCGTTTATAATATGTATGGATATGGAGCAGTAGATAATGACCCACTAAACGGCGGAGCAAAATATGCTTTTAATAAAGGGTGGTTTTCTCCAGAAGCAGCTATCATAGGCGGAGCTAGAGATATAGCAAATCATTATATAAACGACGGCCAAGATACATTATATAAAATGAGATGGAATCCGAGTAGCCCTGGATATCCCCAATATGCTACTCATGTACAATGGGCGATTCTACAAACAAATCGAATTCAAGAGATTTATAATTTATTAAACAATTATGTATTAAAGTTTGATGTACCAACATTCAACCAACAACCAGGAGCAACATCTAAACCTAGCGGCGATAAACAGTATCATGTGGACACAAAACGGCAAGGGGAAAAAATGAAGACTACAGCTAACCTCAACCTTCGAACTGGTCCAACAACCACTTTTCATATTATTAAAACATTATCGAATAATACGATAGTTACCATAATTGGAGAGAACGGTGGCTGGTATAAAGTTAATGCTGGTGGAGTAACTGGTTGGGTATCAAGTAATTACTTACGTAAAGGAATAAGGTTATCAGAACAATTTTTAAAGCCGTCTGCTGAAGACAAAAAAGCTCCAAGTACATCAAAGATCTATAACCATTTAAGGGCAGTTACAACCGAGAATCATGTTCATATGAGAACAGAACCATCTACACGAAACAAAGAAACAATTATAAAACTATTATCAATTGATACATCAATTGAAATAATAGATAAACATGATAATTGGTATTATGTATCGGATAGCCAAGATAAGGGATGGATTTCAAAGGATTATATTTTACTAACTAACCTCTTCCAAGTAGAAAACATTGAATCCAATTTACTTGTCCGTAATAAACCAAATCTTCAAGGAGAAGTTATTGGTAAGCTTCAAGCAAGCGATTATGTGAACGCTAATGTTACAGCCAACAATCAAGTTGTTCAAGAAGGAGATTGGCTTATGGTTTATTATAAAGACGGATACGGCTGGGTTCATCAGCGCTATCTGCATAAACAGAATAATTATTAAGTAGTAATATTAACACCCGATGCGTGAACTTCAAAGGAGCCTGAGTAAATGATGAAACATATAACAATAATGAATGTTCCTTTTCTAAATACAGATCATCATTCGTTTGTATACTTACTAAACAAACGAATTCAACAAAAAGAGAAAACATTTGTTGTAACGGCAAATCCAGAAGTAGTGATGAAGGCACAAGAGGATTTGCATTTTATGCAGCAATTGCAACAAGCAACGTATATCGTCGCGGACGGAATAGGAATTGTAAAGGCAGCTAAAATATTAAAACAGCCTTTACCTGAACGAGTTACTGGCTATGATACAATGATTGATTTATTAAAACTAGCAGAAAAAAATCACTATCGTATTTTTTTACTTGGTGCACAGGAAGAAACCTTACAAAGAGCGATAACTAACATCCAGAACCAGTTTCCAAATATTGAAATTGTTGGTTGTAAAGATGGCTATTTTAACCTGGAATCAAATGATATTACAGATCACATTGTACAGTTACAGCCTGATATAACATTTGTCGCGCTGGGATGTCCAAGACAAGAGAATTGGATCGCGAACAATCTATCAAAATTCAATCATGGATTGTTAATGGGAGTTGGGGGGTCTTTCGACGTTATTGCAGGGAAGGTTCAGCGAGCACCTGTAATTTTTCAGAAGTTGAATTTGGAATGGCTTTACCGATTAATAAAACAACCAACCAGATGGAGAAGAATGCTTGCACTTCCACAATTTGCTTTCCACATTGTTAAGCAAAAGAAAAAGGAAAAAGTTTCATGAGCCGTTCTGCTTTTGTTAGAAGTACGTTACTATTAACGGTCGCCACTTTAGTATCTAAAGTATTGGGAAGTGTTTTTCGAATACCTCTTCAAAATATTGCTGGTGACCATGTCTTAGGAATCTTTAGTCTTGTATACCCGGTTTATATGGTGGCTCTTACGTTATCTGTAGCAGGTATTCCTATTGCTATTTCAAAGCTAATCGCCGATGCTCGAGCAAAGGGTGAATTATCATTTGTAAAAGAAATTTACGTAACAGCAAGTATTCTGGCTTTATTGTTCGGTATCTCTAGCTTTCTACTAATATATAGCTTATCCACTCCTTTAGCTTCTGCTTTAGGAGGACAGTCTACAAGACTTGCTTTAATTGTAGTTACAGCCACCTTATTAGTTGCACCGTATATGGCTGTTTATCGAGGTTACTTTCAAGGCTTTGAGGATATGAAACCGACTGCTATCTCACAAGTTATTGAACAGTTCATCCGCGTTGGTTTGATTTTAGTTATTGCCTATTACTTTGTTCAACAAGACTTTTCTGATGCTACGGTAGCTGGTGGTGTCATGATTGGTTCGGTTGTAGGAGCATTTACATCACTTATCTATTTAAGAGTGAAATATATTCGTTCACCTTTAAGGCAAACCTTAACTAGGAAATATACGTTAAAGCTATTCTCCTCTTGGAGCAAACAGATATTAAAACTATCGATACCGATTGCTATTGGCACAATTACCATGGCTTTAATAAATTTTATCGACTCTTTTACCATTCCTTATGGTTTACGTAGTATAGGTGAATCGGAAACGGGGATTAATTATCTTTATGGTATCTATGGCCGTGGCCTTTCCATTGTCCAAATTGCGACTGTTTTTTCGACGTCGATTGTTCTCCCACTCATTCCGTTAATAACAACAAAGCTAGCAGAAGGAGAGACACAACAAGTAAGGTCCGTCATAGAAAAGACATATCGCATGACGCATTTACTTTCATGGCCTGCAGCAATGGGGTTACTAGGTCTTACATTACCAATTAATTTAGCTTTATTTACTGACTTAGAAGGAAGCGGAGTTCTAGCTATCCTTGGACTAAGTTCTGTTTTTACTTCGTTAACCATTTTAAGTACCGGTATTCTACAAGGTATGAACTTAGCTAAACAAGCAGCCTTCATAATTGTTTGCGGTATATTAATGAAAGCCCTATGCAATATTTACTTCATTCAATTATTTGGATTACGTGGTGCAGCTTTCTCTACGTTATTGGTATATATTGTTTTATTAATTATCAATACATGGTATATCTTTAAGCATTATCCATTTTCCATTAGACGTAAGCTAATAACAAAAATAATGATTGCTTCCATATCCATGGGGGCTGTTATTGGAGTACCAACCTTGTATGTATCTATAACAGATTGGTCACGGGTTCAAGCTCTTCTCTATTTGCTCGTAGCTATGTTCATTGGAGTTACTATCTATGTGTTACAACTATACCTATTTAATGTGGTGAATAAAACAGACATCGTAAAGAATATTCCTTATTTCTCCCAGAAAGGAAGAGCAGAAAAATGAACAAGCAGAAATGGATTTGGATGACGTTAATCGTCTTACTTGCAGTTACAATACCCGGAATTATTGAGCGTTGGCAGACAGAGACAGAAAATAATACGTACGAAATCGCCGCTCCTTATCAAGAGATTGATCAGCTAGCAACAGATCATGAAGAATTAAATACAGAGGACATTCTTTCTTCTTTAAAAAAGTCTGGCTTAAATACGGTTAGCATAAGTCCTCTATCATTAAATTGGATGGAGAACCAAGACATCATTACTATCTATAACGAACAGGAGTTAAACGATGCGTTACGATTTAGTAATCAAGACGAAATGGTGGATACGGAAGCAAAAGGATATTACATCACTCAACCAAGGGATGCTTATTTTAATAAACTGATTTCCGAAAACCTACAGCCTTCTTCCGTTACAATTAGTGGTCAGGATTTTTACTTTATTGAAAAAGAAATGGATATCCTATCTAGAAACATTGCTTACAATGAAGAGACGTTAGATCAAGTAAAACAGCTTGGACTTAACTATATGTTCCGAGTAGAAAATACAAACCAGAAATGGAATCAAAAAAGTGTCGATCAGCTCATCAAGTTAAAGGAAACAGATACTACTAATTTATTATTTTATGGTCAGGATGTCATTGGATATCCAAATATGGAAGAAGTAGAACAATGGACAAACCAATTAACCGATGTAGGCTACCATTTTTATTCCATTGAGTTCACTCAACAAAAAGGGTTACAAACAATAGCTCGTAATACTGACTACAATACGATCAGATTGCATAGTATGGACTTAAATAATAAAACACTACCGGAAAATATTGATCAAGCTGTACGAGCTGTCAAAGAACGGAATATACGATCTATTTTCTTCCATATTCAAGCAGGTGATCCAACTGAAAGCTTAGAGAATGCGAATGCATTTGTTGAAGGTGTTCATCACAACTTAGAGAATAATTTCCAGCAAGGCTCTCCTAAGCCATTTACCGAAATAAACACACCAATCTGGACCCAAGTACTCCTCTTCCTTGCCGGCATTCTGTTTACAGGTTTAGCTGCAACGATCGTAAGGGATAGAAAATGGATGATTGCTGCTATCGTATTCATGACGCTTTTAGTAATAGGATATTATCTTACTGAAAGACTATTCCTCATACAGGGCTTTGCACTAATTCTTGCGATAGTAGCACCAATTTATGCTGTACTATCTACAATAAATACAGGAGATAAGCAGCTAGGCGGTATTACTTTGCATTATTTAAAGGCACTAGGGATAACCTTTGTCGGTATAATCATTGTCATTGGCCTACTAAACGGTAATGCTTTTATCACCGGATTTGAAGTGTTTAGAGGAGTAAAATTAGTTTATCTTATTCCTATTCTATTTGTCGGTGTATTTCTATTCTGGAGAGAAATCGTAATGCTATTAAAAGTCCCAGTGAAGTACTGGCATCTTGCAGTCATCTTTATCATTGGCGTAATAGGCATCTATTATATTACGAGAACAGGTAATAGTGCGACTGTAAGCGACATGGAACTGATGATACGAAGCACATTAGAGGAATGGCTATATGTTCGCCCTAGAACAAAAGAATTCCTCATTGGTCTTCCATTTTATTTATTAGCAATCTATGTGTTCAAAACGAATAAATTACTGGGAAAAGTCTTGGTGATTCCAGGGATCATTGGCTTTCTATCAATCATGAATACTTTTACCCACCTTCATATCCCATTGCATATTTCCTTACTAAGAACAGGTTATAGCATTGTTATTGGCTATCTCTTAGGACTGTTGCTTATCTGGATTTATCGAAAATGTGTACCCTTTATTACAAAACGCATCCGAAGGGAGTGGGTATAATGCATATTGTTGTTTCCGGTTATTATGGATTTGATAATGTTGGCGATGAGGCTATTTTGTTTTCCATTATAGAACAGCTTCGAATGGTTCAACCTACCATTAAAATTACCATATTATCTAATAACCCAGAACAAACGAAAAGAACCTATCAAGTAAATGCCGTAAACCGACGAAAGATTAATGAGATCATTCAAGCATTACGCGATTCAGATGGATTAATTAGTGGTGGTGGCAGTCTTTTACAAGATAAAACAGGGATGTTGACCATCCCCTATTATACGGGCATCATCAAATTGGCCAAATGGCTGCAGAAACCTGTGTTTATTTATGCGCAAGGGATGGGACCAATTAATGGGGTTTTAAGTAAATGGTTAGTGAAATATGCGTTAAATCATGTGGAGCAAATCACGGTACGCGATCAAGCTTCACAGCACTTACTGAATCAAATTGGCATTAAACATATGTCTACAATTGTTCCCGATCCTGTTTTAGGTTTAGATTCTAGCTCCTATGACCATCAATGGGAGACGGCTGATAAATTAACTCAAAAGTTCATTACTGTGAGTGTGAGGGATTGGCCAACGAATAAGCCATTCACTCAAAAGATAGCATCTACTTTAGATCAGCTCGTTCAAGATGGATATGCTGTGGTGTTCGTACCAATGCATGGGGAAAAGGATCAACGTAAATCGCAAGAGACAGCTGAACGAATGACAGAGCATAGTTATATTTCGCCAGCGAACGCTTCCTTAGAAGCTAAAATTGCGCTTATCGGTGAATCCAATTTACTCATTGGCATGCGTCTGCATTCACTCATATTTTCAGCAATTAATTATACGCCATTTGTAGCAATTTCGTACGACCCAAAAATTGATGCTTTTGCTGCGCTTTGTAATCAACCTGTAGTCGGACATGTAGAAGAAGACAATTGGGACGATAAACAGTTATATCAACAAGCAACCCATGCACTCGACAATGAAGAGCTAAGAAGAATGAAATTGAGAGAGATTGTACGCATGTATCAACGCGATGCAAGAGCCACACCAGAACTTGCGCTAGATACTTTCTTTGGGCGAGAAAAACGTCCATATAGTAATGTATAAATGTTAAATGGAAACACCCAAGTAGATTAGCTGACACCAATCTGCTTGGGTAATGAAAGGGAAAAATTCGTATTCAAACTAAAAAATGCGAACAAAGCTAGGAAGCAGCCTTGTTCGCATTTTTTAGTTTCGATCGTTGTAAGAGGTTTCTGATGTTCGTAATTAACGTTACGATAGCATAGCCATTTAATATACACATAACTGGTATAATAAAAAAGCCATATCTTGGAATAGTTAGGAATAGATTGGATAATCCAATATACAGGATAAGAATAGAAGCAATTGCGATTGCTTCTTTTTTTCGAGAAATAAACGAAATAATCACCGTAATAAATGCTAGATTTACAATTAGATGATGGATCATCTTGACGAAGTTCACATAACCATATGCCGTGTAGAAATAGATGGCATCTGGAAGTTTAAATAATTCGTATGTTTTTCCTACCGTAAACCAAGCTAACCAGAGTCCAAAATTTGTTTCAAACCCTTCTTTTATTTTCATGAGTGCATATTCCTTACTATCCATGCCCAGTTCCTCTTGTTCTTTCCAATAATCCGAAAAGCTGTACATATCAAAAGGGTTACTCCCTGCAAACCAACTGTTGCCTGAATGTGTAGATAATAGAATAAACTCTTGAAACACAATAAAATTTCGAATTACCCATGGAGCAATAACCACGGCAGCACCCACTGCCCAAAGAGCACTAATGACGATTGACGTTTTTATTTGATGACGATATTTTAGAAACAAAATAACAAATGCAATTAGTACCAAAGGCGCAATTACTGGTCGGAGCATAACTCCATAACAAAATACAACTGCAAATAAGATATGAAAGATTTTCTTGTTTTTTTCTAACGCTATTAAAAATAAATAGATCGCTAAACAAAAGAAAAAGATACCCGGTATTTCAGTTAACGCTGTCCGAAAATAATGGTAAGGTGTAAAGTAGACGGCATAAAAAGCACTTGCAGCAACCCCCATCCATTGATTCTTAAACGTCTTCAAAGCAATGTTATAGATGAGTAAAATAGTAGCTAAACTTAATACCATATTAAACACAGTTACGATGATCATTTGTTCGACACCTAAGGTATTCGCGATAAGAAAGAGTACCACTAATATCATGGGATAACCAGGTGTTACAAATGCATTGCTTTCCCCATTTGTGTTGTAACCATAGATGCCATCTTCAATGATTTGATTTGCCATTTCCGTATATAGATAAGCGTCCCGACTCCCATACTTCCATGTATGCTCTTTTAGCGCCGCTATCCTTTCACTTATCACGCCATCGTCTAATTGTTGTTGAATCTCTTCATCAGTTGGTTGAACAAAATTACTCCCTGGATGCTCGATGAAAAAATAGATATAGATGAAAAAGGAAAGGAACAAAATGAGTCCAAGGATATATAATGGGGCCTTCTCATATAACTGTTGAAAAAAAGTAGATCGATTCATAGATTACCTCGCTATTAAATATACTCCAAAAACAATAATTGCTGCACCAGCCCATTGAATTGGGGTAACCGTTTCTTTAAAAATAACGTATCCAATAACAACACCTAATACATAAGCAAGACTTTGGAAGGGATAGGCAATGCTAAACGGCATTCTAGACAATATGTATAACCAAAGGCCTGTTGCTAATACATAGATTAGGCCACCACCAATAATATATGGCGATTTTATCACTTCAACTATCGTTCCTAACCCCATGGTGCCAATTTGCTGCATGCCCACTTTCCATAACATTTGACCACTAACTAAAAGCAAAATATTCACAACGAGCAAAAGATAATTCATATATTTTCTTTCCTTTTTTCCTCAAATTCTGAGCTTGAATTACGCTGCTGTTCTTTTAGTAATGCAAACTCTTGAGTTAAATGAATAACTTTCTGATTTAATTTCGAGATGCGCCTCGTTAAATCAAAAATCATAATAATCGTACTCAGTAAACCAAATAAGAATAATAAACTCGGTGCATAAACGATTCCTAACCAATCAGCGATTAGTTCCAACAATCCTCTTGAAAGACTCAGTATCCCCAAGATGACACTTAAAAAAAGCCAAATTAATGCATCTTTTGTTTCGAGAATCCCTCTCCGAACAGATTCAATAACGATGACAAAGAACAAACAAACAATAAAAAAACTAAATAAATTGATATTCATTGTTGCCTTACTCCTTAACAATAGACTGCATTAGGATGGAAAGTGTAACTTTTCCAAAGTAATATATGCTCTTCATAGGCGTTATCGATGATTCGCCACCAAGACGGGCATGCATATTGGCAGTGACTTCTTTAATTCTCATGTTTTTGCGATTCAAATGCATAAGTACTTCCGGCTCAGGATAATCTTTGGGATAATGATGAGCAAATAAAGTAATTACTTTACGATTAATGGCACGGTATCCAGAAGTAGGATCAGTAAAACGCTTTTTAGTTAGAAGCTTTAAAACAATATAAAAATAATAAATGCCAATTCTCCTTGTTTTACTCCCCTTATAATCCGTTTTCTTCAAGAACCTAGAGCCGATAACCATATCTTCTTCCTCCTTTATAATCGGCTCGATTAATTCTAATAAATCATGCACATTATGCTGGCCATCTGCATCAAATTGAACTGCAATTTCATAGCCATGGTTATATGCATATTTATAACCTGTTTGCACTGCTCCGCCTATTCCTAGATTTTGGGGTAAATGTAATGACACAATGTCAAATGTATCAATTATTTCTTTTGTTCGGTCCGTGGATCCGTCATTCACCACGCATATCTCTAATCTATCGATCTGATTGCTTAACTCCATTAAACTTGTTAATGTGGTAGCAATACTAGCTTCTTCATTATAGGCAGGTACAATAATAATCGTCTTAGGAATAGTTTTGATATTCATGGATATTACTTCCCTTCTGCTTTGGAATTTTAAATAATTTTTGCAGATTCATTTTTCCAAATAGCACCCAATAAAAAGGAATAAATCGATACGTTACACGTACAGCCAACCAGCTGAGTAAACCTACAAGAATAAATGTGATCACTTGCCATCCGTGATAGATGATTGGCGATCCAGAGTTAACTAACTGTCTGAATACCATTAGGAACAAGGGGTGGATGAGATAAATTCCAAAGGATGTTGCCCCTATTTCCATAAACACCATTTTGGTTCTTAATTGAAATGTTTGGTTTGCAAGATGAGCTAAATAGAACAAGAATACACCCGCAAATAAAGCATGCGTTGCCCATGTAAACTCCCCAATATAACTAGATACAAAACCAGGTAAGTAATTACCAATCGTTGTGAAAACACCAATCCTTGATAAATACATATAACCGGTATATAAAAATACCATTACGCCATAACCAAGGGTCAGTGGAATGATGATTCTCTCTTTAAAAAGTGGTTGCTTCCACTTAGCCTTTAAATCGTTATAATAGATTCCCAGAAATGCTCCCATAAAATAAAAAGATAAATAGGATAATGAAATCGACCCCTTCCAAGGAATATGGAAATAGTTGTTATTTAGAATAACCCATCCCCATTGCAATAGGAGGCCAATCCAAATGGCGTGTTTTCTTAAAAACGTTAATTTCTTAAAGGCAATCAAAAACAAAGGAAATAGTAGGTAGAATTGCACACTAATAAAGACGAAATATAAATGAGTATGTGCTTTCCCTAATGCCAATAAGGTTATAAAGCGGTTAATGGCAAAGGAAATACTGGGATAATCATAATAGACAACCATTTTTATAACAAAATAGAGTAAAGAAAATACAAAATAGGGAATTAAAATAAACTTTAGCCGCTTGCCATAAAATCGTTTCATTAATCCCCAGTTTGTTTCTCTAGGATAGTAATTATAAAATAATACAAAACTGCTTAGCATAATAAATGTTGGCGTACCTAGTTTTCCAGCTATATTCAAGAAATTATAAATCGGAAAAAGTACTGAATCTGGTTCAACATTTGTCACACCGCTCGATGAACCGTGAACCGCCAGTACTGCCAAAATCGCAAAAGCTCGTGCTAGCTGTATTTCATCCAGTGTATTCTTTCGCAATTGATTCACTCTCATCACCATTACCTATATCATATTTCCGAAGTAACTTGTACTGCCAACCATTGCTTAGCTTACTTCGATTTTTCTTTACTTGTTTCTATCCAATTCAATATTGGTCGATATCTTTCACTCACAAGACCAGTTACTTCCACAATTAATTCAACCATTATCAAGACGGTCATCAAAATAATCGTCGTTCCCCACATTGCTGAACGAGTTAATATGACAGCTGCTAAGCTAAACAACCCACTTAAAGCATAAATCATGATTACCGTCTGACTATGACTGTAGCCCATACGGATAATACAATGATGCAAATGGAATTTATCAGGAGCAGCTAATGGTTTCTTATGTACAATTCTGCGGATGATCGCAAATAATGTATCTAAAATCGGGATAGCCAAAATAATAATTGGAACCATTAGAGAAAAAAGCGCCACATTTTTGAATAAGCCCATTACTGCAATCACGCTTATCATATAACCAAGAAACAGAGATCCAGTATCTCCCATAAATATCTTGGCAGGATGGAAATTATAAACCAAAAATCCAATCGTACTTCCTAATAGCATGAAAGAGAGCAACGCAATTGGATAATTCCCCATTGAAATAGCCAGTACAGAAATGGTTAATAACGCAATCGAAGATACTCCTGCCGCTAGCCCGTCCAATCCATCAATAAGGTTGATCGCGTTTGTAATGGCTACAATCCAAATAATTGTTAATGGTATCGCGGCAATACCAAATTCAATTCGGTCACCAAATGGCACCGTTATAAATTCAATTGTGTACCCGCCAAACACAGGCACCATTGCTGCGATTAGTTGCCCACCAAACTTCACCTTAGCAGATAGTTGCATTACATCATCCAAAATGCCGACAAACATAATAATCGTTGCCCCAATTAAAATTGGCCAATAGTTGTACGTCTGTGGAAGAAAAATGAGAAATCCTAGTAAAAAGCTGCTATAAATAGCAAGACCACCTAACCGTGGCATCATTTTTTGATGTACTTTTCGATGATTTGGTTTATCAACTGCACCAATTACAATTGCCAGTTTTTTTACAAATGGAGTTAAAATAATTGCTGCAATTAAACATATAATAATACCACTATAGCTCACAGGGAGAATCCTCCTATTATTTTTAATGACTTCACAAAAATAAAAATGCTCATAAGAGCATAACTATTTTATCCTACTTCTGTGCTAGACATGTATGAAATTAAACGATAACTTTCTGTAATTTTGAAGAAGTATCTGGATAATGATAAGCTTTATATTTTTCTAATTCATCTGTTGTTACCAAAACAGAAGGATACTTCTTAAATCGTTGCATTTGTTCTACGCTATTCACTGTCCATGCAACAACTTGAATACCTAACCCTTCGCAACGATTCACATATTTTTCTTTTAAGCCATCATGTTTCACAGCAATATAGCTTGCGTCCAATTTTTCAATAAGTCGAAAATGAGAGCGTCTCAATTTATTAACTAACGGTCCTATTTTGACTTCACTTGAAAGTTCACGAAGTTTTGCTAGTGATTTATGATCAAATGAAATTACATAAACTTGCTCAATCATATCAACCTTTTGAATCATTTCGAAAACTTTCTCTTCCACAGAATCATATAATTTTGTGTTTTTCATTTCTATTGAAACAATAACTTGATTTTTAGCTAATCGAAGAACTTCTTCTAAAGTAGGAATTTTTTCGTTTTTCTCAATAGAGAATTCCTGAAGTTCTGATAGAGTATAGTCACGAATTTCGCCAACCCCATCGGTCATTCGATCAATTTTATAATCATGCATAACAACTGGGATACCATCTTTACTAAGATGTACATCCAATTCGATATGAGTAAATCCTAATTCAATAGCAGCTTGAAAAGAAGACATTGTATTTTCTGGATATTTAGCTGGATAACCTCGATGTCCAATACCTCTAATAGTCATCACCATTCTCCTTTCTGCTTTCGAAAATAGTAGTGTTTATTTTCGATTAATTCCATTATAAATCTAATGTATTAAGCGCATATTAGCTAAGAGTAAATAGTTTGTAAATTTGATGAATATAATATAAAAAATTTCTAAAACAAGGTGTTAAACAAATAAAATGGTTAAAAACGGAGGTAACAGGAGATGAAAAAAGTAATTACCTATGGAACATTCGATATCCTTCATACTGGTCATATCAATTTATTAAGACGTGCCAAGAAATATGGTGACTACTTAATTGTTGCTATCTCTACAGATACATTTAATGCAAAAAAAGGAAAACAGGCATACTATACTTTTGAACAAAGAAAATTGATACTAGAAGCAATCCAATATGTAGATGAAGTAATCCCAGAACAGACATGGGATCAAAAAAGAAAAGATATTGAAAAATACCATATTGATGTTTTCGTTATGGGAGATGATTGGAAAGGAAAGTTTGATGATTTACAAGAACTTTGTGAAGTTATTTATTTGCCCAGAACGATTGGGATATCCACAACAAAAATTAAGAAGGATTTAACAAAACCTACACATGAATAGAGAGTTACTGATTACTTTTTATCTGATCATCTTTCGAATTGTTTTTAATCTTTTTCAATTCTTTCCTATTCGAAAAAAAACAACCATGATTGCTTCCTTAGGTCATAACATCCGCTTTACAGCGGAAGCATTAGAAAAACACACAGACGAATCGATCATTATTTTAAAAACAAAACGATGTCAACTCGAATTCAGGTCAACGGACCGGCGTACCATTATTCCGTTCAATGCTAATCACCCATTTGATTGGCTGCGCTCTATTTACCATTTAGCAACCTCGCACGTTATCTTTGCTGATAATTATTATGGGATATTGGCTGTTACCAACTTCCGGCATCGTGTACGTGTTGTTCAACTGTGGCATGCCGCTGGGGCAATTAAAAAGTTCGGACTTCAAGATCCATCCAACAAATACCGCTCTAAAAAAGCGATTGCACGATTCCAAAAAGTGTATCAGCGTTTTACAGACGTTGTGATTGGATCTGAAAAAATGGCATCCATATTCAAAAGAAGCTTCCATATTTCGGATAATCGGTTACGACGTACTGGAATTCCAAGAACAGATTTCTTTTATCAAACAGATCATATACGTCAAGTCAAAAATGAGCTTCAGCATTCCATCGGTTACGATCAAACAAAAAAGATTATCCTATATGCTCCGACTTTTCGAAACATGCCGAAAGCAGATGTTCAATTAAATATAAAGCAGCTATATGACCATTTAAAACATGAATATCTTCTTTTCTTAAGCATTCATCCGTCGGAACAGATTACAGCTACCAATCGCTATCCAGATTTTGTGTTTGATGTTTCTCATTTTTCGATGAATCATATATTAACCATCACCGAAATACTAATTACAGATTACTCTTCCATTCCATTTGAATTTGCTTTTTTTCAACGTCCAATGATCTTTTTCGCTTATGATTTAGAGGATTATAAACAAGAAAGAGGAATGTGGCAGGAATATGAGAATCTTGTTCCAGGTCCAATTGTAAAGACAACCGAAGCGATTATACATTTAATAAGGGCAAATCGATTTAACCTGAATCACATGCCAGATTTCCATAAAGAATGGAATACCTATTCTGATGGTCACGCTTCAAACCGATTGATTAAAACAATTTATCACCTTTAGCATACCGGTCAAAAAAATCTGGAGTAATGTCCACCAGGTTTTTTTCAAGCTGTCGAGAAAATGTTCGACAGCTATTTCCGTGCTTGGAAAGCAGACACCTATGCATAAAAAGATAAAATTCATGCAGTTCACCCATCATTGTTGATCTGCATGACTTCTTTAGATGCCCAGTCTATCTTAAGGAACTCCAAGGATAGAAGGTCCTTTCACCTCTACGGAAGAACGATTGAGCCGAGATCACCGAGCGTGAGCTTCAGAAGAAGCTCGGGCGCTCGTTCGTGGAATGGGAGGAACCTTCGTTACTAACAGCAAAAAAGCTTGCGGAAAACCAACGGTTTCTCCGCAAGCTAATGAATTTGGAGTATGGTACTAAAAATTTGTTTCGTTCATTACGAATCTCGATGCTTTGCTTCAATCTGTTTGGAACCTAATATTAAATAATTTAATTCTTCTTTTGGGATCTTATTAAACTCCGTTCGTTTCACAAGGTAGAAAATTCCACCTAACACAATCCAAGCTAATAAAGCGATCCTTGATTCAATTCCTAAAAAGGCTGGTGATCCCGGAATAAGCAGCAATGCTAGGAACACAATACTTGCAATCATCCCTAATGCTGAGAGTGTTTTCTTAAACGGTGAAATCACATGTTTTTTTGGATTAAATTTCTCATCCTTCTTTGTCTTGAATAGTGTAAAGGCTGTGTAACACGTATAAAAATAAGCGATGGTTACACCAATGGAAGACATGTCCACAACCCATAATAAAGCTTCTCTCCCGAACCATGGAGCAAGAGCGGAAACCACAACCGTAAAGATAATCCCCACATACGGCGTTTTGTGTTTAGGGTGAAGTCTAGCAAAAGCTTCTGGTAAGATCTTCGCACGAGCCATTGCAAACAATAAGCGACTGGAAGAAATAATAAAACCATTTAATCCTGTAAATACTCCCATCGTAAGAGCTGTAACTAATAGCACAAGTCCCATCGTACCAAGCAGTTCTTGAATGGCTGCACCTGTACCCCAAACATGGTTTTCATTTACAAGCCCCTGCCAAGGTTCGATCATCGCTGTGGCAAGTATCATAAGACTATATAAAATAGCTGCAAATAAAATAGCAAGAATAATTAATGAAAAAGCTTTTTTTGAAGAAAAATGAAATTCTTCAGCAGCTTGTGGTACATTATCAAAACCTACATAAGCCCAAGGGGCAATCGCTACAATTGATATAATTGCTGCAAAAGCCGTTGTATCCGTAGGGTATAATGGTTGAATATTTGCCAAACCAGAACCTGGATGCCCACCAACCATAAAGGTAATGGCTACAATACTAAGTATCATAATACTACAAAATATAAATTGCATACGACCGGATAAGCCAGTCCCTTTGATATTAAAATATCCAAATGCCCCTAGCAATACAGCAGCAATAATAATTTCCATGCCATAAACATCCCAGCCGGCTATTTGGTAAAGATGTAAATTCTCGATTAAGGCAGGGAATACGAACTTAATCATTAAAGCAAATGCAGACGCGTTCAAAGCTACAATACAAATATAACCTAATGTTAAAAACCAACCGCTTATAAACGCATGCGTACGTCCTAAACTAATAAAAGCATATGCGAATTCCCCCCCTGATACGGGGAAACTTTTTATAAGGAAACCATAGCTGACAGCGATAAGCATCATTAATAAAGCACCAATACCGAAGCCAAGAATTACTCCCATTGGTCCAGCTGTAGACATCCACGTAGTAGGTTGAACAAATGCTCCCCAACCAATTGATGAACCTAAAGCAATAGCCCATACCCAATGGGCTTTCAAAGATTTTTGCAGTGTCGTTCTCTCTTCCATGATTGATCTCCTTTTTTTGGTCAAATGGACCTAGTTGTTCCGTTCACACCTGTAAAATTTTATCACAGTAGTTGAACAGTAAACAAACTCCATTTCTCCTCACATATCAACTAGAAAAGGAACGTCCGGGCAGATGGTGGCATTTTTAATTGAACAGAATACATTATGACCGTATTTCTTGAGTATTCGGAACCTTCCTATCTTTACACGCTGGAACATTCATTGAAATTCTATTTTTCAATACTAATTTTCCCTTTTGCAATCCACTATACATAAGATATGCAAGGATAAATACCAGCGGTGTAAACAACAGATTCCACTCTAATGTTTCAAGCATATCTTGATAGCCATAACTTTTCATGAGCATGCGTACGCTTTCCATTACAAACACATGCGATACATAGATCCCGACTGCGTTTGATCCGATCTTTGATATAAGGGAACCTTTTCCTATCTGATCATATCTAAGAATGAATAAGAAGAGTGTTACTAGAAATGGAATTGTAGATAAATAATAATTCCCTTCTTCCCCGTCCATTAAACGTAAAGTAATAAACCCTTCACCAACTTGCGTAATAGCAAATAACAGGAGAAGACCTACATATATAAATACCGGTATTCTATCCGATAATTTCTTCCACTTCTCAACATATTGAGCAAAGATGCCACCTAGCGAAATGTAGAATAAAGCAAAGAACAAGGTATCTCGTGTATTTATCGGTACCTCAAAAAAGGAAGTATAGGATTGTCCAAACAGCCCAACAAGATTTAATCCTAAACTAATTAAAAATAGGATACGAAGTAACCTACATTTGGTAAACAAAAACAAAAGACTAACCGACCAGATAAGCGCTAATAGAAACCATAAATGATACTGTGTAAAACCAGCCCCATAATAGAACAGATCTAATGTAAAAACATCCTTTGTATAATTCCAAAACATCTCCTGTAAGGCTGGTATTGTTTTAGGCGTATCGATAAATTTAATACCCAAACTAAAGAGGTAATAAAAGAAAAACCAGGCTAGCCAAAGCTTAACTAACTTCCAAGTATATTTCTTGAAGTATGCCCACTGATAAACAAACGGTTTATCATGCTGTTGTTGGATGCTTTTCAATTTACTAATAAACAAATAGCCCGATACAACAAAGAAAAAAGGTACTGCAAACCGAGCTAATGTATCAATAACAAAATCGATATCATCACCTGCTATATTACCAAGCTTCGTATCACTTAACGTACCGGTATGGATACAGACAACAGCAAATATTGCATAGAATTTAAAATAATCAATACTATAATTGCGTCCCATGGTGTTTACCTTCCTTTCATATTGTTACCTATTATGTTTAATAAGTTAGTGTAAACGTAACACCATCTATTCATACTCTTTCGGACGTCGGCAGCAAGGTGTGCGGTATTTAATATATTTGTAAATGCTTATTAACTTTCGTTGCTAAAATTTAATATATTGCATAAAAAAAACCACAACTTTTGTGGTTTTCAACTTACAGAACTTAAATAAAAGATTAGAAGTTCTGTTTAACTATTTAAGCTATCTCCCCTCAAATATGCTTCTGATTTTCCTTTTGGGATACTTAAGGTTTGCCATGTATCACCCTTTAGCTGCTTGCTTATATAGAGAATCTGCCCAACATGAGAAGCATAATGGGCGAGTTGTCGCTCAATTGCATCAATGATGACAAGTGCTTCCCCGCGGATGCTGATATGCTTTTCTAAATCATGCTCATGTAGATGATTAAGAGCAGTAAACAAAACTTCCCACCCTTTCTCCCATAACTCGAACATTTCTTGGTTTGTAGCAATGGTATCGACAAACTCCTGATCGCGATTACGATCTGACTTCTCTCCATCAGTAGTTAGAAAGTCCTTCCATCTTGAATGCATATTTCCGCTCATATGTTTTACTATTACAGCAACACTGTTTGATACTTCGTTGGGTTTCCAGTGAATCTCATTATCATTCAGTTGAGCCATTGCTTTTTCACCTTGATCTTTTACTTGTTTGAACCGTTTTTGAATAACCTGAAGATAGATTATACCAATTGCCATATAAATCTCCTCCTCTATTATGTAGTTTCTACATACACACTATGACAGCTGTAATAAAGAACAGCTCCTTTAGGAAGCTGTTCTTTATTCTAGCCGAAGATCCCCCATAGCTTGCCGAAAATCAACCATAGTTGATTAAAAATAAACCCTAATGGATTGTCATTATCTTCTTCTTTATCATTATTTAATTGAGTTACCGTAACCGTTTCGACTGTCTCATGACCTGCTAGATCCACAACTTTAAATTCAAATTCATTCTCACCTTCTTCAAGATCTAGTTCAACTTCAATTTCATCCTTAAATTTATTCTTACCATAAGGTTTAGAGAGTTCATGTGTAAAGACATGGTCGCCATCAACAAATAAATTAATATCATCAAAGTTGTCCTTCACTTTGGCGGTTAGTGTGATCGAGTCTGATTTGGTTTTCTTTTTCCCTTTTACGTTTAATTTTGCTTTTGAACTATCAACGAAGTACCTGCGCCCAATTTCTGTTTCATTTCCAACATGATCGACTGCCTTAATATGTTTAAAGTAGTAGCCATCTTTTTTATGATCCATCGGTAATGAAAAGTCATAACGCTCTTCTGCTTCATTGTAAATAAGCTCGGCTTTTTCTCCATCAATGGTAACTTCTTTTACACCGGATTCATCTGTAACATATCCCTCAAAAATAACTTCCCTATCTGCATCAACGCCATTCATTTCAGGTGTAAGTAAATGTAAATCTGGAACGGTTGTGTCCGGTTCCACCATTTCCGCATCCACTTCCACTTCATTACCGGCGTAATCCGCTGTTACAACCGTAATGGTATCTTCCGGTTCAATTCCCGTTAATGGATGTTCCGTTTCCCCATCGACATAAGGTTCTTCTAAGACAGGTTCTCCATTAACAAATACATCCCAATAGGCGACGCCACTACCTTCTCCTTTATCTGTGGCATTGACCGTTAAAAGTTCGTTATCAAAGCTATAACTTGCTTCTACTTCTGGAGCCGTATTATCCAATATAACTGGTAATTGCAGGCTTTGCCATTCTGCTCCCTCAAAATCAATTACAGCTTCTACTTGAAGATAATAATTACCTTCAGGTGCCTGTTCCCCTTTTATTTTCCCGTCCCAAGCTCTTGCACCGGAAATAGAGTAATAGGCCGCTGCACCAGAATCATAATGATTTTTTGTTAATTCGGATTCTAAGCGAATCGTCCTTACCTTCTTCCCATCTTTATTAAGAACAGTAAACTTCGCATCCTTTGCATTTCTTAGGAATGACAGCATCATGAGTGCATCGTCCTGTACACCATCGCCATTTGGAGAGAATGCAATCTTTTCTGGATCTACTTCACCAGTAGCTAAATCTTCTCCTAAATAACCATATTGCATTTCTCCAGCATCGTCTTCTCCTAATGATGTGACAACAGATGTCATTCCATAGAATGAATCCTCATCCCAGATAGGTTCATCAAAAATTGGAGCATCGTCCCATTCTCCTTTAAATCCTACATAAGGAACAGCCAATTCGGGGTTAGTATCTGTCGGATCCGTTAATGTTACAAATCCCTCGAGCCAATATCCATTTGTAAAGATCTCTGATAGTGAATCATCTACGGAACTTATATCGATTGTAACGGTAAATGTCGTGGAATCATTTGCTGGAACTTCAATGGTTGTACTCGTTTCTCCATTAATTGTCGCCAACTCTCCAAGATCGTTTGCTGCAAAATCATTTGGGGCTGTCACCGTAACGCCTCCGCCATCTACGGGAGTATCCGTTTGGACATTAGCCTTGACATCATACGTTACCGCTTCATCACTTACATTCTCTGCAGTTAATTCAAACGATACTTGATCGCCTTCTATCTCTTTCAAAGCCACTTTGGCCTCATTTGTTTCTGCTTCTGTCACAACAACTGGCGTGGATAACGCTGCATGTAATTGCATGATTCCCGCCCCTTGTCGACGTGGAGATACTGGCTCACCTTCAAATTCAACTTGATCAGAAGTATTCATCATTAATTTTTTCGCTAGATTAACTCGATCTGCCTGCTCATATCCAAATTCTTCATCTACACGTTGCAATACAAGTGCGCTTCCCCCCGATACATGAGGAGCTGCCATGGATGTCCCGCTCATTAAACCATATTGGTTATCATTCAATGTCGAATAGATTTGCCCGCCTGGAGCCGTAATTTCTGGTTTAAAGTCTAGATTTGGCGTTAATCCCCAAGATGTGAAAGCACTCATCTTTCCAGCATCAGGATTATCAATTGTTGCTGTATCTCCTGAGAATCCAACGGTTACAGCTTGTCCATTGTTAAGTGCCTCAGCCAATTGATCTCCATCACTTTTTAGCATAAATAACTGCGGTATCGTAATTGCTGCGTCTGTTGCCATATTAACAATACCATCTGTATTATTGTAGATAATTACACCAGCAGCACCATTTTCTTGTGCATTCAATGCTTTTTCAGTAAATGCAAGTTCTCCTCTTTGGATTAACGCATACTTTCCTTCTACTTCTTTTCCTTCAAAATCTTCAGGATATCCTAAGCCCGCCTCAATGACCTCAAAGGCTGAACCATCAGTCGGAGGACTTGTCTGACCAGCCGATAAAAATGCTGCCGTTCCTGAATCCCCATCAATCGTGTAATCAAGTTCATCTACTTCCATGAATGTATTTTCATAAGAAGCTACCTGTAAAGAATCATCAGCTACTCCAGGTGAACCTACTAGCCCGTAATCTGGATTGGAAGAGTATGGGTAAAAATAGCCATCAGCAAACAATGCAGAGTTCCCGGCGGATATTGACATTAGTACACCATTGTCTACCGCACGCGTTACCGCTTGTTGTTCAGGTGAATCTGCGTCCACAAAACCTGATGGCGAACCAAGGCTCATATTTAGAGCATCCACACCTAACTTAATCGCATCATCAATTGCTTTTATATAGATATCACCAAACGTATATTGCATCTCTGGATCATTCCCAAATACTTTAAGTGCAAGTAATTGAGCCTCTGGAGCTATCCCTAGCACTCCCCCATTTTCTTCATCACCATTAGCGGCAACCGTACCAGCTACATGCATCCCATGATAGTTTGCCTCTGCATGTATTTCTCTTATTTCGTCATTCTCATCCATATAGTTATATCCATATGGTACTTTATTGGTATAATAACCGCCTGGAAGGTCCTCCTCTTCAATAATCCCATTCACGGTATCTTCTGTGAGAGCTGCTGACTCATTGTCAGAAAGCACCATATCCTGGTGAGTAGGATCAATTCCAGTATCAATAATTCCAACAACCATTCCTTCACCCTTGAAACCATAATCTCTCCATGCTTGTTGTGCCTCTACGAGCTCTTTGCTGTATTTCATATTAGGCTTTGCAATTGGACGTTCATACTTATTCACTACATGAACCTCTTTGACGCTAGGAATCGAACTAACTTTTTCTATGTCACCTTGCTTTATTTCTGCACTAAAACCATTTACGACCGTCGTAAACTCTTGTAAGTATTCTGCTTCTACTTTCTGTTGTGTCATTTCTGATTTAATTGTTTTTTGTTTCTTTTTCGCATCTACTTCTAATTTCTTTTTCTCACTTTCAGCCATACTATTAAAGGTTATCCCTCGTTTTGTGGCTACTTCAATAGCAGGCTGATCATCTACTTCAACAATGACACGTACCTCTTTATCAGGATCTTCTGTTGCATTCAGTTTATCCTTGGATAATTCCGTTTTCTTTAACGCTTGTCCAGATAATTGACTGATAGCATTTACTGTAGAAAAATTACTGAACGTGAGTAAGAATACAAATAAAATAAGAATAGTCCGTCTTATTCTCGGTTTTCCCTTCATTGACTTCTCCCCCTCTTCATAGTTTACTAGACTAAAGTGAGCCTCCTCCCTCTGAATGTACTAAGACTTAATATTCAGATTATAACAATCATATTAAATTTCAGAAAATTACACCAGTATCTAAAGTCCTAGTCGATAAGTTACATAATAAGTTGTGGATCGGCAACTTATTCATTTGTTTTATTTTATTTTTGCCATACTTATCCAATATATGACAATTTAAGTCCTTACGATAATCGTGACTAAAGACCCGGAAGAGGGATTACTTTGGTAAAATAAAACTCTCTCTTTCATTTTCAAAATGAATCAAAGTAAAAAACTACCCCCCTAAGTGAGGTGTAGTTTTTAAAATCTACGATTCATTTATAACCAGTTCGTATGGAATACGCCTTCTTTGTCTTTTCGTTGGTACGTATGTGCACCAAAATAATCCCGTTGTGCTTGGAGTAAGTTAGCAGGTAAGTCTTCTGCACGGTAACTATCGTAATAAGCAATTGCACTTGAAAATGCCGGAACAGCTATTCCTTGTTTTATTGCAATTGCAACGACTTCACGTAATGCATCCTGATACCCTTCAACAATCTCTTTGAAGTAAGGATCTAACATTAGGTTAGCTAATCCTGGTTCACGATCATACGCATCTTTAATCTTTTGTAAGAAATGCGCACGTATAATGCAACCACCACGCCAGATCATTGCAATATCACCATATCGTAGATTCCAGCCATTTTCTTCTGATTGAGCACGCATTTGTGCAAATCCTTGAGCATAAGAACAAATTTTACTCATGTACAATGCTTTACGTACCGCTTCAATTAGTTCTTGTTTGTCCCCGGAATATGAAAGTACAGCTGGACCTTGCAATTGTTTACTTGCCTTCACGCGTTCCTCTTTCATTGCTGAAATAAACCTTGCAAAAACAGATTCCGTAATTAATGGAAGTGGTACCCCTAAGTCAAGGGCATTCTTGCTTGTCCATTTACCTGTTCCTTTTTGTCCTGCAGTATCTAAAATGACTTCGACTAATGGTTTTCCAGTTTCTTGGTCTTTTTTTGTAAAGATATCCGCCGTAATTTCGATTAAATAACTGTCTAATTCACCTTTATTCCATTCGGCAAAAACCTCATGTAATTCATCCGTGTCCAAACCTAACACATGTTTTAAAATATAATAAGCCTCGGAAATAAGCTGCATATCCCCGTATTCAATGCCATTATGAACCATTTTTACATAGTGTCCTGCTCCATCTGGACCTATGTATGTTGTACAAGCCTCTCCATCTACTTTTGCAGAAATCGCCTCAAAAATTGGCGCGACTAAGTCATACGCCTCTTTTTGGCCACCAGGCATAATGGAAGGTCCTTTTAATGCTCCTTCTTCTCCTCCAGATACACCTGTCCCAATAAAGTGAATTCCTTTATCTTCCAATAACTTATTCCTGCGAATCGTCTCTTCATATAATGTATTCCCACCATCAATAAGAATATCACCTTTATCTAAATGCGGAAGCAGCGACTCAATGGTCGCATCTGTTGGCCTCCCTGCTTTTACCATCAACATAATCTTTCTCGGCTTTTCAAGCGATTGAACAAATTCTTCAATCGTTTTCGACCCTTTAAAGTTCTTTCCTTTAGCTTCATTTTCTAAAAAAGCCTCTGTTTTATCGCCAGAACGGTTATAAACAGCAACGGAGTACCCTCGACTTTCAATGTTTAACGCTAGGTTTTTCCCCATTACCGCTAAACCGATAACACCAATTTGTTGTTCCATGAAAATATGCCATTCCTTTCTACTACGATACAAATCGTTTAAATTTGATGTGACGAACTCCTTAACCACCAAATCTACCTTCATTATAGTAAATTTCCGGTATTTATAAAACACTTATGATTTATCCCTGTTCTTTTTCAATATTCGCCTAATAAAGTCAAGCATTGGGCGTTTACCTCCCATGACGATTCCAGCCATTTCTGCAAATAGATGAATCAGGAGCAGCACTAAAATGGTAATAAGAAACGCTGTAGTCATACTTGCAAAGGAAAACAATATAGCCATCGTACCAAATAGGATACTGAATGCATAAATAATCAACACCGTTTTTCGATGGCTATACCCGGCTTGTAAGAGTTGATAGTGAACATGCTTATTATCTGCCATCATGATACTTTCTTTGTTGTAAGCTCTACGAATAACTGCAAATAATGTATCAAAGATTGGTACTGCGAGAACAATGATTGGGATGATAAAACTAAATAACGCAATGTTTTTGAAGAGACCTAACATGGATACAACGGCAATCATATACCCGAGAAAATTAGATCCTGTATCGCCCATATAGATTTTGGCAGGATAAAAGTTATGATATAAAAAGCCTAAATTACTTCCAATTAAAGCGATACAGAAATATGCAGCAACTACTTGCATATCAATAAAAGCCATCATACAAATACTAATTAATGCAATTGTTGAAACTCCTGTCGCTAACCCATCCAAACCATCAATTAGATTAATTGCATTGGTTACACCAACCACCCACAAAACCGTAATGAGTACACTAATAAACCCCAACTCTACGGTACCAAAGAAAGGTAACGTAAGTCTTTCAATAATTAAACCGGAAGATATTAAAAACGATGCAGCAATTAGTTGACCTGTTAACTTTACCACAGGTTGAATTGTAAATCGATCATCGATTGCACCTGTTAACACAATTACTACTGCACCTGCAGCAATTTCTGGTAGATGTGGATGCACTGGCTGCAAATAGAGCAAACCAGCTATTGTCCCCAAAAAGATAGCAATGCCACCTAGTCGAGGTGTTACCTTTGTATGTATTTTCCGGTGATTAGGAAAATCAACTGCACCGACAAGCGTTGCAAATTTCTTTACCGGGTAGGTTGTTAGAAAAGCAGTTAAGATTGCGATGACAAACGCTATTAGTAAATCCAAAACATTCAACATATCATTCTCCTAGCATCTTTGCTGTAATTCTTAGCTGCCTATATTGTCGGTTACATAATTGGTTAAATTATAGCGGATATTCGTTGGTTTTAGCAAATCATTGTCTATGAAGAAACGTTTGAACTTATAAAAAAGAGGCTGACGTACAAATCAGCCTTTCACCTATGCAACTGCAGTATAATGTTCCTATGGGATTCCTTTGTTAAAAATCAAGCTGAGCGAATGACAGCAATGATTTATCCTTGATTGTCTTCCATATCCAAATCTAATCGTTCCATAAATTCTTCAGCAGCACTATATCCTTGCTGTTGCAAATACCAATTATTAGCAGCAGCCTCAATCAACCCAACCACATCTCGACCTGGTTGCAGTTGAATTTCTATTTTAGGAACTGTCACATCCATATATTCACTCGATTCAGTTTCTACCTCTAACTCATTATTCAGTGCGTCCTTTTCCCATTCGGTTAATTTGATATCTAAGGCTATTCTCGTTTCTTCTTGAAATGCCTTCTGCCCATACACCCTTACTACATTTAATAAGCCAACACTTCGGAGAGCGAGAAACTCTTTATTCGTTTGATTATGTGTTCCGAGTAATGTATCTGGACCAAGCTTCTTCAAGACAACAATATCATCTGCTACTAATCGATGACCTCTGCCAATTAAAGCATGTGCAATCTCACTTTTGCCAATTCCTGACTTTCCTCTAATTAGAATACCTAACCCAAAAATATTGACACACACCGCATGGACTGCCGTTTCTGGCGCTAACGCCTTCACCATGTAGGCATCATATTTCTCGATAAATGTTGACGTAGGCTCTTTCGTTCGTAATAAAGGTATTCCCTCTTCTTTACAAAACTGCGTTAAATATGTCAGCCCAGCTTGCTCTGATGTAACGATAAAGCAAGGAGGGTGGTAATTTACAATATTACCAATTCGTAATCGTCGCTCCTCATGTGTCAGCTGATGTAAATACGTAATTTCTTTTCGTCCGAGCACTTGGACATGTTCCATCGGAAAAAAGTCAAAGTAGCCGATAAATTCTAACCCAGGGCGATGCGTTCTCGCCTTGGTAATGGATCGATCAAGTTGATCCTCTCCAGCCAATATTTCCAGATTGAATCTACCAGCTAGTTGTTTAATTGTTATTGACTTCATCTGTATACGCTCCATTTCTATTACAACTATAGCTTTTAACTATATTATGTTTCTATACGAAAAACAAGAAATGGAGGTTTCATAACGGATTGGAAATGTTAGAAAGTAAAATCTACTTCTTTTTTTTCCTGTTTTTCATAGCCTTTCATATAGTTAATTCGACGTTGCGCCGAGGCTTGGGTTACTTGTTCATCTGCATGATAAGAAGATCGAACCAATGGTCCAGCTTCACAATGTGAAAATCCTTTCTCAAGTGCAATTTGTTTTAACTCGGCAAACTCATCTGGATGGTAATAACGCTCAACATTCAAATGTTTTTTTGTTGGTTGTAAATACTGACCAATTGTCATAATATCGACTTTATGCGCTAAAAGATCATCCATTGCTTGAATGATTTCCGCTTTCTCCTCACCCAAACCAACCATAATACTAGATTTGGTCGGTGTTTTAGGAGCGATTTCCTTCACGCGTTCCAATAATTGAAGAGACCGATCATACATCGCTCTAGCTCTTACACGTTTTGTTAGCCTGCGTACCGTTTCAATATTATGATTAAAAATATCTGGTGCACTATCCATCAATGTATATAGACTCTCGTAGTCCCCTTTCATATCTGATGGTAGAATTTCAATCGTACATCCTGGGTTTTTTCTTCGAATTGCTCGTACCGTCTCAGCAAATACAGCCGCTCCCCCATCATTTAAATCATCACGTGCCACTGCTGTAACTACAACATGCCGTAGCCCCATAACGGTAACCGAATTAGCCACCCTTTCTGGCTCTCCCCAATCTAATTCATTTGGTAATCCAGTTTTTACAGCACAAAAGCGGCATCCTCTTGTACATGTATCTCCTAAGATCATAAACGTCGCAGTTTTACGTTCACTCCAACACTCATGTATATTTGGGCAGCGTGCTTCTTCACACACTGTATTCAGGCGATTTTCGCGCATTAATTTCTTTAATCCTCTGTAGGATTTATTCGTGTTTATTTTTGTTTTTAACCACTCCGGCTTTCGTATATATGTTTGATCTTTAGGCATGGGATACAACTCCTTTGATTGTATTATCTGTATATTTTCGTTCTGCTAGATCGTATACTTCATTCCATTGGCTTTTTGTTAATGTAAAAGGTTCAAGTTCAATATTCAATCCCTCTCCGAATCCTTCTAAAAAAGCTGTTTTAACCGTTTCATAGGAATGTTTCCTTTGCGTTACCTGATTAATCGTCGTAGCTTTTTTCCAAAATGCCTGTTTTTTTCTCTCCTTGACACGTTCAGAAGGAAATAAAAAAAGATCGAATAACATATCTACATTCATCGATATCGGAATCGAACCATGTTGGAGCAATACTCCTTTTTTTCTTGTCTGTGCATTACCAGATATCTTTTTGCCATCTGCAACCATTTCATAGAATGCGGGTCTCTCAAAACAAATACTACTCCGTTCTTTTGAAAACGATTCGGCATAATCAACTGGAATGTTTAAATTTTGATAGCCTCGTAGTATGCCTTTTGACAAATCATAGTACGCTTGACGAATCGATGAAGCAATTGCCGGATGTTGTTCAGATATTACAATACTATACGTTAGTTCATCATCATGCAGAACTGCACTGCCCCCAGTCATTCTCCGCACAAATTGACATTGATGGTTTTGAATACCTTCTACATCGATTTTTCCGTCTACTTTTTGAAAATGACCAATTGAAAGCGTGGGGGCTATCCATTGATAAAAACGTAATGTAGGCGGTATTTTTCCTTCATGATGCCAATTAAGTAATGCCTCATCTAATGCCATGTTAATGGCAGCATCATGAGGTACATTTTCTAAAAATCCCCATTTTTCTTGCACGAAAATCGCCTCCCATAAGAAGAATCTTTTCAACAAAGGCCTAACCGGAGGTGCACATGTATGAAAGAAAACCATGATACTTCCTCATAAAAAAGACTGCATTCGTCGTGAATGCAGTCAATAAAGTATCCCTATTGACCACACTTTCCCACGCAGGCATTATCCTGTTCGGGTACGAAGGGTCAAAACGATTCCTACGCTCTTCTCAGCTACTTTACATAGCTCCCCTAGTGTTGAAAAGATTCCATTTAGTTTTAATTTACCAACAAAATCAGCTTAACAAGCTTGCCATAAATTGTAAAGGCGCAATTTTTTTCGTACAACTTCATTTCTATTATTCTTCTATTTCTTTAAAGCGATGGCTTGATCTAAAACCTTATCTCCTTGGATCATGCCATAAGCTATTTGATCAATTACATCAACAGCGATTCCTTTTGGTTCCAACTGCTCTCTAATCTTCTTTTCTAAATAACGGACTTGTGGACCAATTAATACAACATCAAGATCATCCAGCTCGTTCTTTAATTGTGATTCTGCTACCGCATTAATCTCGGCCATTATATTTCTATCGTCAGCTGATTGTTTCATTTTTTTTACAAGCATGGAAGTCGACATCCCCGCAGAACAAACTAAAATAATCTTCATTTGTTTCCCTCCTCTAGGATTTGCATCTTTTCATACATATCAATCATTTCACTAGCTAAATCTTTTACTGTCATGGCGGTCATTAGATGGTCCTGTGCATGTATTAGAATGACGGAAACCTCTGTTTGGTTCCCTTCTGCTTCTTCCTGTAAAAATTTCGTTTGAATATGATGAGCTTCTGTAAATTCTTCATCCGCCTCTGCTATTTTTTGTCGTGCTTCAGCAAATTGATAAGATTTTGCTAAAGAAATAGCTTCCATTGCAGATGACCTTGCATTTCCAGCATGAAGTATAATCGAAAAGGATAGCATCTGTACATCTTCTTTTGTAGTCATGGTTATTCCCCCTTATTTCTCTTTAAGGTTCTTGCACCTGCTAAAATGAATGGAATATACATGATAACAGCCAGCACTAAATTAAATACTTGAAGCCCAATTCCACGCCAGCTACCGCCTGTTACTAGATAACCACTTAAAATTGGCGGTGTTGTCCATGGAAGAATTGCCACTGTTCTTGGCACTATACCAGTAGCTAATGCAATATAGGATGTAATCGTCAATGTTACAGGAATCAATATAAATGGAATTAACATCACAGGGTTTAATACAATTGGTAGTCCAAAAATAACCGGTTCATTAATGTTAAATAGCCCTGCTGGCGCTGATAACTTTGCAACTTGTCGATATGGATGGTTTCTCTCTCTACGTATTACAATAAAGACTGCAATTAACAATGCAATGGTCGTTCCTGATCCACCCATAAAAACAAATGAATCTAAGAATGGTTTTGTTACAATATTAGGTACGTCAAATGCTGACATACCGCTCTTAAATAAATCGAGATTTTGTTCAATCAGTGGCAAGTAGACCGGTTCAATTACTGATCCAATAATATTCGTCCCATGTAAACCAAAGAACCATAATAAGTGATTAAGAAAGGATACAACCATTGCTGCGGGCAAAGTATTCCCCAAACCTTGTAACGGTTCTTGAATTGCATTAAAGATAACTTCAAAAATACTTTGCTCTGCGAACACATTCATTAATGCCTGGAAAAAACCTAGAATAATTAAAATGATCACCGCAGGTACTAATGCTTTGAAGGAGCGTGTAACCCCGTCTGGAACACCTTCTGGCATTTTAATAGTCAAATTCGAATTTATCAATATTCTGAAAAGTTCTGTGACAAGAAGCGCTATAATAATTCCAACAAATAGTCCTTGCGTACCTAACCATGCTGCGGTTAAACCAGCGCCATCCTCTGTCCAAGGGACTAGCATAATAAAACCGGCAGCTGATATGAGACCAGCAGATAGCCCATCTACGTCATAAGACTTAGCTAAATTATAAGCTATAGAAAAGGATACTAAAAGACCTAATATAGCAAAAGTACCGTTCCAAATACTCCCCCCGACTGTTTGCCAATTGCCATCACCAAAGATTCCATTCATCCATTCAACAAAATTAAAGTTGCCAAATGGCGGAAAATTATTAATTAAAATAGCAAGTGACCCAACGATAATTAATGGCATGATCGCAACGAACCCGTCTCGGACAGCTACTAGATGTCGCTGTGATCCAATACGTCCAGCAATTTCAATGAACTTTTGCATAAATTTACTGTTCATCTTAAATCCCCCTTGAATTAAATTGTGGCAAATATGCTTGATGTGCTTCCAATAACTCATCCAGCACATCCTTGCTTCTCTTTTCATCAGCAAGTAATGGATTCATCACCATTGCTGTGTATGCATCGTTGTAGTTCCCAGTGATACTTGCTTGAATAACTAGTTCCTCAAAGGCCTTCATTTGATAAATATGACCTTTAACCGAAAGTGGTAAATGCCCAACAGCAATTGGTTTTGGTCCATTTTTAGTAATAATGCAATTAACTTCAATAACAGCATCTTCTGGCAAATCGGGTATTGCTCCATGGTTCCATGTGTTTACCGTCTGAATATCCTGTTTATTATTATAAATGGAGTCCATTAAACTACATGCTACATCGCTATAAAAAGCTCCACCACGTTCTTCAAGTTCCTTTGGCTTCTCATATAACGACGGGTTTTTATAAATCTCAAAAAGAGATCCTTCCAAATCCTGAACTACCTCGGCTCGTGTGCCATTTTCTTTAAACGCTTTCAAGTCTTTTTTTAGAACATCCGCCGTTTGAAAATAATATTGATGATATGGATTCGGAAGTAGACCCGTAGCTTCTATAAACGTCTTGGTCCAGCCTAAATTAACAATATTTGCTGGTGAATAGTCAAGGTCGTGGGTCACTTTTTCTAATACTTCATTCGTTCGATCTTCTCCATTAACAAGGACCTTACTACCAAATACAAAATGATTCATGCCAATAAATTCAATACTCACTTCATCTGGCTTTACATTTAAAATTTCTGCAGTCGAATGTCGCATATTAAATGGGATATTGCATACACCGATAACCTTCTTATGCGGAGAGTGTTTTAATAAAGCTTCTGTAACAATTCCAGCAGGGTTTGTGAAATTAATTATCCATGCATTCGGACAAATGTCATGCACGTCTTTCGCTAATTCTAAAAGGACTGGGATAGTACGAAATGCTTTGAAGATACCTCCAGCTCCGTTTGTTTCTTGCCCAATAAACCCATGGCTTAATGGAATACGTTCGTCTTTTGATCTGGCTTCTAACCCACCCACTCGTATTTGAGTAGAAACAAAGTCCGCATTTTCAAGTGCTTGCCGGCGATTTAAGGTCCATGTTAGATGAATTGCTTTATTTGATTTCTCTATCATTCGTAATGCTAATCGTCCAATTATTTCTAGTTTCTCTTTCCCCGCTTCAACATCTACAAGTACAATGTCTGTAACGGGAAATGAGTCATAGCGCCGAATAATTCCTTCAATTATTTCAGGTGTGTAACTAGACCCTCCACCTACTACTACAAGTTTTAATGTCATTTCCTTTAACTCCTTTGATGTTTTTTGAAACCGCTTTTATAATAGTGTATCGTTGTATTTTGTTGTTCATCTAAAATGTATCATACAAATTATTTAAAGTCCATACATTTCAAGAAATATGTTTCTTATTGTAATAACATTTATAAAATATTGTCATTATATGTGTAATCTTGTACACTTTAATTAAGTGAATTATTGCTTTTTTATGTCTTTAATTTTACCGTTAATATATATCCAAACTAGGATCGAGTAAGGAAGTGTGCAAATGGAAAAGAATCAATCATTACATGCTTATATTAAGGAAGAATTGTTGAATCGTATTAAAACAAACAAATATAAGAAAGGAGAGAAAATACCTACCGAATTAGAGTTATGTGAAGATTTTGGAGTGAGCAGAACAACCATCCGAACTGCTCTAAATCAACTAACACTAGAAGGGTATTTAAATCGCCACCAAGGACGAGGTACATTTGTAGCAGATCAAAAAGTGAAACAAACGCTTTCGCAAACGGTAAAACGCTACAGTGATCAAGTTGCTATTCAAGGCAAAGAAGCTGAGATAACTGTATTAGATATACAAGTTATTCCTGCAAATGAATATATCGAGCATTCCTTAGACGTTTCTTTAAACGATCCTATTCAGCGCGTGGAACGTGTGAGAAAGGCAAATATGGAACCAACGCAATATGAGATTTCCTATATTCCGTGGAATGTTGCTCCAGGCATCACAAAAACGCAAGCAGAATCATCGCTATATGCTGCTTTAAAAGAAGAGTTTCAAGTACATATAGCCAAAACGATTGAACATGTAGAAATTACGTTAGCAGATGAAAGAGCTTCCAGCCATCTAAATTGTGAACAAGGTGCGCCTTGCTTTTATATTGAAACCGTTGCAGAAAACGAAAAAGGAGAGAAAGTAGAGTATTCACGTGCTTTCTTTAGAGGGGATAAAACAAATTTTGTAATTGAACGTAATTATCCATTTGAAAATAATCTATAATTTTAGAATGTAGGGGGATATTTATGATGCATGTCTTATTCAATGCCGATGATTTCGGATTAACCAAGGGCGTAACAGACGGAATTATAATGGCCCATCAAAATGGAGTTGTCACTTCAACAACCTTAATGATGAATGGGAAAGCAGTGAATTATGCTGTCGCACGTGCTAAAGAGAATGATACATTACATGTCGGCATTCATCTTGTCTTAACATGGGGGAAACCTTTAAGTTCCGTACCGGAATTGGTTTGTGAAAATAACCGGTTTAAATATTCAAGCAGGTATCGACACATGGAAGCGCCAAACTTGCAGGCAGTTGAGAAAGAATGGCGTGCACAAATTGAAGCTTTTTTAGCTACTGGTCTCTCTCTACACCATATCGATAGTCACCATCATGTACATGGATGGGAACCGCTACAACAGTTAATCATTTCACTGGCAAAAGAATACCAAGTGCCCGTACGTATAACAGATAACTTAGCTGCAGAACAAGATATTTTATTAACGGAACAAATTTGGTTAGACTTTTATGGGGATGAAGTTTCTGCTGACATTTTTACACGGCTGAAGCAGACAAATGCCAAAAGTATCGAAGTAATGACACACCCTGCCATTGTCGATAAGGAATTACGTCAGATTAGCAGCTATACAGATAAACGGAAGCAAGAGTTAGATATTCTTTGCTCCTTACACGTCCCCGATTGGGCTATCATTGAGTAAAGACATCTTCCATATAGGGGGGATTTCATGCAACAAGATGATGTATCTGTAGCGAAAGTATGTTTATTAGCTGGGAAAATCATGTTACAAAGCGGTGCTGAAACGTATCGCGTAGAAGATACCATGAACAGGATCGCCGCTTCTTATGGATTAAAAAAGGCTGAAAGTTATGCTACTCCAACTGGAATTCAATTTTCTACGGAAGGAGAAGCAACCTATTTCCGGAGGATTTCTAATCGTTCAACAGACTTACATAAGATCGCCGAAGTAAATCATATCTCTCGGCAAATTTCTGCACAAACGATTGAACCAAAGGAAGCTCTCCTGCACCTGAAAGGTATTCAGCATGCAAGTGAATCTTTTCCTTATTGGATACAAATGATTGCTGCTGCCTTCGTTAGTGGAAGCTTTACGATTATGTTTGGTGGAGCATGGCCAGATTTTTTACCCTCCTTCTTTGCAGGCGGTATTGGTTTTTTTGCAATGATTTGGTTTGAAAAAGTAGTTGAAATTCGGTTTATTGCTGAATTCTTTGCTTCCTTTATGATTGCAATAGCTTCAGGAATCGCCATTCACATTGGATTTGGTATACAGATGGATAAAATAATTATTGGTGCGGTCATGCCTCTTGTTCCTGGTCTGCATATTACCAATGCAGTTCGTGATTTGATGGCTGGACATTTGGTAGCTGGTGTTTCCAAAGGTGTAGAGGCAATTCTCACAGCATTTGCAATTGGTGCAGGTGTTGCTGTTGTATTTGCAATCATATAGATGTAGGAGCTGATATGTATGATTATCGCCCAACTAGTTACTAGTTTTATTGCGGCTAGCGGTTTTGGTGTCCTATTTAATGCACCACGTCAAGCCTTAACCCAATGCGGGATGGTTGGTATGTTTGGCTGGATTCTTTATTATATTTTAGTTGATCAAGGTATAGATGCTGTTCCAGCTACGATCTTTGGATCGATGCTTGTAGCAATACTTAGTCACCTATGCGCAAGACTATATAAGACACCAATTATTATTTTTAACGTATCTGGCATTATTCCTCTTGTACCCGGAGGGATTGCGTATGATGCTATGAGACATTTTGTTGAGAATGATTATTTTACAGCCGTACAACTTTCAACTAAGGTAATGCTGCTTGCCGGTGCGATTGCTATCGGACTCATGTTTTCAGAGGTTGCTAACCAGATCATTAAAAAAACTTGGGGTTGGCTCCGTCCGGAATAGTTGATTTTAGGATTTTTTCCTTATAAGATAGGTTGTATTATAATAACTTACATTTAGCTCATAAGCTAATTCGTAAATAGAAAATGGAGAGGGTATTCATGAGTACAGATAAACCAAATGCAATTATTGTTATCTTTGGAGCAACAGGAGACTTATCTAAGCGAAAATTATTCCCTTCCATTTACCGGCTATATAAAAATGGTAAGATTGGTGAGGAATTTGCAGTGGTGGGTCTTGCACGACGTCCATGGACAAATGATGTGTTTAGAGAAAATGTCCGTAATTCTATCGAGCAGTCATCCTCAAAAGAAGAGGATTTAGAAGATTTTTCTTCCCACTTTTATTATCATTCCTTTGACGTGACAGACACATCTTCGTATGATGATTTAAATAATCTGTTAGAGGACTTGGAAGGGCATTACCAAACAGATGGAAATAGAATCTTTTATCTTGCAATGGCGCCTGAATATTTTGGTTCAATTGCCAATCAATTAGAGGAAAATGGTCTGAAGAATGGAAAAGGTTGGACAAGACTTGTTATTGAAAAGCCATTCGGACATGATTTAGATTCCGCCAAGGAATTAAACAATCAAATTCGACATGCATTTGATGAAGATCAAATTTACCGAATTGATCATTACCTAGGCAAAGAAATGGTACAAAATATTGAAGTAATCCGTTTTGCTAATGGCATATTTGAACATCTTTGGAATAATCGATTCATCTCGAATATTCAAATCACATCTAGTGAGAAATTAGGAGTTGAAGAGCGAGCGCGTTACTATGATCATTCAGGGGCGACTAGAGATATGGTACAAAATCATATGTTGCAAATGGTTGCTTTATTAGCCATGGAGCCACCAATTAAATTGACGCCAGAAGAGATTCGATCAGAAAAAGTAAAAGTACTTCGTGCGCTTCGTCTTGTAGATCCAGAGAAAGTAAATGAATTTTTCGTTCGCGGTCAATATGGCAGCAGTAACTCTATCAAGGGATATCGTGAAGAAGCAACAGATCTTGCCAACTCAACTACCGAAACATTTGTTGCTGGTAAAGTAATGATTGATAACTATCGTTGGGCTGGAGTTCCCTTTTATATTCGAACAGGTAAAAAGATGAAGGAAAAGTCAACAAAAATTGTGGTTGAATTCAATGATATACCAATGAATTTATACTACAAAAATGAGACCGAAAAACACCCAAATCTGTTAATAATTAATATTCAACCTAATGAAGGAATTACCTTATACTTAAATGCTAAAAAAGCTGGAATTGGCTCTATTGCTGAACCGATCAAGCTTTCTTACACAAATAATGGCGTTGATGATATAAATACACCAGAAGCGTATGAGAAATTACTATATGATTGTATCATTGGTGATACAACCAATTTTACACATTGGGATGAAGTGGCGCATTCGTGGGAATTTGTAGATTCGCTACTAGATGCATGGGCAGCAGTAACACCAGACTTTCCTAACTACCCTGCAGGATCGATGGGACCTGAAGCTGCGGATGATTTATTAGAAAAGGATGGCTTTCATTGGTGGCCAATTACAGACTAGTTCATGTGAACAAGATACCTTACTACAACGTGAGGTACCTTGTTTTTTACATGCTAATCACCAGATTGATTATCAGGCATCATACCAGTAATGATTAGTACCACCGCTGTAATAAGATGCATAATCATACCAATCCCTGGAATCCATCCAATTAAAGAAGTTAGAATTCCAATTATACTTCCTGCTGTTGCTCCACCATCTCTTCTTGATAAGATCAACGTTATAATATGAAGTACGAGCATAACAAATAGTGGTCCCCATAAATTCGATATAATAAAAGCTCCACCAAGTATTGGAAAACCTAATAACGCTTCAAATATTCCCGTAATCCATTTCATAATTCGTGATATTGACATAGCCTTACCTCCAATCTTACTACCGATTACTATTCCCAAAATGCTTCGTTGTAAACGAATCTCTAAGAAAAATTAGCAGCTCTCATTTTAATTAATTATCAATTTTTTCATCAGTGGGCACTGCTTCAGCTAACTCGCCAAGCACGCTTACCCGATTAGAACATCACAACCCACGCTATTTGACACCAGAATCATGTCTATGACATTTGCTAAGAGTTACGGAAAAATCTGTCTATCCCTTTTGATAATCATATACTCATGTAAAACGGTCTTCTAGCATCAGTGCATGTTCCTTTTCTCGACAAAAGGAACTCCCTCCAAGTAACAGATTTAGTTTCCAGTCTACTTTGAAGGGAGTGTATCAAATAACCGTTCGGATTATTCTCTATCTAGATTATCTTTACTCTTTTTATCTCTTTTAGTAATCTTAGCTGTTAAATCATCAAATAAGGTGTATATTACTGGAATTAACAATAAGGTAAATAAGCTAGATACACCGAGACCAAAAATAATGGTAACTGCCATTGGCTGTTGTGTCTCAGCACCCTCACCAAGAGCTAGCGCCAATGGTACCATTGCCAATATGGTTGTCAAAGTCGTCATAAGAATTGGACGTAATCTACTTGGGCCAGCTTCCAAGATAGCATCATGACGATCCATTCCTTGTCTTCGCAGAATATTTATATAATCTACCAATACGATCGAATTATTAACCACAATACCGGCAAGCATAATAATCCCGATAAACGCAGGAATACTTAATGGTATACCTACAACATATAAGCCGATCAATACCCCAATAACTGTTGTTGGCATAGCAAACATGATAATTAATGGGAATAAGAAATTCTCAAATTGCACTGCCATTACCGCATATACTAAAAGAATCGAGAAGACTAATGCAATTGCCAAATCCGTAAAGGACTCGGTCATATCCTCGGTTTGACCGCCCATTTCATAACTATATCCTTCCGGTAAGTTCATATCTGCCAATGCAGCCTCTACATCCGATGAAACGCTGCCCAGATCTCGATCAACAATATCACTGGTTACATTCATCTGCGGTTGCTGATTTTCTCGAAGTAAACTTACAGGACCACTCATTTGTTTAAATTCAGCGACTTCATCTAACGATATGGTAGAGCCTTGCGGCGTTTGAATTTTCATATCATGTAAATCCTCAATCGAACTACGCTGGTCTTCTGGATACATCATCGTGACATCCATATCTTGACCATCTTCCTTGAACTGTGTAGCTACCTGTCCAGTAAACTGCATTTGAATTTGGCCAAGAATTTGTTCCTGATTAAGACCATAAGTTGCCGCTTCTTCCTGATCAACTACTATATTCATTTGCGGTACACCTTCAGAAGCTGAAGTTTCCGGATTGTAGACACCATCAACTTGCGAAATTTCGTCAACCACTTGGTTTGATAATTCACTTAGCACTTCATGCTCTGGCCCATTTAGTTGAATCTGAATTGGACTACCCGTATTCATTCCAGAATCCATCGAACTAACCGTGATTTCCGCACCCGGTATATCTTTCAGGGCCTCATCTATCTCCTGTACCACGTCTGAAGTTGTTTTAACTCTTTCACCAGAAGGCACTAATTGCATTGTGTAGACGGCTTGGTTTCCACTACTACCACCACTGGCGGCAGCCATGCCGCCTCCGCCACCAACACTGACATAATTCGTTTCGATTACAGACTCGAATGGTTCTAACTCTTGATTTACTTTTTCTACGATATCTTCTGTATGACTAAGAGAACTTCCTGGAGCTGTTTCGACTCGAACTTCCATTTGACCTTGATCGGCCGATGGAATCAACTCTGCACCAATAAATGGGGTTAATGCTAAACTTCCTACAATCGCTAAAATGGTGACAAATACGGTAGTCTTCCTATGTCCAAGCACCCACTTTAACACACTGCGGTAACGATCATTTAGCCAACTTAACAAACGGTCAAACCAATAGCGGCGGCCTCCATCTGTCATTGCTTTTTTCAAGAGCTTGGATGATAACATCGGAACAAGTGTCACTGCTACAACGAGCGATGTGATAAGTGAAAACGATACGGCTAGTGCAAGTGGGGTAAATAGATCGGAAGCTATCCCCTCTACATAGATAATTGGTAAGAAAACCACCAATGTAGTTGTAGTTGATGCAATAACCGCAGGGGCTAATTCACTTGCACCCTTGATTGCAGAATCTTTTAAACTGTAACCCCGTTGACGATAAGAATAAATATGCTCGAGAATTACAATCGAACTATCAACCATCATCCCTAACCCAAGGGCTAAGCCGCCTAATGTTAAAATATTCAACGTTTCCCCTGTAAAATACATTAATATGAACGTGGTAATAATTGCAATTGGAATGGATAAACCAATAACAATCGTCGCCCGTACACTCTTAAGGAAGAGTAATAAGATAAAGATGGATATGATACCACCAATTAATATGTTTTGTATGACAGAATCAATCGACATCTCAATAAAATCTGAAGTATCGATAATTACATCCAAATTAACATCTGATGGAAGATCTTGTTTAATTTCCTCAATGCCATCTTCAATATTCGTGGCAACTTCTACTGTATTGCTATCCGTCTTCTTCAACACGGATAAAACTACAGATGGCTTACCATTAACAAGTGTCATACCTGATTGTTCTTTGTAATCGTCTTTTACTTCAGCAAGATCTTCAACATGAACGGTTGCACCTGCTTCTGTTTGAACAATCGTTTGTTCAATATCTTCTAGCGATTCAAATTCACCAGTCACCCGCAGCTGTAGATCTTTATTCCCTTTATCAATGGAGCCAACAGAAGCAGACTGATTGGTGCTATTCAATGATTGTATAATCATTTGTGTAGTTACACCATACTGTTGTAATTTTGCTTCATCTAGTATTAGTTGGATTTCTCTTTCTTTTCCGCCTTCAACCGAAACGGAGCCTACTCCTTCTTGTCTTTCAAAGAATGGGACGACTTGCTCATCAGCTGTTTGCGTTAATGATGCTGCATCATCACCAGTTAAACCGACCCACATAACAGGCATTTGATCTGGATTAAATCGCATAATATTTGGATCTCCAGCCTGCTCAGGCAAAGCTGCTTTCACCTGATCCACACTTTCTCGAACATCTAATAACGCTTGATCTAAGTCCGTTCCATTACTAAACATCAGTACTACTAAAGATGCCCCAGATTGTGACTGGGATTGTACAGTTTCTATCCCTTCTACCGTACTAACTGCTGATTCGATTGGTCTACTAATTAAATTCTCAACTTCTTGTGGTGCTGCATCGTCATATGATGTTGCTACTACTGCTACAGGAAGATCCATCTTAGGGAAAAGATCAATTGTCAAGCTTCGTAAAGAAACGGCACCAAGAGCCAGTAGAGCGAGAACGATCATAATTACGCCAACAGGGCGTTTAACAGATGTTTTAATTATCTTCAACGTCTATTCTCCTTTCACAACATTTACCTGGCTGCCGTCAGATAATGATAACTGACCATTTATAACAATTTGATCGCCTGCTTTAACCTCACCCTCAATGGCTGTTTTATCAGACTGCGTTTCTTTTGGAGTAACTACCGTTCGAATAGCTTCATTATCTTTGATAACATAAACAAAAGACTCATTATTAGCTTCTTCAATTGCTTCTGTCGGTACAATGATGGCAGAATTTATTCTCTCTTCCGGAATATGCAGTTTTGCAGTTAGTCCTGCTATCAAATCCTCTTCATCATTATTAACTGTTGCTTCTATTGGATATAAACCTGTATCATCTGGCATGGTTCCAACTGACGACACTTCTGCTTTATATTGGTTCCCATCAATATCCACGTTTAGCTTATCCTCTCTCTCTACTAAACCACGAACATCCGAGGTAACGGTAAAGTTTAATTGAATTGTTTGTAAATCTGTAATAATCGCTAATGGCTCTTCAGTGGATGCAATTCCTCCCTCACTTACCGATAATTGAGCAATCTCTCCAGCTTTAGAAGCCCTAATATTCTGCTTTCCAGCAGGGGTTTGTATCGTTGCAATGACATCATCTTCTTCTACTTGATCACCATTTTGGACTTCTAATGAATCTATTTCACCAGGATTTTGTACCATTACTGGAGTTGAAGCAGAAGGGGCGGTTCTCCCATATATTGTCTTCTCAATAACAATATCGCCTTCCGTTGCTTCTTCTGTTTCTACAGGTATTACTTTTTCTTCCTGCTCCTGCTCGTCATCATCAGCTTGCTGATTGCATGCACCAAGCAAGGTGATCAATAAAATGGCGGCTATACTAATTCCAATCTTTTTCATCTGTGAAGCTCCTCTCGTTTATCAACGTTATTCAAGATAATAATTCCACATCAAATAAGTCAGCCAATTGTTCAGTCTCTTCTTTTAACTCAGGAAATTGATAAAAATGAGCAAGTAAACCTTGAACAACAACGGATTGATATTCATCCTGGTCTACTTCTTTTTGTAATGCGCTTATTACTTCATGAAGTTGTGCTTTTTTTATTTCATCTAGTTGGATTGCTTCTACATTCATTTTTAACAATTTAAGGGCTATCTGAATCTCATTCCGTTTTTGGTCCATTTCAGCAAAGGAATATGCATTTGGGACTTGGTCTAAACCGATTAGCGGCTCTTCCTTTCTATGTAGCATACCTTTGACTAAATCATCAATTCTCCGAACTAAAAATGCTCCTGCTTCACCACTATCTATTTGTATATCCTCTATCATTAGCCATTTAAAATATCCGCTAAGCAGTCCCTCCGCTTGAATAATGATGTCAATCAAAATAGCATCCATTTCATCCATTTCTTCTTGGTAAATTGCCTTTAAATTGCTCTTCATCCAATTAAAGTTTTCTACTTTTAAGTTATAAATTAACTTATCAATATTTTCTCCTAAGGATATATTCTCACGTATAAACATAAAAATGTAATCCTTATGGCAATAGATATAATCTATTGAAACAGCGAGTTGATTTGCAAAATTCTCTCTTGGTGTGTTACTGTCTTGTTGCATTTGCTTCATTTCTTCAGAAATACGTTGATGGAAGTTATGAATAGCGGTGGCAATAAACGCTTCTTTTGAAGAAAAATAGATATAAAATGATCCTTTGGATACACCAGCTTCATTAGCAATTTCTTGAATAGAAGTATTATAATAGCCTTTTTCAGCTATTAACTTCATCCCAATTTCAATTAATTTTTGTTTCTTATCATTCATGATTAACCCCTCTTTGTAGTACGGATATGCCAGACTATTTGTTTCATTAAACGAATGACTGACCGGTTAGTCACATCACGTTTTACTAAGTGTAACAATGAAACTGTTTTCATTACAAGCACGAAAATAAAATGACATGAAATCTTCATAAATTGCTTCTCATAAAAACAAGGCACTCCTGATAAATGAGCACCTTATGAATCACAACAGCTATCTCAAAATTCGTTTAGAAGGGTTACCTCTACTAAATAGAAAGGAACGGTTCATATGTACAATAATTTGACTTGTACGCTTATATTGCATATCAAATGTATTTAACGATGTATGCGCTAGTAAGTTACTCCCATCATTAAATTGGATTGATGTACATTGGTCATGACTTTGATAGGAATGAATATGATGATATGCAACCCACACACAGGATTTGTTCTTAGTTGAAGCTGTTGGAATCATATATACACCCATTTCGGGAATAACAGGTATCGGAAGCTTACTTGAAGTTTTTAATATATCTCGTACAGCTCCCTTCCTCCCCTCTAGTGTAGACCCGTATACTAAGCAGCTATTGTCAATGATTTGTTCTGGTTTATGTAATGACTTTCTTTCTCTATTCTCTTCTATTATGAGTGATCGGTAATAGGTTAATTCTTTAAGGATAATTGCTTTTGTTCTTGGTGAAATAATATAAACAGATGTAATACAGTTTGTCATTGTCCTCCTCCTTTTTACTAAATTTTGTAATTCTATTTTACTATGATGGCTTTCTTTTTTCATTATTTTTTCAGATTATTTAAAAATATTGGTTTTTAAGGTTTATCTATATAAAGATTCGGGAAACGACTTCTAAATCAAGATTTACTAGTCATGCATTTCCATTGACTAAATTTGCTCATTCAAGGAGGAGAAATTATGGCAGAACAGAATCAAAATACCAATCAACAGAAAGAACTTCGTCTTCAGCACCTTATTACAGGGTCTTTAATCGGGGCAATTGTTGGAGCAATTACATCTTTATTATTTGCACCCAAAACCGGTAGAGAACTACGTGCTGATTTATCCAAACAAATGGTGAACACAAAGGATAATACAGTTGATATCACGAAAAGATTTGGCACTACAGCAAAGGATAAACTAACAAATATGAAAGAATCTGCTATTGAAAAATCAAGTAAACACAGCATGAAACAGAACGATACTTCAACAGAAGGAATAAATGAAACCAGTGCTTCTACATCTGAACCAACTGAAACAATTGAATCGGATAAGCAAACTGTCAAAGCTAAGTAAATATAAAATACCTAATTTATGTTCAGCTACTACTTATGGAGTTTAAAAGATGGATGTAACGTACATTCAACAAAAAGCAAACCTTCCTCTGTAAAAAAGGAAGGTTTGCTTTCTAATATAAGTATCCAATTATAGTCGATACTAAAACTTATTGGTTACCTTGACCACCATTATTATTTTCTTCTTGCATGTTGTTATCCTTATTTTCTTCCATACCATTATCTTCGTTTGTTTCGTCCTCTAGCGCTGGATCTTCTTCATTCATGCCACCATTGTCATCAGCTGGGTTCTCATTGTTTTCTTGTTCTTCTTGCATTGGAGCATCTTCCTCAGCTGGATCTTGTTGATCATCGGTTCCACAAGCAGCTATTAAAGACAACGCTAAAATGGGGGAACCAAATTTCACGAATAGTTTTTTCTTCATGTGCAAAACCTCCTTTTGAATTCGTTTTCGGTCTTAGCATAACCAAAACAAAAGAAGTCATACACATTTTTTCAATTATTTCCTATAAGTGAAAGATAAAGCAACTATATTATTTTATGGCAAACATAATTTCAGCTTCACAAGCAATTTCTCCATCAACTTTTGCAACAGCTTTGCCTTTGCCAATAGGCCCCTTTAACCTTAATATCTCAACTTCCATTTGTAACTGATCCCCAGGTTTCACTTGTTTTTTAAAGCGACAGTTGTCTACACCGGCTAGAAATCCAATTTTACCTTGATTTTCTTCTAATCCAAGCATGGCAATTGCCCCAACTTGAGCCAAGGCTTCTAAAATTAAAACTCCTGGCATCACTGCATAGCCTGGGAAATGTCCTTGGAAAAATGGTTCGTTTGCAGTAACATTTTTTATACCAGTCACTCGCTTCCCTGTTTCCATTTCCGTTACTCGATCTACCAATAAAAATGGATAACGATGTGGGATTGTTTCTTTAATTTGTTCAATATCCATGAATTACTCTCCTTTTATTATGCTACTATAATTAATATACCATTTGGACGTCATTTACTCATTTAATACATATATAATAACTCGCACCTTTATGCGCAACAAAGCTGAAAAAAGCATCTAGTCTAACGACCGGATGCTTTTTTACTTATTCTGTTTTTATAACGATATCAATTATATGCTGCCATGTTTCTTTTTTTAGTGCATCAACAGGAGCACCGTCACCTATTACACCATAACCAATCATTAGCCCAATAACTAATGCGATTAAACAAAGAAGAAGCACAACAATGATACGTAACCATATTGGGAATACTCGCAACCGGGGAAGCTTATTGTTATTCTTCTGCTTTCGCTTTTGCTCGCTTCTTGACCCTTCAGCTAAGCGCTCCGCTTTCTTTCTAAATGAAAAGCGTTTCTTCGGAGGCACTGCTTGTTTTTCTTCGATTGTTTGATCCTCTTGATTCATAGACATTGTTTTACCCCTTAATTCTTTAAAACTTGAAAAGAAGTTCTATCATTCTGATCACATATATACCGTTATGATCGTAATTGATTAACTAAACCGGACATTTGATCACTCATTGAAATTGTTCGCGAATTAAATTGATAAGCACGCTGCGTTCTTAAGAGATCAGACATTTCTTTTGAAATGTCAATATTCGAAGCCTCTAATGCCCCACTTTTAATCATCTGCTCTTCTGGATTCACCTGTTGGATTATTTCATTCGTATCAATTCCTAGATCAGCTATATTCGGTAATTGAAACATATTATTTCCATCAGACTCTAAAAGTCTAGGACGTACTGCCTCGATCACCGCTAATTGTTCAACGACCTCTGTCTGATTACCTCTTGTAATTTGAATCTGTCCATTAGATTGAATGGCGATATTATCAAACCCTTGTTCAAAAATAATTGGTCCATTTTCCCCTAATATTGGATTTCCATTGCTATTTGTAAGCATAACTTCTTGATTGTTATTTATTGGGCTTAAATAAAACGAGCCATCTCTTGTATATCGTGTTTGGGCTATTCCGTTCTCGATAACTTGAACCTGATAGAATAAATTCCCTTGAAGTAATGCTGTATCTAAAGCACGTTCCGTTTCTTTAATATTTCCTAAGCTTAAGTTAACATTTGTAGAACCTAGTTTAGCTCCTGCACCAATCCTAATTCCTTCTGGTGTTAATCTTGCCTGTGGATTAGCTGGTTCCGTCAAATTATTTATCTGTTGAAATAATAAAGAAGAAAATTCAGTTTGTCTCGCCTTATAACCTGTTGTTTGGCTATTTGCTAAATTGTTTCCAATCGTATCTAGTTGATTCTGTAACTGATTCATTGTAACAGCAGCCTGTATCATTGTTCTAGACATAAACTTCCCTCCCTAAACCAAACGACCAATTTCGCTTACTGCTTTACCCATGCTTTCGTCATACGCTTTTAATACACGCTGATTTGTTTCAAACATCCGATAAGATTCCATCATTTGTGTCATTGATTGCAACGAATCTACATTTGAACGTTCTAGGAACCCTTGTTTAATGGAAAACGTGACATCTGCTGGCATTTCATCAACTTCACCTGCAAATAAGTTATTCCCTTCTTTTACCATATTATTTGCGTCTGGTGTATAAGCAATATTCAATGCAGCGGTCTGCTCGGGTGTTCGTAACATTCCGTTTGCAGTAACGGTAAATTCCATTCCATTCGTTTGAATAGGTTGTCCTTCTTGATCTAAAACATAGTAACCTTGGTTTGTTACTAGATAACCTTGGCCATCTACAGTAAAGTTCCCATTTCTCGTATATCGAACTTCCCCGGCTTCATTTTGCACAGTAAAAAAAAGATTTGCCGACTGATTTGGTAATTCTCCATTAACCAATGCTAAATCAGTGGTACTACCTGTTTCTCTTATATCACCTTGTCTAAAGTTCGGAATTGTTTCCTGAACATAGACACCTGTGTTTAATGCACCGATCGATTGATGGATTGGAAATTGCATCGATGAATTAACTGAGATTTGATTCCCTTTTCCACCAATGCGATTCATTAACATTTCCGGAAATGCATGCAATGTTGTTTGATCTGCTTTATAACCTGGTGTGTTTGCATTGGAAATATTATTTGAAAAAGCTTCCTGTTGGCGTTGTTGGGCAATCATTCCACTAGCTGCCGTATAAAAGCCTCTTAACAAAATATTCCCTCCCGCTATCCATATTTAATGTATAGTTACACTACTTTTTTTCGTTCTACCTTATCAATATTCTCTAACATAATCCCTGTACCTTTAGCCACACAATTCATAGGTTCTTCTGCAATAAAGACTGGTACTTTCAACTCTTCAGCAAGTAGTTCGTCTATTCCATGTATTAATGCTCCACCACCCGTTAAAATAACTCCACGATCAATAATATCAGCAGACAATTCTGGTGGTGTACGTTCAAGTACAGACTTAGCAGCTTGTACAATAAGGGATACAGATTCACGTAATGCCTCTTCTATTTCAACTGAATTAACAGCAATCGTTCGAGGAAGACCAGAAACCATATCTCTACCGCGGATTTCCATTTCCTCTTTACGTCCATCCTTGAAAACTGTTGCTACATTAATCTTAATTTCTTCTGCTGTTCGTTCGCCGATTAACAGTTTATATTTTTTCTTTATGTATTGAAGTATCTCGATATCAAACTTGTCACCAGCCATTTTAATGGATTCAGAGGTAACAATATCCCCCATCGATAACACGGCAACATCTGTTGTTCCCCCGCCAATATCTACGACCATATTACCGCTTGGCTGGAATATTTCCATTCCTGCGCCGATAGCAGCTACTTTAGGCTCTTCTTCTAAATAAACTTTTTTACCGCCAGATTTTTCAGCTGCTTCTTTAATTGCTTTTTGCTCTACTTTCGTAATATTAGTAGGACAGCAAATAAGGATTCTTGGCTTTGAAAGAAAGCCCTTTACATTTATTTTATTTATAAAATGCTTTAGCATAGCCTCTGTCACATCGAAATCCGCAATTACTCCATCCTTTAGTGGGCGGATTGCTTCAATGTTTCCTGGTGTACGCCCAACCATCTTTCTAGCGGCCTCTCCAACTTCCAATACTTTACCAGTTTGTCGGTCCATAGCCACTACAGAAGGTTCGTTTAAAACAATACCTTTTCCTTTTACATGAATCAATACATTGGCTGTACCAAGATCAATTCCAATATCCCTAGAAAACATGGGTTTAGATCCTCCTAATTAAATTACTGATACTTTTTTTCCATACTGCTACTAATATAATATTTTACCACAAAAGTCTACAATTAACTGCAATTTAAATAAATTTTGTCTAGGAATTTAGACTTACATCAGTTTTTAGACTTCTAAACATACCAAAACCCAGCAGATAAATCACTGGGTTTTTGAATAAATGTAATATAACATACTTTTATCCTACTGGTTTAACTTCTTCTTCCTGCTCTGGTTCAATTCTATACTTTTTTCTAGTTGCTTCTCCCCCACGAAGATGACGAATAGCCTTGTGATGTTCTAATATTTTTTTAACCCGATTCGCTAGTTCTGGGTTAATCTCTGGCAATCGTTCTGTCAAGTCTTTGTGGACTGTGCTTTTGGAAACACCAAACTCTTTTGCTATCACTCGGACAGTTTTCTTCGTCTCCACGACATAATTTCCTATCCTGATAGTCCTCTCTTTGATGTAATCGTGCACACCGTTCGCCTCCCTGAGTTGTATATTTCCGAGGTGGTAAGTGAGACAAGGTGTTTGTAATAATAGGCCTGCATATCTGCTGAAAATTCGATAATCAAAGACGATGCTATATAACTTGCGATAGTTCACACCTGCATGCTTCCGTCAATAATTTTACTAAATATTCTGTCATTTATATTCATACCATTAAATTAGTGGGATGTAATTAGGTCTAAAGCTACACAAGTTCTCACCTCAGACATTTCAGTTTAAGTTGGTTTGTATAAGTTTATTAGCAAACGTTTGGGATTATGATTAAAAAAGCATCTTTATCAAGAAGGACAGGTTAATTTTACAAACAAAGGTGGATGTTTCAAATGAAATAGGAGGTTTTGTGGCAATAAAAAACGAAGAAATCATTATAATTTATAAAAAACGATTCAACTTTTCCTTCTTGCATTCATTTTACTTGTTTCTAATTCCTACTAGTAAATCGTTGACCTTGTTCATAGTATGGTATTTTTTATTTAGTATACCAAACGTGACTCTTAATCGATCCATCCTAGATCAGGATCAGCAGATTGAATACTAACTCCACCATCAATCCATCCTAAATCCGGATCAGCTGTCAGATTACCAGGAATAAAAGAAATCACCATCACTAAAGTAACCACACCAAGTAAAGATTTTAACTTTTTCATTTTATTACCTCCTAATAATTGGTAAGGTAAGAAAAAGTTGAATCGTTAATCCCTATTTAATTGTAAAAGACCAATGCTTAAATCCTACTTACTCCTTTTTATTTCATTGTTTTTAATACACTAAGTGGTAACCTACTGAAGAAGAAATCACTTCGCTTTTCAATAAATTCATTATAAGACTGCAGCAATATTTGCTTGTCATATTTTGCCTTCCCCATATAATACAGTTTAAAAGGGCTATCTAATTTTATTTTACTTAATATAGAAATGGCCTTTGCATTATTGCCTTTAGCTATTTCCATATGAGCTAATTCACTCGCATCCGTTGTTGTTATGTGTTCAAACTGATCAAGTTTCCTAAAGTGAGAAGTTAGAAAAGGTATATTATTATTATTAACACTGTGAATTATATTTTGGAGGCCATGATATTCTGCAATAGAAATTGCTTCATTTAAGTGATACATTCCTTGTAAATACGTATCAAATATATAACTAAGTCCCAATTTAATATGGACACCGGCTTTTGTGTTTGGATTTTGTGATAAATTGAGGACTCTGTAAGCACACTTTCTTGCCATAATTAGCTCATTTCGTAATAAATAATAAATCATCAAGAACTGATTAAGTCTGATATTAAAAAAGGCGATTAAAAAGCGATCATCAATTCGTTCAAAGAGCCGTTGTTGAATATCTAAAAAATTACCGATTTTATCATATTGTTGTAAATCATAATATAAGGTGACTTTGACAAACTCTATTAAACATTTTGTTTCGGGGTCATCTGCAGTCATACGCTTTACTTTCTGCAGTAATTCGTGAGGAGAGTATCGAGTTGTATTGCGATCAATCATTATTTGATAGATTGAGGCCCATTGTCTGTTTGAAGTATACGTAGATTTCTTGTTTTTCTCTACCAACTGTTGCAGTTCTTCAAAAAAGCCATTCATATATAAGAATTCCATGCCTTTTTTCTGAATATCTCTGGATGAGGATTGTAAACAATATTTCCTAATTAATTGCATAACTGTTTCGTTATCATGGTCACGCGACAAGAATTCTTTAAGCTGCTCCAAAGATAAAGTCAATTCATCTTCACCAGCTATAAACGTAGTAGGTAAGGACATGAATCAAAACTCCTTTCCAACAAGAAAACCAAGGAAAAAATATTAGTTATTTCGTCAAGCTTCAACATAATATTTTATTTATCTTTATATTAACACATTTTCCACAAATAAAAAGAGGGAATCGTTCGACAAATTCTGCAAACCATAAAAAACCCCTAACCTCTAAGTTAGGGGACATGCATGATATTTAGATTATGCACTTTTAGATGTTTCTGTTGATGCACCTGATTCCGTTTCACTTTGATCTGGATTCTCTGTTTCAGTTTGGTCATCAGTATCATCCGATTCAGACTCACCGTTTTCTTCATCTGCTTTTGGTTTTTCTTCAGAGCTATCTTCATCTTCTTGCTTCGCATCTTCTTCATTTGTTGAAGACTCTTCCGCTTCTTCACTCGTTTCTGATTCCTCAGCAGCTTCTTCTGTCACACTGTTCAGGCTGCTAACTGGCTGATTAAAGTATTCTTCAGGATTTACTTCTTTACCAGCTTTACGCAGTTCGAAGTGCACGTGAGTTCCATTATCTTTTCCAAATACATTTTTCCCAGCTGAACCAAGTTTATCTCCTTGTTTAACGTCAGCTCCTGCCTTAACACTAACATCATTAAGGCTGGCGTAATATGTCTTTACATCATCACCATGTGTTAGAACAACAACGTTACCAAGTAATGGATCTTCTTTAACTTCACTAATTGTTCCACTTATTGCTGCTACAACATCAAATGATTCGTCATTTGCTGAAGCAATATCTACCCCAGTACTTTGGTAATACTTGTTGTTGTAGAGAACTAAAGCTTGTTCTTGATCTTCTTGTTCTGCATTGTAATCATAAAATTTAGTTACGATTTCTGCTTCTTCTTGGTTTGTTACAGGCATTTGAATCATCTCTTGCTGGTCTAATACTGGTTCAGCATCTTCACCATGTTGTGCAGGAGTATATTCATTTGCCTCATCCTGTGCATCTGGTACTTGATTATCCATATTTTGATACCAAACGACGACAGATAACAATACAGCGGCGATTGTTAGATAGACAGCTGGAAAAAACCACTTCTTACGAAAAATTCGGGTCCACTTATTTTTTGAAGCCCCTTTGTTTTCCTCATTCATTAGATCATCACCTCAACAACCATTCTGATCAGAAAAAGGGATTTATATACATCTTTAAAAAAATATTTTGTAAATTTATGCATTTTTTCTTAAAAGTTGGGGAAAGTAAAGGGTTTTTCAATCTTTTATGGACAAAGAAAGACCCTCGCCTATTTGGAGACGAGAGTTGGAGCTGTTTCATTCACTGTACTTATTTTTACATCTTTATAATAATAATTCACGATATCTTTATAGTTTTTCCCTTCCTTAGCCATGCCGTTAGCACCATATTGACTCATTCCAATTCCGTGTCCAAAACCCTTTGTTGTAAAAATAAAGTGATCATTTTTTTGTTCAATTGTAAAGTCACTTGACCGCAATTCTAGCTTTTCCCGAACATCTCTTCCAGAGAAAGTCTTTCCATCTATTTGCAATTTGCCAACTCGTTTACTATCCGTTCTTGTTAGCTCAATGGGCAACGGCGTTTGATTAGGTAAATCAATTTCCAGCGCTGCTTCCAATTGACCAAACGTAAATGTCTTCTGATCTAAAAATTTTGGTGAGTTTTCATCCCACGGGCTTTCTACACTGCGTAGATAAGGAAGTTCATTTTCCCAATAATCCTCTGAATTTTCTGTGTATCCATTGCTTGTTGAAAAAAACGCGGGAGTTATTGGGGATTCCTTATACGTTAATATTTCTCCTTCCGTTTCTGCCACTGCTTCTTTTATCTTATTGATTTTCCAATCATAGTCGCTTCCCCACTGTTTTCTAAGTTGATAATTGTCTTTATAAACTTGGTGTTGAACCGTATCTGTTACATCTGACTTCTCCGTTGATTCCCCGTGCAGCTTATGATTAACAATGTAGGTTCTAGCAGCAAGTGATTGCGCTTTTAATGCTTCTTTTTCAAAATCAGCAGGCATTTCTGATGCTACTACTCCTACAACATATTCTTCTAAAGGTATACCCTCCACTTCATCAGACGCTGTTCTCATAACAGAGACAGAAAATGGGGATGACCCTAATTCAACTGATGATGCTGCTTCTTCATTTTCTATGGCGCCCGTACTTTGTTGTTCTTGATTATCTTTGCCGAAGGGAACAACAATTAACGTCGGAATAACAAGAATAATCGTTAACAGACTAGAGAGCAATATGACGGTTGGTAATCTCCATTTGGAAGGCGACTTTGGCTTTTTATTTAAATAGTACGGTTTTTTTGACTTGAAAATGGCGAGCGTATCATTTCGCGTTAATCGCTCTGTTGAATGCTGTTTCTTAAGAGATGACTGCTGCTTTGATTTAATTTTTTTCATTAGATTGGAATTGCGTTTCTTCCAAGCTTTGGCTCCATGTTTTTGCTGGAATTGCGTTTTTTTCATTACCTTCCCCCTTCCATTTCATTTAATCTAGCTTCCCTACTATTAAATTTATACAGTAACTGGAAACAATAGAACTGAAAAATAAAAAACTTGGGAAACCCCAAGTTACAATAATAACTAGTTAATAGATTATTTTAGTTTTGTTGCAAGTCCCCTCGCTTGTTCCGTATTTACTATTGTCTCATCATATAAATGACAAGCGACATAATGATCTTGTTCAATTTCTTGCCAGGTCGGTTTTTTTAATGCACAGACTTCCATTGCCATCGGGCAACGAGTACGAAAAACACAACCACTTGGAGGATGAATTGGACTCGGTAATTCTCCTTTTAGGATAATTCGTTCTCTTGTTTCTTCGATATCCGGATCAGGAATCGGAATAGCCGAAAGTAAAGCTTTTGTATAAGGATGAAGTGGATTATCATATAATTCTTCACTATTAGTGAGCTCGACTAAATTCCCTAGATACATAACTCCTATACGATCAGAAATTAGCTTAACCATGGATAAATCATGAGCAATAAATAAAAAAGTCAATCCTTTATCCATTTGCAAATCCTTTAATAAGTTCACCACTTGTGCTTGAACGGATACATCTAATGCTGAAATTGGCTCATCAGCAATAATAAAGTCTGGATTCAAAGCTAGTGCTCTGGCAATCCCTATACGCTGACGCTGTCCGCCACTAAATTCATGCGGGTAACGATTCGCATGATCTCGATTAAGGCCTACTTCTTCTAATAACTGATATACCCGATCAAGTTTCTCCTGTTTATTTTTATAAACCCCATGTACTTCCATGGGTTCTGAAATGACCTCTTTAATAGTCGACCTTGGATTTAAGGATGCATATGGGTCTTGGAAAATCATTTGCATGCGTCGATACATTTGGAATTTTTCTTTTGTCGTTAATGAATGAATATTATTGCCGTCGTACAAAACCTCTCCATCTGTTTTATCATATAATCCTAGTATGGTACGTCCGATTGTAGACTTTCCACAGCCTGACTCTCCAACTAAGCCAAATGTCTCTCCTTTATTAATACTAAATGAAACATCGTTAACAGCTAGAAGTACTTGGCCACCTCCAACAGTAAAATACTTCTTAAGTTGGTTGACCTCCAAAATTTTTTCGCCCATCTGAATTCACCTCATTTGTTAGCCAGTAGCGTCTTGCAGCACATAGCTCTTTCTCATAAACGGTATGCTTTAATTCAATTATTTCTACCCCTTTTCCAGTTTGTGGGGAATGAATCATTTTACCATCTCCATAATAAATGCCAACATGATGTAGCTTCCCCTTTCCTTCCTCATAGGCGAAGAACAGCAAATCTCCTGGCTGTAGATGGTTATAAGCCACCACTTTTCCAGATTTAGCTTGATCGCCAGCATCCCGTGCAATTTGATAACCATTTGCTTTATGAGCAGCATAAGCCAGCCCTGAACAATCATAACCAAAAGAACTCATTCCACCCCAAAAATAAGCTAAACCCACAAAATCTTCTACGGCTTTTACAATTGATCTACCAGTACCTTGTTTACATCCCTCTGAAATGTTGTTCAACTCAACATCTTCTCTCGCTATATACTGTAAACCATGCGGTGTCTGAATCTTTACAAGTTTATCCATTATGGAAATAACTGGTAGAATGCTTAAATAACTTAACTTTATCGTAGGTTTTCCATTTTCGTTTGTTAACCATGCCTTATCCTTTATAACCATTGCTTGGATAGGATAATTATTCGTTGAATAACCTACTTCGGCCAATTGGTAAATAGGAATCCAGCCTGGATATCCCCGTTCATCTTTATAAGATGGCTGCGAAGGGATAATAACCTTTGCCCAATCTCCTTCTTTGTTAATAAGCTCGACCAATTCACCATAAAGAACTTGCGTTTGCACCAGATTTTTATTACATAATTCTAATTTTGAATGGTAATCCAATAATTCTACCCACTGATCAATATCTGTTGGGGCTGTTAACCCTGGTGAATCTATCTTCCTAGCAGAATCTGGTGTTGTCCACACTGTTGCTACCTGCACAGCAGTTACCCAGTTAGTAACTTTTTGATCAAACATTTGTTTCGTCATGTTATACACCCCTAGCTATGCTCACTTTAGTTCAAACTAAACGGAGGAACAAGAAACGTATTCTTTAGCGTTGTTCCGTTCGATGGAGCCGCTCCCATATGCATCTTTACAAGTCTATTGCACACCAGGTTTAGCGATAAGTTTTTTATTTCCTGTTGACAAATAACCTTCTACACCTAATGGTATTGCTAGATTAGGCAGGCAATGCCCCATTTTAAATCCCGCAATAACCGGTTTATTGAGATTAGAAAAATAGCTTTGAAATACTGCATTCATAGATAGAGAGGGAGTTACCTTTGCTTTTGCATCAGCAAAGTCTCCTAGCATAAAACCAGCAGCACTGCTCAACTTCCCAGCCAGCTTTAATTGATTAAGCATACTATCAACCCTATATGGCTCTTCTCCTATATCTTCAAGTAAAATTAGCCGATTCGTTGTATCAATTTCAAAAGGTGTTCCTAACGAGCTTACTAATAACGATAAATTCCCCCCAACAATCATCCCGGTAGCCTCGCCTTCTGCGAATACATGTAAGGGGCCAAATTGTTCTGAATATGTATAAGTAATTGGTCGAAAAAGCTGTTCAAACATGCTTGCAGAAACATGATCAAAATTATCTTTCGCAATATCAGATGCCAGCATTGGACCGTGGAATGTGATTAGTCCTGTCTGTTGGCGAATAGCAGTATGCAGATACGTAATGTCACTATAACCCCAGTAAACCTTAGGATTACGCTTTATACATGTATAGTCTAGATATGAAGCTATTCGTGCAGTCCCATACCCCCCCCTAGCGAAAATGATTGCTTTTATCTCTGGATTTATAATCATATGATGTAAATCTTCGGTCCTTTCCTTATCCGTACCGGCTAAATATCCATTTACTTTTTCAATGTTTTTCCCTAACTGCACATTTAAGCCCATTTTTTCAAAAAAAGAAACAGCTTGATGTAAACATTCCTGATCTGGTGGTCCTGCAGGTGCTACCACACCAATTCTATCTCCTGTTTGCAATCTTGGCGGATGAATCATCTTATTCTCCTCCCCTTCAAGACGTGTGCATGGTGTAAAAAAGGAGGGCCCATTTACAAACGTAGATGAGCCTTCTCTTTGCCTATCCATTTACTGTTTATCTGTATGTTTCAACTCAAGGTAACCAACCGGATGCCGCACAAGGTTGGTAATACCTTCTTGCAATATCTCAACTTGATTGTAATAGCGAACCGGAAATGCTGGCATTTCTTCTGCTAACAGCTTCTCGGCTTCATACATGTATTCCCAACGCTTTTCTTCATCTGCTTCTGCTTTTATTTTGGTAATTAATTCATCATATGACTCATTAGACCAACCAGTACGGTTCATATAGGAGCCTGTAATAAAGCTTTCTAAAAAATTAACAGGATCTGCGTAATCATATAAGAATGAACTACGGGATAACTGATGCTCCAATGCTTTTTGATCTTCTTGGAAGACGTTCCATTCTGTGTTTTCTAACGTAACCTCTACTCCAAGATTTTCACTAAACATGCCTTGTAAAGCTTCGGCTACTGCCTTATTTACATCATCCGTATTATATGACAATGTAATTGCTGGCAGCTCATCGTACCCCTCTTCTTTCATCCCTTCTTCTAATAATTGCTTCGCTTTCTCTGGATTGAATTCTACTAATTCATCATTAACATCACGGAAATCCTCCCCAGATGGATTCTCAAACCCTGGTGATACAAATCCATATGCAGGTTCTACCTTATTCTTAACCACAAACTCAGCAATATTTTGACGATTCACTGCCAATGCAAACGCTTGACGGATTTTTTTATTTTGGAATGGCTCTTCTGTTACATTAAACCGATAGAAGTCTAAACCGCCTTGATCAACAATTTGTACATTCTCTCCATCAATGAGTTGATCTGACATCTCCGCTGGAATTTCAGTAGCGTCTAGATCTCCCCGTTCAAACATTTGATATTCTGTGTTAATTTCGTTCACCATTGCCCACTCTACACCATCTAATGGCACATTTTCTGCATCCCAGTATTCTTCATTTTTAGCAAATACCATCTCACTATCATGTTCCCATGACTCTAATTTGAATGGCCCATTGGCTACAAATGACGATGCTTCGGCATGCCATTCTGGATTTTCTTCGGCAACTTTATGATTAACTGGAAAGAAGGCTGGATTTGTTACAACATGTAAAAAATACCCAGTAGGACTTTCTAATTCTACCTTAAATGTTTTCTCATCAACTGCTGTTAATCCCAAATCCTCTACTGATCCTTCTCCATTATTAAAGGCTTCTCCACCTTTAATAAAGTAACCTAAGAACGCTGCCGACGAGCCGGTTTCTGGATCAAGCAACCTTTTCCACGCATAAACAAAGTCTTCTGCAACAACTGGATCTCCATTTGACCAATTTGCATTCTCTCTTAAATGAAAAGTATAGGTTTTTCCATCTTCGGATACCTCCCATTCTTCTGCCATCGCAGGCTGTGGTTGATGACTGCTATCTAATCGTGTCAGTCCTTCCAATAAATTATTCAATGGATTCCAAGATACAGAATCAAACCCAATTGCTGGATCAAACGAAGTTGGTTCCTGTTGATTATTCAATTTTAATATTTTCTCTTCTCCTCCAGCTTCCTCTGTTGTATCCCCTTCTGCATTACTCTCGGGCTGTTCTTCGCCAGCATTTTCATTGGCCGTACAAGCAGCCAAAACGAAAATGATAAAGCTAACCGCAATGAATAGAAGCCATTTTTTCTTCATACCTTTTCCTCCCCCTTTTATGTTATTGCTTTATGGCTGATGCAGCCAATAACTGCTTCGCCCGTTCATCCTGTAACCAGCAGTCTACCTTATGGGTATCGCTTTGTTCAGTAGTAACGGGATAAACTTTATCACACACCTCCATCGCGAATGGACATCGTGCAGTAAATGGACAACCCTTTGGAGGTGAGAATAAATCAGGTGGTGTTCCATCAATAGGTACTAACTTTTCTCCTGTTACATCTAATCGTGGAACAGATTTTAATAATCCCTTCGTATAGGGATGCTGTGGATCATAAAAAATCTCACGTTTCGTTCCAACTTCAATAATCTTTCCTGCATACATTACCGCAATTCGATCTGCTATCTTAGCCACTACACCTAGATCATGGGTAATAAGTATAATGGATACTCCTGTTGCTTCTTGTATTTCATCAAATAACTCAAGGATCTGTGCCTGTATCGTCACATCTAAAGCGGTGGTTGGTTCATCCGCAATAAGTAATTCCGGTTCACAGATTAAAGCCATTGCAATGACAATGCGCTGCCGCATTCCTCCACTGAATTGATGAGGATATTGTTTCAGTCTCTCCGTAGGATTTGGAATACCAACTAAATGCATCATTTCTAACGCCTTTGACTTTGCTTGATCGCTGGTAATACGATGATGTTGACGTACACCTTCCATAAGCTGCGTACCGATGGTCAATGTTGGATTAAGTGCCGTCATAGGATCTTGGAATATCATTGAAATGTCAACGCCTCGAATGGATCGCATTGTTTTCTCCGGTAATGCTGTAAGATCTTTATCCTTAAATACAATGGTACCGTTTGTAATTTTTCCTGGAGGATCAGGAATCAGGCGCATAATCGCATTCGATGTTACACTTTTTCCGCATCCGGATTCACCAACAATAGCCAACGTCTCTCCTTTATTTAAATGAAAATCCACGCCACGTACAGCTTTAATCGTACCCCCATAAGTAGAAAAGGTAACATGCAGGTTCTTAACTTCTAGTATTGTATCCATGTATACACCTACTTTCTAAGCTTCGGATCAAGTGCATCCTGAAGCCCATCACCTAAGACATTAAAAGCAAACATCGTGAACGAGATAAAAAACGCCGGGAAAAATAAGGTCCACCAATTGCCGGATAAAATAGCACCTAATGCATCATTTGCCATTACACCCCAACTTGCAAAAGGCGCTTGTATACCTAAACCAAGAAAGCTTAGAAATGCTTCCGCAAAAATCGCACTAGGTACTGTTAAAGTCATTTGGACAATGATTGGACCCATTGTATTCGGCAATAAATTCTTACGGATAATACGTGATGTAGTCGTGCCAAATGACTTTGAAGCCAGAATAAACTCGAAGTTTTTAATTTGTAATACTTGGCCTCGAACAATGCGAGCCATTCCAACCCATCCCGTAACAGTCAATGCAATAACAATCGTACTTAAACTGGGGCCTAGCACAACTAATAATAAGATAACTACTAGTAAGTAGGGAAGACCATAAAGTATTTCAATGATCCGCATCATCATATTATCGGTGCGTCCACCTTTATAACCAGAGATTCCACCATATATAATACCAATAGTAAAATCTATTAACGCGGCCATCAGGCCAACAAATAGCGAAATACGGGCACCATACCACGTTCTTGTAAATACATCGCGACCAGCACTATCCGTTCCAAACCAATGGTCTGCTGATGGAGGTTGGTATTGGTTTGGTAAGTCTTGTCTATTTACATCATACGGTGAAAAAATTGGTCCAAAGACAGCAAAAATTACAAGTAATATTAGAAATACCAGCCCCGCCATTGCAAGTTTGTTTTTCACTAATCTTCTCCATGCATCTTTCCAATAGGACAAAGACGGCCTTGATACTGCTTCCGATGCTGTCCTATCTTGCTCCTTCCATGTAAACCATTCATCAGGAACTTCACTAGGGGGAAGAGATGAATTGGGAGTCTTATTCGCTAGCTTCATATTATTCCCCTCCCTTTTTGTGGATTTTTATACGTGGATCAAGAATACCGTAGGCAATATCCACAAGGAATAACATAATGATTAAGAACGAACTGTAAAAGACCGTAGTTCCCATAATAACTGGATAATCCCGTTGATTAATGCTTTCGACAAAATATTTGCCCATACCTGGAACCGCAAAAATCTTTTCAATAACAAATGTTCCAGTCAAAATACTTGCCAGTAATGTTCCCATAATGGTTACAACTGGAAGTAACGCATTTTTTAACGCATGTTTGATAATGATTTTCCATGGAGAGAGCCCCTTCGCTCGTGCCATTTTTATATAATCTTGTGTTAAAACTTCTAACATCGTTGATCTTGTTAATCTAGCAATGATTGCCATAGGTCCTGTCGCTAAAGCTGTTATTGGTAAAATCATATGCGCTGGGCTTAGCCACCTTGCAACAGGGAAAATCTCAAGATTAACAGCTAACTGCTGAATAAGTAATGTCGCCAATACAAAGTTTGGAATAGAGATTCCTAACACTGCAAATCCCATTGCCAAGTAGTCAATTACATTATTATGCTTAAGCGCTGCAAAAACGCCTAGTGTTACTCCAGATATAACAGCAACAATAATCGTCATTATTCCTAACTCAAATGAAATGGGAAATCCCCGACCCAGCATATCATTTACTGTTTGTGATGGCTGTTTAATAGATGGGCCAAAATCAAAAGTAACAATGGACTTTAAATAAAGAAGGTACTGTATAATATATGGTTCATCTAAATTATAATGCGCTTCTAGATTAGCCTGTACAGCTTCATTCGTTCCACGTTCACTATTAAAGGGCGAACCCGGAATCGAAACCATTAATATAAAAGTAAGTGTGACAATAATCCATAACGTAACTAACATAATCATTAGCCGTTTTAATATGTATCGCAGCATGCTTATTCCCCCTATCCCCCTATGAAAATGTTGTATTCATAGCGAGCTCTGTCATTACCAGCATCGCTTGATACGCTTCTCTTATATCCTTTGCCTGAAAAACAACGGTTGTTGTACCTGGTTCTATCTCCGTTCCTGGCATTAAATTTGCCCACTCGGCTTGACCAAAATTATTGAATTCTATTCTAAGAACTGGATGCGAAGGAGGTGTTAACGGCTTTACCTGGTGACGATTATGAATTGCCCGTTCTACTTTGTTTGTTAAAAGTTCTCCTGCTTTTTTTGGAGTTAAACTTTTAACTGCAGACCTAGATATTGTTTCTTTCACAGCTGCTACCGTAACGTGAGGAATGAGCTCTTTTGCTTCCTTTACTGCTTGATCATCTCCTGCAACAAAAATAATTGGAACCTCATAATAACCAGCAAGATATGCATTAAGTCCCATTTCACCTATTTGATGGTCGTTTATATAAAAATTGCGTACAGCATGAATCATCGCATGTGACATAACACCAAACTGCCCTGCCCTTGCATGGTATCCAATGAACATGGCACCATTATATGTATCGTCCAAGCCTTGCATCATCGAAAATGGTTTGACGTCTCCGGTAATTAACTTAGCTTCTGATTCGAGCTGATCAATAAGTATATTATTCATTTTCGAATGACTATCATTAATTACAATATCCTTACAGCCATTTTGAAAAGCTGCTCTAATAACGTAGTTTGTTTCTTCTGTCATGACTTTTCTCGCACGATCATAATTATGTTTCCTAGCATCTACAAAGGTATGATCTGGTAGTCCTGTGATTCCTTCCATATCTACAGAGACATATAATTTCATGATGAGAACTCCTTTTGTATACTTTTCATTTTTACTAATTTTCTTAAATTTTAACATACGCATAATCAAAAGAAAAGTCGGAAAATAAAGTATACTATAGTATATCTGTCATGTATAATCAAAATTTCAACTTACCATAACCTTAGAATCTGTAGTTCCAATTTATTCAAGTCCATTCCAACAAACTTGCTTCAACCACAAAAAACAGATGCTCGGTTACCAGCATCTGTTTTTATCAAATTATACTATTATTTCATTTTCTATTACTAGGATAACTCAGCTGCTATTTGATCTTTCGTAGCAGAATCTACTTGTACAAACGGTACTACTGTATTACCGTTTCCGTCCACACGTTCTACATCGGCACCTAAAGCTGCAAGTTTCCCTGCAAAATCAACATACCCTCGATCTAAATGTTTTAACTCTGTTACCCTAGTTACCCCTTCAGCACACAAACCAGCTAATATTAAAGCTGCTGCAGCACGTAAATCAGTAGCTGCAACTTCTGCGCCTTGAAGATCACTTGGTCCTTCAATTATTACGCTATGACCCTCAATTTTCATCTTTGCATTCATTCTACGGAATTCTTCTACATGCATGAACCGATTCTCAAACACCGTTTCTGTAATTACACTTGTACCTTGCGCAGCAAGCATAAGAGACATCATTTGCGACTGCATATCTGTAGGAAAACCAGGGTGAGGCAAGGTTTTAATATCTGTCGCTTTTAATTGTTTCGGCCCAACAACACGCAAGCCAGTTGGTTCTTCTGTAACACGTACTCCCATTTCCTCAAGTTTAGAAATAACCGAACGAAGATGCTCAGGCTCAGCATTCTCTATTAATACATTACCTTGTGTGATAGCTGCTGCAACCATGAATGTGCCAGCTTCTACACGATCAGGAATGATCGTATGCTCTGTACCTTTTAATGTTTCTACCCCATCAATGCGAATTGTTTCCGTACCTGCTCCTACAACTTTAGCTCCCATCTTATTTAGATAATTAGCTAAGTCAACAATCTCCGGTTCTTTCGCACAATTTTCAATAATGGTTCTTCCATCTGCGAGTGCTGCAGCCATCATGATATTTTCAGTAGCACCAACACTTGGCATATCTAAATAAATTTTGGCACCCTTAAGGCGTCCATTAACTTTTAGTTCAACAAAACCATTACCTACATGGGTTTCTGCTCCCATGGCTTCAAATCCTTTTAAGTGTAAGTCAATTGGACGTGATCCAATGGCACATCCACCCGGCATTGCTACTTTTGCATGACCATAGCGCGCCAATAACGGTCCGATAACAAGGACAGAGGCACGCATTTTACGAACATATTCAAATGGAGCTTCAGTTGTTAATTTATTTGATGCATCAACGGTAACTGTATTATCTTTAAATTTTACATTTGCATTCATATTGCTTAGCACTTGATTAATTGTATATACATCTGCTAATTCTGGGACATCTGTAATAACACTTTTTCCTTCACTTGCGATAAGACTTGCTGCAATGACAGGAAGCACAGCATTCTTAGCACCTTCAACTTTCACAGTGCCGTTCAATTGGTGTCCGCCTCTTACGATGATTTTTTCCATATTTCAAATCTCCTTCAGATCCAATTTCATAATATTAATATTCATTTATTAGGATAGGTGTTCCTATCGTGTATGTAGGATAGTCCGATCCATTATCTGTTACTGCTACTTGTAAGTTCATTGGAAAATTATTTACAGAAATTTTATGAGCCCATAGTGGTGTATACCCATAAATTATTTTTTTATGCGTAGATTTTTTTACTGTATCGAATTGTGTCTTTGTTTGTTGTACTTTAAAATGTTCTGTCAACGTACTTAAAAAATAATCACCACTAATTATATCATTTCCCGCAGTTGTCAGACAAGCAAATTTTTTCATGGAATCCGAGAAATATAAATTCTCTATTGTAGTCACTGTATTCTTATAGAATTCTTCAATTTCCTGACTCCAAATACTTCCTTTTATCACAACTACAATTTCTGGCTCGTACTGTTTTTGTTTTGGAACAATCACATTATATAATACGTTAAATTGATCTGAAAAGCGAGTGTCCTGAAAGGAATATTTTAACTTTTTTTCATCCTCGGTCACCAATTTGTTGAAATGTCCCTCTAGATCGTCAACTAATTGCTCACTACGCTTTCTTGAGATACTTTCTTTCATCGTAGTCTGCCACTGTTGAACCTCTAATTGTTGTGTTGTTATAAAGTTGGCTATATCAGTTAATTGATCCTGCTTGAACTCTACATCTTTAGCCATTACATTATTAGCCAGAAACATTAATAAAATACATAGAATAATAGATTTCTTCATAAAAAAACCTCCCAATTCATACGATAGCTATCTACAGTATGAACCAGGAGGTTTATAGACATACAATACAAATTACGACATGGAATGGAACGCAATACCTAAAATAAATGATTTAAATCCCGTGACCATTGAAGGATTTCCAAAAAGAAACGACTAACACCTGCACCAATGACAATTGTTAAAAATAGGATGAATATCTGCGCTTCTTTTGCTCTTCCTTTTTTTATCATAGGTTCAAAATTAATCGCCATCATTAAACGCCAAGTAAGATAAATAAATAAAATATGTGAAATAATACTAATCATTGCCTGTTGTCCAATTGAAAACATAAGAACCACCTTTATATATTACTAATAGTAACTTTGCCATGGAACAATTAAAAAGTCAATTAAAATAAGACATGATAAGCTACGAACCATTTCCCGGGAAATATCGACAAGCTCCTGCTATATATCCCATAAAAAAATCTCTCATAACAGCTGTTACAAGAGATTTTTTTATTATTTTGCGACATGAAGTCGATTTATTGCCCTTTGGAGTGCTAATTCTGCCCTCTGGTAGTCAATATTGTCTTGTTTTGACTGCAGACGTTGCTCTGCACGAGTCTTTGCTGCTTCGGCTCGTTTCACATCAATGTCCGAAGGTGTTTCAGCAGATTGAGCTAGAATAGTTACCTTATCTGGTCTAACCTCCATGAAACCACCATTTACCGCTAAGCGTTCGGTGTCGTTTTCACCTTTAAGACGAACAGCACTAATGGACAAAGGTGCCACTAGTGGAATATGTCCGGGTAGAATACCAAGTTCTCCACTTTCAGCTTTACAGCTAACCATTTGGAAACTGTCTTCCAATATTGGGCCATCAGGAGTAACAACACTCACCGTTAGTGTTTTCAATGTAACCCCTCCTTTATTGACACGGAGTCGGTTTATCTACTTATATTAAAATAAGAGTAGACCTAAATCAAAACCAATCTCCTGCCAATATCTATTATTCCATTCCTTTAGCTTTTTCAACTACTTCTTCAATACGACCAACAAGACGGAAAGCATCTTCTGGTAAGTCATCATATTTACCATCTAAAATTTCTCTAAATCCTTTTACTGTTTCAGATACAGGCACATAAGAACCTTTTTGACCTGTAAACTGTTCAGCTACGTGGAAGTTTTGTGATAAGAAGAATTGAATTCGGCGTGCACGAGCAACTACTAATTTATCCTCATCGCTTAATTCATCCATACCAAGGATAGCGATAATATCTTGCAGCTCACGGTAACGTTGTAACGTCTGTTGAACTTCAGCTGCCACCTGGTAATGATCATTCCCCACAACTTCCGGGTCTAATGCACGAGAAGTTGATGCTAGTGGATCTACCGCTGGATAAATACCTTGCTCTGATAAACCACGATCCAAGTTTGTCGTTGCATCTAAGTGAGCAAAGGTTGTTGCTGGTGCGGGATCCGTATAGTCATCGGCAGGTACATAGATAGCCTGAATTGATGTTACGGAACCTTTGTTTGTTGATGTAATACGTTCCTGTAATTGACCCATCTCTGTAGCTAATGTTGGCTGGTAACCAACAGCAGATGGCATACGACCTAGAAGTGCAGAAACCTCTGAACCTGCCTGGGTAAAACGGAAAATATTATCAATAAATAATAGCACGTCTTGCCCTTGCTCATCACGGAAGTATTCAGCCATCGTTAAACCGGTAAGGGCGACACGCATACGCGCACCAGGTGGTTCATTCATTTGACCAAAAACCATGGCTGTCTTGGCAATTACGCCAGAATCTTTCATTTCAAAATAAAGGTCATTACCTTCACGGGTACGCTCACCAACACCAGCAAACACGGAAATACCGCCGTGTTCTTGAGCAATATTATTAATTAATTCTTGGATAAGTACCGTCTTCCCAACACCGGCACCACCAAATAAACCGATCTTACCACCTTTTACATATGGTGCTAATAAATCAACAACTTTTATGCCGGTTTCTAAAATTTCTGTTTCGGTAGTTAAGTCTTCAAACTCAGGAGCTTGTCTGTGTATCGGGTCACGGCGTACATCTTTAGCCAATGGTTCATCTAAGTCAATGTTTTCACCTAATACATTAAAAACTCTGCCTAATGTTACATCGCCAACTGGTACAGAAATTGGATTACCCTTATTTTCAACTTCTATGCCACGTTTTAATCCATCTGTAGACGACATGGCAATCGTACGAACACTATTATCGCCTAAATGAAGTGCTACTTCTAAAGCAAGATCAGTAGTTGTGCCTGCATCTTCATTGATTATTTGCACAGTCAAGGCGTTGTAGATATCTGGAAGCTGTCCGTCTTCGAATTTCACGTCAACAACAGGTCCCATAACTTGTGTTACAAATCCTTTGCTCATCGATTTCCCTCCTAACTTACTTTCCAGGAAATGGGGGAACAGCTACTCGAGTGCAGCTACTCCTCCGCTGATTTCCGTAATCTCTTGCGTTATTGCAGCCTGACGTACGCGGTTATAGGTTAGTGTTAGATCATCAATTAGTTCACCAGCATTATCGGTTGCACTCTTCATTGCTGTCATACTTGCCGCGTGTTCACTAGCTTTACTATCTAATAATGCACCATATATTAAACTTTCCGCGTATTGTGGTAAAAGTACATCAAGAATTTGCTGCTCATTTGGTTCGTATTCATAATCACTGTTCGAACCACCAGACTCTTGTAAATTAGTAATTGGCAATAGCTGCGCACTTGTAACCTGTTGAGATATCGCACTTACATAGTGATTATAGTACATGTGTAATTCATCTATTTCTTCATCCGTATACAATTGTACTGTTTCTGTTGCAAGCGCCTTTATATCCGCAAAGTCAGGTTGGTCAGCTATGCCTACAACACTTTTCGCAATGGGAAGTTCCATTTTTTTACAAAATTCATACCCCATACGTCCAATGGCAATAATTGTATACTCATCCTTTGATTGATGACGCTCTTGAATGGTTCTATAAAGTGCCTTTAGTACATTACTGTTATAAGCACCAACTAATCCCTTATCAGCTGTAATAACCAAATATCCACTCTTTTTAATTTCTCTATTCTCAAGCATCGGATGTGAAGCATCTGAAGTGGAATTAGCAATGTTCGCCATAACTTCTTGAATCTTTTTGCTATATGGTTCAAATGCTTTAGTGTTTTGCTCTGCTTTCGACATTTTTGAAGCAGATACCATTTGCATTGCAGATGTAATTTTTCTTGTCTTTTTTGTAGAATTAATCCTACCTTGGATATCTCTTAGTGATGCCAAGCTATTTCACCGCCCTTTCATAAAAGGTTACGCGTATACTTATCATGATACTTAACCTTCAGATGGCAAGAATGTTTTCTTAAATGTTTCGATTGCATCTTTCATGTCCGCTTCTTCTGGCAATTTACCAGTTTCACGAATGGAGTTGAGCAGTTCTTTGCGGTTTGTGTCCATCCATAGGTTCATTTCTTCTTCAAAGCGTAAGATGTCGTCAATTGCGATATCGTCAAGGAATCCTCTAGTTAGTGCGTAGAGACTCATGACCTGCTTTTCGACAACCATAGGTTTGTGAAGTCCTTGCTTCAAGATTTCCACTGTACGTTGACCTCTGTTCAACTTCGCCTGTGTCGACTTATCCAGATCAGACCCAAATTGCGAAAATGCTTCTAGTTCGCGGAAAGAAGCTAAATCCAGTCGTAACGTACCCGCAACTTTTTTCATTGCTTTAATTTGAGCAGATCCTCCAACACGTGACACAGAAAGACCTGCATTAATCGCTGGACGTACTCCTGAGAAGAATAAATCCGATTGCAAGAAGATCTGACCATCTGTAATAGAAATAACGTTTGTTGGAATATAAGCAGCGATGTCTCCAGCTTGTGTTTCAACAAATGGAAGCGCGGTTAATGATCCACCGCCTTTTGCATCGCTTAATTTAGCTGCTCGCTCAAGTAAACGTGAGTGAATATAGAAAACATCACCAGGGAAAGCTTCACGACCCGGTGGACGACGTAATAATAACGAAAGCTCACGGTAAGCTACAGCTTGTTTCGATAGATCATCATATACTACCAGAACATGCTTGCCGTTATACATGAATTCTTCACCCATTGCTACACCCGCATAAGGAGCTAAGTATAGTAATGGAGCAGGATCAGATGCACCTGCGGAAACAACAATTGTATAGTCTAGAGCACCGTGACGACGGAAAGTTTCAACGGTACTTCTCACTGTTGATTCTTTTTGTCCGATAGCAACATAAATACAAATCATATCTTGATCGGACTGATTAAGGATGGTATCAACAGCAACTGTTGTTTTTCCTGTTTGACGGTCTCCAATTATTAATTCACGTTGGCCTCGACCAATTGGTACGAGGGCATCAATTGCCTTTATCCCAGTTTGTAATGGTTCATCAACCGATTTACGGTCCATTACGCCTGGTGCAGGAGCTTCAATTGGTCTTGTGTTACTTGTTTCAATCGAACCTTTTCCGTCTAATGGCTGCCCAAGCGGGTTAACCACTCGCCCAATTAATTCCTCTCCTACAGGTACTTGCATAATTCGTCCGGTGCGGCGTACTTCGTCTCCTTCTTTAATGCCTGTGTACGGGCCAAGAATTACTATCCCAACATTGCTTTCCTCAAGGTTTTGTGCCAAGCCCATGACACCATTTGAGAATTCTAAAAGCTCTCCAGCCATTGCATTATCTAGGCCGTGAGCACGTGCGATACCGTCACCAATTTCAATAACTGTGCCGACATCACTTACTTCAATATCCGAATCAAATGTTTCGATTTGCTGTTTGATCAGATTACTGATTTCTTCTGCTTTGATGCTCATACCATTTCACCCCTATCTTCATTTGTTTGCAGTTACAATATCTCGTTCAATTCGTTTTAATTTACCACTGACTGTACCATCGTAAATGGTATTTCCTATACGAATCTTTAGTCCGCCAATCAATGAGGAATCGACCATATTTGTAAGTTGAATTTGTTTTTTATTAAAACGTGCTGCAAAGCGATTTTCTAGTTCTTTATGTTCCTCGTCTGTTAGCTCTCGAACGGAATAAACGGTTGCTTCTGCAATTCCATTAGCATCATTTACTAATTGGATAAAATGATCAATAATCGAAGATGTCATTTCAATACGATGCCTTTCAACGAGTAATTTCAACGTATGAATGACATTTGCTTGTAACCCTTGAAACACTTCGTCAATAAATTGTTTCTTCTTATCATTCGTAATCCGTGGATGCATAAGGAATCGATAAAGATCTTGATTGTGTTCCACTACTTTTTTGACCACACGAAGCTCATCTAATAGCTTATCTAATGTAGCTTTTTCTTTACCTAGTTGAAAAAGAGCTTCTGCATATCGTTTTGCAACTACTGCATCACTCATAGATCTTCTCCTACCTCTTTGATGTAGTCATTGATCAGTTTCTCCTGATCTTGTGTGCTTATTTCTTTTTCGATTACCTTACTTGCAATAAGAACAGATAAGGACGCCACTTTATCTTGTAATGCTTGCAGCGCTTTTTCTTTTTCATTTTGAATATCAGCTTGCGCTGCCTCTTTTATACGATCAGCTTCTGCCTTTGCAGCTGCTATAATTTCTTCCTGTTGTCTAGTTCCAGCATTTCTTGCTTCTTCTATCATCGATTGTGCTTCTTGTTTTGTTTGCTTTAATTGTTCCATTGCTTCTTTTGAAGCCTGTTCTGCATCTGCGCGACTTTTCTCTGCAGCTTCAATTTCGCCTGCAACATATTCTTCACGCTTCTGCATCATATTCATCACAGGACCCCAAGCAAATTTACGAACTAAAAGGAGCAATACAATAAAGAAGAACAATTGCATTAACATATCGCCGACATGGAAACCTCCCAGTGCCGCATAAATCATTGAATTATCCGTGAATGCTTGCACAGAATTCACTCCTTTCACTTCTATTCGTGAACCTATACTAACTTTAGACCACCAAAAAGTATCCTAGTACAAACAACGGCGAAGCACGATATAATGATGGTCTTCGCCATTTCAATAATAAAATCTATTACTACATAACCATTAATGCGATAACTACGGCGATGATCGGCATTGCCTCAACCAAACCTACACCAATAAACATAGTAGTTTGCAATTGACCTCTTAATTCTGGTTGACGAGCAATCCCCTCAACTGTACGACTAACGATTAAACCGTTACCTACACCAGCACCTAATGCACCTAATCCTACTGCGATTGCAGCTGCTAAAGCTCCCATAATATAAAATCCTCCTCAAAATGTGTTATAAGTTTTTAATCATTTCCTATCCTATTAAACTTTAATAGTGACAGGCTAATTAACAATATTAATGTTCTTCACTTACCTTGTGTGAAATATATACCATTGACAGCATTGTGAAGATAAAGGCTTGGATTCCTCCAATAAACACGCTGAACCCTTGCCATGCTAAGAATGGTATAGCACCACCTAAGAATCCAACTACGGACGAAGTGGTTAAGCCAACTAATAGAGATAATAATACTTCTCCAGCATATAGGTTACCAAATAGACGTAAGCCTAATGTTAAAGTATTAGAGAACTCTTCAATAACCTTTATTGGAAATAAAAACGGTAGTGGTCGAAAATAATCCTTTACATATTCCTTTCCACCACGTAGTTTAATGCCATAGAAATGTGATAATATAATGACCATGGCTGCTAAAGTTAAGGTGATTCCTGGGTCAGCCGTTGGCGATTTCCACCAAAGGTCATGACCATAAACGCCATTTGTAATAACCCCTAACATATTACCTACTAGAATATAAGTGAATAAAGTTAATGCTAGAGGAAGGAATAGCTTACCTGTTCTCCAATCCATGGCATCATTTACAATACCTTTGACAAAGTCGAGAACCCATTCCATTACATTTTGTGCACCTCTTGGTTTCATTTGTAGCTTTCTGGCACCTAGTACACATAGAACGAAAACAATTAAAGATGTAATAAACATCATTAATACATTAGACAAATTAAAATCAAGCCATGAAATACCAAATACATCATGTACTATTGGTGCAGTATGATCCATGTAATTCACCCCTCTTTCTTGCCCGAATGTTTAATATTAAGAGCAAAATCTATCATAATGACGAAATAAGATGTCATTAATCCCAAAATAACTGCGATTATGTGAAAATATGCTTCGAATCGAAGTGCGATGATGACTGCTAAAGCTGCGGCTGCGAATCGTGATACTGTCCCAAGCCCTTTTGCACGTTGTTGCTTTACTGCAGATTCTGCAAAATCATCAATCTTTTTTTGGAGTAAGTATAAGTTATAAAAACTTACTACACTCCCTAACAGCAGCCCGAGGAAAATACGTGGATAAGGTGTGAATCCAGCTCCTAATACTAGAATTGCAAGAAGATAGAACATCCATTTTCGTTGTCGTTCGATCATTTTTTTATATTGCGACATAATTCACTCTTCCTCATGTTCTTTGCAATGTTGTAAAGCTTGTTCGTATTATAGTACTTAGGAAGCTATAACCCTATTGTGTAATCCTTACTGCTTGTCATTCGAAGTTAAGATGTAGAAAATCCTATGTTTACAGCTGGGTTACAACTTTTTTATGTAACGGCTGTTTAATGAAGAAATATACGTTAACGCTGTGAAACCCCTACCATTCCACACTAAGCAAGTTTACATGAGCTACCCCTTAATGTCAATTGGTTTCGGCCATATTTTACGCGAAATTATAGAGCCAATTTGTAGAGATACATCTTCATTTTTCAACATCTTTTTAAAATGTTCCCATAAGCACTTAAATTCAACGGAAATAAAGGGAATTCCTACTACTATTATAGTGGATTCCCTTACCTCCATTCATGACATTTTTGTGAACAAAAAGGGGTGCTTGATGCAGTGATTCGATTACTTATGGTATGGCAATCATTGTCTCGTAACTTTCATATTTTCCATTGGCTAATTGTATGGTTATAATCGCCAAATAATGACCGGATTTTCCTACTTTCTTCTTATCTATTTGCCCCTCGTTCACTCCTGTATCTAATGCTTCCTTGGTCATCAAATTTCGCTCAAACATAAGGGTATCCGGATTATACAAATCAACTTCTACCCGTTTGGTCGGTTCCGTTAAATACAAGCGGTAAGTAAATTCCTCTTTAGAAAATGGTTTTAATGTAAATTCAAACCCCATTGCTTTTGGATTATCTGCAGATTGATTAACAAATAAATAAGGTAGCCGATATGTTTTTCCTTTCCTCTCAAGTGTAATCCACCCTTGGTGAACACCGGTTTTTAATTGAGGAGAGGTTACCTTTAATTCAATAGGAACTTTCTTTTTTTCCTTTGGTTCTAACGTAAATGAAGTTGGCAATTTCCAACTATAACCAGCCCGTTTATACGGAACATTAAAACGATAGGTTTGCGTTTCATTGGTTGTATTTTCAATCACTATGTTCTCTCTTTTTGATTGACTGTAATCGGTAATCTGCCCAAATGCCAATTGTGGATCGTATAAAATCGTTTCTGTTTCCATTGCTTCCTGTGGTTTTATCAACCCCATACCTTGTATAATAGGTTGAACTAGTTGTTTATTCCCATCTTTCATTTGTACTGCTGTTGTCTTTAATGCACCATATATTTGTTGATTCGTCCAATCAGGCTTTGCTTCTTTTAATAGAGCAATTGCTCCAGCTACATGTGGTGCTGCCATACTAGTTCCTTGTAGTACTTGATAACCTCCAGGCACAGTACTTAAAATCGAAGTACCTGGAGCTAATATATCAGGCTTAATATTCCAATTCACGGTAACTGGTCCCCTCGAACTAAATTCAGCTATCGATTGCTGTTTGGTTTGGTAATGTGTTTCTAGGGAAACTTTTTGTTTATCTTTAAGTTTATCTACCAACCATTCTCCATCTGCTTTAGATATGGATACAACCGGGATTTTAATATGTTGTTGCTTATTGTCAATCATTCCTTGAAATGCGCCCTCATCTTTATTATATATCACAACCGCCCTAGCACCTTTTTCCTGCGCTAGCCTTGCTTTCTCCGTAAAAGGGATACTCCCTCTTTGGAATAAGGCAATTTTCCCATCCAAATCTTTGGTTGTTTCTGCATCAACAAGATCATAAAACGTATTTAAATCCCAGGGAATAGAACCAGCCATTGGTGTAATTTCAATCTTTTTATCCTCCCATCTTTCATATAGAAAGGGAATTTCTTGCTTCGGACTAGATGCACCAACAGACATTGCTTTATTTGCAGTTGCTGGAGACCCTACTGTCCAATCACCAGGACCATTATTTCCATTTGCAATGACAACCGCTACTCCTAACTGAGCTGCCTTATTAACCGCAACACTTGTTGGGTAATCAGGTCCATTTACATTATTACCAAGCGAAAGATTCATCACGTCTACACCATCTTCTACTGCTTGTTCCATTGCTGCAATGACTTGAATGGATGTTCCTTGTCCACCTGGACCAAGGGCACGATAAGCGTAGATATCAGCATCCGGTGCCACTCCCTTCATGTCACCATCGGCTGCAATAATACCAGCAACATGAGAACCATGTAGGGTAGGAATCCCCTGCTGTGATGTTGTCTCCATTGGATCATCATCTAAATCCACAAGATCATATCCTTTTTGATAATTTTTTTGTAAATCTGGATGCTCATAATCTATGCCTGTATCAATAACTCCCACTTTCACCCCTTCTCCTGTATAACCTGTTGTATTAAGTTCAGCAGGAAAAACTGCATTTGGATCAGCTGCTGCCTCTAGAGTTGTTGTTTGCTCTGTTGCTTCATATGTTTGCACAGTATGTATGTTCTTAACAAAATCAAGTGATTGCATTCGGTCTAATGCTTGATCTTCCCCTTGAAGTGCTATCCCATTAAATAACTTTGTATACACAGCCACTACTTCTACGGATGGGTAGTGTGTTTGTACATATTCCTTATGTTCATTTGGATCACCTTCCACCTCAATAATGATCGATTGTATATGATCCTCCGGTTCCGCTGCGAAGGAAGAGGTTATCGGTATAATTGATAATAAGCACATCAAAACAAGAATTCGCCCCATGGTCTGCACTCCTTTTCTCCTTAGCTTTTGAAGCAAAGGGAAAAATATACATATACTAAGCCCTCCAAACATTTAACGTGCAGTACAAACCAGTGATTGTGATTTTAAGTTACTAAGAATCGTTGATTAATGGTAACTAAATTAGCTCATGCTTGTAGATGAGAGCAAATATTATTGCCTTAATAGGTTTTCGGACACGCCCTGTTCCATTGGAGTCAGACCTATTTTCAGCTGTTATGATCACCGTGGTAATCACATTATAAAAGCAAAACAAAAAATCCGAACTACCATCCGGATGTACCTTTTTATACTCGGATAGTAATTCGGAATATCTGTGTCTAAAAATGCTTTATCTCGCCTGATTCCATTATCATGTACTAAAATAATCTAGGATGGCATCAGTAATGCGACGAGATGCTTCACCGTCCCCATATGGATTTGCAGCTTTCGCCATGTCATCATATGCCTGTTGATCAGATAAAAGCTGATGAGCTAATTGGTATATCGTATCTTCATCCGTTCCAGCTAATTTTAAGGTTCCAGCATTAATTCCTTCCGGCCGTTCTGTCGTATCCCTAAGAACAAGCACAGGTACGCCTAATGAAGGAGCCTCCTCTTGTACACCACCTGAATCAGTCAAAATTAAATGGGAACGCGCTGCAAAATTATGAAAATCAACTACACCTAATGGTTTAATAAGTTGAATACGCTCATCATTACCCAAAATATCATTTGCTGTTTCCTGTACTACAGGATTTAAGTGAACTGGATAAACAACATGTATATCATCATGGGTTTCTACTAGACGCTTAATCGCTCGAAACATTTGCTTCATATTATTCCCTAGATTTTCTCTACGATGAGCGGTCATCAATACAAGACGCTTGTCTCCTAGTTCATCTAAAATAGGATGCTGATACGATTGATCCACCGTTGTTTTTAATGCGTCAATGGCTGTATTTCCTGTAACCACAATATGCTCTTTAGGTTTATTTTCTTGGATAAGATTCTGCTTGGATTTCTCTGTTGGAGAAAAATGCAAGTCCGCCATTACCCCGGTAAGCTGGCGATTAAGCTCTTCCGGATAAGGAGAGTATTTATTCCATGTTCTAAGGCCTGCCTCCACATGTCCAACCGCAATTTGATTGTAATATGCAGCAAGCGAAGCGGCAAATGTTGTTGTTGTATCGCCATGAACAAGTACAACATCCGGCTTTGTTTCTTTCATAACCTCATCTAATCCTTCTAAAGCACGCGTCGTAATCTGTGCTAATGTTTGCTGCTTCTTCATAATGTTCAAGTCGTAATCAGGGGTGATAGCAAAAATATCTAGCACTTGATCTAACATTTCCCTATGCTGTGCGGTTACCGTAACAATCGATTCAAACTGATCCTTACGTTTATTTAGTTCCAGTACGAGTGGGGCCATTTTTATAGCTTCCGGCCTTGTTCCAAATATAGTCATTACTTTAATCCGGTTTGTCATTATCTCTCACTCCAAAGACTATTCATTATCGAATCTCTCTATTTATTTCGTACCAAACAATCGGTCACCTGCGTCCCCTAGCCCTGGGATAATATAGCCTTTTTCGTCTAACTTTTCATCTAAAGCACCTAAATAGATATCAACATCGGGATGGTCTTTTTTAATAACTTCTACCCCTTCTGGAGCTGCAATGAGGCACATTAATCGTATATTCTGAGCACCTCGTTTTTTTAATGAATGAATCGCATCATTTGCTGATCCACCAGTTGCTAACATTGGGTCGATAACGATTAATTCTCGTTCCTCAATATCGGAAGGTAATTTAATGTAGTACTCCACAGGCTGTAACGTTTTAGGATCGCGGTATAAGCCAACATGCCCTACTTTTGCAGCTGGAATTAGTTTTAACATACCATCTACCATACCTAACCCAGCACGAAGAATAGGAACCAATCCAATTTTTTTACCTGCTAAAACACTTGATTCTGTCTCCACAACTGGTGTTTCAATTGTTTTTGGTTGCAGCGGTAAGTTTCTGGTAATTTCAAAGGCCATAAGCATCGCTACTTCGTCTACTAATTCACGAAATTCTTTCGTTCCTGTATGCTTATCTCTTATGTACGTTAATTTATGTTGTATTAATGGATGATCCAATACGAAAACCTGTCCCATTTTGCCGTTCACTCCTTTTTATTAGTTGCATCTTTAAAATTGTACTCAAAATTAGACGAGCTTTCAACCTGTGCAGGAACATTTACAGATTGCAAATCGCTTACAGGTTTGTAAACAATACGTTAACATGAACGATTTATAGAGATTAACTGCCCAATTTCATTACCTATATTTACTAACCCAAAGCAAAGAGATGCCCTAAAAGGGCATCTCTAACAATTATGCATACACGGTATACAATGGAAATCTTTCGGTTAAATCTTTTACACGTTGTTCTGCTGTCTTTAACACATTTTCATCTTCATGATTTTTCAGTGTGAGTGCAATAATTGCTGCTATCTCTTTCATTTCTTCTTTACCGAACCCACGAGAGGTGACGGCTGCGGTTCCAATTCGAACACCACTTGTTACAAACGGACTTTCTTTATCGAAAGGAATGGTATTTTTATTTGCAGTAATCCCAATATCGTCTAAAACCTTTTCTGAAACTTTCCCGGTTAAACCTAATGGCGTAACATCCAATAATAGCAAGTGGTTGTCTGTGCCACCAGATACAATTCGAATTCCTTCTTCTTGTAGCGCTTGCCCCAGCATGGTTGCATTCTCTATAATTTGTTTACTATATGTTTTAAATGAATCTGATAAAGCTTCTTTAAATGAAACTGCTTTTGCAGCAATAATATGCATTAAAGGTCCACCCTGCATTCCAGGAAAAACCGTTTTATCAATCTTTTTGGCAAATTCTTCTTTACATAGAATCATTCCACCACGTGGGCCACGCAATGTTTTGTGAGTTGTTGTAGTTACAAAGTCAGCATATGGTACTGGATTTGGATGAAGACCAGATGCTACTAAACCTGCAATATGAGCCATGTCGACCATTAAATATGCCCCTACATTATCTGCTATATCTCGAAATTTAGCAAAATCGATCATCCGAGAATAAGCACTCGCCCCCGCCACAATTAGTTTCGGTTGAACCTCTTGAGCTTTGCGCAGAACAGCATTGTAATCTAATTGTTCGGTCTTTTCGTCTACACCATATTCAACAAAATTATAGAGTGTTCCACTAAAGTTGACTGGACTACCATGGGTTAAATGACCTCCATGATTTAAATTCATCCCCAACACTGTATCTCCTGGCTCTAATACAGTAAAGTAAACTGCCATATTTGCTTGAGCCCCAGAATGCGGTTGTACGTTTGCATGATCAGCACCAAATAATTGTTTAGCACGATCTCTTGCTAGGTTTTCAACTACATCTACATGTTCACACCCACCATAATATCGTTTTCCAGGATATCCCTCAGCGTATTTATTAGTTAATACTGAACCCATTGCTTCCATAACTGCTTCCGAGACAAAATTTTCAGACGCAATAAGCTCAATTTTATCCTGCTGTCTTTTCTTTTCTGCTTCCATAGCTTCAAATAATTCAACGTCGGTTTGTTTTACATGTTCCATCGTAACCCCTCCTATGTATTTTATACTACTTAAGTTGTAAGCAAATTATTTACAGCTTTCTGTTACAGTTGAATTTGTATCGGGATATTTGGCACGATGCCCACCAATACGTTTTGGACGCGTGAATGCCGCATTAACACGAGCACCTCCCAGGTTTCTTTGTTGAAAACGAAGTGGGACAGCTACCGATTTCAAATGCATCCCTATCATGGTTTCTCCTATATCCATCCCAGCATGCGCAGAAATAGTCTCCACCACAACAGGATTTTTCAGATGTTTAAAAGCAAAAGAGGCCATTGAACCTCCCGCTTTTGGTACTGGTATAACGGAAACTTCTTGCAACTGATAGCGATTCATCGTTTCCCTTTCCACAACAAGCGCACGATTTAAATGCTCGCAACATTGAAAAACTAGATGGACACCCGTTTGCTCACGAAGTTTAAGTAATTGTTCAAAGATCACAGCAGCAATTTCTTCACTTCCAAGTGTGCCTATTCGATTCCCACTTATTTCACTTGTTGAACAGCCTAATACAAACAATTCCCCGTCGTGCAGATGCCCAGATCGGTCCCATTCTGACTGTAGTATTTTCATTTCTTGCCTGATACGATCGAGCAGTTGGGTCATTTTTGATCACCTGCCATCCTAAATTAGATCAGAACGTAGTTTATTCTCTACTTTTCCTCATACGTCTTAATCTTATCAATACGGTTTGCGTGACGCCCTCCATCAAATTCTGTCTCTAACCATACTTTAGCTATCTCACGTGCCAGCCCTGGTCCAATTACTCTTTCTCCCAAGGCTATAACATTTGAGTTATTATGTTGACGAGTCAATTTAGCACTATAAACATCATGTGTTAATGCACATCGTATCCCTTTCACTTTATTAGCTGCAATGGACATACCAATTCCTGTACCACATATAAAAATACCTCTATCAAACTCCCCATTAGCAATACGCTCTGCTGCAGGCAATGCATAATCAGGATAATCAACAGAAGATTCACAGCTACAGCCAACATCTTCGAATTCAATCTCCATCTCTTCCAGTAAATCTTTCACTTCGTTTCGTATCGTCATTCCTGCATGGTCTGCGGTAATAATTACCTTCATCTAAGCGCACTCCTTTCTAACTAAGCTAATTAACATTGAACTTATGAATTTGCTGTTTTAAATCATTCGTTTGTTCTTCTAATTCATATGCCAGACTATCCACCTGTTCAATCGTACTTGCTTGTTCATGGATAGCTGCATTTACTTCCTCAGCTCCAGCAGATGTTTCTTCAGCAATCGCAGCTACCTCCTGAGATTGCCTTACTGTATTTTGAATTGAAAGTAACTGGCTGTCTACTAAACCTGATATTCCCCCTATTTCTGCTGCAACATCTTCCACAGATTTAGACATGTTGGTAATCGACATGTTCACTGTTTCCCCATATGTCGCTTCCTTTATGGCATAAGATACATTTTCATTCAACTTATCAACGACAGCTGAAACATCTTCTTGGATTACAGTAATTAAGCCAGATATTCTTTGCACAGCTTGAGCACTTTGATCTGCCAACTTTCTTATTTCATCAGCAACTACTGCAAACCCCTTCCCATATTCTCCAGCACGTGCAGCTTCTATTGAGGCATTCAAGGCTAACAAATTCGTTTGATCCGCTATATCACCGACCAAGGTAATAATCGTCTCGACCTGCAATGCATTCTGCTTTAAATGGGCAACATCTTGTAAGGATAGCTCTTGTTCATTTGCCAACTTTTGAATTCCGTCTACTAATCGATTAACAGACTGTTTCCCCTGTTGCAGAATAAGAAGCATTTCATCCGATTTATCCTTTGACTGAGCTGCCTTTCCTTGAACTTTTTGGGCTAATTCGGTAGCTAACTCCACAGATTCTACTGTCTGTTGAATTGCCTCTGCTGAGCTTTCAGCGCCTTTAGAAATATCATCAATTGAAGTTTGAATAAAAGATGAATGCTCCGAAACTTGATTAGAGGCTCCTTTAATTTGAATTACTGATGTATTCGTACTTTCAAAATGCCTATCTATATTATGTACGATATTCGCCAAATTTTTAAGCATTTTATCAAAAGAAATTCCAAGTGCCCTAACTTCATCATCAGATTTAGAAATCTCAATGTGTTGATTTAAATTTCCTTTTGCAGCTTCGCCAGCAGCGTGTTCAAGCTTAGATAGTGGTTTGGTAATAACATGTGCAGCAAAAAACGCTAAAATTCCTGACCATAAAATACCAAGAATTAAAGTACTTATTGTAAATAGTTGTTCGGAAATCCCCCAAAATCCTTGTACATAATCATAGATGTAGTAAAGAAATATAGCACTTACGGAATATGTAACTAGTGCTAATAAGGTAGTGAATAAAACTAATTTCAAACGTAAACTAAATCGATATTTCTTCTTCTCCATTCTCTGTTCCCCTGCCTAATAATTTAATTTCTTTTGCAGCAGGTCAATATTTTCTTCCAATTCATTCAGCGTTTCCTGATAAATTTGCATATCTCCACCAAATGGATCTGAGATATCATAATTGATTAAATTTGCTTCTAGTCTACGAATTTGTTCAATATCATGCGCTAAATGATCTTGTATCTTTTTTGCGAGTAAGGAATTATCCAATTTATGTTGGTTTTCCTGAATAAATAATGACCTTTTTTCCTCGTACGCTGCATATAACTTTTTTAATTTTCCCCATATTTCTTTATCGGCTTCGGAAACATATTCTTTTAACGTATAATATTTATCTTGAAAGTTAGGGTACTCCATAATTAGCGACTGTTTATGTTGGGTTGTCATTGTTAAGACGACATCTGCCCAATTTAATAGTTTTGTGGTTATAGGCTGAGAAGAATGGTTCATATCGATTTGTTTTTGTTTCAAAGCTTCCATTGCTTTTGGACTTGCTTGTTGACCATTTACTGCAAAAATACCGGCAGACTGCACTTCTACTTCGGGGATTTTGTCTTTCACTAGTGCTTCCGCCATTGGGCTTCGACACGTATTTCCAGTACAGATAAATAAAATTCTCATATAGGGAACCTCCGATACTAAACGCTACTTCCAATATATCATATTCTGCTTCAGTTAAACCACCACATTTTATTCCTATTAAAAGAACCTCGTTCTTAGTTGAACGAGGCCGATACAAGATGAAGTTTCATTCCATCATGCGTATTCCTAAATCCAAGTTTCTGATAAAAAGCGTTAGCCAATGGTCTACGTTTATCCGTAGTTAATTGAACAACATGGCATCCTTTTTCCTTAGCTAATTTTATCGCCTGACGTATTAAATAACTACCAATTCCTTTTCCCCTAACCATTGAACTCGTTCGAACTCCTTCTATGGTAGCTCGCCACGACCCCTGGTACGTTAGGTACGGAGTAAAAGTCAATTGTAAAACCCCAACAATTTGATTACGAATAACCGCTACTAGTAATTGATTATTAGGATCTGCTGCAATTGCTTGAAATGCTTCTATATATGAACCCGGAAGCGGATTTACCTCATTTTCTCTATGTTTTCCTAACGGGTCATCTGCAAGTAATTTTACTATAGCTGGAAGATCTTGTTGATCAGCGCATCGATAGCTTAGAATATCCTTCATATTCTCCCTCTTTCCAGTACCATTTACAACTATTATCAGTTTACATAAATACAACTCAAATGAATAATACGAGGTTATTATTTCTACTGATAACTTTCTCTTATCGTTATCCAAATACTAACCGTAGACCGAATGCCACTAGAATACTTCCCCCTAAAATCTCACTATACACACCTAAAAACCCACGAACTTTTCGTCCCAAGAACATGCCAACCCAGGAGAGAATGGTGCTCATCACACCAAATAGTAAGAGCGCTACTAACGTCTTTACTCCTGACATGCCAAGACTTAAACCTACCGAAAAACTATCGATACTCAACCCAAAGGCTAGTAAAAACATCCCTACTCCGATTGGTTGGATGATTTTTTTTGCTTGGTGGTTAAAAGAGGAAAATACCATTTGACAACCAATACCAACAAGTAACAACCCACCTGCTAATGTTGTTAAATGGCCAATTTGGGAAGATATCAATTGTCCCAATACAATTCCGATAAAGGGCATCAGAAGGTGAAATACGCCTATAACAAGACCAATTAATGCAACACGTTTTAGTCGTAAACGCTGCATTCCTAGCCCAAGGCTTACGGAAAAAGCATCTAATCCTAATGCCAATGATAAAAATAATAGTGCTGTAAATTCGCCAATATATCCTGACATCCATAATCCCCCTTGGACATGCTTATAAACTATATGCACGTCCAAAAGAAATTATGATTCTCAAAAGATCTTATCCATCTGGCGTACGATCTCGATTCATTTTTTGGGAGGACAATTATGTCGACTAAGGCTATATACGAATAATGGCCCCTCTTATAGATATCGTAGTTGTAAGTTCGTACATTATAGAATTAAGATTTCCATACTGAGAGGTATTCAGCCTTGTCGCCCCCATTCCCATGTTGTTTGCTCATTAAAAAAGACACTCTTTCGCCTATCTTGATAGAGGAGGAGCGTCTTTTCGTTTTCAAACATGTTATTTTGCAGAGAGTTATATTCCATTTTCTTAAGGAAAACAACTCAAGCTTTAATCCCTATATATATAGTTACTTGCAGCCTTTTTCAACCGATTCATCACCGCTTGACCAATGCCCTTTTCCGGAAAAGCTTCACATATAATAATATCCACATTACTTTGTTTGAAGGTCCGTAATGCATGGTATAAATTCGCTGCGATCTCACTCAGATTTTCTCCTAAAGCGATCGCTTCATCTGCTACCAGTTTATCAACAATGTGATTACTAGCTATAAGTCCTACACGATTTCCGGTTTCCTTTTGTCCTGTAATTTCTTGCTGCATTCTTTTCAAGGAACCATCGATAATCCACAAAGGAACTTCTGGTGAATAATGACGATACTTCATTCCTGGTGACTTCGGTTTGTCTGATTGGTTTGCTAAAGCTGGATCTGTCATAACAACCCCAGTAACTTTTTCAATTTGCTCTTGGGTAATGCCCCCAGGACGTAAAATAACTGGAATCTCTTGTGTACAATCGATAACTGTAGATTCAAGTCCAACACCTGTTGGCCCTCCATCCACAATCCCAGAAATCCTACCATTTAAATCTGCAAAGACATGGTTTGCTGTTGTAGGGCTAGGTTTTCCAGATAAATTTGCACTAGGAGCTGCAATAGGTAACTGACACGCCTTTAGTAATTGTTGTGCAACAGGATGACTCGGAATACGAACTCCAATTGTGGATAATCCTGCAGTCACATTTGTGGCACAGATGCCATTACTGGGCAAAACAAATGTCAATGGACCTGGAGTAAAAGCTTCAATTAAGTTATCCACATAGCCTGGCCATGGTCCAACGAGTTTTTCCATCTGAACACGATCTGAAACATGAGCAATTAACGGATTGTCTTGTGGACGCCCTTTTGCTTGAAATATCTTATTAACTGCGTCATGATCGGTAGCATTTGCACCGAGTCCATAAACCGTTTCTGTTGGAAAAGCAACTACTTCTCCATTGATAAGCATGGTTGCAGCTTCATCAATTGCTTCACAATCTTTAAGTTGATTATTTGTAAGTTTCCAATAGTTTGTTTCCATCATGCTACCTCTTTTCTACCTTTTTATTTTAGTAGATAGAGGATGTTTTCGCAATCATTCATCTACCAAGTTATACACAGAATAGATTCAAAAGTTATCCACATATATAAATACGTATAAAGAGGATTTTTTGTTGTTTATATCTTTTTATACACAGTAATCCACAGCTTCACAGTTAATTATCAACAGAAACTGTGGATTTTTTGTGAATCATGCTTATGATACGTGATATAACCACCAATTTCCTTCACTTTTATCATATTTATCCACGAAAACCCTTTCTTTTTGTGGATGAAATTGCAACGCTTCCAATAATATATCAACGACAGGCTGATGACTATGCACATAGACACGTTGTGCATGCTGCTGTTTTGCCATCATTAAAATTGCTTCTAATAATACTGGAAGTATAGCTGCTTCTGATTGAGTAATATATAACTGCTTAAGCCAATATGTTCCTTCTTCCATTTCTTCAAGAATAAAACATCCCTCTATTTGTCCTTTTAATTCGACTACATAGCCCTTACACAACAAACTCTGTCTTTTTACATTAGGGTTATTTTCTAAAAACTTATCTATTTTTCCCTCTTCTGCTTTATCCGCCGGAATTAAATTCATACTTTCACCTCTCTATTTGATTTAATAGTTTTCAACCTTTTACCTTATCTTATGCACGTTTCACTAAAACTATGACAATCCTAGCCATTCAAATAGAAAAAATTTCACCTCTGCATCCTTTGTTTCCTCCGCTTCCTTATGTTCTTTAGAATCCGCTTCTTTTGATTCATTTTCTTCTGATTCCGCAGCCACCGCACTTGTACCATTAGAGAAATCTAGAAAACATAATGGTGGAAAAAGAACACACCACCAGTTCGCACCTTTTCCCTCACCAATAGTGATTAATACAGCTTCATATTCGCCTGCTGGGTAGATGTAAGATCCATATATCTTAGCAGGAAAACTTATATTTTTCCCATATTCCACTTTATAATCATTTTCTTCGCCTGATTCCTTTATAACCTCCGCAACTGTTTGGTTAATTTCTGGAATCCGCTTTTCTATCAATCGGCGAGCTTCCTTAATATCTGTAATATCTTCTACCCATTTCGTTATTTTTTCGTTTACACGATCACGAACTAACCGTTTCAATTGCTGATCCTCTTGCTGATCACTGTTTGCCAAAATCCGCAATCGAATTGCCTCATCTGGTATCACTTGATACTCCTGATTCTGGCTTGATTGTTCAGGGTGTTTTCCAATAATGTGCGTTGGAATACTTAATAATAATATGAAAATAATAAAAACAAAAAATACTAGTTTCTTCATTACCTATTTCCTCCCTTACTATAAAAAACAGTATGCTCGGAAGAAGATAATTTTAAACTAGTATTCTATAAATTATTTTAAGAGAATCGTGACAAAAGTTCTTAAGCTCTATTCTGCGAGATTCTAAAGCTGCGCTGTTACGATTCGATCTTTTCCATTAATATCTTTTATAATTGCAACATCACTATGTGGATAACTTTCTTTTAGAAGCTTCAAAACTTGAGGTCCTTGTTGATGACCAATTTCAAAAACAATTGTTCCGCGTTTACATAGCACCTGCTTTGATTGATCAATCAGTTTGATATAGGCAGCGAGTCCCTCATCCTCTGCAAATAAGGCGAGCTCAGGATCAAAATCCCTTACTGTATCAGCAAGCTCCATCTTCTCTTTTATCGAAATATAAGGAGGATTAGAGACAATCATATCAACATGAATTTGTTGATCAATCAAAGGCTGTAGAAAATCCCCATCATGAAAATGGATAGCTGCTTGATGATCATCTGCATTCTTTTTCGCTACTTTTAGCGCTTCTTTTGATAAATCAGTCGCATGGATCTTAGCATTTGTTAGCTCTAACGCAAGTGTAATGGCAATGACACCACTTCCAGTTCCAGCATCAACAATTACTGGTAACTTATCCACAGATTTACCTTCTGTGGATGAAATACTATGATAAACGAGTTCTTCCGTTTCTGGTCTGGGGATAAGCACATGATTAGTAACATAGAATTTACGTCCATAAAAATACGCATATCCCATTAGATGTTGTATAGGAATACCAATAGTAGCATGTTGTTTAATATCCTCTACATACTTAACTAACACATCTTCTGGAATCCAATCTCTCATCATGGTATAAAACCTCGATGACGACACATTTAAATGATATTGCAGAAGAAGTTCAGCTACTCTTTGTTCCCGATGATGCTGTTCTAAAAAAAGAGAAGCCCAATTTAGGACTTCATATTGCTTCATTGCCTTCATTTTATTCACCAATTTGTTCTAATTTTTTCGTTTGTTCTTCTAATAATAAAGCTTCAATAAACTCATCCAATTTTCCTTGCAGTATTTGATCTAACTTCTGTATCGTTAAACCAATTCGGTGATCTGTCACACGATTTTGCGGAAAATTATAAGTACGAATTCGCTCTGAACGATCTCCCGTACCAACAGCAGATTTTCGAGTTTCATCATATTCTGCCTGTGCCTCACGCTGGTACATATCATAAATTCGTGCACGCAATACTTTCATTGCTTTTTCTTTGTTTTTTATTTGTGATTTTTCATCTTGTATAGAAACAACTACCCCTGTAGGTTCATGCGTTAAACGGACAGCCGACATTGTCGTGTTAACACTTTGCCCTCCTGGACCACTAGATGCAAATGTGTCCACCCTTATATCTTTTTCATGGATATCAACTTCGACTTCTTCTGCTTCAGGAAGAACAGCCACAGTGGCAGTTGATGTGTGTATACGGCCACCAGATTCTGTTTCAGGTACTCGTTGAACACGATGCGCACCGTTCTCATATTTTAGTCGTGAATAGGCTCCTTTTCCATTAATCATAAAGATAATCTCTTTATAACCACCTACACCAGTAGTACTTGCTTCCATAACATCAATTTTCCAACCATATTGCTCTGCATAGCGAGAATACATTCGATATAAATCGCCAGCAAATAAAGCAGCCTCATCTCCGCCAGCTGCACCGCGAATTTCCATAAACACGTTCTTATCATCATTAGGATCTTTGGGGAGTAGAAGGATTTTCATTTTTTCCTCTAGATCGGTTTTATTTTCATTAAGCTCAGAGATTTCTAATTTTACCATCTCATGCATCTCTTCATCTAAATTATCTTCTAACATTTCTTTCGCATCATTTAACTGAGATGTTACATCTTTATATTCACGGTATGCTTGAACAACATCTTCTAGTCCTGCTTGTTCTTTAGAATATTCACGGAGTTTTGTTGAATCATTTACTATTTCCGGATCACTTAGCATTTCATTTAATTTATCATAACGATCTTCTAAAGATTGTAAACGTTCTAGCATCACGGTCACCTCTTTCTGATTAACAGTATAATTATAGTATACTCCTGATGAGAGGTCAAAATTATTCCTGCTTTTCTTTTATATATTGGTCGATGCTTGTGGATAAATACCTTTGCCTAGAACAAATACTATTGTTAATTGCTTCAAATAGGAAAAAAGACGTCTATGGACGCCTATTATTTAGATAACTTTGACAAACTATTTAAAATAGTATTATTTGGCTTATTGGGAACTTCATGGTGATGGCGGCATCTTGGTTCATACGATTCTGATGCTCCTACAAGAATCACTGGATCATCGTATGAAGCGGGTTTATCATTAATTAAACGCTGCGTTCTGCTTGCTGGTGATCCACATATTGGGCATATCGCATTTAATTTAGTTACTGATTCACTTAGTGCCATTAACTTAGGCATTGGCCCAAATGGTTCCCCACGAAAATCAGTATCTAATCCAGCGATAATTACGCGAATCCCACGGTTAGCTAATTCCTCAGCTGTCTCAACAATATTTTCATCAAAAAATTGAACTTCATCAATCCCTATAATGTCGACCTTCTCATCTATATGCTCTAATAGTTCGTCCGAACTTTTTACAGGTCGAGCAATGATCGAAGTACCGTTATGTGAAACAACTGCTTCTTCCTCGTAACGATTGTCAATTGCTGGTTTAAACACACGTACAGATAAATTTGCGTACGTAGCACGACGTACACGACGGATTAGTTCTTCTGATTTACCTGAAAACATACTCCCGCAGATTACCTCTACCCAGCCGCTCTGTTTCATCACATACATGATTCGTACCCTCTCTTTCTCATTCTATGTATTATATTCGTCTAACCTATACATTTATTGTAAAACTTAGATCGTTTCACGTCTAAGTTGTCCAAGAATTTTTATTTTATCAATAGTAAAAGTAAAAAAACAGGCAAAATTAGACGTTTTGCCTGTTTTTACAGTTATACTCAATGATTAACCTTGAGATTATTCTCAACGTTTTCTAGAAATTAACCTCGGCAACGATGCAGTTGCTTCAGTTGTTTATTTCATATTATATTTCTTCTTGAATCGGTCTACACGTCCGCCAACTTTGTCAGCTTTTTGTTTACCTGTGTAGAAAGGATGTGAATCTGAGCTAATCTCAACACGGATTAACGGGTATGTGTTACCATCTTCCCATTCGATCGTCTCTTCAGATGATTTCGTTGAGCCACTCAAAAATTTGAAATCAGAGCTAGTATCTAAAAATACTACTTTTCTGTACTCTGGATGAATATCCTTTTTCATGTCATTCCACTCCTTTTTGCCCTGAATCCTTTGGAAACAGAGTTATTGTAAGAGCCGTCATAGGTAGTAAACCTTATCTAAACTCACATAAAAAGATTATAACAGTATGCTATACTGAATGCAATAGTCTTGACTTAAATAATATCTTATACAGAACAAGCATTGATTAACGTTTGGTGCCACGTCGCTTCATTTCTTCATCCATTAATTGGAAGAAATCATCATTGGTCTCTGAGGACTTAAGTCTTCTCAAGAAGCGTTCAAGAAAATCATTTGAGTCTTGCATGGTTTTACGGATAGCCCACATTTTGTCAAGATGTGATTTTTCTACAAGAAGCTCTTCTTTTCTTGTTCCAGATCGTAGAATATCAATAGCAGGGAAAATACGACGTTGTGCCAAGTTACGATCTAAGTGCAATTCCATGTTTCCTGTTCCCTTAAATTCTTCATAAATCACGTCATCCATACGCGAACCGGTATCTACTAGCGCTGTTGCAAGTATAGTGAAGCTACCGCCTTCTTCGATGTTTCGGGCTGCACCAAAGAATCGTTTTGGACGATGGAATGCTGCTGGATCGATCCCTCCAGACAAGGTACGACCACTTGGTGGAATGACCAGATTGTATGCTCTTGCCAGTCTTGTAATACTATCCATCAAAACGATCACATCACGCTTGTGCTCTACTAATCGCATTGCACGCTCTAATACTAACTCCGAAACTTTAATGTGACTTTCTGGTACTTCATCGAATGTAGAGCTTACTACATCCACATCTGGGTGAACAGAACGTTCGATATCCGTTACTTCTTCAGGTCGTTCATCTACTAGCAATATAATCAATTTTGCATTCGGGTGGTTCTCCGAAATACTATTAGCAATTTCTTTTAATAGAATGGTTTTACCTGCTTTTGGCGGTGCTACTATTAATCCACGCTGCCCATAACCTACGGGTGTCATTAAATCAATAATTCGTGTAGATAATTTATTTGTTTTTGTTTCTAATTTCATTAAGCGATCCGGATACAACGCTGTTAATGCAGGAAAATGAACACGCTCTTTTGCTGTTTCAGGATCATCGCCATTTACAGCATCAACATGTAATAGCCCATAATATCTTTCATTTTCTTTTGGAGGGCGAACTTTCCCAGATACCTTGTCCCCATTCCGTAAGTCAAAACGGCGAATCTGAGATGCAGAAATATAAATGTCTTCTGCACTAGGCGAATAATTTATTGGTCTTAAAAAACCAAACCCCTCGGAAGGAATGATCTCTAATATCCCATCCATAAATAAATAACCATCTTTTTCAGCTTGTCCTTTTAAAATTGCAAAAATAAGTTCTTTTTTCGTTAGCTTTGCATAGTAAGAAACTTTATATTCTCGAGCTAACGCATAAATTTCTTTTAGTGTTAACGTCTCCAGATGGGAGATAGTTAATTCTGCCATAAAAATCACCACGCCTATTCATATTTAAAACGTAAAATTGTTTTTAAAAACCAGTAAAAAAGCTAAAGAGTTGTATGACACATTATTATAGTTATTTACGTTACCTTCCTTACAAACATTCATTTAATAATAAAAAATATAATTGCAAAACCCATTTCAATAAGAGTCCAGAGATTTTTTACTCCTTTTGGAAGGTTTATCCTTGTAGAAATGAAGAAAAGGTAGAAGCTAGATTAGAAGTCAGCAAAATAATCATGTATTAAACATATACCATAATACTCTTTTGATACATAATATTCAACACTATAATTATAATTATCTAAGAAATTCTTGAAAATTGAGGTGTTGGTCCTGAAGATGTCAAATGAATAGAAAAGGAAGCCACTTAACGCGGGCTCCCTTTTCCGTTAGATCTGAAAAAGAAAGTATTGTTACTTTCTATTTGTAACCAATTTTTAATCCATTCATACATTAGGATTTGATTACTAGATTTGGTTTTTTCTGCAGGCTGTGAGCCCCGTCAACGAAACGGACGGTACCACTCTTCGCACGCATTACGATCGTTTCTGTTTTTGCTTTCGATCCTTTAAATTGAACGCCTTTTAATAATTCGCCATCCGTAACTCCTGTAGCAGCGAATATAGCGTCATCTCCACTACAAAAATCTTCCATCATCAATACTTTATTTAGGTCAGCAATTCCCATCTTATTACAACGTTCTTCTTCCTCTTTATTCGATGCAACAAGCTTTCCTTGCATTTCACCACCTAAACATTTCAAAGCTACTGCTGCAATAACTCCCTCTGGAGCACCGCCAGTTCCTAATAAGATGTCTACTCCTGTTTCATCAAATGCAGTATTAATCGCACCGGCTACATCCCCATTGGATATTAATTTAATTCGTGCACCTGCTTGGCGGATTTCCTCAATCAATTCTTTATGGCGAGGTCGATCCAATACGGTTACAACAACATCTTCTACATCTTTATTTTTAGCTTTAGCTACAGCTTGAAGGTTCTCTAACGTAGAAGCATTAATATCAATTTTGCCAACAGCCTCTGGACCAACAGCAATCTTTTGCATATACATATCAGGTGCATGTAATAACGTTCCTTTATCCGCAATAGCAATAACTGCTAGAGCATTCCATGAACCATTTGCTACGATACTAGTACCTTCTAGAGGATCGACGGCAACATCGACACCTGGCCCATGGCCAGTACCAAGGTTTTCACCAATATAGAGCATTGGTGCTTCATCCATTTCGCCTTCACCTATTACCACGGTACCTTGCATTGGAATCGTATCAAACACATCACGCATAGCCGTTGTTGCTGCGTCATCTGCCTCATCTTTTTTACCTCTACCCATCCAACGGGCAGATTTTAAGGCGGCCGCTTCGGTCACCCTGACTAATTCCATTGTTAAGCTTCTTTCCATTATAATCTCTCCCTTTAGTAAAATATCCTCATCCCAAGAAGAATTTTTACAAAGGTTTGCAATCACCTTCATGCTACGTTAGGAATTCTGTAGTTGTATAATTTCTTGGTCTGTCATCTCTTCGCGCCATATATTAGCACCAAGGTTAGTTAACTTCTCTGTAATTTTCTCATAACCACGGTCAATATGATCAAGTCCAGTAATTTCTGTGACCCCGTTCGCCATAAGACCAGCAACAATCAATGCTGCACCTGCTCGTAAATCCGTAGCGTTTACTTTTGCACCTTGTAGTTGAACAGGACCTGAAACAATAGCCGAACCGCCCTCAACCTTAATAGAAGCATTCATTCTTCTCAATTCATCAATATGCTTCAGTCTAGCAGAATAGATTGTATCTGTAACTACACCTGTGTTAACTGCTTTTGTTAATAAGGAAGTGAACGGCTGTTGCAAGTCTGTCGGAAAACCTGGATAAACAAGTGTTTTGATATCTACACTTTTCAATGGATTATTCGGTGTAATTAATAGCTGTTCGCCACTTTCCTCTATGGATACCCCCATTTCACGTAACTTTGCCAATAACGATTCCAAATGGGGAGGGATCACATTATCAATTACAACCTCCTTTCCCATCGATGCTGCTGCAATAATGTAGGTACCAGCTTCAATTCGATCAGGGATTATCGTATGCCGACATCCACTCAAAGATGAGACACCTTCGATCCGAATAACATCTGTTCCTACACCTTTTATTTTCGCCCCCATATTCGTAAGTAATGTGGCTACATCGATAATTTCAGGCTCTTTGGCTGCATTTTCAATAATCGTTTTCCCTTTTGCTTTAACAGCAGCTAGCATAATATTTATGGTTGCTCCGACACTTACAACATCAAGGTAAATTCGTGCCCCTCTTAACTCATTTGCACGTAGATAAATTGCTCCCTGTTCATTGGTAACTTCTGCACCGAGTGCTTCAAAACCTTTAATATGTTGATCAATCGGACGTGGACCTAAGAAGCAACCGCCGGGAAGGCCGATGACTGCCTTATTAAATTTGCCAAGCATTGCTCCCATAAAATAATAGGAAGCTCGTAATTTTTTTACTTTGCCATTTGGTAATGGCATAGCAATCATCTTTTCAGGATTGATATGCACGGTCTGTCCATCCCAGGAAACAGTTCCGCCAATCTCTTCAAGTAGATCACCAAGTGTATAGACATCGGATATTTCTGGAAGTCCTTCGATAGTGACATCTGAATCTGCCAAAATAGCTGCCGGCAAGAGTGCTACAGCACTATTCTTAGCCCCGCTAATGCGTACTTTGCCATTCAAATAATGGCCGCCTTCAACTAACATTTTTTGCATGTAGAAAACCCCACTTAGGCAAGGAACATGTTAAGCACAAGTAAGAGGTGCTCACATAATACTTGCAGACTTTATTGCAGCTCGAAAACTGCATCTCTGTTCCTTAGGATGTGTAATTCTTCCATTATTATGCAATTAATTTTGCTTGTTCCAATCAGCTAGGAATTTTTCAATTCCTTGATCAGTTAATGGATGTTTCACCAATTGCCCTAGTACCTTATACGGTAGTGTTGCAATATGTGCTCCTCGTTTTGCAGCATCAATAACATGTAAAGGGTGACGAATAGATGCTGCGATAATTTGTGTTCCAATTTCATGCTTATCAAATATAGTGGATATCGTTTGAATTAGTTCCATTCCATCATGCCCAATGTCATCCAAACGGCCTAAAAATGGTGATACGTATGTTGCTCCAGCACGTGCAGCAAGTAAAGCTTGATTTGCGTTAAAAATTAATGTTACATTCGTTTTTATATTTAAATCACTGAATGCCTTTACTGCTTTCAGTCCTTCTAATGTCATTGGAACTTTAACAGTAATATTTGGAGCAATGGCAGCAAGCTCTTTTCCTTCGCGAATCATACCTTCTGCATCTTCAGAGATAACCTCTGCACTTACTGATCCAGATACTTCTTCTGTAATTTCTCGCAATCGATCATGAAACGAAACGCCTTCTTTGGATACTAAGCTTGGATTAGTAGTTACTCCATCCAATACACCAAGTGCATTTGCTTCACGAATTTCATTAATATTTGCCGTATCAATAAAAAATCTCATTGAACGTTGCCTCCTATGCCCTATTAATTTAATTATGCTTGTTGAGAAGAACCAAATTCACGCATTTTTCCGATTACCGTCTGCTTAATTGCTTCTGTACCTGGTCCTAAGTATTTACGTGGGTCATACAAATCAGGCTTTTCTTGTAACACTTCACGCACTGCTTTTGCTTGGGCTACTTGGTTTTCCGTATTTACATTGATTTTTGAAGTACCGAACGAAATAGCCCGCTTAATATCTTTTGTTGGGATACCAGTACCACCATGTAATACCAATGGAACCTTCACTGTAGCAAGGATTTCTTCCATTTCTTTAAATCCTAGGTTTGGTTCACCTTTATAAGGTCCATGCACGGAGCCGAGTGCTGGAGCTAAACAATCAATTCCAGTTTCATCAACTAAAACCTTGCACTCTTTTGGATCTGCGTAAATGACGCCATCAGCCACAACATCATCTTCCTGGCCTCCAACTGTTCCTAATTCAGCTTCAACGGAAACACCATGAAGATGAGCCAATTCAACAACTTTTTTGGTAATATCGATATTTTCTTCTAATGGATCATGAGATGCATCGATCATCACAGATGTGAAACCTGCATGTATTGCTTCTGCACATTTTGCGAAACTTGAACCATGATCTAAATGTATTGCAACTGGTACTGTTGTACCGTAAGAATCCATCAGTGCTTTTACCATTGATACAACAACATTAAAACCACCCATATATCTTGCCGCACCTTCAGATACTCCAAGGATTACAGGAGATTGCTCTTCTTCTGCTGCTTGAAGTATTGCCTGCGCGTATTCTAAGTTATTTAAGTTGAACTGGCCAACCGCATAACCATTGTCTTTACCTTTTTCCAGCATCTCTTTCATTGATACTAATGGCATGTATATATCCTCCTCTTAGATGAACAATGCACCTATATAAATATAAATTAATTACATTAATAGAATACCAACAACAACACAAAGTAGCAACAATCCTGCTAATTATCCAATAGTTGCTTTTACGAGTTTGCATACTTCATGTATATTAAAAGGTTTAGACAGTACGCTTTCAATTTTGCTGCAATCTTCTTTTTCTCGAATGTCATCTTCTGTCATTCCACTCATTAGAATCGTTGGTACGATTCGATTCTCAGCTTCCATTCTACGCAGCACTTCAAACGCATTAAATATTGGTAACTTATAATCAATCATAAGTAAATGAAAAGATGAATTGTTAATTTTGTCCAATCCCTCTTTTCCTGTTTTAGCAGTTTCAACATGATAACCCTCACTCGTAAGAATATCTGTTAGTAGCATACAAATACCCGGCTGGTCATCAACAACTAAAATTTCCTTTTTCATCAATTGCATATCCCCTTTCCAAAAAAGCATTTATCCCCCATCAGTTATATTCGATACATTTGAAGTAATATCCTGCCGTTAATGATAGTTTTACAACTTTAGGAGTTGATGATATAAGTAGGATCATTGATGAAAACGGATGAAATAGGAAAAAGGGAAGTCACATATGAAAGCAACTTCCCTTTACGGATTAATTATTTTCCTACTTGTTGTTCAACTGCAGCACCAATAAATCCTTTAAACAAAGATTGCGCTCTCGTTGGGCGAGATGTGAATTCTGGATGAAATTGACTTGCCACAAACCAAGGGTGATCTTTAATTTCAATTGTTTCAACAAGTCTTCCGTCAGGACTTGTACCTGAAAAGACAAAACCATTCTCAACCATTTGATCACGATACGCATTATTAAATTCATATCGATGGCGATGACGTTCTTCAATATAATCTGCTCCATCATAAGCAGCTTTTGTTTTTGTATTATCTTGCAGCTTACAAGGATATATCCCTAAACGTAAAGTTCCACCAAGATCAGAAATATCCTTTTGTTCAGGTAACAAATCAATGATTGGGTATGGAGTATTTGGATCAATTTCTGCAGAATGTGCACCTCTCAAACCAAGAACATTACGTGCAAATTCTACAGAAGCTAATTGCATTCCTAAACAAATGCCCAAGAATGGAATCTTATTTTCTCTAGCATACTGAATCGCAGCAATTTTTCCATCAATACCGCGATCTCCAAATCCACCTGGTACCAAGATACCATCCACATGTTCTAAATGTTGGTTTATCGTTTCCTGATCTAGCTTCTCTGAATTAATCCAATGAACTTGAATGTCGGCATCGTATACAAATCCAGCATGCTTTAATGCTTCCACTACAGAAATATATGCATCTGGTAATTCAACATATTTACCAACGAGTGCAATATCGATTTTTTTAGAGAGATTGCGCACTTTGGAAACCAATTCCTTCCACTCTTCCATGTCTGCATCTTGACAATCCAGACCGAAATGTTCGCAAGTTAAATGATCAAGCCGTTGTTCTTGTAGAGAAATAGGAACCTGATAAAGGGTATCTGCATCGCGCATTTCAATTACTGCATGTTCGTTAATATCACAGAACAATGCAATCTTTTCCTTCATTTCTTTGCTAATCGCTTGTTCCGTTCGTAATACGATAACATCAGGCTGTATACCTAATGAACGTAATTCTTTAACACTATGCTGAGTTGGTTTCGTCTTCATCTCGCCAGCGGCTTTAATGTAAGGGACAAGTGTACAATGCAAGTACATCACACTGTCTCTTCCTACCTCTTTTTTTATTTGTCGAATAGCTTCCAAGAATGGTAATGACTCGATATCACCAACTGTACCGCCAATCTCCGTTATAACGACATCTGCTCCTGTAGCTTCTCCTGCCCGAAATACCTGTTCTTTAATTTCGTTCGTAATATGGGGAATCACTTGCACAGTGCCTCCCAAATAATCCCCACGACGTTCTTTACGAATAACGCTTGAATATACTTTACCTGTAGTAATATTGCTATATTTATTTAAGTTAATATCTATAAACCGTTCATAGTGCCCCAAATCCAAATCCGTTTCCGCACCATCTTGTGTTACATATACTTCACCGTGTTGATAAGGACTCATTGTACCAGGGTCAACATTGATATAAGGATCAAATTTTTGAATAGTCACCTTCAATCCCCTGTTTTTCAACAAACGTCCCAAGGAAGCAGCAGTTATCCCTTTCCCTAAAGATGATACAACTCCTCCAGTCACAAAAATGTACTTGGTCATCGTCTTTCCCTCTTTCTCTGTGTATTCTTTTCTGTATCCAATATTAATGCATCAATTGGGTAGCGTAATAGTTTTAGCATGTACTAATCTGCTGAAAAAATAATAAAAGCGCCTCCCCAAATATAATGGGGAAACGCTTTGATAATTAAAATAAAAGAGCCCAATTTAAATTGTACTGATTCATTTTAAAAAAGTCAAGCATCCATTAAATTACCAATCACTACTTAAAAACTTACTTCTCTTCTTCCTCTTCTTCCTCGCTATCTTCAAACTCTTCATCGTCATCAAAGTCCTCATCGAAATCTTCATCTAGTTCATCAAGGTCTTCATCGATATCAAAGTCTTCATCAAAAATTTCCATTTCATCATCGGTGATATCAAGATTTTCTTCCTCTTCCGATTCATTCGCCTCTTCTTTTTTCTTTGCTTTCTTTTTCTTCTTCGGCGCATTGGTAACTTCTTCGTCCATTTGCTCTACTGGGTACCATCTCTTCAATCCCCACATATTTTCACCAATTGTAATGAAACGGCCGTCTACATTTAAATCGGTATAAAACTGAGCAATTGTCGCCTGTTTCTCTTCTTCCGAATACCCTCTTAAATCTGCAAGTTTATTAAATATATCTTTAAAATGAATGGCTTTTTTTTCATCCAAAAGAATTAAACTTGCCAATTCAATCATAGACATATTTTGAATTTGTTCGTGGCTAAAATCTTTTAAGCTCACGGCAACGCACTCCCTTTACTTTATATTAATTGCTTCTTCGCAATACACTATTAAATTAATTGTTTATTTGATCATGTATTTCTAGCAGTTCGCTTCATTAACCATACCATACATTATAAACAAATCTATAGGGTTTATGCTAGAGAAAAAGCAGAAAAAGTTATGTAGGGACAAAATATTTTATTATTTGATCATTCTTACGAACTGGTACGTACAGAAATCATCCAGTAAATCATTTGTTACGGTTTATTTCACCGTTAGACTATGCATTAAAAAATAAATCTGCCTATCGATATAGTCCTCTAAAGTAAATTGCTTCTGTAGCATCCATCTTCGGAAGCCCCACATTTGACCTTGAATAAAAATATTGTTCGCAAGAAGCTCTCTGTCCAAAAGAGAAATCGTTCCTGGAAAACAAGTATCAATTACTCGTTCAAGCATAGCCACCATGTCTCTTTCTTTCTGCAACACATATTCTTTTGTTTCCTTTTTTAAAGATTTGACTTCCTGGTACATGATAACAACTTCTTCTTGCATGTCATCCATCAAATAAAAATAGGACCTTATGACCTTTTCAAAATGTTCGACGGAAGAGTTGGTAAGATCAATTTGAGCTACTAAACGCTCTTGTACTTGTTGGTAAATTGCATCACACACTAAAAACAGGATATCTTCTTTCGTTCGAATATATTCATATAAGGTGCCAATACTGAATCCAGAAGCTTTAGCAATTTCTCTCGTAGTTGTGCGATGAAAGCCTTTCTCCTTGAAAAGCGTAATTGCCCCTTTGATCATTTGTCTTCTGCGTTTTTCAATTAATTGCTGATCCTTAATGGATGTTGAAATTGGATCCATCGTGATGTAGCACCTCCCTTTAAGTTTATTTTGTTACCATTTTACCAATTACTAATCGTTGAATTTCATTGGTGCCTTCGTATATCTGCGTTATTTTCGCATCACGCATATAACGCTCTACCGGATAGTCTTTGGTATACCCGTATCCTCCAAATACTTGTACTGCTTCTACTGTGATGCGCATAGCAGCATCTCCTGCAAATAATTTAGACATTGCTGACGCTTTCCCATAAGGTAATCCCTGTGATTCTAACCACGCTGCTTGGTACGTCAATAATCTTGCAGCCTCTATTTCCGTTGCCATATCTGCCAATTTAAAAGAAATTCCTTGATTACTAGCTAACGGCTTTCCAAATTGCTCTCGTTCTTTTGCGTAGGCTGTAGCTGCCTCAAATGCTCCTTGTGCAATTCCTAGCGCTTGAGCGGCTATTCCATTCCGACCACCATCTAATGTCATCATCGCAATTTTAAATCCCTCTCCTTCATCACCAAGCATATTTGCTTTAGGAATGCGACAATTTTCAAATATTAATTCCGTGGTGGGTGAAGAACGAATACCAAGTTTCTTTTCTTTTTTTCCAAATGTAAAACCGCTTGTTCCTTTTTCAACAATGAATGCACTAATCCCTTTATGACGCTTATCCAAATTTGTCTTTGCAAAAACAATATAAATATCAGCTACTCCACCATTCGTAATCCATACTTTATTTCCATTTAAAATGTAATGATCGCCATCTTCCTTTGCCGATGTTTTCATTGAAACGACATCACTTCCTGCACCAGGTTCTGATAATGCATAGGCCCCTAACGCCTCTCCGGACGCAAGTCGTTTTAGGAAAGACTTTTTTTGTGCTTCGTTTCCGTATTTATAAATTGGCCAGCTGGCAAGTGATACATGCGCTGATAATGTAACTCCAGTTGAAGCACATACCCGCGACAGTTCTTCCACTGCAATGATGTAACTCATATAATCAGCACCGATTCCACCATATTCCTCCGGCCAAGGTATCCCCGTTAACCCTAACTCTGCCATTTTATGAAATATTTCTCGATCAAATCGTTCTTCTTCATCACGTTCCGCTGCTGTCGGTTCAACATCATTGGTTGCAAAATCACGGACCATTTTCCGTAGCATGTCTTGTTCATCTGTTAATTGAAAATCCACAAATAAACCCTCCTTATTTCTTCAGTAAGTGCTTTGCAATCACCATATGTTGTATTTCACTCGTTCCTTCATAAATTTCGGTGATTTTAGCATCCCTAAATAGCCTTTCTACTGGATAATCTTCTGTATATCCATAACCACCAAGAACTTGTACTGCTTCAATTGCATTTTTCACGGCAGATTTCGAGGCATAAAGCTTAGCCATTGAAACTTCTTTCGCACAAGAAACGCCTTGTTCAACAAGTGATGCAGCTTGATAGACTAATAGTTTTGCGGCTTCCGAACGTGTTGCCATATCCGCCAATTTAAACGAGATGCCTTGATTATCGGCAATCGGACCAGTAAATTGCTTTCTTTCCTTTGCATAATTTATTGCATGTGTAACTGCTGCATCACTAATTCCTAAAGCCTGTGCAGCTATTCCAATCCTGCCTATATTCAAATTATGCATCGCAATTGCAAACCCTTCATGTTCCTTCCCTAGTAATTGATCACCAGATAGTTGACAATTATCAAATGTCAGCGATACGGTATTGGATCCATGGAGCCCCATTTTTCTTTCCTTTTTTCCAATAATAAATCCAGGCGTATCTTTCTCCACAATAAATGCACTAATATCCCGTTTGCCTTCCCCTGTACGAGCAAAAGTGATATAGGTATCAGCCTCACCACCATTCGTTATAAATACCTTTGACCCATTTAATAGATATGAATTACCAGATTTGACAGCTTTTGTTCTTATACCTCCAGCATCGGATCCAGCATTTGGTTCTGAAAGCGCAAATGCACCAATGTACTGTCCACTCGCAAGTTTTGGCAAATAGTGCTGCTTCTGCTGCTCAGTTCCAAAATAAACGATTGGATTTGTTCCTACGGACGTGTGTACCGACAAAATCACACCCACTGCAGCGCTGACTTTTGATATCTGATGAACAGCTTGAATATAGGACGTATAGTTCATCCCAGCCCCACCATATTCGACTGGAATGGGAATACCCATCAATCCTAAAGAACCCATTTTTTGAATTAATTCTCTAGGAAATCGATCTTCCCTTTCCATTCGCGGAACTTCTTGGGCAATCTCCGTTTCGGCAAATTCTTTTATCATTCGCACAAGCATCTCCTGCTCAGCTGTTACCTGCTTCATGTTTCCTTCCTCCTGTCGATTCTTGTGGATTACGAATAATTATAAAAACCTTTACCAGACTTTTTACCAAGCCATCCTGCTTTGACATATTGCCTTAAAAGTGGACATGGGCGATACTTGCTATCAGCGAACCCTTCATGAAGAACCTCCATAATATAAAGACATGTATCAAGTCCAATAAAATCCGCTAATGTCAATGGCCCCATCGGATGATTCATTCCTAATTTCATAGACGTATCAATATCTTCCACTGTTGCAATTCCCTCATAAAGGGTGTAAATTGCTTCATTGATCATTGGCATTAAGATACGATTGGACACAAATCCAGGAAAGTCATTTACTGCAATGGGTGTCTTTGCAAGATTCCTTGCCAGCTGTTCAATGGTTTGGAATGTCTCCTCACTTGTTTGCAGTCCGCGTATAATTTCCACTAGTTTCATAACAGGTACCGGATTCATAAAATGCATGCCAATTACTTGATCTGGCCGTTTTGTATGTGCTGCTAACTCGGTAATCGGTAAAGAGGATGTATTCGAAGCTAGGAGAGTATGGGTTGGAGCAATTTTATCCAACTCATGGAATATCGATGCTTTTACCTGCAAATTCTCAACCACTGCTTCAATAATTAAATCTGCCTGTTCAGCATCTTGTAGTCGGTTAGAAAGCGTTAGTCGTTTTAATGCATCCTCCTTCTCCTGAGCCGATATTCGTTGTTTCTGAACAGAGCGTTCTAGAAGTTTATCAATTGTATTTATTCCTTTTGTCCGTGCTTCATCGTTCTTATCATGAAGGTAGACAGTGTATCCTCCCTGTGCACAAACTTGTGCAATTCCTGCTCCCATTTGCCCTGCGCCAATGACCATGATATTTTCTATTGTTTTCACAGCATATCCTCCTCTACATTAAACCAATCTAACTGATTGGTACTTCAATCAATATGGCATCACCTTGCCCACCACCACTGCAAATTGCAGCTATACCTAAACCACCGCCTCGTCTCTTTAATTCATATATCAATGTTAATATGATTCGAGCCCCACTTGCTCCAATTGGATGACCCAGCGCAACTGCACCACCATTTACATTCACTTTTTCCTGAGCGATCCCAGCGATTTTTCCACTCGCTAATGAAACAGCAGCAAATGCTTCGTTAATTTCAAACAAATCAATATCATCTTTGCCGTAACCTGTTTTTTCAAGTAGTTGATTGATAACAAGACCAGGTGTTTTAGGGAAATCTTCTGCTGGTACAGCCAATTCTGTATGTCCTTTGATCACAGCCATCGGGGTTTTCCCAAGTGCTTCCGCTTTTTCATTAGACATAACTACTAACGCGCAAGCTCCATCATTAACACCTGGAGCATTTCCTGCTGTTATGGTTCCATCTGAATCAAAGGCTGATCTTAATTTTTCTAAACTTTCTAAACTTGTATCTTTTCGAGGTGCTTCATCTTGATTAATGATCTTGGAAGAACCTTTCCGTTGTTTTTGTTCCATTGGTATAATCTCTTCGGCAAATTTCCCATCTGCTATTGCTTGAATAGCTCTTTTATGACTTCGATAAGCCCATTGATCTTGTTCTTCCCTTGTTATTCCATATTCTTTAGCAGTAGCATTTCCATAACTTCCCATGTGGACATGCTGGAAAGAGCACGTCAAGCCATCATGAACCATCATATCGATAACCTTTTTGTCCCCCATCCGATTTCCCCAACGAGCATCTGGAAGGATATATGGAGCATTGCTCATACTTTCCATTCCACCGGCAACAATCACTTCCTCATCCCCAAGGCGAATTAATTGGTTAGCCAATGTGACACTACGTAACCCGGAAGCACAGACCTTATTAATGGTTTCTGTTTTTACATTCCATGGGATACCTGCTTCCCTTGCCGCCTGACGAGAAGGTAGTTGCCCTTGCCCGCCTTGTAATACATTGCCAATGATTACTTCATCAACCAACGCACGATCCAAGTTAGCACGTTGCAACGCGGCTTTAATTGCATGCCCACCTAGTTCCGATGCGGTAAACCCCTTTAATGCACCACCAAATTTCCCAAATGGGGTTCTTGCTCCAGATACAATTACAGCTTCTCTTACCATTCATACTCCTCCTTATTGTTAGCGCTTACTTTTGACTGAACGCTCGCTCACTTTATTTTAGAATGGAAAGTCTTGATTAACAATCAAGACTTTCAACGCTTAGTATTTTGTTACTCGCTGTTTTATGCAGTTTGCTGTTCTTGTTCCAATACCACCGATAATGCTAGTATTTCAGCGACATCCATTGTGCCTATATCTTCTTCAACCTCTTTGGCTTTCGTACCATCACTAATCATGGTTAAACAATACGGACAAGCACTAGTGATCATATTTGGTTGAACTGCCATTGCCTGTTCTGTACGGGCAACATTAATCCTATTCCCTGTTGTTTCTTCTGACCACATTAGTCCACCACCGGCTCCACAGCACATTCCATTTTCTTTACTTCGTTTCATTTCTACTAATTCTAATCCTGGAATAGATTTGAGAATCTCTCTAGGCGGATCATAGACACCATTGTATCTGCCCAAATAACATGAATCATGATATGTCAATCGCTGATTAATTGATTTTTTCGGTTTCAACTTGCCATCCATCACTAAATCATACATAAGTTGCGTATGGTGATACACCTCTGCTTCAAAACCAAAATCAAGATATTCATTTTTAAAAATGTTATATGCATGCGGATCGATGGTAACGATTTTCTTTACATCATGTTTGTTAAACTCTTTTATGTTCTTCTCAGCAATTTCTTGGAATAGAAATTCATTTCCAATTCGACGTGCAGTATCGCCTGAATTCGCTTCTTTATTTCCTAAAATAGCAAAGTCTACACCAGCTTGATTCATTAGTTTTGCAAAAGCTATCGCGATCTTTTGACTTCTGCTATCATAGGATCCCATCGAACTTACCCAAAACAAATATTCAAAATCCTTCTCTTCCTTTTTCAATTCCTTCACGGTAGGGATATATACCGATTCATCTTGTTCGCGCCATTTGATACGATCTTTTTTTGACAAGCCCCAAGGATTACCCTGACGCTCAATATTCATGACGGCACGCTGTACATCTTGATCCATTTTCCCCTCTGTCATTACTAAATACCTACGCATATCAATAATTGTACCAACATGTTCATTGTTAACAGGGCAAGCATCTTCACAGTTACGACAAGTCGTACAGCCAGCTAACTCTTCTTCTGTAATGACATCACCAATCAGACTAGCACTTTGTACAGTCGCCGCTGCTTCATTTTTTGCAGTTGCTTGATTTCCCTGGGTATTTGCAAATGCATATGCAGGCACCCAGGGGGACTTGCCGGTAATTGCGGCTCCTTTTTCAGTAAGGTGATCCCTTACTTTAATCATAATATCCATTGGAGAAAGCATCTTCCCTGTTCCTGACGCTGGGCATACATCGGTACATCTCCCACATTCAACACATGCATAGAAGTCAATCATTTGATATTGTTCAAAATCTTCTACCTTACCAACGCCAAATGATATCTCTTCTTCATTGACATCTTCATCCATATCAAAGTTAATTTTCTTTAATTTACCGGGGACACGTTTACTTAGGAACACATTAATTGGAGCTGCAATTAAGTGTGCATGCTTCGATTGTGGTACATAAACAAGGAAAGTTAATATGGTAATCGTATGTACCCACCAAGCTATATAAAACCATATCATTGCTGCAGTAGGTGATATCCAACTAAACAAAAATGCGATGGAGCTAGCAATTGGCTCTGTCCATGTTAATTCATGCCCATGCCACAACATGGCCATTCCATTGCCGACTAACACGGATATCATTAATGTACCAATAAATAAAAGTACTAACCCTGCTTTAAAACCACGCTTCAGACGTACAAGTTTTTCCATATACCGTCGATAAAAAGCCCAGACAACAGCAACAAGGATCATTAATGTTACTAATTCTTGGAAAAAGACAAAACCAGGGTAAAAGATTCCAAATGGCAAATGATTACCTGGTGAAAGACCTTTCACAAACATATCAATTGCTCCAAATTGAACGAGAATAAACCCATAGAACATCATGACATGAATAGTACCAGATTTTTTATCCTTTAATAGTTTTGATTGACCAAACACAATCTTCCCAATTCTTCGAAGCCTCTCTTTAAAATCACGGTCAAATTCTGATTTCTTACCAAGACGAATGTAAGCAACTCGAGTCGCAACAACTTTAGCAAATAAATATAGACCATAAATCGTAATTGCTGCAAATGCTACGGCATTAATAAGCAGAAATGCATCCATGTCTTTGCTCCCCCTAATCATGTAGTAATAATCTATTATAATGAGAACCTTTCATTGTATATTCCAATGAAAGATAAAAAAACGAAATGATAGCGATTCCATTTTTCTGAAAAATAATATCTTTTGAAATCTTATAACCTTACTATAAATATGAATGATCATTCAGTCAACCTTTTTCCGTGTTTTTCTCTACATTTTCCTTAATTTGTAAATTGTTTTAAACAGTTCTTAACCGGTGTACCAACAAATAGGATATTAGACAAGAACACCTTCTTGCTCAGTTGCTCCCCCTCTTTCTCGTTTTGCTACGGAAAATCTACTTATTTCATTAGAAAGTTGGTTCAAACGAACCAGCTCTTTATTTTCTCGGATAAATAATGAAAAGGATACGTGACCCAAAAATAAAGCTACCCCTATTATTATAGGAATAGCTTTTGTCTGTTATTTAAGTAAGCCGCATCGTACTGCTTCAGCTTACATTTTTTCTGGCGCTGTTACACCGATTAATTGCAGGGCATTAGATAATGTAATTCGTACAGCTTTCATTAAAGCGATTCGAGCTTTCGTTCGATCTAGATGGTCAGCATCGATCACTTTTTCTGCATTGTAGAAACTGTGTAATAAGGTTGCTAAATCATATAGATATTGCGTTACTTTATGGGGAGTATGCTTCCCTGCAGCATCAGCAACTACCTGCGGAAATTCACCTAGTTTTTTTAGCAGGTCAATCTCTTTTTCTGCCGTCAATAAAGAAGCATCAAAGCTGTTATCGACAGAAATACCTTTACTTTCAGCTTGCTTTAACATCGTACAAATTCGTGCATACGCATATTGCACATAAAACACAGGGTTATCATTCGATTGCGAACGTGCTAGATCCATATCGAAATCCAGTTGTGAATCATTTGATCTTGCAACGAAGTAATAACGTACTGCATCTACACCTACTTCTTCCATCAATTCTCGAAGTGCAACAGCTTTGCCTGTACGTTTACTCATCCGCAACTTTTCTCCATTTTCAAACAAGTTAACCATTTGAATTATTTTCACGTCAAATTTTTCAACTGGGTAGCCTAATCCTTGAATGGCTGCACGCATCCGAGGAATATAGCCATGGTGGTCAGATCCCCATACATTTACAATTTGGTCAAAACCTCGATCTAGCTTATTCTTATGATAAGCAATATCTGGAGTTAAATAAGTATAGGATCCATCTTGTTTTATGAGCACTCGATCTTTATCATCACCAAAGTCTGTCGTACGGAACCAAGTTGCCCCATCCTTTTCATACATATATGGATCTAATACCTTTAAAGCATCGGTAATCTTATTTTCCTTATACAACGAACGTTCAGAGAACCATGAATCAAAGTGGACACGAAATTCAGCAAGGTCTTGCTCAATCTTACCAAGCTCATATTTCAAACCATATTCTTTAAAGAATTTTAATCGTTCTTCTCGTTCTGTGACTGCCCATTGATCTCCATACTCCACACCAAGTTGTTTCCCAATTTCTATAATATCTTCGCCATGATAACCATCTTCTGGCATGTCCACGTCATTTCCAAGTGCCTGTAAATAACGAGCTTCTACAGAAAGTGCAAGATTATCAATCTGATTCCCAGCATCATTAATATAATATTCACGTTCTACTTGATAGCCTGCCGCATCTAGTACATTACATAAAACATCTCCAAAGGCAGCGCCACGTGCATGACCCAAGTGAAGGTCTCCAGTTGGGTTCACCGATACAAACTCGACTTGAATGCGTTTCCTATCTCCAGCATTGGTTTTACCATATTCCGTATCTTCTTTTAAAATGGTTGGAATAATTTCTCCAAGAAAGTCATCTTTCATAAAGAAATTAATAAACCCTGGGCCAGCAATCTCTATTTTCTCTACCGATGCTTCTGATTGATTTAGTTGGTTTACAATGTCATCAGCAATTTGTCTTGGTGCCTTTCTAGCGATTCTTGCCAACTGCATCGCAATATTTGTTGCAAAGTCACCGTGTGATTTATCTTTCGGTTTTTCTAAAATAATATCTGGAATTTCTTCCTTTGTAGCAAGCTCTGCTTGAATAACTGCTGATTCAATCGTTTGCTTTAATTTGTCCTCTGTCTGTGCCAAGACATTCATGACATGTCCTCCTTCATCATTAAATCGATTTTTTGATGTCTTTCTTCTTGTCCATTTAACCTTACTGTGTAAGCAATTGTCAGGCTTCCACTTTTGGCTTTTTGTAATGGATGATAAGAAATGGATTGTGTGAAGGTTTCCATATGGATACTACCATAAGGATGCTTTACCACATTTTCTGTTGTTTGCTTTTCTTGAAATTGTTGATTCATCGAAATATTACCAGAGCGCTTTATATTCACCCGATTTGATTGAATGGTGATTAGGTTCTTAATCATCGTTTGGTCATCTGCTATTTCCTCAAATGTGAGAACATCCAAATTTCCTTTTTTATATAAAAATCCAGTCTCTTGAATTTTATTATATTCCATTTGACCATTATCATCGATTATTGTAGAAAGTTCAATAACAACTTGTGTCGTTGGAGTATTCATTCTATCGCCTCAGTCTTTAAAATCATATTTTACTATTATAGCGATAAATAAGGTGGATTAGCAATACTAATAATAAAAATCACCTAGTTAAGCTATATCCAAAAAGCCCTCGCATGAAACGGTTATTATTTCCAAGCATTATTTCAATGAGGGGTCCTGTAGCTGTAAGCTAAATTACATATGGTTTTCGGTAAACAACATGCTCCAATGAATACTTCCATTACATGTAACAGTAAATTTATCGTGAGTGATGTCAGAAAGCCAAGCAATTTCTCTAAATAGGTTTATTTGGCTATCGGTTATCCCATAATGCTAATAATGCAGACTTTAATGAGGGAAAACATATGTCGAAATTTCGAAACGTACGTAAACATAAATTCATTCTAACTGTTATAGGAGCGACCACACTTTTTTTTGCTACTTTTATAGTTGGTATCTATCTCATTAGCTTTCTACTCGGTCCACCAGAATTAGCAAACGAACAAAATACCATCTTGTATAGTAATTCAGGGGAAATCATAGGAGAAGAAAGTGGATTAGAAAACCGGCAATGGGTCGATTTAAATGATATGTCGAACGATCTCATACAAGCGACGTTAGCAATTGAAGATCGTAATTTTTATGAACATCATGGATTTGATTTTAAACGGATATTTGCTGCTATATTAAAAGATATACAAACACTATCCCTTAAGGAAGGTGCAAGTACATTATCACAACAATACGCACGTAATTTGTACTTAACGCACGAAAAAACGTGGCTGCGCAAAATAAAAGAAGCTTTTTATACGGTTCGTCTAGAAATGTTCTATTCCAAGGATGAAATATTAGAAGGATACTTGAATACGATCTATTACGGACATGGTGCTTACGGTATCGAGTACGCTAGTAATTTATTCTTTAATCAGACATCTAGTCAAATTTCTTTGGCACAGGCTGCGATGTTAGCAGGTATACCTAAAGGACCAACATATTACTCACCTTTGAATGATAAAAAACGTGCAGAGCAGCGTCAACAACAAATACTCAAAGCAATGCGGGCACAAAATAGAATTAGTGAAGAAGCTTATCATAATGCTATTCAAGAAAAATTAGTATATCAAAAGCCCAAAAAAGAAGATAAAAAAGCAATCGGCCCCTATTTTCAGGATTATGCTATTAAAGAAGCTGCTAACCTTCTAGATGTCGATGTAGAGGCAATACGATCTGGGGGATATGAAATTCATACCACATTAAATAAAGATTCACAGGTTCAGTTAGAGCAGCAAATATCAGATAAAATTTCTGATTCAAGTGAAGTTCAAGCAGGCGGCTTAGCAATGAATCCGAAAACTGGTGGAATAATTGCAATGGTAGGTGGCCGTAACTACGGAGAGAGTACATTCAATCGAACTGTACAAGCGAAACGGATGCCAGGATCTTCATTTAAACCATTTGTCTATTATACTGCGCTGGAAAATGGCTATACGCCTAACACCATGTTGATGAGCAAACCTACGTCTTTTGAATTAGCAAACGGTGAAGTCTATCAGCCCAGTAATTTTAATGGTTACTATGCAAATAAAAAGATATCATTAGCACAAGCTTTAGCACTCTCTGATAATATTTATGCTGTGAAAACAAATATGTATGTTGGTCCCAAGAATGTTGTAGAAACGGTAAAAGAAATGGGCTTTACAAGTAAGCTTCAAGCTGTTCCATCGCTTGCCCTTGGGACGGCAGCTGTATCTATGCAAGAAATGGTTACCGGTTATAGTATATTGGCAAATGGTGGACATGACATTCAGCCCCATGCAGTAACAGAAATTAATGACCATACAGGAAAAGCAGTATATAAAAATACACAAGAACAAGGAAAACAAATCCTTGATTCGAAAAGCACCTTCATCCTTACACATTTAATGACTGGGATGTTTGACCATGAATTGGACGGTTATATGCAAGTTACCGGTTCTTCGATAGCAGATGAACTGGATCGATTGTATGCAGGAAAATCAGGAACAACCAATTCAGATAGTTGGATGATGGGCTATAGTCCATCTATCACAGCTGGGATTTGGATCGGATACGATGATAACCGCAAAATGGAGGTCGTAGAGGAAGCAAGTTACGCAAAAGAAATATGGGCTGGATTTATGAATAATGCCCATAAAGATTTGCCACAAGAAACTTTCGCTAACCCTTCAGATGTTGTAGGAGTACCGATAGACCCCACCACTGGGAAACGAGCAACTCCTTATTGTGAATCAAGTCGTGTCATGTATTTTGAAAAAGGTACAGAGCCAGATGAACACTGCATGGTACATTTTCATCAAAATGAAGAAAAGCAACAACCAAAGACAGAACAAGAAGACAAAAGCATGATGGAAAAAATATTTGATTTATTTAATTAGAATAGTTAAATACTCAGATTAAAAAAGCAGCCGAACCCAGCAATCACTGATTTCGGCTGCTTTTTTGTCCTAGTAATACATGAGTAGCCCATGTACACCTATATTTTACAAATTTCTAAAAAAAAGTACAAGATAAAACTGAATGGTTTATCATGACGTCACAAAATGTTCACTATTTTAGCAAATAACGTAAATAAACTCGAAAAAGGTGTACTACCTTAGTATCATTTACCAGATTTGTACACCTTTTCTTTCTTATTCTGGAAGAGACGACTTTAACTCTTCCGTTGAATTATTCCACATGTCTGGATTAAACTCGACTAAAAAGTCTTTTAGTAATTTTTTCGAAGGCGCATCCATATGGTCTACAATGATTTTACCTTTGAGAGACTTTTCCATATGCGTTACATGCTCAGGCATCGATTTGTAGGCACGTTTTATTGATCGATCGACGCGCAATTCGCTACCTGCTACACCAGAATAAAAAGGACCTTTCTCTCCTTGATCAACATTTACCCAGACAATCCAATATAATTTACCATTTGGTACTTCACTTTTATCGTTTAGATATTTGACTCTTCGTTCAATATCGCTTCTTGCATGCATGGCTGCCATATCAACGTAAGCTTTATTCTCGTTCGGATCCACAATCACAGAAGACATGTTTTCTAAACTAATCGAGCCGTACCCGTATCCACCATGTCCATCCGTGGAGTCATCCTTAATGATCGTAAAGTTATTTTTTTTCTTATTCGAAGATTGATCGGAACTCATCCCAAAATCCTCCTTCTATTTCTACTGTCTTATATTTTAGCATAGGTACAGGTATGATGACACATATCTGACTTTAATGCCTCAACCACTTAATAAAAAATTGTGCCTCTTGTATTTCCTCATCCGTATATTTTTGCTTCGGTTTCACCGTATGTACTTTCGCGACGTTCTCTTCCGGAGACAAACCATCAAAATATAGCATCGTAGCTACGAGCTCTAAAAACCTTGAGCTTTTCCCTTTCATTGCTTCTACTTGTCCTGAAAATTCGGGCATGTCCATTGCAAATTGATGCAAGAACTCCTCTCCATCATTCGTAATCGTATAATGATATTGAAAATAGTTACTTTTATCTTCTTTTTTTTCTTGGATAAACCCTAAATTACATAATTCTTCTACTCGCAATGTTAACTCTTCCGAATAAGGACCGTAAAAATGAAATTCATATTTCTCCTCAAATGGCAACCCACACTTTTGTAGAATATAAATCATTTTTTGTAGTTTTTTTCTGCCAGTCACTTCATTAGCTACTGAAAAAAACTGCATTAGCTTTGCGTGATTAGTTAGCATTCTTGACATCTCCCTGACCATTCAGAATTTCTTCTACACGTTCCTTCATCGCACTATTTTCCATCTTTTCTACCAAATCATTAGGAAAATACAATTTATGATCTGTCCGTTTTTTTCCAGAAATAGATTCAACGATTTCCGATTGCCTTGACAATTCTCTAAGCTCACCATTCGGCATTAGCAAGTGAATAGGTAAGCGTTCTTCCTCTTCTCCTGGCCGGTAAAAGTCATACGGTAAATCAGAAGAAGAATCAACAACTAGATAGTAATCTGGATCAATTCCCGCTTGCATGAATAACCGGTGAAGTTCCATCCATTCATTCATTTGTAAATTCGGGTTAAACTCAATATATTTAAATAACCTTCTGTTTGTAAATCTTTCACATAAATCACTTAATATTGCATCCTCTTCTTCTTGCCAAAGCTGAAAATAATAAGAGACGATTCCCTCATCCAACTTTAAATAATCCTTTAAATCAACATTACCATTAAAGAAAGAAAGGAAATGTGTAGGCTCTAATTTAAACGTATAATGTGTATCTTCATACAGAACCTTCGCTCGATGAAGGATTTTGGATAATATTACTTCTGCACTTCGGGTTACTGGATGAAAATAAACTTGCCAATACATTTGATATCGGCTCATAATATAATCTTCAACGGCGTGCATTCCAGTATACTTAATAACTACTTGATCCTCCATGGGGCGCATCACACGGAGGATTCTTTCCATATCAAAATGCCCATAGCTTACCCCTGTAAAATAAGCATCTCGTTGTAAATAATCCATGCGATCCGCATCGATCTGACTGGAAATCAAACTAACGACTAATTTGTCTTTATAGGTTTTGGCAATGACATCTGAAACATTCTGTGCAAATCCTTTATCCACACGCTCTAAGATTTTATTTACCGTCGTATCTCCTAAAATAATTTGCTGTGTGAAATATTCATGATCTAACTTAAATACTTTTTCAAACGAATGAGAAAACGGGCCATGTCCCAAATCGTGCAACAATGCAGCACATAAGCAAAGAAGACGTTCCTCACTGTTCCAATGAGGGCGTCCTTCAAAGTTAGATATGATTCTACGAACAATCTCATAAACACCAAGCGAATGATTAAATCTGCTATGTTCTGCACCATGAAAGGTCAAATTTGTGGTACCTAATTGTTTAATTCTACGAAGCCGTTGAAATTCTGGAGCTGCAATTAAATCCCAGATAACTCTATCTTTTACATGCACGTATCGATGTACAGGATCCTTGAACACTTTTTCTTCATGTAGTTGTTCGTCTTTATATGCCATGTATGTATACCCATCCGTTTCTTTTCGACGATTTCTTTTTATTATATAATAGATAAAGTGAACCTTCAATCTGGTTTTTTCTGATTGATAGGTGAACCAATCGGACATTTACTGGCAGTTTCCTTTCTCCCCTTTCTTGATGATATTCACTAGCAATTAATGAAAGGTTTACTGCCAGTTAGATGCGGGATAAAGTGAACCTTCAATTTGGTTTTTTCTGATAAAATAGTCCCAAAGACTAACTTCGCCACCTCCTGTGGCAATGTCTTTGTAACCTACACTCATGCCGGCCAATACTATCAGTCATTTAGAAACATAATTCTAAGAAAAAAGCTAAAAATACACTTACAATTTCATTGCAAGTAAATCAAGGAGTTAACTATGAAAAATTGGGAAGACATCATTCAACAAGATACATTTCGATACATCGACCATTCCGCGATATCCACCTTTCATAATGAATCGTTTACAGCTCTTCATTCTTTTGCTATTGATGATGCTCTGGCATTATCAATAAGTAATAAATTTTCACCATCAACCTTACGCCTATGGGTGCATGAAAATACGATTGTCCTCGGCATCCCCGATGCCAAGCTTCCCTACATCGATGAAGGGATTCAATTGCTTAAAAAGGCAGGATTCCAAGTGATTATTCGCAATTCGGGCGGCTTAGCTGTGGCTTTAGATGATGGTGTACTCAATATTTCCTTAATTCTTCCTGGGGTGAAAGATCTATCCATTCATGAAGGATATGAAGCAATGGTTAGTTTTGTTAAACACATACTGAAAGACTTAACAGATCAAATTGAAGCATACGAAATTATAAACTCCTATTGTCCTGGAGAGTATGATCTAAGCATTAACGGAAAGAAATTTGCTGGAATTTCACAACGTAGAGTTAAAAATGGAGTAGCTGTACAAATATACTTGGATATAGAAGGCAATAGTTATAAACGAGCAACTCTGATTAAAAATTTTTACGAGACGAGCAAAAAAGGCGAATCCACAAAATTCAGCTATCCTTCTGTAGATCCAAATGTAATGGCGTCTTTATCTGACTTATTACGGACAAAATTAACCGTTAAGGATATCAAAGAACGGATCACTCAGGCATTAGCAGATTTTAATAATCAAATTATTGAATCTCCCTTTTCTGAACCAGAGCTAGCAGATTATCAAAAACGCCTCGAACAAATGAAAAAACGTAATGAACGAATACGAAATGAAGGCTAAAAAAGCTTGCATGGGCGACCCCATAGCAAGCTTTATTTATTCTGCCTGAGCAGCAGTAATTAATGCTAAATTATATACATCTTCCGCGCTACAGCCACGTGATAAGTCATTTACTGGTTTATTCAAACCTTGGAGAATTGGTCCAACTGCCTCAAACTCACCTAAACGTTGGGCAATTTTATAGCCGATATTCCCTGCTTCCAAACTTGGAAATACAAAGACATTCGCATCTCCTTGTAGTTCAGCATCCGGGGCTTTTTTCTTTGCTACACTTGGTACAAAGGCAGCATCGAATTGAAATTCTCCATCAATTGTTAGTGAAGGATTCTTTTCTTTTGCAATGGATAGGGCTTCTACTACACGTTCTGTTTCCTCTGATTTTGCTGAACCCTTTGTAGAAAAACTGAGCATTGCTACACGTGGATTCACATCAAACAGTTCTGCGGTTGTCGCACTTTCCACAGCAATTTCAGCAAGATCTTGACTATTCGGGGCAATGTTAATCGCACAATCTGCGAACACATACTTCTCTTCACCACGAACCATAATGAACACACCAGACGTTTTTTGAACCCCTTCTTTCGTTTTGATAATTTGCAATGCAGGCCTAACTGTATCAGCTGTCGAATGAGTAGCACCACTTACTAGGCCATCTGCTTGATTCATATAGACAAGCATGGTACCAAAATAATTTTCATCAAGTAGAATTTTTTTTGCATCTTCTTTTGAAACTTTACCTTTACGGCGTTCTACAAACGTCTCAACCATAAGGTCAAATTCCGGAAATTCAGCTGGATCCATTAGTTTACAACGGGATACATCCACACCGACTTCTTCTCCTTTTTGTTTAATAGCCGTTTTATCGCCAATTAGGATTGGTGTTAAAATCCCTGCTGCAGCTAATTGACTTGCAGCTGTTAATATACGTTCATCTGTCCCTTCCGGAAACACGATCGATTTATTTTGGTTAGAAACCTTTTCTTTCACTTGATCGAATAGTTCACTCACTTTTATAAAACCTCCTAAATGGATATAGTTAAATAGTAGATGATTCTTAGCATAAATGAAAGCAATTGTTACTGCATGGACGTTTTTTGACAGTCCAATGACAATTCTAACATGGCGTGTCAATTACAAGTCTACATCATGAATATCCTTCCCCAAATATGCTATAGTAAAAATGGAAATAAATAAATTATTGATAGAGATAGTTAGAGGTCTATACTAGATCTTTTGGCCACCTCTACTAGTTGATATAAAAAGGAGAGATAGTGATGGTAGAAGCAGTAGAAACCATGGATGGTTGGTATAGCCTGCATGATTTCCGCACTGTGGATTGGACTTCTTGGAAGTTAGCTACAGAAGAAGAAAGAAAAGAGGCTATTGAAAGCCTTCAACAATTGTTGGCAGCATGGGAGAAAGTAGAAGAAGAAAATAATGGAAGTCACGTGCTTTATAATATTGTTGGGCAAAAAGCAGACCTGATGTTTATGTTCTTACGACCAACAACAAACGAGTTGTCTGAAATTGAAACAGAGCTTAATAAATCTAAAATGGGAGAATTTTTAATTCCTGCACACTCTTATGTATCTGTTGTAGAGTTATCTAAGTACCGTCCATATAAAGTGGAAAAACCAGAGGAGCTTCCCGAGATAGCAAAACGGCTAAAACCAATACTACCTAAATGGGAGCATGTGTGTTTCTATCCAATGGACAGACGACGTCAAGGGGAAGAAAATTGGTATACACTGGAAAAAGACGTCAGAGGGCAATTGCTTTATGAACATAGTAAGACAGGTCGTAAATATGCAGGCAAAGTTAGCCAAATTATTACCGGCTCGATTGGATTAGACGATTGGGAATGGGGCGTTACTTTATTTGCACACGATCCATTACAGTTCAAAAAAATTGTTTATGAAATGCGTTTTGACGAAGTAAGTTCGAAATACGGAGAGTTCGGTGAATTCTTTGTTGGAAATCACCTTCCAAATGATGCCATCGCAGCTTACTTAAATATCTAATAAGTAATTAGGAATGCCCCTGTTCAGGCGGCATTCCTTTTTTTGATTAAATAAGTGGAAAATACGGTTTATACTGTGGATTTGTGTAATAAGGTGGCCGCTCACCAATAACTGGCATGGACCAGCTTTCATCAAGGTAATGCATTCTGACCCGTTCCTCTGAATGTCCAATTAACAACCACGTTACCTTTGGGTGAAATGTAATTAACAATAAACTTCCCTCCCCTTTCTATAGTCTATGATATAACTTTCCGGTTGAAACAAGTCTAGCTAATAAATCAATCTAACTAGCACATAGACAGCAGCCCATTCATACAGTATTACATAAATGAAAAAGGAGGGTTTAAGTTGAAAGAAGGTCATTCTCGTAACCAATTTCCATCTGAAGAGGAATTACGTGATATACGAGCGTATCAGAAATGGTTTGAGGAAAACAAACAAACAGACCCCTATCCGCTCTATCCTAATTATGGAAAAATCACTCGCTATGAAGACATACCTTTAAGTAATCCAGAACAACGCCAATTAAGTCAGCCAGGGCATGAAGACTTCATGGTACCAAAACCAATCATTGAAAATCCACATTATCAAGGGAGTAATAAATTAAAGGATAAAGTTGCTTTAATTACTGGTGGAGATAGTGGTATAGGGGCTTCGGCTGCAATTGCCTTTGCAAAAGAGGGAGCAAATGTAGCAATTGCTTACTTAGATGAACAGAAAGATGCAGAACGAACGAAAAAACGAATTGAAGCTCATGATCAGAAATGTTTGTTAATACCAGGTGATTTAACAGAAAGACAACATTGTAAATTAATCGTAGATAAAACCATCGATGCTTTTGGGAGATTAGACATACTTTGTAATAATGTTGGTATTCAATTTCAGCAAAATGATTTATTAGATATTACAGATGAACAATTTGATACAACATTTAAGATAAATATTTACTCGCATTTCTATACAACAAAAGCAGCCTTACCCTATTTAAAACCAGGAAGCTCAATTATTGGGACTACATCCGTAGTTACATATGCAGGGGAACCGTTATTAATTGATTACACTGCCACCAAAGGCGCTATTGTAGGCTGGACTAGATCCCTTGCAAAAAATGTGGCAAGCCAAGGTATTCGTGTGAATGCTGTAGCTCCGGGAAGAATTTGGACGCCACTAATACCAGCAAGCTTTTCATCTGACATGAATGCCCTGCATGGCACAAACTTATTTAATCGGATTGGTCAGCCATTTGAACTAGCACCTACTTATGTTTACCTTGCATCAGATGACTCAAGACTAGTTACAGGGCAGGTCCTGCATGTGGATGGTGGGGAATCTACAAATTCATAACCATTTTTCTAGGGTGTTTTTTGTCCTCATTTTTTCAATCATTTAAACATATTTCCCTTCGTCATTACATACATATACTAGTGCAACCAGATTGGACAGAAATGAGGAATGCTAATGGCCGTTGTCAAACATACAGATAAAGATGTAGCACTCCTTGCAAGATTAATGCGTGCAGAGGCAGAAGGGGACGGAGACTTAGGTATGCTAATGGTTGGAAATACCGGAATTAATCGTGTCATTTCCGACTGCCTTGATTTCACTGATATTCGCACCATTAATGATATGGTATATCAAAGTCCTGGCGGATTTGAGGCAACCCAAAAAGGGTATTTTTATCAACGCGCTCGAGAGTCTGAGAAACGTTTGGCAAGAAGGGTGATTCAAGGAGAACGGCAGCACCCTGCTACCAACTCCTTATGGTTTTTCATGCCAGCAGGGGCATGCCCTGCTCAATGGTATGGTCAATCAAATGTTGGTAGATTCAAGTCTCACTGTTTTTTTGCACCAACAGCGGAAGAATGCCCAAGTGTCTTCCGTTAGTTCAAAAATTCAAAAAGATGTACAGGAGGTTTTTAAATGAGTGATAACCAGGAAAACAACAACCAGCAGGCAAATGCCTATCAACAACCTTATCCATATTACTATTACCCAGCGACATCTCCAGCCTATTACCCTGTTTACAATATGAGGCAATCAACCCAACCACCAATGCAACAATCTATGCAACAGGCACAGCCATACCCAACAAGTGGTGGTAACGGTCAAGGAATGATGCTACCTGAACAAGAATCGTATATTGAAAACATCCTTCGATTAAACAGAGGAAAAGAAGCGACGGTCTACATGACATTTGAGAATAATGAGCAGTGGAATGCCAAAGTTTTTAGAGGAATTATCGAAGCTGCTGGAAGAGACCATATCGTTTTAAGTGACCCTCAAACAGGAAAGCGATATTTACTATTAATGGTGTACTTAGATTATGTAACCTTTGATGAAGAATTAAATTACTCCTATCCTTATGGAAATACATCCTATTCTCCAAGATAATTATAGCTAAGAAAGTAATTGGAATGATATTTCTTCTAAGAAAGAGGGATGACACTTCATTCTATTGTGTCATCCCTCTATTTGTACCATTAGAAAGGTGTAGAGAGGTTGATTATATGAAACGACCTTATGAAAAATTTATCTTAATAGAGCTCATCTCTCTAATTGGTGCTGCAGTTATTGGGTTAATCGCGATGATTAAAGCATACACTGTACTTATTTTCTTCTGTATCTTACTTGTTATTGTAAGTCTTGCTTGTGATGCGTGGATAGATTGGAATACCTACAAATCACAACATGCATTAAAACAAGCTGCACGTGCATTATTGATATTGCTGTTTTCAATATTTTTTGTTTTCCAACTATAAGGATTGCTTTCTATAATACTATAAGTGTTTTACCACGAAGGTTCCCAAAAGTATCCAACCTATTAAAAACGCAACTCCTCCAATTGGTGTAATCATAGCAAATGTTTTAATAGCCGTTGTTGAATAAATATACAAACTTCCCGAGAATAAAATTATCCCAAAGAAAAACATCCACCCAGCCCACATGATACCTGCTGAATTTGCTTTCATCATTAAAATACCTGTTACTAATAAAGCCATCGTGTGGAACATTTGATAGTTCACAGCTTTTTCCCAGGTTGCGATCGCACTTTTAGAGATTTTACCTTCCAATCCATGAGCTCCGAATGCGCCTAATGCCACAGCTAAAAACCCATTGATAATACCCAATAATAAGAATAGCTTCATGTTATTTTACACCTCTTTATTTAAAATTCAAATAGTGATTCACCATTCGCTCCATCATGATCGGCGGTAGATTTGTAAGTTGATTCGGCATGCGTTTTTGCTTTCATCTCGCCAAGCATAGCCTTCATCTCCGCAGCAGAGATATCATTTATAGCTGTTTTAGTTGGTTTAGAATTTTCTTCTATATCTTCTTCAAGGAATAAATCACATAATAAACGAACATTACTAATATGTTTATACATTTCCTTTGAATGTTCCTCTACCTGCTTTGCAGATTGTAGTTCATTTATCATTTTTTGAATGATAGTGGAGTTTGCTACTGCCATCTTTTTATGTACCCCTTCCTTGTTTTTCTTCTTCTATTATAAAAGGATTTATATCTATAAACAAACAGTTTACTTCCTATTGTTTCTGTCCGTTAATTCCATGAATAACCCCTGGTACAATTTATACTTTTAGGCAATAAAAAAGCCCTGTTCGACAGGACCTTGTTACTGGTTTTCATTTTTATCAACTCGATACCTATCATATGAGACCCTATTATCCATATCCATTACCCTAAGTATTCCAATACACTTTTAGGTTGTTCCTCTATATAGCGTTTATACACCCATTGCAAAAACTGTATTTCCTTCTCCTGCAATTTCCTGCCAAGCTTCTTCTCTGTATCATCACATACCTGTAAAAAGCTAACCATACGCTTAAGATTCCCCCTACTAATACCGAGTTAATATGCTATTACATTGTACCGCTGTTTATGGCTATAATCAACTACAATATAAAAAATAGGCAGAATTTACAGATAACTACTGTTTTTGACAAAATGGAAGAAATATAACCTGACACCATTCCTTGTAAGTATACTTTTTTCACCCTAATTAGAGATATGGTAAATATACCAACAAAATGATGAAAACCCAAACGACATCAACAAAATGCCAGTAATACGAGAAAATGATTTGTTTTTCCATATACAAGGAATAGGATACCTTAGGTCGATAGTAATGAAGGAATAATACAATCATCCAGCCAATGCCAAAGGCAACATGCGCAGCATGCAGACCTACGAGAACATAGAAAGATGCTAAGAATATGCTGGTAGTTATACCATACCCTTCCTGTACAAATGTATAAAACTCATGAATTTCTAATCCAAGAAAAGCGAAAGCGCATAATAAGGTAGCACCTAGCCCGACGATCACCTTTGTTTGATTCTTCTTTTCTATTCCCTTTTCAGCTATAAGCAACGTCCCACTACTAGATAAAAGAAAAAACGATGAAAGCAAAACCGTCCTCGCTTCAAACACTTCCGTAGGATAGGGTCCTTTAGCTGCTGGTGTAAAAATAAAATATGTCGCAAACAAAACAGCAAACATAATTGCTTCCACACCCAAATATATAAAGAAGCCAATCTTCTTATCTTGAAATAACGCTGCTTCTTGACTATTCATACGGATCTTCCTTCCCATAGAAACTTTCTCGTTCATCTGTAAAGGATCGTACAATGAGTAGCGAAAATAATAGTACTGCCCCAGCTATCGTCAACCAATACCATGTAAATGTTAGTCCTGTACATATTACTAGCAATGCCATGGCAATGAAAAATGGTTGAATCGTTTCTTGCTCCAATGGCTTTATTCTAACTGCTAAAGTAGTTGCTAGCGATCTGTTTTCAATTTTCGCAAACCAGAAAGCGTCTATTTCATCGACAATTGGCATTGGTTCAAATGTATGTTCCGGGGCAGGTGAAGCTTCGGTCCATTCTAATGTACGACCATTCCATGGATCATTCCCAACTTTTTCACCTTTTTTATGTGTTATATACACATTCCAAACAGCAAATAGCATGCTTATTCCCATTAAAAAAGCACCCACTGTACTTGCAGCGTTTAGAAGAAAAATACCGTCTGCTTGGGTATATGTGTAGACACGACGTGGCATTCCCTCCAATCCCGTAATATGCATGGGGAAAAAAGTTAAATGAAATCCAATGAGAAATGTCCAAAAATGCCATTTGCCTAACTTTTCGTCTAAAATATAGCCAGTGATCTTAGGGTACCAATAATACAATCCAGCAAATACACCTAATATCGTAGAAGCAATAATCACATAGTGAAAATGAGCGACCACAAAGTGTGTATCGTGGAATTGAAAATCTGCAGCAGATACAGAAAGCATTACCCCTGTTACTCCACCCATTACAAAGGAAGGAATAAAACCTAACGCAAATAGCATTGGTGTTGTAAAATGAATAACCCCACCACGCATTGTAAATAGCCAATTAAAAACCTTGATTCCTGTAGGGACAGCAATTGCCATGGTGGTAATCGCAAAAAATGTATTTGCCATTGGTCCAAGTCCTACCGTAAACATGTGATGCGACCAAACCATAAACCCTAAAAATCCAATTAAAGTAATAGATACGACCATAACTGGATAGCCAAAAATACGCTTTCGAGAAAACGTAGCAATAATATCAGAGAAGATGCCAAAAGCTGGCAATGCCAGAATATACACTTCAGGATGTCCAAAAATCCAGAATAAATGCTGCCAAAAAATTGGATCGCCTTCTTCTCCAGAGAAGAACCCCGTTCCAAATAATCTGTCAAACATGAGAAGATATAGGGCAATTGCCAATACCGTAAAAGCGATTAAAATTAGAAAGGAAGTGATTAAGGTTGCCCAAGCAAACAAGGGCATTCTTGTATACTTCATTCCTGGTGCTCGATGACGCATAATCGTAACAATTAAGTTAAGTGCTGTAAAAATGGTACCTAACCCGGATATTTGCAAACCAAAAACATAAAACTCTGTTCCTGCACCAGGTGTATATTCAGCCCTTGATAACGGTGTATAGCCTGTCCAACCAACTTCTGGAGTCATATTTATAAAAAATGCTATATTAAAGAAAAGGGAACCAGCGAAAAACAGCCAAAACCCTAGTGCATTTAAAAATGGAAATGCTAAATCTCTTGCACCAATTTGCAAAGGAACCGCAATATTCATGAGTCCCAACAATAGTGGCATGGCAACAAAAAAGATCATTAATGTACCATGTGTTGTAAATACTTCGTTATATTTTTCGCCTTGGAAGACCCAAAAATCATTATTTGGTATTGCTAATTGAGCTCGAATAAACAATGCATCTAATCCAGCCCTAAAAAAGTAGATAATACCAAACAATATATACATGATTCCTATTCTTCGATGATTCGTCGTTCTTAGATACTTCCAAATCATGCTAAACTTCCGCTTCTTTATGATGAAGAATCCAATGATAATAGCTAATAGGATAGAAGTAATCCATGCAGCTATAACATCAGAAGGAATCATTACATTTTGTCCAAATAAGGATAGCTTCATAAACGTTCACCTCATACTTATTGCGATTCCTGTATTAGATATTCCTGATAATCTTCTTTAGCTACTACCTTTGTTTTAAAGGTCATATTAGCATGAGCAAGTCCACAATATTCCGCACACTTCCCTTGATAAGATCCTTTTTCTGGTTTTTTTATTTCATAAGTTATTTCTTTTCCAGGCATAACATCGACTTTGCCACCTAATTTAGGAACCCAAAAGGAGTGAATGACATCTTCAGAGGTCAAATGAAAAATAATTGGTTCTCCTTCTGGGATCACCAGTCGATTCATTTCTTTTTTGCCATTTTCATGTTGAAATGTCCAACTGAACTGCTTACCTATTACATCAATATGTACTCCGTTCTTCTTTCTATCTTGCGGTGCTTTGGCTGATTGTTCATAAGTAATGGCAATTGTTGGTACAGCTAAAACAATGAGTAATAGAATAGGCAACACAATCCATGTAATTTCTAACTTCCGATTTCCTTTTACATCTTCTGGTAGATCGTCCTTCCTTTTTTCCGTAAATCGATATTTATATACAAAACGAATAAATAAAGTAAAAACCGTAACCACAACAATCATCATGAGCCAAAAACTAAAATTAATTAAGAATGCTTGTTCACTAGCTGTCTCACTTTTGGGCTGCAGTACGGTAATATTACATCCAGCTAAGAAAATCAACATAAAAAGCCATACTATTTTTTTCATGATACATCCAACCTTTTCAGGGAATGAATACTTCATGTACCGTTACCCCAAAGATACGACATCAAAACTTTATCTTCACCCGCCCATTGCAAATGGCGCGAGCGCTGATCAATAATGTTGGCTTTCATCACGAAGCGATGAAGTTTCTTTTCCATAATATAAGTATTTCTTATCGTAAAAAATTCTCATTTCTTATAAAAAACGAGCGACACCAATGTATGGCCGCTCGCTTTTGTCCTTGCTTATTCTTCTTCTAATTTACTTTCCAATTCTGTAATTCTTGCTCTTAGTTCGTTGATATCTTCCTTCGTAGCTAATCCAAATTCTTTAGCTAATTTTTGTGTTTGCTCGTATTGTTGAGAGTTCCATTCGTCCTTCTTCATTTCACCTTTATCCACGAAGTTTTGCAGCACTGTTCTCGCTTGTTCTTGAGTAAGTTCATTTTTATCAACCAGCTGTTTTACTTTACTTTCAAACTTTTCTTTACTTGTTACAGCTGCACCTAACCCTAATAGAAATCCTTTTTTTAGAACATCATTCACGTTAACACCCCCTTACATTTTATCTCGAATGACGTTGTAATGTTTATATAATAATCCCACTAGCAGAATGGAGAATAACCCGATTCCCCAAAGTGCTATATGGGTAACGAGTTGCAGCTGAACATAATAGCCTACAAAACTACAACCGATACTCACAAGCAGCAGGATAAAATGAATGATTTCTAAAAAAATAAAATAGTGATGCTTTAAGTTTTTTTGCTGTTTTTGATTATCCCACTGTCTATCTTTTTCCCCATTTTCCAACCAGTTTAACATTGCTTTTGGATAAGATAAAACTGGTTTGACTGTATCTTTCACATATTGTTTATAAATGGATTCGGCTAAGTTCCGTCCGCCGAACCATTTTTTTATTTTTGGTTTTGCCCATTTTTGAATATCCACATCAGGATAAATAGCTAATAATATACCAAGTACAATGGAAATAGCTCTTCCTAAATAAGCATATTCAGCGGATAACTGAATTGGTTGATCCTTAATAAGTAACCGAATATCTTCTTTTAATTGTTCCATTGTATTCATATCAACCATATGAAATGCGCCATTTTGATAAAGCTCAATCGTATCTCGGATCAGCCGTTTCAATTTTCTGCGATCCGCGTTTGGAAGAAGGAAATCCATTTCATCTAGAATTTCAATTACTCGATCATAATCATCCATGATAATATTTTGAATGAGGCGCTTAAAATAGTGTGTGTCTTGTTTACGCACTTCACCAACCATACCAAAGTCAATGATAACAACAGTTCCATTTGGCTGGATTAATAAATTCCCTGCATGCGGATCAGCGTGGAATTTACCAGGATTGAGAAACTGCTCTAAATAAAAGTCAAATATGGTTCTTGCAATATGCTCCGTTGATAGTTGATGTCGATACATATAATTAGTATCTGTAATTTTAGCTCCATCTACCCACTCTATAACAAGCACTTTTTTTGTACAAAGATTTTCCATATAGTATGGGATATGGATAGCTTCATTATCCTTAAATCGATCTTGAAAATAATGAGCGTGATTCAATTCCTGATCAAAATCAAGTTCCTTATTCATGACGGTAACTAGTTCACGATATAATGCTGGTAAATCTGCTTTCTTACCAAAAGAAGTAAATACAGAAATCAACCAAAAAACGATTCGCAAGGCTTTGAAATCTTTATGAAATATTTCTCTAACACGATAACGCTGCACTTTAATTGCTACTTCTGTGCCGCTATCTTTTAATTTGGCATGATAAACTTCCCCAATCGACGCAGATGCTACCGATGCAAATTGAATTTCATCTAAATAATGATATATATCTTCGCCCCATTCTTCCTCTAATAGCTTTCTTGCATATGTAAACGGCATAGGTGGAACCCGGTCGACCAATCCGCTTAATTCTTTGATAAACGCATCTGGCATAAAATCTGTTCTAGTACTAAGGAATTGTCCTACTTTAATTAGCACGCCGCCCAGATGTATTGCCTTCTCCCGATATTCTTTAGCCATAGTAGTAACTAAAGCATTCCACTTTTGTAACGTCCGCTCATCCCATACACGGTTTTTAAAATAAAAGAAATAAATTTTAAAAATAAATTTAATTGTCATCCATACCATTACACTAGAGCGATAGCTCAACTTATATTTTAAACCCTTATTCACCCAGAACACCTCATTATTATTTACCCTAACCTGAATCTCCTCTAAACATCGTCTCCGTTAATTTTTAGTTGGACATCAGCTATATTTCCCTTATAATAAAGAAGAATACGGAACGCTGGGGGTTCTTATGAAAAACAATAATTATTCCATAACAGATCACTTGAAATTTATTATACCATCCCTTATCGGTGTCTTCTTATTTATGTCTCCAATGCAGACGGACGAAGGATTAACGATTCCTATAGCGATCCTTGCTGGTTATGTCCAAGATTTGTTAGCCGATCAATTATCAGCTATTATGATGATTATTATCGTTATTACTGCAGTCATGAGTGTGCTCGCTAAAATAATAGGACGGGATCGATTAAATCGTACACCTTTCTTTCAACAGCTATTTCATGTTAGTAGCTTTTGGACAATTACGCGTGTACTAGCGGCTATTTTTGCGATTATGGTCTATTTTCGACTAGGGCCAGCATTCATTCATGGTGAAGCAACAGGACAATTATTACTTGATGATCTTTTACATGTGCTGTTTGCTGTGTTTCTTTTCGCTGGCCTATTCCTCCCTTTACTTATGAACTTCGGATTACTTGAGTTATTTGGGACGTTAATGACAAAAATTATGCGTCCGCTCTTTCGTTTACCAGGACGTGGGTCCATCGATTCCTTAGCCTCTTGGGTTGGAGATGGCACAATTGGTGTCTTACTTACTAGTAAACAGTATGAAGAAGGTTATTATACGAAAAGAGAAGCAGCAGTAATCGGAACAACCTTTTCGGTCGTATCCATTACCTTCTCACTCGTTATCATTTCTGAAGTGAATCTTGGCGATATGTTCCTCCCATTTTATGGAACAGTATTAGTTGCTGGATTCGTAGCTGCTCTAATTATGCCGCGTATTCCACCACTTTCTCGAAAAGCAGATACATATGTTAACGAGAACGCTGATGGAATAACAGAAGAAATACCCGATGGAGACAATGTTCTAACTTTTGGTTATAAAAAAGCCTTAACTCGTGCACAAAAAGAAAAAAGCATCTATCAATTCATAAAAGAGGGCGGCCAAAATATCCTCGACATGTGGATGGGTGTTGCTCCAGTTGTCATGGCATTTGGACTTATTGCTTTAATAATTGCTGAAAACACACCTGTATTTCAGTGGTTAGGTGTGCCATTCATTCCATTATTGGAACTTCTACAAATCCCATCTGCCCAAGCTGCCTCTGAAACAATATTAATTGGATTTGCGGATATGTTCTTACCAGCAATTTTTGCCTCCTCTATTGAAGAGGAAATCACTAGATTTATTATTGCAGCTTTATCTGTTACTCAGTTAATTTATATGTCAGAAGTAGGTGGTTTATTATTAGGTTCCAAAGTACCAGTTTCGTTTAAAGACCTAGTTATAATCTTCCTATTACGTACAATTATTACACTACCAATTATTACATTAATCGCTCATATTATTTTCTAATGAAAAAACAGTTTTGTGATGAAATAACCCAACCGTAGCTTGTAGAGAAACCCCGTGTTTTTCTACAAGCTTTTTTGATAAGTAGCGCCTTTTCTCTGTTCCACTTAGGATCTAAATGGTTCCCTTTTCCCTGATCGAAACCAAATCATCATCGTCTCTAGAAATTCAATCTTAAGAATAAGGCTGTCGAGTAAAATGTGGAAATAAGCCTCAAGCATTTTGTTCTATACTCAAAGTGCTATGGCCGTTTTTTCCTTTTTGAATCTTCGTAGATATATTCATCTATGGCTTTTGAAAGATTCTCACATGTGCCATATTTTTGCGTATAGAAAAACTCCCCTTTAGATAAAACAGATTGTATTTTTTATCTGTTTACCTTAAGGGGAGATACCACGTTCTCAACCATCTTATATTACGTTTTTTGTTGTTTCATTAATTCTTTTATTTTTTCGGTGTGCAAGGAAGTGTTTTTAGGGATTTCTTGATCAACCTCTTCTTCTTCACTAGCTTTTTCCACAAAACCAGGGTCAAACCCTAATTGTTCTGCTGTTAACCCCATAAATTCATAAAAGCTTTTTGGTTCTGTAGATCCGGCATTAAACACTCCTACTATATCATTACTCACCATTTCTACAATCACTTCTGCAAGATCTTCTACATGACAAAATGTCCGAAACAAATCATCTCGAAAATGAATGGCCTTTCCCGCCCGTAAATGATAGGATAATCGATCAGTTCGTTCATCCATTTTCCCGATTTGATTTTCACCAAAAACCGGACCAACTCGCACTATTACATAATTGGTTAACTCATTTGCAATAAACCGCTCTGCTTTTACTTTGCCATTGGCATAGTTACTTAATTTATGTTCATCAGGTAATGTCGTAACCGGATCTGTCTCTGAATAAGGACCTTTACCCGCACTGTAGACATAGTCAGATGATATATAGACAAGTTTCGTTTCAGGGGTAATGTGTGTTAATAAATGCATTAACCCTTGTTCGGTTAACTGTTGTTCTTGTGGACCGCTCATTACAGACCATACAATTACATCTGGCTGTTCCGCTTTATAAAAGTCCGAGAATGATTCTGGTTCATTTATATCTAACCTAGTTAAATCGTCAAATAACGGTGGCTCATCCAAATAGGTACCACTTACACTTACTTTGGGGATTTCTTTTAATCGTTTGTAGACAGAACTTCCAACATAACCACTCGCTCCAAACACAAAAACTTTCATGAATATCTTTCCCCTTTCCTAGCCGTTTTTTTAGGATTCCGTTTTTGGATGATGCTTAAACTTATGATTAAATGCTTGCTTCATTATCGATGCCTTTCCTTCGATAAAAGGCTGCCAAATACCCAATACAGGACGACTTGACAAGACAAGAACAATCAATAATGATAGTGCGGCAAGACCGATAAAGTCAATGACGCCATTAATTTCGAATAACTCTGCTTGACGGAAAAACTGGATAAAAAATCCGTGTAATAAATAAACATACAGTGTCCGAGCTCCTAATGCTGTCCACCTAAACTTCCTTGTCGGTATCCATGCTAGAACACTAATTACCATTAATCCAGCAGTTAAATAAACGAGTAATCGGGCAAGCCCCCCAAATTCGGCCAAACCTAGATCTCCATAGGATTTTGAAGCTAGCAGCCAACCTGAATTAAAGTCCGGTAAATAATAAATAGCTGCTGCAATTCCAATCATGACGATTAAGGATGCAAGCTTCACTCCTTTATTTTTCAAGAGCATCATTTGTTTTTCTGTAACCAAATATCCAATCAAGAAAAACGGGAAGAATACGAACGTACGAGATAAGCTGAATGTGTGTCCTATTTCGCCGAAGTACCCCACAATAAGACCTAATTGAACAGCAATTACAACGCTCAATACAGGTGGAAGCTTTTTAAACCAATATAAGAGCATATGCCAACAGAATAAACTAAATAAAAACCACAATGCCCAATGTGGACTAAATAAATCCGTTTGCCACCCTGATTTTCCAATTAAATAGTAATAACCAGAGTATAAAATTTGAAAAATCACATATGGAATTAATAATTTTTTTATTAAGTTAAAGATATATTTTATATTCCCGGATCCTTTTGCAAAAAAACCTGAGAGCAAAATAAACGCAGGCATATGGAAGGTATATATCCACATATAAAGTGTGTTAATGGTTGTAGATTGGTCTGTGAATGGTTGAATCATATGTCCAAAGACAACCAGAACAATTAATATTACTTTCGCATTATCAAAAAAGGCGTTTCTTTCCATCCATGCTCATCCTTTTTTAAATGAAATCATTCAATTAAATAAAATTATTGTGCACTATCCACTTTACCCTTTTTTTATGAGAAGTATATAGGTTCATTGACGATTTCATAGACTTGTTAGAAGTTTGTAAACTAGTTGCAAAATTACCACCAAAATTACCATTTGTGTTTATGAAAAATCTGAAAACAAAAAGTGCCTCCATTCATAGGAGGCAACCCTTTTAAGAACCAGTCTTTTTCTTTTTGGTTGTCTTTGTTTTTTGTTTCGGTTTCGTTGGTTGTTTAGGTTTAGGCTTATCTTGCTTGGCACGATCTAATGACGCTTGTAGTGCATCCATTAAATTTGTAGCTGCTTCAGGTGAAGGTTTATCCGCAGCTGTAGCCGTTTGGTCATCATTCTTTTTCTGCTCGATTAATTCCAGCAATGCATTCCTGTATTCATCTTCATATTTTGTTGGGTCAAACTCACTTGTAAGTTGATCAATAAGCATTTTAGCTGTATCAAGTTCACTCTTGTCTGTTTCTACTTCATCAGGAACATTTGGAACATCTTGTACGTTTCTTACTTCATCTGGAAAATGTATCGTTTCAACTACTAGTGTATTCTTGTAAACACGAATAACGGCAAGTTGTTCTTTGGAGCGAATAATCATTTTAGCAATACCGATCTTTTTCGTATCTTTTAATGCATTACGGAGTAAACCATATGCTTTGGAACCACCTTCATTTGGTGATAAATAATAACTCTTCTCGAAATAAATTGGATCGATCTCCTCTAGTTGAACAAAATCAACGATTTCTACAGCTTTGTCTTCCTGCTCTTTTTTTAAAGCTTCCAAATCTTCTTCGTCTAGTACAACAAACTTGTTTTTTGCATATTCATAAGCCTTAACAATTTCATTATTTTCAACTGGCCGATCGCATACTGGACACGTCCGTTCGTATTTTATTGGCGATTGGCACTCCTTATGGAGCTGTCGTAGCTTTACATCTTTATTCTCCGTTGCAGCATGCATTTTCACTGGTATATTTACTAAGCCGAAGCTGATTGTTCCTTTCCACATTGTATGCATGAAAAAACCTCCCTTTTTTATAGTTTGTCGGGAAAATAAAAATTTATCCCATTGTTTAAGAACCACGTACGGAGTTAAAACTACGGGTAGCAATATCAGGAGGGAGGGAACAAACAAATGATGAAACCTATTGCCAGCAAAGCTATCCCAAAAGGGAAAGAATGGCTCTATGAAGTGAAATATGATGGATTCCGCTGTACATTACAGTGGGATCAGGCGTCGATCCAATTAATAAGTAAAAACAATAAAGATTTAACAAATAAATTCCCTGAAATTATAGCAGACTGTCGCTCACAACAAGAGGGGTTGATAAAGTACCTACCTCTTCAACTAGACGGTGAATTGGTAATAATGAACAACAACATACAAGCAAACTTCGGTTGGGTACAAAAACGAGGAAGGATGAAAACAAAAGAAGTGATTGAAGAAGCAGCACGAAACCGACCAGCAAGCTTGCAACTATTCGATATCACAAAAATACAAGGAAAACCTTTAGAACAACAGACGTTAACTCAAAGAAAACGATTTCTTACGCAGCTATTTAAAGAAGTGAAATTCTCAAGGCTGCATAATGTTCCATGCGAGGAAAACTCCCACTTTCTCTGGGATCGTGTCTTTATGAATAAGGGCGAAGGTATTATTGCAAAGCGAAAGAGTAGTGCATATAAATCAGGAAAAAATCATCAAGACTGGTTCAAAATTAAAAATTGGAGAAAGCTACACGGATTTTTAACAGCTTTTCATACAGCTAATAGTTACTTTACGGTGGGTGTGTTTGATGGAAATAAAGTCCTTGAGATCGGTAAATGCAAACACGGCTTAGAATCAAAAACATTTCAAACCTTAACAGACATATTCCGATCAAAAGGAGAGAAGCAAGGAGACAAGTATATACTGCCACCGGCTATTTGTGCAGAAATTCATAGTTTAGATTTATATGAACAAGAGCTGCGTGAACCTGAATTCGTCTCTATACTACCCGATATGAATGCACAAGACGTTACGTTAGAGCAGTTACGCATAGATATGGCAATGTTGCCTGAGAAGATTGATTTGACTAACACAACGAAAACGTTTTGGCCAGAACCTGATTACACGAAAGGCGATTTACTAACTTACATACGTGAAATTACGCCATATCTGCTTCCTCATGTTCGTAATCGCGCATTAACCGTTATTCGTGCACCAGATGGAGTTGAAGCTGAGCACTTCTTTCAAAAACATTTGCCAAATTACGCTCCAGCCTTTATTCCCAGACAAATGAATAAGGAAAGCAGCCTCATTTTATGTAATACATTGGATTCGCTCATTTGGTTTGCTAACCATGGAGCAGTTGAATTTCACGTTCCCTTTCAAACAATCAACCGCGCAATGCCGCAAGAAATTGTATTTGATTTGGATCCACCTCATCGAGATAGTTTTCCGCTTGCAGTGAAGGCGGCACAAATTATGAAACCACTACTAGATGATTTAGATTTAATCAGCTTTGTAAAGACGTCAGGTAATAAAGGATTGCAGATCTATATTCCAATTCCTCCAAACAGTATGACTTATGAACAAACAGCCTTATTTACACAATCGATTGCTTGGACAATGGAAAATGCTTATCCTGATCTATTCACAACCGAACGAATGAAAAATAAACGGAAGAACCGTTTGTATATTGACTATGTGCAACATGGAAAGAACAAAACTATTATTGCTCCCTACTCACCTAGATTAGCACCCGAAGGAACGGTTGCCACGCCATTATTTTGGGAAGAAATAAACGCTGAACTAACACCTTCATTATTTACAATTAGCAATGTGGTTGATCGTGTTAAATCTTTAGGCTGCCCGTTTTCTTCCTATGAGGATGCCAAAAAGAAACAAAACCTGGAAAAAATCTTACAATTATTAACAAGATAGAACGTGACTGGGACATAAGTAAGTATAACTTCCGTGCTTCTCGAACATGCTTATCTGTTTGGATTTTCAGCCATAACTGTCACCAAAGAAGACTTCATTTCTCTGTTTGAATAACTTGATTTAATTATTATATAAACAACAAAACCCGAATCTGTCTGGTATTCGGGTTTATTTAAATGGTTTAGCTAAATAACTCTTATTGCACGTATTATGGAACTTAAGCGATAATATTCTTGTAAGACGATTCATCACAAATAATAAATAAGGTTGCATTATCTGGAATGGATTGTTTTAGCTGATGAATCACAGATAAATCGCTTCCGTTTGAAAGTAGCATTGCTCCATGATTAGCTAAATCTTTCCGAGCATCTTCATAGGTTTGCCATGTAGTCTTTTTATCAATTGAGTAAAGGTCATACCCTGTATTACTTGTTAACTGCCTAATTATTTCACTGGAGCCGTTATATAAAATGGACCGAGCAGCCAAGTGAGCTGTTGTATCATTAGCAGTTATAAATTCCTCGACGGAAACATGTTGGAAAGCTTGAATATGTCTAGACTCTAACACCTCACAAATGGTATATATATTCTTATCATACGCTTTGCCAATCCCCTCAATAATCGTTGCAATTAATAGGGTTTGCCCGTCAGCCTGCGAAGTTGCCACTGTATCTTCTGATGAAAACACCATTACCGATTGACTTTCTATCAGATTTGCTTGCAAGAGTACCTCTTTATTTGCAGGATTTCCATGAACAAACTCAACCTGTTCGTGTAACAGAGGTGTTTTAGTCAGTTTCTCATCAATAATAACAATCGCTATATCATCAAAAGTCTTCAGCAATTCTTCAAGTGTAATACTTGCTTTCTTCGTCCAATTTACTAAGATTATATGGTCTTTTGTTGCTATCTTCAATTTACCTTCCTCCTTTAACCGTTTGCGAACACTTAAGAAATCAACTGCCTTTCCAATGAAGATGGTCATTATACCAATACCAATAATATATAAAAACATGGCAAATATTTTCCCAAGCACAGTTGTTGGTGAGACATCCCCATACCCCACAGTAGTGACCGTTGTCATTGTCCACCAAAGTCCTTCAAACGGACTTTCAAACGTTGCAGGCTCTAAAAAGTAAATAAAATAGCTACTCACTAACACCAATGTTATTGTCGAAAGCAGAAGAAACCAATTATTTAAGCGAATAACTTTTACAAATAATTGTTTAAAGAAAATCACTCTATCCCCCCTTTTTACCTATTAAGATAGTAACATAAATTCCGAAGAAAGGCTTGGAATGTTTGGATCAGATTAACTTACAAACGACTAAGCTTACCTTCAAATAATATCAGAACTGCTTTCCCTTTACGTCCATGTAAAAAAGCCGCCCTATACCTTAGGACGACTCTCTATTTTCACCTTTATAAAGATGTAGTTTCTTCAATAGCGGTTTTATCGTTATACGTTTTTACATTCATTTTATTTAGTATTCGAGATGTTAATGTACCACTAACCATAGATCCATTAACATTTAAGGCTGTGCGCCCCATATCAATAAACGCTTCAATTGAAATTAACAACCCAGCTAAGGCAACTGGTAAATTCATGGAAGATAATACAATCAATGCAGCAAATGTTGCTCCTCCACCTACCCCAGCTATTCCAAATGAACTAATTCCTATAATGAGCACAAGTTGTATGATAAATGCAGGTGATAATGGATCAATTCCAACTGTCGGTGCAATCATAACTGCTAACATTGCAGGGTATATTCCTGCACACCCATTCTGCCCCATCGTTGCCCCAAATGAAGCAGACATATTTGCTACACCTTGATCAACACCTAGAGAATTTCGCTGTGCTTGAATATTCAATGGAATGGTACCAGCACTGGAACGTGACGTAAAAGCAAATCCTAATACCGGAATTACTTTACGTAAATAAGTAAATGGATTGAGCCCAAATAAACTCACCAATATCAAGTGAATAACAAACATTACCAACAAGGCTGCATACGAGGCAAGCACAAATTTTCCTAATTCCAGAATACCTGCAAAATCAGTGGTTGCGACCGTATTTGCCATTAGCGCTAGTATTCCATAAGGGGTAAGACGTAGAATTAATGTTACAATCCGCATAACGACAGCATAGAAAGAATTTACAATTTTTGTAAACATTTCGGCCTGCTCTGGATTTTTTCGCCGTACACCTAACACAGCTATTCCAACGATAACGGAGAATATAACAACAGCAATGACAGACGTTGACCGTTCCCCTGTCATATCTAAGAAAATGTTAGATGGAATAAAGTTAAGGATTTTCTGCGGTGCAGATTGTTCCTCCACTTCCCCTAACGTTGTTTCAAGCATGTTCCCTCGCTCATCTTCCGCTTGCCCTGCTTCTATCTGCTCTGCACTCAAATCAAATACAGTTGCAGAGACAATACCAATTAGAGCTGCAATCATTGTTGTTGAGATTAAAATCCCGATAATCCATGCAGACATCTTTCCTAATTCCGCTGTCTTCTCTAAATTGATAATGGATTGAATGATGGACACCATCACAAGCGGAACAACAATCATCATTAGAAAACGAATATATCCACTCCCAACAATACTATACCATTCGGCTGTTTCTGCTAGGACATTGGAACCTGCTCCGTAAATCAGCTGTAAGATAGCTCCTAGAACAATCCCAGCCCCTAGTCCAGTAAAAACACGTTTAGTAAACGAAAAATGTTTTTTCTGCATCCAAATAAGTAAACCAATTAAAATTAATAAGACCGCAATATTTATAACCGTATAAAGTATATCCATGATTCGAACCTCCCTTTTATTATTACAGATATGTTGTGCATATAAAGCTGAATTTATCATATGCGTATCTATTTTTATCGTTCCTGCTAATAAACAATTAATCCGATAAAAATAGTAAGACTTATTTAAAATACAATGGTTTAGCTATTGTGTCAAGGAAATGATTTACACTAAAAAAACTACTGTACAATATGTACAGTAGTTAACCAATGATTGGAATTAATTCAATTTCTACATTCCCTTTGATCGCACGGGAAATCATACAGCTCTGTTCTGCTTTTTCTACTAATTTACGAAGTCGACTATACTGTTGATGCAAAGCTTGCTCTTCCAATTTTACTTTCGGCCGATGGATAATCTTTTTATAAGTAAATACACCTCTAGTTACATCCACAATTCCTTCTGAATCTAAAGACATCTCTTTTAATGGTAAATCTGCTCGTTCAATCATCGCAGCTAGCGTAATAATATAACAGGTTGCAGCTGCCCCTAGCAACATTTCATCGGGGTTTGTACCTATTCCTGGACCATCCATTTCAGGTGGGATAGATATCGCGGTTTTCAAGTTTTCTGCTTCAATATAACCTTGACTATCTCTGCCGCCAGGCCACTCTGCTCGTAAATGAAATTGATGTTCTGCCATATTTAATCACCTCTACTTTAGCGTATCAAATCGTTTAATATTATTAGAATATTTATGCCTGAATTATATAACATTTTCAGATACAAAGGGAACGTTTTTTCATTAAGGCTAACCATTCACATAACAAAGCCTTATACATAAATGATAAGTGCCACCGCTTCCCTCTTTATGATATCATGTTGACTAATTCAAAAGAAATTGTTAGAGGTTAGGTTTCTTGTCACTCGTTAGGTGGTAATGTATACTATTAATGGGAATGCAATATGATGTGGATTCCTCTATATAAAGGATGATTGAACTAGTGGAAACAAGAACAATGGAGTCATCAATAGCCAGTGCAGCTGGCAAACTATTACGTGATCATTTTGGTAAGGGTCCTGGATCTTTATTTGTTACGGTAGAGAAGCCCTTTATTACGATATATTTAAAGAATTTTCTCGCTCCGATGGAGAACGTCTTATTAGAGCAAAATAATGCACTAAAGGTTCAGGAAACAAGAGATCTATTAATGAGTAAAATAAAACCCGATTTACAAGTATTACTTTCAGCGGAGACGAATCACTCCGTAGGGACTATTCGCTATGATTGGAATTTAGAAAAAAGGACAGGGATTCTTTTTGCCGAATTACAAACCAATCCAAACGAATTTGAAACGGATCAGCTTGACTACAAAGCCAAAAAAGAAATACATGAGGAAATTGAACGATTTACGAAGAAGGCGCAAAAATCTCCTCGCAATATCAAATCATTTAAGCTAAATGATCGTACAATTATTTCAAAGCGAGAGGATATTCTTGTATGTATTGAAAATGAATTAATCAATACTGGGTTTGAAGAGCAATTAAGGCTGTCGAAACGGAAATTAGAGAAGCACTTAATTCAAACAACTTATCTTGAAACTGTTTTAGAACAAGCTATTGAAGATGTATTTGTAGATTGGGATTTTGATAGTGATACAGGTTATGTAATATTCATATTACATGCTCCAAATAAATAAGGTGGGAATGTCTAGACAATAGCGCTAAGACATAAGCCGAAAAGGATAATTATCCTTTTCGGCTTTTTTTATTGAATTGTAGCAACAGATAAGGAGTGGAGAGATACGATGTATAAAATAATAGCAATTGGAACAAACAATGTACGTGCTAAACTTGCCATCGATGAAGAAGAAATGATATTTGAAACGTATGAAGAAGCTGAACAATTTCTCCAAGAAACGGATAAAGCGAATATTTTACCTGATAATTATCAACTAGTAATTGAAGAGCAATAATTCGATCTTAAAAAAATCGCCCCCTATTAATTTATAAGGAGGCGATAGGTATGAAATGAAATTTAATCCTGCATCTGTGCTTTAGAACCTTTATCAGAATTACCCGATTTAAACCAGCCAATAACAGCGATAGCCACTAATACGACATAGAAAATGGTTTTCCATAGCGTAGAATGTGGAAAGTCATGTGGGATGAGAGCAATATCTTCATGCGCAAGTACGATTAAAGCAAGCTTAACACCAACCCAGCCGACAATAACAAACGCTGCAATTTCTAAACCTGGACGCTTGTTTAACAATCCGACAAAAATGTTTGCCGCAAAACGCATGATGATTAAACCTATCATTCCTCCAGCAAAAACAACGAAGAATTGCCCAGTATCCAGACTTCCAATTTCACCTAGACCTGTCGGCGGTAACGCCACTGCCAAGGCAACTGCAGCCAATATAGAGTCCACTGCAAAGGCAAGGTCTGCGAATTCAACTTTGAGAACAGTCATCCAAAAACTACTGCCCTTTGACTCTTGGGCTTTTTCTTCTAGTTCGTCTCCTTCATCCTTAGATGACTTAAACTTATCATATAAATTCTTAAACGCGATAAATAATAAGTAAATTGCTCCTAATGCTTGCACCTGCCAAACATCTACTAGAAACGAAATAATAAATAATGATCCAAATCGAAGTATAAAAGCTCCAGCTAATCCATAAAACAATGCTTTTTTTCGTTGTTCCTCCGGAAGGTGCTTAACCATGATGGCTAATACGAGCGCATTGTCTGCTGCCAATAATCCTTCAAGACCAATAAGAACGACTAATACCCAAAGGTATTCGATTAATAAATCGGCACCCATCTCGATTCTCTCCTTTCAACGTCACCAATAACGATGACTTCTGCTGCAGGTGTGATTACCCTACTATTACCTTTAGTAACTTAGTGAAAACAAAAAAGTTCCTACCAATAGGTAAGAACCAATAAAAAAGACCCTTACCTTATATTGGTAAAGGTCTCGCTAACAACGATCGTTGCCAATTCAGCCGGAGAATGTTCTCGTAATGACGACTAAAATTGTACAGCTACTCCCCTTTAAACAGGAATATTTCATTACTTCTTATTAAACCGTTAAAAGCAATAAATGTCAAATGAATCAATTGCCATCATTCACAGTTTCATCGCTTGGTAGATAAGTTCAACTGCTCATCCATTTCTTTCTGTAAAGCTGTCAGCTTATCTTTACTATCTTGTACATTTTTACCGCAAACCCCATAATAGCATTTGATTTTCGGTTCTGTACCAGATGGACGTAAGCAAACCCAGCTATCCTGTTCTAAAATGAATTTCATCATGTTTTCATTTGGCAGTTCGATTTCTTCTACTTTTTCTTTTTCATCTACGATTATACGTTCTCCAGTCAAATAATCTTCTATTTTTTCTACTTGAAAATCAGCGATAGACTCCATAGGATGTTGACGAATCGAATCCATAATGGCAGAAATTTGTTCCGATCCTTCTTTCCCTTTAAATGTCAGGGAAGTCATCCCTTCTAGATAAAAACCATGCTTCTCATACAGACCATGGAGCACATCCAGTAACGTCTTATCTTGCTTTTTCCAATAATATGCCATTTCACATGCCATCATTGCTGCTTGTACTGCATCTTTGTCTCGAGCGAAACTACTAATTAAATAACCATAACTCTCTTCATAACCAAATACAAACGATTCCCCAGTGGCATCAAATTCGTGTATTTTTTCACCGATATACTTAAAACCTGTTAATGTATTAATTGTCTTAATGCCATAACTATCTGCGATTGCTCTTCCTAGTTCAGATGTGACTACTGTTTTTAACATTCTTCCACTTTTTAAGAGTGCCTTATCGCTATGGGATAAAATATAATCTAATAGTAATGCTCCAAGTTGGTTTCCAGTTAATACTTGGTAATCACCTGTATGTTTCTTCACAGCGACACCTAATCGATCAGCATCTGGATCTGTTGCTAATAAGATTTCTGCATCTATGGTTTTCCCTAACTCCATTGCCATACTAAACGCCTGATGTTCCTCGGGATTTGGTGATGTTACCGTGGAAAATTCTGGATCTGGCAGAGCCTGTTCCCCTACAATATGAACATTGTTGAAATTCAGCTGTTTTAATCCACTTGTAACCAACTCATAAGCGGTTCCATGTAATGGTGTAAAGACGAATGGCATCTGCTTTGCCTCAGCTATCTCATCTGAGTGTAATTTAGAGATTTGTACAAGACGCTCTAAATAAGCATTGTCAATTTCGTCTTTAACCCAATTTAGCAGCTCTTTTTCCTCCAATTGGTCCTGCTCTAAATAAGGTACCAATAACTCATCCTGCGTTTCCCCAATATAGGATATTATCTTAGAGGCTTGATCTGGTGTAATTTGTCCACCATCCTCATTATATACTTTAAATCCGTTATATTCCGGTGGATTATGACTAGCAGTAATCATTACCCCAGATACAGCACCTAAATAACGAACTGCAAATGATAATAGCGGAGTAGGTCGTAAAGATGTGAATACGTAAGCAGTAATTCCATAGGCACCGAGCACTTTCGCTGTTTCTAAAGCAAACTCTCTTGACATATGTCTAGAATCATAGGAAATAACCACTCCTCGATCTTTCACATTGACCGTATGCTCTAATAAGTAGTTTGCTAGACCGTTGACAGCTTTTCGAATCGTATATACGTTCATACGGTTTATCCCAGCCCCTATTACACCACGCATTCCACCTGTACCAAAAGATAATTCTTTATAGAAAGCATCTTCCAATGCTGTTTGATCTCCTTCCAACTGATCCAATTCTTCTTTCAGACTTGGTTCAAGTTGTTGAAATGAATTCCACTTCTCATAAACACGTTCCCAACTGGTCATTACTTTGTCCTCCAACTAGTTTAATCTATACGAATTTTAGCATATTTTGTTGAATTATTCTATGTTTCCACAAACTTCGTTTACACCCTCCTAAAAACGGTTATCATGAAATCATAGAGAAGCTTCATTAAGTACTGCGATGTATATTAATTAATCATGAAGGATTTACTTTCTATTATTCTTGGAACAAGGTAAAATAAAGCATATATGAATTGGGAAAGTTGGGATACGATTGGTAAATAAACGATGGTTTCAATTTTTAGTGTTTTTTATATTAGTATTTTCTTTAATCTTGCTTATTTCCGTGACGGATTTTATCTTTAGCCCTTTTGTTAAAATTATTGGTGCAGTTGCTGTTCCAATAATTGGTGCCGGTATTCTGTACTACCTAACGAAGCCGATTATGTACTTTCTTGAACGATTGAAAATAAATCGAATCCTATCCATTGTTCTTGTATTTCTTTTGTTAATCCTTATTGGTTTCTTTGTATATATGTACATCGCACCAATTGCACAGCAGCAATTTAGAAATTTAATTGACAATATACCAACAATGGTTAATTGGGCACAAGACATGATTTCATTATGGCAGTCTAATCAAACTGCGATACCAAAAGAAATAGACAAGGCGATTAACGACTTCACCAATAATTTGCAATCTCATATTGATAGCACGTTAAACTATCTCTTCGGATTCATTGGGCAACTAATTGGTTTTATTACAGCACTTGTACTTGTTCCATTCTTTTTATTTTTTATGTTAAAGGACGGAGAAAAACTAGTACCATTTATTACGCAAATCTTCTCTCAGAAAAAGGCAGCAAACATTCGGTCACTGCTTTCTAAAATAGATAGTACGTTAACTTCTTTTATTCAAGGTCAATTAATCGTTAGTTTTGCAGTAGGTGTGCTTCTTTTTATTGGTTATTTAATTATCGATCTCAAATATGCCCTTACATTGGCTTTATTCGCTATGGTGATGAATGTCATTCCATTTGCTGGTCCATTTATTGCTGTTATTCCAGCCTTGATTGTGGGAGCATTCCAGGATCCTATGAATCTTATCTGGGTTTCTATTGTTATGATTGTTGCCCAGCAAATTGAGAGTAATTTAATTTCTCCAAATGTGATGGGGCATGCTTTGGATTTGCATCCATTAACTGTTATTACCGTAATTCTTGCTGCAGGCAGTATCGCCGGATTCCTAGGTATATTATTCGCCGTACCGTTTTATTCGGTCGTCAAAACCATTATTATACATTTCTACCAAACCTATGTAGATTCTAAGAAAAATAGAGAAGATGCATTGATTTGATTAGGGATAATCCTAACGTAAACAGTAACCGATAGCATAAAAATCCATTTTTTACATCGTAATCTGAAATAGATTAGAATGCTTTCAACTAATTCGACTAAGCGAAATCCGCTTAGTCGAATTAGTCTATGGACTTGAGTAGTTTTTGTAGAACCCCTGCCTATGGTAATTAACGAGGCCAGCTAAGAAACGATAAAAAAACGGAATCCTAGCTGTATATAATATTTGCATAATCGGTTCATCGTTCGGATATTTTTTTATATGTTCCTGTTGCTTATACCTCATCCTGTTTCACATTCATAAACGATAGCTGAGCCAATTTCCTTATAACCGATCCTCTTGTAGATGCGATTGGATGTTGGATTACGCTTATCTGTAAATAGACAACAGAACTGAAAGCCTTGATCGAGGAACTTATAGCTAAGTGCGGTGACAATACTCGTTGCGAAACCGTTTCGTTTAAACTCGTCTGGTGTGTAGACAGCATTTATTGTCGCACCATGTTTGGTTTGCCTTGATTTATTCGCCATGGATACTTTTTGATTATCGACTTGCCAAAAGTATGCAGATTGATTGCGAATGAACTCTGTCGCTAATGTCTTGGCTCGGGATTGGGTGATTTTCTCATTTGCTTCTTTTCCAAAGGCAACCAACCAATGATAAAGCAGTGTATAATCATCTTCTTTTGCCAGAATAAGCTGTCCACTTGTTGGAAGTGGTAGTTGCACTTGATCCAATTGATAAATTAATTCTTTCATATGGATGACAACTCTATCGCCTGTTCGTTTTTCCCATTCCTTTGCAAACGCTGTAGCATACTTATCAGGTCCCAATACTCCTGGTACATCCAAATTACGCTTATCCAATTCACCAACAATTAAATGAATAACATCTAAGTCGATCGATGCTACAGCTGGTAATATCCAATTATGTGGCGGTGTACGTAAATATGCATAGATTGCTTCACCGTCTTCTTCCACCCAACCCAGCTGGCATTCCGTTCGATAAGTCTTCAAACGATGTAAAATACCAAGCATTAAATTATTGCATGCTTCCTGCTTTAACAATAATCTTTGTGTTTTTTGGATAAATAATTCTATTGAAGCAGTCATTACATTCTTCATCTAATCACCCCTATCATTCTTTTAATTATTCGATATAAATCAAGGTTTTCCCTGTTTTATAAGTAGAAAATTCGCTACACTGGAATTAGAGGTGATATGCGATGTCAAAAAAACAATTACAAGCCAAGCTAGATGAACTAAAATCCGATTATGTCCGGATTCAAGGAGATCTAGATAAGCTAGAATACGTACGTGGAAGAGTATCGTCGGCAGAAGAACAACTCATTCGTTTAGAAAAGGAAATTGCTGAAGTGAATAGACAGCTTCGTGAATGGAATGATTGAATGATATAAATAGGAATATAAGAGTGAAGCAATGTTGCTTCACTCTCAGCTTGTAGAGAATTTTTCTACAGGCTTTATTTCTGCCACCAGGAGCAAAGCCTGCGCTCAGTGATCTTGGCTCACTCATTCTTCCCCAGGAGTGGAATGGGTCTTCTCTCCTCGGAAGGTGAAGGGCATTTTCTTCATGTTCTGGCAGACAGCTGTTACCAACATTTGTTCCTTGCTTTCTTTTTACTCAAGCGCATCAATGGTTACCATTTTTCGACCTTTAAATCATAAAACAACAGTCGAGAATAACAATTGAGTAGATTGAATTTCGGAAAAATGTCAAAAAACAAGACTGTCGAGAACTTCTCGACAGTCTTAAGAATGTGAAATGTTGCTTCACTCAACTTTCATGTTGGTGCCATTATTACGTTGGTTATCTAATTTTGCTTTAATTTTTGCCTTCTCCTTATTTGGTGGGGTAAGACTTACAATGGTATCGCCAACAGCTGGAACTGTACGCATTTCTTCAGAATAAAATTTCAGTTGGCCAGAAGGCTTAATCAAATAAAGAAATACGGTAGATTCATCTTTATCTGCCATATACTGTTTATAATTGTATTGTGATGTTAATGTCGTTTGTCTGAATACATAATGATTATCTAATTTATCCATTAAATCTTCCAACGTAAACTTCTTATCAAATAGTATCCTTCCACCCACTTTTGAAACGACATCTGTCGTATCTCCGCTCATGTGATCAATTGGACTAATTTTAAAGACATTTGTTCTGCCATACTCAGGCATAAACGTTGTACATACTAAGGAATTAAAAGCGTGATTTTCTGTTATAGTTAACAAATATTCATACGGAATCGTATCTAAATTATACTCCGTTTGTTCTGATAAAATATTCCCATGATAGAAATTAATGCCTGCTTCACGTACAGGTCGTAGCCTTTCCCAAGATGAATCCACAATAATAACCGGGAAGTTTGCCTTTGACAATGATTTTGCTAATTCGATCGTAAAGCGATTGGCACCGTTTATCAATGCGCCTGGTTTTCCTTCCATCGACAAATGTAATTTCTTCGAGAGCCAACCAATTGAAAAACCATGTGCCACAACCGTAAAAATCACAAGTCCGAATGTTAAAGTGGTTAATATCTGCGCATCTTCAAATCCTTGTTCGGTTAGCACCGAAGCAAAATAACCAGATACTGTTAACGCCACAATTCCTCTTGGTGCTATCCAACCAACAAGGGCTTTTTCATTAAAGGTTAGACTTGTACCAATCGTTGATAGGAAAATGGATAACGGACGAACGACAAACATCATTAATAATACATAACCAATAATATTGGGACTAAAGATGTGAAGTAAGGTTTCTAATTGTAAAGATGCGGTTAACATGATGAAAATGGTTGATATGAGTAAGATGGAAATATTTTCTTTAAAATGGCGCATGTCGGAAATAGAACTAATTCCCATATTGGCTAAAGTAATACCCATTGCAGTTACTGAAAGCAGTCCTGTTTCATGCATGATTTCATCTGCACCAGTGAAGCAAAGAATAACCACAATAACGACGGCAGGAGATTTCAAAAACTCAGGAATATGTCCTGTTTCAAACATCCAGCCAATTCCTTTACCACATGCCCAACCAAAAACAGCGGCAAAGAAGGAAGCTGCAAAGAAGAGCATTAATTTTGCCCCATCCGGTTCAGTTGCTGTCAAAAACGTAATAATTTCAAAGGCAAAGACAGCTAGCAGTGCACCTATCGGATCAACAATAATACCTTCCCACTTTAAGATTTTTGCAGGCCTTGGTTTCAATTTTGATTGTCGCAATAAAGGCATAATAACAGTAGGACCAGTAACAATAAATAATCCACCGATCACAAAAGCAACGGTCCAAGACAAGCCTGCAATATAGTGTGCAGTTAGAGATCCTAAGATCCAAGCGATAAAAGCCCCTACGGTTGATATTCGAAAGATCGGCTTACCTAGACCACGTAATTCTTTAAAACTTAGATTAAGACTCCCTTCAAATAAAATGATAGCTACTGCTACCGATATAATCGGGCTATATAAACTGCCAAAGTCTTCCTCCGGATTAATTAATCCTAAAATTGGTCCTGCTAGTAAACCAGTAATGGACATGACCACAATCGCTGGCATGCGATAACGCCACGCAATCCATTGTGAACCAATTCCCAAAAGACCGATTAGCATGATTTCAAATAATAAAGACGGAACCATGTCGTACCCCCCTATTTCAATATACATATGAGAAATAAATCTAACATATTTTTTCTTTCTAATCACTTTTTTTATACTACGTATTACAAGCGGGATAGAAAGTGTAACATACACATAGCCACAGGGCGCGGCAATATGTTTCGTCTAATATACGTTTTCGTGAGATAAAAACATTTTAAATGTGTATCGTAAGAATGTAAACAATTTTAATTTATTCCTTCGTGAAGTAATATTATTGAAAACATTTCCATTTTTATAACTTGTCATTGACATTTTAAAGAACAACCTGTTAATATTATGTCTGCTTTGCTGTATTTTCAGAAAACAAACTGAAAAATTACGTCAGTTATTGTCAGACTATATTGAAAATGGAGTTTATACAACTCCCTCTATTTATTTTCAATAATAGAAGGGATTCCTATATGATGAGTAAAGATATGTTTATCATTGGATTTATGTTATTTGCTTTATTTTTTGGAGCAGGAAATTTAATATACCCTCCTGTACTCGGAGCTGAGGCAGGCACTTCGTTTGTTGCTGCAATGACAGGGTTTATTATAACTGGAATTGGATTACCGATTATAGCGGTTACTGCTATTTCGTATGTAAAGAATGATGCAAGAGAATTAGGTAACCATGTACATCCACTATTTGGACTCTTATTTACTTGCCTTGTTTACCTTGCTATTGGACCATTTTTTGGTATTCCTAGGGCAGCTACCGTTGGATATGAAATGAGCGTAAAACCATTCCTTACGGATACCTCTACACAAGGGTTATGGCTATTTACTACCATTTTCTTTTTAGCTACTTTTCTTGTAAGTTTAAACCCTTCAAAATTAGTAGATCGAATTGGACAATATTTAACACCCATTCTTTTTCTAGCTATAACTATATTAGTAATTGGAGGATTCGCCTTCTTCGATCAACCATTAGCGAATCCGACAGGCGGCTACCAAGATACCCCATTTTTCACTGGTTTTATTGAGGGATATTTAACAATGGATGCTATTGCAGCACTAGCCTTCGGTATTATAGTGGTAAATACGTTTAAGGAAAAAGGCATTACCTCAAGAAATGCGGTTATCCTGTCCACATTAAAAGCTGGATTAGTTGCTGGTATTGGATTAATCGCTGTTTATGCCTCCATCGGTTGGCTGGGCGCAAAATTCACCGAAGGAGAAGCATATACCAATGGTGGCGAGATTCTAGCCCAAGCTGCATCAACCTTGTTTGGCACAACAGGAACATTATTACTGGGCGTCATTGTTACGTTGGCTTGTTTTACAACTTCAGTTGGGTTAGTTGTAGCTACTGCTCAATTTTTTTCAAAAATCATTCCATTGGCTTATCCATGGATCGCTAGTATAATCACATTAATCAGTTACCTAATAGCCAATCAAGGACTAGATTCGATTATTCGCTTTTCCGTTCCTGTATTAATTTTCCTTTACCCAATAGCTATTGTTCTCATTTTATTGACCTTTATACACCCTTTGTTCAAAGGTAGAAAAGCCGTATATAGAGGAGCAATCATTTTTACATCTATATTCAGTTTAAATGATGGATTAAATGAACTAAGTGTATCGCTCCCGTATATCTCAAACTATATAACCCTTCTACCTTTATTCGATCATGGTTTAGGCTGGGTACTTCCAGCCTGTGTTGGTGGGTGCATTGGTTATTTGGTATCTATTACTTTCTCGCGTTCCTATTCGTAATTCCCATTATCCATTTAAAAATAAAGCTGTGTAACATAGACCATTAAACGAACGAGCCTTATTTTCTAAAACTTTTTTCTATGTTTATATGTTAGGATTAAAAATGGAAGAGGAGGATATACGAATGGGAATACGCGAAGAAGAATTATTACAGACATACTTTGGTTATGAAACCTTCCGTCCAGGCCAGGCAGAAGCAATCGATGCGATCATAAAAGGACAAAATATTCTTGCCGTTATGCCCACAGGTGGCGGGAAATCATTATGCTACCAAATCCCTGGGTTGGCTTTAGAAGGAACAGCAATCATAGTATCCCCACTTATATCACTTATGAAAGATCAAGTTGATGCCCTGCAGTCACTTGGGATTGTAGCAACTTATATAAATAGCTCATTATCCACAATGGAGCAACAAGATAGACTACGAGATATTGGTAAAGGTCGGTATACCTTTGTATATGTAGCACCGGAAAGATTTGAATCAACTATGTTTATGCGTGCTCTCAAGGGAATGAACATATCATTAATTGCATTTGACGAGGCCCATTGTATTTCTCAATGGGGACATGATTTTAGACCAAGCTATCGTTCCATTATTCCATATTTAAGACAATTAAATGATTTACCAACCGTTATGGCTTTAACTGCGACGGCTACGGAAGAGGTCATTGAAGATATTCAGCAACAACTACATATTCATCATGTTGTTAATACAGGGTTCAAACGGGAGAATTTATCGTTTCATGTCATTAAAGGGAAAAATAAATCCACTTATATCCAGTCTTTCTTGAAGGAAAGGAAGCATGAATCCGGAATTATATATACAGCGACGCGCAAACAGGCTGATGCTCTCCATGATCAACTAGAGAAGCGTGGTTACCAAGTTGGTAAATACCATGCTGGACTATCAGAGCAGGAACGGAAAGCTACACAGGCAGCATTTATCCACGATGAAAAATCACTAATGATTGCTACAAACGCATTTGGAATGGGAATTGATAAATCTAATGTACGCTTTGTGATTCATTATGCGATGCCAATGAATATTGAATCTTATTATCAGGAAGCTGGCAGGGCAGGAAGAGATGGTGAACCTAGTGATTGTATCTTATTGTTTTCACCACAGGATATACAACTCCAAAAGTTTTTAATTGAACAGTCTATGATGGATGATGTTACCAAGCAGGGAGAATACCGCAAGTTACAAGCAATGATTAATTACTGCCATACACATAGTTGTTTAACGACGTTCATCTTAAATTATTTTGAAGATATAAACCAACAAGAGATATGCGGCCGTTGCAGCAATTGTATGGAACGTCAAGAAAAGGTGGACATTACAGAAGAAGCCCAAAAAATCTTATCCTGTATAAAACGTATGGGAGAACGATTTGGTGTAGGGATGACGGCCAAAGTATTGAAAGGATCAAAGGACAAAAAAATTAGAGAAATGCAACTTACCAGCTTATCCACATATGGGATTCTTTCCGCTTATACAGAAAAAGAGTTAACGGAATACATTCATTTCTTAATTGCTGAACAAATCATTGCAACAGAGGAAGGAAAATATCCGATTTTAAAATTAAATCATCAATCGGTAGAAGTATTAAAAGGGAAAAAAACCGTTTGGATGTATACGGCGCCGATTCCCAACACAGAACCGACAGATTTCCAGGAAGACTTGTTTGCAGAACTACGTGAGTTACGTAAACAAATGGCAGATGAAAAAGATGTACCTCCCTATATATTATTTTCGGATGCAACGTTAAAAGAATTAAGCAGATACTTTCCAGTAACGAAAGAAGAAATGCTTGAAATTAAGGGTATCGGAGGAAAAAAATACGATCAATATGGAGAACCTTTTCTTACTTTAATTCAAAACTGGAGACATCGTCATCCCGATACGAAACAAGTAATTCGAATCAGTGATGGCCCAAAACCAAAGAAGCGGCAGGAGACCGACGATCAACCAAGTCACCTAGTTAGTTATCAGATGTTCCAAAATGGGAAGTCCTTAAAAGATATTGCTGTAATTCGCGATGTTTCTCAACAAACGGTAGAAGCGCATCTTTTCAAAGCTTTTAAAGATGGATACCCCATCTCATGGGAGATATTTTTTAACGAAGATGATGAAAGAACCGTTCTTGCAGCTCGCGCAACACTTGACGAAGTGAAATTGAAGCCATTAAAAGAAACGCTTCCAGATACCTATGACTATACGAAAATAAAAGCGGTACTCACAAAACATGGATATATGTAACAAGACCGAGTCAGAAGTAGCTTATTCTATAATAAACCGAACGGGTTCGAATGAACCTGTTCGGTTTATTTGTTTACCTATTTCAGTTGTGTCCCGGCCCTTTTTCACTGTGATTTACAAGGACGCGTATTACTTGTAACTATGTTATTATTCCCCTTTTACATTTAGTGCCCAGGTACCATTTCGAAATACTGCTTCTGTTGTGCCATCCGAGAACACACCATCGATATCCAGCTTTTCAGACCCAATCATAAAATCAACATGGCTTAAGCTATCATTTACTCCATGCTTATCCAATTGATCTTCATCCATCGCGGCTCCACCTTCTAAATTTGTAGGATAGGCTTTGCCAAGTGCAATATGGCAAGAAGCATTTTCATCAAATAATGTATTATAAAAAATCAATCCGGATTGAGACACTGGAGATTCATGTGGAACTAGTGCTACCTCCCCCAGTCGTTTCGAGCCTTCATCCGTCTTAAGTAATTGTTCTAATGTCCCTTCCCCTTGCTCCGCTTTATAATCCACTACTTTTCCGTCTTTAAACGTTAAAGAGAAATTATCAATCAGACTGCCTCCATAGTTAAGTGGTTTTGTGCTTGATACCGTGCCATTCACCCCATACTTATGTGGTAAGGAAAATACCTCTTCTGTTGGCATATTGGGATTGAAAGTAGTACCTCCTTCCGTTTTAGCTGACCCCCCTTTCCAAATATGTCCTTCTGGAAGCTCCATTTCCAACGCTGTTCCTGGTGCTTTAAAAATTAATTTTTTATAGTTTTTCCTATTCAATATCTCTCGAGCAGTTCGTAATGTATCATTATGCGCTTCCCATGCTGTAATCGGGTCCTCTTGATCCACGCGGACAATCTTCACAATTGCATCCCATAGGCTTTCAATAGCGTCTTCACGAGATTTCTCAGGAAAAACCTTTTGTGCCCAATCACCAGTTGGAATGGAGATAATTGACCATGCAATAATATCGTTCATGGTATATTTTCGGAAATTCTTCATTGCTTCGGCAGATGCTTTATTCGCTTTGGCCACTTTCGATGGATCAATATCCTTTAGTAAATCTGGATTCGTAGAACGAATATTTAACACAGCTGCACCATCTTCTGCAAATTCATCATGTAGTTGTACCTTCCAATCTGGGTAACTAGCGATTACCTCATCTGGAGCATATTCGTACTTCAATAAGGTTAATTCGTCATCAACCCAATTTATATGTACATTCTTTGCTCCTAACTCATATGCCTTACGCGCCACCTTTCGTGTGAAATCAGCACCTTCAATTGGCGCATTAATCATTAAAGCCTGTCCTTTTTGTAAATTTACACCTGTACGTAAAGCTAACGCTGCATACTTCTCTTGTACTCCTTGACTAACCATAGATTAACCTCCACATTAAATGTTTTCGTATATCTTATTATTTCATAAATTCAATTAAATTACCAAATAAAGTTGGACTATACAGTGCTCCTACATAATCCTACCAATGATTGGCATTTACACTTGTTAATCGCCAAAATTATGGTAATGATTGGATAGTTGAATACTCCCTACCCCTTACCTATTTACGCCATATCAAGAATATGTTATTCTAATAATAGGTTACTTTTCGTAATAACTGTTATTGTATGTAACGATAAATATAATCCTACCAACTGAGGTGATGATCATGGAGAACCTTTGTCCTCGCTTCGAAAAAGCTATGGGTCTTCTCAGCACTCGCTGGGTAGGACTTATTCTATTTGAATTATTAAAAGGTACAAAACGTTTCTCTGAAATGGAAGCAGATTTGCCTATCAGCGGGCGGTTGCTCTCTGATCGACTAAAAATGTTAGAAAAAGAAGGAATTGTAACACGTGATATTTATTCTGAATTTCCCGTACGAATTGAATACTCCCTTTCTGAAAAAGGGAAAGCATTAGAACCAGTTATTAAAGAAATTCAGTGTTGGGCAGATCATCATGTGACACTAGAGGAAACGCAACAAGATAATGCTTAATATGTTCACTATCTATAAACAAAAGACCAAATCGTCATAGCGATTTGGTCTTTTGTTTGGTTTATTCTTTGTCTGTTGTTTGCTCTCTTCCCCAGAATTCAATTCCATTCTGATTATCAAGTGTATCACGATAAAAGATTGGATCCTTTCCCTGTTTTCGTTGATATCGATAATCCTGCAACACTTTATTAGCAATCTTAAACAGCCTTGTAATAGCGTAAAGGTTAATAAGCGCCATGATTGCCATGGTCAAGTCTGCCAATGCCCAAACAAAATCAAAGGAGGCAACAGCTCCAAAGAATACCATAGCTAAGGCTGCTAAACGATAAATAAACAATCCTGTTTTACTATCACGAATATATGAAATATTATTTTCCCCATAATAGTAATTGCCTAAAATAGAGCTGTATGCAAATAGGAGGATAGCTATTGCAATAAATCCACTTGCCCAATCTCCAATATGGAAGGCAAATGCATCTTGCGTTAGCTGGATGCCATCTGCTTCACTTCCTTCGTAACCACCAGCAGTAATTAGAATAAATGCGGTTGCACTACAAATTAATAACGTATCAAAAAATACTCCTAAAGCCTGGATAAAGCCCTGCTTTGCTGGATGAGAAACTTCAGCAGTTGCCGCTGCATTGGGAGCACTACCCATCCCTGCTTCATTGGAGAATAAGCCACGCTTAATCCCCATCATAATGGCTGCACCAAACCCTCCACCAGCTACTTCACGAATACCAAAAGCATTTGCGAAGATAATTGAAAACATATCTGGAATCGCCGTAAAATTCGTAATTAAAATGAATAATGATATAACAATATACAATATCGCCATAATTGGAACAATAACTTGGGTAACATTTGCAATACTCCGTAATCCACCAAAAATTACAATCGCTGTGAGAATAAATAAGATAATACCAATTATGTTTTGATTTAAATCAAATTGACCTTCAAATGCAAGACTAATTGTGTTTGATTGTACCGAATTAAACACAAGACCATATGTAAATGTAATGGTAATCGCGAATAAAACAGCGAGCCAACGACTATTCAACCCTTTTTCCATATAATAGGCTGGACCACCACGATATTGTTTATTATCCGGTACTTTGTATACTTGCGCCAAGGTGCTTTCAACAAATGCTGATGCAGAACCAAGTAATGCGATCAACCACATCCAAAATACTGCCCCTGGCCCACCAGCAGCAACTGCTGTAGCTACACCAGCCATATTCCCTGTACCTACTCGTGAAGCAGCACTAATTGCAAAAGCTTGGAACGATGAGGTCCCTTTTTTACCTGAAGCACTAATCGTTCGTTTATCAAATAGTACACGGAACATCTCCGGTATGTTTCTGAATTGAACAAACCCTGTCCTAATTGTAAACCAAAGTCCTAATCCAATTAATACAATAATTAATACATACGTCCATAACACATCGTTGACGGAACCAACGATACCCTCTATAATCCCCATATTACTTCCTCCTTATCTTTCATCATGTTGGTTTCAGGATGTACATTTACTGGAAAAGCATAACTATTTCAGTAAATCAGATTATCCTCTGTTCCAAGGATAATCTGTTCCGAAGATATGGGCAAATTCCTTTGATTGCTCTCGACGCTGTTTTCGCTGCTCCGCCCGATCTGCAGCTAAATGATGCAGTTTTTTCTCATGTTCCGATTCTGGGATAACCCCAGGCACAGGAGTAGGCTTTCCATTCTCATCAATTGCTACAAAGGTTAAAAAGGCTGTAGTACAAACGCTTCGTTCACCAGTCAGTAAATCCTCTGTCACCGCTTTAACAAATACTTCCATCGATGTATGATGCGTCCATGTAACAAACGCCTCCACACAAATGGAATGACCTTCTTTTACTGGAGCAAGAAAATCAACAGAATCAGTAGAAGCAGTTACTACCGGCTTCCTCGCATGTCTAGATGCGGAAATCGCTGCCACATCATCGATGTGAGCCATTAATTTCCCACCAAATAATGTCCCGAAGGAATTGGTATCTGGAGGCAGTACATGCGATGTTTTGACAGCTAATGAATTAGAACAGGCTTTTTTTTCCATCTTATCCTTCCTTTCTATGTTGCATATTATAATACCGGGGAGATCAACCTTGAAATCGACTCTTTAAATCGTATTCCCAAGGAACGTTGCTGATATAACTTTTTGGTCATCTGCGTTGAATGCTGGATATCATCTTCATATTCTGCGACTAATCGTTGAGTTAGATCCTTATCATATAAAAATGCATTAATCTCAAAGTTTAACCGGAAACTACGGACATCAATATTAGCAGTTCCTACGGAAGCGATTTTCCCATCTACGATAATGGTCTTCGCATGAAGGAAACCATTTTGGTAGATATAAACCTCTGCGCCAGCATCCAACAAATCGCCAATATAGGATAGTGTTGCCCAGTAAACAAATGGATGATCCGGTTTGTTTGGTATCATGATCTTGACATCAACTCCCGATAAAGCTGCAATCCGCAAAACATCACGCAGACTCTCATCAGGTATAAAATACGGTGTTTGAATATATATATAATCTTTTGCAGACATGATCATTTTTATATATCCATTTTTAATTTGCTCCCAATCAGAGTCGGGACCACTGGTGACAATTTGAACCCCCACATCACCATGTGGCAATGCATTATAATAACGGTCCTCATATAAAATATCATTCCTAGAAGCTTGATTCCAGTCCAGAATAAATCTGGTTTGCATATGTAGCACAGCATCTCCATAAATCCGTAAATGCGTATCACGCCAGTTTCCAAATTTTTTATTTTGACCAAGATATTCATCACCAATGTTAAATCCACCAATATAACCTACTTTACCATCAATAATCGCTATTTTTCGATGGTTTCGGTAATTTATTTTAAAATTTATTTTGGGAATCTTTGGCGGAAAGAATGCTTCCACTTGAACACCGGACCTACGTAGCCGTTTAATATACTTACGCTTTAATGAACGTGACCCCATATCATCATATAAAACCCTTACTTCAAGACCCTCATTTGCTTTTTTAATCAAGATATCCGCAATGCGATCACCTAAATGATCACTACGGATAATATAGTAGAGCAAGTGGATATGATCCTTTGCTTTCTCTAAATCTTGAATAAGTGATTCGAATTTCTCTTTCCCATCTGTAAATATCTTCACACTGTTATCTTGCGTAAAAATGGCATCGTCATTACGTAAATGGAGATAAAACAAATCCTCATATTCGGCAATCTCTCGGTGCTTATATTCAAAATTACCTTCTTCGATTGCTCGTAACTGCGATTGTACAGCCGTCTTAACTCCTAGTCTGCTTTTAGTATCCCATGTGAAAATCCGCCGCTTACTGATCGGTTTTCCAAAAATCAAATATAAAAAGAACCCAGCAATCGGAATAAATAATAACACCATTAACCAAGCCCAGGTAGAACTTGCGTCTTTACGCTCCAAGAAGATAATAGATACACCTAAAGCAATATTAAATAAAAATATAAATCCTATAAAATATGACCATAATTCCAATGGTAAAATAACCTCCCTTACTCAAACGAGAGCGCCATCAACCTTTTTAGGAATAAACTAAAAAGGTTCAAAAATGAAATAGCACATGAATGAAATAATTATATATTATTTTCTCTTCCAACAATAATATAGCACAGAAAGATATTCCTCGTTAGTTTGAATGTTTATGCAATCGTTTCCTTTACTATTTTCTATTATAATAAATTATTGTACTGAATAATCCCCTTTTTATGTAAAATGAAAACATATAAAAACACGTCTATACCAATCTATTGTTGGAACAGACGTGATTATTCCTAATTACTTATAAGTTATCCAGCGCTTTCTGCAAGTCATCCCAAATGTCTATCCAAGATTCTAACCCAACAGATAATCGTACAAGTTGATCCGTAATTCCCATTTTCAGCCGTTCTTCTACGGGAATAACTGCATGTGTCATTGTAGCAGGATGTTGAATTAATGACTCCGCATCCCCTAGACTTACCGCAAGTTTTATAAAAGAAAGCTCATTTAAAAACCGCTGCACATCCTGCTTATCTCCATCAATTTCAAAAGATATTACACCGCCGCCCCGTTCCATTTGCTGTTGGTATATGGAATAATCTGGATGGTCGAAATGGTTTGGATAATAAACGCTAACAACTTTTGGATGCCTCCTTAACTGATCAACAATTCTTTCTGCATTATCGGCATGACGATCAAGTCGTATTGGCAACGTTTTTAATCCTCTTAATAATAACCAGGCATCAAAAGGAGAAAGCACTCCCCCAATATCTTTTTGTGTAGACATGGCAACACTATCTAAGAATTCCTTGCTGCCAACTACTAATCCACCAATAACATCGCCATGACCTCCAATATATTTTGTGGCACTATGGATAACAACATCACAGCCCAATTCCAGCGGTCGTTGGATATATGGGGAGCAAAACGTGTTATCGACAACCACGGGAATATTATATGCCTTAGCAACTTTTACAACTGTACGTAAGTTAATTAACTTCATCGTTGGATTAATTGGCGTCTCAATATAAATACAACTTGTCTCTGGCTTTATTTGAGCTTTGATTGCTAGTTCATTCTCCATTTGTGAAAAATCATGTTGAATATTGTATTTCTCCTTAAGCATGCTTAATAAACCATACGTACATCCATAGAGACCGGAAGAACATAAGATATGATCATTCGCTTTGGTTAAAGCAATTAAAACCGAAGATACTGCGGCCATTCCAGAAGCGAATGCCAGCCCTCGCTCGCCATTTTCTAATGCAGCGATACGTTCCTCTAATAATTGGACTGTTGGATTTGCAATTCGGGAATAGATAAATCCCTCTTCATCTCCAGCAAAACGTCGTTCACCTTGTTCCGCAGTGTCAAATGTAAACGTAGATGTTTGAAATAGAGGTGCTGTTAAGCTTCCTAACATATCCTTTGAGTCATACCCACCGTGAATTACCTTTGTCTCTAATTGCTTATCTGTGCTTTTCATCGTCATCCCCCTATCTAATTCTTGTAAACTGTTTACCTACTATCCATCATATTCGAAGGACAACATGAATGAAAGCGTTTTCTAGAAAGTTCTGTAAGAAGATATTATTTCTCCCAAAATTTAGAACCCTTGGTAACGATAAATTGGTAGAGCCAATAACTAAAATTCATTTGCAAATCTTTGGTATCCGATTCAATACTAGAATCCCACCAAAGCAGGTAGTGATCATCCTTCGTTTTTTTAACATCAATAAGTAAATATTCGCCATTCCAGTCGCCAATCGGATAGCAATTCTCAGGAAACAATCCTGCCCTTTTCGTTTTACTAACGTTAATTAAACGATATAATTCAAATTGCCCTCCATACCATGGTTCAAACAGGGTCGCCCCATTATGTAAAGATAAGAAATAGAGGTAATCTGACGGTAATGTTATTTCCTCAAACTGCTCCACTTGATTTATTTCTTCTTTCGAAATTGGTTCATTGAATTGAAAATGCATTTTAACTGGTTGGCCATTTGAATTCGGAACGAGTAATATATTATCCTTTAACGCTTGCTTTAAATTAGAAATGGTTCGATATATTAGGCCCTCATTCATTTCAAACCCTCCTTTTTAGACAACTTGGATTCTGGGTTAAAAAGACCATTTATGTAGATTAACATAAATGGTCTTTTTCTTTTTGTCTAATAATTTGTCCACCAAGGCGTCACATTTTGTGAATGAAACTCCCTTTTCAGTGGAATTAAGTTATTAAAATAATTTGATCCTCCATATTCTCTCGGAATGATGTGATGTATATCATAATCTTTCCAAGCGAAGTCAGGGTCTTTTTTTGTAGGGTCACCATATCTATCAATATATTCTGCAATGTATTCTCCTCTTAATTCATTGTTCCATGGTACGCGATCTTCCGGAGGAACCTGACTCATCGTCGTCGTATCCGGTGTAAACATTACCTTATCAGAATATGGATCAGCGTATAATAATTGGGTAGTAAAGTCGCCGCCATGGCATTGACCAGGCACGTTTACTTCCCTAGGATCGAAATACCTGCATGGATATTCAAATGCTTTTTTATTCGCTAAAATAGGACCCACTGTTTCTGTTACGCTGTCTTGATCAGTTAAAAACTCCACATTTAAGTTCGTTTCTATTTCATAAAACTTTGTTTTTTCAACAGGCGTGAACGCAAATTCATATTCATATTCGTCAAACATTTCAAGGTAGTTCCAGTCTGCCTCCACATTGGCAAAATCCTCTGTGAAAGAACCTGTTTTATTATTCGAAGTATTAACATCTATATCCCCTTCGATACTCAAAGGACCAATTGGCCCATCCGTATCTGTTAACATTAAAAATGTTTGTACATGACCTTGTCCTGGGTAACTGTTATTTTGGCGCTCTGGAGGGATGAATACGATACCATGCGCGATAGTTGCTCCTTCTAAACGAATTCGTTGATTCGTTATCGGCTTCTCTTCATGAAGAGTAACAGATTTCTTATCCCTATCAACCTGAATATAGTCCTGATCAATATGAACAGTCATTCCATTAATTTCGACTTTTCCTTCTTTTCCTTCTGCAGTTACATCTTTTATTGCTTCTGTTACTTTTCCATTCAATTCGTTAGATGGTTTGACAACCTCTTCAGCGGCTAATACATTTTCAATATGCAAAGGAGTAAGCAACAGTACAAATGCGAAAATCGAAATAGACAATTTTCGTTTCATTTTTTACCTCCTACAATATTGTTTGCCGGCATATATTTATCTTATCACTTGAATTTTCAGAAATAAATAGGAAATTTGTAATTTTTTGTTATTTTGTAACAGATAAATGCTCCTATGGTAGTGAGAATGAAGTAATAGATATTTCCAACTATTGCTACAGTAAAAATCTTCGCGAGAGCATTGTTATTGCTTTTTTCCATAAGTAATTCTAAACTTGCTTACTATATAGATAACATTCTTGGAAAGAAGGGAACATATGAATACAAAACAGGATAAGTCTGGGATGATTTATACTGCTGGAGCCTACATCCTCTGGGGGTTCTTGCCGATTTACTGGAAACTCTTGGACGATGTATCTCCAGGAGAAACGTTGGCTCATCGCATTCTATGGTCATTTATTTTTATGTTTTTAATCGTTTTATTTATGAGACGATGGCCGGACTTTATTCATGAGTGGAAACAATTGCTACACAATAAAAAGAAATTATTCGGAATATCTTTAGCGACTATTGTTATTAGCATTAATTGGCTTACATTTATTTGGGCTGTAAATAGCAATCATGTTGTTCAAGCTAGCTTAGGATATTATATTAATCCGCTTATTAGTATTTTACTTGGTATTATTGTGTTAAAGGAATCTTTCAGTTCACGTCAGGTTCTCTCTATTATACTAGCAGCTATAGGAGTCATTTATTTAACATTTAGCTATGGAGTATTCCCTTGGGTATCATTGTTACTTGCAGTTAGTTTTGGACTCTATGGGTTGCTCAAAAAAAAGGTGGATATTGGTCCCATGATTGGGTTAACGATAGAAACAATGCTTATCGTACCAATTGCTGTTTTATATTTGGTGTTACTTCCGAATAACACTTTTCAATTTGTTTCATTCCTTTCAACTACGAATCTATTATTAATGGGTGCAGGAATTATGACTGCTGTACCTTTATTACTTTTTGCTAATGGTGCGAAACGAATATCCCTAGCAATGGTTGGCTTTTTGCAGTATATTGCACCAACGCTTATGTTATTTTTAGGTGTATTTTTATATAATGAAACATTTACTTCCGCACATCTGATTGCTTTCTTATTTATCTGGATTGCTTTAATCAACTTTATGTTGGCTAGTTATCAACGACCGATTAGAAGAAATGCGAAAATCTAAGATAGAAATTTCTCAAAACGAGTTGACAAGTAGAAGCGAATGCTTATATAATATTCAGTAATTTACTAATAAAACATCTCTTATCAAGAGTGGTGGAGGGAATAGGCCCTGTGAAGCCCGGCAACCTGGAAGTGATTCAAAAGATTACTCTTTCGGTGCTAAATCCTACAGATCAAATCTGTGATCTGGAAGATAAGAGGAGGAACGGATAAACCCAAGCCCTCTTCTTAAGAAGAGGGCTTTTTCATTCTTCCTCTTCCTCCAGACCCAAATTTCAAGGAGGATTATTACATGGTAAAATTTAATCAACAAAATCCAGAAACAATATTATTGCATGGCGGGCAGGTGCCTGACCCTAGCACTGGTTCTAGAGCAGTACCAATCTATCAAACAACTTCTTATGTGTTCCGAGATACCGAACATGCGCAAAACCTGTTTGGTTTAACAGAACCTGGTAACATCTATACACGAATAGGAAACCCCACTGTAGATGCATTCGAACAGCGAATTGCAGCACTTGAAGATGGTGTCGCAGCTGTAGCCACTGCTTCCGGGATGGCAGCCATTACCTTTGCAATACTTAATGTTGCTAGTGCAGGTGACGAAATTGTAGCAGATAGTAATCTTTATGGAGGGACCTATAACTTATTTGCAAATACGCTTCCTCGATATGGCATAACCGTAAAATTTGTTGATGGCACAAATAAATCTGAAGTTGAAGCTGCCATTACAGAAAGGACAAAGGCTGTATTTGGAGAAATCATTACCAATCCAAGCTTACAGGTGTTTGATATAGAAGAAGTGGCCGGAATTGCACATGCAAATGATATTCCATTAATCATTGATAATACGTTTGCACCATATATTGCTAAACCCTTAGCTTGGGGTGCAGATATTGTAGTTCACTCTGCAACGAAGTGGATTGGAGGTCACGGAACCGCAATTGGTGGTGTAGTTGTTGATGGCGGGAGGTTTAATTGGAATAACTCAAAATTCCCTGGTTTCATCGAACCAGATGAAAGCTACAATGGACTTAAGTTTGTTGATGTTGGTCCCGCTGCATTCGCAACCAAGTTAAGAGTGCAATTACTACGCGATATAGGGGCGTGCATTAGTCCGCAGAACGCATTTTTATTGCTACAAGGATTAGAAACATTACATTTGCGGATTAGTCAGCACAATAAGAATGCGAAAGAGATTGCAGCTTTTTTAGAAGACCACCCTTCCATTGAATGGGTAAATTATCCGGGATTAGAAAAACACCCTTCCTATAGATTGACGAAAAAATATTTTAGCGAGGGAGCCGGATCAATTATTACCTTTGGTATCAAAGGTGGGCGGGAAGCTGGAAGAAAACTGATTGATTCCATTGAATTGTGGTCTCATGTAGCTAATGTAGGGGATGCAAAATCATTAATAATCCACCCTGCATCAACTACCCATCAACAGTTAACTGCTGAAGAATTAAAGGATAGTGGTGTCACAGAAGAGACGATCCGATTATCCATTGGTTTAGAGTCGATTCATGATTTACTCGCTACTTTAGATCAGGCAATCGCCACAGCCACTGGTCAAGAAGCAAGCCTTGTCACTAAGGAGGCAGATGCAATAAATTGGTTATTATCTTCCCCGTTTGAACGAACAGATGGTGACATACGCAAAAAGACAATTGCGGTGTATGGATTGGAGCAAGCTAATCAAGAGAAGTTAAATCAAATAAAACAGTTACAATCGCTTGGTTTTGAATTAATTGGGATTGGCTCATCTCATTCATTAGAATTTTCTACTTATACTGACTTAACCAAAGCACCCGACATAGATGCTGTTTGGTTTTTGACCAGTGATCTTCCATCTGATGTGCTAGAACAATTTATCAATAAACAAGGGAAAATTCTGTGGATTGAACACCCAAGTAAAAAGGATGAAATATTAGAATACGCAATTGCTGCCGGAATTGCAGTCGTCACGAATAAAAACCCATTCAATGAACTAGAAGCAATTCGAAATCCGAACAGTCAATCAGAGGCCATTCAAGTATGATCAAATGAAATCCCAAAAGCATGGAAGCACAGGAACTTAACAATTCGATTTCAATTTAAGAAATCAGGTTTACTTTTCTATTGATTTGGAAAAATTATAAATAACCTTCCCTTACCGATCGCCTTATACCAGAAGGCGATCTTTATTTTTTGTGATACAGAAAACAGGGAATCAAGAAATATATTTGTTAGGATCATCTTCCTTTTTCATAGATCAAGTTATGATCTACATATATATAGGAAATACTTTCGAATATATTAATAGCAGAGACAATTTTAGAAATACACGAATATCATAACAGCATAGGTGTGGGTAAACATGAAGAAAAATGTGTATTATTTAGGAGCGATCTGTTTGCTTCTTCTAGGTATTACGCTTATTTTTATCGTAACCAGTCAATCTAAAGCAAAGCTTGATCATGTTACTATACCTGAAGAAAAAGAAGATGAGCAACAGAAACAACCGGATACCTCCTTACAGAATGATGAACAGACAAATAAAGAAACGACAAACGAAGACCAGCAGCACTTTTCCGAAATGGTAGTAAATGCAGTAGAGGAAACGATCAATTATTTTTCAAATAAAACACATATCACAGCTATTGGAGATTCTCTGACACAGGGCGTTGGTGACACAACGCAAACAGGTGGTTATCTTGGCGTACTAGATCGTGCAATAAATCAGGATGAGGAGCTTGTGTCAATTGATAATTATGGCATTCGAGGTAATCGTTCCGATCAATTATTAAAACGATTGGATAACCCAGATATCGTTTCCTCAATAAAAGATTCGAATATTGTACTAATTACGATTGGTGCGAATGATATTATGCAAGTGCTAAAGGATAATATTACGAATCTAAAACTAGAAGATTTTGTAAAAGAACGGGCAGATTACGAGCAACGATTACGAAATATCTTTGCTAAGATACATGATATAAACCCTCGAACTGAAATTTATTTATTAGGGTTTTACAATCCATTTGGTAAGTATTTCAAAGATATTAAAGAACTCGGACTTATCGTTAAGAATTGGAATGATACTGGGGAAAAAATTGCAGCTGAACAATCAAATGGATCCTTTATACCAACAATTGACTTATTTAATAACACCAATGAAGATTTATTCGCTGAAGATAATTTCCATCCAAATAATCTAGGATACAAGCGAATGGCCCAGCGTGTTTTAGATTTTATAACGAATGAAGATAAGAAAGAGGATGAATAGAAATGCCTGAACGAAGCGAGAGGAGAAAAGGAAAATGGAAGCGTTGGTTTATCGCCCTCCTTTCATTTAATATTTTTATCGTTATTGTATTATTAGCGCTTATTTTTTGGCCTGTTTCCAGTGCTGATTACCCTGAGCAAACGAATGAGCAGACAGATGATAGCTCCGAATTTATCGTACGTACAACGAAAGAAAACTTAAATGAATTGGTGAATGCGTATATTGATCAAGTTTTAAATGATACCAACCACCATTACCGGATTGAACTTGGGGAGGATGTACATTTAATTGGGGAATTGCCTGTATTTTCTTCCACTGTTCCTTTATCTGTTCATTTGGAACCATTTGTCCAAGAAAATGGAGATATTATTCTTGAGCAAAAATCAATATCAATTGGCTTATTAGAATTACCTAACCAGAAAATCATGGAGTATATTGATAAATATCTTCCGATGCCCGAATGGGTAACTGTTAATCCTGAAGATGAAGCCATTTATGTTGCTGTAACGGATATGGAATTAAAAAGTAACTTCCAAGTTGCGGTTGAGCACATTGACTTAGAGGCTAATAACTTAGCATTTAAATTCCGTGTACCCTATCAAACATTAGGAATTGAATAATAAGAATAAAAAAGCTTCGTCATCGTTGAAAACATCATCTCCCTTACAGGAGATGATTATGATGACGAAGTTTTTTTATGGATTTAACGAATAACAAATTGCTTTACTTTCGATGATATTATAAATAAAAATGATTGCTTCTGTTGCTTCATGCTATGCACACCTTGTTCAGACACTTGTTCAACCGCTGGATAGTTCTTTAATAGCCCCTCATACACTAGTTCCATTCCCGTATGATCTCTAATATCTGCAGGAGTAACAAAACAAGTCGGCTTATTTGGTTTAAAAGATGGTACATCCTTTAATACTGTTGCAACAAATTGTGAACAAAACAACGCACATTTTCGATTTATTTCAATTTGTAATAAGATACCTAGCAGCCCAATGAAATTATATCTATATTTATGTTTTTGGCTTTTTATAAGCTTTATATTTTCGATTATTTTCTCACATTCTGTCTCCGATATGGTAAAACGATAGATCGCACAATTTGCATCTCTTAAAAAATCACTTCGTATATCCTCTTCTACAAAACCACCTATAAACGGATTTTTCGGCCGCTTGCGACCAAAGCTATATACTTCAGTCAATGCTTCATCGAAACCAATGGATACATGATTTAAGGATTGTTTAGTAAAATAGTTGATGGCCTTAGACAAATTTGTCCCTGTATCTGTAAAGAGAAAATAAATCACTTTCTTTCCCAATAGACCCCCTCCCCCCAATTGATAAAGAAGCATTTTAGGTAATCCCCTTATCTATTCTACTATTACAAATAATTGCTAATTATACAAGTTCTTTTTTTATTTCTTGTGATAATATACCTATTCCTGTATAGATAGATGCTGCCCGATGTAAAATGAAATCGCAATGACAGCTAAATTAATATGTAAAGATTGACGAAAACCTTTAAATAACGTAAGCTAACCATGATTACATTTATTTTATTGGAGGAAATTAACAAGCATGATTAATGTATCTAATGTTAGTTTACGATATGGCGATAAAAAGTTGTTTGAAGATGTAAATTTAAAATTCACACCCGGCAACTGTTACGGATTAATTGGAGCTAACGGAGCTGGAAAATCAACCTTTTTAAAGATATTATCTGGTGAAATTGAACCACAGACTGGTAATGTATCCCTTTCCCCCGGAGAAAGGCTTGCTGTGTTAAAACAAGATCACTTTGCTTATGAAGAAAACCAAGTGCTTGAGACAGTTCTGATGGGTCATGAAAAACTATATGCTGTCAAACAAGAAAAAGACGCAATTTATATGAAAGGCGACTTCTCTGAAGAGGATGGTATGCGTGCTGCAGAACTAGAAGGAGAATTCGCGGAAATGAATGGTTGGGAAGCCGAGTCTGATGCTGCTGTACTTTTGAAAGGGCTAGGAATTCCAGAATCTTTACACGATAAGCAAATGGCTGAACTATCAGCAGATCAAAAAGTAAAAGTATTACTTGCACAAGCGTTATTCGGTAATCCCGATATTTTACTACTAGATGAGCCTACTAACGGGTTAGATATACACGCTATTCAATGGTTGGAAGAATTCCTTATTCATTTTGAAAATACCGTGATTGTTGTATCTCACGACCGACATTTCTTAAATAAAGTATGTACCCATATTGCAGATGTAGATTATGGAAAAATTGAAATTTATATCGGAAATTATGATTTCTGGTATGAATCAAGTCAATTAGCAAATAAAATGGCTCAAGAAGCAAATAAAAAGAAAGAGGAAAAAATAAAGGAATTACAGTCTTTCATCGCACGTTTCAGCGCCAATGCTTCTAAGTCAAAGCAAGCAACTTCCAGGAAGAAATTACTGGACAATATCACACTGGATGATATCAAACCTTCATCTAGAAAGTATCCATATATCTCTTTTACACCTGGGCGTGAAATCGGAAATGATTTATTACGAGTGGAAGGATTAACTAAAACCATTAATGGCGAAAAAGTACTTGATAATGTCAGCTTTACCATGAATAAAGATGATAAGATTGCCCTTGTTGGCAAAGATGATATTGCCAAAACAACCTTATTTAAAATCTTAATGGGAGAAATGGAACCTGATGCGGGAACATATAAATGGGGCGTGACTACGTCTCAATCGTACTTCCCTAAAGATAATGCTGCTTATTTCGAAAATAGCGACCTATCTCTAGTTGATTGGTTACGCCAATATTCACCTGAAGATGAAACAGAAACATTTCTACGTGGATTTCTCGGTAGAATGCTTTTCTCCGGTGATCAAGCATTGAAAAAAGCAAATGTATTATCAGGTGGAGAGAAAGTCCGCTGTATGCTATCTAAAATGATGTTGAGCAATGCAAATGTTCTTCTATTAGATGAGCCGACAAATCACCTTGATTTAGAATCGATTCAATCACTAAATAATGGTTTAATTAAATTTAACGGCTCCATACTATTTACGTCACACGATCATCAATTCATTCAAAGTATTGCAAACCGGCTGATTGAGATCACCCCTAACGGAATAATTGATAAAGAAATGAGTTATGATGAATACGTGCAGGATAAAGAATTACAAGACAAAATAGCAACGATGTATGCTAGCTAATTAACATAGCAAATAACTTCTGCAAAAGGGATTATTTACCCTCTGTAATAACAAAGACCCGTGTCAATCCGTGATGATGACGCGGGTCTTTTCTTACTTCATTACCCATGTATAGAGAAACATAATTGCAGCAATAGCTGTACCAATATAACAAATTAACTTGGATAGTTTTTGATATCTAACTGTGGTCATTTGGTGAGGTAATTTGGTAGAAAGATAGGTACCGATGATCCCAGCTAGACAACCAATGAGGGTTAATACTTTTGGAAAAACTGGGATAAAGGCTGAGACAATAGCTACGAGACCTAATAACAAAGGGGTGTGTTTCTTATCCAATGGAGAAACCTCCTCCTGATTTATATCCAGTATATTTGTGTTCGTGACAAAATATGTTTAGAAAACAAGTAGGACCCTCTTATGAGGAGCCGCTTTCTGCTGTAAACTCATGTGGAATCGCCCAAAGCGCGTATCCAACAACACACACAAATGCTCTGCCTTGTGCTTGGAGGTTAAGTATAAGCATGAGATAAAGGTATATTCCTCTGCTAAACACCCACTAGCTCTCTGCCCTCTTGTGAATACTTTTTAACTTTAAAAAAGAGGGTGCTCCTTTGGCACCCTCTCCTATATTACTTTACAAATTTATGACTCACTTTTTCTAGCATCTCGGCTGTCATTTTATCAATATCATACGTAGCTTTAAAATCCCATTCCTCTGCAGCTGCTGAGGAGTCAATACTATTTGGCCAGCTATCCGCAATTTTTTGTTTAAACGGATCTACTTGAAAATCCAGCTTAAATTCAGGAATATGTTTCTGGATAGCCTTCGCAAAATCCTCTGGTGCCGCTGAAATAGCAGAAATATTAAAAGCATTTCGATGCTTTAATCGGTTCGGGTCTGCTTCCATCAATTGAATAATTGCATTTAGAGCATCTGGCATATACATCATATCCATATACGTACCTGAAGCAATACAAGAAGTATATGCTTTCTTTTTGATCGCTTCATAATAGATTTCTACAGCATAATCGGTGGTACCTCCACCAGGTAAGGTTACATGAGATATTAATCCTGGATAACGAACACCACGTGTATCCACACCAAAACGATGGTAGTAGTAATCAGATAATAATTCACCTGAGACTTTGTTCACTCCATACATCGTCGTCGGGCGTTGTAGCGTATCCTGCGGCGTATGATCTTTCGGCGTAGAAGGACCAAATGCACCTATGGAACTAGGTGTAAAGAATTGCAAGTTCAATTCACGAGCTATTTCTAATGCATTCACTAATCCTCCCATATTAATATGCCAAGCCAATTTTGGATTTTCTTCTGCTTTGGCAGATAATAATGCTGCTAAATGCATGATTGTGTCGACATCATATTTATTAGCTACTTGATATAGCTGGCTTGCGTCTGTTACATCGACCACTTCAAATGGTCCTTCAGCAATGATCCCATCTGCTTCTCGGATATCTGTTCCGATTACCTGATTAACCCCGTAAATCTCTCTTAATTTCACAACAAGCTCTGAACCAATTTGTCCTAAAGCTCCTGTAACTAATATTTTCTTCATTTCTCAATATTCCTCTCTCATTCAACATACAAATTTCTAAAGTTGTGTTTAAATTACACCCAATTCTTTTCCAACTTTTTCATATACATCAAGCGCCTTATCTAACATTTCTTTTGTATGAGCGGCACTTGGCATATTGCGAACTCGGCCTGTTCCCCTTGGTACTGTAGGAAATACGATTGACTTTGCATAAACACCCTCTTCATTTAACCGTTTACTGAACGCTTGGGTGGCATTTTCATCTCCAATTACACATGGAGTAATTGGTGTTTCACTATCGCCAATATCAAAACCTAGATTTTTCAATCCTGCTTTTAAGTAATTCGCATTTTCCCATAGTTTTTCATTTAGCTCCGTGCTTTCCATTAGGATTTCTACTGCTTTCGTACTTGCAACTGCATCCGCTGGTGATACTGCTGTTGAGAATAAGAATGGGCGTGATCGCACTTTTAACCAATCGATAAGGTTAGCCTTACCTGCTACATAACCTCCAATAACTCCAATCGCTTTCGATAACGTTCCCATCTGAAAGTCAACTTTGTCTTGCAAACCAAAATGTTTAACGGTTCCTGCGCCCTTCCCAAGCACACCAGATCCATGTGCATCATCAACGTACGTGATTAGATCAAATTCCTCTGCGATTTCTACAATTTCAGGAAGCTTAGCAATATCCCCATCCATTGAAAATACACCATCTGTAATAATCATAATTTTATTATATTGGCCAGATTCAACCGCTTCTTTTGCTTTTGTTCGTAAATCCTCCATATCGGAGTGATTAAAACGGATAATCTTCGCTTTCGATAGACGGCATCCGTCAATTATGGAAGCATGGTTTAATTCATCCGATAGAATAGCATCATGCTTATCCATGACAGCCGAAATAGCTGCCATATTACAATTAAAACCAGATTGATAGGAAATTACAGCTTCTGTATCTTTAAATTCAGCAAGTCTTTTCTCTAACTCTAGATGCAGATCTAAAGTCCCATTAATGGTTCGAACTGCTCCAGCCCCTACTCCATGAGAATCGACTGCTTGCTTAGCAACTTCTTTTAAGCGCTCATCTGTAGCAAGTCCAAGATAGTTATTGGAAGAAAGGTTTACCAATGTTTTTCCACCAATATTAATTTCTGGCCCATTAGGCCCTTGGACTGGATCAATCTCATTATATAAACCACGTTCTTTTAAGTCAGCAATATTTTTATTTAACAAAGAATCTAGTGCTTTACTCGTCATTTTCGTACGTCCTCCTTCTACTATATGCAAGTTTTGTATCATGAGAAAATAAACCCTTCATTGTTATAACATATATAAACGTTCAATCCTTTTTTAGTTTAACATAAAGCATTAGAAATGTTTAATAAGAGAAGATCGCTTTGATTGTCATATTTTGGAGAAGAACTTACGAATTTGTAAGATTTCCCTTGAAAAATGTCACCAAAAACTATGGTTATTGAAAGAAATTTCTAATATACTGAGGATAGCAATAAGAGATGGAGGAATAAAAAATGAAGAAAGTACTTGTCGCCATTTTCGCTATGCTTATTATTACTTTCGGAATTTTCGGATATGTCGAAATGAATGACGATTCGAATGAAATTGTAGATGAAAACCCAAATTCGATAAAAGTCAATTCTTAATACCTTTCAACACATACTAAAACAACATGATCAACCACTTAATTATCATGTTAATAAATGTTTCAATTAAATATGTATATGTATTCCATCTTATGATTCAATCTTTTCATGGAGATGTTATATAGTTGTTCAAATATATAATGGAACGAGAGAAAAGATCTCTCGTTCCATTCTCTTCAACTATCTTTTATCATGTTTATTCAGTTATTCCACAATTGTTACATCAACTGATTTAACGCCCCAGTTCGTTGCTTCTTCTTCTGATTGAACATGAACGTCAATTTTATTTCCTTTAATTGCACTGCCGATATCAGCAGCAGTAGCATAACCATATCCCTCAACATGTACTTTTGACCCTAGCGGGATGACATTTGGATCAACAGCAATTACTTTTGCATCTGGATTCTTATTTAAATCCACGCCTGTTGAAGTAACTCCAGAGCAACCTTCACAATCAGCAGTATAAGCAGTAGCTTCTACTGAAATTGTTTTCCCCTCTGGATTCTCTTCTTTTGGTTCTTTTGAAGAAGTGTTCTGTGTATTCTTAGCTGTTTCTTTTGGTTCTTCAGCTTTAGCTTTCTTTTCTACTTTTGCAGCTGGCTTGTCATCTTGTGAGACATTAACTCCTTCGATCGTTAATTCCTGACCAATGACAATGATATCTGATTCTAAGTTGTTCCAATCTTTAAGATTATCAACCGATACATCATATTCATTTGAAATACTAGTTAATGTATCTCCTTCTTGGACTTTATATTTATCATTTATAAATAATGTTTGTTTTGGTTGAATCATAGTTGATTTTAATTCATTTATGTCTACTAGATTTTCAACAGTCGTGTTGTATTCGTTGGCAATATCCCAAAGGTTATCCCCTTTTTTCACTTCGTACTCTTCTGCTGATACAGTGGAAGCAGCAGTGCCAGCAATGATAATTCCTGTTGCGAATGAAGCTACTAATTTTTTCATTCGTACTCCCTCCTTAAATTTCTGACATTGCCTATCGTACCACAAGGGGAAGGGCAATGCAGTTACAGAAGGTTTAAGAGTCAATTACAACAATTACTAAACTACCGACTTATGTTACAAATGTAATCTTTTTGTGATAAAAGTACTAGAGTTAATTGATTTTTCATTACATTTAAGTGAGATTGACATATTAAATGGTAAATATTAACCTTTAAAAAAAGCAGTAACTCTTTATGTCTAATAGAAATAAAGAGTTACTGCTAAAACTTCATTAATTAAATAATCCTTTAAAAAAGTTACTTAATGCCTGGAACATATCGCTAAAGAAATTAGCTACTTTTTCCCAGAAGCCTTCATCTAATCCTAGTTCGTCTGCTTTATCTTTGATCGTTGATGCTATATCCTCTAATTGGTTTTTCACTTGGTCGAAATTAATATTCAAATCTCGCATTTTATCAATTAAGTCAATGAGCATTTGACGATCTGCTTCACTTAAAGAGATTTCTAATTGATCTAACTGCTCCTGAACGATTTGCTCTACTTCTTCTTTGGTTGCTGGATTTTGCTCAGCAATTGTTTTTTTGATATCCGTCAATAATTGACTTACCTTTTCCTGACTCATTCCCTCTTTTTCTGCTAATTGCGTAGCGACATCAAGCTCTTCATTCGCTAATTCCATTCGTTCCTTATCAAGTTGTTCCCCTTCAACATCATACGCTTTATAAATTCCAGTTAATGCAGAATGGCCACTTACTTTAACGGGTGAGGCAACATCTACCGTAGCATTTTCAACACCTGCAGTTAACAGGGCATTAGCATACATTTCCTTTGTTACTTCCGTTATGTTCTCTGGTGTGACAATATTAATAGTGAGTCCATTCCCGGCTTCTTGCCGAGTAATCTTCGCACTTGAATACATATTGGAATTTGGGTTTCCATTGATATAGGTCGCTGCATCTTGTCCTGAAACATCATGTTCTTCAACCATACCTCCATCTTGTACATTTAATAGTTCGCGAACCTTCGTACGTTGATCAGTAGACAACTGGGCACCATATACAACAATGGGGGAACCTAATTTCTCATTAATACTATCTGTATCACTTGCTCCACTATCTGCTTGTACAGATAAACTTATCCCAATGGTTAATAAAACAATTATCAGGCTCAGTAAGAATTTCTTCATTTTTGTTCTCCTTTTATTTGTTCTTGCTCTATCCTATGATTCATTTAAAGCAATTATCAATCATCATCATTATACCTGTTTTTGTGGCATATGAATATATTTCTTTAAAAAAATAAGCCCTCAGATGTATAAGCAAATTAGTTTCTTTTATTAAATAACTCCTATATTATTTAGGGTAGCGAAATAATTTCAAGAAGGAAGGTCTTTATCATCATTGACAATCATCCTATCGTGAAGCGGAATTTAGCAATCATGTGGTTTGCTAACTTTTTTATTGCTGGAAGTATGACGATGGTACTTCCCTTTATTTCTTTATATATTGAATCGATGGGGAATTTCTCTGATTCATATGTACAAAATTGGTCAGGGTGGATTTTTGCAATTACCTTTGTAACTGCTTTTATTTTTTCACCTATATGGGGGCGCATTGGTGATAAATACGGGCGTAAGAAGATATTAATCTTTTCTGCAGCAGGGATTGGTATTTCTATCTTATTAATGGGATTTGCTACAACCGTATGGCAATTATTCCTACTCCGATTAGTTATGGGAGTAGCTACTGGGTTTATCCCAATGTCACAAGCATTTATCTCCACCCAAACACCAAAGCATATAGCAGGAAGAGTATTAGGGACATTGCAAACCGGAAGTATTACTGGGACGTTAATGGGACCTCTATTAGGGGGAACACTTGCTGATGCATTCGGATATTCCAACACATTTAAGTGGGTTTCAATAACTGTTTTCATATCAGCTATTATCGTAATTTTAGGTGTAAAAGAATTACATTTGAAGCTCTCTGAAGATGAGCAAGATGAGCAGTCCTATACAAGAAAGCAAGTCATTCAGCATATCATAACAAACCCTGTACTATTAGTGGTCATGCTGATTTCAACATTAGTTCAAGTTGCACATTTCAGTATCCAGCCGATCTTGTCTCTTTTTGTTGCAGATATACATGGTCCAGAAAATATTGCTTTCTTTGCAGGTATCGCCTTTTCTGCAGCCGGACTAGGTAATCTTTTGATGACTAGAAAATGGGGACGTATTGGAGATAAAACAGGCTATATAAAAGTACTTATCTTTTTATTATTTATGGCAGGAATCGTTTACTTCCCAGGTGCGTTTGTCACAAACATTTGGCAGCTTGTTGTTTTGCGATTTTTACTTGGAATTTCGATCGGAGGAATTATTCCTGTACGAATTGCTTATATAAGACAAACAGCGCCTCTTTCCATGCAAGGAGAAGTACTCGGCTATAACACAAGCCTTCGTTTCCTAGGAAATATTATTGGTCCGGCACTAGGGGGAATGCTATCTGGCTTTTTCGGATTTTCAGCTGTTTTTTTCGTCACAAGTGCTTTACTAATTTTAAGTGGCTTAATTATGTTATTTTGTTGGTATAAGTACGAATACAGACCAATAAACAATCGCTCCTTAACTGCAAATAGAGGATAAGTACTTATCAAGTAAATCCAAAAGTTCGTTTCATCATTTTCTAAGTTATCGTTAGCCTATCTATCGTACCCATTGTAAGTGGTAATCAAGGGTAACAAAGTTGAGATAATTGATTATTTTTAAAGATTATGCTAAAACTAACGGAGTCACCCTTAATAGGGATTACCTTCTAAAGAAAGAAAGTGATAGCAATGGGAATAGTCGTAGTAGAGGTCTGTGACGGAAATGCAATCACTTCTGTTAATATAGAAGAAATTCTTGAAGAAGAATTTCCTGAAGTTGCTGTACTCATGAACGAATGTTTATCCTTCTGTGGCTTATGTAGGGTTAAACCTTATGCGCTCGTGAATAATAAACGCATTTTCGGTAACACGCCTGAAGAATGTTTGGATAAAATCAGAACTGCAATAAAAGAAGAACTGGCTATTTATCAATGATAGCCAGTTCTTCTTTTTATATTTATGAACATTTCCCGGGAAATATGTCGTTATTTGTTGGGTATATCTTTACAAACTAGCTCGAAAAATCTCGACCGAATCTTGTCTCGTCAATTGTTTGAAGTTACCATACGCTGGCCGAGCAATCACCGTCTTATCTGCCATCTCCTCAATACTACTTTCATCAATGGCGTAGTCAGCAAATTTGGATGGTGCTCCAATTGAGTTCCAAAATTCTCTTAATTTGTCAATTCCTTCTAAAGCTATTTCTCTTTCAGTTTTTCCGATAGGGTCTACATTAAATACTCGAACAGCTAGTTGTTTAAATCGAGATGCATTATCATCATCAAGTACATGTTTCATCCAGTTCGGAAAGATAATTGCTAATCCTCCACCATGCGGAATATCATGCACTGCTGATACCGCATGCTCTAAATTATGCGTAGCCCAATCACCTCGGAATCCCATACTTAACATGTCATTTAATGCAAGTGTACCACTCAACATAATCGTCTCGCGATAGTCATAATTCTCCAAATCCTGAAGTAGTTTTGGCGCAGTTTCCATTACAGTTAGCAAAACAGATTCACAGAAGCGATCTTGAATTGGGGTATTATCCGCTTGGTGGAAATAGTGTTCTAACACATGTGACATCATATCAACCATACCATAAATGGTTTGGTCACGCGGCACAGAAAAAGTATGCGTAGGGTCAAGAATCGAGAATTTAGGACTAGTATATGGAGATCCCCACCCATGCTTTTCATTTGTTTCCCAATTCGTAATAACAGAACCACGATTCATTTCTGAACCAGTCGCTGCCAATGTAAGTACAGTACCAAATGGAAGCGCATCTGTAGCATGTGCTTTTTTCGTCACAATATCCCACATATCAATATCTGTTTTGGCTCCTGCAGCAATGGCCTTTGTACAATCGATTGTACTTCCTCCACCAATTGCAAGTAAAAACTCAATACCTTCCTGTTTACAGATTTCTATCCCTTTACGTACTGTAGAAATACGAGGGTTTGGCTCAACTCCTCCTAATTCAAATATATTTGCATCGATCTCTTTTAGTTTTTCAACGACATTATCAAAAATTCCGTTTCGCTTAATGCTTCCTCCACCATAGACAAGCAGAACTTTTCTTCCATATTGGTCCACTTCTTTAGGAAGCTTATCTAATTGGCCTTTTCCAAAGATAAGTTTCGTAGGATTATAATACGTAAAGTTTTCCATTTGATAAACCTCCTAGGCGTTCGTATATACCGTTACATCCATTTCTACAAGTGCATGCTTTGGCAATTGACTAACCTCAATTGTAGCTCTTGCTGGATATGGTTCCGATAAATAGCTGCCATATATTTCATTTATTGTTGCAAAGTCTTCCATCGATTTCAAATAAATTGTAAATTTAACTGCTTTTGAAAAATCCGTACCCGCTTCTGTTAGGATAGCTTGAATATTTGTTAGTACTTGTTTCGTTTGCGCTTCGATCCCTTCCACAATTTCTCCAGTGTTCGGGTCAATTCCCACTTGGCCAGATACATAAAGAAAATCACCTGCTTGAATTGCTTGTGAGTATGGCCCCAACGCTGCCGGAGCTTTATCTGTATGAATTGCTTTTGTCATACGTATTCCTCCTCTTTATTTATAATTAATCATAACATGTTTGAACTTTACTCTTCTGCTAATTTGTTTCTATATGTAATAACTGATTTTACATAATAGATATCCCCATAGCATGCATCTATTTCTTTGGCTTCATCACGAAGACATCGATACTTCTCTTTATCTGGGTCATTTGCATACATTTCTTGAGAAAAAGTTATGGCAGCTTCTTGTGAATAGTCTTTTTCCTTATCGTGTATATATTGAATAAACCCTTTACCGAAATTATAAGATTGAACAGCAAGCTTTATATCCCCATTTGCTTCCTCTAGCGTTTGAGAAAAATAAGAGACTCCTTGTTTTATAGAAAGCTCCGGATCTTTAATACATTCACGCTCCCCACAATAGCTTTCAGAAGCTTGCATTGGATCCTTCCCACGTCCACCTGATTCCTGCATCATCATCCCGAGGATGGTATCAACATGTTCTGTTACACCATAATCTGCAGCATACTTTTCCACTAGCGGACGGTAATCTCTTACTTCTTCACTAATCACTGGTTCAGCTATTTGCCTCGTAGATTCCTTGTGTCCTTGTGTGTTTAGCAAGGAGATTCCAATAAAAAGAACGGAGAACAGGAATGCTATAAATAGAGTTTGCTTGATAGCTCTATAAAACTTCTTTTTGTATGTCATCATCATCTATTCCCTTAACATAATAATAATTAAACCGCCGACAATAACGCCGTATATCATATGGGCACCAACCCAGTATAGAAACGCTTCTCCATCAAATAGATTTGGCGTACGTGGAGAGAATACGGTAGTCGTATACAATACTGTTCCTATGAAACTACTACAAAAGAAATAAGCAAGGATATTTCGAGATTGATTCATTTGTAGTAATCCGATATACAGCATTGGTACTAATAAGATGGAGACAAGTAAATGAAGGATCACTTCCCCTAATTCATCAAAAGACAAGTCTTTTAAAACTGGGATATAATCAACATTTAAAAGTAATGTATATACTTGTTTCTCAGTAAAAGCTTGGATGAGTTTTACAGCAGCTATACCTAGTCCTGCAGCCGCTCCAATAATAGTTAATGTTATCCATCTCATCTTCCTATCTCCTTAACCACTAGTTTAAAATGAATTATTCCTGAATTAAAGTTTTATTACTTAATAAGATGTACAACATTTGAACTTGTCCATTTATTTGACTACTATCAATTTCAATAGATGTTTGTTATTATTTTATTTGAACATCTCGAAATACTTCGGTAATAAAATTGACTACTCTGTTAAATGTCGTGTAAAACATTTAAATATAAATTCGACTCTTCTATTAATTCAAATCTTTGACCACAGCTGAGGAAATTAAACTATAAAGTAATACACTTACTCTTTTAGTCGTTATCAGCTTTTAAATCAATTAAACCAATAAGGAAGAAATAATAAAACTGTTTTAACTGAAAAAGATGATATAAACACAAATTACGAGAGTATATTGGTATTTTATTAAAAACCTACCTCTAATAATACTACTTGATAAAGGGTTAAGAATAGTTGAGCATTCTAATGGTAATAATTTCCATATTATAAATGATATGTTAATCAAATATTAGCGTGTAGAGAATATTGTGTAGAGTAAAAGTTACTTTTTATTCCTTTAAGAGGGACAGGAATAAACCAAAATTTTGGGCTTTAAATTCCTGAATCCCAGATATAAAAAGGACGTTCAATTAACGTCCTCTTCTGGCGCTTAATTAAACACATTCCTAAAAAGATAAAACAGTTAAATTGTTTTAACAAAACATATTTTAAAGTTCCATTTATTAAGACGAAAACTATTTTCGGTAAATTCTTAGCGTTCACAAAACAAACAATTTCCATATTTTTATTTGCCTACCATACAAAACTTCCGAAAAGTTGGCCATACACCTTTAGTAGCATAGGGGGAAGAGGAAAAGAATACTCTAAAAAGGAGTACACCAGCATTTTGACAATTTACAATTAACTATATAAATTGCTATCAGCCTTTCAAAATTTCACTAAAAAATAGAAAAAGGTAGCTAAAAGCTACCTTTTTCTATGGACATTAACTTCAATTACCAATTAGTTAAATCTATATCCAGGTAAATGTGAGCTTGATGAATACATAACATTTTCCTCCGAGGCCACGTACGTAAAATGCCCTCCCGCTCCAAAATCTGGTGTTGGATCGGTGACATATGTACCTAACGCTCCCCCTGAATAAGGTCTACCATTATATACAATAGAGGCTCCACACACACACTTAGCCATAGTTCCAAGTGTTATTGCATTTATATTTGTACCTTCATATTTTACTGTGGCAGTATTTTTCGGATACATTTGATGGATCCCGTATACAGCACACGGAGCGACTTCAGCATGTGTTTCTTTTACAAAATTAGGCATTAAAAAAAACACACCAAAAGTAAAAGAAATAACTATCAATAATTTAAAAATACTACTCTTAGTTTCTCTCAAATTACCACACTCCTTTATTTTGCTAAACTGATTCTATCTTAATACAATAGGTGTTCTTTATCAAAATAAACCCAATATTTAAATAAATTATAAAAGGATATTAATAATCCTATTTTCATATTTTTAGAATACTTTCATGATAACCATAGACGAGGTAGCAACGCGAAATGAACATAGAAGAATCAGGGAATTTTGCCAAGGATGTTTTAAATGATATTTGGAGTTACAATCTCTATATTGCGGATTTTGAACGAAAGGCAAACGCAATTTAACCCGTTGAGTAAGTTGAAAATTAGTATGGTAAGTTGTAAGGCTATCTGGTATTATTTAAAAGTAAATAAAATTCAAAAAAATTAAGGGGTGTCAACAATCGGCAAAAAAGTTTTAAGTATTATAATTACCTTATTGGTGTTAATAAGTTTAAGTTTGGGATTGTCGTATTATACCAATTCAAATTTCTTCGATTATGCATTTTTTGTTGGATTAATTGTTACGATTATTATTTGGTTTTTTACTTCAAAAGGTGGTGTCACATCACAAAATATGGATGGTACTGTTCAAGGAACAACGGGCGTTAAAGCTACTGAACATCATAAATTTGAATTTTCACTAAGCCCATCTTTTGTTACGTCTCTTATATATACTTTTATTACTTTTGCTATAATGCTTTATCAGTATAGAGACTATATATAAAATAAATTTTGTTCTTATGGTGCTCAATCATGATTTCTTAGTAATTTCATGTTAAATTATGTCCGAATTTATTGCCAAAATAATGGCAGTTTCCATGCCATGTAATCCTTGAATTCTAAATAAGCTAAATTTGTCGTATATTGGTTATAGGGATTAACCTCCTCCAGTCCTTCGTATGTTTTAGTCAAGTCAATTTCTTTTCAAAATGGATAACCTTTTAATTTCATCAACTACAATTTATAATTTATTTTTGATCTTTAAGTGAAACAATAAATTTTTTACTATTCTAGTGATATAATGACTATAACTCATGAAGTTATTAAAATGATTCTTCAAATATTCTTGTTAATATTTCATATTTTTGAATAAAAGGAAGTCGATAGAAATGCTTAAAAATATCTTGATTTGGATAAGTGTAACTCAATTATTAATCATCTTATTTGCTTTTATTTTTTTTAATCAAATTGATCTTTTATCATATATAAATGTTGCTTTTATCATAGGTTTATTTCTTATTTTAACTTCATTAACCGGCTATGTAATAAAAGGCCGATTTTTTGATGTTGTTTTTTACAGTTTTCAACATGTATTCAGCAAAATAAATGATAAAGAAAGACGTCCCTTATCCAAACTAGTCCCCCAAAATTATTCAGCTATGTTTATAGCGGGGTTAATTACAATATTACTGATGCTCTATTCCCTATTTTTGTACAAAAATTAAGATTATCCCAAATCACCTTACTCTTTCTTTACTTCAAATTATTCTTCTTGGTAAATTCACTGTTTCACACATATTAACTAGTGAACGTTTAAAACGGGCAACACGTAATGCATTGCCCGTTTTAGACTTATAACCAATAGTTTTATAAATCCTTATCAATTATATTTATATTCTAACTTGTACTGTTTAAATTCCTCTTCTGAACAATAAATAAAATGCCCTGGGGCTATTTCTCGCATAACTACTTCATCATTCTCTTCATAATGATGCATATCAGCGTCATACGAAATACGAGTACGTGATCGTTCATAATCAGGATCAGGAAGAGGGATTGCAGAAAGTAAAGATTTAGTATAAGGGTGCATTGGATTGCGATACAAATCTTCAGCTGGTGCCAGTTCAACTAACTTCCCAAAATACATAACACCTATGCGATCACTTATATACTTTACCATGGATAAATCATGAGCAATAAATAAAAAGGTTAACTGTTTTTCCTTTTGCAACTTTCTTAATAAATTGACCACTTGAGCTTGAATTGATACATCCAAGGCAGATATCGGTTCATCTGCTATAATAAACTCAGGTTCTACTGCTAAAGCTCGTGCAATACCAATTCTTTGTCTTTGTCCACCAGAAAATTCATGTGGAAATCGAGTAGCGTGTTCACGATTTAGACCCACCGTTTCTAAGAGAGCATAAACTTTTTCCATTCGTTCTTTTTGAGAATTTGCAAGTCCATGAATATCAATACCTTCTGCAATAATCTCCGATACTTTCATTCTAGGATTTAATGAAGCATACGGATCCTGAAATATCATTTGCATTTTTCGGTTAAATTGTTTCAATTGTGTCTTTGATTTTTTTCCGTGGACATTTTCTCCCTTATAAAGCACTTCACCATCCGTAGCATTATATAGACGAATCATAGTCCTTCCTGTAGTTGATTTACCACACCCTGATTCACCAACCAGACCTAAGGTCTCTCCTTTGTAAATATCAAACGTTATACCATCTACGGCTCGGACTTCTTTAGGTTTTCCAACATTAAAATACTGCTTCAGGTCTTTTACTTCAATTAGCTTTTCTGTTTCAACCACATCATTTCCCCCCATTTAAAGATCCGACTTGTTTTTGGAATTTATTCCATCTTTCCTTAACAGCCAACGGCGGATCTACTTTTGGTGCATTTGGGTGAAGTAACCAAGTAGCAGCATAATGAGTGTCTGATACTTTTAACATAGGTGGCTCCTCTTCTAAATCTATTTTCATTGCATATGGGTTCCTGGGTGCAAACGCATCACCTTTAGGTGGATGCAACAAGTCTGGTGGAGTACCTGGAATTACATACAATTCTTCTTCAGTGGTATCTAGACTAGGCATGGAACTAATTAACCCCCATGTATAGGGATGTTGAGGATTATAAAATATCTCATCAACTGTACCGACCTCAATTATTTTTCCGCCATACATTACTGCAACACGATCAGCAACATTAGCAACTACACCTAAATCATGTGTGATAAAAATAATAGACGTCTCAATTCGTTTCTGTAAATCTTTCATTAAATCTAATATTTGTCCCTGAATTGTAACATCCAAAGCCGTTGTTGGTTCATCGGCAATCAATACCTTCGGTGCACATGCAAGGGCAATAGCTATAACAACACGTTGCCGCATACCTCCCGAAAATTGGTGCGGATATTGTTTTATACGAAGCTGTGGTTTAGGTATTCCCACTAAATTTAATAGCTCTATTGCACGATGTTTTGCTTCTGTTTTATTTAGCTTACGGTGTTTTAGCAAGGGCTCCATAATCTGATTTCCAATTGTCATTGTTGGATTAAGAGAAGTCATCGGGTCTTGAAAAATCATTGATATGTCTTTTCCACGGATTTTTTGCATTTCCTTCTCTGGAGCCTTTACGATATCTCTGTCATTAAAAAGAATTTCTCCTGATTTTATTTCTGAGTTAGCAGATAATAACTGCATAATTGACTTAGTAGTTACTGATTTGCCTGATCCAGATTCACCTACTATTGCAAGTGTCTCCCCCTCATATAAATCAAAATTCACACCTCTAATCGCCTGCACTTCCCCAGCGAATGTATGAAAAGATATATTGAGATCTTTTACTTCCAATAATTTATTCAAGTTGATTCACCTCAATTATTAATCGCGCATTTTAGGATCAAATGCGTCACGTAATCCATCACCAATTAAATTACATGTTATTAAAATAATACAAATTACAATACATGGAATGATCATCAAATGAGGTAAAAATTGGAATGTCTTATAGCCATCCTCAATTAGTGTACCTAAAGATGCTTCCGGTGCTTGTAACCCGATTCCAATAAAACTTAGAAATGCTTCAAAGAAAATAGCGCTTGGAATTGTAAACATCGTATTTATAATGATTACACCTGATAGATTAGGTAATAAGTGTTTAAACAATAATCTACCATTCTTTGCCCCTAACGTTCGTGAGGCGAGTATATATTCTTGATCTTTCAATTTAAGTACCTGCCCTCTTACTACCCGGGCCATCCCAATCCAACCTGTTATTACCATGGCTAATGTTATAGACAGTATTCCTGGTTTTAAAATTAACAACATAAGAATTACAACAATTAGGTTTGGGATACCGGACATAACCTCCAGTATTCTCTGCATAATGTTATCTACTCTGCCACCTTTAAAACCTGAAATTAGCCCATAGATAACACCAATTAGCATATCAATAACAGCTGCTAAAAGCGCTATATAAAGAGATATCCTTGTACCTAACCAAGTACGAGTGAATAAGTCACGACCAAGGCTGTCTGTTCCAAACCAGTAATACTCTTCAATATTAAGATCCTCATATTTATTCGTTTCTGTGCCACCAATTTCTTGACTACCGTCAAATATACCCCAATTCTCTAATACCGGAATTCTAGGTGGTAGATTAGCCCTGGTTACGTCCTGCGCGTAACCATCATGTGGTGATAGATAGGGTCCAATAATAGCCATTATGACTACAAATAGTAAAATCACAAAACTAATTACTGCCCCTTTATTTTTTCTAACACGTAACCATGCGTCTTTAGTGAATGAAAGTTGTGGTTTAGCAATTTTCTCATTGTCATAGCTATTTTTTGGAGCGGGCTCAAATTGATGCTTTGGTATATCTTCGATGGTTTTGCTCATGACTTATCCCCTCCATCTAATCGAATTCTTGGATCAATTATTCCGTATAAAATATCGATTATTAGAATAATCACCGTTAATAAAAATGCGAAAAATAAAGTTGTTCCCATAATAATTGGAAAATCATTTGTTTGTATCGATTTTACAAACTGCTCACCAATCCCAGGAATAGCAAATATTTGTTCGACTACCATGGAACCAGTCATTAATCCAACCGCCATAGGGCCCAATACTGTAATTAAAGGAATTAACGCATTTCGAATGGCATGTTTAAATGAAACTTCCATTCTTGAATTTCCTTTAGCCTTGGCTAAAGTAATATAGTCGGAACCTAAAACTTCTATTAGTTCAGTTCTCATGAAGCGCGCAGCAGTTGCAATTGGAAAAATCGCTAATGCGAGGGTTGGCATAATTGATGAAGCAAAGCCATTCCAAGAAGCAACCGGTAGTAATTCAAGCTTAACACCGATTATATATTGCAATAAAGCTGCAAAGACAAAAGAGGGAATCGATTTACCTAATACCGACAAAAAGGTACTTCCATAATCAATCCATGTATTTTGAAACATAGCAGCGAGTACACCAAGCAAAATACCTATTATTGTTCCTATAAACATCGCTTGAAAACCAAGCTGTAGTGACGGGCCAATACGATTTGCTAATAAATCTGTTACTGGCTGATTATCGAATTGAAAGGAAACACCTAGATCCCCTTTAACAATGTTAAACATATAATTTGCATATTGAACTGGAATTGGCTCGTCCAACCCATACTTCTCATTTAATAATTCACGCTGTTCAATTGATAATTTCTCTTCATTTTGAAATGGGGTACCAGGCAAAAATTTCATTAAGAAAAATGTCACAGAAGATATAATAAATAACGTAATAATTAGAAAAATTATACGTTTCCCGATGTACTTTAACATCCTGTTTTTCCTCCTAAATACAAATAAATAAAAAGATTCTAATAAATCTATCAAAACGGGAAAGAGAGTATTTTTCTAAATACTCTCTTTCTAGATTTTTTATTTTTATTTGTTTAAATTACTACTTTTCAATTGTTACGTTTTTCAGAGTGTAATCAGGTCCAAACAAGTGTTCCTCTAAACCTTTTACATGTGGTTTAATCAGTGTAATTCTACCACGCTGATAAATAGGAGCAACTACAGTGTCTTCTTGTACCAATAATTTTTCAGCTTCCAACATTGCTTCCCAGCGTTTAACAGGGTCATCTGCATATTTAACTTTCGCATCATTTATTAACTCATCATATTTTTCACTTGAGTACCCGGTATTATTATTACCTCCATCGGTAACGTACAAGTCAAGAAAGGTCATTGGATCCAAGTAATCTGGGCCCCAGCCATGCATAACAATATCATAATCTTGTTTAGTCACAGTGTCTAAACGAACTTTAAATGGAACATTTGTTAACTCCACCGTTAATCCCTCTAGGTTTGTTTCCAACTGATTCTTGAAATACTCGGCTGTTGTTTTGGCGTTCTCGGTATCATCACTAAGGTAATCTAGCTGAAGTTCCTCAACGCCTAATTCTTCTAAACCTTTTTCCCAGTATTCCTGTGCTTTCTCTACATCATATGATATTAAACTTCCACTTTCTTCTCTGAAATCCTCACCAGTTTCAGGGTTATTTGCCAGCCCCGTTGGTACATAACCATCCGTTGGCACAGAACCATTAGCTAGTACGGTTTCTGTAAATGACTCTTTATCATATGCCATTGCTATTGCTTTACGGATATTCTTATTTGCTAACGGAGTTTCTTCTCCATTACGAACCTGATTAAATTTAAGGTACCATGAACTTCCTTCTTTAAAGGTAGCAGCATATTCACTATCTTTGTATTGTCTAGCGTACTCAGCGCTTAGAGCCGCTGTACGGTCTACTTTGTCTGTCTCAAACAAATTAACTGCTGTACTTGGTTCTTTAGACACTTGGACATTTACCTCATCTAAACTTACATTTTCATTGTCCCAATAATTTTCATTTTTCACGTATTTCCAAGTTAAGCCTGAACCATTCCACTCAGTTAATTCAAATGGACCATTTGCCAGCATATTGTCGCTATTAGTACCAAAATCATTCCCTTTTTCTTCTACAAACTTTTCATTTAACGGGAGATAAGTACCGAATGCAAGTAAAGATTTTAAGTATTCCACCGGTTGTTCTAAAGTTAACTTTAATGTAGAATCATCTACTGCTTCCACACTTAATTCCTCTGGGTCTTTTTCTCCATTCATAATTTCTGTTGCATTTTCAATAATTCCAGAAAACATATAAGCATATTGTGATCCAGTATCAGGATTTACTGCTCTTTGCCAAGCATACACAAAATCATTTGCTGTTACTGGGTCTCCATTAGACCACTTTGCGTCCTCACGCAATTTAAACGTATAAACTGTTCCATCTTCGCTTACTTCTGGCTCTCCATCTGCCATGGCAGGAATTGGCTTATCATCCTTATTCAAAACATAAAGCCCTTCCATTGTTTGCCCAAAAACTATGAAACTGGCAGCATCCGTTGCCAGTGCAGGATCACCAGTTGGAATTTCTTGCGTTTCTATCATATTAAAGACTTGTTTACTAGAAGAATTATTATTATCCTCACTATTACTGCTATTGTCCCCTTCTTCGTTACTACTACTTGAGTCTGATCCTCCACTACAAGCAGATAGTACCATTGCTGCAATTAGGAAGAAGGCAACAATGAAAAAATATTGTGACTTTTTCATGTAATACCACCCTTTTAATTTTTTGTACCTTTTTAATTATACAACAATTTTTTAAATTGTAAATCAGAACCAATGTTCTCTAATTTAATAATTATCGAAAAACTAATTACCTGAATATAAAAATTTTGAGACTATTTTCCGTAATTCCTACTGTTGTTAATCCTTATTACATAGGTATATAGTAGCTTTGAAGTAATCGTTTTATTATAAAAACTTATTAGTAAAAAGGATCTATTCTACCGAAATTTTATTTAACTTGATTTCTTTATTTTTTAAAGATTATTCAATATAGGTGCCAAACTGCTTCCTCTTGACAGGTTGGTATTCCTAAGCTTCTAAAAAAGATGATCCCACTAGGGGATCACCTTTTTTACTTCGTTGGTTTTTTACTGTCCACTTGCGGATTTTTGAACTTCACCTTTGTTGCCAGGATTGGAACGATTAATAAACAGTTGTACAGCAATCATGACAACAAAAGCCCCTACACCATATAAATCAGAGTTTCCTTCTGGATAAATGAGTAGTAACCCAATGGCAACAGAAAGTATTCTCCCAACCCAATTCAGCTTTAAATACCAGAAGCCAATTAAACCAGCTCCTATTGCAATCATACCAGCAATCGCTGTTATTAAAATCCAGCTTATCTCCAACAAATTAGTATCGATCATAAGCAATTGCGGCTGCAATACAAACATGTATGGAATGATAAATGCTGCAATAGCTAACTTTGCTGCATTGACACCTGTACGAATCGGTTCACCACCAGATATCCCAGTCGCTGCAAACGCTGCAAGTGCGACAGGAGGCGTAATATCAGCTACAATTCCAAAATAAAATACAAACATATGCCCTGCTAGCACGGGTATAGCAACCTCTAATTGATCATTTAAAGCTAAAATTGCTGGTAAAGCAATGGTGGATGTGATTATATAATTCGCTGTGGTTGGAGATCCCATCCCCAGTATAATTGATGTTATCATCGTAAATAGTAATGTCAGTAAAAGTTGCATATCTGCAGAACTTGCAAGTGAACCCGCCATACTTACTAAACTATTACCAAGTTTCAATCCAAGTCCAGTTTTTGTTACAACACCAACAATAATCCCTGCACAAGCAGTAGCTGATGCCACACCTAGTGCTGTACGTGCACCCGAAGTAAGCGCAGTGACAAATCTAGCTGGAGTAATACGCGTATCTTTCCTAAATAAACTTACTAAAATAGTGATACCGATTCCATAAAGCGCTGTTCGTTCAATACTGAAGCCTTCAAATAACAACCAGACAATAGCGACAATCGGCAAAAGTAAATGAACCTTTTTGAAAACTTCCTTTTTAGGAGGAATTTGTTCTTTCGGTAAGCCGTGTAAACCTGTTCGTTTTGCTTCCAAATGTGTCATAATCCAGATGCCAGAGAAGAATAAAATTGCTGGAATTGTAGCGGCTTTGGCAATTTCCCAGTAGCCAACACCTGCAAACTCAATCATTAAAAAAGCAGCTGCCCCCATAATTGGCGGCATAATTTGTCCTCCTGTCGAAGAAGCAGCCTCAACTGCCCCCGCAAAATTAGGACGGTACCCTAACTTTTTCATCATTGGAATAGTGTAGGAACCGGTTGTTACGGTATTGGCGACGGAACTCCCACTGATGGTTCCATTCAATGCACTTGAGAAAATAGCTACCTTAGCAGGTCCACCAGTCCGACGACCGGCTAACGAGATTGCTAAATCATTGAAATAATTCCCTACACCAGTTTGTACGAGAAACGCCCCGAATAACAGAAAGAGAAATATATATGTGGATGAAACCTGCAAAGGGGTTCCCAATATCCCCTCTGTCGTAAAGAACATCGTTTCGATTAGCTGCTGTAAGCTTAAGCCACGATGTGCAAACATACCTGGCATTTGCGGTCCAAACAAAGCATAAATTAAGAAGACAATAGCAATAATGGTTATTGGTAGTCCTACTGCCCTTCGAGTAGCTTCCAAGACAAGCACTATAGCAAGGCCACCAATGATCGTTTGCACCTGGGTAATGCTTCCAATTTGCTGAACAAGAGAATCATAAAAAAACGGCCAATAGCTACATACAATAATGGATAATAGTACAAGTATGTAATCATACCATGCTATCTTCTTCTTATTCCCCTTTTTCCTCGCTGGAAATAACAAAAATATTAATGAAAGCGCAAATCCTAAGTGTACTGTCCGTTGTATATAAGCGGTTTTTTGGCCAAAGGCGCCAGTGTATAATTGAAAAAGAGAAAATGCTAATAATCCAATAAAGACAATAGCAGCAGCAACGCCTACTAGTTTTCGAGTATTTGATTCCGTATCGTATTTCTGTAGCAATTCCTCTTGTTGTTGTTGACTTAATTGATCTTTTGAATCACTCATGGATCCTCACTCCTTTCCAATATTCCCATAACGTTATATTTTCAATCTTTAACGTAAACCAGGCGCCCGGGTTAAAATATTTATTCAGGTATATCTCTTTATCCGCATTTTCACCCCAAACTAATCGATTTTTTGAAACCGTCTTTCCATTTCGCAGATTAATCTTGGGGAATACATTGGACAAATTTTTAATATGATACTTCCCATTTTCATAAGTGAATTTTTCATTCCCATGCGCGTTCGATGGCATGCCAATACCAAACTCCTCATACACAATCTCTGTCTGTTTAATTGTTTGATCATCATTTACAACATACTTTTCTACGACATCGGTTAAATGAATAGAATGTTTAAAAATTAATTGGAAATGCTCCCCTTTATTGATAGGGAGATATGCTGCAATATGATCGGTGTTCTCTTTATAAAACACGAGCGAACTTCGAAACGGAAAAAACAGGATAAAGACTAAACTGATAACTATCACGAGTAGCATAATCACGAATATGTTGTATTTCTGCAATAATTTCATTACTGTTCACCTTATTTGATAACAAACTTTTCATCTATACACATGGAAGAGCCGGCAGCAAATTCCTGAGACACAGGATTACAGCCGGCCCTATGACTTTCCTAACGTTGTCATTACTCAGATGCTGAAATGCCCTCTTCATCAAAGTACTTCTTCGCACCTGGATGCAAGTCAATACCAATACCGTCAAGCGCAGAATCTTTGGTGATGAACTCTGCTTTATCATGAGAAATCTTATCCGTATTCTCATAAATCGCTTTCGTTATATCATACACGACTTCTTCTGAAAGTTGATCAGATACAGCAAGCATTGCTAATACTGCGACAGTCGGTACATCTTCTTCAACTCCATACGTACCTGCAGATACAGTATCTCCTGCATAATAAGGGTATTCCTCTACTAATGCATCTACTTTATCCTGTGCTATTGGTACGATACCTACATCAACTTGTGCAGATAAACCTTCGACAGCACCAGTTGGCGTACCCGCTGTAATAAATGCTGCATCAATATTTCCATCTTGAATACCACCAGTAGACTCGCCAAAGTCAAGGTTTTGAGCTTCAATATCATCCATAGACATGCCATGAACTTCTAATATCTGCTCTGCATTCACATATGTACCTGAGCCAGGTGCACCAACGGATACAGTTTTTCCAGCTAGGTCTTCAACGGAAGTAATGCCAGAATCTTTTGTCGTTACAATTTGAATGGTCTCTGGATACAAAGAACCAATTGCTTGCACATTATCTACTGGATTATCTTCAAAGGAATTAATCCCTTCAATCGCATTTGCTACAACATCAGTTTGAACAAATGCTAATTCCGCTTCCTCTTCTTGCAAAGCAACTACATTATCAGCAGAAGCATTTGATGATTGAGCTGTTGTTTCAATTCCAGTTTCATCAGAAATAATTTTTGCCATTGCCCCACCAAGCGGATAATAAGTGCCACTAGTTCCGCCAGTAAGCATGCTTAGAAACTCAGGAGCTTCGCTATCTCCTTCATTTGCACTACCTTCTTCATTATTGCCACCACATGCGGCTAAAAATAAAGCCAACACTAGTAACAAAGCCATAGAAAATATAAGATTTCTCTTTTTCATACAAACTCCCCCTTGTACATCCTAACGTATGAAATATATTTTACCTGTAATTCTATAATATTGTCAAACTATTGCTAACAGAACTAATTTGATTAATTTTTAAATCTGTAAGCGCAGACATGCTATTCGCTACTTCATTGGAGATTGCGTTAATTAAATGGGTAGGTAAAAATAACCATATCATGATGATATATCCAATAAAGATCTAACGAAAACATGAAACGTTCCTATTTAACTTTATTTACTAACTATATATTGTTTTTCATTGACAATTATTAGAAAATTCAGGTACTATATTGCTATTACCAAAAGTTATTGATCGTTGGACAAATAATTATTCCCTCATCATCCTTGCCAAGAAAAAGGTGGCCTAGCCATGGATTTTAACGAATTAGAATGGAACATAAAGCAAAAATTAAAACCTTCGATGAAGTATTTTTCAATTTACATTGAAACCCCTGATGGAATTATTGCTATTAATGAAGATAAACAAATGACTGCAGCTAGTCTAGTAAAACTACCAATTTTACTAGAAGGTTTCAGGCAGCTAGAAAACAACCATTTATTAGAAGATAAATTAGTTTATATAGATAAAGATGAGATGGTTGGCGGTGCGGGAGTAATCAATTATGTGTCTAAATCACATATCTATAGTTACAAAAATCTAATGGAACTAATGATTATCGTTTCTGATAACACTGCCGCTAACCTATTACTGAAATTATTTGGGATGGCTGCTATAAACCAATTTATAAAATCAATAGACTGTGAACAAACATTGATATCAAGAAAGTTTATGGATGTAGAGGCTAGCGAGAATGGAAAAGAGAACTATACAAGTGCAAAAGACATGATAAAACTATTTAAGCTAGTATCGAAAACAAACCACCATTTAACTGATTCTAGTAGAAGAATGATTCTAAAAATCCTTGAAAACCAGCAATTTACTCATAAACTTCCTAGCTATTTAGATAAAGATAAATCAATTAGGTTTTTTCATAAGACGGGTGAAATGCCTGGTGTTTCTCACGATGCAGGTATTATCAAGTACGAAACAAAGACCATTCATGTGGCAATATTATCAGAAGGGGTGGCACATAATACTGTAAGTGAAAGAATAATTGCTGACATTGGTCACTTATTGAGCAAATACATAAAAGAAATTGAATAGTTTACAGTTATGGGGGAGCGCTTGATCATGAAATATAAAATTGCCATTTTTGGAAGCCAGCCTTTTATTGAAAGAATTAAATTTTTTATTGAGATTAAAAAAGATGTAGAATTCGTTTATTTCCCTTATTCAAAAGCTGAGGACGTCAAAGATTTAATCGAACAAGCCTTCTTATGTGACATCTATGTATTCTCTGAATTACCGGCTTATATTTATGTTAAACATAAACTAAATAAAAAAAGGTTGCCTAGTCTTTTAATGTCTATAGATGCTTATACGATCGTAACCTCCTTATTTCGTTTATACCAAAATCGAGTATATGAGCTGGATCGCATCTCCATAGATATGTTGAATGATCAGCAAGTTATGAATGCTATGTCAGAATTCACTTTATCCGATAAGGAAGTATATATCTATTCGTTTGAAGAACAAGATATAACTATGTTAGATAAGATTGTTAACCATCATGAACAATTATGGAAACAGGGGAAGATAGATTATGTACTGACATCTATCAAAGAAGTTGCAGCTTGTCTCAATGATAAAGGTATCCCAGCAAGTTGCATGGTTATCCCCAAATTAAATATTGAAAATACATTAAAAGAGGCAAAGAAGATTGTACAACTAAATCCGTACCAATCAAATACGGCACAAATTGTAGTAGGATTTATAAGGCTAAAAAATAAATGTGATTTAGAAACGGAGCATGATAGTCGCTTTATTGCTAAGCCCCTTCAACAGTTGCATCAATTAGTAGAGGAATTCGGAAAGCAGACAAGTGCAACCGTAATCCAAAACCATGAGAACCAAATTATTCTTATTGGTACGAAGTCCGTCCTAGAAAACATTCAAAACCATTATAGGGATTTTCCATTATTACATACTGTGGAAAGGGAATTGCAAAGACCTGTCGATATTGGTTTCGGACTTGCTTTAACAGCCATGGAGGCAGAACAAAATGCAAAATTAGCATTAGAGATATGTGATTCGACACTCGATAGCAGATGTTATATTGTAAATGAGCGACAAGATATTATTGGCCCAATTGGAATCGAAAAAGCCTTTGATAAATCGAAATTATATCAATCCCTGATACACAAAGCACGGCTAAATAATGAGCTTTCCTACAATTTTATAAACTTTATAAGCAAGCGAAATAATGAACCTTTCTCTTCCCATGATATTGCTTCTCACTATAAAGTTACAAAAAGAAGTGCAGAACGCACCATTAATAAATTACTATCTGGGGAAGTAATTAAAGTTGCCGGAGAGGAAAAGCCCTATCTAAAAGGGAGACCGAGGAAGCTATTTAAATTAAATCAATAAACCCAATGAGGGAGCTCTAACTCGTTATATTCGATGCATTCCGAAATATGAAAGGGGCCATGCTTTCCAAAAGCACGGCCCTTTCATTTGCATTGACTTTAGAGTAAACAATTCCATTTCTTAAGGTAGTTATTACCCTTTTTCAAATCAAAGGTTTAACAATCTCAACTACTTTTCGAATATAACTTCGATATGCACAGGAACAGGTCTATATGGCAGCTTTTTTAAATACTTAGTAACTCTCGCACATCCTCTTCTGTCAAACTCGATAGCATTGTTTCTCCAGGTTGAATTACTTGATCAATTAATTCCCTTTTCTTTTGTTGAAGTTCATATATTTTCTCCTCAATGGTACCTTCTGTTACTAGACGGATCACTTGCACTACATTTTTTTGACCAAACCGATGTGCCCGGCCTGTAGCTTGATCTTCTACTGCAGGATTCCACCATAGGTCATACAAAATAACTGTATCTGCACCCGTTAAATTAAGACCCGTTCCCCCTGCTTTTAGTGAAATTAAAAATATATCATTTTCTCCATTGTTAAACCGTTCACTCATCTCCACTCTTTCTTGAGACGGGGTTTGACCATGTAAATAAAAATAGCCAATGTCTTCTTTCACTAATTGGGAGATAATAATCTCATGCATCGAAGTAAATTGGGAGAAGATTAACATTCGTTTTCCATTACGCAAGGCATGATGGATCGTATCCATCAACTGTTCCAGTTTTCCGGAATCTCCTTCGTAGTTTTCAATAAATAGGGAAGGATGACAGCAAATTTGCCGCAATCTAGTTAAACCAGCTAAAATCTTCATCCGATTCTTTTGAAAACCATTTTCCTTCATAGATTGAGCTGCTTCCTCTTGTAATTGACGATGATACCCAATATATAAGTCTTTCTGCTCTTTTGTTAACGCTGAGACAGAGACCGTCTCAATCTTATCAGGTAGTTCACTTAACACTTCTTGTTTTAAACGTCGCAAAATAAACGGCTTTGTCATCATCGCTATCTTTTCATATGACATTTGTTTAAATGCTTGATGATTCGGCATCAATCCTGGAAGAATAACCTGGAAGATAGCCCAGAGCTCATCAATGGAATTCTCAATTGGCGTACCGCTTAACGCAAATTTCCTTCCAGCATGTATTCTTCGAATGGCTTTTGATGTTTTCGTTGCATAATTTTTTATATATTGCGCCTCATCAAGAATTAAAGTTTGAAAGAACAGGTTCTCATATAATTCAATATCCTGTCGCAGTGTCGCATAAGAGGTTATCCAAACATCCATGCCATTTGATTCTTCTAATTTGAGCTTTCTCTCCTGTGGTGCACCTGTTAAAACAGCAATGTTCAGCGATGGAACAAACTTCCCAAATTCATTTTTCCAATTATATACCACTGACGACGGTGCCACGATTAAATGTGGATGATCCCCTAACTCTGATGCGATAAATGCAATACTCTGTAACGTTTTACCTAATCCCATATCATCTGCTAAAATACCACCTAAATAATAATGGCTCAACGATTTGAACCACTGATAACCTGTTTGCTGGTAGTTTCGAAGTGACGCCTGTAATGTATCTGGAAGTGGATAGACTTGTTCTTCTGGATACTTTAGTTGATGTAGAAGCTTTCGAAACGATATATCATAATTTTTATTTGTTTGTAAGAGTTCATCAACCTGTGTCCCACGATATACTGGAACTTGGATGGTTCCTTCCTCCATATGGTTTGCATCCAAATCCATGCCATCAAAGAATTGCTTAATCGAAGAAAATCCATCTGATTCTAAAGATAGCAATGCTCCACTATCCAGACGATAATACCTTTTCTTTTCGATGACTGCCTCGAGTATTTTGTTTACTTCGGTATCATTAATTCCATCAATGTCAAACCCGATATCTAAGAGGTTTGACGCGTTTTCCAATTGTACGCTTGTATGCGTTGCAGGTTCTTGTTCCACAATTAGATTTCGTATCTCAGATGTTAGAAGAAGCTCCACATATTCTTCTAATTTCGGAAGCATATAGTAAATAAAATCATACATTTCTTCCTCATTATCCATATCAATATAAAGTTCTTTCCCATTATAATGAAAATCAGCATGTTCAATTAACCGCATGATTTGCAGTTCTTTTTCTACATCTCGAATAATGATAACATCATTTTTTTCTCTCCCACTGAAGGGATCAATTTGCTCCTCACCATAATAGTATGTTAATTTACCGACGATCCAAGCCGCTTTCACTTCCAAATAGAGTTTGGCTCTTAAGGGAACCTGAATAATGTCTTTAGCTACCTCTTCAGCAATCGTGACATCTCCTACTTTTTTTAAAGATGGGACAACCGTTGATACAAATTCATCTGCCTGATTTTTGGCAATAGGTAGGCGAAAGTTTTCATTGCCGAAGCGACTGAGCTCTTGGATAATAGGGACTTGATTATTGTTAGGGAAATAAAAAGTTCCATCAGCAAATAAACATTCATAAGCATCTAAGTAGACGAAGTCTCTTATCTGCTCCATTTCCAGCAGTAAATCATCTTTCATACTAGTTGATAAAGAGAATTGAAAAGGCAAATCGCCTACTTTGATCGCAACCGCCGGATAGCTTCGATCAGATGTATCGACTGTTAAGGACCGTTCAACCATTTTTTCCAGTAAGTCCTTTGCCTCCAACGGGGGAATGATAATAGCACGTTTATCCGATGTATCACCTTGATAAAATGGGTTGGCATGGTATACGCGCTCATTTTTAATAACTGCGGACAAATTTTCAAGTATCTCCAAATCCTGTGCATCAAGACGATGCATATCAGGGTTATATGCGAATTTCTTCGTTATTTGGTACTCCGATCCTTGAAGAACATGATTTAAAAAATCAGCAACATCCTTAATAACAAAGCATCTTTTTTCGCCAACTTTTAATTCCGCCTTCAACTGCCTATCTGAGTCAATATGACAAACGTACTCCACCAATAATTCGGATTGCGTTGGCAATGGACTTAGATCATTTTCCATATGTGAGATGTTAGCCACTGCATCCATGAATTTACTTGTTATTTTATAATCATAAGGAGCAAAGGCCGGGACACGATCATTGTCCTTATTTACAACACTGATCAATACCGCAGCAATATGCTTGCAGGAGCCAAATGCATCGAATGCTGGACAATCGCAATACGTATCAATGGTACCTTTAGAAAAGTCCTTCATATTAATCTCAACAAAATAATTTTCCGATCCTCGTACACTGGCCGTCCATACTTGATAGTTCTTATCATAGGAGAGATCACTTACTTTATCGTGTAAATAATAATCTAATCCCCGCTTATAAATAACCGGGGGGAATAACTTTTCCACATTGATGTTACGGACACTTTTCAAAATAACAAATACCATCCTTTACCAATTCTTATTTCTATTGTATACGAGTTTTTCCTGTTTTTAAACTGTAGATACTTGTAGAGCACAAGCTGTCTGAACGAGTTTTCAAATACTTACAAATCTGTAAGCTTGCTGAAAGGAAAATCCATACCTACCTTCTCTCATTAACGATAAACTATCGATAGAAAATAAGATGGAGGTAGGATAATGAATCAACCAGTATTACATGTAAGTCATTTAGATAAAGTGTATGGAAAGAAAAACGAGAACCAATACCATGCTTTAAAAGATGTTAATTTTGATATTCAGAGCGGAGAGTTTGTCGGAATTATGGGACCTTCTGGTGCAGGGAAAACGACATTATTAAATGTTATCTCCACGTTAGATCAATCTACTAGTGGTACGATTGAAATTGCCGGCACCAATATAACTGCGATGAAGCAAAATCAATTAGCAGATTTTCGTTCGGAACAGTTAGGGTTTATCTTCCAAGATTTTAATCTTTTAGAAAATCTGACCGTCTACGAAAATATAGCGCTTCCTTTGTCCTTAAAAGGAGTTCCTTCAAAAGACATTAAGCCAAATGTATTAAAAGTAGCCAGCAAACTTGGTATTCAAGAAATCATCGATAAATACCCAGTAACCATATCTGGTGGTCAAAAACAGCGAGTGGCTGCAGCTCGAGCACTTGTGCATGAACCAGCAATGGTTCTAGCTGATGAACCAACTGGGGCATTAGATTCAAAAAACGCCAAAAGCTTAATGGAAACCTTGGTACACTTAAATGAAAACCATCATACGTCCATAATGCTTGTAACGCATGATCCGTTGAGTGCAAGTTATTGCCAGCGAATTTTGTTTATTCAAGATGGTCAATTATATAAGGAAATTCATCGAGATACAACAAGAAATAGCTTCCATCAAGAAATACTTGATGTACTTGCTGAATTTGCAACTCCGAATGAATTGGATTAGAAAGTAGGTGATAAGATGTTAGTAAAATTGACTATTTCTAGTATGCGAAAGATGTTTAAAGATTATTTAGTATTATTATTTGGACTTACGATATCCATTGCGATTTTCTATATGTTTCAGACACTTGCACAGAATAAAGCCTTTATCGAATCGAATGCAATGATTAGTTCGGTTGTGTTTATCTTTCATGTAGGGTCGGTGATCTTAGGGTTTATCACGATATTCTATATTTTCTACGCAACTTCTTTTATTCAAACATTGAGACAAAAAGAAATGGCTATGTATATGACCTTAGGTGCAAAAAAAGGAAAAATTACGCAATTAATGTTTTTTGAAACATTTTTTATTGGTGTTATTTCCCTTGTTGTAGGAATTTTCCTAGGCATTGGATTGGCCGTTGGAATTGCTGAATTGTTTATGTGGCAATTAGATTTTCAAGGGGAGGGATTTAAAGCAATCTATCCTTCTTCTATTCTTACAACAGTTATTTTCTATATTGTATTATTCTTGCTTACCTCACTTGTCAATGCATGGCAAATTGGTAGAAAAAATGTATTAGATTTATTAAAAGCTGAACAAAAACAAGATATTGTAAAAACAAACGGTATCAAGACGTTCATCGGTGCACTCTTAGCCATCATTCTAATCGGAATCGGCTACTACGCCATGACGGAAATAGAAAAACTGCAACAATTTGGGGTGATCCTGGCAACCGTTACGATTATACCCGGCACCTATTTTATATTCATTTCTCTTCTGCCGTACGTTGTGAAAAAGCTAAAGCAAAACCGTCGCTTAAATGAAACAGGAATAAATTCATTTACGCTTGGTCAATTACGTTTCCGAATGCTTCATTTAACCCAGGTGCTTGGTACAGTAGCAATGTTAATTGCTCTTGGATTAGGTGCAATGACTGCCGGGATTTCCTTTTACCATAATATTGAAACCCAATCCTCCATGTACCATGCAAATGATGTAGTTATTCATCAGCCTACGGAGGAAGATTTGCAGACTCTAAAAGAAATGACGATAACCGAACAACACGCTTATTCGTATAAAATAAATGACAATGGCATCTATTATTTAAAACAAGATTTAGTGGAAAATGCCCCAGAAGTAAAAGCATATGATGCAGAATTTGAATTACCTAAAACCAAACGAGTGAATGAACCATTGCCTGCAGCTCGTTATTCCTTAAATGGGGAAGAAGGAACAGAAGAATTACCAGAAAATTGGTGGACAGCAATTTCGACAGAGCTTAATACCAGTTATAATATGTTTGGGTCTCTGCCAGTATATGTATTAAATGCAGAAGAATACCAAAAAGTTGAAGCCGATGAGCAATCCGTTATCTTAGTGCAAGTGGATGACTTTATGAATTATTTGTCGCAATTTGAAACCATTAATGACAACCAGACGGAACTAGCCGAAACCTATTTAAGAAAACCCGTTGAAAACAATGGGGGTAAATACGGCAATTATTTGGCTTTTAAAGGCATTGCAAGTGGTACTATCTTTATGGGACTTTTCTTAGGTGTAGCTTTCTTAATGATGATGGCAAGTGTATTGATGTTTAAATTACTTTCAAGCGCTGGCGCCGACGTTCATCGTTATCATATGTTACGGAAAATCGGTGTGCGAAGATCATTATTAAAACGATCCATTTACCGTGAGCTATTCTTATTGTTCCTGTTCCCTGCATTAGTAGGTTTAGTACATGTTATTGTCGGCATGCAAATGTTCTCTTTCATCATTATCGAACCGTATACAAAAATTTGGATACCCATCAGCATCTTTTTTGTCATCTATGGAATATATTACTTGATTACCGTTCATCTATATAAACGAATTGTACTACCAAAAGAAGTGTAATCCAGTAGACCAAGTAAAACCTTTGGTAATAAATGGCGCTGTCAAGATTTGTTTTTCAAGATCTTTGTTAATAACACTGCTCATGCTCTCTGAGCTTTCAAAAAAGCTGCCTAGTAAACCGTTGTTACCTGACAGCCCAAGAGTCTCTTCCTCGTCTAGCTGGGATAGCCAATTAGATGGAGGAGGAGTCTTTTTATTCTGCTTTAATAGGAAAGAACAATCGCCACAAGTCGTATTAAATATTATGTGATTGTTTGGATCTACGGATCGCCATAAATAATAAATATAAATATAAGAGAACTGATAATAATACGGAACCACCAGCAGTTAGATAAATAACAGCATAGTTGAATACTGAAGCTATCTGCCCAAAGATGATTGCACCTAAACCAACACCTAAATCAAAAAACGAGAAAAAGGTGGCATTTGCCATCCCTTTTCGATTTCCTGGTGCTTTCTCAACTGCCCAAGCTTGCAGAGCTGGTTGTACTGATCCAAAACCAAGCCCATACATACCTGCAGCTATCAGCATTACGAACGTATTTGGCAGCCATGCAAGTAATAACATTGCTCCAAAGATGAATACCGTTCCAGGGAGAAAGACATAAATATGGCCTTTCTGATCATAAATCTTCCCTGCAAATGTACGAGAAATCATGAGAAAAACAGCATAGACTAGAAAATAAGATTCAATACCGGCAATACTTTTCTCAGCTGCGTGTAATGGCAAAAAAGTTGCAATGCCACCAAAAGTAAATGTAATAAAAAATAAGAGCAGTGCTGGTTGTATAGCAGTCTTCTCAAAGATATCAAATTTCATTGTCACGGTTTTATCTTTTGACTCCTCTACTTGCTTATACCGGATGCGGCTAGAAAGGATAAATGCAACCAATCCCCCAGAAGCGCAAATTAGGAATAGCTGCGGGAAGGTAATTACATCAACCAATGTTAATCCAAGGGAAGGTCCGAATGCTAAAGCTATATTTCCAGATAACCCAAAATAGCCCATTCCTTCTCCACGACGCTTTTCCGGAATGATATCTGTGGCAATTGTCCCTGTTGCTGTTGTCGAAAATCCCCAACCAATTCCTTGTAAAATACGGATTAACAATAAAAATACAATACTTGTTACAAAAGCAAAAGAACCAACTGAAATTACAAATACAGCAAGACCGAACATATAAACAAAACGTCTTCCTTTTGACTCCAGTGCATGACCAGCATAAGGCCGCATCAGGAGTGCAGAAAACGTAAAAATCCCTACGATAATTCCCACAAGTTGGTCACTTCCGCCCAACTCTTTCACAAACAAAGGCAGGGTGGGCAATGTCATTTGGAAACCAAGGAAAATGAAGAAATTTGCTAAACAGATCAAGACGAAATCGCGTGTCCAAATCTTTTCAGGTTGTTTCTTCGTAACAGCTTGTGGTGCATCCATGATATCCCTCCTTTTTCTTCGATACCCGAAATATATTATACAGAAAAGGAAAGAGAAAGCAATGATAAGATATTACTAAAATCATCCAAACTCCTTTTATCTCGATCTCCTTTTTTAATTGTTTTTCTCCCACCCTCTTCATTTTTAAAACAACAAAAAAGCTTATAGAAAATCATCTACAAGCTAGGATTCTTGAACTGTAGCTACACACCTAAACGACAACATGTTGTTCAGCAAGTTCATTCAGTTTCTGAACAATCTTTTGTTCAATAGAGGAACAAAATGGTATGGTTTCTTTTGCAAAAGGTGCCAATTGGTGATGATGGCCAATCATAATTGAATGGCTGGCATGTTGAAACATAGTGACGTCATTAGCATCATTACCAAATGCGACATACGCTTGTTCCTTTATTTCTAATTGTTGGAGACCACTCCATTTATCTACTCCTTTTGGACTTATATCTAATACCCGCTCCCCTTCATGTCTATGTATAACTACATCTAATTTTTTTAATTGCCTCTCTACATCATTCATGTTGGATGATTCCAGTAATACTACTTTGATAACCGTCTCTATCTCCATCTTAGGAAGGTTACGTGCTAATCCGTTTGGGTCCACCTTCCCTCTGATTGGATGATCAATTGCCCCTGTATAGGAATAATTCCACAAACCATCTATTAAATATTGGCTTGAGAAATGTTCAATAATTTCTTCGATACGTTGAAATGTATTTCTATCAAAGCAGGCTGTCGATGTGACTTTTCCATTATCTTGAACGATCGCACCATTTCCACCTATCAGTTGATGGTGATGAAAACGACTAGGAAGTACTGGGAGTAAATCTCTTATTGGTCTTGCAGATGCAAAGATTAATTCATGCCCTTTCCTTTCTAATTGCTCTAAACCTTGAATAATAGGTTCTGATATATACTCTCCGTTAAAACAGATTGTTCCATCTAAATCAAATACAAACTTCACTATAATCCCCCCTATAACCGTTTTAACGATATAGCTTTTCGCATATCTTGCAAAGCCAATTTTGCGTCTTCTCCCTTAGCAATCATGACGTTCGTATAAAGAACATCAATCAAGCTTAATTCCGCAATTCTAGATGACAGTGCTTCCGACCGGAATTCTGTTTCTTCTGCTGCTGTATACAGTAAGATGTCCGCTTCCTTGGTTAGTGGAGATTTAGCAAAATTAGTAATTGCAATGGTGGTTACTTGCTTCTCTTTTAAAACATGTAATAAATCCATCATATCCTTGGTAGAACCAGAATGTGAAATTAATACAGCAACATCTGCACTACTCAGTTGAGATGCTGACATTAGTTGCATATGTGCATCGAAATTTGAGTTTACATGAATGCCACTTCGAATGAATTTATGATAAGCATCCAACGAAACGATGGCCGATCCACCGATTCCAAAAAACTCTACCTTATTTGCTTGAACCAGTGTCTGTACAGCTCTATCCATCGCATGTACATCTATGATTTGCAGTGTGTCTTCTAATGTTTTTATATTGGAACGAAATACTTTTTCCCCAACCGTTGCAATGTTATCTCCATCGCTTATCTTTTCGTGAATATCTTTCATCGGCGTAACTATCTCTGCAGCCAATGCTATTTTTAAGGCTTGATAACCCTTAAAACCAATCCGCTGACAAAATCGAAACACGGTAGATTCTGCAACTTCGAGGTCTTCTGCCACCTGATTAATCGTATGGTGAATGATATCTTGGGGATGTTGCAAAATATAATCAGCGATTCTTTTTTCTTTATCACTAAATTTACCATAATGACTGCGGATCCTCGCCAACCCATGCTGTTTTTTCTTATCCATCTAGGAGTACTCCTTCTTCTCAATCTATCTGGTATCTATTATATACGAAAAAAATTTCTTTTAAAATAATTGATTACGGAAAAATTTTTGATATAATGAATCCGTTACACACTAAAATGTACATCATGAGGTGAAAATATGGAAATCGGTATCATTGGACTTGGAAAAATGGGGTTAAACTTAGCCCTTAACTTATTAGATCATCATCACCATGTCTTTGGATATGATGCGAACCCGGAAAGTGCTACAGCAATTTCCCATAAAAACTTTCAGCAGCACCATTCTGTTCGGGACATGATCCAAGATATGGAAACACCCCGTACCATTTGGCTAATGGTGCCTGCTGGCGATATTACAGAGAGAGTAATTGCGGAGATTACACCATTATTAGATAAAGGAGATACCATTATCGATGGTGGTAATTCTAACTACAAAGATACAGTGAAACGTCATCAACAACTATCTGAAAAAGGCATTTATCTATTCGATTGTGGTACAAGCGGCGGAACTGATGGAGCCCGTAACGGTGTATGTATTATGATCGGCGGTGATGCTGATAAATTTAAAGAGATTGAACCGTTATTTAGCGATATCGCTGTTGAAAACGGCTATCTTTATACGGGAAAATCAGGAAGCGGTCACTTTTTAAAGATGGTTCACAATGGTATGGAATACGGCATGATGCAATCTATTGCTGAAGGATTTGATATTCTTCATAAAAGTGATTTTGATTATGATTATGAAAAAGTTGCTAAAGTATTCAACCATGGTTCTGTCATCCGTTCATGGCTTATGGAATTAATGGAAAATGCCTTTTCAAAAGATGCTAACCTGGATGAAATTCGTGGTATCATGCATTCATCTGGAGAAGGGAAATGGACAGTAGAAACAGCACTAGACTATCAAGTTGCTGCACCTGTTATCGCATTATCCCTTATGATGCGCTACCGTTCATTAGAAGATGATACGTTCACCGGCAAAGTCGTCGCTGCACTCAGAAATGAGTTTGGCGGACATGCTGTAGTTAAAAGTTAATATAAATAGAAATAATTGGACTGGACATTACGATAGCTGCAAACTTAAAAGACGATATATAGGATTAAACGCCTGATCTATCGTAAATAAAAGAAATCGTTGTTGACATCTCGAAATGTCCACCCCGTGCTTAATCACATTAGCCTTGGCATACCCGTGCGTGAAAAACAAATTTTAAACAGTAATCGGGTCTATGAGGGTCTGAATTTTATAAGATACTGGTTTAAATTCGAGCATTGTTTTACTTATGCTAATACCGAATCCCTATTTGTAAGCGTTTTGTAAAATAGGATGGATGGCTACGAGTAGAATATCGTGATTGGTCATTGATACAATAAAACTATTCCATTTGTTAAAACCAATCGTAATAAACATAAAGAGGGAACATATTGTTCCTTTTCTTTTAGAGGTAGAAGGAGGAACAGCAATGAGTCAGGCAACTTATTATCTTGGTGTAGATATTGGCACGACAAGTACGAAAGCCGTACTTTTCAATAAACAAGGGGAAGTTATTACCAATCATACAATTAATTACCCATTACACACACCCAATCCTTTAGTTGCGGAACAAGATCCAGACGAAATATTTAATGCTGTCTCTACGTGCATTCGCGAAACAGTCAGAAATAGTGAAATCAATCCTGGACATCTCCAATTTGTCTCCTTTAGTTCTGCTATGCATAGCTTTATCGCAGTAGACAAAGAAGGCAAACTCTTAACGAATAGCATTACTTGGGCTGACACCAGAAGTGCGACACATGCTGAACAGATTAAGCAAAGTGAATACGGCCATCTTATTTATCGCCGTACAGGGACACCGATACACCCAATGTCCCCACTATCTAAATTAGTATGGCTAAAAGATGAGAAACCCGAACTATTTAATCAAGCTGCAAAGTTTATCTCAATTAAAGAATATGTTTTTTATCGTTTATTTGGGAAATACGTCGTTGATCATTCCATTGCATCTGCCACTGGACTATTGAATCTAGAGAAGTTAGATTGGGATACAGAAGCTTTAGAAGTTGCAGGAATTACTTCAAAACAATTGTCCACCCTTGTACCAACTACAGAAGCATTTAGCGGGTTAGACGAAGAGTTAAGCAATTATATGGGAATTCATAGCACAACTAAATTCATCATTGGTGCTAGTGACGGCGTGCTTTCTAATCTCGGAGTGAACGCTATTGAACCTGGCGTAATTGCGGTAACAATTGGTACAAGCGGTGCTATCCGTACCGTATCTGACAAACCACGCACGGATCCTAAAGGCAGGATCTTTTGTTATGCCTTAACGGAAGATCATTGGGTTATTGGTGGACCAGTTAATAATGGAGGGATGATTTTACGTTGGCTCCGCGATGAGTTTGCAGCAGCGGAAGTAGAAACTGCGAAACGTCTAGGTATTGATCCTTATGATGTGTTAACTAAAATTGCATCCGGTGTAAATCCAGGTTCTGATGGTTTAATTTTCCATCCATATATGACTGGTGAACGCGCACCATTATGGAATGCGAATGCAAGAGCTTCTTTCTTCGGTTTAAGTATTCATCATGAAAAGCAGCATATGATCCGTGCTGTCTTAGAAGGTGTTATCTATAACTTATACACCGTATTGCTTGCGTTAGAAGAACTAACCGGGGAACCGAAACGAATTCAAGCGACTGGTGGGTTTGCTCGTTCAGAAATGTGGCGACAACTTATGGCAGATATTTTTGATAAACCGGTCGTTGTACCAGAGAGTTATGAAAGCTCTTGTCTTGGTGCAGTAGTTCTTGGAATGTATGGTACAGGGGAAATTAGTGATTTCCGTATTGTTTCAGAGATGATCGGACACACACATACACATCATCCAAATGACGATACAACGACGATCTACCGTGAGTTATTACCTATCTTTATAAGGTTGTCTCGGATTCTAGATGATGAATACAAAAGCATTGCTGATTTTCAACGTAAGTATTTAAGCGATAAATAAAAAATTAAAACGAGACCGGTGATTGTGACCAGGTCTCGTTTTTCAATATAATTGATATTAGGACCTGTTTCAGGTAAGATTCAAGCTCGTTAAATAGAGTAAAAACCTAACTAAAAAGGGATGGGGTAAAAGGTTTATTACCTATAATTGCTCAATTAACAAATAGATACCGGTGAATAGTAATAGCACATAGGTTAGCTTTTGAAATAAGGCTTGGTTTATTCGCTTAAATAAAAGCTGACCTAATAGTAAACCAATAGCAACTAATGGAAGTGCAGATATACTTGATAACCATATTAATTTCGAAGTACCAGCAGCAACGACCTGGATGGCTAGGCTAACAAAGTAGATAAATAAGTAAAAAGCCAATGTTGTTGCGCGAAGCTTCTCTTTTTTTGTGTGTGTTCCTGAAAAATATAATAGAATTGGCGGTCCAGGCATTCCAATACTTGTCGTAAACGCACCAGAAAAACCACCTGCTATATAGTCACGTTGCTCCGTTTGGTTCATTTTAAAGCGGAGTAGTAATAATGCCGTTAACAATAAAATAATAATACTAATGATTAACTTAAGAACATTCACTTCCATATACAAAAATACGGCAAGACCAAGTGGCAGACCTAGAACACTTCCCCACGCAAACCTTCTCACAATGCCAACATCAACATCTTTTTTGATGTTATTTATTAAAGCAAAAGAAATGACGAGCGAAATAATTAAATTGATTTGAATCGCTTCTCTCGGTTCAAAAATTAATAGCAATAGCGGAGTTGCAATAATTGAAAAACCAAAACCAGTACTTGTTTGTAAAATAGATGCAGCTAATATAATTATGGAGAAGAGTAAAATTGATGCCAAAGGTCCCACCTGCTTTATTATAATATACATTATATATGCATTATTGTATCAGAGATACGGTGCAGATGTCCTTTAACAAAACAAATCCGAGTCATATTGACACGGATTTGTTTTGAGTCCTATTCTTCTATAACTCCACAGGCAACACGGTCTCCCGCATCACCAGATGGTTGTGATTGATAGTCATCTTCACCAGCATGAATAACTAATGCCGTACCACCATCTTTATAAAGGGAGTTGTCTTTTCCTTTTTCTAACGTGACCATCTCTGCAGTTGCTTCTGTATTGACAGTACCATCTTCTGCCACTTCTATATTAGGGAGATCTCCAGCATGGGGGCCTTCCGGATCGTCTTTACCATGATTCGTGTTGGTTGGATTAAAATGCCCACCTGCTGATTTGAAATCAGGTGCTTCACACGAACCTGCCTCATGAATATGGAAACCGTGCATGCCTGGAGAGAGATTTTCTCCTTCTAGATGGATATTGACGCCATTTTCACCTTCAGTTAACGTCGCTGTCCCAACTACTTTGTTATCTGCATCCTTCAACGAAACAAGTACTTCTTCTTCTTTTGTAGCATTATCTGGATCGCCTGTTGTATCTCCATTCGTTTCTTCCTCACTTGTATTATTATCTGTTGCACTATTCTGTTGTTCATCATTCGTTGACCCACAAGCTGCTAACACCAATACAAGGACTCCAATAATTAGATAAAGGTACCAACGCTTCATACCTTAAACGCTCCCTTCGACGATGTTTATAAACATCATTCACGTTTACATAGGAGGTTAAACATAAATGAGACAGATTGCTTCCAAAGCCCTATTCCATTTTCGGGTTTCTTTACTAGATTAATTGGGTACATCTTAATTAGGAGGGATTTATATATGGGAATATTTGATAGCATGATGGGGAATGCCTCAGAACTTGATACGGCAAAAGCAGAACAGGAAGTAGCAGAACTATTAGCAACGTCTGAACAAGTAGAACATGCCTATAAGCTTATTCGAGATATGATGATTTTTACCAATAAGCGACTGATTCTGTTAGATAAACAAGGTGTGACCGGAAAGAAGATGGAATACCATTCACTTCCATATAAGAGCATTACCCATTTTTCCGTAGAAACAGCCGGGACTTTTGATCTAGAGGCAGAATTAAAAATTTGGATATCAGGCAATGCTGAGCCGATTCAGAAAACATTTAATAAACAATTGAACATTTATAAGGTGCAATCGGTGTTAGCTAATTATGTATGCGGTTAATGAATGTGATTAAACGATGACAGTTTGATCGTTTCCCTTTTTGAGGATACGACCGACTCAGCCGATGATGTAACTATTTTACCTGCTTCACCATTTTAATCGGATAAAAATAGCAAAGTACCCGAATCTGATTGTAAGGATTTGGGTTTAATTTTGGAGTTTATTTAGCAGTACTCTCTACTGTATGCATTGCTTTTACAATAACTGCATATCTAATCCATTTATTCTTTAACATCAATGAGATAAATTTTATCTTCAAAGGCGCCTCGTTCTTCTGCTTTTGCCTTGCGGATATTATCCAGCTCTTCAAAAGATGCTCCATGTACTTGTGAAAGAGCTCGAATCAATTCAAGGATATCAGCCAGTTCTTCAAGCGATTGTTCATCTTCCGTTGTGTTTAAGTATTCTTCCAGTTCTTCTACTATTTTTTCACGTAATTGGTGAGCAAAGGCTTCATCTGACAGGGTGATTGTGTTTGCTTCTTTTCCAGTTATCGCTATTATAGCAGGCATTTTATCACGAATTAACTTTCGATAGGTTGGCATAGGCTCCTCCTCTTTCCACTAATTAATCATTATATACTTCTTCATGGTAACGTATTTGTACTCTTTTTACGAACAAAAAACAGCCAAGATATCGCTTAGAAGTCTTGGCTGGAATAGTAATCTCCAAACTCACGCTAATTTCATGGTATGTTTCCTTTTTGTTGTTTTGCGTTTTAGAAATGGAATTATCCATCTGTCGAGACCATATCTACCGGCATTGTAGCCAGCAATTAATAAGAAGATGGTTAATAGAACCATTTGCGCATTAGTACTTACTGTACCACTAAAAAGAAAGGCAAAGTTCATCGTTATTCCCATTAGAGCTGCAAAATTAGTAAAGATACCTAAAATCAGTGCAATCCCTACAAGTAGTTCACCCCACATCACAAGAACCGTAAATAAATCTGCATTTGGTAAGGCTACTTTTTCAAGAAATAGAGGCCACCAACCTTGGACAGCGGGGTGATCACCTCCGGCACTAGCAATTGCACCTTGTAAGAAACCGGTGGCATCAAATTGACCACCCGTTAATTTTCCATACCCCGCTGTAAGCCACTCGTAACCAATATACAAACGAATAAAAACTAAAATACCTGCTGCTACATAATGTTTGCGAATGAAATTCATCAACATCTTCTACCAACTCCTTCAAATTTGAATGCTCAACATTTCACAAGTTAGTATAACTCTCTTACACTTTTAGTTTACAACAGAAATATAAAACATCTACAGATATGTGCACTATTTCACAATTAATCCATAAATTTTCGTCTAATTCATGAAATATAAGAAAGCGTCTTGACATTTACACCCATTCACTTATACTGTGTATATAGATATACACAGTATAACAGTAGGAGGAGGTTTAATCATGAAGGATTGGAAGGAAGCGTATCAACTGGCAAAGCTCGAATTAAGTCAGTCTTGGCAGGGTTTTGTTTTTACCTTTTGTTTTTACATGTTCGTGCTGTCTTATCTTGCCGTTTCATTGGAATCTTACTTAGAAAACGATTTTATGGGCTATGATTTCTTTTTTCTTCTTCTATTTTCGATAGCGGGCATGTGGATGAAGCCAAAACAGTTTCAAGTGCAAAAACAAACGGAGGGTTTTTTAGCAGCTCCAATACTCTTAATGCAATTACAATTGCCAATAAGACAGGAAATTCTTATAAAAAGTCGATTTATCATTTATTTCTTTTACTCTTTTCCTTGGCAAATTATTTTATTGGGAGTGTATTATTTCATCACTCCAATCCAAGACGTGTTATCTTTAGTCTCTTATATCGCATTTTGTCTCATTTGGTTGTCTGCCAATGTTTATATTGGCACTGTTTTTCCCATAAGTGATGCAGGTGAAAAAGGATTTACTACTACAAAACTAGGCACAGCTTTAACTGTAGTGATAAGCTTATTCGCAGTATTTCTTCTATTTTTGATAATCTATGCGCTCTCGGATCATGGTGTTGTCTATTGGACAATTGTATTCGCAGAAAAATGGCCGTTAGTATCTTCCATTATATCTATTATTATTGCATATTTCGCCTTGCAAGCACACCAAATTTATATGAAAAAAGTAATCAACAAAGTGGATTATGTATAGGTTAGAGAGGAGGTATAATCATGGAACTACCGATACGTCTTTCTAAATCATCTCGAGAACCTATCTATCATCAGATAGAAAATCAGTTGAAGGCATTAATTGCTGGTGGTCAACTACCTGAGGGAACACCTTTGCCATCTATACGAGCACTATCTAAAGATCTTGAAACAAGTGCGATTACCATTCGACGAGCTTATCAAGACCTAGAATATCAAGGATTTATCCAAACAACACAAGGTAAAGGTACGTTTGTAGCCCAAGTTGAGGATTCGATGAAACAGCAAGTAAAGGTCTCAGAGGTGTATCAAACAATTGAAAATGCTGTAGAAACTGCACTGAGCTATGATTATACCATTGAACAAATTAAAGAAATCTTTACAGAAGTCATTGACTCGCATAGAAAAGGAGGTTCTTAAACACAATGAAACCCATCATGGAATTCACAAATATTGAAAAACGACTCGATTCGCTCCATATTGGACCAATTAACTTATCGGTTGAACCTGGAACAATCACTACAATAGTTGGTACAAACGGAGCTGGCAAAAGTACTTTATTGAAGCTTATGATGAATCTTGTAAAACCTGACCAAGGGAATATCAAGTTATTGAATTCATTTGTTCATGGTCCGGATGAGAACTGGAAAAAAAATATAAGCTACCAGCCACAAACTGCTGTAGGATGGAATGCATTTACAGGAAAGTCACTGAGGGATTTTATTGCGCCTTTGTATCCGAACTGGGATGAAGTGTTATTTAAACGAATAGTAGAAGCTTTCAATATTCCACTAAATAAAAGTTTTGTAGCATTATCACAGGGTATTCAGCAAAAGTTAAAACTCGCCCTAACTTTACCCAGAAATACATCCTTACTCCTATTGGATGAACCGACTGCTTATATGGATATTCCTGCTAAAGAACAACTGATGAATTTTATCGTAGAGTGGATGGAGCATGGCCACCGCGCGATCGTGATGGCAAGTCACCAATCTGCAGATATAATGAAACTTTCTGATTATCTCGTCGTATTAAAACAAGGAAAACTAATAGATATCTTTGAAAAAGAGACATTAATCGATACGCACAAGCAATATTGGTTTAATGAAGCCCTTCCAGTTGAGAAAGTACCAGGGGAGTTGTTTCGGAAAGCAACGCAGCTGATTTCTAATAACCCAGAACGAACAGAAGCCTATCTCCATCAACATGGTATCGCTTGGACAGCTTTAGAATCATTAAACCTAGAAGAAATTATTACTTTAATATTAACCAAGTAAAGGGGAGGATTTTATGGGGACCGTTCTAACAGTAAAGGATTTAGGCAAGGCATTTAAGGAACGGAAAATTATTTCTAATATCTCTTTCGAAGTCAATCAAGGAGAGATTATGGCAATACTCGGCCCAAATGGGGCTGGGAAATCAACCACAATTCGTAATATCATGGGGATCATGTATCCAGACGAAGGTACAATTACATTTCACCATCGTCAAGGAGAGACAATACCAAGGAATAAAATTGGGTATTTGCCTGAGGAAAGAGGGCTATATAAAAACGTGAATGTAATGGATATCCTCTTGTATTTAGCTGAATTAAAAGATTACCCTTTAGACAGAGCAAAACAAAGGGCGTTAACGTATTTAAAGAAATTCGACCTGGAAGGGAAAGAAAAAGTAAATGTTGAAGAACTTTCAAAGGGAATGGGGCAAAAAGTCCAATTTATTGCTCCCATCATCCATGAACCAGAGCTGTTAATACTCGATGAACCATTTTCCGGACTAGACCCTGTAAGTCAAGAATTATTCAAACAAGAGATCTATCAATTAGCCAAAAATGGCACATCTATCCTTTTATCTTCCCATCAAATGAACCTAGTTGAAGAAATGGCAGATCGACTATTTATGATTCATCGTGGCCAAAAAGTGATATATGGAAAAATGGAAGATGTTAAAACAGAATATGCCAACTTTAAATGTACCATTAGGGGCTTTAATAATAAGGCAGCCCTAGAGCAGCTGCCAGATATCAACCGTTTGGAGCAAGAAGGAGATCAAAGTATTCTCTATCTCAATAAAGATGTACATCCAGCTAAATGGTTACAACAACTACCAGCTGATCTGCAGATTCAAGAACTGACCATAGATCGGGTCTCCCTTCATGAAATCTTTATTGATATTGCCACAGATCGCAATTTATTACAGGAAGAAGGTGACGTATATGCATAATACGAAGAAAGTTGCCAAATGGGAAATAAAACGGAATTTAAAAAATAAAACGTTTATTATTGGAATGTTCTTAACCCCTATTCTTATCGTTGGATTTATGCTATTAGGAGATTTATTTGGAGGGTCAGATGATGATAACCAAGAGACAACAAACGTATTCATTAATGATCAACTAGCCATCTTTTCAGAATTAAAACAAACCGTTGAATCGGCGAATATACCTTGGGATTTACAACAAACTGACTTGACAGAGGAAGAAGTGAGCAATGCCTTAGCGGATACAGAAGATACTGCTTATTTATTTTTAAATGAACAGAATTTAAATCAAGGAGTAGTCCCAGCATATACTTCAGAAGATATCGCCCCCTACTTTATGGATCAAGTACAAGTAGTTACTGGGCCACTTCAAGCTTTGCAAATACAAGAATTAGGTTTAACTGAAGACGAAAAAAATACACTTACACAAGGAATTCAAATTAAAGAAATTACAACAGAAGAACTACAAGCACAGAATCAAACAACAAGTGAAACAAATCCAATGGAACGAATTGTACCTGGGGCATTTGCTGGTTTTATCATGTTATCCATTGTATTTACAGGAATGGCAATCTTTCAAAGTGCATCACAGGAAAAGAAAGATAAAATTGCTGAAATTATTTTATCTTCCGTAACCCCAGCTGATTTAATGCAAGGTAAGATTCTTGGATATTTCGTGTTAGGTCTTTTGCAAGCTGTCCTATCTATAGCCATTGTATTACCAGTGGTTGCATGGAAATTCGATCTCACGATTCTTGAATATTTACTCGTCCCTGAACTATTCTTGTATATAGGGATCGCTATCTTAGGTTACTTACTTTTTGCTTCTATATTTGTAGGTGTAGGAGCAACGATGGCAGATGTTTCAACAGCTGGAAACTTTCAAGGTATGGTCATGATGCTACCATTTTTACCATTCATTTTTATCGGACCAGTTTTGTCTGATCCTAATGGCTTAATGGCACAGATTGGAACCTATATCCCGTTTACCTCACCTGGAGTATTGTTATTACGACTTACAAACTTAGAGCAATGGCCATGGATGGAGATCGGTATTTCTCTCATCATTTTACTGCTTAGCGTGTGGTTCTTTATGAAACTAGCTGGGAAAATTTTCAAAATAGGAATCTTGATGTATGGTAAAAATGCTACTCCAGCAGAAATTTGGAAATGGATTAGAGCATAATGAACAGGAAAACGCGGAGAGATATGATACTTCCTCCGCGTTCCTTTAATACCATGATTTCAAGATTAAAATCACAAATCTTCCTATAAACTTCACTGCTGAAACGAATAAATTAGCTGCTTCAATAATAAATCCTTCTAACCAATCCCTGTCTGTTTTCTCTTGCTTCCGCTTTATAAACACTCCCCCTTATTTTGATTATTATATGTCTTTTTTTGCCTTTTGCTTCCTTTTCCTCTTTCTTAAATAATAAATACTGATACTAATTACAAGGAATAAAGATACAATGAATGTATAACTTGGAACAGGTCGAACGTTAAATGCATATATCCATTGATCAAGCAGATAAATGTCGTTCCGATCGGTAACAGATTGTGGTGTAAAAACCACGAATTCCTTCCAATTCTCTTCCAGCATTAGATAAGATCCAATCCAAGAAGTCAAAAAGAAAGTGTAAATCATGATCAATACTAGAATCAAAAAGGGAATTATTTTTTTCATAAGTCATACTCCTAGGACGCTATTTTCACGAAAAGGCTTGATTAATACAACCATCATGCCTGGGAACTTTCGTACCCATATTATTATGCCATACCAACTGTACCTCTCTCTAGTAGGAAGACAAATTGTATGAAAGGATACGAGGCAAGAGTGAGTGTATCTGAAGTACTCTTCAGACCGTCATTCCAGTTAATGAAGACAATTGCAAAATACACCGCTTAATTATTATAAAAATCATAACTTGTAAAGTCATATCGAACACACTATTTCCCCGGAAATAATCTTGTAGATCGTTTATTACTAATCCCTTTATATTTAATAAGATTCTTGTCTTACTTCTAAATCCCCTGCAAAAGAATACAATTTAAGAAAGAAATCTTTCCATATTCTCTATGGATTACAGGCCATGTAATTCATTCTAGTACATGTCACGAGGGAGGAAGAAACATGAAGATTGCCGTATTTCATGGATCCACTAGGTTCAATGGAAATACCGAATACTTAGCCCATCATGTCGTACCAAAAGAAAAAGGATCACATATTTATCTTCGCGATTACAACGTACAACCAATCGTTGATAAACGTCATTCTAAAGAAGGATTTCCTCATGTAGAAGACGATCATACTCAACTTATTGATCAAGTACTTGAGCATGACATTCTTGTATTCGCCACACCAATTTACTGGTACGGAATGTCAGGACCAATGAAAACATTTATTGATCGTTGGTCGCAAATTCTAAGAGACCCTGATTATACGCATTTTCGCGGCGCCTTAGAGGGAAAGAAAGTTTACCTTGTACTTGTCGGAGGGGATCATCCGCATGTAAAAGGGCTGCCACTTGTCCAGCAATTTAATTATATTTGCCAATTTTTTAAAATGTCCTTGGAAGGATATGTAATTGGGCAGGCTAGAAAACCTGGGGATATGGCTGAGAACAAACATGCACTTGAGGAAGCCTCTCGATTAATTAAAGAGGACTACCACTAAAATGTAAAAAAACCAACTGCAAAAATAGCAGTTGGTTTTTTAGTACGTTTTTTAACTAACAGATAAGTTTCTTTAAATTACTAAAGTTAAACGCAATGAAATCCGATATTAGAAGAGGTTAGCAATAAAGCAAAAAGGGTATGTTAATCGCTTGTCTTTATATTTTTTTGCTTATGCTGTATATCTATCAATCTTCCTGGACCATTTTTTTATTCTAGTACTTCTGATTGATTTTTAAGTTTTATAGTTTACTTGTAGAAAATCTTGGTAAATACTGTTTATTAAATACAGTTATTTTTAAGGAGGCAAGCTTACATTGAAATTTATCTATACTATTATTACGAGTATCGCGTTATTACTTGCTTCTACGTTCTTTTTTCCAAGCGAAGGTTATGCAGCCAATGGCGATGTATATCAAGTAGGAGGTATGGTTCTAAACGTTCGGAGTGATGCATCGACTGAAGCACCAGTTGTCGGGAAACTTCAAGCAGGTGACCAAGTAGTCGAATTCCAAGAAAAATATGGATGGATCCAAACCTACTATGACGGAAAAGAAGCTTGGGTTGCAAAACATCATTTGCGAAAGATTGGGCAGATGAAAAGGGTACAAGCTAATGAAGAAAACGTAACTGTAAAAGCAAATAGCACCAACATTCGATCAGGTCCAGGAACGAGTTATCCAGCTATTGGTTCGTCATCATCAGGAGATACATATCGTTTACAAAAAACAGAAGGCGACTGGCATCAAATCGTTCTTGCTAATGGGGAATATGGATGGGTGGCATCTTGGTTAACCGACACAAAGGGGGAACCAATCCCGGCTTCTAACGAGTCAGCAGCTACGGTTCAAGCACCAGAGCAGCAAGCATCCAGCACATCCTCAGATTTAACCTCACTTGATGGGTATAATATTATGCTTGACCCAGGTCATGGCGGAAGGGACTCTGGAGCTGTAGGAATTAATGGTGTACAAGAAAAGATGGTAACACTGGCTACAGCTCATGAGGTTGCTGAACACATACGTGATGCTGGGGCAAATGTAATCATGACAAGAACAAATGACAACTATATTTCTTTGGAAGAACGTGTGGAGATGAGTGACGATTACTTTACCCATGCATTTGTTAGCATTCACTATAATGCATTCCCAGATCCAAGTGCAAATGGAATGAATACCTTTTACTATTCACAGACTACGGATCAACAATTGGCTGAAAATGTCCATGGCTCCCTCGCATCTAAAGTTGATTTACAAGATCGCGGAATCCTTCGCGAAGGGTTCCGAGTGATACGAACGAATAATGCACCTTCGATTCTATTAGAATTAGGTTTTATTACAAATGCGAATGATCTAGCAATCATTCAAACAGATACATTTAAACAACAGGTTGGAGAAGCGATTACTACTGGATTACAGAACTATTTCCAAGCTAAATAACATAAAAGAAAATAAAGAGAGCTATCCTCATCTCTGGATAGCTCTCTTTATTTTCTTTTCAAATACATACTGTTCTCCTTTTCTACCAAACACTCTTTTTCTATTATCCTTGAAGCCCGCACATTTATAAACATATTGTGCTGCTGTATTCTTATGATTGACCCCAAGAACGATTTCATCTATTCCCAAAAAGTTCTGCCGTATAAAAGCATCTAGTATTTTAAGTGCCTGTTGAGCAATACCTTTTCCTTGCAGGCTATAATGAATAGAAAAAGCTCTGAGAGCGAAGGCATTCTGATTTGTGCTATACGCAGCTTCCGAGTCCCTTTCCAAAGTAAAAAATCCTGCTACTTGCTGTTGATATATAATAACAATAGGATATACTTCTTTACCTTGTTCGCAACTTTTTAATGCATCTTTTGGAATTGCCGTATACTGCAACTGATCTTCTGATAAATAATAAGACTCAATATCTTTTTCGTAGTTCTGTTGGTAGAACGCTAACAAAACGGTTGCTAACAATTGGAGCCACCCTCAATTTGCTTCTTAGCATAAATCATACTTAATATTGGATTAAACGTATAGGTTTCTACTTGATAATCATTTGTTTTAAACCAATCTATCAGAACAGATCGATCGGCATAGTACTCATCTTCTATTGAGTAAACAGCTACTTTATTGCCTGTGTTCGTAAAATGATCGATAACTGCTTTCCGATGACTCTTGTTTTGAAACATGAGATCCACCATACAAATTTCACCTTCCGGCTTTAAAACACGATCCATTTCTTCAAAAGCCATCAACTTTTGTTCGTCTTCAATATGATGTAATGCATAACTAGAAACAATACCATCAATTTGATGATCCATAACTGGTAATGCTAGAAAATGACCATTACGTGTGTCAATTTCTGGATGCTTCTTCTTACATTCATGTAACATATTTTTAGATTGATCAATACCAATTACATTCACTCCATGGGCTATAAATTTGGAGCCTAAGTTTCCTGTTCCAATACCAATATCTAAGCACGTATCCCCTTTTTTCAACTGAATGGTTTCTACTACTCTTTTTAAGGCTCTTGTATAGTCCTGATGAACATTAAAATGATACCCGTGCATTTTTAAGTTTTGATCATAATCGACTGCTTGACTATCAAAATTCCATTTATCTTCCCAGCTTTTTCGAATCGATTTTAGATTTTTTAAATGCTCGGACAATTCGAGTATCTCAGACATTTCGGTTTGGCCATCGTTTGAGCGTTCTAACATTTGATCAATCGTTGCAATCATGTCTTTCAATTCTAACCATTTTTCAAATAGTGCCGATCGTTGAATGTTTAAGTATGAGTTTATACTTCTACTCCCGTCATTTAATAATTGTTTAATCTCGTTAATCGTGATACCGATCTCACGCAATGCTAATATTGTGCTTATACGAACAAGATCTTCCTCTGTAAATATACGGTATTCATTTTCTTGTTTAATCGGATGAATTAATCCTTTTTCTTCATAAAATCGAATGGTTCTTGTCGTTGTATTTAACTGTCTTGCCACTTCTTTAATTTGCATATAGTACCCCCCTCTGCCTTTAACAATAAACGTTTACGTTGCGTTAATGTAAAGGAGATAATTTGAGCATTTCCTATGTTTTTATCTATTATAAATGAAAACTTTCGATAACAGATGATATACTGAAGGAAATTAGGCAAAAGTGAGGTTCTATCCATGCATGAAAGTATACAACAACTTATTAGTCATACAGCCGAGCGGCTTGGGCTTCATACTTATTACTTGAAGCATCATTATTTCACGAAACAAAAAAATGCTATAGGTGAAATACAATATGAATTAACAATGGAATGGTTTCCAAATGACCATACAGATCACCAAGAAGACGAATTAAATCCACCGGGGACTGCTGTTGTTGATGTGGATATCCATACTGGAAAGATCCAAACGATTATCTTCGTTGAAGGTACTTCCTACTCCACGTCAGAATCGTTAGCAAACATAGCATCGAACAGCGAAGCCACAATTGAATGGATTGAAGAAATGACGGATTTGGAGTTTGGCAGACAATTCCAACTTATATCTGAATCAGAAAGAGAAATGCAGTTTCGAGCAGCTGTAGACAATATTCCAGTTTATCCAGGAGGGGTTATTCAGGTTGAATTCAATCAAGAGGGCCAACTCGTTTTATTCTCTATTAATGGTTCGTTTCCATCTGAACATCAGATTCATTGGGAACCATTTGCTTTAACACCTAGTATTGTTGAACCAATTGCAAGCAACCAATGTAAACTGTTTGAAATTCCAGTAGAATCAGCACAAGAATGGAAATCCATCTATGGTACAACTACTTTTTTCCTTACGAATAATGGAAAGACAGCATTAGCATATGAATCGGTGGAAGCATCTTCCTTCCAGTACCATATAGACCAAATCATTACATGGGAAGGCACTACCAATCAAAGTATCCCACTAAAAGAAATTGATTTATCTACAGAAGTAACGGAAGAACAAGCATTAACAAATCTTGCCGATACAGAGATATCTACCTTATCAAGTGCTAAGAAAACAAAGGCACGCGAGGCTGTACAGCGACTGCTTCAACAGGAATTTTCAGAGGATAGTGGTAAATGGAGATTAGCAACGATTTACCGTGAACATACCTATCTTTTTGCTGAACTACGTCCTGTCGAACCCGGTCACCGTATCATTGAACCAAAGCTTACAATGATACTTGATGCTTCCACTTTAGAACCATTAAATTATACGGATAACCGTATACTAATGGAGATTTTTCAAGACTTTAAAGTTGCAGATACACCTGTGATTACGAAAAAAGAAGCGTTTGAGAAGCTTCATAACCACCTGGAAATCACACCAGTCTATGTATATCAACCGCATCAAAAAAGCTACATATTATGTGGAAAAATTGAATGCGCTAATGGTGTGGACGCAGTTACTGGTGAAGTAGTCAATTTAGATGAATAACCCTAAGGCCACGTGCATAAATAAAAAGAAATCGGCTGCGGCCGATTCCTTTTTATAAATCATCAAATCCGTTCAAGTCACTTGTTTTTGTATATTGGCGGGATTTCTGCTCAAAAAAGTCCGTTTTTGTACCATCGAAGTTATCCACATAGGCACGTATCCATTTCAATGGGTTATCCAAATGTTCTGGATAGATATCATGCAATCCCATCATTCGTAACATCTTATTCGCCCGATATTTAATATACCCTGCCATTTCATCTAAATCTATTCCTTCTACATTCCCAAGTACATAATTAGACCATTCTATCTCCAATTCTACCGACTCTTCAAAATGGTCATATATCCATTTTGTGAATTCTTCTGTATTATACTCTGGATTCTCTGCTAATGTGGCTCGGAACAATTCCGAGATAAATCGTCCATGCTCCAGTTCATCACGGTTAATATAGCTTATCATCGTGGAGGTTCCAACCATCTTGTTATGACGAGCTAAATTATAGAAGAAGGCAAATCCAGAATAGAAGAACATCCCTTCTAATAAGGAGGTGTAAACCATTGTTTTTAAAATATTCTCTATAGACGGATCGTCAACAAATGCATTATATTGCTTGGTTATATTTTCATTCCGCTTAAGCAAAATTGGATCTGTTCTGCCTAATTGGAAAGACTTATTTTGTTCATCTAACGATACAACAGATGACAATACATATGAATAACTTTCATTATGGACAGCTTCCTGTTGAGCAATGACTGCCATAATGGATTGAACCGATGGATCCGTGGCATATAACGATAGTAACAGTGCCGTACGGGTTTGCGGTGCATCTAGTGTGGACAATAGACCAATTATTTTTAAATAAGCATCCTGTTCCTCTTCCGTTAGAGAAGGGAATTGTTTTATGTCACTTTGCATATTTACTTCATCTGCTTGCCAATAATTACCGACAAGTCGCTTATACATTTTGTACCAATGTGGATAAGCAATATCATTCCAATTTAATATACCACTTGACTTTCCTCCAAATACCCCAGTGGACTTATTCGGATTTAATGGCTCTAATGTTTTTGCTTTTTCAAGCATAACTTTCGACATGTTGCAGTACTCCTTCCAGCCAGTCTTTCACTTTCTGTTCTTGACTACCTCTTGGGGACTGTTCTATTTTCAGTCCACTCCAGTTACTTTCATAAAATTTAGCGAGCTTATCAACTGCTTTACAGAACAGATCATCTCCACCAAATTGTGTATCACCAGTTCCAAATACTGCCACATTATCTGGCTTGTATCCTATTTCCAGAACAAATTCTTTTACCTCATCGGGGGTGCTCCCCTTTTCCCAAGTAAACAAGCCTATAAATACGATATCATAGTTAGAGGGATTTACTGGAGGGTCAATCCCTATGCGGTGCATCCCAGTTTCAATCCCTCTATATCGTAATTGACCTTCAATGAGCCTTGCTACCTCTTGCGTGTTGCCACTATAAGTTAGATAAGCAACTAATGCCCTCAACTTTGACACCATTCACATTCTTCCACCTCATTAGAAGTAGAACGAACATAATACGTTGTTTTCAAGCCTTCCTTCCATGCTTGTAAATGTAGGTCTAATAAAACAGATGCTCGAATTGTATTTGGAACATAGAAGTTAAACGATAAACTTTGATCAACATGCTTTTGTCTAGCCGCGTTTTGTCTTACAGACCAGCGCTGATCTACAATATAGGCAGAGCGACGGTAGACATCATACGTTTTGTAGGTTAAATCTGGTGCAGTCACTGGTATTTTAAAGTCTTTCTTTTCTTCATTATAGAAAGGTTTGAAAATCGGGTCGATACTTGCTGTTGATCCAGCAATCATTGCCGTTGTTGAATTTGGTGCTACGGCCATAAGGTAACCATTACGCATTCCATGTTCTTTCACATCTTCTTTTAAGGTTTGCCACTCGCCTTGATGATAGCCTTTAAGGTCGAAATAGTCGCCTGTACTCCATTTACTACCTTCATAAGCTGGATAGCTGCCTTTTTCTTTACTTAATTCCATACTTGACTTAATCGTTAGGTATGCAATTTTCTCATACAGTTCATCGGCAAACTTAACAGCTTCCTCTGTTTCCCATTTGACATTCTTTCTAGCTAATAAATGATGCCACCCAAATGTCCCAAGACCAATTGCACGATATTTTTTATTGGTTAGTTGAGCCTGCATGATTGGTAAATTATTAATATCAATCACATTGTCTAACATCCGTACTTGTATCTTAATCAAACGTTCAAGGATTTCATCAGGCACTGCTTTTCCAAGATTAATTGAACTTAGGTTACAAACAACATAATCACCGGACTGATATTTCTTAACAATCATGTTTTCGTTTTCTAGGAACTCTTCAATGAATTCAGATGGTGATTGATTCTGTGTGATTTCTGTACATAGGTTGGAACAATATATCATTCCATTATGACTATTGCTATTTTGGCGATTGACTTCATCACGATAAAACATGAATGGAGTTCCTGATTCTAGCTGTGATTTCATAATTCGTTTCATTATATCAATAGCAGGGATCTTTGTTTTTGTAAGGAGATCAGACTGTACACATTCCTCGTATTTCGTACGCCATGTGCCATTGCCCTTGGTCTCGTCATAAAAGTCCTCTAAGGAATAACCCATTACTTGGCGTACTTCATGTGGATCAAAAAGATACCAGTCTCCGCGTTTTTCTACTTGTTCCATGAATAGATCAGGTAACGTAACCCCTGTAAAAATATCATGTGCCCGCATTCGTTCATCACCATTATTCAATTTCAGGTCTAAGAACGATTCAATATCACGATGCCAAACATCTAAATAAACAGCAATTGCTCCTTTTCTTGTTCCAAGTTGATCAACGTTTACTGCTGTATTATTCAGCTGTTTAATCCAAGGAACAACACCACTAGACATGCCCTTAAATCCTTTTATTGAGCTACCTCGGCTACGAATTTTGCCCATATAAACACCAATACCACCGCCGTTTTTCGATAGCTTGGCGATATCTGTATTACTATCATAGATCGATTGTAAACTGTCATCTACAGTATCAATAAAGCAACTAGAAAGCTGTCCATGCGTTTTCCCCGCATTTGCAAGTGTTGGGGTAGCAACAGTCATATAGAGATTACTCAATGCCCAATATGCCTCTAGAACATGCTCAGAGCGTCGTGACTTATCTTCGTGTTGCATTAATGTCATTGCAATAACCATCCAACGTTCCTGTGGTAATTCAAAGACTTTTTTATCATGGTCTGTAGCTAGGTACCTTGTCGCTAGCGTGTATAGACCAAGGTATGTAAATGATAAATCTCTCGATGTATCTATTTGTTTCGCAAAATAATCAATTTCCGCTTTCGAATACTTTTGCAGAAGGGTTTCTTTATATATCTTTTCCTCCGTTAGTAATTGAATTAATGTATAGAAATCACCGTAATATTGTTCTTCACCATAATAATTCCGGTTTACACTAGCTTGACGATATAGCTCTTGTAAATAAATACGACTAGCTAAAAACGTCCAGTCAGGTGCTGATTCATCAATGTTTTCTAACGCATTCTTGGTGAGTATATCAATCGCTTTTTCAATCGGTGTATCTTCTTGGATGGTTTTAAATGCCTTTTGCTTGTACGCGTCTGTGTGGATATTCAGACCGTTCGCAGCCTTATCAATTAGTTCTAGAAGCTTGTCTTTTGTAGATGTCATCTCAATGATCATCAATAGTCCTCCCTTTATATACTTAAAACATTTATGCCTATCATTATTGAAGGAAACATGGAATCCGATTTTCCCCTACTAAATGATTCTACTAAAATCATCCCATAAACAAAAATAAAAAAACCGCTTCTTTTGATGTGGTCAATTCTTGATACCAAACGGGCTCTCAACAATCTAAATTTTCTAATAAGAAATCGGTTGTGTAATTGTCACAAAACACTATATATAGTATTTATGTTGTTTTTTATTTACGATATATTGTGTTAAAAGCTTAGCATATAACATCATGTAATGCAATTAATTTTTAATAAAAATAGCTTGCTTACCATTTGAAAATGATTGGAAATAGAGATATAACAATGGAGGAAGCAATCAAAAAAATTTAGTAGAATTAATTAGATTCGATAGACTCCATTTTATCAAATTATTATGTATGAACCTAGCCCTATTTGTGTACTTTAAAAATAGTGGATTTACGATTATCCATGAGGGATATTAATTAAATACACCACTACATGTAGGTGAAAGGAAGGTTATTCTATTGAAGTCACATTTAATTGATTGGCGAACATTTGTCAGCTCCTTAATTCTTCTACTGCTCGTTTGTATCCCCCTTATTATCTATCCTGAAACTGGCGCAACAGTTATTAATGCAGCCAACGACTTTATGACAAGTAACTTTGGTTTTCTTTATTTAGCACTTGGTATCATCTCATTTATTTTCTTGATTTTTGTCGCATTTAGTAAATTTGGAAATATTAAACTAGGAAGTAAAACCGATGATAAAGAATTTGGAACGTTTTCATGGGCAGCAATGCTATTTGCTGCGGGTATTGGTTCAAGTATTCTTTACTGGGGAATGATTGAATGGGCATTTTATTACCAAGGTCCTCCTTTTGGTATTACACCAGAATCTGATGCTGCAATACCATGGGCTTCCTCCTACGGTATATTTCATTGGGGGCCAATTGCTTGGGCCATATATACATTACCTGCTTTACCTATTGCCTATTTCTATTATGTTCGAAGAACCTCTGTACTAAAAATTAGTGAAGCAGTAAGACCTGTGCTTGGCCGTTGGGTGGACACTCCACTAGGAGTCATTATTGATGTGCTGTTTATTTTTGGCTTATTAGGTGGGGCCGGTACCACTCTCGCTTTAGGAACTCCGATGATCGCAGAAGGAATAAATAATCTTACAGGCATTCCAGTTACACTAGGGCTAAAAGCTGTTGTCATGCTGATTTGTACATTGATATTTGCTATAAGTGCGTATTCAGGATTAGCAAAAGGAATTAAAGTACTAAGTGACGTTAACCTGTGGCTAGCTATCTTTGTGCTTATCTTTATATTCATATTTGGCCCTACATTGTTTATCATGGAAACTACTTTCACCAGTATCGGTCAGGTAGCAGATAATTTCTTTCGAATGGCGACTTGGCTTGAACCTCTTGCAAATTTATCAGGATTTGAAGAAACAAAATTTCCAGAGACATGGACCGTGTTTTATTGGGCTTGGTGGGTTGTTTACGCTCCCTTTGTTGGTTTGTTTGTAGCCCGTATTTCAAGAGGAAGAACAATCAGGGAAATGATACTGGGAACAATGATATACGGAACATTCGGTTCTATCTTGTTTTTTGGTATATTAGGTAACTTTGGTCTTTATTTACAACTTACTGGACAATTCGACGTATTAGGATTCATGAGTGATAATGGTGCTCCAGCAGCTATTATAGCCATTTTAGAGCAGTTACCCATGGCAAATATCATGATCGGCTTGTTCACCATTCTGGCGATAATTTTCTTGGCAACAACATTCGACTCTTCTTCGTTTATTTTAGCAGCGGTCGTTCAAAAGAAAATCCAGTCTGAACCGCTACGCTGGAATCGATTATTCTGGGCATTCACGCTATGCTTATTGCCATTAGTATTGATGTTTGTAGGGGATCTGCAGACATTACAAACAGCTAGCATTGTTGCCGCATTCCCAGTAATCTTTATCATGGCATTACTTGGATGGTCATTTATTAGAGCAGCTAACCAAGATATAAGATCATCAAAACAATACCGTGGAGAAACGATTCACCTTACGAAAACCGACCGCTCTGATGATAATGAATAACATGACTTCATCATTAAAATTGACCATAGGAAAGCACGCTCTAGATAAAGCGTGCTTTTATTAGTCTAATTGCTTTGGCGGCTGATTTCCTTGCCCATGCTTTCGATTCTCTACTTCCTTAAATAATTTATTCTGCTCTGGTGGCTGATTACTATACGTGATATGTTCTGCTGATACAAGCAATTGTCTTAAATTATCTATTTCTGTTTGTAATTGCTGGAACTCACGTTTCGTTACTGGTTGTGCTTCTTGTTTTAATATAAACCCAACTTGTCCATTCGGCTCTAATGTCGCCCATTCAATATCATTAATGTTACTTACATTTTTTTGTCTTAAGTTCATTTCTAATTGATCGACGGTCAATCTTAATTTTTTAATTTCCTGTTCTTGAATAACCCCATTATGTATTAGAATTTTTGATTTCCCAGTTACAATATTCTCAAAGAAATCCGATTTTATCTGTAAAAACTCCATGATGATTAACGTAACAACTAGAATCGCACCGACTCCTAAAGTGACCCAAATATTCTTTCCTGCTAACGGCTGAATAAGTAATGAACCAATTCCTACCATAATCACTGTTTGGGTTAATGTCATTTGCGATATTGACTTTCTTCCTGCGATACGTAAAAGAAGTGTACCTCCTAGAACAATTAATACTGATTTCCAAATCCATGCAATTTCCATCTCTTTCCCTCCTTATTCCTGCACTTAGTTTAACTAAGAGCTACAAATTTATTCTTTCTGTATATATTTGTTATTCCCCATTAAAAATAGAGCTGCTCAACAAATGAACAGCTCTATTTCAGCGAATATCTTATTTATTCATACTTGAAAAGAAATCCTTTAATGGGTCTTCTTCCTCCTCTTCCTCTACTTCCACTGGCTCATCATGAGTCTCAAGTGCATCCATACTTAGATTTTCTAAATCTATCTCGTGGTTTGCGATTGGAGTCTCCAATTCTTCCTGAGAATCTTCTGTAACGGAGACAGCCTCTTGTAAGTACAATGCTTCATCAATATTTGTACTATTACTATTTAGGGAAGCCAGTAAAGTCGTAGCCCGCATTGGATCACTCAGCAAATGGTACAAAATCGAACCAATTAATGCTTCAGAGTGCTCATGCTTTAACCAACTTTTTTGTTCTTTTGTTAATCGTTTAGGAAGAGGAACCGTTATGGTTTCACGTTCTTTTGCAAAACTTTCACTTAAGCCTTTTAATACAAATTGAGCAATCTGACTGGAGAAATTCCTTCTTTCTGTTTCCTTCAACCGTTGCATCTGTTTTAACAGGTAATCAGGTGTATCCGAAGGGACACGAAATGTGATTGATTGCCCGCGTTCAATTGTGTTTTTGGCCATGATATCACCTTATTTTGCCTTCGCTTTTACTTCTTCCTTTTCCGCCTTTTCACTCTTTGTCTGTTTAGAAACAAATTCCGAAATTAGCTTGTAATATGCATTTGCCATCATCCAAATACTTTCCTGTTCATCTTCGAAGAAATCGATGTTAAATCCATCAAGTTTGTTATTAAGTGCCTTTATATAGTCTTTTAATACTGCTGAACCACCGCCTACAAAATAGCAGATTTCCGATTGTGAATTCTTTGCCCAAACATTACGTAAGAAACGATACTCTTTCTTTGCTAACTCAAGCAGGATATGGTCTGTGATATCATGAACACTTGTCCGACTTCCTTTTACCATTATATGGTGACGATCATTTTTTCTCGTAATGATATCAACTACATCCCGACGACTGTCTAATTCAACACCGTGTTTTGTCCTTATTTCTTCTCTAATTTGTTCCAAAGATTCCGATACACCTAGATTAAACCCTTGAGCTTTATCGTCGTCAACATTACGGTTACGGATTACAGCAATATCTGTAGATAATCCGCCAATGTCTTGAATAAGTATTTGTTTATCAATTAAGTCTTTATTAATGACTTTTAAGTCATTATCCATAATTAGGTTCACATAGGCTGCGAATCCCTCTGGATAAACTTTGACTTCATCAAATTTAATATTTATTTTTTTGCCTTGGTGATTAGGTGTTACAAGAAACTCGACCTGATGGACAGATCCTAGCAACTGCGAGCGATAGCCCACATCTTTTCCTTCTTTCACTTCACGAAGCGGTAATCCTGTGCCAAGTGTGTAATTTGCGTCAATGACTTTATTTTTTTCTGTAAACGCTCCATTTTCCACGGCATCTAGTGCCAGAGAAGCAAAAAGCATGATTAACGTTTGATCTTCTTCTGCTTTACTGCTGCCTGGATCCAATTCGGTAGAATTTGTTGTTTTTGTTGCTAGATTTCCAACACGATAGATTACATTATTTTCTTCTAACGCAGGAGAGTGTACGCGAATATGAATATTATCTAATACCTCTTTTTTATCTAGTTCTTCAATTCCAATCACAGGACGATCCTCGAAATCTTGTGCTACTACATTAGGTATATAAAGCTCATTTTCCATTTTACCGAAATTTGCTTTCAATGCATCATTACCAACATCTACTGCAGCAATTCTAGTTTTTGTCATTTCAAAAACTCCTCTCATAAATAATCCTTTCTACTTAAGGATACGTTTTTCCTATTAAATACGCAATCCTACTTTTTTCGTATTCTTATTTGTAAACATGCATACATTTTCGAACACGTTAATATAATAGTATTCACACATATTTGTATACATGTTTACTTTTTTGAATACACTTGTTTACTATTTTGTTTACATGTAAACAAAATAGTAAACAAGACTTAAAATGTAATAATTTGTTAATTAATAGTGTCAAGATAGTTAACAATCCCCCCTTGATTAATGTAACTATGTATGAGTAGATTACCAATATACTTAAAAAAATTACTGAATCAACTTTGAGATCCAGCAGATGATAGGAGTGAGAGAATAGACCCTCCAAAAAAACGAAGGGAGAGTTTCCCTTCGCTTCAAGTTATCTTTAGTAGATTAACTGACTTCCCTATCCCAGAATCGATGTGCAGCAACTGCTTGTGAAAAACGGCCTATGAATCTATTAATCGCTGCTTCTAGAATAACTCCTGGCTTATTTGCAATTGCACTATTTTCAATTAATCTCATCCCTTGATTTGTAGCCCCAATTGGCTTGTAATGAGCACAAGCTTCTTTTACAAAATCCATCGCTTTTTGTTGAAAGTCAAGGTCTTGATCTTCCCCACCAACGACATAAACTGCGTCATATAAAACAGAATCGACAGTTAAGAAGCTATGATCAGCATTAATCGAATTTCCACTATTACTAGTAATTTCACCACGTTTTTTTCCGACAAATTCTAAATGTATCCCTTTATCTTGAAGTCCCCTCACAGCCAACATCACATCCTCACTATGAAACTTCTCATCTACTAATATCGCAACTGTTCTTGTCTTTGCTTTTTTTATTGTATTTTCCTGACTAAGAGCAGGAGAAGACTTAGTAACATCTGAACCGCCCGATTGTGGTGGTGCTACACCAATGTTCTCTGCAACTTCCTGCGCCATTTTCAGATTAACATTTGCAAACATATCTACAACCTGCTGTCTGACCGCTTCACTTTCTACTTTACCTAATTCAAAACTAAACGCGTCTTTAATATGCTGCTTCTCAATATCACTCATGCTATTCCAAAAAAGCGTTGCCTGAGTAAAATGGTCTTTGAAGCTTTCACTTCTTGCTTGTACTTTTCTACCCTCTACCTTCTCTTGATAGTGCTGGTATCCTCCATTAGCTGGAGCTACAGGCTTAGGTGTGTTATTTGCTAGAGAATTGTTATGGTAGCTAACCTGACCCGTATTTAATGTGTGTCGACTATATCCGTCTCGCTGATTATTGTGAAACGGACAAACAGGGCGATTAATTGGTAATTCATGAAAATTAGGCCCACCCAAGCGAATTAACTGGGTATCTGTATAAGAGAACAAACGCCCTTGCAATAATGGATCATTCGTAAAATCAATTCCTGGTACCACATGACCAGGGTGAAATGCTACTTGCTCTGTTTCTGCAAAAACATTATCAACATTACGATTTAAGGTCATTTTACCAATAATTTTAACTGGTACATCCTCTTCTGGCCAAATTTTTGTAGGATCTAATACATCAAAATCAAATGTATGTGCATCTTCCTCTGCAATTAATTGGACACCAAACTCGAATTCTGGATAATCGCCATTCTCTATCGATTCATATAAATCAGCACGATGAAAATCAGGATTCTTACCATTTATTTTTTGTGCCTCATCCCATACGGTAGAATGAACTCCCAGTTTTGGCTTCCAATGAAACTTCACAAAATGAGCCTTTCCTTCTTCATTTACAAATCGGAACGTATGAACACCAAAGCCCTCCATCATTCGAAAGCTACGTGGTATTGCACGATCAGACATCTGCCACATGACCATATGAGCCGTCTCTTGATTATTAGCAACAAAATCCCAAAAAGTATCATGTGCGGAGGCTGCCTGTGGAATCCCATTATGTGGTTCCGGTTTAACAGCATGTATTAAATCTGGGAATTTCATTGCATCTTGAATAAAGAATACAGGAATATTATTTCCTACGAGGTCATAATTCCCTTCTTCCGTATAAAATTTCGTGGCAAATCCCCTCACATCACGAGCAAGCTCTCCAGATCCTTTTGAACCAGCTACTGTTGAAAAGCGGACAAATACAGGGGTTTTCCTTCCTGGTTCCTGTAAAAAATCAGCTTTTGTATAGGGCTTCATTGATTCATATAATTCAAACTCTCCATGAGCAGCGTAACCACGAGCATGCACAATCCTTTCTGGGATGCGTTCGTGATCAAAATGCGTCATTTTCTCTCGAAATTGAAAGTCTTCCATTAACGTCGGACCACGCTCACCTGCTTTTAAAGAAAACTCATCTTCCGATACCTTAAGACCCTGATTGGTAGACATTTCTTTGCCACTATCATCTACGCGGAACTTATCTAATTGTTCTTGTTTACGATTTTCATTATGCTTTTTAGACATAAATATCGCTCCTCCTTATCGAAGTAATTATAGATAACACGCCTTAGGCTTTGACCGCATGGATAACTTTCCTAAAACTGTTCCCTGGGTAATGAATGATTAAACAAACAAGGGGCTTGGACACACCGAAATAGGTAACCCAAAAGCATGCATTAAACATACAGGGGGGTGATAGAACATGTTTTTAGTAAACAAAAAATCCGAACAGATTCGACTGAAATCGTTCGGATTATGCTAGGTATAAGCTGCTTTTGTCTTCGTCTCAATTAATGACTCGATCCCAATGACGATGGGCAGCAACAGCCTCTATAAAACGTGCTGCAAATTGTTTTGCGCCTTTTTCCTCAATTACTCCTGCTCCAACTTGGATATTACTTGCCTTCAGCCATTCCTTTCCTTCTTGTGTAGCCCCTAAGGCCTTATAGTGACGAAAAGCTTCCTCTAAATATTCCGTTGTGGAACGATCAAATGCCTGATTGGTTTCTTTCCCACCGCCAGCATAAATAGCATCATAAAGAACAGCGTTTGTTGTTGTAAAAGTGTGATTGACCATCAAATCTGTCCCATTTTCACCTGTCACCTTGCCTTGATGATCACTAATAATTTCATATTGAATGTTACTGGCAGTTAACTGATCAAGTATTTCTACAATCTCTTGATCGGAAAACCCATTCGCTAGTATAACTCCAACTTTTCTAGTTGCAGGGGAAAACGCAAAATGGGTTTGACTCAATGCTTGGGAGGATTTTTGATTATCTACTGCATGCTTATTCGGAACGGTTACTCCAACTTTTTCAGCAATATATGCAGCCAGTTCGTGTTCAATATTAGCAAACATATCAACTACTTGCTGCCGTACATTCCTATCCTTCACTTTCCCAACTTCAAAGCTAAACGCGTCTTTAATATGTTGCTGCTCAGGAGGAGTCATACTATTCCAAAATAATTTTGGTTGTGTGAAATGATCGTTGAAGCTCTCACTTCTTGACCGTATTACGCGGCCTTCCACCTTTTCCTGATAATGTGCAAAGCCCCCTTGTTGCTCAGTGGCTGGCATTGGCGTATTTGCTATCAATGAATTGTTGTGATAAGCCACTTTTCCCTTATTAATCGTTTGTCGGTGGTAGCCGTCTCTCTGGTTATTAAAAAATGGACATACAGGGCGATTGATAGGGATTTCGTGGAAGTTCGGCCCCCCCAAACGAATCAGCTGGGTATCTGTATAAGAAAATAATCTTCCTTGTAAAAGTGGGTCATTCGTAAAGTCAATACCTGGTACGACATGGCCTGGATGAAATGCGACTTGTTCCGTCTCTGCAAAAAAGTTATCTACGTTTTTATTAAGGGTCATTTTCCCAATAACTTGGATAGGAACATCTTCCTCAGGCCAGATTTTCGTCGGATCTAAAATGTCAAAGTCAAATGCAAACTCATCTTTTTCTTCAATCACTTGAACTCCTAGTTCATATTCTGGAAAGTCCCCGTTCTCAATTGCGTCGTATAGGTCCTGTCTGTTAAAATCTGGATTTTTACCGGCGATTTTTTGTGCTTCATCCCATACTAGGGAGTGTACTCCTAGCTTTGGAATCCAATGAAATTTCACAAAATGGGTTTTCCCTTGATCATTTACAAAACGAAATGTATGGATACCAAACCCCTGCATCATTCGAAAACTCCGTGGTATAGCTCGATCGGACATTAACCACATTACCTGATGTGCGGACTCCTGATTATTCGCAACAAAGTCCCAAAAAGTATCATGGGCAGAAGAAGCTTGAGGGATTTCATTGTTTGGTTCCGGTTTTAGAGCATGAATAACATCAGGGAACTTAATACCGTCCTGTATAAAAAATACAGGCATATTATTTGCAACAAGATCATAGTTTCCTTCTTCTGTATAGAATTTCGTCGCGAATCCCCGAACATCTCTAACAGTATCTGCAGAGCCACGGAATCCGACCACCGTTGAAAAACGGACAAATACTGGTGTTTTTTGCCCTGCTTTTTGTAAAAATCCTGCCTTCGTAATATCCTTCATCGATTCATACGTTTCAAAGTGACCATGTGCAGCAAATCCTCTAGCATGAACAACTCGTTCGGGGATACGCTCATGGTCAAAATGTGTCATCTTCTCTCTGAAATGAAAATCTTCCATCAAAGTCGGTCCACGTTCACCAGCAGTTAAGGACAATTCATCATTAGTTACTTTTAGACCTTGATTCGTCGTCAAATGCTTCTTTGCATCATCAACTTTAAATGGTTCTAATTGTTCTTGCTTTTTATTTTCGTTTTTCCTTTCATCACCCATGTACAAACACCCTCTCATTGTATTTGTACTTACTATTTCCAACTCCTTCAAAACTATGAATAACCAGAAACAGCATGTTATAATTTAATTAAGGAACAGCTTTATTCCATAAGGAGTGAGCGAATATGAGCAAGATTATCCTATTTGACGGTGTTTGTAACTTTTGTGATCAAAGTGTTCAGTTTATTTTGAAACGCGATAAGCAAGAACAATTTAACTTCGCCTCCATTCAGGGAGACGCTGGACAGGAACTACTAAAAATAAATCATGTGCCAACTGATATAAATAGTTTCATCCTAATTGACGGGCATCATACGTATTTTAAATCAACTGCAGCTCTGAAGATATGTAAAGAATTAAAAGGTGCTTGGAAGCTGCTATATGGATTTATTATCGTTCCTAGGCCAATACGGGACTTCCTATATGGGATTATTGCCAATCACCGATATAAATGGTTCGGACATAAACAAAGCTGTACGTTACCTTCTCCTGAGACGAGGAAACGATTTTTATAATGAATAAACCCGAAGTGTCACGTGACACTTCGGGTTTATTTCTAACCTACGTTCTTTTTCTTTATTTGTTTACTACGTAACTGCCCGCAGGCTGCATCAATATCTGCACCGTTCTCCCAACGCACACCACAATTAATCCCTTGTTCCTTCAAGGTCTCAAAAAAAGCTTGGATAGAAGTCGATTCACTACGCTGATATTGGTTATGTTCATCAACGGAATTATAAGGAATCAAATTCACATAGGCTAAATGCCGATGATCATATAACAGCTTCGCTAATTGCAAAGCCTCTTCTTTATGATCATTTACATCTCTTAGCATAATATATTCATACGTAATTCGACGATTGGTTTTCTCTAAGTAATAATCTACAGCCTTCATCAATTTTTCAATTGGAAATGCTTTATTGATCTTCATAATCTGCGTACGCAGCTCATTATTTGGAGCGTGAATAGAGATAGCAAGGTTTACTTGAATACCGGTATCAGCAAATTCATAAATCTTATGAGCTAATCCACTTGTTGAAACTGTAATATGTCTAGCACCAATATTTAGCCCACGATCATCATTTACAACATATAAGAAGTCCATCAAGTTTGTAAAATTATCAAAAGGCTCACCAATACCCATAACAACAATATGACTTACCCTCTCATCTTCTCCACGAGAATCCAAATGCTTTTGTACATTCATAATTTGTTCTACGATCTCACCACTTGACAAGTCTCGATTCTTCTTCAATAATCCACTAGCACAGAATGTACAACCAATATTACAGCCAACTTGTGTGGTCACACATACAGACAATCCATAATTAAACCGCATCAACACCGTTTCAATTAAATTGCCATCAGCTAGCCGAAACAAATACTTAATTGTACCATCTTTAGATTCTTGTTTAATTTCCTCTTCTAACGTTCCTAATATAAAATGATCCTCGAGTAAAGCGATCGTTTCTTTGTTCACATTGTTCATGTCAGAAAAATGATTGACACGTTTCTTATATAGCCAATTCCAAACTTGATCCACGCGAAAACGCTGCTGGCCATGCTCTATCAACCAATCTGTAAGCTGTTCGTATGTCAGTCCATAAATGGATGGTTTACTCATTATCTACCCTCATTTCTAGAAAATCTAGTCTTCTTAACAACGCAAAGACATTGATTTACCGTTCAACCGTAAAAAGTTTTCATTCACCTTACTATCTTACTGCATCTATGATCTTGTTGCAAACACAGGTTGGCTAATCATGCAGCTATTCAAAAAGAAAAAGGTGCCAATATCCTTTAGAAAAGAAAATTGATACACCTTTTACACTTGTTATGGTAACATCGTTTCTCCCATAAGATATCGATCACATTCTCTTGCAACGCCACGACCTTCATTAATCGCCCAGACGATCAGGCTTTGGCCTCGGCGCATATCACCGGCTGCAAACACACCTTCTACATTGGTTCTAAAATCATCATAATCAGCAGCAACCGTTGATTTTGCGGTTGTTTCTACTTGCAGCTGATCCAGTAGATCTTGTTCCGGTCCACTAAACCCAATCGCTATTAGCACAAGATCAGCAGGCCAAACCTTTTCTGTTCCCGGTATTTCATCACGCACTTTATTTCCTTCTTCATCATAACGAAGTTTTACATTAACTGTATGCACTTCTTTAACATCGCCATGCTCATCACCTACGAATTTCTTCGTCATTACAGCATAGGCACGAGGGTCTTCGCCTAATACACTCGCTGCTTCTTTGTGTCCATATTCCACACGATGAATGGTAGGGTATTGTGGCCATGGATTGGTTTCCATATCACGAACCAATCCTTTTTTATCATAAATATCAAATTGCGTCAGACTCTTACAATTATGCCTTACAGACGTAGCTAAGCAATCTGTTCCAGTATCGCCCCCACCAATTACAATAACATCTTTATCAGCAGCAGAAATATAATTTCCATCTTGCAAGTCTGAATCTAATAAGCTTTTCGTATTAAGGTGTAGAAAATCCATCGCACGATGAATACCTTTTAAATTACTACCTTCTACTTGGATATCTCGGTGTACAGTAGCACCTCCACATAAAATAGTTGCATCAAAGTTTTGCTTTAATTCTTCCTCGGTTATATCCTTACCAACCTCTGTATTCGTGATAAATGTAATTCCTTCTTTCTCAAGAATTTCCACTCGTCGTGTTACTACTTCATAGGATAATTTCATTTCAGGAATCCCGTATGTGAGAAGTCCTCCAACACGATCTTCACGTTCATAAACCGTAACCAAATGTCCAGCTTTGTTCAATTGTGCAGCAGCAGCAAGTCCAGCTGGGCCTGATCCAACAACAGCCACTTTTTTACCTGTACGCTTCGGTGGTAGTTTCGGAACAACCCATCCTTCTTCAAACCCTTTTTCAATTATCGAACGCTCGACCGTACGAATTGCAACCGGAGGTTCATTGATACCTAGTACACAAGCCCCTTCACAAGGAGCCGGGCAAGCAATACCTGTGAATTCTGGAAAATTATTTTGCTCATGTTCCCGATCTAGCGCTTCTTTCCATTTCCCTTCATAAACAAGTTGATTCCATTCAGGGATGAGATGATAAACCGGGCAGCCGGAGGTTACCCCATTTATTTCCATTCCCACATGACAAGTAGGTACGCCGCAATCCATGCAACGTGCCCCTTGTGTTTGTACTTCTTGATCTGTTAATGGCACCGTGTAGTCGTACCAATCCTTCGTACGAATCGAAGGTTCTCGTTCTCTTCTTACTTGTCTGCTGTATTCCATAAACCCTGTCTGTTTCCCCATCAAAGGCCTCCCTTTCCAAACACCAATACAATCAATTATTTTGATTGATTCTCTCGTTAGGCAAACAAATTATTGCAAGGCACCTACTTCTTTTTTCTCTTCTTTCACTGGTTGTTTACTCTCTTCAAAAGCTGTCATTTCAGCGTCAAACTTGCTCATACCTCCAGCTCTTAAGGTAGTAATTCGTTCATTTATCGCAACAAATGCTTTTGGAATAATCTTTACAAATTGACTTACATATTTATCCCAATACGTTAAGATACGTTCTGCATGCGTACTATTCGTTTCGTTCACATGCTGTTGAATAATTCGATAAAGTCGTTGTATTTCTTCTTCATCTGCTAATGATTCTACATTTACCAATTCCTTATTAACGTTGTCACGGAAGGAATTCTCTTCATCGAATACATAAGCAACGCCACCAGACATACCAGCAGCAAAGTTTCTCCCAGTACTACCTAGTACAACCACTGTACCGCCAGTCATGTATTCACAGCCATGATCACCTACACCTTCAACAACGATGGTTGCACCACTATTCCTAACAGCAAAACGTTCACCTGCAAGCCCGCGGATATATGCTTCTCCCCTTGAGGCTCCATAGAATGCAACATTCCCTATGATCGTATTTTTTTCCGGAGGGAAGGTAACAATCGGATCTGGATGTACAATGATTTTCCCTCCAGAAAGTCCTTTACCAACAAAGTCATTTGCGTCTCCAATCAGCCTTAGAGTCATTCCAGGCGGAATAAATGCCCCAAAGCTTTGACCGGCAGATCCATTAAAATTGAGTTTAATCGTATCCTCAGGTAATCCTTGTTCTCCATAACGACTTGTTATTTCGCTACCAAGTAGGGCACCTGTTACACGGTTGATATTACGGATTGCTGTTGTAAATTCGACTGCTTTCTTCTTTTCAATTGCCTGTTTACAGTTTGGAATCAGCTCCTGATAATCAAGGGTCTTTTCAATTCCATGGTCTTGGCTAATCGTTGCATAACGTCCGACTTCAGCGGGAACATCTGGTTGATATAATAGGGCAGTTAAATCAACACCCTTTGCCTTCCAATGATCAATGGCTTCATTAAACTGCAATACATCCGTACGTCCTATCATTTCATTAATTGACCTAAACCCTAACTCAGCCATTAATTCACGAGCTTCTTGTGCAATAAACTTCATGAAGTTAACCACGTGATCTGGATCTCCCATGAATTTTTTTCGAAGTTCTGGGTTTTGCGTAGCAATCCCAACCGGACACGTATCTACATGACAGACGCGCATCATTACACAACCTAGTACCACGAGTGGCGCAGTAGAAAAACCATATTCCTCTGCCCCTAGTAAACTAGCAACAATAACATCTCTTCCTGTCATCATCTTACCGTCTGTTTCTACAACAATTCGATCCCTTAAACCATTTAATAATAGGGTTTGATGTGTTTCTGCAAGACCTATTTCCCAAGGCAATCCAGTATGTTTTAAACTAGTACGAGGAGCAGCACCTGTACCACCATCATACCCACTAATTAATACTAGGTCGGCACGCCCTTTTGCTACGCCAGCAGCAATTGTACCAACACCTACTGCAGAAACGAGCTTGACACTTATACGAGCTTTTGGATTCGTATTTTTTAAGTTATGGATTAATTCTGCCAAATCCTCAATCGAATAAATATCATGGTGTGGCGGTGGAGAAATAAGTTCAACCCCTGGAGTAGAACCACGCACTTCAGCTACCCATGGATATACTTTCTTCCCTGGCAAGTGCCCACCTTCTCCAGGTTTTGCTCCTTGTGCAATTTTGATTTGAATTTCGTCCGCATTCACTAAATAATGACTATTCACACCGAATCTACCTGACGCAACCTGTTTAATAGCACTTCTTCTTAATTCGCCATTTTCATCCCTGGTAAATCGGTCGGTTGATTCGCCGCCTTCTCCACTATTGCTTCGACCGCCAATCCGATTCATCGCAATTGCTAACGATTCATGTGCTTCTTTACTAATAGATCCGAAAGACATTGCACCTGTCTTAAACCTATGACAAATCGATTCTACTGATTCTACCTCCTCAATAGGTACAGGTTTTCTGTCTTTAAATGAAAGTAGACCACGAAGGGATTGCAGGTTTTCTTTTTCATCTGTTAATAGCTGAGAGTATTCTTTAAACAATTCATAATTTCCTGTTCGACAAGCATGTTGCAGTTTGTGAATTGTTTTTGGATTATACTGATGATCTTCTCCGTCTTTGCGGTATTGATAATCGTCACCTGCTTGCAAGGTGTTATTTCCTCCACGATTTTCAACAAATCCAGCTTGGTGACGCATACGTATTTCTTGTTCTATTAAATCTAACCCGATACCACCAAGTCTTGATGCTGTATTTGTAAAATACGTATCTATTACATTTTGTTGAATGCCAATCGCTTCAAAAATTTGTGCCCCACGATAACTCTGAATCGTCGATATACCCATTTTAGACAAAATCTTAATAATACCATCGGTAACCGATTTAATATACTTTTCAATGGCTTGCTTCTCTGATAAGCCTTCAATTTCTTGGCGCTCTACTAAATCTTCAATTGAGTGGTAGGCCAAATAAGGATTAATGCCTTCCGCACCATAGCCAATCAATGTTGCAAAATGATGTACTTCCCTCGGTTCTCCTGATTCGAGTAGTAGGCTAACTTTCGTACGCAATCCTTTCCGAATTAAATGATGGTGTAGTCCTGAAACAGCTAATAATGCTGGTATAGCAGCTTTGTCTTTGGTAATGCCTCTATCAGACAAGATAAGAATAATAGCACCTTCGTCAATCGCAGCATCTGCTTCGGTAAATAGACGATCTAATGCTTTTTCCAATGCATTTTCACCATCATTTATATCAAAATGCATAAATAATGTACTTGCCTTAAATCCTTCTAATTGCTGGATTCGTAACTTTTCTAACTCTCCATTTTTCAAGACCGGTGTTTTTAGCCGTATATGTCTACAGCTTTCTGCAGTTGGTTGTACTAAATTCCCTTCGGCGCCTATCGTTGTTTCTACCATCGTGATAATCTTCTCTCTAATTGCATCAATCGGGGGATTCGTTACTTGCGCAAACAACTGCTTAAAATAGTTATAGAGCAATTGCGGCTTCTTTGATAGTACTGCTAATGGCGAATCATATCCCATTGAACCAATTGGGTCCTTCCCATCCGTTACAAGCGGCTTAATAACTTTATTTAATTCCTCTCTTGTATAACCAAAGGCAAGTTGCTGCGTAATTAATTTTTCTTCACCAAATACAGGCTGTCGGTACATAACCTCTGGAATGTCGTCTAAATCGACTTTATTATTCAGCCAATCTTTATATGGCTGCTCAGATGCGATCTGCATCTTAATATCTTCGTCTGGTACAATTACTCCTTTTTCCAAATCTACTAATAGCATTCTACCTGGTTCTAGTCTTCGCTTATATAAAATGTCATCAGCAAATATATCTAAGGCGCCAACTTCTGAACCAAGCACAATCATGCCGCTTTTTGTTACATAGTACCTGGCTGGGCGAAGCCCATTACGGTCAAGACAAGCACCAATTTGTGTACCGTCAGAAAAAACAAGTGCTGCTGGACCATCCCAAGGTTCCATTAATGTACTATGGTATTCATAGAAATCACGTTTTTCTTCTTTTATCGCGTCATCATTCGCCCACGGTTCTGGTACCATCATCATCGCTGTATGTGCCAATGAACGACCTGATAAGTGAAGAAATTCAAAAGTATTATCAAATATTGATGAATCACTGCCTTCGTAATCAATCACAGGTAGGATTTTTTCCATATCTTCATCTGTAAAGTATTCTGATGAACAAAGCTGCTCTCTTGCACGCATCCAATTCACATTTCCTCGTAACGTATTAAATTCTCCATTATGAATGGTATAACGGTTTGGATGAGATCTTTTCCAACTCGGGAAGGTATTTGTACTAAAGCGAGAATGAACTAACGCAAGAGCAGATTTAAAATCAGGATGGTTTAAATCGATATAAAAGGCGTCCAGTTGTTCAGGAACTAACATCCCTTTATATACGATTGTACTTGAGGATAAGCTACTAATATAGACATCCTCATATTCAGGGGATTTTGCAGCTTCTTGTTCGATTCGTTTACGAATGACATATAACTTTCGTTCAAAAGCTTTTTGATCCTTAACATCCTCGGGTTTCTTGATAAAGATCTGGCGAATCGTCGGCATGCTTTTCGCTGCAACCTTCCCAATAAAAGATTCATTTATTGGAACTGGTCTCCATCCCAGTAACTGTTGTCCTTCCTCGCGAATAATCCGTTCGAACATCCTTTTGCATTCCATTCGTATGTCATGACTTCGTGGAAGAAATACCATTCCAACTCCATATTCACCTTTATCCGGGAGATGAATTCCTTCCTTCGCACACTGTTTTTGGAAGAATCGGTTTGGAATTTGGGTTAGTATTCCAGCACCATCACCTGTACTAGTATCAGCTGACTGACCCCCGCGATGTTCCAGGTTACAAAGAATATTAATCGCATTCTGTACGATATTGTGGGTTTTCTTGCCATTTATATTTGCTATCATCCCGATTCCACATGCTTCATGCTCGAAATCAGGATGATAAAGACCCTGTTGTTCAGGAAATCCGTTCTTCGGCATCCCAACATCCCCTTTCTTGACATTAAAATATGCCTTTAAATTTTAAATTGTCGAATAATTTACCGCAATCTAAAATACTCCCATAAAAGTTTTCAAACTGTTCTACGCATTCGGAAAAAGGTATAGTAGGATTATAATATCATAAAACTAATTTTACCTCAAAATTCAGATAAGTTATTTTAATACAAAATTATTAAAATTTAATAAATGAAAACGCTGTCTTTTTCCTATTTTAAAAAATTTTATTCATCTAAACTGCATGCAATGCCAAGGTTTTTGGGGAGTTTACAAAATATTTCACAAAAATTTCATTTTTTATCGAAAAATTTCTTTTAATTCCTTTTTTGAAAACGCTTAAATAAATGAGCTGATTATTGGACGGTTATATGAAATACTCGTATCATTTCTTCATAAGAAATGATTAGGAGTGAATAAAATGGCAAAGCATTCAAGAACATTTCAAAATATACCCCTCTCTGTCTTGGATTTGGCTCCTGTAAATGAAGGAAGCACCCCAAGAGAGTCCTTCAAAAACAGTGTAGACCTCGCCAAGCATGTAGAAAAACTTGGTTTCCATCGCTATTGGTTAGCGGAACATCATAATATGCCTGGTATTGCAAGCTCTGCAACATCTGTTATTATTGGCCATATAGCCGAAAATACGAATCACATACGAGTTGGTGCTGGTGGAATAATGTTGCCAAATCATGCAACATTAGTAATTGCCGAACAATTCGGAACACTTGAATCCCTTTATCCTGGACGCATTGATCTTGGATTAGGTAGGGCACCAGGTAGTGATCAAGCTACCGCTTATGCATTACGACGGACATTAAACATGCGTGTAGAAGATTTTCCGATGCAAGTGAACGAATTACAGGATTACTTTTCGGATCATCCGGTTTCAAACGTCAAATCAGTTCCAGGTCAAGGTTTAGATATCCCAATTTGGTTACTTGGTTCTAGTGACTTTAGTGCAAGATTAGCTGCACAAAAAGGGCTCAGCTTCTCCTTTGCAAGTCATTTTGCACCAGCATATACAATTCCAGCATTAAATCTATATCGAGAACAATTCCAGCCTTCAGAAGTAATGGAAAACCCGTATGCGATGGTAGGAGTGAATGTGATTGCTGCCGACACAGATGAGAAAGCACATTATCTGGCTACCTCCCTTCAGCAGCAATTCTTGAATATGCGGAGAGGGCAACCTACCAAACTAAAACCGCCAATCAAAGATATTGAAGCCCATTTTTCAGCAATGGAGCTTGAAGCAATTAAGCAATCACTTGATCCACGAACAACCATCATCGGAAGTAAAGAAACCGTCCGAAAAGGGCTGGAGAACTTCTTAACGGAAACACAAGCGGATGAAATGATTATTAGTGCCCAAATATATAATCAAGAAGACAGAGAACGTTCCTTTGAGATCATATCTGAATTGATGGATTAACATCTAATTATAAGAGCAAACATAAGCCCCCAATGTATTAACACATTGGGGGCTTATGTAATTATTTTTTCTCTTTTAATAGTTCTTTGACTTCCTGTAATTCCGCTTGTAATTCTGTTAATTTAATATCAGTCGGTGATGGTGTATCCTCGCGATTCGCTTCCTCTACATTATTTACTACAACACCGACAAACAGATTGACGATGACAAACGCCCCAATCAAAATAAAAGTCACAAAATACCACCAAGAAGATGGATCTTCTGCTAAAATTGGACGCATCACGCCACTTGCCCAAGACTCTAACGTAATAACTTGGAAAAGTGTTAATAAGGATTGGTGAAGTGTTCCGAAATATTCTGGTGCTATGGACTGATACAGCATTGTACCAATGACACCGTATATATAGAAGAATATGCCAAGCAACAACATAATGGTACCCATCGATGGGATCGTTAATAATAATGCATTAACCATTTTTCGTAATGAAGGAATAATAGATATAGCTCGAAGCACACGAAGGACACGTAAGATTCTTAAAACCATTACATAATGTGACCCAACTAATAAGTGACCACTTAATACAATCACAAAATCAAAAACGCTCCATGGATCTTTGAAAAAAGCCTTCACAGATGAACTACCTATTAAACGGATAACAATCTCTATCGTAAATATCCACAACAGGATACGATCTGCAATGAAAATCCAATTCAAATAATTTTCCGCAATGTAATTATATGTTTCTAAACCTACCAAAATGGCATTCAAAATAATTAATATAATAATTGTGTTATAAAAAGCAGGATGATCAGCAAGCACTGCACATTTTTTACGAATCGTACGCATATGGAAGTGTTCCTCCTTTTCTCTCTGTAGTAATTTTACTGATTTCACCGTGGTTTGTCACCTATTCAAACACTTCATTATGTTAATTTTTAGTGAACAACTACAGCGAATTTATATATGTCTTATAGAGAATAGGAGTGGTTGCTGCCTGCTAATTATAGTCTAATAACATATTTTCTAAAGTAGCTGGGTACTTACTTACAAGATCAATTTAGGGTAACGATGACAAAAGCGAGAGCTATCCCAACGATAGCTAACTTAGAGGAGCATAATCTAGTACGAACATCTTCGAACATGATTTATGATCAATCTATTAGCTGGGATTGCTGGCATACGTTTCAAACTATATCTTAAATCTTGTTCTGGAATCTCGTAACTCATACGCTCCGTTAGAAAATGTAAGCTCGACTTCATTAATTCAATCGTGATCCATTCTCCTGCACAACGATGCCCCAAATCATACTCCCCACCTCCTTGTGGGATAAAGTTAAAAGGATTTCCTTCCCATTTCAAAAAGCGTTTAGGGTTAAACGTATATGGGTTTTCCCATAGTGTACTATCGTGATTGGTTCCGTAAATATCCAGTAAAACTAACGTATTCTTTTTAAACAAAACATGATTCCAGGTAAAGTCTCTATTCACTCGTGCACCTGTAAACGGAGCAAATGGATAATATCTCCGAACTTCTTGTACAAACATTTCCTTATTCTGATCACGATTGTCTCCAGACATTATTTCCTGTTTTGCTTCTGGAAATTCGTATAGAGCCAAAGTAGAAAACGTAATAAAACGACCGATTGCCGTAATAGGACGTAATAAATTTAGAACTTCTACTGCCGCTGTATGCACATCTAGCAACTCTCCCGATAAATCACGATGCCACGTTATCTTGTAAAGCGGTGTATTCGAATCAATGATGATATTACTATGCCTAACTTCTTCAACGATATAAGTAATCCATTTTTCTGCCCGTTTTCGTGCGATGCGTCCTCGCCAGTGTCTCGGTCCAGCTGCACCAAAAGCATCAATCATTGCCGATAAGTCAGACGTTCTTGTGTGAAGATTGATTGCACGAATCGGCACCCCTGTCCATTGACAAGCGGTAATACACATGAGCTTCTCTAACTCATGAAACAATTCTACTTCTTCTATAGCCTCCCATCGCTTTATTGCAATCTCCCATTGTTTTTCTGCAATTTGCTTTATTTTCTTTAAACTATCACAAGTCATTAGGTCCATAAATAATGCTTTCCTATGTTTATGTGCTTGTTCATCCAATCCCTGAACACCACCTTTACCAAATAAACTCTTTAAAATCCGGCGGGGAGCCGCTCCTTGACGCTTAAATAAATCTTGATTATAAAAAAGTTCCGCTGCTTCCTGTCCACGAATACAAATGACTTTTTGTCCCAGCAATCTCGTTTGAATAACAGAAGTGTTGGAAGCACGCATTCGATTAGGAATAAAGCAATACCCCTCTTTTAAAAGGTTGACGCTATGATCCAACCCCGACTCTTTCGGTAATACCACTGTCAGACAACTCCTTTATTTCATATTGTTTGTAGTAGCATTCCCTATCGAAAACAACATCCATTCACTGATAGATAAAAAAACTGAATCGAAATCATCGATTCAGCTTTTTCCTATTTATTGATTTACTTTTTCTGCAACTTCAATTGTACGTTTTGTTTGATGCTTGACTGCTGCTTCTACGTCTTCCACCATGTTACCATCTTGACCCTGCGTGACACTTGTACCATATGGATTACCACCAGCTGCATAAGCAACATCATCCGTATAGCCTGGTGGTACAATAATTGCACCCCAATGCATCATCGATGTATATAGTGATAAAATCGTTGCTTCTTGTCCACCATGTGGATTTGATGCGGATGACATCCCACTTACTACTTTATTTACTGTTTTGCCAGAAGCCCATAGACCACCCTGCAAATCTAGAAATTGCTTCATTTGTGAAGCTACGTTTCCAAAGCGTGTTGGCGTTGAGAAGATGATTGCATCTGCCCACTCAATATCGTCAGAAGTGGCTTCTTTTACATCTTTTGTTGCATCATAGTGTGCCTTCCAAGCTGGATTAGATTCAATTGCCGCCTCTGGTGCAAGTTCAGGAACCTTCACTAACCGTACTTCCGCGCCTGCAGCCTTGCCAGCTTCTTCTGCCCATTTTGCTAATTGATAATTGATACCAGTTGAACTGTAATAAATAATAGCTAATTTAACATTACTCATCTGTTTCTTCTCCTTTATAAAAAATATTTTATCAAGAAATCCCATATTGCTTACTGTCTCCTTGCTGTAAATAATTATTCGATAAAGTAACTAACAACTGTTAATCACATACTGCTTTTTAACAACCTAATTACTTTATGTAACTATAGTAAACCAGTATATAACTTATGTCAAGTAAATTTGTTATCAAAAGTAATTTTAGTGATATATAGATTCATACCCTATTTTGTAACAAATCCTACAAAAATACAGTGAATTATTGGTTGTACGTGTTGTTTTAGCATAATATAATTAATGTGTGAAAGATTCACAAAAAAGACTATTGGTAAAGGGTGAGATTGTGGGAAAACGAATTTTTTACTTTCTGTTAACAAATGTTCTTGTTCTAGCAACCATCACGATTATCTTTACACTCATTCCCGGAACATGGAACTACATTGGGCAGGACGGTCAGCTTCATTTAGGTACATTACTCTTATTTAGTGCTGTCATCGGTTTTACAGGTTCCTTTATTTCCTTAGCGATGTCACGTTGGATGGCGAAACGAATGATGGGTGTTCGCGTCATTGACCCAAATAAGGAAATGTCGCAGCGTGAAAGAGAAGTTGTTGAGAAAGTTCATCGCTTATCTCGTGCAGCAGGGCTTATGCACATGCCGGAAGTAGGGATCTATGATTCGCGAGAAGTAAATGCATTTGCCACCGGTGCGACAAAGAAGCGTTCTTTAGTAGCAGTATCTACTGGATTATTGTATGAAATGGATGATGACGCTGTTGAAGGGGTAATTGCTCATGAAGTTGCACATATTTCAAATGGAGATATGGTTACCATGACTTTATTACAAGGAGTTGTAAATACATTTGTTGTCTTTTTAGCTCGTATTGCAGCGTTTGTTGTGAGTCGCTTTGTAAAGGAAGAGTTAGCTCCAATCGTACATTTTATTGCGATTATCCTGTTCCAGCTTGTTTTTTCCATCCTTGGTAGCTTAGTGGTATTTGCTTATTCTAGACATAGGGAATTCCACGCTGACCGTGGTGGGGCAGACTTAGCTGGTAAAGATAAGATGAGACATGCTTTAGAATCGTTACGTGTATATTCAAACCGCGTACGAGGAGAAGAAACTTCAATTGCTACGCTAAAAATTAATGGGACGAAAAAGACATCGATCTTTTCAACGCATCCTAGCCTAGATGAGCGCATTGACCGATTAGTATAAACAAACCCTCCTTAAATAAGGAGGGTTTTTGGTTCAGCTAATTACTCAAACCAACCGGATTCCTTGTATTTAGCTATTGCTTCAATGCGATTTCCAACTTCTAATTTATCAAGAATAACAGATATATAATTACGGACTGTACCTGTAGTAATGTATAATCTCTTGGCAATCTCCTTTGTACTCGCTCCAACAGCTAACAGGCGCAGGACCTGCTCTTCTCGTTCTGTTAACGGATTTTCGTTATTATACGCTAAATCAATAAGCTCTGGAGAATAAACCTTACGACCACTAACGATAACTCTGATCGAATTTGCCAATTCTTCACTCGGACTATCCTTAAGTAAATAGCCACTTACCTGTGCTTTCCTAGCACGCTCAAAATAACCAGATCTTGCAAAGGTTGTTAAGATAATTACTTTACATTGCTCATCTTTTATTGCTTCTGCAGCATCTAGCCCACTCTTTAGCGGCATTTCAATATCCATCATACAAACGTCCGGTTGCTGTTCCTTAACTAACCGAATAGCTTCTTCACCATTACTCGCTTTACCAACTACTTTCATGTCCTCCTCTAAATTAAGCAAGGAACCAAGCGCGCCCAACAACATTGTCTGATCTTCAGCAAGTACAATTCGAATCATCTAAGCCCTCCCTTCTGATTGTTTGATTACGGTTGGAATACGAATTGTTATTTGAGTACCCTCTGAACCAGTTATTTTCATACGGCCATTTACAAACTCCAAACGCTCCTTTATACCACGAAGACCGTTGCCTTCATTTTGCTGCAAAAGATTAGAATTGCCGATCCCGTTATCTTTCACCTCCATCACCCAATCACTTGCAGTTTGTTGTATACTAATAAAACACTCCGTAGCATAACTATGTTTTACCACATTAGTTACAGCTTCTCGTAAACACATACTTAATACATTTTCTAACAGAACTGGTGCCTTTATGAAATCTTCATCAATGTCTGTGTATAATTGCATTTGCGCAGCATCAATCATCTGCTTTGCATGAATAATTTCTTCCTTTAATTTTACATTTTTCATTTCGGATACCATATCTCTCACTTCTTTTAATGCGGTTCTAGCTGTTTGGTTAATATCACCTAATTCATTCCTTGCCGATTCTGGATCAATATGAACTAATTTCCCTGCTAAATCACTCTTCAACCCAATAAGCGATAATTTTTGTCCTAAGGTATCATGCAAATCACGTGCAATTCGCTGTCGCTCTTTAATAACCATTAGTTGTGCTATCTTCTTATTCGCGTCCTCCAACTGATGTTCTAGTTTGTCCTGTTTATTGCGGTTATAGCGTGTAAAAGGCAGAAGAATGACTCCGAAAACCGTGATGGCAATAAACGGTAATTGTGGTAAAAAGAGTTGCCCATGCATATAAAAACCAAAACTAACCGCTGAAAGCGTTGTGACTAAGTGAATGACATACAAAGTAATAAAGCCTTTTTTATTATCCATATTACCAATGAAAAAAGCTAAAAACAGAGAAAAATATACATACCCAAAGTATAGTGTCATTCCGATACTAATGGCTATTTGAATACTAACAGAAAAATATACCGTCCATCCTTTTTTAATAAAAGCAAGTCGATATGTGGTAAAGAAAAGCACAATGAGCGCTATTCCAATAGCTATTTCTATAAAATTTGACGAACGGACAATAAAATAAAAGGGCAATAAACAAAAAACAACCCACGCAAAAGCACTTAATCCTGTATTTTTTGGAAAAATATGATACCAGTTTTGCATTATTCGCCCTCCTTTATCCGATGTGTAAAGTATAGCAAAATATTTACCTGACAACTTCCCTTTTTTGAAATAAAAAAAGACTGACGTAAAAGTCAGTCCATTGAAGCCCCATACATTACTTTTCTTGAATACTCGTTTTCATCGATACATTTGTCGTTTTTTTCTGTAACGCTTTGATATCTTTAAAACTCATAAATGTTTTTGAAGCTTCATCATAGACACGAAAACGAATCGATTGCAAACTCGTTCGTAATGTTATCGTTGTTGCTTTCTGAAGTGGCGGTGTTGACTCGTGTGCAGGTTCTAAATGATAGTTAGGTACCTTAGGACTTAAGTGATGTACATGGTGAAAACCAATATTCCCTGTCATCCATTGTAAGACCTTTGGCAGCTTATAATACGAACTTCCATCAACAGCAGCTTTTACATAATCCCATTCGGCTTCATTCTCAAAATAAGAATCCTCAAATTGGTGCTGAACATAAAACAACCAAATTCCTAGAGACCCAGAGATAAATAAAATTGGTAGCTGGATAATGAGAAAAGCACTCCAGCCAACTGCCCAAATTAAGCAAGCGTAGATAACTAGGATTGATAAATTAATCACATACGTATTGTATCGCTCTTTTCTCTTTGCGCCTTTTCGATTAAACCGATTCGATAGTAAGAAGAGATACAAGGGACCTAACCCAAACATAACAATAGGGTTTCTGTATAGACGGTATGCTAGCTTTCTCCAAAAAGAAGCTTCTAAATATTCATCCACCGTCATGATCCACACATCGCCTGTACCACGCTTGTCTAGATTACTGCTTGTTGCATGATGAATCGCATGACTGCGTTTCCATTTTTCAAACGCAAATAAAGTAATAACTCCTGTGATGGTTCCTATAATTCGGTTAGCTTTTGGGTTCTTAAAGAAAGAACTATGGGTACAATCATGAAAAATAATAAATATTCGAATTACGAATCCAGATGCAACAACAGCTAAACCAAGTGTAAGCCAGATGGAAATGGCAAGACTTTGGTAAGCAAGGTACCATAACAGTATAAAGGGTAGAATTGTATTTATAAGTTGGAGTATGCTCCGTTTTACATCCGAATTCGCAAAGCGAGCCACACTTTTCCTTAATTGAGCTTGTTTTTGTCTACTCATGTTTTCCTCCTAGTTTATAGCTTTTCTCTCATCTTAATACGATCTAAGAGAGACCTGAAGGCATAAATATCAAGGAGGATATATGACAAGTATCATATATCAACAATTAGTGCCTCTTCTGTTCAATTACCAGTAATACATAAACCCAAGATAAAACTTCCTAATCACCATTGAAGTTCATATCATCCTCCTTTTTTATGATATAAATCAGCTAAACGCAGTTGTTTATTTTTCATCAAGCCGACCAAAAAGCATTAGATTTGTCGAATTTTTATATTTCAGGCTTGGGTACTTGAAAAATTTTACAGCACCCATCGTCGTTTCACCGCTTTAGGAGGAAATAGTGATATTATGGAGCTTCTACAAATAAATCATAGCTTATTTCGTTTCATTAATGATTTAGGTAAGCAATTCCCTAGTCTCGACCCAATCATTATCTTTATTGCTGAATACCTTGCCTTTATCTTAGCGTTTGGTGTAATTATTATTTGGTTTACTCGACATAGACAGCATAGACGTATGATTATGAGTGCCTTGATTGCTTTCTTTCTTGCTGAGATCTTAGGAGTTATAGCTAGCAGTGTTCATTTTAATAACCAACCTTTTTACGAACTAACAAATGTTAACCAGTTAATCACGCATGAAGTTGATAACTCTTTTCCAAGTGACCATACTATTTTATTCTTTTCATTTTGTCTTACCTTTTGGCTGTTCCAAAGAAAAGGTGGGTGGATGTGGATTAGCTTGGCTATAGGCGTAGGTATATCTCGGATTTGGGTTGGGGTACATTATCCTTTCGATGTAGCAGCGGGAATTATTTTAAGCACATTCGCAGCAATGATTGCTTTTCAATTCACAACAAGACTATTAGTTGTAGATAAAGTACTTATTTTCTATGAGAAACTAGAACAACGAATATTTCCCAACTTAAAAAAGAAGGATAGCCAACAGCAGCATAACAACGGCAAAACAACCCACGTATAACTGGACTAAGACATTACAAAAACGGATATTTCTTAAATTCCAAACATTGAGCTATTGAACCGCAATCCAAAATAGGCATGCTTTCCAGAGGAATGATCTTAGGAATTGCTTACTCGTTTGGAACATGCCTATTTCATTCACTGTGATTTTCGAATAGTTATATTCCCTTTCTTTCGGCAGTAATACAACTTACTAGAACGAATCATGAAAATCATCTTTACTTTTTTGACTTATGAAGATCACATAAAAACACTGCTGCGGCTAGGAGATTTGGAAAAGTCCAATCTGCTTTGCTTGTTGTTTGCCGGTTTCCTACTAGAATTGTTTTTACACCCGCTTTCTTACCAGCCTCCACATCTACTTCTCGATCACCAACCATAAAACTATGTTGTAAATCAATTTGATGTTTCCTTGCTAGTGTATAGATCATTTCTGGTTTTGGCTTACGACAGGCGCAGTTAGCATCGGGCTTATGTGGGCAATAAGCAATATCGTCAATATGCCCATCAGATTTAGCTATTTCCTCCTTCATCTTTTTATGTACCGCATGTAAATTTTCCTCATTCATATACCCTAGTCCAATTCCACCTTGATTCGTCACAACAAACACCTTATAACCTAAATCATTACATATTTTTATTGCCTCAGCTACACCTTCTAACAGGTAAACATCTGCAGGCTGATTTACAAATTTCACCCGCTTTGTTAAAACTTCATTGACAACTCCATCCCGATCTAAAAAGACGGCCGACTGTTTCATACTGCTCCTCCTCACTATGCGTTATTACTTTATTTTGAACCAATTTGTCTTGTTTTATAGATGAATACTGTTTAGTGTTCTCTAAAAACGATTAACAATATCTTAACTTGACATTCACTTGACACATTTCCTATATACACTGTTATTGTCCACGGCATGAAGGAGGTTAACCCACATATTGTTTCAATGAACCTAGAAAGGAGGCAAATAAATGCCAATACAAACTTCTTTTAACCCAAAAGGACGTAATGAATTAAAACACGCGATATCTGTAGCAGAATATCACGTGTTACAAGATAAACTACAACATTACCTAAGAAGAGATCCAAACGCTAAACGAAACGGGAGATATCTTATTCGATCTACCTATTTTGATAACGTTGACAATAAAGTATTACAGGAAAAGAAAGAAGGATACTTGAATAGAGATAAATACCGTGTCCGTATATATGGAAAAAGCGGTAAAGTCATTCATTTAGAACGTAAAAGTAAGCGTAATAACCTCACATTTAAAACCAAATGCGAGATTTCAAGATCCGAGTTTGAAAAACTACGGATAGGCGATATTACCTGGATGGAAAACGACGAAAGGGCACTCATCCGTGATCTAATGTTCGAAATGAAGTACCATCAGCTAAAGCCGAAAGCGGTAGTTGATTATGAACGAGAACCGTGGATCTATCCATATGGCAATGTTCGCATTACCTTTGATATGAAGGTGCAGTCAAGTATACAAAATACAGATATGTTCAATAGACATTTGCCAATGATAGATGTATTAGAACCTCATTTAATTATTTTAGAAGTAAAATACGATGCGTACTTGCCAGACGTTATTAAACATCTCTTACAATTATCGGATACCAGACAGGAAGCGTATTCCAAGTATCAATTAAGTCGCATGTATGGTTAAAAAAAGCTAAAGGAGAGAGAAATATGGATTCAAACACAACAAACTTTTCAGATATATTCAAATCAAGTTTTTTAGAAAATACATCATCCATCGTAGATTCCTTACTTGGACTTGGATTATCATTCCTAATAGGATTATTCATTTACATGATTTATAAGAAAACATTTAAAGGCGTAATATACTCACATTCATTTAATATTTCATTAGTTATTATGACGATGGCTACAGCATTGGTCATTATGGGAATCAGTCAAAACGTATTATTATCACTTGGTATGGTAGGTGCATTGTCGATTGTACGGTTCCGAACACCCATTAAAGACCCAATGGACTTAGTATTTTTATTTTGGTCTGTAATTGCAGGTATATTATGTGGAGCAGGTTTTCTATTATTAGCTATTGTCGGTACCATCGTTATTGGGATTGTCATTGTATTATTTGGAAACAAAATTAAGGTAGAAAATCCTTATCTTTTAGTCGTTAAATACAATAATGATCGCCTTGGAAACCAAATAGAAAGTCTGATTAACGAAAAAACGAAACGATTTTCTTTAAAATCAAAATCTATCATACAACATGATGAAATCGAGGTTACATATGAAATCAGAGTTAAAGAGAATGACTCTGCCATCACATCCGAAATTTCAACAATGGATGGTGTCAATTCAGCAGTCATGTTGAGTTACGATGGTAACTTCACGGCATAAACAAGGCAACGAAGTAGTTCTATTCCATTAGGCTACTTCATTCCTATCATGATAAAGGGAGGTTATACAATGAAGGTAAAGAATATCTGGATCGTATTTTTTATTAGTATTCTATTAATGATCAGTGGTTGCGGAACCGAGCAAGCTGCAACAACTAGGCAATCAGATAAGCTGATTAGTAACTTAGTTACTTATGATAAGGAAGATGCGTATACAGATTGGGATAATGAAGATGTTACCCATATATATCTGGACAAAACAACTGCTAATGTTGATGGAAACGAAGGGGTAGTTGTTGAAGATCAAAACATATCCATCCGTACGACTGGTACGTATGTAATTGAGGGAACATTAGAAGACGGTCAGATTGTCATTGATGCAGAAGATGATGGGACAGTACGGCTCGTAATGAATGGTGCTACCATTAACTCATCAACGAGTGCTCCTATCTATATCAAACAAGCAGATAAAACCATCTTGTCTTTAGAGGGAAATACGGAGAATACAGTAACAGACCCTGAACAATATACGTATGAAGATGCCGACGAACTAAAAGCAGCCATCTTTAGTAAAGATGATTTAACCATCAACGGCACTGGCAACTTAACAGTGAATGGAAACTATAACGACGGAATCACGAGTAGAGATGAGTTAAAGATTACTGGTGGTACCATTGAAGTAACGGCAAAAGATGACGGCATTGTTGGACGAGACTTATTTACAATGAAAGACGCTGCTATTTCTGTTACATCTACCGGTGATGGAATAAAAGCCTCGAATGATGAGGATGAGCAAAAAGGAAATATCGTCTTACAAAGTGGTTCTTTATTCGTTGAAGCATCCAAAGGTGACGGTGTCCAAGCTGAAAAAGCAATAGTCGCTGTTGATGGGGAATATACGATAACATCAGGTGGCGGAAGTCCAGAAACAATTGAAACAAACCAAGCAGGCGGCGGTATGGAAGCGGGCGGCCCAATGGGTAACCAAGATATTTCCACCATGATTGATCGTTTATTGGAACAAATTGATGTTTCTGAGGAAGTAAAAGAACAGCTCCAAAACGCGGAAAGCTTTGAAGATATGCAAGCAATTATACAAGAAAATCCAGAAATCCAAGAACAAATGCAAACTTCTGGTGGAATGCCTGGTGGCCAGCCTCCTCAAGGAAAAGCACCTCAAGCACCAAACCAAAACAATAATTCCCAAAGCCAGGAGAATGCAGGAAACGCATCAAATACCGATGTATCATCACAATCAGCTAATGAAGAAACGGATTCTGAAAATACAGTTAGTACAAAAGGTATCAAGGCTGGAACCGATCTGACTATTGTTGGCGGCACATTCACGATTGATGCCTTAGATGATGCGATTCATAGCGATCAGGATGTTACCATTTCTGGTGGTGAATCATACCTTTCTACAGGCGATGATGCCCTGCACGGAGATGGAGACCTTACCATTGAAGGTGGAACAACTACGGTTGCTAAAAGTCTAGAAGGTGTTGAAGCAACAAATATTACAATCACAGAAGGCACAACCTATATTCATGCAGAAGATGACGGTATCAATGTTAACGGAGGAAGTACTGAAGGAGAGATGTCAGGTATGGGTGGCGCTGGTGGTGCGTCCCCTTCTGATAATGGGGGAAACGCGACTAGCGAGCAACAAGAACAAACATCTACAACAGAAGAAGTATCAAGCGAGGAAGGACAATTACTGATTGAAAATGGGTATGTCTATATTAACGCCAATGGTGATGGCTTAGATTCTAATTCGTCCATAAAAATGACGGGTGGTAAAGTACTTGTCTATGGTCCAACTCAATCAATGAATGGATCCTTAGATTATGATCAATCCTTTATTATTGAAGGTGGTACGTTAGTTGCTAGTGGAAGTAGTGGAATGGCACAAGGAATCTCTGAAGAATCCACACAACAAGCCATTATGATGACGTTCCCTGAAATGCAGGATGCAGATACATCTATATACCTAGAAGATAGTGCAGGCGAGCAAATACTTGGTATAGCTCCTGAGAATGCATTCCAGTCTGTATTGATTAGTACACCATCTCTTGAAAAAGACGAATCCTATACATTCAACGCAGGTGGTAAATTAACAGGTGAAAGTAACGATGGGGTATATCAAGATGCGACTTACCAAGAAGGTTCCTTAGCCGTCGATTTTCCGCTTTCTGAAGTTATGACGTATATAGATGAATCAGGAGTGACCGAAAATCAATCAAATAACATGTTCGGTGGAAATCGTGGAGGAAATCAAAGAAACGGTGACGGCAATCCACGGAGTAGCAATCAAAACTAAAAATAAACAAAAACGAGGCTGAGACAAAAGTATCTTATTCCTATAATAATCCGAACGATCGCATTCGAATCTGTTCGGATTATTTGTTTACCTATTTTGGTTTGGTTGTGTCCCGGCCCCATTTTGCAGCGAACGAAAAAATACTCTCGCTTTCCAAGGACGAACGCCCGAGCCCCCTCGCGAAATCCACACTGCGGGATCTCTGATCGTCCGGTTTTTTGTTGTTTTTGCTTTTGTATACGTTGTAAGTAAAGGACATTCTATATTTACGACCTGAATTATAGCGGCCAAACCAGCTACGTAAGGATGCATAAGTGAGCACACTTCTCCTTACCGAACGCTGCTATATCAAATCGGTTATTCGATGGTCGAGGTAGAAAACAATAAAAGGGAAAGAGATTAAATAAGGCTGCAAGAAAGCCTCTACAGTACGTATTTAGGAAAAAGCAATAATTATTTTGGTAACGATATTCGAAATATGGTTCCTGTATCACTGCTTTGTTTTAAACATAAATCACCGTTCATCGCCTGAGCGATCATTTTACTTAGAGACAGACCAAGACCAAGTCCCCTTGTTTTATATTTCTTTCCTTCTCCTCGATAAAATCGTTCAAAGATAAATAGTTGTTCTTCAAACGGTATTCCTGGACCATTATCTTCAATATCGATAAACACATTATTCGTATCACTACTTAAATTCACCTGAATTTCCCCTGCTTGCATCGCCTGCATTGCGTTATTAAGTAAATTTGTAATAATTTGTTCAAGCCGAATAACATCCACTTCTAATTGAACAGCAGATTCTAAGAAAGAAACCCTTGTTTCCATGTTTTCTTCCTCTTGAGAAATACTCCAATGATAAACAATATTTTTCACTACATCGTTCACATTTACCTGTTCCCTTGATAAGGGTACAGCATTTGCAGCAAATGAATTAAATGCTAGTAAATCTTCAACCATTGTTCGCATTTTTTCCGTTTCTTTCAAGGATATTGCTAAAAACTCTTTTGCCTCATATCCAGTTACTACATCATCATTTACAGCCTGAAGTAACCCATTGATAGAAGTAACTGGAGTTTTTAATTCATGGGTAACTCCAGCTAATAATTGGGTTCGTAAAGATTCTAGTTGTTCTAGGCGATTCGCCATGTCTTTAAATGAAGACACAAGCTCGTATACTTCTTCTTCCTTATTATTTTCTGGTAGATCGATTCGATAATCCCCATCCTGCACCCGTCTAGCGGCTTGAGCAACTTCTTTGATTGGCCTTGATAAACGTCTTGTTAATAAATAAATAGCAACCCAGCCGAGTAATGCTAGACTGATAATCATGATTGCTAATAATGTATATTCTTGCTTTACTTTTGCCAATACGTTTTCTGATTCGACCATCATAACCCAACCAACCGTATCTTCATCGACAGCTATTGGTGCTTTTACCAAATAAAAATACGTATTGTTCTCACCAAGCTTCCGCTTTTGTACGGACGCTTCTGATTGTATCCATTCTTTCTTTACTTGATTTTCTAATGGTCCCATAGGACGGTTGCTGGAAACAATTTGACCATCCGACTTGATAATATATACAAACGGATCACTTTCTAAATCCATCCAGTGTCGACGTTCAGGGAATCCCCCTTCACCATCAGGATGTGGTCCTATTTCGCCAGTATTTGTTATTTGATTCGCCATATCTTCTGTTAATAATTCCATGATATGAAGACGATTTTCTAATGTCGTATGGCGAATCCATAGTGCAGAAAGAATAGCTATAACAATTAAGCCAATACATAATGTCAATAAGTAACGGCTTGTCCAAAAGCGACTTAATGGAATTCGTTCTTTCTCTTTAATAAACACTTAACTGATACCCCAATCCACGAAGTGTTTTAATTTCTCCTTCTATCTTAGGCCAATCCTCTAACGCTCTTCTTATTCGCTTTATTGCCAAATCAACTGCTCGATCACTGCCTTCATATTCCCACCCCCAAACATGTTCAATTAATTGGTCCCTTGTAAACGTTTGGTTTGGATGATCAGCTAAAAATAAAAGTACCGAAAGGTCTCGGGGTGTTAATCGAATGATGTTTCCTGACAATTTAATGGAATGTGATTTCATGTCAATTTCGAGTTTACCAAAGCGTTTGACCTGAGAGTTCTCTGCTTTTGATCGACGTAAAACAGCTTTCACACGAGCTACCACTTCTTCTGCATTAAATGGTTTTGCGATATAATCATCTGCACCTTCATTTAATCCGTCTAAACGGTAGTTGATATCACCTAAAGCAGTTAACATGATTACCGCACATGTGTCCATGTTACGTATCTCTTTAAGTAAATCCCATCCGTCTTTACCTGGGAGCATGACATCTAATAGTACAAGGTCCGGATTAGTTGAATAAAAGGCCTCCATTGCCTCTTCTCCATTAAATACCTGATCCACACCAAAACCAGCCTTTTGTAAGTATGCTCTTAGTACTTGGCTTATTGAAAATTCATCCTCTATAATTAATATACGTTTCATTCTATTCATTCCTAACAAAGTAAACGTTTTTACCTTTTATTATAACCTCTGTTTATGTCAGGAATAAGTCAATTCTGTCCTTCAACTGACCCTAATGCTGAGATAACGGAACCAATTGCCTGAATCCAGCTTCCGATTGCATTAATTTCCTCTTCATTTTCTTCCACTCTTCCAGATAAAGCTTGGAGCGAATTACCAATGGCTTGCAAAAGATTACCATATATATTATAAAGCTCATCTTGACTTGGTTCACGACCTAATGCATCCCCGAATGCAATTCCACCTCCTAAGGCCTGCATAAGGTTGCCTTTTGTATTTAAATCATTTTTGGTTTGTTGATTAAAATCAATAACAATACCAGCAATGACTGTGGAATTACCAATCGCCTGAATTTCATTGGCAATTTTATTCAGGTTTACATATTCGATGCTGTCAGCTACTAATGCATTTCCTGTTCCTTGCAAGACATTTCCTATCAAATTCAAGTCGTTTGCTAATGATGTCTTTATAGGGATAGAGGGGGTTGAGCCAATAGCTGATAGTACAGTTCCAACCGCTTGGATCCATGAACCAACTGTCCCTTTCCAACTATTATCCCCCATCAACTGAACCCCCTAAATTAGCTCTCCCTATATTCTAAACAATACCTCTACCACTTGTTACAAAGGAACTAAAAATGAATCATTCGTTTATTCAACTTATTTGTCATTCGATAGTATATAAAAAAGGCTTCATCTCTCTCCCATAAGAAACGAAGCCTTTTGGCCCAGCCTGTATGTTACCCCTTTATTCTCACAGACGGTGCTGCGATTTCCAAGATCTGCCCACTCAGAAACCGTTTCCAACCCATTATAACAGTTTATCCTAATAAAGAAAACCAACGAAATCTAATACGCGTACAGCTTATGTCTACGATGCTGAAGCATCTGCTTTTAATCCGTATAGCATCATTGCATCTATTGGAATACTAGGAGTGAGAACACATGCCATCGATTGATTACTTATTCACTTGTCGAAAGGAATCAAATGGTGACATCTATCCATATCTTCGCTAGAATAAAGGGGAGAAGATTTTATCAGAGATGGGGTTTTGCGGCATGAAGAGATTGGTCATTCTTGGTGGGGGTTATGGTGGTCTAAAGGCATTATTAGGGATCCTTGATTACCAATTACCAGAAGAACTAGAAATTACGTTAGTTGATAGAAATCCATACCATTCGATTAAAACAGAATTCTATACAATAGCGGCCGGTACATCTGCGGAAAAGGACGTTCGTTTAAGCTTTCCAGATGATCAACGGGTTCGCTACTTTTATGGAGAAATTAAAAAGATTGATACTGACAAAGAGGAAATTTTATTCTCTAATTCCAGTGAAGTGATTCCTTATGATTATCTTGTCATCGGATTAGGATGTGAAGATAACTATCATGGCATTGAAGGAGCGAAAGAATTCACTCATAGCGTACAAACATTCGAAAAAGCTCGTAAAACAGGACTTGCCGTCTGTAACCTAAAAGCTCATGGAAAGGTTTCTGTAGTAGGTGCTGGCTTAAGTGGTATTGAAGTAGCTTCCGAAATTAGAGAAAGCAGACCGGATCTCAATATTCGATTACTTGACCGAGGCGCGAGTGTATTAAAAGCATTCGATTCTAAGATTCAAGCGTATGTATCAGAGTGGTTTGTTCGAAATGATGTAGATGTGATCCATCATGCAAACGTGGAATACGTTGAAAAGGATGGTGTTTGTAATAACGGTATCTGTTATGTAAATGATGTGACGATCTGGACTGCTGGCGTTCGCCCTAATTATTTAGTTAGAGAATTGCCATTTGCTAAAGACGATCAAGAAAAAATGATTGTAAACCAATTTTTCCAAATTCCTGAGCAGCCCAATATCTACGTCGTTGGCGATTGCGCTTCTTCTGAGTATTCACCTAGTGGTCAACTAGCTGGACAGCAAGGAGAAAGAGTTGCAGAGGTATTATTAGCTGTTTTAAATAATAAAGAACCGAAAAAACCAAAAGAAATTAAATTAAAAGGAACGTTAGGATCCCTCGGAAAATCAGATGGCTTTGGTAATATGATGCAAAAACCAATGACAGGGCTATTACCACGATTAGCAAAATCTGGTGTTCTTTGGTTAAATAAACGACACTAGGTGTACAGCATAAAAAAGCCGAAGCAAACAATAGCGAGCTGCATTGCTTCTTCGGCTTTTTTTAAACTACATTAAGATAAGCACTAGCCCTGGGGTAATAACGGAAACTACAATCGCACTAACTACCATTGCTATCGTGCTAATCGCCCCTTCCAATTTACTGGATTCCATGGAAGTAGCTGTACCAATCGCATGCGATGCACTGCCCATCCCTACACCACGGCCAAGGTAATGGTCAATTCGGAATAAGCGTAGTACATAAGTGTGCATAAGCACCCCGCCAATACCAGCAATCATGACAAATACTGCAGACAATGACATGACGCCACCTAACGTCTCTGTAACCGCCATTGCCACAGGGGTGGTAACGGACTTTGGTGTTAATGAGTAAATAATAGAAGAATTAAAACCTGCCCATTTTGCCAGTAGCAAGCCAGTTGAGATTCCTAAGATTGCTCCAAAGGAAGTCCCAACTAAAATCGGACCGGTTAATGTCCTTAATGTATCTCTATGCTGATATAAAGGATAGGCGAGCGCAACTACAGCAGGTCCAAGTAATTCATCTATCCATTTACCACCTAACATATATGTTTTATATGGGATATGAAATATTACTAATATAATAATGATAATTGCCGTTGCGATTAAAACAGGAGCAGTAAAGGGATGATTCCACCTTTCATGAATTTTCAATGCGAGATGATAGATTAAAAACGTCCCTAGTATTATTACAACGGCTAACATAACCTCATTCATGCTTATATTCCTTTCTACGAACAAGCCACTGACTGACAATGCCTGATCCAGCCATTACAAAGATGGTACTAATTAATACAATGATAATTAATAAGAAGCCTTTGCCCGAAAATAATTGATAATAATTTAAAACTCCTACGGTTACAGGAATAAAAAAGAATGCTAGATTCTTAACAATAAAATTAGCACCTTCCGCAATCCATGAAACCTGAATAATATTTGTTATTAACAAAAGGAATAAGATTAGCATACCAATGACGCTTCCAGGAATAAATAATCCTAACGTATGTTCTATCCAATTTCCCAATAGGAAAATAAGATAAAGCAAACAAATATGCACTGCAATTTTACCTAACTTTACCAAGATTGTCACTCCTACTCTTCTGTGATGTCAGGGTAAAATCTCCTAAAAAATGATCTGAAGAATATCTAAACATAATACATTAAAGTAAATCACGTATGAAAAGACAATATAAGTAGTATAGCAGGTATACTATCCATCAGGAAACGAAAGGCTTTTTATCGATCGTCCATAAATAGATTTCAAGTAAAAAACCAACTGAACCTCATATGTCCAGTTGGTAAAAATAGTTTAAATTGATCGGTAGCTGCGACTAGATAGAATTTCATTTTTAGCTGAAACCCATTGGTTATTTTTTTCAATTGCTTGTGTTACCTTCTTCAATTGTGCAGTTACTTGATTCTTCGCAGTACCTCCTGTTGCATTACGTGCCTGCACGACAGCTTCAGGTGCTAAGTAATCATAAATATCTGATTCAATTGCATTCGAGAAGGTTTGAAACTCTTTTATTGTTAAGTCAGTCAAGTATTTATTTTCTTTGATACAATAAAGGACCGTCTCTCCTGTAATGGCATGGGACTCCCTAAATGTAATACCTTTGCCCACAAGATAATCAGCAAAATCAGTAGCATTTGAATAATCATTCTGCACTGCTTTGTACATAGCTTCTTTATTCACGTTCATTGATTCAATCATTGGGGCAAATAACGAAAGTGCACCTCTTAGTGTTTCCACGGTATCAAACATACCTTCTTTATCTTCCTGCATGTCTTTGTTGTACGCTAGAGGAAGACCTTTCAATGTTGTTAACATCCCCATTAAATGACCATATACACGTCCAGTTTTTCCTCTTACCAATTCAGCAACATCGGGGTTCTTCTTTTGTGGCATCATGCTGCTGCCTGTAGAAAATTCGTCATCAATCTCAATAAAATTGAATTCTTGACTAGACCATTGCACAATTTCTTCGCAAAGGCGAGAAAGATGCATAGAAATCATGGACGCATCACTTAAAAATTCTACCACAAAATCTCGGTCACTTACCGCATCCAAGCTGTTTTCACAAATTCCTTCAAAGGCAAGCTGCTGCGCAACATATTTTCGATCAATTGGAAATGTTGTCCCAGCTAATGCGCCTGCACCTAAAGGGGACTGATTAACCCGTTTCCAACTATCTATCAGACGTTCAATATCACGCTGAAACATCCAGGCATATGCTAGCAAATGATGGGAGAATAAAACTGGCTGTGCTCTCTGCAAATGCGTATATCCAGGTAAAATCGTATCCATGTTAGCAGTGGCTTGTTTCACTAGGGCTTGCTGAACTTGAACAGCCAATTGTGTTATTTCTACGAGTGCATCACGGAGATACAGGCGCATATCAAGGGCAACTTGGTCATTTCTACTTCTACCAGTGTGAAGTTTCCCACCAACAGGGCCGATCGCTTCAATGAGTAAACGCTCGACATTCATATGAATATCTTCATGCTCTTCCCTTAATATTGCTTCACCACTTTCAATAGTGGATGCAACTTTTTGAAGACCTTCTGCTATTGTCTTCGCTTCTTCTTTCGTAATGATCTCACATTTACCAAGCATAGCAACATGGGCTAAGCTACCTTCAATATCATAGACTGCTAATTTCTTATCAAAATAGATAGATGCTGTATATTCATCTACTAGTTGACTTGTTGGTTTTGTGAAACGTCCTCCCCAGAGCTTCATGGTTTTACAGCTTCTTTCACATCTAATACCGCTTCTTTTACTGATTCATCCATATTAGCATGTGTTTGATTGACAGTTGCATGGACTTTTGTCGGTAGCCCCCATAGTTTGATAAAACCTAATGCTGCTTCATGATCAAATGCATCTTTCGCATTATACGTAGCTAAATCAAAATCATATAACGATTGTTGTGATTCACGCCCAACGACTTGAGCAAGGCCTTTATATAACTTTACTTTAACTGTTCCTGATACATATTGCTGAGTTTCATTAACAAATGATTTTAATGCATCCGTAAGAGGAGAATACCATAGACCATCATAAACAGATTGGGATAACTTTTGCTCAATGGTTGGTTTAAACTGAGCCACTTCTCTCGGTAATGTCAATGCCTCTAATTCTTGATGTGCAGTAATCAGAGTAAGTGCTGCTGGCGCTTCATAAATTTCACGAGACTTTATACCAACTAAACGATTTTCCACATGATCGATTCGACCGACACCATGTTTTCCTGCAATGGAATTCAATTCCAAAATAAGCTCTTCTAAAGGCATTGATTTTCCATCCAATGAGATGGGTTTTCCTTGTTCAAATGTAATCTGCACCGTTTGCGCTTCATCTGGCGCTTCGGTTGGATCCGTGGTTAAATCATACGCTTCTTTCGGTGCCTCAGCCCACGGGTCTTCTAAAATACCACATTCATTACTGCGTCCCCATAGGTTTTGATCAATGCTAAATGGATTATCTAAATCGATCGGTACTGGGATATTATGTTGTTTCGCATATTCGATTTCTTCTTCTCTTGACATAGCCCATTCACGTACTGGAGCAACAATTTTTAATTCCGGACTCAAAGCAGTAAATGCAACATCAAACCGTACTTGGTCATTTCCTTTTCCAGTACAACCATGAGCAACTGCAACAGCGCCTTCTTCCTTGGCAATATTCACTAAAATCTTTGCAATCAATGGACGGGAAAGTGCAGATATCAATGGATATTTCCCTTCATATAATAGATTGGATTGAAGGGCAGGCAGTACAAATTCCTTGGCAAATAAAGCTTTTGCGTCAACGACATAAGACTTAATCGCTCCTACTTGTAGGGCTTTATTTTTCACAAATTCAAGGTCTTTTCCTTCCCCGACATCAAGTGCTACCGCAATAACATCATAATTATATTTATCCTGTAGCCATTTCACAGCAACAGATGTATCTAATCCGCCTGAATAAGCTAAAACGATTTTATCTTTACTCATTTTCACCACTCCTGTGCTTATTTCCTTATTGAATTATTATGCATCAATATGAATAATTATTCAAGGGGCAAATACAATATTTTTGTAGAAATTATTTACCAGTTTGTTTTTCACTACCTTTTATTCCTGTCCACATTTTATTGTTCATGTTCAGTAAAACGAAAATTGCAGATAAACTAATAAGGGAGAGTGTAGCAGTATGTGAGATAAAAGAGGGAAATTTCCGACTTCCCTAGGTGCTGAAAACCAAACCTGTGTCAAAGAGAATTTCATGGTTTAACACGATTTGAGGAAATGACCTGTAACAAAGCTATCGTCACTAGTAAAATGAAGGAAAAACCAAATGTAAAATAAAGCTGCTATTATTTGTTTAGGCAATATAAAAACGCTAGCCTCTTTTTCCTGGCTAGCGTTTGTTGGTTTATAATTTTTGTAATGCGTCATCTATCTGAATCTCACCAGAAATGAGATCAAACGACTGATGGTACGTCTTTTCATTCGTTAGTGAGGACACTACTGTTGTTGCAACATCCTCTCTTGGTATGGAACCTCTTTCTAGATTTTCTGCGGCTGAGATTTTTCCTGTCCCCGGTTCATTTAATAAACCACCAGGTCGAACAATGGTATAGTTCAACTTACTTGCTCGTAAAACTCGATCTGCGTAATGCTTTGCTACATAATATGGCTTAATTTTTTCATTCCAGTTTTCGCGATGATGAGACTGATGGGCACTGACAATAATATATCGTTCAAGACCTACCTCTTCAGCTGCTTCAATTGTTTTAATCGCCCCATCTAAATCAATTAATAACGTTTTATCTGGACCCGTACTTCCACCTGACCCAGCAGTAAAGATAACAGCATCTGATCCCTTCATTGCTTTCGCTAATTCATCTACGCTATCTTCAAGATTTGCTACGACTGTTTCAATTCCTTGATTGTTTAGCTCATCTGCTTGTTCTTGTTTTCTAACCATTGCCTTAACTGTATGTTCGCTGCTAGTTGCTAATTGTTTTACGACATGCTGACCAATCTGACCATTGGCTCCTACTACAAGTACTTTCATTGACTGAACCCCTTTCTTAATTGAGTGTTCTAATGATATTATTTCAAACAATACGATCAGAAGCAAAATACTTGTTTGTTCTTCTGATTAAGAAAAAACCTAGGAATGAATTAATCGACGACAATATGTAGATAATGGACAGCCGGTACAAATAGGATCTGATTTACAATGTACCTTCCCATGCTCTACTAACAATGCATGATATTCATTATATAAATCCACATCGCTGGATGATAATGCTTCTTCTACATCAATACGGAAGGCATCATATCCTTTTGGTATATTATATCCAAACCGATGAAAAATCCTTCTCGCGTATGCATCTGCTATAAAAATTGATTTGTCAAAAACATAAAGCAAAATGACGTCTGCCGTTTCATGACCAACACCTTGAATGGATAATAGTTCTTTTCGTAGCTTATCTCGATCGAAATGCCTGATTTTTTCGATTTGGAATTGATACTTTTTAAACCAATCTAGGAAGGTTTTGATCCGTTTTGCTTTTATGTTGTAAAAACCACTTGGACGAATCCGATAAGCTAACTCCTCCAACGGCATATTGTCCAACGCTTCCGCGGTTAAAACGTCTTTTATATTTTGCAAGGCCTTCTCCGCATTTCTCCAATTTGTATGTTGCACAAGAATGGACCCTACGATCATTTCGATTGGTGTATCCGCTGGCCACCAGCCTTGTGGTCCATAATAGCAATACAGATTATCATAAACTTCTTTAAAGGTAAGCATCTATTAATCCTTCCATCAAAACATTAGATTATAAAACCTATCGTAACAAACAAATTGAAGTATCTCTACTACCTTTTCTCCTAAAAATTACCTATATCGACATTCCTTTACCAGCTTTTATACATCTTTCAAGTTAAAATGGTACTATTTTTTAGCAATTTACAAAAGCTTTACATTCCAAACATACTTCCTTAATATTCGCCTACTATACTAGCAGTTGAGAGGGGAAAAACTCCTCATAAAACTATCCACATATTTATAGGGGGAGGCAATTTTAATGAAGTTCAAGAAGTATCTTATGTTCCTTCTTATCGCAGTAATAGCTATCGTAATTACAGCTTGTGGCTCAAATTCAGAAGGAAATGATTCCGGAAATGCTAACGCTGAAAACGAAGGTGAATCAGAAGAACTAGAAGGTAATGTTGTCATAGATGGATCCGGAACCGTTTATCCGTTAATGTCACGCCTAGCTGAAGAATACATGGTAAACGAACAACCAAATGTATCTGTCGAAGTTAGTCGCGCAGGAACTAGTGCTGGATTCGAAAAGTTCCTTGTAGAAGATGGAACAGACTTTAATGATGCTTCTCGTAAAATTAAAGATGAAGAGCAAGCAAAAGCCGATGAATTAGGAATGGAAGTAAAAGAATTAAAGGTAGCGCTAGATGGATTAACAATTGTAACACATCCAGACAACGACTGGGCTACTGAATTAACAGAAGACCAAATCAAAGGTATTTTCCTTGGAGAGTACACGAACTGGTCTGATATTAACCCAGAATGGCCAGATGACAAAATTCAAACTTATGGTCCTAATGAAAATCATGGAACCTATGAATTCTTCTATGAAAACATTATGGAAGAACAAGATTTAGTTAGCGATATTAACCTTCAACAAGACTACTCAACGCTAGTAACACTAGTTTCAGAAGATAAAAATGCTATTGGATTCTTCGGATTTGGTTACTACGATAGTAATAAAGATAAAATACAAGCAGTAAATGTTGACTTCGGTGATGGTCCTGTCGAGCCATCTCTAGATACGATAGCAGAAGATGGAGACTATGCTGGTTTCACAAGACCTGTATTCACTTACTTGAACGTAGATCATGCAAAAGAAAAACCTGAGGTATTAGATTATGCACTATTCATAATGAATAATATCAATGAATTTGCTGGAGAAACTGGATTTGCACCAATTCCAGATGCTGAAGCAGAGGAATTAATCAGCGAATTAGAAGGATTAAAGCAATAATACCCTCAGAAAAAAATTTAAAAAAACAGGACAAGGTGAGAGCGGCATGCTCTCATCTTCTTGTGACTTAACGCTCTGAAAGGGGGCGCCAATTATGGCATCAAACAGCAAGATAGACGACCAAGACGACTTAAAAATACAAGAAATGATTGCCCAAAAGAAAAATGGGCGGAATCTTAGTCGATTCACAGAAAGGATTATTCCGGTTCTCCTTTTCTTGATAGCGTCCGTCTCTATTCTAACGACGATCGGTATCATTTATACACTATTAACAGAAACGATTGAGTTCTTTAAACGTGTGCCTATTGCTGATTTCTTTACAGGTACTATTTTAAAACCCTTAAGCCAAAACCCTGAGTTCGGTGTACTTCCACTTATTAATGGAACGATCATATCTTCCGTAATTGCTATGTTAGTAGCTGGTCCAATTGGAATTATGACTGCTGTCTATTTAAGCGAATATGCTTCGGATCGTATTAGACGGACATTAAAACCACTATTGGAAATCCTAGCAGGGATTCCTACTATTGTATATGGTTTTTTTGCTTTTACGTTTGTCACTCCAATCATACGAGAAATCTTCCCAACCGTAGAAGCAACCAATATCTTAAGCCCCGGTTTAGTAATGGGGGTCATGATTATTCCAATGATTGCATCATTATCGGAAGATGCGATGACCTCTGTTCCTAATTCGATGCGAGAAGGTGCATTGGCATTAGGTGCTACCAAGCTAGAGGTTGCATTCCGTGTTGTGATTCCTGCTGCATTATCAGGAATAATTGCCTCGTTTGTACTAGGAGTATCACGAGCGATTGGAGAAACCATGATTGTCACAATTGCAAGTGGGAGTTCCAAGAACTTCACTTTCGATATCACACAATCCATGCAAACCATGACTGCCTATATCGTTGAAGTATCAGGAGGAGAGGCACCTGCCGGATCTACTATCTATTACAGTTTATATGCAGTTGCTTTCACATTATTTATCTTTACATTGCTAATGAATCTACTTGCAAGATATGTCTCTCGTAAGTTTAGGGAGGAATATTAATATGAAATATGTTGACGCAGCCCAAGTACAGAAAAAAATGAATGGACGCATTCTAAAAAATAATATATTAAAAACATTATTTCTTGCAGCTACTCTATTTGGATTAGTCATCCTAGCTATATTAATTATACGTGTCTTACTCCAAGGTGCAAGTTGGATTAACCTGGACTTCTTAACTGGAAAACTCTCTACTTCTGCAGATCGTGCAGGTATAATGGGTGCCATTCTTGGAACGTTTTGGCTTATGGTTGTTGTTATTCCAGTCACCCTATTCTTAGGTGTTGGTACTGCGATTTATTTAGAATTATACGCCAGGAAAGGCAAATTTCAATCATTCGTCCAAACAAATATCGCAAATTTAGCAGGAGTTCCTTCTATTGTTTACGGAATACTAGGTATGACTTTATTTGTTCGAGCTCTAGATTTTGGAAATATCGTATTAGCAGGCGGTTTAACCATGTCCTTGCTCGTACTTCCCATCATTATTGTGGCAGCACAGGAGGCTGTTCGAGCTGTACCGCAAGATTTGAGTGAAGCCTCTTATGGGATGGGTGCAACAAAATGGCAGACGGTTAAAAATATTATATTGCCAGCAGCTTTACCTGGTATTCTTACAGGATCGATTTTGTCACTTTCGAGGGCAATTGGAGAAACGGCACCATTAGTAGTCATTGGTATTCCAGCATTGCTTATCCCGTTTCCTGGTGGAATTATGGATAAATTCACTGTCCTCCCAATGCAAATTTACTATTGGACGTTAGATTCTTCATTAGTGGCAGAATATGCAAATTTAGCTGCAGCGACTATCATTGTATTACTTGTACTCTTATTCTTATTAAACGCTACGGCAATCATTATCCGTAACAAGTTTCAAAAACGATATTAATTAAGGAGTGTGTGATATGAGTACCTTAACAAAGCCAAAATTTGATGAAGAGCTTACGATTTCAAATGATCCGCGAAATAATAAAGATACACCAAAAACTACCGTTTACGATACAAAGGATTTAAATTTATGGTATGGTGATACACATGCATTGAAGGATATTAATTTATCCATCTACGAGAAAGAAGTAACAGCCATTATTGGTCCTTCTGGCTGTGGTAAATCTACGTATTTAAAAACACTGAACCGGATGGTAGAACTCGTTCCAAGTGTACGTACCTCTGGCATGATTACCTATAAAGGAAAAAGTATATTAGATAAATCCTTTAAAGTAGAGGATTTACGTACCAAAGTAGGAATGGTTTTTCAAAAGCCTAATCCTTTCCCTAAATCGATTTACGATAATATAGCGTACGGTCCAAAGATTCATGGCATTCGGAATAAAAAAACACTTGATGAAATTGTTGAGAAAAGTCTCAGAGGTGCATCCATTTGGGATGAGGTTAAAGATCGTCTCAAGGAGAATGCATACGGGCTTTCCGGCGGTCAACAGCAGCGCATTTGTATTGCACGTTGCTTAGCCATCGAACCAGATGTCATCTTAATGGATGAGCCTACTTCCGCATTAGACCCGAAATCAACATTAAGAGTAGAAGAATTGATTCATGAACTCAAAAAGGAATATTCAATTATTATCGTAACCCATAATATGCAGCAAGCTGCTCGAATTTCTGATCGTACTGCCTTCTTCTTAAATGGAGAAGTAATTGAATTCGATGAGACAGACAAAATCTTTACTACACCAACCGACAGCCGTACAGAAGATTATATCTCTGGACGATTCGGCTAATTCATTCATTAACTCCCCCATTTCAATAAATAAACCTGACCACTAACGTGGTCAGGTTTTTATTTATATCGAAGGGTTTACGTATCATCTGCTATTGAATGTCATAACGTTGGGTATGAATAGCAAGAGAGTCTGCTAAATCAGTAAGTTTATTTCCAATTTCATCATTATTCCTCAACAGATGTAATTGTTGACTGCTGCCTAAAAGCATTTCTTCTGCACGGATTAAATTATCTGCTGACATGGAGGAATAATCAATTGCTGATTGTTGCAATTGCGGGAGTGTTTGTTCAAATTCTTGAAGATCCTTTTCTATGGACCTTAATTGATTATTTACTTTCTCGATTTCAATTAACAGCTCATTAAATGAAGACTGGGAAGTAGCAGCCATCGTAAGTGTTGATTTTGTTTTTGATAGCATTTGCTGAAACTCATTAGACGCTTCTATTGTTATACATTCCATTCTCGATGTTGATTCAGTGATATCACTAGCTGCTCGAGAAGATTGTTCTGCTAGTTTTCTTATTTCCTTGGCCACTACAGCGAATCCTTTACCTGATTCACCTGCACGGGCGGCTTCGATAGCTGCATTTAATGACAATAGTTTGGTTTGTTCTGCAACCTCTTGAATCATATCCACCATTGCTGTAATGGATTTAGACTCCGTTTGCACCATGTTAACCGTATTTGTAAGTTGTTCAAAATCGGTTTCAAAAGAAGTTATCGTTTGGTTCAATTTGTTTATTTGCACATCGCCTTGCTGCGCAGAAGCAATCATTTCTCCAGAACTTTGAAAAATAATCCCCATATTCATCATTTCCAACTTACCTTTGATTTGGAGAACCATTTCTACACTACTTTTTGAACTCGATGCCGTTTGCTCTGCTCCTGTCTTCACTTCATTAATTGCTTCCATTAGCTGTTGACCTGATTCTAACGTGGTTGCAGATGAACGTTGTAATTCTCTGCCTGTGTTATTCAGATGATCGGTTGTGACTTTGATTTCCTGAAGCGTCGTTCGCATATAAGAAATCATCGTTTCATATCCATTTTTCAGTGCTATAAATTCAGGCAATGTCGTCTTAATAGGAAGGACTTTTCCTAAGTTTCCAATTTTTACTTCTTGCATAGTATCTCGTAATACCATAATGGGTTTGGTTAAACTTCTTACAAAAATAGTAATCAATAAGGTCGTGAGCAAACCACTAACCATAATAATCGCAATGGTATAATAGCCCATTGATTGCACGGGTTCCATGTAAGATGATGTTGGAACAGCTAAGACATAGATTCCTTCTATTTCTTCCATTTCTTGAAAAGTAAATGTATATTCTTTGTTATCTATCGTTTTATGTATAAGACCGTTTTGGCGTACCGATATTTCCTCTATAATAGCTGTTGATAATCCTGGCAATGCATCTTCACTACTTTTAAATGGGGTCACCCGCTCTCCTTTAACATAAAAATATTCAGAAGCAATGCCATCATCAGCTAATTTGTTTTTTTGAGTACGAATATTACTTTCAAGTTGTTGCATAAAATAATTATTATCGCTTACGTATAAAAATTGAAGGTTATCAGCGATGTATCCCATTAACTCCGTTTCTCGTTTAAGTCTGTTCTCGATAGCTGTCATCGTTGTTCCTTTCGCCTTTAGATAGGAACTTATCCCTACTGCCGTACTGGAAATGAATATCAAAACGATAAACAAGAGCAACAAACGGCTACGTAAGCTTAGTTTTTTTAACATCGTATTGCTAAATTGCATTATCCATTGCTTGTATTTTTGATAAACCTTCAATCAATCTCCCCCTACGATCCTTTATCTAGCAATAAGTATAGCAATCAAGTTTTAAGATACTGTAAATTTAATGTTAAAAATAGTACATTAGAACCAGGATTATTGTATAGTTATCTAGGCGAAAATTGCACTTTTACCTAAAAAAGAGAATGGCTGACTACGGCTATCAACCACTCTCTTGCAAAACCTACTGCTTTTTCTGGTTCACATATTGGTTTGGCTCCTCACCGCCATGAGAGTTACTGTTTTTATATTGGCTTTTCCGTCCATTGCGATGCTCTCCGTGATTCGTATTTTCTTTAAATTGATTATTCTTGTTTCCCATTTCACGTCCTCCTTTCAGGCTACAGCTTGCCTATAGTTTGTGGGATATTTGTGCTTTTATGCTTATTTGATAGAAGTCCATTAAATGGGTTCTCTCGTTCCATATATCAAAACAATCACAAAATAATTCATAATTATGATTCGTCTTTTTTCTCAAATCCATTTATAACCTTTATAATAGAGATAGATTGTTCTTTGGAAGGACTGTTCAACATGGATATATCTTTAGAAATGCTTGTTTTTCTCTTTTCTGCAATGCTTATTGTCGGAGCTTTGGCAACAAAGTTCTCCACAAAGTTAGGACTACCAGCACTCGTATTATTCCTCTTAATTGGCATGGGGCTAAATCAATTCATCTTCTTCGAAAACGTTCATCTCACACAACTAATAGGAATTATGGCCTTAATTATTATCCTATTTGAAGGTGGAACCCAAACAAAATGGGAGAATGTCCGCCCTGTTATTGGTGCAGCAGGATCCTTGGCTACCTTAGGTGTGCTACTGACTACGGTTATTACTGGGTTAGCTGCCATGTATATTCTTAACTTATCCTTATTAGAAGGTATGTTATTTGGGGCGATTGTTGGTTCTACTGATGCTGCTGCTGTATTTAGTGTGCTAGGAAACAAAAACATTAAATCCAAACTCACCTCTACCCTTGAAGCAGAATCAGGATCTAATGATCCAATGGCGGTTTTTCTCACTGTTGCTTTAATTGAATTAATACAAGTGCCAGATGCATCGATATGGCTAGCTATTGGCAGCTTTTTCGTCCAAATGGGGCTTGGCCTATTAATCGGATTATTGCTTGGAAAACTGACTGTATTACTCATAAATAATATAAATTTAGACACCTCTAGTTTATACCCTGCTCTTGCAATAGGTATGGCTACTGCTACCTATTTTATTTCTGACTTTTTAGGCGGAAGCGGCCTACTGGCTGTTTATGTAATGGCTGTATTCGTTGGGAATAGTGACCTCATGTATCGCTTTTCGATTTTACGTTTTAATGAAGGATTTGCCTGGATGATGCAGATCGTTATGTTTATCCTGCTTGGTTTACTTGTATTTCCAAGTCAATTACCTAGTGTATTCTGGCAAGGGGTTTTATTAACGCTTATCCTAATGTTTATCGCACGTCCAATTGCAGTCTTTGTTTCCATGCTATTTATGAAATATAACGTAAAAGATAAATTATTTATTTCGTGGGCAGGATTAAAAGGTGCCGTACCTATCGTATTGGCAACTTATCCAATTATTGCTGATATAGAAAATAGCGATCTTATATTTAATGCTGTGTTTTTCGTCGTTCTTATTTCAGCACTGGTACAGGGAAGTACGTTATCCTGGTTAGCAACAAAGCTTGGTCTAACAGGCGGAAAGAATGATCCGAGCAAACCAACAATGGAATTAATTAATCTAGGAAATACCGAGGCTGAAATAATGGAAGTAAGAATGACCCCGCGATCAGCTGCCTTAAATCGTACACTGATTGATTTGGAACTACCAGATGAAACGCTGGTAATCGGAATAATCCGAAATAAGCAATTGATCACACCAACAGGCACCTCCGTTATCCAAGATGATGATATACTCTATGTATTGAGCAATAAGCGGAATAGAGAAAAAGCAAAACGGGTTCTCTTAGGGAAGAAAGAAAATAAACCACCGAAGAAACCATTAGCTACTGAATAAAGGAAGTGAGCCAAACCGCCTTACTTCCTTTATTTTTTTGTAATCACCATTGCCACTTCCTTACGTAATGATCCGATTATAGTTATAAGAACGGGCAGTGGCATCTATGGAATTTCTATCAAATAAAGATGTTTGTCCAATTGGAAGAATATATGCTTTCATACGCTGTTATGGAAAGAGAATATGAAGAAGACTGGAGGAATAAGTAATGAGACTTTATTTAGATCCAGGTCATGGAGGGTCTGATCCAGGTGCAACAGGAAATGGACTATATGAAAAAAATATTAATTTAGATATTGCCTTACGAATTAGAAATATCCTTACCAGTGAATACAATAATGTGCAGGTACGAATGAGTAGAACAACCGATGCTACGGTTAGTCTTAATCAACGAACGAATGATGCCAACACATGGAATGCTGATTACTTTCTATCCGTACATTGCAACTCTTTTAATGGTTCTGCTAGGGGCTATGAAGATTATATTCATTCGTCACTATCTGATGGTTCACAAACAGCACAGTACCGTAATCAAGTACATTCAGAAGTCACGAAAGTAAATCAACTGCGTAATAGAGGGAAGAAAAAGGCCAATTTTCACGTTCTACGTGAATCTGCAATGCCTGCAATACTAACGGAAAACGGATTTATAGATAATCCGAGTGATGCTGCATTAATGCGTAGTGCTTCTTGGAGACAAACCGTTGCTCGTGGGCATGTCAATGGATTAGCAAAAGCTTTTAATCTAACAAAAAAGCCAGGTTCGGGTAGTATTTATCGAGTGGTAGCTGGATCTTTCAAATCCCGAGATAATGCAGAACAACGTGTTGATATGCTACAGTCGAAAGGGATTAATGCCTTTGTCGACTTAGTAACCATTTCCGGACAGCAATGGTATCGTGTTCAAGCAGGAGCTTTCACCAATCGATCAAACGCTGAAGAACAATTAACAAAAGTGAAAAACGCTGGTGTAACGGATGCTTATATTGTTCATGAAAGCCGCTAGGTCATAGTAATAAGAAATGGGCATGTTGAATGCCTGTTTCTTATTACCGGCTATTCTCCCCCGGAAACATGCCAGGTTACACCAAATTGAGCAATAACTTGATCATAAGCTGGGCTCCAAAATGCTTCTTGCATTGGCATTGCCTCAGCTCCATCATTTGTTAATAGTTTGTTATAAATATCCTCTGCCTCTTCCTTTCCATCGAATATTATCGTAATAGTAACATTCGTTCCCATTTCAAACGGGGTCCCTGGTAGCGTATCAGAAATCATTAAATCAAAACTACCTACTTTTAAATGGGCGTTAAGAATAGGTCTTTAGCTTGATCAGGAATCCAGGTTTACTCACTATCTGGCATACATTAGAAATTTTACTGTTCTACACGGGTTTAATAAACACCATAGCCAAAGAATGAAACATTCCTTTACAAAAGTCATTTATTGTTATCATACTTTTCAAAGATAGGAAGTAAGATAGGATAAACTCCCTTATGCCTTAAAATAGGGAGTATAGTATATGTCTACCCTGATTCGGAACCAAATTAATTCCATTTTATACTAGCAATCTAAAAAAGTTGATTAATGATATTGTAGATGCTTAGGCAGGGTATTCATCTTAATATAAATGAATTGTCGTAACTACATGATTATGGATCATGATATCAAGTTCTCCACAATCATTATTTAATTTTCATACGATGATATTCGGTCTGCATTTCTATGATGTTAACGATCCAGTTATAACGTTGGAAGGAGTTCCTTTAAGGGACCTCGATGAAAATATCATTATGGTATGTAATGGGTAATGAGAATCCTTAATTATCTGGGGGATGAAAATATGACAAGGATTCTTCTCGAAGGATGGACGCCTTTTATCCTTACAGGATTAATAACAGCATCCGTCATTATTATTTTAGCAAGGTTGATTAATCGGGTAACATTGTACATCATTACTACGCTTCTAAGCCTTGCCGGTTTTATTATATTCATTATCAGTATCTTTGCTATCGGCGAATGGACGGGAATGGGGATAGGCTTGTTTTCCATCTTTACTTTAATAGGTGTTAATTTAGGCCTGGTCTTTAGTTTTTTTATCAAGAAAAACTAAAAAAGGCCATGCAGTAATCTAGATGCACGACCTTACCTGATAAAAATGTATACCATCTGGTTATTCTTTTTTAAATTCTTTCGTGCTTCTTACCGTATCAATCGGGCGCACCATTTTCTCAATTTCTTCACGATTTGGCTCGAGGAATGGTGGTAGCGATAAGCTCTCTCCGAGTGTTTCATATGGTTCATCTCCCATAAACCCAGGACCGTCAGTGGCAAATTCAAACAGAATTTGGGGAGCTACACGGGCATATAATGATTCAAAGAAATGGCGATTAACATAACCAGACGTTTGAAATCCGAAATTCTCCATTCGTGTGATCCATTCCTCTAACACATTTCGGTCGTCAACACGAAATGCAGCATGATGCACCGTACCATACCCTTGTCGACCGTTTGGCAGTACCGGGTTATATTCAACAATGACTTGTGCTCCATTGCCCCCTTCCCCCACTTCAAACAAATGAAAAGCACCATCTTGGTCTATTTCATTGAAAGCAAGTACTTTTTCCATCATTTCTTTAAAATATTCAAAGTTTGCAACTCGAACAAATATCGGCCCCAGACCTGTTATTGCATAGTCTAGAGGAATTGGTCCATCCTGCCATGGAACCCCCGCTTCGACACCAATATTCTCTTCGTCAGAAATTAATTGATACTGCTGATCATCAAAATCCACAAAGGATAATGTTCGCTTACCAAACTGTTCTTTAACACCTGTATGCGTTACCTCTAAGCGGTCAAAACGTTTGACCCAATAATCAAGAGCAGCATCAGAAGGAACGCGAAAAGATGTTTTAAAGATTTCATTTGTTCCATGCGAACCTTTTGGAATACCCGGAAAATCAAAAAACGTCATATCGGTCCCAGGATTTCCTCTATCATCTGCAAAGAATAAGTGATACGTTTGAATATCATCTTGATTTACTGTCTTCTTGACTAAGCGCATCCCAAGAATATAAGTGAAAAACGCATAGTTCTTTTCTGCACTACTTGTAATTGCTGTAACATGATGAATCCCTTTCAAACCTTGCATCATTGATCCTCCTATAGCTTTAGATATTTATTTATTCTTAATTCATTTATCTTTAATTAAATATAAATATACCATGTATTTTTTATAATGTCCACTTATTTTACTCACCACATGGAAAAACACACCCCATAGGATGTGTTTGATTCGAAATTTTTATTTTTCATTAAGATGTTCATTCAATTCTTGAGCCGTTCGACTTTCATCCAGCACCAGCACCCTGATAGAACTGCGAAAAACTATAGTGACTGAACGGTAATACTCTATTCTCAAATAACGCTGTATGAATTTGCCTGTATTCATACTTTCTTTCCTGAAAAAAAGCACCCCTTTTATGGGTGCTTTACGTTGTTGGGTATTTCTCTTTCAAGAAGGTAACAGACTGGTTAATTAATTGTTTAAGAACATCAATATCAATATCTGCTAGCTTATTGATATAGACACACGCTTTCCCACTTGTATGCTTTCCTAGTTTCTGTAATAAATCTTCACGTTCTTGATCTCCTGTTGCAAAATACAAGCTAAATTTTGCTTTTCGTGGTGAAAAACCAACTAATGCTACGTCTCCTTCATGGCCACTTGCATATTGATAATGGTAGGAGCCAAATCCGATTATACTAGTACCCCACATTTTTGCAGGATAACCGGTAGTTTCTGTAAAAATATCTAGTAATCGGTAAGCGTCTTCTTTTTTCTTTGGGCTTTCCACTTGTTCAATGAATTCTATAACATCGTCCTCATTTTCTTTGGTTTTCAATTCGTACATCGAATCCCCCTCAAAATAAGTATAATTATAACATTAGTTCGATATAACTGAATGGAATTCCTTCCATCTTCGGATATAGGGGACACCCTTGGTCTCTAACTACTCTACAACGAATCAAAGAAATAAGCCTTATGAAAATAATTAGCCAGATGTGTAACTGACCACATCTGGCTATTCCTTAACTAAGATTCAATTCTTGTGGACTTTCTCCCTTTTTATTCATTAAGCGAATATGCAAAGGTTTAATTTCTAAGATAGTGAGTTTTGGATCGTTTGGTCCGTCAAAATACAGCTTCATGCGATCATTCCAAAGTTGATCTTTCAACTCTTGCGACTCATTAAACGAAACCTTTCCTTCATATTCTACATACGTGTCACCAAATCCTTCACCCTCATAGCCCAAAATAATATGGGTATACGGATTGGCTTCAATGTCTTCTGCTTTATCCGTCTCCTTATTTGTCGGGGTATAAAGCGTTAGATTTTCATGAAAAAAAGTCATGTATCTTGAATGAGGCATCTGCTTTTTCACCGTTGCCATCGTTCCTACTGAACTATCCTCTAATATATGTTCGATTTGTTGTTTTAATTTTTCTTGACTCATTTTCGTCACTCCTTGTAACCTCGTGTATATCATTATTATTCCTTTATCATGAAATCCTAAACCCTTATCCTTTATTGTGCATATCCTTTAAAATGCTGTTCGATATAATGGTAGTTTTCGAAGTTGCCCGTTATTTCAGCGAGCTTGTATAAGTTTCTCAACAACAATCGGCGATCAATATCAAAAATAAACTCGGTGTAAATATGATCAATTGTATTACTAGCAAATCCCCAAATAACATCATGATGTTTTTCATCGACGGCTCCCGCCAATCTTGTAAGTGCAGCAATAATATCGGTGATAATTGGATAATTCTTCTGAGCATAGTGCCTAATAACACCTAAGCCCTGATATAGATGGTACTCAAAATTATCTACCCCTAAAATCAAGCGAACCTGCTTGTACTCATCAACTAAATATGGAGAAAACGTGACATTCTTTTCTAATGTTAATAACAAATCGGTCACTTGGAAAATGGTATTAGATGCAGTTTTAGGATCATCATTCCCTATCGCTTTAATTGCTATTTCCCCCAGTTTATTGAGTCCAAATTTCAAATCCTGAATCTCCGTTTCCTTATGACCAATTCGGATTAATTGAACATACTTCGCTTCATCTACATTATCTGCGCCCGGTCCCCAATAGGTAAATAGTTGATTTCCATTTAAAACAAAACTGCCCACTCGTACTTCCATTTTAATTATGATATTATCTTTCCTTGCCTCTTTAATCAGATCCTTAAAAAGAATTAGCTGGATATAACCAGATTTAGGGGACATTACCGTTTTACTTTGCGGATAATCATGTTCCAACATATCCCCAGGTTGACTCGTTCGTATTTCTTCTAGTTCTTGGGAGAAAACACCGTTTAATATTCCTTCAGAAACATCATTCATCATATCGGTAATATTATGAACTTGCATCCACGTGGTTGCATGATTAATGAAATAGATGAAGACAATGGCTGCGAAAAAGGCAATCAAAACTGTCACAAATGGTACTGCGGTATAGTAGTCTACAGGTTTACTGCTGATAAATAAAAACATGATTAGAACATAAACAAAACTGCCATTAAACACTCCAAGAATATGTTGCGTTTGCTTATCTTTCACAAAATTTTGCAGCAACCTTGGCGAGAATTGTCCACTAAATGTAGTAAGGACAACAAGCAAAGAATTCAATGTAAAAGCACTTAATGTTAAAACGCCTCCAATTAACGAGCTAATAAGTAGACGAGTGGTTTCAAATTCCGCCTTAAAAAAAACAGGCATATATTGTGCCAGCCCGATACCAACATCAAGATACAATGTAATAGCTGCAAATAAGAATGTAACAATCACATAAAGTAGCGGTGTCCACCATAATGTTAAACGAAGTTCGTATTGTCTTTCTGGCTTAGACATTTGCAAATACTTACTGATTGAAGGTGGTAATAATTTTACAAGCATATTCTTTTCTCCTCTATTTTGTTTTTAACACCGGTGTTGTTTCTTATAGCTCTTACCCCGAATCGTAGTTTTTAACACATGTGTCTTAGTCCTACCGTGATTTTACTTTGTCCATTATTTTTTGAGAAAAAAGGGAAAAAAACATCCCAAGCTAGAAATTTATGTATAATGATAATTAATTCTAAAAAATCTAATTATTTTAAACTGTTACAAAACTGAAGGAGGATACATATGCATACGGAGTCCCCCATTCTACAAGTAGAAAATTTACATACGCATTTTATTACCAAAGCAGGCATTGTGAAAGCCGTAGATGGCGTTGATTTTGATATTAAACCTGGGGAGACATTAGGTATCGTTGGTGAATCTGGATCTGGGAAAAGTATGACAGCCATGTCGATAATGGGATTGATTCCTTCTCCGCCTGGAAAGATTGTAGAGGGAGAAATCCGATTTAAAGGGGAAAATTTGCTTACCAAAACCAAAAAACAAATGCGAAATATTCGGGGAAAGGAAATATCAATGGTGTTCCAGGATCCGATGACTTCTTTAAACCCAGTATTCACCATCGAGAAGCAACTAATTGAAACAATACTGGCTCACGAAAGTTTTTCAAAAAACCAGGCACGATCAAGAGCCTTGGAATTACTTCATTTAGTTGGGATTCCTGATCCAAAAAAACGATTAAAGAATTATCCACATGAATTCAGCGGTGGGATGCGACAGCGGGTTATGATTGCTATCGCATTAGCCTGTAACCCTTCCGTGCTAATTGCAGACGAACCAACCACAGCATTAGATGTAACCATTCAAGCACAAATACTTGAGCTCTTCAAAAAAATGCAAAACGAGTTAAATATGGCCATTATTATGATTACCCATGACCTTGGTGTCGTAGCAGAGGTTTGTGATCGTGTAATGGTTATGTATGCCGGCAAGCCAGTTGAATATACAGAAACAAACCACTTATTTGACCAAGGAAAGCATCCTTACACTTTAGGATTAATGAATTCTATACCAACGATTAATAAGCAAAAGAAAAAACTTGAAGCTATTGATGGGGTGCCACCAGATTTACGCTCCCTTCCAAAGGGATGCAGTTTCGCACCTCGCTGCAAGCATGTCATGGAGGCGTGTTTACACATTGACCCGACTCTAACGGAAGTGAATGATCATCATTTCGTCCGTTGTTTATTATATGAGGAGACGAACTCTGAAAAGGTGGTCAGCCCATGAGTACATTATTAGAAGTAACTAATTTAAAAAAGCATTTTCCATTAAAAGACAGTAAATTATTTTCCAGGGAAAAGCCTGTACTTAAAGCGGTTGATGGCATTTCCTTCTCTATTCAATCAGGGGAAACGCTAGGATTAGTTGGCGAAAGTGGTTGTGGAAAATCTACTGCAGGAAGATCAATATTGAAATTAATTAATCCAACCGAAGGAGACATCTATTTTAAGGGAGAAAATATTTCTCATTATCGCGGGGAGAAGCTTCGTAAATTAAGAAAAGATATGCAGTTGATCTTTCAAGATCCATACGCATCCTTGAATCCTAGAAAAACAATTGCCCAAACCATTACAGAACCGATGAAGATCTTTCAATTATCAAAAGAGGAGCAATATAAAAAGTTAGGACAGTTGCTAGATGTCGTTGGTTTACGTTCCTATCATAAAGATCGTTATCCCCATGAATTCAGTGGAGGTCAACGTCAACGAATCGGAATCGCCAGATCACTTGCCCTTGACCCTGAACTTGTCATTTGTGATGAGCCAGTGTCTGCACTGGATGTATCCATCCAAGCACAAGTCATTAATTTAATGGAAGATTTGCAGGAAGAGTTTAACCTTACTTATATTTTTATCGCACATGATCTAAGTGTCGTTCATCATATTAGTGATCGAGTTGCCGTTATGTATCTAGGAGAGATTGTTGAAATAGCCGAAGCAAACGAGCTATATCAGGACCCAAAGCATCCGTATACCCAAGCACTGCTTTCAGCAGTACCAGAGGCAAATCCTCATTTAGAAAAGCAGCGGATCATTCTAAAAGGCGATCTACCCTCTCCTGCCAATCCTCCTAGTGGTTGTAAGTTTCACACTAGGTGTCCATTTGCAGAAGAAATTTGCCGTCAAGAGAAACCAGAGCTAAAACAAGTCTCATCCAATGGACAAATGGCTGCATGCCATTTCGTTAGGGAGGTGGTTAGCTAATTACATCAACCAATACCAAACCTTGGAAAGTGTCATCTAAAACATAGGATCAGAGGGGGAATTATGTTGAAAAAACGTTCCATTTTAGCATTATTTGGTTTACTTTTTATTTTACTCTTCATTTCCGCTTGTAGTAATAATACAAGTTCTACAGGTGAGGAAAGTGAAGGTTCAGGTGGAGAAGATCAAACAACGGAAGAAGCCTCGGGTGAAAAAACACTTATATTTGGTCGAGGTGCAGATTCCATCCAATTAGACCCTTCAAAAGTTACTGATGGGGAATCGATTTATGTTACGAACCAAATTTATGACACGCTTGTTCGTTACCAAGAGGAAAGTACAGAGGTTAAACCAGCGCTAGCAACAGAATGGGAGACCAGTGAAGATGGGCTGACATGGACATTTCAATTGCGTGATGATATCAAATTCCATGACGGTACTGATTTTAATGCTGAATCCGTTGTATTTAATTTTGAACGTTGGGCAACTTCAGCAGAATATATTTATTATGGATATATGTTTGGGGCTTCAGAAGAAGACTTGGGTGGCATCATTGAAAAAGTGGAAGCAACTGGAGATTATGAAGTAACCTTCACACTTTCTGAACCAAATGCACCATTTTTACAAACGTTAGCCATGCCACCATTTGGTATAGCTAGCCCTGATGCAGTAGAAAAACACGGAGAAGATTACTTCAAAAACCCCGTCGGTACAGGTCCATTCGTTTTTGAAGAATGGCTTCCAGATGAAAGCATCACCCTATCCAAAAACGAGGAATACTTTGGAGAAGTAGCTAATGTAGACAAAGTTGTCTTCCGTACGATCCCTGATAATGGTGCACGATTTATGGAATTACAATCGGGTTCAATAGATTTAATGACAGGTTTAAACCCACAAGATATTCAAACAGCAGAAGATGACCAGAATCTACAAATTATCCGCAGGCCATCCATGAATGTTAGCTACCTTGCGATGAATACTGATAAAGAAGGCCCTTTATCCGAAAAACTAGTACGCCAAGCTATTAATTTAGCGATTGATAAAGAACGGTTAATCAGTCTGTATGAAGGTATTGGCAAACCTGCCAAAAACCCGCTTCCACCATCTTTATGGGGATACAATGATGATATTGAAGATTATGGTTATGACGTCGAAGAAGCAAAGGCTCTCCTAGCAGAAGCAGGTTATGCCGATGGATTTGATATTACCTTGTATACATTTGCCAATCCTAGACCATATATGCCGCAGCCAAAAGTATCTGCTCAAGCCATACAGGAAATGCTCAAAGAAATCAATGTAAATGTTGAAATAATTGAAAATGATTGGGATACCCATCTAAATGTTACAGAGAATGGAGAACATGATATGGCGTTTCTAGGCTGGACTGGTGATAATGGTGATCCAGACAACTTCCTATATGTATTATTAGACAAAGATAATGCGAAAAAGGGATCTGCAGGTAATATTGCATTTTATAAAAATGATGAGGTACATGATTTACTAAAACAAGCACAAACAGAAATGGATCAAGAAAAACGTACCGAACTTTACTTAAAGGCACAAGAAATCATTCATGAAGATGCTCCTTGGTTCCCAATTGCGCATACAACACCACCAATTGCTGCAAGTAAAAATATCGTCAATTATTCACCACACCCTACGGGCAGTGAACCATTTAATCTATTAGATATTGAACAGTAGAAAAGATACAAACCACGCTTAGGTTGATCCTTACGTCAAATACGTAAGGATCTCCCTTAAGCTGAACCAAAGTATATGTTAAAGACATTATTCGGAGGAATTTTACTATGCTTAAATACATTATCCGAAGACTATTCATGCTCATTCCTGTCTTAATAGGTGTTTCCATATTAACCTTTTCACTTATTCACCTCATTCCTGGTGATCCAGCCAGAAGTATGCTAGGAGAAAAAGCAACAGAGGCACAATTAGAATCCTTACGGGAAGAACTAGGACTAAATGATCCTTACATTGTCCAATATGGTCGGTTCTTAGGAAATATTGTACAAGGCGACTTGGGGGAATCTATTCAATCAAAAGAAAACATCGCTGAGCAATTACTCTATAAGTTACCCGCTACCGTAGAATTAACCATTTTCGCTATGATTTTGGCAATTATCGTCGGTGTTCTAGCTGGGGTAATTGCTGCTGTTAAACAATATTCCTGGTTTGACAATATTAGTATGACTGGCGCCTTATTCGGTGTATCCCTACCTATCTTCTGGTTAGGTTTAATGATGATTTGGCTTTTTTCTGTTGTATTTAACATTCTGCCACCTTCTGGGAGACTCACTTCTGGTATGGAATTAACCACGATTACGAATTTTTATTTATTAGATAGCTTGCTAACTGGTAACTGGGCTACCTTTAAAGATGCTTTCTCCCATCTATTAATGCCTGGTCTTGCCCTAGGTACCATCCCCATGGCAATCATCGCAAGAATGACCCGGTCAAGCATGCTGGAGGTTATGCGCCAAGATTACATACGGACAGCAAATGCGAAAGGATTAAGAACGAGATTTGTTGTTTTTCAACATGCTTTAAAAAACGCATTTCTACCAGTTCTAACCGTGATTGGGCTGCAATTTGGATTATTGCTAGGTGGAGCAGTATTAACAGAGACGATATTCTCATGGCCTGGAATTGGACGTTATGTCTATTTAGCTGTGCTTGGTCGTGATTACCCAGTCGTTCAAAGTACGATCTTAATTGTCGCAACGATTTTTGTATTGGTTAATTTAATCACGGACATACTTTATAAATATTTTGATCCACGTATCCGTTTTGATTAAGAATAAGGGCGCTCTCTATTAAGGACGTACGATAGTTGGCCTATGAATTGTGGTTCATTCACATTTGCAAAACAAAATCTTTTTTCTTGTTTCTAATACATTGCGTAAGCTTCAAGAAGTAGATTTATATGAAAGGATGTGCATCATGTCACTTCAACCGAACCCAACACCAGAACCGAATCCCGCACTACCTGATAGCCATGATCTCCAGCAAACGAAAGCTCGAAAGCTTTGGGTAGATGCACTAATACGAATTGTGAAAAGCAAAACCTCGCTAATTGGTTTATGTATTATTTTGGTTCTTGTGTTAACGGCTATCTTTGCCCCGGTAATAGCAACGCATAGTCACACTGCTCAAGATATCATTAACCGTTATCAGCCTCCCTCTGCCGAACATTGGCTAGGTACGGACGAACTTGGCAGAGATATTTTCTCTAGAATTGTTTATGGAACTCGTATATCTATACAAATTGGCGTGATAGCCGTTGGAATTGCTATGATAATAGGTGTAGTATTAGGTAGTGTTGCTGGTTATTTTGGTCGTTGGATTGACCAGATCATCATGCGAATAATTGATATTATGATGGCCTTCCCTAGCATTCTACTAGCTATCGCATTAGTAGCCGTTTTAGGCCCCAGCTTAACCAATGCAATGATAGCCGTTGGGATCGTAGGGATCCCCCAATTTGCTCGGATTGTCCGATCAGCTGTGTTATCAATTAAGGAAACCGAATACATCGAAGCATCCAAAGCAATTGGAGCAAAACACGCTAGAGTATTATTCCAGCATGTGCTACCAAATTGCGCCGCACCCATCATTGTACAAGCTACCTTGAGTATAGGCACTGCTATTTTAGATGCAGCTGGATTAAGCTTCTTAGGTCTCGGCGCTCAACCGCCAACGCCAGAATGGGGAGCGATGTTAACCGATGGCAGGGCTGCTATCCAAAACGCTCCATGGGTTGTTGCATTTCCTGGGTTAGCCATCTTCTTAGTCGTACTTGGATTTAATCTATTTGGCGATGGCTTACGAGATGCACTAGACCCGAGACTAAAAGAATAGAAGATTGTTTTGGAAAAGGTAAGGCAAAACATGCTTTACCTTTTCCATATCTAACTGAACCGGTTTACTGATTTAAACAGCGACGAAAAAATAGCAAAAAGTAGGAGAGGTGGACAAAAATGAATAAATACATGCCGTTCTTCCTATGTTTATTACTTGCCTCCATTATTACGATATCCACGCGAAGCGCCCCCAACCCGAATCACATAAATACATACCCAAATTTGCCAGCCCCAATCGGCGAAGAGAGAATTCTCATTACATCGGCAGGACAAGCACCAGAAAGCACGATTATCAGTAACATAGCTGATAACTTAAATCTTGAAATGGATTATCGCCCCAGGGCTCTCGCAACCGACCTTTATGATTATCAAAGCTTAATTATCGTTATTGGTTTTAGTGCCAATGGTATGCTGCACACACCTCGTAGCTTGTCTGATGAACTGAAACGAACGAAACAGCTAGTAGAAGAGGCCGCGATTCAAGATGTACCTATTATTTTAGTCAATCTGGTAGGTAAGCATCGCGAAGATCCAAATTCAATGAAATTGTTTCAAGCTGCCGTTCCCTATGCCAATTACTATATTGGTATAAAACAAATGGAGAACAAGGAAAATGTTCTAGCTACGTTACGATCTTATAAAATACCAGCTACTCTTGTACATCAATTGCAAGATATTTCTGTCCCATTAAATTCAGCATTTCGTTAGTAACATGCAATATACATATTAAAATAAGAAGGTTGATGACAGATAATGAAAGTAAAACACCCTTATCTCACAGGAATAATTGGGCTTCTATTGATGATATATGGTTTCTTTCTTCCATACTTTGTTAAAGATTGGACATTATTTATTGTTGATGGAATACAGCATAGTATTGTACACCAGGATAGCGGGCAATTGATGATTACTTCCTTTGCTTATGTGGGTAAGTATACACTTATTTTTTTTCTTATTTATTTTGGTGCATTGGTAATTTCTTTCGCATTATATAGTAAATTGGATTCGCCTCATTTTTCTTTTCTATTCATTGGTATTGTTTTCATTGCATTCTTTCTTTTCAACATTATCTTTGGTGAATATTTCTCCTATGTAAACTGTTTCGTTAGTCTAGCGATTATTATATTTCTGCAAATATATATTCCCAAGCAAAAATTTTTCTTTCTTATTTCATCCATTATTATCATTTTGATTTTATTTGCTACGCAATGGATTCAGTTAGTCCCAGCACTTTCCAAATTTGGTTTTGGAACAAATGATTTAGCAATCAGCATTAAAACGGCTGACTTATACTTTACAAATAATAAATTGTATAACACATTAGCAACTCTGTATTTCTTGGTATTTCTTGTCATCGCTATTATCCTTACGTTTCTTATTCATTTACTAAACAAGCAGTTCTTTACACTGAAAAAATACCAGCAACAGGAGGAGGAGTTGAAGGAAACAAGAATTGCCCTTATCGAGTCAAAAGTTTATGAAGAAATTACAACATTAGTACATGACTTAAAGACGCCCTTAGTTACAATAGAAGGACTTCTGTCTTTATTAGAGATGAAATCACAAGTGAACATGCATTCGACTTTCAGCAACTATTTTGTTCGGATTGGAGCTTCTTTAGATAACATGAAAGATATGATTTCGGAAATTTTATATGAGAATATTAAAAAGCATATTTCAGTAGAGGAACTGTTTGCCTACGTAACAAGTCACCTAGGCTTAGATAACCATGAAAAAATTCATCTAAGAATTGATATTGACCAACACACTCCTCCAGTTTTTGTGAATAAGATTCGGTTTTCACGGGCTATTTCCAATATTATTGAAAATGCGATAGCTTCATTTGCTCATGAGGCAGGATATATCCATGTCCGTGTCAAAAGAATAAATAGTGGTATTTTATTTCGAATTCAAGACAATGGCCCGGGTATTGAAGCAATACATATGAAAAATATTTGGCATGAAGGGTTCAGCACAAAGAACTCATCTGGAATAGGTCTTTCGTTTGTTAAAAGTGTAGTCGAAAATCATGGGGGGAAAATCTCGGTAAAAAGTGAACCAGGGAATTATACGCAAATGAATATCGTGCTTCCGGTTCCTAAAGAGGGTGAAAAGAAAGGTGAAGTCAACGATTTTAATTGTAGATGATAATGAGGATATACGATTTACATTAAACGAAGTTTGCAGCTTTGGAGGATACGCTGTATTAGAAGCTTCTACAGGAAAAATGGGGGTAGATGTATGTAAAAAGATGGAACCTGATCTCATTTTACTGGATTATCATATGCCTAATTGGGATGGCTTAAAAACAACAAAAGAAATTCGGAAATTTAATGATAAAACGCCAATCATCATTCTTACCGTCGATGAAAGGCAGGAAGTAGCTAATATGTTTCTACATGCAGGTGCTACCGACTTTGCATTAAAGCCCTTTAGAGCTCCAGATCTATTGTCTAGAATACGAATTAATTTAAAAATTGGTAGACTAACTGCTAATCAAGAGAGTGTCTTTGTTGAAAAGGGAATTAACCAAGGAACATTAATGTCAATTAAAAATTTTTTGTTACAACAAGGAACAGCAAGAACCATAAATGAAATTCAAGAAGAATTACCGATTGCATATCAGACTGTACACCGTTATTTAAACTATTTGGAGGGAAAGGGAGAAGTAGAGATTATCTGCCATTACGGAAAAAAAGGAAGACCTAAAAATCTGTATAAGCTCGTTTAAAAGAAGAAGCAGAGCATCACAAATGCCCTGCCTCCTCTTTTTATCCCCTCGTTTGCATTATCTTTTTCATATGCTGTGCTGTTTGCTGTGGATGAGGAGATTTGGAAATAGCACTTCCAACAATAATAATATCTGGATTCTCTTCCACAACCTCTGGCAAGGTATCTTCCCTAATTCCACCAGCTACAGCAACTTTAAACCCATATCCATTTACAAAAGAAAACAATTCCGTATTAAAATGATTCCCTTTTGTTTGTTGATCCTTTCCGACATGGAGACTAACTAACTCTACTCCTAACCGCTTCAATTCTTCCATGCGTTGATGAGAGGAAAGCTCAAGTAAATCAATCATTATTTGCTTCTCTACTTGTTTGGCTACATCTAATGTATCCTTAATGGTAGCATCTGATGAAAAGGCCATGACAGTTGTTAGATCTGCGCCAGCGTCAAACGCCTGCTTGGCCTCATGCTTTCCAGCATCGCATGTCTTCATATCCGCAAGAATCGTCTTGTCCGGATATTTCTCTCGGATTTCTCTTACAAATGCCATTCCATACTCTTTTATAACACCTGTACCTATTTCTATAATGTCTACGATTTCTTTGGTTTCGGAAATAACATGCAAACACGCTTCTTTTGTTAACCTGTCCAGAGCTAATTGTAATTTCACTTCTGACACCTCTTTTTATCGTTCAATCCGTTCTACTTCTCCAAGCCGTTGCTGAACTTCTTCATAATAGGGCAATCCTTCATTGTCTCCAATGACTCCAACAACCATTGATCCAATCGTATTAGCAAAATGCATGGTTTTAGCTAATGTCCATCCATTCAAAAATCCATAAAGCACTCCAGCATTAAAACCATCCCCAGCTCCTACTGTATCCACCACTTTTGCTGCTTTTACAGGTGAGGCTTCGATCGTCTCACCATGATAATACCCTACTGAACCTTTATCCCCTTGTTTGACCGCAATGTAAGAAATGCCGAGTTCTATTGCTTTTTCTATAATTTTCTTTGGGTCCCTTTCCCCCATCACGATTTCCATTTCTTCATCACCAGTTAGCAATATATCAACATGTGGCAATAGTTTGCTAATTACAGTTTTTGCTTTGTCCTTACTCCACATGCGAAGGCGAATATTCGGATCAAAGGAGATTTTTACATCATGTTTTTTAGCTAATGCTATCGCCTTCTCTATGACAGCTATATTTCGATCATCAATTGCAGGATAAATCCCAGTTAAATGAAGTATTTTTGCATTTCTAATATACGATTCATCTAAATCTTCCGCAGTAAGCGTAAGGGTAGGGGATTTATCTCGATAATAAAAGGTACGAACACTACCACCCTCCATGATTTCTTTAAAATTCAAAGAGGTTGGATATCCCTCAATTTCATCGATTTGAGATACGTCTATTCCTTCTCCACGGGCGAAATTGTGTATATGCTTCCCAAACTCATCTTTGCCTAATCTTGTCATATATCCTGTTTTCAATCCTAACCGAGAACAGCCAACTGCCAAATTCAGTTCTGCTCCGCCAACTTTCTTTTCGAAGGTATTGACGAATTTCAGTGGTCCTGTCATTCCTGGATTAAAAACAATCATTGCTTCTCCTAATGTAATCACATCATTCACGTTTATTCCTCCAGATTCTTTCTCTTACTTTTCTTTTGTAAGCTTTTCTACTTTACCTTCTTCTCCAGCTATAACTATATCAGCCATAGATGTAAACAACCCTGTTTCAATAACTCCTACCAATTGCTTTAATTGTTGATGCAGCGAATGTGGATCTTCGATAAGCTTGAATGGGCAATCTAAAATATAATTACCATTATCTGACACAAACACATCTTGCTCAGATAATTTCCTTAACTTTGGTTCAACACCAAATGCCGCAATTGCTTCAGCTGTTTTCTGCCATCCGAATGGTACGATTTCAATTGGAAGTGGATATGTTCCTAATTGAGGCACTTTCTTTGTCTCATCTATAATAATGATCAATTGTTGCGCATTGGCATCCACAATTTTCTCACGAACAAGCGATCCGCCTCCACCTTTGATTAAATGAAACGATGGATCCACTTCATCTGCTCCATCAATAGCCAGGTCGACCTTCGTAATGGTAGCGAAATCAACAATCGGTATCCCCAGATGTTTTGCTAGTTTTTCCGTCTTTTTTGATGTAGGCACACCCTGTACCTTCAATCCTTCTTTTACTTTTTCAGCCAATTTATCTAGCATATAGTCAACCGTAGAACCAGATCCTAATCCAACTGTCATTCCAGATACAATATAATCCACAGCAGCTGCTCCTGCAGCTCGTTTATTAATTACTGAATAATCCAAAGCTAAACACCTCTTTAACTAAATAGATTCGGTATAAAAAAAGTGACCTCGGGCAAGAAAGCAATAATCAATAAAACAACCACAATAATGAACAAGTAAGGAATGACAGCGATAAACGATCGCTCTACAGATAATTCCCCGATTTTCGCTGATAATAACAATACCAGTCCATATGGTGGTGTAGCTAAACCGATAGCTAATGTAATAACAACAATTAAGCCTAAATGAATAGGATCGATTCCAAATTCCAAAGCAGTCGGTAAAATAATGGGAACAAATAAGATCATAGCTGGAATGGCATCCATAAACGTTCCTACAAATAAGAAGAAAACAATTAGAATGAAGATAAATAGCCATTCAGAACCTATATGATCGCTAAAGAACTCTTGGGCGATGGTCCCAAGTTGATAATAGCTCATTAACTCACCTAAGGCACTTGCTGCCGCTAAGGCAAATAAGGATAAAGAGCTTAATGCTAGTGTATCCATTAATATTTTTGGTAAGTCTTTTAATTTTAATGTTTTATATACAAACATACTAATCAAAAAAGTATACAAAGATGCAACAGCTGCAGCCTCCGTAGCCGTGAAAAAGCCAAAAACAATGCCGCCAATAATAATAATTGGTGTTAACAAAGCTGGTACAGATTCAATGAATCGTTTTCCTACTTTTGTTAACTCCGGACGTGCAGCCTTTGGAAAGTTACGTTTAATTGCAATAACATAAACAAATAGCATCATCCCCAACCCAATAAGAATACCGGGTATAATTCCTCCAAGGAATAAAGCGCCAATCGAAGCATTGGTTAAACCTGCAAAAATAATCATAGGGATACTTGGTGGAATAATTACCCCCACCGTAGAGGATGCAGCAGTTACTCCAACTGCTGTCTCCGTGTCATACCCCTGTTTTTTCATACTTGGTATAAGAATTTTTCCCACACCGGCAGCATCTGCTTGGGAAGCTCCAGAGACCCCGGCAAACATCATGGAAACTAGAATATTTGCGTGTGCCAAACCACCTCTAATCGGGCCCACAATCGCTAAGGCAAGATCAATTAACTTTTCTGAGATCTTGCCTGAATTCATCAGGTTGGCTGCTAAAATAAATAACGGTACAGCTAATAGAACAAATGAGTCCAGTCCATTTACCATTTTCATCGGAACGGTCGCTTCTGGAGTATAGGGCATTCCAAAGATTCCCAACAAGGCTACTATTCCAATAACGAAGGCAATCGGCATTCCTAAAAGCATTAATACAAGAAATAACCCAATTAATAGAAAGCCCATTATTCCATAACCCCCTTCGTTTTCCACGTCTCTATATGGTTAATCAAATGGGATATGGAGTAAATAACCATCGTACCTGCCATAATAGGAATGGACAACCATACATAACCCATTTTCATTTCTGGAATTGTGGCCCATGTATAATTCCAAAATTCAATGACTACTTGAATGCCAAGGCTAAATATAGCGAGATTAAAAGCAATTAACACAAGGTCATTAAAAATACTCAAGGTGATTCTACTTTTCCCTTTAAGCTTTCGTTGTAACAAGTCAAAATTAAAATGTTCCCTTCGATTAACCATTACCGCTGCTCCCATAAAAATTGCCCAAATAAATGAGTAATTTGCTACTTCTTCCGTCCAAATAACCGAAATTCCTATATATCTCGTAATTATTTGCAGCATAATAACTAGGAAGAAAACCGTTAGAAATGCTAATCCAATCGTGATTTGCGTTTTTTCAAGCATTCGTATCAACTGTTTCATAATATCCCCCCTATTCCTCTGCAAGTTGCCTAATTGCCTGTAACATTTGTTCTGCATCAATTTCTTCAGCGAAATTATTCTGAATTGGTTTAGCTAATTCAATAAACGGCTGACGATCAATTTCATTTACAACTGCACCTTCATCGATTGCTTTTTCTTTATAATCAATATCCTGCTTATTCGTTGCAGCTCTTTCTGCCTCTACAGATGCTTTAGCAGCTTCTAGAATAATAGTTTGATGTTCTTGTGAATAATTATCGAATTTCTCTCCATTAATTAATAGAAAGCGTGTCGTAAAATCATGTGCTGTTTCCGTAATATACTTCCCGTTCGGTGTCGTATGATGGGATTGTTGGACAAAGAATGGGTAAGCGTTTTCGGAAGCGTCAACAACATCTTGCTGTAATCCTTGATAAAGCTCTCCCCACGAGATGGATGATGGGATGGCACCCGTAGCTTCCCAGAAGTCACCGATCACTCCGGATGTCTGCGTCCGTAAAGAAACCCCTTTCAAATCATCCATTGATTCTAATGGTTTTTTTCCGTAGAAATGCCTTACTCCTGCCGTCCAATAGCCTAATAGTTTAAAAGCGTTGTTTGACTTTTCATTAATGATCTTCGCCATTTGCTGGCCAACTTCACCATCAACGACACGTAACCAATGTTCATAACTATTAAATAAGTACGGTGCTGAAAATAAGTCAACCTCTCGTATCCCTGTTTGAGTCATAAATCCTGGAGAAACAAGGACTACATCCGCAGCCCCCAGTTGTAGTTTCTCTACTAATTCTGATTCCTCCGTTCCTATCGTTCCAGCATGAACCTCTACTTCTATCGATCCACCTGATTTCTCCTCTGCAACTTCTTTAAATTTCAACATCCCTGTTTGGTATGGGTTATCAGGAGAAGTTTGGTTATGTGCAGCAATTATTTTTATCTTGCCGTCACCATCTGGATCAGCTTCTTCTGAACAAGCGGAAAGCAAAGAAACCGTTACCAAAATAAAGAAGATAAAAGCATATCTCCGATTAATCATCTTACATCCCTCCCCTTCGCTTACTTATTATTTATCCGCTTGTTTGCGATATTTTTTAGCGGTTTCGGTTAATCTTTGATAATCTTCAACCGTCTTTAATTGAGGAGCATTGACCAGATTACTTCCAATACCTACCGCTTTACATCCTTTTTCCAAGTAATCATTCATATTATCCAGGGTAATCCCACCAGTAACCATTGCTTCTACATGCGGGAGAGGCCCAAGTATATTCTTTACATAGGAAGGTCCAACAGTAGTAGCTGGGAATATTTTAACCATCTTAGCACCGTGTTCATAGGCGGTGAGGATCTCTGTAGGGGATAACACACCTGGAATTGCCAACACCCCATATCGATTCGCTAGTTTTAAGGTTTCAACATTTAGAGCTGGCGATACAATGAACGCAGCTCCTGCTAGTAGAACCGTTCTAGCTGTTTCCGGGTCCAATACAGTACCGGCTCCAATGCATACTTCATCTCCCATACTTTCATGCGCTTTTGCAATAACTTGAGCCGCCCGAGGTGTTTCCGCAGTAATTTCTACTGCCTTTACTCCTCCAGCTGATAAAGCCTTCAATATAGATACAATATTTTCTTCATTTGCTTTACGAATAACAGCTACCACTTTCGATTCCTTTATTACATGAATTGATTCCATTGACATGTCCTCCTTTATCTATTCCAAGTTTGCGTGTTTTTGATTTAATGCTGTATGATTATTGGCTTCCGGTAATCTCTCTAGAAGATAAGCTATTACTGCATCTAATACCAAGTGTGCCGATTGATCAAACTGACTTCCTAGTGGCTGTATTGTAGCTGGTTCTGATGACAATCGTTTTTTCGTTGCAGCAGGTACCACTATAATAGAATCACTGATCTTCCCAATCATCGATTCTCTATTCGTAGTAACTAATGCCACCTTCGCGTCTATAGCTTTTGCTTTTTCAGCAAAATACTTCAATGTACCTGTACTACCTGAACCGGAAAGAATTACTAATAAATCATCCGCTTCAATACTTGGCGTAATTGTCTCCCCGACAACGTATATTGGGAACCCAATATGCATCATACGCATTGCAAACACCTTACTAATTAAGCCTGATCGCCCAGTTCCTGCAACAAAAATACGGTTTGCTTGTTGTATTTTTTCAGCCAATGTGATGGCTTCATTTGCATCTATCCGATACAAGACCTCAGAGACTTCAGAAGCAATCGTAGTAATCGTCTTTCTCATTTTTCTCTACTTCCTTTCTATTATGTTAGCAAGATTCTCTTTCCATCAGCTGTGGTGCAAAGCGATATACGTTGGTTTCTGATCGAGAATCTCCCTGTATTTGATTAAATAATAACTGTGCAGCTTTTTTTCCCATGTCGAAAGCTGGCTGAGCAATCGTCGTTAACGTTGGACTATAAAAGGAAGCAAACGAAACATCATCGATACCAATAATAGCGAGATCAGCAGGGATTTGAACTTGGTGATCTTTCGTATATTGTAATAACTCAAACAATACACGGTCATTTAATGCAAGAATGGCCTCTGGAGGATCTGCTAATGTAAGCATTTCCTTAATTCGTATGTGCATATCCGTGATTTCTCCACTTGCTAAATAGGCTGGTCTAAATTCGATCCCGTATTTTTTTAGTGCCGTTTTGTACGCCTCCATTCTCTCTCTTCTCGGTGTGACAGGCTGTTCCATTGGGGGTGAAATCATCCCTATTTTCTTGTAACCTGCTTTAATAAATTGCTCTATGGCTAAATGAACAGCTTTTTCATTATCAAGTAATACCGCATCCATAGCTACTCCTGGAACTAGCCTATCCATTAAGATAAAGGGATAGTTTTCCTCTAATAGACCTTGATATAAATCGATGTTTTCCCCTGTAGGAAAAGCAATTATGCCATCTACTTGCTTGGCCCGAAGCATTTCAATATATCGCTTCTCTTTCATTGGATCATCGTCAGCATTACAAACAATCACATGAAAATTAGAAGCATTGCAATAATCCTCGATTGCCCGAATAACCTGTGTGGAAAACACATGGAGTATATTTGCAACGATTACACCAATCGTTTTTGTCGACTTTTGCTTTAAACTCCGGGCAATTATATTCGGGCTATACCCTAAAGCTTTAATAGCTGCTTCAATTCGCTTCTTTGTATCTGCTCCCATATAATCGTATCGTTTATTTAAGTACTGAGAAACCGTACTTTTTGAAACGTTGGCATACGTTGCCACATCAGCAATTGTAATCTTTTTCATGTCTTTCTCCTCTTTATTTGCTTTGGACTAAACCGATTTACTAAATCGATTTAGTCCAAGTATAAATTATTTGTAAGCGGTTTACAAGAGAGAAATCGCAAGCTTGTTCATGGATATTAATAGAAATAGAGAGCAATGACTAAATGGCCAGGTTACTCACAACGTATTCCATGTCATAGATGAATCTTGTCGGACATAGATATAAACTAAATAATCTAAATAGGGAGTTAGTGACATGGAAGAAACATTATCTATCACAGAGGAAGAAATAAAACGATACTATGTATTGCACGAGCAAAAAAAAGAAATGGAGCAGGAATTAAACCAGTTAAAAAAGAAATTTCACCACTACTTAGATAACACTACTGGAAAAGATAGAAAAGGTGACATTCAGCGAGGCAATTATCAAGTACTACGACAGATTCGTTCGGCCATCAAATACACGCCAGAACAAACGGTACAAAAATTGGAAGAACTACAATTAAGTGATTTTGTTATTACCGAAAAACGCCCAGATACAGAAAAGTTAGACGCTGCTATTAAGTTAGGGCTCGTAGATGAAGCAGCCTTTGAAGACTGTAAAAACACAAAAGTAACCCAGGCGATTGTAGTTAAAGAGGGAAAATAATAAACAAAAATAGTTGCCATTTCGTTCAACTTTGACTTGTAGTGAACCTTTCTCTACAAGTTTTTTTCTTGTCAACATCTAGTAGCTCTATTTTCCCCACTAGCTCGTTACCCCATCTAAAAAAGCCTTTCTAATTAAATTTTGAATTTGGAAGCAAAATGAATGATCAATACGTAGGTAGGAAAGAAAGGAGTTTAACAATGCTTAAAATCATTACTGGTATCGGGGTGATTGCAATACTTATTTCCGCAACTTTTTTAGGAATATGGACGAGTGGGCTGCAACAACGCGCTAACTACCAATCAGAAACGAGGGAGCACCGTGAATTCCGTACTAAAATTGGTTTATATAGTGGACTTATTGGCTTGATTTTTCTCGGAATTGCTGGACTAATATGGTATTTTTAAAGTAGATAGCATCACTTATTCCAAAAAAGGGGGTGATTACGTGCAAGTCAATCGTATACCGATACTTATTCTTGTCATGAGTATCGTATATATCTTTATCATTCCTTCCGAACCAGGTAATTTCAAATTGTTTTTTAAGATAATACCTATGTTATTAATTATTATCTATGCAATGAATCAGATGCCTAGACAGCGATCAAGCACGCATTGGTTAGTTATTATTGGACTCATTTTTTGTATAATTGGAGATGGTACATTACGATGGTTCATCATCGGACTTACTTTCTTCTTGGTTGGCCACTTGTTTTATTTAACAGCTTTTTCCTTGCAATGGAAGTTTTCTTGGTATCGATTCCTGATGATTATTCCACTAGCTATCCTTGGTTTTCTAATGGGAAATGAATTAATTCAGGCAATTGCTAGTTCAGGTGATGAAATATTCGTCCTACCTGTGATTAGTTATATCGCAGTGATTACTAGTATGGCCTGGCTGGCAATTATGACAGGAAATAAGTTTGCAATCATCGGGAGTTTGTTATTTCTTATTTCTGACGCTATTCTTTCCTGGAATATGTTTATTTCACCAGTTCCCTACTCACATGTACTAATTATGACGACCTATTATGCTGCACAATTCCTAATTGCCCATAGTATTAGCTCCGTCGTAAAGCAGTCTAGTCGAATGGTTTGGTAATTAACTATTCGTAAACACTTGCAACAGAGGAGGAATCACATGAAAATTGTACTAGCACCAGATTCATTTAAAGGGAGTCTTACTTCCTTAGAAGCAGCAATAACTATGAAACAAGCGATTCAATCCATTGACGAACAAGCAACTATCTCAATAAAACCGATGGCCGATGGCGGAGAAGGAACGGTAGACGTGCTGCTTGCTTCTACAAAGGGAGAAAAAGTACCTATTACATGCACCGGTCCACTTGGTACGCCAATACATACGTATTATGCTGTACTGAAAAACAATACAGCGGTCATCGAAATTGCGAACATAGCTGGGTTAACGCAGATAGCTAAATCACGCAGAAATCCAGACATAACCACTACTTACGGCCTTGGTGAAGTTATTAAGGCTGCGTTAGACAGAGGTTGTACGTCCTTTATTATTGGACTTGGTGGAAGCGCAACCAATGACGGGGGATTTGGATTATTACAAGCGTTAGGCATGCGAGCATGGAATCATGCTGGTAGTCAGTTGGGGATATTCGGCAAAGACATGCTTGCCGTGAAAGATATTTGCTTTTCAGATATAGATCCACGTCTACGTAAAGTCCACATCCAAGTAGCTTGTGATGTAGATAATCCTCTTGTTGGAGATAGAGGGGCAAGCGCTATTTATGGGCCACAAAAAGGCGCAACAAAGGAACAAATCATCATGTACGACAAAGCCCTATCTACGCTAGGAAAAAGACTGGAAGCAGAGCTGAATCAAGACTTCACCACCGTTCAGGGAGCTGGAGCAGCGGGAGGACTTGGTTTTGCCCTTTTAGCTATTGGTGCAGAACTTACATCTGGAGCTGCTTTAATCGGAAAAGCATCTGGCATCGATCATGCGATCAGACAAGCAGATCTAGTAATTACCGGAGAAGGCCAAAGCGATGAGCAAACACTCTATGGGAAGGCCCCAGGCTATATCGTGGAAGTAGCGAATAAAAATAAAGTACCGGCAATATTATTGTCAGGATCCTTGTCTGGTGATTTAGCTGCACTACGAGAGAAATTTGATGGGTGTTTCTCCATTATTACCAGTCCTTCCACTGTAGAAGCTTGCATGGAAAATGCAGATCGTTTGTTATTTAATCAGACCGTGAATATTCTACACCTGATACAAAACTTGAAAAGCTAGCGAGCTTCGTTTTCCTTTCAATACTGTAAGCATGTTGAAAGACAAATCCAACGTAGGAATGAATTTCTCGTGATAGGATTTATCTATCATTAGTAGAAAGGATACAGTTGGATGAAAAAATTATTTATCACAATTTTAGGATGCGGCCTCATTATTGGAGCCGGTTTACTAATTATGCAACTATTTTCAAACGAAGTAACGGATCGATTTAACCCGCTCGTACCAAAGAAAGAAATATATGTACAAGTCAATAAAGAAGGAACCGCTCTCAGTCCAGGAGGTTATAACTATACGTTAACTGGGTTCGATAAAGATGGCCGGAAAAAAGAAGTCACCTTCTATGCTAGTGGAGAATTAAGAAAAGATGCTTATTTACGTATTTTTACCAAAGGGAAATATATTGAAACTTGGGAAGAAGTACAACAGCAAGATATTCCTGAACAAGCCAAGCAAAAGTTATAACGCCTGCTCCACACATTTATACATTGCTTTTTAAAGAAAGGAATGTTAGGATAAATTTAATAAGTAAATATTGCATCACATGTTACTGATACGATCAGGCATGGTGGTACCTACGATGGATTTACTCCTCTTTGTACTGCCATGCCTTTTTTCGTGTCGTGCATGAATCTATATGATTGGATAAACTAAACCTAAGTGTATATCCATTCCATCATTGCGATCGCATAAGAAAGGAGAAATAAACTTGTTTAAAAACTTATTCAAAAAATCAAAAGATCAACATATCTATGCACCGGTAAATGGTAAAATAGTTTCTCTAGAAAACGTACCAGATCCTGTTTTCAGTCAAAAAATGATGGGGGAGGGCATTGCTATCCTGCCAAGCGACGGTAAAATTGCAGCTCCTTTTGATGGAAAGGTCGTGCAAATCCCTGAAACCAAACATGCTATCGGCCTTGTTACAGATGAGGGATTGGAATTGCTCATTCATGTCGGCCTAGAAACCGTTGGATTAAAGGGTGAGGGGTTCCGTGTTGAGGTGAATACCGGCGATACTGTTTCAAAAGGACAATTACTAATGGAAGCAGACTTGCCTTACATTAAAGAACATGCAGCGGATATTATCACTCCTATTATCATTACCAATAGCAATGATTTAGACAAACAGTTCACTTATGCAGAAGAAACCGTAGCAAAACAAGGCGAAACGATGATTATCACATTAAACTAAGTAACATGGAAGCATGGAAATAGGAGGTGTCTTCCGGTGAGAATCACAAAAATCTTAAATAATAATGCCGTTATCGTTATGGATGGGGACCAAGAAAAAATAGCTATCGGTGCTGGTGTTGCCTTTGAAAAAAAGAAAAAAGATATTGTTAATCCTGATAGGATTGAAAAGCTATTTGTAGTAAAGGAAAATGAAAAGCTTCAGGAATTAATTGTGCGTATCCCGGAAGAACACCTAATTATTTCTGAAGAGATTATTGATTTCGCTGAAAAACAGCTAAATACAAAACTAAATGAACATATTCTTCTAGCTCTAACCGATCACTTATCCTTTGCGATTGAAAGAGAACAAAAAGGTATTCATTTAAAAAACAAATTATTGCAGGAAATAAAAATTATGTATAGACAAGAATTTGACATTGGCGTTTGGGCACTTCATCACATGAAGGAGAAGCTAAATGTGGATATGCCTATTGATGAAGCCGCCTTCATTGCCCTGCATATCCACACCATGAAAATTCAAGGAGGTGATTTACACGAGACGGTTAGGCAAACAGCAATTGTGAAAGATATGATGGAAACGATAAAAATTGACTTGGACATCACCATTGCCACAGATGATCTAGCCTACGAGCGTTTAATGACACATCTCAGATTCGCATTAAATCGTATCTACCATTATGAAGTTCACTCGATGGACGAGGAAATGCTTTTTATGATCAAACGAAAATTTAAACGCAGTTATCAATGTTCCGAACGCGTTGCTAAGATGTTGTCCACTTCCCACGGTATCCAACTTCCTTCTGAAGAGTTAGGATATATTACACTTCATATTGAACGACTTAAAAAATATCAATGACCTTATACCAATTATCTTATTTATAGGGAACAATTATTATAAGAGACTACAACAATCAAGGGGGAATATGTATGATGAACTATTTACAAAGACTCGGTCGCTCATTAATGCTGCCGGTAGCTGTGTTACCAGCTGCTGCTATTTTAATGGGGATTGGGTACTGGATTGACCCGTCTCCAACTGGTTTTGGGTCGGGGAACCCGGTCGCTGCATTCTTTGTCAATGCAGGATCATCGATAATTGATAATATTTCCATTCTCTTTGCAATTGGGGTTGCTCTGGGGATGTCAAAGGACAAAGATGGGTCAGCCGCTTTGAGTGGGCTGGTGGGTTATCTTGTTGTCACTACATTACTTTCAACAGATACCGTTGCATTATTACAAGGCATCGAAGCAGAAAATGTAAATGCTGCGTTTGGGAGTATCGAAAATGCATTTATCGGTATGCTTTCAGGGATTATTGCCTCCATGATGTACAACCGTTTCAGCCATGTTAAGCTTCCAGATGCGTTAGCTTTCTTTAGCGGCAAACGACTTGTTCCTATCATGACGGCCTTTTCTATGATGATTATATCTGGCGTCTTATTCTTTGTATGGCCAGTTATATATAGTGGGTTAGTATCCTTTGCTGAATCAATTAGTCAACTAGGTGCAGCAGGTGCCGGACTATATGGATTCTTCAACCGTCTTTTAATTCCAACTGGATTACACCATGCTTTAAACTCGGTGTTCTGGTTCGATGTGGCAGGAATTAATGATATAGGGAACTTCTGGTCAGGTGAAGGGGAAAAAGGCGTCACCGGCATGTACCAAGCTGGATTTTTCCCAATTATGATGTTTGGTCTGCCTGCAGCAGCTCTTGCCATGTACCATACAGCTAAAACAAAAAGAAAAAAACAAGCAGCATCTTTACTACTTGCAGCAGGATTCGCAGCTTTCTTTACAGGAGTAACAGAGCCACTTGAATTTTCATTTATGTTCTTAGCACCAGCACTTTATTTTGTACATGCCGTGTTAACCGGTTTATCTTTAGCAATTGCAGCTTTCTTTAATTGGACTGCTGGATTTGGTTTCAGTGCCGGATTTATTGACTTGTTCTTAAGCTCACGACTTCCATTAGCCAATGAGCCCTATATGCTCGTTGTTCAAGGACTCGTATTCGCAGTGATTTATTATTTCTTGTTCCGTTTCTTAATCAAAAAATTTGATATGAAAACTCCTGGTCGTGAATCAGACGAGGATTTGGATGAAACAGATAAAGAAGGTGAAGAAGTATCATCCGATCAGAAATTCACTGCAATGGCTGCACAAATTTACGAAGGATTAGGTGGAGACGGCAACGTTACCTCTGTCGATAACTGTGTTACTCGATTACGTGTCGAAGTAGATGATATGAATAAAGTGGATGAGGCGAAAATTAAATCTACAGGCGTACCAGGAATTAATATTGTTGGAGCACATAGCATTCAAGTAATTGTCGGTACGAATGTACAATTTGTTGCGGATGAAGTGGCTAAAATTCGCGGCAAACAGGATTAACACGAACGAAAAAGCGAACTGTTTATACGGTTCGCTTTTTTCATTTATTGTAATCCTTTTTCCAGCTTGCTTGCCTTTGATATGATACTATGTAGTGAGAGAATAAGGAATATAACTTAAGGAGAATCGATGTATGGCTCCATTAAACGAAGACCAATTAACCCAAATTCGTATCGAACGGAAAAATCAAATAATGAAAGCAGCATTGAAAGTATTTGCTGAGAATGGCATAAGACTAACCAAAGTAGGGATGATTGCTAAGGAAGCTGGAATTAGTCATGGCCTGCTCTATCACTATTTTCACTCCAAAGATGAGGTGCTTTTTCATAGCCTTGAATGGGCAATGGAAGGGACAGATGAACTATTCAGGGAAATCCACACGCTATCATTATCTCCCTTGGAAAAAATAAAATATTTTACAAAGGTGGCTTTCACTGAGGGAAATAGTGATATTTTCCGAGTTATCCAACATATCACTAGAAGTAACGATAATATCTCCAATTCTACCGAACAATTGATTGAGAAAGTAGGAAAGGATTACTATGAACAGCTGCTTCCGTTAATAAAACAAGCGCAAATCGACGGCGATATCATTCCACATGATCCAGACGAATTGTTAAATCTTTACTTGACTGTTGTATCTGGAATTATTGTAGAAGACATTACTTGGATTCAAACAGATTTAGGATCAAAAGTGGACCTTATCTTACGGATGTTCACAACAAGGTAAAGAGGGAATACCTATCTCTTTCCAGATTTTCTCCACTGCAATTTGGATTGACACTGGCGTTGATTCCATTTATTCTTATATTGACTGATTAAGTCAATCAAAAAAGGAGGAAATGTATGGTTATGGAAATCAAGAAAGCAAGTGAATTAGAAAAGAATGTAAGCCACGATATTAGTTCCATTTTTGTCGATGGTTTTGGAGAACATCTCACTTTCTTTTCAAAGAAGAGGGAAACATTAACCGCTGCACTGGCACACATGTTTGTGACAGAAGTTTTTTATGTTGCAATCATTGATGGAGAAATTGCTGGAATAACAGCATGTACAGATGGTCATATCCTATCTGTTCACCCAAATAAACAGGAATTAAGAAAACACCTTGGCTTCGTTAAAGGTACATTTGCCTATTATGTTTTTAACCGTGAATTTAAAAAACCTCCCATTGAAACTGGATCGGGTAAAGTATCTATTGAATTCGTGGCTACTTCTCCCGCCTTTCAAGGAAAAGGGGTTGGTACAGCTATTTTAGAGCATTTACTTTCCTCCCCTACATTCACTGAATATATACTAGAGGTAGCTGATACAAATACAAAAGCGATGAACTTATATCGTAAGCTAGGCTTCAAAGAATTCACCAGAAAAAAACAAGCGTTTCGTAAGCTAAGCGGGGTCAATTACCGTGTTTATATGAAATGTAAAACGAATGACTAAGATCTCATTACTCCCCCTCTAGGCCATACAAAAGGAATCTTTCTATTTATTCTATGAAATAGTAAAATTATGTAATTACTGGAAAGTCTGTACGGAAGGATTCCTTATGGTATAATTAACTGGCTGTCCAACAACATCCCTCACACGTTAAGACATTCAACGCGTGACGTCCACATTTATGACGTTTCAACCTTCATTTATCCATTTTCATAGTAGGGGGTAATTTATCAAATGATTAATTTTGACATTTGGGCTTTAATGCTCGATGTAAGTATTATTTCTGGACTATTATTAATTGGAACCATTTTACGAGCGAAAGTTAAATGGATACAATCACTATTTCTTCCTGCTAGTATGATTGCTGGCTTTCTTGGACTCGCGTTTGGTCCAAGTGGGTTCAATTTGCTGCCTTTTTCTAATCAGTTCAGCACCTATCCTGGACTATTAATTGCAATTATCTTTGCCGCTATTCCAATTGGGGCAGCAAAAGTCAATCTAGGAGAAGTGTTTCATCGTGTTCGAAACATGTTTTCTTATTCCTTGATCCTCACCCTGTCGATGTGGGGGGCTGGTGCGTTATTCGGACTCGTGGTATTAGTACCTCTGTTCTCAGATTTACCAAGTGGATTCGGACTAATCTTAGGTGCTGGATTTTTAGGTGGTCATGGAACTGCTGCAGCCATCGGGGAAGGTTTTGCACATTATGGTTGGGAAGAGGCCATGGACTTAGGGATGACCTCTGCTACGATCGGTATATTAGTTGCTGTACTAGGCGGATTATTCTTAATTAAGCAAAGTACAGAAAAGGGACATACAAAGTTTATTACTAGTTTTAAAGATTTACCAGATGAACTTCGATCTGGATTAATGCCAAAACATAAACGGTTTAATATGGGGCAAGAGACGGTGTCTTCCAGTTCCATTGACCCTTTTGTTTTGCATTTAGCAATTATCGCTTTCGTAATTGGTGTATCCTATTGGTTAACTAATGTATTAACCGACTTGATTCCTTCTGTATCCATTCCGTTATTTAGTGTTGCCTTTGTTTTAGGACTTATCTTTCAAACAATCAGTAGAAAACTAAATGCCGATGCGTATGTGGATCAACGAGTCATGGAGCGCATTGGTGGTACCGCCACAGATTTTCTTGTAGCGATAGGGATTGCTTCGATTAATATAACCGTGGTAATGGACTATGCTGTGCCACTGCTCTTATTATTCGCATTTGGAGTGCTATGGGCTTATTTTCTATTCCGATTTATTGGTCCGAATATTTTCCAGCAATTTTGGTTAGAAAAATCATTATTTGGCTGGGGGTGGAGTACAGGGACAGTAGCGATGGGACTAGCCTTATTACGTATCGTAGACCCTGAATTAAAAAGCAAAACCCCAGAAGACTATGCATTAGCCTATATTGGGGTGGCCCCAGTAGATATCATCATCGTTACGTTTACACCAATTCTATTTTCACTTGGGTTCACATGGGTAATTCCTGCTGTACTCTTACTCATTTGTGTAATTATTGTTGGAATTTATATGTATACCGGCTTATGGGGAAGTAGCAGGAATCATCAGCCATAACAAAAATGACAGCTCTCTAAAAAGAGAGTACTGTTGAAGGAAAAATCAACTTATGATACACGAGGGAATGTCATAAGTATGCATCAAACCGGATGTGTAGCATGCTACAAGTACAAGGAAAACTCTATCAAGTATTTGTTAAGACAGCCGAGCAGTGATGTGCTCGGCTGTTTGTAATTCAGATGACAGCTGGCCCTACTAACGAATAGGCTTGCTTTCCCAGTAAGAGACTGCTTACATTACCATAACCAATATGTTTATAAGCTCCTAATAATGCTTGCAAGTCTTGTATATCTTGCTCTGATTTTAGTTGATCTACTTCTTTTTGATAAACGGATAAGATAAACGCATTCTGTACTTGCGGACGGAAGCTGCTCGGTTCTTCATTCATAATTAAACAGCCCATGTATTGATAATTAAATTGCAGCTGTCTGGTTAAATCAATGATTTGTTTAAAACGCTGGTATAATCCAGGTTTATTCTCTTTAAATTCGTCAATTGCTTGCTTTGCTTCTTCTAGTTCATGGTAACTTGTTGTAATAAGCATCCTTTTCACTCCTTTCGCCTATTCATCCCAAGGTTTTTTAATAGAAAGTTTCGATACTAAATCTTTATTTTGCTGTCTTTTTAATTTACGAATCTTCGCCCGTTCTTCTCCAGTATCATATAGGAATTGCTCCTCTTCTGATTCAGGAATAACGGTTGGAACTTCAATCGGTTTCTTATCTTCATCCAAAGCAACGAACGTTAAAAAGGCTGTAGCTGCAATTCGGCGCTCTGCTGATATCATATCTTCCGCTATGACCTTGCAGAAGATTTCCATGGAGTTCTTTCCTGTATAGGACACAAAGGATTCAATACATACGGAATCGCTTTGACGAATTGGCGATATAAAATTAACTGTGTCGGTGGATGCTGTTACACATTCCTTCACCCGAGCATGTCTTCTAGCAGAAAGTGTGGCACAGGCATCTAGCTTTTTCATAAGCACGCCACCAAATAGGGTATGGTAGTTATTCAAATCGTTAATCAATACTTGATCATTCTGTATGATACGAGTTTCTTTACTCTTTTTTGCTTGCATAACAATCACCTTATCTATTGATGTCATCAGTAGGCTTCGTACCTTACTGCTATTCCATTATAATCCCCTCTGTGGCGCAGCGTACAATGCCAATAACAAATGCGCATCATAACAAATTGTTATGGAAAGGCTTCACTGTTTGTCAGACCCATTCATTCTGTGAAAGCAATTGGTCTAAATAGATTTATAAGCTTTATTTACGAATTAATCCATGGCCATCTCCCTAAACTCCTCTACTCGAATCGGGAGAAGACTACCCGCAGATTAGCACTTTAACGAAAAAACGATTGCCCCCCCTGGATAGGGCGAGGGCAATCGTTTTCAGGTTCTGACAGTCCGCTGTCAGTAAGTTCAGTTTCAATTTGTTTATCTTGTTGAGTTTGAAATTTGATATTACCGCCTAAATCAAATCTCCAATATAGTATTCAAACCACCATCCTAATCGTAATACACGAAGACACCAGCGGAAAATGCAAGCGCAGAACGGAACGTTAGTGGAGTTTGAAGGGCTCACGGGTTCCCCGTGGAAAGCGTAGTGTATTCTATGCCGTTAGAGCCCATTAGAAAAGACTGTCGAGTTCCTTTCCCGACAGCCTGAGCCCCTCGTCAAATATGAAGTCCATCGATCATTCCTTATGCATTAGTTTTTCTTTGGCAAAACGAATAAATTCTTTCATCACTTCTGGCAGCTGACGATTACGCTTCCATATCAGAGCCAGATCCCATACAACGGTTGGGTTTTCAACTGTAATTGCTTTTACATCATTGGTTAGTTCAGTACTTGTACTTTCAGGTAATAACGTAATCCCAACGTTGGAAGCTACCATTTCTTCTATAAAATCTAATTGAGAGGTTTCTGAAATAATACGAGGTTCGAAACCAGCATTTTTACATGCTGTAACGATACTATCACGTAGTGAAAAATCTTTATTGAACATGATAAATGATTCATGCTTCAAATTATTTACTCGGATTTGCTGCTTATCTGCAAGCTCATGTGTAGATGGAACGATCACTTTTAACCCCTCTTTCAGGAAGGAATAATAATGAAATTCATCATGAATTGTAGGGAAAACAACAACCCCAAAGTCAAGACTGTCTTCTAGTACCTGTTCTTCAATCCTTTTTGAACCGTCCTCTTCTAATTGAAACGTAATTTCTGGGTACTCCTCGTGAAATGCAGCAATTAAATGTGAAAAAAAGAAAGAATTTGTAATAGAGGGTAGTCCGATTCGGATATGTCCTTTATTTAATTGCTGCATTTGCTCTAATTCATAATGCATCGCTTTGTACTGCTGATCAAATTGTTTAGCATGCTCAAATAATACACGTCCGGCTTCTGTTAATATCAGTTGTTTTCGGGAACGAATAAATAAGGGAAAGCCAACTTCCTCCTCTAGTGATTTAATAATTCGGCTAATTGCTGGTTGCGTAATATATAAATGGTTTGCTGCTTGTGTAAAGCTGCCTAACCTAGTTACCTCCAAAAAGTACTGTAAATGTTTTATTTCCACGGCCTTGCTTCTCTCCCTGTAATCAGAATTACATTCTTCATTATCAAACAACTACTTAAAATAGGCCCTGTATGCTGAGATAAAAGCTTCTGGTGAAGACTTCACCGTGTACGTATAAACCCCTTTAAGCGTATGTAAATAAAGAATACCACCCTTGTCCGCGATTTTTCGAAATGAGAAATCCATTACATCGTCCATCGGGAATACTCGATTCTGGGTAACTACTTTATCGGTGTATAAATAAATTACCCGTTGATGCTCAATATCATATTGTTCAATACTCGTTACTTTTCTTTCTATTTTTATATAGGGGTGTTGTGCAATCAGACTCATATCTTCCTCCTAATACATAGGCTTGTCATTCATATGGTAGCACATTCTCCATTCCGTCAACTTCTTCCTAGCAATTCTATTTCTTTTATATAAATACTCCATTTTCATCAAACTTTCACATTCGATATGTATGATGTAACTATACCGAGCTTACGGAGGAGAAATATGCCATCAACTACGATTTTAATTACTATTTCCATAAATGTTGTTAGTTTAACAATTGGCTTTATTGCCTTTCAGCTGATGAATGAGCTGGATCGTTCAGATAAAAAGCAAATCATTGACCAAATGATTACCTCCATTATTAATATGATTTTATTTATTTGGTTAGCGAAGATTATCCTGCATCTGTCTATTTTCATTTCAGACCCTATCGCTGTGCTTGCTTATCCAAGTGATGCGAATGCATTCTATCTTGCTCTTATATTAACAAGTATACAGCTTGTCTACAAAGCGAAACGAAATGGTTTAAAACTAGCGAGACTCTTCTATCACTTTATACCGGTACTCGTATTTGCAGGTTTCACTTATCATTTTATTGAGATAATTTGGATGGATAACTCATTTGCCTGGGGAAATTTCATTTTAATGTTTATGCTCTTAAGTCTATTTTTGTTGCTAAAGCGTCTAATCAATCAAAAAACGATGCTATTGCTAATAAGCTATTGCTGGGTATTTGGTAAACTTCTGATAAGTTGGTTGTTACCTTTCACAACCATTTTTGGGTATATGGTCGAACCACTATTCCTAGTAATGGTTGCTCTAATAATCTCTGTTCTATACTTATTCAATCGAAAGCTGGTGTTCTTATGATCGAAACCGCAGACCTTACAATTTGGTTAGCATTAGGGGCAGGAATGTTATCATTCCTCTCCCCTTGTACCTTGCCTATATTTCCAGCGTACTTATCCTATATAACTGGAATGAGTGTAAAGGAACTGGAGCATCATGCCACCTTCAAAATCCGACGGAAGCTCCTTTTTCATGCTGTGTTCTTTCTATTCGGTGTATCACTCGTGTTTATTAGTTTAGGAATTGGCGTATCTTATGTTGGACAATGGATACAAGGAATGTTAGCAGGAGAATCCGGACAATTTATTCAACGGATAGCTGGAATTTTCATTATCCTTATGGGGTTATTCGTCAGTGGTTGGTTAAAAGTTACTTCCTTTATGAAAGAAAAACGTTTTCGCTTCACTAAGAAACCAGTTGGCTATGTAGGAACTATCTTTGTAGGAATGGGGTTTGCTGCAGGATGGACACCATGTATTGGGCCAATCTTTGCATCTATTTTAGTTGTTGCTGCTGCAAACCCTACCCAAGGGGCATGGTATACGTTATTTTATGTTGTCGGTTTTTCATTGCCGTTTCTTATTCTTACGTTTTTTCTTGGATCAACACGATGGATTGTTCGTTACAGTGGGATGATTATGAAAGTTGGCGGAGTAATTATGATTCTGATGGGTCTGTTGCTATTTACAGGGCTTATGCCTCAAATATCAGCGTTTTTATTAAAATTAGTTGAGGATACTTGGCTTACGAAACTAGGTTAGCTAATTCGGCAAAATGAATCCGAAGGAGGTTGTAAAAATGAAAAAGATAATACTTATTGGAGTTATTTTAGCTATGTTTAGTTGGGCGGCCTATGACTTTCTTACTTCATCTAATACAGCACCAGAACAAGATCAGCAAGCATCTGAAAATAAAATCACCTCGACGTTGAAGGAAAGTGAAGAAAAAGCAGCGCAATCAAATGAAGTTGGACTTGAGATTGGGAATACTGCCCCTGATTTTACGTTATCAACGGTAAATGGAGAATCCATTCAACTGTCTGAACTAAGGGGAAAACCAGTAATGATTAATTTTTGGGCTACGTGGTGTCCCCCTTGCCGAGCTGAAATGCCGGATATGCAAAAGTTTTATGATAACAAAGATATCGTTATTTTGGCAGTCAACCTAACGGAAACAGAAGGAAGTCAACAAGAGGTAGAGAACTTTGTGAAAGACTTTCAACTCACCTTTCCAATTCTAATGGATGAACAAACAGAAGTAGCAAATAAATATCAAATTCAACCAATACCGTCATCCTATATGATTGATGCAGATGGAAGAATTCAGTACAAAGCACTCGGCGCAATGAATTATGATTTAATGGTTCAGGAATACGAGAAAATGAAATAGGAAATTGCTTCTCATTAATTCGCCTGAATGATGTAAACTATTTTTGAGGTGAAATCATGAAACAAACAATTATGGTCGTAGAAGATGACAAGATGATTCGAAACCTGATACGAATTTATTTGGAAAAGAATTATTACGAGGTAATAGAAGCTACGGATGGAGAGGAAGCACGGTTATTATTTTTAGAACAGCTTCCCTGCTTAATCATTCTCGATTTAATGTTGCCTAAATCAAGTGGAGAAGACTTCTGTCAATGGGTGCGCACCCAAGCACATGGCGAGGTTTCCATTATTATGCTTTCAGCTAAAAGCCGCACAGAAGAAAAAATATCTGGCTTAAGGATAGGGGCAGACGATTATATGACCAAACCTTTTGATCCTAACGAACTTATTGCCCATGTAGAAGCAGTATTACGCCGCACCGGTCAATTTTGTCAAAAAATAGTCTGGGATGGCCTTTGCATTAAACCTCGTAAAGGTGAAGTGCTTCTGCATAATCAGCCAATTAAATTAACCAAATACGAATTTAATCTGCTTTATTATTTCATGCAAAACCCAAATATCATCCTTTCTAGGGAACAACTAGTAGAAAAGATTTACCCGAATACTACACATCATGTCATGGATAGAACCATAGATGCTCATATTAAGAAGCTCCGAGAAAAAATAGAAATCGTTCCTTCACAGCCTAAACGTGTACAAACAATACGTGGAATGGGGTATAAATTTGTCACAGCTATGTAAAACGTTAAAGATGCTTCTTCCTGATAGCTTTTTATGGCGATTGACCTTTTTGCACTTTATTGTTATTGGTATCGCCTCACTTATTAGCGGCTGGGCATTATATCATACTGCCTGCTTTCTTGCAGCGGGCGTTGGTAACCTCGGAGAAGAGCGCCAACAACAATTTAATCAATCCTTATTTCATTATGTGTGGATGTTTATACTTATCGCAGTAATTGCTGGAACGATCCTTTATTTCTATTTAATGAAACGTTTACTAAAACCAATACATGAGCTTATAAATGCAACGAGGCTGCTAAAGAAAGGAAACTATCCGCAACCTATTGCAGTATCAAAAAAAGATGAGATCGGTCTCCTTGTAGAACAATACAACCAATTAATCCAGCAGTTAAATAAAAAGGAGCAGGATCGTAAAAAGCTTGTTTCTGATATTTCCCATGAATTTCGAACCCCTTTATCCAATCTCAATGGTTATTTATTTGCATTAAAATCAGAAGACATCACAGGAGATAACGAATTATTCGAAGCGCTCTATCAGGAATCAAAACGGCTTACTTCTATGCTGGAACAGTTTGAACAATTAAAGCAATGGGATCATACAACTTCTACTATGCACCCAAACAAACAACTCATTTCAATAAAACAAGTTATTGAACAAAGCACATCTATGTTTACATGGTCATTAAAACAAGCCGATATTCAATTACTGCTTAACGTAGAAGATGTACATTGTCTCATCTATCCAGAAGGACTGCAGCAAATCATTAATAATCTTCTCGATAATGCCATTCGCTATTACCGAAGTCCTGGTTCGATACGAGTAAGTGGGAAACAACAAGACAATTACTATAACCTAACTGTTTCTGGACCGAGCGAAACGATTCCAGAAGGAGAAAAGGAACAAATTTTTGAACGTTTGTACCGAATTGAAAGGTCACGAAGTCGAGAAACTGGAGGTGCTGGTTTAGGACTAGCCATTACGAAGGAAATCGTCGAGCAGCATAACGGTTACATTTATTTAGATACGTCCGAAGGTGAAAATAGCTTTCATGTTTATCTACCAATATAACAGACTCTCCCTGAATAATGAAGGGAGAGTCTGTTATTACTTTCCAGTTGCATTGAATTGTTTTATACGTTCACCAATTTCATCGCGTACACGTTGAAATACTGCCCATTTCTCCTCTTCCGTTCCTTCTGCTTTAGCTGGATCATCAAACCCCCAATGCTCACGCTTTACATGGGGAGGAGTCATCGGGCACTTATCTTTTGCATCCCCACACAATGTTACTGCTAAAGTTGCGTTGTTAAGAATGTCTCTGTTAATAATATCCGATGTTTGCTCTGAGATGTCGATATCAACTTCCTGCATCGCTTTTACAGCATTTGGATTTAATCCATGTGCCTCGATTCCAGCACTCTTTACTTCCCAATCATCGCTTAAATAGAATTTCGCCCAACCTTCTGCCATTTGGCTTCTGCAAGAATTACCTGTACACAAGAAATAGATGGTCTTTTTGTTCATTTTTAATCTCCTTTTCATCTCATGTTTATATTAAAACAATACAAGTGTTACATATAAACCAATTAATGTAATTAATAGAATTGGTAAGGTTAAAATGATCCCTGTTTTGAAATAGGTACCCCAAGAGATTTTAACCCCTTTTTGAGACAATACATGGAGCCAAAGCAGCGTAGCAAGAGATCCAATGGGTGTGATTTTTGGCCCAAGATCGGAACCGATGACATTAGCATAGATAAGTGCCTCTCGAATCGTTCCTGTAGTATTTGTCTCTGCGATTGCAAGAGCATCAATCATTACCGTCGGCATATTGTTCATGACCGAAGATAAAATTGCTGCGATAAATCCCATCGCAACCGTGGCAATAAACAAGCCTTGTTCAGCACTGGCCTGAATAACATTCGCCAATACATCGGTAAGCCCCGCATTTCGTAAACCATATACGACAACATACATTCCAATCGAGAAGAAAACGATATTCCAAGGAGCACCTTTAACAACCTTTCTCGTATTTACAGTACTGCTTCTGCTGGCCATAACTAAGAAAAAGATAGCAGTAACCCCTGCTACAATGGATACCGGGATCTCAGCAAATTCACTTACAAAATAACCAATGACTAATATCACTAATATAAACCACGATAAGCGAAACATTGGCAAATCGCGAATTGCCTCCCTTGGCGCTTGCAACTGTTCTGTGGCATAACTGCGTGGAATACGTTTACGAAAATAAAGTAGTAAAACGCCGATCGTTGCAACTAGCGAAAATAAATTCGGAATGACCATTCTAGAAGCATACTCCACAAAACCAATATTGAAGAAGTCTGCTGAAACAATATTTACTAAATTACTAACTACTAATGGAAGTGAAGTCGTATCAGCAATAAATCCACTTGCCATTATAAATGGAAAAACCATTTTTTCTGAAAAATTCAAATTACGTACCATTGCAAGCACAATCGGGGTGAGTATCAGTGCAGCTCCATCATTTGCAAAAAATGCAGCAACAATTGCACCTAATATACTAATATAAATAAACATTTTAATGCCGTTGCCCTTTGCTAATTTGGCCATATGTAAGGATGCCCATTCAAAGAAACCAATCTCATCTAAAATAAGCGATATAAGTATAATTGCTATAAATGCTAACGTCGCATTCCAAACGATTTGGGTTACTTCGATAACATCCGTAAATCCAACAACTCCTGCTATTAAGGCAAGAATTGCTCCCCCGCAAGCTGACCATCCAATGGATAGACCTTTCGGCTGCCAGATAACAAAAGTCAAAGTAATAATAAATATCGCTGATGCTATAAAAACCGTTGATGTCAAAACCTTCCCCCTCCTCTAACAACAAGTAATCCGTATTCCTTTTTCTTCTAATTCCTTTAATTTATCGTCCTGATCAGGGAGGTTTACCAGAATAGTTTGCACAAACGCATATGCTTCATGTTGTTTATTCATCGCGTAAAATATCCACTGACCCCTCCGTTCTTCTTTCACCAAACCAATATCCCTTAACTTCCGTAAATGCTGGCTGATCGAGGGCTGGCTAACTTGAAATATTTCTACTAATTCACAGACACAGCAATCTTGACTATCAAGAATTTTCATGATGGTTAACCTTGTTTTATCACCGAACAATTTACAAATTACTGAGGCTTTCTCCATTTCCATGACCTTATCACCACCTAATATAATCATATAAGCATATGCTTATATTTTCAATAAAAAAACCTCCTAAAAGCAAAATGCTGACGTTTCATGCCACCATGGCATACTTAGTCAGCGTTTTTGATTAACGGCTTTTGACAAGAAGATTAACCGCTTCTTGAATTAATTCCTCCGTACTCTCTCCATTTTTCTGTTCTTCACGAATACATCTTTCTAAATTTTGACTCACGATTAAAGCCAACGTGCGATCTAATGCGTTTCTTGCGGCTGACATTTGTGCTACAACATCTCTGCATTCCTTTTGTTCTTCCATCATTTTCTGTAGCCCACGAACTTGTCCCTCAATCCGCTTCATGCGATTCTTTACCTTTTCATCATATTGCACACGTCTTCACTCCTTTCTATTATCATAGCATAAAAAATAGGAATAGCAGCAAGATTATGAGGAAAGGAGCTGTTCTAGAATCAGCTCCTTTTAAACAACAAGAGAAACACTCCTTACTACTATTCTTCCTCTAAATGCGGCTCATGCTTGTTAATTTGTACCCGCTTTATCGTACGGTCTTCAATTTCAAGTATACGGAATGTTAGCGTTTCTTTCGCTAATGTTTCTCCTTCTTCTGGAAAATAATGAAATTCTTTTAATAAGTATCCAGAAAGGACGTCTTCTTCCTCTGGTATTTCCGTATGAAAAATGGTATTCAATCGATGTAGAGGTATTTTGCCATTACAAATAATTTCTGAATCCGTTACTTCCTCAACTAATGGTCCATTTCCACTATCCGTCTCATCTTCAATCTCTAAACCGATTAGTAATTCAATAATATCTTCATGGGTGATGATTCCTTCTGTTCCACCATATTCATCAAGTACAATCGCCATATGCTTTTTCTCTTGAATCATCTTGCGGAACACCCAATCAACCGAGTGAAACTCAAAGACAATTAACGGATCCATGTCACTATATGACTCCAGCGTTTTATCGGGATCCATCGACCAAGATAGCAAATACTTCGAATGAAAAACACCTACAATGTTGTCAATTTCTTCATCATAGATTGGATATCGTGTATACGGACTCTGAATGGCAATATTTCGCACCTCTTCAAAGTCAGAATCATACGGAAGCGCCAAAATATCTACACGAGGGGTTTTAAGTGCATCCTTTACATTTAAATTCGTAAATTCAAGCACCCCTTTAATTCGATGCGATTCGTCCTGCCTAAAAATCCCTTCCGTGCGTGCTACATCTACCATTGCTCGTATTTCGTCCTTTGAAACAGATGTATTGGCCTTTTCTCCCTTGGATAGAAACCGGATGATAAAGCCTGTTAACCAGTTTAACAGCATGGTTAACGGCTTAAAAACAAACACAACGGCTCGAATTACCGGGTAAACGATGTATGCAATTCGATCAGGAAAAGTCGCTGCTACTGATTTGGGGATAACCTCTGAAAAGATAATAATGGTGATGGTTAATACAGCTGAGGCTAGTCCAACATTAATTCCATAATCCATGGCTACCATCGTTACTAATGTAGGCAAGATAATGTTTGAAATGTTGTTCCCTATTAAAATAGAAGTAATAAATTGTTCTGGTTTGGATACTAACTTTAGTAGCTTACCAGAGCGTTTATCACCATTCTTCTCTTTCGTTTGCAGTTTCATCTTATTTGCTGCAGTTAGAGCAGTTTCACTGCCTGAAAAGAAGAATGATACAAATAATAAAACAATGATCACAATGATCACGTGCGTTTTCCTCCTTATGTAGTATGTAGTACCTCTAATATCATGTAGTTTAGGATGTGTTAATCCTAATTCTATGATACATGGATTTCCCAATTATACAAAAGAAAAACCTTTATTTTCCTTATAATGAACCATCGCATATTTTCCGTCCATAAAACGAAAAATAAAGGTAAAAGTAGGTGAAAAAATGAAAAAGGAACGTGCACAAGAAATCATGGATGCATTAGAACTTATCCAAGTTCGCTATCGAGGGATTCCGGTATATATAAAAGATTTACAAGAAACGACTGCAACAGTCTTCGCTTTAGATGAGATGGCTGAGGAACAAATCGTGGATTTACATGGGTTACAAGAAGTTGCTAATCATGATGAAATGGAATAGCTGGTGATACTGCACGCCAACTATTCCAACAATTAAAGCTGTAATCCAGTCCACTGCCAATACGTGAAGTAAAAGAATACCATAACTAGAATATAGACAGGCATCAACACACCACTAAGTTGGAGCAACTGTTTCTTATCAAATGATGTATCTTCCGCAAACAGCAAAATTGCCTTCGAGCTAACTGGAAATGTCAAACAATAATTCATTCCGATTAAGCTAAGAAATACAACTGACGTGGAATCTAACCCAATTGTTTCACTAAAAACAATCAAGCTTGGAATGAATATAACAGCCCTCGTCGTATGCGAGTGGATATAGAAATGACTAGTTATTGTAATCAGTAAAATAATTAGCAATAACAACCATTCTGGAGCTTGGTTAATTAGGTTTAAACCAATGAATAACTCCTTTTCCAACCAATTAATTACACCGGTATCAATAAGTGTTCCGCCTAAAGTAGTAGCACAGGCTACAAATAAGATAAGTGGCCAAGATACAGAATTTACTGCTTGCTTCCAGGTTATCACTCCATAAACAGGAGCCATAAATAACATTGCTCCCAACATCGTAATAAATCCAATATCATAATGATGAATGGGATGCGTTAGCCACCCTAGTAAAACCAAACCAATAAATCCTAACGCACGAATCTCCTTTTGATTAAGCGATCCATCCATCTTTTGTTGTTGTGAAATGGTCACATGATTCTTTTCGTTTCGCTTTTCTTTCGGCCAAATCATACACTTTAGAATATATAATGTAAGAAAACTAATTACGATAGTAAATGGTACACCCCAAATGAACCACTGGATATACGTAATCGATTGTCCGGTTGCATTTTCCAATAATCCAACGCCAATCAGGTGAGATCCTGCTCCAATTACCGTAGCTGAAGTACTTATTAAAATCAGAATCGGTGTAAATAATGCAAGAAAACGTTTCTCTTTTTCTGAATGCCACCGTTCACCTATTTGCGCAATTAATGGCTTCGCTAATGCAGCTCGGCCAGAGGTGGATGGAACGAAAAACGCAGATAATAAAAGTACATTTGTTAAACGACGAAGGAGTTTTTCTTTACATGAAGCATTCTTCAGTAAATAATCGATCATGCGATCCGTTAACCCAGACTGTTTTACCGCTTCTCCCATAATAAAAGCACCTATCATAAGCCAAACAACCTCTTGCGCTAATGCATCATATAAGATGGAAGGAGTAGCTCCTCCTAATAAAATAATTGCCATTAAGGCTGCAATTGCTATAAAACCAGCAGGAAGTTTCGTCAACACCCAACAAGTCATTGCGGATAAAAAGATGAATAACGAAACTTTGGCCGAATAATCTAGCGCTCCTGGTAAGACAACTGCCATTAAATAGAAGAGATGTAAAATAAGAACAACTGTATTTTTGAAAGGCAGCCGCGATTCCAATAATCCTGATTTACTGATTTTGATAGATTCGGCCATTCCTCTTAACATGAATAACATCCTTTCGCTTCGCTACCTTCTTACCAATGTCGATTTGTCTTAATATCGATTCAATACTGTCTGCGATCCAGATAGGTGCTAACTCCAACGCTTCTTGAAGTACGACTGGCTTCTGTGTAATACTGGTATAGGCATGGATACCTGCTCGGTAATTCGCAGTTGCCCCTTTTCCAATTGCACCAGCGATAAGAATGACAGGCACATCATATTTCTTTGCAATTCTTGCTACTTCAGCAGGAACTTTTCCATTGGGTGTTTGGAAATCTAAACTTCCCTCTGCAGAGAAAACGACATCCGCAGTTGCGATTGCTTGTTCGATATCAATAAACCTACGAATTAATGAAAACCGTTCATGTAACTTCGCCCCTGTAAACGCTGCCAAACCTGCGCCTAATCCACCAGATGCGCCTCCACCTGGAATCATTCGTACATTTACACCAATTGCTGTTTCAATTACTGTTGCATAACGTTCGAATCCTTCAGATAAAAGGTCAACCTGTGACGGGGTAGCACCCTTTTGTGGTCCAAATATGCGGGCAACTCCTTGATTACCGCAAAGGACGTTCTTCCAATTACAAGCTACATCAACTGGAATATGATGCAGACGTTTATCTAGTTCACTTGTATCCACTTCTGCCACTTCAATTAATCGTTCTCCACCTTCAACCGTTATCAATTGCTGTTTATCGTTATAAAAGCGGACACCTAATGCCTCAGCCATCCCAGCTCCTCCATCAGAAGTTCCGGAGTCCCCACATCCTATCAGAATATGATCCACACCGTAATCCAAGGCATGGATAATTAATTCTCCAACTCCATAGGACGTTGTCTTCAGAGGATTTCTTTGCTGAACCGGTACTAAATGTAAACCAGCTACCGCGGCCATTTCTATTACGGCAGTTCGCTTCCCATTCTCACGAATAACCCCAAAATAACTGGGAACTTTTTCACCGACTGGACCGACTACTTCTCGATGAACAAGTTGACCACCTTTTATATTAATAATGGTTTTCGTAAAGCCTTCTCCACCGTCGATCATCGGCACAACTTTGATGTCCATTGTCTTATCAAATCTTCTAGCTCCCCTTTCCATAGCTTCAGCAACCTCTCCAACCTGTAAGCATTCTTTAAAGCCCGAAGGTATCATAACTACTCTCACGTTAACCGCTCCTCATGAAAAATTTTTGATATGATAAATGTATCAATGAAAACTGAGTCCACCATGAGAAGTAGATTATAAATAATGAGAAGTTTATGAGAAGCATGAATTTAAAATGAAGGATAGCTAAAAGGAGCATTCGATTTTCGCTAGATTACTTGGTTGGTTATTCCACCATCTACCATTTCCTAGACAATAAAAAAGCTTGCAGAAGTACTACAAGCTTAAACAAAGTGAAAAGCTAGTTATTCTTTATCTCTTCCCTTATTACGATGCATCATCAATAACGTCCGTGGTTGCTCATCTCCAGTCATTAACTTCGTTACATAGGACGAAGTTAACTGATAACCATCTTCAATTTTTTCTGCCAGATAATTGGTTCGCTCAAACAGAATAGAGCGGATATTATCCAACTGCCTCACCATCTTTTCTGTTAACGCTTCTTGATTTTCTAAACGTGCATTTGTTTCTTTCTGTTTTTTATCATGGTTATTCACACGTTCTACAAGACCTTCCTGTAATTCTAAATGTGCTTCAACCCTCTTGGCAACATCGGCATTCGCCTGTTCAGACATTTTTAATTGCTCCATTAATTTTTCATCCGAATCTTTCAGCATATCCATTTGCTTGTGAAAATCCTGTTTAGATAATTGATGGTCATTTAAAACATTTTCCAGATTTGCTGTGGTTGTTTCCAAATGATGTAGCTGTTGCATTACTTTCTGTTCTACTTGATCATGCTCGGTGTGCAATTCCTTTAATTGATTTAGTCGCTTGCTGACCTCTTTAAATCGAGTCGATGCCTTCACATCCTGCTGAGCAACCAAGCGATTTAGACGATTAAAAGACTGTTGCAATGCAGCATTTACCTTTTGCTGTTCTTTTACCATTTCGGTCGTATGGTTTCTAACAAAGAATCGTTGATTCGGCTCCTTCCTAGCTTCTTCATGTTCATAAATGGTTGTATGATTATCTCGATTTATATATAAGCCCATGTAAATGCACTCCTTTGATTCCATCTACACTACTAGTTTATGCCTCAATAGGTTAATTGGGACAGAAGACCACGCCCATTTTAGAAACGGCTGTGAAAAGATTCAATCGTGGATGAGAAATATGATAAGATAAGAGAAAACAATTCCATCCTTGATGAAGGCTTACCTTATAGGAAAAAGACAAGCTTTCTAATTCCAATAAATCAATAAGGTAAATAAAATGGAGGGAAGCATATTGCTAAAGAAGTGGCTAAATGAAGCAAGTTATGTTGTTGTTTTTACTGGAGCAGGCATGTCGACAGAAAGTGGTTTACCTGATTTTCGTTCAGCAAATCAAGGACTGTGGAACAACCAAGACCCTAGTCAGATTGCAAGTACAGAAGCATTAAATAACAATGTCGAGGCGTTTACACAATTTTATCGCGAACGCGTCATAGGTGTAAAAACCTATCAACCACATAAAGGCCACTATATCCTCGCAGATTGGGAAAAACAAGGAATCGTCCAATCTGTAATCACACAAAACGTGGATGGTTTTCATCAACAAGCAGGCAGTAAACGGGTAGCAGAACTCCATGGAACCCTGCAAAAGCTTCATTGCCAGTCGTGTCAAAGAGAATATAGTAGTGAAGAGTACGTTCAGAGGGGATACTATTGTGAGTGTGGTGGTATCTTACGCCCTTCCATTGTCCTTTTTGGTGAAACATTGCCTGTGGATGCCTTTCAAATGGCTTTATTAGAATCCGAGAAGGCTGACTTATTTATTGTTCTCGGTTCTTCGTTAAGTGTCACACCAGCAAATCAGTTCCCTTTAATTGCTAAAGAACGTGGAGCAAGATTGGTTATTGTAAATCGAGAACCAACTGCTTTCGACAATTATGCTGATCAACTCATCCAAAATCGTCAGCTCGGTGATGTTTTAGCAGAAATTGAATAAAAGATATAAGAAGTGCCGGAACATTTCATCCCAGCACTTCTTAAGCCATCCATTTTGGTGGTGTATTCTTATCCCAGTATATATCGCCAATATCATAATGTTTCTCAAAATTATCGTCTTTAATATGATAATGGAAGTTAAACCAATGCCCTTCTAATGGACGATGGTCTCTCCTTACGTGAAATTTCGCAACATATTGCTGATTCTTTACATCTAAAATATTAAAGATACGTTCTCCATAACCATCAGCAGGGTCTTCTGTAATCGTATAATAAGGAATTGGTTGGTTGTTTTCATCGAGCAAGATAGTTTGCATAACCGCTTCAATGTTTGGCAGAATAACCGATGTAAATTCATCACCTACACGACGCGTAATCCTTGGCCCCATTTTAAGCTCAGTCTGTGCCTTGATCTTATGACTAAGCTGCTCCATTGTTAAAGCTACGTTCGTCGATTGTTCTAGTACAGTAGTAGAAGTTGCTTCATTTACATTCGATCCCGAGTCATAACGTTGTTTGGGCTCCTCCGGATCGGCAGTTAAAGAAGCAGGAACGTACATCCCTAAAGTCATTATTGTAATTAAAATGACGGCTATTTTTCTCATCCATTGCTTCATGATCGGGCGCTCCTTTTTATCTATTACTATAGATTTTATCACTTCTTGTCCATTTGTCTATCCTATTTTTCAGAATTTAACCATTTATTAAATGAAGTGATATATTTTGTAATTATATCTTTGTCAATCTGCTTTCGGGGGAACGCGAGCCTAAACGGAAGAAACCTTTGTCATTTAAGAGGTTCAAGATCATTCTGTTCGTGTGCCAAGTGTTAATCCACCATCAACAACAAATTCAGCGCCCGTACAGTATGAACTCTGACTGGAAGCAAGAAAAGCAATAACATTTGCAATCTCTGTTGGTTCACCGATTCTTCCTAACGGTGTTTGCCCATAAATCGGCAGCGTTCCACTTTTCTTCGCCATTTCCGTATTTACACCTCCAGGGTGTACCATATTGATTCTAATTCCCAATTCACCAACTTCTACAGCAGTTGCCTTCGACATTGCAACCACAGCTGCCTTCGATGAGGCATAAGCTGCTGTACCATCCAACGGCGCAAAAGCGGAAATAGATACATTGTTAATAATGGATCCTGCCCTTTGCTTCGACATGACAGGAATAACGTTTTGCATACCAAGAAAAACACCTATTTGATTCACGTTTATAATTTCACGGTAGTGATTCAATTCTGTGTCTGTTAAAGGACCATTATAATATAAACCAGCATTATTCACGAGTACGTCCAACCGCCCAAACACTGCGATGGTAGATTGGATAGCTTGTTCCCAATCTTCTTCGCTTGTAACATCAAGCTGAACAGGGAGCGTTTGATTTACTTCAGCTTCTTGGGAAAGTTTCTTAGCATCTTGCAGCTTACGGGAAGCAATGACGACTCGAGCTCCTAAGGACAAAAACTTGTTTACTTGAGACTCGCCTTGACCTTTAGAAGCGCCAGTAATCAGAACAACTTTATTCTCAAGATCATACATACGATCACCTTTTTCTTTATCTATTTTTGCATGATTTAATCATATCAAGTCAGCATCAAAACTTCACGAGAAATGTCACCTCTCATTTCTGGCTACACATCCCATTCTAACCTAAATCTTTCTTCTTCTCGTTTTACTTACGTATTACCGGGGAACATAAAAAAAGAAAGAATGCAAGAGACATCTATAGAATGACAGAAAAGAGGTATAAAATGAATACCACCAAAGCTTCTTCTAAATTACGCGATAGCTTTTGGTTTTTACCAATTATATATGGGCTATGTTCCATTCTTGCTGTCAGCATCATCACGTTAATCGATGTTACGCTCGTACCAAGATTTTCGAATAGTATTCCAAATATACTACTAACAGGACAAAGTATCGCAAAGAATTTGTATTCAGCTCTAATCACCGCGATGCTCACCATGATAACCATCAGCTTCTCAACAATCATGGTTGTATTAACCACTTATTCTTCCCAGTTTTCGCCGCGGGCCTTACAAGATTTTATGCGAAGTAAAATCACTAAACATGTCTTAGGTGTGTTTACCTTTGGGTTTATATTTGTGTTGATTAATTTATGGCTGTTAACAGAATCGAAGCAGAAAGACTTATTAAGCCCTTTTTTCACAGTGATATTCACTATTCTCTCTCTAGGATTTTTCATCTTGTTTATCCATTATGCCGCGCGTTATGTACAGGTGAACTTTTTAATTTCGACTGTACGTAATGAAACATCGAAATTAATTAAAGAGACCTTTGCAGATCGGACATATGGTGAGCACCAACATTGGGACCATTCACAAATTCAGGAGATAAAGGAAAAGGATAAGCAAACCACGTATGCATTGCGCTCTGGATATATTCAGCATGTTGATTACAACTATCTCATTCAATGGGCTAGTAAAAATAACATGGTACTCGAAGCAAATTTCCAAGTAGGAGATTATGTACCTAAGGGAATGCCCGTATTTTATTATTGGTCGTTTAACCACAAAGATGTAAATGAAGCCGAACACGATCAATTTCTTATGGTGGGAAATGAACGAACAAATTTGCAAGATATTGAATTCTCGATGGAAAAATTAGTTGAAATTGCTGTAAAAGCTTTATCAACGGGGATGAACGACCCAAATACAGCAATTAATTGTATTCATCGTCTTGGTGGTTTACTAACCGAGTTAGCAGGAAATTACCGCCCGATCACGTACTTCTCGGATAATCAAGGAGATTTAAGATTAATAATGGAACAAAAAAGATTTCGGGATTATCTATATAAAAGCTTTTACCAAATTAAACATTATGGCAAAGATGATATATCTGTCGTAAGTAACATCGTAGACGTATTATATAAATGTGCGGTTGTCAGCAATCAGTCGATCCAAAAAGAGCTTTGGGACTTTACCCATTATGTTTTAGAAGCGGTAGATGTCCAAAGTCTTCCATCAATGGATTACCATTATTTAAAAGAGATCATGGTTAAATTTGCAAATGTGACTGGCAAAAATCTAAATTGGGGCTGACGCAAGCGTCAACCCCATTTGACTATAATTGGCGATGGTACGTTTTCTTCCCATCGTGAGAATAGATGACTTTCTTCTCCTCCACATAGGTTTCTAAATAAACCGTTTTGCCCCATAATTGATAAATATAAGGAAGAACATGTTCTAAATAAGTAAGGTCCAGTTCCGTTCCTTCATAATTATGAACTAAATAGAGCTCCCCATTACGTAGATAATCTCCATTTTCTACCGTAATATAAGGAAAACCACCATTTACACGCATGGTTACTAATTGTTCTCGGACTGCTTCATAATCTTTATTCGTAATTTGATAATTCCTTCCTTTCTTCTCAAATAAATACATATCTTCTCGCTGTACCAATTCTTTCGTTAAATAATTACGAATAAATGATATGTCTGACTCCAGTTCTCGTACTTCGAAAATTTTTTCTCTACCTGAATTATCTTGAACACCCAATTCCTTCATCTCTTTGGTAGGATGATTATAACGTTCCTCAATATCTTCAAAGATCTTTATTCCCAAATAATAAGGATTAATTTGATGCCTCGATGGTTGAACAACTCCAGCATTTAAGGAAGCAAATTCAATCGTTTCATCACTCGTTAAATCCAGCTCACGTAAAATGCGCTGATGCCAATAGGAAGCCCAGCCTTCATTCATAATTTTCGTTTCTAACTGTGGCCAAAAGTAGAGCATCTCTTCACGCATCATGGTCAATATATCTCGTTGCCAATCGTCTAGCTCTCTGCTATATTCTTCAATAAATAACAGAAGATCTTTCTCTGGTCGAGGAGGAAACTTCTTTCTTTTTTTTATTTCCCTTTTTTGTTTATTCTCAGCCTTCTCATCCAAGCTCCATAAGTCATCATACGGCGTTTTTTGTATAGATAGCTGCTCTTCCTCTTCTTCTATTTGATAATCTGGTAACTTGGGTCTGATAATCGACGGATCAATATGCTCTTGAATTGCAAGAATAGCATCTAAAAATGCTTCCACTTCTTGTTTTCCATGAATCATTTCATAGTGAGCGATTCGTTCAGCCGTTGCCGTCATACTCTCTACCATATCCCTTCTTGTATTGGAAAAGCGCACATTATTCTTAAAGAAATCACAGTGCGCCAACACATGAGCAACGATCAATTTATTTTGAATAAGGCTATTAGTATCTAGTAAAAAGGCATAGCACGGATTAGAATTAATCACCAATTCATAAATTTGACTCAGTCCCAAATCATATTGCAGCTTCATCCGATGAAATTGTTTTCCAAAGCTCCAATGGCTAAAACGTGTTGGCATTCCATAAGCACCAAATGTATAAATAATATCTGCTGGACAGATTTCATAACGCATTGGATAAAAATCCAACCCAAATCCGGACGCAATTTCCGTAATTTCGTCAATGGCACGATCGAGTTTCTTCATTTCGGTCAAATAGATCCCTCCAAACGTACTTTATACAGTTTATGAACAAATAAAAGAATGATTACAGTTTATCCGAAAAGCTTTAGCGGATATAAAAGGGGGTCACTTTTATACTCAAATGCTACATGAGGACGATTGATCTAGTTAATAAGTGATACGTCCAAAGTTTTTAAACAAAAGTATTGATAAATTTAAACCATTGCCATATAATTTGCCTATAGGAAACTTTTTATAACCAATAAAACCTTTTGGACATAATACAACAAGAGCATGATTCACATATAATGCAAGAGAATTTTTTTAGGTTTGTTTTGCATTAATCAAACTTTATTAGAGAGGGGAAATACCACATTGAGAAAGATCGGATTTTTTATGATTACTACCCTATTTATTATCGGAGTTGCAGGCTGTTCCTCGGGATCAGAGGAGATACAAGGTTCAGAGGATAAACCGGTTGAAATTGTAACAACTACTGCCCAAATTGGAGATATAACAAAGAATATTGGCGGTGAGCTTGTAGAAGTAAATAGCCTAATGGGACCAGGGGTTGATCCGCATTTATATAAAGCAGTCCAAGGCGATATTCAAAATATGACAAGTGCTGATATCATTTTTTACAACGGCTTGCATCTTGAAGGACAAATGGGAGAAATCTTTGAAGAAATGAAAAAGGAAAAACCAACCATTCCAGTGGCAGAGCGTATTCCTGAGGATAAATTACTGGCTGACCCTGACAGTCCAGATGTGAGTGATCCCCATGTATGGTTCGATATTAACTTGTGGAAATATGCTGCCGAAGCTGTCCGGGACGGACTTATCGAACTGGATCCCAGCAATGAAGAAACATATGTTAAAAATACCGAAGCTTACCTAGAAGAGCTTGATAAACTAAATGAATACGCTATGGATAGATTTGAGGAAATTCCAGAAGAAAGTCGTGTTCTTGTAACAGCTCATGATGCATTCAATTACTTCGGTGAAGCTTATGGCTTTGAAGTATTAGGGCTTCAAGGGTTAAGCACCGAATCGGATTATGGCGTCAACGATATTCAACGAATTATTGATGTACTCGTCGAACGAAATATTAAAGGTGTATTCGTTGAAAGCAGTGTATCCGAACGTTCTATTAATGCGGTAGTAGAAGGTGCGAAAGAGGAAGGACATGATGTCTCCATTGGCGGTGAATTGTACTCCGATGCAATGGGTGAAGAAGGTACAGAAGAAGGTACCTATATTGGGATGTTTAGACATAATGTGGAAACGATTGTAGAATCTTTAAAGTAAGGTGGAGGATAGCATGTATGCATTGTCAGTGAAGGATATATCAGTAACCTATGATAAACAGTTAGCACTTGAAAATGTGTCTTTTGCTGTACCAGAAGGGTCGATAACCGGGATTATCGGTCCGAATGGTGCTGGTAAGTCAACGCTTATTAAGTCTATTTTACAATTATTACCTACACTCTCAGGTAATGTAGAAGTATTTCATAAACCAATAAAATCACAGAAGAAAATTATCGGTTACGTACCACAGCGCAGCGAAGTCGATTGGGATTTTCCAACTAATGCACTCGATGTCGTACTAATGGGAAGATATAATCACATTGGTTTGTTCAAACGCGCCAACAAAAAAGAAGTTACATGGGCCAAAACCTGTCTTGAAAAAGTTGGCATGCAAGACTACGCCACTCGACAGATTAGTCAATTATCAGGCGGACAACAGCAGCGTGTCTTTCTAGCAAGAGCTATGGCTCAAGATGCGAAAGTCTACTTTATGGATGAACCATTTGCAGGTGTGGATGCATCTACGGAGAAAGCAATCATTCAATTGATGAAAGAATGGAAAGCAGAGGGCAAGACAGTCCTTGTTGTCCATCATGATTTACAAACAGTAAATGATTATTTTGATCACGTATTATTATTAAATAAATCACCTATTGCTTATGGAGAAACGCAGACCGTATTTACCCTTGATAATTTAGAACAAGCATACGGAGGAAAGATTGCATTCTTACAAAAAGCCCCGGCTACTGTAAAGGAGAGTACGTAAGATGGACGCTTTTTCATCTTTTTTTTCCAGTGCTAACTTGCAATGGGTGCTTGCAGGGAGTTTACTATTAGGTTTTGCGAGTGGTGTCATTGGAAGTTTTGTTTTACTGAAAAGGCAAAGTCTAATTAGTGATGCTATGGCTCACGCGGCATTGCCAGGTGTATGTATTATTTATATTCTATTTCAAGTCAAATCGGTACCTTTTCTCTTAGCAGGGGCGGCAGTTACTAGTTTGATCGCAACTCAATCGATTCAAACCATCGTGAATAAATCGCGTATTAAAACAGACGCAGCGATCGGCATCATTATTTCTGTTTTTTTTGGACTTGGTATTGTTTTGTTAACCTACATCCAGCAGAACTCCAGCGGAAATCAAGCAGGACTCGATTCATTTATCTTTGGGCAAGCAGCTTCCCTTGTAAGGAGTGATGTTCAATTAATAGCCATTGGTGCATTGGTTTTGATCATCCTAACGGCATTGTTTTTTAAGGAATTTAAAATTAGTATTTTTGATCCAGAGTTTGCAAAAGGAATTGGATTACCAGTGACATTCTTTAATGGCGTTCTCTTGTTTTTAGTCGTTGCTGTAGTTGTCATAGGTATTCAAATGGTTGGTGTTGTATTAATTGCTGCACTATTAATTACACCGCCAATCTCTGCAAGGTATTGGACCGATCGTCTTGGATGGATGACGATACTAGCTGGTATATTTGGTGCGATCGCTGGTGTTAGTGGTGCTGTTTTAAGCACAGCTTTTAATAATTTACCAACTGGTCCAGTTATTGTTTTAAGTGCCTCCCTTATCTTTTTCATTTCCTTGTTCTTAGGATCAAAAAAAGGGCTTATCATTAAAGGGGTGAAGCACGCATGACCTATACAATTTGGATTATCTTAACTGGATGTCTTGTCGGTCTAACCTGTGGCGTGACAGGATCGATATTGGTTTTACGAAAAATGTCCATGATTGCAGATGCGATTAGCCATACGGTTTTATTAGGGATTGTTGGTGCATTCTTTGTTACACAATCACTGAATGGCGTACCCATGTTGATCGGTGCAGGAGTCGTCGGTATTTTAACAGCACTATTTGTGGAAATGCTCCATTCATCTGGTGTACAATCCGATGCGGCAATTGGTATCGTATTTACATCCTTGTTTGCATTGGGAGTTGTACTCATTTCCTTTATTGGGGATCAAGTTCACCTGGATGTACAGCATGCATTAATGGGTGAGATTGCTTTTGTACCTTGGGATACATTATCAATAAATGGTGTCAGCTATGGCCCTATTGCCGTATGGATGCTTGGTGCCGTACTCATCATCAATTTACTTTTAATCACCCTATTTTATAAGGAAATTAAAATGTCAACATTTGATGCGCAATTTGCAACGTTAATTGGAGTACCTGTTGTTTTTATTCATTATTTATTAATGACCATGGTATCCTTATCTACGGTAGCATCATTTGATAGTGTGGGAGCTATACTAGTCGTCGCTATGCTTATCGTACCTGGTGCAACTGCCTATTTATTAACAGACCGCTTTCTTATTTTACTTATTTTAAGTGGTGTCATTGGTGTTGTATCAGCATTAATGGGCTATTGGTTCGCTGTCAGCTTCAATGTATCTATTGCGGGTTCAATGGCCGTAGCAACAGGTGTGCTATTCCTTGCCGCTTTCTTATTCAGCCCTAAGCATGGTGTTATTTTGCGAAAGTGGAGAAATAAAATAGAAGAAAATGTACAACAATCTGCATAAAAAATGACCAAGGAATAGAATTCCTTGGTCATTTTTTATAGGTAAATGGAAATGGATGGAAGTAGTGAGATGATAACGAAACCAAGTATCTAATCATTCTTTGTATGTTTCCTTTCATTCGGGAAAAACTACCTATTAGGAGGAATTAGTATGCCAGATCAATTTTTAACCATCGAACAATTTAATAAGCTGTTAAAAAGATGGAATGGAAAACGTGTAAAAATTGCAAAGCAGGAACTACATGATTATGATGAAACCATCATTGATCTCTCTGCGGTCTCCTATGAGACAAACACCCGAAGAATCGATGATTATCAACCACTACATGCACTACATTTAAATGGAGTTGGTGAAATAGAAAATGCTTCCAATCACCTAGAAGAATTACCTATGTCTATGTATGAAATACCGCTGGAGGATACCTCATTATATCAGTTTGATGGCGAGCGATTTGCATTAGTAACGGATCGGGCCATTTATACAATTGAGGTTGTCAATGAATAGAACCGGCGCATCACTGGGTCATGGGACTCCAGAAATGCCCGGTTCTCCTTTTATACCAACGCTTCTTCTTTTTTGAAGAATGTTTTTAATGCTTGGTAAATATCCGCTTTTTCCTTCACAATATAGTACCTAAACTTCGGATCATCGATTTCTTCAAAAGCGCGCATTAAGGTTGATTTTCGATTATAGCCATTTACCTCACCATAGCCAAACATACTAGACACCTTCATAACCTTTTCTACAAGGTCGATACAGGTAGGGTTATCGGAAGTGATATTTTCCCCATCGGATATATGAAATGGATAGATATTATAGCGAGATGGGTGATACTGTTCTTGGATTAGTTCTAACGCTTTGGAATAGGCAGAAGAACAAATCGTGCCTCCACTTTCTCCCTTCGAAAAGAAATCTTCTTCGGATACCACTTTCGCTTCCGTATGATGCGCAATAAATTCAATTTCCACTGATTCATATTTTGTTCGTAAGAAGCGAGTCATCCAGAAAAAGAAACTACGAGCCACATATTTCTCAAATGTTCCCATCGAGGCACTTGTATCCATCATTGCTAATACAACAGCCTTGGATTCTGGCTTGGTTACATCATTCCATGTTTTAAAACGTAAATCATCATTATAGATCGGTGTTATCCCAGGTCTGCCCTCTCTAGCATTCCTTTTTATTGCAGTAAGAATGGTACGCTTTTTATCAATATTACCCATTAAACCTTTCTTACGAATATCATTAAACTCAATTCTTTCTGTAGTAATCTCGGCCTGTTCTTTTTCTTGGAGATTAGGTAATTCTAATTCTCGAAAGAGGGCATTCTCAATTTCTTCTAAGGATACTTCCGCTTCATAGTAATCTTCTCCTGGTTTATCTCCCGCCTTTTTGCCTCTTCCTTGGCCTTGCTCATCTCCTTTTGGAGCTTGGGCAATAATGTCACCGACTTGGCTATCTCCCTTTCCTTGCCCGACATGCTTTGATTTATTATAGCTATAGCGAATCTTATATTCATCTAATGACCGAATTGGAATTTTAATTACATCTTTTCCATTTGACATAATAATGTTTTCTTCACTTACCAAGTCCGGTAAATTATTCTTAATAGCATCTTTCACTTTATCCATATGACGTGTTTGATCCTGATAACCTTTACGGTGGAGGGACCAGTTTTCCTTCGATACGACAAAATTCCCCTTATCTTCTTGCATGCCTTCCCCTCCTATACAATTTGATCTACTTCTGTTTTGATGCTTTCTCTATCCTATGCAAGCACTAAGTTATTATTGCATTATTTAAACTATTTTGTAAAAATGGTTCATTTACCATCAAACAGAATTGCTATAAAAAATAACAGGGCGCGCGTCCACCCTGTTATTGGCACAAAGTTACTTATCTATTCAACAAACTTCCTACATATCGGAGCAGTTCATTCGCTGAGACAGAATTATAACCATATTCGTCAACCAATCTTGCAATAACCTCATTGATTTTCTTCAATTGTGATTCATCCGGTGTTTTCGTAGAAGTCGTTATTTTTACAACATCTTTCAAATCGGCAAACAATTTCTTTTGAATTGCTTGGCGTAAGCGTTCATGCGAGTTATAATCAAACCTTTTTCCTTTTCTGGCATACGCAGAAATACGAATAAGAATTTCCTCCCGAAATGCTTTTTTTGCATTTTCTGAAATTCCAATTTGCTCTTCTATCGAACGCATTAGCTTCTCATCAGGATTCATTTCTTCGCCAGTAAGTGGATCACGCAGCTTATTCTTATTACAATATGCCTCTACATTATCTAGATAATTATCCATTAATGTCTTCGCAGATTCTTCATAGGAATAAACAAAAGCCTTCTGTACTTCTTTTTTAGCAATCTCATCATATTCTTTTCTTGCAATAGAAATATAGTTCATATACTTTTCTTTATCTTCCTGAGAGATGGATGCATGCTGGCTTAAACCTTCTTTTAGTGAGCGCAACACATCCAGAGCATTGATCGATGGTACTTCCTTACGAATGATGGCAGAAGATATACGGTTAATTACATAACGTGGATCAATCCCGTTCATTCCTTCCACTGGAAACTCTGCCTTCAATTCTTCCACATCCATTTGATTAAAGCCTTCAACACTTTCCCCATCGTACAGGCGCATTTTCTTTACAATATCTACACCTTGCTTATTTGAATCTTCCAGCCTGGTCAAAATAGAAAAGATTGCTGCTACTTTTAGCGCGTGAGGAGCAATATGAACATGCGCCATATCACTTTCTTTGATCATTTTTTGGTAAATCCGTTCCTCTTGTGAAACTTCCAAATTATAAGGTATTGGCATCACAATAATCCGTGAATGCAAAGCCTCGTTCTTTTTATTGGAAATAAATGAGCGGTACTCAGCTTCATTCGTATGGGCGACAATCAATTCATCCGCACTAATTAATGCAAATCGACCTGCTTTAAAATTTCCTTCTTGTGTCAATGAAAGCAAATGCCATAAGAACTTTTCATCACACTTTAACATTTCCTGAAATTCCATCATTCCACGATTGGCCTTATTCAGTTCTCCATCAAATCGATAAGCTCTTGGATCGGATTCAGAACCATATTCGGCTATGGTGGAAAAATCAATGCTTCCTGTCAAATCGGCAATATCCTGTGATTTGGGGTCAGAAGGACTGAACGTACCGATGCCAACACGTTTGTCTTCGGAAAGGAAAATTCGCTCTACCCGTACATCTTCAATTTTCCCATTGTACTCTTTTTCTAAGCGCATTGTATTAAGTGGTGATAGACTCCCCTCAATCCGCACACCATATTCCTCAGCAAATTCCTCACGTAAATGATGCGGGATTAAATGCAATGGGTCCTCATGCATTGGACATCCTTTAATTGCATAAACAGCACCTTCCTCTGTCCGTGAATACTTTTCCAGTCCACGTTTCAGCATGGTTACAATTGTCGATTTCCCACCACTTACAGGACCCATTAATAATAGGATACGCTTACGTACATCCAGCCTTTTCGCTGCTGGATGAAAATATTCTTCCACTAATCTTTCCATTGCATCTTCCAGTCCAAAAATTTCTTCTCCAAAAAAGTCATACATCTTCTTGCCGTCTTTTTCTGTAATACCAGAACTCATGATCATATTATATATGCGTGAATGAGCAGTCTGAGCAATCTCTGGTCTCTCTTTCAATAACTCTAGATATTCCGCGAACGTACCTTCCCACTGCAGCTTGCGCTCTTCCTCACGATAAGTTTTCACCTTGTTTAATATATTCATTCGATCCCTCCATCAAGGTCGCGGTTTAATTACACTATATGCATTAGCCTACTTGATGATTCCCGTAAAAGAAATTACATTAAAAATCTTATAACCTTCCCTTATAGAAAAGCGCAAGTGTCCCAATCTCTACAGACACTTGCGCTTTAACCATTCAACTTTCGCTTCGAACCGAAGCAGGGAAATAACGGTTTTTCAATTGGGTAGACAATACCTCCAAGATAATAGCAATCAGTAGGATAGCATAGGTAATAAATCCAACCTCACTGAGATCAAAGTAAAATCCAGAAGCCATGAATAGTTCAAAACCAATCCCACCGGCACCTGCCGCTGCACCCATTGCAACAGCTACCGAAAAATTGATCTCAAATCTAAGAAACGTCCATGATAATAAATATGTAAACGTTGAAGGTAGTACCCCATGGGTAACTATATGCCACCAATTAGATCCGGTCGATTGTAATGCTTCTATGATCCCTTTATCTATCTCTTCAAATGCCTCGGAAAAAGCCTTTACTAAATAAGCAATTGAATGAAAAAGCATTCCAAGAACAGCGGCTTCACTTCCTAGGCCTGCTGCGATTGCAAAGATGAGGACCCATAGAACAGTTGGTACTGCTCGAATAAACGCAACGACAATTCGTACCGTTTTGGAAACCCATGCATTCGAAAGGTTTGTAGCAGCCATCAAAGAAAGAAACAATGCAATAACTGCTCCAATAACGGTAGAGAGCACCGCTAGTCCCAATGTAATACCTACTTGATAAAAAGCTTCTCCCAAACTAAAATGATTTAATGCAGGTTCAACGAACATTACCTTTAGATTATAGGCCGTTTCTGTAATTGCACTTGCTAAATCAAGGCCCGTATAATCAAATAGCAGAAAACCAATAAGACTTAAAATAATCAATGAACCGATCGTTGCACGCATAACCAATTGTTGTTTACTTCTAGCCTTAATTAAAATGCTGCCATCCCGGTTGCGTTTCATATACGTTGGTTTTGATAAAGTTTCCATTATAAGATCACCTTCCGTATATAGTTTGATAGCAATTCGATCACGATTACAGCGATAACAATACTAAAAGTAACCAATGCAACTGCATTATAATTCATTGACTTATAATACATATCAAACGTGTAACCAATTCCTGTTCCAGTTAGAATTCCTACCAGTGTGGCACTTCTAATATTCGTTTCAATCATAAACAGTATCCAGCTAATGATTTGGGGAAGGCTTTGTGGAATGACCGCTTTATTAACAATGTGAACATAGGTTGCTCCCGTTGCTGTTAAAGCCTCAACCGAACTATGACTCGCTTCATCAATCGATTCAATGAAAGCTCTCGTTAGAAAACCCACCGTACCGACAAATAAAGCTAAATAACCCGTTACGGAATTTTGTCCGAAGGAAAGTAATAATATTAATGCCCAAGCTACTACTGGGATATTTCTAGATACAGAAGCAATAAATCGGGCTGCCACGCTTAATACCCCATTTATACTCGTTGTTTTTGAACCCATTATACCTAAGAAAAGGGATACGACTGCAGCTGTTGTTGTAGCTGCAATCGACATAAATATCGTTTCTGTCAGCTTCTCTAAAATGGTTGGAAGCTTTTCTAGCGATTCCTGTGTAATCAGTAAATTAGCGAAAATCCAACCAATAGCTTGGGGGAATGCAGTTAAACCTTCCATAAGGTTGAAGTTAGTAATAAAAGCTGATAGATACGTAACAGCTATAATAAGGATGAAGAATAAGGTTGCTTGCCATTTTCGTTTTTGCATGACTTTTTCATTCACTTTAATTTCTCCCTACACCGTAATTAATTCTCGTGTTTGCGTTCCATAGATTCGATTAATCTTATCATCTGTTAATTGGTGAATTGGTCCATCAAAGACAACTTCTCCTTCGTTTAATCCAATAATCCGATCAGAATATTGCTGGGCAACTTCTACTTGATGCAGATTAACTAAACAAGTAATACCTAGTTCTGAAGTAATGCTCTTTAAATGATCCATAATGATTTTTGAAGAATTTGGATCAAGGGAAGCAATAGGTTCATCACATAGTACAAGCTTCGGGTCTTGAATCAAGGCACGAGCAATGCCAACTCGTTGTTGCTGCCCTCCACTTAATTGATCACAACGTTTATATGCATGCTCTTCAATTCCTAGTTTGTGCAGCAAATAAAATGCCCGTGCTTTCTCATCTTCATTAAATCTCCCAAGTACACCTTGTAGGGTTGATTTATAACCAAACCGTCCATGAAGAACATTTTCAATAACCGTTAACCTTGGTACTAAGTTATAATGTTGGAATACCATACCAATGTCCGTACGGAGTTTTCTTAGATCCTTTTTCTTTAATCTACTTACTTCTTGATTATCAAATAGTATACTTCCCTCACTTATCGATACCATCCGATTTATACAACGAAGTAAAGTTGACTTCCCAGCACCAGATGGACCAATAATAGAAACAAATTCCCCTGCTTTTACATCGAAATTAACTCCTTTTAATACACGGGTTTCTGTGTTGTAAGACTTACCAAGCTCAATAACTTGTAATAATGCCATCTTCATTACTCCTTTCTGTTTATAGTGAAGCTTCTATCGGTGGGAGTTCTTTTATCCCCCGTCAATTGTTAATACTCCGAAATGCTTAAAACCTCTGAACACAATCGTACGTATACTGGTAGTCTCCTAAGGATCACTGTCAGTTACATGTAGGATAAAAGAGTATGCCGTTCTACCGTGCATACTCTATTGGTTTATTGATTTATTGACAAGCTTTATTTACTTATTGATTTCACGAATCGGATCAAACCATGCATCTTCTACAGGAGCGAATCGTTCGTCACCAGATTTAAAGAATAAAGCAGATCCTTCTGCATCTTCTGGGACAAAAATGGATGCATTATTTGCTACTTCATCAGAGGTTAAAGCTTCTTGTAATTTCTTATAATCTTCTTCGCCTAACGTGTCCATATTAGCAACAAACGGTGCATTTAATACAGGCGTAACACTCATTAGTGTAAATTCACTACCAGTCACTTTATTGAATGGTTCAGCGGCATCATCCTTGACACGATAAACGGAGCCGACCTTATTCTCTTCTCCTTCTGCAATTTCCACATAATTTTCCACACATGTATCACAGAAAGCAGCGACATCGGCATTACCAGATAATAAATTCACGGCTGAACCTTGATGGGAATTACCAAACAGTACCTGAGAGAAAAGTGATCCACCTTCCATTAAATCTTCTTCTGTTAAATCGGCATATTGATCTTGTTCGGTAAAGTGTGCAAGAATACTAGAAGAAGGTACTTTAAATCCTGATGTGGAGCTATTTGAAACAAATGAGAATGACTTGTCAGCAATCGTGTCTAATGAAAATTCGCCATCCTTTTTAAACGTTTCTTGGTCATCAACATTGACAGCTAACCAGCTGTGATAAACAGCATCGTCTAGTGTGCCAGAAGGACCTGTTGGAACAACCAGCGGCTGAATCGAATCATTACTGTCATTTGCTTCGATATATCCTTGTGCACCCATAAATGCAACATCTGCATTATTATTAACTAGCGTTTCAATTGCAATTGCATAATCTGTAGTTAAATGATGTTCTACTTCTTTCCCTGTTGCATCCGCTATTACTTTTCCAATCTCATCACGAGACGATTTCAAATCTTCTCCTGATTCATTTGGATACCAAACAATATCAATGACATCATCTACTTCGGGTTCTCCATTTGCATTACCTGTTGAACAGCCAACAGCAAATACAGCTAATAAAAGTAAAACAGCTAACCTAGAAAATGCTCTTCTCATGTTAAACGCCCCTTATTTATAGATTTATGACCATTAAATAGACAGACTGATTCTTAAGCCTATTCAATTGTCCTATATCATTGAAACATAAATAATTTAAAAATAGCTTATATTTACAATAGTTTAACTATTATTTAAGCTTGTTTACAATTACTCAACAGTCGATTTGTTTTTCTTCTTTCGAAGTGGAAGCATCGGACTAGTCAGCGAGCCAATTTCTACCTGAGCACCGAAATATCCATGATAATCTGTTCCACCAGTCATGACTAAGTGATATTCCTTTGCTAATTCCTCTACTTTAAGAACATCCTCCTCCGTATGATCAGGATGATTTCGCTCTATTCCACCTAAACCAACTTCCATTAGCTCTGGAATTAATTCATACGAATCAAGCTGTCCGGGATGAGCTATTACAGCCAGTCCACCATCTGTAACAATTGCTTTAACAGCATCTGTCGCATCAACATACGTAATATCACCTGCTGCAGGACCCTTCCCTTTAAATAACCGTTGATATACCTGTTGATATTCAGCTGAATTGAAATCAGCCTCCGTTATATGTTCCATCACATGTTGTTTATAAATAATCGAGCTTGGCTTCGCTGATTCAATGATCATTTGTTTATCCAAGTAATAACCATGACGATTTAACTGGTCAATCTGCCATAACGTATGACGTTGCCTTCTCCTACGTACTGCTTGACAAAGCGCATTGATATGTTTCGCCGGCGTTTGATAATGATAGCCTAGGACATGTACCTTTCGATCTCGCTTAAAATCATAAGCAGAGATCTCAATTCCCGGAATTACTTCGATTCCAAAGGTACTGCCAAGGGTTTGTTTTTCTATCAAACCATCCGTACTATCATGATCCACAAAACTCAGATGGGTAACCCCCTGTTGTGCCGCCTTTTTTAGAACAGTACAAACAGCATCTGACCCATCAGAATAATAGCTATGCACATGGAGGTCAGCCTTCACGGATAACACCTTCCTTGGGAGATCGTATCGCTCTTGTTCTCATATCAAAGACTTTGTCACAGAGGCCATTCATAAATTCAATATCATGGAAAATCCCGATTAGTGTAGTTCCATTTGTTTTCAATTTTTCGATGATTTCCCGTACTTTTACCTTTGATTGTTGATCCAAACTAGCAGTTGGTTCATCTAATAATAGTAATCTTGGTTGTTTTACGGTTGCCATTGCAATATTAAGCCTCAGTTTTTCTCCACCCGAAAATGTATTTGGGTAGGTATCCCATAATTCCCTATCAAGCTCAAAATGATTCAATGCTTTTTCTGCTTCTATCTTAGCAATCGCTGTTGGCTCTCCCATTTCCAGCATTGCTTTTTCGATAAGTTGTCTAGATGTTGTCCGTGGCATGACGTTTAAAAATTGCGATACGTAGCCAATTTCATGTTTTCGGAGATAGAGAACCTCACGTTCTGTTGCATGTGCTAAGTCGATCAACCCATAGCGCTTCGAGTCATATACAATACTTCCTTTATCTGGCAAGTAGGTACGGTAGATACTTTTTAGTATGGTAGATTTGCCACTACCACTCTTACCCGCAATGCCGATAAATTCTCCTGCATCTAAAGAGAAATTAATCTGTTCTATGGCTTGCATGGTTTTGCCTAGATGATGAATTGTAAATCGCTTGCCAAAATTCGTAACCTCTAACATTGCCATTATCGTACCTCCTGTTCTTCTTAATTTGTGCGATAATTCGTCGTTGTCATTAATGCACCATTCACCATCGCAGCTGTTAGCATTGGATAACCATCATCCATTCGTTCAATAACAATTATATCTGCCCTCTTCCCAGCCCGAATGGAGCCAACCTCTTCATCCATTTGTACAGCTTTTGCTGGGTTGAGTGTAACCTTCATAAACATATCATGTAAGTTATTGTCATACGTGTCAGTCAATGTAAAGATGGCATGAAGTAAGGCAGCGGGATAATAATCACTGCAAAGAATATCGATACAATTTTCGGATATAGCTTGAGCTGCTGATAGATTCCCAGAATGGGAGCCCCCCAGCATGACGTTAGGAGCACCTGCAATCGTCTGCAAACCTATCTCTTTCGCCTTTTTAGCTACATCTAAGGTTATCGGAAACTCACTAATTGTCGTTCCATAAGAACGTACTAAATCTAGTTTTTCTGAATAATCATCATCATGAGAAGCTACTGCAATGCCTTTTGAAATGGCGACAGCTGCGATTTCGCTAATTTGATGAATAGTTAAACATTCCGTATTCTGACGATCTAAGATAATCGTTTGCACATCTTCGTCAGATAGATTACGATACCCTTTTAGTGTTTTCCGATATACTTCTAAGTCACGGTACTGTCCTTGTCCTGGTGTATGGTCCATAAAAGATAATAGATGTACTTTATCATTATTAATATTTTCTATGAGTCGATCCACCTCATTCACATTGTCAATCTCAAATCGAGCATGCAATCGATGACGAATTAAATGCGGTTGATTATGTGTTGCTGCTATTGCATCTACCATACGTTGGACATTGGCTGGATTACGCATCGGCTTATGATTAAAAATGTCATCGCGATAAAAGGATAGTGAATGAAACATGGTAGTAATACCATGGCTTATCAAGATTTTTTCTGCCTCTCTTAAACTAATACCGAAATCCATCATAGTCGTAGGTCGAGGAGAGGCCAGTGTTTCAATATAATCGGAATGAATATCGATAAACCCTGGAGAAATAAAGCCACCATGTGCGTCAATTTTCACTGCATCCGGATAATCCAATACTTGATCCTCTGAAATAATTTCTTTAATACGTTCCCCGTCGATGACAACGGCACATCCTTCTTCAATTGTTTCTTCTGTGATTACCTTCCCATTATGAATAACGTACACCGTAGCTATCCCTCCTACAATAATGAATAAACCAACCGCTGCGTATAAGCATGCTGCGGGTCTTCCAAGATTTGATCTGTCAGACCTTGTTCAATAATGGAGCCGTTCAACATGACAACCGTACGGTCTGCCAACATCCGAATAACCGCAAGATCATGAGATACAACGACCATACTAATCCCAGATTCACGTTGAATCTTTTTAATTAAGTCCAAGACATTTGCTTGAACAGACAAGTCCAGTCCAGTAGTAACCTCATCTAAAAATAGAATTGGTGGATTATTAGATAGTGCTTTTGCAATTTGAACACGCTGCTGCATCCCACCTGAAAAATTGCTTGGTTCTTCTTTGGAACGGAATAATGGAATATGCACACTTTCTAATAATTGGTTACCTGTTGTTTCCATTTCAGATACATTTCGTTTTCCAGCACTAATTAGCTTTTCCGCAATATTACCCATCGAGGAAAAATTCATTTTCAGTCCATTAACCGGATTCTGGTAAACCATGCCATACTTATGGTTACGAATATATCTTTTCTTCTGAGAGGATAGCTGGAACATATTTTCATCTTGTAATTCCGGGTCATTCAATGTGGCTTCTCCCGAAGAAACATCAGCGTCAAAGTATAAGCATTGCATCATGGTTGATTTCCCACTGCCACTCTCTCCAACAATACCTAAAATTTCACCGGGAAATAAATCGAAGGAAACATCTTGGCAAGCGTAGACAGTACCACAAACAGAGCAATAGTTCTTCTCCAAATTTCTATTCGTTTTTTCCTTACATTCTGGACACCCTGGCCCAAAACGTTTATCTAAATTTCGAACGCGTAATAGTGCTTCCTCACCCATGGTTATGGACCACCTCCTGTCGTTCTCCGCTATTTAGCCGTTCCATACAATAACTGGTATCATTACATTGATAATATGTTTCACCTGTAGCTTCATCGATTAATTCATCTAAGAAGACATCTTCTGCCCCACATAAATGACAATGTTGCCCAGCAAATGATTCCACCGTAAATGGATAATCTTCAAACGCCAAGGATACTACATCCGTATATGGCGGGATTGCGTAGATTTTCTTCTCTCTTCCAGCACCAAGAAGTATTAATGCCTCTGATTGATGCATCTTCGGATTGTCAAATCTAGGAATAGGGCTCGGAGCCATCACATAACAATGATTAACAAACACTGGATGATCCGCACCTGTTGCCGTCTTACCATATTTCATAATTTGTTCAAATAACATGAGCCAAGCTCCGCTGTATTCATCTTCTGCATGCAGTCTTTTTGTCACGTATTCACGAGCCTCGACTTTGCGGAGTGGTTCGGGTGTTGGAACCTGAAGAACGAGAATTTGGTCTTCCGTCAACGTAACTTCCGGAATCCGGTGCCTTGATTGAATCAACGTTGCTGCTTCGGTTTGTTCTGTTAGGTCTACACCAGTTGTTTCCTGAACTAATTTCTTAATACTAACTGCATTAACTGATTCATCAGCACCCTGGTCAATAACTTTCAATGTATCCTGGGTTCCAATTAAAGACAATGTCAGCTGTAATCCCCCCGTTCCCCAACCTCTAGCAATCGGCATTTCTCTTGAGGCAAATGGAACTTGATAACCAGGGATCGCAACTGCTTTTAATGTAGCCCGGCGAATTTCTTTTTTTGATCCTTCGTCAAAAAAGGCAAAGTGTGTCGCAGTCATCACTGTTGTTTCCCCTCCTTTTTCACTTCACGGATGCTATCTAACTTGGATTGGAAGGTAACATAATGTGGAAGTTTTAAATGGGAAATGAATCCTGTTGATTCCACGGAATCGATATGTAATAGCACAAACTCCTCATCATGTGTTGGAAAATCCGCCTCTGGATGTTCTAAACATTGATCTAAAATACTCATTGCAATTGCTTTTGTTTCGTTTTGGCCGTAGCATATTCCGTAACCAATTTCAAACTCCAGCTCATTTTCATTTTGTTTATTTTTTACAGAAACAGGCACAAACGACTCGACTTCTGAAACTTTTATATTACCTATATAGTAGTGATCTGCTTCGTCCTCGTCAGCTTCATTTGGGTGACCAACGGAAATCGGCAGTGTTCCAACTCGAACTTCCCCAACCGTTGGATGTACTTGTCCATATCCACGTAATGATGCATAACCTAAAGCGGTAACTGCTCCTGTTTGGCCGCGGGTTAATGTTTGTAACCTGGCACTTCTTGTAGCTGGAAAACTCAAGTTTTCTTTCGTGATGTCTGTTGGTTTGCTATTATCGCAATCATAGGTTTCGAATAGTCCCTCATGCCTTAAATGATCGACTACCTTTGGAAAATAGATAACTTCATTACCATCACCTACATGTTGTAATGCTTGTTCGTAGTCATGGAGCCAAGATTCGTTCGTACTAGCACTCTCATTGATTAAGGTAAAATCTAGTAATCGATGGGTATAATCATTTGTGGCCCCGAGTAATTGCCCACCAGGAATATCTTTGAAACTTGCAGAAATACGACGTTCTACGAACATGGTTTCAGATTCAACCGTTTCACTATAGTATAACCTCGGCAGCGTAGATCGATGAGCTCGCATAATAAAAACCGCTTCTTCCATACTTCCATTCGCCTGTTTGATGGATAGTGCTGCTAAATACGGAGAATAAAGACTGCTTTCCGACATGACTTGATCAACAAGCGATCGCATGGTAGCCATAATGGTTTGAACTTCAATAATTTCTCCATCCTTTAGCCGTTCATATGTTAGTCGTTTTAAGGATGCTTCTATCGCGTTAGTTCCGCCTTTTACAGCAACATAGCCCATTTAAACCACCTCCAATATTTCGATCTTTGTTGTTCGCGGCACACATACAAGATTTGCCTCGTTGTCTAAGCAAATCAAATCTATTCCTAATGGATATTCCTTTACACGTTTATTTCGAGTTGTCCATAATTCCTTTGTTAAACCTATTTGTAATTCTGTTTCATCCTTAATCCCTGGTCCAGTTAATAGCAACTCTGCTTGATTCACGATCCCAGAACTTTCTAGAAACCACGTAGATGAAAATTGCGGATCTATTAAATTCCCTATCTTGCATTGCTGCAAAGCTTCCACTATATCTTGTTGCAACGCATCTTGAAGAACAATAATGTAATCTGCTTCATGAATTGGCGCTGACTTTGCCAAGGTATATGCAGTAAGCTTCGTACTTAATTGCTGGCTATTTTCAGAAATTATAGCAAAGGTCACCTCTGCATCTAATAATGTCATTGCACTAAGAAATGTTGCCTCGTAACATGGCAAATCATAATCCACTTTTTCGGCAAACGGTTCTAGATTTGAAATCGTGCCTGGATGAGACATACTATGCAATATTTTCCGATATACTTGCTGTAGGTCATGAACTTGATCCATCGCCATAAAATCTCTCCTGAACTGTATTTTTCATGCTATTAAACGTCCATCGTTTCAAAATGAACCTTGGTCTCAAATAATTCAGCTTGTTCCTTGGCTTTTTTAGCTTTAAGGTCTGCCTCAGCTTGTAAGAGCAAATCTTGCCACTCCCTTGTCTCTGGTAAGGTGGCATTATAGGCGGCATCGATAATTGCTAGATGCTTTGCCAGTTCTTCTTCCATTCCCTGTACAATACCAATACCAATATACTGATTGATTTCCACCTTTGCTTCTGTAACTAGAACTTCACCAATATAAAATAATGACTGCTTCGCCGATTCTCGCATCTTGACCATCGTTAACCCATGATGTGGGGGGACGATTTCTTTACAGGTGTATGTCTGCAAAATCGTTTCAGCCAGATGTTCGGCTAGGTCAGCATTTGATTGAACCAGGATTTCAGTCCTTCTACGCCTTTTCATTCAAGCAACCTCCTTTACACACTTATCGTAACTTGTTGCCAAGTGCTTGTGTTTTAAGAGATCGTAAAGTATTTGTAAATCAGATTTACAGGTACAACCTTAATAAACAAAAAGGATAGATAAAAAAACAAACAAGATCCCTTGTTCTTTTAAGGAGACTGAAAAACTAATTTCACACGCTTTTTTCGCTAAAGGTTCGGTATCTTCATTAAAATAGCATCGAAATAGGAACAAAATAAAAAGCTGGCATATGCCAGCATCCAGTTTGTTTTGTATTTCTGTAATTTCGTTGTTGTTCTGTTGTATTAAGCAGTAATTTATAAGGGAAAGTTATTTTGTCATGTATAAAAATGTTGACAGGATATTATCTATGTACCGAACCGCCTATTCATATAAACTAACCAAAAATCATTTGAAACAGCTCACTGCCCCCGAGGTATACATATAGTAAAATGATGAGGCCAAAAATAGTATTCTTCACCTTACCGTTTTGATCAGTCTTATCAATGTGTTTTGAATTTAGTAGATACAACAGGACAGCAGCCAGAATTGGCATAAATGCCGCACCAAGAGCACCGTATAGAAGCACAATCGCCACTGGCTGTTTAAATAACAAGAGTAGCATCGGTGGGAATGTTATCCAAAAGAGATAGAATCGAAATGACGAATCCTTTTCATTTATTGGCTTTTCTTTTCCTGAAGCCTTATGCCCTTTATTCTTTACTATACGAACAAAATCTGCAAACAAATAGGACATCCCATGCCAAGGTCCTACGATAGATGTGAAAACAGCACCCCATACTCCAATTAGAAAAATCCAGCGAGCTAGATCTCCAAACCTCGCACCATAGGCATCAGCTAGACCTACAAGTCCCTCATTGCCACTAATTGTTATTCCTGAACCAAACAATAATTCCGCGGCAATTATCATGACGCTTATTGCAAATATACCTGTAACTATATAAGCTACTGACACATCCAGTTTCATAATCGAAATCCAACGCCTGTCCCTCCAGCCCTTTGCATAGATCCAATATGCATAGGAGGTAAGGGTAATAGAAGCACCAACTCCTCCTAATATGCCCAATATCTTAAAAAATGAACCTCTTGGTATGGAGGGAGCTAGCCCATATGCTACGTTTCCTGTATTTGCGACAATCATGATCGCGGATCCAATTATACTTATAAACATTACACCAATTAATATCTTTAAGAAATTCTCAATCACTTGATACCTGCCGAACCAAACAAGTAGGAAACCACAAATTCCCGAGCTGATTGCCCATAAGGAAAAAGAAGTACCCGGGAACATAGCAACCATTATCATTGCACACGTTCCTGTTATCGCTGAACCGTATATTAATCCCATTAAAATAAGGTATACTCCAAAGTAGCCAGTTGCCCACCAACCGGTCATATGCCATCCTTCTAAAATGGTTTTTCCAGAAGCTAAATACCAACGCCCTATTCCTTCAGTTAGGACAAATTTAATAAAAGCTCCTACAATGATGACCCATACCAACGTCAACCCAAAACTTGTTCCTGCAATGGAAGCCATAACAAAATCACCAGCTCCTACACCGGTAGCTGCAACAACAAATCCAGGCCCAACGAATTTCAATTTGTCTTTTAAGTTTTTAGGTAGCGTAGCCTTGGAAGTCCTTTGTGGATCGACAATTTTTTTAGTTTCCACCTTCATTCCTCCCTTAAAATAATTGAGATTTGTTTTGAACGCTTATCAACTAATCCAAAGATTGAAACCGCATTATGATATACATTTAATCGATTTAACATATAAAAAGAATCCAAATGAGTTTTTTTACATTCATTTAGTTATTTATAAGATTATAATTGGTTTATTTTCGAAAGTCAACAATATTCAATAAATTATGTTTATTCTAACTATTGATCTCACAGGTAACTAAAACTCCATTGGTAGAAGCAAAATAAATATCCTCGTTCATCATCGATAGCTTTTAATAACGGGGCAATTCTTTGAATGGTATAATTTCTTCGCTCTAAACTTCCTTGTTAGGTGCTTACACTACCTTTTCAAATACAATTATAATGAAGTATTCCATTAAAATTGCAGCATTAAAAAAGCTTGTAGAGAAAATTCCTCTACAAGCATAGGGAGGAGCGCATACTGCTGCTCCCATTTACTTCATCGTGATATCATATTTAAATTTATCACTGCGGTATAAAATTTTCGTATACTCAAGTACATCCTGTGATGGTACATCTACACATTCACTTTCTACAACGATCAGGGGAACCATGCTACTGCAAGATAATAATTTTTGTTCATCAGATGTGGGAAAGCTCGTGCTTAAATAGCTTTGATTACTTGTAAATGACGTATAACCTTGACTTCGATAATAAGCAAACATAGATAGAATCCCCTGACCCTCTGTAGCAATATCAAGAAATTTCGCTTCCCTAACAAATGACTGATGAATCGCAATCGGCTCTTCATCTATGTATCGTAACCTGCCAATATTAAACACCGTTTCTGCTTCATTCGCCTGTAAGATTCCGTAAATCTTTTGGTCATAGGCAATTGGTTCACAATACATATTTTCCGTTGTTAGATGATAGCCGGCCTGTTTCATCTTTTCTGTAAAACTTGTCTTTCCTGTTAGATGTAATTGGATCGGTCTAGATGCGTCTTTCAGGAAGCGTCCGGTGCCTTGCTTTGAATAAATATACCCTCGATCTTCCAACGTAGTTAATGCTTTTCGAGCAGTCATTCTCGGTACATCATAGTCTTGTGATAACCTGTTTTCAGAAGGAAGCTTTTCTCCAGGCTTTATGGACTTACTAATAATCTTTTCCATGATGTCGTCAATGATTTGTGCTTCTTTATCCACCCTCATACAAATCATCTCCTTTTTTACGTAAATGGAAATGTTCGAAATCATTCATGGAACGTAGGATTTATAAGTTTTCTAAAAACACACGAATTACATCTACTCCGCCAATAAAGGTTCCAAGTGAGCTTCCTAAGTTTGCAAGCACAATAATTAATAGTACTCTGGTTACTTTGTTTTTCCAAAACCCTTTGACGGAAAAGACATCTTCCGATAATGTCTCAAAATCTCGTACATGCGGCCTGCGAATATATGCTTGTACAAAGCCAGCGAACCAGCCTGCAGCTAGTAAGGGATTCAGCGAAGTAATTGGCGCAACGACAAAAGCAGTAAGAATGGTCAATGGATGGCCCATAGCAATTAATGCACCAATTGCCGATAGACTACCGTTCCAGATGATCCAACTTAATGTTTGTTCCCATCCAGCTTGAGGATTTGCCATAAACGTATAGACAATAATCGCTAAAATAAGAACGGGAATGGACCACCCAATTATTTTTGGAATATTTGATTTCGGAGGTACCTCTGCCAATGTATGTAAATCATGATCCTGTTTAATTTGTTCTTTAATCCCCGGCACATGGGCAGCTCCTAATACCGCAACGATTTTATCGCCGGATGCCTCTTTGATTTTCTGTGCTAAATATTGGTCTCGCTCGTCAATTAATGGTTTCTTCAACTTCGGAAATGAATCGGTAAATTCTTGCAAAATGGTATGAATGGTATCCTGATTTTTCATTCTTTCTAATTCTTCTTCTGATATCGTTTCTCTACTGAAGATACTAGCAATTACCTGCGCAAGCAAGATTGCCTTCCCTTTTAATCCAATGCTGCTCCAAATTCGAGCAAATGTAATTTGGATATTTCGGTCAGCCAACACTAGCTCAGCATCAACAGCTTGAGCAGATTCCATCCCTTGAATCATCTCTTGCCCTGGATTAATTCCAAATTGTTTGGCCATCTTTTTTTGAAACGACGAAATAGCTAGATTCATTAATAATAGGGAGGCTTTCTTATCTTTAATCACCTTAAAAATATCCATATCTTTCCAACTGTTTCCATCTTTCACTGATTGATAACGTTGTTCATCCAACTCGATACATACCGAATCTGGCCGTTCTTCTTCAATTACAGCTTTCACTTGTTCCGCGCTATGCTTGGAAACATGTGCTGTTCCAATCAGGATATATTCTTTATTATTTATATGCATACGTGTTATATTTTCTTCCGTCATGAATTACCTTCCTTTAGTTTCAATCATTTAGCATTCATAGGTTAATTATACTGTATATACAAAAAATTTTATAGGAAATTAACGAAGAACATTGTTGTAGTTAAATTACTCGGTCTTTTTATTGACGAATGTTTATCTATTTAGTACTATTAAATCGTGCGCAATTTAATTTTATAAAATTTAAATGAGAGAGGGTTATATAATGAAACCAATGTTTACAACCACCGTTTCTTCTGTAGGAGGTAGAAATGGGAAAATTGTTTCTAGCGATGGCAGATTAGAACATGATATTGCAATGCCAGGCACAGCAAAAGCCAAAGAGAAACCAGAAGCTACCAACCCAGAACAGCTATTTGCTGCTGGATATGCTGCTTGTTTCGGTAGCGCGTTAGAAATGACAGCAAATCAACAGAAAATTGACTTAGATAGTGAAGTCATCGCACATGTTAGCATGTACAAGGATGAAAAAGATAATGGATTTAAATTAGGTGTGAAGCTAGAGGTAATTGGGACCGGTATCACTCAAACAACATTAGACAATCTGGTAGAAAAAGCGCACCACGTATGTCCCTACTCAAAAGCAACTACAGGCAACGTGGAGGTTGAATTAATTACAAGCGTTAAGTAAGCTACAACCGCTTTATATCCTACTCATAGGTAAACAGAAATCAAAAAGCCATTGAGATATAGAATAACCCGAACGATAATCTGCATATAACTTCGTTTATGCAGATTATCGTTCGGGTTTTTTAAAATTCTACTGAGACCGTACCTGGGAAACAGATGAGGTAAAATTATGTTTTAGCTACTTTTGATGATTTAATCGGTCCAGGAGCAGCTCTAGTTGATTTCGAAGTTGTTCGATTTGTTCTATTTCCATTCCAAATTTATCTATAATTTTAATAGGAATATCAGAAGCTTCCTGTTGTAATTGTTCTCCTTTTTCCGTTAAAACCACATTTACGGTCCGCTCATCTTCAATTGAACGAATCCGGCGAACAATATCCTGTTGCTCCATACGTTTCAACATAGGTGTGAGAGTTCCTGTATCAAGATGTAAATAGAGTCCAATCTGTTTCACCGGCATTTTTTTATATTGCCATAGTAGTAACAGCACTAAATATTGTGGATACGTAATATTTAGTTTTTCTAAAAGCGGTTTATATTGTTTGGTAACTTCTCTTGAACTGGCATATAGTAGAAAACATAGTTGATTTTCTAAATGCATGTGTTCAGCGCTCATTTCACTCACCAGTCCTTTATTTCCTACAATAATCGTTTTTCCTAATTATACTGGAAAAGCAAATACATCTCAAAGGATCTTACATCTACCCATCCCGCTAGCCAATTTTTTTGCCAGATTGTTTATAAAAGTTACTGAAATAATCATTCGTCTCAGTTGCAACTACTTTATATAAGAGTAATAGCCCAATAAGGTTTGGAATCATCATCAAGGCGTTAGCCATATCAGCAAATGCCCACACCGTTGTTAACTTCGCAATGGTTCCGATAAAGGTAGCTCCTATATAAATCGTACGATAAACACTAATATAGTTTAATCCGAATAAATACTCAAAACATTTAATACCGTATACATACCATCCTAAGATAGTCGAGAATCCAAAGAAAACGACAGATATGGATACAATATATTCACCGATATTACCTAATGATGAACCAAAGGCTGCACTTGTTAAGGCACCCGCTTCAAGCCCTGCATCATGCGTAACTCCTGAAAGAAGCCCGCCTGTTGTATCCCAAAAACCCGTTACTAATAATACAAGCCCAGTCATCGTACAAACAATGATCGTTACAATGAAAGTCCCAGTCATTGCCACTAAGGCCTGTTTCACTGGATGGCTAGTCTTTGCATTTCCAGCAATCAAAGCAACTGTACCAAGTCCAGCTTCATTCGAAAAGATTCCTTTCGATACGCCATTTCGAATCGCCTCTGTCACAACCACACCAGAAAATCCACCTACAGCTGATATGGGATGAAATGCATAGGTAAATATTAAATCAAAAGCAGGGATAATTTTATCATAATTTAAACCAATGATTAGAAGTGACGCACCAATATATAGAATTGCCATGAGCGGCACAAACACACTAGCCACTGAACTGATACGCTGCAGCCCACCGAAAATGATCAACGATGTAAATATAACAAGAATAACACCCGTAGTTATACCATTTATATTAAAACTATTTTCCATCACGTCTGCGATTGTGTTTGACTGTACACTATTTCCAATTCCTAATGCCGCGAAAGCACCAAAAAATGCAAAGGCAAGAGCAAGGGGCTTCCATTTCTTCCCTATACCTCTTTCGATATAGTACATCGGGCCACTGGAATATTCTCCGTCATCATTTTTAACACGATATTTCATAGCAAGTAAAGCTTCTGCATATTTCGTCGCCATTCCTACTAGTCCAACGATCCACATCCAGAAGATTGCTCCTGGTCCACCGAGGGTAACCGCTGTTGCTACACCAGCAATGTTTCCATTACCAACCATTCCAGCAAGTGATGTCATTAATGCCTTAAAATTGCTGACATCACCTTCCGTACCATCATCTTCTTTGTCTTTTGTAAAGGCAATTTTAAAAGCATATCCAAGATTTTTAAATTGTAAGCCCTTTAAAACAAATGTTAAAAATAATCCAGTCCCAACTAATAATATTAAACTTGGTGTTCCCCAAAGTACTTCATTAATATTTTCAAGAATGTTAAGCATACATATCCTCCTATGTGAGATCTCGAGATGTTGTAAAAAGTTAAACTTCATTGTTTATTTGATGTAATGGGGGTATTTCCTTTGTTACGATATAGTAGGAATAAAGCCATTTCTATCCTAGCATATTACCTAATCCAATGCATGCGCTTTCAATGGACAATGCAAAAAATTTTTATGCACATTTAACGATGTTAATACATTTTTGTATTTATGTACAGTACTTCGTTACTACCCCACATAAAAACAACCATGAGTCAGCCCCTCATGGTTTAAACATGTATTTATCCATGCCTTTTTGTAAACCCAAACCCACAGGTAAAAGCAGATTGTAAGCGCATATAATTATATAGGGTTCTAGCGTGTCTCCCTTTTTCTGTTCTTGGATTGATTTTTGCTCGAAGTTGATCCATAAATATCTGATCGCATTTACATGGATCACCATAGCGTTGATAACATTCATCATGTGCCTTACATACAGCATCTACATCATTGATTGGCGTTCCAGGACCACTACACCCAGGTCCGCACCACCTGTATCCCCGTGGAAAACAAAAGCCAGGTCTGCTAAACGCTCGATCTCTACGCAATGCAAACACCTCCTCTAAATAGAATCTACTATAATCTATTCCAGATGGTGTCTGCCGGTCTATGCATCTTCATTATCTATGGTACAATCTCCAGTCGTTGTACAGAAAAAAGAAGACTTATGCTAGCATATTCAGAAATACTTTTAAATTAGGGGAAAGCCACTTGTCTTTATGTCTTGCGGCATATACCCCAATTATATTTGAAGGGCTGAAGGACGGCGTTTCTACCAACTTCCCTTCCAATATCTGATCTTTTACTACGAAATAAGGCAGCATGGAATTACCTAATCCACAAAGAACGCATTGTTTAATTGCTTCAATACTTGGTAATTCAACTTTAGATATTACCTTATTCTCCATTGCCTTCAGATGCTGGTCAATAATCGTTCTCCAGCTGCACGTATATTCCGTAACAAGCATCGTTTCTGTAGTAGAAGAATGCGCAGCATTATCTGCGGATTGTACGAGCGCTAACGTTTCCTCACTTATTTTATCAATGAATAAAGCTTCGCTATGCCAATTCTCATCTTCTACTAATACAGCAGCATCTATCTCTCCGCGTTTTAATTGACCTTCCAAATCATCATATTGAATCGTTTTTAGCGTTAACTCTACCTTGGGAAACTGTTGACGAAATTGCATAATAATCGTTGGCAGCCAATAGATCATCAAAGATTCGCTTGCACCAATTGTTAATGGACCAGATGGTTCATTACTTGCATGTATCGTTGCTTTTGATTTTGTATATAGTTGAATAATTTCTGTTGCATATGGAAGAAAGTTTTTTCCTGCCTGCGTTAAAATTACTTTCTTTCCTAAACGGTCGAACAATGGTTGTTCCAATTCTTCCTCTAAGTCTTTTATATGTGCTGTAATTGATGATTGAGCATAACCCAACATTTCCGCTGCCTTTTTAAACCCGCCTAAGTCTACAATCGTTGTAAAAGTAATGAGCTGACGTAATTCCACCTTTACTTCACCTCTTTATTATCAAAAATACTGATCGATTAATTCAAATATATCTATTTTACTGAACTTAGTAATCAGTATATGCTAGAAGTAACTTTAATACAAGGGAGAGAGATTGATATGAAAATTATGACCTTATTAGGTAGTTCTAGAAAAGACGGAAATACTGCTTACCTAAGCAATAAAGCATTGGAAGGCATCGACCATAAAGAAATTTTTCTACTTGAGAAGAAATTGAACCCCATTGTTGATCAACGGCATGATGCCGGAGGATTTGACATGGTAAACGACGATTATGAAGAACTTTTCTTTGATTTTTTGCAATATGACACTTATTTCTTTGTCACCCCTGTTTATTGGTTTGGTGTATCTGGGCAAATGAAAATCTTCTTCGATCGTTGGAGTCAATATATGAAAGATGAACGCATCGATTTTTGGGAAGCTTTTCGAGGTAAAAAAGCTTACGTTATTGTTACAGGTGAAAATCCACACCCTAAAACAGCTGCATTGCCACTAATCTTACAATTCAATGCGATATTTGAGTATTTGAATATGGAATTTGTGGATTATGTCATCGGTAAGGCAAATAAACCAGGGGATATTCAATCAGATGCTTATGCTTTAGAAAAAATGAAACTGTGGAACCAACAATTAAAGGCTGATTCATCAGAATTAACGATACGCTAACCGTTCCATCATTCATATCATCTTGTGATAAAGACACATTTTTAGTCACATTTGAATACGATATGGGTGAATATAAGGAGGTTGATGAGATGAATTATCCTAATAATCAAACAGAAAGCAACGGCTCTGAGTATCCTACGCAGGAGCAACGGATGAACATGAAGGAATTTTGCAACAATTATATATACCAGTTTATCCAGATCGAAACGAACGACGGTAGTATGCACATCGGAATCTTACACAGTTTTGATGATGAAAAATTATACATTCTAATGCCTTCAACTGAAGACAATCAACACAACCGATTTGAAGGGAATGACGAACGCTTATTTCCTTTCTTTGGACCGTTTGGCTTATTTGCCTTTCCATTCTATGGAGTTAGAAGATTTGGACCATATCGCCCTTATTGGTGGTAAATGAAAAGAGTCACTAATTTAATTAGTGACTTTTTTCATTGATTGCAGTCCTTACTACAGCCCACTAAATTATTCAATAAAAAAATAAGCAAAACCACTAGACATATGTCCAATCATGATATATTATATCTCCTTTCGTTTCTAAAACAGAAGGAGGTAAAAGCATGACTTCTATCCAACCAACTCGTAATTTAATCTTAGCTATCTTTATGATATCGACTTTCGCTATTGGCATGACAGAATACGTTGTTACAGGCTTACTAACACAGTTTGCTGCTGATTTAAATGTATCTGTATCGACAACTGGACTCTTGCTAAGTGTTTATGCCATTAGTGTAGCAATCTTTGGTCCAATACTGAGAATGGTTACGATTAAAATATCCCCTAAACCTTTGCTTATTTCTTTAATGGGGTTATTTATAGTTAGTAATATGATGGCAGCAATGGCACCAAACTTTGAAACACTTTTAGTATCTAGGTTATTCTCAGCAGCCATGCATGCACCGTTTTTTGGCTTATGTATGTCCATTGCTTATAATATATCCCCTCCCACAAAAGGTCCACGTGCTATTGCAGCAGTCCAAGGTGGTCTTACAATTGCTGTTATGTTAGGTGTTCCCTTTGGTTCTTATCTTGGCGGTTTTTTGGATTGGCGCTATGTGTTTTGGTTTATCTCAGCACTCGGTGTACTCGCACTCGTTGGCCTCATTTTATGTACACCAAATCAAAAGCCTGAAATAGCACCTAACTTAAAACAAGAGCTCACTATCTTTAAGAATAAGAATGTATTATTAATTCTAGCAATTATTGTTTTTGGGTTCTCCGGGGTGTTTACCGCTTATACGTTTATCGAACCGATGTTACGTGAATTTGCTGGATTAGGAGTAACAGGAATTACCGTGGCATTTTTCTGTTTCGGTTTAGGCGCAGTAATTGGGAATTTTGTCTCAGGAAGAATTCGTCCTGATTTCTTAACCGAACGATTGATACTAGCATTAGCTATTTTAGCAATGGCACTTGTCGCGTTCACATTTATGATTCAACTTACACCGTTAGCTTTTGTTATGTGCTTCTTATTCGGTGCAGGTACATTCGGTACAACGCCAATCTTAAACTCAAAAATTATTCTTGGCGGAAAGGAGGCACCATCTCTCTCAGGGACCATAGCTGCTTCTGTATTTAATTTAGCCAATAGTATCGGTGCCACATTAGGTACCCTCCTGCTGCATAGTGGGGCAAACTACAGGTGGATTACAATTATTGCTGCAAGTATGATTATATTAGGCATGATCCTTACTATCGTAACAAACAAGGTAGAAGATAAGTCATTATTTGCTGTTGAAGCGTAGAGGCTGAGTCAAAAGTGAACGAACTTCGGATAATCGACAAACCGATTAAATTGCAACCTGAAATATGGCATGCTTTCTGCGAGAACGGACTCAGTTACCGTAAGTAAGCAAAAATCCCTAGTGGGGCATTACGACTGTGCCGTGCCTGCAGGAGCTATGCCTATTTATTTTGTATGAGTAGCGGACAAGACAATCCCATTTTGATAGTAATTATTATTTTCAAAAACGAACGATAACGAATACTACGTTGAATAGGCTGATTGTTTTTCTATAATATTTTTGTTTCGCGCTCTACTCCAAATGTTTAATAAGTCGTGCCGGATTACCACCTACAACTACGTTATCAGGAACATCCTTTGTAACTACCGCTCCTGAAGCAATAACTGCATTATTACCGATTGAAACTCCAGGGTTAATAATTGAGCGGCCCCCAATCCACACATTATCTCCAATTGTAACCGGTTTTGCGAATTCCTTCCCAGAATTTCTTGCTTGGGCATGAAGTGGATGTGTGGCTGTATAAATATGTACACCAGGAGCAAGCATACAATTGTGCCCGATACGAACCTCGCACGCATCAAGGATGACACAATCAAAGTTAGCATAAAACTGATCCCCAACATGGATATTGTAGCCATAATCACACCGGAATGTTGGTTCAATAAATATATTTTCCCCCATGGAGCCAAATAAATCGTTGAGCAATACTTCTCTATCCGTACCTTCCATTTCTAATGATTGATTATAAAGTCGTGTCTTACGTCTACTTGTCCTTCGGTCATTTACTAAGGTTTGATCAGAAGGATTATATAATTCCCCATCTACCATCTTTTCTTTTTCCGTTTTCATATCATTCCTCCACATCTACGTTTGTTCTATTGTATTCAAATTATTTCCGTTAAGCCAGTTTCCGTAACGATTGTCTATTTATTAAACATAGAAAGAAGTATCACATCAATAGATATATCTCCACTCCTTCTTTTCCTATTCAAGTCAGAATAGAATAAGATAAATCGAAGTTGAAAGGAGAGATCTATCGGTGTGTGCTATTGCAAAGACACCAGAAGCTCCATATTATGCGGCTATATTCACATCACAACGCACGGATATTGATAAGGGGTATGATCAAACGGCAAAAAAGATGATCGAAATTGCTGAAAAACAAACTGGCTTTTTAGGCGTGGAGAGTTCTCGGGATACAAATGTAGGAATTACCGTATCCTATTGGGATTCATTAGAGGCGATTAATCAATGGAAAAACCATGCCGTCCACCAAATTGTGCAGAAAAAAGGGAAAGAAGAATGGTACCAGGCATTCGCTGTACGTATTTGTAAAGTAGAGCGTGCGAATAATTTTGAACTTTAGAACGAAGGAGGCGGGGCAGAACGAAAATAGTTAGCCCCAAAAGCCCCCTTAAAACTTAGCTTCTGCGGGAACAACTCCCCCTCGGAAAGCAGATATTGCTTACCGAGGTAGCTGAAGCCGCGGAAAGCGAAGGATTTGACGAAGCGATGATACAACCTATTTTAACTAATTGAAATGAAATGGTTCATATAATTATTATGAATAAAAACCTTTTGACCAGCCTCTAATAGATTTATTTTATAAAAGATAGGAATGAATTTAAACGAAGAATATAACGAGTAAATAACCCAAACCTGCTAATAAGACGGAACCGATTACTCCCGCTGCAAATGATTTCATACCTAATTTTCGAAACGTTTTGATATCCACATTCAAGCCAAGTCCCGCCATAGCCATTGCAATAAATAAATAAGCAATCGTAACAATAATTTCAGCCACATCCTGTGATACAATACCAAGTGTATTAAAACCACTCATGGCAATAAAGCCCAAAATAAACCATGGAATAATCGACATCGATACCTTTTTACCGGAATTACTGCCTATACGTTGAAACAAATATCCGATGATAATGGCTACTGGAACAAGTAATGCAACCCTCGTTAATTTAACAATCACTGCTATATCGATGGCATGACTGCCACCAGCTCCCGCGGCTGCTACTACATGTGCAACTTCATGTAATGTTGCACCAGTAAAAACACCGTACCCAGTTTGTGATAGATTTAAGAATGCATATAAAAATGTATAAATTAACGTAAACATTGTCCCCAAGACTGCCACAGTTGCTGCACCCACCGCTGTTTCATCATCTTTTGCCTTTACTTGTGGCGCAATTGCGACAACAGCTGCTGCTCCACAAATGGCCGTGCCACATGCAGTAAGTATGCCTAATCGCTTTTCTACCCCGAACAAGCGAGTTAATCCATAGACGACAAGTAGTGCAAATACAAGACATATTGCTGCAATCATAAATACACTTAATCCAGCGTTATAAATATCTGCTAAGTTGAGTCGCATCCCTAAGAGAATAATACCAAGACGTAACAGTTTCTTACTTGAGAAATTGATACCCGATTGTAAATGATCTCTAACACCAATCGTCGCTTTCCATATCATTCCAATAATGATTGCAATGACCAACTGCCCAAGTATAGATAAGAATGGTAAAACTGCTGCATATTTTGCCATTATAGCAATGAGTAATGTTAACCCAATTCCTTTTATAAATGCATATTGATTAGCTTTTGGTTCGCCCACCATATTCCCCAATTGTATCACTCCTTCAAAACCGATGATCGATATCAACTAAAACTTTAACGGAAGTATTGTTATTAGTAAAATACATATATATAATTGTAACTATTAATATTAATAATAGTTAAGGAGGATACCGAATGTATTATGATGCATTACGCACATTTATTACACTTGTCGACGTTAAAAATTTCACCAAAACAGCTGAAATATTACACATCTCGCAGCCAAGTGTCAGTCTACACATTAAAAACCTAGAAAAAGAGTTTGGAACCAATTTAATTGTTCGTTCTCCAAAATCTTTACAGGTATCACCAACAGGGGAAATCTTATATCACCGCGCAAAACAGATCATTACGATTTACGAACAAGCAAAGCAAGAAATTAGCGAGCATCATCACGCCGTGAAAGGAGAACTAAAAATCGGTGCTAGTTTTACGATTGGAGAATATATTTTGCCTGTAGTACTTGCTGAACTACAAGCAGCTTATCCAGAACTGGAATTGGAAGTAATGATAGGCAATACCGAAGAAGTTGTTCAAGATGTAAAACTATTCCATGTAGATATTGGGTTAATTGAAGGACAAACAAATGATAAAGAGCTGTCCGTTTATCCATTTATGCAAGATGAACTTTTTATTCTTGCTGGGGTGAATCATCCATTAGCAACAAAACCAAAAGTAACGATGGGGGATTTGCAACATCAAGCGTGGGTGACAAGAGAAGAAGGGTCTGGAACACGTGAGTACCTTGACCATGTCATTCGTTCCAATGGGTTAAAAGTCAAATCATTACTCACCATTAGTAGTAATCAAGGGGTTAAAGAAAGTGTTATTAAAGGATTGGGATTATCGCTCCTTTCTCACAGTGTGATTGAACGAGATGTACAATTACATCAATTAACCATTCTCCCATTAAAGAACATCTCATTCAATCGAACGCTTTCTTATGTTTACTCACCAATTATGAGAAAAAAACAGAATGTCGAGGCTTTTATACAGACGATATCAAAAAATAGAAACAACGTTTCAGAGTAAGACCGGTATATAAATGAAGCGATCTTACTCATTTTTTCTATTCTTAGCTAAAAATAGAGTAGTGTTACACAAATTAAGAGTAAAGAAATGATGAAACTAACGATTCCCATTAGCGTTCGTTTCTCCTTACATTCTCCTATTCCCATAATTATTGTCATTATCCAATGCAAAGGAGAATAAGACTGACTGATTTTGAAACACCTGTAATGAGGGAATAACTAAATAATACACACATAATGCATACAAGTAATTTCCTAACTGTATATAACAATCACTACATCCTCAATATTAAATTTAAACAACTGTATTCCAGTATTGTTAGAAGTCATCGAGCATGAATGTTCTAAATGTTATATTCTATCTCTCGTATCAGCTTTTTCGCACCTTCCGGACTAAGAATAATTCTTCCATTTGCAAGCGATAGGTTATTTCTTGAAATCTGCCCAGTAACTTGACACGTTTTATTGACATTGCATTTTTTTAAAATTATCTTATTATCCTCTACAAACACCTCAACTTCATCTCTAATATCAATATCTAATGTACGACGGAGTTCCTTGGGAATCACCACACGACCTAAATCATCAATTTTTCGTACAATACCAGTTGATTTCATTATTATTCTATCTCCTTTTTTATAAGAAAATTAAAGTGCCACTCGGGGATAAATTTTAAGTATTCCGAATTTATCAATGTGTCGTTACCAACAAACGAAATGATCTATTCATACTTCATATACTCAATATCCTCCACTTTCCAATCATCTTGAATGCGAATCATCTCAAGTCTTAGAAAAGTAGGACTGCTTGTTTTATTTTTTTCTACTTGGATTTCACTGTTGAAATGAGCAAATATCTCTTGACGATATGCTTCTTTATCACCATAATACACTTCTAAATCTTTAACATTTGTTACAATATTCGTAAAATCATGCGTTGTTTCTATTTCATTATGGAAGCGTAAACTTTTTTCTACACCTTTTGCTAAAAAAGATTTTACTTGGCGCTCATCCGGTTGATCTGTAAATTTAAAATAGGTTTGAATAAAATTCTGTGCTGCTTCTTTGGCTTGTGGAAATACTTCCGACTTTTCGATTCTTTTCATCTCTTGTATTTGGGTTTCCATTGAATGTATATCTGTATTTAAAGATGAATTACTAGCTTTTAATTCCTGATTTTGTATAATTAGCATACAAAGGAAAATGAATAATCCTATAGAGAGAAGAAATACAAAACTTCTCTTCTTCACTATCTATCACCTCTATTTATAATGACACATTTTTACCTTGTTTCATTCTAATTACGGATAAATTTAAACCACCTGATTTTTTGATATCTCATTTAGATTCTCTAATATGAATCCTGTACCCAAGGCTACACAGTTTTTTGGTTCTTCTACTAAAAATACGGGCACCTTTAATTCTTCTATAAGCAGTTCTTCTAACCCATGAATAAGGGCACCTCCACCAGTTAGCGTAATCCCCCGATCTATAATATCACCGGATAATTCTGGCGGTGTCCGTTCAAGTACGGATTTAACAGCTTGAACAATTAGAGATACTGATTCTCGTAGAGCTTCTTGCAATTCTACAGAATGAACAGAAATATTTCTCGGGAGACCAGAAACCAAATCTCTGCCACGAATATTCATCTCCTCACTACGACTGCTTTCATGTACTGTCGCAATGGTCGTTTTCATTTCTTCTGCCGTTCTATCCCCTATTAAAAGACCATATTTTTTCTTTATGTATTTAAGAATCTCGTTGTCGAATTTATCACCGGCCATATTGATAGATTCTGATGTTACAATATCTCCCATAGATAAGACTGCTATATCGGTTGTACCCCCACCGATATCAATTACCATATTTCCACTAGGTTTGTAAATATCCATTCCTGCCCCAATGGCTGCTACCTTTGGCTCCTCCTCCAAAAATACTTTAGACCCTCCCGCATTCTCTGCCACTTCCTTAATTGCTCGTTGTTCTACCTTTGTTACATTCGTAGGACAACAGATGAGCATTCTTGGTCTAGACATGAATCCTTTGACGTTAATTTTATTAATGAAATGTTTTAACATTGCCTCAGTACTATCAAAATCAGCGATTACACCATCTTGCAACGGACGAATAGCTACGATATTTCCGGGCGTTCGTCCAATCATTCTTCTTGCTGCTTCACCTACCTCGATCACTTTACCTGTGTTTCGGTCAAGCGCAACAACAGATGGTTCATCCAATACTATCCCTTTGCCTTTCACATGAATAAGTACATTCGCTGTCCCAAGGTCAATTCCAATATCCCTATAATTCATAGGTTAAATCCTCCTATAAAGCCATTAATAAAATGTGTAATTTGTCCCCTTTATTGACACCAATTAAGTATTTTAGCACACCGATTCCTAATAATCTGCCTTTTGTAATTTATTGACATTAAAATAATCCTTTTGTCCATGCCATTTCAACCACATACATACTTTTCATCCTACAGATTAAATAAAGTTTTTAGTCAATTAAGACATAATACCTATACATGCTATATTAGATATAGAGGAGGTGTTTCGAAATGAACTTATATCGAAAAAAAGAACAAAGCAGACTCCAAAAATGGACAGTTATTGGACTAGAAACACTCATACTTTTTCTAGCGGCTTGGTTGTTATTTTTCGTAGACGAGCAGCTTTCCCTGCGTAACTTTTTGCTATTTGGTTTGTTTTTAATTGTATATGGAAGAATGTACGTCACTATATTCTATTTATTAAAACGGAAGATGCCTTGGCAAGAGGCAATGACGATACCCGTTGCTTTTTCGTTATATTATATTGGATTTAGCATTTTCACACTGATAACCGACAAGCCTGTTGACCTTCTTGACATTGGCTCTATCCTTTTGTTTTTAATAGGGTCTTTTATCAATACTTATTCAGAAATCCAACGTGATCGATGGAAACGGGAACCAGCTCATAAAGGGGGATTATATACCGAAGGATTATTTACCTATGCTATGCATATTAATTATTTTGGGGATCTCGTCTGGGTGACTGCTTTAGCCTTATTCACAAGGTCAACAGGGGCACTAATTATCCCAATTATCTTGTTCTGCTTCCTCGCATGGTATAACATTCCAATACTTGATACCTATTTAGCTGACAAGTACGGAGAACAGTTCAAAAGATATAAACAATCTACGAATAAGCTGATTCCGTTTCTTTATTAACAGGAAGGGAAATCATTAAGAAAAGCTACTGTTAAAGGGTAACAGTAGCTTTTATGATGATTGCTCAAATCGATAGATTCCCTTTCTATCCCTTAACTTACAGTGATTCTGTAGAAATATCGATATCATAGGCTGGTAGCTGTATCTGTACTTCCCACATAATATGTTGCTTGCATGTCTTTAAGTAACACTAAGGCGATTTGATGAATTTTTGTTCCGTTACCTTGGTTACGCCATTTAGGAACAACGCCAAAATAAAACAACCTTCCCTCATTAACTGTTCCCATTTCAATATGAGGGATAGCTAACCCAATAACTTCATCTCCGCTCTTAAAATAATAGCAGTGTTCCCGCCATGTTAAACCAAGCTCGCTTTGCAATGAACGCATGAATTCATCTACCGACTGCTGTTTATTTTTATTTGCCGTACCAGAACAGCATGTTTGATATAATACAGCAAAATCTTGGTCGCTCATCTTTCCTTCGATTAACGAATGAGTCAGAATGTTAGATTGGTGTCTAGATACCTCCTGGAGTTCCCGCGTATATTCCACAATCGAGGAAATTTTTGAAAACCCTAATTCAATCATTTGCTTGTGATTGGTTTCATCCATTAATACCGAAATATAATGACAATCCTGTTGCTTCCATTCGTTGAACAATTCTGTAAATGCTTCGATATAAGTATGAGCTGAGACTTGTTCTTGTTTAACTTGATCGACTAACCAATACATATGATCATTTTTTATCGTATGAAATAGTTTCATTTACTTATCCTCTCCCAAATACATATATTACCATTATTAACCATCATTTAAAATTATGGGTATTTGATCCTATTTTTACATATATTAGAAGGATTATTGATAGATTAGCAGAATATTAGAGTTACAAACAATATAGGGGGTCTATTTGTATGTATCTTAAACGAGTTGTTTCGATTGCACTTGCTTTTTCCATTTTATCCTCACCAATTACTGTATTAGGAAGCGCATCCTCGGTACATCACCATAATCATACGGAATCCACCTTGTACATGAATGCATTACCAAAGGCGAAAGAAAACACTCCTGATGAAGGTCCAGCTAAGATTGAAAAGTCTACTAAAGTAATAGAGTTCGGAGAAAACGGTGAGATAAAAGATATTACCAGCACAGAAAAAACAGTTTCTCCGAGTATAAGCAAAAGAAGCGACGTACAGCCTCAAGCTAGCAGAACAGTTACCGTCCTTGCAGTAGCAGACGAGGAGTATCGTACAGCTTACAGTGACTGGCAAAATCGTGTACAGCAAATCGTTGAAAATGCAGATGATGCATTCATTCGCGATCATGAAATTGATTTCCAAGTACAAGCAGTCGCTAGTTGGACATCTCAAGGTGCCAATAGTGGGCAAATACTTGCTGACTTAAGTGTAGATCATCCAGGTCAAAACTATGATTTTGTCGTTGGGTTTACCAACGATGTTAATTTTGATGCTGGAGGCATTGCATATGTGTACAATACAGATCCAGGCACTGCCTTTAGCGTTAATTTGGACCAAGGGATAACAAATACATCTAAGGCAGCACAACATGAATTCTCACATAATTATGGGTTGGGCCATGACCCTCAAGGAAGCGGAATACAATGTATTATGAACTATGATTATGCATACTCAGTAGATTATTGGGATCCTGCCCATAATAATCAGATTGCTAATAATAAATATTGGTATGGCCAGTAGTCCTAACCCGATCGCCCCTCCAAATAAATGGAGGGGTTTTTTAACGCCATCATTCAAATCCCCCCTTCAACTTATCATCCTATTTTTATATTATCAATCTTCACCAAGATACATATACTATATCGTCATTCGCATACAAAGGGGGAAATAAATTGGACTATCACCATTCCCGGTTTTTTAAGGAGACAGATCCTTCTTCAAATCATTTTATTTTTGACTTACCATATACATGGGAAACGAGGTTTTATGAATACGAATGGGTCAAAAATTTTGCTAAAAAAGAAGATATCGTATTAGATGCAGCTTGTGGCATTGGTCACCCGCTAAAATTTTATTTAGCAGATGAATGCCACTCTGTTTACGCATGCGATATCGATGATCGAATTTTATCAAGAGAAGCGATTTGGGAAGACGCTGTATCCTCCTACCCTGAAGAAATAAAAAAATCTGTGATTGATAACTATTTAGACAAAATTGAATTAGCCTGTTGTTCTCTGACAAACCTTCCCTATCCCGATCAAGTCTTTAACAAGGTGTTTTGCATTTCAGTATTGGAACACTTAAACCATGATGATATCCTTCGTTCGTTTCGTGAATTAAAGCGTGTCTTAAAAGATGATGGGCAACTGATTTTCACCTTTGATTATCCAACGATCTCCATCAATACATTGGCAAATATTATGAAGGAAACCGGGGTAGAATTCTATGATCAGTTCACCCTGAACAAACCAGACAATGCTGTTGTTTCGAGAATTTGGCATGAATTGAGTTGCTTTCGTGCCGTATTAAAAAAGATTTGATCGGCTAAATTTGAATAATCGATTCATTCGTTACACCACAACCTGAAATATCGCATACTTCCAATAGAGAGATTCAGAACTGTGTTGTTCTCGGCGGAGTCATGCTATTTCAGCTGTTTGGTTTCATGGACAAGCCTATCCATTCATGTCTTATCTAAAATCTTGACAAAATTTATCCAAAACAAATAAAAAGACTAATAATTAAAAACAAACAAAAACATGATATACTTCAATTAAAGACAAATAAAGATTATTTGGATGGGGGTATTCTTCTTGAAGGCGAATGGCGAGCGTCAAACATTTATCTCTTTATATGAAAGTAAACATAATGAAAAAGGAATGGTCCAATCTCATTATCATGAAACCTATCAACTATTATACACACTGGAGGGAAAAGGAATTTGTACTTTAAATCATCAAGCGTATTCAATTGTACAAGATAGTTTTATTATTATTCCTCCATTAACGGAACACTCCATTGCTGCAACATCAAAAATGACTGTCTTAGTGCTTGAATTCGAAACAACCGTATTAAGTCCTGATGTCCGAATCGAACTGATACCTGAAGTATTTCGAACAGCACGTGTACAAAAACTCAGTGCATTTGATAGTAGCGAGATTCGTCAACTACTTCGAAAAATGCTTTATGAACAATCCCATGGGGATAGATTATGGGAGACAGGCCTCAAAATCTATATGGCAGAATTATTTTTTACCATTGCGCGTTCTACCCATGAATCTACCCAAACGGATATAAACACATTGCGTGTCGAGCAACTAAAGCACTATATTGATACACGTTATTTTGATATAAAACATGCGGAAGATATTGCCGATCGAATGGGTATCAGCAAACGATATATTCAAAGTATTTTCAAAGATTATTACAATAGTACACCAATGCAATACCTGACAGAAGTACGACTAGGATTAGTAAAACAAATGCTAGCAGAAACAGACAAAGACATTGTGTCCATCTGTTTTGAAGTAGGATTTGAATCTCTATCTACCTTTTACCGATTATTTAAGAGAAACGTTGGTATACCACCAAATATGTATCGGCTAACGCAAAGAAAACATTGATGTTTATAGTAATGAATTGAGTTCCAAAATTGAGAATCTGTTTCCCCTTCTAATAAGACACTTCATTACCATTATGTTTACACTTAACGTAATGAGCTTAGGAGGGAAACGAATGAGTACAAAAAAGATTGGTATCATTATGAATGGTGTCACCGGGCGTATGGGAACAAGGCAACATTTAATACGATCAATTATTGCAATTAGAGAACAAGGAGGAGTCCCACTAGCAAACGGGGATTATCTCATGCCAGACCCTATACTTGTAGGTCGTAATAAAAACAAACTGAAAGCGCTTGCCGAAAATTATAACATCGATCGGTGGACGACCAACCTTGATGATGCTTTGACCGATGAAAACAACATCATTTACTTCGATTCTCAAACGACTTCACTTCGGGAAAAAGCGATTAAGCAGGCTATTGAAGCAAATAAGCATATTTATTGTGAAAAGCCAACATCCACTTCCTTGGAAGGGTCGTTAAAACTTGCAAAACTTGCGAAAGAAGCTGGCGTTAAAAATGGCGTCGTACAAGATAAATTGTTTCTTCCAGGTGTTATGAAGCTAAAGCGACTAATAGATGCTGGATTCTTTGGAAATATTCTCTCTGTTCGTATGGAGTTTGGTTATTGGGTATTCGAAGGAGACTGGCAGGAATGTCAACGACCTTCTTGGAATTACAAAAAAGAAGAAGGTGGAGGAATTATCGTTGACATGTTCCCCCATTGGCGGTATGTATTAGACCATTTATTTGGTTCTGTGCAAGCACTGTCTGCAGTGGCTACAACACATATTACTGAACGTATGGATGAAGCAGGAAATACGTACAAGGCGACGGCTGATGATGCTGCATATGCAACCTTTGAATTAGAAAATGGCGTTATTGCCAGTGTCAATTCCTCTTGGGCGGTCCGTGTAAATCGCGATGATTTATTAACGATACAGGTAGATGGAACGGAAGGAAGTGCGGTAGCCGGCTTACGTGACTGTAAAACCCAGCATCGCGTGAATACGCCAAAACCTGTTTGGAATCCGGATATAGAAAATACCATCGATTTTCAGGATCAATGGGAAGAAGTACCAGATAACCAACTATTTGAGAATGCATTCAAAATTCAATGGGAAATGTTTTTAAAGCATGTATATCAAAACGACTCTTTTCCATGGGATTTGTTAGAAGGTGCTAAAGGGACGCAGCTTGCAGATCTTGGCCTTCAATCTTCGGAAGAACGCCGTTGGCTTGAAGTACCAAGCTTGAATGTCTAAGGGGAGGAAACGATGATGAATCAACTTATCTATTTACCTCATACTGATGGATCCATCTACCCATATGAATTATCTCATAGCGAAGCTTTATCCCAACCTTCAAAGGGTTCCTTTCATTCCCGTGTTGCCTATTCAGCTGCACATGTGGTAGCTCATCCATTTGGCAGTAGTGATCCAGTACGGGAACCTGCAATAGATTGGGATCTCACTATGCAATACCGTCATTATCTTTGGTCACTTGGTATGTCCGTGGCCGAAGCAATGGACACTGCACAACGCGGGATGGGTCTCGATTGGGAACACGCGAAAGAATTAATTACTCGTTCTGTAAAGGAAGCGAAAAGTGTTGGTGGAAATATTGCCAGTGGTGCCGGCACTGACCACCTTCCCCCGAGTCCATATGTTAGTTTAGAAGATGTGATAAACGCTTATGAAGAACAAGTATCGTATGTCGAAGGAGCAGGTAGTAAAGTTATTCTTATGGCTAGTCGTGCTCTCGCGGCATGTGCTACATCTGCAGCAGATTATGAATATGTTTACGATCGAATTCTTAGCCAGGTCTCGCAACCCGTTATCCTACATTGGTTAGGCGATATGTTTGATCCTAATTTAACAGGGTATTGGGGGCATGAGAATTTAGATGAAGCGATGGAAGTATGTCTTCGAATTATCCATTCTCACGCAGACAAGATTGAAGGTATCAAGCTCTCGTTATTAGATGACCAAAAAGAAATTACCATGCGGAGACAATTGCCAGACAATGTACGAATGTACACAGGAGACGACTTTAACTATACTTCACTCATTGAGGGAGATAACCAGGGATACAGTGATGCGTTGTTAGGTATTTTTGATGCTATTGCTCCGGCTGCCGCATCTGCTTTCCAAGATTTAGATCAAGGCAATCTCAATGCCTATCGAGATAAATTAAACCGGACGACGCCTTTAGCTCGCCATATCTTTCAAAAACCAACATTTGCCTATAAAACTGGCATCGTCTTTCTAGCTTATCTTAATGGACATCAACCTCATTTTCGTATGATAGCCGGAGCAGAAAGCGCACGGTCTATTTTGCACTTCACCAAGCTATTCGAGCTGGCAGATCAAGCGAATGTGCTCACAGATCCGGAACTTGCAATTACCCGTATGCGACCGATGCTAGATTTAGCTGGGGTACAGCAAATGGAGGCGAGAACATGAGTAAAAAATTGGATATACAGCGTTTAAGTCTTAACCAAATAACAACAGAAAACTGGTCCTTGCAGGAAGCAATTCAAGGTTGTACGGATCATCAAATACCTGTAATTTCAGTATGGCGTCATAAGATTGCTGAAGTAGGACTACTCGAAGCCAAAAAGCTAATTGCCGCATCAGGATTAGAGGTATCCAGTGTTTGTCGAGGGGGAATGTTTCCTGCGCTTACTGCTTCCGAGCGAAAGGAACGGATTGATGATAATAAATACGCGATTGAAGAAGCAGCAGAATTAGGGGCGGATGTTCTTGTACTTGTTTGTGGCCCATCACCGCATAAGGATTTAGCTGAGAGCAGAAAATGGGTCCAACAAGGTATTGAAGAAATAATCCCGTTTGCGGAACAACATGGTGTAAAACTAGGTATTGAGCCGCTCCACCCGATGTTTGCTGCCGATCGTTCCGTCATTACCACGTTAGGAGAAGCGAATGCCTTGCAACAATCCTTAGGATCTTCGCAAGTTGGAGTCATTATAGATGCTTTTCACGTTTGGTGGGATCCTGATTTATATAGTGAAATAGAAAAAGCAGCAGGAAAAATACTAGGATATCATGTATCAGATTGGAAAGTGCCACTCCCCGATATTTTTAAAGGGCGTTCCATGATGGGAGATGGCGTCATTGACTTACCCCGTATTCGTCGCGCAGTTGAAGCGAACGGCTATCACGGACCAATTGAAGTAGAAATTATTAACCAAGCAATTTGGGATATGCCTGGAAAAGAAAGCTTAGAGCTAATCAAACAACGTTTTTTATCTTGTGTTTAGACGAGGAAACAACGGAGCACATACTGCCCCGTTGTTTCACATTTTTAAAGGAGCGATCAATGCTATGGAGACATCATATCATCCAACGCAGCATACGGAATTTGAACCAATCCATCATCAGGAAACACCGGTTGAACATGATACATTATTAATCGCTGCTTGTGGGCTGGAGCATGGGCATATTTATAGTATGTGCGAGGGCATGAAGAAGGCTGGTGCTGTAATTCATTGGGTGTGGGATGAAGATCCTGATAAGGTAGAAGCTTTTCAGCAAGCATTTCCTGAAGTTAGGACTGCCTCCTCCCTTGACCAAATCTTACAGGATAAACGAATCCAAATGGTTGCCTCTGCCGCCATCCCTTCCGAGCGTTGCGACATCGGATTACGTGTATTAGACGCAGGCAAACATTTCTTTTCTGCCAAAACACCTTTTACATCACTCAAACAGCTATATGCAGCAAAGAAAAAGGTTAAAGAAACAGGACTACACTGGGCAATTTTTTATAGTGAGCGATTACAAGTTGAGTGTAGCGGTTTTGCTGAACAATTAATTCAACAAGGAGCGATTGGGGATGTTATTCAGGTTCTTGGTTTAGGCCCTCATCGTTTAAATATCAATGACAGACCGGCATGGTTTTTTAAAAAAGCTACCTATGGAGGAATTATCTGTGACATTGGCAGCCACCAAATTGAACAATTTCTATCGTTTGCTCATGCACAGGACGCAACAATACAAAGCAGTATCGCTCTCAATATTGCACATCCTGATCATCCAGAGTTTGAAGACTATGGAGATGCTCATTTAATTGGCGATAATGGCACCCTCCTCTATTTCCGTGTCGACTGGTTCACGCCGAACGGTTTAACCAATTGGGGTGATGGACGTACGACTATCTTGGGCACAGATGGTTATATTGAATTACGGAAATATGTAGATATAACGAATAATTCAATTGGCGAGCGTTTATATTTAGTAAATCATGGCGGTGAAAGACAATACGATGTGAAAGGAAAGGTTGGATACCCTTATTTTTATCGACTTGCACATGATGTTATCGAAAACACTTCCACTGCGATGCATCAGGAACATGCCTTTAAAGCGGCAGAGCTCTGTCTTTTAGCACAACAACAAGCAGACAATCTAAAGAAAGAAGGTGCGATTCGGTGAACCGTACATGTGATATTGTCTTAGTAGGGATCGCTGGTTATGGCGAAATTTACTTAAATGCACTAGAAGAAAAAGGATACCTTTCCTGGATTAAAGGGGTTGTTGATATAAATCCAGAACGAAGTAACTATTATACCAAGCTACAAGAAATGGGTATCCCTTGTTTCGCCTCACTAGAGTTATTTTATCAAACAGCTGCTGCTGACTTAGCTATCATTTCCAGCCCGATTCATTTTCACGCCGAGCAGACTATTACTGCAATGGAGAATGGTAGTCATGTTCTTTGTGAGAAGCCAATTGCTGGTTCTGTAGAAGAAGTCGAACGAATGCGTCAAACAAGAGATAAAACAGGAAGATTCTTAGCTATCGGATTTAATTGGTCATTTAGTACGTCTGTTCATTTGTTAAAAGAAGATATACAACAGGGTCTTTTTGGAAAGCCATTACGAGGCCAAAGCCTTGTTCTCTGGCCAAGAACAAAACACTATTATCAACGTTCCAATTGGGCTGGAAAACGTCTTGGTCCAAAAGGAGAGCCTATATACGATAGCATTGCCAATAATGCTGCTTCCCACTTTCTTCACCATCTCGTCTATGTATTAGGGAAAACAAAGGAACATAGTGCAAAAATAAATACTTTAGAAGTAGAGGTCTATCGGGCAAATCCGATTGAAACCTTCGATACATGTGCATTACGAGCAAAAACAGATCAGTCAGTAGAGCTGCTGTACCTCGCTTCTCATGCAGTGAATCATCAAATTGGACCTAATATAACGTTAGAGTGTGAACATGCCACTATTACCTATGAAGCTGGGGAAGACATGCGAGCAACTTGGGAAGATGGCACCATTAAAAGCTATGGAGATCCCGAAACAGAACATACCCATAAATTAGATGTCTGTATTCAGGCTGCGTTGAATGAAGAAACGACTATTCCTTGTAGTATAGAAGCTGCTTATTCTCATTTACTTAGCATTGAACAAATACACCATACCATATCAACAATTGCTCGTTTTCCGGACCATACAATAAAACAAGATCCAGATACGCAATTGACGTATGTTCCTCCATTAGCGGAGACACTTTTGTCCTGTTATCAAGCACATAGGCTCCCAAGTGAAATAGATGCTGGTTGGGCGCAAAAACCAACGACTATCAGAATCCCTGAACAAAGCTACCCTTACTAATATAGGGAATCAAGAGCGGAACAAACTTCAAGTACAGCTACACAAAGCAGAATAAAGCGTCCTTTATATCCGAAAAGAATAGGTTATTCCTATAATAATCCGAACGATTCCATGCAAATCCGTTCGGATTATTTATCTTTCGTTAAGATTTATAACCAAAATCAGTGAACCTTAGTAAATAAAACAGGCATGATTCTTGCGGGAACAACGCGGTCTGAAGACAGCGTTCACCCTTACCCGATTTAGCTGAAGCCGTGCCCATGAAAACGCACCCTATTTTAGTTCACGATTTACCATTGTAAGTACTCATTCGGATTTAGATTTTAGTTGAAAATGCAAAGGGTTCCGATATTGGGATTTTTATTCCAAATTTAATAAGACGCTGTATCCACCAACTGTTACCATAATATTCAAACTAGAGGGAAAATAGTAAAGGAGCGTGGCGAATGTAACAGCTATTTTGTAAGGGATTTCAATCATTACATAGGATTATAGAAAGGAGATCGCGGCGATGACCAAGTGCAATAAATGGATTCGAAAACCATTTCTGTTATTATTTTGCATGATTGTTATTTTTTCCTTTTATCCAGGCAAACAGGATGCCAATCAGGTAAGTGCCCATAAAGAAAGTATGCATGATTCCCCTCGTCAAATGGAAAAGCTCGACCGCGGGCTAGTTGCAATTAAGACAGCTGATGGGGTATTTATTAGCTGGCGAATGTTAGGTACAGATAGGACAAACATATCCTTCAATTTGTATCGCAACGGCAAAAAGATAAATCAATCTCCTATAAAGAAAAGCACCAATTTTCTTGATTCAGAGGGTACTGCGAATGACACATATATGATTGAACCAATTGAAAAAGGAAAAAAACAACCAAGATCTGAGGCGGTAACGGTTTGGTCCGATGCTTCCTATAATGTCCCATTACAAAAACCACAAGGCGGTACAACAAAAGATGGCGTAGAATATGCTTACCAAGCGAATGATGCTAGTGTAGGTGACATTGATGGAGACGGCAAATATGAGATCATTCTTAAATGGGATCCTACCAATTCAAAAGATAATTCACACACTGGATTTACTGGGAATGTATACATCGATGCGTACGAGTTAGATGGTACCCATTTATGGCGAATTGATCTTGGCAAGAATATCCGAGCAGGAGCTCATTACACACAGTTTATGGTGTATGACTTAGATGGGGATGGAAAATCAGAAATAGCAATGAAAACGGCAGACGGATCGGTAGACGGTACGGGGGCGATAATAGGTGATGCAAACGCGGATTACCGTAATGAAGAAGGACGAATCATAAACGGACCAGAATATCTCACTATATTTGACGGACAAACTGGGAAAGCATTAGAGACCACGAATTATTCTCCTGCTAGAGGAGACATTTGTGATTGGGGGGATTGCTATGGAAACCGTGGCGACCGATTCCTAGCAGGTATTGCTTACCTTGACGGCACTAAACCATCGCTGATTATGGCTCGGGGTTACTATGAAAAAACAATGTTAACAGCATACAATTATCGAAATGGTAAATTAGAAAAACAGTGGACATTTGATAGTGATGAACCTAGTAATGAAGGGTATGCTAGTCAAGGAAATCATAATCTCAGTATTGCAGATGTAGATGATGACAATAAAGACGAAATTATTTATGGAAGTATGGCGATTGATGATAATGGTACGGGGTTATATACCACTGGATTAGGACATGGAGATGCCATGCATGTAGGAGATCTTGATCCTGAACGCTCTGGATTAGAAGTCTTTCAAGTACATGAATCTTTTCCAAATGAGGCTGGTATGGAATTTCGTGATGCCGATTCAGGTGAATTAATTTGGGGTATCCCTACCGATTATGATGTTGGTCGTGGATTATCAGGAGATATTGATCCGAGATTTAAAGGGGAAGAAAGCTGGGCAGTTGATGGTGCCTGGAATAGTACAACTGGCGGCCTTTACACATCAAAAGGCGATAAAATCTCAACAGCCATTCCACCTGCTAACTTTTCCATCTGGTGGGACGGTGATTTATCAAGAGAACTCCTCGATCATCGTTGGAATGAAGACCAGAGTGTTGGAGTAGGCACTATTGCAAAATGGGACTATGAAAATAGCAAAACAAGAACATTATTAACTGCTGATGGAACTTATTCCAATAACGGCACAAAAGGAAACCCTTCCTTACAAGCAGATATTATCGGGGACTGGCGTGAAGAAGCCGTATGGCGAACCGAGGATAGTGAAGCATTAACGATTTATACAACGACAGCGTTAACCAATCACCGAATCTATACATTAATGCATGACCCAGTATATCGATTGGGAATTGCTTGGCAAAACGTTGCTTATAATCAACCGCCACATACAAGTTTTTATTTAGGTAACGATATGCAAAATCCACCCCCTCCAAGTATTTACGTTGTTGATTAATATGAAGCAGTATTCCAATAGGGGTACTGCTTAGATAAAGGATGAAAGTTCGATGTTCGATACGATACGAAGCCTTTGCATTTGGATCATTCGCTTAAGTTATGTCAATATTCTATGGCTGCTATTTATGGTTATCGGTGGAGTTATTTTTGGTTTTATGCCTGCTACCATCTCCTTACTTACCATTATAAAAAAATGGGTAAACAAGGAGGACGTCCATTCGGTTTTATGCTTATTTATTCATACCTATATTCAAGCGTTTCTTAAAGGAAATGGGTATGGACTGTTATTTCTTTTGATTGGCAGCATATTTTATGCCAATATCACCATTCTACTGCCAAATCAGAACTTGCTTACCACGATCTTTCTATATAGCAACATTACCCTATTTATCGTGTATGGGCTGGGTGTTGTTACATTTTTTCCGGTATATGTTCATTTTCAATTAACGATGAAAAATTGTATCAAGCTAACCTTCTTATTTGCTTTATCTCGCTTTCCTATCTCATTCTCGATCCTCCTTACCCTGATTATCTGGCTGTATGTCATTCGATGGTATCCAGGGTTGTCCCTATTTTTTAGTGGAAGCATGGTATGCTTCATCATGGAATGGATCAGTCGAAAGCCTCTATCAGCGTTAACGTCCGTTTCAAATCAAGATGTTTATTTAATAAAAAATGCTTAGGATGATGCATGTGAAAATAAAATGGAACGTTTTTATATTGACCTTGATCATATTATCCTTCCAAGCTGCCTGTGAAGCTACAGAGAGTACAACGGAAGTAAATATCCCTCGTGACCCAGAACAGATATCTGGTGACATTACTGTTTGGGCATGGGCATTAGAAGCAGATTTTTTAGAATCAATTGTTCCTCAATTTCAAGAAAAATATCCAAATGTCAATGTAACGATTAATAAGCAAGGACCTGACCAAGTATATCAACGTCTCATTACTGGTTTAGCAGCAAACCAAGGGGAACAACTCCCGGATTTAGTCCAAGTCGAAGAAACACAGCTACTATCCTATAAAGAAAATTTCCCTGATCGTTTTACAAATTTATCTGAGTTAGGCTACGGCAAATATGAGGGTCAATTTGCCCCAGCCAAAGAGGAAGCAGTGAAGGATGAGAATGGCGATTTCCTAGCAATGCCAAGGGATTTGGGGCCAGTTGGAATCTTTTATCGAAAAGATATCTTTCACCAAGCGGGCGTTGAACCAGCTTCTATCGAAACATGGGAAGATTATATAGATGCCGGTGAAGTAATTCAAACAAAAACAGGAGTGAATATGCTCGGTTTAACCTTAAACGAAACCGTCCCCCTCTACAAATATATGCTGCATCAACAAGGGGCATTTTATTTCGATTCTAGTGGAAATATTGATGTGCATTCAAGTGAATCGATACGAGCACTAGAAACGATACAGCGAATGCAGGATAAGAAGCTGATCACGAACGTAACGAATTGGGATGGTAGAGTATCTGCCCTTAAAAATGGGCATGTCGCGACTTTACCTGGAGCTATTTGGTGGACGGGTACCATGAAAGATCAAATGCCTGAATTATCCGGAAAATGGGGTGCCATGCCACTTCCTAGCTTTAACGAAAAACAAGGCCAAGGGGCTAATGGTGGCGGTTCTAATTTAGTCATCCCCAAAGCATCTACCAATAAAGAAGCAGCTTATGTCTTCGGAGAATTTGCGACAACGGAAGTGAACTTATTAATCGGTGGTTTAAAAAATCAGGGATTATTCCCTTCCTTGTTAGCTACATACGAAGAAAAAGAATTTCAGGAAAGACAAGCGTATTTTGATAATGAAGCGGTTTATAATGTTTTTGCCTCGATTGCAAAAGAAACACCTGTAGTTAATTACACAAGTGACTACGCAAGAGCCAATGACATCGTAAACGATGAAATTGTGTCGATGCTATTAAATGGTAAACCATTGGATCAGGTGGTCGGTGACATCGCTAACACCCTGGGTCCAAGTACTGGTAGAGAAGTAAATAAACCATAGAAAACAACTAAATTTCTGTGAAAGGTGGATATGAATGAGTATTCCTTCTTCGGTGCAATACAATGAAGATCCGTCTCCTCCGCAACCTAAAATGAATGCAAAGAAAAAAAGAAGTTTTATTACTGTGAAGCGGGCACCCTATCTATTCTTATTACCTGCTATTGTTCTATTTATAATCTTTACGGTCTATCCAATCATCTATTCCTTTCTATTAAGCTTTCAAACCAATGCAGAAGCTGGTCGTGTCTTTGTAGGGCTGGACAATTATATTCGCTTATTCCAAGATCGGCTATTCTATGAATCTTTAGCAAATACGTTTATTATCTTAATCTTTCAACTCCCTATCATGTTAGGTTTGGCTGTTGTATTAGCAACTATATTGAACGCTGGATTCATAAAATTAAAAGGATTCTTCCGTGTGTCTTTTTTCGCCCCAGCGGTTACCTCTTTAGTTGCGGCTTCGATTATTTTCTTGCTGTTACTAAATAGGGACTACGGCATTGTCAATTATTTATTGTCCATGATTGGCATGGATGCCATCGGCTGGTTAAGTGATCCCTTTTGGGCAAAGGTATCACTTATTTTAGTAACTACCTGGCGATGGACTGGGTATAATATGGTTATTATATTAGCTGGATTACAGAATATCCCAAGCAATCTTTATGAAGCAGCGAGTATTGATGGTGCGAATAAAATCAGACAGTTTTTTTCAATAACGATCCCTCAGCTAAAGCCGGTTATCCTATTCGCTGCCATTGTTTCTACCATTGGTACCTTACAACTATTTGACGAACCATATACGTTGACAAATGGTGGACCAATTAATGCCACCACTACTATTACTATGTATCTTTATCGTAATGGTTTTGAGTATTTTGATTTTGGTTATGGTTCAGCAATTGCTTATGTCATCGTTATATTAATAGCACTATTATCTTTTATACAATTTAAGTGGGCAGGTGTTACAAAATGATAAACCAGCGAATGGTGAGACAAATCTTGCTTTATAGCCTTTTAATTATTGGGGTCATCGTAACCATTGGTCCCTTGTATTGGACCATTGTTGGCGCTACAAATCCTTCCGGCGAAACATTACGAATACCGCCCAACTTCGTACCAGGCACCCACTTAATTGATAACTTACAAAACCTACTGGCCTCTGTTGATATCTGGCAATCGTTAATTAATTCTATAATAATCACGGTTATTTACACGCTTTTAGCTGGATTTATTAGCACAGCAGCAGGTTTTGCCTTTGCAAAGTATACATTTAAAGGCAAAGAAGCCATTTTCCTTATGTTTCTTATATCTATGATGGTGCCATATCAGGCTTTAGTCATACCGCAGTTCGAACTATTTGCTAATCTAGGGCTGTTAGATACATATAGTGCTATTATCCTTCCACAGCTTGCTTATCCTTTTGCCATTTTTTTAATGAGACAAAACATGCAATCTATTCCTGATTCTTTAATTGAAGCAGCGAGAATAGATGGAGCTAGTGAATTCTATATTTTTATCAAAATCGGCTTGCCAACGATGGTTCCAGCTATTGCCGCGGTATCAATCTTTTTATTTACACATCAATGGAATAACTTCTTATGGCCATTGATCGCATTGATTTCAGAAGAAAAATATACGCTACCTGTCGCTTTAGCAACCATTGCTGGTCAACGTTCCATTGATTACGGGCAATTAATGCTAGGAGCCGTCATATCCATCTTACCTATTTTTTTAATGTTTCTCTTTCTGCAACGTTATTTTATATCAGGAATTATTGGTGGTGCAGTAAAAGAATAAGTCATGTTGATAATTTTGTAAACAAGTGCGTTTCCCTTGTAGTAAGCTTTTCATTTGCTTTATTTCTGAAATTGAGAGAATAATTCTTATATTAATAAGACACCGCTTTTGAAAGCGCTTAAGATATAATTATCTGAAAAATAAATCCGTTTCTATTCCTTATAAACAATAATGGAAGGAGGAAGGACATGAAACCTCTTTTTCGTAAACGTATTGTAGTTAGTACTTTGTTCTTAGGGTTACTTGTTCTAGGCGCTTGTTCCCCTGCAGAACAGGTAGCATCTGGGCAAGGCAATGCGTCAGAGGCAGGAACGAAAACATTAACCTTAGCCCATATCCATAATGATGCAAGTCCTGTATACCAAAGCTTAGAAGAATTCGCTGAAAAAGTAGAAGAGAAAACAAATGGCAGTGTAAATATCAAGATCTATGCAGAAGGAGTTTTAGGTGGCGAGACAAAAGTAATGGAACTTGTACAAAATGGAGTCATCGATATGACCAAAGTGAATGGTGGTGTTGTATCTCAATTTGAACAGACATTTTCTGTGTTCAGCCTCCCTTATGTCTTCCGTAATGATGAGCATTTTCGTAAATTCATGGAAACGGATACAGTCAAACAAATGTATAAGGATCTAAAAGATGTACAATTAAGAGGAGTCACGTATTATGATGCAGGAGCACGCAGTTTTTATACCGGAGAGACAAAGGTAGAGACTCCTGAAGACCTTGAAGGGCTCAAAATTCGCGTGATGAATAACGTTACTGCGATACAAATGGTAGAAATGTTAGGCGCTGCTCCGACACCAATGTCAGCGACAGAGGTGTATACAAGCTTGCAGCAAGGAATTATCGATGGTGCCGAGAGCAGTCCCATTGCCTTAACTGACGCCAATCATGGCGAAGTTGCAAAACAATTCTCCTTTGATGAACATACAAGGATTCCAGACTTCCTCATTATGAGTAATGCATCATGGAACAAATTAAATAAATCGGAACAACAGGCCCTTATAGAAGCTGGTGAGGAAACAACAAAAACACATAATGAAAGATGGGATCAGATGATTGAAGCCAGTATCGATCAAGCAAGAGAAGAAATGGGAGTGGAGTTTTCAAATCCTGATCAAGCACCATTTCGAGAATTAGTGGAACCACTTTTACAGGATCGTCGAAAAGAAAATCCGGCGATTGATACACTGCTTAAAAAAATAGAAGCTATACAATAAAGAAGGTTTGGAGGGGGTTCATTTGAAGAAAGTAAAACGCTGGATAGACTTGGTACTGCTAACCATTGGCAGTATATTAATTATATTTTTAGTTGTTGCCGCAATTTGGCAAGTATTCACCAGATTTGTGCTAGAAGACCCAAGTATAGTTACCCAGGAGATTTTACGATTTTCTTTGATTTGGGTAGCTCTGATTGGTGCAGCTTATGCATTTGGCCAGGATGAACATTTATCACTTACGTTTCTGAGGGATAAGATTACCGGGCAAGCTCATAAACGGCTACGTTGGTTCATTGATATGCTCGTTATTGTATTTGCGTTATTTGTATTCGTAATTGGTGGATATAACATATCCCAAGCAACGATGGCAGAATTATCACCTATCCTGAACATGCCCATGGGATTGGTCTATGGTATCTTACCAATCTGTGGAACCATTATCATATTCTATCAATTGATACATATATCAGAACGTCGTGAGATTGAACGTACCGGTTCGTTTGAAAAGGGTGAACATACATGGATGTAACCGTTTGGACTGCAATCATACTTTTTGGATTGTTTTTTTTACTCTTATTTATTGGTGTACCTATCGCAGTAAGTATCGCCATTGCTTCCTTTGTGTCCATTTTGATGCTGTTACCAATGGCACCTTCCCTATTAGCCGTGTCTCAACAAATCATTACTGGTTTGGATAGTACTGTATTATTAGCCTTGGTTTTCTTTATGTTGGCTGGAAGTATTATGAATAATGGTGGAATTGCAGATAGACTCATCAATTTAGCAAAATTAATTGGTGGGAGAATGTCAGGATCATTGGCGCACACGAATATTATTGGAAATACACTGTTCGGTGCCATATCTGGGTCAGCCATTGCAGCAGCTGCAACCATGGGGCGAATTATGCATCCCCAAGAAAAAAAGGCGGGTTATGATCCTTCGTATGCAGCAGCTGTAAATATTGCCTCAGCACCAACAGGTTTAATTATTCCACCAAGCGGGATGCCAATTATATATTCCCTGCTAAGTGGTGGTACATCAATCGGCGCTTTATTTATCGCTGGTTATCTACCTGGGATTCTAATGATTTTATTACTCATGATTGTGGCATATATCTTGGCTAAGAAAGCGAACTACCCTGTAGTTAAACCAGTCAGCGGTGGAGAATCCATAAAAGTAATGATGCAAGCCATTCCTAGCTTATTACTAATTATCATTGTAATCGGAGGAATTGCCGGAGGAATCTTTACAGCGACAGAAGGAGCAGCAGTTGCTGTCTTATACGCAGCATTACTTAGTTTACTATACCGTCAGTTAAAAATAGCAGATATTCCTAAAATACTTAAAGAAACCATTATCTATTCTGGTATCATTATGTTATTAATTGGAACATCGACAGCCATGTCATGGGTGCTTGCTTATGCTGGTATACCTCAGGCAATTACGAGTAGTCTATTAAGCATTACCGATAACACGATTATTCTATTGTTAATTATGCTATTCATCTTATTAGTGGTTGGCACTTTCATGGATATTGCACCAGCTTTATTAATATTTACACCGATCTTTTTTCCAGTAGCAACGCAAATGGGGATCGATCCTGTTCACTTTGGAATGATTATGGCAATCGCCCTTGCAATTGGGGTGACAACGCCTCCCATCGGAACAGTCTTATTTATTGGAAGTAGTGTCAGTGGCGTAAAAATAGAAAAGATCATACCTAAGCTAATTATTTTCTATATCCCATTAATCATAGCACTTTTACTCGTTGCGTTTATTCCAGAAATAAGCTTATTCTTGCCACGATTATTTGGTTTAGTAGATTAAACAAGAGGCAGAGATAAATTCATAGATTTAAAGATACCTCATCTACCGCTTTTTGCCGGCAAAACCATAGTATAAAGCGGGTAAGCAAGAATAGCTTACCCGCGTAGAAATTCGGATGTCTTCATGACCTTGGTTGCCCTGCCTGTTTATTTATTAGCAGCCGCTATACGCGCTTCATGCTCAAGCAGCCATTTTTTTCGCCATAAACCACCTGCATAGCCTGTTAGTTTTCCATTGGAACCAATGATTCGATGGCAGGGGACGGCGATACTTATCTGATTCTTGCTATTAGCACTTCCCACTGCTCGAATCGCTTTATGATTATCAATCGCTTTAGCAATATCTAGGTAACTCGCTGTTTGCGCAAAGGGGATTGTCGTTAAAGCAGTCCACACGTCCTTCTGAAAGGCTGTTCCTTTTACTTCATATGGAAAGCGAAATGATTGAAGGTTCCCTGCAAAGTATGCCTCAAACTGCTGATAACACATCTTCATAAACTCTGGGAAATCCTCGTAAAAACCGTATTCCACTTTCTCTCGATCCGCAAATAAAACAGAAGTAATCACTTTCTCCGTACCGGTTATTTCAATAATCCCAATAGGCGATTGATAATCTATTTTATACTTGTTCATCATATAACGACCTCCATAGATAAAAGGTGGCATAGGCTTGCCAACCTTCCCATTTTGTTGCCATCATTTCAATTTGTTTCAATGCTGGTTTTTCGTGTAAACCCAATTGCACCTTTATCGCATTATGCAGCCCGACATCCGCAATAGGAAAAGCCTCTGATCGACCAAGGCATTTCATTAGCACATAATCGGCAGTCCAATTCCCTATTCCTCTTATAGCTACGAGTGATTTCTTTACACTGTCATACATTCGCTTACCCAGTTCAGCTTTAGTCAATTGTCCATCGCGGATTAATGCAGCAACATAAATGATGTATTCTGCTTTTCTCCGGGAGAGTTGTAATCCCCTTAATTCATCAACAGTAAGTTCAGCAATGCTTGCTGGATCTGGAAACAGCCAATACCTTTTATCGCGAAATGTCCTATGTTCGCCATACATTTCGGTCAAGCGTTTCTTCAGTTTATATGCAAACGTTAAATTGACCTGTTGACCAATGATAGCCCATGTCAGCGCCTCAAATAAATCAGGTATTCTAATCATGCGTAAGCCTTGATACCGAACTACTAATTTATGAAGTATTTCATCCTGGCTAGCTAAATGATAAAATGCTGTCAAATCTCTATCCAAGTCAAGCCATTCACTGATAAAGCTAACCACTTCTTGTTTAACAGCAAAGGTTGGTACTTCATTAGAAAACTGCACATGAAGGACATTTTCTTTGTGGGTTATATCACATAAAATAAATGCGGTGTCTATTTTTAAAAGCTTATACAAATGCCCTTCATTAATCGTATAAACCAATTCTTGGTCCGACCGGCCTAGAAACCGTAGACATTCTTGGAAACTGAAGTCAGCTGGAAGCGCAATCTCAACATGTGTATGGTGATCCTCCCACTTCATGCTTTCACCTCTCTCCTTTGCTGTTTATCCGTAACGTCACGAAATTCAGTTGGAGAACAATGGTGATATTTACGAAACACTTTATAGAAATTAGACGGGCTATGAAACCCAATACGATTACATATTTCTAAATTCGTCAGATCAGAGCTCTTTAATAAATACACCGCCTTGTCCATCCGAATTTTCTCTAAGTAGATCCGCGGCGTTTCGCCTGTTTCTTCTTTAAAAACACGTTCTAAATAATAGGAGCTGATACCAATATGATCGGAAATGTCCCGCAATTGCAACCGTTCTTTATAATGCTGTAACAAATAAGCAATAACACTTCGAACAAGCATGATATGAGGGGAATGCTCTATCTCCGGCTGACATCTTTTACAAGGTCTGTATCCGGCAGCTTCCACTTGCCCGATGTCCTGATAAAATTCCACATTGCTTTTTTTCGGTTTGCGTGAACGGCAAGAAGGCCGGCAATAAATTTTCGTTGTTTTTACAGCTGTAAAGAATTGTCCATCATACGTACGATCACATGCGAGAATACACTCCCACATCTCATCAAAGGAAAGATCTGTCATGGCTATCTCACTCCTTGATTATCTTTTTATGGATACCATTAGTTTAACAAAAAATTCTTCTTTTTATCGTCCTTATTCTTGCGGTTATGGTCAGATGATTACACACGCTTCGTCTTAATATTAGGATGTTCATGTTATAGAAGACTTCTTCTATGAAGATCATTCGATTCGTCTTTACCAGATTACTCATCTCCCGTTCTCCTTTAAACAAGTTATTTCACAACCTCAAAAAACTCCAAATAGCTATCAATATGATAATCGGCATCGACTTGAGAATTCTGGAAACTACATGTTTGTATGCCTAATTTCTTCGCTGGTATTAAGTCAATAGCGCGATCGCCTACTGCTAAATCTAGGTTGTGTCGATCATGTAAATACGCATACGAAGCAGTATCCGGTTTACGTGGGAAGCCATCATCGATTGTTACCACATCCTTAAAGTATTGATCCAACCCATGCCGTTTTAAAATGCGCAGTAAATTTCTCCGATCCTTATGGGTCATAATCACATTTGTATCAGCAACACGTAGTACTTGCTCTATTCCTTCAAACGGAAGCAATTCAGCAGGTGAAATCCTATCTACAAGGTTGCGAACTTCTCTTTCTTGTGCTTCTGTCATTTGAAAATAACTTACGGTATGGGAAAAAGAGATCTTTAATTGCTCATAAATCGTCTGCTTATCTACGCTATTAGGCAGTACTTGTTGGAATTGCCTTGCATAACTAGGATATGTATTGATTAACGTCCCGTCAAAATCCCATAATACCTTCATTCGATTCACTCCTGTGATAATTACTCTACTTACTTAAAATAGATGCTTTAAAGCCCAAAAGTCAACAAAAGGGCCCTTTCATTCTTAAAGGCTATTGACCTCTTTATAGATATATGATTTCATTATTGTTAACCTAAATAATATTAGGTTAACAATAATTTTTAGGGAGGTTTAACAATGACAAACATCGACGAACTAGTAGAGATGAGCAAACAACATCTCTGGCTGCCGTTTACCCAAATGAAAGATTATGATGAAAATCCACTCATAATAAAAAGTGGTGAAGGGATCATGCTCAAGGATATTCAAGGTAATACATACTATGATGGTTTCTCATCCGTATGGCTTAATGTCCATGGCCATCGAAAGGAAGAATTAGACCGTGCCATTCGTGAACAATTGAATCAAATCGCTCATTCTACACTACTGGGTATGACTAATCTACCAGCAACGGAATTAGCGAGGAAATTGGTAGAGATAACTCCCCCTAGCCTAACTAGAGTGTTCTATTCTGATAGTGGTGCGGAAGCCGTTGAAATAGCTCTCAAAATGGCTTTTCAATATTGGAAAAACAAAGGGATAAACGGAAAAACAAAGTTTGTCACGATGAAAGATGGCTATCATGGGGATACAATTGGTGCTGTTAGTGTAGGTGCCGTTGACATTTTTCACCGTATTTATCAGTCACTTACTTTTGATAGCTTTCACATTCCCTTCCCTTATGTGTATCGACATTCAAGTGGAGATCCAGATGCTTGCAAAGATGAAAGTTTATTAGAACTAGAAAATCTATTCTATCATCATCATCAAGAGATTGCGGGTATTACAGTAGAGTCTATGATGCAAGGGGCAGGCGGAATGCGGCTCATGCCTTCCGGGTACCTAGCCGGTGTAAAGGCATTATGTAAAAAATATAATGTTCTGCTAATTCTTGATGAAGTTGCAACTGGCTTTGGTAGAACAGGAGAAATGTTTGCCTGCAACCATGAAAATGTAGATCCAGATATTATGACGGTTGGAAAAGGAATAACAGGAGGGTATTTACCAATTGCTGCCACCATTTCAACAGAAGAAATATATTCCGCATTCTACGATGATTATACAAAATTAAAAACGCTATTTCATGGACATTCTTACACTGGTAATCAATTAGGATGCGCGGTCGCTCTGGCTAATATTGATCTGTTCGATAAACAAAAAACCATTGATCATGTCAAAGAAAATACGACTTTCATACAGAATAAGCTCACTACACTATCTAAATTAAAGCATGTTGGCGATATTAGGCAGCTTGGCTTCATGACGGGAATTGAAATCGTACAAGATAAAACGACTAAGAAACCTTTCCCTTGGGACCAAAGAGTTGGTTATGCTATCTCCTTAAAAATGCGTAAGCTTGGTATGTTAACAAGGCCAGTGGGCGATACGATCGTGTTCATGCCTCCACTCGCTAGTACAAAACAAGAACTACATGAAATGATAGAGATTATGACGGAATCGATCGATATAGTAACAAATCGAATAAATGTCGGACTAGCATCTACTAAAAAATAATAAAGTGAGGGTAGGAGATGAATAGAAAAGGTTTTTTTATTACTGGAACTGATACGGGAATTGGTAAAACCTTTGTTGGTGCCGGAATAGCAGGTGCATTAAAGCAGCAAGGGTTAGATGTTGGAGTTTTTAAGCCAATGTTAAGTGGAGAAAAAAGAGAAGATCCGATGAGTGACACATCCATTTTAAAAGCATTCTCCGGAGATGCGAATTCACTTGAACAGATTACGCCGTTTCAATTTGCTGAACCTTTAGCTCCATATGTAGCAGCAAAACGAGAAGGTCGCTTGATTACACTTGAAAAGCTCGTCCAAGCTTGGGAAAAGATTCAACACACACATGATTTTTTCATTATAGAAGGCGCTGGCGGCCTTGCCGTTCCTTTCGGCAGAGAATATTCTGCTGCACACGTAGCAAAGGCCATTGGAATGCCATTGTTATTGGTTGCGAGAGTGGGGCTAGGTACGGTAAACCATATATGGTTAACCATTGCATACGCAAAACAGCTGGGAATTGAAATAGCCGGAATTATATTAAATGGACTAGATGATAAAAATCAAGGAGTCGCTGAACAAACGAATCCGGAATTTATTGAAGAATTAACAGGTATTCCTGTTCTAGCTGTACTACCGTGGATAGCGTCATTTCATGCGAAGGATGTTGCTGAGTTACTAAATAAATCCTTACCGCTTAAAAGTTTGTTAGATTACAAATGTGGGGAAGGCTGGAAGGGGGCATGATCTTGAGACAGCCGAAACAGCTTTCTGTTACTGATCTTAGCCTGATAGCCATGTTTGTTGCATTTATGAGCATTGGTGCAAATATAACCGCCTGGGCACCTTTCCTGCAAATTGGTGGTGTACCAATTACTTTACAAACATTTTTTTGTTTTTTATCAGGAGCTTTGCTCGGCGGTCGACGAGGAGCTATTGCTATGGTTGTTTATGTTCTTATTGGACTAACAGGCATGCCCGTGTTTGCAGGATTAAAAGGTGGTCTTAGCACCCTTCTTAGTCCAACATTTGGGTTCATTCTTTCATTTATTTTTACCGCCTATATAACAGGAAAAGTAATCGAATATAAGCAACAACCAACGATGAAACGATTTATCGCTGCATCCATAATTGGGCTGCTCTTTAATTACCTCATTGGAACCAATTATATGTATCTTTCTTTCGCCTATTTTATGGATGCAAATCAGAGTATTACCTATGTGGATGCATGGTTGATAATGCTGGCATACTTACCTATTGACCTATTAACAATTTTTGTTGCAGCAATGATCGCACCACGTATTTATTTGATCATCCATCAATCAGCACGAATGCGATTGGATACAAGCGCTTAAAAAAGAAATATATTGTTATAGATGACGTGAAGGAGGAATAGAATATGATTCATTTTCAATCGTTAGCAGAAGATGTACTAGCAGGCTATACCATTACGGAAGGGGAAGCAATGCAGATTTTAGAATGCCCAGATGACCGTATTCTGGAATTACTACATAGTGCCTATCGTATTCGAAAAAAATATTATGGAAACAGAGTGAAGTTGAACATGATTATAAATACAAAATCAGGAGCATGCCCTGAAAATTGCGGATACTGTGCACAATCTAGAGACTCTACCAATCCGATTGAAAAATATCGGATGATGCAAAAGGATACGATCGTACAGGGTGCTGAAAAAGCACATCAACTTCATTCTGGCACCTACTGCATTGTTGCTAGCGGGCGTGGGCCGACCAATCGTGAGTTGAATCAGGTAACAAGCGCAGTCAAAGAAATTAAAGAGAAATATGATTTAAAAATTTGTGCATGCCTTGGTATCCTCAAGCCAGGACAGGCTGAACAGCTGAAGGAGGCCGGGGTAGACCGTTATAATCATAATATCAACACATCGGAAAACCATCATGATAATATTACGACAAGCCACACGTATCAGGATAGGGTGGCTACCGTTAATTACGCAAAACGGGTAGGCATTTCCCCTTGTTCTGGCGTTATCGTTGGAATGAAAGAGACAAAACAAGATGTAATCCAGATGGCAACAGCCTTGAAATTATTAGACGCCGATTCGATTCCGGTTAACTTCCTTCATGCCATGGAAGGAACATTATTAGAAGGAACCGATGAGCTGAATCCGTTATATTGTTTGAAAGTATTATGCTTATTCCGATTTATTAACCCAACTAAAGAAATTCGTATATCTGGGGGCCGTGAAGTAAACTTACGCAGTCTCCAGCCACTTGGATTGTATCCTGCAAACTCTATTTTTATAGGAGATTATTTAACAACTGCAGGGCAAGAAGGAACAAAAGATCACCAAATGTTAGAGGATTTAGGGTTTGAGGTTGATTATGAAGGGGATCAACTCCCTGTTTAATGAAGCATGCTTAAGAAAGGGAGTATCGATATGAAAGCAAACGTCGCTCCCTCACCTAGATGGACTCAACGAAAGGTGGGAGCGACGTTCATTAATACCCTTTTTCGAAATTCACGAGATTCTTATTGGGCGTTTCTCCTTGGATATAATGTTCAAGGTTCGGGAGAAAAATATCCTCTATGACCCGGGTGGCATAATATTCTGTAGCGCCCGCTGTATGCGGGGTAATAATGACATTATCCATTTCCCAAAGCGGACTATCCTCCGGTAATGGTTCTGTAGCAAAAACATCTAACCCAACACCAGCAATTTCCTTCTGTTCCAAAGCTTCAATTAAGTCTTCTTCTTGAATAATCGGACCTCTACCTATATTGATAAGTAGCGCGGAATCCTTCATTCGCTTAAATTGAGGAGCAGCAAACATATGGGTTGTCTCAGTCGTTAACGGAAGGGTAATAACCACATAATCACATTGCGGCAGCATCTCATCCAGTTGTTCTGGCTGAAACATTTGATCAACATCGTCGGCCGGATTACCAGAATGACGTACGCCAAGAACTTTCATCTTAAATGCCTTGGCTATTTTGGCGGTTTCCTTACCAATTGCACCCACACCTATGATGCCAATGGTTTTCTTGTGTATTTCCCCACTAAGATGCGCATGATGCCATGTTTTCACTTGCTGCTGGCGCACATAGGTATGTATTTTTCGGGTAAAGCCAAGCATTAAGGCAAAAATAGTCTCGGAAATGGGGTACGCATGCACACCATTTGCACTGGTTACACAAACCCCCCTTGCTTGCAGTGCTTCCAGAGGCAGATTATTGACACCAGCACTCCATGTTTGGATCCATTTTAACCTCGTATTTTCTTCTAGGATGGTTGGAGCAATAGCCTTTTTCCAGTGCAAAATAATTTCTGCTTCCTTTAAGTAATGTTCGAGATGATCTGGGTCATTATCTGCTACCACTTCCCAATTTGGCAGCATTTGCTTTAATCTTTCTATTTGTACGAGTTCGGGTTTTAAATTGATTACAAGTATTCGTTTCTCCATCTTATCCTTCCTCCAATATAAAGATCATTTGTTATTCTTTCAGATACCCATTTATGAAGCTTGGTTCTTGTTGGATAACGGTCTTGGGGAAAATAAACGTCCAAGGCATGCTGCATTTCGCATCTAATATCAAACGTGGATCAGAAAACGTATGCGTAGCAACGCAATTTTCGTTTTCATAATAAGTTAATGTGATCGGATCAAGCGTCCATTGTTCACTCGTATAATTTTGAATTATTACCATGATCAGTAAATCGCCACGATGATTACGTGCTTGCTGTAATGGAACAAAGCTTTGGTTTGTTTCCGATGCATTTGCCTCTGCAAACACCTGTTCAATCGTACGACGATCATTGGGATCAATTGTTTTAGCCCATGCTTGTTCAAAGATTAGACGTTGCATCTTCTCTGGCTCACCTCTCTTAGCATAAGTATAACATCAAATGGACAAATAAAGCCCCTGATTAATCCATCAGGAGCTGTTACAATGAAGTTATTTGGATAGTTGCTTCTTATCTTTCTTCAATGCCTTATAAAACGAGACAATCATCAGCAGCATGATAATGGAAAACGGAAAAGCTGCAGATATCAACGCATTTTGCAATGCTTGAAGTCCTCCGGTATATAAAAGGACAGCAGCTATCGCCGATTGGGCAAACCCCCAGACGAACTTCACAGGGGTGGATGGAGATAATGATCCATTTGTCGTCTGCATTCCAAGAACAAAGGTTGCAGAATCAGCTGATGTAATAAAAAAAGTGCTTATTAATAGGAGAGCCAAGATGGAAAGTACAACACTAAACGGCAAGTTGGAAAACATTCCAAATAATGCTTGCTCATCCGGAAGGCCTGCGATATCCACGCCGCTATTTTGCGCCTGAATCCCGGCCATCCCAAAGGCTGAAAACCATAAGAACCCAACTACCGATGGTACGATGAGCACACCGGATAGGAATTCACGAATCGTCCTCCCTCTGGATATCCGTGCAATAAAGATACCCACAAAGGGAGACCAGGCAATCCACCACGCCCAGAAAAAGACCGTCCAATCGATAATCCATTGTTGTTCATCTGAATCATTGGGCGCTATACGAAAACTCTCGATTGGCAAGCTTTGAATATAGGTTCCAATCGTATTCGTAAATGAATTTACAATGTACATGGTTGGTCCAAGTATCAAAACTGCCAGAAATAACAATGCTGCTAGAACCAAATTCGTATTACTTAAATACTTGATCCCTTTACTAAGCCCTGTATAGGTAGACAACATAAATAGCACAGTTACTACTAGAATAATTACGAGTTGTACCCAGAACGCATTATCAATTCCAAGCAGATAAGAAAGCCCGCCATTAATTTGCGCAGCACCAAACCCTAACGTGGTTGCCACACCAACAATCGTAGCGAATACCGCAATTACATCAACCGTTTTTCCCCAGACACCTTCCATTGCATTTCCAAACAACGGTTCTAATGCTGCACTGATTAACCCAGGCTTGTCATGACGAAAGGTAAAATAAGCAAGTACCAATGCAATTACTGCATAGATCGCCCATGCATGAACACCATAATGGAAAAAGGTAAGACGTAGCGCATCCTCAAGCGCCTTAACCGTACCAGGTTCAGCTACTGGAGGTGTTTTTATGTAATGTGAGACAGGGGAGGCAACACCATAAAACACTAATCCAATCCCCATTCCTGCACTAAACAACATTGCAAACCAAGTCGGATAGCTAAATTCTGGTTTATCATCGTGCTTCCCCAGTTTAATCTTTCCGTATGGACTAAAAATTAAATACAGACAAAAAATCACGAAGAAAGAGACAATAATTAAATAAAACCAGCCAAAATGTCCCGAAATAAAATCCATGACGGTTACCGAACTATCCTCAAATTGTGACGGAGCTATCGAGCCCCAAATAGATAAAGCTAATGTAATCCCTAATGTAATCCAAAATACACTTGTCACCTTTTTCATCTCTATCTTGTCCTTTCTAGACGGTTATTGATGAAGGTTACATGATTTGATTACATTAGTATTTCTTTATTCCGTAGATCTATGCATAAGCAGGTTGTGATAAAAATGGATATCCTTCTCCCTATGATCCATATAGACTCGTAGAATACCGATAGAAGAACTTAATTAATTATTCTCTAATGCCACCCTATGTGCATCGTCCACGGATAACCGATAAAAATCTGGTAACTGTGACTCATTTGTTGCTTTAACAGCATAGATCTGATTTGTGTATTTTCCTAGATCATAATTAAAGTGGCGAATATTATCCCAACCCCTTTCTGCCATCTGATGGTCTCCAGGAAATGGCACCGGATGCCAACTTTGATATAGCTCCAAGTAAACCTGCCCATTGTCTTTTCTTCTTACATAATGAGCATTTCCGCCTTTCCATTGAATCATATCGCCAACACAAATAACCTTATCCTGATCTGACAGGTTATTTACTCCTTTTTTAAACTTGTCCTGCATGTTGGTTTCCTCCCCTTAAAGTTAATGAATGGTAAAAATCTTCCGCTTTTCCCTATATGGGTCTTCAACAACCTTCATTGGATTATCGAAGATCAAAGTTTGACGATCGTTCAAATGATAAGTTGGCCATGCTAATTTTTCTGTATTATTTGGATTACCCGTCTTTGCAAACGACACCCATGCTTGCTGCGATAATGCTAGCATCGAAGGATCTATTTGAACCTCAAATGGGGTAAAATAGAATAAATTTTGAAACACAAACGGTATTTCAAGTGCATGCGCTGCCTTGTTAAGTTGTGGATGAGAAGGGATATGCCAATCAAACCGATACATCCAGACGGAGGCATGATCAGCTTGAGCCTCCGCTAATTCAATAGACGGCTTCCAGAATACAAAATCGGTCATCAATTGTGATTGCCCTTCCAGTGACGGTGAATAAAGGCCGCTCACCTGTTTAGCAGCTGGTTTTCCAATAACCTTTTCAATCATCGCTGTCATCGCTTCTTCAGAGGCGATTGGTGATTCAGGTGTAAAGAAGAAAGCTCCTTCATCATGATTTGTACCAATGATAATTGGAATATGTGCAGCAAGCCCATCCCATTGCGAAATGCGTCAACTGGTTCTTCAAGTAATGTATACCCATCAATTGTTGGTTGGAAAGGCATCGGTAATACCCATTCTTTCCCTTGGCCAACACGTTCACTAGCAGCTAGGATTTCTGAGGTTGCGATATCCTTTAATTGATCTACTTGATGGATATCGAGCCCAAGTTCTTGTATAAACGCTTCAGCTATTGCGGCAGCCTGCTCTTTCGGTAATGCTATTCTCTTTCACCCATTTCAGTGCTGCGATCTGATCTAATAAGCCAATGTTTCCCGTGAAACGTTCATCCAACCCAGCAAGATATAAAAATCCAAGTGGACCCAATCGATAATTGATGGTGACGACAACCACATTTCCCTGTGCAGATAAGGTTGCTCCATTATACAAGGGGCTATTACCCGCACCAGCTCGAAAAGCTCCCCCATGAATCCATACCATGACAGGAAGTTTAGCGGCATCTTTCGTTGGTGCCCATACATTTAAGTTCAAACAATTTTCTGACATCGAGGCCCCGGTTGCCCCAATCGATGCTGCTACCTCTGGATTTTGCGGGCTCGGACCATATTCAGTGGCGTCTAGTTCCCCCTCCCAATGATTTAACGGTGCTGGGGGGGCGAAACCGTAATTCCCCGACTGGGGGCTTTGCATAAGGTATCCCTTTCCAAACTCTTGTACCTTGCTCAACTTATCCTCGAAGCTTCCCTGACTTTGTTTCAATTCGAACTTTTGCCATTTCCAATCCTCCCTTCCACTATCTCTTTCCATTCTTTATACATATTCATTATCTACATTTTTTATCGTATCAAGCAAATCATTGAGCCTCCCGTTGTTTTCCGGTTGTACAGGGTGATGTTTTGAATATACTAGTACAAGCACTTTTAAAATGGAGGTTTTCCCGTTCATGAATACCTTTTTCAGTTATGTTTTATTAGGTCTTTCCCTATCTGCTCCAGTTGGCCCGATTAATGCTGCTCAATTGAATCGGGGTATTCATTATGGATTTCTTCATGCATGGCTTGTAGGTCTGGGGGCAATGATTGGTGACCTTTTGTTTATGCTGCTGATTTACTTTGGCGTTGCTCAATTCTTAACCACACCTTTAATGAAAACTTTTCTTTGGCTGTTTGGCTTTTTTATCCTTGTCTATACAGGGATCGAGAGTATTGCAGGTGCGAAGAAAACATTACATGCAAATGCTGCCGTTCCAGCAACGACAAAGGGAAAATCCTTTCGAAACGGTTTCTGGATGGCCATTTCAAACCCGCTTAATATTGTTTTTTGGTTAGGTATTTATGGCGCAGTGCTGGCAAAAACAAGTGATATGTATAGCAATCAGCAACTTCTGATCTATAGCAGCGGAATCTTTATCGGAATTATTCTATGGGATGTGTTTATGGCAGGTGTTGCAACTAGCTTTCGACGATTTTTTAAGTCACGTGCATTATATGTGATCGCCATTATTGCTGGTATAACATTAATTGGCTTTGGAATTTACTTTGGATACGAGGCCTTGCTGTTATTAATGGAATAACGTAAGCTTCCTTCATTTTATTAGGCATGCACCTATTTGGTTCTCCGTTAATACGTTATTGTAAAAGGAGGAGAGCTACATGGGAATACTCGTAGAAAAAACATGGCTCGATGAACATATGGAATCATTGCCCTTATGGCAACAGAAAGTTTATCGTTCCTTCTCTTCCATGCTCGCTGATACAAACACGTATCCATGTGTTCCAGCGCGACAAGGCTTCTTAAGTAATCAACTTCGATTCACGTTTGTCAGTGACCCAAGAAAAGAAGATGCAGCGAAACAACTTGCCACCGCATTAAGGGAATACGGGAATGGTTCTCGTGAAACAGGTAAGTATACGTCATTGGTTGTTTTTTTTGAAACACCTGCTGTCATAAAAGCGAATTATACGATATCGGATTACCGCGAATTATTCTGGTCCGTATTAAATCATGTTACGGCATATGATGAACAAGAGTGGCCAGCAGACATCCCAACAGACCCCATGCACCATACATGGGAATTCTGCTTCCATGGTGAGCCTTACTTTGCTTTCTGCGCAACACCGGAACATTGCTTGCGGAAAAGCAGGCAATTTCCAGCCTTTTTCATCGCTTTTCAGCCAAGGTGGGTTTTTGAGGATTTAAATGACCATACCCGTTTTGGGCGTAAAATGAAAAAGGTAATACGCCAGCGCCTTGCTAATTACGATGAAATTGCAGCACATCCTGACCTTAAATGGTATGGAAAAGCGGATAATCATGAATGGAAGCAGTATTTCTTAAGTGATGATACATCCAGCCCTTCTAGTTGCCCATTTATGCGCATGAAAAGTAAGCTCACCAGCTTTCTCAAATAGTGCTTCGGTTCCTTTTATCGTTTACTTTTGCAACAGTCCCAATAATGGCAAGAAAGAGCAGGCTTACGTAAAACCCTAGTCTGCTTGTTTGCTGCATTGTCGTACCAGCTACTGTAATGACAATGAGCAGCGCCCCAAGCAAAACTTTCCCTTTCTCCCAACTCGACGTATTCTCAAGCTTTGTAAATGCAGCCAAGATGAACAACCAATTATAGATAAGCATTAAACCCGCAGCCGTTGTCATATATTCAAAGATCTTCTCTGGTAACAATAAAGCAATGATTATGGAAAAGAAAAGAACAGCAGCTGTAAATAAAAAAGCTGGCATCGGAACCTTGAATTTCCCCTGTTTTGCTAATATAGCTGGGGCGTCCTTATCCTCCGCAAGTGATGTTACTAATGTTATAACAGCATAAAGCGCAGCTACCATGGTCGAAAATCCAGCAACAATTAAAATGCCAGTAAATAGATCAATGATTAATGGGAGTTGATACAGCTCGAGTGCAGTAATAAATGGACTTTCATCTGGGTTCACCATTGTCCAAGGAACTAATGCTAATACGAGCGCTATCGAAATCAGATAAATTACAGTAAGTAGGATAAGCATTACCTTCCCTGCTTTGGGTGCTGTCCTGGGATCTTTCAAATCGATGACTACTAGTCCCATTACCTCAATACCGCCAAAGGCATAAACTGCATACAATAAGGCTTGCCAGATGCCAGTAATACCTTGTGTAAAGAAATGCTGACCATCCATTAGATAGGGCATTGTTCCAGACGAATTTCCATTTAATCCTCTGATTAATAGGATAATGGAAACAAAGATAAATATTAGAATGGCAGCCAATTTCACGATACCGAATCCATTTTCAATCTTCTCAAAGCCTTGCATGCCTGCTAATAATACGAGCAAGCCCAAGCCCCCATATATTGCTGCAAGCATCCATAATGGCAGCTCAGGAAACCAAAATTGTGTAAAGATCCCTAATGCGATCAGCTGACTACCCATTATCAATACCTCAGATAAACAGTATATCCAGCCATTACTGAAACCCGCCCACCTTCCGAACGCCTTTTTCGCATAGGAGCGGAATGATCCTTTATCAGGATCATTTACCGAAAGCTTCGCCAATGCATCGTAAACAATATATGTGCCAATAGCTGCTAATAAAAATGCAATTAAAACCGCATTGCCTCCGCTTTGAATTGCGATGCTAGATCCAAGGAAAAAACCTGTACCAATCGTACATCCAATACCAAGCAATGACAGCTGCCACCACTTCATCTGTCCTTTATTCATTCTTCTGCCACATCCTACTTTAAACGAACGAGAGGAAGGGTCATACAACGAATCCCGCCACCTGCTTTCTCTAATTCAGTGACATCAACTTCAATAATCTTTTTCTTGTCCATTTTTGGATGCTTTTTCAGCATCTGTTTATGTGCCTGTTTACTAATTAATATCGTTTCCGGGTCCAAATTAAGAAAGTTGATATCTGGTATCGTATTGTATTGTTCTAACCAGTAAACCGCGAAACCGTGGCGCTCTAAGAATTGCTTCGGCATTTCATAATGCGATCCTTGCTCTGTCCATACATGGATTGGAAAATGGCGAACAAACTGCTTCGCAACCATAAGCTCTCCTCCAGCTACATTGCAATTCATATCTAAATGCAGGGTATCCGATCGCCTCGGTAAGCTAAGGATACCTATCTCAGAAAAACCTGCTTGAAAGATACGATCCTTTACTTCTTCCACACTTTCCAAGCTTGTTCGCATCCCTACATTAATCCAAACAACGTCTTGATTAAGAATTAATACATCACCAAACTCCAGAGCTTTCAAATGATTAGTTGCCTCCATACGAAACGCTTGTGGAAACCATGTATTCATTAGTTGATGGACCTGGACATATTCTGGCCGTCTCATAAAGGTTCCCGCTGCCCCAGGCAGCATCGTCTTTCCAAATACACAGGCAAGATCTCTAACAAAAAACCGATTGATCAACTGACTACTTAGCTGCTGCCCTTGGGAATCCAAGTATTGCGAGTAATCGATTACTTCCACTCCCGCATCTTCTAAAGCTGTTTTAAAGGAAGCAAAATTTGCTTGTGCCGTTTCATGATGAACTGGTGCACTCCATTGCACATCCTCTGCCGTTTTTAGATCAGGGATGCTTATTTGTGATGGTGAACATACGAATACCACCTTTAATTCCCCATGTTCTGACCAGCAGCCAGGCTCCCATGTCCCCATGCTACCTCCTACCTTCCATTATGTATTGACCTTAGCGTTACCATTTCAGAGAAGGATTATGAATAGGTTATGGTTGAAATCTTACCAATTTATACATGAAACGAAGAAAACAGGAAAATATAAACTGCGATGAATAATTAATAGGAGGAATGTAAGATGCAAAATATGAATCAACCTGGAAATCAACAGCAGCCAAGCAATATGCCACAAAATCAACCCATGCAAAACCATGGCGGTCATGAATTATTTGATGCGCACGAGGTGATTGCAGGGATTATTAGTATGCTGGATCAATACCAAATGTATGATCAGCATATTCAAGATCCGGAATTAAAGGATATCCTAACGCGCCAATCGGCGTTTGTTACCCAAACATACAATACGATTGTTCAGACTTTCCAGACAGGTCAAGACCCGCAAGTACCTACAGGACAATATGAAATGATTCAAGATAACAATACGGTCTATGGAATCAAATCTGGACAACCAAAAAAACCAAATGCTTCAATTAACGAACTGTCCGACCAAGGATTATCTGCCTATATGTTAGGACAGACAAAATCCTTAACTTCACTACTAGCAATGACAGCTGTAGAGATGACAAACCCTGTATTACGTCGGGTTATTGCAGATACCGTTCCTAACTTTATTGAGTTAAGCTATGAAATTTTTCTTTATCAAAATAAACACGGTTACTATCAAGTTCCACAATTAATGCAGCAGGATATGACACAAATGTTAAACAGCTATACTACCGTGCCACAACAAGGAAATCAGTTACAATAGATAGACAAAAAGAGGTCAGGGATAGGCTCTCTAGATCGTGGCCTCTTTTTTGTAATTTATTTTAGAGCAATCTCTAAATAAACTTGCATTTCATCAAATCACATGATATTATTAAAGTTAATTATTTTTGTTCGGTGTAAAGGATAGCATGAGTAACTACTTTTCGTCTTGAGATTCGCTTTGGGCAAGGATAGTAATATAATGTGCGAGAACGCACGAGGAGGCAACAAAATGGAACAAGGTACAGTTAAATGGTTTAATGCAGATAAAGGATTTGGATTTATCGAACGTGAAGGTAACGACGATGTATTCGTACACTTCTCTGCAATTCAAAGCGAAGGCTTCAAGACTTTAGACGAAGGTCAAAAAGTAACATTTGACGTAGAACAAGGTAATCGTGGACCACAAGCAGCTAACGTTCAAAAAGCATAATAAAAAACAGGCACTAAACGATAGGGCCTGCTAGCTTCATTGGCTTGTAAAGAAACTTTCTGTTTCTTTACAAGCTTTTTTATTTTAACGATTAAAAGCAAAGAGGATGATTACAAGGATAAACAATGGAATACCAATTGCAGTGGATGTAATAGCAACTATTTTTTTCGCTTTTTCCGTGGACTTTACAAATAACATAATTAGGTAAAATAGAATGATGCCAAGCAATCCGCCGAAGCTATTTAATATAACATCATCAATATCGGTCGCACCAATCGCAAATGTATACTGAATAATTTCTACAGCAACACTCATCACAATGATGGTTAAAAAAACACCTAAGGTCGAACGCGTTTTACGCAAAAGCATAAAGTAAATTCCAGCTGGGATAAAGATGAGGATATTCCCCCAAACATTTACATCAACCAACCTCGTTTGTATTCCGTCATCGACTTGGATATAATCGTTTATCGAAGCGAAGGGGATAAAGTTCACACTACGGAAGTCAGCATCCCCTCGCATAAATAGTAATTGAATTAATAAACCTACATAAAAGAGCAACATCGCCCAAAACATAATTGATGATAGTTGTATTTTTCGCACGTCTTCCATACCTCTTCTGATAGATGATTTTTCTACTATAAACGATATCATAAAGGGTAGATAGCAAGCTATACGTCTGAAGATTTATTCTATAATTGTAATATTTCTCGAATATCTTCCTCTGTAAGCGAGGAGGCTTTGTTATCATGAGGGTCAATGATCTGTTCAATAAGATCTCGTTTTTTTTCTTGTAACGCATTCATTTTTTCTTCAATGGTTCCTTTTGAGATTAACTTGATTACCTGTACGTCATTTTTCTGTCCAATCCGATGGGCGCGATCGGCTGCTTGCTCTTCGACTGCCGGGTTCCACCACATGTCGTAAAGGATAACCGTATCCGCACCGGTTAAATTCAGCCCCGTTCCACCTGCTTTCATAGAAATAAGAAAGAAATCACGTTCTCCCGAGTTGAAGCGATGACAACGATTCACTCGCTCTGCAGAAGGTGTCTCGCCATCCAAGTAAAAATACGGAATACCTTGCACCGTTAATTCCTTACCAATCAAACCTAGCATGTTGGTAAATTGTGAGAAAATCAATACCCTTCGCCCTGCATGCCTTGACTCCTCAACCAAACCTTTTACCTGTTCAAATTTTGCAGAAGTTCCTTTGTAGCCGTCTACAAATAAGCTTGGATGACAACAAATCTGACGTAATCGCGTGAGTCCAGCCAGAATCTTAATCCGATTTTTCCGGATGGTATCCCTATCTAAATGCTTCAACGTATCATGTCGCAGCTTTGCCAAATAAGCAGCATAGAGCTTTTTCTGTGCAGGGAATAATTCTACCGATTCACTAACTTCTATTTTTTTCGGAAGCTCGTTCAGGACATCCACTTTTAGCCGGCGAAGCAGAAATGGACGCATCCTCCTGGAGATCTGCTTTCTCGTCAAATTACTGTACGCCTTTATGCCTTGGAATAATTCTGGGAAGACCACGTGAAAAATCGACCACAATTCTTCTAATGCATTCTCCATTGGTGTCCCTGTAAGGGCAAAGCGATTGTACGCCTGTAATTTCTTTACGGATCTTGCCGTTTGTGTGACAGGGTTCTTAAAGGCTTGTGCTTCATCAAAAAAGACCGTATGGAAGACTTGCTTTTCAAACCAGTTTATCTCTCTACGCAGTAACGGGTAAGAAATAATCACAACATCCTTTTCCATTATGTTCTTTTGGATTTGCGTTCGCGCTGCTCGATTGCCATCAATCAGGCCTGCCCGAATTTCAGGCGTAAACCGCTTCAATTCCTCTAACCAATTATAGGTTAGTGAAGATGGACAAACGATCAGCACTGGCAGCTGTTGCTTCCGAATTTCATCCAGCTCCGCCATGATAAACGCGATACTTTGAATCGTTTTTCCGAGACCCATATCATCTGCTAAAATGCCGCCAAAACCATAATCAGCTAGGGTTTTCATCCAACGAAAACCATGTTTTTGATAGTCATGCAATACAGACTGTAACGCATCTGGAACCGGATAGCGATCAGGATTTGGATGCTGGATGCGTTTTAAAAACTGTAGAAAGGATGCTTCTAAGGTGAAGACTGCGTCATCCGCAGCATCCAACAGCTGAAATCCCTTCGTAACAGGAACATGCACACCTATTTCTAAATCATCATCCTGCGTTGGAACGGCTTTTAAGAACCGCTGGATTTCCTCAAATTCTTTTGTCTCTAGTGTCAGTAAGGAACCATCTCGCAGTCGATAATACTTGCGTTTTTCCTCCAACGCTGCTAATACTTCGCGAATATCTTGCTCAGGAAATCCTTCCATTTCAAACTTGAATTCCAGCCAGTTGATGCGATCCTTCTGTGCCTTCACCTTAATTCTTGGTGGAACAGCGCTTTTTGTAACACGAGCACGGACCGCCGTCGTCGCATAGACGTTCACAAGCGCATGAAGTTTTGGGAGCATATGATATAAAAATTCATACTCAAGCTCCTCATTATGCAAGAAGTACCCTTCATCGGTTACCGCAAATTGACTATCTTCCATCAATTTCAAAATAGTATCTTCCTTCTCGACGTCTCGAATAATGAGTGATCCTGTTTGAATGGGCTGATGTGACAATGGATGGATCACGATATTTTCATAATGAAACTCTACACTGGCAAGCAGCCGATTTTTCACCCGATCCAAGTATAGCTTAGCTTGAAGCGGGATTTTTGCAACTTGATTCGTTACCTTATTCGATAGATGGACTGATCCTAATCGCCGTAATCTAGGAACCATATTTTCCATAAATAATGGGAATCGTTCCTGTGGGATCGTTATAGGTTCGGTTTTAGCAGCCTGCAGCATCTGCTTCAAATCCATCAGATACTTCATATCTTTTTGTTCTAGAGACAGGATCACCCCATCATACAGAACTAAGTTATACGCCGAAAATACACTGACACGATCAAACCCTGTCACTTCAAGCAGGTACCCATTGCCATCCTTTGCTTCCATAACGGAAAACTGCATCGGCAAACGATCCTCAGCTAAACGAATCCCGGCATAAACATGTCCACCATATTCAAGATTTACATTAGACACATCTGTAAGTAATGGCATGATTCGTTGCCAAGCAGACGTTGGAATGAACAGTAACGGATTGGGGCTTTCCGCCTTTGAATGTACATATATATGCTCATCAATCACCACTTGGATCAGCTCATGGACAACGGCATCTGTATCCGTGTCAAAATAATGCAGTTCTGGGTCATAACCGCTCGCTGCATAAGGCACCCCTTCTCTGACGGCTGTCAGGAAGGTACGAATATCCCATACATCTGATGTGCCTAACTTTAGTGCAATGCCAAACATATTCTCTCCGGAATCCAAGGTGAGCTGTTTTACGGAAAATAGCACAGAAAGCCCTTGCCTATTTTCAAAGTGACGCTGTTTCCCGCTTGGCCGTTCAGTGCACCGGTCCAACATAGCTATCATTCCATTTGCTAGCTCCGCATCCGCAACGTGTTGTTCTTGTTTCTGGCGATCATGTATCGCAAGCAACACCGCAGCAATATGCTGACAATCCTTTTTCACAGATGCTAATGCCGGACAACTGCACCGCGTTTGTACCACCTTACCTACATTCATCTCTACTGTCACATAAAAATTCTCTTTTCCACTGACAGTAGCTTCACAATAAGCATCCGTAAACTTGGTGAAGGTTACCTTATTTGCCCGATAAAAAGAGCCTCCTTTTTTGAAGGAGGATGTGCCGCACATTTCTTCAATTTTTTTGTGAGTTAGTTTTATATTCAAACGTCTCGCCCGCTTCTATACATTTCCTAATTGTTAATATGATTGTACCATACGAGGTTCAAGAGACAAATGGATTGGCTTTTGCAGGATGGAAGGCGTTGATAGTATATAATTTTTTCTGATCTTTTGGGATATTTTAACTCATCGTACTCGATTACCAGCAAATAACTCCTAACAAGGATAAGCATAAAACAAAGGTGCAATACTAACCAAAGTATAACGATGATAAAATTACATTGACGATCACAGTAATATGTTGTATGATATACATGTGAAAAGGAGTGACACAATGGGAAATAATAAAAGCTCATCAGACTTACTCAGAGGACATACAGATACGATTATTCTGAAGTTATTGATGGGTGGCGACAAATATGGATATGAAATATCGAAGTTGATCCTTTCCAACTCCAATGGGGAGTATGAATTGAAGGAAGCCACGATGTATTCAAGCTTAAAGAGACTTGAGAAAGATGGACGCATTACTTCATATTGGGGTGATGGGAGCCAAGGGGGAAGGAGAAAGTATTATCGGATTACTGAAATCGGAAAAAAGACTTTTTTTGAAAACAAACAGAACTGGGAGTTTGCAAAACGCGTTCTGGACCAATTATTAAAAGAGGAAGGTGGTAATAACAATGAATAAGAAATTAATGACGTATTTAGATGAAGTATTCTCACCCTATGAGGACTTGCATGTAGTCAGAGAATTAAAGGAGGAGTTGTCCAGTGATTTGCAGGAAAAATGGAGTGACTTGAAAAATCAAGGTTATAATGACGAAACGGCTTACAGCATGACCGTCGACTCTATAGGAGATATTTCGGAGATCATCGAAAGTATTTCTTCAAAAACAATAGAGTTAAAACAAATGGTAGGCAGGGATTTCTCAAAAATCGACCTACGAGACTCCGATCTAAAGCAGGTAGAAGTGCATGAAGGAAAATTCAACAAAAGCGCCATGGATGGATCGGACTTCAGCGGTTCCGACTTAACAAATAGTTCTTTTCAATCCAGTGATTTGAGAAATATTACATTCGATGGCTCTAATCTGACTGGAGCAAAACTCATTAAATCTGCCTTGTCAGGTGCAAGCTTTCAAAGATGTGTCTTAAATTATACGGACTTCAGCTATTCCGATTTATCTGGCATATGTTTTGCTAATCACACATTTGAGGGAACTATTTTTGATAAAGCAGGGTTAAAAGGAACATCTTTTAAAAATGCAGTTTTTAGAAATGTTTCTTTTAGACACTCCTATGACGTGAAAAAGGCTGATTTTGACGGAGCTACAATGGATAAGTTAACCTATGCCGTTTTGAAAGGAAGTAAAGCAAACTTGAAGAATGTAACCGTAATATAACCATATTTTTTAAAAATGGGGGATACAAATGATTCAAACTAATACAGCTATTGCTGTCAAAGGCCTTAAGAAGTCCTACAAGAATCTGAACGTACTGAAGGACATTGATTTTACTGTACAAAAGGGTAGTATTTTCGCTCTCCTTGGCTCCAATGGTGCGGGGAAAACAACAACAGTCAAAATTCTAACGACTTTGCTTCTTCCAGATAAAGGGAGCCCAGAGATTTGCGGTTTTGACGTCATCCGGCAGCCGGATCAAGTTCGTGAAAAAATCAGCCTGACGGGCCAATCCACCGCAGTTGATCCTGTGTTGACCGGGAGAGAGAATTTACGTATGATTGGCAAATTACGTCATCTGCCCGATGCAAATCGTCAGGCGGATGAATTGCTTGAACAGGTGCAGTTGCTTGACGCCGCTGACCAGAAAGTCGCCACTTATTCCGGCGGTATGCAGAGACGGCTCGACCTGGCAATGGGTTTGATCGGGGGCCCATCTGTTATATTCCTCGACGAGCCGACCACCGGCTTGGATCCGCAAAGCCGTAAAGCTTTGTGGCAAATCATTAAAGACCTTGCTGATTCAGGCATCACCGTGTTTTTAACGACCCAGTATTTAGAGGAGGCAGACCAGCTTGCCGACCATATCGCTATTCTTAATGATGGGGAAATTATAGCGGAAGGAACTGCAGCAGAACTAAAAAAACTACTTCCCCATGGGCATATTGAACTTAAATTTAGTGATGAAAAAGAATTACAATTAGCACGTAATCTGCTTATTCAATATAATATAAGCCTAAGCAAGGAGAACCCTACGATGACGATTACCACCGATGGGAGCATCCAACAGATGACGGCGATTTTAAGCCAGCTTGACCACGCAGACATAACGGTGACTGAATTTTCTCAAAAGAAACCGACACTCGAGGATGTTTTCCTCGCGATGATCGGTGAAAACCATGGAGAGGAAAATGCTTTATGTTAACTGCTAGAGTTAAGAATAAAATTAGCGAGACGATGGTTTTGACAAGGCGCTCCATGCGCCATTCATTAAACATCGATACCCTGCTTACTGCAATTGCAACACCGATTATGATGATGCTGATGTTTGTTTATGTGTTTGGCGGCGCGATGGATACGGGAGCCATAGACCATATCAATTATATGGTTCCAGGCATCCTTCTTATGGGCATCGTCAGCGGCGCCATTTACACTTCTGTACGAGTAAACAACGATATGACCAGTGGTATTATTGATCGGTTTCATTCTATGCCAATTGCAAGATCATCGATATTGACGGGGCATGTCATGACATCCGTTGTATTCAATGCTTTTTCAACTTTATTGGTCCTGTTGGTAGCCCTGTTTATGGGGTTCAGGACGGATGCCAGCATTACCGCATGGCTCCTTGTTATTGGAATCCTATTGCTGTTTACCCTTGCAATGACTTGGGTCTCGGCATTCTTCGGTCTTTTAGCAAACAGTGTTGAAGGCGCCAGCGCTTTCAGCTATCCTGTGATATTTCTGCTGTTTATAAGCTCAGCCTTTGTGCCAACTGATACTATGCCTGGGGTGGTTCGAGCCTTTGCTGAGTTTCAGCCCATGACACCACTTATTGAAACCGTACGTTCCCTGCTGATGACTGAATCTGCTGGAGATAGCGTTTTGATTACTATTTTATGGTGGTTTGGTATTCTCATTGCCTTCTCTATTGCCGCCATTCAAGTTTATAAGCGTAAGACGTGATAAATTAATTTAAACAAATATCTGAATCAAACATTTATCTAAAAAGCACTTGCTGCCTCTAAGTCAGCAAGTGCTTTGTTAGTTAAAACCTTGATAGTTTTTCACCATTAAGGTTTGAAATTGAGGTTTTTATGTTCATACCTTTTATAATTCTTTTAATAATTTCTACACTTTATGTATTTCTTCTAAATAACGGATTTTCATAGTCACTATAAATATCCATATAAGCCCTTATACCACCAGTGATATGAATACCTTCAATATCTTTATTATTTTCTAACTCCAATGTTTTATATCATTTATATATAAGTTGCAAGACACCACTTTTTATTTCACTATTAAAATCTTTTCCAAGATTACTTAGCACTAATCTTATATGTTGAATTAATTGCTTCTTTTTTCCCATTTGTAACCTATCACTCTATATAGCTTTCTACTAAAAGACACATTCCTTAGAAATTCTATATCTATTCTATCAACTCCTCTTACCTCACCATTCCTCCCCCACAATTGTGGATAGTCAGTAAAATAAATACTCATCTTCATCATAAACAACTATTCCAACATCAATGAAATCTTATTGCAAAAACCCTCTTAAATAATATTCATAACCTGAATCAATTCGTTCTAGTTCTTTCCTAAATTCTTTAATTTCCTGAATTTTTAACGCATTTAAAATTGTAAATCTATTGATACAGGATAGCTTTTACCTTCTTCAATTTTATAAGGGAATACAAAAGCAAAACCTGTAAATTTAATACCCTCGATGACAATTGTTCCTTCCTCTTCAATTTGAGAATTTAGTTTTTTTACAAAGCCATTACTCAGCTGGATTAACTATGGAATGTTTTCTCCATTAATAGTTTTCCAAAATTTCTTTCCACTCTGTGTATGATATGTAGTAATATCACCTTTGTTATTAGTCCATACAAATGCTAACTTTGCTTTACCATTTTTATTATTTCCCATAAATTTAGCATACCGGTTCGTGTTTTCCCACTTGGTCCTAAATCATTAGACTTCGGTTTGGTAAAAGCTGCTTTGCCACCAACCGCGATGGAAAATAGACCAAAGCTGGAAAGCAAATGCCCCTTTGAAAGCGCCTCATCGTAATGCTCCCTTTGCTGCATCCACTCCGCCAAGAGTTAGCCAGTTAACGAAATCAGACGGTGTGTTCAGCGTATTTTCGGCCCGGCTACTCAGTCCATTAAAAAAGTCTTTCCCTGCATCGAATGCACCGAGTGTTATATAATTACCAAAATCATACCATGAATCAAGACTTTTATCTCCACTTTAAAAAGCACTTGTTGCCATATGCAACAAAGTGCTTTATTCGAACTAGATTAATTAATTTGTTATTATAAAGTAAGTAATTAATCACAGTTATCTATTGCCTCTTGAAAGCTATCTTCCAAATAATCATCAAATGTCGAGTACCTTTCTATTTCCAGTTTACTTACATCGTCCCAACGCACAACATTATATTTATCCACTGTATTTAAACAATAGACAAATTCATCCACCTCTTCAATGACCAAATAATTTTTTGGTAACCCCGACTTTCTATTTCTCTCGGTACTTTCAACTACAGAAGCATATTCTTCCCCTTCTACCCCTAAAACATCAACACCACAAATACCACCAGAACCTAGTTCTTTAACAAATTCTTTATATTCCAAAGGGAATTTAACTTCCAATCTCATTTGTGCCTTTTTTATATATTGTTCAGAAATTTCTCCAATAAAATCGCCTTTTTCCCTATACTCTTTTATCATCTCTAACAATTTATTATTCAAAACAAGTCACCTCATTCCGTATAAGTTGAGCGCCATTTCCAATACTTCTTTCTGAAATTGTTGAATTGCTTATCAAGTACAGTATCATTTCTAAAACTATCTCCATTTTTTATTAACCCATGTAATATTTTTTTATAATCATCATGAGTAGTTGCCACGATTTCTACCATATTACCGGATTCTTTCTGAATTAAATGATGCAACTCAATTTGTACTTCTTTACCATCTTTATCAATTACATATGGCGGTCTACCTTTTTCTGCAAGTTCTTTATTTGAAAGTCCTCTAGCTTTTGGATGCTTCGGAGTATAATCCCAATTTATATCATTCATTTGATAAACTCGCCTAGAGATATCCAAATCTTTCCCAGCAACTTTTACTGTACCCTTAATCTCTATGGCTCTATAATTATCCCCTAACCAATCTAATTTAACTTCCTTTCCATAAAAACTTGATGGTTTAGTAGATATACTGCTTGTTCCCTTACTTCCTCCACCTTCTCCTTGCTTCACTGCAAAGTGGTATCCACCAGTTGTATCGCTTACTACTGTAACCTCTGGCAAATGCGTTCGATACCATTCTTTGATATTGGTTAGTGTAGGAAGTTTGGACGGTGTTGCGGTTGATACACGATTTTCACTACTAGTTGATTCCACTTTCTTATGATTCGATTTCCCACTTGGTCCTAAATCATTAGACTTCGGTTTGGTAAAAGCTGCTTCGCCACCAACCGCGATGGAAAATAGACCAAAGCTGGAAAGCAAATGCTCCTTTGAAAGCGCCTCATCGGGATGTAATGCTCCCTGTGCTACATCCACTCCACCCATAGTTATCCAATTCACGAAATCGGACGGCGTGTTCAGCATATTTTCTGCACGGCTGCTCAGTCCATTAGAAAAGTCTTTCCCGGCATCAAATGCACCGAGTGTCATATAATTACCAAAATCATACCATGAATCAAGGCTCTTATCCTTTCGTTCTTCCATCTCCTGCCATAGATCGGAACCAATCTCTTGGATGCTTTGGCCTGTTTTTTGAAATAGATTCTGTTCTCTATTCTCCGGAATGGCTGAGACAAATTCATAACATACTGTGCCTTCAGCGTTTTCAAATGCTCGAATCTTTCTATCATCCGCTAGTGTATAATAAACACCCTGCCACTCTCCTTTGTAATCTGTAATTTCCACATCTGAAACGATCTGATCCTTTAATGTAACGAATTCCCCTTTGGTCAATACATCTCCTGAGGCAGCAGTAATAGCACGTATTGCACGCATGCTATAATCGAGTGTCTTTACATCAAAAGCTTGCTGAAGGTACGTCCCAACGACCTCCGCTAAAGGCGTAAATTGGGACAAAAGCTGTTTTCCAACTATACCCATAAGTACTTCTGGTGCTATGGCACTTGTTTCTGCCTTTTTTCTCAAATCGCTTAGTAATTCCAAGTGAAAGTTATATCTAGTAATACTCCTGGCGCGATAGGTTGGAATCGAAATCTCCCCATGAATAACTACCTGATTCAATTTACTTACATAGCGTTGCATGGATTGGAGATCCTTTTCAACAATAGCAAGCTTCGATGTGTTCTGATGATCAAAGGTATGTAAGTTTTCTAATGCCTCATTCGCCATTTTCTTAGAATGCTGAACCGTATCGAAGAACGAACGATCATCTACCATCGGAAGTTCTACAATATCTTGAATCGATTGAATAACGCGATTTGCATCATCTGTTAAAGACATTGTAACATTTTCGATCATGTTTAAGCCGCGTTGTATATCTTGGTCAATAAAATCCTCGCGAATAACACCATTTTCATCTGGTTCCAGCGTGCGTAACAGTCGTTTCATGCCATCAAGTGTATCCGAATACGTTGTAAGGAAACCTTCTAAAAAAACGAGCAAAGGAACATGACATTCCTGATAGAAAGATCGGATGGATGCTGCCGTCCTACCTGTAAAAGAATTCTCCAACGATAAAACCGCTTCGATTCGTTGTTGGATCGTCTGGACCTGTTTATGTAACGCTGCTAGATGAACTTTGGTGTCATCGATATAACTGTGTATGTCTTTTGCATGGATTGCTTTTATATTCCTCCACCTCACATTCACAATTGGAAAATAATGATAATTACCTAGCTTAATAGAATTATACTAAAAGAACTAGATTTTGAGAATGTTTGGTACGCACAACTAGCAAGCTTTTATGACTTTCACTTATAACGTTACCTCGATCTCCCCCTCCATTCCAGCTTCTTTATGACCAGGAATGGTACAGATATAACGATAGGTTCCTGGTACAAGCGGAATAAATGTAATTCCCTGCTTTTCACCAGCATTACTATGAATTTGAATTTGACCACTTATTTGTTGATGGTGTTGGGATGAAGGCAATTCCCTGGCTTCCAAACCTATGAATTCTAAAATATGCTCAGACTCTCCCATATTATTTAATTCAAGCTTTATCGTCTCTCCAGTCTCCACCTGTATCCGATTCGGACGAAAGGCGTATTCGTCTGCTTCAATCGATAAATTTTTTACATTCACATGAGGGTTATCATGGCCGATTTCATTTGAAGGAGGAGGGATAAGAGGTTCTAATTGATTATATCCCATAATAAAAAGCAGAAATCCAAACACCATAACGACAGGATGGTGTAACCAATCTCTCTTGTTTGTAACCGGCTGCTTTAGAATTTGAAATAGCAAAAGGATCGTAGCAATAAATAATACAACCATGATTCTAATCATTGGATCTTGAAATTCCGGAGCAATCATCTCTCCAAGCATTGCGCCCATCATACCGCCCATGACACCTGCTAAAGTACCATCTAAGACAGCTAGGATGCTTACTGGTATTCCTGCTAAATAACCAGTAACCATTCCAATAATCATCGCCATAACAGTGGAGTAGAATAAATTTCCGGATAATAAAATCCCTATCATCACACCCGTTACAAGTCCAACACTCATCCCCAGTGCCATCGCCACCATCATACCAGTCATGGTAGTAATCCTTTTTCGGCAGACAAAGGTTTGCCATATTATAATGGAGGTTAATATGCATATGCCTATTAACGTTATATATAACGGAATCGCCATCTTTACCTCTCCTTACTAACTTGTCCTATTGCTTCATTATATGATTGGTCGAAGAGTTCATTCATTTGAAATCAACAAACCTTTTAATGTCACAGAAAATTACGCTTTCATGCATGGTTTCTTCACATCTTCTCGATAGACTTTTGAGAAGGAGGAGATGCAATGAAGAAGGTATTCTTATTAACTTTAATCGGATTAATGAGCGTTATCATAGCAGCATGCTCACAACAATCTGCTGAAACCATCACGAATGAGAACCAACAAGACGCTGTAGAAGTCAAAGCAGAAGATATGGCAGGAAAGAAAGTGAATGAATTTGACCTAACTGCAAAAGAGACCTCATGGAAACTAAGCGCTGAACATACCATAAATGCTTGGACTTATAATGGAACTGTCCCGGGCGAGCAGATACGTGTCACAGAAGGAGAGGTCGTCAAAGTTAATCTGACGAATCAGCTAGAAAAGCCCGTATCTATTCACTGGCACGGCATTCCAGTTCCAAATACGGAGGATGGAATCCCTGGTGTAACACAGGATGCTGTAAAACCTGGGGAAACCTATACGTATGCATTTGTTGCCAGCGATCCAGGCACCTATTGGTACCATTCCCATCAGAATGGGGTCGAACAGCTCGATAAAGGATTATATGGAACAATTATCGTGGAACCAAAAAATGAAACTAATCGTGATCGGGATTATACGTTAGTGCTTGATGAATGGGAATCTGAAAAACATCAGGAAAAGGATACGGAAGCTATGAATCACTCCAGCATGAGCATGGATAGCATGAATGAATTGAACCAAAAAGGGGCTATGAAGGGCCATGACATGTCTTCTTATGACATCTTTACCATTAACGGAAAAACATATGAAGGGAATAAAACGTTAAAGGTCAAAAAAGGCGATCTTGTTAAGCTTCGGTTCATTAATGCTGGATACATGGCTCATCAAATTCATATTCCAATAGACTATCAGATTACCCATGTCGACGGGCAAAAGGTAAATTCACCGCAAACCATGAAAGGATCTATGTTTGAGGTTGCCCCAGGAGAACGGGTCGATGTTGAATTTCGCGCAGATGGTAGTAAGGACTTTTCGATTGATCGTCACGGTGAAATGGAAGCATCCCAAGATATGAAAATAGATATTGCTTATGAGGAAGGGAATGGACAAAAATTAAAGCACCTTTCATCGCCGGGTAAAATAGATATTACAAAGCTTGGCGAGCAAACGGAATCACAGTTCAAAACAGACGATGAGTTTGATGTGGAATATGAGCTGGATTTAGGTACAAGAATGGACATGGATACTGAAATGGGGATGGTGTGGACGATTAATGGTAAGACATATCCTAATGCACCACCTCTAAATATTGATAAAGGAGATAGGGTAAAGGTCACCCTGAAAAATAACAGTATGGATAACTCCTCACACCCTATGCATCTACACGGTCATTTTTTTCAGGTCCTCAGCAAGAACGGAAAAGCCCTTAGCGCTTCCCCGATTAGGAAAGACACATTAAATGTCAAGCCGGGCGAAACCTACGAAGTAGCATTTCTAGCAGATAACCCGGGAAATTGGCTCTTCCATTGTCATGATCTGCACCATGCCTCAAACGGAATGGTAACATTGGTTAAATATAATAGCTTTAACCAATTCTACAAAGATACAGGAGAAGTAGATAACCAGCCGGAGTAGAGATAGTCACTAAAATGACCATTTTGATTCATCCTTGTTAACAACGATACTTATGAGACCATCATGCATATCGTTGTTAACATAATAAGCATAATTAATATACAAAACAATATTATATTCTTCTTTTCTTTATGAATGTATGAATTGTAAAGCAAGTAGATGGCTAATCCTAAAAAGATAAAATGAAAGATAATAGCCCAAGCAGTTTCGGTAATCCCCCAGATAGTGATGAGTAGAAAGATAACTCATGATAAAGAGCGTCGTAAATAACCATAAAAAGATAAGCATAGTGAGCTCCCTTAATCCTATTTTAATAGACTAAACCCTCTTGAAGATCATAACCCATTAATCAAGGATAACGTAAGTATCTAACCCAGCTCAAACTCCGCTTTCAGCATGGAATACATATACAAATCATCAAACTTTCCACATGTATATTCATAATGTCTTAATATACCTTCTTTTGTAAATCCTTGCTTTTCTACTAATCGTTGCGATGCACTATTCAGAGGTTCAATTAGAGCCTCGATCCGTTCCAATTCAAAATGCTTATATCCATAGCTCATGACAGCATTTAATGCTTCTTTAGCAATTCCTTTTCCCCAATATAGCTTACTGAGTTCAAATCCAATTTCCGTGCGGTAATGTCTCGGCTGCATATTCAGAAAGCCACAGCTTCCGATAACCACATCCTTACCTTTCAGGGTAATCCCCCATCGAATCCCAGTTCCTTCTTTCCTAATGGATTGATACCAATTAATTTCCTCTAACACATCCGTTGATGTTTGATACGGCTCCAAGCCCATATGTTTCACTACTTCCTTATCGGATAGGTAAGAATACATATCATCCGCATCCTTACACGTTGCCTCTCTTAAAATCAGTCTCTCTGTTTCAATGATTGGAAATGTATTCATGTCTGTTTCTCCCTTGTTTGTTTTCCTAGCGGTATATCCTAATTCTTTGCTGGTTTATCTAATGAAGTAATTCCTACTACTACAAATTATATTAAAAAATAACTAGAATGCGAACATTCAAATGTACAAACCTCCACAAGAATGAATCTTGTGGAGGTTTTGGGTTAGTCTAATTCAAAAAGTTAATCGTTGGGATTGGTTCAACTCCGCTTGCATAATAATAATTAAGGACACTAAAGAAATCAATTGTCTCCCCACTGTTAACGTCCAATACTAAAATATGGTCACCATAGTTAGTTAAATCGTCTGTATCTAATCTTCTTGGTGTTGTTTTACCTAACGTATCAACAAAGGAGCTGCTATATTGTGTTGGAGGTCCTGAACGATAAGATGACTCATGATACGTAAATAATGTCTCTTCATCTAAGTAGATTAATAGCGCATTACTAGAGCTAGCATATGACGAACTATAATTTACTGGTCCTGAAATAGACTTAATATGGACATCCGAGATATTGTGATCACGTTGATTATAGTTACCATCCCATGCGAAATAATATTCACGCTCCCAATCTAAATGCGCATTGTCGCCGTCAATCGTAGCGACATAATTTCCATTTGAATATATCTCCCCGCTTGGATAACTTAGTACAGCATATAGCAAGGTGGAAGATGTAGAAATAACACTTGCTGCTCCCGATGGATTGGTAGCATTCATTTTTACGGTATAACTGTCTTCCAATGTGTCCGTTGAATAGACGCGTAATGCCCAATCACCAGCGGGCAATTGATTATTGGCAATTAGATCTCCGTCATATCCACCAATAGATGTTGGATACGCTGTTCCAGTGTCCCAATCAACTTGGTAAAGTTCAACAATATAATTAGGATTGTCTGTTTGTAGCTCAAATAGAATACTTCTATCACTATCTACACTAAAGAACCAAAAATCGTCCAGGTCATCGGCAGTTAGCGAATCCTCAAAATTCATGCGATCACCAGTAACATCAAAATTCGATTGGATTGAAGGAGCTTGATGCACCGGGGTACCATTGTTCTTATTTGCTTCTGGCAGCTTAGAATCAAAATCAATTTGCTTGTTATTGGAAGATGCTTTTACATTAAATTCCTGTAACTCATGATCATCTAGCTTCGCAGCCCCATAAGCGGTAGATGATAAGGCAAAAACACTAACTAGTAAAGTAACCATAAAAGCCAGGATAACACTTACACCATGTTTACGATTCATACAAAATTCCCCTCCATTGATATAATTTGTCTTCTATATTTATATCGGTTTTCTATTGGGAATTTTAATATAAAAAACAAAACATTGATAAATATCAAAAAAATAATCACATAAAAAAAGACTGCCTATTGTGATTCCCCCTTAAAGCATAAATTTTCTTAGACTTTAAGCGGCGGAATATAGACAGCCTTTCATAAAATAAATAGATTTTTAAGCCATTACATTTCCTTTAGCAGGTATCGGATTTTCTTTGAGAAGTTTTGCGAGATACATGGTATTGTAAGCAAGCATCCTTACATGACTTTGTGTGAATTCATTTTCTTCTCCATTTGCTTCAATAAAGGAAGGTCCTGGGCCTGCCTCACCAACCCAATACGCATCAACATTTGGTGGGACTACAAAGCCGATATGCGATAGACCGTATAGAAGCGATGTTGCTGCATTCTTCGCACCGTCCTCATTCCCCGTTATGACAACGCCAGCGACCTTATTATAATAAATGGATTGCCCCTTATTATTAGTTAAACTGCTTCCGCCATATAAACGTTCCATGGCAACCGTAGCTAAACTACTCTTCTCTCCGAGCCAAATCGGTGATCCAATGATTAGGATATCTGCCTTTTTCACTTTTTCTAAAATCAGCGGCCACTCATCACCATCTCCAAGATCATCGCTAATACCAACAGGGATGTGATAATCGGCGAGCCGAATGGTTTCACTTTCGACATCCTCTTGCTGGTAGATCCGTTTGACTTCTTCATATAATGCGTCGGTGTTTGAAATCTCATTACTATCCTTTAATGACGTATTTAAAAAAATTGCTTTTACATCTGTCATTGTATCTCTCCTTTTACATAACGGTACCCGGAATCGGAGGAGGATAATCACATGCTCTAAGCATCTTGCTATTTCGACAGCGGCTAACTTTCCTTCACATCTAAACAAGCGATGCACCTAATCATGCATCGCTTGCCCAATTTCTTCTTGTACTTGCTGTTTGTTTTACTTCTCTTTTAAGTTTTATCGGTGCGTAAATCAAACCTAGAATCAACACAAGACCCATATATCCAATGGTGGGATAGAATAAGGAAACCAAATCGGTGAAGCCGACAAAGCTGGCGGCAAATCCGACGATTAAGGTAATCGTATAAAAGATTCTAAACTTGCTTGTCTCTACCTCCGTAAAGCGCGCCGCAAACGAATAAAACATGCTTAACGCGGTATTAAAGATCATAGCCAAGATTACAATCGCCATCATCGTACCTAATAACGGCGAGATATCGTTGACAATCGCAAGCATTGGCATATCCATGCTGCCAACTTCCTCAATTTTAGAGAAGATAGCCAAATGACTTAGGATAATCAGCAATCCTAGCACGAATCCACCAACTAGTCCTCCAATGGCAGCTACCTTTCTATCCTTTTCAGCACCGCCCATTACCAATGCCATCGATGCACCTACTGCTGTGTTAAAGGATGCATAATTTACTCCTGCAATGAACCAGTTCGGCAATGTCGTCGGCTGTTGATTCGCTAAGCTGTTCAAGGAACTAAACGATCCATCCATCGTAAAAAAGCTATAGATTGATATGATCACGATAAATAGGATTAAGAATGGAGTAATTCCTCCAATGACAGAAACCACCTTGTCCACATTCATCATCCCAAGTACCAACACGAGTATCGTCATGAGAATCGTACCTATGATTTCTGGCAGGCCAAATTGCTGAGCTAAGTTAGAACCTGCTCCTGCCAGCATCACAACACCAACACCAAACAAGGTAAAGATAAGAATATAATCAATAACCGTCCCTATAAAGCGACCAACAGTGGTTCTCCCACTTATTTTATATATTACATCTTTATGTGAATTCGTTTTCATTCTACTGCCGACCCAAACAAGCGTCATGCCAACATACGCAAATAAAGCGGTTGCAATAATGCCCCCAATAATTCCCATTAAGCCAAAGCTTGTAAAGTATTGCAGTACTTCTTGTCCAGAAGCGAAACCTGCACCTACAATCACGCCGATAAAAGCGCTTCCAATTAATAGGATCTTTTTCATTGTGTTTCCTCCCATCATGATGCATGATTACTATAACATCTTCACTATGAAATCGATTTGTGTATATACTAAAATGAGAGAATAAGCTTTTGTTTATTTGTTCACACCATATACGGAGGAAAAAGGTCTATGTCCCAAAAGAAAGATGTTCTGAATAGTTTAAATGAAAAGATGACATCCCTCGATCAGCTTGCAGACCAAATTGCAGATATCTTCGGATGTCCCATTACCATAGAAGATTCCAATCATCATGTCGTATCCTACAGCAAGCATAAAGACGACATCGACCAAGTTCGCATATCTACGATTATCAATCGGAAGGTACCAGATAAGGTGATTAATGGTTTATGGAAAAAAGGCGTGATGCCAAAATTAATCGATAGCGATGATCCTGTCAGTATTCCCAAGATCAACGAAGTTGGCCTCGGCAATCGCGTCGCTATTTCCGTACGCAAACATAATGAAATATTAGGATTTGTCTGGGCGCATACTTCCGACAAAACCTTCACGGAGGAAGAATTAGTTCTCTTTAAGGAAGCTGCTGCTTATGTAAAGAAATTTTTCCTGAAAGACCTGCAACGCCATCGCAAATTAGAAGAAGGTTATCGAGACTTCTTTTGGCAGCTGTTACGAGGGGATTTACAAGAAACGGATGCAATCAAACAACGGGAAAAGAAATACAATATGCATTTGGAAGGGAATAAGGCAATTGTTGTGATCCGCTTTACCGATGAAGTAACCGAACAAATGGAAAAGCATGCCTTTTATCTATCCGAATCCCAGGTCAAACTTCATGTGATTACCAGCTTGTTTGACGATAATGATTTTATAATGCTCGTCCATCTAAAGGAAGCATTCGATTATAAACAAACGTTGTATGCTTTTATGGATCAATTCATTACTCGAATTAGCCAGCAATTAGACTTGGCCAACGTGTTTGGCGCAGCAGGTCTAGCTTATCAAGCCGCACAACAGATCCAAAACTCCCATCAACAGGCTAGAGAAGTGTTGAAACTACAGGAAAAATTGCCTGACACCATCGATCCGGTCAAACTCTATGAAGATTTAGGTGTGTATCAATTTATTGAGCAATTGGCAGAAACTCGCAAGGCGGATCAATACCAGAACCCCTTTATGGAGAAGCTTCGTGCGTATGACCAACAGCACGGAACCTCCCTGCTAGCGTCATTGGAAGTATATTTGCAATGTGATAGCAATGTCTATAACGCAGCCAAACGATTATTCATCCATCCGAATACAATGAATTATCGCCTCAAGCGAATGAGGGAAGTGAGTGGCATCGACTTAAAAGATCCGAATCAAAAAGCGAATATCTACCTTGACTTAATTATAGAAAACATCCAACAAACATGATTTGTGCATTTACACAAATCATGTTTTTTTCTTTTAGATTTTTTCATAATGAAACCGTTTCACAGAAGCGATATGATACAAGGAGAGATTGATTGAGAAGGAGTTGGATAAGATGATTATTGGTGTACCAAAGGAAATTAAAAACAACGAGAATCGCGTCGCTATGACACCTGCTGGTGTGATTCATTTAATAAATGCTGGCCATACCGTTTATATCGAAAAAGATGCAGGAATGGGAAGTAACTTTACCGATGCAGAATACCAAGCAGCTGGAGCAGAAATTATCGTTACCGCCGCAGATGTTTGGGAAAAAGCAGATATGATTATGAAAGTAAAAGAACCACTTGCTGCAGAATACAAATACTTCCGCAAAGGACTTATTTTATTCACATACCTTCATCTAGCTGCAGAACCTGAGCTAGCAAAAGCATTGGTTGAAAATGAAGTCACTGCGATTGCTTATGAAACCATTACAGCAAACGGCACATTGCCATTGTTGACTCCAATGAGTGAAGTTGCTGGGCGGATGGCTACACAAATTGGGGCACAATATCTAGAAAAATCCGAGGGCGGCAAAGGGATTCTACTTGGCGGCATTCCAGGCGTAAAACGTGGAAAAGTAACGGTCATCGGTGGTGGCGTTGTTGGAACAAACGCTGCAAAAATCGCACTTGGTTTTGGTGCAGAAGTGACGATGATTGACTTGAACCCCGTACGCCTTCGTCAATTAGACGATATCTTTGGTTCAAGCATTCAAACATTAATGTCGAATCCATTCAATATCGCACAAGCTGTCAAAGAATCGGATCTTGTGATCGGATCTGTACTCATCCCAGGAAGGAAAGCCCCTAAACTCGTATCCGATGAAATGGTTCAATCCATGCAGCCTGGATCTGTGATCGTTGATGTTGCCATCGACCAAGGTGGTAACTTCGAAACAGTCGATCACCCAACCACCCATGATGATCCAATCTATGTAAAACACGATGTGCTTCATTATGCGGTTGCTAATATCCCTGGTTCTGTGCCACGTACGTCTACGGTTGGTTTGACAAACGTAACGGTACCATATGCGGTACAAATTGCATCTAAAGGTGCTGCGAAAGCAATTCAAGATAACCCGGCAATCCTGTCTGGTGTCAATGTGATGAACGGAAAAGTAACCTACGAAGCAGTAGCAGCTGATCTAGGATACGATTTCGTATCACCAGAAGATCTATTGAAAGACGTATAAGTGAAATATCTTCAACGTGCCCTTCTACCTCGGTAAGAAGGGTACTTTTATATCACGACTATTCAAAAAGCACATGATCAGCAGTCGCCTAAGGAGAGATGCAAAATGAAGCTTGGAAGTTATCGGGATACATGGGCAGAAGTTTCGTTAGATGCGCTTCACCATAATGTAATCGCCTTCAGAAGGCATATTGGCAACCAAACTAAACTGATGGCCGTCGTTAAGGCAGATGGCTATGGACACGGAGCCCTCGAAGTGGCAAACGAAGCGATGGCAGCCGGCGCTGACTACCTCGCTGTCGCTTTATTAGATGAAGCCATACAATTGCGAGAAGCAGGAATCGACTTCCCTATCCTCGTACTTGGATACACCCGTGCAGACGGCGTGAGAACAGCGATTTAAAACCATATTACCTTAACGGTTTTTACCGAAGAAGCAGCAACGAAAGTGAAGATGGAAGCAGAAACACTGCAAAAAACTGCCCGAATCCACTTGAAAATTGAAACTGGCATGAATCGTATCGGTGTGACCAGCAAAGAAGAAGCACTTCAAGTGGCCGAAGCAGCTACATCTGATTATGTCATACTGGAAGGTGCTTTCACCCATTTTGCCGATGCAGATAATACCGATCCAACATATACCGAAAAACAATTTCATCAATTTAGAAAGGTCGTTTCGTTTCTCAAGCAGCACCGTCATATACCAATTATTCACTGCTGTAATACGGCAGGAACAATTGCCTATCCAGACATGCATCTAGATATGGTACGTGTCGGCATTGGGCTCTATGGCTTATATCCGGAAGAACATCTGAAGGATATCATTAACTTAACCCAAGCCATGAGCTTCAAAACCAAACCCATCCATATCAAGACATTAGCTGCCGATGAACGAATTAGTTATGGACTAACCTATCAGACATCAAGGGAAAGCATCATTGCAACCATCCCCGTAGGCTATGCCGACGGCCTCTCCCGCCTATTATCCAATCACGGCAATGTAACTGTCCACGGAAAGCGCGCACCCATTGTCGGCAGAATTTGTATGGACCAATCGATGATGGATATTACCGACATTGGGGATGTCGGATTGGATGATGTGGTTACCATCTTCGGTGAATCTAGCGAGGGCTATGTCGCGATGGAAGAAGTTGCTGCTTTAATGGGAACCATTCATTATGAAACAGCCTGCCTGATAGGGAAACGCGTTCCTCGAGTATATGTGAAGAAGGGTGAGATTATAGAATATAGAGGTTTGGTTGAGGAAGGATTTATTGCTGGAGGTTGAACGGTGGTTTAGGTGTCAATTTTTAAACAAGGATAATTCATCATCCCTGATGAATTATCCTTGATTTGTATATAACGTGAATATGTTCTTTGATAAAAAAGCAGCTGAATAGGCGTTAAGGGAACAAACAACGATTGCACTTGTACAGAATGCGGAAGTGCAATCGTTTTTGGGTTGGTTTCACCCGTTTTATTTTAAGTTTTTAACTCCTGTTTCTAGTATTTCCATTTGCAGCAGTGTCTGCTCGTCGGTAATGGTTTTAGCTTTACCATTTATAATAGCTTCATATAAATCATCATATACGATTCCATAATCGCCATTTACGGATGTCACTTTTTCCTCGTGGATGGTACCTTCGTCATCGATATATGACAGTACACCATAATGCTTGATTGTATCTATACCAAAGTCCTTATTATCAGGCATGTAAAATAGCTTTAAATGTTCTTCCTGACGATCTTTGGTTTCTTTTACAAAGCAGCCGTTTTTTCCATGAACGACGAAGCTTGGTCTTTCTTTCAGTCTAAAATAACTCGATTTCACAGATACTTTTAACGTGCCATAATATAAATCCAAATCAAAATAATCATTCATTCTTCCTTGTCCTAATAATTGCCTCACATCATAATGGATATGATCCGGCTTGCCAAAATAGCTGATGACCTGATCGAGGGTATGACAGCCATGTCCATATAAGAATGATGAAGCTGGGTCAAAAGAATCGGCAGACTCAGGTACTTCGGGACGATAATAATCATAATGCATTTCCACTTCCAGAAGCTCTCCGACTTTCCCTTCCTCCATAACCTTTTGAACGGTTAAGAAATCACTGTCAAACCGTCGGTTTTGATACGCTTGGATAATCAACCCTTTCTCTTTGGCCAATGCAAATATTTCTTTTGCCTGTTCGGAGGTTTCCATAAATGGCTTTTCAACCAAACAGTGTTTATTATGTTCCAATACAAGTTTTGCGTATTCATAATGGCTGTCATGCTTTGTGCACACCACGATGAGCTGAATGTCCTCGTCATGTAATAATTCATTTAAATCCGAAGTATAATTTACTCCTGCAATCCTCCCCCAGCTATCACGATCCGGATTTCTTCGATATATTGTTTTTACCTTTATGTTCTCTCTTTGCAGTACGAATGGCAGATGGTATCGATTCGTGCTTTTCCCATTGCCAATATAACCTATTGTCAGCATGGTCATCCTCCTAAATTCATTCTTCGTAAAAGTCTTGTATGAAAAAGCACCTCCTTAGGGTCTATCATACCAGGAGGTACTTCTCTATTTTATATAGACGTCTTAAAAAGATCTAGCTTGTCTATATTTCTTACATCAAGCCTATAGCGTGGAAGATGATACCAACCACGAACAATCCAAGAATCATAATGATTGGAGAAACTTTTTTCCTAAGCAGCCACATACAAAGAAGTGTGATTAACAATCCAGCTAAACCAGGAATTAAGCTATCTAAGTTGTCCTGTAAGGTCGTTACATCCGTCTGGGTCAGTGATCGACCTTCTTCTTGCTGAATCAGTGCGGTTCGAATCCCTTCTGCCCCAGCAGGCAAATTATCCCAATCTATATAAGCACCTTCGTCCAGTTGAACTTCGGATACCGTCGGAGCAAATGAGACAGCTACCCACCTATTTACTAGTGAACCGAGGATGAACATACCGAGTATCGAGGCGCCTTTGGTAATGTCCTGGAGTAATCCACCAGATAAGTCGTCGGTAATTTTGGAACCAGCTTTGTAACCAAGTTCTTGCGAATACCACATGAACCCCATACGAATAAGATTCCATAAAACAAAGTAAAGAATCGGGCCGAGGATGTTACCGGACATAGCAAGAGAAGCTGCTAATGCACCAAGGATTGGCTTAACCGTGAACCAGAAAGTGGGATCGCCGATACCTGCTAGAGGCCCCATCATACCGACTTTAACCCCTTGAATAGCCTTATCGTCAACCGGCGCACCATTTGAACGTTCTTCTTCAAGCGCTAACGTCACACCAAGAATCGGAGAAGCTACATATGGATGTGTATTAAAAAATTCTAAGTGACGCTGGAGTGCCGCTGCACGATCTTCTTTTCTTTTATATAATCTTTTGATGGCAGGAATCATCGAAAACGCCCAACCACCGTTTTGCATCCGTTCATAGTTCCAAGAACCTTGAATAAAAGTGGATCGCCACCAAATCGCAATGCGATCTCTTTTTGTTAATTTCAATTCTTTATCCATTTTTAGTCCCCCTCCTTTTAGTAGTTATCAATAATATCGCCTAACGGATCACCAGTGTTCCCGTTTCCGCCATTACCCGAACCGCCTTGTTTCGTAAGCGCTATATAGATAAGGGCAAGAGCCAGACCGATAGCACCAAGACCCAATAGTGTGATAGATGGTATCGTCGCTAATACAAAACCAATTGCAAAGAATGGCCATACCTCTTTTGTAGCCATCATGTTAATAACCATTGCATAACCAACGGCTACTACCATTCCTCCACCAACTGCTAAACCATCTGTCAGCCAAGATGGCATGGACTGAAGTAACTCTCTAACCGGGCCTGCACCAATAGCCAAGATTAATGCAGCTGGGATGGCAATACGTAACCCCTGCATGCAAATAGCGGCAATATGCCATAGTTCTATTTTCCTGATGTTTCCCTCTTTGGCTGCGGCATCCATTAAATGTACCAATCCGGTTGCAATCGTTCGGACAATGATTGTCAATAATAGACCTGCAACTGCAAGCGGTACTGCAATCGCGATTGCAGAAGATACACCAGCTTCGCCCTGACCACCTAATACGAGAATAATAGCAGATGCAACAGAGGCCAACGCAGCATCTGGTGCTACAGCAGCTCCAATGTTTGCCCAGCCTAAAGCAATTAATTGTAAGGTACCACCTAAGACAAGGCATGGTACTATTTCTCCTGTAACTAAGCCGATTAACGTACAGGCAATGATCGGCTGATGGAAGTGGAATTCATCCAAGATTCCTTCTACACCAGCTAAGAATGCTACGATAACAATTAATATTATTTGAATAATCGTCAATTCCATAATGATGACTCATCCTCCTTCTTTTGATAATTAGGATTATTTCTGTTTGCTGAGCTCTGCTTGAGCCCTTTTGATAATTTCATCCATGTCACCTTGTGAATCGTTGGGAACTTTACGTACATCGAACTTCAAACCAGCTTCTTTTAGCTTAGTGAACGCATCGATATCCGCTTGACTAAAGGCTAACACCTTATTCGGTTGAACTTTACCAGGTGAGTGCGCCATTGATCCAACATTAATTGTCTCTAACGGAACGCCACCTTCAACTGCTCTAAGTACATCGTTTGGATTTTCAAAAAGAAGTAACGCGCGCTGTCCGCCAAAATGTTGATCATCCTTTGCCAGTTCGATCATTTTATTAATTGGAACAACATGTGCCTTTACACCCGAAGGAGCAGCCTGCTGAATCAATTTTTTCCGAAGCTCGTCCTTCGCGACTTCATCCGATACCACGATAATACGTGTAGGCAATGTATTCTTTGTCCAAGCAGTTGCTACTTGCCCGTGAAGTAAACGAGAATCAATACGCGCTAACACATACTCAAATTTTCCTGGGGCACCTGTATTTACTGACTGATCAGCTGTTGCACCAGCATCTGCTGGTTCTAATTCTTCCGGTTTCACCTTAACCGCTTCTTTTGCTGTGCCCAAGATATGTGCAGCAATTTCGTGTGCGGTGTCCATGGAAAAGCGCGATGAATAAGCTTCGATCAACATTGCTAAGTTGACACCAGCAACGATTGCCCATTTATCTTCATGCGCTTCCATCAAGCCATTTGCTTGATTGAAAGGAGTTCCACCCCAAAGATCGACTAAGAATAATACTTCGTCTTGGTTGTCGAATGAGGCAATTGCTTCTTTCATTTTTGCCTTTACATCATCGGGTCCTTCGCTCGGCATCAATGTAACAGCTTTTACATTTTCTTGTTCTCCAAAGATCATCGCTCCAGATTGCAAGATACCATTGGCAAATTCACCGTGGCTAGCAATGATAATTCCTACCATCTTCTTACCTCCTATTTTTATTGGTAAAGCTTACGTAGCAAACCCCTAAAGTATATTCCATCAGCTTATCTAAAGCGATTACACTCTCCTGAAAAAAATTAAAAAAGGCATGAGTAAAAATAAGATCAAATGAAGGCAGGGGTATAGAAGGTCCCTTATGCTTCGTTTAATCAATACTTTCACTCATGCCTGATCGAATCAGTAACACGTAAAAATAATGGAGACAACTATATAATTTTATATTGAAAACGCTTTTATAAAACCACTAAAAATAAGCAAAAAACACTTTAAAGATCCCTGCAGAAATTATATCACAGCCGTCCCCCTGATTCAAGAGGTTATTTGACTATATCCGGTCCCCTTCCTGCCTAGGACCACTTAATCTTAACACAGATACCGTTTATTAACATTCATACCATACTTATCCCATACAATCGCCGGCTGCTCTTCTATCATTTTTATAAAATCATTGCGCAGCCAGCAATGCTCTGTTTCCTTCCGAACAACGCTTTGCTTTCGTACACATGAAAACCAGAAAAAACAGTTTCTATTCCTTTTTTAATTTACTCTTCACACTGCGTTTGATTACATCAAAGAAACCCAATGATTGGACCATATGATCGGGATCAACGTATTCACGCATTGCCCGAAATACTTTTTTGGGATCTTTAGAAGAAAATGTAAATGTTCCATTCTGCTTCGTTTGGATCGCATAACGCGGGATCCATTTCCCTTTGAACAAGACGGAAGCGATTACGTAATCCACTTCTTCCCAAGGAATTTGAATAAACTTGCGCGTATCGCGTTTATTGAAGAACTCAAACCCTTTATCTCCAATCATAATCTGACCATAGTCTGAAACATTTATATGTGAAGTCGCATCTATTACTAAATCGACCTTTGTATTGATTGATTGAACCATTTGATATACTCCTTTTCTTCCGCTTACTAATTATTATACACGTTGAAACACTTTAAGCAAAAAATACTAGGGATAGAGAGGTCTGTTAACTGTGGACTTCTATTTAACAATCTGTATTCTATCAACTATTCGTTTATATCTAATGAATCTTTTATGAACAAGTTTTATTTTGACAAAGTAATTTCCTATGTAGATAATTTCAAACACATCCACCCACCAACCATCAAAAAGAACCTTTAATCTTAAAACAGATCAAGGTTCTGTGTTTATATTGTATTTGTTATCAGAATTTCAGAGTAAATCCTTGTTTCAGTTAACTATGCACCTTTTCTTTTGCACTAAGTCCAAGTATCTGTGCTGTTGAAGTATGAATTTCTTGAAGAAGCTCTGGGTTTTCCGCTAGTGAGACACCATAAGAAGGAATCATCTCTTTTATCTTCGGCTCCCAGTCTTTAACATGTTGAGGGAAACATTTTTCGATAACCTTGAGCATGACATGAGCCGCAGTAGATGCCCCCGGAGAAGCTCCTAGTAAAGCAGCTACCGAACCATCAGCAGAGCTGACAACTTCCGTACCAAATTGTAGTGTTCCTTTACCACCATTCTCCGTATCCTTGATAACTTGCACTCGTTGTCCTGCTACTACTATACCCCAGTCCTCACTTTTAGCATCCGGAATAAACGCTCGTAATTCTTCCATGCGCTTTTCTTTGGAAGATATCACTTGCTCACACAAATATTTAGTCAAGGAAGCATTTTTTACACCTGCCGCTGACATCGTCACGAGATTATCCGTTTTAACCGAGGTTAACAAATCTAGTATTGATCCCTTTTTCAAGAACTTCGGGGAAAAGCCTGCGAATGGTCCAAAAAGCAATGATTTTTCATGGTCGATAAATCTCGTATCAAGGTGAGGCATAGACATCGGTGGAGCTCCTACCTTAGCTTTACCATACACCTTTGCATGATGCTTTGCGATCACCTCTTGATTGTTACATACCATGAATAGTCCACTTACAGGGAAGCCACCAATATGCTTCGATTCAGGAATACCAGTTTTTTGCAGTAAATGCAGACTACCTCCGCCCCCGCCAATAAAAAGAAAATCGGTCGTATGGTACTCGATTTTCCCATTATCGATGTCACGGACTTTTACTTCCCATGAACCGTTACTCAACCGTTGAATGTCCTCAACAGTATGTTTGTAGTTTACTTCAACGTCTTGATGTTCTAAGTGATCAAACATTTTACGCGTTATTTCACCAAAATTGACATCTGTGCCAGAATCAATCTTTGTTGCTGCTATCGGCTGATCCGTTACCCTGTCTTTCAACATAAGTGGAATCCACTTCTTAAGTTGTTCTGGATCATCGGAAAACTCCATGTCCTGGAACAACGGATGATCTGACATAGTTTTGTAGCGCTTTCTTAAAAATTCTATGTTCTTCTGCCCTTGAACAAAACTCATGTGAGGCAAAGGCATAATAAAATCGTTTGGATTACGTATCAGATTGCTGTTTACGAGGTAAGACCAAAATTGTTTTGAAACCTGGAACTGCTCGTTTACTTTGATTGCTTTTGTCATATCTATCGAGCCATCAGGTTTTTCATGCGTATAGTTCAGCTCACACAATGCAGCATGACCAGTACCTGCATTATTCCAAACATTTGAACTTTCTTCTCCTGCTCTTTCCAGTTTTTCAAAAACCCTGATGTTCCATTCTGGTACCAATTCTTTTAACAACGACCCTAACGTTGCACTCATGATACCTGCACCAATTAACATTACATCTGTTTTCGTATAGTTTTTGCTCATTCCTATTCATTCTCCCTATTTTCAACAGAAAAGATGTAATCGCTCTTGTTGAACTTTCCCCTAGACAAGACTTATCTCGTTAAACATCTTTCCCAGAAATATTTAACCCACTCTCTAGCTTACCACTGTTAAACAAATATTTAAATTTTATTTGATAAAGAGGAGGTAATAACTGGACAGAACGAATAAAACCATGAAACGGAGTAAATTAAAACTACTACAGTTACGATGGTAGCCCCAAATTTTATACTTACTTATCTTTAAAAAATTACAAATTCATCATCAAAACTTTTAAAAAAATAAAATAAATCATAACTTATTCACTCTATTTGAGGTAAAATGAAACTAAGAAAAATTTTAAGGAAGTGGTAGATATGGAACAATTCAAATTTGATCCCAAAGATGGCGAAACAATTGTTCATGCTATAGTTGAGGGTTATCGTGATTATATTGACCACCGTAAAGATCGTAACGCAAATATGAAAATTAGTTCTGCTTTTGCCTGGACGAAAGGAAATTTTATAGAGAGCAAAATTGCAGAGTTCAGAGTTAAATTTATCTTATAAAATTGCTAAAGCAGGACTAACGTGGGACTATTTACAATTTATTCAAGATGATAAGGAGAAAATTTTTCTGATTAAAAATGCTGCCTATTTTAATGAAAATAGCTTCTCACAAGCAATATTACCTCATTAAAAATGCAAGAGCCATCGTAGAACATATCTCCATGAACTTTCTAAAATAAATCAAGGAATTCCATTTACATCTACTCCTGAGAACCAACAAATCTATGAACAAGGTGAACAACTTTCGTTATTTGTACCCATAGAACAAGTGAGCGACGAGCTTCAATGATTTCAATCTACGTATGATGAATTTCATATTCTTACTTACAAGATTGATGAAGCTTCGCAAATCTCGGAAGTTATGCATTACTTGCCAAATCCAGAGAATAATATCGCCTATAAGATTGAAGATCTTTCAGCCTATATATATGGTGCAGAACTAACTGATGAGGAACGTGCAGTTATAGCACCAGAACAAAAGGATGGTATAATTGATCCTGCAGCTTTCGATATTGGTATCTTTGAGGAAGAGGATAAAGAAAGTAATTAGACCTTTATTAAGATAAGGGGGAGCATTATGTTTATCGGTGAAAATTTAACTAATCTTCGAATCATGCATAGTTATTCACGCAAACAGCTCTCTGAAATGTTAAATGTAACAGAACAGGCAGTATGGCAATATGAGAATAATTATACATCACCTAAAATGCAAGTTGTGAATGATTTAAAATCAATTTTTAATGTAAAAAGTAAATATTTTTATAAAAAGGACGCTCTAAAGCGTTTCTTTGAACCAGAAAACATTCCCATTATGAATATTGCATATCGTTCAAAGATCATGCATGTTATTTCTAAAACTCAATCAGAAGCAAAGCACGTCGAATATTTAGACAGTTTCGTCAACTATTTAATAGCTAATTTAAGTCTTCCAACACAAAAAAGTATTCAATTAAGAGATGAAGTTATTAATTACTTAAATACCTCTAATGATGATAGGAAGATACAAATCCATAAAATTGCCAAGCTGGCACGGAATAGAATTGGCCTTCGAGATGACACCAATGATAATCTTTTGTTTTCAATAGAAAAAAGTGGTATTTTTATTTTTGAAAAACCAATTGGTGATGAAGTTGATGCTTATAGTTTATGGTCTAGACAAGATCGACCATATATTATATTGGGTAATATAAAACGTTCAGCGGTTCGTAGAAATTTCGATATAGCTCATGAACTCGGTCATTTGTTACTTCACTACAAAGTTGAATTTACTAATTTAGATCGTAAAGAACATAAAGAACTCGAACGCGAGGCGAATCAGTTTGCAGGTGCGTTTCTCTTACCAGAAGAATCATTTTTAGAGGATATGGAATCTATACATCAGGTGACAAACCCTGATGCATATATCGATTTAAAAAAGAAATGGAAAGCATCCTTACAAGTTTTAGGATATCGAGCAGCTAACTTAGACATATTAGATTCAAAAAAGCATCGTAATTTTTATGCTGCTCTACATCGAAAAGGTTATTTAAAAAGAGAACCACTAGATGAAATGATACCAATACAAAAACCCCAAAAAATAAAATCGATTATTGATTTTGTTAATAAAAAGGGAATGATTGATATCCGCAAAATGGTTGAACAGGATTGGATAGTAGAAACACCTTTTTTCCACAAAGTTACGGGAATTGACTTAAGCTTTTTTGATCGTTACATGATTAGTGAACAAGATTTTGAGCTAGATAATGTCACTAACTTATCAATGAATATAAATAGCAATTAATACACGAGGTAAAACCTTAATACATAGGGTTTACCTCGTTTCCTTGCACCAAGATATAAACTTTATGATGTACCCATAAACCTCTCTTATCATAGCGATTTCATGTGAATAAAATTTATCGTTTTTATCTTATATTAAAGCTCCCTTTATTAATCTGTATATCTCTCTCCATCCTCTGCCACTTGTATTTCCCCCCCAAAGAATTCATTTGCATTGTACTCAACAACTTTTTCCAATCTACATTGCAAATAGCTCGCTAATTTCTGATCTGTACAATAAACAAAACAGCCTTTCTGGCCACGTGTTAATAGGGTACGATATGTGTTGCGAATAATATCATCAGCTATTTTTGCCGCTTCTTCAGGTTTTTCTTTTATCATCTTTTTAATACCAAATAGTGATCTATCAGACTTTGCTCGTTTCGTATAGTCTGTATGCATCTTACCATCTTTGTAAAATAAATCATCACCAATAATAACTCCGGCGTAATCAAACTCCAGACCTTGCGATGTATGGATACAACCTGCTTCATTTACCGATTCATCATCTATAGCCCACGTTAATGTATTGTCTAGATTCCAGCTGATTCCAAAATCTTTTTCAGGAATAACAATATCAGGGGTATCTGATTTGGTTCTTGTTTCCTTTGGCCACTCCCAACAATATCCTGCAAGCATTCTTGCTTTGTTTTTATCTTTATTTAGCTGCCGAATACTTTCTAGGAGATCATTGGGGTCGTCGAACACACGGAAGTCATAATCTTTTCCTATAAAGTTTGTATTCGCAGTATGTTTAATCTGTAATACATCATCAATCCATGCTAAATAACCATTAGAGCCATTACATCTAAATTGAGACTCCAATTCTAACTGGTGTACTTCTCCATTGTTTTCAGCCGTGTATTTTTTAATTAAATCAATACTGCCAACATCTTTGAGAGTCACTCTCTGGTGTTCATCAATAAAGAAAATCGTCATATTGGCTGCATTAATAAGTTCCTTGACTTGGTTTTCACCTAAGTTCTGGAACATCCCGGACTTTTCATTTAGCCGATGTGCTTCATCTACTATTAATACATCAAATTCATTACTCGGTGCATCAACATAGCTTCCTGATCCTTTAAACAAGTTATCTATCTGGGTCTTCTTAAAGTTCTTTTTAAGTTTCGTAGCATAAATGTTACGTGGGGCAGAATTTTTTGTTACATATTGAGCTACCATACTTTTTTTAGTTAATTCAACTAATAGATTTATTGCTAGAACAGACTTTCCAGTTCCCGGACCGCCTTCTACAATAAGCACCTGCTTTGTATTTGTTCGTTTAGCTTCATTTGCTAACCTTAAGGCTTCTTCGAAAACAACTTTTTGCTCATCAACCATTACAAACTCATCATTTCCTTGCAGCATCGAATTCAAAGCATCTTGCAATGATTTTGATGGACGTATCTTTCCTTTCTCAATTTTATAGAGCGTTTCCTTATTATCGCCATATTTAATATGTCTTTTTATAAAATCTCGAAGTTTCTTTGCGTCTCCTTTTGCAAAAACCGGAGACTGATCTATGTAATATTGATAAATATCATCTGTTAACGGGTCAGAAGCACCATTTACTATATAGTTATGTAAGTAGGCACAAGGATAAATATCAATTTCATCCTGTTGTACTGTGGCATTGTAATCTTTAATTAACGATCCATAAGACCACGCCTGATAAGAAGGATGGGTTGTTTCAGCAAGCCCATGATTAAACCTAGTCTTGACAATGGCTTCTTTTCCCTGAACCTTTTCAACTTTATCCCATTGTTTCAGCTCCACTACAACAACTGATTCTTCTTTATCTCTTTTTCCAGTAATCAAAAAATCTACCCTCTTAGAGGAATGAGGAACTTTATATTCAATAGCAACCCCGGCATTATCTGGTATTTCAGCATCCATTAAGACACGATACATATACTGCATGGAATTATCCCATGATCGAACCTCGCTCTTATTCACCGTACCTATTTTAGACTGGAAATTGTTGATGATGTTATTCGTTAATTCGTCATGAAAAACATCTTCCAAAAATTCGGACTTTACAGCTTCATAAACTAGCATTACTACCCCTCATTTTTTCTCTGTATGTAAAAATTATATGTGACTATAACCCTATTTTATCAGATATTTAACTAGGTATCACCAATAATTCCCATTATGAAAACATTGAAATTCTATAGTTTTAAAAATTATATTAAGATTTTAAAGTCTAATTTAAACTAAATAATGGTTTTATATAAAGTTGTTAACTTCTATCTACTTATGGTACGGTTCCCCTCTATTAATACGAAACCCGCGATACACCTGCTCCAATAACACCAACCGCATCAACTGATGAGGGAATGTCATTTTCGAGAATGACAAAGCCAAGTCACTCCGCTTCTGAACCTCATCACTGATCCCTAACGACCCACCAATGACAAAGGCAATTTTACTTTTACCGTATGTAGCTAGTTCATCCATTTTCTTGGCAAACTGCTCGGAGCTTAGCATTTTGCCATTGATCTCAAGCGTGATGACATACGTGTCCTGCGAAAGATGGGATAGGATGCGTTCGCCTTCCTTCTGTTTTACTTCCTGCATTTCTGCTTCGCTCATATTCTCTGGTGCTTTTTCATCTGCTACTTCTATTATCGACACTTTGGCGTAAGCGTTTAATCGTTTCAAGTATTCATCGATGCCCTGCTTTAAGTATTTTTCTTTTAGTTTTCCGACCGAGACAATCGTAATTTTCATCGTAATTAACTTCCTTTATCGATTTTTTCTATTCCTTAGTTTAGCATATCCCCACGCAATCAGATTTCTATAACTGGTTCACGCTAACCATGAACCAAACAACTAGATATAGTGCTAGCGTACAAACAAGGCTGATACTGAATAACACCCTTGTTGTCCGTTTGGAAAGACGCTGCATTCGTTTTCCTTTATACCAGCCGGAGAATTGATACTTATTGCGATAGAGAATATAGATGAACCCAAGTATTCCTAGTGCTTGTAGACAACGAAGGAAGAACAAATAGCTATTGCTTTCAATCAGTGCTTGATAATTTATATTGGTCGTATCTTCAAAAAAAGCAGTTACAACCAAACTCGCTAATATAAACAAGAAAACCGTGATTACAAGCACACGCACAGTCTCCAATATGGCTGACAGCATAACCTTCATCCCGCGCACCCCCTTATTTCCCTCACTATACCAAAACATCTCCCCATTTAATATAAAGTGAACCTTCAGTGGGGGTTTTCTTTTTCCCTCACTGATTGTTAGATGAACAGAATCGGACATTTACCGGCAGTCGGATCCTCCACTTATCCTCCTGTGTTTCACCTCGGAGGATGGAAGTGGGGGTCTTACTGCCAGTTATATGCGGGATAAATTTTTCCAAATAGAGCTTGCTACTTCCGCATTTTTCTTGTATTATATATCTAAAAGATACATATCATATTGATAGGGTGATCACAATTGCCGAAAACCTACAACCACACTACCTATGCTTTACTTGGCATTTTAACAACAGATTGCCGTACAGGATACGAAATTAAACAACTGATCGATCAGAGCTTAAATCATTTTTGGAAGATCAGCTACGGACAAATTTATCCGACCTTAAAAAAGCTTGTCCAAGCTGGACTCGCAACGGTTGAAACGACAGCACAGGATGGGAAGCCGGACCGAAAAGAATACTTTCTCACTGCCAAAGGGAAAGAAGCATTACAAACCTGGCTAGAACAGCCGATGAAGCAAATTCCCACGGAACGAAACGAAGTTATCTTAAAGCTTTTCTTCAGCCGGCACCAGCGAACCGAACCAACCTTAGCACTGCTTCAAGATTACAAGCAGCAATTACAGGAGCGCTATGCCACGTATCAATCGATTGAAGCGTTGATTACGCAAAGCTATAAGCAAAGTCAAGATGCCTCTTATTGGCTGTACACCTTAGATTATGGAAAGCGGGTTACGAAAGCCACCATCGACTGGTGTGATGTCACATTGGCAGATATCCAAACAGAAAAGGAATAGGAACATGGGTAAACACATTTATCAAGGTCGGTATACAGCAGCAAACGATGAGGATATCGTCGTATTTCTAATTGGTATGCGGATTAATCATCAGCTTGCCGTTCACAAATGGCTGCCTGTCTTTATGGCGATGCCTGGCATGATCAAAGAACTGTATACCGAGAAAGAGCGTTAGGATTTTTATCGACAGAGATGTACTTTGGTTTACGAACGACCGTGATGATTCAATACTGGCGCTCCAAGGATGATTTACTGGCGTATGCCAAGGGTGCCAAGCATCTTACTGCTTGGAAAAATTTCAATCAAAAAGTCGGCAGCAGCAAAGCGGTTGGCATTTATCATGAGACGTATCTATTGGAGCAGGGTAATTATGAATCGGTGTATGGAAATATGCCGTTATATGGGCTTGCTAAAGCAAAAGGACATATACCGATCACGAAGGAAATCATGACTGCTAAAAAACGACTAAAAGCTTAGATTAACCTAACCACATCTAGAACAATACCTCGTTCGACTCTTGTAGAATCCTCATACACGCATTACTATAATCGAATCTTTATTCATGCTAAAATGAAAATAGAAGGGTTGGTTCCCATACTGTGCTCAAAACTGGGTACAACTAATGTAAAGGAGTGAGAATGATGAATCAACAACAATTCGAAAAAATGAAGAACGGTAAAGGATTTATCGCAGCACTGGACCAGAGTGGTGGCAGTACGCCAAAAGCATTGGCCGCTTATGGGATTGGTGAGGATGCCTATACAAACGCAAAAGAAATGTTTGATTTAGTACACGACATGCGTACAAGAATCATTACCTCTCCTTCGTTTGATCCGGACTCGATTTTAGGTGCGATCCTTTTTGAACAAACGATGGATAGCAAGATAGAAGGCCTATACACGGCAGATTACTTAGCGGAAAAGAAAGGGATTGTCCCATTTCTGAAAGTCGATAAGGGACTTGCAGACGAGAGCAATGGCGTACAGCTTATGAAGCCAATCAATGATTTAGACGAGACACTGCGCCGTGCGAATGAGCGCCATATTTTCGGTACGAAAATGCGTTCGGTGATTAAAAAAGCAAATCCGGAAGCGATCAAAGAAGTCGTTGACCAGCAATTTGAAATCGGCAAACAAATCCTTGCTGCTGGCTTAGTACCAATTATCGAACCAGAAGTAGATATTAACAGCTCGGAAAAAGAACAATGTGAAGAAATTTTAAAGACAGAGATTCTTAACCAGCTGGATCAATTAAATGAAGATCAAAACGTCATGTTAAAATTATCGATTCCAACGCAGAAAAACTTCTATAAAGAGCTAATCAATCATCCAAGAGTGGTACGTGTTGTCGCTCTTTCTGGTGGTTACTCTACAGAAGTAGCGAATGAGAAGCTAAAAGAAAACGATGGCCTGATTGCCAGCTTCTCCAGAGCACTTAGCCAAGACTTAAACGTCAATCAATCCGACGAAGAATTCAACGATACACTAAACAGAGCCGTACAATCGATTTACGAAGCTTCAGTTTAACAAAAGAAGGGGCTGAATCATGAGCTATGATTCAGCCCCTTTTCCTTTTCCGGGAACTTCCCATGCATCAACTCTCGTTTACCCAGCTGCTTCATATGCCGCTGAAAGCAAGCCATGACAAAGCGATGCATAATTGCTTGCGTATAGCGATAAACAAACCATGGCAGCGCTGGGACGTAATCATGGATGGCAATAATCGCCTCATTCGATGCTGGGATTTTGCGAAATTCCATTCTTCCTCTATGATGCTGCTTCTTATCTGTCAAAAGCCCATCCGTTATATCATACAATGCCTGATCAGCAGTACTTCGCTCTGGAGAGTACGTTAATTCCAATAATGGACATTGCGGACGAAGGAAACCGATCGTACAATGCAACTTCTCATCGATCTCTGTTCGCACCCATGGCCGGAGAAAAGCTTGTAACCACCTGACATAATACTTGGCAATCGCATGAGCACTGTTGCCTGCTGGGACAATAATACGCTGCACCGAGCGAACGTCCTGCTTCAATGGCATATCTTTGGTTACAAACAGATGCTGTTCCGGCTTTTCTGCCACTAGACCCGTTCGTACGGCGGTGACAGGCGTGCCATATGCACGTAATATCCGTTCCACTTCCAATCTGCTCTTTAAATGGGAAGAAAGCTTCCTTGCAGAATTTGGCATCGGCCCGGTTAAGCAGATGACTTTCTTCACCCCCTGCGTTTTGGCAGCTTGGGCAAAATTATCTGACAAGATGGCATTCCTATCTGCCACATTTCCTTGGGTAAGTTTTGCAGAAGGCTTCAAGGCTTGCGCCAAATAAACTGCTATATCGGCACCCTCCACTGCTTTCTCTGTGTCTTTTATGGAAAATAGATCACAGGAACGCCAGGTGATGTCTTCTGTATCCTGATAATGATCACCATTACGGGACAGGCCAATCACATGAACCTTTCCCTTTAGCTTTCTTCGTACATGTTGTCCAATATAGCCGCTCGCTCCAGCAATGGCAACCACCGGTTTCGTTTGTTTCATCTCCGAACTTCCTTTTCTCTCCGTTGCTATGATTTATCTTCTAATCTATCGGATTCAGCTACTATTTTCACGTATTTCTTCTTAATCTCAATGATCTACTCTATCACCCAGCAAGCAACACTTACGCTTCATTCTAATAGATCTGACAAGTAAGGTTCAATAACTTTTCTCCCTTTTTAAGCCTTTTCATTTTGACTTATTCGCAAAAATGATGTACATTACTAATAGACGAACATTATTTTTGTTATGTTTGATATCATTCGGATTTTGGGGTGTATAACATGGAGAATGTATTTGATTATGAAGATATTCAATTAATTCCTGCAAAATGTATGGTTTCTAGCCGTTCACAATGTGATACAACTGTTACATTAGGTGGCAACACCTTTAAATTACCAGTCGTACCTGCCAATATGCAGACGATTATAGATGAAAAGATTGCTACGTTTTTAGCAGAACATGGTTACTTTTATATCATGCATCGTTTTGAACCAGAAAAACGTATCGACTTTATTAAAGATATGCATGCACGCGATTTAATTGCATCGATTAGTGTTGGGGTAAAAGGAGAAGAATATGATTTTGTTAAACAATTGGCTGAAGCGCAGTTAATACCGGAATATATTACGATCGATATCGCACACGGACATTCCGACGCGGTAATCAAGATGATTCGTCACATTAAGCAGTACCTTCCTGCTAGCTTTGTAATTGCTGGAAATGTTGGGACGCCAGAAGCTGTAAGGGAATTAGAAAATGCTGGCGCAGACGCGACTAAAGTTGGAATTGGACCAGGAAAAGTATGTATTACGAAGATTAAAACAGGCTTTGGAACAGGCGGATGGCAATTAGCAGCACTTCGCTGGTGTGCGAAAGCCGCAACCAAGCCGATTATCGCTGATGGTGGAATTCGTACACATGGTGACATTGCCAAATCGATCCGTTTCGGTGCTTCGATGGTTATGATTGGTTCGCTATTTGCTGGACACGAGGAATCCCCAGGGGTGACCATTGAAAAAGATGGCAAGCTGCTTAAAGAGTATTTCGGTTCTGCTTCTGAATTCCAAAAAGGCGAAAAGAAGAATGTAGAGGGCAAGAAAATGCTCGTGGAGCATAAAGGTTCCTTAGCTGATACGTTAAATGAAATGCAGCAAGACTTGCAATCTTCTATTTCTTATGCTGGCGGCAATAAACTTGATGCGATCCGTACCGTAGATTATGTCGTTGTGAAGAATTCCATTTTTAATGGCGATAAAGTTTATTAAACATTTCTTTACTAAATCAAGGCTTCAGCAAACATATTGCTGGAGTCCTTTTCTTTTTCAGAATTCTGTTATAGAACTTCACGCCTGCTTGATTTATAATGAGGAAAACAATGATTTAGGAGGATTCCAAGTGCCAATTACGATACCCAAACAATTACCTGCACGACATATTCTTGAACAAGAGAATATTTTCTTAATGGATACCGATCGGGCAACGACGCAAGATATCCGTCCATTAAATATTGTGATTGTGAACTTAATGCCAGAGAAGGAACGCACCGAGACACAGCTGCTTCGCTTGCTAGGGAATTCTCCATTGCAAGTTACAGCGACATTCCTGCACACGGCGACCCATGAGTCGAAGACGGTCAGTCAATCGCATTTGCATCAGTTTTATCAAACCTTTGCGAATATCAAGCATAAGCGATTCGATGGCATGATCATTACTGGTGCACCGGTAGAAATGCTGTCCTTTGAAGAGGTTGATTATTGGGAAGAGCTGGCTACCATTATGGAATGGGCGAAAACTAATGTTACCTCTGTCTTGCATATTTGCTGGGCTGCTCAGGCCGCACTTTATTATCATTACGGCATTGGAAAATTTGAATTGCCAGCGAAATGCACGGGTGTATTAACACATACTGTTGCCAATTCAACGGTTGAACTTGTGCGTGGATTTGATGAAGAATTTCTCGCACCGCATTCACGATATACCGGTACGTCAGGCGATACAATTCGGGCGGATGATCGGTTGCTCTTGCTGTCATCTACCAAAGACGATGATCCGTTCATCATTTTGTCCAGGGATGAAAAGCATGTCATGGTAACTGGACACTTAGAATACGATCATAGCACGCTTGCTGATGAATACCACCGTGATCGGAATAAAGGACTGGATCCAAGTATCCCAACCAATTACTTCCCGAATAATGATCCGAAAGAGAAGCCATTAAACCGTTGGCGCTCGCATGCACATCTCCTATTCTCCAATTGGTTGAATTATTACGTGTATCAAGAAACACCATACCAATGGGAATGAGAATGAACCTTCGAGCTTGAACCTTTCTGCTTCTACGCTTTATGATTGAGCAACAGACGATAGAGAGGAGAGCGTATGGGAAAAGTAATTGGACTATATGTATTTGCAATTCTATTTATGGGCGCCGGAATGAGTCATTTCTTGCTTGACCATTTCTTTATTAGCGCCATGCCGGAGTGGGTTCCGTTTCGGCCAGCTATTGTCTATTTATCTGGTATCATCGAAATAATACTGGCTTTCTGCTTACTTTATTCACGTACCCGCAGGAAAGCTGGTATCTGGGTAGCGATTTTCTTAATTCTTGTCTTTCCCGTTAATATTTATATGGCGTTGATGCCAGAAGCTTATCATCTGCCTGCTATTGCTTTATGGCTTCGATTGCCGCTTCAAATTGTATTGATTTGGTGGGTGTTAGCGGTAACCAAAAAAGGCTAGCTAAAGCAGAATGAAACATATCAAGCCAGCACGGAGGGTTCTGTGCTGGCTTGAGCTAACTTTATTTACAAACGCAGGGAACGCATTTGGGACAACGAATATCAATGCTAGCAGTTGAAACACAAACACACATGGTTGTTTAATTTTTAATTTCCGTTCCTGGCTTCCTACTAATAATAAGGCTGGTATGGTCCTGGATATGGACCGTATCCGGGACCAGGGTAATACGGGCCTTCATCAAATGCATTAACCAATGTTCCAGCTAATAACCCGCCAGCTAATCCTCCAACAAACGGACCAAACCCAAAACCGAATCCGGGGCCACCGAAGCCAGGCCCTCCGAATCCAGGTCCCCCGAATCCAGGACCAGGTCCAAATCCAGGGCCACCAAATCCGGGACCCGGACCAAATGGCGGACGTGGTCGTGGTCCAAATGGTGGTCGCCGAACCAGTTCGTTATCTGGATAAAATCCCTGCCCATAGGCTTGAGCTTCTGTCACTTGCGGGTAGAAATGTGGTTCATCCGAATAATACGAATGTGGATCAGGCGGGGTAGCAGGTACATTCCATTCATGACTCATCTTAAATTCCCTCATTTCTAATTTTATGCTATGGAATATGGATATGCATTTGCCTACCTAAACTATTGGGCGTTTATGCCAGGAATGAAAATTTTTTAGGTAAATACCCTTAATGATCTGGTGTAGATACAAGGAGCCGAAGTGCACCAACAAAAAAAGGTTGTCTGCGATAATGACCATACCGCTTATCCCATTTCCCAGACTGCAGATCTGCTTCCAATTTCGTTACCCCTTTTGAAGCCGTTTCCTCCGAAACAAATCCCCAGGCGGATTGATTTCTTCGTACCTCTGGATTTAAAAATGCTTCTGGTCGCCCATAGAATGCCTCCTGAAATCCATCCAAACAATCCAAAGGAATTGGTACAGCCTCTATCTGACAGCTTCCACCTAATGTTGTTGTCAGCCATTCCATCGTTGGGTATCGCTTCCGTTCTGCTTCTACCACTTCTGGGAAATAGGCCATATTCCAAAATTCATGTAATGCATCGGGGTCGAAGGTCAAAATAGCAACAGGCCCCTTACTGACTCTCCGTAATTCTTGAATTCCTCTTTCCATGTCCTGCCAATGATGAATCGTCACCATTGCCATAGCTGCATCAAAGGATCGATCATCAAATGGCAAAGCTTCTGCTCTTCCGATAACTGCAGGGGGACGTCCTTTCTCTTTCCGTTGCAAACGCATTGTTTTCGAAGGCTCTACAGCCATCACATATTTATCTTTCGGTTCATACGAACCTGCCCCAGCACCAACATTGATAATCGTTTGCGCTTCACCTATTGCTCGTTCCACATATGCAGCTATTCTTGGATCGGTTTGTCTGGACCTTCCATACGTCTCTCCCGCTTGATCATAATTGAATGATGATATGGACATTCCATCCTCTCCCTTAATGGTTTGTGATTTCCTATGGCAAGTATACTATTAGAAATTTGCTGGGTAAAAACCGATCAAAAACCCAACCAACGAATTGACCATTGATTGGGTTTTTTATCTGTCTTTTTACATTCTTACGATTACCGATCCCCCGCTACTGGGAGTTGTTACCATCTGACTTTGTTCTGGATAATGCTGTGCTCGCCTTAATAATTCATTGTTTTGTTTTACAATTTGACCAAGCAAATAATTCATATGATCTAATTTTCTTCCTAATTCTGTCTCGGAATTCGAATAGTAACCCGGACTATACGTAGATGCATACGTATCGGATTTAATCGGACTAGAATGTGAATGAATGGTATACGTTGGATAATCATAGCCTCTCGCATACGACGGATTGCTTGCATCGTCCGTTCGGGAAGCTGATGTTGGTTGAACATTAGCAGGCTGACTGCCTGGATAAGAATAACTTGGATCATGGTACCATTCATTGGAAGGATGACTCGTTACCGGCCGAAAAGAATAGCTGTCTTGCACATTTCTTCCCCCTTTCGTCACCAACTAGTTTATTCACCTAATAAGCAAGAGGGTACATCAATAAGAGAATTAAGGCATTCGCCTATGCTATTCAAATAAATGATGTAGAAGCCGATCGCGATTCTCTATAAATTGTTTTAACAATGTGTAATGACTTGTCTGTTCTAACGTGGTTTCTTGCATGCCATCTTCTGTTAATTCCAGTAGCTTCGCATCCGGATAACCCATCAACATTGGCGCATGGGTAGAAATGATAAATTGGGATCCATTCTCCACCAATTCATGAATACGTGCGAGCATCGACATTTGCCTTAATGGAGATAAGGCTGCTTCTGGTTCATCTAGAATATATAAGCCATTGCCACGGAAACGATGCATAAATGCCGCAAAAAAAGCTTGTCCATGCGACTGCTCATGCAATGATTTCCCGCCGAATCCATCAATTACTTTTCCCCCTGCCTGAGGTTGTTTATCCATTTCTTCAATATTGGTCGCCACATTATAAAATGTTTCCGCCCGGAAGAAGAAGGAATCATTTGGCCGCAATACCCCTTTCACTAAGCGGACATAGTGATCCAATGGAGAATGGGAATCATACGTAGAAAAGCGAAAATTGCGGGTGCCACCTTCCGGGTTGAACCCAAACGCAACTGCAATTGCCTCCAATAATGTAGACTTGCCCATACCATTTTCACCAATGATATAGGTCACATTTGGATGGAACACCACATCTTGAAAATGACGAATCACCGGCAAATCAAACGGAAACGTATGATAAGATGGAATTTCTTCTTCCTTTAGTTGCAGCCTTCGTATAAATGCATCGGTCTCTGTTAGCTTGGGCATTCGTTCCACCTCTAATCCATAAATCTATCGATCATATTGTATCCAGAGTTACCATATTGTTCAACTTTATTGAAAATTCCTCTGACTGTATCGATAACATCCTCCACCCTATGAAAAAAGCCCGAATCAGTCCGCTACGATTCGAGCTTTACCATCATCCACTATTCCGTTAAAATTCATGCTTTGCTAATGTAGTTGCTATTTCATCTTCAATATCCCTGATATCTCCACTTGAACCGAGATAATTATTAATCATAATGGAGAAAATCAATGGTTCATCATCTGATGTTGTGACATAACCAGACAAGGTGGAAACACCAGTTAACGATCCGGTTTTGGCTATGACATTTCCTTTTGCTGGTTCAGAAGTCATGCGGTAACGCAGCGTCCCCCCGACAATACGATCCGGTTCCCCAGCAACTGGTAAGGAATACTGAAATGCATCGAACCACTCCTTATTTTGCGCTTCATACAGCAGCTGAGCAAGATCCTTTGACGGAATCATGTTTTTATGAGACATTCCCGACCCATCACGAAGCAGGATCGTATCTTCATTCACACCAAGACCGGTAATGACGTCTTCCATGACTTCCAGGCCTTCCTCCCAGCTGCCTTCATCATGAACGAATTTACCCATTTCCTTGGTCAGTACTTCACCATGTCCGTTATTACTTAACTTCATAAACGGAATAAGTAATTTCTCTAATGGCATCGACTGTTTCGAAGTTAGCAGTTTTGCATCATCCGGGGTTTTCGCAAATGTCTCTCTTGATTTGCCTATAAACCTAATTCCTTCGTCTTCTAAGGATGTTTTAAACACATCCAAAGCATAGCCAGTAGGTTCCCAAACAGAAACCCATGAGCGGGAATTCGATCCTCCGACTGGCATGGTCCCTTCGACTATAATCGTATTCGTTCCATGTTCACGTTCTATCGAAATATCTTTCTCTTCATCTTCGCTCACCATTTCGGTTTTATTGTCGATCGTTACGTAATCTGTTTCTGGAGTAACCCTCACCTCTGCTTTTCCCCTCGCCTTGTTACTAGGTGTCACTTCGACAATGACGGTACCTGCATCATAATCATTATTTGGCGATAAAGTTAAAGCAGAAATTTGCGCACCCGTATAAAAAGGTTCATCTGACCAGTTTAAATCCTGAGAAAGCCGTACATCATCATACCACGTATCGTCTCCAATGAGGTCCCCTTTAATTTTATGAATACCTTCTTCCTTTAAGTCTTTGGCAAATTGATCAAAGTCCTCTTTCAATAAGGTTGGATCACCTTTTCCTTTTAAATATAAATCTCCATGAAGCACCTTGCCTCTTTGTCTTCCATCCGTTAATACTTCGGTGGTGAACCGATAATTTTTACCGAGGGTTTCCAAAGCGGAGACTGCTGTGAGCAGCTTCATATTCGAAGCTGGATGCAAGCGCGTATCTGGGTTTTGAGAAAACAGCATATCCCCCGACTCCGCATGCTTGATACTGACACCTGTTACCGCTCCATCCAATAGTTCATCGGATAAAATCGCTGAGAGCTTATCCTCCAACGGAGCGTCTTCTGGGAAATCATCTTGTGTAATCTCTTCGGATGCTTTAACGAATAGCGGCTCATCTGGTTCTACAAAGGGAATGACAGCAAGAATAACTAGAAGAAATACGAGAAATCCTTTTTTAGCTGTATGTTTCCACATCATGAGCATGTCCACACCCTTTCATTTATTTGAATATTTTAATTATACAGTAAAATGATTCTAACTCATAGAGGATTCATAAAAAGACATCCATGGTCCTAGATAAGCTAACTATATCTATCATCGTATCTGATCATAATGCCAGTATTGTTCCTCATTCCTCTCAAAACAATACGATCGAAGCTGATAAATTGAACAGATGTCGCTAGGTTTATTTCTATGCTTAGCTGGGAATCGTTCTATAAGTTACAACTCTACCTAAAAAAGGAGTTTTACAATGAATCAAATTCTCTTTATTCAAACTGGAATGGGGATCGATGTTCATGGACAAGATATAACGAAAGCAGCCGTTCGTGCGGTCGAAAATGCCATCTGGTCGAACTCCATGCCTGGCATTGAAAAAAGTCTTCCCGAACAACGGCTGGAAAACATGAGCGTAACTGTTCGACTTGCGGTTCCGTTAGATCGCGAATCCCTCCATATCGACAAGGTAAAAGAGGCAATCCCTTATGGTACTGTAGATGTGGATGTAACCGATGGAGGAATGGCCACATCTAGCGGGATTATTTTAGAGGATAAAAATGATGAGAACGACTTGATGTATATCGTAAATGCCGCAGTAGAAGTAGGATACTAGGATAAAAAAGCATGCAGCACTTGTCTGCATGCTTTTTTCAACTTGTACTTATGGCCATTCGTTGTTTTGGACGTGCTGCGTGATACCAATGCAGGCAAAGTATAAAAATAAGAATACCATCCATTACATCTCCGCCATAATACATTAGCATCGCACCTGTTTCGGCTTGATCCTTTGGTACACCAACAGGCGGATTCGCATAAATATACTTCGATAATATGGCATGTCCCGATAGAGCGCACACCAGTACAATAGCACGATACATATGGCTAAATCGATGGGGTGCTGGATCTATATATATCATACTGATGGTAAATAAATATCCAGCTGCGAATACATGAAAGTGTACGAGTACATGAACCAGCATATGCTGCTGCATCAGCTCGTATAATCCCGTCGTGTACAGCAGCCAAAGACCGCCAATATTGAGCAACGACGCTGTTATTGGATGCCGAAAGAGACGAATCAATCTATTTTTTAATAGCATCGATAATCTACGTGCTGCGTGGACAGGAAGTGCCCGCAGAATAAGCGTAATTGGTGCTGCAAGGGCAATCAACAAGGGGGCTAACATGCCAAGAAATAAGTGGCCGATCATATGGACAGTAAAGTCTGTGTGCGCCTTTCCTGCAACAGGTCCAATCAAGGCAGCCCCCATTGCAATTATTCCAAACCACCAACAAACATAACGAAACAGGGGCCACGGCTTTAGATGCGTTTTTTGTTTTGAAAAAATACCTAACCCTGTATAGATACCAATTGCCAATATAAGCATGACAATAAGGAACCACTCCAGCCGCATTCCACTTCCATGCATTCCATAGTTAGTCATCCAAGCTCAGCCCCTTTAAAGGATTGGCTCTTTTTCGTGTTTGGAAAACCAGTACAATACCTATAATAATCATGATTGCCGCTATACCATTCCAGACGAAATCGTAGACGAAGACATTATCAACATAACGGATTTGATGAATCCGCATCCATTTATGCTGAATAATCCCATCATACAGCTGAAACGAACCCGAACCAAGCATTGCACTCCCCCACCACCGTTTAAACCATAATGCATTCCTTCGGCGTAGATCTGCAAATAGAAATAATCCACCAATGGTTGCAAACCAACTAAATGCATGGAAAAAACCATCCGAAATCAGCCCTACATCTGTTGTTGATTGATCATAAAAATGATGCCAGCGTAATAGCTGATGAAACACTGTTTCATCAATGAATGCTGCTAATCCAATTCCAAACAGAATCCCCGAAAGCAAATTCCGACCTGCATATTTTGATTTCACTGTATACAGCGACGTTTGAGTAACATTATCTGAGGCAATCCCCATAACGTGACCTCCGATCCTAGGTTTTTTATTTTTATACCCAAAATCAGCCAATTGCATGCAAGTGTAAGAGAAAAACACGTTACCATTTCCATCAATCGCTAAGTAAAATAAGATCGACCCAGTTCGATGTGATAGATTTAGACAGCGCTGAACTCGTAGATTATTAATCTATCGACCATTAACTTAATAAAACAACGGTTATTGCCCAGCCTACACGACAATGTATAATTATGGTAAATATGTAAATTTTTTAAAATAATGTTGAATTATGACATTTGTTTCGTTATAGTAATAATTGTAAGTCGGAAGGAGGTGAGCATAATGGCAGCATTTTTAAAACTTGTAGCACAGTTGGGTACTAAAGCAGCTAAGTGGGCTTGGGCTAACAAAGGAACGGTTATCAACTGGATCAAGAACGGTGCAACGTTCTCATGGATCAGTGATAAAATCGACAGCATTATTAACTAATTCCTTTGAAAGTGAGTAGGATTACATAAGGGGTAGAGCGTGACCTCTATCCCTTTTCCTAATTTTAGACCTTCTTAATAAGAATGATACCCAAGCTTTTAACTGCTTATCGTACCTTACCTTTTATTTTAAATCATATGTTTTCATTTTGTCTAATTCTTTCTTTCTGTTTCTTTGTAGCGATTTTCTTCCCCGGTGCCATTCTTCTGTTAGAAGAATGATGCCAACTATAAGAATGATGATATAGGCGGTAGTACTTTCGATACGATTAGATGCAAACATCCAAGTAAGACCGGATACAAAAATCACAGGAATAATAGCTCCCCAATACGCACTGCTGCGTGTCGATAGAAAGTATTGTACAGCAAAGGCTGCTATACAGATAAATAAAAATACGAACTCATTCATTAATGATCCATCCTTTCAGCTTTATATTTATCAATTATATTTTTAGCATCATCTAAGCTAATGCGGCTATCAATTGCCAATTGCTTGACATAATTAATTAAGGGTTCTTTCTCTATGTCTTCATTTAATTCTATTTTTTGAATGATCCTATCTAAACGGGTTCTTACGGTGGGATAGGATACCTCATAGCTTTTTGCTATCTGCTTTAACGAACCTGAGCTTAAAACGAATTTCCTAATAAATTCGATATCTTCATTATCTAAAGCTAAAATCCAAGCAGGTATATCTTTGGTATGCATCGTTAACCACCTCTCTTTATTTTATATTACCACATACATCAATAAAAACAAACATTTTTTCACCAAAATAATAAATAAAATTTATTTTTTGTTTAATTTAATTCAAAAAAAGGTGGAATTATCTTTGAACATATGATAAGTTGATTAGAGATCAGCAATCAATCTATATCAATTTGGAGGTAGGTAAAAATGAAACGCACTGCTGAAATACTACTGACTGTGATTGGGGTAATTATATTTTCCTTTTTGCTAATAGGGAGTGTTACTTTATTGGGAAGTACCCAAAATAATGCTCAAACAAAGGAGTTAGTTCAAGAATTTATAAAGGACGAAAACATAACCGCTGTAAATGCTGATCAAGTTGTAAACTTTTTAAGCAATAGTACGTTATACTTTGTTGTTATTTCACTAATTAGTATTGGCTTAGGGGTTATCTCAATCATCCTTTTGAAAAGAAATAAGGCGAAAACGGCAGGTAAGGTTTTAATTATTACAGCAATCCTGAGTACATTATTTACGTTATTTATGGGGCTGTTTGGAGGAATTGCCTATTTCATTGCCGGTGTAATGGCTCTTGTACGTAATAAAAGATAGATAGGCAAAATATATACGAAGGTGTGACCAGATGTTTACTATATGCTTAAGAGAATTTAGAACATTATTTAAAAGTATCCGTTCATTAATCATCATTATCGTGCTTTTTGGGGTTACCACTGGGGCAGCAAAACTGATTAGTCAGTTTGAAGCGCAACTTAAAGATCTCGGTTTAGGTGATAACGCATATGCAGGGGGATTAATGACACTCCTTTTCATCGCATCCCCCTTATTTGTCACTAGTTTATCTCATAGTGCCATTAATAAAGAAATTGACTCTAGAACGATTCGGTTTTTAGTAACCAAGACTTCAAGAGAAAGTATTATTGTCGGGAAATTTCTAGGAAACTTACTATTTTGGATAGTATGTTTGCTTATCGCTTTATTACTTATTATTCCGTTCTCTCACTCATTTTTTTTCTTGGAACTAATTCAATGTATTGTTTTTGTTTCCTACTTTATAGGGTTCACCATATTTCTTTCAACTATCATCCGTAAGCCATCATTAACTATGTTTTTAGGGATTACAGTTTCTATCGGCTTACCAATCATTGGATTATGGAGTATCGGAACAAATAATATATTGATTACAGCATTAAGCTATATCACACCTTATTTTTATTACACCCAAGAAGAAACCTTTTTCACGTATTTCACAGCCGTTTTTACGTGTATATACTTAGCACTAAGTTTAATGATCTTTAGGAAGAGGGATTTGTAATGGACGCAATTACGACTCACAACTTAACAAAGACATACGGAAAAAAAACAGTGGTCAATAACATCAATTTAAGTATTAAAAAAGGCGTGATTTTTGGATTTTTAGGTAAAAACGGTGCTGGTAAATCTACTTTTATAAATATGATCACGGGACTTGTAAATCCCACTGATGGATCGTTCGAAATCCTTGGGTACAAAGGGAATTCCATAAAAGAAATACGTCATAAAATAGGCGTATTGCCAGATTACTCTACGTTTTATGAGGATTTTACAGCCTTAGATCATTTAAAGTATTTCAGTAAATTATTAAAATTATCTCTAACGAAAGAAGACTTAATAACAACTCTAAAACGAGTTGAGCTGGAAGATGCCATCCATATAAAAACAAAACAGTTTTCTTTTGGAATGAAAAAGAAATTGGGCATTGCGCAGGCCTTAATCAATAAACCAGATATATTATTTCTTGATGAACCTACTTCTGGAGTTGACGCTAATTCCGTTTTAAACATACATTCAATTATTAAAGATATAGCATTAAATGGCACTACCATTTTCTTAACCTCTCATAATCTGGACGAAGTGGAAAAGCTGTGTGACGAGGTTGCAATCATGAACAAAGGAACGATACAAACCAAAGGGAATATGGAACAGTTAAGATCGCAATATCAAAAGGATACTGCCATCCATATCAAACATCGTTCGATCTCGGAAGCTCAACAGGAACGATTAAAGAAGGATTTAGATTTGCTTGTGGAATATGCAGATATGACACCCACTTATTCCGAACTTTTCGTTAAAGAGGACAATGTGATTCCTGAGATTAATAAGATACTCGTACAAAACAATGTAGACGTGTATAGAATAGAAGTCGATGAGCCATCTTTAGAAGAAATATTTCTTAATTTAGGAGATCAAAAACATCCTGCTTAATTTGCAGGCAAAGAAGGCCATCTTATCTGGTATGTTGTACCTCTTCAAATAGGAGCTAGTTTCTACACGAAAGATTTGACGATCCTTTTTCGATATCTTTCGTGTAGAACGAAATTGGTAAAAGTATGAATAAAGGAAGCGAGTAATTGTGTATAAAATAAAGGAACCAACTCAACGGATATCACCAGACGCAATAAAGGTATGGAGAATAACAGATGCCTTTACTTCATTTATTTTTTTGGTTGTCGTAGCATTTTTTCTCTATTTACATCATTATTATGATTGGCCGCATTGGATTGAAATTGCTCTATACGCAGTTGCAGCAATTGTATGTCTATCTGCAATGATAGAGCTTATTGTTATACCGGTATATAAACAAAAAACGTGGAGATACGAAATTGACAGTAATTGTATTCAATTAAAACATGGTGGTGCAATTAGAAAAACACATATGATTATACCAATGAACAAAGTTTATTTTGTTGATACCTACCAGGGACCGATATTAAAGAAATACCATTTATCAACTATAAAAATTGGTACAGTCGGTAATGTCCATGAAATACCTAGTGTTCCCGAAAACACAGCTAGCGAGATTCGTAATGATATTGCCTATTTATCAGGAATTAATAAAAGGAAAACGTCAAAGGAGGAGGGAAATGAAAAATAATGCTATGAAGGATAACAGAACAGAACTAGGAAAATCACATCCATTATGGATGTTATTTGAACTTGTAAAATCTATAAAAGGTTTTATTTACTTTTGTATTTTCCTTTCATTTGTATTCGGATTTTCTTCAACTTCTATATTTTCAGCATATGGTATTTCGCTTATTATACTCTTTGTAATCTATCAAATCGTTTCCATTCTATTGGAATGGAAACATTTTGGTTATTCTATAGATGAAGAAGAATTGTTTATTAAAAAAGGGAGGTTTGTTACTTTACATAGGCATTTTCCCTTGGCTAATATTCAAGGTCTACATCAAAATACGACTTTTTTTTCTCGATTGTTTGGTTTAACAACTTTACTAATTGATGCTGGTTCTAGTGACAAAAATGATTCTATAAAGCTAGAAATGATTTCTTTTCAGGAAGCTAATCATATTAAAACAACACTTTCGGATTTGGGGAAGGTTTATATAACCGAGGAAGAAAATAGGAAGGACATAGAAAAAAATTCACAAGAAATCACTTCTATCAAAAAGCATTATGAGATCAAGCGAAGAGAAATTTTGATTGCTTCGCTTACATCTCTCAGATTACTATTCTTTCTAACCTTAATTTATTCTGTATATTCTGAAGTCAATCAATTCTTTCAGATTGATGCGTATGTTGGAGATATTATCGGATTCTTCCAATCTTCTTGGTTCAGATTAACAATGGGAATAATAATTTTGATCTGTCTATCCATAGTCTATGGTGTGTTAAAAACATATTTACAGTATGGTGAGTTCAATGTAACCTCCGATCCGTATCGAATCTACATTGAAAAAGGAAAATTAAATACTGCTCATTTTTCCATACCCAAAGATAGAATCCAAGCTCTCAGTATTAACAGTGGGTTTATTCATAAGTTCTTAAATATAGTAAAGGTAAAAATGATTAGCTCAAGCGATACAGATGAAGATGTCAAAGCCTCCCATATCTTATTTCCATTTATACATAAATATAAAGCAAAGAAGTTAATTCCGGAAGTAATTTCAGCGTTTGAAATCGAGGAGGACATGACCAAAATTCCTACATCCTCTATCATCGTAAAGCTATTAAGAACCATTTATTTGTGGTTATTTTTCCCTGTCATGTTGTATTGCTTTTTTCCTGGTTTTTGGTACCTAGCAACAATCATGTTTAGTTTAACCCTCGTATCACAACTACTAAGTAGTTTATTTAGTAGTTATGCACTTAACGGTTCTTTTATCCAGATAAAAAAAGGCGCTATAGCAACAAAAGTCTTCATTACCAGTAGAGACAAAATAGAAAGATTAATGGTAACAGAGACCATACTACAAAAGAAGCTGGGGTTGTCTTCGATAAAAATTATTTCTCGCGCAAGACCAGCAAAAGTTACCACTATGCATGATGTGCCTAAAGACATGGCTATTAGATACTATTCATGGTATTACGAAGGAATAGAAAACCATACAACCATATTAGCATCCAAGCAAACTTCATAATCCCCCGTAGATGATACCTGATTAGCTCAACATATCATATTTTGAGCTGATTGGTGTATCCGTGTCCACGGTTGAATAAGATTTAATCGGAATCACCTAAATTTTTTTCCAATTCTTCAATAAGGTCTTTTGCAGCCGTTCTACTTAGGGTTAATTTTCCGTTCGCAAGTGTAAGATTATCATTAGATACAGTACCTGTAATTTGGCACGCATTGGCAGATTGATGCTTTCGCAGAATAATTTTGTCATTTTCAACAAAGATTTCCATGGGGTCTTTAACTTCAATATCTAATGAGGAACGAAGCTCTTTCGGAATGACCACCCGTCCTAACTCATCTACTTTTCTTACGATTCCTGTGCTTTTCATTATAATAATCCCCCTATCTAAAAAATACCTTCCTTATAGTTAAACCATTCGATATGCATACTTTTTTTAAGGATGGGACAAATTCTTTATATTCAACTAAATAGCTTAAATTCAAAATAATATTTATATAGTTTACATACTATCTAGATCTAATATTTCCTGCAAATGAAATGATTTTAATTTCTGGAAATAATTAAAAGAGCACGGACATGCATTTGCAATGATTTATGCAAACAAAAGAAGCTCGTGCAATGCATCTTACTGACAGGGGATATTAAAGACTCTAATCATTGTGTTACTTTCTTTTATTTCTTAAATTAATAATGTACTTCTGCAATTGATAAGACAGATTGATCAGAGCAAATTAACATCAAATGTAAACGCTTTATTAAAAGGAGGGGGATTCTATAACGTCTATTCATCGATTCATAAAGTGGTTGATTTTTTTTAGCCTTATAAACATCGCTTTCATCATCTTTACGTTATTAGGTGGCATTTTATTTGGCTTCATTCCTGCTTTGTCAGCTTCTATCAAGGCTATCCAAAAAGAATTAAACAATGCGTCGCTTTCTTATCGCGATATAATTAAACAGTTTCTTGAAACTTTTAAAACAGCATTCATACCAATCAATCTAGCATCCATTACTCCTATACTCTTTGGAATTATTGCGATAACGAATATAAACATTACATTTGACGTAATGAACTTATTCGGAATAGCAACTTTTTATGGAAGTATTACTGTCCTTATTACATCTATATTTGTACTCATCCATCTTGCTCTTCTCCAAACTACAAATAAAACATTTTCAGTAAAGCAAATGATCAAGTTATCTTTTATAGCAGCATTCTACTACTTTCCACTAAATGTATTAATGGTTTGTTTCTTAATTTTATGGTTGCAATTCTTACTATTAGCTCCAGGAATATCCTTGTTTTTTGGAATTAGTGTACCAATATTCATTTGTACTGTCTGCTACAGCAAGACAAATCTATATGCAAGTCAAATATCTACTGGTATTGGGGAGATCAGCTTTGCAAACAAAAAATGATGTAGAGAAATTTATTCAGAGTTATGTGGGACATGTGGAAAAAAAGCTTCACAATGAAAATCAATTGATTTTCGATTATACGGACACAGCCTATGGAAAAGGAATCACTGAAATCGAATCCATACTTAGGCCATTATGGGGCGAGGCATCACTTGCTCATTCTGAAAACAGATCGATTAATCAAACTATCTTGAACAAGATTACAAAAGGTATTGACCCGTCGTCGGCGGAATATTGGGGGATCTTGAACGATAAAGACCAAAGAGCCGTAGAAATGGCCGTATTAGGCTATTCCCTGCTATTAAATGAAACCGTGCTTTGGAATAACTTGACTATAAAACAACAAGAACACTTAGTCGATTGGTTACAACAAGTTAATCATATTAGCCTACCGAATAATAATTGGCATTTTTTTCGAATCATCGTCAATATTGGGCTAGAGAATGTCGGCGTACCTCTAAATACTGAAAAACAAAATGAATCGCTCCAGATAATAGAAAGTCTGTATCTAGGTAATGGATGGTATGCAGATGGTTCACCAAATCAAATGGATTATTATGTTTCCTTTGGTTTTCATTTTTTTAGTTTACTTTATGCCTATTTTATGAAAGAGAAGGATGCAAAAAGAGCCAAAACCTATAAAGAAAGAGCTCTATTATTCGCTGACGATTTTATTTATTGGTTCTCTTCTAAAGGAGATGCTGTACCTTTTGGAAGGAGTATGACGTATAAATTCGCTCAATCTGCCTTTTGGAGTGCACTTGCATTCTGTGATATAAAACCTTTTCGTATCGAAATTATCAAAGGAATTATCCTCCGGAATTTACGCTGGTGGGTGAAACAGCCGATTATTGAATACAATGCTTTCCTGCCAATTGGCTATGCGTATCAAAATCTGATTATGGCAGAAGGATATAATAGCCCAGGCTCTTCCTTTTGGGCATTTAAAGCATTAATAATTACCGCTTTATCAAAGGATCACACATTTTGGAAAGCGAATGAAGAGGACCTGCCATTACTAAGGGGAAAAAAATTACTAAAAGAAGCTAGAATGTTAAGTATCCGTCCAGAAAGCGATCAAGTTTATTTATACACTTCTGGACAATATTCTAAAACGGAACATCTGCATAATGCCGAAAAATATGCAAAATTTGTGTACTCCAATCTTTTTGGGTTTAATATTGCACATTCCAATTACCTACGATCACAAATGGCTGGGGATTCCATGCTTTCATTAAGTGAATATGATAACCTATTTCGATTTCGACGAGAATGTACTCAGATATCCTTACATGAAAACTATATCTTCTCAGAATGGTATCCATGGCGCGATGTTCAAATACGAACATACCTCATACCATTTAAGTATTGGCATATTCGTATCCATGAAATTCGTTCAACTAGGAACTTACAAGGAATTGAAGGTGCATTTAGCATCCCGAAACCAGATGTACTAAAAGATACAAACGCAGGGATACATGAAGAGGAAAATCGTTCTTATGTATCTGATGGTAACTTGTATTCCGCCATTATTAACTTACATGGTTATGATAATGGAGGGAAAGTGATTACTACAGAGCCAAATACGAATATTCTTACTTCAAATCCTAGTCTTTTACCTTCGTTGGAAGCTAACATCTCACAAGGAAATAACTTATTAGTCTCAGCAATTTATGGCGGGACCCAACCTCCCGTGTTCGAGAATGTGCCTCGTTTCTTTCAAGAGCGTTATGGATTCAGAATGGTCCAACGTGAATCTGAAACATTTGTTAAGAAGGAAGGATGAGACTATGAAATATAAAGGTGTTATTTTTAGTATTATTCTATTACTATTCACAGTAATTATTATAAGTTTATTAGGCAAAACGGAAAATACAACTAATGTTGCAAATGGAAAAATGCAAGGAACAATTACCGTATGGGCTTGGGGTGGTTGGGCTCAACATCTAGAAGATATAGCGCCTATATTCGAAGAGCGTAACCCCGGTATTAACATCAATGTAAACAATCAAGGAGTTGAACAAGTCTATCAAAGATTAACAACTGGTCTAGCATCAGGCCAATCAAGCCAACTGCCAGATATTGTGCAGATGGAGGAACAACGATTACCTATTTATAACAACAATTTTCCGAATCGTTTTGTGGATTTAACCGAATTTGGATTTGATCAATATGCTGATGACTTGCCTGAAGCAAAAGTTGCTGCATTATCAAATGAAGAGGGGAACCTAATTGGATTGCCAGGTGATATTGGACCTGTAGGTTTATTCTATCGAAAAGATGTTTTTGAAGATGCTAATGTTGATCCACAAAGCATCAAGACTTGGGATGACTATATTGATGCGGGAAAAACAATTAAAGATGAAACTGGTATCGATATGCTTGGCTTTATGGCAAATGATGATATATCTTTGTATAAAATTTTATTACAACAACAAGGAAGTTTTTATTTTAACGAGAACGGGGAAATTACAGCAGAATCCTTGGAATCAAAGAAAGCTTTTCAATTAATGAGTGAACTATTTCATAGTGGGATTGCAGCTAATGTAACAAATTGGGATGGAAGGATCGCATCACTGCAAAATGGTCAAGTTGCTACAGTGCCCGGTGCTGTGTGGTGGTCACGAAGTTTGATGCAGCAGGTGACGAACTCAAAAGGGAATTGGCGAGTCATGAAATTACCAGAATTTAAAGAGGGTAATACAAATGCAGCTGCAGATGGTGGATCAAATTTTGTTATACCTAATGCTTCTGATAAACAAAAAACAGCTTATGAATTCATTAAGTTCGCTACTACTGACTTGGAAAGTTTAACTAGCTTAGTTGAAAACTATTTTATGTTCCCTGCTTATACCCCTTTATATGAAGAAGAAATCTTTAAGGAAGGAAATGCGTACTTTGGAAATCAAAAGGTGCTGCAGTTATTTGCAGAGATCTCCGAAGAAGTACCTAATGTAAATTATACTTCGGACTATTTACGTGCGAACATTACCTATTCAGATGAATTAGCCTCTATGATGCTGCAAAATAAAAACCCTGAAGAAGCTTTACAAGCCGTATTAAAAAAACTACAGTCCAGCACAGGGCGAGAATCAAGCGAGGAGGATTAATATGGAAAGACCCACCATGAGTATTCATCGTTTGGATATTGGAAAGAAACATGCACCTCTCGTTCTATTAGCACCGGCAGTTCTGTTTTTTTCCTTGTTTATTGCTTACCCCATTGTGAGTTCTTTGCTGCTTAGTTTTCAAATATCAGAAGCAGGACAAACAAGTTTTGTAGGTTTTGATAATTATATTCGTCTGTTTCAAGATCCTTTATTTTATGAAGCGATGAAAAACACCTTAATCATCGGTGTTATTCAAACTCCATCTGTTATTATATTAGGATTACTAACAGCAACCTTATTAAATTCGGGATTAATTAAACTAGAAAACTTTTTTCGGTTAACCTATTTTACTCCAGCTGTTACCTCACTGGTTGGGGCATCCGTTATTTTTTTGTTATTACTAAATCAAGAAAATGGACTAATTAATTTCTTATTGGGTTTAGTAGGCATCGACTCAATCGGTTGGCTAAATACCCCTTTTTGGGCTAAGTTATCAATCATTCTACAAGGAACTTGGAGATGGACAGGGTATAATATGGTAATCATTCTTGCGGGATTACAGTCTATTTCAAAAGACTTATATGAGGCGGCTAGTATTGATGGGGCAACTAAAATCCGGCAATTCTTTTCGATCACGATCCCCCAATTGCGCCCTGTATTATTATTCTGTCTGATCATGTCTACGATCGGTTCCTTTCAATTATTTGATGAGCCTTATATTCTAACCAATGGAGGTCCAGTTAACGCAACGACTACCATAACTATGTATCTATATGAAAATGGATTTCAGTTTTTTGATTTTGAATATGCATCTGCCATTGCCTATGTATTGGTCGGATTTATCGCTTTATTAACCTATGTCCAATTTAAATTAGGAGGGGATAAAAATTGAGATCTTCCATAATGAATAAACTAATCATTTATGTCCTCTTATTATTGGGAGTCCTGTTTACAGTAGCGCCTTTTTATTGGATGGTAATTGGTTCTACTAACCCAACAGATGAAATACTCTCTTATCCACCGAAGTTTTTACCAGGTGATTTTATTGCTGAGAATTTGAAGCGTTTGATGGGTTCTGTAGACATCTGGAAAGCATTACTTAATTCATCAATCATAACGATTACCTTTACAATTCTAGCTGGCATTGTAAGTGCTGCTGCAGGTTTTACTTTTGCTAAGTATCATTTTAGAGGTAAAAAAATTATTTTTGCTATGTTTATTTTATCGATGATGATCCCTTATCAGGCACTTGTTATACCACAATTTAACTTATTTGCTAATTTCGGATTACTTAATACACATATCGCAGTCATTCTTCCACAGCTTACGTATCCATTTGCCATATTTCTGATTATGCAGAATATGAAATCCATCCCAGATTCCTTACTAGAATCTGCACGAATCGATGGGGCAGGTGAAATCTTTATTTTTGTTAGAATTGCATTACCGACTATGATTCCAGCACTAGCAGCAGTTAGTATCTTTTTATTTACCTTTCAATGGAATAATTTTCTTTGGCCGTTAGTGTCTTTAATTACAAAGGATATGTATACACTCCCTGTAGCTTTAGCTACGATAGCAAATCAAGATACAATTGATTATGGTCAGCTGATGCTTGGCGCAACCATTTCGGTTATTCCCATTTTTATTATCTTTCTATTTATGCAGCGTTATTTTGTCGCGGGTATTCTCGGTGGTGCAATCAAAGAATAAAAGGCAGGTGTTAACATGTTAAAAACCGGACTATGCTCGGTTACATTCAGAAAGCTTTCTCCAGAAGAAATTATTCATATCGTGGAAACATCAGGTCTAGAAGCTATTGAATGGGGAACAGATGTCCATTTAACCTTGCAAAAAAGTACAGCATATATCCAATCCATTAAAGAAAAATGCAGAAAAGCTGGTATTGAAACACCGTCACTGGGTACCTATTACCGGTTGAACGAAAGTCCGTTAGCTTACTTTAAATCATGCATACAAATTGCAGATCAAATCGGAGCGCATCAATTACGGATTTGGGGTGGAAATAAGAGCCCGAAAGATATTACGCACTCAGATTGGAAAAAATATGTTCAAGAAACGCAAATGCTATGCGATGTTGCGGGAGAAAATAATAAAAGTGTCCATGTAGAATTACATGAAAAAACACTGACGGAAAGTGAAACCGCAGCCATTCAATTGATCAACGAAGTGAATAAACCCAATTTATACTGCTACTGGCAGCCTCTCTGGATAAGGTCACAATCTGCTAACATATCCGCATTAAAACAATTAAGCGATCATATTAGTAATGTCCATGTATTTCAATGGGATGAACACCAACGGTACCCTTTAGAACAGGGCTGCTCAACATGGTTAACCTATTTTCAAAAACTCGAACCATCGAATACACCTACTTATGCTTATTTAGAGTTTGTCAAAAGGGATGACGTGAATCAATTCTATAAAGATGCAGAAATATTAAAGAAGCTCGCCCTTCATTACCGGTAAGTAAGTTTACCTCCACTCTACCCGTGGAACAGTTAATTACCATGTAAAAAATAATATAGGTCATCAAGGAGGTAAATCGATTATCATGGAACCAAAAGATATGCAAAAGGACGGGACACCACGTCAACACCAAACCAAACAACCGGGAATCGAATCAAAAATGAACCCTTTGCCACATCAACCGATGGATTATCAAGGTTCGGATAAACTAAAAGGTAAAGCTGCTTTAATTACAGGTGGCGATAGTGGCATCGGCCGTGCGGTCGCGATTCTATATGCTAAAGAAGGTGCAAATGTAGCGATTTCCTATCTGGATGAACGTCAAGATGCAGAGGAAACCAAGCAGCTAGTCGAGGCGGAAGGTGCACAATGCATATTACTGCCTGGCGATATTAAAAACTCTGATCATTGCGTGGAATTAGTAGAAAAGACCGTCGGGGCATTTGGCAAGATTAATATATTGGTGAACAACGCAGCGATTCAATTTGTTCGTGAAGATGTACTTGATATATCGGATGAACAAATGGAGGAGGTGTTCCGGGTGAACTTCTTCTCGCAATTCTATTTAACAAAGGCTGCTGTCAAGCATATGAAGGCGGGAGATTCAATTATTAGCACCTCTTCCATCAATGCTTATCGGGGTAATCCGATTTTCATGGATTATTCAGCAACAAAAGGTGCCATTACTGCATTTACCAGAAGTATTGCACAAAGTCTAGCTAAGAAAGGAATTCGTGCTAATTCAGTAGCACCAGGTCCGGTATGGACACCACTTATTCCATCGTCCTTTAATGAAGACGGCGTTGAGCACTTTGGGCAAGATGCATTAATGGGCCGTCCTGGCCAACCTTCGGAACATGCTTGGCCGTTCGTTATGCTAGCAGCTGATGAATCATCTTATATGACGGGGCAAGCTATTCATATTAACGGCGGGTCTTGGACCTCCTCATAAGCATCAAATAGCGCTGACGCACAGGTTTGCTTGAATCCTTTACATGAAGAGCTGACTTTTGCGTCAGCCTCTTTCTATATAAGCCACTTTATCGATAGTTTATTTGTGGTTTCAATTGAATAACCGAACGGTTGACTTTATTGGTTTCTATCGTATCTACGAGCACATCGACAAGCTTTTGGGCAATGAAGTGAGAAGGTACACCTACAGAATGAATTGGCGTATCAATGGAGTTAAATTGATCGATATGATCATAAGAGAATATCATTGGTGTTTGTTTAGTGTCTTTTACATGATGAAGCAATCCCATTGTGATATCATAACTACCGCAAACGACTCCCCCATTTAAGTCATGATTGGCTAAAAATGATTTCATTGCACGACTAGCACTCTCTTCTGATAATCCCCCAGAATCAACCATACGATATGTTATACGCCGTTGCTTGCAATGACGGATAAAGGTATCTTTTTTAACAATTTGTCTAATATCATTCGTATGAAGATCACCGAAATAATCGACTTGATGATATCCTTTATGAATAAGAGCGTCGATCGCTTGTTTCATGGCTAGATCATGATTGACATTAATTATTGGATAGTCTAATTCCCTTTCGACTCCATAAGCGACCACTGGTATATTCTTCGTAATCTTTGTTGGTAATGTCGTATGTTCCCCTTCATCAAAGACAATCACTCCATCGAAGCGGAGCTCTAAAAACTTTTGGGCAGCAGTAATCGGATCCTCGATGGAAACCACCATAAAATACCCTTCTTTTTTTAATGCCTGATTAATTTGGGAAGCTAAGGTAGTGATTGCCACCCTATCTACAGCAGGCCATATTAATCCAATGGTATTGCTTCGATTGGACACAAGCGACCGAGCGGAGTTATTAGGAATATAATTCATTTGTTCTGCTTTTTCTTTAATTTTTCGTTTAGTCGCTTCCGTAACTAATGGTGAATCCTTTAGTGCCTTACTTACTGTTGAATAGCTTACACCACATTCACGAGCGATATCTTTGAGTGTTACTGCCATTGCTTTACCCCTTGAAAAATCTATTGATTTATTAGTAAGATCATTATATCATAATAAATAAGCGGGATGGAAAATTTGTAGCCAAAAATAACAACGTTGTTATTTTAATAGGGGAGAAATCTACCACATAATGAAAACGTTGTTATTGGCTTCGTTTCCTTATACATGGATAGAAAAGCCGTATGATAAGGGGGAGAGCAAGTGAAGAGGTTTTTGTTACTTATTGTAAGCGTTTTAATAATTTTGGCTGGTTGTTCTAACTCGAAAGCAGCAGAAACAAAGGAATTAATCCTAGGACATAATCAACCAACAAATCATCCGGTTCATCAATCATTAGTGGACTTTAAAGAACGGTTGGAACAGAAATCAAACGGAAAGCTCCAATTAAAAATCTATGCGAATGGACAATTAGGCAGTGAAAGGGAAGTAATTGAAATGACACAAACCAATGCTGTGCAGTTCACAAAAGTATCTGCCAGTGCGTTGGAAGGTTTCTCCGAATCCTATTCACTATTCAGTATGCCGTATCTATTTCAATCACAAGCATCCTATCGAGAAATAATGAAAAAACCGGAAATTCAAGACGCGTTTTTCAAAACAACTACAGATAATGGTTTTATTGGGATTACGTACTATGATGCAGGTGTCAGAAACATGTACACAAAAGATCGAATGATCGAAACAAATGCAGATATGAAAGGTTTAAAAACACGCGTTCAGCCTAGTAAAACAAGTGTTCAGATGATTGATGCGCTTGGCGGAACGCCTACACCGATGTCTTTTGGCGAAGTGTATACTGCGCTGCAGTCAGGAATTATTGATGCAGCTGAAAATAATGAAACCGCCTTAACGGATAATAAACATGGCGAGGTTGCTAAACATTATTTCTACACAGAACATGCCATGGTCCCAGATATCTTAATTATGAACAAAGATGCTTATGATCAATTAACAGATCAAGAAAAACAATGGGTCAAAGAGGCTGCCAAAGAATCCACTGTTTCACATGAAACACGTTGGGACAAGCAGGTGAAAAAAGCAATTAAAACTGCCAAGAGCGATATGGGGGTCGAATTCCATGAGGTAGATAAAAGCTCATTTATGAATGCTGTTAAACCACTGCAAGAGCAGTTTCAAACAAATCCAGCAACAAGGCAACAATATGAGCAAATAAAGGAGGCAGAAGAAAATGAGTAGATTAAAAGCATCTATTGATAGACTTCTTCTGATCATAACTGGTGTGTTGATAACGATAATGTCGATTCTCTCCATCTGGCAAGTGGTTGCTAGATATGTACTAAATACACCTAGCACGGTAAGTGAGGAAATTATTCGAATGTTACTAATATGGTTTTCCTTGACTAGTGCGGCCTATGTCTTCGGTCAAAAAAAGCATATTGCTATCCACTTCATACGAGAGAAGCTTCATAAAAAAGCGCAACGTATGATGGAGCGATTGTCAAATATTATTTTATTGATCATTGCCCTTGTTCTGATGATATGGGGTGGTATCCAAGTAGTTGAGCTAACGCTATCGCAAATAGCGCCTTCAACAGGTGTATCAATGGCGATGATGTATGGAGCACTTCCTGTTTCCGGAATATTTGTTGCTTTTTATGCTATTCATGGTCTAACTACCTCAGAGGTATCACTATCCAAGGATGGAAGTGACGGGCCATGACGACAATCGCAGGATTCGTATTGTTTATTTCTTTTTTCATTTTGCTTGCTTTAAGTATTCCAATCGCTATATCGATTATTATTAGCGCTATTCTAACGTTGCTATTAATACTTCCATTTGATGTTACGATCATTACAGCAGCGCAACGTATGGTAACAGGAATTGATAACTTTACCATGCTTGCCATCCCGCTATTCGTCTTAGCTGGGATATTAATGAATAATGGTGGTATCGCCTTTCGATTGGTTAACTTTGCAAAGGTACTTGTCGGGAGAATGCCTGGATCGCTTGCGCATACGAATATCGTTGGAAACATGCTATTTGGGTCTATTTCTGGCTCCAGTGTTGCCGCAGCTGCGGCGATGGGAAGGATTATGACACCATTACAAATAACCCAGGGCTATAAGAGGCCTTATTCAGCTGCTGCCAATATCTCTTCTGCTCCAGCGGGCTTACTTATCCCACCAAGTTCCTTACTGATTGTTTATTCCTTAGTCAGTGGCGGGACTTCGATTGCTGCCTTATTTATGGCGGGTTATATACCTGGAATTTTATGGGGAATTGCTTGTATCACGGTTGCATATGTGTTGGCGAAGAAAGAAGGGTATCCCGTTTCAGAACGGATTGGCTGGAAAGATAAAGGATTTTTAATCCTTGATGCGATCCCAAGCTTATTGCTGATTGTTATCGTTATCGGTGGGATTGTAGCAGGTATCTTTACTGCCACTGAAGGGGCTGCAGTAGCGGTATTATATGCCGTCATCCTATCACTCGTCTATAAAAACTTAAAATTAAAAGATATTCCAAATATCTTAAAGGAAACGGTTGAAATTACCGGGATGATCTTATTATTAATTACAGCATCCGCCCTATTTTCATTAGTTATGAGTTTCACCGGCTTGCCAGAAGCTATCTCAAATGGGCTTTTATCACTTACGGATAATCCAATCCTTCTTTTATTATTGATGAACATCATCTTATTAGTAATTGGTACGTTTATGGATATTACACCTGCTGTTTTAATATTTACGCCGATCTTCTTACCGATTTCGGAAGCGATTGGTCTGGACCCGGTACATTTTGGAATTGTGATCGCCTTTAATTTATGTTTGGGTAATATTACACCGCCAGTAGGTAGCGCATTATTCGTAGGTGCTAGTGTAGCAGATGTTCGAATCGAGCATGTAATTCGGACACTCGTTCCGTACTTTATTGTACTGATTGTCGTGTTATTAGTTATTACATTTATCCCACAATTATCGTTATTTTTACCAAACTTATTTGGAATTTAATGTGACTGACAAGGAGTGATCATATGGAATTCATTCATGAACATTTTTTACTTACAACAGATAAAGCGAAGCAGTTATATCAAACTATTCAAGATGTACCTATTTATGACTTTCATTGCCATTTAAGTCCTCAAGAAATATATGAGGACAAAAACTTTGCAACGATTACGGAATTATGGCTCGCCCATGATCATTATAAATGGCGGCTCATGCGGGCATACGGCTTGGATGAGTCGGTCATCACCGGCGATGCAGATGATTTCACAAAATTTAAAGCTTTCATCGAGTTGCTGCCTAACACCATTATGAATCCAATGTATCACTGGTGTTACTTAGAATTAGCTCGCTATTTTAACCACTATGAACCGGTGCAACATACTTCGCCGGAGCAACTATATCATGATTTAAATGAACAATTACAGCAATCATCTCATTCGCCGCGTCAATTAATAAAACAAAGCAATGTAAAAGTCATTTGTACAACCGATGACCCTTGTGATGATCTGAAATATCATCAATTGTTAAAAGAAGATCGATCATTTGATATTTCGGTTCGCCCAACATTTAGAGCCGATTTCTATATTAGTCTAACCAAAGATACGATTCAAACAGCAATCGATAAGCTAACGAAAGCAACAGGGCAGCCCATTGAAACACTAGATCACTATATTCATGCATTGTTATCGAGAATAGCATATTTCCACCAACATGGTGCACGGAGCTCCGACCAAAGCTTTACTGAAGTTGTCTTACCCGGACTAACGAAGGAAGAAGCCATCTCTTACTTTAATAAGTTAAAACAAGGAGAAGGTTTGGATAACCGTTCATTAAAACTATTATCCGGGTATCTTTTAACAGAGTTGTCCAAAGCATATAAACAATATCATTGGGTTATGCAATTACATCTTGGACCATTACGTAATAATAATACCATGCAATATCGAGCCATTGGAAAAGACGCTGGTTTTGATAGTGTGGGTGACCCACTTAACGCCAAAGACTTGAATGCATTACTAGATCACTTAAATAAGAATAATGCATTAAGTGATACGATTATTTATCCAAATAATGCAAATGATCATTTGATGGTCCAGGCGACAGCAGGAAATTTCACATCCAGCAGCATAAGGGTCCAACTAGGTGCTGCCTGGTGGTATAACGATACGAAACAGGGAATGATTCAGCATCTTATCGATTATGCAAATGTTGGATTATTATCTCAATTCGTAGGAATGTTAACCGATTCAAGAAGTCTATTATCTTATTCACGTCATGAATATTTCCGAAGGATTCTCTGCCAACTGCTTGGAAAACTAGTAGAAGAAGGAGAAATTGAAGACAATCCTGAGTTGCTGACTGGAATATTAAAAGATATCTGTTTTAACAATGCCGTTCGGTTATTTACAATTAAAGATGTTGAGGAGGTAAAATAATGGAATTATCCTTTAGATGGTATGGAGAGAACGATCCTGTAAAACTACAAGATATAAAACAAATTCCTAATATGAATCATATTGTATCGGCTATTTATGATGTGCCCGTAGGGAATGTTTGGGAAAAAGAACGGATTGAGGCGTTAAAATCATCTGTTGAAAAAGAAGGTTTGGCTTTATCGGTGATTGAAAGTTTACCAGTCCATGAATCCATTAAACTTGGCGAAAACAATCGTGATCATTTAATTGCAAACTACAAGGAATCATTAAAAAACTTAGGTGAATCCGGAATCAAGACGGTCTGTTATAACTTCATGCCTGTGTTTGATTGGACACGTACCGATTTACATCACCGATTGCAGGATGGATCAGAAACATTATTGTACGATCATGAGTATGTGCAAACCATCGACCCTGTGACAACGAATCTCAACTTGCCAGGCTGGGATGAAAGTTACACAAAAGCGGAAATGGCTGCATTAATTGAGAAATATCGTACGATGACAGATGATGATCTATGGGAGAATCTTGGCTATTTCTTAAACGAGGTTTTACCTGTTGCCATTAAACATGATATCAATCTCACCATTCATCCGGATGATCCACCTTGGTCAATCTTTGGCATCCCTCGAATCATACGATCAAAAGAAAGTTACGACAAACTGGTAACGATAAATAATGCAAAAAATAATGGTATTTGTTTCTGTACCGGTTCCCTCGGTTGTTTAGAAGAAAACGATCTACCTGAGATGATACGAGCATTTGGAGACCATATCCATTTTGTCCATATGCGAAATATTAAACGTCTCGACAACCATTCCTTTGTTGAAACAGGGCATCTTTCTAAAGATGGTTCCGTTGATATGAAAGCAGTTATTAAAGCCTTAAAAGACATTAACTACAAAGGCACGATACGTCCTGACCATGGTCGCATGATTTGGGGCGAAACTGGCAAAGCAGGATACGGCTTATTTGATCGAGCATTAGGTGCCACCTATATCAACGGATTGATAGAAGGAGTGAATCAATCATGAACCAGCGATTTACCGGACGAAATGTGATTATCACAGGCGCAAGTGGTGTTATTGGCAAAACCTTTGTGAAAGCAATCGTGGATGCTGGCGCAAATGTTGGATTAATTGGACGACAAGCTGACAGATTACATGACGTTATTGCAGATGTTAACCCGAAAAAAGACCAGACCATTGCATTAACAGCAGATGTGTTAGATAAAGCCTCATTAATCGAAGCAAAACAGAAATTCAATCAGAGATTTGGTAATGTACATGCATTAATTAACTGTGCAGGTGGCAATCATCCAGATGCCACCACTGTAGATGAGCATTTTCATCCGCAATCAGAAAAGAACTTTTTTGGCTTACGTGAAGAAAGCGTAGATTACGTCTTTAAATTGAACTACACAGGCAGCTTCTTGCCAACCCAGGTTTTTGGTGAAGATTTAACGCAAGGAGAAGGGAATACCATTATTAATATCTCTTCTATGAATGCCTTCCAACCACTTACTAAAATCCCAGCATACAGTGGGGCAAAAGCTGCAATTAGCAATTTCACACAATGGTTAAGTACGTATTTCGAAGGAAAGGTACGTGTGAATGCCATTGCGCCAGGATTTTTTGAAACAACACAAAATAAAGCCTTATTAAGAAATGAAGAAGGCGCCTATTCAGAACGTGCACATAAAATTTTAAGTCAAACCCCTATGAAACGGTTTGGCAATCCAGAAGAATTAATCGGAACATTGTTTTGGCTGCTGGACTATAGTGCAAGCCCATTTGTAACCGGAATTGTTGTACCAGTGGATGGCGGTTTTTCCTCCTATTCCGGCGTATAAAAAAACGCCTGTCACCAAAAGTGTTACAGACTTTTAATGACAGGCGTTTTTTATACTGACTTCGTATTCCCCTTTAATAGGCTTCCTTATTCAAAATGATAATTTTCCACTTGTGTTAATGTTTGATTATACATTGGTATAGAAGCAAACCGTCGAACGAATAATGGAATTTTATCCAGCGTCACCGGTATTTGTATGGTTTGTCCACCTCTATAATAGTCACTTGTATGATAATCAATCCAACCTTCTTCATTTTTCGGTAAATACACCGTTCTTTCCGTCTGACCTGCTTCTACAATCGGACAAACAAGCAGCTTGTCTCCTACCATAAAATCGTCGGAGTCAAGATACGTAGCTGAATCTTGATCAAAGTCATAAAAGGTTGGGCGAATAATTGGCGCATAATTAGAATGGGAGTGCTCTACAAGCGTCTGTAAATAAGGTGTCAGTCGTTCATGAAAATGCATAGCTGCTTGCACTTCTTCCATCACTTTCGGGTACATCCAAGCCTCATTAACAGAGCCATCACTGTTCCACGAATGAATAGAAAACCGCGGATAAAACACTCCACACTGCACCCATCTTACGAATAGTTCAGGATCTGGTTTCGGACCAGAAAAACCACCGATATCATGACCAAAATTGAATACGCCAGATAGGCTCAGTCCAATTGCCATCTTATTATTAAATTTTAAGGTATGCCAGCTCGTTCGATTATCACCCGTCCATGTCTGCACATATTTACTCATACCAGCACATCCAGAACGACTAATAACATATGGCATGTTATCTTGATGATAATCCATTTGGATGTCTCTGGAAGCTTTCATCATGAGTAAGGGCATAATTGCTTTGTAATCATTGAACTTACCACCCTGGCCAAATCCATGCACCTGTGCGCTATCATCCCAAATCTCAAATTCATTATTATCGTTCCAAGTACAATGAATGTGGTTATCAAGCAGGGTTGTCTTCACCTTCTCTTGCCACCATGCGATGGTATCAGGATTTGTAAAATCTAAATAATATCCTTTATCGTCCCAGAATTGAATGAGTAACGGTTCGCCGTGTTCATCTTTAACAAATCCATCAAACGCTAACACTTCATCTAACAGCGGATGATGAAGCATCAATGACGGCTTAATGTTGGCAACGATTTCAACGCCTTTGTCTACAAATGACTTTCCAAATGCTTTTGGATCTGGAAACTTATCATAATTCCAATTAAATACATAGCGTTTATCATCAATGGACGTATATCCAGATGACAAATGGAATGAGCGTACGGTGATTTGATGTTCTTCACATTGAGCTAGAAATTGTTTCATTCGTTCATGTGAATGAGGTGCATCTGTATACTGCATGGTGGAACCGGAATAAGATAGACTCCATGGAGGCATGATGGTTGGCCGCCCAGTTAACCAGCTAAATCGCTGTGTGACATCTTTCACTCTCGGTCCAGCAATAACATAATAATCTAGAAAGCTACTTTTCGTTTCGTAGTATCGATAGGAGCCATGGTAATTGTCCAACTCTTGACCAAAATCAAAAACGGAATCTTGATAATCATCGTAGAAGATACCAACAGATTGGTCGATATCCGGTTTATACGTGATATAAAAAGGAATATGTTTATACAACGGATCGGTTGTTTCAGCATTGTAACCCATCGCATCGATATTCTTCATTCGAAAACGTCTCCCATGTCTATCGGCTGCACCTGTTTTCTCTCCTAGCCCAAAATACATTTCATTTTCTTGGCGTTGTAAATAATGGCATGTTGGATGGCTCGAACTTATATGATGTTTATAACTTTGTGTATGACGGTCGGTAATCACTTCCACAAATTCTTCTGTTTTATTTTTCTGAAACCAGGAAAGATACAGATCTTCTTTTTGAACAACTAATTTTAATTCCATTGTCTCTATTTCTAAAGTCTTTTCCGTTTCCGTAAATGTATAATTCGGACGGGAGAAACGAGACATATCTTGACGTGCAATTCCTTCAAAAGGCAAGACGGTATCTCCAGGAGTGACCGTCCATGTTGGAAGACTAATTTCCTTTTGTTCACTCATGCTGACATTAATGATATGCGGCTCTAGTACACGAATGTTGCAGTACGTGAAACCATCATATAAAGCCATTTGATTATGTTCATGTTCCATTACTTGGAAAACACTCATTATATCACTCCTACAAATAACAACGTTGTTATTATAATATGACATAAGATTGCTGAAAAATAAAGTCTTTTATAGGAATCGTTAAACGGAGTCTATAAAATGTGTTTTTTAAATTACATTTTATAGACTCCTGAATAGAATGGTTTTGCGTCTTGCTCTTTGAAAACGAGCAGAATCGTTTATTTCAAGAGTTTCTCCTGTAGGCGATTCATTTCGGACATCACTTTTTCTTCATCTATCGTTAAACAGCTTCTATCCTTCACAACCATCTTGCCATCAATATACACATCGGCTACGTCACTTCCACGTGCTGCATAAAGTAGATGGGAATACGCTTCACGGAGAGGATGTAGATGCTCCTTATCATAAGGGTAAATAGTAATAAAATCTGCCTTTTTGGCTGCTTCCAATGAACCCGTGCTTTTTCCCATACCAATTGCCTCAGCTCCTCCCCGAGTAGCTAAAGCTAACGCTGTTTGTGCAGGGAATTTAGTTGGATCTTTATATACACCTTTTTGCAGCAGGGAAGCCGTTCGGGTTTCCTCGAACATATCAAAGTTGTTATTGGAAGATACGCCATCTGTTGCAATTCCTACTTTTATCCCGGAATTTAACAGACGAACAATATCCGCAATTCCTGATCCTAATTTCAGATTACTGATTGGATTATGAGCAACACGTACATCATACTGTTTTAGCATTGCTCGCTCCTCATCATTAAGAACCACACCATGGGCCATCACCGTTGGCTGGTCGAAGAGACCTAATCTGCAAAGATGTTCAACAGGACGAAAACCATAGCGACTTTCAATATCCATGATTTCATCATTTGTTTCTGAAACATGAATGTGTACCATCAAATTATTGTCTTTAGCAATTCCGGCACTCGCAGTAAGAGCATCCGGTGTGCATGTGTAGGCACTATGAGGGGCTACCATGGTGGTCAGACGACCATCAGCAAACGTTTTATAGTTTCTAGAAAATTGCTCTGCTTCCCTCAGGTTCATTTTCTGCTCTTCCTCGGTACCAAAGCTAAATATTGTATACGAAAAAGCACCACGAATCCCGGTTTCTCCAACTGCATGTATAACATCATCTGAATCTATGCCATTTGGATTGAACATATCAGAGAACGTCGTAGTCCCTGATTTCAACATCTCCAAAATACCTAGCTTAGCACTAACAGAAGCAATTTCTGTCGTAAACTGTGTTTCCATCGGCCATATTTTCTTTTCCAGCCAAGGCTTTAACAGCATGTCATCTCCAATACCACGTAAAATCGTCATCACAATATGCGAATGCGTATTTACAAGACCAGGCATCACCCATTTCCCAGCAAGATCCACTACTTGGTCTACATCCACCAGCTGCTCTTTAGAATGTGAACCAATGTATGTAATGAACTGATCTTGTACAATCATCATCCCATTTTCAAAAACTCGATTTTCCTTATCCATTGTAAAAAAAGTAGCATTTATATAAGCTGTTTTTCGTTTCCTTTTAGCAACATCACTTCTTATCATTAAAAAACCCCTTACTATCGTATTTAGTTCGTTATCATTCTATCTTTTCTTGTTTAATCAATGGCTAACTTAAAAGTTACTACTATAATAGTAACTTTTTTCTAGATTACAATGAGCTTCTAATCTCTGTCAAATAAAAATAGAGGGATTGGTTTAAGCTAATACCAGCTGAAGAATAGGAGAATCGGCATTTATCAATTGAAATAAATGGTCCATATCATTTAATATAAATAACAGAATTATTTCATTAACTATTTATTTACCATTAAAATATACGTAAGGAATATAGATAGGAGTATATATGTTACAAAAATTTGGTTTTTCACAATATGAAAGTAATGTGTTTGAAACTCTAGCTTCTAGTGATGAACCTATGGATGCTACTCAAATTGTTAAATATTCTGGGGTTCCAAAAGCAAAGGTGTATGAAGTCTTAACACGTATGATTGATAAGGGTATGGTAATGGATTCGATATCAGAAAAGAAAAAGCTTTACACTGCGCTTCCATTACCCCTTGCTATTGAAAAACTAACAGCTGAATTTCAGGAAAATATTAAGCAACTAAAAACCAGCTCAAAGAAAAAGCCGTTCCTTGATGATCGCATATGGAGCCTGAAAGTAAATACATCTATTCAAGCACAAATGAAGCAACTTATCCAGGAAGCAAAAGAAACCATCCGAGTTTCGCTATGGAAAGATGATTTGGTAGAATACTTGCCACTCTTAAAAGAGAAAGAGAAAAACGGTGTAGAGGTTGAAGTCCTTGTCGTAGGGAACATGAACACCAACTTGACTCACGTCCACACCCTTATACCTGCAAAAGAGCATGATGTATTGGAACGGTTTCGATTGATTATTGTGGACGATCGAGAAACGATTTTTGCAGGAGTGGAAAACGATTCATGGCAAGCGATGAAGACCATGTCAAAACCATTTGTTAAGCTATTTATTGAATTTTTCTATCATGACGTTGCATTAGCTAAAATTAATGAAAAGCATAGTGAATTATTAATGAATGATCAAGACATTAAGCATATCCTGATGAAGCTGCGATATTAAGCGTAACCTAATGTCAATTTGAATCGATGCTGAACCTTCAATAAGCTAGAGCTGCTAGTAGTGAGCTAAGCCCACTACTAGCAGCAAATAAACTACCTTTTACCTAAAGGTAGTTTTTTCGATAGACTATTCATTAAACTAGTTCCGTCATAAACAGCATATGAATGGGATACTTTCTTACACAACGATTCAGAGCCTTACCTATAGAACTTTGTACCCTTTTTTCCTCTGAAAAAATCGGAAAATTGTTACTTCCCCCTCTTCTACCAACCTTTATATCATGCTATGATGCTCTACAATTAGTTTACTATATTAAATAGGAGGGATAGTTAGTTCATGAAAACAAAAAATAAGAAGATAGCTAGTATGATAACTTCGCTTCTGCTACTCACCATGTTCTCCACCCCCATCACCGCAGATACAGAAACACATGACAGAACCCCTCAACCTAAGAATTATCATCTTGAAGAAGAAGCGACACAACCGGTTTACGATTACGACAATGCTATTAAAGAAACGATTTATGTGGAGTCAAACATGGATAGTGACCGAGACGGCAACCTTGATCGCATTGCCGCTGATATTATCCGTCCCCAAGAAACCGACCAGGAATTACAAGTACCGATTATTATGGATGCCAGCCCCTATTATGAAAGTATCGGAAGAGGGAATGAGTCAGAAACGAAAGACCCTGATGGAGATGGAGTTAATGAAAAGTTTCCTTTGTTTTATGATAATTATTTTGTTCCACGAGGCTACGCTGTTGTACAAGTAGATATGGTAGGAACGAATAACTCTGATGGCTGCCCACCTACTGGAGGCTATGAAGAAACAGAGAGTGTCAACGTAGTAATTGATTGGTTAAATGGAGAAGGAACTGCGTGGGACGAAAACGGGCAAGAAATCCAAGCAAATTGGTCAACAGGAAAGGTAGGTATGATCGGAAAATCTTATGATGGGACATTAGCCAATGCAGCTGCTGCTACAGGCATCGATGGCCTAGAAACGATAGTTCCAATTGGAGCAATTAGCAGTTGGTATGATTATTATCGTTACGGCGGCATTCCATTTTATCGCAACGGGCCATCCGGTTTATCACATGCGGTAACAGCGAGCGAACGTATCGAACCATGTGCCGTTGTACGAGAGGAAATACGCAATGATGCAGATGATCAAACAGGTAATTACAATTCCTTTTGGGATGAGCGCAATTTTGTAAAAGATGCAGAAAATGTTGAAGCAAGTGTTTTCGTGATTCATGGCTTAAATGATTATAATGTGAAAGCAAACCATTTCTCCAACTGGTGGGATGCTTTAACAAACCATGATGTACCTCGAAAGCTTTGGTTAACGCAAACCGGTCATGTCGATCCTTTTGATTTTCGACGAGCAGAATGGGTGGATACGCTCCATCAATGGTTTGATTATTGGCTGCTTGACATCGATAACGGGATCATGAACGAACCAATGGTTGATATCGAACGAACGGCCGACGAATGGGAAACTACTGGAAATTGGCCGAATGAAGGGGCAGAACCGGTTACTATCAGGCTCGCTCCTGAAAATGAAGAAGTGCCCGGATCACTAATGACCAGTCCAATCCTTGGGGAATTCACCCAGTCTTTTATCGATAACCCAGAGCAAACAGAACAACAGATGGTGGAGGATGAATTTACAGCGAAAGAAAATCGGCTTATGTATTTATCTCCTGAGCTAAAGGACGAAGTCCAACTAAGTGGGGTCCCCAAATTAAATATAAACGCAAGCATTGATCAAGATGATTCGAATCTTACAGCCCTCATTGTCGACTATGGTACCACTGAACGAGTCAACCATCGTGATAGAGGAGAAGGTATTCGTACACTAGATTCAGAATCTTGCTGGGGAGCAAGTACAGATGTAGATGATGCTTGTTATAAAGAGACAGAAAAAACAACGCATGTGGCACCTTATGAGATTGTGTCACATGGTTGGTTAGATGTCCAAAACTGGGATGGACTAGAACATGCAGCGCCAGTAGAACCAGGAAAAACGTATACATTCCAATGGGGCATGTTACCAGAAGATTATATTTTTCAAGAGGGTCATCGAATCGGAGTTATTATCGCAGGTAGTGATGACCAGATGCTGATGCCGGACAACAATCAAGCCTCGTTTGATGTTACCCTTGGCGATAGTTCGATTTCCTTACCTGTTGTTGGTGGTAAACAGACACTAGACAAAGCCTTCGATTATAAAGGCGGTACATCTCCAGAAAATGTAGCTGATATGAAAAAAATCATTTCTATCTATCAAGAAGAAGATGCCTTTGCAAATCCTGGTGTAGCACGCTCCTTACTTACCCATTTAACAGCAGTAGAGCGTTTTGAAGAGCAGCAAGCCACCGACAAATTCATGAAACATATGAAAGGGTTTCAACGATTAATTGAGAAAAAATGGGAGAATAAACAGATAGCGAGGCAAGCTTACCAAGTACTAACCATCGATGCAGCGAGTCTTCTGAATAAATGGGAAAACTAAGACGAAGACAAAAATAACTTATTCCTATCATAATCCGAACGATTTCACCCGAATTCGTTCGGATTATAACTTTACATAAAACAGATTCTATCATGCTCCGTCAACATACTTCGCTTTCCCCACGGGCACCGCTTCAGCTTCCTTGCCCTGGCAAGGGGGATGCCGACGTTGTCCTCAAAGGAAGCGTTTCGTAAGCCCTGATCAGAACACTTTCCTGCAGGATAAGGAAGAATCCGGCAGCGACATCGCGCACAGAAAAAGTGTTCTTCTTCAAGGAGCTACGTAGGTTGACTGCACGTGCTATTTTATCGTTCGGCTTTTTGGATTACCTATTTCGCCCCTTCCTCTTCCTTTTTTGATTACATAAATCATTCCTTCCATTCCGCTAGATTAATATAGACTACAAGCTTATTCGGGATCTGTTCAGGTTTACTCTACTTACCCTTCGTTGACTTGTCCTACCACGTTCGTTGAATCAGAGGGCGTTTCCCATTTCCCTATGATATAAGCAGCATATTTTTGCAAATTGGAATAGGCAAGCTCTGAAATGAATTCATTATCTCTCTGATACGCTAATAATCTGTTAAAGCTGTGCATATGCTTTATAACTTTATCTGCTTTCTCTTTTTTCTCAAAGCGATCAACTGCCGTGAGATGCAAGTCTAATGCTCTCGCATTTTCCGCTTCTTCAAATTCCCCTTCCTCTTCAAAGTGAGCAACAAGTGACTTCATATTAGCTGCTGTTCCAACATCTGTACTATCATATAACGCGATGCCTTCCACTTGGGTATATGTTGCTCGTTCATCAAACAAGAACGGAAGAATACCCATTTTTGGTTGGTCCATTGCAGCATACATTCCCCCACCATTAATTGCTTCTGTTTCTATAGCAAATAACTCTTTATAGATCTCTACCTCTTGCGTCTGATCATTTGTCAGCAAATAACCACTTGGTTTTGTCTCTAATATTGTTGTTGGATCAAAGTTATCGGCACCGTCCAAATAAAACGGTTCCGTTTGATCCGAGCCGGCCGCCTGTTGACGCTCTGGCGCACCAGAAACGACGGCACCTACATCATCAAATCGCTCTCGATAAAAGGATAATACCGATTCCAGTGTACGCATTTGCATGTCGACACGTCGTTGGGGTTCTTGTAGGCCTGCCGACTCTGTTAGTAAACCAATGCCGTTACGTAAACCGAGGATATTACGCAAAATACGCTCATCCCCTCCGCCGGCTCCTCCAGGGGAACCATATAATCCAGTAGTAAATCCTGCCTCCTCTACCTCTGGCAGAAGATAATCTTCCACCATCTCTTGATTTAATGAACGAAGCTGCTCATCGACATTTAAATTACGTGGCCATAACATCTCCATATCAGGATTACCGCTATCCCTCGGGCGTTCATGACCATCAACGGTAATATCTGGCGTAAACTCCTCTAAGACACTGGCAATTGCTTTTACTTCATTGGTACGCATACTTAAATGCTCCCGATTAATATCAATTCCTTCTGCATTGGCTCTTGTATTTGCCGCTCTTCCATCAGGATTAGCAGTTGGAATAAATAAAATAGTGGCTTCTTGTAGTTGATCCAATAACACGGGATCATCTGTAAAAGCTAAATTTCTCAATAATTGCAGCGCCATTTCTCTTGGAGCGCCTTCATTTCCATGCTGGGATCCGACTACGAGCATATTGCGACCGTCAGCTATTTCCTCGTCTGTTGGGGGTGCTGGGAAGCCCACTCGAATCAGATGAAGCGGCCGCCCCTCCACCGTTGTTCCAATTTCCGAATAAGCAACACGATCCGACGTGGCAGCTACTTCTTCTAAGAAGGCCAACTCTTCCTCTTGGGTTGTCCAACCGTCCCCATTACGATCTTCAAAGCCTGTTGTCGGCACATCTGTTTCATCAGCCAAGCCTGTCACCGGTGTCATTGTAATAACGAGTAGCCCAATTAATATTATAGTTGCTGCTTTTTTCCATACTGATTGTGTCATTCAAATCCTCCTTATAAAAATAATATATACATACAATGTGAAAGCTAGCTCCTAGGAAACATAGACAGCTAGTTAAGTAAGTTAATAGACGCCTACTGCATTATAGGCTTGTTCAACTGCCGCTGCTGCTTCAGATTGACTTCCATAAAGGTCCTTCGCTGCTTGAATGGCCGCTTGGCGCATCATACTAAAATCCGAATTACTCGTTAAATATACAGACAATGCACGGTAATAGATTTGCTCTGTTGCTTCTCGTCCTACCCCTGTTACTTCTACTCCATAATGCTCGCCACCTTCAGAAACGAGATAAGCAGCTTTATTATTAATACTGCTATTAATATGAACCCCTCCACCGTCTAACGGACCTGTATATCTCTGATCCCAATGATCTGGATACGGTTCTTGTGTTCTACTTTCAATTAATGCTGCAGGATCTTCCAAGGAGCGTAAGGCTAAGCTACCATCGGCCATGATGTCATCTCCAATCAACCAATCATCACGATCAACCATGGCTCCAAAGATATCTGCAAATGACTCATTTAACGCGCCAGATTCATTTCGGTAAATCAAACCAGCCGTATGTTGTACCACTCCATGACTCATCTCATGGGCAGCTACATCCAGTCCGCCGGCAAGCGGATGGAATCGAATACCATCGCCATCCCCATAGGACATTTGCCTGCCATTCCAAGATGCGTTATTCCAGTTGTCGCCAACATGGACTGCCGAAATTAAGATTTGTCCATGATCATCGACAGAATCACGGTTAAATGTATCTAAATAGTAATCATACGTTTTTTGCGCATTTGCATGAGCATCGACTGCTGAACCATCGCGAAACATCTTATTAATACTTGTTACATCAACGTTTTCTCCTGAAGTATTATCATATGTTACTACTCCTTCTCCCCGGGTCACATCAAACAGCCTAAACAGACCATTAAACGCCTGTGCCTCAAATTTCTGCCTTTCCCCAAATACGCCTGTACCGAATGCAGTGACTCGATGTGCCGCATTATAGGAATCTATGATATCGCCATTTGTGGCATCAATAAAGTAATGCCAGTATCCTACTTCTGGTGTTGTCGTTGATGCTGTGACAAGGTACGTATGATAAAACGTATCCTGATGTTTATAGATATATGGCGTTGCCTTTACTGCCCCATCATATTGCTTAACATTCCCAATCTTGTTTTCTATGTTTTCTTTAGCAATTGCCTTCGCCTTTTCCATTGATACAACAACTTCTCCAGGTATCCTTTGATCTTCTAACTTAGGAATAACCTCTCCAAAATAGGCCGTCACCTGTTTTTCTTTATCTAGGGTAATCGACTGATCGGCGCCATACACTGGAATACCTTTGTACGTTTGGGCAACTCGAAGATGGGTTTCCCCCGTTTCTTGATCTAGTTGTTCAGATTGAATCGTAAAGTCTACATTGGGGTCGCCTGTTAATTGGAACTGGTTCTGTTTATCTGCAAAGTAGTTGCGCACTGCTTCTTCTTTGGTAGCTCCATTAGGTGCCTGCCAATTTCCAATAATATAGGAAGGTGTACCAGATTCATTCTGTTTCATGTTCGTTTCTTCCTCAGCATAGACAAGGCTGCTTTGCAACATCATTCCTAATGACATCGATAATACCAATGTGGAAATCGTTATTTTCTTCGTTAATTTCACTATCTTCATCCCCTCATTGCCTATTCATTATTTTTCTTCGCCTGCTGATTGTGTGGCGTTGAATGCCCATTCTAAAGCGAGACCATCACCCTGGTACATATTTTGTTCCGCATCATTATCAACAAACTCAAATTCCACCCAAAAATCATGTGTTTCATCTGTTTCCAATCCGCCACGCTGTTCCCATAAAGGATCCCATATATCACGCTTTACTACGTCTGGATCCATTTGCTGTAAGTCATATAAGGTGGTTTCAAAGATAGGTTCACTTTCCTGCTGCCAATTCCATAAAAAGTTAACTTTAATATGCTTTCCGAAATCATCCACATTGTCATTGCCTACATCCGTAACTGCATACGCTGTTTCTAAGAACACATTTTCAATTTTTAAGCTTCCATCATTTGATATGGCAAATTCTCGCAGCATGGTATCACCCGGTTTTAAATTAACAAGATTTATAATGGCTGTTTCATTTACCGAGAGATCCAACGTTCCTGCTGCAAAGCTATTATTGGTCACTTCCTGATCACTAAAGTACGCATAGGTTCCACCTATCAGTAATACAAACCCAAACATGGCTGTTGTTAGGGCGAAGCCTAACTTTTTCTTTACGTTCATTCCGTTTCCTCCCTCACGAATTAACTTCTTAAAATTTCTCCCTTCCCTTATGAACAGGGAGCTTGTGTCTGCTATCACCTCACTAAGCTTTATATTTATCCCTAAAAAAAGAACACCTCTATTTCTTTCCTAGGTGAACCTCTTTGATGTATGTATAAAGTTGTAAAGACTATTATAATTTAATAGATTTGCTAGAGGTGTCGAAGCATGGAGTAAATATCTGGAATATTTAAAAATAATTAGATAGTACCAGTAATAGATTTTATAGATTTAGGCATAAAGTTCCGTTCTGAAAGGATCCCACGTATGTATGTCATCATTTCCAATACGAAATAACTATGATTTCATTTATAGATTGAAATCTACTTCAAAAAAATCCACAAAAGCTCCTATATGTTCAAAGAATACCTAGCACAAATTCCACTATATAAGATGTTTTGTGATTCCTTTTTCCTCCTACATGCTCCATCTGAAGTTAAGTATGATAGCAAATGTACTTCCTTAGACTTAAATTACTAAAAAAAACGATGACTGATTTTTATTTATTGCGAGCAGGATTATCGCAAGATTCGTCGAATATTACCTATAAAAAACGTGGAGGTAACAAATGATACGTGGGAATAATCTTTATTTACGTGCATTAACAACGGAAGATGTGGGTGACTTGCTTGCATTAGAACAAACGAACCGATCGTTTTTTGAGAATTTCTCCATGGATCGTTCGGAAGAATTCTATACCGAACAAGGCCAGTTACGTCGAATGAGACTAATTCGAAAACGGAGGGAAAACGATGAAGAATATCATTATGGTATTTTCCTCCAAACGCAACAGTTAATTGGCGTTATTAATCTCTTCCAAGTATATCGAGGACCTCTGCAACGTGCATTTATCGGATATTTTCTCGATAAATCCTATAACGGCAGAGGCTATATGACTGAGGCAGTGAAGCTATTAGTTAACGAAGGGTTTGATAAATTACAATTGCACCGAATAGAAGCAGGCGTTATCCCCCATAATATAGGATCGATACGTGTTTTAGAGAAAGCAGGGTTCCATAAAGAAGGTATTGCAAAAAAGAATGTCAAGATTAATGGTGTCTGGGAAGATCACCAAGTACTAGCTCGACTTAACCCTGCTGATGAATAAGTAAAAGTTAATGTTTTACTTAGATGTTTCCTGGAAAGTAATTCCTTCTACTTTTTCGGTATCTTGGTGATAACGAATATTTATCCGTACACCAAACTCTTTATTGCCTTGCCTTAGCCATAGTTTGAATTTTTCTACTTTGGAATCATCTTTTACCTCATTACCACTATATAAGTAATCGATGATTTCAGCATCTGGATACTTTGCCATTGTAGCTTTAACAGCCATTTTCCCCCATTTTGCATATGCTGGTACTCCTTCATCAACGGACAATGGTGACTCCGTCGCTGCCGGAGAAGCAATTCCAGTAAACATGAACATACTCAAACTGATCGCTATGAAAAATGAATGCATATCGAATCCTCCTTTTTGTTTAGAATGTGATAAAACATTGAAATTATTCGTAGATGATGAAGACATTATAATCGTTAACAAATTCAAAAGAAGGTATGATTTGATATAATAAGAAAAAATGAATGACGTTAAGGGAGAGAGGAACAATTACAACAGTTTGCTTAATAAGACATGGTGAAACCGATTGGAATGCACAAGGGAAATTGCAAGGGAAGACAGATATCCCACTGAACAACACAGGGAGAAAGCAAGCAGAAGAATGTGGTTCTTTTTTAAATGCCGATGATTATGATGTTTTGATATACAGCCCACTTCAACGCGCGAAAGAAACTGCAACAATTATAAATAGACACTTAGGACTTCCCTTTATCGAGATGGACGATTTTAAAGAACGGTCCTTTGGGGATGCAGAGGGCATGACCATCGAAGAGAGATTTCAAGTGTATCCAGATAAGCAATTCCCTCATCAAGAAGAAAGGGAGGGTTTCAAAAAGCGCGTAATGACTGGTTTGGAAAAGGTAACACAACAATTTCCCAAACAACGTATTTTATTAGTAGCTCATGGAGCAGTTATTAATGTCATTCTTTCCGAGCTGTCTAACGGAGAGGTTGGTTCAGGTATTACGAAGTTAATGAACGGTTGTATTAGTAATGTTCAATTCCAAGACCAAACATGGAAAGTACATAACTATAACCAAATTGAACATCTTTCCTAACACGTACTGCTTCCTCAATTGGAATCTCTTTCCACAGGCAATGGTTCATCCTCCTCATCAGCAAAAACGCTCACCGAGGGGGATCTTCTTCTCATTGCTACTATTCGATTTGCTATATCTATAAGAGGTATCTTACATCCCCACTCCCCACCATAATCATCATTACAAATAATAAATTGACATATCAAATTACCCCCTTACTCTATCGTTTATTTCCAGATAATACTGGGTATTTAGAATCAAAATTTAGATATTTCTGTTAATTAACTTGAAAATATTTGTAATAACAAATATGATATAGTTATTACAACAAAACATGCATGTTAGTAATCTACAAAACTATGAAAGCGCTTTTCATAATCTAAACATGAAAAGAGAGGATGCTGAAGTAGTGAATCTATTAAAAGGAACAAAAAAGTTCTTCATTTTTTTCATCTTTGGTTTACTAATACTAACAACAATGCCTACCAATCATAGTATAATTCAAGCAAAAGAAGCAGCAGCATCAGACTACAACATCGTGGGGTATTATCCATCTTGGGCAGCTTACGGAAGGGACTTCCAAGTATGGGATATGGATGCGTCAAAAGTGAGCCATATTAATTATGCTTTTGCCGATATTTGCTGGGATGGAAGACATGGAAACCCTGATCCAGAGAGTCCCAATCCACAAACATGGGCATGTCAGGATGAAAATGGAAATATTGACGTACCAAATGGAACAGTAGTTATGGGGGATCCTTGGATAGATGCACAAAAAACCAACCCAGGTGATAATTGGGATGATCCATTAAAAGGAAATTTTCAACAACTCATTAAATTAAAAGAGGAAAATCCTCATTTAAAGACGTTTATATCAATTGGCGGATGGTCTTGGTCGAATCGGTTTTCAGATGTAGCAGCGGACCCGACAACAAGAGAACAATTCGCTAACTCTGCCGTTGATTTTATCAGAAAGTATGGTTTTGACGGTGTAGACATTGACTGGGAGTACCCAGTTAGCGGGGGATTACCTGGCAATAGCACACGCCCGGAAGATAAACAAAATTATGTCTTGCTTCTGCAAGAAGTACGGGAAAAACTAGATGCAGCAGAGGCTGAAGATGGAACGGAATACTTATTAACCATTGCTTCTGCTGCCAATGAAGAATATGTTAATAATAATGAATTAACCCAAATAGCAGAGATCGTAGATTGGATTAATATTATGACTTATGACTTTAATGGAGGATGGCAAACCCAAAGTGGGCATAACGCTCCGTTATATTTTGATCCTGAAGCAGAAACTGCAGGACTTCCTAATGCAGAATCCTTCAATGTAGCAAGCGCTGTAAATAGCTACTTGAATGAAGGGGTACCAGGGAATAAACTCGTACTTGGTACACCATTCTATGGTAGAGGATGGAGCGATTGTGAGGCAACGAATAATGGGGAATACCAGAACTGTTCACCTGCAACGGAAGGCACATGGGAAAATGGAACGTTTGATTTTAGTGACCTAGAAGATAATTATATAAACAAAAACGGCTATCAGCGCTATTGGAACGATGAAGCGAAAGTACCTTATTTATATAATGCATCTAACGGCAACTTTATTACTTATGATGATGAGGAATCATTTGGATACAAAACCGACTTTATCAAGTCGAAAGGACTTGCTGGAGCAATGTTTTGGGATTATAGCGGCGATGTCAATCATACCCTTGTCACCACACTAGCTACTAATCTTCAATTCACAGGAGGAGATGGTGGCGATCCTGAATCCCCTGCATTAGCACCGCAAAATGTGGAAGCAACAAAGGTAACCGCATCGAGTATTGATCTATCTTGGAACGAGCCAACAGATGCGACATCGGTTGTAGAATATGTTATTACGTATAATAATCAAGAAATTACTACAACAGAACCTTCCATTGTTCTAGAAAACTTGCAGGCGGCCACCGCTTATACCATCACAGTATCTTCTAAAGATGGAGAAGGAAACCTCTACCCAGCCTCCTCATTAACGGTTTCTACGAGTGAAGAAGGGGCGACCTGTGAGTATCCAGCATGGGAGGCAGCTACAAGTTATGTTGGAGGGGATCGTGTTCAACACAATAATAATTTGTATGAAGCCAAGTGGTGGACAAAAGGTGAAGAACCAGGGACAACCGGTGAATGGGGTCCTTGGAAAATCATCGAAAGTTGTAATGAATAGATAAGCTTGCTGAACTTTAATATTTAAAAGCTCCGTTACCGTTACGGAGCTTTCCCTTATTACATCTATTTTAAAAAGCTGCTGTCCAACCAGCATCAGCAGTAATTACCGTTCCATTAACAAAACTAGACTCATCAGATGCTAAGAATAGAGCCACATTGGCAATTTCTTCAGCTTCTCCGGCGCGCGGCATAACGCCTTGTCCAGCCTTGGTACGACTTGCACCGAATTCGTTCATGTTTTTCATCGATGCGCTAATATTTGTGGCAACCCCGCCTGGAGTAATGGCATTACAACGGATGCCTTCATTTGCATACATATAGCCCGTATTTTTCGTGAATCCAACGACAGCATGTTTGGAAGCTGTGTATGTTGCACCTGCATGGGCACCATTCAGACCACCAGTAGAGGCAGTATTGACAATGACACCATTGCCTTTTTCTAAGAAGATGGATAATGCTTTTCTTGTTGCACGCATCACAGCCGTTGTGTTAATAGCAAAGATGCGCTCCCAATTCTCATCTTCAATATCTCCAGCAGCTTCAAATCCATCCATTATTCCAGCATTATTCACTAAAATATCTAATGTTCCATATTCACTTACTGCTGTATCGATCATTTGATCCACTTCTTGACGATTAGCCACATTCGTCTTAAGTGCTTTAGCAGTTCCACCAGCCGATTCAATGGAAGAAACGACTGCTTCCGCACCTTCTAAGTTAATATCAGAAACAATTACCTTTGCTCCTTCTTTTGCATAGAGCTGTGCTATCGCTTTTCCCATACCAGAGGCTGCACCAGTAACAATAGCTACTTTACCATCTAATTTCATTGAAAATCTCTCCTTTCATAAGTATAGACCTCGAATCCCCTTTTAATAGAAACGATATGTTCTACCATATAAAAATTAGCCTTCCAACTAATGACCAAATCATGTAGCTGTATACTATAAGCATAATGTACTATAATGAAGGTAGCAATATTCAAATAACCGCTAACATGTTGATAAATCAACAAATGACACGGATAGTGTTTATAAAAATAAGCTAACTAAACAGATTGGTGGTAGATTGTATATGAAAGTAGATCGTCGCGTTCATAAGTCGAAAAATGCCTTAAAAACAGCATTGATTCAACTCATGAAAGAGAAGGACATGCAACAAATTACGATCACTGACATTGTTAACAAGGCAGACTTAAACAGAGGAACGTTTTATAAACATTATGACATTCAGGAAGCATTGTTTGAGGAACTGATGGAAGATGTCATCACTGATTTAACGCAATCCTTTCGAGAACCATACCAAAATAAACAAACCTTTATTCTCCATGAAATGAATGCATCGACGATAAAAATATTTGAGCATGTAGCTCGTTACTCCGATTTCTATCAAACAATTATCAACCATGATACGATTTTTCCTGGATTTCAGCAAAAACTATGTACTGTCTTCAGAGATCTATCTGAAAAGGATTTAATTAGCACAAAAGAAGAGGGTGCCATTGATAAAGACTTACAAGCAAGTTATCAAACGTATGCGATTATTGGGATGATAATGGAATGGGTAAAGAACGGGTTTAAATACACTCCTGAATACATGGCCGATCAATTAATCAAAATGCTTTCCCACTCACCAATTACCATGACCTATCAAACTTCACAACACAGCCATTCTCCAGAACAAACACTATAATTAACGTCTCCTCAATCGAAAGAGACTTCAGCCTGTCGAGATTATTTTCTCGACAGACTTATTTTTGGGCTATTTTATGAAATTCAATTTTTTCGTTAGTAATATCGAATGCCTAATGGTAGTGATTGGTTTTAATCTAAGATCGCACTCGGAAAGGGAATAGCCCTCCCCCCTGAAGGAGAATAAAACGGGGAAGAGGGACTCTACAAGCTGAGGTCTCCTCAATCGAAGGAGACCTTTTCATTTAGTTCAGGTATTCATTTTCTAATAAATAATTAATGACTTGCTGTACAGCTTCATCTAAAGATTGTTCTTCGGTATCAATCGTCAATTCAGGGTTGATTGGTTCTTCATAGGGGGCATCAATTCCTGTAAATCCTGTAATCTCACCAGATCTTGCTTTTTGATACAATCCTTTAGAATCCCTATGTTCACAAGCCTCTAAACTACATCTCACATAAACCTCTATAAATTCGCGTTCTGCAACAAGAGCACGAACTTGATTACGATCTTCTCGATATGGGGAGATAAATGCAGTTAACGTAAGAACACCCGCATCGACAAATAACTTTGCTACTTCACCAATTCGTCTAATATTCTCCGTGCGATCCTCTGGAGAAAAACCTAGATTTTTATTCAGCCCATGACGAATATTATCGCCGTCTAAGCGATACGTATATATTCCAAGCTGATACAGCTTTCGTTCAAGCTCAACGGTAATGGTAGATTTCCCGGCCCCTGATAAACCAGTAAACCATAAAATCGCACTTTTATGTTTGTTTTTGGTTTGTCTCTCTGTTTTAGTAATGATCGAATCATGCCACGAGATATTTGTTGATTTACTCACGTTTTTCCTCCTAATCAGCGTTGTCTTAGCCCTTCCATTAATACATGCGCAACCTCTGGTCGAGAAAACTCTTTCGGTAATTCTTCTCCATTGCGCAGCTTTTCTCGTACCTTGGTTCCGCTTAGATGTACATGGTTGGATTTATCATGCGGACATGTTTTTGCTGTCGCCATATTCTCACAAGCTGTACAATAAAACGCATGTTCAAAGGCCAAAATCTGAATACCTAATTCTTGCTCAAACTGTGAAATTAACTCCTGTGCTTCATAGGTGCCATAATAATCACCTACTCCAGCGTGATCACGGCCGACAATAAAATGCGTACACCCATAATTCTTACGTACAATCGCATGTAATATGGCTTCTCTTGGACCTGCATAGCGCATTGCTGCTGGATAAATAACAAGTCTTGTTCGGTTTTTTGGATAATATTTATCTAAAATTACTTTATAACTTTTCATTCGAATCTCTGCTGAAATATCATCCGATTTTGTTTCCCCAACAAGTGGATTTAACAGCAAGCCATCGACGATTTCTAATGCACATTTTTGAATATATTCATGCGCCCGATGTACTGGGTTTCGTGTTTGAAATCCGACAATCGTTTTCCACCCCAGTTCAGCAAATAACTTCCTTGTTTCTTTCGGTTCAAGCTGATGTTCAGGAAATTTCTCATTTTGTTTTGCCTGCAGGAGAAAAATAGGGCCGGCGAGATAAATATCCCCTTTTTCATATACTTTTTTTACTCCTGGATGCTCCGAATCTGTGGTTCCATACACAAGCTTTGCTTCTTTTTCTTTATCAAACGTATACATATCCGATAATTCCAAAACACCATATACTTGTTCATCCTGACCAACTAACGCAACTGTAGAACCAATATCCAATGTGTCCGCAGTAGCTTCATCAACATCCAATGTAATTGGAATGCTCCAAACGGTACCATCGCTCAACCGCATTTGTTCTACAACACTTGTATAATCTGTTTCATTCATAAAACCAGTTAATGGACTGAATCCACCATTAGCAATTAACTCTAAATCTGACAGGTTCCATGCATTTAAATAAATCTTAGGCATCGTGTCTATTTTTTTCAGGTAAGCATCTCGTGCAGATTCACTTACGTGACGTTGAATAAGCTCTCCACCATGCGGGATACTTCCTGAACGTTTGGTATCAATTGTTGTTGCCATCACTTTCCCTCCAATTTTAATAATTACCCAATGAGTTGTTGATAGTATTGCTTTAGCTCAACTACCATTCTCCCCATCTTAGGCTTGGTTGGCAGAAATACTTCTGCTATCTGTCGATCCATTAATTCTTGTGCAGTTACTTTTCCAACCGCTACTGCCAGCACATCCTCGTTAAAGGCCTGCCCTAACCGCTCGTCAGCTGCGTTAAACAGGTTCTGCACCTGGGTTTTACTTGTAAAAATAACGGCATCCAACGATTGGTGAATAATATGGTTCTGTAAACTGGCTAACGTTTCCCTATTTGGGGCTCTATAGAAGTATGGTTTGGCTAGGTAGACTTCATATCCCATATGCTGCAAAGCATCTTTTAATAGGGCATCGTCCTGATTGTATGCTTGTAAAAAAACACGCTGTCCAATCTTGTTTGGCTGTTTTTTTAATGTTGCTAATAAATCCTTCATCGTTCCATCGCTAGAAATAAAATCCGGGGATAAGCTATGTTGCTTCAGCCAATTGAATGTTTTACTACCACGGATAGCTAATGTTGTGGCTGCAACCTTTTGAATAAATTCGGTTTCGTATCCCTTTTCTTTGGCAATCCTTTCTAAACTAGAAGCACCTATTCCCGTTGTTAGAATAATGTAGTCAAAGCTTTCTGTTAGGAGTGCAGCAATATTTTGTTCGCAAGTAAGATCATCAAAAACTTGCTCGCCTTGAATGGAAAAGAGGGAAGGTTGCCCACCATTTTTCTTTACAAGTGTAGAAATTTCCTCTGCTTTACGCGTAGCCGCAATACCAACTTTTTTGTTAGCTAAACCGCTCATGTGAATCGTTCCTTCCTGTCTTCCTTTTTAACCAATTACTTATCTCCTTCTGTCTATCTTTATCAAGATATTCATCCGATAATAGAGATTGTAAAATCTTCCTTTGTTCCTGCTTGATAAATGAAGTTTGTTTCATAAACTGTCTCATTTCATAAAGGAAATCAACATAATCACCATACTGTTCATCATACTGGGACTTCAGATCGTTCTTAATTTTACTTGTCAGCATCGGACTTGCTCCGTTTGTGGAGACACTGATGGATAGTTTTCCTTGCTGGAAATGGGCAGGGATATGTAACGTGCCCCCTTTTGCATCTGAAGCATTGTTCACAAGCGTATATGGTGAGGCAGATTGGCAAATCGTTTGATTTAATGCTTCATTATTTGTAGCAGCAACTATAATAAATGCATGCTGTATATCCTTTACGTCAAAACATTTTTTTCGCCAATATATTTGCCCAGCATCTGCCATAGACCGAAGAGAGGGGGCTACCTCAGGACTAACCACAGTAATATATGCAGCTTGTTTTAAAAATAATGAAACACGTCGCTCTGCGACATTTCCTCCACCAATTATCACGATACTTTTTCCACCTACATCAACCATTAACGGCATATGCGACACCTTTGTCACATCCTTTTTTATGATACTGCCTCGATTACCCGGTCCCTTAATGCTTGCTTCATCGCCACGTGTGCACCAAGGTGTTTGCATAATAAAATTTCTTTTCCATGATTATCTAACTCTGCTACTTTCTCGTTCATAAATCGTGTGAGAAAACCTGTAAACCATATATAAGGAACAATGATGATCTGTGCAGATTCCCCTGCGACAGCTTTCTCCAGCATGGTTTCAAAGGAAGGATCACATGCTGCTAAATAACAAGCTTCTACTTGATCAACACCAATAAAAGCTTGTAACCTATCAGCAATTGCCTCCATATCTTTCTTCGTTTGCGGATTACTGCTTCCTCTACCAACCACGAACACCTTAGCATTGGGATCTATTGGTCTATTCGTCTCCTTGATACGTTCTGCTAGAATGGAAGTTAGTCGATTCTGTACGCCTAAAGGCTGCCCATAAGAAAATGATACATGGGGATACATTGCTTTTTGTTGATTAATAATTTCTGGAATATCTTGATAATAATGACCGGCACGTAGTAAGAGCACTGGTATAACTGCAATTGCTGTGGCTCCTTGTAAGACGAGATTATTAATTCCCTGGTGGATATCTGGATCAGCAAGCTCTAAATAGCAGATTTCCTGTAGATGAATAGGGATTTCCACTTTCACATCTGCAATAAACTGATTCACCTCTGACTTGGTAGTGGCGTAACGACTTCCATGACTTACATAAAGCACGCCCTGCATTCGCTTTTCCTCCTTAACCACTAATTGCAACCGGTGACGGAATATTCTCATCGGCAAGCCATTCAAACCATTGAAGCTGATCACGTAAACGGACGACCTCACCAATAATTATCATGGATGGATTTTTTATACCTTCTGCTTTAGATACAATGGTTTCTAATGTACCCGTTACCGTTTGCTGTGCTTGTGTTGTCCCATAGTGCACGAGAGCGATTGGTGTATCTTTGTCTTTACCATGACGAATCAGTTGATGACAGATCACCGGTAGATTCTTAACGCCCATATAGATACATAATGTATCCACACCTTTTGCTAGATTTCTCCAATACGTATCGATATCTTCATCCTGTTTTGTTACTCCTGATACAAATGCAACGGAAGAACTTATTTTTCGATGCGTTAAAGGAATACCTGCATATGATGGGGCAGCTGAACCAGAAGTAATACCTGGTACAATCTCAAATGGGATATGATGTTGTTGTAAAGCCAGCGCCTCCTCACCACCTCTGCCAAATATGAATGGATCGCCACCTTTAAGCCTCGTTACGGTCTTCCCTTCACTAGCAAACGAACATAGTAATTGATTAATTTGCTCCTGCTTCAATGAATGATGGTCCGGGCGCTTCCCGCAATAGATTCGTTTTGCATGTGGCGAAGCATATGCTAATAATTGTTCGTTTACTAACCGATCGTAAAGAATGACATCCGCTTGCTCGATCATCCTTGCTCCTTTTACAGTAATTAGCTCTGGATCCCCTGGACCTGCTCCTACAAGGTATACTTTCCCCATTGACTACACTCCCTCTATTCATCTTTTTCCTTATGGAAATTAAGTCCAGAATACACAGCTTCAACATAGCCAGCACGAATAACATAGTCGCCGAAGTGTTCCTTTTCTGTACGTTCCTTGGCATAGGCATTAATAATCGGCTGCAGTGTTTCTAGAATTTCATGCTCTCCGATGTTTTCACGGTATAATTTACTTAAGCGATCCCCTGTAAAACTCCCACCTAGATACATATTGTATTTACCTGGGGCTTTGCCAATAAAAGCAATTTCTGCTAATGCGGGTCTGGAGCACCCATTCGGGCAACCAGACATTCTTATCACGATTTCTTCCTCTCTTAATCCAGCTTCATCGAGAAGATTTTCTATCTTTTCCAGTAGGGAAGGGAGATACCTTTCCGACTCTGCCATTGCTAATGCACAAGTTGGTAATGCGACACAGGCCATCGAATTACGTCGTAAGCCACTATACTGACCACCATCTGTAAGCTTATATTGTCTTATTAAATGATCGATATCTTGTTTCTTTTCGTCTGTTACATTTGCAATCGTTAGATTCTGATTTGGAGTAAGGCGAAAATCTCCAGTATGAACTTTAGCTATTTCCCTTAATCCCGTCATTAATTGGTAATCATCGGTATCTTTTACGCGACCATTTTGAATAAATAACGTGAAATGCCAATTCGACTTTCCTTTAATCCATCCATAACTGTCTCCATTATGCTTAAACACGTAGTCTTTTGCTGCTTCTAATTCCCAGCCTAAACGTTCATTCAGTTCTTGCTTTAACCAATCGATTCCTCGTTTATCGATGGTGTATTTAAATCTAGCATTTTTTCGATTCGAACGATTTCCATAATCGCGCTGTATCGTAACAATCTTTTCGGCTACATCCACGGCAGCTTCTGGTGCACAAAAACCGATGATTCTTCCTAACTGTGGATAGGTATCGGTGTTTCCATGTGTCATTCCCATACCACCGCCAACCGTTACATTGAAACCAAGCAGCTTATCTGCTTCCTTTACCGCAATAAATCCTAGGTCTTGTGAAAATACATCAACGTCGTTAGAAGGAGGTACAGCAATTCCAATTTTAAATTTTCTAGGAAGATAGGTTGTTCCATAAATTGGTTCCATCTCCGCTTCTTCTCTAGAATCAACTACCTTCTCTTTATCTAACCAAATTTCGTGGTATGCTCCCGTTCGAGGGGTAAGATGATCACTAATGTTCTGTGCCCATGCAACTACTTCCGCATGAACATCCGATTGATAAGGATTCGTATTACACATTACATTTCGATTAACATCCCCACAAGCAGCTATGGAGTCCATCAATGTATCATTAATACTACTGATTGTATTCTTTAAATTCCGTTTCAGAATGCCATGTAGTTGATAAGCTTGCCTTGTCGTCAAACGAATCGTTCCATTCGCATATTTATGTGCTAATTCGTCCATGACCAGCCATTGCTCCGCTGTTGTAACACCACCAGGGACCCGCACGCGTAGCATAAATTGATACGCTGGTTCCAATTTTTTACGTCTCCGTTCATCTCGGAAATCACGATCATCTTGCTGATAGCTACCATGAAATTTTAATAGTTTATTATCATCATCAGAAATGGCACCTGTAATTGGATCTGCCAAGCCTTCTGTAATCGTTCCTCGAAGGTAATTACTATTTTTTTTGATGCGCTCCATATCATCCAATGGTACTTGCTTAATTGAGTCGTTCCCTTTACCCATATAGAAACTCCTTTCGTTAATAGACATCTCTCTGGTAGCGTTTCTCCTGACGCATTTGATTGAGATACGATTCTACCTCATCTGGTGTCATATCGCCTTCTTGTTGCAAAATAGTGGCAATCGTTTCATTTACATCTTTCGCCATATGTTTCTCATCACCACAGACATAGATTGCTGCACCTTGCTTCACCCAGTCATACAATTCTTTGCTTTTTTCCAACATGCGATGTTGGACATATACCTTTTCTTCGGTATCACGGGAGAAGGCTACATCCATTTTTGAAAGTACACCTGAATTCAACCACTTTTGCCAATCCACTTGGTAGAGAAAATCCGAAGAAAAATGCTGTTCACCGAAGAATAACCATGTCTTGCGTTCAGCTTCTGTTTCTTCTAGTTCTTCTAAGTAAGAACGGAATGGGGCAACCCCTGTGCCCGGGCCAATCATAATCACTGGTGTTTCTGGATCTTCAGGGAATTGAAAGTTAGGGTTTTGATGAATATATACAGGTAATTTCTCACCAATTTCAATTCGATCTGCCACTTGTGTGGAACAAACCCCAAAGCGTTCGCGGCCATGAGCTGAAAAACGTACTTTCCCAATCGTAAGGTGGACTTCATCAGGATTTGCATCATAACTACTCGCTATCGAGTAAAGCCTTGCTGGGATTTTACGTAGTATTTTGACAAATGATTCTGGCTCCAGCCCATCCGGCGGATAGTCCTGCACCAAATCCAACATATCTCTGCAGTCAATATACGTTTTTAATTGGTCCTTTCTATCCGGGGTTATCAGTTCACTTAGTTCCTCATTGTGAAAGATCGATGCTGCTTTCTCTACTAATGGTTTTGTCAGGATACTGATTTCAAAATTAGAGATAAGCGCTTCCCGTAAAGACCGTATATCTCCTTGTTTATTGACAGAAACCGTCTCATCAGGATTCCATTGCAGTGCCTGAATGAGCTCATCTACTAGTACAGGATTGTTCTTAGGAAAGATACCTAAACTATCCCCGGGTTTAAATGTAAAGTTTGAACCTTCTAATGATAATTCCAGATGACGTGTCTGCTTGTTTGAACCGCGACCACTAAGGTTAATATTGTCAACGACCTCTGCAAGGAATGGATTTGTCCTGGAGAAAACCGGCTGCTCCGAGACGATTGTTCCTGCCGTTTGTTGGCCAGAAAGCTCTGCTTCGCTAGCTTGATCCATTGATTTTCGCAGTTCTCCAAGCACACCTGCCATCCATTCAGCCGCCGGTTCATCAAAATCTAAGTCACAATCGATTCGCTCATATAGCCTTTCTCCGCCTAATTCCTCTAATCTTGCATCAAAGTCTTTCCCTGTTTGACAGAAAAACTCGTAAGATTCGTCACCTAACGAAAGAACTGCAAAACGCAAATCTGCTAATTTTGGTGCTTTTCGACTATGAAGGAACTCGTGGAAGACCACCGCATTATCCGGTGGATCTCCCTCTCCATGAGTTGCGGTAATAATTAATAAATCTTCTACTTTCTTTAACTTATTTGGTTTAAAGTCATCCATTGCACTACATGTGACATCTAAATTGGTTGCTTCTAACTTCTGTGTCATTGTTTCTGCTAACGATTGTGCTGTACCTGTTTCTGATCCATATAAGATCGTTACAGATCGTGCTGTAGCACCTCCAGTTGTTGCTGTCTGTCCTTGTGTTGTCCTATTAGCATCTTGAATAGATGCCGTGGATTGCACAGCTGAAAGGTATCCACTCAACCACATTTTTTGTTGATCTGTTAGCATTGGTAGTAATCTGTTTAATTGTTCTGTTTGCTCTTGGTTAAAAGGGCTATTCGTTACATCAAGCGGCAATTCATCCACCTCACAGGCTTTTCTATAATTTCGACATGCATAAATCATTTATTACAAAGTATACCAATTAATTTACTCGGAATTAAATGAAATAAAAAAGATGTGTCATTACTTCCATCATAAGCGTTGATTATTTCCAGTTGTATGAAGTCCACATTCCGTCTTATTTAACCCCGTCCAGCGACCAGCACGAAGGTCATCAGAATCTATCACTTGATTGGTGCAAGGAATACAACCAATACTTGGATAGTTCTGATCATGTAATTCATTGTATGGCAATTTGTATTCGCGTATATAATTCCATACATCATCCCATGACCAGTGAATGAGTGGACATACTTTAATCGATTGAAACCGTTCATCTTTATTTACAAAGTCTGTATTGCTGCGACTTGGTGACTGATCTCTTCTTAACCCAGATATCCAAGCAGGTACATTACTTAATGCTTCCTCAAGTGGCTTTATCTTTCGAATGAAGCAGCATTGATCAGGTTCTCTTTTCCATAAAGCAGATCCATGTTTTGCTGCCTGCTCCTCTACAGTCAAATCTGGTTTCTTTAGCCGAATTCGCAGCTGAGGATACGTTGCTTTCACCTCATCAATTAAGTCGTACGTTTCCTGAAAATGCAGCCCGGTGTCTAAAAAAACAATTTCCGCATCTTGCTTCACTTTGGAAATTAAATCAATTAACACCATACCTTCAGCACCAAAGCTACAAGCGTACACAATAGAATCGCCATACGTCTCATACGCCCACTTTAAAATGGTTGATGCCCCTTTTGCTTCATCTTCTGGATGAAAATCTTTAAAAGGATCAACGGTAAAATCATGATAAGAAAGGATTTCACTAGTCACCTTCCATTCCTCCTTCCAAAACACTAGATTGAACAAAAACTCTTCTTACCTAGCGATAAGAAGAGTTAAAATACCATTTATTTGCCACTCTTCTTATCTATCAGACGCATATTGTCTGTAGGAATTAGCACAGTGTTAGCCATCAATAACCTGTTGCCGAAGTTTCATTGGGCCTTTTCCCTCCACTTCTCTTGATAAGAAATGTTTATTTGTACTGATTGTTATTATTGTTAGATATATTAAATCCTTTACCAGAAAAAGTCAATGCTTATTTCAAAAACAAATTAAAATTTAGACTTTTAATATATATACAATAAAATGAAGCTTCTTGTGACAATTATTTTTTAAGATAGTGCTTTTAATCCAGTAACACCGGTGATAATGGCAATAAGGCTTGCAATCCGATATTTATTCGTTGATTCTCCAAAGAACACCATATTCATGATCACTGCTCCAGCCGTTCCTATTCCGATAAATACAGAATAAGCCACACTAACTAGTAAATAAGAAAAAGACGCATAAAGAAATACAAACGAAGCACCCAATCCTCCCAAATAGAGCAAGCCATTTCTAACCGTCTTATCCTGGCTATATAATCGCAAACCCAATACACCTATCATTTCAAATAGAGCAGCGCATGCTATGAATAACCATCCCATTACGAATGCACCTCCTGTTTACTTGGTTGATCGGAGAGTTTAAGACCAACCACACCTGCTACGAGAACGATCATAAATATGATTTTCCCCATGTTTAAGCTTCCGCCAAAAATATACACATCCATGAGCGCCGTACCAACTGTTCCTGCCGCAGCAAAGATAGCATATACGGTTCCAGTAGGTATCCCTTCACATGCTTTCGATAAGAAGTGAAGATCCATAAAAATTGCAGCAATGATTAGCGCCCAATGCCACCAGTCGGTGGCAGTATTAAATCCATAAATCCAAATTAATTCAAATACACTAGTTAACACGACATAAATCCATGATTTATTCATTTTTCCACCTCATAAAACATCTCATTGTTATTTTCATCACAATTTCATAATCTTCCCAAAAAAATGAATGACTATCAGTCATTTTTAAACAATAAAACTTGGACAACTCCAAGTCATTGGTTACATAATGCATGTGTTGCAAATGTTAATACTTCATCCTGCTTGCTTTTAGCTGCTTGCTCATCCTGGTGATCATACAAATAAGATTGTTCAGCCGCTGATTCAATTAATCCGATCAACAGCTTTGCTGTTGCCTCCAAATCGAGAGAGGGACGAAGAACAGCTATAGCTTTTGGTTGTTCTAGAAATTCACGCATCCATGCATAATACGGTTCGTATATTTTTTCCCATTGACTTAAATACTCACTAGACGCCAATCCAGCAAATATTAAGGCAAATACCTCCCGATATTCCTTTGTAATAGCAAAAACAACATCAACCACCTGGGCAAGCTGATCCAAGAAGCTGCATTCATTATTTACTTGCTTGTGCATCTCTTCTACGATTCGTTCTACCATTACTTCCGCAATAGAAGGCATTACGGCTAATTTCGATGGGAAGTATAAATAAAATGTTCCCTGAGCAATACCTGCCCCCTTAACAATATCTGATACTTTGGTTTTTTCAATACCTTTTTCACTAAAAACATGAATAGCAGATTGAACGATTTTTTCCTTTTTATTATCCATATCCCAACTCCTACCCTTTATGACTGACTATCAGTCATTTTATAATAGATAACTTGCATTGTCAATAGACAGTGTCCTATCCGGCACTGTCTATCATGAGGTCGTTTGAAAATGATCCGTCTGCCATTGCTGAAAACCACCTTGCAGATTCATCACGTCAAATCCTTTATTCACTAATATACTTGCTGCAATAGCCGAACGCTTACCCGAAGCACAGTGAACTACTACTGGTTGGTCGAAAGATAGTTCATGTGCTTGTTCGTTTAATTGAGGGAGGGGGATATGAATCGCTCCTGGTATATGAGCTTTTTCCCATTCTTTTTGGTAACGAACATCCAAAATCTGCACCTGCCCCGCATGTCTTTGCCTTTCTACATCTTTTGGATCCTGATTTAGATAAGAATTCGTATTGCCGGCAGTTTCAACGATTGTTGGGGAGAAAAATCCAACGATATTATCCATTCCGATATTGCTTTCAATTGTCTGTATATCCTTTAAATCATTGGAATCAGCAATGAGGTATATGTCATCCTTATAATTCGCCAGTCTCCCCATCCACTCTGCAAACATATCTGGATAAGGAATGTTAATGGTTCTAGGAATGCTCCTCATTGCAAAAGAAGTCGCGCTTCGTGTGTCGATGATAAGATTATTCTTGTCCGTAGCTAACAATGCAACTTCGTCTCCAGGCCGATGGAATTCAACAGTTGATGGAACAGCAGCTAGTGGTGTTAAACCGGATATATTGACTTCTTTCATTTTTGCAAAATAAGCTGGGACTTCAGGCTGTCCATCCAATAAAAAGTCCATAAAAGCTTGCTCATTCGTATACCGTAGCGCTGGATTTGTCCTTTTTTCATAACCTACCGTGCTATTTGGTATGGAACCTAGACCTTTTCCGCAAGCACTTCCTGCCCCATGGCCTGGCCAGATTTGTAGGTAATCTTCGTACTTCTTAAATCGCTGTATAGAAGCAAACATTTGACGTGCCCCTTGAATGGCAGAACCTTTCACACCGAGTGATGTTTCTAAGAGATCTGGTCGTCCTACATTTCCAACAAAAATAAAATCTCCAGTAAATAACCCGATTGGTTGATCGGTTGTTCCTTTGTCTATTAATTCATATGTCATATGTTCTGGAGTATGACCAGGCGTATGCACTGCTTTCAGCTGGATATTACCAACATGAATCGTTTGTTCATCGATAACACCTTGAACAGGGAGGAAGGGGGGCCATTTATATCCTCCATTACGCTCTCCTTCCGTTGAATAATAGATCGTTGCTCCTGTTCGCCTGGCTAATTCAGCAGATCCTGAAACAAAATCAGCATGAATATGTGTTTCGATTGCACCCATAATTCGAAAACCCTGTTCTTTTGCAACCGTTAGATACATATCAATATTCCTTATCGGATCTATAATTGCAGCTTCTCCTGTAATCTGGCAACCGATCATATAGGATGCTTGTGCTAAGGACCGATCATAAAAATACTGTAAATACACGGAGTCCCTCCTTCTGTCATGTGTCTATTCTTTTCAGAAGAATGAGCCTGGTACTTGGTTAAGATAAGAAACTTTAAAGCTGAATTCTTTAAACCGCAATCAGGAATACGGCATGCTTTTCGCGGGGACGGCCTCAGCTAACTTGGGTAAGAAAAATTAATTGCCCGCGTGGATTTTCGAGCCCGTGTTGTTCCCGCGCGAATCATGCCTATCAGTATCGGACACGGCTATCCTTCGTTATTTTATAAAAATTACTTTTGTCCCACTCTTAAAATGCTAATCAATCTCTTTTTGACAATAGTACCAGTCGACACATTCGTAATCCTTATTATTCATTCGTTCGTTCGCCTCTTCCTTTGTCTGCGGAGGTTTGACGACTACTTGATCACCTGGCTGCCAGTTTGCCGGAGTGGATACGCCATGCTCATCGGTTGTTTTTAAAGCTTTCACCAGTCGGACAATTTCACTCATATTGCGTCCAGTAGTAAGAGGGTAGTAGATAAGCGATCGAATCACCTGCTTATCATCGATTACAAAGACAGCTCTTGATGTTTCGGTTCCAGTTGATTCTGGCATTACCATCCCATAAGCTGTAGCAACCTTTTGATCCAAATCTGCGATAATTGGAAAATCAATGGTTGTATCAAAATTCTTTTCGATATTACGTAACCAAGCAATATGGGAACTTACACTATCGATGCTTAAACCAATTAATTCCGTGTCCATCTTCTGTAATTGATCATATACCTCCTGAAAAGCCACAAATTCAGACGTACATACAGGGGTGAAGTCAGCTGGATGAGAAAATAGCACGACCCACTTTCCTTGATAATCGCGAAGAGAAATATCCCCTTGTGTCGTTTTGGCCATAAAGCCAGGTGCTTTTTCCCCAATTCTAGGTAATGGATTTGCTTGCACATTTTCCTGCTGTTCCATATGTGAAGCTCCTTTCTATTTCAATATAGGTAGTTCTCCTAATCTTTACCTTTATATTCCGTCTAGCAAACATCCATGTTGAAAATAAAGCAATTGTCATTGATTGTTAACATTTAGACTTCACTTGTACATAAAAAAGGCCAATTCTATATATCATTGACCTTTTAAACGCAATAGCATTTGCCGATTATTCAGCTTGCTTTTCAATATATACTTGATGTGGGAAAGGTATATCAATATTATTTTCATCAAATGCTTCTTTAATCGCTTTACGTAATTGTCTTTCCACACCCCATTGCTCCATATTTTGTGTCTGCGCAATAACACGAAGGGTGATATCTGACTCACCGATCATCTGTACACCTACCACGTCTGGACCTTCGACAACCATATCATTTTCTTCTTTCACTCGATCACACACTTCTTGCAGCACCGTCATCGCATGATCGATATTATCACTATAGGAAATTCCAATATCAACAAGTGCTCGCATATTTCCGCGAGAATGGTTACTTAATGAGCCAATTTCTCGATTTGGGATAAAATTAAGCGTCCCATCAAAACTGCGAAGCTGTGTTGTACGAAGCCCAACTTCCTCTACAATTCCATCATATCCGGCAGTTGTCACATAATCGCCTACATCTAGTTGTTTTTCTAATAATAAGAAAAACCCTGTTACGATATCACTGACAAGCCCTTGTGCGCCAAAACCAATTGCTAACCCAATAATTCCTGCACCAGCAATTAATCCGGCAGCGTTAATGCCGAAGATCCCTAACACAATTACTAAGGTAATAAAAATAAGTATATAGGAAAAAACACTAATAGCGAGAGCTTGTAATGTTTGCGTTCTACCTGCTGACATCTGCTTTTTATTTTGTACCTTTGAAAATGAAGACCGAATTAGTTTTTTACCAATCGCTCGGACGATCATAAACGCAATAAGAATTGCAATTAATTGAATAAGTATAATACCTGCATCTACCGCAAGTTCTGCCCAGTTAATGTTTTCTAGCCAATTCATAACATGTCTACTCCTTTAATCATGATTTATTACTCCGAAAATAGGTATTTTTTCTAAAAAAATATACGTGTAATAATGCAAACTATGAAAATGGAAAGACGGATACATGAAAATCCAGCTTCCAATCATACGTAACCTAAAAAACAACTTCGTAATCTCCCTAAGATAGGGATCATCCCTTTTTCCAGCAAACCATTCATCCTAGTAACGTACGACAGATGAATCCTGCAATACTTAGCATTCACCCCCTACACGAAAGTATGGTGCATAATCACGTAAGAAATTCATTCTACCAGAATACAATGTAACATAAAACACCCATTATGTATGTACTCTATTACTACCATCCATTTCCCTAAAAAAAATTTGGTTAAACAGATCCTTTACAGGTTCTTCGCTTCATACGTAAGAGGCTGTTTTCCACGGGCAAAGACATAGCTAACCAACCGCTTAATCGATCATCATGTTCTCGCTGAATTCACCCCTATTTCATTTGCTGTGGTTACTGACAACACCGTTCTTTTAGGTAATTATCCTCTGCTATTCAAAAAATCCGAACTATTCATCATCCGGATATGACTTGGTATACTCGGATGAATAGTTCGGATATCTCTTTACCTAATTACTTTTAACGTATCCTCTAAAGCATTCTATGCTTCTACTTTTTTGAAGAACTGCGGTAAATGCTCCTGATGTGCCGCTAACATTTCATCTACGATTTCCTTTGCAATCGTATCCGAAGGAGTTAGTGGATTAATCGCTAAAGCTAGCACAGCTTTATTATAGTCGCCAGTTACAGCAGCTTCGGCGGAAACCCTTTCAAACGATTTAATCTGTTGAACTAAGCCACGAACAACTACAGGCAGATCACCAACAGCAATTGGTTTAGGTCCGTCTTTTGTAATAATACAGCTAACCTCTACTGCTGAGTCATCAGGAATACTAGCTATAGCCCCGTTATTTCTTGTATTCACTGGCTGAATATCTTGTTTGTCTGTATAAATAGAAGTAATTAAGCGAACTGCTGCATCAGAATAATAGGCCCCTCCACGTTTTTCTAACTGAGGTGGCTTTATCGCTAAATTTGGATCTTTATACAGCTCAAATAATTCATTTTCTAATTGTTGAACTACTTCCGCACGCGTGCCCTCTAATTCAGCATTTTTCCTATCTTTTTCTATCATGTCTTGCGTTTTATAATAATACATATGATATGGACAAGTTAAGACATTAAGCGCTTTAATAAACGCTGGCTCCCATCCCAATCCGTCAATATTTTTAACAAAACTACTATTATCCGGATCTGTTAATAAATCCATCACCTTATCTTTGACACTTTCGCCATCGACATAAACATCTATCCCATAAACCATATGATTTAGTCCTGCAAAATCAATACGAATTCGCGAATGATCAACATCTAATAACTTAGCAATACCCATTTCCATTCCAATTGGGACATTACACAATCCTACAACTTTTTTAATGTTAGAATAACGCAGTACGGCTTCTGTCACCATACCAGCTGGGTTTGTAAAGTTAATTAACCAGGCATTCGGACATAATTCCTCCATGTCCTTACAAATATCTAATATAACGGGGATTGTACGTAAGCCTTTAAATAAACCTCCTGGCCCATTTGTTTCCTGACCAAGAACGCCATATTTCAATGGAATACGTTCATCTTTTGCACGAGCATCTAATAATCCTACTCGAAATTGAGTAGTAACAAAATCAGCATCCTTTAAAGCTTCTCTTCGATCAAGTGTTAAATGTACATCGATTGGAAGACCAGCTTTTTCAATCATTCTTTTAGCAAGATTGCCAACAATTTCTAGCTTTTCTTTTCCTGCTTCAATATCTACTAACCATAACTCTCCAACCGGTAATTCGTGATATCGTTTGATGAATCCTTCTACTAATTCAGGAGTATAACTAGAACCCCCACCAACCGTTACAATTTTAATACGTTTGGTCATAATCGATACACCTCCGAATAATTTAACAGGCAATTGAGTTGTTTGCCGTTTAAAGAACTATTGCTTTTTAGCAAACGTAAAAGGCTTATGCATGAATTGTATATCTATTTTGTAAGAAGGTAAATAAGTCACGAACAACTTGTTTTTTATAACGAAAGAAGGAATATGTTTCATAAATGTAACACAGTGTATCTGAAACATCGTTGTGTTAGGATAAAGTTAGCGTAGTAAGATGAATGATTTCTTATAAAAGGAGTACCTTCTTATATGTTCACACATGACATGATTGCTTCATTCAATGAGTTAGAAACTTCATTATACAATTATATTTGTCAAAACATCGATAAGGTTGCTTATATGCGGATTCGTGAACTTGCTGATGAAACCCATGTATCAACCGCTACGATCTTACGATTTTGCAGAAAAATAAATTGTGATGGTTTTTCCGAGTTTAAAGTAAAGCTAAAAATGCATATGAAAGACACTAAAAGTACGAGCTTACAACGTACCCAGCATGCAGTGATAGAATTTTTTGAGCGCACGCTAAAAGGGGATATAGAAGCATATATCAAGCATGCAGCGAGCCTTGTTGCCAAAGCAGATAATGTCATTTTTATTGGGATAGGAAGCTCAGCTATCCTTGCTGAATATGGAGCGAGGTATTTCTCTAGCCTAGGTAAATTTTCGATGTATATCAAAGATCCTCTTTTTCCGGTTCACACGAATCACCTTTACAATTGCGCAACAATCGCGCTATCCGTCTCAGGAGAAAATAGTTTCACAGTCACGCACCTTCATCAATTGAAACAAGAGGGAAGCAAAATTATTAGTATTACAAATAATAAACATTCAACCATTGCGAAAATATCTGAGATAAATATTCCTTACTATGTAACAGAGGAGTGGCATGAAAATGCGAATATTACTACCCAAGTACCTGTTCTTTATATTCTAGAATCAATGGCCCGTGAAATATATAAATTGAATAAATGAGGAGATAGGAAGAAGCTTGCATGTCTAGATGAATGGTCCTAGCAATAGAAAAAGCTACCCGATCAATCTCGAGCAGCTTGGAATATGCTTAACGCATTTGTACACGATGTAAATGTGCAAAGATGCCATCTCGTTTCAGTAATTCCTCATGACTTCCTTCTTCCTCAATACCATCTTTCGTTACTACCATAATGCGGTCCGCGTTTTTTATGGTTGCAAGACGATGGGCAATTACTAATGTCGTTCGATCTTTCGACAATTCCGTCAATGCTTTTTGAATAATTGTTTCGGTTTCTGTATCCAATGCTGAGGTGGCTTCATCAAGAATGAGAATAGGCGGATTCTTTAAGAACATACGAGCAATAGCAATTCGTTGCTTTTGTCCTCCGGATAGCTTCAATCCTCGTTCTCCCACTTGCGTTTCATATCCATCTGGTAATTCATTAATGAATTCCTCCATATGTGCGCGGCGGGCAGCTAATTCAATCTCTTCATCGGTGGCATCTAACTTTCCATATGCAATATTTTCACGTAATGTACCAGTAAAAAGAAACACATCTTGTTGGACGATCCCAATTTGCTGTCGTAGCGACTCCTTCGTCATGTTACGAATATCCATACCATCAATGGTAACTTGTCCAGCTGCTACATCATAAAATCTAGGAATTAACGAGCAAATAGTTGTTTTACCAGCACCTGATGGACCTACAAAAGCAACCGTTTCTCCCGCATGAATTGAAAAATTCATTTCATTTAACACTGGTTTTTGAGTTTTTTCATATGCAAAGGTTACCTGATTGAATGCGATGTTTCCATGTAGATAATCGACATGTTTAGCATCTTCACGGTTTTGTACATCCGGTTCAACATCTAATAAATCTACAAAACGCTTAAACCCAGCCATCCCTTTTGGATATAATTCAAGCAATGCGGTTATTTTCTGAATAGGTGTAAATAGGACATTTACAAATAAGACAAAACTCACCAATTCACCAATTTGCAGTTGCTGCTGATAGGTGAGCCATGCTCCTACTACCAATACTAATAAAGTAATTAGACGCATGAGCATATAAATATTGGAATGAACAATCGCCATTACTTTGTATGCTCCAACCTTCGCTTTACGGAAACTAAAATTATCTTTGGTAAAGCGATCCATCTCATGAGCTTCATTCGTAAATGACTGAACGACACGAACGCCAGATACAGCATCTTCTACTCGTGCATTCACTCCAGCAATATCTTCATACATCTTTTTCCATGCCTTATTCATTTGAATGTTACTAAAGGCAATTAGGAAAATTAGAACGGGAACCGCAAGTAAGATAATAAATGCTAATTTTACATTTATGGTAAACATGATAATGAATGCTCCAATAAATGTCATAATCGAGATGAAAAAGTCTTCGGGTCCATGATGTGCAAGCTCGCCAATATCAAATAAATCATTGGTAATTCGACTCATGATATGCCCGGTTTTTGTATTATCAAAGAATCGGAACGATTGGCGTTGTACATGTTGAAATAATTCCTGCCGCATATCCGTTTCAATATTTATCCCTAATTTATGACCTAAATAAGTCACTACATATTGTAAGGCGGTACTTATTATATAGACCAACAATAATAAAACACTTACTAACACAATTAAATCCCAATCATTCCCTGGGAGCAATTGATCAATAAATCGTTGAACAGCTACAGGAAAAGCCAACTCTAAAATAGCCACGATTACTGCTGAGGTAAAATCAATTATAAATAAACGCTTATGCGGTTTGTAGTAAGAGAAAAAACGACGTATCATTGCGATGGTAGCACTTCCTTTCCACAGTCTAAAAGAATTATACGGCTTTCCTTGCACGTTTACAAGAAGACTGTTTAAGAATTCATAAAAAGCTTAGCAAGGTTGTCCTATTTCTTGCATATACATAAGCAAATGGTGGAAAAGGAGGTTATCCATGAAAGTAAAATTAAACATGCCATTTCTTCCCTGGGTGTGTTATGCCATTGGCTTTGTATTCATCATTTCTGGAATGATGAAGCTTGTTGTTAATGATTTTAAGGTGACATTTTCCCAATTGGGGATTCCATTTCCAGAATCAACGTTATTTCTTCTAGCCATTCTTGAAATTGCTTGTGGTATTCTAATTGCAGGTAGAATGTATATAAAACTTGCTATCCCTCCATTAATTCTGGTTATGTTTGGAGCACTTTATTTAACCAAACTTCCTATTCTGTTAAATCAAGGTCTTCTTTCATTTTTATTTGAAGCAAGATTGGATATCGTAATGCTTATCTTACTGCTTCTTATTTGGGATAGAGTAAAAGAGTGGAAAACCACCTAACGATCTGTTGATAACTCGTGTATAAATCAATAATATCCTGTTGAAAACCAAAATTATTCACAAAGTTATCCACATATGCACAAGTGTTCGTAGATATTTTGTTATTACCTGTCATTTAAATTCTATATATTGATTTTTACCACAAAAATTATCAACAGATTGTTAATAACTATTAATTTCTGTGGATAAAAAAGCGAGTTATCCTCAATTAAAAGATAACTCGCTTTTTCTATTCCTGTGTACCTAATTTTATTGTTGTTTCGTGGCGTTCTCCTTCACGATAATACACAACGGATACCTCATCTCCAACCTCTTTTTCTTGATAGAGAATTTTGCGAAGATCGATCATGTTCATCACTTGCTTCCCATCTAGTTCTGTTATCACATCGAGTCGCTGTAATCCCGCTTGATCCGCAGGCGATAGCGGCTCCACGCTCCATACATAAACGCCGCCTTCTATATCATTAGGCAATTGAAGTGTATTACTCCACTCTGATTGCGGAACTTCTTCTAATGAGTAAATTTCCACACCTAAGTATGGTCTTGTCACTTCACCTGTGGATTCCAATTCTTCGATAATCGGCATTGCGGAATCAATCGGGATGGCAAACCCTAATCCTTCTACAGCAGTTTCATTAATTTTCATCGAGTTAATTCCAATTAATTGCCCGCTTATATTAATTAATGCTCCACCACTATTTCCTGGATTGATTGCAGCGTCTGTCTGAATAACTTCCGCTTGCCAATCGGCACGTCCATCCTGATTAAAATCTTGCGGAATCGTTCTTTCCGTACCGCTAATCACTCCTTGCGTTACAGAACTTGAAAACATAAGCCCAAGTGGATTACCAATTGCTATTGCTGGCTCACCGACTTTTACATTGCCTGATGACCCAAGCTCCATCACTTGATCCACATGTTCGCTATCCATTCTTAGTACCGCAAGATCGGAAAATAAATCACTGCCTACTAATTCTGCCTCTATATGTGTTTCATCATAGAGTACGACCTCAATCGTATCTGCCCCTTCAACAACATGATGATTCGTAACAACATAGGCTATGCCATCTTCTTGTTTGTAAATAACGCCTGAGCCTTCTCCAGCCTGATTATTATTACCTTCCTGCTGCCAAAAGTCATTTTGGCGTTGAATGTTAATAACACCTACAACGGCTGGTGTTACTTGATCAACGATATCCGTAATTTGTGTAGAAACATCTACATTTACTGACTGGGTTGGACCATTCGTATTATTCCCTGTATCTTCATTGGCTTGTTGATTGCTTTGATCTTCTGATAAGATTCCAGAATCAACAAGTGCTGGCAATGCTACCGAAACAAGTAAGACACCGATAATAATTCCAAGCAATAACGGCACTAGCCAATTTTTCTTCTTTCTTTTTCGATGTGGATTTGGTGGATAATGCTCATCATAATAACCCATTTATCTACCCCTTTGTGAGCTTTCGAATATGACATATTTCAATTTAGTATTATTCCCATCATACGCAAAAACATATACAAAAAATCATCCGACCTCATAAAGAGTTGTTGGACTCTGATGATCTGTATCCATTAAATCCAATGAAATACCATGCTCTTTTAACACACTATCTACCGACATGCGGGCAAGATCTTTCATATTATTATCGAGCGACAAATGGGCTAAGTAGATACGTTGTGTATTATTTCCAATAATATCTGCCAAGGCCAAACCTGAATCTTCATTTGAAATATGGCCAGAGTCCCCTAGAATTCTACGTTTGACATTCCATGGATATTTTCCCATTCGCAGCATGCTCACATCATGATTCGCTTCAAAGACATAAGCATCCGCTTGTTCTACGGTTTTTTTAATTCGTTCCGATACATAACCTAAATCGGTCACAAGCGCCACTTTTTTCCCATGATGATGAAACGTGTAAAACATTGGTTCGGCAGCATCGTGAGAGACACCGAAAGATTCTACATCCATATCGTTAAATGTCTTCACTTCATGCATATTAAATAGAAACTTCTGGTCCGTGGTAATCTTACCAATCGACCCTTCCATCGCTTTCCATGTCTTTTCATTTGCATAAATAGGTAATTGATATTTACGAGCCACAATTCCCAGCCCTTTAATATGATCACTATGTTCATGGGTAACTAATATTCCAGATAATGATGCAGGATCAATATCAATTTCTTGAAAAAGCCGATCCATTTGCTTCCCGCTTAACCCTGCATCCACTAATAATCGTTCCTGCTCTGATTCGATATAAAATGCATTCCCCGTACTGCCAGAAGCCAATACGCTAAACCGTAACGTCATTCCCCTTCACTCCGTTTTGTCTTTATACTTTCTTCTACTACTAAATTATCCACATACTTAACAAACGCATCTTTCCATTCCACGTCATCATTCATCCGCTTATATAAACTCAAATTTTTGCTAATCGTCTCGGAAATAAATTTCGTATCACTATCGGTAGATACGAAAAGCTCCATTGCATTTACAAAGAAGTTTTTCTCATCATTTACGGTAATTCGATAGTTCGGTGCAAACACTTGTGTCCCTGTATCCGACTCGATACGGGTATAATAGCCGTTTTCAATGAAAGTAACCTCATCCCCCTGTACAATCTGATTATCCCTGAACAACGTACTAATAGCACTTATTGGCTTAGAAAGGTTTTTGGCACCACCAAGCTCCTCGTCCTTTCCTAGCGTTGCCTGTGTGTAATAGACCATTTCATTGTCTTCGTTTAAGTACACGAGTAAGGAACCAAAGCGATTATAGTAAATAGGTCGATCGTTTTTTGTCTGAAAGAAAATTAATACATTGCTTTGTTGATCCCAACCCCAATAAGTAAATTCATCGGTAAATGCAGTATAGCTTTTAACCTGTTGCGCAATGCTGCCTTCACTTGCATTCTCCGGTATTGGCACAGGTTCCTCGAAATGGGAGACAATGAGATTATTATCAATAATTTGAGCATCCTGGTTTTTTAATCCTTCGATTTGTTCTGCCTCTTTCTCTGTAAACTCTTTTGGAGCGACATTGATGATCGAATCTTTTTGCAGCACATCTAGGTCAGCACTAATTTTGATGTTTTCTTGCTCCAATTGATCTTCAATTGTTGTTTCCGTACTATCATACGTTTCATAACTCGTTCGATCCTGTTTTTCTAGGAATTGAACAAATAAATAAATATTAAGGACGATAAAGCATAAGATAAATAAGGTCTTAATTTGATTCCACTGCATACCTTACGCCTCCTCCTGTTGAGCATTCGGCACATCTTCAAATTGAATCTGCTGCCATGCTCCATTAATTTCCATAAACCATTCAGGCTCGAGGATTACCGTACGATCATCCTGATAATATAAGTCATATCCAAGCTGAATATCTTCTACGTTTTCGATATTAATATCATTTGTTTCATTTTTGAGATGATAGATAACTTCTTCTCCTGATGGTAAAGATGTAGATTTATCATTTTGTATTTCATTATCCAATCGCAACAGACCACGGTTATAGCGTATTAAATCCTGACCTTGGAATTGTAACTTCATAATCGAATAATCATTTGGGCTATAGACAGGCAATCCAGCGTAATGCAATCGAAATGTAATTTCATTAGATGCCGAATTAATCTCTGATAGCAATTGGCCCGTCCATCCTTTATGACTGTTAACCTCATCAATGCTATTCTGTAATAATGTGAGTGCTCCTATGCTGGTTATACCTATATCCGAAGCATTTGGATTATAGAAATTCATTAATCTCTCGTTTGGACTTATACTAATCTCTCTTGTCCCATCATTATAATATTTTCCCAAATTTAAATTTGGTGTATTTTGAGGGTTGACCACCTGCTCATCTGGGAATAATTCTCTTACGAATTCATCTGGTGATATATGAGAGACAGCAATCGTACGTCGCGTGACATTATCTGTATTACTTCGTACATAGATCGGCTGGGCTCCGCCTTCAAATTCCACATATTCCGTCAAGCCTTGTCGTGATGCCAATAATTCCGTAATTTGATCATAAACAATGGAATTAGTTAATTGAGCGGTTGCTTGATTTCTTTCATCGACAGATAAGAATTGGATGGTGATCGTTGAGTTATCCGGATTAAGCGTTAAATAAATCTTATCAAACGACCAGTTATCCGTGATTTCTACTTGGTTGGTAAAAGAAAACAATGGATCATTAATGATTCGAATTGGTAAAGCATCTGGTAAAGTCAACTCTACATCATAACCCTCTGGACTTTCCCCATCAGTTAAGGTTAAATCGGTAAATGTCCATGACTGCATTTCCTGAAAGAAATTACCATTTTCTCTTGGGTTCTCATACCCTAAATGCTGTTCACCTGCATGAAAGATAATTGATTTTGGCTCAATGATCTGATTCTTCGTCACCTCGCTGCCACCAACATCCACTTCCCTCGATAACTGTTGTTGATCATATTGCTCATATTCGGTTTTATAGTTCCATATCCCAAAGGTAAGCAATAGACTAAGGCCGATTAATACGACTAATAAAAATGATTTAAACGTCTCTAGTTTCATTATGCACCTCTCCGCTTCTGATTCATCAGCGGAAGTGTAAAGTAGATCGTTGTCCCTTTACCTTCTTTGCTTTTCGCCCAGATTTGACCATGATGAGCTTCTACGAGCTCTTTCGCAATCGCCAAGCCAAGTCCAGTACCACCCAGTTTTCTAGTTCTTGCTTTATCTGCTCGATAAAAACGTTCAAAAATCTTGTCCACTTTATCATATGCGATGCCCATACCTTGATCTTGAATACTAATTAATAAATGATGCCGTTTATGTTCTACACCTAGTTTAATCGTTCCACCTTCAGGGGAGTATTTGATCGCATTCGATATGATATTATCGAGTACTTGTGTCATTTTATCTTTATCCATCCATACGTTATAATTTCCTTTTGGCAATTCGCGCTGCAAGTGAATTCCTTTTGGTGTATGCATTTCAAAACGATCAATAATATGATGATAATAGCTTATAAAGTCTGTACGCTCTTTCTGTAACGGATACTCTTGGGCATCCATCTTAGAAAGTTGTAACAGATCGTTCACCATCCGAATCATTCGCTCGGTTTCATTTTGAGCCACAGCCAAGAATTTCGGTGCGATTTCTTTATCCTCCCAAGCCCCATCATTTAATGCTTCAATATAGCTCTTCATGGTTGTTAATGGTGTGCGTAATTCATGTGAGACATTGGATACAAATTCTCGACGCTCTGCTTCCACCTTCTCCTGCTCAGTTACGTCACTTATCACCGTAATAAAACCAGTGACCTCATCTTCATCATCAAATACAGTGGAGAAATTGGCGCGAATAATAGATTCCTGTTCATCATCACTAAAATCAATAATCATCGATCCACTCTCTTGCAGCTCAGCAATATCGACTACTTTTTCCTCTAGTTGTAATAAATCCAGCAAAAACTCGCCAATAATATCATCTGGATTATAGCCAATTAGACGGCCTGCAGCATCATTAATTAACGTAACCGCTCCACCATTATCTGTGGCAATTACCCCATCTGACATATTTGATAATACGGAACTTAGTTTTCTCCGTTCTTCTTCAATTGTCGCATAGGAATGCTTCAATTGGTTATTCAAGTCATTAAATGTTTCCGATAAATGACCTATTTCGTCTCTTCCATACACATTTACTTTCTGAGTAAAGTCACCTGTTGCCATTTTTTGCGCTTGTCTGCGCATTTCTATAATTGGCTTTGTGATAGTGCGGGCCACTAGAATACCAATGATTGCTGAAACAGTTATCGCTAAAATCGATCCTTGCAGAAAAATTTCATTAATATCATTTAATTGATCATAGACCGGCTCTAATGATGCGCGCAAATAAATAACACCTAAGATAATATTTTCATCATCATCATCCAAAATTGGCTGTGCAAGTACAAAGTAGCGATCACTATCTATTAAATGCCGCCCGCTGCTTTGGGAATTATTCATAAGTGCACTCTGTATATGTTTATCGTTTATTTTCCTGTTGACTTCATCATCTGCATTTAACCCATTGGAAGCGATAACTCTACTCTGGTTATCTATTACTTGCAGACTGGTGATATCAGATGGATCAATACCTGATACAATGCTTTTAATCTCTTCTTCCTTGGTAGGTACATTCGGATCGTCTGCATCTCTCTGCCGTTCAAATGCCTGCTCAACATTACTACTTAATAATTCAACCCGATCGTATATCGAACTTTCAAAACTAGACATTAAATTGTCTTCTAGCTCCGATGTAAAAAAGGAGCCGATAACCTGAATAGCTATCAGCAAGAGAAGAATATAAATAATAATGAATTTAAGCTGGATTGAGCGGAAAAAACCGACTTTTTTCATAAACCTACTCCTGATCTGGGTTTCGTAAATAATATCCGACACCGCGACGTGTTACAATCCACATTGGATTACTCGGATTCTCTTCTATTTTTTCACGTAATCTCCTTACCGTTACATCAACGGTACGAACATCTCCAAAATAATCATAACCCCATACTGTTTCTAGTAAATGTTCACGTGTCATAACTTGTCCCATATGACGTGCAAGGTAATGTAATAACTCAAATTCACGATGAGTTAATTCAATTTGTTCGCCATCACGTGACACTACATATGCATCTGGATGGATGACTAAGGATCCTATGACAATGTCCTTCGATGCTTTTGTTGCATCTTCCGGTACTACCTGCTGTCTCCGTAAGTTTGCTTTAACTCGTGCAATTAGTTCACGATTACTAAATGGTTTGGTAACATAATCATCAGCACCTAGTTCCAAGCCAAGCACTTTATCAATTTCGGAATCTTTTGCTGTCAACATAATAATTGGCATCGTTTGGGTCTTTCGTATTTCCCGACAAACTTCATTCCCATCTTTATTTGGTAACATAATATCTAATACCACTAAATCTGGGTTTTCTGATCCTGCTAGCTCTATAGCTTCATCGCCATCATAAGCTACAACTACTTCGTAACCTTCTTTTTCAAGATTAAACTTTACTATATCTGCAATTGGCTGTTCATCGTCTACTACTAGTATTTTTTGACTCATTTATGCCACATCCTTCTTTTTTACCATACTGTTTATATTTTATCTTATTTTCGTTTAAATGTCTTTTGGTGGATTACAATGTTTAACTGCTTATACTATAACGTTATATAAGTTCGAAAGCAATGAGAGGTTTTATTACGTAGATCGTAGAAAGGAAAGTATTATAAAGTAGAAATAAAACACTTCGTCGTTTTTTTGTGATTTTTAAATCACTTTCCATTCTATACTAGAAAAAAGACTGATTCAAGAGTCACTGCTCTTAACCAGTCTTCTTTTGCTTTTAATTCTGAACATAATCTATCGGGTTTTCACGCTGGTCGTCTTTATATACTTCAAAATGGAGGTGAACGCCTGTGGAATTCCCCGTAGAACCCATTACCCCTATTTTACTTCCTTTTTCAATCGTATCTCCTTTGTTAACGCTCAATGAGGACAAGTGAGCGTAAATGGTTTTCATTCCGTTATTGTGATTGATGATCACCTTGTTTCCATAGCCACCATCATCAAATCCGGCAGAAACCACTGTTCCATTATCAGCTGCCTTGATTGTACGATCGCTAGTACCTGCAATATCAATACCTTTATGCTTTTTTCCCCATCGTTCTCCCATATGGCTCGTTATTTGACCACCTACCGCTGGCCATTCTAACTCGCCAGTACCGCGAGATGGAAGTTCTTTTGTACCTTTTATAATAATTTCTTTTTGGGGTTCTTCCGTAGTGGTTTCATTCAATACTTCTTTATTCACCTGATTTCCATTACGAGTTTCCGTTTCGTAAAGTACTTCTTTTTCACCATCTTTACCTTCTTGTTTGGTTTTTTCTTCCCCTTTATACAATTCACCAGACGTAATGATGTCTGTTTCATACTCTACTTTTTCTTCTTGTAGCTGCGTTTCCGTCACAATGACTTCAGCAATTGGTTTTTGTTCATTTACTGTTATTTCCTGATCGATTTTTAATACGCTTTTTTCCTCAAGGGATGCATTTAAATCCATTAATTTCTTGTTCGAAAGATTATAGTTTTCTGCAATTTCACTTAATGCTTCCCCTTTATTAACTTTATGCACCTTTTCTTCCGTCATTCCTTTACGCAATCTTTCAATCCCTTGCTCAAGTGTAGAAAGACGATCAGGTGTGACTTGCTTTTCTTTGTAATCAATGTCCTCAGAAATCGTTACATCTGTTACTTGCTTATCACCTCTGTTGCTTGATTCGAGATTATCCTCCTCTTTAGAAGCTAATGCCTGTAGGTTTTTTTCATCTACAAAGGTTGTGACATAGTTGCGGACAACCTGTTCTGCTGTTTCTCGATCCGTATAATATCCTACCGATTCCCCTCCAATGTTGAGTTCAACAGCATCAGCGATTATCGTGACATCTGCCTTAATGGAATGTAGCACACGCTCATGATCAAATGTTGGGTTAAATACCTTTTCGGATATAACAGAAATCTTTTGCTTCGGTTGCAATGATGTGTGGTTATCGGTTTTGGCTTTTGCCATTTTTTGATCAATTGCATCATCAACTACTTTTTCATTAGCTACTTTTCCAATATGTTCGCCATCTATGTAAACATGATAGACTGTATCTAAGTCTTCAGCTGCATACACCGTCGTAACCGTAAAGATAGTTGCTAGAATAAATCCAGTTAGTACTTTTATATGAAAGCCCGTTGAAGCTTTTTTATTATTTTTTTTCTTATCTTTGCCTATACCCACTTCCCGTTGCTCCTCCTTACATCTCTTTCTGACCATTTAGCTTCTATTAATCTAACATAGGATAATAGACTCAGAAATAGAAATAACAGAATTGTAAAGAAAATGTATATCTACAGTCAATTTCTTAGTATAATTAGGAAATTTATTGGCGAATATTGGATGAAACCAATAGTTAAGGGGGGTATTTCCAGATAACCTGGATAAGCAATGTATCAGCCCCAAGCTGTTACGCATTTCTAGGGTTAGTTAGTTATAGAGGAGTCTCCTTTTATGATGGGAAGCTCTAACGTCCATTCGCGAACATCCAGATAAAAAAGCTTGTAGAAAAACACGAGGTTTCACTACAAGCTGAGGGCACCACAATGGGTGGACTTTTTCTAGCTGTATACGCTTCGAACAATATTGGTTTGTGCACGATCTGGGCCAACAGAGAAAATGGATAAAGGAATCTCCGTAAGCTGTGAAATCCGCTCCAAATAATGACGGGCATTTTCTGGAAGTTCATGCAGACTTTTGGCGTTCGTTATATCTTCTGTCCAGCCTGGCATTTCTTCATAAACAGGTTCACATTCAGCAAGTGCAGCTAAGCTAGCTGGGAACTCATGAATGATTTCCCCTTTATACCGATACGCTACACAGATTTTAACCGTTTCGATTCCAGTTAATACATCTATCGAATTTAATGATAAATCGGTAATACCACTTACACGACGCGCATGGCGGACAACGACACTATCAAACCAGCCAACACGACGGGCCCGACCTGTAGTCGTTCCATATTCCCGTCCAACCTCACGAATTTGTTCTCCAATTTCATCATGTAACTCCGTAGGAAAAGGACCATCGCCTACACGAGTTGTATATGCTTTAGAAACGCCTACCACATGGTCAATCTTGGTTGGTCCCACACCAGAACCGATCGTAACCCCTCCAGCAATCGGGTTAGAGGAAGTAACGAATGGATAGGTACCTTGGTCAATATCTAGCATAACACCTTGTGCACCTTCAAATAGGACACGACGTCCTTCATCCAACGCATCATTTAACACGACGGAAGTATCGCAGACGTATTTTGCCATTTGCTGCCCATACGCATAATATTCTTCGAGAATTTCTTCTACTTGCATAGGCGCTACTTCATAGACCTTTTCGAATAGACGATTTTTTTCTAATAGGTTTTGTTCAAGCTTCGCACGAAAAACTTCCTTATCCATTAAATCAGCGATACGAATGCCACAACGTGCTGCTTTATCCATATAAGCTGGTCCAATACCTTTTTTCGTTGTACCAATCTTATTTTCGCCTTTTGCTTCTTCCTGCAAAACATCTAATTTAAGGTGGTAAGGTAAGATAATATGAGCACGGTTACTGATCCTTAAGTTATCCGTTGAAATATTGCGTTCATGTAAATAGGCAATCTCATCCATAAACGCCTTTGGATCAATAACCATCCCATTCCCTAATACACATGTCTTTTCATCAAAAAATATGCCAGATGGGATCAAATGCAACTTGTATGTGACATCGTCAAATTTAATCGTGTGTCCAGCATTGTTACCACCTTGGTAACGAGCTACTACCTCGGCATTTTGCGATAAGAAATCAGTAATCTTCCCTTTGCCTTCATCGCCCCACTGCGTTCCAACAACTACTACTGAGGACATGGTGCACCTCCACTATATTTATCAATATTGTATGTCTTTAATTAATCACAAAAGTAATTTTATCAGTAATACTCCTAATCGTCAATGTGAAATACGAACATTACATTAAAATACAAATATATTGTTCGTATAAATTCAATAAACAAAAAAACAGCCCCTCTTGGAGCTGTTTTATACGGAAACTGGTGGTATATCACTTTCTTGATAACGGTGGTCTAAGTCCACAAACTTATTATACTCTTTCACAAATGCCAATTCTACATTACCAACGGGACCATTCCGCTGCTTCGAGATAATTATTTCGATAATATTTTGTTTTTCAGATTCGGAATCATAATAGTCATCTCGATATAAAAATCCTACTATATCAGCATCCTGCTCAATACTTCCCGATTCACGTAAATCTGACATCATCGGGCGTTTATCCTGACGAGATTCAACACCACGGGATAGCTGAGATAATGCAATTAAAGGCACATTTAATTCTCTCGCTAATCCTTTTAATGCTCTGGAAATCTCAGAAACTTCTTGCTGTCTGTTTTCTTTTGAATTTGCACTGCCTTGGATAAGTTGTAAATAATCAATCAAAATCATGCCAAGTCCATGCTCTTGTTTCAAACGACGACATTTCGAGCGTATATCTGCTACACGAATTCCCGGCGTATCGTCTATATAGATACCCGCATTTGATAAACTCCCCATAGCCATCGTCAACTTACTCCAATCATCCGCCTGGAGCTGACCATTTCGTAATCGTTGGGCATCTATATTCCCTTCCGCACATAACATACGCTGCACCAATTGATCGGCACCCATCTCTAAACTAAAGATGGCAACATTCTCATCGGTATTAACAGCTACATTCTGGGCAATATTCAGTGCAAATGCGGTTTTACCTACAGATGGACGTGCAGCGACAATAATGAGATCATTTCGCTGAAAGCCGGAGGTAATACGGTCTAAATCACGAAATCCAGTCGGTATCCCTGTGACATCACCAGTTTGATGATGTAATTGTTCTATATTGTCATAAACATCTATTAAAACATCTTTAATTGCTTTAAATGCACCTGAATTCTTCCTCCCAGACACATCAAGAATGCTTTTTTCAGCTTCATTAACAATTTCTTCTACTTCATCCTGACGTTCAAAACTAGACGTAACAATATCCGTTGCAGATCGTATTAATCGCCTTAACAATGCTTTCTCTTCAACAATTCGGCAATAATAACCGATATTTGCCGCTGTCGGTACACTATCAGCAACCTCAGATAAGTATTGAACCCCACCGGCTTCGTCCAATTGTTGAGCGTTATACAAATAAGAAGTAACAGTAACCACATCAATTGGTTCGCCTCGATCAGAAAGAGCCATCATGCATGCAAAAATACGCTGATGACTAGCACGATAGAAATCCTCTGGTACCAAGATTTCCGATGCAGCGGAAAAGGCATCTGGATCAATAAAAACAGCCCCGATAATCGACTGCTCCGCTTCAATATTATGTGGTGGTGTACGATCATTCCATGACTCGCTCATTGGGTCTGTCCCCTTTCTTAGGAGATAAAGTAAATCTTCAATTAGGCTTCTCGGACAAATCATCTCCTCTTCAAGTGGGAGTATTCCTGCCAATTAACCTAGGTTAAATCAAAATAAATGCGCCCTGGACACTAAACAGCGATTCTAGTATTCCAGGAATAACCTTGCTCCAGTACATTCTCCCGAAACGCATAGTGCGAGTAACCTTTACTTTTGTACGGAGGCTGTGAGCAAGCTAAAGAACTAAAACCTACCTGTTCGAAACTATCCTTTTTACCTTTTAAGAAGGAAGGCGCATCAGCATCATGATTTTAAAGAACCTTGATTATTTTTCCGATACATGTACTTTTATTGAACCGGAAACTTCTGGATGTAGCTTCACTGGTACCGTTGTATAGCCTAACGAGCGAATAGGTGAATCCAGTTCAATTTTACGTTTATCAATCTGGTAACCGTGAGCCTTTTTCAGCGTTTCTGAAATCTGTTTACTTGTAATCGAACCAAATAAACGTCCACTATCCCCGGATTTAGCAGTTAATTCAACTGTTAAATTAGCCAATTTATCTTTTAATTGAATCGCTTCTTCTTTTTCTTCTTGTTCTAATTGTTCTTGTTTCTTTTTCTTTGCATCTAATGCTTTAAGATTCCCTGATGTTGCTTCTTCAGCTAAATTATATTTTAATAGATAGTTACGGGCGTACCCATCAGAAACATTTTTCACTTCACCTTTTTTGCCTTTGCCTTTTACATCTTTAAGAAATATTACTTTCATTCGGATTCGCTCCCCTCATAATATTCATCTATAATTTCTTTTAATAGGTTTTCTGCCTCATCAATGGTGGTATCTTTAATTTGAGTAGCAGCATTGGTTAAATGCCCACCACCGTCCATCTTTTCCATTATAATTTGTACGTTAACATCTCCTAATGACCTGGCACTAATGCCAACTCTTCCATCTTTCCGCTCGGAAATAACAAAAGAAGCGCTAATGCCGCTCATCGTGAGTAATATATCTGCAGCCTGTGCGATTAATACCGGCCCATGAACCTGTCCTTCTTCTGCTTTAGATATAGCGATCTCATCTCTGAATATATCTGCCCGTTCAATTAATTTACTTCGTTCAACATACACATCAATGTCTTCCTTCATGAACTCTTGTACCAGCACTGTATCCGCACCTTTTGCACGTAGATAGGAAGCTGCGTCAAACGTTCTAGATCCCGTTCTTAACGTAAAACTTTTTGTATCCACAATGATACCAGCAAGCAATGCGGTCGCTTCCAACATTCTTAGCTTTAATTTTTTCGGTTGGTATTCCAATAGTTCGGTTACTAATTCTGCTGTCGAAGATGCATATGGCTCCATATATACGAGTGTTGGAGTTTTAATAAACTCTTCCCCTCGACGATGATGATCAATAACGACTTTATAATCCGATTTCTGCAGCAATGATTCACTTGCAACCATGGAAGGGCGATGGGTATCAACCACTACAATTAAACTTCGACTACCGATAACAGCGTCTGCCTCGTCAGGGTCAATAAAATACTGCCAAAGTTTTTCGTCATCCTGAATTGCTTTCACAAGGCGATACACACCTGTGTCAACATCCTCTGGATCAAATACAATATAGCCTTCCACATCATTTGCAAGAGCTATATTTAATATGCCAATTGCTGCACCTAATGCATCCATATCCGGTGCTTTATGCCCCATAATAATTACATTATCACTTGCTCGTATCAACTCTTTTAAGGCATGAGAAATAACTCTAGCTCTCACACGGGTCCGCTTTTCCATTGGGTTTGTTTTCCCTCCATAGAAACGAACCTTGCCTGATTCATCCTTGATCGCTACTTGGTCACCGCCTCGGCCGAGAGCTAAATCAAGACTAGATTGTGCTAATTCTCCTAATGTTGGTATATCCACATTGCCTACTCCAACACCAATACTTAGTGTTACAGGAGTATTGCGTTCGCCGCTTAACTCACGTACCTCATCTAAGATTTCAAATTTGGCCTTTTCCAAGCTTGCTAAAATTTCTTTTGAACCGACCGCAATAAACCGCTCTTGGGATGTTCGTTTTAAATAGAGGCCATAGTGATTAGCCCATTTATTTAACACGGAAGTTACTTGTGAGTTTAGATGGCTCTTATTCGTATCATCCATGTTTTGTGTGATTTCCTCATAGTTATCTAAAAAAATAAACGAAATCACGGTTTGTTCATTATGATAGAGGTTCTGTAATTCCGCTTGCTCGGTGCGATCAAATAAGTATAGTAGCCGTTCTTGTTTTTTTACCGTGGTTTGAAACATATAACCTTGTAATTGAAACCAAATATCATCTTTATTCTCTTTTATCTTTGGAATTAAATCCTCTGATAACGTATGAAGTGAATTTCCAACTAAGCTATCCTTTTCAAATCGATTCATATATGGGTTTGCCCATTCTATTTTATAATCCTCACTAAATAGAATGATACCAAACGGCATCTCCAATAATGCTTCTTCTCCTACCTTTTTAATCCTGTGAGATAACGTTGTTATATACTGCTCCGCTTCGTCTTGAAGCGTTTGTTCTGATCGTATACTATAGTAAAGCGAAACAGCTAATAGCACAGTCATGATTAGCCCCAACATCCACTGGAAATACCAAATAACTCCAAGTAGAATAATGGAAAGGAGATAGATAATCCATACATGATTTCTCAATGTTGGCTTATTTTGTTTATCTGACATCACATTCAGCTCCTACTGTGCAATACCTTTTATTTTCATTACCGTTTATTTCTTCTTCGCTAACCGATCTCTTAATTCAAATCCTAAATCGATAATCCCGATAAAGCGTACAATAAAAAGTAGGATAGGGATAAACAGTGCTAATATTGTACATATAATCGGAAACGCTTTTGTCATATTTTTATGATGCGTATAGAAAAACAGGAATGAAAACCCTTGAATCGTCACAAGCATTTGTGTGATTACTAATAAATTCTGAGTCGCCATATATAGCATACTATCTGGATCTGTAAAAATATATGCGAACAATAGTGCAATTACATAAACAAAAATAATTGCTACTGGAAAACGCAAATCTCGAAACGGTGGAAAATGTAAATTCTTTCTATCTAATCGGTTGATTACTTTATAGCTCACCCATTGACTAACAAAAGCAAATAAAATTGCTGATGCAGCTAGGAAAAATGGAAAAAGATCAACTAAACTATTCATCGTCTCTTCCATCGTTGCTTTTAATTCCTCTGTTTGTTCATCTGTAGCAAATTGCTCAATAACCCCAGATGACATTTCCATGGATTCTGTTGTCATCTGTTTAAATTGTTGAAGGATATTTACATCGAACACAAATTGTGTAAATACAAACGCAAATAGCAGTCCTATAATAAAACCAAAGGTGCCCCTTGCCCATGTTTCATAAGCAGTTAGCTTTCTATAAATAGCACTCCCAATTAAAATTCCACCAAGGCCAGCAACAATCGTTAGTGGTAACGTGTAAATCGTTGTTAGTAAAATTGTTATTAGCAAAGCTGCTGTTAACATTAGTAATGCCGGTTTCCAATCATGTCTCGATGTATATAAAATAAATGGAATTGGCAATAAAAAGATCGATACCATAGCTAAAATCGGAATAAACATGCTAACAAGCAATATTCCAATAAATACAGCTGTTAATAACGCACCATCGGTTAGTTGTTTTGATTGATTCATTTTGCACCCCATCTTACTTAGGTTGATACTATATCATTATAATATGATAACATGTTTTTAGCGTAAATAGTTGTCGAAAAGGGTAGAAAAAATATTTCCCGGGTAATAATTTATTCGCTTACCTCGAAATATAGGGGAATTATTTATTACGTATGCCCTGTTTTGTCATATATTGTAATTACAAATGAATAGGTTATATGAATTGTCACTGTTTTTTCAAGTCCGAGAAAGGCAATTATTGCTTGTTTGCCTTATAATAGTAATTGAAATAAGAAATAAGGATGGACAATCATGGTATTTCTAAATGCATTTATACATACTATCAAATTACCTAGAAAAAAGGCAATCTTTCAGCTTAATCGAGTTGGTATGGATATAACAATTATTTACATGTTTATTCTCTTGATGCTTGTTTCTATTCCGTCGCTGATTGATCGATTTACAACAGATAGCGGGCTAAGCGCCGATCTGAGTATCTTGTTTATTATTATTTACTTTTTCATTTTTTATTATTTGCCTCTGACCATTATCGTATTGATTTTAATTTCTATTATTGCTTATATTGCAACAGGTTTGGCAAAACTAATGGGGAGGAAGCTTAAATTTTCGATACTATGGAAAATGACAGCTTTTACCACAACGATTCCATTTATCTTGTATACGATAATAGCCTTATTTTTCTCAATTAGTGATACATATTTATGGGCGATTGCTGGATATTCCATTATTTTATTAATCATCATTATTTCCGTTTATCCCAAACGCCGGAGTACCAAATAATGATTTACGACAACTGCAAGGTGGGGTTATATGAAGCATCTTATTCTTCTTCTGGTTGCCTTACTCTCATTAACTGGATGTGCCATGTTTGAGCAAGAGGAACCTTTTCAAGAATCAACAGAAGAAAATAGAATATTAGTATCTGCAGACGCTAGCTTAACGGATGTACTACCAGAGATTATCTCTGCCTTTGAAGCGAGTCATCCTTACATTACGGTTGATGTAAACTACGGAGGGTCCGGAAAGTTATCTCAGCAGATACAACAAGGAGCACCAGTTGATTTATTTTTATCTTCTAATCAAGAGTGGATGAATGTATTAGAAGAAGAAGATGTTATTGTTAAAGAATCGCGTTCTAATTTTATTGGTAATAAACTCGTTATCATTAGTAATAAAGAATCAAGTCTTTCTTTACCTACGATTCATAGCCTCTTAGATACCTCTGTGAGTAGTATAGCTGTTGGCGATCCAATAACCGTTCCATCAGGTACGTATGCAAAAGAAGCTCTACAATCTCAAGGAGTATGGGATCAAATAGAGAATAAACTCGTTTATACAAATGATGTTCGTCAGGCACTTCAGTATGTAGAAACAGGTAAAAGTAATGTAGGCGTTGTCTACGCTTCTGATGCTGCTAGCTCCAAGCAAATAAATGTGCTAACAGAAATAAATAAAAAGCTGCATACACCAATTGTTTATCCAGCAGGTGTGACATCGTATAGTACCAATCGCCACGATGCAGAATCGTTTATTGATTTTCTAAACACAGAAGAAGCAACTGAGATTTTTGAGTCTTATCAGTTTATTAACATCAATAACAGAAAATAACCATTCTAACCACGAAAACCAAGCCCAGCATGAGCTTGGTTTTCGTTTGTTATAAATAGCCAAACAGGCAAGCTAATGAAGTTGGGTACGCTTAAGCAAATTCAACATTCTTTCAAACGCAATTAGAAGTTATGGCGCTTTCACAGGCACTGCCTCAGCAACTCCGTTAACCAAAAAAGGAAGCATCTCATGAAGATGCTTCCCTTTTATAGATATTATTAATCTGCAACGTAAGGCAATAATGCCATTGTACGAGAACGTTTGATTGCTCTTGTAAGTTTACGTTGGTATTTTGCTGAAGTTCCAGTAACACGACGAGGTAAAATTTTACCACGTTCAGAAATGAAACGTTTTAGCAAATCAACATCTTTATAGTCAATGTGTGTAATTCCGTTCGCTGTGAAGTAACACACCTTACGACGCTTTGCACGACCGCGACGAGCTGCCATAGTTAACCCTCCTATTCTTCATAGAATGCTCTTTAAAATGGTAAATCATCATCTGATATATCGATAGGTTCTCCATTATTCTTAAATGGATCGTCTTGATTGCGATTAGGTTCAAACTGGTTCTGGTTTTGGTCTCTGTTTGGTTGGAATCCTGATGAATCTTGTCCTCCTTGAGAAGAACCTTTTGTTTCCAGGAATTGTACACTATCAGCAACAATTTCTGTAACAAATACAGTCTTTCCATCCTGACCCTCGAATCGACGTGTTTGTACACGACCGTCAACACCAACCATACTTCCTTTTTTCATATAATTTGCTAGGTTCTCAGCTGGTCTCCGCCACACAACGCAGTTAATGAAGTCAGCTTCACGATTACCTTGCTGATTTGAAAAAGGACGGTTCACTGCAAGTGTAAAATTAGCTACAGCAACCCCGCTTGGTGTATACCGTAAATCAGGATCCTTCGTTAACCTGCCGACTAGTACGACACGATTTAACATCAGAACCACTCCTTATTTATTGATCATCTTCTCGAACTGCGATATGACGAATAATATCATCAGAGAACTTAGCTAGACGATCAAACTCATTAATTGCTTGCTCATCTGCACTAAAGTTAATGACTACATAATATCCATCACGATAGTCATTGATTTCATAAGCAAGACGCTTCTTGCCTTTTTCATCAACTTTTTCAATCTCCGCGCCATTATTAGTAAGGACTCCATTGAAACGCTCAATCAAAGCTGTTTGAGCTTCCTCTTCCATGTCTGGGCGGATGATGTACATGATTTCGTATTTTCTCATCCGTTACACCTCCTTTTGGACTTAACGGCCCCTATTTATTGATACACAACATTGCATATCGCAACAGGAGCAAGGAGTAATTCAAATTTTAATTACTCACAATAGTGTATTATACCAAATCATTTTATAATTAACAAGTCTTCGAGAGATCCGATTTACGTCGTTACTAATCTGTTACACATTAAAACGAAAATGAATAACGTCGCCATCTTTCACAATATATTCTTTTCCTTCTAATCTTACTCTTCCATTTTCCTTTGCTTGGTTCATCGTTCCAGCTGCTATCAAATCATCATAAGAAACGGTCTCAGCTCGGATAAATCCTCGCTCAAAATCTGTATGAATGATCCCTGCAGCCTGTGGTGCTTTAATTCCTTTACGGAATGTCCAAGCACGGACTTCTTGTTCTCCGGCTGTAAAATATGTTGCTAATCCTAACAAGGAATAAGCAGCTTTAATAAGCTTGTCTAATCCAGATTCGGCTATCCCCAGATCTTCTAAAAACAATTCTTTTTCTTCTTGATCCAACTCTGCAATTTCTTCTTCTATCTTTGCACAAACAACGATTACTTGGGCATTTTCTTTAGCAGCATATGCTTTTACCTTCTGTACGTTTTCATTTGAGTCAGGGTCTGTAATTTCCGCTTCACTTACATTTGCTACGTAAAGTGTTGGCTTGCTTGTTAACAGATGTAGTCCTTTTACAATCTTCTGTTGTTCTTCGGTAAAGTCTGTAGCTCTTGCTGGCTGTTCATCTTCTAATCCGGTTTTTAATTTCGATAGAACATCATATTCGGCTACCGCCGCTTTATCTTTTTGTCTAGCTAATTTCTCTACCCTTTGCATTCGCTTCGTAACTGTTTCCAAATCGGCAAGAATTAGCTCTAGATTAATCACCTCAATATCATCTATCGGGTTAATTCTGCCAGATACATGTGTAATATTATCGTCTTCAAAACAGCGTACTACCTGACAGATAGCATCTACTTGTCGAATATGTGATAGAAATTGATTTCCTAATCCTTCGCCTTTACTTGCTCCTTTTACAATACCTGCAATATCGGTAAATTCAAACGTTGTTGGTACTGTCTTCTTGGGCTGTACTAAATCGGTTAGTTTATTCAAGCGATTGTCTGGTACTTCCACTATTCCAACATTAGGATCAATGGTAGCGAAAGGATAATTCGCAGCCTCCGCTCCAGCCTGGGTAATAGCATTAAATAATGTAGATTTTCCAACATTAGGAAGACCAACAATTCCTGCTGTTAATGACATTCAAGATTCACTCCTTAAGGATTTCCATTCATATGAACGCGTTTGTCATCCTAATTATAGATATTTACCTCTAAAATGACAAGCTAGCAAAAAACAAAAATAGGCATAAAATGATGCCTATTTTTGCTTTTCACCCTATTATCTTATAAGTTTTCTTTCTCTATAATGCTATAGTAACATTTTTATGGATAAATAGTCTATTTTAACTACTTATCCTTTTTCTGCTTTTTCGATAACTTTTTTTAGTTTTTTGGTGAATTGCCTTCTTGGTATTAATACACTATGATCACAGCCAAGACATTTGATCCGAATATCCATCCCCATACGTATAATTTTCCAGCGATTTTCTCCACAGGGATGTTGCTTCTTCATCTGTACGACATCATTTAGGGCAAATTCTTTATCTTCCATGGTATTCCTTCTCCTTTTCTGATCCTAGATCGTATATATCCCCACATCTATTGATCCCGTTGAGGTGCTTGTTCTCCTTGACTTGAATCTGTTTCCGGATATCCTTTTTGTAGATGATTTGACGTTGAGCCTTCCGTTTGTCTATCCTTTACGACGTTTTCCTTCTCTTTCCCTGTATACATAACAATTCGTGGTGCAGGAATTTCGATACCTTCTCTATACAATTTATCTTGTATATCTCTTCTAATATTTCGCTCTGCAGCCCATTGGAATCCAGGTAATGTATCAGCAATCACACGGATAACAAAATGAGAAGCTTCTAAATTTTGAACACCTATTATTTCCGGTACACCAACAAGAAAATCATATTTATCAGGAAGCGTTACAGCCACATCATTAATAATTTTCTCTGCATCGTCCACACTGCTTTCATAAGGGACATTAACATCAATTATCGCTAGTCCATTATGTGTCGAATAATTAATGACTTGGGTCACATTGCCATTAGGTAAGATGTGCATTTCACCGGTCCAACTCAACACTTTTGTCGTACGGAGGCCAATTTCTTCAACCGTCCCCTCAATGCCGGAGACCCCAACATAATCTCCAACGGAAAATTGATCTTCAAAAATGATGAAAAAACCAGAGATAATATCTCGTACTAGATTCTGTGCTCCAAAACCAATAGCCAAGCCCGCTACTCCAGCACCGGCTAATAAAGCCCCGACATTAAATCCGAGTACATTATCTAGTATCATGATCATGGCAATGAAATAAACCACATAGGCAACAACACTTTTAATTAATTTCTTTAGTGTGTTTTCTCTACGTTCGGTAATCCGTATGGGGGCATTTTCTCTTCTTCTAAATAATCGATCGACTACTTTTCGAGTAATACGTACAATAGCAAATGCTAACGCGATGATCATCAGAATTTTAAGAGCACCTTCCCCTAACGTCCACCAAAGCTCAGGACCAGTAAGATAATCCCAGAGTGTTGTAATATCCTCAATTCCTTGTTCTACATTTTTTTCTACATTTTGTTGTACATTGCCTTCCACTGAGGATCCCTCCTTTATGCCATACTTACATTACGTCTTTTTATCTTCAATTTTATTCCATAATGGAAATAATAACAATCTAGTTAATACATATAAATTTAAAATACCATAAATCGGGTACAAGTAATTAATTAAAGTAGAAAAACCGAGCGCTGTTAATGGAATCATTGTAACTAAGGTTACACAAACAATCAACCATAATGGTTGCTGAATATAATCTTGAATTCGCGTAACAATTCCCAGTATGCCAGAAGCTGCGGTCGTGAAAATGGCAAACCATAATAAGACACTCATTAACACTAGCATCTGAAATGGATAATGTTTTAATATCGCAAATAACGGTATTTCATATAGCAATAACTCATCTGCTATTTGAATTAAACTATTATTATAAATAAAAGAAATGACACCTAAGGTTAAGCCACTTCCGACACAGGCAATCCATATTTCTTGTTTGGATTGTACCTTATTCCCTATGGCACCCAATACAGCAATTAATGGAAGAATATTTAATGCCGTAAACGGAAACGCTGCTGTCCAATTTCGTTGTTCATCCCAATGTGAGAACAAATTTAATTCCTGATCAATCGTAAACCACAGCAATACAAATAATAGACCAACCAAAAGTAGTGGCAAGATAAATTGATTAATAGATAACAAGCCATTAATCCCTTTCAGAAATAAAACAACCAGCGCTATAATTATTATACTGATCCCCCACCAATAGGAGAAGTTAAATGCCTGAGATGTTGCCCCACTACCAGCAATCATGATAACGGTTGTGGTAAACAGGTAAATAAATATCATTACATCATAGATTCCTGTAAGTCTCCTACCAACTATATCTTTAAGGACAGGTAAATAGTGGGTCGATTTTCTTTGGTAGCTTATACTCATAATGACCAAACAACATATGGTGAAAAATAGAGCAAATAAACCAATAGCTAGTCCACTTTCATGGCCGAAAAATTGCCAAAGTTCCCTCCCCGAAGCATAGCCTGCCCCAATTGTTGTTCCGATAATTAAAAACATCCATTTTAATCCACCACGCAGCATTTCGGTTCCTCCAATATTTTTAATAATCAATGTATAGATCTGTTAAAAATTCCGTATACTATACCAATATGTTTTTGGAGGATAAGCTATGAATTTTAAAAACAGTTTATGGAAAAGAAATGAAAATTTACGGATGCTCCATACAGATTCTGATTTTATTCCTTCTATGCGTGATAAAATTATATCCTGGTTCCCAAATTCACCGCATGATTATGTTGTTGTTTTCATTGGCACTGACCGTTCTACAGGTGACTCGTTAGGCCCATTAGCAGGAACATTACTGGCTGAAAAAAAACCAAAGCATATTACCGTATATGGGACATTAGAAGAGCCTGTACACGCTACAAACTTAACAGAATATATCGATTATATTGAGACACACCATTCAAATCCATTTATCATTGCTGTTGATGCCTGTTTAGGCAAACATAGTTCTGTGGGTTTACTAATTACAGGTACAGGGCCAATTAAACCTGGAGCAGCATTAAATAAACCATTACCTGCAATTGGAGATATGCATATTACTGGGGTGGTGAATGTAAGTGGGTTCATGGAGTATTCTGTGCTTCAAAATACGAGACTTAGCCTAGTGATGGCAATGGCCCAACAAATTTCTTCCTTATTGGATGAATTGGATCAGTGTTTAACCTATGGGAAAGCTACTCCTTCTGTCGTTATCCAAGTATCAAAACCTACCATTATATAACCTTAAAGAGGGGAAAATATTTCAGCTAAACAAAACCCGAATCCATTTAATAGACTCGGGTTAATTATTTTTTACTTATTTAATCAATGATGATAACACTATCGGAACAATACTAGGGAAAAATTTAAGGGTAAGCGATTGTTGCTTACCCATGTTAACTGCTGTAGCCATACTTATGACTTCCATTCTGCTATAGAATTAATTGTCTTTCAATCAGGAATGATTGCAAATACCTATTTTAAAATAATTGATAAATATAATAGATTATTCCTACCATAACAATAGATGGCAATAGATTACCGATTCGAATGGTCGTGATTTTCAGTAGGTTTAGACCAATTGCAAGAATAAGTAACCCACCGACAGCTGTTAATTCATTGATCATACCATTCAGAAATGACTCTGGAAGCATTCCTTCAATTTGGGTAGCTAGTAAAGCAATACTTCCTTGATAGACGACAACTGGGATTACCGATAAAATAACACCATAGCCTAATGTAGTTGTTAATACGAGGGCAACAAACCCATCAAGAATACCTTTCGTGATTAGTACCTCATGATCACCACGAATCCCACTATCTAATGCTCCAATTACTGACATCGCACCAATCACAAACACAAGTGAAGCAGTAACAAACCCTTGAGAAACACTAAAGTCACTATTTGTCGAATTTGTCGAGGTGAATTTACTACCAACCCAGTTACCTAAACGATTTAACCCGGATTCCAAATGAATTAACTCGCCTATAATGGCACCAGAGAGTAAACTTAATAAGACAACAATAATATATTCTGTTGATAATGCCATTTGAATTCCAATTAACATGACTGCTAGTCCAATCCCTTGCATAACCGTTTCTTTATATCTTTCCGGGATCTTTGTAAATAACAAACCAAATAAACTACCAATAATTATTAAAACACCATTAACTAATGTACCGTATAGTGCCATGTTATCCCATCTCCTATTATGTATCATCTAAATTCTAGTTCAAATAATCGCTATCATTTCTATTTGGTACATCTATTTGTTTCACGTGAAACAGTGGTATTATGTCTGTTTTACGTGAATTTATAGTAAAAGACTGACAACAGATTGTCAGTCTTTATAAACAAATCATATCCAGTTAGTTGCAAGCACTAGCACTGACAAACTAGCAATAGGCAGCCGTAACAAAAACGCTTGTGATGAACACTTTTGCTTTATCGACCTAAAAATGGAATGATTACAGCGAGCTTCTATTACTCAAGTACGTCCATAATCCGCTGTAAATCGTCATCGTTATAAAACTCTATTTCAATTTTCCCTTTGCGTTTCCCTCGTTGAATAGAAACAGCAGTCCCTAAACGATTTCTTAAGTAAGATTCTCTTTCTTGAAGAAAAACATCTTTTTTGGGTTTCTCTTTTTTCTTCACTTGTTTATCATTCAGTTGAAGAATTAATTGCTCCACTTGCCTTACATTTAATTTTTCTCGCCTTATTTTTTGAATTAAAGGTTGTAATTTGCTTTTATCTTTTATTCCTAGCAATGCTCGCCCATGTCCCATGGATAATTCACCGTTATTAATATAGGCGATTACTTTCTCCGGTAATGATAATAAACGAACCATATTCGCTATATGGGAGCGGCTCTTACCGAGACGTTTAGACAATTCTTCTTGGGTAATCTTCAGCTCATTCATTAAATTAGCATAGGCATGAGCTTCCTCAATGGGGGTTAAATCTTCCCTTTGCAAATTCTCTAAAAGAGCAAGCTCCATCATTTTTTCATCGGATAATTCTTTAATTACTACTGGTATTTTTTCAAGTCCTGCCTCTTTCCCAGCTCGATACCTTCTTTCACCAACTACGATTTCATATCCTTTTATACTCTTTCTTACAATAAGCGGCTGAATGATACCATATTCTAATATCGATTCCTTTAATTCTTCAATTGCATCTGCATGAAATGTTTTACGCGGCTGATATGGATTTGGCCGACATTCTGTTATGGCTATTTCCTGAACAACATCATCTTTCTCTTCCTCTATTTCTGGAAAGAAAGCGTTAATCCCTTTACCTAACCCTTTCACCATTGGCCATCACTTCCTTTGCTAGTTCAAGATAAACTTCTGCTCCCCTTGATTTTGGATCATAAGTAATAATAGGTTGTCCATGACTAGGTGCTTCCCCTAACCTTACATTTCTTGGCACTACCGTTTGATACACCTTATCTTGAAAGTATTTCTTCACTTCTTCAATTACCTGTAAACCAAGATTTGTACGGGCATCAAGCATCGTTAACAGTACACCTTCAATCATGAGCGTCTTATTAAGATGCTTTTGAACAAGTCGAATGGTATTTAGTAGTTGACTTAGTCCTTCTAAAGCATAATATTCACATTGTACAGGGATGATCACCGTATCAGAAGCGGTTAACGCATTTAAAGTTAATAACCCTAAGGAAGGAGGACAATCAATAATAATATAATCATAGACTTCCGTTAAATTCTCTAATGATTTTTTCAAGCGTATTTCTCTAGATATTGTTGGTACAAGTTCAATTTCTGCACCGGCAAGCTGAATGGTAGCAGGTACGATATCTAAGTTGTCTACATTTGTTGGAATACAAACTTCTTCAGCTGGTAAATCTTCTACTAGAACATTATAAATACAATTCTTCACATCTGCTTTATTCACGCCTGTTCCACTTGTTGCATTACCTTGAGGATCAACATCTACAAGCAGTACTTTATTGCCAAGATGCGCAAGACAAGCACTTAAATTTACTGATGAAGTTGTTTTTCCTACGCCACCTTTTTGATTTGCGATGGACATTACTTTTCCCATGTTGACACCTACCCTAAAACTATATACTTTCTATTCTATCATTTTTTTAAAATTATGGATGCATGATTTTACATTGTAAGCTATTCGTAATTTACATCAGCGACTGTCTTTAACGAACGAATACTAACGGTGCAAAATACCCATCTTACTAATAAAGATGGGTAAAAATAGTTGTTCATTTATGCGTTCTTTTTTGGGATTTTAATTGTTATTTGATAATAATCATCTAAATCCTGTTCATCTGATTCTACTTCTACACCTGTATCTGAAACCATATTTAAGGATTGTCTTATCGTATTCATAGCAATTCGAATATCTTTATTAAACCCTTTTCGTTTTGTAACTGATTTCTTCTTTGGCGCTGAATCCTGCTCATTCATCTTCTTAATCCGATCTTCCGTCTGTTTAACGTTTAAATCATTTTCCAGAATTTCTTGCAGCAGCTTTACTTGCAATTCTGCTTCCTGCAATTTGATTAACGCACGAGCATGACGCTCCGTAATATATTTTCCTAATAACGCTTCTTGTACCGGTTGTGGGAGCTTGAGTAAACGTAACTTATTTGCTATGGTAGATTGATTTTTCCCTAAGCGTTGAGCTAACGCCTCTTGAGTTAAGGAATGAATATCAAGTAACTTCGCATAAGCTGTAGCTTCTTCAATTACCGTAAGTTCTTCACGTTGTAAATTTTCAATTAAAGCAACAGAAGCTGTTTCCGCATCTGTCATCTCTCTGAGAATCGCAGAAATATTCTCCCAACCTAAAGATTCGACAGCTCGCCATCTGCGTTCCCCGGCAATAATTTCGTACCGCGCTTCTTCCTCCCCCTCTGATTCATCTAACTTTCGAACAATAATCGGCTGTATCATACCATGTGTATGAATCGTTTGGGCAAGTTCATTTATTTTTTCTTCACTAAAAATCGATCTTGGTTGATAGCGATTGGGTTCTATATTTTTAACAGGGATCTGAATAACTTCATCCGGATGATAGGACTCTACATCAGTTTCAGTTTCATTATCAGATTTATCACCTATTCCAAAAAAACGGTTAAAGGGTTTTACCATAATCCCACACCACCTCTAATTTACTTTGAAGTTCTCATCTATGTATTAAATATAATATGTTCCACGTGAAACATATTATATGAATCTATCATTATTATAGCACAGGAAAAGGGTTTAATAAGAAAAAACGCTGCAGCAACCCATGCTACTGCGCGTATAAACGAACATTGAAACGGCTCCTCCATTTTTTGTAGAGGCTTGTTTCCGTTTTATTTTATCATATTTCTCATCGAAAGAATATGTTTATTTATTGTCCATTTCGATCAAAATAGCCACCCTCACTCAAGCGGCTCCTTATTAGGAAGACCTGCTTTTCGAGGATATTTTTTTGGGGTTTTTCTCATTTTTATAACTTCAATGATAGATCTCTCACTTGCTTCTTCCGGTAATGTAAACGTATGCATCGCAGATATTTTACCGCCTAATTCTCCTATAGCAACTTCTCCTTGCTTCACTTCCTCACTTGCTTTCGAACCTTTCATAGCAAGAAAAACGCCATTTTTTTCTGTTAAAGGTAAACATAATTCACTAAGAACGGACATACGAGCAACAGCCCTTGCAGTTACTACATCAAATGATTCTCTAAATTGACGATTCTTTCCAAAATTCTCCGCACGATCATGATAAAAAGCCACTTCTTTTAAATCTAAATCGGTTGCTAACTGATTAAGGAAGCCAATCCGTTTCTTTAATGAATCTACAATCGTTACTTGCAAGTGGGGAAAGCATATCTTTAAAGGAATACTTGGAAATCCTGCACCTGCCCCTACATCACAAATTGTCCTAGCATGAGTGAAATCATAATAAAATGCAGCACTTATAGAATCATAAAAATGTTTGAGATAAACATCATTTTCCTTTGTTAAACCCGTTAAATTTATTTTTTCGTTCCATTCAATTAACGTACGATAATAAATGGCAAACTGTTCTTGTTGCCTTTCATCCAATGATATCCCTTTTTGCTGAAGTGCTTGTACAAATTGTTCTGGATTCATATCCTATACTCCTTATGTAAGGTATTTCAGCGAAGAATACTTCCCTTCGCTGAAATGATTTTTTAATGGAATCTCATTTCTTCCTATTAATTAGCCAATCGTGCTATATTTCCTTGTTCAATATAGACAATTAGAATGGAAATATCTGCTGGATTTACCCCTGAGATCCGAGACGCTTGCCCAACTGACAATGGACGAACTTTTTTAAGTTTTTCCTTAGCTTCTGTTGCCAAACCGCCAATATCATCGTAGTCAATATCACTTGGAATCTTTTTGTCTTCCATTTTTAGCATACGATCTACTTGTTCATTTGCTTTCTTAATATACCCTTCATACTTAATTTGAATCCCTACTTGGTCTGTTACTTCATTCGATAATTCTGGAGCATCTATAATTGGAGCAAGTAAGTCATAAGATAATTCTGGTCGTTTCAATAAATCATATGCTTTTAATGCTTCTTTTAATGGTGCTGCGCCTGCTTCTTCTAGAATGCCATTTACCTCTGGTGAAGGTTTAACGACGAGCTTTTGAAGTCGTTTTTTCTCTTCTTCTACTAAACGGTATTTCTCGACAAATTTAGCGTAACGTTCTTCGGAAATAAGTCCAAGTTGATGGCCTAATTCCGTCATTCGTAGATCCGCATTATCATGTCTTAATAATAAACGGTATTCTGCTCGTGATGTTAGTAAACGATAAGGTTCATTCGTACCTTTTGTCACGAGATCATCAATTAATACACCAATATAAGCTTGAGAGCGGTCAAGAATAACTGGATCCTTTCCAAGTACTTTTGCAGCAGCGTTTATTCCTGACATAATTCCTTGTGCAGCAGCTTCTTCATATCCAGAAGTTCCGTTAATTTGTCCAGCTGTAAATAATCCTGGAATGTTTTTTGTTTCCAGTGTTGGCCACAATTGTGTAGGAACAATTGCATCATATTCTATTGCATAACCAGCACGCATAATCTCAGCATTTTCTAAACCTTTTACACTTCTAACCATGCCATGTTGAATCGATTCAGGCAGTGAAGTAGACAAGCCTTGTACATATACTTCTTCCGTATCTCTTCCTTCTGGTTCAAGGAAAATTTGATGATGCGGCTTGTCGTTAAAGCGGACAATTTTATCCTCTATAGACGGGCAATACCGTGGACCTGTTCCCCTTTTCATACCTGAGTACATGGATGATAGCGATAGATTTTCATTAATTATTTCATGTGTGAACTCATTCGTATATGTTAGCCAACAAGGTATTTGATCGGTAATATATTCCGTAGTTTCATAAGAAAAACTTTGAGGTTTTTCATCCCCAGGTTGAATTTCAGTTTTAGAATAATCGATCGTATGGCTATTTACTCGTGGAGGTGTACCTGTTTTAAAACGTGTAATTTCTAAGCCGAGTTCTTCTAGGTTTTCAGACAATTTAATGGTTGGTCGTTGGTTGTTTGGTCCACTTTCATATTCTAGATCACCCATTAACACTTTTCCTCGCATAAACGTACCAGTTGTAATAATTACTGTTTCCGCACGATAAGCTGCATGTGTTTCAGTTATCACGCCTTTACATACACCATCTTCCACAATTAAACTGTCAACCATACCTTGGCGTAGTGTAAGGTTTTTTTCATTTTCGATAATATTCTTCATTTCTTTTATATACAAAGGTTTATCAGCTTGAGCACGTAAAGCTTGCACAGCTGGGCCTTTACCTGTATTTAACAAACGCATTTGAATATACGTTTTATCAATAACTTTACCCATTACGCCACCGAGAGCATCAATTTCACGAACAACGATACCCTTTGCAGGACCGCCAACTGATGGATTACAAGGCATAAAGGCTATCATATCTAAATTGAGGGTGAGCATCAATGTCTTTGCACCCATTTTCGCCGCTGCAAGTCCAGCTTCTACACCTGCATGACCTGCACCAACTACAATTACGTCATAATGACCTGCATCATACGTCATGGTTTTTCATCCTTTCTTCCTTTTTTATTATAACTATTTACCTAAGCAAAATTGTGAGAACAATTGATCAATCAAACTATCACTTGCCGTATCCCCAATAATCTCACCTAAAAATTCCCATGTTCTTGTTACATCAATTTGAACAATATCTAAAGGCATTTCCAGTTTTAGACCTTCCATTGCATCTTCAAGCGCTTGTTTTGCTTGTTTTAGCAATTGGATATGTCGCACATTGGAGACGTACGTTAAGTCCCCTGTATCAATTTCACCTTCGAAGAATGTCGTGGAAATCGCCTTTTCCAACTCATCTACTCCCGCTTCTTCAATTAAGGAAGTGGTAACTACAGGATTCCCTTCTGCCAACTCTTTCACTCGTGCAAGATCCAATTTCTGATCCAAATCCGTCTTATTAATTATTACAATATAATCAAGTCCTTGAATAGCCTTGAATAATTTTTCATCTTCTTCTGTTAGTACATCGTTATAGTTGAGTACAAATAAAATCAAATCTGACTCTTTTAGTACTTGTCTCGAACGTTCCACGCCAATTTTTTCGACTATATCTTCCGTTTCTCGAATACCAGCTGTGTCTACCAATCGTAATGGAACTCCACGCACATTCACATATTCTTCAATAATGTCCCGTGTAGTTCCAGGAACTTCAGTTACAATTGCTTTATTTTCTTGGACAAGTGTATTCATCAACGAAGACTTACCAACATTTGGCCTACCAATAATAGCCGTAGCTAAGCCTTCACGTAAGATTTTCCCTTGTTTAGCAACCTGCAAGAGGTTCTCAATTTCAGCGTGTACTTCTTTCGTTTTCTTTCGCATCATGTCATGTGACATTTCTTCTACATCATCGTATTCAGGGTAATCTATATTCACTTCTACATGAGCGACTGTCTCCAATAAATCTTGGCGCAACCGTTCAATCAGACCTGATAAACGCCCATCCATTTGTTTTAAAGCGACAGACATTGCTTTATCTGTTTTTGCTCGTATTAGATCCATTACTGCCTCTGCCTGTGATAAGTCAATTCTACCATTTAGAAAAGCACGTTTGGTAAATTCTCCTGGTTCTGCTAGCCTTGCTCCACTTCCTAAAATTATTTCTAACACACGATTAACAGCTACCATACCACCATGACAATTGATTTCAACCACATCTTCACGAGTAAATGTTTTCGGCGAACGCATCACAGAAACCATTACTTCTTCGGCAACTTCATTTGTCTGTGGATCCATTATTTTTCCATAATGAATAGTATGAGATTCTACTTTCCTTAAATTCTTTCCCTTAAATAATTTTGCTGTTATCGGAATTGCTTCCGGTCCACTTAATCGAACAATTGCTATTGCACCCTCACCAACCGGTGTGGATATCGCAGTAATTGTATCTGTTTCCATCGCTTTCACCTCCAACATTTATCCAGAGATATATATAGAAACGTAAAATTATTTTTATCGTCACTAACTTACTAGAATACCATAACCTTTCACAAAAATAAAGTTATCCACAACATATTTTTTCATCCTTTTCCAGCCAAAGTTATGCACATGTGGATAACTTTGGCTGGAAATAAGCACAATTATTTTATAATGAGAAAAAAATACCCGCCTGAATCAAAAAGACAGGCGGATATTTTTACAAACAAGTTTTATCTCTAACAGAGCTTATTATGGCACGATAACAATATGGCGATGTGGTTCTCTTCCATCTGAATGTGTGGAAACTTCATTTTTTGTTTGCAACACACTATGAATAATTTTTCGTTCAAATGCAGGCATTGGCTCCAACGCTACCTTTTTATTTAGGCGAATCGCTTTGTCTGCCATTTTCAATGCAAGTGATTCAAGCGTTTCTTTCCTCCGGCCACGATAACCTTCTGCATCCAGCGTAACCGTATAAAAATTATCACTGGATTTATTAATAGCAAGATGTAATAAATATTGCAGTGCATTTAAGGTCTGTCCACGTTTACCAATTAAAATCGCAATATTTTCACCTTGTATATCATAGGTTACATGATTCTCTTCTACTGTTGTATGAATGGTAGCATCCACACTCATATGCTGAACAATTTGCTGCAAGTAGTTTTTGGTTTCTTCAATCGGGTTTTTGGCAATTCGCACCCTAACAAAGGCACGTTTGGAGCCAAACAGGCCTAATAGTCCCTTTTTTCCTTCATCAATAACGTCAATTTCTACTTGGTCCCTGGTTGTATTTAACTGCTCTAATGCTGATTGGACCGCTTCTTCAACCGTTTGTCCACTAGCAGTTATCTCTCTCACTTTTTGTCTCCTCCATTATTTTTATCAGCCATCATTGGCTTACGGATTAATAAAGTCTGAGCAACCATAAAGATATTACCAACTACCCAATATAATGCTAATGCAGATGGGAAGAACATGGCAAACACACCAATCATAATTGGCATCACATAAAGCATAACCATCATTTGTGGATTTTGCGATGCAGGGCTACCTGCCATCATTAATTTTTGTTGCAGCCAAGTAGCTACAGCAGCAATAATTGGTAAGATAAAGAATGGATCACGGGCTCCTAATTCAAACCATAGAAAACTATGGGTTTTAATCGATTCTGTACGCATTATTGCATGGTACATAGCAATTAGAATTGGCATTTGAATAAAAATTGGCAAACATCCAGCCAATGGGTTTACCCCATTTTTTTGAAATAATTGCATCGTTTCCTGTTGCAATTTTTGCTGTGTATTGGCATCTTTTGAACTATATTTCTGTTGCAGTTCTTTCAGCTTTGGCTGAATATCCTGCATTGCTTTTGAACTTTTTAATTGTTTTACGTTTAATGGTAGTAGAACTAAACGTACAAGGACAGTAACAATTACAATTGCCAGTCCATAATTTTCATTAAATAACTCAGCAAAATAGGTGATTAGCCAAGACACTGGATAAACGAAGTAGGAATTCCAGATCCCTTCACTATCCTCTGTAATCGGCTCATTAACATCGGTACATCCAGAAAGAATTGCTAATAAACCTATTAGTGTCACTAGCAACCAAAACTTTTTACGCAACACCGTTTCCTCCTAACTAAAATATAAGCGCAAGCGCTTAACTATCAACAACTGATTCTTATAAAAAACGTATCCTAAAAGCTATTTTAACCTAAACTATCCTAAGATTCTATATCAAATTCATTGATTCTTTAATAAACGTTCTTTATATAAAAGATGCGTTAAACTTTTCTTCATTTCATAGAACTCCATATTCTTTGCTGGATTTCTAGCAATAATAACTATGTCATAGGGATAAGCAATCGTATCTTCTAATTCTTGAAAAGCTTGACGTAAATAACGTTTGATACGATTTCTTGTCACTGCATTTCCAATTTTCTTTCCCACGGAAAGCCCTATTCGAAAATGTTCTTGCCCCTTTTTTTCTACATAATAGATGACAAGCTGTCGATTAGCAAAGGATTTACCACATTTAAATGCATATTGAAATTCTTCATTCTTTTTGATCCGGAATTCTTTCTTCATCGTTATCACCTTACTACAAAACTACAAATACTTTCTTATCAGCTTGTCCTTATTTCAGTATATTTATATATGTATTCGGAAGTAATATTACTCCCTAGCTTTCCCTTTTCGTACACGCTTTCTACGTAAAGTGAAAAAAGACCACTGATTATTCAGTGGCCTATGCAGACAAGACTTTTCTACCTTTACGGCGACGGCGTGCCAAGACTTTACGTCCGTTTTTTGTGCTCATACGAGAGCGAAAGCCATGTACTTTTTTACGTTTACGATTATTTGGTTGATACGTTCTTTTCATTTATCCTGCACCTCCCTAAGGGATGAATTAATCATTTAAACTAAAACAGTCAATAGACAGTCTTTGTAATTATACGTATAAATACGTCTATCTGTCAACTTTATTCTAAAAATCCTCTATCCACAATCCCTGTATAGAATTTCCCCCGAGTATTTTTCTATCCACAGCATTTATCGACAATAAAACCACAAAATCTATCGCTGTGGACAATATTTGTCTACAAACACTGAACTTTGTGGATAAGTGTCGAAATGCCATTGCAACTACAGGATTTTTCTGATATCATATTTGTGTTTAACTTGTGAAAAAAGAAAAATAATAAATCAGTTATACACAAACTGTGGATAAGCTGTGGATACTTATAAACATGTTGGTTTATAACGTTATCAACAAGTTTGTGGACAACGTTTATATTTTTATATAAGCTTATTGTGACTATGTTTTTTTATCCACATTGAAATTATCTTATTTTTTTCTTATTCCATTCCTATTGAATGAAACATATGGATAACTGCATTTATTTCTATGTCTTCCTTGCCTTTCCATCTTCATAGATTGAGAGAGGCTTTTTATGTCATCTATATGAAGAATAAAGCTGAATGATGTCTAAAAGTAGGAAACAATCTATACTTTATTTTTCTATTGACGTTTTTCATCTATTTTTTGTAATAGATACATGGAATCCAATTACTTTGTATGAAAGGAGTGAACTTCTGCTTGGATAATATACAGGAAATATGGATCGCAACACTGGAGCGAATCGAAGAAAAAATAAGTAAGCCAAGCTTTGATACTTGGTTAAAAAATACAAAAGCAGAAACAATTGAAAATAATACTTTAATTGTTTCTGCGCCTAACGAATTTGCTAGAGATTGGCTTGAAAATCAATATACAAGGCTTATTTCAGAAATACTTACCGAAATTACAGGTTCTGAAATTGTTGCCAAATTCATTATTCCCAATACAAATACATCCATTGATGAGATTGAACAAACACCAAAACAAAAACCACCAACAAATGATAACGAAGGGCCAAAGTCGATGCTAAATTCAAAGTATACATTTGACACATTTGTTATCGGAGCCGGTAACCGTTTTGCACATGCAGCATCATTAGCTGTTGCCGAGGCGCCAGCACAAGCATATAACCCTCTATTTATTTATGGAGGAGTCGGACTGGGCAAAACACATTTAATGCATGCGATTGGGCATTATGTAAGGGATCATAATCCAAATGCAAAAGTTGTCTATTTATCTTCTGAAAAGTTCACCAATGAATTTATTAACGCCATTATGGATAATAAAACGGTTAACTTCCGTAATAAATATCGTAATGTAGATGTTTTATTAATTGATGACATTCAATTTATTGCGGGGAAAGAATCAACACAAGAAGAGTTTTTCCATACTTTTAATGCATTACATGATGATAATAAACAAATTATTATCTCTAGCGACAGGCCGCCAAAGGAAATTCCCACACTAGAGGACAGACTTCGCTCTAGGTTTGAATGGGGGCTAATTACTGATATTACACCACCAGATCTAGAAACAAGGATTGCCATTTTAACAAAGAAAGCAAAAGCAGAAGGTTTGGATATACCGAATGAAGTGATGCTTTATATCGCAAACCAAATTGATACCAATATACGTGAACTAGAAGGAGCATTAATTCGTATTGTTGCCTATTCTTCATTAGTAAATCAAGATATTGACGCATCCCTTGCAGCAGATGCATTGAAGGATATCATTCCAAGTAATAAGCCGAAAGTCATTACGATACCCAGTATCCAAGAAACAGTTGGAGCAAAGTACAATGTTCGTTTAGAAGATTTTCTTGCTAAAAAACGAACCAAATCCATTGCTTTTCCACGACAAATTGCTATGTATCTATCACGTGAGATGACAGATGCCTCTTTGCCTAAGATTGGAGAAGAATTTGGTGGAAGGGATCATACTACAGTCATACACGCACATGAAAAAGTATCAAAGCTAATGGAAAAGGATACACAATTAGCAAAAGAACTTGAAGAAATAAAAGAGCAATTAAAATCATTATAAAACAGAGCTTGTGAATACTGTGAAAAACTGAACGCTAGTTATAAACAACTTATCCACATGTGAATAACCTTTTTATTTTGATTAAAGAGGAGTTTTCCACATAATCACAATGCTTATTACTATTATTACTATATTTTTATAAAATAATATAATTAAAAGAACTTCCATTAGGAGGATTTATTTCATGAAATTTGTAATCCAACGGGATCAATTAATAGCAAGTGTACAAAATGTAATGAAGGCAATCTCTTCTCGAACGGTTATTCCTATACTGACTGGAATTAAAATAGAGGCTAGACAGGATGGCATTACATTAACAGGTAGTGATTCTGATATCTCGATTGAATCCTATATTCCAGCTGAAGAAAATGGGAATGTAAATATCGAACAAATAGAAGAAGGAAGTATTGTATTACAAGCTAAATATTTTCCAGATATTGTTCGTAAACTTCCTGAAAAGACAATTGAAATCCATTCCGATGAAAACCTAAAAGTAACGATACGTTCAGGAAAAGCTGAATTTAATTTAAATGGACAAGATGCTGGGGAATATCCACAATTACCAAAACTTCAAACAGATGATAGCTTTGAGCTTCCTATCGATCTATTAAAAAGTCTCATCAAGCAAACTGTATTTGCTGTTTCAACAATGGAAACGAGACCGATTTTGACCGGGGTAAATATGAAATTAGAAAATCAGACCCTTACCTTTTCTGCAACGGACAGTCATCGACTCGCTTCTAGAACGATTCCTGTATCAGAAGCGAATAATGAATTCTCAAATGTCGTCGTTCCTGGTAAAAGCTTAAATGAATTAAATAAAATTTTAGATGATACAGAGGAAAAAGTAGAAATTAGCGTAACAAGTAATCAAATTTTATTCCGTACCAAACATTTGAACTTCTTATCTCGTTTACTAGATGGGAATTATCCAGAAACTTCTAGGCTTATCCCTGACCAAAGTAAAACGGTTTTATATGTGAAAACAAAGGAATTACTTAGTACGATTGATCGTGCTTCGTTGTTAGCAAAAGAAGAGAGAAATAATGTCGTTCGATTAACTACACAAGGAAATCAACTTGTGGAAATTGCAAGTAACCACCCAGAAGTTGGAAATGTAACGGAAGAGGTTTCTATTACTTCCATGGAGGGAGAAGAATTAAAGATTTCCTTTAGTTCGAAATATATGATGGATGCACTCAAAGCAATTGAGTACGACGAGGTAAAAATCGAGTTTACCGGTGCGATGCGTCCATTTATTATCCGTCCAGCAAATGAAGACTCGATTTTACAACTTATCTTACCAGTAAGAACATATTAATAAACATAAAAGCAGGAATGAAACAATGCCATTCCTGCTTTTTCATTAAAAAAATCTATCCACAAGTCCACAAGTGAATGAGTAAAGCTCCATTACTATATTGTTATTACATGTTGTCCAAACGGTTTTATTTTTTGGACCTATAGAAGCAATTTAAAGCCCCATATGAGCGTTTTATTTAGAAATAAAGGGACTTACCTTTCCTTAAACACAAATCTTTAGTAAAATAGGAATTAGAGATTTAAATAGGTAGTATATAATAATTAACTATGAGAATGAGTGATAAGATGCAAGAAGAAAAAATAACCATTCAAACGGGATATATCGCATTAGGTCAGTTTATAAAATTAATCAATGTACTTGACTCTGGTGGTATGGTAAAAGCTTATTTGCAAGATGTAGGTGTGTTGGTGAATGGAGAGCGGGAACATCGACGTGGTAGAAAACTATATCCCGGTGATGTAGTAGAACTAGAAGAAGCTGGAAGATTCATCGTTGCTAGTGACTAGTGGAGACATTATTCCGGTAAAAGAGGATTAAGACATGCATATTAAGCAGCTACAATTAAAAAATTATCGCAATTACCATGATTTGGATATATCCTTTGACGATAAAATTAATGTTATCATAGGAGAAAATGCACAAGGCAAAACAAATCTAATGGAAGCTATCTATTTGCTCGCTTTTACCAAGTCACATCGTACGCCAAGAGAAAAAGAGTTGATCAAATGGGAAGAAGAATATGCTAAAATAGAAGGTAGAATTACGAAACGAAAACAATCTTTTCCGCTGGAAATCGTTATTTCTTCAAAAGGAAAAAAAGCAAAATTGAATCGATTGGAACAAAAGCGGTTAAGTGACTATATAGGGGCATTGAATGTCGTGATGTTTGCTCCAGAGGACTTGACTATCGTAAAAGGTGCTCCACAAATTCGCCGGCGCTTTATTGATATGGAACTAGGCCAAATTCAACCTCGATACATTTACCATTTAGGACAGTACCAAAAAATTCTTAAACAGCGAAATCATGTATTAAAACAATTACAACGTGGAGTGAGTAGAGATACTACCATGTTACATGTTTTAACAGAACAACTACTAGACCATGCCGCAACCTTATTGGAGAGGCGGTTTGTTTTTTTGGATTTATTGCGAAAATGGGCAAGTCCGATCCATCATGGTATCAGTCGACAGCTTGAAAAATTAGAAATCAAGTATTCTCCCACGATTGAAGTATCAGAAGAGGCAAATAAGGAGAACATAGAGACTATATATGCCAATAAATTCAATGACATCGAAGCAAAAGAGATAGAGCGTGGTACAACTTTGATTGGACCACACCGTGACGATCTTTTGTTTATTGTTAATAACAAAAATGTTCAAACATATGGATCTCAAGGACAACAGCGCACAACAGCTCTATCCGTAAAACTAGCAGAGATTGAATTGATTTATAACGAGGTCGGTGAATACCCAATCTTATTGCTCGATGATGTGCTTAGTGAACTGGATGATTATCGACAGTCTCATCTATTAAATACCATTCATGGGAAAGTTCAAACCTTTGTATCCACCACTAGTGTTGACGGAATAAATCATGAGACGTTAGAAAAAGCAGAGATCTTTCAGGTTGAAGATGGGAAGATAAAACGCTAAATATTGGGGGGATACAGAAATGTTTATTCACATTGGAAATGATAATGTCATTCGTTCCAGTGATGTTATAGCTATTATCGATTATCAATTAATTTCATCATCAACGATTATGGAAGAACTAATGACAGAATCATTACAAGCCAAAAAGGTAGCTGGACCGACAGAAGATGCAAAGTCAGTCATGATCACAAAGGAAATGATCTATTATAGTACTTTATCTGTCTCCACCTTGAAAAAAAGATCCAGTATGATTTCTACCATTAGTAAACTGGATGATTTTTCAGACGAAATAAAAGAATCGGATACAGAAGAAGCATAGAAACGGAAGTGAAAACATGTCAATGGAAGATAAGATCATGAATGAACAAGCCTATGATGCAGATCAAATTCAAGTCCTTGAGGGATTAGAGGCCGTACGCAAACGCCCTGGGATGTATATTGGAACAACGAGTGAAAAAGGATTGCATCATCTAGTATGGGAGATTGTAGACAACAGTATTGATGAAGCGTTAGCAGGTTATTGTGATCGTATTGAGGTTATTATTGAAAAGGATAATAGCATTACCGTAAAGGACAATGGACGAGGTATCCCTGTCGACATCCAAAAAAAGACTGGCCGCCCAGCTTTGGAGGTCATTATGACCGTATTGCATGCTGGTGGTAAATTCGGTGGTGGCGGTTATAAGGTTTCTGGTGGGCTTCATGGTGTTGGCGCTTCTGTTGTTAATGCTCTTTCTACAAGCCTAGATGTTCATGTCCATCGAGATAACAAGATTTATTATCTTGCGTTTGAAAAGGGTGTTCCTCAAGGAGAAATTGAGGTGATTGGCGAAACTGATATAACAGGAACAATCACACATTTTGTCCCTGATCCAACGATCTTTACGGAAACAACCGAATATAATTTTGATACCTTAGCTCAACGTCTTCGAGAGCTTGCGTTTTTAAATAAAGGAATTAATATTTCGATTGAAGATAAACGTACCGATCAAGAACCAACCAGTTATCATTACGAAGGCGGTATTAAATCGTATGTTGAATTTATTAACCGAACAAAAGAAGCACTGCATGAACCTTTTTATTCAGAAGGAGAAGAACAAGGGATATCTGTAGAAGTTGCGATTCAATACAATGACGGATTTACAAGTAACCTTTATTCCTTTGCAAATAATATTCATACCTATGAAGGTGGTTCACATGAATCTGGCTTTAAAACAGGTTTGACTCGTGTCATTAATGATTATGCAAGGAAAAATAATTTATTTAAAGAAAATGATCCTAATTTATCTGGCGAAGATGTACGTGAAGGTTTAACCGCAATTGTTTCTGTGAAACATCCTGATCCGCAATTTGAAGGACAAACGAAGACGAAATTAGGAAATAGTGAAGTACGTACAGTTACCGATTCAGTGTTCAGCGAATTATTTTCTAAATTTTTATTTGAAAATCCAAATGTAGCAAAAGTGGTTGTGGAAAAAGGTTTAATGGCCTCACGTGCACGTGCTGCTGCGAAAAAAGCTCGGGAACTAACTCGTAGAAAGAGTGCGTTAGAAGTATCAAACCTACCTGGGAAACTAGCTGATTGTTCTTCAAAAGATGCGAACATTAGTGAACTCTATATTGTTGAGGGTGACTCTGCTGGAGGATCTGCAAAACAAGGACGTGACCGCCATTTTCAGGCAATATTACCACTTCGAGGAAAGATCTTAAACGTAGAAAAAGCACGTCTTGACCGGATTCTTTCTAATAATGAAGTGCGCACAATTATTACTGCATTAGGTACGGGAATTGGTGAGGATTTTGATATATCAAAGGCTCGTTATCATAAGATTGTAATGATGACCGATGCAGATGTGGATGGGGCACATATTCGTACGTTACTATTAACCTTCTTCTACCGTTATATGCGCCCATTAATTGAGCACGGTTATATATATATTGCCCAACCACCACTCTATAAAATACAGCAAGGAAAAGCTATCCATTATGCGTATAATGAGAAGGAGATGGAACGAATTCTATCTGAACTCCCTCAGGCACCGAAACCTGGTTTGCAGCGTTATAAAGGTTTAGGAGAAATGAACGCTACACAGCTATGGGAAACAACGATGGATCCAGAGACTCGAACACTGCTTCAAGTGGAATTATCGGATGCCATTGATGCAGACCAAATCTTTGATGTGCTTATGGGAGATAAAGTGGAACCACGAAGAAACTTTATTCAAGACAATGCACAGTATGTGAAAAATTTAGATATTTAAGCTTGATAAATGTAATCACTATGTTTCCTTGCTTTTAAACCTATAAAAGGGTTTAAAAGCTTTGTTTCCTAGTGAATGGAGGTAGTAAGTCAATGGCGGATCAGCAACGTCCCAATGTACAGGAAATAAATCTCGGTCAGGAAATGCGTACATCCTTTCTGGATTATGCAATGAGTGTTATTGTGTCAAGAGCGCTCCCGGATGCCCGTGATGGAATGAAGCCTGTTCATCGTAGAATATTATATGCAATGAATGATTTAGGTATGCATGCAGATAAAGCGTATAAAAAATCTGCACGTATTGTTGGAGAAGTAATTGGTAAATATCATCCCCATGGTGACTCTGCAGTATACGAAGCGATGGTAAGAATGGCACAGGATTTTAGTTATCGAAATATGCTTGTTGATGGCCATGGTAATTTTGGCTCGGTTGATGGTGATTCAGCAGCAGCAATGCGGTATACGGAAGCAAGAATGTCAAAGATTTCAATGGAATTATTGCGTGATATCAATAAAGATACCATTGATTATACCGATAACTATGATGGAACAGAGAGGGAACCTATTGTTTTCCCTGCTCGATTCCCTAATTTACTCGTAAATGGTGCATCAGGTATTGCCGTAGGGATGGCTACGAATATCCCGCCACATAACTTAGGAGAAACGATTGATGCAGTGCTTGCCCTAAGTAAAGATCCAGAAATTACAATAGATGAACTAATGGAAGATTACATTCATGGTCCTGATTTCCCAACGGCTGGACAAATTTTAGGAAGAAGCGGGATTCGTAAAGCATATGAAACTGGAAAAGGCTCGATAACGATCCGTGCAAAGGTGCATATAGAAGAGAAATCGAACGGAAAATCAACGATTATTGCGACCGAGTTACCATATCAAGTAAATAAGGCAAAACTCATTGAGAAGATTGCAGAACTTGTTCGTGATAAACGTATAGATGGAATTACGGATTTACGAGATGAGTCAGACCGTAATGGTTTACGGGTAGTAATAGAACTACGTCGCGATGTAAATGCGAATGTAGTTTTAAATAATCTGTATAAACACACTGCTCTTCAAACTACTTTTGGTATTAATACCCTAGCATTGGTAGATGGGCAGCCAAAAGTATTATCTATTAAACAATGTTTAATCCATTATCTTGAGCATCAAAAAGTAATTATCAAACGACGTACTGCTTTTGAGTTACGTAAGGCAGAAGCTCGCGCACATATTCTAGAAGGTTTAAGAATTGCATTAGATCATTTAGATGAAGTAATCGAGTTAATCCGTGCATCAAAAACAGCAGATGTTGCTCGTACAGAGCTAATGGAGCGTTTTTCATTAAGTGAGAAACAAGCACAAGCTATTTTAGATATGCGTTTACAACGTCTAACAGGATTAGAACGGGAAAAAATTGAAAATGAATATAATGACCTGAAGAAATTAATTGCTGAGCTGAAAGCCATTTTAGCTGATGAAGAAAAAGTATTGGAAATTATTCGTGAAGAGCTGACAGAAATAAAAGAACGTTATAATGATGATCGTCGTACAGAAATAGTTATCGGTGGAAGTGATTTCTTTGAAGATGAAGATCTCATCCCACAAGAAAATATTGTTATTACGTTAACGCATCAAGGCTATATCAAACGTCTACCATCATCAACTTATCGAACGCAAAAACGTGGTGGTCGCGGAATTCAAGGAATGGGAACGAATGAAGATGACTTTGTAGAGCATCTCGTTTCTACCTCGACACATGATACAGTGCTTTTCTTTACGAATAAAGGGAAAGTATATAAGGCAAAAGGATATGAAGTACCTGAGTTCAATCGAACTGCAAAAGGAATTCCAATTATTAATCTTTTGCAAATTGAAAAAGGGGAATGGGTGAATGCAGTAATATCTGTTAAAGATTATCGTGAAGATCACTTCTTGTTCTTTACAACAAAGTATGGTATTTCAAAACGCACATCACTTGCTCAGTTTGCTAATATTCGTAAGGGCGGGTTAATTGCTGTCGGATTACGTGAAGAAGATGAGCTTATTTCCGTTCGGTTAACGGATGGTACAAAAGATATGATGATAGCTACGAAGAATGGTTATCTTATCCGTTTTCCTGAAGATCAAATTCGATCGATGGGACGTACAGCAGCTGGTGTAAAAGGAATATCTTTACGTGAAGATGATGAAGTTGTGTCTATGGAAATTGTCCAAAAGGATGCTAAAATTTTACATGTCACGAGCAAAGGTTATGGTAAACAGACACCAGAATCTGAATACCGTGTTACCAATCGAGGTGGTAAAGGTATCTTCACTTGTAATTTGACGGATAAGACAGGACATGTAACAGCCGTTAAAGCAGTATCTGGAGAAGAAGACCTAATGGTAATCACAGTAGACGGAGTACTCATCCGTATACCTGTGGTTGATATTTCTGAAACTGGCCGTAATACCATGGGGGTACGCTTAATTCGTTTGCGGGATGATGAAGCAGTTGCAACGGTTACTCGTATTGATAATGATGAGGAATCAGAAGAAGTTGAGGCAACTGATATGGAAACACAAGAATCTACTACAGAAGAGCAAGATACAACAGAAAATCCTGAGCAGTAATTGAAAAGATGGCTTTTATTTGAAAGCCATCTTTTTTTAAAAGATAAAATTAGAGCCAAAGGGTGATCTCTGTACGACCATCCTTGAGAATACAAAGGGCTGACAAAAAAGTAACGATAAGTAAGAAACAATAGTAATAGGAGGAAAAACATATGCTAGTTAATTCAGAACAGTTAATACCAGGTTGTATTTTGATTCGTGATGTAAAGGGAAAAACAAATCAACCGCTTATTCCTAGGCATACTGTTTTAACTACAGAACACATCGTTATTCTGCAAAAGTTTCTTATCCAAAAAGTAGATGTTTCAAAAAAGCTGTCTAATGGTAATTTGTACGAACCAAAAACAATGATGCAAGACACTAAAAAACAAGTTGATAATCCCATCGACCTTTCGTTTCAAGAACATTATCACTATGTTGTCCAGCAATACAAACAGTTATTTGAAGGCTGGCAGAATGGGTTAGCTATTGATATTCCAACAGTTCGGGACACATTGGTTCCTTTATTAGAGCGCATGGAGGATATTTCCGATGCGATCTATACCTTACATCATTTCGCGACTAAAGAAGATTATTTCTTTCATCATAATGTGGCTATTGCTATCCTTTCTGCTTATCTTGGTTATAAGACAGGTTATGTTAAAGGAGAATGGCTGCAAATTGGTTTTGCAGGTTTTTTAGCGGATTGTGGAATGGCTCGAATTGAATCATCCATTATACAAACAAACCGTTCCCTTACACCAGAAGAAGTAGTTGAAATTAAAAAGCATCCCACGTACTCTTATCGTTTAACAGAAAAATTACCAACGCTTAAACAAGCGGTAAAGCAAGCAATTTTACAACATCATGAACGAATGGATGGTAGCGGCTATCCCCTTGGATTGTCGAAGGGAAAAATTCATCGTTATGCAAGAATTATTGCTGTTTGTGATATGTATCATGCCATAATCTGTGAACGAGTATATAAAGAAAAACAATCGCCATTTAAAGCTATCGAAATTTTACAGCAAGAACAATTTACTAAATTAGATCCAGATGTTGTCTATACGTTTATACAAGGCATGACTAATTTTCCTATTGGTACAAGGATAAAACTATCGAATAATCAATTAGGTGAAATTGTATACACCGATATAAAGAAGCCTACACGTCCGATGATTCGATTAAGCGAGCAACAAGAAGAAATTGTAGCCTTACAAAATCATCCTGAATTATTTATCGTCGACGTATTAAAATAGCATCTACGTGTATCTATTTATATGTATGGAAGGAGAAACGCTCGAATCTGTTAGGATTTGTATCGCATGGGTGCTGCTTGATTGTCATGCTAATCCGTATTCCTTTCATATAAATTACTTCCTAGTAACAATGGTACTTTGTTTGCTGTTAACTCTAGGAAATGGATAATAAATGGAAAATCAATATCTGCCTTTGAAACAAATAAGTCTCCCCACCATTCTGTTTCATAGCGGCAAAGCATACTTAAATTATATAACAGCAAATAATGAACCATTACTTCATGGATTGGTAAGTAATCTTCTCGATTTGTAGGGAAATAAAGTTCCTTTGTTTGTCCATGGATAAAAAACGGTCCGTTAATTTTTGTTATTGGTTCAACTACTTCCATACGCAATATCTCTTGGTCACAGTCATAGTATTTAATCTTTGGTAAGAATGGCTGAATACGTTGAATAAATGCCTTATCTGTTAAGTGAAAGCTGTCAAGTATCCGAATCGGGAACGTCAATAATGGTGAGTTCCATTTTCCAACAGGCACTACCCTCTGCTGTTGATGGAACTGGAATAGCGCATTCATTTCTGGAAGGGTAGCAAGTAATGATTCCATGCTTTGTTTTTCAAAGGGAATAGCTTGATGATAAAGGTGCTCAGAGAAATAAGGAAACAATCCATTATGCTGTACTTTTACTTCATCTTTCAAAAACGTATAATCCTTTTTTTTTCGTTTTCTAGCAGTGACTCCATGGGCGAGTAAATTGGTCGATTCAGGATAATTTGGACGTTGTGTCAATAAGCAAGCCTTTATTAAATGAACCATTCCATAGAAATAAAGAATAGGCTGCATAAATGGTTCTGATTGTTTTCCTTGTTGATAAAATTTGTTACCATGATTTAAATAATAGATAAATGCATTACAATTTTCATAACTCTTCGTTTCAGCGTCTGGGCAATTTATTTTTTTATAACAATGCAATAAATACGCTTGGGAAGTTTGCTGAGATTGTAGGTAATTAACAAAGGTTTGTATGTTTTCCATGATAAATACTCCATAACTATTTATAAAATTTAGAATCTATTTATTTTTTTATTTCCAATAATCTCTTGTTGAAAAAGCTAACATGTTGGCGTATTGTATATAAAAATAGCAGTACTATTAGTGTATGCAAGTTCGGTTCTTGCATACATCAGAGAACATAGGAGCAGGATAAATCAAAAGGAGGATACGCATGCGACAAGATAAATTTACTAAAGAAGGTCTAACGTTTGATGATGTGTTGTTAATGCCAGCAAAGTCTGATGTACTACCTAAGGATGTAGATGTTAGTACAAAGCTTACAGCAACCATTAAACTAAATACCCCATTAATTGCAGCTGGAATGGATACTGTTACTGAAGCTTCGATGGCAATTGCGATGGCTCGACAAGGTGGAATAGGAATCATTCATAAAAATATGTCGATTGAAGAACAAGCCGAGCAAGTGGATCGGGTAAAGCGTTCGGAAAGTGGCGTTATTACGAATCCATTCTTTTTAACCCCAGAGCATCAAGTATATGATGCCGAGCATCTCATGGGTAAATTTCGCATCTCTGGTGTCCCAATTGTGAATAATGTGGAAGAGCAAAAGCTAGTTGGTATCATTACTAATCGTGACCTTCGCTTTATTCAAGATTATTCCACATCTATTTCGGATGTTATGACAAGCGATAATGTAGTGACAGCACCAGTTGGCACGACATTACAAGAAGCAGAGCAAATCCTTCAACAATACAAAATTGAGAAACTGCCACTAGTCGATAATGATGGCATTTTAAAAGGGCTAATAACGATCAAGGATATTGAGAAAGTAATTGAGTTTCCCTATGCCGCTAAAGATGCACAGGGGAGACTATTGGCTGGAGCTGCAGTTGGCGTAACTGGCGATGCTATGAAGCGAATTGAAAAACTGGTAGAAGCCGGTGTAGATGTAATTGTAATTGATACGGCACATGGACATTCGGAAGGTGTTATTGAACAAGTTAAATTCGTACGCAAGGCTTATCCAGACCTTGATATTATTGCAGGGAATGTGGCTACTGCAGAGGCAACGAAAGAATTAATTGAAGCTGGTGCATCCATTATTAAAGTAGGTATTGGTCCAGGATCAATTTGTACCACGCGTGTTGTAGCTGGTGTCGGTGTCCCACAAATCACCGCTGTACATGACTGTGCTTCCATAGCTGAAGAGTATGGGGTACCTGTTATTGCGGACGGTGGAATAAAATATTCAGGCGATATTGTAAAAGCATTAGCATCTGGAGCACATGCTGTTATGTTGGGAAGTATGTTTGCTGGAGTGACGGAAAGTCCTGGTGAAACAGAAATTTTTCAAGGAAGACAATATAAAGTATATCGAGGAATGGGTTCAGTGGGAGCAATGAAAGCCGGTTCAAAAGACCGTTATTTCCAGGAAGAATCCGATTCGAAAAAATTAGTGCCTGAAGGAATAGAAGGGCGAGTGGCATATAAAGGCCCATTAGCAGATACCGTACATCAATTAATGGGTGGTCTTCGTTCAGGAATGGGCTATTGTGGAACAGCAACGGTTGATGCGCTTCGTAATGATGCACGGTTTATCCGAATTACGAATGCAGGTCTTAGGGAAAGTCATCCACATGATGTACAAATTACCAAAGAGGCGCCAAATTATTCTGTTTAACGATCGTGTTGCAACACGTTAACTTTTTCACAAAATTTTATAGATGGGGATGCTTCCCCATCTATTTTTTTGTAATATTATGTGGTAAAATAACAAAGTGCATCCTTAGACGAAGTATGCATTAATACATAGAGGTTAAACCACAGGTTGGAGGTACAGAAAGTTGAAACATAATGTAAAACAAGGTTTCGTAATATTCTTAGCAGCAATGGTGATGATCGTATCTGTTATGGTACAACCATTTACTGCACAGGCTCAAGAGGTAGAAGTTGAAGCCGAATCTGCTATTCTAGTAGATGCAAATACTGGGAAAATATTATATGCCAAAAATGCGGATCAAGCACTTCCTCCAGCTAGTATGACCAAAATGATGACCGAATACCTGGTATGGGAAGCTGTCGAAAGTGGTCAAATCAGCTGGGACACAACAACACAGATTAGTGACTATCCATACAGTATTTCTGCGAATGCTTCGTTCTCAGGAGTAGGATTGCAACAATCAAAGGACTATACCGTACAAGACTTATATAATGCGATGGCAATCAACTCTGATAATGCAACGTCCATTGCATTAGCTGAACTGATTGCAGGATCAGAAGGCGAATTTGTGAAAATGATGAATGAAAAGGGAAAGGAAATGGGGCTCCCTGATTTTAAATTTGTCAATTCTACTGGATTAGATAATGAGTCTTTAGGAGATAATTATCCAGAAGGTACAGATCCGAACGCAACAAACCTGTTATCTGCAGAGTCTTCTGCATTACTTGCATACCATCTAATTAAAGATTATCCAGGGGCACTAGATGTCTCTAGTAAGCCAGTTGAGAATTTTGATGGTCAACAAATTCGTAATTGGAATCATATGCTTAAACACGATACAACCTTTTTAGATCAGTTCTACTATGAAGGTGTAGACGGATTGAAAACAGGGTTTACGGATTTAGCAGGGTATAGTTTTACTGGTACTGCTCAAAAAGGAGATCAACGTTTAATAGCTGTAGTTATGAAAACAGACAGTGAGGAAAAACGCTTTGAAGAGACAGCGAAATTATTTGATTATGGCTTTAAACAATTTGAATATACGGAGGTTTTTCCAAAAGGTTATCAAGTAGACGATAAATCTTCGCTTCCGGTTGCAAAAGGGAAAGCAGATGAACTTGGTATTTCTATTAGTGAAGGAATTACTATTCCAATTAAGCCAGATGAAAAAGATTTATATAGTATTGAATATACAATCGATAAAGATAAGTTGAATAAAGAAGGTGAATTGACTGCACCAATTGAAAAAGGAGAAAAAATCGGTACAGCACAACTAAAATACGAAGGCGAAAATGACTATGGCTATATTATTAAAGATAGCAATAGTACAGTAGATGTAGTAGCAAATGAAACAGTAGAAAAATCGAACTGGTTCATGTTAACACTTGGAGCTATAGGAGATTTCTTTGTAGATCTATTTACAACAGTTGTTGATTGGGTTAAAGGACTATTCTAGCCGACATTTATAACAAGGGGGATTTTAATATGACGAATACAGGTACAGAACGTGTAAAACGTGGAATGGCAGAAATGCAAAAAGGCGGCGTCATTATGGACGTTGTTAATGCTGAACAGGCGAAAATTGCTGAAGAGGCTGGGGCTGTTGCTGTAATGGCTTTAGAACGTGTTCCATCTGATATTAGGGCAGCAGGTGGAGTGGCGCGTATGGCTGATCCAACGATTACAGAAGAAGTATTAAATGCGGTTTCCATTCCTGTAATGGCTAAGGCACGTATTGGTCATATTACAGAAGCGCGTGTATTAGAGGCAATGGGTGTAGATTATATCGACGAAAGTGAAGTTTTAACACCTGCTGATGATATTTACCATATAAATAAATCCGATTATACCGTACCATTTGTCTGCGGCTGTCGAAATCTTGGTGAAGCAGCACGTCGTATTGGAGAAGGTGCTTCCATGTTACGTACGAAAGGGGAGCCTGGAACAGGGAATATCGTAGAAGCTGTTCGTCATATGCGTCAAGTGCAATCAGAAATCCGCAAACTAACTGCAATGTCTAGAGACGAAGTAATGACGTATGCAAAAGAAATTGGTGCGCCATTTGAATTATTAATTGAAATTCGTGAAGAAGGCCGTTTACCTGTTGTTAATTTTGCTGCTGGTGGGGTTGCGACACCAAGTGATGCGGCATTGATGATGGAACTAGGTGCAGATGGCGTATTTGTTGGTTCAGGTATTTTTAAATCTTCTAACCCTGCTAAATATGCCAAAGCGATCGTGGAAGCAACAACACATTATCAAGATTATCAATTAATTGCAGAGCTTTCAAAAGAATTAGGAGAGGCTATGCAAGGGCTTGAAATGGGCACATTAGAAGCTCATGATCGTATGCAAGATCGTAGCGAATAGAAGGAAGGATTCGATATGACAACAATTGGAGTGCTTGCATTACAAGGTGCAGTACGTGAACATCTTCGCGCTGTGAAAGCATGTGGTGCAACAGGAGTAGAAGTTAAGCGTAAAGAACAGCTAGCGGAAATCGATGGATTAATTCTGCCAGGCGGTGAAAGCACGACAATCAGAAGGCTAATTGACAGTTATGGCTTCTCTGATGCTATTCAAGCATTCGGGAAACAAGGAAAACCGATCTTTGGTACATGTGCTGGAATGATCTTAATGGCTACTGCCATTCAAGGTCAAAACCAACCGCATCTTGGATTAATCGATATGGAAGTTGCCCGTAATGCATTTGGGCGACAAGTTGCAAGCTTTGAGGCGAACTTAGAAATTAACGGCATAGCAGATGATTTTAAAGCCGTCTTTATTCGAGCACCTTATGCTACTAAGGTAGGTGCAGATGTAACGATATTATCTACGTATCATGAACAGATTGTTACCGTTCAGCAAGGCAACTTTTTAGCTACAGCTTTTCATCCTGAACTGACTGATGATAATCGAATGATCGGTTATTTTGTTGAAATGGTGGAGCATGCTATAGGAACCAATTCATCATTCAGAGAGCCAAATAAAATATAATCATACAATAACCCAAACGGTCATCTGCGAATAGGATCAGGTAATCGTTTGGGTTTTTTGTTCGACTTTATTTAACTGGTGGGAACCATTGAAGACAATGATACTTGTTCTTAATATAGCCAATGAAATAGTCTGCGAAATTTTCCTCTAGTAGCAAAAGGAATGTGAGCTCTATTTGTTAATGACCATTATGCTTGTCTGTTGTTGCTTCTTGTTCAATTTCATTAGATTCTACATGCTGAGCAATATGATCTTCGGCTGCCGTAGCAAAGAAAGTACCTCCTGAGACATCTTTTACGTTATGAACGACTACAAATGCATCTGGATCAATTTGCCGAATTAATTTCTTCAAAAATAGTAGTCGCTGCGATCGGACAACAACATAAATGATCTTTTGATCTTTCTCCATGTAACCACCAGTGCCATTAAATACAGTCGCAGCTGATCCCATCACTTTGGTGATTTGTTTTGAAATATCCAAACTGCGAGGAGAAATAATATTGACGGCTTTCTTTGCATCGAAGCCTCCAAGAATATAATCGCTCGCTACTTTCCCTATAAATAATGCAATGATCGTGTATATTGTATAAAGTGGCCCGATAACGAATATCCCCATTAAAACTATAAATGAATCTAAAATAAAGGTAGTACGAATAATACTAAATTCAAATTTTTCATAGAGAATCCTGCCAATAATAGAGGTTCCTCCTATCGAACTGCCTGCTTGGATAATTAGTCCAAAACCAATCCCCATCACCAGACCTGCAAAAATAGCAGCAACTAATGGATCTTTGATTGGCTGACCAAGATCTTCCGTGAGATAAATAAATAAAGATAATAACGGTACGTTAATCATCGTTTTGTAAACAATATGTTTAGGAAGGTATTTAAAACTAATCCCAAGTAATAGGATAAAACTAACAAAGGTTATAATGCCTGGTGAGAATTCAAATGCATAGTAAAGGAGCAAGGATAAACCAAGGATACCACCATCAGCGATTTGATTGGGCATGGCTAATAATGTTGTTGAGAGGGCGCATAACAATGTCCCTATGAAAATATAACTAATTTGCTTCATCATTCCACCTCTTTCGAATAAGCATCTAGCGTACAACATTCCCGTAAAAGAAGAAAATAATTCAACTTTTGCTGGTATATTTTTTAGGAAAGAATCTAAATCAATGATAGTTGCATACACATAAAAAATCGGCTATGATATATTATAATAATGAAAATGAACTGTATTGACAGGAAATAGTAATAGTATGGCCTTACTTTAGAGAGTCGATGGTTGGTGCAAATCGATGTAAGCTTGCTATGAATCCATCCTTGAACAGGTTTATCGAATTCCTCGGATAGTAAATAAACCCGGTTACGTACCGTTATCGCGATAAGCCGGAAGAGGTTTCTCTTCAACAAGGGTGGCAACGCGGGAAATATATACTCTCGTCCCTATTTATTAGGGGCGGGAGTTTTTTGATGTTAACTGTTCATTTAGTAAAGGAGGAAATACAGATGCTAGATATGAGGTTTTTACGTAATAACTTCCAAGAAGTGAAGGAAAAGTTAAATCATCGTGGGGAAGATTTATCTGAATTAGATCATTTTGAAGATCTTGATGAAAAGCGCCGTAAGCTAATAGCGGAAACAGAACAGCTGAAAGCAGAGCGAAATGAAGCTTCGAAACAAATATCTGTTTTAAAGAGAGAAAAGAAGGATGCAGAGCCTGCAATTAAAGAAATGCGTGAAGTAGGTGAAAAGATTGCTGCATTAGATAAAGAATTGAAGGAAACAGAAGAACAATTAGAGCAAATAATGCTATCGATTCCTAACATTCCACATGAGAGTGTCCCTGTTGGAGAGGATGAAGATGATAATATTGAAGTACGTCAATGGGGGGAAATGCCGACCTTCTCTTACGATGTTCAGGCTCATTGGGATATCGCATCGAATCTAGATATATTAGATTTTGAGCGAGCGGGTAAAGTTACGGGAAGTCGCTTTGTATTCTATAAAGGACTTGGTGCACGTTTGGAACGTGCTTTATTGAACTTTATGATGGACCTACATGCCGATGAACATGGGTACGAGGAGATGCTACCTCCTGCAATTGTAAACCGTACAAGTATGACTGGTACAGGGCAGCTCCCTAAATTTGAAGAAGATGCCTTTAAATTGGTGGATTGGGACTATTTCATGGCACCGACTGCAGAGGTTCCTGTAACCAATTACTATCGTGAAGAAATTTTGAAAGTCGATGATTTACCAAAGAAATATGTGGCCTTTAGTAATTGTTTCCGTTCAGAAGCAGGTTCTGCTGGACGTGACACCCGAGGTTTAATTCGTCAACATCAATTTAATAAGGTAGAGCTTGTTCATTTTGCAAAACCTGAGGATTCTTATGCTACACTTGAGGAATTAACCGGCCATGCAGAAAAGGTGTTACAAAAATTAGAACTCCCTTATCGAGTAATGAGCATGTGTACAGGTGATTTAGGTTTTACAGCAGCAAAGAAATACGATATTGAAGTTTGGATTCCGAGTCAACATACGTATAGAGAGATTTCTTCTTGCTCTAATTTTGAAGACTTTCAAGCAAGACGTGCTGGAATTCGTTTCCGTAGAGAAGCAAAAGCAAAACCGGAATTCGTGCATACATTGAACGGTTCAGGTTTAGCAATTGGTCGTACCGTTGCTGCTATTTTAGAAAATTATCAGCAAGCAGATGGTTCCGTTGTCGTACCACATGCATTACGTTCTTACATGGGTGGGAAAGAAGTAATAAAATAAGGTATTACATCCCCTTCTCTTAAGAGTGGGGGATTTTTATTTCATTTGATTTTCAAAAAATATAGACAAAGTACATAAGGATTGCTACTATATTAATGATAATGATTATCAATATCATTAATATAGTTAAGGTTCTCCTAAAGGAAGTGGATCGTATATGGCAGAAGAAAATCGCTCCTCAGATATACATAAACCACATATAAAAACAAGGCCATTGCCAGCTACGATCATTTTAGTAGGTGGTATCTTAGCAACATGCATTAGTTTAGTGGTATCTATATCTGTCGGAGCAGCGGATATAACATTTATGACCGTTTTGGAAGCGATTTTTCGATATGATGCTACGAATACTTCTCATTCGATTATTCAAGAACTTCGTTTGCCTAGGTCTTTGGCAGGTGTATTAGTTGGGGCATCATTTGCTGTTGCCGGTGCGATGATGCAAGGGATGACAAGGAATCCATTGGCTGATCCAGGAATTCTTGGAATTAACGCTGGGGCTGTTTTTATGGTAGCTGTTTGTTTTGCGCTTTTCCCAAGCTTATCCTATAATGGACTAATTTTGTTCGCATTTATTGGTGCAGGAATAAGTGTCGTACTTGTATTTGGTATCAGTTCAATGGGAAAAGGATCAGTAACACCGATCAAAATTGTGCTTGCGGGGGCTGCCGTAACTGCACTATTTACTGCACTCAGCGAAGGTATTGGTATTTATTTTAATTTAAGTCAGGATCTAGCTTTCTGGTTTGCAGGCGGAATTGCCGGTGTAAAGTGGACTCAATTAAAGTTGATGTTTCCGTGGGTTTTGGGGGCACTCATTGTTGCTATGTTTTTATCCAAATCCATTACGATTTTAAGCCTTGGCGATGATGTAGCAAGAGGTCTCGGGCAAAAGATAAAACAAATACGTGCATTGGGTTTTATTGTTGTGCTATTGATTGCAGGAGTGGCTGTTGCTGTGGCGGGGCCAATTGGTTTTGTTGGATTGATTGTTCCGCATCTTGCTCGATATTTTGTTGGAGTAGATTATCGACTTATTATTCCTTGCTCTGCTGTCATTGGAGGATTGCTAACTTGTTTAGCAGATATAGGTGCTCGTATGATTAATGCACCACAAGAAACTCCGATTGGGGCTTTATTTGCTTTAATTGGCGTTCCTTTCTTCCTTTATGTTGCTAGAAAAGAAGGGAGGAATTTATAGTGCGTTTTCTAATGCGAGACAAGGCTGATCAGCATCGAACAAAAAAGCGTGTCGCTATTATTTTACTATTTATCTTGTTAATCGCAATCACATTTGTTATTAGCGTAAATGTTGGTGCTATACATCTCTCTCCTGCAGAGCTATTTCAAACCATTCTAGGCAATGGAACCGACCAGCAGGAACTTATCTTATTTGAATTTCGTCTGCCGCGTATTATTATAGCTATGCTGGTTGGGGCAGGATTAGCTGTATCTGGCTGTATCCTGCAAGGTGTAGCTCGTAATCCATTAGCAGAACCGGGCATATTAGGGATCACAACTGGAGCAGGCTTAATGGTTGTCTTAGCGCTTGCCTATATTCCACCTGATCAAAGTCTTCCAGTTGGAGTCATGCCATTTTTATCTCTAGCTGGCGGAATTGTAACTGCGATTATTATTTATCTGCTTTCGTTTGATAAACATAATGGATTAATGCCCAACCGTTTAGTACTTAATGGGATTGCTGTAGCAGCAGGTTTAAATGCTCTTTTAATTGTAGTATCTTTACAACTGCCTGAACAACAATATGATGTGTTGGCAGTATGGATGGCTGGTCGTATATGGGGGGCTGATTGGCGATTTGTTCTTACCTTATTACCATGGGTACTTGTATTATTACCATATATTAGTTTGAAAGCACGTACATTAGATGCCCTTACATTTGGAGATGAAGTAGCAACGGGATTAGGAGTAACGGTAGAAAAAGAGCGATTAAAGGTGGTAGCTGCCTCAGTAGGCTTAGCTTCTGCTTGTATTTCAGTTAGTGGCGGAATCGCCTTTGTAGGATTGATTGGTCCACATTTAGCTAGGAAGTTAATTGGTCCCACACATCGTTTTCTTATCCCATTATCGGCGATTGCTGGAGGATTGTTACTATTGGCTGCAGATACAATTGGTAAGGCGATCCTTCAACCATCAGAAATACCAGCTGGCATTGTTGTAGCTATTATTGGTGCACCTTATTTCTTGTATTTATTAAGTCGTTCGTAGTACGAATAGTGTTTTAAAAAAATGGATAGGAAAAGGAGTTATGTGGATGAAGCAGTTACGTATTAGCTTCGTTTGTCTGTTTGTTTTAGTATCCCTTGTAGCTTGTGGATCTAGTAATGAAGAGGGAAAAGTCAATCAAGAAGGAGAAAGTGACACAGCAAATAAACAGGAAATATCTGATGAAACCCGTGTTTATAAAGGACCACAGGGGGAGGTAGAGATTCCTGCTAACCCAAAGCGTGTAGTGATAGCTGATCAAGATTATGTTGGTTATGCTTTGGCATTAGGTGTTACGCCAATCGCAACGACAGGTTGGATTTTTGAAACACCTTACTTCAAAGACCAGTTACAGGATACAAAAAAAGTAGGTGATAAAACATCCATTAACATGGAAGAGGTTATTGCTCTTGACCCAGATTTAATTGTCACTTATTCAGAAGATAAAAATGAGGAATTATCAAAAATCGCACCTACTGTCTTAATACCTTATGCAACTTATGGTTATCGCGATATGTTAACGGAGTTTGGGAAGATTCTAAATAAAGAAGAAGAAACCAAAGATTATTTTACGGCGTTTGATAAGAAGATCGAAGAAAAGGAAACAGAATTAGATGATGTCATTAAAAATGATGAAAAAGTAGTTATCTTAGAATTAGCTGAAAAAGAAATGTATCTATTTGGTGAGTCTTACGGTAGAGGTGGAGAAATCATTTACAATGAACTCGGTTTAAACGCACCAGAGAAGGTTATTGAAGTTACAAAAGAAGAAGGCTGGGCTTCGATCTCATTGGAAGCTGTGCCAGAATATTTAGAGGAAGCAGATCATATCTTTATGGGTGTCCGTGAGACGGAAAATGGGGACACAGAGGAAAGAAAATCCGATGTTACCTCATTAACCATTTGGGAGAACTTGCCTGCGGTTAAAGACGGAAATGTATATGAATATGAGGTTAACAATATGTATTTTACGGATCCAATAGCTTTAGAACATCAATTAGATTTTATTGTTGATAGTCTAAAATCAGAGTAAACGTATGATCATAAAAAACCCCTTCCACAAAAAGCGAAGGGGGTTTTTACTACTCTTCTTGTTCTTTTCGTTCAATAATTTTATCAACAAGCAAACCAATTTGTTCTTTTACTGCGATTGGGTCGTATCGATAGAAGGTATCAAAATCATTATAAAAGATTTGATCTTGCTTATTAGCATTTAAATTTTGCCATACAGCTGAGTCTTTTAAATCTTTAAGAGCAGTTCCTTCATTTTCTGGATCGTAGGAAGTTAAAAACATATAATCAGCAGCGTATTCTGGAAGTACTTCTAACGATATTTGTTTCGTACTTTCACCACCTGCGTTCTTTTCAGGCATTTTTAATCCAAGGGCATTGTATAAGGCTTGCCCACCTCTGCCAGCATTTTCACCAAATGTCCATAGTTCACCTTTATTGGTCAGCTCATATATCCCAAATGTATCATCTGAGTCAATAATACCCTCTAATTTTTTTCTACCTTCTTCGGCTTCTTGATTAAATTCCGTCATAAATTCTTCAGCTTTTTCAGGTGAACCGACGATATCACCAAATAGATTAACTGTTTCCTCAATATCAGATGTTGTACCGTAAGGGATATGAATCGTTGGTGCAATTTTAGATAATGCCTCATAATTATCATCATACATGACAACAATTAAATCTGGATCTAATTCTAATACCTTTTCCTCATTTAATGGATAGCCGACATCTGTAGCATCTTTTAGAAGATCTGCGATAAATGGATTATCAAACGCGGTCGGTTCCACTCCGACTACATTTGCTCCTACAGAAAGTAATTCTCCACCATAGTAATCGGTAACAATTCGTTCCGGATTCGATGGAATTTCAACGGTACCTTTGGCGGTTTCGAATTCACGCGTGCTATCTTCTTTTTCTTGGTTACTCTCATTTTCTTCGGCGTTATTGCTCCCACTACATGCTGCTAGGAAGGTTAATAGAATAATGAGCAATACATAGATAAATTGTTTCTTATTCATTCGTGTACTCCTTTTTAAACATCGTTTAAGATGATGATTGGTATAAATGCTTCAAAAGTTCTTTGTTTTTCGCATTAAATTTAGCGTTATGAGAAGATACTCTTGCTTTGGCAGCTGCATCTGGCTCTAGTAATAATTTGGCTTGGTTAACTGCATTAGCTGCGTCTACAAAAGCCCCTGCAATTAAATGAACTTTACCATCAAAGGCTAGTATATCGCCAGCAGCATAAAGCCCTTCAACGGATGATGCAGATTTAGATGTGCCTTTTACAAAGAAATCGTTTTCTATTTCAATATGAAGGGGGCTTTCTTTAATAAAGGTTAGTTCCCTTTCATAACCGTAATTAATAATTAGATCATCTGTTTCTAATCTTATTGACTCGTTGATTTCATGGTTATGAATACTTACCGCGTCAATTAGATTTCCTTCTTGATTTGCATGCAACTTCTCTATCGTTGAATTGAGATGAACATGGACGGATGAATTCATTAATTGCTGAATTTGGGCCTCATGACCTTTAAATTCATTTTTGCGATGTACAATATGTACTTGATTAGCAATAGGCTCAAATTCATTTGCCCAATCAATTGCAGAATTGCCTCCACCAGAAATAATAATGTTCTTTCCTTTAAAATGTTCAAGGCTTTGTACCGTATAGTGGAGATTGGTTACTTCAAATCGATCTGCTCCTTCAATATCGATTTTAATCGGATTTAAAATACCACCACCAACAGCGAGGATAACGGTTCTACTTACATATTGATTCCCAGAGTTAGACGTAAGGACAAATAACTGATCTTCATTCTTTTCGATTTTTGTGACTTTCTCATTTAGAACGATTTCTGGATCAAAAGTCACAGCTTGTTCCGCCATTTGATCAATTAATGTTGCTCCAGTTACTGGGGTTAATCCGCCAACATCCCAGATCATTTTTTCAGGATATACATGTACTTTACCACCTAGTTTCGGTTGATATTCTATGATGCGAGTGGATAAGTCCCGCATGCCGCTATAAAAAGATGCATATAATCCTGCTGGTCCGCCACCAACGATCGTTACATCTGTTATATCTGAATTTCGCATATAAGTACCTCCTCCATTTATGATAATGAGAATCATTATCACTAATTTTATTATACAGAAATTTTAGAGGAACGCAATAAACGATAGGTAAAATTACATAAAGGAAAGCGGAAAATTTTAAAATTTTTTCAAAATAGTGATTGACAGAATGAAAGAAGCGTAGTAATCTAATAATCATCATAATTATATTAACGAATACTTCTTATTCAGAGAGGTGGAGGGAATTGGCCCTAAGAAACCTCGGCAGCGGACTGTTAAAAGTACTGTGCCAAATCCAACAAGCTACTGTGCTTGGAAAATAAGAAGAGAGCGCCACATATGGAATCTCTTCTTGATTAAAAGGAGGGATTTTTCTTTTGTAAACACCTTTAAAACCGATTCATCAAGGATTGTATGATCGATCGTGAACACAAAATGTTTACATGTTCATAAAATTTTAATACTTCTTATCCAGAGAGGTGGAGGGACTGGCCCTAAGAAACCTCGGCAGCGGACGATTAAGTACTGTGCCAAATCCAGCAAGCGAATGATGCTTGAAAGATAAGAAGAGGGTAATGGATAGCCTCTTCTTTGATGAAGAGGCTTTTTTATTTAGAAGGGGAGTGACAGCATGATTACGTTTGATCAAGTAACAAAAATATATAACGGCAAAGAACAGCAAGTAAAAGCATTGGATCAGGTGAATTTACAAATTGAAAAGGGAGAAATATATGGTGTGATTGGTTTTAGTGGCGCAGGAAAAAGTTCTCTCATCCGCTGTGTAAACCTATTGGAGCGACCAACTTCTGGGAAAGTAATCGTAGATGGTCAGGACATACTCAACCTTTCAGCAAAGGAATTAAGGGAAGCAAAACGAAGCATTGGAATGATATTTCAACATTTCAATCTATTAAACTCGAAAACGGTGTATACCAATGTGGCTATGCCTTTATTATTAGCTAATATCCCAAAAAATGAAGTGAAAAAGCGAGTTGACGATTTATTGGCATTTGTAGGACTAGCGGATAAGGCAAATAGTTATCCTGATCAGTTATCAGGAGGGCAAAAACAGCGTGTTGGAATTGCACGTGCATTAGCCACAAAGCCAAAGGTGTTGTTATGTGATGAAGCAACGTCAGCACTCGATCCAGAAACAACCAAGTCGATATTGCAATTATTAAAGAAAGTAAATGAAGAATATAATTTAACGATTTTAATCATTACTCATGAAATGGGTGTAATTAGGGAAATTTGCGATAAAGTGGCCGTTTTGGATAGTGGAAAAGTGGTGGAAGCTGGTTCTGTATTTGACGTATTTTCCCAACCTCGAACAGAGATAGCCAAAAATTTTGTACGTTCCGTGATGCATGATGAGATACCGGAATCGGTTTATCAACTCGTAAAAGCACAAGACGAACGACATCAGATATACCGTATTGTATTCGTTGGATCTTCAGCAGGCGCTCCGTTACTATCGCAAATAGCTAAGCAGTATGCTGTCGAAGTGAATGTTTTATTTGGGAGTATTACGGAGTTACAAGGTATTCCTTTTGGCAATTTAATTGTCAAATTTGATGGAGACGAAAAGGAAATTAACCGAGTGATCATGCATATTCACCAACAAGATGTCACGATAAAGGAAGTGTTAGCAGATGTTAGTTGATAACCAACAAATTGTAGCAGCATTATGGGAGACAATCCTAATGGTTGGTATTTCTTTACTTTTCTCCTTTGTGATAGGACTTATATTAGGAATTCTATTAGTGGTAACAAGGAAAGGACATTTATGGGAGAATAAAGTGGTTTTTACGGTTTTGAACGCATTTATAAACATCTTTCGATCAATTCCATTCATTATACTTATGGTCGCTGTCATTCCGTTTACCAGATTAGTGGTTGGCACATCAATTGGTACTGCGGCAGCAATTGTCCCAATGATTTTGTATGCAGGTCCCTATATTGCTAGATTAATTGAAAACTCTCTATTGGAAGTTGACCCAGGAGTAATGGAAGCAGCTCAAGCAATGGGGGCAACACCGTGGCAAATTATTATTCGTTTCCTTATTCCAGAAGCGTTAAGTTCTTTATTATTAGGTATCACTATTGCAACCATTGGGCTAGTAGGCGCATCTGCGATGGCAGGAGCTGTTGGCGGTGGTGGTCTTGGTGATCTAGCAATCACCTATGGATACCAACGCTTTGATACAACGGTGATGCTGATTACAGTTGGTATTCTTGTCGTTATGGTTCAAGGACTGCAATCAACCGGTAATTTCATTTCTAAGAAAATAAGAAGAAGATAAGATAAAAAGGAGCGAACAGCATGAAAAAATTATTTGTGTTTTTAGCACTTATTCTATCAACAATCGTTATTACTGCTTGTTCTAGTAGTGATGCAGCTACAACAGTAAAGGTAGGGATAAGCGGATCCGACACAACCATTTGGGAATATGTAGCCAAAAAAGCAAAAGAGGAAGGGATAAATGTAGAGATCGTCCGATTCTCTGATTATGTGCAGCCAAATCTAGCTTTAGCTGAAGGTGAAATTGATGCAAATGCTTTTCAAACGGTATCTTATTTTGATGCCTTTATAAAGGAGCATAATCTAGATTTAACACCAATTGCCACGACCGTTATTGCGCCAATGGGATTGTATTCTGAAAAACATGATCAACCAGAGGATATTCCAGAAGGTGGAACGATTGCCTTAGCGAAAGAAGCGACAAACATGGGAAGAGGTCTCCTTCTTTTAGAAGAAGCTGGTTTAATTAAGTTAGAAGAGGGATTTGATGGCAATGGGTCACTAGACAAAATTGTTGAGAACCCAAAAAACCTTCAGTTTGAATTATTAGTTGCTGGTCAAACCCCTCGTGTATTACCAGATGTGGATGCTTCGATAATTAATAATGGTATTGCTGTTGATGCAGGATTTAGTCCGTTAGATGACGCTATCTACCATGAAGATGAAACAGCAACCCCTTATATAAATATCATTGCCGTCCAAGAGAAAGATAAAAACAATGAGGTATTAAAGCAATTAGCGGAAATTTATCAAACAGAGGATGTTGCCAACTTTATAGAAGAAGAACGAAATGGAAATTCTATTCCTACATTTGTTCCGTTAAGTGAAATCGGTCATTAATTAACAAAAAACGAGGTGAGCAAGGATGACAGTTGCAATTGATCGAACAACAAAATTAAAGAAACAAATTGCTGCGTATATTGATGCAAATTCAGAAAGATATATAGGAATAAGCCATGCAATCCATGAAAATCCAGAAATCGGAAATCAGGAAGTTTACGCAGCAAAAACACTAACTGATATTTTGGTAGAGGAAGGCTTTGAGGTAGAAAAGGATATCGCAGGACATCCAACTGCCTTTATTGCCAGAAAAACGGGGAAAAACAAAGGACGTACAATCGGTTTTTTAGCAGAATACGATGCATTGCCGGGTATAGGTCATGCTTGTGGCCATAATATGATTGGCAGCCTTAGTATTGCTGCTGCCATTGGTCTTAGCAAAGTCATTGATGAGATTGGTGGTGAATTGGTAGTACTTGGGACACCGGCTGAGGAAGGTGGGCCAAATGGCAGTGCGAAAGGAAGCTTTGTAAAAACAGGCCGAATAGATGATATAGACGCTGCGATTATTGTTCACCCAGGTGCTGAAACAAATACTACTCGACCAACGTTGGCTGTTGATCCATTGGATTTTGAATTCTTTGGGAAGCCTGCGCACGCATCTGCCTATCCTGAACAAGGGATTAATGCGCTGGACGGAGTAATCCAATTATTTAATGGAATTAATGCACTACGTCAACACCTTCCAAGTGATGTACGTATTCATGGAATTATAACAGATGGTGGAGATGCGCCTAATATTGTACCGGAATATGCTAAGGCACGCTTCTTCATCAGAGCAGCCTCACGAACCGTCTTAGATGATGTAACAGCTCGTATTAAGTCAATAGCAGAAGGAGCAGCATTGGCAACGGGGTCCAAGGTGAACGTTTCTGCATTCCAAAATCAAGTAGATAATTTTATTATAAATCGTTGTTTTGATGATGTATTTACCCAAGTAGTGGAGGAGTTAGGAGAGACTGTTCATACAACGGATCATACTGCACTTGGCTCGACGGACGCAGGAAATATAAGTCAGGTTATTCCAACCATTCATCCACATATTAAAATTGGTCCAAGTGATCTAATAGGGCATACGGAAGCATTTCGGGATGCTGCTAAATCAGAAAAAGCGGATCAAGCTTTGATTATTGGAGCAAAAGCAGCAGCATATACTGCTTTTCAATTAATTACGGATAAAACAGTATATAAACGAATACAACGTGAGTTTCAAGAAAGAATAAAAGAAAGGTAAGAGTTAGGTTTGAAGAAATCTTGCGAAACCAGGATTTCTTCTTTTCTTTTTACGTAATATTTATCTGCTAATCAAAAGAAAATTATGAAATCTGATTTTCTAATTGACAAGCTTATCCGACCGTGATATAGTATATTCTGTTGCCACGGAGGTATACCCAAGTCTGGCTGAAGGGAGCGGTCTTGAAAACCGCCAGGGGTGTAACAGCCCGCGGGGGTTCGAATCCCTCTACCTCCTCCATTTAAAAATTAGCGCATAAAATTTTGGAGATAAGAAAACCGTTACTGTGTAGCGGTTTTTTTCGTATTTTATAAGAAAATGCTCTTTCATTTCTTATAGAAAAGCTTTCATTGTAAACATATAATTACTATAACCTTATTATACTTAATTATAGATGAACTTGACATTTCACGTATTTCAGCATATAGTACATATCTAAGCCAATACTATAAAAAGGCAGTGAAGAGGCTAGTAGTACCATGTACGTACGAAAGAGAATGGGATTCATCGGCTGAAAGATCCCAACGTCAACGACGGGTATGAACCTACCTCTGAGCCGTTAGTTAAAAACTGACCGCAGATAAGACTGTGTTAAAAATAAAAGCTGGACATAGGAAATCTATGTCAATTTAGGTGGTACCGCGGAAAACCCTTTTCGTCCTTCATATTGGATGAAAAGGGTTTTTTTGATTCTTAATTCTAATTTAGTAGCAATAACCTAGAGGAGGTTTTGATAATGAATAAAAAAATAGCTTTTATTGGTGCAGGATCCATGGCTGAAGCAATCATTTCAGGTATGGTACGTGCTGAAATTGTAGATAATGAAAAGATCATCGTTACAAATCGGAGCAACCGAGAACGTATTACGCGGTTAGAACAGCGCTATCAAATTAATAGCATGATGGATAAGGAAAAATTGACAACGGATACGGATATCATCATTCTTGCTACGAAACCATACGATATGGAGCAGGCAATTGATTCAATTAAGGCTTATGTTACAACAGATCAATTAATTATTTCTGTTACAGCAGGCATTTCTACGGAATCCATTCAAGAATTATTTGGCATTGAGATTCCAATTATACGGGCAATGCCCAATACTTCCGCATCCATTGGCTATTCTGCTACGGCACTTGCAGCAGGAATCCATGCTAGTGAAAACCATATGAAGGAAGCAAGGGTACTTTTTGAAACAATAGGAACAACAGAAATTGTAGATGAATCCGATATGCATATCGTTACAGGTATTTCTGGAAGTGGGCCTGCTTATATATATTACCTCGTAGAAGCAATGGAAGCAGCAGCCATATCATCTGGACTAGATAGGGATACGGCCAAATCGTTGATTGCTCAAACGATCCTAGGTGCTGGCGAGATGTTACAGCAGTCAGAAGATACTGCTGCGGCATTAAGGGAAAAGATTACAAGTCCAGCAGGAACCACACAAGCGGGTATCGAATCCTTAAAAAGAAACGATTTCCAAAAGATTATTATGGAATGTGTGCAAGCTGCCCGTGATCGGTCCATTGAATTAGGGAATGAAAAATAAGGAGGCGGATCCATGCCAATTTGTGCTCATTGTGAGAAGCAGTGGGAGTATGTAGATACATTGAAACGTTGTTTTCGAATAAAAATGCCATGTCCTTATTGTGGTGAAGCAAATTATCATTCTGCACAGAGTCGGAAAAAAGAGGCGATGAATTCCATTATTATGCTTCCTTTTATCTTTCTAATGAATATGATTTTCGACTTTTCCGTTTCTGGATTATTTATTATGGCGGGGATTTTACTAATGTTTATTCTAGCAATCGTGCCATTTTCAATCGAATTGAGCGAAGAAGAGGAAGCACTATGGTAGAGGTATTCTTTTGTTAACAAAAATGCGCCCTGGTATGGGCGCATATTATTTGATTAATTCTCTTGATTTCCAACGTCTCGATTGTTGAATAAAGTGTCCAACCTTTTCTAGGATTGGTTCGATTGATTCCTCTTGTTTCAAGAGATCATAATCGGAAATATTAATTCTTAGTATTGGGCAGGCGTTAAAATTATTAATCCAATCTTCGTATCGTTTATACATTTCTTTCCAATAAGAAATAGGTGTGTTTTTTTCCATTTCACGGCCTCGAGATTGAATTCGATTAATAACATCGTCAAAAGAGCCTTCTAGATAAATTAACAGGTCTGGATGTGGGAAGTATGGTGTCATTACCATTGCATCGAATAAGCTTTTATAGGTCTCATAATCGGTTTTTGACATGGTCCCATTATCGTAATGCATTTTCGCAAAAATCCCTGTATCCTCATAAATGGAACGATCTTGTATAAAACCTCCACCATATTCAAATATCTTTTTCTGTTCTTTAAATCGTTCCGCTAGGAAGTAAATCTGTAAATGAAAGCTCCAGCGCTCAAAATCATGATAGAATTTTTCTAAATATGGGTTCGTATCCACTTTCTCTAGTGAAGTTTTAAATCGTAGTGCTTTTGCTAAAGCATGAGTCATGGTTGATTTACCTACTCCAACTGTGCCTGCTATGGTAATGATACTATCATTTGGAATATGGTATTTTTCTCTTAAATTCATGATTGTTTCCCCTTTTTTAACCTTTTCTTACTTCTGAAGTAACCTTTTGTAGCTGTTCATCCACTTGGTTAATAATTTGTTCTAAATGTTTTTGGTATCGAACAAAATCAATTTCATCTCCATTCACTCGAATAACAGGAATATCAGGATGCATGATTTCGAATTCATTCATATAATTTTCATAGTCCTGTGAAAGTTGAGCGAGATAAGAAGTTTTAATATGTTGTTCGATTTCCCTGCCACGTTGATGAATTCGATTTATAATCGTATCCAAACTACCATGTAAATAGATCATCATATTTGGTACAGGCATATCCTTTGTTAAGATATGATAAATTTGCTCGTATTTCTCAAATTTATCCGCTGGAAGGGTACGTTTTGCAAAGATCATATTTTTCGATATATGGTAATCAGCGACCACTGCTTTATTGTCGCTGAGATATTTTGTCTCAATGTCTTCCAATTGTTTAAAACGATTGCAAAGGAAGAACATTTCTGTTTGAAAACTCCATTCCTCGATATTTTCATAAAATTTTCCTAGAAATGGGTTTTCCTCCACAATTTCCTTTAACAAATGATAGTCAAAATGCGAGGAAATCTTTTTGGCCAATGATGTTTTTCCTATACCTATTGGCCCTTCAATGGCGATAAAAGGAGCTCTTGCCATTACTTCATCCTCCAATCCATATCTACCTAAACACATGTATTATATTTTATCATACAAGCAAATCGAGTACCATGTATAATTAGATCTGATACTTTTCAAGTCTGCCACAATTTTGTATAATGAATATTGCTTGGTAAAAAAGCCTGTAGATCAGATAGGGTCAAAACGATTGTCTTTCTATATCATGCCCCCGTAGCTCAGGGGATAGAGCATCGGTTTCCTAAACCGTGTGTCGCAGGTTCGAATCCTGCCGGGGGCGTAATAAAACCAATTTATGTTTAGATCCCTTTATAAACAAAAAATAAGTAGGCAGCTACCTACTTATTTTTTTATATAATGTTTTTTAACTTCCCATTGTAAGTTTGTTTGTGTGTTCATGTTGAGTTTCTTTGCTAATAAATTAGCAGCATTAAAATCAGTGAAAGTTTTACACGAGTGGCTGTTAGAGTCCTTCAACATTTCAGTTGTCCCATTAATAGTTCTGGAAAGAACAAAGATATGGATCAACTCCTTTCGACTTAACCAAAGCCTAATTATATTATCTCATAGATTAATTAATGTGTATAGTTTGGATGTTTAATTTCACTACCAATTGGGAAAGTAAGAAGAAGATGTGTATTTTTAACGACGGAAAGTAGGCTGAATGACATGAATAATTTATTTGAACAAGCATATTTAGGAATGCAAATCTTAAAAAATCGTTATATCGTGGCACCGATGACAAGAGTAAGTTCAGAAAAGGACGGTACGCCAAATGAGCGCGTAAGTGAATATTATGAACGCTTTGCTAAGGGTGGATTTGCCGCAGTTATCACTGAAGGAGTGTATCCGGATACAAAATATAGCCAAGGTTATGAAAATCAAGGGGGACTAGCAACCGAAAAGCATGCAACCCATTGGAAACCAATCGTAGATCGTGTTAAATCGCATGGTTCACTCATGATTGCTCAATTAATGCATGCAGGAGCACAATCACAAGGGAGTTATTATTCAGATGTAACGGTTGCTCCTTCCCCGTTTTCACCTCCTCAAGATAAAGTGGAGGTTTATGGTGGCAGTGGTCCATTTCCTACTGCCAAAGAGCTATCGGTAGAAGAAATGACTGAAATCAAGCAAAGCTTTGCACAATCCGCTATCTATGCCAAGCAAGCTGGATTCGATGGGGTTGAGCTGCACGGCGCAAATGGTTATTTACTAGATGAATTTCTATCGGAAATTAGCAATCATCGTACAGATCAATATGGTGGAAGTGTGGAAAATCGTCTTCGCTTCTTAAAAGAATTAATTGAAGAAGTTCGAGCAGCTATCGGTGGAAACATGATCCTTGGCATTCGGATTTCTCAATTGAAAGCGACAAATGGCAGTTATAAATGGCCAGGGGGAGAAGCAGATGCTGAGATTATCTTCTCTGAATTAGGTAAAACCGATATTGATTATATTCATATTTCGGATGATGACGCAGCCACATCAGGATTCGGTGAAGGTACGATGACGATGTCTGAAGCTGCCAAAGCATTCTCTGGGAAACCAGTTATTGCTTGTGGTCAATTAGGTGATCCAGAAAAAGCTTCAACTGTGATCGAAAAAGGCCAAGCGGATTTTATTGGTGTTGCCCGCCAAGCCCTTGCTAATCCTGATACCCCAAACCGCGTAAAAGAAGGCAGACCGTTAGATAAGTGGGATGGGAAAGCAATTATGACACCAAAAGCCTATATTAAAGATTTCGAGTTAGAAATGTAACGTAACAATGAAATCCCAGTGGGAGCAATTGCTCTCACTGGGATTTTTTCATAAATGTATTTTCCAATTATTTACCGTTATAAGGTAACGGCTGCTGTTGAGTAATACAGTGGATGTTACCACCACCGACGGATATTTCCCGGGTGTTGATTGGAATTATTTTTCGATCTGGATACATTTCTTTAAACTTTTCAATCGCATAAACATCTTGAGGATCATCAAATGTTGGTAAAATCACTCCACCATTACATAAATAACAATTAATATATGTTGCTATAAAGGTTTTCTCGGATGTTCGTTCAAAACTGTGATTGGAAAAATCGATTTCTAGGCTTTCTGATTCACTCAAAGTCACTTGTTGGGGCAGATGCAATTTATGAATCTTCAACTTCCGCCCCTTGGCATCCGTAGCCTCTTGGAGTATCGTAATGGCTTCTTGAAGCACTGGATATTGTGGGTGATCTGGATCGTCTGTCCAACCAATGGCAACTTCACCTGGTCGGACGAAAAACACCACTTCATCCACGTGGCCATCTGTTTCATCGCCGATTAAACCACCTTTTAACCAAATGACTTTCTCAATACCTAAGTATTGGCGTAACTTTTCTTCGGTTTCTTCTTTTGTCAACTGCGGGTTTCGATTCGGATTTAGGAGACATTGTTCAGTCGTAATAAGTGTTCCTTGCCCATCTACGGTAATTGCTCCACCTTCTAGTATGAAGTCATTCGCATCATATCTATTGATTTGTTCAATTTCCAACACTTTTTGTTTTACAAGAAGGTCTTTATCCCATGGATAATAAAGACCTTCCTCTATACCGCCCCAGGCATTAAACCCCCAGTCTATGCCTCGAATGTTGCCCTTATCATTAGTAACAAACGTTGGTCCAATATCGCGCATCCAGGCATCATTAGATGATAGTTCCACTATACGGATATCGTCCGGTAAAAGTGCACGAGCATTTTCAAATTGTTCTGCCCCTACACACATTGTAACTTGCTCAAACATTGAGATTGCCTTAGCTACCTCACTATAAACTCTCTGAGCAGGTTTAGCTCCTGATCTCCAAGTGTCTGTTCTGGTCGGCCAAAGCATCCATGTACCTTTATGTTTTTCAAATTCCCCAGGCATTCTATATCCGTCTTGTATAGGTGTACTATATAGGTCAACTACCATGTCCATCCCCCTTAAAATAAGTATCTTTAACATCTCTGCAAATTTAATGCCATTTTCAATGCCTTCCAATTGATTTAGATTGTTATCCTTATCAGCATCCTTTCTATTTGAAAATAATCGTTATAGACTTAATTATAGGATTGAGTTAATTTCGGTTCACTCCGTTAGGAACGGAGAAGCTTATATTAAATGTTGTATTTTTTTAATCTTCGCATGAAAGAAGATTGGGTTATTCCTAGAGATTGAGCAGCTTTCCTTGTTGATTGGTGCTCCATTTGTGCTTCCTGAATGACTTTCTTTTCAATTTGACCTAAAAAACTGGGGAGGCTTTGCCCATTTAAACTAAAAGCAGGTTTTTTCTTATGGTGAAATTCCTCCAGCACTTCTTCTGATAGGTCTGTTTTTTCAATAGTAGTTGATTTTGCGGTAACTACTAATCTTTCTACCATGTTTTCCAACTCACGAATATTGCCTGGCCAACTGTAATTTTTTAGGTATGATAACAAGTCTTTGCTCAGGTTAGATGTTGTTTTATACTTGGTTTTAAACAAGTCAAAGTAATGGTAAACCAGAGGAAGGATATCATCTTTCCGTTCTCTTAATGCTGGAATATGGATCGAAACAACATTAAGTCGATAATATAAATCCTCTCGAAATTGTTTATCCTCTACCATTTTTAAAAGGTTTTGGTTGGTGGCAGTTATAATTCGCACATCTACCTTCTTCAGATCTGTTGAACCAATTGGAATAAATGATTTATTTTGTAATAGTTGAAGCAGCTTTGGTTGTAGCGCCAATGGCAGTTCTGCAATTTCATCGAGAAAAAGAGTTCCCCCATTTGCCTTCTCTACCAAACCAACTTTTCCCCCACTATTTGCGCCTGTAAATGCCCCCTTCTTATAACCAAATAACTCCGATTCCAGCAATGTTTCTGGTATTGCTCCACAATTGATTTCTACAAACGGCTTGTCAGGTCGGTTACTTCTTTTATGAATTTCCTCAGCTATCATGCTCTTTCCGACACCTGTCTCCCCATTTAGGAGAATGGTTGCATCGACTTTGGATACCCTGCTTATTAAATCCAACATTTCCTCATGCTTCTTACTTTTTCCGATGACTACTTGCTTTTTATTTACTTCGTTTTGTTTTTCCTTCATTAATTGTAATTCTTCCCAATATTTTTGCAAAAGTGTTTCTGCTTTTTCTAATTTAAATGAAGCTCTCACTGTTTCTGTGATATCTTTAACCTGTACTAGGATATATTTCGTATTATCGGTTTTGATGTTGACTAAATATCCAGTTGCTAAATATTGCCGCCCTTTCGAGGTTTGAACCTTTGTGACGGTCTCTTTTTTTTCTAAGACAATTTTTGTGACAGATGGCGTAAATAGTCCGTTAGTTTCCAACTCCTTCACATTTCTGCCTATCACCTTAGAGCGCGGCGCCCCCATTTGTTTCGTACTTGTATCATTAATCCATAGTGCAACCCCATTGCAGTCAGCAATAAAGATGCCATCCTTTAAATGGTTAAAAATATGATGAAAGTGACTATCTTCAAAAAATTTTTTGTCCATATCCCTCTCCCCTTTATAGGATGAACCGAAATTGATTCGATTCGATCCAAAATCAACTCGAATTTAAACTATATCGTATCAATTCTCAAACTAAAAATCTAATTTCTCACGTTTTTTGCAATTTTATTTTTGGCATGAAAATTGCATAATTAATAATGAGGAGGTAAGATATGGAGTCATTGATGTTGAGAATTAATAGAAATCGTTTACTAGAAACAATAAAAGTAAGCTCCTCAATTGGTGCTACTAAGAATGGAGGGTTAAATCGGCTTGCCCTAACAAAAGAAGATCAAGCGATGCGTAATAAATATGTTACATGGCTGCGCCAAGAAGATTTACAAGTGAGATATGACGATTTCGGCAATATTTATGGAAGAAGAGAAGGTAAAATCCATGATGGTCCCGCTGTAGCTGTTGGTTCTCATCTAGATACACAGCCTTGCGGAGGGCGTTTTGATGGAGTTTTAGGTGTTTTAACAGCGTTGGAGGTGATCAGGGTATTAAATGAGCATAATATTGAAACCGATTACCCAATAGAAATTATCAATTTCACTAATGAAGAGGGCGCAAGGTTTGAGCCTCCTATGCTTGGTTCTGGAGGATTAACCGAAAGTTTAGCAAAGGAATTCATCTACAATATTAAGGATGACGATAATGTATCCTTTGAAAAAGCGCTGATAGACAGTGGGTACTTAGGAAGAGAGAAAAATCGAATAAAAAATATAAAAAATTTTATAGAACTTCATATTGAACAAGGACCAATTCTCGATAATCAAAATAAGTCGATAGGTATTGTTCAAGGTATTCAGGGGATGAGCTGGCTAAATGTATCTGTTACAGGTGAAACAAATCACGCCGGACCTACACCTATGAGTAACCGAAGAGACGCGCTTGTTCCTTCCTCCAAAATGATTACAAAAGTAAACGAGTTAACGAAAGAAATGGAAGGATTAAAAACAACAATTGGTAAATTGCATGTCAAACCTAATGTTACAAATGTAATACCAGGCGAAGTCGAATTTATGATCGATATTCGTCATGAAGATGATGAAATAAGATCCTATGCTATTGAAAGGTTGAAGGAACAGCTAAGTACCATTGCTTTAATGAATAATGTCGAGGTAACGATTACTACAGACTGGCACTCGGATGCCGTTAGATTTTCTTCAACTGTAACCGAAGCTATTAATGAGGCAGCTCAAAAATGGGGGTATTCCTCTTTAAAACTATTCAGTGGTCCAGGTCATGACGCTAAGTATATGACCCGATTAGCTAATAGCGGCATGATTTTTCTGCCTAGTATTCACGGGATCAGTCATAATGAGCAAGAACTTACTTTAGATGATGATATAGAAAAAGGGGCAAATACCCTTCTGTATGTTATACAAAAACTAGCTAACACGGTGTAAATTTATCTTTATTAAGGAGTGGTTATATGAGTAAAAGCAAACTAGCCCAACATTCAAATCCTGAAAAATTAGCAAGTGAATTATCAATCTTAGATCGGAAGCATCTTCTGCATCCATCTACGAATCCTAAGGCACAGGTTCAACATGGTCCAAAACTTATTTTTTCTGGAGGTGAAGGTATTCATCTTCATGATATGAAAGGCAACACTTATATCGACGGAGTGTCGATGTTGTGGAATGTTAACTTAGGTCATGGACAAAAAGAATTGGCAGATGCTTCTTATCAACAAATGACCAATATTGCTTACGCTTCTACTTTCTATGGTTATGCCAATGAGCCAACTGTCCGTTTAGCTGAAAAGATAGCAGCTTTAGCACCAGGAGACCTAAATACAATATTTTTTACTTCTGGTGGTTCAGAATCCAATGATACGGCATTCAAACTATCCAGATTTTACTGGCAATTACGGGGCTATACGGAAAAAAGAAAGATTATCTCTTTAAGAAGAGGCTACCATGGTGTAACCGTTGCAGCACAAAGAGCAACAGGAATCGATGCTTACCGCAACTTTTCCGGGTCCATCGATCCGGATATCGATAATGCCAAAGCCCATCTTACTGAATGTGAGCTTGGTGCCAAAGATCATCCTGAGTATGAAGGAAGTATTAGAAGCATCATTGAAAAGGAAGGTAAAGATAGGATCGCTGCTGTCATTGTCGAGCCTATTCAAGGTGCTGGAGGAGTCCATATCCCTCCTGAAGGATATCTCAAAGCGGTAAGAAAACTCTGTGATGAATTTGATATTCATCTCATCGCTGATGAAGTTATCTGTGGATTTGGACGAACTGGAAAAATGTTTGGTGTTGATCACTGGGAGATTGTTCCTGATTTTATGTCAATTGCAAAAGGAATAACTAGCGGATATGCCCAACTAGGCGGTGTAATCATGAAAGAACACATCCGCGATACGATTACCGAGTATGACGACATGTTAGCACACGGATTCACATACAGCGGACACCCAACAGCTTGTGCCGTTGGATTAAAAAATATTGAAATTATAGAACGTGATGGTCTTGTTAGTAATGCAAGTCTAATGGGGCAAGAGCTTGAGAAAGGACTTCACTATCTGGAGGATAAGTATCATTTTGTAACAAATGGAAGAACCAAAGGCTTATTAGCTGGGTTTGATTTAATGGAGGATCCAAAAGCTGATATTCCCTTTGATGGTTCTGTAAAAGCAGCTACTACGCTTGTAGAAAATTGCTATGAAAGAGGGCTGTTAATTAGACCATTTGATTTTGAACCAGGAATGAATATTGTAGCTATTGCTCCTCCTCTGATCGTCAATAAAAATGATGTAGAGAAGATCATCCAAATTTTGGAAAACGCATTAACTGCTTTCTCACAAAAACTTAAAAACTAGGCATACTCTAATCTTTGGTAAACAGGAGGTCTACTTGTGATTAAACATGAATTAGAATTGCACCCAAAAGTAACAGCATTTTTAAACGAACCGAAAAGATTATTTATCAATGGGGAATGGCATGAATCCATAGACGGCAATTTGTTTGAAACGATTAATCCAGCAACAGGAGAAGTATTAGCAACTGTTCATGAAGCTGGCGAACTCGATGTTAATATGGCTGTTCATGCCGCGTCTACAGCCTTTGAAGAAGGGGATTGGCCGGCAATTAGTTCTTATGAAAGATCGAAATTAATGCATCGATTAGCTGATTTGATGGAACGCGATTTTGAGGTTCTAGCACAGATAGATAGTTTAGACAATGGGAAATCGATCAAAGAAATGACCCAAAGTGATTTACCCAATGCTATTGAACAGCTTCGATATTATGCTGGCTGGACGACTAAAATGACTGGACAAACGATTCCTATTTCACAATCATATTTTAATTATACGCACCATGAGCCTGTAGGTGTGGTTGGCCAAATAATACCTTGGAATTTCCCTATTATGATGGCTTTATGGAAAATAGCCCCGGCTCTAGCAACAGGGTGTACGATTATATTGAAGCCTGCGGAGCAAACCCCGTTGTCCGCTTTGTACTTGGCTAAGCTGATTGAAGAAGCCGGGTTCCCTAAAGGCGTCATAAATATTATTAATGGCTTTGGCAAAACGGCTGGCGAAGCACTTGTGAAACATCCGAAGGTAAATAAAATTGCTTTCACAGGCTCTACCCCCGTCGGCCAATCTATCATGAAGGAAGCTGCTAATACGTTAAAACGGGTTACATTGGAACTCGGTGGAAAATCACCAAATATCATTTTGCCTGATGCAGATCTGAATAAAGCAATACCAGGTGTATTTAGCGGAATTATGGCTAATCAGGGGCAAATATGTTGTGCAGGATCTAGAGTGTTTATACCAGACCATCTTTACGATGAGGTTGTTAATAAGTTAGTAGATTATGCTCATAACGTTAAGCTAGGTCATGGCTTAGACGAAAATACAGCCATGGGGCCACTAGTATCCGCCAGGCAGCAAGAAGTAGTTATTTCTTATATAAATAAAGGTGTTGAGGAAGGGGCGAATCTGTTAATTGGTGGAGAAAAGTCAGAAAAAGGATACTTTGTTACACCAACCGTGTTTTCAGATGTAGAAGATCATATGACCATAGCAAAAGAAGAAATATTTGGACCTGTTGTTGTAGCGATGCCGTATAGTACAGTTGATGAGGCAATTGAACGTGCCAATTGTAGTTCTTATGGTTTGGCAGCAGGTCTCTGGACGGAAGATTTAAGAAATGCACACAAGTTATCTAGGAAGTTAAAGGCTGGAACGGTATGGGTGAATTGCTACAATCTCACAAATGCTGCTGCGCCTTTTGGAGGTTATAAGGAATCCGGTATCGGTCGTGAAATGGGATCCTATGCATTAGATAATTATACAGAGGTTAAGAGCGTATGGATTAACTTGGAGTAAAAACCCCTTACCTGACAATTCTCTATTGTTATTTATAGAGGTTGTTAGGTAAGTCCTTAAGTTAGAAATGGTTTTGGTTCAGTTTTCATCAAGATACTACTCTATGCCGGAATCAGATTGTAGCAATGATTAAGCAGCTAATGGATGTCTTTTATATCATTTGTTGTTCATCACTTTCTGAATGTCCGTACATTTATATTTGTGAAAGGGTGGGGGAATGGGAGAAAAAAGTACCGCGGACCTAAAGCGAGTATTATCCTTTAGACATGTAGTTTTTTTTGGATTAGCTTTTATGGCGCCTAGTACAGTATTTGGAACGTATGGTGTTGCTGCCTTTCAAAGCGATGGAATGATAGCTACAGGGTATATTATAGCGCTATTTGTAATGCTATTCACTGCATATAGTTACGCACAATTAGTAAAGGCATATCCCTCTGCTGGAGCTGCCTATACATTTACAAAAAAAGCCATTCATCCCCATTTAGGTTTTTTAGTTGGTTGGGCTATTTTGTTAGATTATATGTTAAGTCCGATGATAAGCTCCTTACTTTTAGGAATAGCTTTAAAAGCATTTTTTCCTAGTATCCCAATGTTTGTTTGGATCATTCTTTTCGTAATCATTTTCACGGCAGTTAATATTCTTGGTATCAAATTTGCGGCAAATTTCAATACGTATGTGTTTCTTATATCTCTGTTGGTGTTTGTTCTCTTTGTGGTTTTCGCTTTACATTATTTACTTAAAGGTGAAGGAGCAGGAACAGCTTTCTCCATTTTGCCTTTTTATGATCAGGAAGTTCCATTGTCGGGTTTGATTGGAGTAATTCCGATCCTTTGTTTCACCTATTTAGGATTTGATGCAGTTACAGCTTTATCAGAAGAAACAAAGAATCCTACAAAGACAATCCCAAAGGCTATTTTCATTATTCCAATAGTCGGCAGCATTCTCTATGTTATCGTCACCTATTTACTGCAGTTGGTATATCCAAATATAAGTTCGTTTACGGACCCGCAGTCTGTTCAGTACGAAATCGCCTACTTAATAGGTGGCATCTTTTTTAAAACGTTTTTTGTAGTCACGGGAATTATTCCAAGTCTAACCTCTGCAATTGCATCCAGCTCCAGCGCTTCTCGAATTATGTACGCGATGGGGAGAGAAAACATTTTGCCTAAGAAAATTTTTGGTTATATCTCGCCAAAATTCCATACGCCAGTCTATAATATTTTGATTGTTGCCTTCGTTGCACTATCATCTTTGTTGTTTAACTTAACTACTGCGACATCACTTATTAACTTTGGCGCTTTTTTCACGTTTATTTTCGTTAATATCTCTGTAATCAGCCATTATTTTATTAAGAAAAGAAACCGCTCATTTAAAGGGACAATAAAATATCTGATCATTCCGTCAATTGGGGCTGTCTTTATTTTGTGTTTATGGCTGAATTTAGGGTGGTATTCTTTTTTCTTAGGCGGACTTTGGCTAGTTGTGGGATTTATATATCTTTTAAAACAAATAAAAGAATCGAAACAATCTACTTCCGATATCTTTTTAGATAATGAATACGAGTCTAACCATTAATAAACTATAGATGAAATTGGAGGAATTAGTTATGTGTTTACAAAACGAAGCGGATATTATCCTGTCAAGTGACGCTGTTTTTACGGGGATTTTAGATAAACCAATCTCCGCATATATTGCAATTGTTGATAATAAGATTGCAGCGATCGGCTCAAAGACAGAAGTGGATCCGTTTTTGGGACCAAATACGAAAGTATATCACTATGGAGATCAATTAATTTTACCAGGTTTTCATGACTTTCACTTACATCTGATGATGGGGACGATATTTGAGAACGGTGTGGATCTATCGGAAGCTCGGTCTGAAGATGAGGCTGTACAAATGGTCAAGAGGTATGCGGATGACCACCCAGATGAAGAATGGATTATAGGATTCGGTTGGGATGCTAGTTACTGGGATGGTAAGCAATTGCCAAATCGCTATTCATTGGATCACGTCATTGGAGATCGGCTAGTTTTACTCAATCATGCAGAAATGCATTATGCGTGGGTTAATAGCAAAACATTAGCGTTTTGCAACATCCATCGTGATACAGAGAACCCACCTTATGGGTTTATTAACAAAGACGAGAATGGTGAACCAACTGGTATATTATACGAAAAAGCAACTAAATTGGTTGATCGAAAGGCATTTAATTATTCAAAAGACAAGGAAAAGCAACTATTGGAGAAATTTCTTACTCTCTCTGCCAGGGTGGGAGTGACATCAGTCAATGATATGTACGGAGATAATAATGAGAAATATTATGAGCTTTTTAAGGAATTTGATGAAAAAGATCAATTAACAACGAGGATACATATTTTTCCGTCTATTGATTTTGACCTGGAAATGCTCAAACAATTACATCGGGAATATGCATCGAGTAAACTTCAATTTTCAGGCTTAAAAGGATTTATTGACGGGGTAATAACAAGTCGTACAGCCTATTTGGTTGGCCCTTATGCAGACGATCCAGAGACGTGCGGAGAATTAGTCTATTCACCGGAAGAAATCAAGCAAAAAGTCATTAAAGCGGATAAAGAAGGATTTCGAATTCGATTTCATGCGATCGGTGATGGGGCTGTCCGTTTAGCTCTAGATGCATTCGAAGAGGCACAAAAAGTTAATGGGGAAAGAGACTCCAGACATACGATTGAACATGTAGAGGTTATTCAGAAGGACGACATTTCACGTTTTCATGAGTTGGGTGTTATCGCTTCTATGCAGCCGGAATTGATGGCTCAAAGTGAAAGAGAAACATATACTTCCCTTATTGGTCAAGAGCGAGAGCCATACGTCTTTCCAATTAATACATTAAAAAGCAGCGGAGTAACTGTAGGGCTCGGCACCGATTTTCCTGTTGCAACATTAAACCCTCTATTGGAAATTTATCGAGCAGTAACAAGGATCTCAAGTGATGGGACGCCATGGCATGAGCATGAACGCATTTCTCTAGCAGAAGCATTGAAAGATTATACCAAAAGCCCTGCTTATGGAACCTTTAGAGAAAATGAATTAGGAACCTTGGAGGTTGGAAAGCTTGCGGATCTTGTTATTCTAGATAGAAATCTTTTCGAGGTTCCTGCCGAAGAAATGTTGGTATCTAAGGTAAAACTTACAATTGTTGATGGCCAAGTTGTTTACGATTGTAATCATACGTCTAACAAAACAAAATCATAGACTAGGTAATTAGGATAGTTTTATAGCAGGGATAAAGGTAAAAAAGGCGATAAAAAAGTATGACACCTCCCTGCATCCTATCCATAATCCCATTATTTGAAAGCGCATCCAATAAGGGGAGACCCTGATTAGTTAGCATTTTAGTTAATGGAAAACCATCTAGAAAGGATGTTTTTATGAGTAAGACAGCACAACTTCAACGAAATCTAAAATTAATTCATGTGGTAGCGATAGGAATAGCTTATATGTCACCTTTTGCTGTATTTGATACCTTTGGAATTGCCTCTGATGTATCCTCAGGGCATGTGCCTATGGCTTACATTATCGTATTTATTGCCATTCTCTTTACGGCATTAAGTTATGGAAAATTAGTCAAAAAATACCCAACCGCTGGTTCTGTCTATACCTACACAAAAAATACAATAAATCCATATGTCGGAATTATTGTAGGATGGGTGACTTTTATAGCTTATTTAGCACTTCCTATGATCAATTCCTTACTTGCCAAAATTTATCTTTCAACGGGGGTCCCAGGGGTTCCTGGGTGGGTTTGGATCGTTGGCTTGATTACGATTATTAGTATTTTAAATACCTTTGGCGTGAAGATCGCTGCTTCTATCAATGTCTTGCTTGTTGTATTTCAGTTTTTAATGGGTGCTATTTTTATTTACCTTAATGTTCGTGCCATTGTAGAAGGGCCGAAACACTTTATTTCATTAAATGAATTATTCCCTGCCAACATGGAATTTTCAGGTGTATTTGCTGGAGCAGCCCTCCTCGCCTTATCATTTATAGGGTTTGATGCAATAACTACACTTTCTGAAGAAACAATGAAACCTAAAAAGACGATTCCTAAAGCTATTTTGCTGGTTGCTTCAATTGGTGGGGTGTTTTTCTTTTCTGTTACATACTTTATGCAATCCCTATTCCCTGATGTTTCCGTATTACAGAATATCGAAGGCGCTTCTCCCGAAATAGCTTCTATAATAGGTGGAAATCTATTTCTTTCGTTTTTTCTTGCGGGAGCTTTATTCTCCGTATTTGCATCAGGCTTGGCAGCACAGTTAAGTGCTTCAAGATTATTATATGCGTTAGGGAGGGACGAGGTAATACCTAAACGGTTTTTTGGCTATTTACATCCCAAATTTAACTCACCAATACCAAACATTTTACTAGTTGGAGTGTTAGCTTTATCTGCACTTTTTCTAGATTTACGGACAGCTACATCCCTTATTAATGTGGGGGCCTTTACTGCTTTTTCTTTTGTAAATATATGTGTAATCAAAAATTACTTTAAATATAAAAAGGAAGGTTCTTTAAACTTTGCTTTAAGTAATTTAATAGGGCCGCTTATTGGTTTGGGCTTTGTTCTGTATCTTTGGAGTAATCTAGATTGGTACTCAATTATCATTGGTCTGATTTGGGCTTTACTTGGTGTATTGTATTTAGGTGTATCGACAGGCTTATTTAAAAAAGAGCCACCACAAATTGAATTTGATGAACTAGAAGGATGATTAGCTACATACTTGATATCATTTATTTGTTTACTAACGTCAACATGGCATATGCAGATAGGGAAAGTATACGCCTAAAAGCCCTGATATCACCGTATTCTTAAAACAAGGTCTGTTCATTTCGCCTAAAAGATGATAAAATAATAAAGCAACTCTAAACTTTTAAAAGTCCCAACTTAGTAATTCTGCATGAGATACTCTCATTTCCTTATTCCACCTTTCACCAGAATTCTCAGAAAAGACAATCAACAAGAAAGGACGAATGCTATGAATTTAACGAAAAAAATACTGATTGCACTTGTTTTAGGTGTAATTGCAGGTATTGGTTTAACGTTTTCATCTAATGACTTTTTTTCTGCGATTGATACCTATGTATTAAATCCAGTTGGAGAAATATTCTTAAATCTAATCATGATGATTGTAGTACCGATCGTCTTTGTATCAATAGTACTGGGAACGGCTGGTCTTGGTGATCCCTCTAAGCTTGGGAAAATCGGGATTAAAACGATAGGTTTTTACTTGGTTACTACCGCTGTAGCTTTAGTTATTGGTCTTGGAGTTGGGTTAATTCTAGAACCTGGTCAAGCAGGCACGTTTGATACAGAAAATGCAAGTTATGAAGAAGAAGCTGCGCCACCAATTATGGATACATTTATAAATATTATTCCCGAGAACCCAATCGAAGCAATGTCTACAGGGAATATGCTACAAATTATTGCTTTTGCGGTGTTTATTGGAGTCGCCTTAGCAATACTTGGTGAGAAAACAAGTGGAATACACAAGTTATTTGAACAAGCAAATGAAATCTTAATTTTTCTAGTTAATGCAATAATGAAAACGGCTCCTTATGGTGCGTTTGCTTTAATTGCATCAGCGATTGGTGAAGCCGGATTAGATGCTTTAGGGTCAATGGCAATGTATATGGTTGCTGTAATTCTAGCACTACTCATTCACGGGGCTGTTACGTATAGTTTAGCTATTAAAGGATTAGGAAAAGCTAGTCCAATAAAGTTCTATAAACTATTTTTCCCTGCTATGTCTGTTGCCTTCAGTACATCAAGCTCAAGTGCAACGCTGCCAGTTTCTATGAAAATGGCACAAGAAAGACTAGGAGTGAAAAAGTCGATTAGTAGCTTTGTTCAGCCATTAGGTGCTACTATAAATATGGATGGTACTGCGATTATGCAGGCGGTAGCTACTGTATTTATTGCTCAAGTATATGCAGAGCCATTAGGAATCAGCCAAATGTTAATGGTTGTCTTAACAGCAACCCTAGCGAGCATTGGTACTGCTGGAGTTCCTGGTGTTGGACTCATTATGTTAGCAATGGTTCTTAAGCAAGTGGGCTTACCTGTGGATGGTATTGCATTAATTATTGGTGTTGATAGATTATTAGATATGCTACGTACTTCTCTAAACATTACTGGTGATGCTGCTTGTGCTTATATTATTTCAGAAAGCGATAAACGAAATGAAAAAGATCAAGCGGAGCAAACTGCTTAGATATACACACGTCTATTTTCGAAATAGACGTGTTTTTTATAATCATCCAGACGTTCATTTAATTTAACGTACGTATTACTTTAAAATTGTCACGGAATGTTCTAAAATAAATACTAGTTACCAAAAAGTTTGCATAATTTTTAATACATTGTTAATTAATCGGTTTCATTATACAAAACATAAGGTCTTAAATGAATCGTCTAGTATAAACGATAGATGTAACCGATTTCAATTCTAATAACGAGGTGATTGGATGGATATGCAAAAGATACCAGCTAGAGAAGGTAACCACAATCTAACAGACTATGAAAAAACTCGAGAGACATTCTCATGGGAAGCATTGAAGAAACATTTTACTTGGAATGAAACGGGAAAAGTAAACATGGCATACGAGGCGTTAGATCGCCATGCAGAAAACCCAAAGAAAAAAGATCAAGTAGCATTGCTTTATTCAGATCCAGAAAGAGAAGAAAAGGTTACATTTGCAACTCTTCGTGATGAAAGTAATAAATTCGCTAATGTACTTCGTAAATATGATGTGAAAAAAGGCGATCGCGTATTTTTATTTATGCCGAGAAGTCCAGAGTTCTATGCTGCCTTCTTTGGTATTTTGAAAGTAGGTGCTATTGCAGGACCTTTATTTGAAGCGTTTATGGAGCAAGCAGTTAGAGATCGACTGCAAGACAGCGAGGCTCGAGTCTTAATTACTACGCCGGATTTATTGTATCGCGTTCCTCAAAACGACCTACCAGCTTTAGAAAAAATTGTACTTGTTGGAGATCATCAGGAAACTGGAGAACAATATATTGATTACAATAAGGAAATGGAGAACACTTCAGCTAAAACAGAAATCGAATGGGTTGACTTAGAAGATGGAATGTTACTCCATTATACTTCCGGTTCTACAGGGAAACCGAAGGGTGTTTATCATGTGCATCATGCGATGATTCAACATTATGCTACTGGCGACTGGGTGTTAGATCTGAAAGAAGACGATGTCTACTGGTGTACAGCAGATCCAGGTTGGGTAACAGGAACCAGTTACGGCATTTTCGCACCTTGGTTACATGGGGTAACCAATGTCATAAGAGGTGGTCGGTTTACACCAGATGACTGGTACAATACAATCGCTACGTATCGTGTCACGGTTTGGTATACAGCACCAACAGCTCTACGAAAATTAGTTAGTGCTGGTGAAGATATTGTGAAAAAATATGACTTATCTTCATTACGGCATATTATGAGTGTCGGGGAGCCATTAAATCCAGAAGTGGTGACTTGGGGACTCAAAGCATTTAACTTACGGATTCATGATACATGGTGGATGACAGAAACAGGGGCGCAATTGATCGTTAATGTACCGTCTATGGAAATACGTCCTGGATCCATGGGCAAACCTATACCAGGTGTAGATGCAGCAATTATTGATAATGAAGGAAATGAGTTACCGGCGAATCAAATGGGCAACTTAGCTATTAAAAAGGGTTGGCCTTCTATGATGCGGGCGATATGGAAAAATCCGAGTAAGTATGAAAGTTATTTCATACATGGCTGGTATGTTTCCGGAGATAGTGCGTATAAAGACGAAGATGGATATTTTTGGTTCCAAGGACGTTTGGATGATGTTATAAATACTTCTGGAGAGCGAGTGGGGCCATTTGAAGTGGAAAGTAAATTAATTGAACATCCAGCTGTAGCAGAGGCTGGCGTAATTGGTAAACCGCATGCGGAGCGTGGGGAAATCATTAAAGCGTTTATTACATTGAATGATGGTTATCAAGACTCCGAAGAATTGTTAGAAGATATTCGCAGGTTTGTGAAGACCGGATTAAGTGCGCATGCTGCTCCGAGGGAATTAGAAGTGAAAGATACCATCCCGAAAACCCGTAGTGGTAAGATTATGAGACGTTTATTAAAATCGTGGGAGTTAGGACTGCCAACAGGTGATACCTCAACATTAGAAGAATAAATTCACAAAGGCTGACGTTCTGAAATGATTGAATGTCAGCCTTTTTATATGTTTAATTTTAATGTACTTGGGAATATGTAATTATGTAGCAATCGTAAAGGAGTGGATATCAATGAGTAAGAAAATAGCAACAGTCATTACAGATATGTTTGAGGATGTAGAATATACGGATCCAGTAAAGGCTTTTAAAGAGGCTGGTCATGAAGTTGTTACCATTGAAAAAGAAAAAGGAAACAATGTAACAGGAAAGCAGAAAGAAACCACTGTCACGATTGATCAAGGAATTGATGATGTGAACCCGAGTGATTTTGATGCGTTATTTATTCCCGGTGGCTTTTCTCCAGACATGTTACGTGCAGATGATCGTTTTGTTACATTTGCAAAGCATTTTATGGATGAGAAGAAACCGGTATTCGCTATCTGTCATGGTCCACAGTTATTAATTACGGCTAAAACGTTAGAAGGTAGAAAAGCAACAGGATTTAAATCGATTCAAGTAGATATGGACTATGCTGGTGCAAAGGTAGTAGATGAAGAAGTAGCGGTTTGTCAGGATCAACTTGTTACAAGTCGTCAACCTGATGATATACCGGCATTTAATCGCGAAGCAGTTCGTGTATTAAATAAATAATCGAAAAGAAAGAGGAGCTCTGCTTGATGCATAGAGCTCCTCTTTTTTTATGGTTCCATTTTTTCGATGTCAAATTGATCCTGCAGTAACAGCCAATTTTGTGGGAAAGCAAGGCCCAGCTTCCAATAGGATATGCCTAATAATCCTAACTCTTTAATTAGATTAAATTTGGCTTGGATGGATCTGGCATCCTCAAACCAGACCTCATGTTGATTGCCTTCGTTATCCGTATAAGTGAAATAGGGAGCTTGCGAGCCTTCATCAAATTTTATTTCTGCATTGTTCTCCCTCGCTATTGTTATTGCTTGTTGCGGGCTAACTGCTTGTGCAGCTTCACCACCTTCTTCATAAGGTAATGTCCAATCATAACCATATAAATTTTGCCCCAATAAGATTTTATCAGCTGGCATTTCCGTTAAGGCATATTCAACAACTTCTCTTACTTGATCTAGTGGAGATACAGCCATTGGCGGTCCATAACTATACCCCCATTCATATGTCATGAGCACGACAAAGTCTGCAATCTCTCCATGTGCTGCATAATCATGTGCTTCATACCATTGCCCGGTCTGGGTAGCGCTCGTTTTTGGTGCTAATGCAGTTGACATCAGTAAACCGGCTTGTGATAAACGCTCTTTTGCTTTCCGTAAAAAGTTATTGTACGCCTCTCTATCCTCTGGCGGAAGAAACTCAAAGTCAAAATGAACATCGCTATATCCGCCAGTAGTAGCTGTATTGACGATATTATCCAGTAGTGTGTTTTGGACACTTTGAACGGTTACAATAATATGACCAAGTTCTTGGCTGAATTCGCCTTCTTCCAGGTTTGTTACCACAAGCATCTTCGCTGCGTTATTCTGTTGGGCAATCTCTGATAACCCGTTCAATGGGGGCGGTGTCAAACTTCCATCACGACCAACACGATAGCTGAAAATTGCTAAATAGGTTAAGTAAGGTGTTGTTTTTGTGGCTGCGTTTTCTAATGTTTCTGATACGGTTCCACCGGTTGGCTCAATATAGGCGTTTGTCGTGATAGGTGACTTAGAGACTGGCGGTATATAAAGCCTAAATCCGACTGGCAGGATATTACCTGGTGGGAAATTATTGATTTGTGCTAATTCTTGATAAGAGATACCAAATTGTTGGGCAATGGAATATAAACTATCACCAGGTTGAACAAAATAAAATTGTCCAATGATCGGGATCACTAAAGCCTGGCCGACAACAAGATTATTTGGAGCATCAAGTTCATTTGCATCGATAAGCGCCTGCGTAGTTGTGTTATACGTATTGGCAATTCCGTACAGTGACTCGCCTGAGGTAATTACATGTATTTGCATACCGATTCCCTCCTTTATGAGGTTGTTCAAAACCTACAGTTTATAGATGTGCTACTTACAATCTATGAGAAGGGAATCTTTGTTATTCCAATTATATCGCTGAGATATCAGCTTTCATGACAGAATTTAATAAATACAAAGCATAATCATTATTGTCTTTTCCTTCGGATGCCATGCAATTCTTTGGAATATGCATGTTGTATCCGTACATATAGGCATCCTTTGCAGTAAATAGAATGCAAATATCACCAGCAATGCCAGCCATTAATAGATGTGTCTTTCCTAATTCATTTAACAAGGATTGTAATGGGGTTTGAAAAAAGGCAGAGTGCTGTGGTTTAATTAAGAAATAATCTTGATCATCTGGTTTTAACGTTTCGATGATTTCTTGACTGCGATCGTTATGACAATAATCGATAATTTTGTGAAAATCAGCCTGCCATAGACCATAATGGTCATTAATATAGATGATAGGTAATTTATTCTCTTTCGCATATATCCGTAAATTTTTTAAGTCAGGTAATATTTCTTTTGTATTTGCTAATAAGTTATCTCCACCATCAAATCGAAAATCATTAATAATATCAACAAAAAGAACAGCCGTATTTTCTAATGATGTATCCAATGTGATTACTCCTTTCTAAGAGAAGGGATTACCAGTGTTACCATTTAAAACTATGATGAGCTGCTAGAGGCAAGTGCTTTATGCTTTTCTTATTAATTATTACCTTTTTCAAGGTTTTCAAACTTTTAAAGAAAGGTTGTGATAAAATTGTCAGATGAAACGTTCATGCACGTTGCAATAGAAGAAGCAAAAAAAGCAGCCAACCAAAATGAAGTACCAATTGGAGCAGTTATAACCTATGAAGGGGAAGTAATTGCCTCAGGATATAATCTTCGAGAGACTTCTCAACAAACTCTTTCTCATGCAGAGTTAATAGCAATTCAGCAAGCAAATGAATTTATTGGTAGTTGGCGATTAGAAGATTGCACACTTTATGTAACATTAGAACCTTGCCCTATGTGTGCTGGGACAATCGTTCAATCACGAATAAAGCGTGTTGTATATGGAGCTAAAGATCCGAAAGCTGGTTGTGCAGGTACGTTAATGAATCTCTTAGAGGAAGAAAGGTTTAACCATCAAGTAGAAGTAACAAGTGGAGTATTAGAAACAGAATGTGGCGACCTTTTAAAGAATTTTTTCAAAGAGCTTAGGCAGCAGAAAAAAAACAAGTAAGGGAGAGACGGCAATATAAGCCGGAAAATATAAAAGAGTAGTAATGAAACGCTGAGCGAAGATAGAACCTGTCACGATTAATCCGAAATCGAAATGATCAAGTGAAATCATTGGCGGTCTATTATATGAATAATATACTTTTGACTCAGACTCTTAATTTTCCATGCTCTACCATTGCATTTTTAATATAATATAGGTATAATGATTAATGCCGTGCTAAGTGGGGAGGTAGCGGTGCCCTGTACTCGCAATCCGCTATAGCGAGGCCGAATCCCCACCCGAGGTACAATGACTTTATGGTCTGCCTCAAGAGAGTGGTGTTGACGCTTAGGTCCTGCGCAACAGGAACCCATGAACCCTGTCAGGTCCGGAAGGAAGCAGCAGTAAGTGGTCATTCCTGTGTGCCGCGGGGAAGCCTAGGTAGAGCCATGAACTTGAGTAACGCATAGGGTTGTTGTATCAACGGTGGGTGCACGGTTTACATATAAAAAGAAAACCTCTGACTCATTATAGTCAGAGGTTTTTTAATTACTTTGTATAGCCTTCTTCAACAAGATCAAGCCTTCCGGTATTTGGATCAATAATTAATCCATGAACAGGGATATTATCTGGAATGAGTGGGTGATTACGAATGGTCGATACACTTGTTTTTACACTGTCTTCTACATCTGCAAAACCATTTAAGAACTGATCTAGATTTACTCCAGCATTTTGTAAGGTATCTAGTTTTTCTTGCGTAACCCCACGTTTCTTCATTTTTTCTATTGTTTGATCTGCTTTAACATTTCCCATTCCACAATCATAATGGCCAATGACGCATACTTCATCAACGTTTAATTCATAGACTCCTACAATAATACTCTGCATAACATTACCAAATGGTTCGGAGACAAGTGCCCCCGCTGTCTTTACAACCTTGGCATCACCATTCGCAATATTCATTGACTTAGGTAATAATTCTACTAGTCTTGTATCCATACAAGAGAGTATGAGTACACGCTTATTCGGAAGTTTATTACGTTCAAAATCTTCATATTCTTCATTTTGAACGAACGCTTTGTTAAAGGATAGAATTTCATTTAATAAAGTCATTGTTAGTCTCCTTTTCTACATATTCAATACTAATTATAAAGCAAATGATTAAAAACGACACGAGTTATAGTCGAAATGTTAGATAATGGGATTGATTTTTTCTTATTTGTTGTACCGCCATGGTTCACATTCCCCCCTAAAATAGAGTATAATTAGAAAGAGATTTTAAAGGAGAATCGTATCATGAGCTATCAGGCATTATATCGCGTATGGCGTCCAAGGAATTTTGCTGACGTGGTCGGGCAAGCCCATATAACACGGACATTACAGAATGCGATTGTACAGGAAAAATTCTCCCATGCTTACTTGTTTTCTGGCCCACGTGGTACAGGGAAAACTAGTGCTGCGAAGATTTTTGCTAAAACGATTAACTGTGAACGTTCGCCAGTCAAAGAACCATGTAATGAATGTGCAGCATGCCGTGGAATACAAGACGGTTCTATTTCTGATGTCATTGAAATTGATGCTGCATCGAATACAAGTGTTGAAGATATACGTGAAATTAGAGATAAAGTAAAATATGCCTCTAGTGTAGTACCTTATAAAGTATATATCATAGATGAGGTACACATGATATCCGTAAATGCGTTTAATGCATTGTTAAAAACATTAGAAGAACCGCCACAGCATGTCGTATTTATCTTAGCTACAACAGAACCCCACAAGATCCCGTTGACGATTCTATCTAGATGTCAGCGGTTTGACTTTAAGCCTATTTCAAATCAATCGATTGTAGAACGCATGCAAACGATTCTTGATGTAGAGGGAACCGCTGTATCTAAAGAAGCATTAGATACGGTAGCCTTAGCGGCTGAAGGCGGTATGCGAGATGCCTTAAGTATTTTAGACCAAGCGATATCTTATAGTGAGGAATCGGTTGAACTAGAAGATGTTTTAGCAGTTACAGGGGGCGTATCGCAACAAACACTAACAAGTATTGTCCGCGCAATGTATGAAAAGGATGTACAACATGCGCTTATGCAGCTGAATGAGTTGATTCAAAAGGGGAAGGACCCAGCTCGGTTTGTTTATGATATGATCTATTTCTTACGAGATGTATTACTTTATAAAAGTGCCCCAACCCTAGAAGCGCTTCTTGAACGAGCACGTGCAGATCAACCTTTTAAAGAATTAGCCGCGAAGGTAACGAATAGTTGGATTCAAGAAGCAATGAATCAACTAAATCAATGTCAACAGGAAATTAAGTGGACAAATAGCCCTAAAGTATACATTGAAATTGCTATATTATCCATTACAAATGGAAAAGACAATCAAGCCCAATCAGCTCAACCTGCGGATTCAGAGATGATAGCTAGATTAACCTCACAACTTGGGCAATTAGAAAAAGAGGTGAACTTACTGAAGGAAAACCCTGTAGTAAGTGCGCAACCTGCACCGCAGCGTGAAACACGGAAAGCACCATCTCGATCATCTAAGAATAGCTATAAGATTCCATACGAGCGAATTAGAGATGTCCTCAAGCAGGCAGAGAAATCCGCATTAAAACAAGTACATTCACAATGGGCGGCCTTTTTGTCCAATTTAAAAAAAGCAAACGCACCGGCTCACGCTACCATACAAGACAGCAAACCAGCGGCAGCTTCAGATAAGGTGCTTGTAGTCGCGTTTAAATATGAAATCCATTGTTCCTTGTTCTTAGATAACCAGGAAACCATAGAATCCGTATTGGCAAATGTCATGGGAAAATCGTTAACAATCATACCAATACCGGAAACGGATTGGAAAGAATTACGCACAGAATATATATCGAATCAAGAAAAAACAACGACAATTCAGGAAGAAAGTACTGCTGACCCTCTTGTAGAAGAAGCGAGAAAACTGTTCGGGGACGATGTGGTTGAAATTCACGATTAACCAATGAACGTATCTATTATTAAAAGGAGGTATTTCCATGAAAGGAAATATGGGAAATATGATGAAGCAAATGCAAAAAATGCAAAAGAAGATGATGAAAGCACAGGATGAATTACATGAGATGTCTTTTGAAGCATCTGCAGGTGGCGGAATGGTTACTGTAACTGCAAATGGAAAAAAAGAGATTACAGATATTCAAATTAATGAAGAAGTTATTGATCCAGATGATGCAGAAATGCTACAAGATTTAATTCTGACAGCTACCAATGATGTTCTAAAACAAATTGATGATAAAACAAATGATACAATGGGACAATTCACGAAAGGGTTGAATATGCCTGGAATGTTCTAATTCTTGGAGGCGTATAAATGTATTATCCAGAACCAATTTCGAAGCTAATTGACAGTTTTACTAAATTGCCAGGAATCGGACCAAAAACAGCAGTCCGTCTGGCTTTCTTTGTTTTGAATATGCAGGATGATGACGTAATGGATTTTGCTAATTCCTTGGTTAATGCCAAGCGAGAACTAACCCATTGCTCTACCTGTGGTCATATTACCGATCAGGATCCTTGCTCCATTTGTCAAGATACAACACGAGATCAATCGATTATTTGTGTGGTACAAGATCCAAAGGATGTTATTGCCATGGAAAAAATGAAAGAGTATCATGGCAAGTACCATGTACTTCATGGTGCTATATCCCCTATGGATGGCATTGGGCCAGAGGATATTAATGTACCAGATTTAATTAATCGACTGAAAGATGAACAAGTTGAAGAATTGATTTTGGCTACAAATCCAAATATTGAAGGGGAAGCTACAGCAATGTATATCTCCAGACTTGTAAAGCCATCTGGCATCAAGACAACAAGAATTGCTCATGGGCTGCCTGTTGGGGGAGACTTGGAATATGCAGATGAAGTAACCTTATCAAAAGCGCTTGAGGGTAGAAGAGATCTGTAGGAATTAGGTGAATAAATGGCTAAAAAAATAAAGAAAAAAGAGATGGACGGACAATTACTAGAAACAATGATACGGTTGGAAAAAGAGTGGAAGCAAATTGAATCGATGGTATCTAGAAGCATTGATCCCTCTATGGATGGAAACTATTGGGAAGCTTTTGCTCAAGCTAAGTATCTATTTTTACTACGTGAAGCAAGGCATCGAAAATTGCGGGCGACCTATCATTAAATCCAAAAGTTAATTGATTTGGACAATAAAGACAAGGCAGTGATGTACTTGTCTTTTTCTATAGGTAAGGAAGTAGTTGCTCATAGAAATTTACAACTGCAGCACATCTCCTACTTGGCTGCTTTTATATTTTCGTATGATACTTTTAAAAATAGGGGGAATGAATATGAGTGATCATGCTAAACGCTATCAATTATTTGCCCAAGAAGCGAAGGATAGCAGTCCACTTTATGAGCATTTGGCGTGGAAGATTTCTGAAGATATGGATATGTTACGCTTAAGCGGTCATGCAGCAAAAGGCCAGCCAGAGCCGAATTTATTCTTAGGAGCCGTGCATTATCTGTTGCTTCAGGGGAGAGACCATTCCTTGCAAGCATTTTACCCGAGTTTAGTAGAAAATCCTGCTGATTATCAACAAGTATTCCCAGAGTTTAAAGACTTTTGTACTACCCATCAATCATCGATTATCGATATTCTTGAATCAAAGCGGGTGCAAACCAATGAAGTCAGAAGATGTGCGTACTTGTATCCAATATTCTGTGGCATTTTTAAGCAGACAAATAAACCATTGTCTTTAATAGAAATAGGAACAAGCGCAGGATTGCAATTACTGGTAGAACAATATAGTTATTCCTATGGGGATGGTATAATATATGGAAACCCAAGCGCTGCATTACACATCACTTCAAGAGTGAGGAAGGGGAAGAAGCCACCGCATTTAGCGATTCGGCCTTCTATTGTTTCTCGAGTCGGTGTGGATTTGCATTGTTGTGATGTAACAAAAGCCTCCGATTATAATTGGTTACGTGCGCTTATTTGGCCAGAAAATCAAGAGCGGGTAGAACTTCTAGCATCTGCAGTTGAGCAGCTGAAGAAAAGCCCTCCATGTCTGTTAGAAGGAGATGGTGTGAAACGAATCGTTGACTTATCGAAACAAGCACCAGCCGATAGCATTGTTTGTATATTTCACACGCATGTAGCTAATCAAATACCATTAGAAGTAAAAAATAAATTGATGGATAATTTACAGCAAATAGCCAAGCATCGTGATGTTATTCATATCTATAATAATATGTCAGACCGCAATTTACATATAGACGCTTACATTAATGGCGAAGAGCATATGTATAATCTAGGTGAAACCGATGGGCATGGTAGATGGTTTGACTGGGAATGGCAGAATAAGTAATAGAAACAAACGGTATTGTACCTAATTCTAGGTAGGTGTAGATAATAAAGATGCTGTGTTCGGAAAAACTAAAATATATATGTATCATCAACCTTGTTAATAATGTAATCTGCCGTTTGCACAGCTCTTTCCCATTGTTCAGTTTTTAGGAAGTAATTAAATAATTCCTTTTCATATCGTTTCATGGTAACGAAAAATCCATGTTCTTTAAAATAAGGTAATGCTTTTTCTGTTAAGTAATGATAATACTGTTTTTCTTGATCAAATATGGTGTAATAATGTAGCAAAAACACATGGTTATATAGGGGTTCTTTTATTTCTGAAGCAATGGATAAGCCCTCTTCAATTAAGGATATTAATTGGTCTTTTTCTAAAAAATCCCCTTCATTTGCACATCGAACATATCCTTCTAGTGACAGTAAATAAATATTACTCTTCTTTTCTTTTAAATCCATGGATGCTTTATATAATTTTCCTGCTTCATGGTATTTTTTTCTTTTTAAGTGTTCATAGGCAAAGTTATGTAGTATTTTCCCCTTTTTATCTGGTGAGTTACACAGATCGCAAAGACGAATTAAATCTTGATATTGTTCTTTTGTTTCTTTGAAATTACGATGTTGACCCGACTCCACTTCAATTAGCATTAAATTTTCTGTATCAATAACCCCGAGAAAATAATTTTTCTTTTTATAAGCATTAAGTGCTTTTTCTCCGTAATAATATGCTAGCACGGGGGAGTGAATATGATGATAAGCTGCGGCTAAGTCATAATAAACTAATGCATTTGAATAAATATCGAATTGAATACTTTTTAATAGATGGATGGACTTTAAATGATCGTCTGTCATCATAAAGTAGATACCTAACACATGTTTCATAAGATTTTCTTCATAATTATTGAGTTTATTGCGCTTTTTTTGCAGTGTTTTAATTAATGTTCCTGCTTCTTTAATAAAACCTTGCTTCAAATGATAGATTCCTTTTAGAAGCAAATAGTAAAGATAATATTCTGAAATAATTATCATTTCATTTTCCTGGAATTCATCATAAATGGTAGTAGCACTGCTATAATCTTGAGATATTATCATCTCGTGCCACTGGTCTAACTTCTTTTTTAAATTGATTAAATTGGCAGTTTCCTGCTCCATATTAATGTTAAGTCTTTGAGCTAATAACATAGTGATTTCAGGAGAATACTCCGTTAACCCTCTTTCTATTTTACTAATATGTGTCACAGAACAAATTCCTCGCCCAAGTTGCTCTTGGGTGATTTTTGCTTTTTCTCTGTAAAATTTTAAGATTTTCCCTTCATACATCGCTGTGTGCCCCCTTATTAGAAGATCTTCATCATTAAATAATCATAATCTTTGTATGAGGATTAATGAAAGCTCCTGTCAATACAATAACCGGCTTTTTTATACCAATTATAGCTGACTTGGGGTAATTATTAATAGTGCTTTTGATGTGAATTTAGCTCTTATAATTACACGTAGGCCAGAATACGATTGACGATTAGAATATAGTACGACTGATTAGAGTAAATTTTTAAACCTATTGTATTTCTAGGAATAGTAATCCGAATTTACTATTTTAAATTTTCGGAAATAACAGAATTACCCCAATTTACAGTATTAAAAAGTAGATATAACATATTTAATAAGAAGGAATTTTACTTGAAGTCCACTACATGAAAGGAGGAAAGTGATTCAAATCTAATTTTAGTAGAAAAAAGAGAGGAGAATAGTAGGCTATGTTAAAACGTAGATTGCAATTGTTCACAATTTATTTATCTATTTTTTTACTTATCATGTATCTACTTCCTGGTCACACATTCGCTTCGTCGAATAAAGATAAGGAAATAAATAATCTATTAAGTAACATAACTGCAGAAGAGCGCAAGGCTATCCATGAATTAGAAGCCGATAAAGGTTTTACTATACACCCAGATATTAATATAGAAAGTTCAGAGCCCGTAAAAGTAATTGTTGAATTTAAGCAGGATCCTGCAAAGGTTGAGGTAGCAAAAGCAAAGGCAATGAGGTCACGTAGCAAGGTTACTTTATCGCAAGCAAAAGAAAAAGTAGAATCATCACATAAACAATTTAAAGAAGTCCTAAAAAAAATGAAGAAAACAAAATCTACTGATGGGCCTTCTATTACACATGAGTATCGGCATGCAATAAATGGTGTGGCAATGACATTGCCTGGAAATTCAGTTAAAGATTTAATTCAAACGGGTGTTGTTAAGCGTGTTTGGAAGGATAAAACCGTTCGCTTAGAATTACCTAAAGTTGATCAAAAGAAAGTGGAACCAAAAATGGCAGATAGTGTCCCGCAAATTGGTGTAGACCGATTACATGATGAAGGCATCAAAGGGGAAGGAATTAAAGTTGGGGTAATTGATACTGGTATTGATTATAACCACCCTGATTTGACGGATGCCTATCAAGGTTATCGTTTTACGGAAGGAGAAAACCCAGCTGAAATCGATCCTAGCCAGGTTAAAGGCTGGGATTATATCGATAATGATGCTGATCCAATGGAGACGACCTATAAAGATTGGCGAGAATCTGGTGAAGCTGAATTTATTAGTGGCGTAAGTTATTACACATCACATGGCACCCATGTATCTGGGACGATTGCTGGTACAAAGAGCAATGATGTTGATTATGCGGTCAAAGGTGTAGCTCCTGAAGTGGATTTATATAACTATCGTGTTTTAGGTCCTTATGGTTCTGGGCCAACCAATGGGGTTATCGCAGGAATTGATAAGGCTGTTAAAGATGAGATGGATGTTATCAATCTATCCTTAGGATCTAATGCGAATGATCCTTTGTCTCCTACATCTTTAGCAGTTAATAATGCTGTATTATCTGATGTAGTAACAGTAGTAGCAGCAGGTAATGCTGGACCAGGTGAGAAAACAGTAGGATCGCCTGGGGCCGCTGCATTTCCTATTTCTGTTGGAGCAAGTGATGTGTCACAGACTATCCCCACGTTTAGCGCTACAGCAGGAGATGTGACGGTAACAGATATGCAACTGTTAGCAAAAAATTTCACAGATAATCTAGAAGCGTTCAAAGATCAATCCTTTTCTATAGTTGACGCAGGGCTGGGGTATGCTGAGGATTTTGCAGCGGTTGATGTAGAGGGGAAAATTGCATTAATAAAGCGTGGCGAGATTTCCTTTGATGAAAAAGTTAAAAATGCAAAAGATGCAGGTGCAGAAGCTGCCATTGTATTCAATAATGAAGACGGGCAAATCCCTTATTATATTGGAGAAAGTACAGCCTATCTTCCAGCATTCCGTCTTTCTAATGAGGATGGACAGGCTTTGAAAGAGGTTCTTTCAGATGGACTTTTACTAACGTTTGGCGAGTTAACAAATACGGAATCAGAAGGTGACCATTTAGCAGATTTCAGTTCGAGAGGACCTGCAGCACAAAATTATGATATCAAGCCAGATGTTGTTGCACCTGGGGTGGCAATTTTCTCTACTTACCCATCCTATGTTAATGATCCAGAACATAATAATTATGATTTAGCTTATGCACGTATACAGGGTACATCCATGGCTTCTCCACATGTTGCAGCGTCAGCAGCACTTATTTTACAAGAGAATCCAAATTACAGTCCCTTTGAAGTAAAAGCCGCCTTAATGAATACCTCTGTTGATCTAAAAGAAAATTACTCTGTCTATGAAGTAGGATCGGGGAGAATTAATGCTTATAATGCTGTTCATACTAATACATCGGTTAAAGTCCTTGATAAAACAGAGATGTTGGATGGGGAAGAAACCACTATGATCGACGAGGTTACTGGTTCCATTGGCTATGGCAGCTATTATTTAGAGGAAGGGGAAGGTTTGGAAGAAAAGAAAGATATTCGCATTGAGAATCACTCAGCCGAGGAGAAATCATATGCCATAAATGTTGAATTCCTACACGGAAATGAAGAAGGGATCGAGTTAAACGTACCTGAATCAATAACTGTTGGATCTGAACAATCAGAGGAAATCAATGCAACGATTCAAGTACCAAAAAATGCAGAATATGGCATGTTTGAGGGATATATCCATGTTGAAAACGAAGCTAGTGAAGAGAATTTCCAAGTACCATTCGCTGTTCGTGTTACCGATAAAGGGATTGATTATGTCGATTTAGACCGCCAAGCAGTTCCAAATGAATGGACATTTCATCCATTTTTACTTCCATTTATCAATATGGCCTTAAAAATAAAAAGTCCAATCGAAACAATGGATGTTATTGTGAAAGATGGAGAAACACAAGAGCCGATTGGATTAGTCGGTACATTAGATAGCAGTAATATGGAAGTTGGTAGAGAGTATTACGTGTTGCAAGCATTTATGGGAAGCGTTTTTCCATTTACCGATGACACAGAAAATCCAATAGCAGAAGAAAGAGTCAAATTACCAGAAGATGATTATATCCTTGAAGTGATTGGTCACGATGAGAATGGAGATACGTACACCATACAGAATGTTGCTATTGTCGATAATACACCACCGGAATTAACGTTTAATGATTTGGAACCAGGAGTACATGAAGTGGATGAGTCTATGTATACAGATGAGGATGGGCATCATGCTCTATGGGTTCATACGAATGTGTATGATTCTACAATTGATGTTTTAAAATCAAAAGGCTTGGATTATGATCAATCGGAAAATATTGTCGCCTATTATCAGAATTCTCCATTTCCAGGTCAGATTCCAGTTGAAGCAAACGGAAATATGAAGTTTGGTTTATTGCCTGAAGAAATTGAGAATGGACCAGTAAATTTAGATTTATTGCCTGTTGATTTAGCTACGAATGCCGATATTGTTAATAAAACGAGGTACACATTTGTTGAAGAAGGAACAGCCTATGGCATGTCTACTTATGACAAAGAGGAAATAAAGAAAGGCAATACATTTACCTTGACATTAAGTCTAAACAACGTGAAGGCGTTAATGTCTGGGGAATTTGAAGTAGAGTATGCGAAGGATCTTTATCAGTTTGATGGAGTTCAGGTAAATGAAGCATTTGCAGCATATGCAGAAGAGAATGACTTAGAAATAAACTTGAACGAACCTTCATTTAGAGAAGACTATTGGACAGATTTTGTGAAAGTAGGAGCATCTATCGAAGGTAATGCGTTTTCAGGCATTGATAAAGATATGAAATTTCTTGATGTCACATTTGAATTAATTGATGACCACTATTACGGTGGCGCAACAAGTCTATCTGTTGACGATTTTAGTTATGAGAAAGCCGGTGAATCAGAACCAGTATCGATCTCTGTTTTCTCACATGACAAGTATACGATTGTTCCAAAGCATTCTACTATTACAGGTTTTATCGAGCCAGAAGCATTTCTTCATGAGGATGGATTTGTATTACAGAAAGATTATGAAGAAATGGGCGTTAAGATATATGCAAAAGATCAAGATGGTAAAAAATACAGAGGTACGATTACAGAGCAGGGGAATTTTACGATCAAGGGGCTTCCGGTATCTGAAAGAACGTACAATGTCTATGTTGAAGTCCCCGGTCATTTAAATAATGTATTGGAGACAGAAGTAGGGATAGAAGAGAATGGTGAAGTTATTGGCGAATCCAAGCGAGTGCATCCAGACATGAACACTGCTGGAGATATCAATGGCGATAAAGTTGTCGACATCCATGATGTAATGCGTGTTGTAGCCCATTATGGTAAAGAAAATGATAAAACGGATGTAAACAAGGATGGAATTGTTGATGAAGCAGACATTCGTTTCATTGAAAAGAATTTCTTAGATATTGGTTTTGACGCACCAGAGAATAAAACCCCGTTAGAAAAATTAGGAAATAAAGGGTTGAATGATTTTCTTAAATCAATAGGGCTAGAACCAAATAATTAGAGAGAAAAGTATGAATTGGGAATGCTACACACTTCGGTGTGTGAGTTCCTATTTATAAAAATGAGCTGTCAGGAGGGAGAGGATGGTTGAAATCAAAGATAAATTTAGGAGAGCACTGAAGATATTGCTGCGTCTTTTATTTGTTCTAATGGTTATCTTCGTTCTATTTATTGTGATTCAATTGCTTCGTAATCCTGGACAGCCTCCTTCTTTGTTTAGTTTTCAGCCTTTTACAGTCTTGTCTAATAGTATGAATCCGACATTCGAAACTGGTGATATGGTCATTGTAAAAAGATTGGAAGCATCAGAGATTCAAGAAAATGACGTTATTACCTTTAAAGAAGCAGCGGATAAATATATTACTCACCGAGTAAGTGAAGTGATTTTGCAACAGGGGGATATCCAGTTTGTTACAAAGGGGGACAATAATAATGTTGTTGATGAGACGCTGGTGTCTGCAAAGAATGTTATAGGAAAACAGGTATTTATGATTCCGAATGTAGGTTTTATTTCTAAGTTTATCAGTGGACCGGTAGGGTTTTTTCTGCTTATCCTTCTCCCTTTTACTGGATATATTTGTTTGGAGGTGTATGAAAGGAGTCAGAAATCCGCAAAAAGGCATCCATCAAAACAAAATATTAAAAAGATATGAGGAGGAACTTTTATGAAAAAATTAAAGAAAACATTATTAGGTACGACTTTTGCTGGAATTTTGGTAGCTTCAGCTGGGATAGGAACATACTCTTGGTTTACTTCAGAAACAGAGGCGCAAGGTGACATGCAGAATGGAGTATTACAAATTAATAATGATAGCAATATAGAAACACCGATTTTTTCCGGAGTTAAATTTGCCCCCTCACAGCTTGAATATGGAAATTGGGTGACTATTGAGAACAGTGGTGACTTAGATACGTATCTAAATGCTACTTATACACATTCAATTGATAAAGCATCCTTAGATGCATATGAGGTTGGATACATGGCTATGAAGTACACAACTACTCCCGATCAGGATACCTATGAAAAATCAAAAATACAATTAGAAAATCTATTTAATGGGGAAACAAATGAACGGACATTTACAACTGCTAATACTGAAGGAGTAGAACTTTCTGGAGAACTATTAACAGACGAAGAGGTTGATTCAGGTGAGATTACGTTCGGTGAGGGGAGTGAAGATTCCTTCTGGCAACTTGATGAAGGTCAATATATTGATATTATGATAGCTATTAAGTTAGATGAGAGTGCGGGCAATGAATACCAAGGTGCACAGTATGATGCAACTTTTCATGTGATTGGTAAACAAACAGATGATGGTGCAACGTATGAGTAATGCGAGTTAGAGGGGTGAGCGTGTAGTGGAAAGGAGAAGAGCTTTTATTATACTGCTTAGCTGCATACTCGTTTATACACTATGTATATCTATATCTTCATCTACTACAAAGGCTTGGTTTATGAGTGAAACTGAATCACACGGAAAGGTAGTCAACGCAACTACAAAAGATCTTCTAGATATTGATGCTGATCTTTTATCTTTTGATGCAGCATGTGTTACTAACATAGAAATAAAGATTAAGAATATTGCAGATGTAGAGATACCAATTAAGCTAGATGAAAAGAAACTACAATTATCACCGGGTGAGTTATTTTCGGAAGTAGTTACAAGAAAGGTGTCCTGTGAAGCTGAGCAAGTAAATTTTCATTTAATAGGATTTAATTCCTTTATTGATGAAATTATCATTGTTTCATTTGATCCACCTCCTACTTGAAGGAACGGCAGTGAAATTGAATACAGAGACTTCTAATATCTGATTAGAAGAACGCAATGTATACTGTGTAGTGTTTTTACTATGTCTGGTTCTTTTTCTTTCATTTTATGCATAAGTAGTAGAAAGGGACAAGAAAGAGGGGTTGATTAGTTTGAATTCGACACTAGTAATTTCTATTATGGTTGCATTAATTATTATCCTATTATTTGTAGGGGCGCCCGTAAAACCAATGCGCTTTATTGGACATACGACGGTAAAGCTTGGAATCGGGATATTATTTCTGTTTTTTATTAATGTGTTCGGTGGAGCAATTGGATTGCATATTCCAATAAATTTATTCACAGCGGTAATAGCTGGATTTCTAGGCATCTTCGGGTTGGCATCGTTATCAGCAATTCATTTGTTTATTATTTCATGATTGATTAAATGCAAATATAAAAGAAATTCTTAAAGCTTACTATTTTCAATTCATTTTCAAAGATTTTTTTGTATAAGATCCGTTAGATTAGGAGATACTAATTCATAACGGAGGTGGAGAAATGAAACAAAGCTTAACACATGAACGTTGTGGTATTTGTGAAGAAGAAAAGGAATCAGGTATTCATTTGTACACATTGTTTATCTGTTCAGAATGTGAGCATAATATGATTCATACGGAACCACGTGAAGAAAAGTATAACTATTATCTCCATAAATTAAAAAATATCAACAAACCAAAACTATATTCCTAGATCGGTAAAGTCTTTGTCCGCAAAGGCTTTTTTTGTTATCTATATGAAAGTCTAGTGCTGATATGATAAGATATGATCAGTTAATTTCATCATATTGAGGCGAAGATAAATGAACCAACAACGAATGCCGTTATTTCATGCACTACAACAATTTTCAGTGAATCGTCCCATTTCCTTTCATGTACCAGGTCATAAAAACGGGAATATATTTCCTGAAGCAGTGAAACAATATTTTCATACACTGCTTAAATTTGATATGACAGAGTTAACAGGATTGGATGATTTACATGCACCAGAAACGGTTATTGCTGATGCGGAACAGTTGGCTGCCGATTTCTTTCAAACAAAGAAAACGTTTTTTCTAGTAGGAGGAAGTACGGCCGGCAATTTGGCTATGATATTAGCTACATGTAAGGCATCTGATAAGGTTATTGTACAACGTAATGTTCATAAATCAATTATGAACGGATTAGAATTATGTGGAGCAAGCCCGGTATTTATTGCGCCAGATTATAATGAAGCTGTTCATCGGTATAACAATCCAAATATAAACACATTAAAGCGAGCCATAGAACAGCATCCTAATGCGAAGGCAGTCGTGCTTACATACCCGGATTACTTTGGACATACATTTGCTTTAAAAAAGATGATAGAACTGGCACATTCCCATCGTATTCCTGTTCTAATTGATGAAGCGCATGGTGTTCACTTTTCTTTGGGTTCTCCCATGCCTCCTTCTGCTATAAAACTAGGTGCTGATATCGTTGTTCAATCGGCTCATAAAATGGCTCCAGCGATGACAATGGGATCGTATCTTCATATGAATTCTAGGTATGTATCTGAACGGCAAGTTGCTCACTATTTACAAATGATTCAATCCAGTAGCCCTTCTTATCCATTAATGGCTTCGTTGGATATCGCACGTGCTTTTCTGGCAAACATGCCTCCAAAAGCTATACATGCCATATTAGATAGCGTCGACAAGGTCAAAGGGGCGTTAAGTCAAACCAATTACTGGAGTATTGTAACAGCAGATGATCCATTAAAAATTACATTGGAAATGCAGGAAGGGATTACTGCAACACAAGTTGCTAGCTACTTTGAGGAACAGCAAATTTATCCAGAATTAGCAACACATAACCAATTATTATTCATTCACGGATTAGCTCCATTTACTGAAGTAAATCGCTTGAAAAAAGCAGTAAAAACCGTGAATGATCAATTAAAAAATACTGCTAGACATGATACAATAGACATACAAGGACTTTTTACTGAGAAGGTTCAGGAATTAGCTTTGTCTTATCAAACAATGGATCAGTTGCAAACGAATTACTTCCCGCTTCAAGATGCAGTTGGGTATGTTGCGGCAGAATCGGTTATTCCATATCCACCTGGAATCGCATTAATACTAAAAGGGGAAGTAATCACAACTACACATATAAACACGCTATTCCTACTGCGTGAACAAGGAGTACGTATGCAACACCGGTATACAGAAGACATCCAAGTATTTATAAATATAGGATTGGAAGAAGGAGAAGAAGGAAGTTGAGGGGACTATTTATCACATTTGAAGGTGGGGAAGGTGCTGGAAAAACCTCGATTCACCATGCTTTAAGTCAACGGTTAAGCAATGAAGGCTATGATGTACTTGCTACTCGAGAGCCAGGTGGTATCAAGATAGCTGAGAAAATAAGGAATATTATCCTTGATCCGCTTCACACAGAGATGGAAGAGCATACAGAAGCGTTGTTATATGCAGCAGCAAGAAGTCAGCATTTCTTTGAAAAAGTGTTGCCAGCATTAAATCAGGGTAAAATAGTGTTATGCGATCGCTTTATAGATAGCAGCCTTGTATATCAGGGTTATGCGCGAGGTCTAGGAATGGATGAGGTACTAAAAATTAATCAATTTGCCATTGGTGATTGCATGCCTGATCGAACTTTATTCTTCGATATTGAGCCCAAAAAAGGATTAGAGCGGATCGCGGCGAATAAAAATAGAGAGCAAAATCGTTTGGATCTGGAAAATCTTGAATTTCATGAACATGTCTATGATGCTTATCATATACTTGCAGAAAGATTTCCTAATCGATTTCAATTCATAAATGCGGATCAACCAATGGAAGATGTGGAAGAAGAAGCTTTACGTCATATCTTATCTTTATTTAAGGAAAATAAGAAAATCTAAAGGAGCTGGCAAAAATGAAGTTACTTATCGCAGTGGTTCAAGATAAAGATTCTAATCGTCTGGTGGATGCACTAGGTGAAGAGAATTTTAAGACAACCAAGCTTGCTACTACTGGCGGTTTTTTAAAGGAAGGAAACACCACCTTAATGATCGGGTGTGAAGACGAATATGTTGATGAAGCATTAGATATCATTAAAGACAACTGTTCGCATCGTGAACAAATGGTTGCACCAATCTCGCCAATGGGAGGCAATGCTGATTCTTATATTCCAAAGCCAGTTAAGGTAGAAGTAGGTGGAGCCACCGTGTTTATTTTGCCGATCGAATCGTTTTATCAATTTTAAGGCTAAGCTGTCTTGATAAAAGAGATTGTAGGCCGGAAGGGACTGAGCATTTGAAAATTAGTCAGGATTTAAGACCCCAACCTGAAACAAAGTATATTAGACCAGCTGGAGAAGAGAACCGGACTTTCCAGAAATCGCTGCAGTCCCAGGCCCAACAACTTAAACAGCAAGAATTCCAAGTTTTAATAAAAAATATTAGTCTGCAGGGAGACAAGCTAGCTCGATTCCGTTCGTTCCGAGATTTAGCAAAATTTAAGCGGTTAGTCAAAGGTTTTTTGCAGGAAGCAGTTAATAGTGGGTTGGACTTGGAAAAGTCTCATCGTTTTGGGGTGGATCAACAAAGTCGAAACCTAACCATCGTAAAAGCTGTTAATGAAAAATTAATGGAACTAACCGAAGAAGTCATGAATAACGAAAAAAAGACAGTAGATCTACTAGGTTTAATTGGTGAGATTAAAGGTCTGCTGGTTAACATATATACGTAAGAAGCATGATAATATGAAGGGGATACATATGGAAACGTGGCCTGAGGTTGCCGAAATACAGCCGTTAGCAAGCAGGATAATAACAAATAGCATAAAGAAAGACCGGATTTCCCATGCTTATTTACTTCAAGGTGAACGAGGCACGGGTAAAGAAGCGATCGCCTTGCTCATCGCTAAAGGGTTATTTTGTGAGAATAATTCAGCTGATGAGCCATGTTCACATTGTAATGCGTGTCACCGTATTGCATCTGGAAATCATCCGGATGTACATTGGATTGAACCAGATGGACAATCGATTAAAATAGAGCAAATCAGGAATTTGCAGAAAGAATTTATGTATTCTGGTCTAGAATCGGATCAAAAAGTTTATATTATCAAAGGTGCTGATACGTTAACCGTTAATGCTGCCAACCGTATTTTGAAATTTTTAGAAGAGCCGAATAAAAAAACAACGGCGATTATGATGACAGACAATAGTCAATCAATTCTCCCGACCATTCGTTCCAGATGTCAGGTCATTGATTTAAAGCCTCTTAATCCAGTAAACTTCCAAAAGCAATTAATAGAAAAAGGGATGCATAATAGAAATGCAGTTTTAATGAGTGCACTAACGAATAATTTAGACGATGCCTTTACTAGAAATAACGACGAGTGGTTTGCCTCCGCAAGAAAGATAGTGGTACAATTAGTAGAGGTACTTTCATCCAATCCAGAGGATGTATACTTATTTATTCATCAGCATTGGGTGACTCATTTCAAGGAAAGAAGTGAGCATGAAGAAGGATTGGATCTCCTACTATTCGCATTCAAAGATATTCTTTATTACCATATAGAAAACGAAGCTGGGATGGTATTTTTCGCCCCTTCTGATGAATTGCTTGAAAAGGCAGCAAGACGCTTTTCGCAGGAGCAATTATTAGACGTCTTACAAACGGTGTTGCAGGCAAAGCGAAAGTTAAAGCAAAATGTCCATCCAACCTTAGTGATGGAGCAGCTCACACTTCAAATACAGAGGTGATAAGGAATGATAGAAGTTATCGGTGTTCGCTTTAAGAAAGCGGGTAAAATATATTATTTTGATCCGGGGGAAGAGACGATTCTGTTAGATAGTTATGTCATCGTTGAAACCATCCGTGGAATTGAGTTTGGTAAAGTTGTCCTTACCAATAAACAGGTTGATGAGGAGGATGTTGTTCTTCCACTAAAGAAAGTTATTCGACTCGCAAACGATAAGGATAAATTAACAGTAGTGGAGAACCAAGAACGCTCACAAAAAGCATTTCAAGCGTGCTTGGAAAAAATTAGAGAACATGACTTAGATATGAATTTAGTAGAAGTGGAGTATACATTTGATCGTAATAAAATTATTTTCTACTTTACTGCTGATGGTCGTGTAGACTTTCGAAACTTGGTAAAAGATCTTGCCGCAATGTTTAAGACGAGAATAGAACTTCGTCAAATTGGTGTACGTGATGAAGCAAAAATGCTAGGAGGAATCGGTCCTTGTGGCAGAATGCTATGCTGCTCCACTTTTCTAGGTGACTTTGAACCTGTATCTATAAAAATGGCAAAAGATCAAAATCTCTCCTTAAATCCTGCAAAAATTTCTGGTCTATGTGGAAGGTTAATGTGTTGTTTAAAATATGAAAACGATGATTATGAAGTAGCCAAACGTGAATTACCAGATATCGGACAATCAATGGAGACACCATATGGAAAGGGTAAAGTAGTTGGTTTAAACATCTTAGAACGACTCATCCAAATCGAAATACCTGAAAAAGAAAGAGTAATCGAATATACTTTAGATGAACTAATTGATGAAGGAATTTTAGCGCAAGCCACAGAATAACGGGGTGAGTAGCGTGAAGAACAGGAAAATTTTTGATCAAGTTTCAGATATGGAAAAGCAAATTGGCGAATTATACGAACAGTTAGGTGATTTGAAAGGTAAACTGAGCGACCTTTTAGAAGAGAATCATCGACTAGCCATGGAGAATCATAATTTACGTAGTCACTTAAAACATACAAAAGAGGACAACGCAGACAATGATAATCATGCAGAAGTGAACAAAGGTTTTCCTGGTGAAGGGTATGATAATTTGGCTCGTTTATACGAGGAAGGCTTTCATATTTGTAATTTGGAATTCGGCAGTCCAAGAAGAAATGAAGATTGCATTTTTTGCTTAGACTTCCTAAATAAAACGAAGTAAGATACATGATGTATGGCTGTCTCGATTTCGGGGCAGCCTTTGTTACAGTTAATGCTATGAAAGTAAAGCAGCTCCTGAATCATAAGCTTCATGTTCATTCAGAAAGGAAATACTAAATGGTTGAGGTTGAGTTATATGATGATGAACGAATAGATTATTTACTAGCAGATAACAGCATGAAAATTATACAGAGTCCTTCGGCTTTTTCTTTTTCTCTTGATGCCGTGTTGTTGGCTCATTTTGCTTATGTTCCATTTAAAAAAGGAAAAATACTTGACTTATGTACGGGCAATGGTGTTATTCCTTTACTACTATCGAGAAAAACAAAGGGTTCTATTACTGGAGTTGAAATCCAGGATCGAATTTATCAAATGGCAACGAGAAATGTTGCAATGAATCAGTTAACGAGTCAAATTGAGCTGATTCACGGTGATTTAAACCATTTACAAACGCGTTTGCTCCAAAGTCATTTTGATGTAGTTACTTGCAATCCTCCTTATTTTCCAACACCATCTAAAACAGAGCATAACCATAATGAATATTTAACGATAGCCAGGCATGAAGTATATTGTACATTAGAGGATGTTATCAAAGCCTGTAAACGCTATGTGCGACCAGGAGGCAAAGTGGCCATGGTACATCGTCCTGGTAGGTTAGTCGATATCATCCGTTTGTTTCGGAAATATAAGTTGGAGCCAAAACGATTGCAATTTGTTTATCCAAAGCAGGGAAAAGAAGCAAATATGTTATTAATTGAAGGAACAAGGGATGGGAAGGCAGATTTAAAAATCTTACCTCCACTCTATATTTATCAAGCCAATGGATCATATACAGAAGAAGCTGAGGATATTATATATGACAGAAAATAACCACGTGGTATATATATTAAAATGCAATGATGGGTCATTATATACTGGATATACCAATAATTTGGAGCATCGAGTCAGGATGCATGAAGAGGGAAAAGGTGCAAAATACACCAGAGGTAGGGGCCCTTTTCAAATTGTTTATGTTGAACGGTTCGCCAGTAAAACGGAAGCAATGAGAAAGGAATACGAAATTAAACAATTGACACGAAAAGAGAAATTTCGAATGATTCGTGACAAGTTGAAAGAAGTGATGAGCCATGCAGATTCAAAAAAGTTATGATCAAGTAACGGCAACAATATATATTGTTCCTACACCAATAGGGAACTTAGAAGATATTACTTATCGAGCGCTAAAAACTCTCCAATCCGTATCTGTGATAGCAGCTGAGGATACGCGGAATACAAAAAATCTACTAAGGCATTTTGATTTGAACACACCGCTCATTAGTTATCACGAACATAATAAGTTGGCTCGTGAAGATCAATTATTAACAAAAGTAGAAAATGGAGAATCGATTGCTCTTGTAAGTGATGCAGGGATGCCAGCGATTTCTGACCCAGGACATGACCTTGTACAAGCAGCAATTGGGAAGAGAATACCCGTCGTGGTCTTGCCAGGGGCTAATGCTGCATTATGTGCATTAGTTGGATCCGGGCTTCCAACAAGTGAATTTTATTTCTATGGGTTTTTGCCAAGAAAAAAGAAAGAAAAAGAAACGGAGATCGAGCGGCTGAAACCCCTGCGTGCGACATTATTATTTTATGAGTCCCCATATCGTTTAAAGGATACTTTAAAGGCTCTACATGGGCAGCTTGGCGATCGCCAGGTTGTCCTTGCTAGAGAATTAACCAAACGATTTGAAGAATTTATTCGCGGAACATTAGCTGAAGTAATCTCACATATTAGTGAAAAAGAAATGAAGGGCGAATTCTGTATTGTTTTGGATGGAGCGGAAGAAGATCAGGATATGGATCGATTATGGTGGAGTAATCTATCTATCATTGAGCATGTAAACCATTATTTAGAAAGTCAAACTAATTCAAGTAAAGAGGCCATTAAACTAGTCGCTAAGGAAAGACAATTGCCGAAGCGAGACGTTTACCAAGCCTACCACATTCAAGAATAAAATTTGTTATAGATAAAAAAGGTCTGACGTAGTGATGAACGTCAGACCTTTATTACATGTATAGCGATAAGTATAATTCATTTTATGTAGTGTAATGTACCATCACACTATACCTTTATTATACTTATTTGTTAAGTCGTGATTCTATCTCTTTAACCAGTTCTTGTGCGCCTTCAGGACTAAGGACAAGTTTGCCGTTCGCTAAAGAAAGGTTCTCATCTGAGACCTCGCCAGTAAGATGACAAGTCATGTTGGGCTTATACTTCTTAAGAATGATTTTGTCATTTTCTACATAGATTTCCATCGCATCTTTCTCCTGAATTTCCAGTGTACGACGAAGCTCCATTGGAATAACGACACGTCCAAGCTCATCAACTTTACGTACAATTCCGGTAGATTTCAATTTCTTTCCCCCTAAGGTTAGAAAAACGCGGCATTTTACTTGTCAGTGAGGCCTTCGTTCTTCCTAAAATTTGTTGTATTAAAAAAATCGTCATATTTCGACATCGCTCTAAGCAATAGAATACCAGTGTTTCTTTTTTCTGTCAATAAATATTTACCTGAAAATTTAATTATTTATAAACAACTTATAAACCTTGATATGACAAGGTTTATCCACTGTGATTATGGCAATACTGAAGAGGTATAGGAAAAAATAGGAAATAAACAAATAATATTTTTCGACATAATTCGATTTTGTTTTTCTAATAATTGTCCAAATTAGATGATATTGCACTCTATTTGGCAAATTGCAGGATAAAAGCTACAATAGTAATAGTTTATGGATGCAGGTGGAAATAGGAGGTAAGATAAATGGCAGATAATAAAAAAACATTTTATATAACAACACCGATTTACTATCCAAGTGGAAATTTACACATTGGTCATGCGTATTCGACAGTGGCTGGTGATGCGATTGCTAGGTATAAGCGGATGCGTGGATATGATGTTATGTATTTAACCGGAACGGATGAGCACGGGCAGAAGATACAAAAAAAAGCTACGGAAAAAGGTGTTTCTCCACAAACATATGTAGATGAAATCGTAAGCGGTATAAAGGATTTATGGTCAAAGTTAAAAATATCAAATGATGATTTTATTCGAACAACGGAAGAACGACATAAAAAAATTGTAGCTAACATATTTGATCAATTGGTTAAGCAAGGCGATATTTATCTGGATGAATATGAAGGATGGTATTGTACATCCTGCGAATCCTTTTTTACGGAAAGACAACTAGAGGATGGACATTGTCCAGACTGTGGCGGACCAGTAGAGAAGGTGAAAGAAGAATCTTACTTCTTTAAAATGAGTAAATATGTAGATCGATTGGTGCAATTTTATGAAGATAACCCTGAATTTATTCAGCCGGAAAGCCGTAAGAATGAAATGCTGAATAATTTTATTAAGCCAGGCCTAGAGGATTTAGCTGTTTCTAGAACGACATTTGATTGGGGAATTAAAGTACCTGGGGACCCCAAGCATGTTATCTATGTATGGATTGACGCATTGACAAACTATATTACAGCTTTAGGCTACGGGACGGATGATGACAGCAAATATCAAAAATTTTGGCCGGCCGATGTCCATTTAATGAGTAAAGAGATCGTTCGTTTCCATACCATTTATTGGCCAATTATGTTAATGGCTTTAGATCTTCCATTGCCAAAAAAAGTCTTTGCGCACGGATGGATATTAATGAAAGATGGCAAGATGTCAAAATCAAAAGGAAATGTAGTCGATCCCGTTAAGCTTACGGATAGATATGGATTAGATGCACTTCGCTACTACCTGCTACGCGAAGTACCATTTGGGTCAGATGGTGTGTTCACTCCCGAAGGATTTGTAGAGCGAACGAATTATGACCTAGCAAATGATTTAGGAAATTTATTGAATCGTACGATTGCGATGATCAATAAATATTTTAATGGGGAAATTCCAGCATATACTGCCAAGGAAACAGAATTTGAAGCGTCACTTGAAGCGTTTGGCAATGAATCCATTCGCAAAGTAGAGGAAGCGATGGAAAATATGCAGTTCTCTGTCGCCTTATCTTCGTTATGGCATCTGATTAGCCGCACCAATAAATATATTGATGAGACAGAACCTTGGGTATTAGCTAAGGATGAAGCAAATAAGGATCGATTAGGAAATGTAATGGCCCATCTTGCGGAGTATCTACGTAAAGCAGCGGTCATGCTTCAACCATTCTTAACAGAAGCACCGGCAGAAATTTTCAGGCAGCTTCATATAACAGATGAAACATTAAAAGAGTGGGATAGCCTTTATCAGGAAGGACAGATTAAAACTGGTACAATTGTTCAAAAAGGAAGTCCAATCTTTCCACGACTCGATGTAGAGAAAGAAGTACAAACCATCAAGGCAATGATGCAAAAACCGGCTCAAGAGCCAAAGACAAGCAATCAAGAAGTAACAAATAAAGATGAAATTGTTTTTGATGATTTTATGAAAGTAGATATGCGAGTAGCTGAGGTAGTTAAAGCAGAACCAGTAAAAAAGGCGGATAAATTATTAAAATTGCAATTGGATTTAGGTGCTGAAAAGCGGCAAGTAGTCTCAGGAATCGCACAATATTATCAACCAGATGATTTAGTAGGAAAAAAAGTAATTTGTGTCACTAATTTGAAGCCAGCTAAATTGCGTGGTGAAAAATCAGAAGGTATGATTCTATGTGGTGAAGATGAAAATGGGAAGCTTGTACTTGCTTCTGTAGAAGAAAACTTACCAAACGGTTCCGTTGTAAAATAATGAAGCAGAAAAGACCAATCTCAACGAGTTTGGTCTTTTCAACAATAAGAAGAGCTTATGTTTATAACTGAGGAGTGAAGAAGTTGTTGTTTGATACCCATGTTCATTTAAACGCAAGAGATTTTTTTGAAGATCGAGAAGAAACGATTCAGCGCGCTTTTGATGCTGGAGTTAAATATATGGTGGTTGTTGGCTTTGATCGTGAAACCATTCCCTTAGCAATTGAAATTGCTGAACAATATGAAACAATATATGCAGCAGTTGGTTGGCATCCGGTTGATGCCATTGATATGACAGGTGAAGAGCTTGCTTGGATTGAAGAGTTGTCTTCCCATCCAAAAGTTGTGGCGATCGGTGAAATGGGCTTGGATTATCATTGGGATAAATCACCGAAGGATGTACAAAAAGAAGTATTTCGAAAGCAAATTCGATTGGCTAAAAAAGTAAATATGCCAATTATTATCCATAATCGTGAAGCTACCGAGGATATTATTGATATTCTCAAACAAGAAAATGCGGAAGTGATTGGTGGAATCATGCATTGTTACAACGATTCAGCAGATTATGTACAAACATGTTTAGATATGAATTTTTATATATCTTTAGGAGGACCAGTAACCTTTAAAAATGCTACTTTACCAAAGGAAGTAGCGGTGCAGGTTCCTATGGATCGGTTGTTAATTGAAACTGATGCACCTTTCCTAGCTCCTCACCCCAATAGAGGAAAGAGAAATGAACCAGCTTATGTTAAATTAGTAGCAGAAAAAATAGCAGAACTTCGAGAAACAACCTTGGACGAAATTTGTGAAAACACGACAAAAAACGCTATTTCTCTCTTTGGTTTAAACTTATGACGGTTGTAAAAAAAGAAAAATAATTTGTAAAAAAATAGGAAAAATACGGTATAAAAAGAAGGTTAACGTAAATGTTAAGCTTCTTTTTTTATGAAATAATCGATTTTAATAAACCCCTTATGTATCAATGGTTATGAGGTATTTTTACTAATAAAAAAGGGCTCTCTTTTTTCTATGTAATCTAATTGTAACTTAAACGTAAACGGAATTACTTTGACTTTGCATATAAGTGTTAATATAATCAAAATGCATTAAGAGGGAGGCAGAAGCATGCGAATGATTTCAAAGCTAATGCCGGCGTCGACAATGAAGCTGGTTATTTCGAGCATTGGTGTTTTGGCACTTGTTGTGTTTTCCGGACTCGTCTTATTTGATGCTACTAAAGCAGAAGTGGTTATTGCTGAAGACGGCAAGAAACAAACTGTAAAGACGCATAAAAACACCGTAGAAGAATTACTAGCTGAAGTTGGAATTACTGTTGGAGAACATGATTACTTATCTCATAACAAAGCAGATTCCGTTGAAAATGGAATGGAAATCTCGTACAAACAAGCAAAACAAGTGACTGTTACAATTGACGATGAACAGAAGAATTACTATACAACGGTAGATACAATAAATGAATTCTTAGAAGAAAATAACCTTTCTTTTAAGCAACGAGATGATGTTTCTTTTAAGCCAGAAGATGCAATAGAAGATGGATTACATATTAAAGTTAAGCAAGCCTACCAAGTTACCATCAATAATGGCGGAAAAGAGAAAACAGTATGGACAACAGGCGGCACTGTAGCCGATTTGTTAGAAGAATCTCAGGTGAAGTTTGATCAGGATGGAGCGGATAAAATTAAACCGGCTCTGGGTGAAAAAGTTACGAAAGATACAACCGTCTCGATTGTACGTGTTGAAACAGAAAAAGATGAAGTTACTGAAACAATAGCCTTTTCGACGGAAGAAAAGAATGATAGCAGTCTTCCAAAGGGAGAGAAAAGGGTCCTCTCTGAAGGGAAAGAAGGCAAAGTAGAGAAAGTTTATGAAATTGTTAAAGAAAATGGAAAAGAAGTAAGTAAAGAACTAGTAGATGAGAACGTCATCGAAGAAAGTGAAGATCGAGTAGTAGCTATCGGTACGAAACAGAAAGAAGATAATAATTTGGTTACGTTATCAACTAAAAAGCCCAAGCAATCCGAAGCAAGTTCAGAGAGTAATAACGCACAAAACGCAAATGATCGTTCGCAAGGCGGAAAAACCTATACAATGTCTGCGAGTGCCTATACTGCAAGCTGTAGTGGTTGTAGTGGATTTACTACGACAGGTATAAATTTAAACGCGAATCCGAATAAAAAAGTGATTGCTGTAGATCCAAGCGTTATTCCGTTAGGGTCAAGAGTTTGGGTTGAAGGATATGGGGAAGCGATTGCTGGAGATACCGGTGGTCATATTGTAGGCAATCGTATTGATGTTCATGTACCTTCGAAACAAGCTGCCTACAATTGGGGTCGAAAAACCGTTACTGTAAAGGTCATTAATTAATAAAAATGCTCTTACCATAGAGGTAAGAGCATTTTTTGTATTATAATAAGTGTATAGCTTTAATCGAACTAGAGGAAATTAAAAAAGGCTAAAATGAATGAGTGTAGAAAGAGGAAATAATGTGAGGATAAAAGAAGTAATAGTGGTAGAAGGAAGAGATGATACAGCAAAAGTCCGCCAAGCTGTTGATGCGGATACAATTGAAACAAATGGTTCAGCAATTAATCAAACGATTCTAACCCAAATACAACATGCCAAGGATAAGCGAGGAGTCATTATTTTTACAGACCCAGATTATCCAGGGGAACGTATTCGTCATATTATTGATCAAGCAGTATCTGGCTGCAAACATGCTTTTTTGACGCGACAAGAAGCAACAGCGAAGCATTCTGGTATAAATAAAAGTTTAGGAATCGAGCATGCCTCGATGAAGTCCATTCAACAAGCTCTCTCAGAAGTTTATGAATTGAATGAAACACAAACCAGCGATATTACCAAACAAGATTTAATTAACTATGGCTTAATTGGCGGCGCACAAGCAGCTCAAAAAAGAAAACGCTTAGGAGAGATACTTCAAATTGGTCATATGAATGGCAAACAATTACTAAAGCGGCTCACCATGTTTCAGATAACCAAACAAGAATTTGAGGCAGCTATTGCGCAGATTTGGCAGGAGGATAAGCATGACAACGAATAAATTTATAGCAACACCGTCACGTACAAAAGAAATTTTATCGAAGTATCATTTCTCCTTTAAAAAGAGTTTAGGACAGAATTTTTTAATCGATAGCAATATCTTGGAGAACATTATTGAACATGCTGGTATTGAGAAAGGTGCTGGAGCTATAGAAATCGGTCCAGGCATTGGAGCGTTAACAGAACAATTAGCCATTCATGCTGATCAAGTTATCGCTTTTGAAATAGACCAACGACTGTTACCTGTTCTTGCAGACACATTAGAACCCTATCCAAATGTTACTATTTTACATCAAGATATATTAGAGGCCGATGTTGCGAATATGATCACAACGTACTTTAAGCATGAGCAACCGATACATCTTGTTGCTAATTTACCGTATTACATTACCACGCCAATTCTTATGAAAATATTACGTGAGGATCTCGCAGTGAATAGTTTTACTGTCATGATACAAAAAGAAGTAGCTGAACGCATGGCAGCTGGCCCCAATAATAAAAGCTATGGTTCGCTGAGTATTGCCATCCAATACTACACAAAAGCAGAAGTAGTTATGCATGTGCCTAAACGCGCGTTTATGCCACAGCCAAATGTCGATTCAAGTATTCTGAAGTTAGTGAAGCGCATTCAACCACCTGTCCAAGTTGATAATGAGGATTTTTTCTTTCGAATGGTTCAGGCTAGCTTTGCACAACGAAGAAAAACCCTTCGCAATAATTTAACCAATCATTTTCAAAGCTTGTTTACCAAAGAACAGGTTACCCAGTACTTAGAAAAGGCGGGGATTGATGGCAATAGACGTGGAGAGTCGTTGACGATGGAAGAGTTTGCATTGTTGGCTAATACCTTATATCGGATCCAGCCAAAGGAAGATAAAAACGAAGGCTGAATTTTAGATAAACGCACAGTTTTAGCCGCCTCCTCATAGGCTATATCAGAATGCTTGGTAGGAAGGCTGTGAGGAGAAGGTATGAGCTTTGCAAAAGGTGATTTAGTAACGAGACAATCGTATAATCATGATTTATTATTTCGAGTAGCCTCGGTAAAAAGAGAAAACGTTGAATTATATGGCGAGGATATCCGTCTCAAAGCAGATGCGCCGGTAACTGATTTGGAAATGGTTCAGCAGAGGGAGCTTGAGAAACGGAGAAAAAGAGAGCAGGAAAAAGAGGAATTCTCCTATCGATTATTTCGACAAGATTATCAATTAATGAAAGAAAAACGGGAGTACCAGGCAACCGATGGATACCAGCATGAAACCATGTTTTTTCAACTCCCTGCGAAAGTACTTCACCTTGATGGCGATCAGATGTATTTAAGAAAGTGTATTGAACTATATCAGCGTATAGGACTGCAAGTGCATGGTGTTCATTTACAAGAGCGTGAAATGCCGCTTCAAATTGGAGAGTTAGTGGAGAAGATACAGCCAGATATTATTGTAATTACCGGCCATGATGCCTTCTCTAAAAATAAAGGGCAGAAAAGTGATATTCGTGCATATCGACATTCCAAATTTTTTGTTGAGACAGTACGTGAAGCCAGAAAAATTAACCCTAACCTAGACCAGCTCATCATATTTGCGGGAGCATGTCAATCTCACTTTGAGTCATTAATACGTGCTGGTGCGAACTTTGCCAGTTCGCCACTACGGATCAATATACATGCATTAGACCCGGTATATATCGCAGCAAAGATAGCTTATACACCATTTATGGAAAGGGTTAGTGTTTGGGAGGCATTGAGGAACACGCTGACAGGAGATAAGGGTATGGGGGGCGTAGAGACAAAAGGACTGTTGCGGACTGGTATGCCTTATTTGGAGCAAGAATCGATGGATTAAGCAACTTACCTTGGCAGGTAAGGTTGCCGTATGAAATAAGGACAAGCATTTTACAGAACTATACCTACCACTTTTTTGAAAAAAATATACATAAAAATTTAACATATACAAATAATAGGGTTAATCGACAAATTAAACTGTTGACATTAAATTTGGTAACTTGTTATAATGATAAGTTTTATTTGACATTTGTACAAGTTTATGGTACACTATTTGCAGTGAGGTGGAGTATAGTGGCGAAAACATTAATCGAAATAAAGCAAGGTCTTGAAGGTCATGTTGGTGAACGGTTAAAGCTTAAAGCGAACGGTGGCAGAAGGAAAACGATTGAACGTTCAGGCGTATTAGCAGAAACATATCCTTCTGTCTTTATCGTTGAGCTTGACCAAGAAGAAAATGCATTCGAACGTGTTTCATACAGCTATGCAGACGTTTTAACAGAAACAGTGGAACTAAGTTTTTCAGACGAACATACCATTGCTTCCGTGATTGAGCAGTAGCCCTAAAGGTTTACTGCTTTTATTTTACATTAAAATAACTGAATTATTCGTCAATAATACTTCGATATATTAATGACGTACATTTAGGTTTAACAATCACTTTAAAATCTATCCAAAAGTTATTTGGGATGAACCATAAAATTTTTCCTTTTTTGTATACATATAACGGGATTGTTCGAGAACCTATTAAGCCATACTAAGCATGTCGTAAGGGAATTACTACTCATTTAAATGAAGGGGGTTGTTCTTTCGTGGCTAGACGAAGAGGGATGATGTCAGACCATTTGAAAGAAGAAATTGCCAAAGAGTTAGGATTTTACGACACGGTGCAAAGCGAAGGCTGGGGCGGCATAAAATCTAGGGATGCTGGAAATATGGTTAAACGTGCTATTGAAATGGCCGAAGCGAACATGCAGCAAAAAGGCAGATCCTAATAGGATTTGCCTTTTTTGCTGCTAGAGAAAGCTGAATGGATGTGTTTTCTTTGAATTCGCTTGGTGATTTCTAATATGTTACAATTTCATTATCTATGTACAAGAAGGTGACGGGTGATGGCGCTATTTGAGAAAGCCCCTGCTAAAATAAACTTATCACTCGATGTGTTAAGTAAAAGAGAAGATAATTACCATAATATAGAAATGGTTATGACAACGATAGATCTGTCAGATCGAATTAAATTATACGAGCTAAAGCAGGATCGTATTGAAATTTCGTTGGAAAGCAGGTTTGTGCCTAGTGACGAGCGAAACTTAGCTTTTAAGGCAGCATATGCCTTGAAGCAAATATATGGAATCCGAGCAGGGGTTCATATCAATATAGAAAAGAACATACCCGTTTCAGCAGGATTAGGGGGCGGTAGCACAGATGCAGCTGCCGTCTTGAGAGGGCTGAATCGATTATGGTCATTAGGCATACCGAATGATGAGTTAGCGAGGTTAGGTTCAACTATCGGAACGGACGTGCCCTTTTGTATATATGGAAAGACCGGTATTGCGAAAGGACGTGGCGAGATTATTGAGCCACTCCCTTCGCCTCCGCCGTGTTGGGTTGTTTTAGCGAAACCTGATATCGGCGTATCCTCTAAAACAATATTCCAGCGAATAATTATAAATGAGCTTGCCCATCCGCAGACAAATAAAATAATCCAAGCGTTACGAGAAAATGATTTTCAAAAACTTTGCATCCATTCAGGAAATTCGCTAGAATCGATAACCGTTGAGTTATATCCGGAAGTACAACGGATTAAAGAGGCCATGCGTCAATCAGGGGCTCAAGGTGTGCTGATGAGTGGAAGTGGACCGACTGTATATGGCTTAGTAGAGCAGGAAAGCAAGGCAAGGAGAATTTATAATGGGATGCGAGGATTTTGCGAAGAAGTATATTATGTTCGATTATTAGGTTAAAAATTGATAAAAGGCATATGTTAATGGTATATTAAAGAGAAATATTCGGTTTTGAGGTGTGGTTATGAAACGAAGTAATCGTTTGGTTGCTTTAACAAACTTTTTTCTAGAGAATCCACGGCAACATACGCAGTTGCCTTACTTTGTATCCAATTTGGAGACAACGAAGGCTTCTGTAAGTGAAGATCTTGATATAATTGACACGGTATTTCAAAAAGAGGGCATTGGTTATTTACAACGAACTACTGGCGCTGGCGGCGGCGTTCAATACATTCCTGAGTTCAATAATGGGAGAAATAAAGCTTTTATTAATGATCTATGCCGAAAGCTAGAAGATCCAGTGCGAATTCTACCCGGTGGTTATCTCTACATGAGTGATTTGCTAGGTGATCCAAAGACAGTAAGAGAGATTGGAAGTGTATTTGCATCGTCATTCTCCAAAATGGATATTGATGTTGTGGTTACGGTTGCTACCAAAGGAATTCCTTTAGCCTATTCGGTTGCCTCTTTCCTTCGAGTGCCGGTTGTTATCGTGCGGAGAGATCCAAAAGTAACAGAAGGCTCATCTGTAAGTATTAACTATGTTTCTGGGTCATCAAGAAAAATTCAAACAATGGTTTTGCCTAAGCGAAGCTTAACAGAAGGATCTAATGTTTGTATTATCGATGACTTTATGAAAGCAGGAGGCACCATTACAGGAATGATTAATTTGTTAGAGGAGTTTAATGCTCAAGTAAAAGCAATTGGTGTACTAGCTGAAGCAGACGATGAAGAAGAGGAACGCGTAGTAGAGAATTATACATCGTTAATTAAAATTTCCAATGTCGATTTGAAAGAAAAAAATATAGATGTCCATCCAGGTAATTTTCTTACAAATAGCATGGACGGGAATTAATGTGATTGTTGTTATATAAGTGTGGTTTCTGCTTTTGTGAAGCGTTTAGGAGGAACCATATGAGGAAAATTACCTGTTAATCACCTTATTTGAAAATATTTTATTTTTTTTAATAATTTAGCAGGACTTTTAATAGTTTTGTTGAACTAGTTAATATAGATTCAAATGGGAAAAGGTGGTGATACATCATGGAAGTAACTGACGTAAGATTGCGCCGCGTTAATACAGAAGGTAGAATGCGAGCGATTGCATCGATTACTTTGGATCAGGAATTTGTTGTCCATGATATCCGTGTTATTGATGGGAACAATGGACTATTTGTAGCAATGCCATCTAAGCGTACTCCAGATGGTGAATTTAGAGACATCGCACATCCGATTAATTCCGGTACACGTGCAAAGATTCAAGACGCTGTTTTAGAAGAATACCATCGTGCTGGTGAAGCTGAAGTGAAGTATGAAGAAGCTGGAGCTTCGTAAAACGCACATTTTTTAATACAACTAGAGGTCTAATCTACATCAGGTTAGCCTTCTTTTTTTGTCTGAAAGTACATAACTTATATAATATTTTATTGGAATACATAGGTATAAAAATGCTTAAATACGCATTTAATGGAAACTTTTACATCATGTAAGACCTTGTTTCACACGGTTTATTTGTTGAAATGGAAAGGTTTTTAAGATATATTCATAATGGATAATTAGAAATGATGGAGGTTTCCTTTATGTCGAATCGATATGCTGTTGTGCTGGCAGCAGGGCAAGGTACGAGAATGAAATCAAAGCTATACAAAGTACTCCATCCCGTAGCGGGCAGACCAATGGTAGAACATGTCATAAATCAGATAAACACGGTTCATTTAAATAAAGTAGTAACCGTAGTAGGTTTTGGAGCAGATAAGGTTAAAGAGCGGATCGGGAGTGAATGTGAGTTCGTCGTTCAAGAAGAACAATTGGGCACGGGTCATGCTGTACTGCAGGCAGAAGAGTTGTTAAAAGATAAAGAAGGTACAACGATTGTTGTTTGTGGAGATACGCCGCTTATAACTGGTGAAACATATCAAGATCTCTTTCAGCATCATGAACGAACTGGAGCGAAAGCAACAGTACTAACTGCTAAGGCCCCAAATCCTTTTGGCTACGGACGAGTAATTCGTAACAAAGCAACTAACGAAGTGGAAAGAATTGTAGAACAAAAAGATGCCAATGAGGAAGAACTTCTTGTAGATGAGATAAATACAGGTACATACTGTTTTGATAATCAAGCTTTATTTCACGCTTTACAAAATGTTTCGAATGATAATTCGCAAGGTGAGTATTACCTGCCGGATGTTATTGAAATTCTTCAAAAGGAAGAAGAAAAGGTTAGTGCTTTTATGACAACGAATTTTGACGAGACATTGGGCGTAAATGATCGTGTTGCTTTGGCTCAAGCCGAAAGGTTAATGAAACATCGTATTAATGAAAAGCATTTACGTAACGGTGTTGCTATTATAGATCCTGATCATACGTATATCGAACCCGATGTCGAGATTGAAGCAGATACGATCATTTATCCGGGTTCCATTCTAAAAGGAAACACGGTTATAAAAGGAAATTGTGCAATTGGACCACACTCAGAAATAACAAATTGTTATATTGGGGAAGGTACGATTGTTAAACAAAGTGTTGCTAGTGACAGTAAACTAGGAAATGATGTAAAGGTAGGCCCATATGCACATATTCGTCCATCAAGTTCTATCGGTGATGAGGCTAAGATCGGCAATTTTGTTGAGATCAAAAAAACTGAACTAGCTGAAAAGAGCAAGGTTTCCCATTTAAGTTATATTGGCGATGCAGACGTTGGACGAAATGTTAATATCGGCTGTGGAACAATAACTGTAAACTATGATGGGAAGAATAAATATTTAACTACCATTGAAGACGATGCATTTATTGGGTGTAATTCGAATCTAATTGCACCAGTAACTGTTGGAAAAGGCTCTTATGTTGCAGCGGGTTCAACAATTACAAAAGATGTCCCTGAAGATTCTTTGTCAGTAGCAAGATCTAGGCAAACGAATAAAGAAGGATACGCATCTAAAATAAAAAACAGACAAAAAGACTAACGGAGGGTTCTTACTCATGGCATCTACGTACAAGGATACATCTTTGAAGGTATTCACACTTAATTCTAATCCCAAACTAGCAGAAGATATAGCAGCACATATAGGTACAAATTTGGGAAAATGTACCGTGTCTCGTTTTAGCGACGGAGAAATTCAAATTAATATTGAGGAAAGCGTCCGCGGCTGCGATGTCTATGTAGTTCAATCTACTTGTTCACCAGTAAACCAGCATATCATGGAGCTATTAATTATGATTGATGCTTTAAAACGGGCTTCAGCCAAATCAATTAATATTGTGATGCCATACTATGGTTATGCTAGACAGGACCGTAAAGCTCGTTCCAGAGAGCCAATTGCAGCAAAGCTTGTTGCTAATTTATTAGAGACATCGGGATCGGACCGAGTAATAACGCTTGATTTACATGCACCGCAAATTCAAGGTTTCTTTGATATTCCTATAGATCACTTACAAGGTGTACCAATTCTTTCCGACTACTTTGAAAAGAAAAATCTAGAAGACATCATCATTATGTCTCCAGATCATGGAGGCGTTACACGTGCACGTAAAATGGCCGATCGATTAAAAGCTCCAATCGGTATTATAGACAAGCGTAGACCAAGGCCTAATGTGGCAGAAGTGATGAACATTGTAGGTAATATTGAAGGAAAGACAGCTATCCTTATAGACGATATTATTGATACAGCAGGTACAATTACGCTTGCTGCTAATGCCTTAGTAGAAAATGGTGCTAAAGAGGTGTATGCTTGTTGTACACATCCTGTATTATCTGGTCCAGCTATTGAGCGAATTGATAATTCTAGAATTAAGGAACTGGTAGTCACTAATTCCATTCCATTACCGGAAGAGAAGCAACTTGAAAAAATCACAGAATTATCCGTCGCACCACTTATTGGAGAAGCGATTATTCGTGTACATGAATTGCAATCTGTAAGTATCCTGTTCGATTAGATGTTTAGAGTATGTTAGATATGGGTATTCTCTATTATGGATGTTTTTAATATAACTACTACAAGAGTTACACAGACAAAAACAGAAGAGTAAGACTTTGATAATTCGTAAATCTTGATAAGTCAAGTTTTTCAAATAATTTGGAGGGTGATCAACGTGGCAGTTAAATTAGCAGCAACTTTAAGAGAGGATCAAACAAAATCAGCAACGAAAGAAATAAGAAACAGCGGTAGAGTGCCAGCTGTTTTATATGGAAAGGCAATCGATCCTAAATCGATTTCAGTAGATAGCATTGAACTAGTAAAAACAGTAAGAGATGAAGGAAGAAATGCGATCATCTCACTTAATGTTGGCAATGATAAGCCAGTAAATGTTATGTTACATGAATATCAAATCGATCCGTTGAAAGATGAGCTCATTCATGCTGATTTCTATATCGTTAATATGGCAGAAGAAATGGATGTTGAAGTGGCACTTCGCCTAGAAGGTGAAGCAAAAGGGACCAAAGATGGCGGTGTACTACAACAACCAATGTACGAGTTACAGGTTCGTGCTAAACCTGCTGATATTCCAGAAGAAATTGTAGTAGATATTTCCGAACTTGAGGTAGGAGATAGCATTGCTATTTCAGATATAACTACAACAGGAAACTTCGAATTATTAGATGAAGCCGATACTACTATTGCAACCATTGTACCGCCGGATACGTTGGAGGATGTAGAAGAAGCTCCTGACGAAAATGCAGAGCCTGAATTAGTAGATGCAGAGCCTGAATCTGAGAACGAATCAAAAGAAGATTAAAATTAATATTTTAAACTATATTACAATATACCCCTCCTGTACAGGAGGGTTTGTTGTATTGTATGATAACGGTGACGAAGACTTTGTAGTAAAGGAAGAAGATTATGAAGTGTATTGTAGGATTAGGTAACCCTGGTAAAAAATATAAACATACAAGACATAATGTTGGCTTTATGGTTATTGATGAATTACTTAGAAGGCATCAATGGGACTTAAATAAATCAAAATTTAAAGGAGATTATACGATCGCTACGCTGCATGGTGAGAAGGTCATGCTCATAGAGCCCCAGACTTTCATGAATTTGTCAGGGGACGCTGTCAGACCGCTGATGGAGTATTACAATATAGATATAGCTGATGTTTTAATTGTTTTTGACGATTTAGATTTGTCTCCTGGAAGAATTCGTTTACGCCAGAAAGGTGGACATGGTGGACATAATGGTATTCGTTCAATTATTGACCATTTAGGGACAAAAGAATTCAAACGAATACGAATTGGTGTGGGTAGACCGACCGCTTCAACTATTTCCATTGTAAATTATGTGCTAAGTGATTTTTCTAAAGGGGAAGCTGATGACGTTAGCGATAGTATAAAACGCGCTGCTGATGCATGTGAAGCTTGGTTGCAAGCTCCTTTTCCAGAAGTGATGAATGAATATAATCAGTAATCCGCTCATAAGCATAAAAGAAGTAAGTTGAAACACACATTAACAAAGCTCTTTTTGTATATTTTACTTGGTATTCGGATAAACTTTAACTGTTAGCTAAAGTTATTCGAGGAGGTTCCCAGTTTGTCTATTGTGTATATGTGCAGACACTGTGGTCAGGAAATAGGGCAACTAAAGCAGCAACGTGTTGATACATCTATGCTGGGGTTAGATCAATTAACAGCAAAGGAAAAAGAAGAGATGGTTACTTATAAACCTAACGGTGATGTACAAATCAAGGCTATTTGCGAGAATTGTGAGGATGCCTTAGGACATCATCCACACTATCATGAATTAGATTTTTTTATACAGTAAAATAGAGAGAGCAGCTTTGGTTTTTTAGCCAAGGCATTTTTGCGTTTTTACCATAAGTTTAAATGAAGATAATATATAAGCTGCTGAATGCTAGAAGATGGCCATGAAATAGGTGTAAGGGTTTTCTAGTTATTTACTAGGGTAAGTGGAGGTTTAGGAATGAAAGGTATACAGAATTACTTACAGTCGAAAGAGGATATACAGTCAATAATTAATGGAATATCAGATGGAATGGAAGAACAACTTGTTGCTGGACTATCCGGTTCCGCGAGAAGCTTGCTTGTCTCTATTATTCATGGTGCTATCCATAAACCTGTGCTGTTAGTGACACATCAATTGGTGCAAGCGCAACAATTATACGATGATCTCACGGCATTCAATGGCGAGGATAATGTGCATCTTTATCCGGTTAATGAATTAATTGCGTCAGAAATTGCAATTGCTAGTCCAGAATTGCGAAGTCAGCGGATTGAGTCATTAACTGCTTGGACTAGAAATAAATCGGGTATATTAATTGCGCCAGTTGCTGCCCTTAAGCGAATACTTCCCCCACCGGAATATTGGAATAATTATCAACTGCCATTTAAGCTTGGAGAAGAGATAGACGTAGAGCATTATTTAGCATCATTAGTAGATATGGGGTATGAACGCGCTTCTATGGTTACTACGCCAGGGGAGTTTAGCAGACGTGGGGGAATCATAGATATTTATCCGATAACCGAAAAACATCCAATTCGCATTGAGCTATTTGATGAAGAGATAGACTCTATTCGTTATTTCGATGCAGAAACACAACGTTCATTAGATAAATTGCAAAATATTACGGTAGGGCCTGCAACAGAGTTACTTTTAACGGAATCGGATATTTATGCAGGTGGCGAACGTTTAGAGGAAGCACTGTCTGAAACGTTAAAATCGTTGAAATCTTCTGAAGCCAAAGAAAAATTAATGGAGTCGATCAAAGGTGACATCGAACGGTTAAAAAACCTCGAACATTTCCCTGAAATGTATAAATATATTGGATATCTTTATCAGAATCCTGCTAGTCTACTAGATTATCTCCCTCAAGATGGACAGATTATTTTTGATGAGATGAGCCGCATACAAGATACAGCTGTACATCTAGATAAGGAGGAAGCTGATTGGTATAGTAGCCTCTTAGAGTCAAACCAGATGGTGAAAAAAAGTATATTCTCATTTGATTGGTATCGTATTTGGGCGAATATTAAGCAGCCTCGTGTGTATATGTCGGTCTTCTTGCGTCATATACCGAATACGCAGCCTCAAAATATTATTAATTTATCTTCAAGACCAATGCAAGAATTCCACGGTCAAATGCACTTATTTAAAAATGAGCTAAAGCGTTGGGAAAAAGGAGACTATTCTGTCGTTATATTAGCGCCAGATGAGGAGCGAGCTGAAAAGATTCACTCTATCTTTATAGATTATAATTTGGAGATACCTATCTCGGATAAATTGGTTCTCCCATCTGATAAACCAGTGATTGCGGTAGGTAATGTAACGAATGGGATCGAATTACCAATGCATAAATTGGTATTGGTAACAGAACAAGAACTCTTTAAGAAGCGTACGAAGCGGAAAAGAAAGCAACAAAAAATATCAAATGCAGAACGTATTAAAAACTACCAAGAGCTAAAAGTTGGAGATTATGTTGTCCATGCGAACCATGGTATCGGTAAGTATCTAGGAATTGAAACATTACAAGTAAACGATCTACACAAAGATTATATGCTTATTAAATATTCTGGGGACGATAAACTGTTTGTGCCAATTGATCAAATCGATCAAGTTCAAAAGTTTGTTGGATCGGAAGGAAAAGAGCCCAAACTATATAAGTTGGGCGGGAGTGAATGGACAAAAGTAAAACGGAAGGTACAGTCTTCTGTAGAAGATATTGCTGACGATTTAATTAAATTATATGCAGAAAGAGAAGCAAAAAAAGGTTACGCCTTTTCTGAGGATACCGAAATGCAACGAGAGTTTGAAGCGTCCTTTCCATATCAGGAAACAGAAGATCAGCTACGATGTATCGAAGAGATTAAACACGATATGGAACGAGAGCGCCCAATGGACCGGCTGCTTTGTGGGGATGTTGGCTATGGAAAAACGGAAGTGGCAATTCGTGCAGCGTTTAAAGCAATAGCGGATGGAAAACAAGTAGCTATATTGGTTCCGACGACTATTTTAGCTCAACAGCATTTTGAAACGATTCGCGAGCGATTCCAAGATCATGCCATTAATATTGGTTTGCTAAGTAGGTTCCGAACAAGAAAACAACAGAAGGAAACACTAGAAGGGGTAAAAAAAGGTACGGTAGATGTTGTTATTGGTACCCATCGAATTCTTTCTAAGGATGTACACTATCAAGATTTAGGTCTTCTAGTCGTTGATGAAGAGCAGCGATTTGGTGTAAAGCATAAAGAAAAGATTAAACAGCTAAAAACAAATGTAGATGTACTTACATTGACAGCTACCCCAATTCCAAGGACATTACATATGTCCATGCTAGGTGTACGTGATCTGTCCGTGATTGAGACCCCACCTGAGAATAGGTTTCCGATCCAAACTTATGTGATGGAATATAATCCTATTTTTATGAGGGAAGCGATCGAAAGGGAGATGGCCCGAGGAGGGCAAGTGTTTTTCCTATATAATCGAGTAGAAAACATCGACAAAGTCGCAAGAGATCTTGGTATGCTTGTTGATGCAAGAATTGCTGTAGCGCATGGACAAATGAACGAAACGGAATTGGAAAATATTATTTTTGCTTTCTTAGAAGGTGAATATGATGTACTTGTAAGTACAACAATTATTGAAACTGGTGTCGATATACCAAATGTAAACACGTTAATAGTGAATGACGCGGATAAAATGGGATTAAGTCAACTGTATCAATTAAGAGGTCGAGTCGGCCGATCCAATCGTGTTGCTTATGCTTACTTCACCTATCAAAAAGACAAAGTATTAACGGAAGTTGCGGAAAAACGCCTACAAGCAATTAAAGAATTCACCGAACTGGGTTCTGGTTTTAAAATTGCCATGCGAGACTTATCCATTCGAGGAGCAGGAAATCTGCTTGGTGCACAACAACATGGGTTTATTGATTCCGTTGGTTTTGATATGTACTCACAAATGCTAAAAGAAGCAATTGATGCTCGTAAAGAAGGAAAAGAAATCGAAGAGATTACTCCTTTTGAACCGGAACTCACTTTATCTATTGATGCGTATATTCCTGATGAGTACATTGATGATGAGAAACAAAAAATTGAAATATATAAGCAATTTCAAGCAATGGATGAAAACGGAGATGCAGAAGACTTACGTGACGAATTAATGGATCGATTTGGTGACTATCCAGAAGAAGTAGAACATTTATTCACCGTGTCTACTTTGAAGCTGATGGCTAAGAAAGAGAAGGTTGTATCCATTACTGAAAAAAATAATAAGATTGAACTGTTAGTAGATGAAAACAGAAGTCAACAAATAGATGGGGCTAAATTATTTGAGCTTGCCAATGAATTTGGGCGAGGTGTTCAACTAGGAACAGAAAATAATAAGTTAAAAATTGTGTTTAAATATACAAAAGATAAGAAGCATCAACGCTATGATCTGGTTGAAGAATTCATTGGAAAATTGAAAGAGGCGAATCGCTCGGAGTAAAACTTTGGTATCTTATGTATAGATATCCTGTATTGCATCATACTAAAAACACACCTGGTGATTTTTACACATACAGAAAACATTTAGAAGTGTAAAAAGAGAGCAGTAATCATCATTAGAAAGTGAGGCTACTTAGTATGAAAGCAACAGGAATTGTCCGTCGAATTGATGATCTAGGAAGGGTAGTAATTCCAAAGGAAATCAGAAGAACCTTACGGATACGTGAAGGAGATCCGTTGGAGATTTATGTGGACAGAGAAGGGGAAGTAATTCTAAAAAAATATTCTCCAATAAATGAGTTGGGTCATTTTGCAAAAGAATATGCAGAGGCTTTATTTGACTCTCTGCATGTACCTGTTATTATATCTGATCGCGATGAAATTATTGCGGTAGCAGGAGAATCAAAAAAGGATTACTTAAACAAAAACATTAGCTCCCAAATAGCTAAAATGATCGAGGGTCGTACACAAGTAATAGAAAAAGAACAGAAACCATTAGAAATAATAGATGGAAATGAGCAAGAACTGAATTCTTATTGTATTAGTCCTATTATTGCGAATGGGGATGCGATTGGTTGTGTGTTAGTCTTTTCAAAAGATGGCGAGGCATTTACGAAAGTGGAGCAAAAAGCAGCAGAAACAGCGGCAAGCTTCCTTGCCAAACAAATGGAATAATACTTCATTATTGAGGATTATTCAACCTGTTAGTTTGTTCAAAGCTTATTCTCTTTGGTATAGGGTAAGTAAAGAGGACGCTTAACATCATTGCGTTCGGCTCAACGATTATTGCTTCGTTGAATTAGCCCGAACAGAAGCTGTCTTACCAAAACGGTAAGGCAGCTTTTGTTTAATACGAGGTTGTTTTTTGCTATGCTATAATGAAATAGAAGTGAGAACAAAAAGGAAGTAAGTTATTGATGAGTGATAATGAAACAAATCGGCTTGTGAAAGGGGCGTTAGTGCTTACACTAGCTGGTTTGATAAGTAAACTATTAAGTGCAGGTTATCGGATACCATTACAAAATCTAACAGGTGACATCGGTTTCTATGTCTATCAGCAGATCTACCCAATCTTAGGTATTGTATTTGTTTTAACCCTATATGGTTTTCCTTCCGCCATCTCGAAAATGGCAGTAGAGCTAAAAGCACAAGGAACCCCCCTATCTATCAGAGGTTTTTATATACCAGTCTTTCTTATTTTATTTGTATTAAGTACGATTTTATTTCTTTTTCTTTATTTCAATGCACCGTATATAGCAGGCTGGGTAGGCGACTCTCATTTAACATCAACCTACCAATTTGCTGCTTTTGCATGCTTACTTGTACCATTTTCATCATTCATTCGTGGGGTATTTCAAGGTGAATATATGATGAAGCCAACCGCTCTTTCTCAAGTTGTAGAACAATTTGTCCGTGTAACTATTATTATCCTGGCAGCACTTTTTATCTTTAAAGAAGGCGACCATATATATCAAGTTGGTAGAGCGGCGGTTTTAGCATCAATACTTGGGGCAATTGCTTCAAGTATTATCCTGATTGTTTTGTTTATGCAGAAGAAACCATATGCGAAACAGCAAAATGAGGAAATACAATGGCAATATTATATACGTACTATATTTATCTTAGGGATTGCTGCAGCCTTAAATCATATGATTTTACTTATCCTTCAATTTGCAGATACGTTTACGTTGTTTCCTAGCTTAATTGAAGCAGGTTATTCGAAAGAAGCAGCAATGGAAGCTAAAGGGGTATTTGATCGCGGCCAGCCATTAATTCAATTCGGAACGGTGTTAGGCTCGTCATTTGCTTTAGCACTGCTGCCATCAATCTCTCTAAAAAAAATAAAACAAGAACCGAATACGTACTACCCTTATATTGGAGGAGCAATGCTGGTTAGTATTTATTTAGCCCTTGGAGCGACAATTGGATTAGTTGCTATCTTTCCAGAGGTTAATCGATTGCTTTTCCAAGATAATCAGGGGACACTAGAACTCCAATTATTAGTTGTATCAATTATACTTAGTTCGATCGCCATTACAGCATCTTCTATTCTACAGGCACTAGGGTTTATCAAACGAATTGCCTTGTTCATACTGCTTGCTTTTTTTGTTAAATGGATAGCGAATCAAGTGCTAGTTGTGCAGTTAGGTCTAATGGGAAGTGCGGTAGCAACCATTCTCTCTCTATTGTTGTTAAGCTGTATTGTATTAATCGAATTACAAAGAAAATTACCTATGTTACACCTTTGGCAAATGTTACGCTGGAAGGCATTAATTTTTCCTGGGATCATCATGGTGATCTATCTATCAATTGTTGAGTGGATCGCTTTGCCTTGGCTAGATAATTCTCGCATAAGCTTGTTCATATATGTCGTTTTCATATCGCTTTCTGGTGCTCTACTATATGGATACATGCTTATTAAATGTCAAGCATTCACAGAAAAACAGTTACGTATGCTTCCATTTAACCAATTTTTTAAAATGAAATAGGAACAGTTACTATATATTAGGAGGAACAACGATGTATAAGGTTGAAGTTGTCGGCCTAGGAGCAGGTGATATGGACCAGCTACCTTTAGGCATTTATAAAAAACTAATCTCTGCTTCTAATCCAATATTCATGAGAACAATGGATCATCCAGTGGTGCATGGATTACAGCAAGAAGGCGTCCGTTTAGAATCTTTTGATACCATTTATGAATCAGAAGATCAATTTACGTCTGTTTATGAACGAATTGTAGACATCATTTTACATAAAGCCAATGAACAAAATGTGATTTATGCTGTGCCTGGACATCCAATGCTTGCTGAAAAAACAGTTCAGTTACTACTAGAACAACAAAAAGTTCCGGTGAATATTATTGGTGGCAAAAGTTATTTGGATGATCTTTACACTGCTTTAAAGATTGATCCAATTGATGGGCTTCAATTTCTAGATGCGACATCATTTGATCGAAGCCAGATAAATTATCAAAATCATCTTATCTTTTGCCAAGTGTATGACCAATTTACTGCTTCGGAAGTTAAACTAACTTTATTAGAGGATCTTCCTGCTGATTATCCAATCACCATTGTTGAAGCCGCCGGAAGCAAAACTCAGGAAGTTATTACCCTTCCATTAGAAGAGCTGGATCGTATGGTGGAAATCAGTAACTTAACAAGTGTTTATATTCCACCTGTTCCAGATCATTTATTACATCATTCATTCCAACAACTGCGTCATGTTATTCGTTTGTTACGTGGACCAGATGGATGCCCTTGGGATAGGAAACAGACACATGAGTCCTTACGAGAGTATGCAATTGAAGAAGTCTATGAATTAATTGATGCCATTGATCATCAAGATGATGAAGGAATCGTAGAAGAGCTTGGGGATGTGCTTCTTCAAGTAATGTTACATAGCCAAATTGGCGAGGATGGGGGCTATTTTAATATAGACGATGTCGTTCGGTCGATCACTGATAAAATGATACATCGACATCCGCATGTTTTTCGGGATACAAATGTGCAGTCCGTTGAAGAGGTGATCTCTAACTGGGAGCAGTTGAAGAAGCAAGAAAAGGGCGACAAACGTACATCTATTTTAGACGGGGTGGCCAAACATTTACCTTCTCTTGCACGCTCCTATCAATTACAGAAGAAGGCGGCTAAAGTTGGCTTTAATTGGGATGACGAAAATGATATATGGGAAAAACTGAATGAAGAAGTACAGGAGTTTAACGAAATGGTGGAGGCAGCCAATAAGCTTGAAATGGAAAAAGAATTTGGAGATGTTCTATTTGTACTTGCAAATCTTTCAAGGTATTATAAGATCAACCCTGAAGTGGCATTAAATCGAACAAACGAGAAGTTTATTTCCCGTTTTTCGTTCATTGAGCAACAATTAGCAATACAAAATAGCAGTGCACAAGATGCTACGTTAGAGGAAATGGATGAATTATGGAATCAGGCAAAGGAAAAGGGGGAATAACATGAGACTAGATAAGTTTTTAAAAGTTTCAAGACTAATTAAGCGTAGAACATTAGCGAAGGAAGTAGCTGATCAAGGCCGAATTACAATCAATGGAAATCAAGCAAAGGCCTCTTCTACGTTAACAGCTGGTGATGAGCTTGTTATTAAATTCGGCCAGAAACTTGTAACTATCCATATTAATGACTTGCGTGAGACAGTAAAGAAAGAGGAAGCAGAGTCGTTATATACAGTTGTCAAAGAAGAGAAATTAAATAATTAAAATACTATGTTCTATACTTGTCCCTCCTATCATAAAGTAATAATGATAAGGAGGGCTTTTACGATGAATTATTATGAAAATAAGGAAAATATAACGCGTGTCCAAACAGATCATTATGTGAAGATTAATAATCGAAAAAACCTAGAAATCAGTGGTGTGAAAGAAGTAGATAGCTTTGATAATGAAGAATTTTTATTGGAAACAGTTATGGGGTATTTAATTGTTCGCGGACAAAACCTGCAATTAAAGAATCTTGATGTAGGTGAAGGGCTAGTAACGATTAAAGGTAAGATATATGAGCTTTCCTATGTAGATGAGCAGCAGGAGAAGGCTAAAGGATTCTTTAGCAAGTTATTTAAATGAGTCTAAGTACGCAATTTCTAACAATGATTACAATGATTGCGGGTGGGTTTTATCTTGGATTGATTCAAGATACCTTCCGTCGCTTTAGTGCCTATTGGAAAGATAGGCGGATAATGACCTATCTGATGGAAGTGTGCTTTTGGCTAACACAAACGATGTTATTATTTTATATTTTATTTCGAATTAATGGGGGAGAATTAAGGTTTTATATCATTGCGGCCTGTTTATTGGGATTTGCCTTTTATCAAGCAGTGGCTGCTAACATATATAAAAAATTGCTTGAATATTTAATTCATATAGCAGCAAATATATATCGTTTTATAGAAAATGTTGTACAAGCTCTCATTATTTCTCCAATTAAATGGGTCGTGAAGTTGGTCTACGCCATTGTCCTTTGGCTTATAAAGATTATCGGAACGATTCTCCTTTTTATTTTAACGGTTATCATAACTCCTTTTAAATGGTTCTTTCAACTGATATATCGCCTATTACCGGAAAAAATTCAATTATATATTTTCAAAGTAGCAGGATTTTATAGTACAATGAAGAATATATGTATTAAGGTGATGAAGTATGTTAAGTTTAAGAGGAGGTAACCATCGTTGGCTTCAGACAAACAAACGGTAACAAGATTAGACTCTAATTATATGCAGCAATATGATGCGTACGTTGACAGGCAAAAGCGAAAGAAGAAGCGGTTAATTCGCAGACTTGTGCTTTTTTCTTTAATCGCCGTAATTGCTTTTGGGAGCATGGCAACATACCATATTAAACAACGTGTACTTCATGCTGAAAAAACGGAAGAATATGAAGCCTTACAACAAGATCTTGCTGAATTAGAGAAACAAGAAAATAATTTAAAAGAAGAAGTAGAGCTGTTGAAAGATGAAGATTACGTATTACAAATAGCAAGAACGAATTATTTCTTTTCAAAAGAAGGAGAATTAATTTTCAAAATTCCTGAAGAAGATCCGTCTTATTGACACACTTTTGTTTGCTTGGCTATAATATAATAGTAAGCTGATGAAGCTTCATCAGTGATGATATATTAGTTTTCTTAAAAATTTTAAGGAGGAGCATTTTTTTTATGTCAATTGAAGTAGGCAGCAAGCTGCAAGGAAAGGTAACTGGTATCACTAATTTCGGGGCCTTTGTAGAGCTTGAACAAGGCACTACTGGTCTTGTTCATATTAGTGAGGTTGCTGACAACTATGTAAAAGACATTAACGATCACCTTTCCGTAGGAGATGAAGTAAAGGTGAAAGTTATTAATGTCGAGAAAGACGGAAAAATCGGCTTGTCTATAAAAAAAGCTGTAGATAAACCAAAACGTCAACGAGATAACCGTGAACGGATGGAATCTTTTGAGTCAAAAATGAATCGTTTTCTTAAAGATTCAGAGGACCGTCTTGCCTCTTTGAAGAAGCACACGGAATCCAAACGCGGGGGTCGAGGTGCTAAAAGAGGATAGCAGTTGCTGTCTATATAATAATGCTCTATAGGATAGATACGAAAAAAGCAGCAGCCGTAAATTAATTTACGGCTGCTGCTTTTTGGTATACACACATATGCATAAATAAAAACCCTACTAATGTAGAAACATAGTAGGGTTTTTATATAGATGGCGGCGGAGGGGATCGAACCCCCGACCTCACGGGTATGAACCGTACGCTCTCGCCAGCTGAGCTACACCGCCTAATTAGCCAACAGAAAATATAATACAGCAGGATTGGATGTCTGTCAATCATTTTTCGGTAGAAATAATAGAAAAGCAGAAAAAGTTATCGGTGTGCTCGGTTGTCATTATAAACTCGAATGAAGGGTTGCCCATTCGTCAAATTGGATTATGTTAGTAAGAATGATTCAGATTTCAACAAAATCTGTTTATCTATAAGAAGAAAAATAAATCAATGGAAACGTTTTTTATAATTGATTCAGCGCGAAGTACTGTAAAAGAGTGACTCTTAGTTAAAACAGGGATACACACGCGTGTTCGTGTTGAAAACTGTTCGATTGATAGAAAGCCGTCGAACGATTCTTGGTAATTGCTCTCTTGTTTTGACAAAAATAGTTGGCATATTGTGGTTTAATGATATGCACAAAGAGGGAGTGGTAGTTATGATGGATTCAATTACAAGAGTCGAACCGAAAGCATTTAGAGCAGAACGCACCAAACAAATGGACAAGCTCCGTAATCGATTATATGCGAAACTTCGTGTAATTCTACTTGAACGGGGATGGCTGTTTTATATTATCGGGTTTCTATTAGGTCGTGCCGTTATTTTATCTGTCGTATCCCCGTTTGCGGTAGCCTTTTTAGCTACTATATGGCTAGTTCATAAAGAAAAAACATTAAAATCGATTGTAGCTGTTCTAATAGGTGCATTAAGCTACTCGTTAGACCATTCAATATTTATTGCACTAGCTATGCTTGTCTTTGTCTTCTTGGGCGGATTTTTTAAGAAAGCTAAAAATCAACAGGTCCTTATTCCTTTATTTGTATTTCTTTCCACGGTAGCAACTAGAGTATTTCAATACTCTATTTCTCAACAATTATCACCGTACGATTGGATGCTCGTATTTGTAGAAGGAGTATTAGGTACGGTTTTAGTATTAATATTTATGCAAAGCATTCCTTTATTATCACCTAAACGTTATAACCCCGCTTTAAAAAATGAGGAGATCGTATGCATGATCATACTTATTGCCTCTATTCTTACTGGAACAATTGGATGGGAGCTTTATGGTGCTTCATTTGAACAGGTATTTTCTCGTTATTTTGTATTATTACTTGCTTATGTCGGCGGGGCGGCAATTGGTTCTACAGTAGGGGTTGTGGCTGGGCTTATTTTGTCTCTAGCTAATGTAGCAAATCTATATCAAATGAGCTTACTTGCTTTTTCCGGACTGTTAGGAGGGTTATTAAAAGAAGGTAGAAAGCCAGGGGTTGCCGTTGGTTTATTTGTAGGAACTTTTCTTATAGGTATTTATGGCAATGCCAGTCAATTAGTTCCATCGATTTTGGAATCATCGATAGCAATTTTCTTCTTTTTACTAACGCCAGCAAGTTGGTTTAAGAAATTATCTCGTTATATTCCAGGAACAGAAGAATACACCAACGAACAGGAACAGTATTTACAGAAAGTGCGAAATGTTACTGCTAAACGGGTTGAGCAATTTTCAAATGTATTTCAGGCATTGTCCAATAGCTTTACTACGGTTGATGGACAAGTAGAAGAAGACCAGGAATCAAGAAGGGAGACGGATTATTTTCTAAGTCAAGTAACAGAGAAAACATGTCAAAATTGCTTTATGAAGGAAAGGTGTTGGCAGAAAGAATTTGATAAGACATATTCGTTAATGGAGATGATGAAGGATGATATGGGAGAGGGTGGTAAACTTAATCGAAAGACGGCACGTGAGTTCGAAAGTTATTGCGTCAAGCCAAAGAAAGTTCTCGATGCAATGAAGGAAGAAATGTCTTATTTTGAAGCGAATCAAAAGCTTAAACAACAAGTGATGGAAAGTAAAAAACTGGTTGCAGATCAATTACAAGGTGTTTCAGAAGTAATGGAGGATTTTGCAAAAGAGATATTAAAAGAACGTCAGCATCATGAGCAACAGGAATTGCAAATTGTTCACGCATTGAAAAAAATGGGTATTGAACTAGAAAAATTAGAGATTTATCGTTTAGATAAGGGGAATGTAGATATAGAAATGACATTAACCTTCTATGATTATCATGGTGAGGGGTCAAAACTAATTGCGCCGGTATTATCAGATATTTTGAAAGAGGTTGTTGTGGTAAAGCAAGAAGAAATTGCACCATTTCCGAATGGATATAGTTATCTTGCATTCGGTTCTGCAAGAGAATTTGTAGTAGAGACAGGTGCTGCAAATGCAGCCAAAGGAGGAGGACTGGTTTCCGGTGATAGCTATACGACGATTGAGCTTGGTGCAGGGAAGTATGCGATGGCGATTAGTGACGGTATGGGGAACGGAGAAAGGGCTCAAGAAGAAAGTGTAGAGACACTTCGATTGCTCCAACAAATCCTACAAACGGGTATACCGGAAAAGGTTGCGATTAAATCGATAAATTCAATTTTGTCTTTACGATCAACGGATGAAATGTTTGCTACCTTGGATTTAGCAGTTATTGATTTACACAATGCGTTTGTACAGTTTCTTAAAATAGGATCGACACCAAGCTTTATTAAACGCGGGGATCAATTAATTAAGGTAGAAGCCAGTAATCTTCCAATGGGGATTATTCAGGAATTTGATGTTGACATTGTTAGTGAACAATTAATGTCAGATGATCTATTGATTATGATGAGTGACGGGATTTTTGACGGTCCAAAACATGTAGAAAATACGGATATCTGGTTGAAACGGAAAATCCGTGATATGCGAACCAATGATCCGCAAGAAATAGCCGATTTAATACTGGAAGAAGTGATTCGTACCAGGTCAGGAGAAATAGAAGATGATATGACAGTGGTTGTAGCCAAAGTGATGAAAAACATTCCCAAATGGGCTTCTGTTCCAGTTTATCATGATAAAGCGCAATGAAAAATAAAATCGTTTCAGTTGAATTCCATTGTTTCAACCAACCGTATACCTCCCCTGTTCTCTTCCGCGATACCATGTATAGATAGCTATAAAACTGGCGATGATGGTACTGAAAAGTTGGGAGGTAGATGGTGTTGAAAAAAGGTACGCTTAAACAAATCTTGTTAATCACCGACGGGTGTTCGAACAAAGGAGAGGACCCCGCAGCTACTGCATCATTGGCAAATCAGCAAGGAATTACCGTAAACGTAATTGGTATTTTAGAAGATGATCAATCTGAACAACCAGAGGGCCTTAAAGAAGTAGAAGACATTGCCTTATCTGGTGGTGGAGTCAGTCAGCTTGTTTATAAACAAGCTCTATCCCAAACCGTACAAACGGTAACAAAACAAGCAATGACACAAACCCTGCAAGGATTTGTAAATAAAGAATTACAGCAAATCTTAGGACAGGATCAATCGCTAGAGGATTTAGAACCGGAAAAACGAGGAGAAGTTATGGAAGTAGTTGAAGACATGGGAGAAACCTGTGATCTTGAAGTGCTTGTTTTAGTAGATACTAGTGCAAGCATGCATGATAAACTACCAACAGTAAAAGAAGCATTAATTGATCTATCTATTAGTTTGAATTCTCGTATTGGCCGTAATCGATTTTGTATTTTCAACTTTCCGGGTAAACGCAAGGATATCCAAAAAGTGTTAGATTGGTCTCCTGCTTTGGATTCAATATCAAGTATTTTTCCGAAGCTTACAAGTGGTGGAATTACACCTACTGGTCCTGCCATTCGCGAGGCAATGTATCAATTTGGTAAGAAGACCTTGCTAAGGAGCTTGAGGGATGAAGATGAATCAGGAATGGAAGAAGCATAGTACAGTTGTTCGCCCTGGAATGTACATTCAAGGGAAATGGCATAAGAAGGTTTACGTTATTAAACAAAAGCTGGGAGCAGGAGCAATTGGTTCTGTTTATTTATGCGAAGCAAATGGAAAGCCTGCTGCATTGAAAATCAGCGATAAACGTTCATCGATGACCGTTGAAGTTAATGTGCTTAAGTCATTAGGGAGGGTCCAAGGGAGTCGACTTGGACCTTCTTTATTAGATGTAGATGATTGGACAGCACCTTCCGGGGAAAAATATTCTTTCTATGTGATGGAATATTTACAGGGAGAACCAATGTCTGCTTATATTAGACGGCATGGTAAAGAATGGATAGGGGTATTTATGTTGCAACTATTAGAAGACTTAGAGCAGCTTCATCAGCATGGATGGGTATTTGGTGATTTAAAAATAGATAATTTACTTATCGTCTTATCCCCACCAAGAGTCAGATGGGTAGATGTTGGTGGTACAACTCAAGTAGGCAGAGCAATAAAGGAATACACCGAATTCTATGATCGTGGTTATTGGGGGATGGGAACACGAAAAGCAGAGCCTAGCTATGATTTATTTGCATTTGTAATGGTTTTTTTAACTATCTACTATCCAAATCGTTTTAATAAAGACACACAACCAGAAAAGATGCTGTTTCGAAAAATTGACGAGGCAAAAGGGTTACGGCCGTACCGTTTAGTGCTGAGGAAAGCGTTGATAGGCAAATATGTAACCAGCTCCCAAATGAAAAAAGAATTATTGCAAGTTATCCACAATATCCAAAAACAGAATACAGTAACTGGAAATCAAGCACAACCAACGAAACAAGACCCTTTTTTGCTTGAGGCTGCAGGCATTTCCTTTTTAGCAGCAAGCTATTATCTAATTTCTTTGCTTTTTCAGTGATTATGATTATGATACGATAAAAGTAGAATTGCTCTGTTGGAGATGGACAAATTGAACAGGAAAGTAACACAGTTTATAAACAAACATGATTTATTTGAGAAAGGTACTACGATACTTGTGGGGGTCTCAGGTGGCCCTGATTCTATGGCTCTCCTTTATTATTTAAATTCAATAAAGGATGACTGGGGATTACGTATTATTGCTTTGACAGTGGATCATCAATTGCGTGGTACAGAGTCTTTAGAAGATCTCCAGTTTGTGCAGCAAAAATGTAGGGAATGGAATATTGAGTTTAAAGGTACTTCTGTAGATGTCCCTGATTATAAACAGCAGTACAAAGTTGGTACACAAGTAGCAGCAAGAGAATTACGTTATAATTACTTTTATGAGCAAATGGAGTTATTTCATGCAAATTGTTTAGTATTGGGACATCATGGTGATGATCAGGCAGAAACAATGCTCATGCGTTTAGTTCGATCTGCTGATTCTCAATCGCTAGCGGGTATTCCCGTAAAGCGGCCATTTGCTAAAGGTTTGATTGTACGACCATTTCTTTGCGTAACGAAAGATGAAATTTGGCAGTATTGTAGACGTCATGACATTGAATCTAGAATTGATCCGTCAAATCAGGAAACCACTTATACGAGAAATTTTTTCAGAAAGCATGTACTACCATTAATAAAAGAGAAAAATAGTAATATACATACTACAATACAGCATTTAAGCGAAACCTTACATGCAGATCTATCGTATTTAAAGCAGCAAGCAGAAAAAATGACCCATGATATTGTTTTGTTTGATAAGAAAAATAAGCTTTTGTCTTTTTCTATTCCCACATTCAAAACATATGCATTTGCTTTACAAAGACGTGCCTATCATCTAATATTAAACTATCTGTATATTGATTTACCGAAGGATTTATCTTATGTCCATGAGGAGCAGTTTTTTTCGTTATTGCACCATCAAACTGGGAATACTCGACTCGATTTCCCTGAAGGGCTAAAGATAGAAAAATCATATGATCAGATACGTATTTCTTTCAATCAAGACGGCCGTCCCGATTCTTATCATAAACTATTGGAAGTTCCTGGTAGAGCAGTTTTGCCAGATGGTTCAGTAATTATTGCTGAATACGTAGAGAATTCTCTAGAACAATCCGAATTCACCTTTGTGTGTTACAAAGAGCAAGTAGAATTACCATTACATATTCGAACACGTGAGCAAGGGGATAGAATGCGTTGGAAGGGATTAAAGGGAAGCAAGAAAGTCAAGGACATCTTTATAGATGCTAAAATTCCAAGGTTTCAGCGAGAAAATTGGCCAATTGTTACGGATAATCAAGGAACTGTTTTATGGCTAGTAGGATTGAAAAAGGGACAACCTGCAAAAAGGGTGTTAGGTGCATCACTTATACAACTATATTATGACAAAGGCAACATGTAGGAGGAGCAGACATATGCATAATGATATTAAAGAAGTATTAATATCAGAGGAAGAAATCGCAATTAAGTGTAAGGAATTAGGACAGCAATTAACTGAAGAATACGATGGGAAATTCCCGCTTGCTATTGGTGTCCTAAAAGGCGCAATGCCGTTTATGTCAGATATTTTACGCTACACACAAACACATTTAGAAATGGATTTTATGGATGTATCAAGCTATGGTGGCGAAATGCGTTCATCAGGTGAGGTTAAAATTGTAAAAGACTTAGATACAAAAGTAGAAGGTCGCGATTTACTGATTATAGAAGACATTATCGATAGTGGATTAACATTAAGTTACCTTGTGGATTTATTTAAATATCGAAAAGCGAATTCTATTAAGATTGTTACTCTACTGGATAAACCATCTGGGCGTACTGCAGCTATTAAGGCAGATTTAATTGGTTTTGAAGTTCCGAATGAATTTGTCGTTGGATATGGTTTGGATTATCAGGAAAAATACCGAAACCTTCCATATATCGGTGTATTAAAACCAGAAATATATGGTGGAGAATAATATTAATTTTCTAGTGGAAGAATGAGATACATCATAGAAATAAAAATGCTGTTTTTTAAGTGAAATTAGTTGTATTCCAACTTTTTTGTATGGTACGATGTTATATAGTTTTTCCCGCTTGGGAGGAGGTAAGCAATGAACCGGATATTTCGGAATGTGTTCTTTTGGATACTTATTTTCTTCGTTATTATAGGAGTCATTGGAGTATTCAATGGACAGAATGAAGAAGCAGAACAATTCAATGTTAAGCAATTTATGGATGCTTTAAATAGTGGCGAGATTCAAGAAATGACGATGCAACCAGCAAACGGAATTATGCGAATTAGTGGTAATTTGAATGAGGGCGACCAGCAATTTGTTGCACAAGTCCCAGATAACACAGAAATCATCGCATCTATTACTGAACAAGCCAATGATCAAAGTGTACTTCATGTTGAAGAAGAAGAGCAACCAAGTGCATGGGTAACATTTTTAACGACGATGATTCCATTTTTAATCATCGGGTTATTCTTCCTGTTCATCCTTAGCCAAGCCCAAGGTGGCGGCGGTGGTGGCCGTGTTATGAACTTTGGAAAAAGCAAGGCGAAAATGTACAGTGAAGATAAGAAAAAGGTTCGCTTTAAGGATGTCGCTGGGGCGGACGAAGAAAAACAAGAACTTGTAGAAGTTGTAGACTTCCTAAAAGATCCGCGTAAATTTTCAACCGTAGGAGCAAGAATTCCTAAAGGGGTGCTTTTAGTTGGACCTCCAGGAACAGGTAAAACCTTACTTGCACGTGCAGTAGCAGGTGAAGCAGGAACACCATTCTTCTCGATTAGTGGTTCTGATTTCGTGGAAATGTTCGTAGGTGTCGGTGCATCCCGTGTCCGAGACTTATTTGAAAATGCTAAAAAGAATGCTCCTTGTATTATATTTATAGATGAAATTGATGCCGTTGGTAGACAGCGTGGTGCTGGTCTTGGCGGCGGACATGATGAACGTGAACAAACATTAAACCAATTACTTGTAGAAATGGATGGATTTGGTGTTAATGAAGGAATTATTATCATTGCAGCAACCAACCGTGCCGATATTCTTGACCCTGCATTATTACGTCCAGGTCGTTTTGACCGTCAGATTACCGTTGATCGACCAGATGTAAAAGGACGTGAAGAAGTACTACAAGTACATGCTAGGAATAAACCTTTGGCTGATAATGTTGATGTGAAAACAATAGCAATGCGTACACCTGGATTCTCGGGCGCCGACCTAGAGAACTTATTGAATGAAGCAGCTCTTGTTGCTGCAAGGCGGGACAGCAAATCGATTGATATGATAGATGTTGATGAAGCCATTGATCGTGTCATTGCGGGTCCTGCTAAGAAGAGTAGAGTTATCTCTAAAAAAGAACGAAATATTGTAGCTCATCATGAAAGTGGACATACGGTAATTGGTATGGTATTAGATGATGCGGATATGGTACATAAGGTTACTATTGTTCCACGCGGTCAAGCAGGTGGTTACGCTGTGATGCTACCTAGGGAAGATCGTTACTTTATGACGAAACCAGAATTATTTGATAAGATCACTGGATTGCTAGGTGGTCGCGTAGCTGAAGAAATCATGTTTGGAGAAGTAAGTACGGGTGCTCATAATGATTTCCAACGTGCGACTGGAATTGCTCGTAAGATGATTACCGAGTATGGTATGAGTGAAAAAATTGGTCCGTTACAATTTACAAGTGGCGGTGGTGAGGTATTTCTTGGTCGAGATCTTAACAATGATCAAAACTATAGTGATGCAATTGCTCATGACATTGACCAAGAAATGCAAAACTTCATCAATTATTGTTATGATCGTGCTAAAACCATACTTACAGAACACAAAGATAAGTTAGAATTAATAGCACAAACTTTACTTGAGGTAGAGACACTAGATGCAAAACAAATTAAGTCGCTGTTCGAAGAAGGTAAACTTCCTGAACCAGAGGAATCTGAATCATTAAAAGTTAATATTCAATCTAATGATAAGGATGAATCTCCAGAAACATTCGAGGAAGCAAAAGATAAAGCGAATAAGAAATTTGAAGAAGACCTTGAAGATGGCATTACAACAAATAATAAGCCAACTTCATCTAATGGAACAACTTCAAAAAATCCACCTTCAACAGATGAGATAACAACAGATAATAAACCATCAGCAGATGATGAAGAGAAAAAAGATTAATACAGCTAGAATGTAAATGAACAATGACACGAAGTTCAACCGCTTGTTAAAGGGCAAGAACTTCGTGTCATTTTTTTGCATGTAAAGAAAAGGTGGTATATAGGATTTGGTTTATTAAAGAATAAGTTTAGGTGGAAATAGAGCATACGTGTAATGGTAAGGTGATACCACTTTTCGATGGCATAAGGTAGACAATTGCACATACATCATATGCTTCAGTTCATATAGGTTTGTGCTCTGTCTATAAATTGCACACACTAACAAAGACAAACAGTACCTTTCTTCTCACTGTTGGCTGTCAGAATAAAGGTAAGTGTGTTTTGCTCATAACTAGTCGGTTTAATATATATTCCCTTTTAAATATGGTATATTAAAAAAATAAGCGTATCCTTTGGTTCTAATCCAAATTTGAGAAAGAAAGGTATGGAAGTTTATGTTGTTTGTACTTGATGTTGGGAATACCAACACAGTATTAGGAGTATTTGAAAAAGATCAATTAAAGCATCAATGGCGGATAAAAACAGACCGTTATAAAACAGAAGATGAATTTGGAATGCTAATTAAATCCTTATTTGATCATAGTGGAATTGCGATTTCAGAGATAAAGGGTGTTATTATATCTTCTGTAGTTCCGCCGATCATGTATGCTTTAGAAAAAATGAGTAAAGATTATTTCCATCTTGAGCCGATGATTATTGGAAAAGAAACGGTACATTCTTTCTTAAACATGCGTTATCCTAATCCAAGAGAAATTGGTGCAGATAGAGTGGTCAATGCAGTAGGGGCAATAGAAGATTATGGATCGCCATTAATTGTAATTGATTTTGGCACTGCCACTACGTATTGCTTTATTAACAAGGACAAAGAATATTATGGAGGAGTTATCTCCCCAGGAATCAATATTTCAATGGAAGCACTATATAGCAAAGCTTCTAAATTACCGCGAATAGAGATTCAAGCTCCTACAAGTGTAATTGGGTCTTCGACTGTGGAAGCAATGCAGTCTGGTGCTTTCTATGGTTATGTAGGACAAGTTGATGGGATCGTTCGCCGAATTAAAAGTGAAATGCAAGTAGAAGCTACGGTCATTGCTACAGGTGGTTTAGCATCATTAATTGCCTATGAATCAGAAACGATTGACCATGTAGATCCATACTTAACATTAAAAGGACTTTATCTTATTTATAATAAAAATAAAGCGAGCTGGAAAGGAGAAGAGACAACATGAAGGACTTTATATTAAAAGCAACAGCTTACGATGGTATGATTCGAGCTTATGCAGCTTCATCAACGGATACTGTTGAAGAAGCAAGAATGCGCCATGATACGTGGGCAACCACTTCTGCTGCGCTAGGCAGAACAATTACCATCACTGCATTGATGGGTGCCATGCTTAAAGGGGACGATTCCATCACATCGAAGGTTTTGGGGGATGGACCAATTGGTGCGATAATTGCGGATGCAAATGCAAAAGGTGAGGTACGAGGATATGTTCAAAATCCCCATGTCGATTTTGACTTGAATGATAAAGGAAAATTAGATGTTGCTCGGGCAGTGGGTACAAATGGAAGTATAAGTGTCATTAAGGATTTAGGTTTAAAGGATTTCTTTACTGGAGAAGTTCCGATTATTTCCGGGGAAATTAGTGAAGATTTTACGTACTATTTCGCCAATTCAGAGCAGGTACCTACAGCAGTTGGTGCAGGAGTACTTGTGAATCCTGATCATAGTATATTGGCGGCGGGTGGTTTTATCGTACAGGTTATGCCTGGAGCAAGTGAAGAAGTAATTAATCAGCTAGAGGAACAAATTCAGTCTTTTCCGGCAATATCTACTTTAATTCGAGAAGGGAATACACCTGAACAAATACTGCATCGACTGTTTGGAGAGAATGAAATTAAGGTACATGAGTCGATTCCACTGGAATTTCGTTGTAATTGTTCAAAAGAACGCTTAGAACGAGCAATAAAAGGCTTAGGAAAAGATGAAATTCAATCAATGATTGATGAAGATAACGGGGCAGAGGCGAATTGCCATTTCTGTAATCAGTCTTACCAATTTTCAGAAGAAGAGTTAGTTACGTTAAAAAATCAAATTGGTTAATTACATTCAGGGATTTTCCCTGGATGTTTATTATAATTACCTGTATAGTTCGTATAACCGTGCCTTAGGTACCGTAGGGTTATAGGGGGAACAAATGTCAATGTCAAAAAAATTATTATTAGCGATCATTGTTGTACTTTTAATTACAAATATAGCTACGTTGTTAGTTTGGAATAATGAAGAGCGTGTAGAATTAGGCAATGGAGATAGTAAAAGCTTAAGCCAAAAGGAAGATGTAGCTTCGGTTGATGGTGAAAATATTACATTTCAGGAATGGAATCAATCCTTAAGGAATAATTATGGTAAAAAACAATTACAAACACTAATTGACCAAAAAATTGTGGAACAAATGGCAGACGAAAAAGGTATACAGATTAGCGATAAAGTTATCAATCGCGAAATATCAAGGTTGGTAGCAAAACAAGGTGTATTGTCAAAATCGGAATACACAGCATTAGAAGAACAATGGATAGAAGATATCCGATATCGTTATCAACTACAATTGCTATTAGCTGAAGGGGCTTCGATACCTGAGGAAGAGATAACAACTTATTATAATACATACGGCGATCAATATAACTTCAGTGCTTCCATGCAAACGTCTCATATTCTTGTAGATAATATGGAGACTGCAAATAAAATATATGAAGAGTTAGAAGCAGGAGCTTCATTTAAATTACTTGCGCAGGAATATTCGAATGATGAAACCACGAAGAAAGATGGAGGCTACTTAGGATTCATTTATACATCGAGTCAATTCTTTCCAAATGGTTATGCGGATATTGCCGTAGATATGAAAGAACATACGTATAGTAAACCATTTGTCGCTGATAATGGTATTGCCATTCTATATCTTCATAGAAAATTACCCTCTATTGAATTCACTTATGAAGAGATGAAACCATATATAAAAAGTGAACTGGCCTTACAGGAAAAGAATCAACCTTTAGAGGCTGCCGCCCTTTGGAGTAATAAGGAGATTGACTGGATATACGGAGAAAACCAATAATATAAAACAATCTGACAATTATAACGTTTGAGTTGACATTTGACCAGGTAAAACGTAAATTAGAATTAATCATACAAAATAACTAGGAATTAGGAGGAAATGAGGATGAAAGTAGCGAATAATATAGCTGAACTTATTGGGGAAACACCCGTTGTGAAATTAAACAATATAGCAGATGACGACAGTGCGGACATTTATGTCAAGCTAGAGTTTATGAACCCTGGCAGTTCTGTAAAAGATCGTATCGCATTAGCAATGATTGAAGCCGCCGAAAAAGATGGGGCATTAAAAGAGGGCGATACAATTATTGAACCTACTAGTGGTAATACGGGAATTGGCTTAGCAATGGTAGCTGCTGCCAAAGGGTATAAGGCAGTACTTGTTATGCCAGATACGATGAGCCAAGAACGTCGCAACTTATTGCGTGCATACGGTGCTCAGCTTGTTTTAACTCCCGGTGCAGAAGGGATGAAAGGAGCCATTAGTAAAGCAGAGGAGTTACAGAAACAAAATAATTATTTTATGCCACAGCAATTCAATAACGAGGCCAACCCTGAAGTTCACGCACGGACAACAGGTGCAGAAATTGTTTCACAAATGAGTGAAGGTTTAGATGCGTTTGTTGCTGGTATTGGTACTGGAGGTACAATTACTGGGGCAGGAAAAGTATTAAAAGAAAACTTTGAAGGCATACAATTATATGCAGTTGAACCATCTGCTTCTGCCGTGCTTTCCGGTGAAACTCCGGGACCACATAAAATTCAAGGTATTGGTGCAGGATTCGTTCCCAAGATTTTGGATACGGATATATATAATGAAATTTTACGAATTGATAATGAGGAAGCATTTGCTACTTCAAGAGAAGTAGCTACTACAAATGGGATTTTGGGTGGTATTTCTGCTGGTGCTGCAGTTGCAGCTGCTAAGAAAATAGCTAAAAAGCTAGGTAAAGGTAAGAAGGTGCTTGCTGTATTCCCTGATAATGGAGAAAGGTATTTATCAACCCCGCTTTATCAATTTGAGGAAAAATAATTTTTAAGTTGTTTGCCAGTATCGTAAAGGTACTGGCTTTTTTACGTAAAACATCAACTATATAAAATAATAGTTGATTGAAAAGCTTTTCTTACGGGATCGGGTCGCCTGGTGTCTCGTTCTGTGATACGATAAATAATGAATTTGGTAGAAAGAAGGTACGGCTACTATGCGTTTAACAACGAAAAAGAAAGCTTATGATTTAACAGTACGCACGCATATTATGGGAATCTTAAATGTTACTCCTGATTCTTTTTCCGATGGTGGCAATTATACCACGATCGCTAAAGCAGTGGATCAGGCTATTCTTATGGAGAAGCAAGGTGCAGATATTATAGACATCGGTGGAGAATCAACCCGACCTAATCACGATCCAGTCTCACAGGAAGAAGAAATTGAGCGTGTAGTTCCAGTAATAAAGGCAATAAAGGAAAAGGTGCAGATTCCAATTTCCATTGATACATTCAAAGCTGGGACAGCCCAAGCCGCGTTAGAAGCTGGTGCAGATATTATTAACGATGTATGGGGAGCAAAGAAAGAGCCAGCAATTGCTAACGTTGCAAGCGCTTTTCAATCTCCAATTATCTTAATGCATAATCGAGAACATATCGATTATCAAAATTTAATTTCAGATATGCTCAACGATTTGCAAGAAAGCATTGATATAGCTTTAGCAGCAGGAGTGAAGAAAGACAATATTATTATTGATCCCGGGATTGGTTTTGCAAAAACGGCAAAAGATAATTTGTTAGTACTGAATCAACTGGAACGGTTCAAGCAGTTAGGCTATCCTATATTACTAGCTACGTCGAGGAAAAGATTTATTGGACGTGTATTAGACTTACCAGCTAATCAGAGGGATATCGGTACAGGTGCTACTACTTGTATGGGAGTAATGAAAGGCGCCCATATGGTACGTGTTCATGATGTGAAGACAAATGTGGAGTTATCAAAAATGATGGATGCTATGCTTCATGTAAAAAGAGGGTAGAATATGGATAAAATAATCTTAAATAACTTGCAATTTTATGGATTTCATGGATTACTTTCAGAGGAAAATAAGTTGGGTCAACGGTTTCAGGTAGATGCGACATTATATATTGATTTACGGCATGCTGGGAAAAGCGATGATATGAATCATTCTGTCCATTATGGACAAGCATATGAATTGATCAAAGAAGTAGTTGAGGGGGAAAAGTTGAATTTAATTGAAGCAGTGGCAGAAAGTATTGCAACTAAATTATTAACTAGGTTTCATTTGTTGGAAGCATGCACGATCAAAGTTACGAAACCAGATCCCCCAATCCCGGGCCATTATGATTCAGTTGCCGTAGAAATTTATAGGGAGAAGAATGATGAATAAGGTATATCTAGCATTAGGAACAAATATTGAACCAAGAGAACAACATTTAGAAAGTGGGTTGCGGGGAATAATGGAGCACCCTAATATTACAGTTACCAGACAATCTTCTATTTACCAAACAGCTCCTGTAGGGTATACAAACCAAGCTGATTTTTTAAATATGGTCATTGAAATAGAAACATCATGTAGCCCGTTAGCCTTATTGGATTATTGTCAAACGTTAGAGCAAGAATTAGGAAGAGAACGAACGATTCGTTTTGGTCCAAGAACAATAGACCTTGACATTTTACTTTATAATCAAGAAAATAGTAAAACAGAGCGATTAATCATTCCGCATCCACGGATGCATGAACGTGCATTCGTTCTAATTCCATTACATGAAATAGCGCCAGATATAGTAATACCAGAGCAGGAAAGGCGAGTATCTGAATTAATAAAAAAGCTTCCGGGAAAAGACATAAAGGATGTATCTATATGGATAAAAAACGAATCGGCAGACGAATAAAGGCATTTCGCAAGTTAAAAGGCTATACACAAATAGATTTTGCCAAAGAACTAGATGTTCCACTATCTGCCATTGGTGGTGTTGAACGAGGATCGAAAGAACTTTCTGACGACCTTTTACAAAAGGTGGCTGCTACATTAGAAATATCCAAAGAAGAATTAACATTGCAAGTACAAGAGGTAGATAATAATTCAGGAGAATCATAAAAGAAAAGAATTGTTTATTCCAAATTGGGAATTAAATATTTCTTTGTAGAGTATGTAACTAAATGGGAAGAGGAAGCTAAAGCTTAATGATTATTATAAAATTTGCAAGTTGCGGGTTTTTACCATGAATTGTATTTGTTTTATCAAAGCTCATGAAATGAAAGATGGATTAGAATAAGCTATACTTACCTATAGAAAAGACTGGAGTGATAATGGTGTCAGAGGAATTAAATGAACATATGCGGGTGCGCCGAGAAAAGCTTGACCAATTTGTAGAACAAGGGGTAGATCCGTTTGGTGGAAAGTTCACACGTACCCACTTGGCAAGTGAATTAAAAGATATGTATGATCGTTACTCAAAGGAAGAACTAGAAGAGAAAGAAGAAGAAGTAACCATTGCAGGAAGAATGATGACAAAACGGGGTAAAGGAAAAGCGGGGTTTGCTCACATTCAGGATATCAGTGGTCAGATCCAACTTTATATACGTAAAGATAAAGTTGGAGAAGAGGCCTATGAAATTTTCACATCCAGTGACATGGGGGATATTATTGGTGTCACTGGGGTAATGTTTAAGACAAAAGTGGGTGAGCTATCAGTAAAGGCTACTAGGTTTCAGTTATTGACGAAATCCTTACGCCCATTACCTGAAAAGTACCATGGTTTAAAAGATATAGAGCAGCGCTATCGTCAGCGTTATCTTGATTTAATAACAAATATGGATAGTAAGGAAACGTTTGTGCTAAGGAGTAAGATCATTCAAGCAATGCGTCGTTATTTGGATGGACAAGGGTTCTTAGAGGTAGAAACTCCGATGCTACACGGAATTCCTGGTGGTGCATCAGCACGACCTTTTGAAACCCATCATAATGCATTAGATATTCCTTTATATATGCGTATAGCTATCGAACTTCATTTAAAACGTTTAATTGTAGGCGGTTTGGAAAAGGTTTATGAAATTGGACGGGTCTTTCGTAATGAAGGTGTATCTACAAGACATAACCCAGAGTTTACAATGATCGAATTATATGAAGCCTATGCAGATTATCATGATATCATGTCACTAACCGAAAACCTGATTGCCCATATTGCTAAAGAGGTATTAGGAACAACGAATGTTACCTATGGAGATCATGAGGTGAAACTGGCGCCAGAATGGACAAGATTGCATATGGTTGATGCGGTTAAAGAAAAAACTGGTGTGGATTTCTGGAAACAACTGACGGATGAAGAAGCTCGTAATCTGGCAAAAGAGCATGGAGTAGAGATTACTGATACGATGACATTCGGGCATGTAGTGAATGAATTCTTCGAACAAAAAGTAGAGGAAGAACTAATACAGCCAACATTTATTTATGGACATCCAGTGGAGATTTCTCCACTGGCTAAGAAAAATAAAGCAGATGATCGGTTTACAGATCGCTTTGAATTATTTATTGTTGGACGCGAGCATGCCAACGCATTTAGTGAATTAAATGATCCGATTGATCAACGTGAACGTTTTGAAGCGCAGGTTAAAGAACGCGACCAAGGAAATGATGAAGCCCATTATATGGATACGGATTTTCTTGAAGCTCTAGAATACGGAATGCCGCCAACCGGAGGTCTTGGAATAGGTGTAGATCGATTAGTTATGCTTTTAACTAATTCTCCATCTATAAGAGATGTACTGTTGTTCCCGCAGATGCGAAATAAATAATAATAAAAGTAGTCAAAATAGGACGAGCATGCTCGTCCTATTTTTTATAAGAAAGCGGATGTAGCCAAAGAAGGTTTTAGTTTATGTATAAGGGGTAGATGATATATAAAGACGAAATAAATAAAAGAAGGAAAATATCGAATTTAAGAAAGAATACAAATTAAAGCTTCGTTAATTTTTCTTTAAAAAAAGCTTGATTTCAAACTACAAACATGGTAAATTAAATACCGTTGCTTCATAAGGCAACAGAACACATGCCATGCATAACTCTTGAAAATAATTTAAAAAAGTTATTGACTTATGACGCGCTGCATGGTATATTAATAAAGTCGCCAATTTGGGAAGCGAAACAGTTGATTATAAAAACTTGAAAAAAGTTATTGACACACGCTAATCAAACTGGTATAATAAAAGAGTTGCTGCAAAAAGCGACTAAGAAATATTTGCTCTTTGAAAACTGAACAAAACAACCAGTATGTCAAGAAAAACAGGTAACCT